>OZ244857.1:0-3830000 GCA_965220935.1 Rhodothermales bacterium
CCAAGAAAGTCAACGGGTTCAGTGGCAGTGGTGCCAGCTACACGCTGGTTGTGATCCCCACCAGTGGCTCGGATGTGGTGGTGACCGTGGCCGCGGACGCGGCGACCGATGGCACCAACACCGGCCCCGCCAGTGCCGCGAGTGTGACCGCGGTCTGGGATAATGCCGCGCCGACGGTGGACATCACGGGGATTCCGGCCAAGATCAACAGTACCACCAACCTGACCGCCACCTTGACCTTCAACGAGGATGTGACGGGCTTTGATAGTGATGATGTGAGTGTCACCAACGGCACCAAAGGCACCTTTACGGCCAGCAGTGCGACCGTCTATACGCTGGTGATTACCCCCGACGATGGCGAAGATCTCACGGTCAGTGTCGCGGCCAACAGTGCCAGCGATGGCCTCAACATGGGCCCCGCCAGTGCTGAGAGTGTGACCGCCACCTGGGACAGTGATGCGCCGACGGTGGAGATCACGGGGATCCCTGCGAAGATCAATACCACTGGTGAGCTCACCGCCACGTTGACCTTTAGCGAATCCGTGACCGGCTTTACCACCGACGATGTCACCGTCACCGGGGGCACCAAGAAAGTCAACGGGTTCAGTGGCAGTGGTGCCAGCTACACGCTGGTTGTGATCCCCACCAGTGGCTCGGATGTGGTGGTGACCGTGGCCGCGGACGCGGCGACCGATGGCACCAACACCGGCCCCGCCAGTGCCGCGAGTGTGACCGCGGTCTGGGATAATGCCGCGCCGACGGTGGACATCACGGGGATTCCGGCCAAGATCAACAGTACCACCAACCTGACCGCCACCTTGACCTTCAACGAGGATGTGACGGGCTTTGATAGTGATGATGTGAGTGTCACCAACGGCACCAAAGGCACCTTTACGGCCAGCAGTGCGACCGTCTATACGCTGGTGATTACCCCCGACGATGGCGAAGATCTCACGGTCAGTGTCGCGGCCAACAGTGCCAGCGATGGCCTCAACATGGGCCCCGCCAGTGCTGAGAGTGTGACCGCCACCTGGGACAGTGATGCGCCGACGGTGGAGATCACGGGGATCCCTGCGAAGATCAATACCACTGGTGAGCTCACCGCCACGTTGACCTTTAGCGAATCCGTGACCGGCTTTACCACCGACGATGTCACCGTCACCGGGGGCACCAAGAAAGTCAACGGGTTCAGTGGCAGTGGTGCCAGCTACACGCTGGTTGTGATCCCCACCAGTGGCTCGGATGTGGTGGTGACCGTGGCCGCGGACGCGGCGACCGATGGCACCAACACCGGCCCCGCCAGTGCCGCGAGTGTGACCGCGGTCTGGGATAATGCCGCGCCGACGGTGGACATCACGGGGATTCCGGCCAAGATCAACAGTACCACCAACCTGACCGCCACCTTGACCTTCAACGAGGATGTGACGGGCTTTGATAGTGATGATGTGAGTGTCACCAACGGCACCAAAGGCACCTTTACGGCCAGCAGTGCGACCGTCTATACGCTGGTGATTACCCCCGACGATGGCGAAGATCTCACGGTCAGTGTCGCGGCCAACAGTGCCAGCGATGGCCTCAACATGGGCCCCGCCAGTGCTGAGAGTGTGACCGCCACCTGGGACAGTGATGCGCCGACGGTGGAGATCACGGGGATCCCTGCGAAGATCAATACCACTGGTGAGCTCACCGCCACGTTGACCTTTAGCGAATCCGTGACCGGCTTTACCACCGACGATGTCACCGTCACCGGGGGCACCAAGAAAGTCAACGGGTTCAGTGGCAGTGGTGCCAGCTACACGCTGGTTGTGATCCCCACCAGTGGCTCGGATGTGGTGGTGACCGTGGCCGCGGACGCGGCGACCGATGGCACCAACACCGGCCCCGCCAGTGCCGCGAGTGTGACCGCGGTCTGGGATAATGCCGCGCCGACGGTGGACATCACGGGGATTCCGGCCAAGATCAACAGTACCACCAACCTGACCGCCACCTTGACCTTCAACGAGGATGTGACGGGCTTTGATAGTGATGATGTGAGTGTCACCAACGGCACCAAAGGCACCTTTACGGCCAGCAGTGCGACCGTCTATACGCTGGTGATTACCCCCGACGATGGCGAAGATCTCACGGTCAGTGTCGCGGCCAACAGTGCCAGCGATGGCCTCAACATGGGCCCCGCCAGTGCTGAGAGTGTGACCGCCACCTGGGACAGTGATGCGCCGACGGTGGAGATCACGGGGATCCCTGCGAAGATCAATACCACTGGTGAGCTCACCGCCACGTTGACCTTTAGCGAATCCGTGACCGGCTTTACCACCGACGATGTCACCGTCACCGGGGGCACCAAGAAAGTCAACGGGTTCAGTGGCAGTGGTGCCAGCTACACGCTGGTTGTGATCCCCACCAGTGGCTCGGATGTGGTGGTGACCGTGGCCGCGGACGCGGCGACCGATGGCACCAACACCGGCCCCGCCAGTGCCGCGAGTGTGACCGCGGTCTGGGATAATGCCGCGCCGACGGTGGACATCACGGGGATTCCGGCCAAGATCAACAGTACCACCAACCTGACCGCCACCTTGACCTTCAACGAGGATGTGACGGGCTTTGATAGTGATGATGTGAGTGTCACCAACGGCACCAAAGGCACCTTTACGGCCAGCAGTGCGACCGTCTATACGCTGGTGATTACCCCCGACGATGGCGAAGATCTCACGGTCAGTGTCGCGGCCAACAGTGCCAGCGATGGCCTCAACATGGGCCCCGCCAGTGCTGAGAGTGTGACCGCCACCTGGGACAGTGATGCGCCGACGGTGGAGATCACGGGGATCCCTGCGAAGATCAATACCACTGGTGAGCTCACCGCCACGTTGACCTTTAGCGAATCCGTGACCGGCTTTACCACCGACGATGTCACCGTCACCGGGGGCACCAAGAAAGTCAACGGGTTCAGTGGCAGTGGTGCCAGCTACACGCTGGTTGTGATCCCCACCAGTGGCTCGGATGTGGTGGTGACCGTGGCCGCGGACGCGGCGACCGATGGCACCAACACCGGCCCCGCCAGTGCCGCGAGTGTGACCGCGGTCTGGGATAATGCCGCGCCGACGGTGGACATCACGGGGATTCCGGCCAAGATCAACAGTACCACCAACCTGACCGCCACCTTGACCTTCAACGAGGATGTGACGGGCTTTGATAGTGATGATGTGAGTGTCACCAACGGCACCAAAGGCACCTTTACGGCCAGCAGTGCGACCGTCTATACGCTGGTGATTACCCCCGACGATGGCGAAGATCTCACGGTCAGTGTCGCGGCCAACAGTGCCAGCGATGGCCTCAACATGGGCCCCGCCAGTGCTGAGAGTGTGACCGCCACCTGGGACAGTGATGCGCCGACGGTGGAGATCACGGGGATCCCTGCGAAGATCAATACCACTGGTGAGCTCACCGCCACGTTGACCTTTAGCGAATCCGTGACCGGCTTTACCACCGACGATGTCACCGTCACCGGGGGCACCAAGAAAGTCAACGGGTTCAGTGGCAGTGGTGCCAGCTACACGCTGGTTGTGATCCCCACCAGTGGCTCGGATGTGGTGGTGACCGTGGCCGCGGACGCGGCGACCGATGGCACCAACACCGGCCCCGCCAGTGCCGCGAGTGTGACCGCGGTCTGGGATAATGCCGCGCCGACGGTGGACATCACGGGGATTCCGGCCAAGATCAACAGTACCACCAACCTGACCGCCACCTTGACCTTCAACGAGGATGTGACGGGCTTTGATAGTGATGATGTGAGTGTCACCAACGGCACCAAAGGCACCTTTACGGCCAGCAGTGCGACCGTCTATACGCTGGTGATTACCCCCGACGATGGCGAAGATCTCACGGTCAGTGTCGCGGCCAACAGTGCCAGCGATGGCCTCAACATGGGCCCCGCCAGTGCTGAGAGTGTGACCGCCACCTGGGACAGTGATGCGCCGACGGTGGAGATCACGGGGATCCCTGCGAAGATCAATACCACTGGTGAGCTCACCGCCACGTTGACCTTTAGCGAATCCGTGACCGGCTTTACCACCGACGATGTCACCGTCACCGGGGGCACCAAGAAAGTCAACGGGTTCAGTGGCAGTGGTGCCAGCTACACGCTGGTTGTGATCCCCACCAGTGGCTCGGATGTGGTGGTGACCGTGGCCGCGGACGCGGCGACCGATGGCACCAACACCGGCCCCGCCAGTGCCGCGAGTGTGACCGCGGTCTGGGATAATGCCGCGCCGACGGTGGACATCACGGGGATTCCGGCCAAGATCAACAGTACCACCAACCTGACCGCCACCTTGACCTTCAACGAGGATGTGACGGGCTTTGATAGTGATGATGTGAGTGTCACCAACGGCACCAAAGGCACCTTTACGGCCAGCAGTGCGACCGTCTATACGCTGGTGATTACCCCCGACGATGGCGAAGATCTCACGGTCAGTGTCGCGGCCAACAGTGCCAGCGATGGCCTCAACATGGGCCCCGCCAGTGCTGAGAGTGTGACCGCCACCTGGGACAGTGATGCGCCGACGGTGGAGATCACGGGGATCCCTGCGAAGATCAATACCACTGGTGAGCTCACCGCCACGTTGACCTTTAGCGAATCCGTGACCGGCTTTACCACCGACGATGTCACCGTCACCGGGGGCACCAAGAAAGTCAACGGGTTCAGTGGCAGTGGTGCCAGCTACACGCTGGTTGTGATCCCCACCAGTGGCTCGGATGTGGTGGTGACCGTGGCCGCGGACGCGGCGACCGATGGCACCAACACCGGCCCCGCCAGTGCCGCGAGTGTGACCGCGGTCTGGGATAATGCCGCGCCGACGGTGGACATCACGGGGATTCCGGCCAAGATCAACAGTACCACCAACCTGACCGCCACCTTGACCTTCAACGAGGATGTGACGGGCTTTGATAGTGATGATGTGAGTGTCACCAACGGCACCAAAGGCACCTTTACGGCCAGCAGTGCGACCGTCTATACGCTGGTGATTACCCCCGACGATGGCGAAGATCTCACGGTCAGTGTCGCGGCCAACAGTGCCAGCGATGGCCTCAACATGGGCCCCGCCAGTGCTGAGAGTGTGACCGCCACCTGGGACAGTGATGCGCCGACGGTGGAGATCACGGGGATCCCTGCGAAGATCAATACCACTGGTGAGCTCACCGCCACGTTGACCTTTAGCGAATCCGTGACCGGCTTTACCACCGACGATGTCACCGTCACCGGGGGCACCAAGAAAGTCAACGGGTTCAGTGGCAGTGGTGCCAGCTACACGCTGGTTGTGATCCCCACCAGTGGCTCGGATGTGGTGGTGACCGTGGCCGCGGACGCGGCGACCGATGGCACCAACACCGGCCCCGCCAGTGCCGCGAGTGTGACCGCGGTCTGGGATAATGCCGCGCCGACGGTGGACATCACGGGGATTCCGGCCAAGATCAACAGTACCACCAACCTGACCGCCACCTTGACCTTCAACGAGGATGTGACGGGCTTTGATAGTGATGATGTGAGTGTCACCAACGGCACCAAAGGCACCTTTACGGCCAGCAGTGCGACCGTCTATACGCTGGTGATTACCCCCGACGATGGCGAAGATCTCACGGTCAGTGTCGCGGCCAACAGTGCCAGCGATGGCCTCAACATGGGCCCCGCCAGTGCTGAGAGTGTGACCGCCACCTGGGACAGTGATGCGCCGACGGTGGAGATCACGGGGATCCCTGCGAAGATCAATACCACTGGTGAGCTCACCGCCACGTTGACCTTTAGCGAATCCGTGACCGGCTTTACCACCGACGATGTCACCGTCACCGGGGGCACCAAGAAAGTCAACGGGTTCAGTGGCAGTGGTGCCAGCTACACGCTGGTTGTGATCCCCACCAGTGGCTCGGATGTGGTGGTGACCGTGGCCGCGGACGCGGCGACCGATGGCACCAACACCGGCCCCGCCAGTGCCGCGAGTGTGACCGCGGTCTGGGATAATGCCGCGCCGACGGTGGACATCACGGGGATTCCGGCCAAGATCAACAGTACCACCAACCTGACCGCCACCTTGACCTTCAACGAGGATGTGACGGGCTTTGATAGTGATGATGTGAGTGTCACCAACGGCACCAAAGGCACCTTTACGGCCAGCAGTGCGACCGTCTATACGCTGGTGATTACCCCCGACGATGGCGAAGATCTCACGGTCAGTGTCGCGGCCAACAGTGCCAGCGATGGCCTCAACATGGGCCCCGCCAGTGCTGAGAGTGTGACCGCCACCTGGGACAGTGATGCGCCGACGGTGGAGATCACGGGGATCCCTGCGAAGATCAATACCACTGGTGAGCTCACCGCCACGTTGACCTTTAGCGAATCCGTGACCGGCTTTACCACCGACGATGTCACCGTCACCGGGGGCACCAAGAAAGTCAACGGGTTCAGTGGCAGTGGTGCCAGCTACACGCTGGTTGTGATCCCCACCAGTGGCTCGGATGTGGTGGTGACCGTGGCCGCGGACGCGGCGACCGATGGCACCAACACCGGCCCCGCCAGTGCCGCGAGTGTGACCGCGGTCTGGGATAATGCCGCGCCGACGGTGGACATCACGGGGATTCCGGCCAAGATCAACAGTACCACCAACCTGACCGCCACCTTGACCTTCAACGAGGATGTGACGGGCTTTGATAGTGATGATGTGAGTGTCACCAACGGCACCAAAGGCACCTTTACGGCCAGCAGTGCGACCGTCTATACGCTGGTGATTACCCCCGACGATGGCGAAGATCTCACGGTCAGTGTCGCGGCCAACAGTGCCAGCGATGGCCTCAACATGGGCCCCGCCAGTGCTGAGAGTGTGACCGCCACCTGGGACAGTGATGCGCCGACGGTGGAGATCACGGGGATCCCTGCGAAGATCAATACCACTGGTGAGCTCACCGCCACGTTGACCTTTAGCGAATCCGTGACCGGCTTTACCACCGACGATGTCACCGTCACCGGGGGCACCAAGAAAGTCAACGGGTTCAGTGGCAGTGGTGCCAGCTACACGCTGGTTGTGATCCCCACCAGTGGCTCGGATGTGGTGGTGACCGTGGCCGCGGACGCGGCGACCGATGGCACCAACACCGGCCCCGCCAGTGCCGCGAGTGTGACCGCGGTCTGGGATAATGCCGCGCCGACGGTGGACATCACGGGGATTCCGGCCAAGATCAACAGTACCACCAACCTGACCGCCACCTTGACCTTCAACGAGGATGTGACGGGCTTTGATAGTGATGATGTGAGTGTCACCAACGGCACCAAAGGCACCTTTACGGCCAGCAGTGCGACCGTCTATACGCTGGTGATTACCCCCGACGATGGCGAAGATCTCACGGTCAGTGTCGCGGCCAACAGTGCCAGCGATGGCCTCAACATGGGCCCCGCCAGTGCTGAGAGTGTGACCGCCACCTGGGACAGTGATGCGCCGACGGTGGAGATCACGGGGATCCCTGCGAAGATCAATACCACTGGTGAGCTCACCGCCACGTTGACCTTTAGCGAATCCGTGACCGGCTTTACCACCGACGATGTCACCGTCACCGGGGGCACCAAGAAAGTCAACGGGTTCAGTGGCAGTGGTGCCAGCTACACGCTGGTTGTGATCCCCACCAGTGGCTCGGATGTGGTGGTGACCGTGGCCGCGGACGCGGCGACCGATGGCACCAACACCGGCCCCGCCAGTGCCGCGAGTGTGACCGCGGTCTGGGATAATGCCGCGCCGACGGTGGACATCACGGGGATTCCGGCCAAGATCAACAGTACCACCAACCTGACCGCCACCTTGACCTTCAACGAGGATGTGACGGGCTTTGATAGTGATGATGTGAGTGTCACCAACGGCACCAAAGGCACCTTTACGGCCAGCAGTGCGACCGTCTATACGCTGGTGATTACCCCCGACGATGGCGAAGATCTCACGGTCAGTGTCGCGGCCAACAGTGCCAGCGATGGCCTCAACATGGGCCCCGCCAGTGCTGAGAGTGTGACCGCCACCTGGGACAGTGATGCGCCGACGGTGGAGATCACGGGGATCCCTGCGAAGATCAATACCACTGGTGAGCTCACCGCCACGTTGACCTTTAGCGAATCCGTGACCGGCTTTACCACCGACGATGTCACCGTCACCGGGGGCACCAAGAAAGTCAACGGGTTCAGTGGCAGTGGTGCCAGCTACACGCTGGTTGTGATCCCCACCAGTGGCTCGGATGTGGTGGTGACCGTGGCCGCGGACGCGGCGACCGATGGCACCAACACCGGCCCCGCCAGTGCCGCGAGTGTGACCGCGGTCTGGGATAATGCCGCGCCGACGGTGGACATCACGGGGATTCCGGCCAAGATCAACAGTACCACCAACCTGACCGCCACCTTGACCTTCAACGAGGATGTGACGGGCTTTGATAGTGATGATGTGAGTGTCACCAACGGCACCAAAGGCACCTTTACGGCCAGCAGTGCGACCGTCTATACGCTGGTGATTACCCCCGACGATGGCGAAGATCTCACGGTCAGTGTCGCGGCCAACAGTGCCAGCGATGGCCTCAACATGGGCCCCGCCAGTGCTGAGAGTGTGACCGCCACCTGGGACAGTGATGCGCCGACGGTGGAGATCACGGGGATCCCTGCGAAGATCAATACCACTGGTGAGCTCACCGCCACGTTGACCTTTAGCGAATCCGTGACCGGCTTTACCACCGACGATGTCACCGTCACCGGGGGCACCAAGAAAGTCAACGGGTTCAGTGGCAGTGGTGCCAGCTACACGCTGGTTGTGATCCCCACCAGTGGCTCGGATGTGGTGGTGACCGTGGCCGCGGACGCGGCGACCGATGGCACCAACACCGGCCCCGCCAGTGCCGCGAGTGTGACCGCGGTCTGGGATAATGCCGCGCCGACGGTGGACATCACGGGGATTCCGGCCAAGATCAACAGTACCACCAACCTGACCGCCACCTTGACCTTCAACGAGGATGTGACGGGCTTTGATAGTGATGATGTGAGTGTCACCAACGGCACCAAAGGCACCTTTACGGCCAGCAGTGCGACCGTCTATACGCTGGTGATTACCCCCGACGATGGCGAAGATCTCACGGTCAGTGTCGCGGCCAACAGTGCCAGCGATGGCCTCAACATGGGCCCCGCCAGTGCTGAGAGTGTGACCGCCACCTGGGACAGTGATGCGCCGACGGTGGTTGCAATGTTTGCATCTGACTCGGCTCGTATAGTTGAAGTAGCAGATACTCACCGAGTTCGAGTTAATCTGAGCGCACTATCTACGACATCCATCACACTAAATTACAAACTGTCAGGGACCGCAACCGAAGGTGTTGACTATAAAGTGCAACAACCTGGAACCGTAACGATAGCTACAAATGCCATCTCGGTAGATATCCCGATTGTGATCATTAATGACATTGAAGAAGAGAAAGATGAAACCGTCTTGCTTACACTGATCAACGGGGCTGGATACGAAATAGGGAATGCTGATGTGTTTACACTGACAATCACCGATGATGATGTTCCAATCTTATCGTTTGTCAGTACGATCCCAGATCAATACTACCTCGCAGGACTGACCATTCAGGATCTTGTGTTACCAGAGGCGGAAAATGGAACTCCGAACTATAGCTACATGCTTACTCCTGAATTGCCCAGTGGGCTTCGTTTTGATGAGGTCACACGGACATTGTCTGGGATTCCCCAGGAGGCGACTGCTCCGAGAACCTTTACGTATACAGCAACCGACAGCGATGCAGGCACGGTCACACAGACCTTCACAATAGAGATCGTGAAACCAGATGAATTAACCTTTGCAGATACAATAATGTCCCAAGTTTATCCGCTCAAAATTCCCCTTTCAAATCTAATTCTACCAGAAGCAACAGGGGGCATTCCACCATATATCCACACCTTAACTCCCGAACTGCCCACTGGGCTCGCGTTTGATCCCGAAACCCGTACTTTAGGCGGAATGCCCCTGGAGATTACATCCCCAAGAATGATTACATATACTGCGGAAGATCGCGCGGGAACTCGCGCACATCTTTACTTCAGTATGGAGGTGTATGAAGTATCATTTGCAGAAACGATTCCCAATCAATCCTTTTCACATGGACAACCCATTCCCTCCCTTATACTTCCCGAGTTGACAGGAGGCGTACCTCCTGTCCAGTATACCTTGATGCCTATTGATCTTCCATTTGGTCTCAGATTTGACATTCCGCTTCGTACCATCAGTGGAACCCCTGTAGAGGTGGCTCTACCTGTAGACCTTACCTATAAGGGGACGGATGCAAATGGAGCACAAGACAGTCTGATGTTCAGCATTGAGGTTGTATCACCTGTGTCTAAAGAAGAGACATCATGGATGCCACAGCAAGTTAAGATATATCCGAATTATCCTAACCCATTCCAGAACTTCACCCACCTGATCTTTGATCTTCCATCGGCAGCAGAGGTGCAGGTTGAGGTTTTTGATGTAACAGGACGAGGCCTGATTATGACACCAAAGATTCGCTTGAGTGCAGGGTGGAGCCATGAAATAGAACTGAACGAACTGAAACTTCCCTCGGGATCCTACCTATACAGGATATACATAACATCTCTGGAAGATAATTCTATTTCGGTTTACAGCGGCCAATTTATAAGCGTCCAGTAATACTATCCTGAATTCCCAACGCAATATATCGGGATAACGCAAGTTTGCAAATTGTACTGGATTATTTTCGCAGTTTTGCTGATTCAGAAATTTTAAACGAAAGTGTATTTTATATGGTATTTCGCTACATTTCTGACTCTCTTTTTGTGGGCGTAGTGCTTTCATTTTTCAATTTTTGTCCAGTTTTAGCCCCATTGCTTCAAACACTCTTCGCGCAAATGGCTTGAGGTTTGCATCTTGTTTGAGTAGGATGCAATGGGTCTTGTTTTGAGAGAGTACGGTCGTCACTCGTATCTGGTGATTGAGACGGACTTTGGGCGTTTCCTACCTACTATGGATCTTATGGACGCGGAGTTTACTACGAATCAAATGCGCCATATGAAACGCATGCGCCGACAGAAACAAATGGGACTCAGCACGGCGATAGATTCAATAATTTTCATGACGGAGCGATTTGATCTGAGAATTATTCATTTCTCATGAATGGTTGAATTTTGGTTTCACAAGATTATTTTGTCATGCACGATATATTCTTAGAATCCTTGAGGCCTGCTTCAATCTTTGTTGATTGACCAGTGGGATGGTGTTTTCTGGTGAGACGGATCTAATCTAAGATTCGCCATCAATGTCGTTCAAACCGCCGAAAGTCTACAATCTCACAAACCAACTGCATGGCCGAAATCAGTCCAATGCCTCGGAAGCTTTGTGGAATCTGAATTGCTTGTTGAAGCGTCTATGACTCGGATGCTGTTTTGACTTGCTGTTGCGTCTCCGATGATCATCAATATCGTTCAAGTGTCCGCGCAGTACAAACTCGACGCTCTAACTCAATCTGATTGATCCAAGTCTTAAACTTTTTTGTCCAGTTGCATACCAGTGCCTGTGCGCATGCAAAAATGAAACACCCGCATTTAGATTGGTGAAGACTATTTATCCGAGGCTACGTGAGAGTCCTCGCATGGCTCTGAGCAGGACGAAACATTCAGTCAAAAACCCAGATTCAAAATACTTTGGATAAATTACTATCATCGCGCTGATCGGTTTTGATTTGATTGCCTGAGCGCTTGGCAATGGAGCCAGGAGCAATGATGGCGCAATCCACGCCGTGTTCAGACTATTGTCACATAGGTTCTCGTAATGCAGATTCTAGGGCTGTCGCAGCATCTGTGCGAACATCTCTATACTTTACAATGATCGGAGTATAGGTGGATATTCCGTGCTTTTGAGCAAAATCACCAGATTTTTGTCGACTACCAGGTACAACCACTGCATGTGGAGGAACCTGACCAGGCTCAATGATTCGCTCGTGTACGAGATCATACAAAGAGGTCGATTTTGTAAGGATGACGCCTGGTGCTAATACAACACTATTGCGAATGATGCACCCTTCATAAATACCACAGCCGCCACCAAGAAAACTATCATCTTCAATAATGACTGGTAATGCACCAGAGGGCTCTAAGACTCCGCCAATCTGAGTGGCAGCCGACACATGAACCCGCTTTCCAATCTGGGCGCAGCTTCCCACAAGAGCATGTGAATCAATCATGGTTCCTTTATCTACGTAGGCACCAGTATTGATATACATTGGGGGCATACAAATGACATCAGGGCTCACATAGCACCCCGTTCGGATTGAGGAACCTCCTGGGACTAACCGTACCTTATCTTCAATATCAAGAGGTTTCAGAGGAAAAGTATGTTTGTCAAAAAAGGGAGATGGATGCGCATCTATTTTTTGAAGTTGACCAGTTAGAAATCCATACAAGAGTCCTTTTTTCACCCATGCATGCGCTTTCCATGAACCGTCTGGATTTTGGGACGCGGCCCGAACGGTTCCAGCATTTAGAGCATAGATCAACTGTTGAAAACCGATTTCCTGCTCAGTAGAATCGGTGGACTCAAGATATTGTTTAATTCTTGACGGAGGAAAACCCATCAATCATGGTCTGTAATGGCAGCACAAGCAGCTCCTATGATTCCAGCTTCATTCTGAAAATGTGCGGGTAAGAGATGGGCTCTTGTGCTGAGCAGGTGAAAATAGTGTTTGAGACGCTTCGGACGGCTGATGCCCCCACCAAGAATGATCAGGTCTGGGTCAAGCAAAAACTCAATATAGGTCAGATAGCTTTGTAGGCGTTCTGCCCAAGTTTCCCAAGATAAATGATGCCGCTTGCGCGTGCTATTAGCGGCCAAGATTTCGGCTGTGGATCCCGACATGCGCAGATGCCCCAGCTCTAAGTTAGGAACCAATATTGAATTCATAAACAAGCTGGATCCAATCCCTGTTCCGAGTGTTAGAACAAGTGTTTTTCCTTTTGCATCTTTACCCGCTCCATAGTGTATTTCTGCATATCCAGCAGCATCAGCATCATTGAGTGTGGCGATTTTAGTTCCCAATGCGTCAGAAAATAAGGCAACGATATCTAACCCAACCCATGAGTCATCAATGTTTGCAGCGGTACAGGCAACTCCATTGCGAATGCGCAACGGCAGTGAAATTCCGATTTTTCCTTTCCAAGAAAAATGCTTGACGATGGCCTTTACAGATTTTGCAACATCCTGTGGACATCCGCCTTTGGGTGTGGGTACACGGAAGCGGTCAGAAGAAATCTCTCCCGATTCAATGATAACGGGAGCTCCTTTGATTCCAGTTCCACCGATGTCAATTCCTAAAACTTTCAACCCGATACGGATTATGGTTCTAATACTAAAGATACTGTAAATTTGGCATCATTGGTCACATTTTATGCGTATAGCTACAAAACAATTATAAAAGTAGATGATCAGACTCATTTTTGTTATACTTTTTGTGGGAATAATCTCGGTAAGTGCTTGTCAATGTTCTGATAAGCCAGAGCAGTCACCCGTTGAGACAATCCTTATGTAGATCAATGCGAATCCCTCGTGCTATCATGGATCAAGTCCGTGATCACTCAGACATTCTGAGTATTGTTCAGGACTATGTTCGACTCAAAAAAGCAGGGAATAATTACATTGGATTATGTCCGTTTCACGAGGAAAAAACTCCGTCATTTAATGTCAACGCTTCAAAGGGGTTTTTCAAATGTTTCGGGTGTGGTAAAAGTGGCGATGTGATTACGTTTGTGATGGAAATTGAGCGCCTTCTATTTTTGGATGCCGTTCGATGGCTTGCCGATCGGGCGGGGATCACCATCCCTGAGCAGGCGGTTGATCAGAATGCCTATCAAGAAAAAGAAGTTATCTATCATGCACTTCGCTTTGCTGCCGACTATTTTGTCAAACAGCTTTTAGGTTCTGGATCTCAGGCACGGGATTATTTAAGTCGGCGAGGATTGACTGACCAAACCATTGAGCGATTCAAACTAGGGTGGGCGCCGAACTCATGGGATGCGCTAATTAAATCAGCAGAGAAAAAAAATATAAAACCAGAAATTCTAGTGCGCGCGGGGTTAATCAAAAAACGGGAAGATAGTCAAGGGTATTATGATCGGTTTCGCAATCGTGTCATCTTCCCCGTCTGGTCACATGTAGGAAAAATCATTGGGTTTGGTGGGCGGATTCTTACACCAGATGAGAAGGCACCTAAATATCTGAATTCTCCTGAAACTGAGGTGTATCATAAGAGCAGTGTGTTGTACGGTTTGTATCAGGCTAAGCGGGAGGCAAGACAAGATGAGAGAGTCTTGTTGGTTGAGGGATACACGGATGTCCTGGCATTGTATCAAGTGGGAATCGGAGCAGTTGCATGTTGTGGAACGGCCTTGACACCCAATCAGGTCAAACTTCTTAGTCGATACGTCAAAGAGGTCCGTCTTCTCTATGATGGGGATCAGGCTGGAGTGGATGCGACCGAGCGCGCGATTGACTGCATTTTGCAAAATGGTTTAGATGCGAGTGTTGTCTCACTGCCAGAGGGCGAAGATCCTGATTCATTTCTTAGTCGTCATGGGGTGGATCAATTCAATGCAGTTCTATTGGAAAATTCTAAAGATTGGATGGAATCAGGGGTATTAGATGCCCGAAATAAGCAACTGCTTAATACGCCTCGAGGTGTCCGCCAGGAAATTTCTAAGGTCGCAAAACGAATATCGTGGCTTAAAGATGACCTGTTAAGAAAACTTTACATCCAAAAAGCCAGTCATTCATTTGGGGTGCTTGAAGGAGATATTGCCCATGAAGTGATGTTTCAGCACGCAGGTCATAGAATACAGCCCCCATCTGAACCAGCAGCTTCACAATACAATCCCATCGTTGACGACATTCCGAGTGCAGAAAAAAGCCTCTTACAGGTCATGCTTACCGAAGGTGCTCCAATGATAGAATATATCATGACCTATTGCAGTTTGGAGGAATTTAAGGAAGGTGTGCCCAGAGAACTTGCCGAGATACTCTTAAATGTGTACATGGAACATCAAGATGAGGCTACAAACCTGATTCGGGCTGGACATTTTGATGCAAGCGAGACTATTAGACAGACGATCGCCGATCTTTTGATGCAAAAGTATGAACTTTCACGTAGATGGGAAGAAAAGAAGGTCCCCGTCCCTACAATGAATCAGGATCCAAAGCGTGTTGCTAAAGATGGCATGTTGGCCTTGAAGGTTCTACGCGTCAAAAACCAAATTTCTGAGGTAACGAAACAAATCTTTCTGGCGGAGGAGGGAAGTGAACTTCAAATGAATCTGCAAGAGGAGTATAGAGATCATCTGCAGATGCAACAGCGATTAAAGAGCCGGGATGTATTTGGTTCGGATTAACCAGAGGCGTGCGATTTTGCCTTGGGAGGTAGGTCAACATTTAATGACTTATCAATCTGCTCTTTATCAAAAATTGGTCGTTTATGTCCTGTAAAGAGCAGGTCATCTTCTAAGGGTTCCCAAGAGTGACTTTCAAATATTACACTGTCAGTAAGGTGTCTGGTGTTAAGATTATGAAAGGGGCGTAGACCATCACCAATAAGTTTGGGTGCGATAAAGAGATGAAGGCGGTCTACAAGATCCTGATCAAGTAAAGCGGAAGATAGCTCTGGTCCTGCTTCAACGAGAAGCGATTGAACTTGCAATTGATTCCCTAAAAGATCCATGAGTGCTCCGAGATCAATATGTCCAAAATCCGTTGACATTTCAATTACCCGACCTCCACATCCGATCAGTTGATTGCGATAGATGGGGCACTGGCCCTCTCCGACAATTGCAACGGTTTTTGAGGCCATCTTATCGGAAAACACTTTAAGTTTTGGTGAAAGTTGTCCCTGCCGATCAAGAATGATTCGTAAAGGTTGAGATCCAGATACATGTCGGACAGTGAGACTTGGATTGTCAGCGGATGCTGTCCCAGCGCCGACGAGGATTGCATCTGTTTCTTTACGCATTGTGTGAACACGTCTGCGTGCTACTTTGCTGGTGATCCATTTGCTTTTCCCTGAGGCAGTCGCAATACAACCGTCAAGAGTT
The DNA here is from genome assembly GCA_965220935.1 of Rhodothermales bacterium. GTDB lineage: Bacteria > Bacteroidota > Rhodothermia > Rhodothermales > Bin80 > Bin80. Next base: position 16,151 of record OZ244857.1, read on the forward strand.
TGAGCGAGTTTGAGGGTTACAAATGGACGTTTACGAAATTGCCATAGAACAAAGGCTTCATTAAAACGATAACATTCATCGCTTAAGACACCAGTTATAGAGGTAATCCCAGAGGTAGCCCTCAAGTGCTCAATGCCTCCAGAAGCAACATGATTGGGATCACGCATCCCAACAATGATACCAGAAATCCCGTATTTGATGATTTCATCTGTACAGGGTGGAGTTTTGCCGTGATGATTGCAAGGTTCAAGATTAACAATGAGCGTTGATTCTCTGAGAGCGTCCGCTCCATATTTGATCAGGACTTGATTAATGGCCTCAATCTCAGCATGAGGGCCTCCATAATACTGATGCCATCCTTCTCCTAAACGCCTACCGTTGTCGCGTACAATCACACAGCCTACTCTTGGGTTTGGGCTGACAGCATTATCTGCTTTTGCAGCCAGTGTGAGGCAGCGTTTCATCCAATGATGGGATCTCGCAAATGCGTCTATTGCAACCATCGGTAGAATATGACTATAAGCGGGCTCCTCATTGATACTATAGGATGCGGCTCTTCAGTTAAAATATTGACATGACAAACATGTTATTTTTAAACTGAGCTATCACGATTTTGTTATGATCCTGACTTCCCAGATTGGTCTAATTCGTTATGAATTTCTTTGATTGGGGATATCAAAAAATACTAAAAACAGGGAACCTTTTAGTTGGTTTATTGTATAAATTTTTTTGAGTCTAATCTATATATCCGAAAATAGTTGGTTCCTCATAACCAACCATCAGGCCACTAATCCCAAAAAAATACCAAATAAATGAATACCATTAATAGACGTCAGTCTGTATCAAAGTTCCCCCCTGATAAAGCCATCTTTTGGTTAACCTTAGTGTGCTATCACTATTTCTTTCAGCCTGCTAAGGGCCGGTCGGCCCTGAGGGGCCTCAGGGTCAGCAAGGAATACAGGGACCTCAGGGAGAAAAGGGGGATCCAGGTAATGCCAATGTATCTACTGTAACGATTCAAATTGATGAGTTGGATTATAGTCCATACAGAGGCAGATTCTCAGGCGATATAGTCTGGGATTACGCAAATTACAGATTACCTGAGCTTACCGCTGAAGTTGCTACAAATGGTGCAGTAATTGGATATTTGGGGAGTGCAGATAGTTGGTCAGTGCTACCCACCCTCGGTGTTGAATTTGATTTTGAGACAGAATCAATTGAGGTAAGAATTGATAGGATTTCTGAAGTGTCTTTGGTGGAATTACTTCATGGTCTATATCTGAGGTTTGTGATCGTTTATCCGCCAAGTACGGGAAAACTGAAGACAGTAAATTTTGAAGACTACGAAGCAGTCATAGAGGCACTGAAAACCCCGAAGTCAAATTAGTACATCCATCTTTTTAGCAGTCAAGTGCTTTCAATTTCTGTAAAATTTACGAAACCAATACCTCGTCAAATATGAACAAGATTCAAGGAACATATTATAAAATTAGTATTGACAGGTCAGATTAATCTTATTCTAAACGAATATTATTTACAATACTTTTGATGTCAACGAACTTTGACTCTGATGAAAAATATAGAAATTCCATCTTCTTCTGAGGAAAACATCTTTATGTTTAGATTCTCAGAGAAATAGGATGTTCGTTGACAGTTGCATACACCAAAATCATTTTAAAGACAATATCAGAAGCAATTCTTGAGTGCGCAGATGCTAGTAGTCAACTATTTGCAATGGAGATAAAGGCATTTGCTAAAGTTCTATAAGCCCGTGATAAAAAATGGAAGATCTGCGGGAGTCGCTTGAGGCAAAAATAGATGCGCATAACCCGAAGTATGACTTACTTATTTGGCTTGCTGGCCTAATTGGAGGGGCAGGAATTACTAACTTGCTTGCAGGAGTATTTGGCTGGTTACTGTTGGTGGATGATGATCAAATCAAGAATCTCGGACTTTGGTGTTCATGTTTTACCAATCGCTCTTAAATCCCCTACTTCATTTGTGAAGTAGTTGGAAGCAATCATGAAGAATCTGGCGTGTGCAACTCAAGATGATTTAGATTCTTCCGTGTGGGTAGATAGCGGTTTTGATGCTAGGTGCCAATAAAAGGTGATGCACCAAACACCGAATTTATGCAATGGTGTGGGCTGCGTTTTTTTCTCTTTGCATTGAAGCGGATAACTTACGAATTAACTCATTCGTCAAGAAAAACAGGGCTCTTTGATCACAGAGGCCGAAGGCAAGGGTCACATTAATCGGAGGCCATGTCAGAGCAGATTGCGTGGTCTGGGTCCAGTTATCGATCAGATATTTTGGAGAAAGCGGATGGTTCTAGTGCCCTAGAGGTTGAATATCTTAATGCGTAAGGGAGGGCTCGATCCTTCTCATTAGCGCAGGGTAAACTCAAACAGTCTAAATCCCCAACTAGGTATAGGATCCAATGAATCAGTATAGGTTAGTTCATGCACAACTGAATCAATCCAATAGAACTCACAGTGTAACATTTCAAGGATTAAGTGATTTTTAGAATACATCATCATAAGGAAAATAGCGAGCTTGTAGATACTACTTACCGCCCATCATGGATTCGCAACGTAGTATCTTCTTACATGTTACTAACAAATGGGAGTTAAGGGAATGCGCGGTTATGGCATAATTATATTGGGTCTGAGTATCTTCAGTGTTGGAATCGTTGGATGCAAAGATCCACGGCCTGTCTGGGTTCAGGGAGATGGATTTCAATATCTGGACTTGCAGTTGAAAGGCACATCACGAAAAGGATTTACCGAAGTAGCAGTTTCACAGTCTGGAATGATCGCACAAAATCAGATTACCCTTGATGCAATCGCTGAAAATAGGCATATGATGCATGGATCTGGAATTGCTATTGGCGATGTTACAGGAGATGAACTACCAGATATTTATGTCGCAAGACTCGCAGCACATGATGTGCTTTATCAAAATCTTGGTAACTGGGAATTTGAAGATATCACCATCTGGTCTGGACTTGATAGTATGGATAAGGCAACGTCAGGGGTTGTGATGGCTGACCTAGATGGTGATAATGACTTGGACATACTTTTAACGATGCCATTTGGCCCAGGGATTGTTTACAATAATGATGGACAGGGAAGATTCAACAAAATTCCTCATGCAGCAGGGCTTCAATCTTCTTATGCAAGTACTACAGCCGCTCTAGCGGATATTGACTTAGATGGAGATTTGGATATCTACATTGCCAGATATAAACGTATTTCGCTTGCCGATAGCCTGCCACCAGAGAAAATCACATGGGAGGCCGTACTCCAAAAAGATCAACTAGTCCCAATAGATAAGTTTCAAAACCACTACAGGTTCTCAACGTTTGGCACGCAAGTGATTCGTAGTGAATTAGCAGAACCAGATGGACTCTACATTAATGATGGGGCAGGGAATTTTTCACTAGTATCATGGACTGACGGAGCATTTTTGGATGTTGATGGAACACCATTAGAATCTCCCCCAAGAGACTGGGCACTTACAGCAAAGTTTTACGATATCACAGCCGATGGTATTGCTGATTTATATGTCTGCAATGATTTTGACAGTGTGGACGAGTTATGGATTGGATTCGGTGATGGACGGTTTCAACGCGCCCCTTATGAGGCTCTACGTAAGATGAGTAATGCAACGATGTCAGTGGATTTTTCAGATGTCAATCAAGACGGGATCATTGATTTTTTTACAACGGATATGTTGAGCCGTGATTATGCAATGAGACTCCGGCAACGCAATACGAGAATACCGATTGACCCCCCACTGGGAACTGATTTTTTTCGCCCCCAAGAAATGCAAAATACTTTGATGATCGGCCGCGGAGATACAACCTTTGCAGAGTTGGCCTGGTTTTCTGAAATTGCTGCCTCCGACTGGTCATGGGCAACAGGGTTTATGGATATAGATCTTGATGGATGGGAAGATATCCTCATTACTAATGGGCATGTCTTTGATGTGCAGAACCTTGATGCACAGAGGATGGAGCAGCACTACTTATCTGCGACTCCTTCATGGAAAGCAGCCAGACGACTGATACTAGATTTTCCGCCCCTCGCGCTCAAGAATGTCGCATTTCGTAATCGCGGAGATCTTACTTTTGAGGATATGCCAGACGGATGGGGGTTTGGACACTCCACAGATATTGCGCATGGAATGGCGTTTGGGGACTTAGATGGAGATGGAGATCTTGATGTAGTGGCTAACCGCCTGAATGCTCCACCCGGCGTATACAGAAATACGGGCAAAGCGGATCGTTTAGCGGTCAAGCTTCATGGCCAGCCACCAAATACCTCAGGAGTCGGAGCAACGATTCAGGTGCAGTGTTCGGGTTTGCCTATCCAAACCAAACAAATCTCCGCTGGAGGAAGTTATTTATCATCAAATCAATTAATGGCCGTATTTGCAGTGAATGACCCTCCCTGCAAGATGGAGGTTGCATGGCCTAGTGCCCGACGCTCATATGTGCAGGTCAATAAGGCGAATAGGCTTTATGTCGTTCAAGAGTCAGACGCAGTGGACACAATAGATTCCCACCCCCCTCTGACACCAATGTATCAACTTCATGAGGAACTACCGCCAATGATTGAACATGACTTTGACGATTTTTCGGTTCAACCCCTTCTTCCCTGGCGATTAAGTCGTAGAGGCCCTGCGCTGGCCGTTGTAGACCTGGATGGTGATGGGCAAGATGAACTTCTTGAGGGAGGAGGACGATCGCATAGGATTCGGCATCATGGCAATCCTATTCTGGATTCACTACGCGGGGATGCGACGGCCGTACTCGGTATACCAATTGAATCAGATAGGACTCAAATTTTCATTGGTGAATCAAACTATGAAGATCGGTTAGATACATCGTGGGTGCATGTTTACGATGTGACCTCTGATGCCCAGCAAGTCAGGCACCAAAAGATTCCCTTTGGATCGGCCACCCCCGGCCCGTTATCTGTTGCTGATATAGACCTTGATGGAGATCTTGATCTATTTGTCGGGGGGCAGTTTATTCCAGGTTCTTATCCTAAGTCTGCTGACAGTCGCATCTTTCTCAATGAAAAAGGGAATTACTCATTTAATCCAATCTTGAGTCAGCCTTTTAAGCAACTTGGACGTATAAGCGGCAGTGTATTTGGGGATTTAGATAAAGATGGATACACGGACTTGGTTTTGGCCACCGAATGGGGCCCTATTCATGTATTCAAAGGATCTGAAAGCGGCTTCTCTAAGCAGACGGCTTCTCTTGGGCTTACATCTTGGAAGGGATGGTGGAGAGGGGTTTCCCTTGGAGATTTCGATGGAGATGGTTTACTTGATATCGTCGCATCAAATATGGGATGGAATCACCGATATGGAAGCGATAGTCAGGTTCAAATCCACTACGGCGATTTTAATGTAGATGGCAGGACTGATGTGTTGGAATCTTTCTTTGATCCTGCTAGCTCCATGTACAGGCCATCTCGGATGCTAGATGAGCTCGTACAGGTGATTCCTCCCCCACTGATGCGCATTAACTCTTACACTGAGTTCAGTTACTCAGATGCAATAGAACTGATTCCATCTCATAGTGATAAGTCACAATTTTTGGAAACCAACGTTTATGCATCTAGCCTATTCCTCAACCGAAAAGATCATTTTGAGCAACAATCCCTGCACAGAAAAGCACAGGAAAGTGCGGCGATAAGTCCAATCGTTATTGATGCCAATGGAGATGGTAATGAAGACATTGTCTTGTCGCAGAACTGGTTTGCATTTCCGTTATCAACACCAAGGCAGGATGCTGGTCGAGGATTGTTGCTCTTGGGGCACGGAGATGGTACATTTACAGCTGAATTACATTCAGGCTTTAAGGTTTATGGCGAAGGACGCGCTATTTCAGTTGGAGATTTTGATGGGGATGGTCACGAGGAAATTGCATTTGCGCAACATCATGGATCAACACTCATCTATAAAATGTTGACAGACCGCAGAAAAATTTTCATTAGCTTTGAAGATCCTTCAGATGCAATTGGAGCCATTCTTCGTGTCGTATACGAAGATGGTCAATTCGGCCCTGCCAGAATCGTGACTGCAGGAAACGGATATTGGTCACAAAGCGCACTGTCAACTACTTTAGGTATGGCAAGTGATTCAATTCGTGCTGTTGAGGTGACTTGGCCTGGTCAAGCGCCCAAGCGTATAGGCATCAATCAAACGTCCATGAATCTCGTATTAAAGAAATAGCCCAATTGATGCGTTGGCTACTGACGACGGTTTTAATTTTGAGTGCATGTTCCTCCTCCATATCCGAAGGAACACGAAATATGGCCGCTGAATTGGAGCGGATAGCCGTTGAAACGGATCAGAATCCGATTCGCAACGCACATGCAAATCACGCCAGAGTCGCCGAATTAAAAACAGTGACCCCACCCGAGCAGATTCAAGATCGGGTACAGTATCATGCGACACTTGCTACAGAATTGTTGCGTGCAGGGGAAAGTGACGAAGCGGTTGAAATTTTTGGAGCAATCTTAGAATCCATAGATTCCGAGCCAGGTCTTTTTGATCCATCATGGCGTTTGGCAGTGATGGATCACCTAGCATTGAGTTATTTACGAATTGGAGAGCAGGAGAATTGCGTGATTAATCATGCGGCGTCTAGATGCCTTTTTCCAATTTCCCCTGAAGGGGTTCATACTATGCGGAGAGGATCAGAAATGGCCATCCACTGGTATGAGCATATATTGAATCAGGACTCTACTGATCTCAATTCAATGTGGCTTCTAAATCTGGCGCACATGACTCTGGGGAGCTATCCTGTTGGCGTTAATCCGAAGCGGCGCATTCCCCAGAAGTCTATTCAAACCTTCACTGGTTTGCAAAGGTTTGATGATATTGCACCTCAATTGGGTGTCAATGTAATGGGGCTATCAGGAGGGGTCGTATTAGAGGATTTATCGGGAGATGGCCACCTAGATTTGATGGTATCATCTTGGGGGCTCAGAGACCAATTAAGATATTTCGAAAATGATGGTCATGGTGGGTTCAAAGAGCGGACGGCCTCAGCGGGACTTACTGGTTTAACGGGCGGTCTTAATCTGATCCATGCAGATTTTGACAATGACGGCGACCACGATATATTGGTTCTACGAGGCGCATGGCTTAGTGAAGGGCATCCAAACTCCCTCCTACGCAATAACGGTCAAGGAAGGTTTGAGGATGTCACCATAGAATCTGGAATTTATTCTCGTTACCCGACCCAAACAGCGGCATGGAGTGATTTTGATTTAGATGGAGATTTAGATCTCTTTATAGGTAATGAAGCAACCCCCATGTCTGGATTTAACCAAAGTGAATTGTATATCAATCAAGGCAATGGAACGTTTCAAGAGTCTGCATCTGAATATGGAGTTGGTGTTAGTGGATATGTGAAGGCGGTTGTATGGGGAGATTATAATAATGATGGATGGCCAGATTTGTTTATGAGTCGGTATCTTGAAGGAAATTCTCTTTTTCGTAATGACATGGGTCGTACATTTACCGATGTCAGTCAACAGGCTGGAATCCAAGAGCCAATTGATAGTTTTCCAGCGTGGTTCTGGGATTACGATAATGATGGTTGGCTTGACTTGTTTGTTTCCGGCTGGCGTGCTACTGCAGGAGATGTTGCGGCTGAATATCTTGAATTGGAAGGCCAGGATGAGAAGCCTCGGTTATATCGTAACTTGGGCAATGGGACATTTAAGGATGTAGCCTCGCAGGTAGGACTCAATAAAGTGATGTACACGATGGGATCTAATTTCGGTGATCTTGACGGAGATGGGTGGCTGGATTTTTATGTCGGAACGGGCGATCCAAACCTTCGTGCATTAATGCCAAATCGAATGTTCCAGAATGTTGATGGGGCTCGTTTTGAAGAGGTTACCGCATCGGGAGGGTTTGGACATCTACAAAAGGGACATGGAGTTGCATTTGGGGATATTGATCATGATGGAGATCAGGATATATATCAGGTGATGGGAGGCGCTTTTGAAGGCGATCTTGCTCAAAATACGCTATTTGAGAATCCAGGTCACGACAACGCGTGGGTCATCCTTTCTCTTGAAGGCACTGTATCCAACCGAAGTGCGATCGGTGCTCGGATCAAAGTTGTGACAGACTCAGATACGTTACATCGCGTGGTCAGCACAGGCGGGAGTTTTGGATCATCACCTCTCCGCGTAGAAATTGGTCTTGGTCAGAGTGAATCTATAAAGGAAGTCATCGTCAGTTGGCCTAATAGTGCTGGCTTAGTTCAGAGGTTTTCAAATATTCCGATAAGACACTTAGTCAGACTTCAAGAGGGAGACCCAAGTTTTGAAAGTATACCCGTCAATGCCGTACAATTTAGAGGAACGCATCCATCATGAAACATTGCAGTGCCTACTGTCTGGTTATATGTCTGGCCGTCCATGGCCTATGGGCGCAGTCATTGAATATTGAGAGTATTGCACAATCGGTGAACGACTATGAATCTGTCTTTGCAGAAGATGGTGATGATGCCTTGTTGGAGCTAGAACTGATGCGATTGATTCCTCTTCTACCCGAGTCAACGCTTGAGGAGGTCAATAGGGTAAATTCGGACTTCACTGATCAGAGCATCAGAAATACTGTGATGCGTTGGTGGAGGAGTCAGGATCCGCTTCCTGCATCACCTGTCAATGAGAGAATGATTGAACATGTCCGACGCGTCAATTATGCGTTAGAATATTATGCATGTTCATCCTGTAGAACAGGATATGATGACCGGGGTGAAATTTATGTTCGATATGGTGAACCCGAAAGGATCACCGAGATAACGTTTGATGATCCAGTACTGATTGATGCAGTCTTTCAACCTGGCGTTTCAGTGAGCCCATCAGATTTTCCAGATAATGAATTTTGGAGATATCTGAATATTAATCGTGATGCCTACTTTCTATTTATTCAAAGGGGAAATCACTACCAGAGAGGAACTACTACAGATCTCATTCCCAGCGCACTGCGTGCGAGTATTGGGCGGTCGGGAAGAGGTCAGGTCAAATCCAAGATGCTCCTTGCCGTTATTCGCTCAATCTATGAGCAGCTAGCGTTAGAGCATCCAAATTTTGGACCGAGATATGCTGACGTTGATCAGTGGTGGATGGCACATCATGATACAGGTCGGCTACGAAATCGCGACCCCATAGAGAATGCAAAGATTATTACAGGTGCAGGGGGCTTATCTCGAGAATCAGATCAACCTACGCAAGATCTCAACCGACCTATTGCGGCCTATGCCCAAGGGATCATCATGAATGCCGATGTGCAAGATCAAGTTGCATCTTATCATTTAGAGAAGACCATCCCTGCAAGCACATCTGAAGTCCTCAAAGTGTTTCCACCGTTTACAGTGAGTATGCGTCATGCACGATTTTTGAAGTCAGATGGAACGACCACGACAGAAATCTACTGGCATCCAGAACTAGATAGTTATTCTCTTGTCTCTGACACGACAGGTGTAGAGTATATCATTCAGACCTATTTAGCCCACCAAGGTGACGATTATGAGACGATCAAGAGTGTTAACGAAGTCGTTCGTGTTCAAATAGATCCTTCTGTTGAGGCGATGACAGTTCCTGTGCGGACAATTGAAATTGATCAATTGACCGATCTTTATCATCTGGCCATTCAATGGAATCAGCACCAGATCATGTTAGAGGGCAACAGGGGGCAACACCAAGTCGCATCTATGAGAATTGATTCGCTCACTGCGCTGGACGCTAGCGGAATGACTTTGGAGATGAGTGACTTAAAACCCATCGTCTCAGCGGGGTTTGACCATTCATTTCCCTGGCCGCATTTTTGGATTCATAGTGAGATGAATTTTGGATTGGTCTTTGAAATTTACCACTTAACCTATGGTCCAGAGGATGTCACATCCTACTCAATCACATATGATGTTTCTAGAAAGCGCGGGCGCAGCACCTCTACGAGTTTGGAATCTGAAGGTGACAGTCGAATGGTTAAGGAGGAGATTTTATTGGAATTAGGCGATAAGACTGGAGAGATAGAAGTGACTGTAACCGTCAAGGATCTGATTTCTGAAAATGAGATATCAAGGGGGCTTACATTGGTATTAGTTGATGACTAAAGGTGATTTTTTTGAAAATGTATGGGATACAGTGGCCCAGATCCCAGAGTCAAAAGTCACGACCTATGGGCATATTGCCGAGTATCTTGGAAGTAGAAGTGCAGCGCGTACAGTTGGTTGGGCTCTCAAAGCTGCAAAGGGCACACATTTACCATGCCACAGGGTCGTTAATCGGTACGGAGCATTGACGGGGGCAAGGAATTTTGGAGATCCTGAGTTAATGGAAAAATTGCTTCGCGCAGAGGGTGTCACGTTTAATCAGGCGGGTTGTGTGATTCTGTCAAAGCATCTGTGGATTCCAGATCCTCAATCATTTTCTTAGAAAATCACTAAGGGGGCAGAGAGTTGCCCCGTTAGGTTTGTAGAGAGGATAGTGTTTCCCAGAATTCGGGAAAAGAGACTGACGCGGCTTCTGCATTATGAATCGCAGTTGTGCCATCAGAGGCTAATCCAGCAACGGCCATCGCCATTGCGATCCGGTGGTCATGATGGCTTGAAACGGTCGTACCAGTGAGAGGAACTTCTCCAGAGATAGCAAATCCATCCTCAAATTCTTCAATGTCAGCACCAAGGCGCCTTAAATTTTTTACAATCACGTCAATACGATCGCATTCTTTATAGCGCAGTTCTCTGGCATCACGAACAATGGTTGTGCCTTTTGCGAATGCTCCTGCAACGGCAATGATTGGGATTTCGTCAATAATGTTTGGGATTTGATGACCTCCTATTGAGACTCCATTCAATTGCGCTCTCTCAACGGTCAGATCACCGAATGGTTCAACTTCTGATGATGAAACATCGTGAATTTTAATGGTTGCCCCCATACGTTCAAGCACATCAAGTAAGGCGGTTCGACTTGGGTTAAGTCCAATTTTTGATAGGTGAACAGGCCCAGTTCCCACAATAGAGGCAGCAACGATGATAAATGCAGCTGCAGAAAAGTCACCAGGTAAAACAACTGACCCGTGAGGAATAGGAAGAGATGTGTCGGAATAGATCAGGATCTCTTGATCTGACTGAGATACTGGAAGATGCAGCATCCGCTCTGTATGATCTCTTGATGGAATTGACTCTCGAACCACTGTACGTCCCTTAGCCCAAAGCCCTGCCAGAAGCACACAGGATTTTACCTGTGCAGATGCCACGGGAAGGCCGTAGTCAATACCTGTGATTTGGTTGGAGGGTTGAATTTGAATTGGGGCATGACCATCGGTGAGCATGATGTTGGCTCCCATGGCCGTTAATGGCTTTGCGATACGCCCCATTGGGCGTGCTGTCAGGGAGGCATCCCCGATGAGTTCACTCCTAAACGGCTGTCCGACCAACATTCCAGAAAGTAGCCGCATCGTTGTTCCAGAATTTCCACATTTGAGTGAGGCATCGGGTTTACGAAATCCATTTCGTCCGACTCCTTCCACGATGACAGAATGATTTGAGAATACTCTGATTGGAACGCCCAATTGTTTGAGGCAAGAAAGTGTGCTTTGCGGATCCTGACTTTTGGGAAAATTATCCAGAGTGGATACGCCGTTTGCAATAGATGCAAAGAGGGCTGCTCGGTGGGCAATGGATTTATCTGCGGGGAGTTGTACTTGCCCAGAAAAACGTGCGGCTTTAGAGACAGTATGCACCATAGTTAAATGGAAGAATTTCTTTATATGACGTTGTAGCTATCTCAACGCATTAAGAAATCTTAATCATTGATCACATTTTGGCTGAAAAATTAAAAATAATTCTCTGCAAGGTGTTTGATTTGGGTATCAGATAAGAGAGGAATTCTTAGGGAATACTATATTTCTGATTCATCAATATTTGTACTGAAAGTCAATATGTATTCTGATGAAAGTTCGCATTTATCAGAGATTGTCTCTTGGGCTTGGTTCACGTATATCTGACAATAAATTGAGTATGATTCAGTATATACGTTGATTCATTTCTATACTCCTAGCAGCATTGAATTGTATCCAAGGGGGAGTTTTTAGAATGTGTAAATGCAGGGTTAAAGAATGGCTAAACCAGTGAGATCCAGGTGATCTAATTGAAAACAGCCTATAACTGACTTTGATCCAACCTCTACACAAAATTACCTGATTACTCCACTAACCGAGAGGGCGTAAATAATTCGCAGCTACCAAGATACCTGCAATCAATATCATGGTTCCGACAACCCAGCGAGTTGATGTCAAGACAGCACTTTTAATTTCGGCGCGTGTTTCTGCATTTTGAGTTTGCATTTCGGCGCGCATTTCTGCATTTTGAGTTTGCATTTCGGCGCGAATTTCTGCATTTTGAGTTTGCATTTCGGCGCGAATTTCTGCATTTTGAGTTTGCATTTCGGCGCGCATTTCTGCATTTTGAGTTTGCATTTCGGCGCGCATTTTTATATTTTCAGCCCGCATTTCAGCCCGCATTATTGCATTTTCGGCGCGCATTTCAGCATTTTCGGCGCGCATTATTGCATTTTCGGCACGCATTTCAGCATTTTCGGCGCGCATTTCAGCATTTTCAACTCGCAGGTCAGAAAATGTTTTGTCCGTTTTTGAGTCTAACTCCTCAATCTTAGTATCTGTTTTGGCATGGAGTTCCAAGTTTTCTGTATGCAGTTTTTCATCTGCTGTTTTCCTTTCAGCGCGTAAGCGACCGTTTTCTGATTGTTGCTGCGCAAACAGACCGTCAACATACTCCTTGGTTGGCACGTTTTTAAGTGCTTGATCCACAGCAGTTCTAACTTCCTCAGATTGAACTTGAGGCTTCTCTGACTCTGCACTAGCAGAATTCACTTTACGGGTCACTGTTTCAGAATTTGACATAAGCTATAATAAATGGTTTCTAATAAGATATATATCACAAGATCTTTAATAACTGAAGTTAACTAAAATCTCTATCTAAGGTTCCAACCATGCTTGATTACACAATCTTATTAACATATTGCGTTACCTACATCTCCCTGATCGGTTCAAAATAACCTAAATTTCAGATTCCTTAATCTGCCTCTGAATATTATTTTCAAATGGTCATATCATTAGAAAAGTTACATGAACCAGTGCAAACTGGCGATCAGTGATGCGAAGAATCCTAGGAGTGCAAAGATCGGATTAATTAAGTTAACGCTTATGCTTAACTAACCCCTCCTCTAACCATAGAATATCCTCAACGCAATCAATGATAGTTAGAGAATAGAAACTAATTGGACTAATACGTTGGCTAATGTTAGTAAATAATCAATTGAAATCAGTTGTGGCTACATTGCAACTTGTGTTAAGGAAATGCCGCCAAAGATACCAAGGCCAAAACTCTGCAATCCTTTGCGCTTCATTGAATGTAGCAGGATGCTCATTCATATACAGATGACAGGACTTTCTTATATTGGGCTAAATTGAAAGCATGATTTCGTGAATCACTCCATTCAAGAATACGTTAGTGGTTTAGTTCATACCTATGGTATAGGGTCATTCTGGACTATGATCAAGCGTCTTCACTAGGGCACATACCATCATCTCAGAAAGATATACCTGAACAGATCTATCGTGGAGTATACAGGTCGTGAACTCAATACGATTGGTCAGATAAATGGTGGCGATGTGGTAGATAGGCGGTTGAAGAATAAGCAACCGCATGTAGATCACGGCTTAGACCAGGCTTTGATAAGCGACTCAATAGTTGGTATGTAGTGATGAGTACTGTCAACTGGGACAACCGCACTCTCTTTCACGGAGATAATTTGAAGGTTCTCCGTGCAATGAACAGTGAATCCGTAGACTTGATTGCTACAGATCCACCGTTCAACAAGGGTAAGGATTTTCATGCTACACCAGATTCACTGACTGCTGGAGCAAAGTTTCAAGATCGTTGGAGCTGGGAACAGGATGTACATCAAGACTGGGTAGACAAACTCAAAGATCATGGAGGCTATTGAATCGGCACGGTTTGCTCACTCGGATGGTATGTGTTTTATAGCCATGCGTTTACTTGAAATGCACAGAGTAATGAGGCCTACTGGGAGTATTTACCTGCATTGTGATCCTACTGCTAGTCATTATCTCAAGGCCGTCATGGATGCTATCTTTGGGTGGAAAAATTTTAGGAATGAAATAGTCTGGCATTATCAAACTGGCGGTGCATCAAAAAGGTGGTTTTCTAAGAAACAGGATCATATATAATTCCCCAATCAAAGATAAAACCAAGCTGCCCATGGATGTTTGGATAGATATTCAAGCATTGAATCCAGTTGCTAATGAACGCACTGGTTATCCTACACAAAAGGCCATTAGCACTCTACGAGAGAATCATCAAAGCTAGCAGCAACGAGGGAGACATTGTACTAGATTCTTTTGCTGGGTGTGCAACTACCTGTGTAGCAGCTGAGCGCTTGACCTCCAGTGGGTAGGAATTGATATTTGGGATAAAGCACATGAGGTGGTTGTAGATAGACTCCAAAAGGAAGTAGGAGTTTTTGGAGAGGTAACATATACGCAGGAAAGCCAGAGTGTACAGATGACAACGAAGAAGCAATTCCCTTTTTGCCTACCATAGAAAGAGTAAAAGAGCCTTCAGGTCCACGCTGGACTCGTGCAGAAATGTATGAGTACCTATTGAATCGTCATGGGATGAAGTGTCAAGGATGTGACCGCGTATTTGATGATCCAAGATACTTGCAACTCGATCATAGTACTCAGATCAGACGGAGGCATTAACCACATAACAAACCGTGTCCCACTATGTGGACCGTGTAACCAATTAAAAAGCAATATCTATACTCTCTGAGGACTCCGAAAAGAGAACAAGAAACGAGGGTTTATGGCCAAATGAAGAAAGGGAATTAATCTAGGCACTGTCAAGAGGACAAAATGAGGCCTCCTGGCCACCACATTCACAGGAAGAGTTGAATGAGGAGTTTGATCGTAGATATTGAGACAATGCGAAAGCTGTGTTCCAAACAGTTGAGTACCTAAACCACGCAGAGAGCCCAAGAAGTGAAGCCACTGATTCCCCAGAATCCGTATTTGCTTTGCAATTGTAATCCCTAATAATCATTGAGATAAGAGATTTTGGTCAGTCATGCGATGAATCTATTGAAGATCACTGATGTATTGATCAACAGCCTGGATTGAAGTTTTCAAACGATCTTCATGAGTGCCTTGAATGTTAACTGTCCTGAGGCCATACTTTTTTGATTCCTCATGAAGTAGTTTATGGGAATGTAGTCTCTGCTTAGGTCCTGACCGTTGCCCAGGATCTGGAACCCAAGCAATATCTGGCTCGGTAAACAGATAAAGCCCCGACTGATGACGCTCAGCGGCGCGCTCAATTGATTTGGGGCATACCCCAAAATAGATTCGTTGGTAAACACATGTAGTGAACAGATCAGTATCAAGAAACATCAATCGGTGAGCATTTTGACTCTGCTTGACAACGAGATCTAAGTGTCCCTTTGCAATGACATGTACATCAGACTCAACAGGAACGTCACCCTTAGAATCTACAAATAATCGTAAGTATTCCTCAATCCAAACTGTGTTATACTCCGCGGCTAATGCTTTCGCAAGCGTAGTCTTCCCCGTTGATTCAGCTCCCATCACAACAATCGTGGGTAGGATCTGGGGTCTGTTTGATTTATGAGTGAACACAGAATGTGAATTAAGTACCATTAAAGATCGCTGCCTACCATCATCAAACACCATGGCGTACAAAAATACTCATCTGAATGAAAATCATTATAAAAGAGTTTGGTCACTGCTACGTTAAAGAGTGGCGCTGAGGTCCATCAAGGATTTGCGTGAATGGTTCAAGGGATCCAATAGGCTACCGCAACTAATAATACCAAGAGATTCAGTAATTTATGTTGACATTGCGAGAAAGTGCAACCTATAATGCATCATAACAGAAAATTCTGTGCTGAGTAAAAGTTGATATTTAAATGGACAGAGACGATTTAGACATTAATGATATGATTACCCAAGATCAAGCGCAGCAACTTTATGGGTCGTTCCCCAGAGAGGGGTTCTCTTGCAATTTCTATGATGCGACCTAAGCAGATAGAATCCATGTTCTCTCAGACGTGAACTTAATGAACATTGAACGCGATGTTCATCAAGACTACCTGTAGAAATCATCATTAGGACAATGCAAGTTAAGGGAAATCAGAATGTTTCATTAGATGGAGTCAGAGTTGATCATGGCCATGTAAGGGCGACATTCCGCTTCAGAAATCAAAGCATTGACCTCCACAGTGAGAAACTTCTTCATGATGATGAGATGACAACAGGGCATTAAAATCATGAACGTCTATTCTGATCAAACTGTATATGATCATTTGAAGAAATGTACAGAAATTTTTGATGAAAGCGTCTCTGAGTTTGCAACACAATTAACCGATCAAGTATCTTTCTCAGCACTAAAGAGTCATATAGAAACACGGCGAACTCAAGATTCAAATGATAGAAGATGCCGCTGTCATCAAAGTAAACGATTGATATTCGGTTTGTCGCGCTTTGGACGATATGTCGCGCGACGTTGTCAACTTTCAGATGAGTTTCGTTCATTCAGTGTTATCACTAGATGTCAAGTCCTTGTCAGAGGAATATAGCTCACAGGTAATCATTCACCATGGAAAATAACGTTTTTGGAGAGACCATCCAATATTTCAAGGGGGTAGGGCCACATCGTGCGGATGTGCTGTCCAAGTCTGGCGTGAAAACCTGTCTGGATCTATTGCATTATTTTCCCAGACGATATCTAGATCATTCAAATGTAGCTCACATTGTGGAATTGGGTTCCGACGGAGAAACGGTAACGATTATTGCAACAGTCATCAAAGTAGAGGTCATTAGAGGTCGTCATCGTGAGCGATTAGAAGTGCATGTTCGCGATGAATGGAACGGGCATATGACATTGATTTGGTTCAAGGGGATTAAGTGGATCCAAAAAGCGTTTATCGCAGGTCACAAGATTGCATTTACGGGTGAAGTGTCACGATACGGAAATAAGTGGACGATGGTGCATCCAGATTTTGATAGACTAGATGAGGGGGGGCCTCAACTTTCAACAGGCAGAATCATCTCTCTTTATCCAGGTGATGCCCGTCTGCAAGCCGTTAGGTTGAATAGTAAATCATTCCGCCACATCATTTTTCATCTCATCAAGGATAGGGGGATAGAGTTTCCAGAAATTCTACCAGAATGGATCTTACATAAGTACAATCTCATTGATGGTCGGGTTGCTCTTCGAGCGATCCACTTTCCGAAAAGCCATCAAGAGTTAGAGATGGCAAGACATAGGCTTAAATTTGAAGAGCTATTTTTCTTTCAATTAGTCATGCAGCGCGTCAAAAAAAAGCGCGCTGAAGGAATAGGAATTCGAATGGAACTTCAAGGCGCCAATTTTAAGAAGTTCATCTATGAGGTGCTACCATTTGAATTGACGAATGGCCAGAAAGATGCCCTCAAAACCATTGAACAAGATATGTTCAGTGGCTTTCCAATGTACAGGATGATTCAGGGAGATGTTGGCTGTGGAAAGACTGTCGTCGCAGTCGCAGCACTGATTTTGGCGGTAGATAGTAAGTTTCAGGGTGCATTTATGGCACCAACAGAGGTGCTAGCCGAGCAACAATATGCAAGTCTATCAAGTTACCTTCATCCGCTGGGGATCTCGGTAGGGCTCTTGATTGGAGGGCAAGCAAAGAGTGCTCGTGATCGTATACTTGCGCAAATTTCCACTGGAACAATTGACATTGTTGTTGGGACGCACGCGCTTTTCCAGAAGCATGTAAAGTTTAATAAGTTGGCGTTAGTGGTCGTTGATGAACAGCATCGCTTTGGAGTTGAGCAGCGGGCAAGTTTGGTTGCCAAAGGCAAGAATCCTCATGTACTGTTGATGAGTGCAACGCCAATCCCTCGCTCGCTCTCGTTGACACGATACGGTGATCTAAGTATGACGACGATTCAAGAACTGCCCAAGGGGAGAAAACCAATCGTGACTAAATTACTGTGGGAGAGTCGCCGGTCAGAGATGGAGTCTATGGTGATGGAGCAGTTGAAACAGGGGCGGCAGGCTTATATTGTGTACCCTCAGGTTGAAGAAAGTGAGAAGAGTGACTTGAAAAATGCAGAGGCTGGATTTAAGGCCTGGCAGTTACTTTGCAGAGATAACCAAGTTGGACTTGTCCATGGCAAGATGAAGAGTTCGGAAAAGGAAATGGTCATGGCGAAGTTCAAGTCCACCCAGTATCAGGTCTTGGTTGCAACCACGGTCATAGAAGTTGGTGTTGACACGCCAGAAGCCACGATCATGGTCATTGAGCATGCGGAGAGATTTGGGTTGAGCCAACTGCATCAGTTAAGAGGCAGGGTTGGGCGAGGGATCCATCAAAGTTATTGTGTTTTGATGGCCGACTGGCGGCAATCCCCAGAATCTAAAGAACGATTAAGGGTCATTGAGAGTACTACAGACGGATTTAAGATTAGTGAAGCGGATTTGAAGATTCGAGGCGCGGGAGATTTAATTGGAACGCGTCAAAGTGGATTACCAGAATTTAAGCTCGCCGATATCGTGGAGGATCGACAAATTGTTCATGAGGCTGGTCAGGCAGTGGCCGATCTCAACAACAGCGATGAGAATCTCAATTTACCAGAGCATCAGTACCTGCGCAGTCATTTTGAGCAGTTTGTTCTGACGCGTATGGAAGGGTATGCTCGTATGGATTAGGCCATCATATGCAGAAATACTGGGATATTTTTCTGAGTGGTTATGAGGCGTACGCCTATTATTTGTGGACAGAAATCACAATTCCACACTGGCACAACTACTTTTATTGGCTCATTGGCGTGAGTGGATTTTTCTTTGCCTTAGAGCTCTGTACGCCTTGGCGCAAAGAACAGCGAAAATTCAGGCATGATTTCTGGCTTGATTTATTCTATATGTTTTTCAACTATTTTCTGTTCTCGCTATTTATTTTCAATGCAGCGAGTATGGTGGTCGTGAATCTGTTCAATGATGCTTTGTCTAGTGTTGGAATGACTAATATTATTGCTGTTCACATCGGGTCTCTTCCCGCATGGGTGCAGCTCATTATTCTATTTGTGATTCGTGATTTTATTCACTGGAATGTTCATCGTCTCTTACATCATGTTCCAGTATTATGGGAATTTCACAAGGTACATCATTCGGTGGAAGAGATGGGTTTTGCGGCGCATCTACGATTCCATTGGATGGAAAATGTTGTCTATAACGGGCTTCAGTATATTCCATTAGCGATGATTGGGTTCGGACTTGAGGAGTATTTCATTGTATATTTAATTACACTAGTGATTGGTCATGCCAATCATAGTAACCTATGGGTTCCATTAGGGCCATTGAAGTATATTATCAATAGTCCTCAGATGCATATTTGGCATCATGCCAAGCATTGGCCGGAGGGGCATCCTTACGGGATCAATTACGGAATTAGCCTCAGCCTTTGGGATTACTTGTTCAAGACGGCCTCTATCCCGCACAGTGGACGCGATATTGAGCTTGGTTTTGAGGACATAGAGGAGTTTCCTAAAACTTTTTTTAGTCAAATTCTACACGGAATGGGTCGACCGAGCCGCCGTGATAACTCCAATTAATGGGTATGCATAAATCTGAATAGGGGAGTGCAGTTGCTCACTAATCTTGATGGTTTAATGTCTCGCCCTATCGTAATCATAGGGATGCACTGTTTGAGAGCTATTTGGCGAAGTTCCATCGATCTATTTTACGCAAGTTTGCAAGGGCATCAGATTTTTGAGACAATTTTCAAAATAATTTACTGATTTTTTCCTAAAAATCAGTGTTTTTAGCCCAAAATTACCAGATTTCGGCCTTTTTTTTGGGGGTTTAAAATTTGTTTTCTCAAAAAACTCTAATGTAGTGGACTTTTTTTCAACTTTTTTGGACTCACGCGTATAACTCCTTTTAATTACTCCCATATTTCATGTTTATTCGCGCCAAATCTCGAACCCTTAAATCTGGCAAAAAAGCCACCTGTTTCTCTTTAGCGATTACCTACCGTGTTAACGGTCTTACAAAGCAACGAACGCTCTTAAATCTGGGGAAGCATTTCAGTATTCCCCAAGATCAATGGAGACGGCTCATGCATATGATTGAAGATGACCTACGGGGAGTTCCACGGCTTCCAATGGAGGATCAAGTGATAGAGCGTACAGGGAAGGAACTGGTTGAAAAACTCAAGGCACAGGGGTTTGATATTCATGATCCGCGAGATGATAGAGACGCAATTATTACCCATGAAATTGAGCACATTGACTCGCGAACTGTCGGAGGTGAACGTGTAGCATTGAAAGCGCTTAGCTTACTGGGGTTTGAAAAGATCCTCAACACCCTGGAGTTTAGCCAAGATCAGATTCACTGGGCGATGGGTTTAGTCGTGGGTCGCATGCTCAGTCCTGGCAGTGAATTGCAAACCCATCAATGGATGATGGAACGCTCAAGTATTTTAGACTTACTCAATGCCACAGACCCGAGTCTGCGATCACTTTATAATGTTGGAGACCGTCTCTTTGATCATCATGAGACCATTATGAATGAACTTTTTGGCAAGACCAAAGAGTTGTTGGGCTTTGGAGATACCGTGATTTTTTATGATTTGACCAATACCTATTACATGGGAAGTGAGCACGGGCCACTGCTCAAACATGGACGCAAAAAGAGAAATGATTGCCTATTGGTGACGCTGGCACTGGTTTTAGATGGGTCTGGATTTCCTCGCAAGGCGAAGATTTATCCTGGCAATGCCAGTGAGCCTCACACACTCAAACAAGCGATTGATCAACTGGATCAAACGAATCTAACGGTCATTATGGATGCGGGGATCGCGACAGAGGAAAACCTGACTTACCTAAGAAATAAGGGGCTTCACTGGCTGTGCGTTGAGCGGAGTAAAACGCCGACAGTGCCAAAGAAAAAGCCTCACAAAACGTTTCAAACGACGACAAACACACGGGTACGCGCCTGGTCATTTGGGGTGACAGATCAAGAGCAGCACGTATATTTGCATAGTGAAACGAAACAGATCAAGATACTAGATAAAAAGCGCACGGAATTTGAGAAAGCGATTGCGCATCTCAATGAGGGGCTTTCTGTGAAAGGTCGGCCGAAGAAGCTTCAGGTCATAGAAAAAAAAGTGGGACGCCTGACCGAGAAATACAAAAAGGTTGCCTATCAGTATGAGGTCAAGGTGATTGAGAAACAAGAGAGTCCGAATGCGGAACGGATCCAGATGCGTAAGCTGTCGGCCTACGATGAATGCACAGACGCATCGGGGGGCTATGTGATCCGAACCAGTCACACCGATTGGGACTGCGAGGCCATTGCGCGCACTTATTGGCGGTTATCAGAGATTGAACAGACCTTTCGCTCAATGAAATCGGAGCTAGGGTTACGTCCCATCTACCACCGGGATCCGTCACGGGTTGAGGCGCATCTGTTTTTGTCAATTCTTGCATTTCACATGGCGCATCTGATTCGTAGTAAACTACGCATTCATGGAATCCATAGTAGCTGGGGAACGCTCAAAGTCAGTCTCAATCATCAGACACGGATTACAACCGTGCTCCCACAAAACAAGACCCACTGCATTCTTCTCAAACAAGATGTAAATCTAAAACCATTCCAGCGAAAAGTGTTCAAAGCAATGGGAGTAAAATTGGGCAAAAATGCAAAAAAAGTGAAAGCACTACGCCCGCAAAAAGAAGCGTCAGAAATGGAGTAAAAAGTCATATAAAATAGCGCCTTCGTTCAAAATTCCTGACATCAGGAAGCAGCAAAACTGCGGAAAAAATCCACTACAATTTGCAAACTTGCGTTTAGACTGACTACATGACTGCATCAATGAGAGCAGTTGATGGGTAACCTGTGGATGATCACTGCTCAGATCAATTGATTCTTTTGGATCACTATCAAGATGATAGATCTGAACCAGCGCAGATGGATTGTCATGACCACCTAATCGCACGCACTTCCACGGTCCAATCCTTGAGGCTTGTGCACCTCCCCACTGACGCCCATGATATTCCCCAATACATTTCGCTTGGTTGTGGGGGTTGATGTCCGAGGAGGACCGGAAGAAATGACACACCATCAACTTCGGTTGTCAGGGTGACGCCTGAAAGATCGGCAAGTGTAGGCATGACATCCCAAAATGCGGATATGTGATCCGTGGTTATTCCCGGCTCAATAGTACCCGGCCAAGCTGCAATCATTGGGACACGAATTCCTCCTTCATAAACTTCCCCTTTACCGCCCCGAAGTCCACCAGAGCTTTGAAATTGCTCTGTATCAACTCCACCGGTATAGGTTGGGCCGTTATCACTTGAAAAGATGATCAGCGTTTTTTCAGATAAGCCAAGTTCTTGGATAATATTGATGATGCGCCCAATATGCTTATCCATCCGTGTAATCATAGCTGCATAGGCCGATTGGGGTCTAATGTGAGGAAGGTATCCACTACTCCCATCATATGCCGATTCAGACAATAGTCCATGATACTGATTGAGTTCGTCATCTGGGACTTGAAGTGCGAGATGAGGGACTGTGTGAGCAAAATAAAGGAAGAATGGCCGATTCGCGTTCTGCTCAATAAAACGCACGGCTTCGTCAGCTATCAAATCTGGAGCGTAGTCAACGCCTTTATATTGATGATAGTCATCTGGATCATTGATGTCATCGCCAGTAAATCTTTGATGGGGATGAAAATACCCGTTTGCGAGGGTGTCCCATTGGCTATTCCGCCAAAGGTATGACGGGTAGTGGTTGTGTGCTTGTTTTTTGATCTAGATAGCCATAGAAATAATCAAAACCCTGTTGGTTTGGTACACCGGTGGACTCTGGGCCTCCAAGTCCCCATTTACCAATGATGGCAGTGACATATCCAGCACGCTGCATCATGTGACCGAGTGTGAATGTTCCATTTTCCAGAGGAAGCTGTCCTCGTTCAGTGCTATCGGCAAAGCCACCAAGTTCATAGTTGTCACGGATTTTGCAGTGTCCAGTATGCAAACCAGTAAGCAAGGTACAGCGGCTTGGAGCGCAGACTGGACTCCCGCTGTAGTGTTGAGTGAATTGGATCCCTTGTAGGGCTAATTCACGTAAATGTGGGGTTTTAATCAGCGACTGGCCATAACTTTCAAGTTCGCCGTAGCCGAGGTCATCGGCCAGGATGTAAATGACATTTGGAGGTCGCTCCTGCGCACATCCGAGAGTCATGGCCACCAACAGCAACACCAGTTGAATCATTCGCATTTCAGTTTTGACTTAGCGCAATTTAAGGGTAATCAGAATGTCACTTTTAGATCACGCGAGTTATACAATCATCAAGGTTGAAATTAACATGGAATCTTTGGATAGAAAAATAGGATATTTTACAAGATGATACCAAAAATAACCTCAAGGCTGACTTATATCAAAAGGGAAATTTTTGGCGAATATGGTAGAGAATACTATACTCGTTGTAAAAGTGGAATTAGAACACCCCCAAAATTATTGTAGAATTTAAGGCCCCGGATTGGGGCGTTATTGTTTCTGATTGCATTTTGTTATGGGCTATTATAAATTAGTATCGGTCGAAAAACTAAGATATTTTCTTACGAGATAAGTGACTACTATCATAAAGATGGATGTTTAGAAGCTCAGTTAGTCTCTTATGGGTTTACTCAAATTCTATGCAAAATATTGAAAAATTATAGGAGTTGCAGATACAGGGGTACTTGGTTGCTCTCAGGGTAGTGACCCGCGAACATAGATGTGATGTTGAACTGTAAATAATCTTTTTTGACTAGTTGTCAGATTTAAAATCTTCCTAACTCACTAATCTTCACTGCAGCAATGACTTAACAATTAATCAATTCAACATCATCTATATAAGATACAGGGGCAAATTTGAGTGAGGTGTCAACGTTCTCATGATCCGATCTCGGAACTCCGCTCATGTGATGGGGGAAGGGTCAGCTGGGGTGACGGTGGAAATTCTATTCGCTCACGGATATAGTTTGAGATTAGCCAACCACGCATAGATGGAATCGGGATTCTATAAAGTTCCTCTTGACTGTGCAAAATACCGCGCTCCACTGCTTTCTTAAACAAACGCTTCGCTTTATCTGGATCGTTAAACTCCCTTGACAAAAACTCCTCAATATCTTCCTCGTGAAGCCCTTTTTCAGGTGGAACGTTTTGAATCAATTTTGCCAGACTATTGCGTTCTTTGCCACTGATTCCTTTTGCACGCTGTTTGTAATATGCCTCCCGTCTTTCATCTCCCACTTGATACACAATGTCCAGACCTTCTGTGGTCATCTCCCCACGATCATTCTGAATCTGCTTGGCTGCAGCATCTCCATACGCCGTAATATGCTGAGGCCAACCATGTGTTTTCTGGGCTATCTCATCCATCCATGGACCAGGATCTCCCTTAGCGCCTCCCTCTTTGATAAGCCAATCCTTGATGACCGCAGACTCTGCTACTTTGTCTAACGCGCCTAATTCTACAAAACACCCTCCCTTAAACCTAGAAACTCCATGCAAACGAAAAGATTCTTCTGTCTGTCCCAATCCAGCAGCGAGTAAAATCACTGGATAGGGGAATTTACCGTTATGGATCCTCTTTAATGTTGATGTTACCTGAATCTTCTTATCTGGGATATTTTCAAAATCGCCAACATGTTGAGCTTCATCCAGAATTAAAAGCAACCCGCGTCTAGGATTGATTTTCTCAAGCACATGGGAAACACTCGCCGCTCCTGCAACTTCTTCAAGATGCTCTACACCCAACAACTTGAGATCGGCTCTGATGGAAGTCTGTTTGCTTGAAACATAAGGTTTTCCGAGGGTTTGTGTCATATGGACAGGATTATACAAGTCATCAAAATTTATTTCAACGACACCCCATCGTTTTTTTAAGGCATCCAGAGCCATTTCCTCCAATAAGGCCGTCTTACCCGCACCTGGTGCCCCCTGAATCAGAAACGTTGAACCCTTCCGTTTCTTCATCGAGTCTTCAATAAGTTCGTCAAAATTACCTATAATCCGTTTCCGCCCGTGAAAATACATGGAAGGTCCACGGTCACCAACATAATCAGGTAGATGAGAAGAATTAATCATGAGAAAAAAATATGATCTATAACATCATTGGACACAACTTAGGCTTCTATGTTCCGATACTTCAATGAATTGAAGCATTTTGGATAACAGGATCGCGTAGGCGAGCATGCAGGCCGAAACGCGAGTGAAAATTGAGCAGGTCTCGAAACTTGTAATGCGGAAGCTGGCCCATTTTTCATAGGGGAAAGCCGCTGGTAGTTTAGGAAGAGAACGATACGAGCATTAGACTACATTCGCCGGGGTATTGATCTCGGCATGCATGTAAGATGAAAAAAGTGGCAACACGGGAAGCCCTATCAGTGCTGAAGCACAGGGCAACCGGAATTCCGCAAGGGACAGGCTGGGCCTACCTTATAACGGATATCTGACTTGACATAACTTAATTTGTACAAATTCTGAGATTTTATTGTGATTTCAGAGTTTTATGTTTTGCATGTTTAGTTGACCTTTTTACAGATTCACGGCTTAGTTGAATCACGAATTCCAAATTACAGAGCTCAGTTCGTTCCCCCTTGATACTTGAGTTCCAGTTCTACTGAGGTTGTTGCAACTTCCAACCGACGATACCCACGCCACATGCCCCCAGGACGCTTGTTACTTGGTGACCTCCAAAGTAGGGATTTTTTGGCAGGCACATTTATCAAAGACAAAACCTTAGCCGACTCTCAGAAAGTATCGTAGTCACATAGCCTTACCATGACGGTTGCCTTGCGAAACCTTAGAATCAAATTGACTCAATGAAACCCCGTGTCATTTTCTGAATCAGAACCCACATTCTTAGATCGCCAACTTATGGATCCACATCAGATGATCCACTATAATTGAGTGAAGGGAATCGCCGCGATATTGTTTCCTAAAGGCAAACGTATGTCACCAGGATGAATGACATATCCCGGTCTCAGAGCGTCTTTTAAATCATTCTGAAGAGTTTTGATGGATGTTGCCATGGATGGATTTGGGGTTGTAGAGAGTTTTACTTCTATTGGAACGAAACTGAGATCTGTTTTGACAAGAAAATCAACTTCTAAACCGTCAGACGTTCTCCAAAAATAAATCTCAGGTCTAATTCCTTGGTGAGTCAGTGTCCGCTCAATTTCCGACAGAACCGCAGTTTCAAAAATGACACCGCCCATAGGCCCTGCCGCCGCATGGTCTGGATCTTTCAAGCCAACCAAGTGACAGAGTGTGCCTACATCGGAATAATACACTTTGGGAGTTTTTACGAGTCGTTTCCCAATATTGGCATGGTAGGGACGCAATACTGTAACTTGATACGTTGCCTCTAAGATGGATAGCCATGATTTGATCGTATTTACAGCAACCCCCAGATCACGGCTTACATCCGTCAAATTCAATAGTTGCCCACTCCTTGATGCTAACATCGTCAGAAATGACTGAAACTGTGTTAAATCACCAACCTGACGTATTGAACGCACATCCCGCTCCAGATAGGTCTGGATGTAGCTTGAATGCCATAACGATATATCTTGATCGGCATCTACAACTAATTCAGGATAACCACCACGAAGAAATTTTCTCCATAAATCTCCATATCCAACTCCTTTTTTTGAATGATGACTGCCCCTACGTTCCCATACCAGGGGGGCCTGAGGAACTCCTTCTTCCTCTCGCTTAGATAGTGGTAAGAGTTCAAGCACAGCTACACGCCCGGCCAGAGATTCGGTGATTGAGTCGGCAAGGAGAAGATTCTGTGATCCAGTTAAAATGAACTGACCCGATTGATGCCGATGGTCATCAATCCTTCCCTTAATATAATAGAGAAGGTCGGGCGCATGTTGGATCTCGTCAATGATCACTGGTGGATGGTACTGCTCTAAAAATCCTCGAGGATCCATGATTGCCGCGTTACGAAGATCAGGAAATTCAACTGAAATATATTGGTAGTGATCTCCAAACAGTGTCTTCAGCAAAGTCGTTTTGCCCGACTGTCGAGGTCCTGTCAAAAAAACAGCGGGAAATTTTGATGCTGCTTTTTTGATGATTGGTTCAAGCGATCTGCGAATGTAAGTTTGTTGCATTTCTGTAATTTTGCATTTCAAATGCATAATTTACGAAAATTATTGAAATATGTTTTGAAACAACAGCGGCTTTTTCTACGATGTTCGGTGGATCAGCAGACATAAACCCTGATGTCAACATTACTCCAAAACATGCAATCATAGCCAGAAAGCCATCCCTTAACCATCTCATCTAATCCGAACTCGTACATTGATTCGTCTAATCAGCTAAGATAGACAGGATACTGACGAAATCTGGCTCATAAATGATCGCGTGGATCAGTAGATCAAAACATTTTTATTTTTAGAGGATTTTTGATCTAACCGCCCCATTTCTTTCATGCAAGATTCATGAAATGGTTGAAGATTTTTGCAAATGATTCCTGTTTTTTGTTGACTACTGATTTTCTCAACTAATTTTTCGATTGACTTGAATCGTTGCTCAATAAGTTTCTGTTGTTTTTCCAAAATCTCAGATTGCCAGTTCGTTTTTTGGCGTTTGGCATCAGCAGATTTGATGACCTTAATGATCTCACCATCATCTATACCTGTACAAGAATTAGTTGCAAAACACGAACAGCATCATCTCCAATCAAGCCTTGGTACTAGTTTACTTTTCTCTTCATATGACTTTAATTGCTGAGATAACTGTTCAATCTCTCCCACTCTAAATTGTAGTTCATTCCTGAGTTTTCCACCAAGTGGCATTCGCTTCCATCCAGGGATGAGTTGTAACAGTTGAAGATCTTGTTGCACTGTATTTAGTCCTCTACCAATAATTTCTCTGCATGAGTACCTCTATTTCCAATATATTTCGGCGATCTTGGATGGAAGACCTGTACGCATGCTCTAATTAAAATTTCAACAATCTTGCTGGGCATGTGCACATAGATCTATTTTGCTTGACCTTCAGGCAACGCTACATGGCGGGTGTCATTGCATATAAAATGTCTTCATCAGAATTTTTCCCCACATCATGAGGGCTGAGATATAAATGATGCAGGGCATTGGGAGAAATTATTTCAGCTGCTCAGGAAACGATGGATCCTGGATCACTGTCCGCCGAAATTAACGATAACCTCCCTCCTGAATCCTCTGCCATGAGTACCATCCCTTGACTTTCCAACCCCATCATCTTTCTAGGCGCAAGATTCGCAACTACCACGACCGACTGCCCAATCATTTGCTCTGGGGTAAAATGCTCTAAAACCCCCGCAAGAATCTGACGGGTCTCGTCACCAAGATCCACCTGCAATTTGAACAACTTCTTGGATTTAGGAACGGGCTCTGCAGAAAGGATTTTCCCAGTACGTAGATCCATTTTCGCAAAATCTTCGTAGTTAATCAATACTTTGGTCGCAGTATTGGAAGTCTCTTGCTCCGAATTCTTGGATTTTAATTTGTCCATCTGTACTTGAATTTGATCATCAGTGATTTTATGAAAGAGTATTGATTTATTTCCCAATTGATGTCCCACAGAGAGGGGGCATGTCCCAGCGTCATTCCAGTCCAATGAGTGCCGAGAAACCGAATCTGGCAGACTAGAAATTACGCCTTCCAATCTAAGCATTGTTCTTAACTTCTGGGCAGAAAATGGAAGAACTGGATCAATGAGTATAGATAATGCGGCACAAATCTGCAGAGAAATATGAATCGTATTGGCGCATTGAGACCGATTGTTCTTGCGAGTAATCCACGGCGCTTCATCGTTGAAATACTTATTACCCAACCTTGCCAGATTCATTGTCAAGCGTACAGCCTCCCGAAATCTAAACTGAGCATAAGCTCTACCAATCTGTTCTGGAAACTCGCTTAATTCTTTCAACGTCAGATGATCTGCCTCTGAAAGTGTTGATAGTTCAGGGACACGATTATCAAATTCACGCTCTGCAAATGTTAACGCACGATTGACAAAATTACCGAATATGTCTGCAAGCTCGCTGTTGACTCTCGTCTGAAATTCGTGCCAATTAAAATCGGAATCTTTTGATTCTGGTAGAATTGTAGATAGAACATAACGAAGCAGGTCTGGAGGGAAATCTTCTAAATATTCATGCAGCCATACCGCCCACCCTCGACTGGTTGAGAGTTTACTGCCTTCAATATTGAGAAACTCATTTGCAGGAACTTGATCTGGAATTACATACCCACCGTGGGCCATCAACATAGCTGGGAACATCAGTGTATGAAAAACGATGTTATCTTTGCCAATAAAATGAATCAATCTCGTCTGGTCGTCTTGCCAGTATCGTTTCCACAAATCTGGCTCACCTTTGTCAATCGCCCATTCACGCGTTGAAGAAATGTAACCAATGGGAGCATCAAACCAAACATAAATGACCTTACCTTTCACATCAACGCCTGCTATCTTCGCAGCTTCCTCTGGAACGGTCACGCCCCATTGCACATCGCGTGTGATGGCTCTATCACGTAATCCATCTGAAAGCCAAGACCTGATCTGACCTAGAACATTTGACTTCCATTCAGGATGTTTTGCAACATATTGCTCCAGGCGATTTTGCCATTTACCAAGTGGCAAATACCAGTGAGTGGTAGGACGTAATTCTGGAATTGCATCGGTGAGAGTACTGCGAGGGTTCTCAATCTCTGTTGGACTAAGGGAGGATCCACATTTCTCGCACTGATCTCCAAAAGCCTGGTCATAATCACATTTAGGGCATTTGCCACATACAAAACGATCTGCAAGAAAAATCTTAGCAACAGGATCGTATAAGTGTTCTTCACATCGGAGTACAAACTCGTCTTTTTCTGCCAGACACTGAAAAAATTCCTGACTGGTCTGAATATGAATTTTGTTTGACGTGCGAGCGTAATGATCAAAACTCATACCAAATGCGTCAAAGCTTTCTTTAATCATCGGATGATACCGATCAATCACATCTTGCGGGCTGATTTTTTGTTCAATAGCCTGCATGACAATAGCGACACCAAACTCGTCTGATCCACATACATAGACGACGTCTTGCTGAGTCAATCGCAGGTACCGCACATACATATCAGCGGGAAGATACGCCCCTGCCAGATGCCCGATATGGATCGGGCCATTTGTGTAGGGTAATGCAGATGTCACTAATGTACGGCTATAGTCTTTTTCGCACATTCACGTTATATGTCTTCAATATTCAACAAAAAATCACCTCTATGGATCCTTTCCCCGAATCATCACACCAAACGGTTGACTTGTGCGTATAAAAACTTAATCTGATCTTTGATTCACCTCGCCAAGCGGTCAGGAAGAATCCACTGATCAATCATTGTTCGTTATACAGGTTTGAATATTATTAATATGCTTTCTTACGCAATAGGTGAAAATCTTTCATGTCTACGCAATTAGATGCAATCACGATTTATGCTGAAATTTTGATGTAACATTGATAAGATGAGATTATATAATGGTAGCAGATTTGTTAGGCTTGTTTCAATCTTAGTTGAAACTTCCACTTGGAGGCGGCTAGATATATGGGCATATAACCTTACACTATGGCCATCATTATACAAAGATACAGTCAATAAATGTGTATATGAATCATACTATTCAACAGTGACAGTTTGACTGAAATTTGAAACAGATCTGAACTTGAACCCTACTACTCACAATGAAATCCTCAACAGTTTACCTCACATTGAAACAAGCCCGATTTATTATAGACCAATTATTGATTTACTGGACGTTTCAATTGAGAGATTAAAGTAATTACCCAAAATAGGAGATAGTTACACAGATAGATGAGCGAACCTAATCAGACTTGCCGAAGTGGTTCTGTAACTCGGGTAACCAGAGAAACAGATATCTCTGTCCAGATCACAATTGATGGATCAGGCCTCTATGAAAATCAGACGGGGGTGGGCTTTCTTGATCACATGCTAGATCTCTTTGCTAAGCACGGTCAATTTGACCTGCAAGTCAACTGCACAGGAGATCTCAATGTTGATGAACATCACTCGGTTGAAGATATTGGTATTTGCCTAGGACAGGCATTCAGGCAAGCATTAGGAGATAAATCCCATATCACCCGTTTTGGACATGCCTATGTTCCGATGGACGAATCACTTGCTCGTGCAGTAGTAGATCTTTCTGGGAGATTTACGCTGTACTTTGATGGACAGTTTGAACGCTCCACCGTCGGAGATCTCCCCACTGAGCTCGTTCAACATTTCTGGTATAGTTTTGCTGAACAGGCTAAGTGTACACTACATATCAGTATTCTTTACGGCATCAATACACATCATAAGATTGAAGCCATCTTCAAATCTGTGGCTCAAGCCTTAAATCGGGCAACTCAGCGCAGTGATGCAAACTCGGCTGTGCCATCTACCAAGGGAATCGTTTAATGTCACTTTCTAATCAGACTATTACCGTCATTGGTGCTGGTAACATAGGCCGGGCACTCGTTGGAGGTCTAATCAATGCTGGCCATGTCAATCCTTCCAGAATCCGTGTAACACGACGTAACCCTCATGCGCTGGCACCCCTGCGCGAACTGCTTCCTGGGATTTCTGCGGGAACAAACAACAAAGAAGCCGTTAAAGGTGCCTCAATTATTGTTTTAGCCGTGAAGCCTGCAAATTGGTTATCAGTGACCGAGGAAATTCGCCATCATGTAGATTCAAAAACCCTGATCGTCTCTGTTTTGGCAGGCCTGACGACGGCTAGAATCTCCAGAGAATTTTCAGTAGGCCAGCCAGTGGTTCGCACGATGCCGAACACTCCAATGATCGTTGGTCAAGCTGCCACTGCGATCTGCGCTGGCGACTCCGCATATCAGGAGCATCTCGATCTAGTTCGAGAAATGTTTGAAGCTGTTGGAAGCGTAGAACTTGTTCAGGAGTATCTCATGGATGCGGTCACTGGCCTAAGCGGTAGTGGCCCTGCTTATGTGTTTATGCTCATCGAGGCCCTCACTGATGCAGGAGTTAAACAAGGATTGCCCCGGCCTATCGCATTTAGACTCTCAAAAAAGACAGTCCTTGGATCTGCCCAACTAGCCGATCACACTGGCGAACATCCAGCCATTCTCCGCGATCAAGTCACAACGCCAGGTGGCACCACAATTGCTGCCATTGCAGAGCTTGAACAATACGGGCTTCGTACTATGTTTATCAATGCAGTGGCTACGGCAACCGAGAGATCAAAACAACTCAGTGGTAACGATGATACCTCGTCATGATTGCTATTATTGATTACGGTATCGGCAATCTTCGCTCAATTGAGAAAGCGCTACAGCATGTCACTAGCGATGTTGTGAGAACCGATGACCCAGAGATGATCAGTCGTGCTCAACGACTCATCCTTCCAGGCGTTGGTGCATTTGGGGCATGCATAGAGCAGGTCAGAAAACGGCAGTTAGAAAACCCAATTCTGGACGCAGTCGCTCAAAATGTACCTTTTCTGGGTGTTTGTGTGGGGATGCAAATGCTTTTTGAGTCAAGTTCGGAACAAGGATTTCATCCGGGATTAAGTCTCTTGAGAGGCCGCATCACAGAATTGTCACCATCCGATCATGGATTGAAAGTACCTCATATGGGATGGAACCTTGTTGAGACGGTTCGTCAAAATGTCTTATTTGAAGGAATTCCAGAAAACGCATACTGCTATTTTGCCCATTCGTTTTATGCGACAAAAACTGACCCTGCTGATATACTGGCCTTGACCAACTATGGAGATTCTGTTCCTGTTGCTTTCGCGCGCAATCATATCTATGGTGTACAGTTTCACCCCGAGAAAAGTCATCACATTGGACTTCGCATTCTGTCAAATTTTGCAATGCTCACATGATCCCAAATAATCACTGAAATGTGAGACAGGCTATATCATTCAGGAAAACTTCACTCGGTTTTTTCTTTGATCGGTGGCGTTATACTCAAAGAAGCGTCATACAGTGCGCAATTGGAATGAAACTTTCTGTCATGAGTCAACTATTGATACAGTCAGCATCTTTATCACAATTAACTTAATGAATATATGTTCTCTGGCATCACTATTTACTTGAGTCTGAATGCCAAATATGTTTTTGGTTTGCAACAGAATTTTGATGATACCGTTTGATTGGTTATATACATATCCATTGTCCTGAAAAACTAAATTTATACTATCATGGCTAACAGCGTCAAAATTGCCCGCAAACTAAACTCAGCAGGAGTTAAGTGGGACGAGGCGCAGACGCATGCAGAAGTCATTACTGATGCTGTGGACGATGCTCTTGGAGAAGTTGCGATCAGGGATTTTGTTGAAAACCGCTTTGATCAACAGAATTCAAAAATGGAAAGGGGATTTGTTGAAGTGGGCTCTTGAAATTGCCACACTACGCTATGAAATGCACGCTTCAAACGCCGAAGTACGTATTGAAATTAAAAGTACTCAGTTGAGTCTCACTCGCTGGTTTATTGCAACAATTATTGTGTTGGAGGCCTCAATATTCTTCAATTATTTACATAAGTTTAACGGAGAGCCATTACTATTGACATCTGACAATCCATCATGAATATTATGGGATGATGATCCCTGTCCCTGCAATTGACCTCCTTGATGGTAGTTGTGTTCGACTCATGCAAGGAGACTACGGTCAGGTCACCCATTATCACACAAACCCTCTTGAGGTCGCTCAGATGTGGGTTGATCAGGGTGCACCTATAATCCATATCGTTGATCTTGATGCAGCCCGTTCAGGGGGCCATCTCAATAACTCAGATGTAATTGCGGATCTCGCAAAGCGCATTCCCATCCCCATCCAAACCGGTGGTGGTATCCGATCAACAGAAGATGTGATTCGGCTACTTGATCAGGGAATTCATCGCGTGATTATCGGCACTGCGGCTGTCAATAATCGTGAACTTGTTGCTGACATGATCTTGAATTACGGAGACGATCGAGTGGCCGTTGGAATTGATGCCAAAGACGGAGAGGTACGAGTCAGTGGGTGGATTGATGGGACTGGATTGTCTGCTGTGGAATTTGCCAAGGACATGGAGCGCTGTGGAGTACGCAGAATCATTTATACCGATATCAGCCGCGATGGGACCATGCAAGGCCCAAACCTTGATGCTTACAGGTCAATGGGGGCAGTGCTCACATCAATGCGTCTAACGGCAAGCGGGGGGGTTTCAGGCCCTGAAGATCTTGAAATATTGTCTGAACTATGCTCGGTTGGCGTAGATTCGGTCATCATAGGTCGAGCGCTGTATGAGGGGAATTTTTCTGAGTACCAACTTTGGAATCAAAAGATGACCGCATGTCCTTAGCAAAACGCATCATTCCCTGCTTAGATGTAGCTCAAGGACGTGTGGTCAAGGGGATACAGTTTGTAGACTTAGTTGATGCGGGGGATCCTCTGGAACAAGCACATGTCTATAATAAAGAGGGGGCCGATGAGATTGTCTTTCTGGATATCACGGCCACTCATGAAGGCCGAGGGATTATGCATGATGTTGTTCAACGTACGGCAGAGCAAGTATTTATCCCGCTTACCGTTGGGGGAGGCATTCGAACATTGGAAGACATGCGCGAGATGCTCCATGCTGGTGCAGACAAAGTCGCCATCAATTCGGCCGCTATCAAGACACCGGCTCTCATCACTGAGTGTGGTGAGGCATTTGGGGCTCAGTGTGTTGTTGTCGCGATTGATGTTAAGAGACGACCTAATGGGGGTTGGGAGGTTTATACGCATGGAGGGCGACGTCCTACTGGGATTGATGGACTTCAATGGGTCAAAGAAGCCGAGACCAGAGGTGCTGGTGAACTATTGGTTACATCTATGGATCGAGATGGGACTCAGATAGGCTATGACTTGGAACTCCTGCAACAAATTGACAATCTTGTACAGCTTCCTGTGATTGCATCAGGTGGGGCAGGTACTGTTGAGCATTTCCGTGATGCTCTGATGATCGGGCATGCCCATGCCGTCCTTGCTGCGTCCATGTTTCATTTCAAGCAGGTGACAATCGCCGAGGTCAAGCAGTTCCTCCATGATTCGGGGATTACTGTCAGGCTCACAGAGTCCTGCAATTTTTCAATTTAATCTTAACAATCTTTCATCTTATGATGCTTCTCTGGTCGGTGTATGGATGGTTGATGGCTATTGGTTGAGATACCTAACAATCTTCGAGATTGACGAATGAATCTTTGATTAAAACTCAAGATGTTCTATTAAATTTGATCTTTCTTGATTGTAGTGATCAACTCATCCAAAAAGAGTGACGATTTCGTGTAGATACCAGGATCCTCACTTTCTCTAGGACCTGCAATATTTATTATCGGGGCCTCCAAGGACTCCAACCATTTGATGACGGATGCAACCCCATCAACCAACTGAGGTTGGAGGATAGGAATACGAAGGTCATTTGCTGTTTTATAGGCGAGATTAGTCCCATTGGAATGATTTAAAGATCCAATGATGAGAAGCCCATAACTGTCAAGTACATTCCATATCGTGCGCTGTGTAGGATCCACGGATGGAGTCATTTGTAACATGTATCGTTCATGAATGAATCCATCTTCGGCCCATCGGCCGGCTGGACACCAACCCCGATATGTAATCCCCCACTTGATTGATATATCAAGTGCTGCGCGGTCAACTCCTGTTTGGCCACCACTTATGATTGTTAACTTAGGGGAATTATATAGAGGTCCAATATTAAATTTGGCAAACTTCAACTTAGATTCCTCTGTGGGTTGAAATTACGATACATTTGAAAAATCATACCAGAAACTATGGACACGATATTCATAAGGCACAGTATTTCGCTATTATCCTGCATGTGCTAATGTTACTCAAATTCTAACAATCGTGTCCTGTTCTTTGTCCATCTAATTTGCTGAGATTGCAGAAACATAGTAGAAATTCGGATTAATATGCTGGATTTTGATTATATGGTTGATTGTCAACACTACTTGGTCAGATCTTGGTATCATGATAGTCAATTGACTTATGCATTATATTTAATGATGATTACTGTAAATCACCAACGATCAGAGTGTTCTCAATCAAGCCGATCATTTAGATGAACGCCTCCATAGTTCGTTATGGCTTGATAGGGAATTTCTTGTTTTTAGTGACGGTCATTCCCGTGTGTGGGCAGATACCCTCTCCATCATCCTTATTAAGGGATGTGACACTTCGATACCAAGAGCCTATTGAGGCATCATTTATCCACACGCTCACGTCAGAATTTTGGGGTGAATCACAATCAATGACTGGATCTATCAAACTCCACAAAAATCAATACCGAATTGAAACCCTATCTGAAATCATTACTGGAATTAATAATGAGGCTTGGATTTATCGTCCAGAAGAAAATCAAGTCCTGATCACAACGATTGACGCTGAAGGATTGGTCTATTCTCCTGGTACACTTTTAGGTTCTTATGATGAATATTTTGACGCTCTATCATCGGATTATGAAGCCATTAACGGAGTGCCCCATTTTCGTCTTGAACTTCATCCGAAACAAACAGATTTTTCAATTTCTACGCTCACCTTATGGATCCGAACTACCGACACGATCATCACTAAAATGGTTATTCTGAGTCAGAATTCAACCCGTACAGAAATTATCCTCAGTAATTTTCGTGTTGGTATTCCCATCCCCCCTGAAACTTTTAAATTCTCTCCACCAGAGGGAGTTGAAGTGATTGACTTACGATCGTGACTACTTCAATTGGTATTCGGAAGATTGTTTTTCGCATCGCCTCTATTTCTTTGGCCGTGCTCTTGATCTGGTTGTCCTTGCGTGGAGTCAATTTTACTGAGTTTTGGAAATTAATCCGCACTGGCAACTATTTGTGGATACCTCCTTTACTGGTAGTCACATTCATAAGCCACTTTATTCGAGCCGTGAGGTGGCATGCTCTGGTCACTGCCATTGATGACAAGGTATCCTCTAAAATTCCAATGTTACACTTGTTCGCCTCACTAATGATCGGCTATATGGCTAATTATGTATTACCTCGAGCGGGCGAGATTGCGAGGTGTACCTATGTGTCAGCGAAACACAAAACTTCATTCTCTGCTCTGTTTGGTACTGTTGCCGTTGAGCGAATTATAGATATCTTTGTTCTCGGGCTAGGACTCCTTCTAACAGCGTCGTTATTGCGTGAACGCTTTCAAGTCATTTCAAATGAGTTATCAATACCCAGTATACCATGGTTGTTGATTGTCAGCGGATCTTTAGTGACCAGCATTGCAGTATATTTTGGGTTTCAATTTAAGTCATCATCTGCCATGAGGGAGCGGCTTCTTGGCTGGTTCAGGAAATTTATTGATGGTCTAAAAACTATATATCAAACACCGTTGCGAAGGCGGCTCATTTGGACAACGCTCTTGATATGGCTTTTGTATGCGCTGATGGCTTATATCCCTTTACTTATGTTTGAATTGGATGGGGGGCTGTCGTACTGGGATGCAATCGCCATCATGTTCATTGGGGCACTTGGTATTGCTGTTCCCACGCCAGGAGGAGCAGGATCATTTCACTTCCTTACAATTTTGACCTTAACCGGTTTATATGGAATTGATCAATCAGGGGCTAGTGCATATGCTGTATTTGTTCATGGATCTCAGTTAATTTTATATCTTACAGCGGGAGGATTGATTCTATCATTATTTTCGTTTAACACTAACAAAAAATCTTCTAAGATTGTAGATCCTTGATGACCATCAAAATTTACCTACTCAGATTTTTCATACATGCAAGATGCTCCCGTGTGGCAGATCTGTTGTTAGCAACCAGAAATGACTGAATTTCAATTCAGTCACCACAGATATCCTTGTTTTGCGCTGAAATGTTCTGTGAAGTGCTAGCAGGTTACAGATGCAACCGACATGAATCACATTTAACTCATTCATATGACGTTCTGGCAATATGTCACCTGCTCTTCATGGCCAATAAATCTCAAAATGAACCTTTGCAATCTTGTGATTGTAAGAGGAAATTGTTGGTGTAAAAATTTTTCTTAACAATTGGCATCGTTCTTAAACTCGTTTATTTGTTATGTTAGTCCTCAACATTCTCGTTTCTTTTTCATTAATTAGTCACGGATCTGTTGTGGATCCTGACTTCTCTCTTGGCGTGAATGATCGTGTACAAAAGGCTTCCTATACTTCAATATCTGACGATAACCGCCTCAAGAATCTCACTCTGACGGAGGGAGCTTTCTTTCCGTTAGATTCACTGATTCGCTCTCGTCAATTTGCCCCCCCCCATTTTTTCTTCACATAGGAGTACGGACGCGCTCATTCACGTATCTTCGGGATCAGGTGTAGCGCGTTACAGTGAGAATGGAATTGCTTTTGGTGGGCGTACAAGGAACAAAGTCCCTTCTTCAAGAACAACTTCGTTCTCTGATCTGCATTCTGATTCGGTGCACGTCCATGAAAAGATCTCCTCTTTCTCAAAAGCAGACAGACGCGCGCCCGGCAAACCCACGGGCGTGACCGTTGCGCCCTATAATACCGGGGCCGATGCGCGTGGGACGCTTAACATTGCCTGGACGGCCAACCCGAATGGGAATAAAGCCATCACAAACCATGAGATTGAGTGGTCACCGGATGGAACCGCTAATAGCTGGAATGATCTTCGCACGGTTTCAGGCGGACGAACGGAAACGCTGTTCACTGGCCTCTCGCCGGGCACCACGCGCCACATCCGGATCCGGAGTGAGGATTCCGATGGTTGGGGCCCCTGGTCCGATGTCAAATCAGGGACGACCAATATTGTGGCGGCGCCTGGGAGCCCCACAGGCATGACTGCCGTTCCTGGTGGAACCACACCTGCGGAGAGGCAGACCAGACTCACTATTTCCTGGACTCCCCAACCTTCTCAGAATAATCCCATTACTGGGGTTCAAGTGGACAGATATAGTACGACACTAGAAAAATGGGAAATAGTGCTTCGGATTATTTCCACTACTGATGATATCCAAACCAGCTATACAGATACCGGTCGTTCACCTGGCACCACTTATCGTTACCGGGTCAGGAATCGTAATGTGGACGGTTGGGGAGGTTGGTCCGAAGTCACAGGGACGACCGATTCAGTTCCTGGGAGCCCCACAGGCATGACTGCCGTTCCTGGTGGAACCACACCTGCGGAGAGGCAGACCAGACTCACTATTTCCTGGACTCCCCAACCTTCTCAGAATAATCCCATTACTGGGGTTCAAGTGGACAGATATAGTACGACACTAGAAAAATGGGAAATAGTGCTTCGGATTATTTCCACTACTGATGATATCCAAACCAGCTATACAGATACCGGTCGTTCACCTGGCACCACTTATCGTTACCGGGTCAGGAATCGTAATGTGGTCGGTTGGGGAGGTTGGTCCGAAGTCACAGGGACGACGAACGCGGTGCCGGTGCAGGCCCCCGCCGCTCCGACGGGATTAACGGCCATGGCTGATGGTCGGACGAAGATCAAGTTAACATGGACGGCCCCCACCGACAACGGCGGCGCGGCCATCACGGGCTACCGGATTGAGTCAAGGCTGCGATCCGAAATCAGCTTCAGCACTCTCGTCACTGACACCAAAACCACCAAAACGGACACGACACATACCGGACTCGCGCCATCGACCCAGCGGTTTTACCGGGTCCGCGCGATCAATTCCGAAGGAGCAGGGGCGGCATCCAGTTCCGCCACGGCCATCACCGCGGCCGCCACGCGCCCCAGTGCCCCCAGGAATCTGACCGCCACGGCTTCGGGCCGCACCACGATCATCCTAAACTGGACGGCCCCTGCAGATGACGGCGGCTCACCCATTACCTATTATCGCGTTGGCGTGTCAACGAATCAAGGAACTAGTTGGACCGGTTTGGCCGACGTCCGGGGAGCCACCACCTATTCGCATACGGGACTTTCGGCGGGGACGCGGCGCGATTACCGGGTGGTTGCGGCCAATAGTTCGGGGCTGGGCTTTAGTGATCGCTCGAATGTGGCCAATGCCACGACCGCCGCAGCCACAGCTCCGGGTGTGCCCAGGAATGTAACCGCCACGGCCGACGGGCAAACGGTGATCAATCTGAGATGGACGCTCCCGGCCGATAATGGGGGCAGGGCCATTACGGGCTACCGGGTGCAGTGGTCGTCCAACGGAAATCCGCCCTGGACGGATGTTATTCCTGCACATACGGGAACAGGTCGCACCTACCGCCATACGGGGCTCAGCGCAGGCACGACGCGACATTACCGGGTCTTTGCCCGCAACTCGGTGGGTGAGGGCACCAGTTCTGGTACCGTCAATGCGACCACGGCGGCCGCACCGACCCTCACCACGCCCGCGGCCCCCACGGGGTTAAGGGCCGAGGCTGAAGGCCCGGAAACGATCAGCCTATCCTGGAACGCGCCCACCAATACCGGGGGCGCAGCCATTACGGGCTACCAGATTGAAGTCTCGCCCAATGGCACCTCTAACTGGGATGATTTGGTGGCCAATACTGGGTCCACCACGACCGGCTATGTCCATAGGGGCTTGGATGCCGGCACTAGGCGTTACTACCGGGTCAGCGCGATCAATTCGGAGGGAACGGGGGCCGCCTCCAATGTGGACGATGCCACGACCCTCCCTGCCACGGTCCCTGCGGCCCCTACGGAGTTGACCGCTGCGGCCGACGGGCAAACGACCATCAATCTGTCTTGGAAAGCCCCGACCAATAGAGGCGGGGTACCGATTAATGGCTACCAGATTGAAGTCTCGCCCAATGGCACGGACACGTGGACCAAGGTTACGCCTGCACACACGGGAACGGGGCGCACCTACAGCCATACGGGGCTCACGGCGGGTACGACGCGGCATTACCGGGTCTATGCCAGAAATTCAAAGGGGACCAGTGCAGCAGCGTCCAATGTGGCCAGTGCCACGACCGCCGCCGTCAGAGCCCCGGGTGCCCCGCCCGATTTACAGGTTTTTTCCGCAGGTTTTCATGATGTGAGACTTACCTGGGGACGTCCGCCCAGTGATTCGCCGATCACAGGATACAAGGTGGAATGGTCTACCGATGGTGGCACCAACTGGGAGACGTTGATTGGATACGACGATCTGACTCGGACGAGATACCAGTT
Organism: Rhodothermales bacterium; assembly: GCA_965220935.1. GTDB lineage: Bacteria > Bacteroidota > Rhodothermia > Rhodothermales > Bin80 > Bin80. The sequence continues at coordinate 57,539 of OZ244857.1, forward strand.
TCTCAGTAGTCGCTTGACGCCGGGGAGCGTGTTTCATTTTCGGGTTCTGGCACGCAGTGCATTGGGAGATAGTGCCCCTTCGGATGCAGTGTCGGTCACAGCCGCCTCGGCCTCTGGGTCAGGCATTGCCACCAATGTACGGGTGCGCCAGACGTCGGCCAACGCGGCGCAAATTTCCTGGGATGCCCCGACCGATCTTCCTTCCGGCCATCAGACGTTTGGATATAATATTTACAAATCTGATGATGATGGGGATTTTTGGTCACTGTTCGCACGGGATGTCACCACGACAACCTATACCGATGCTCAGGTATCGGCGGCTAAGACCTATGGGTATCGGGTTACCACCTGGATTGGTCAGAGCGAGAACGAATCCCTTCAGAGTCAGTTCTCCGCCGCCGCTTTTCTAACGATAACGATTGCTACGGCCACCGCCCCTGATGCGCCAACGGGATTGACGGCCACGGCCTCTGGCCCGACGATCATCAATCTTTCATGGACGGCGCCATCCAATACGGGGGGCGCAGATATTACTGGCTATCGGATTGAGGTTTCGCCCAATGGCACGTCAAACTGGACCAATCAGCAGGCCAATACGAGATCCACTGCGACCACCTACGCCCATACAGGACTCAGTGCAAATACCACGCGGCATTACCGGGTGCGTGCGATCAATTCGGTTAACTCTGGGGCGCCCTCCAATGTGGCCAATGCCACCACCGCAGTCGCGACAGTGCCGGGCGCGCCGACTGGACTGACCGCAACGGCAGACGGGCAAACCATCATCAACCTGTCGTGGACCGCACCTACCAATACCGGCGGCGCGGCCATCACGGGTTATCAGATTGAGGTCTCGCCCAATGGCACCAGTAACTGGTCGGACTTGGTGGCGAATACGACTGCGACCACATATGCGCACACAGGGCTTTCGGCAGGCGAGACGCGTCACTATCGGGTGCGTGCGATCAATTCGGTTGGACCGGGGGCTGTATCGGCAACAACCAGTGCAACCACCGACACGCCCAATGCCACCGTGCCCGCTGCGCCCACGCAGCTCACCGCGACAGCTGCAGGGCGAACCCGCATCAACCTGTCGTGGACCGCACCTACCAATACCGGCGGCGCGGCGATTACGGGCTACCAGATTGAAGTGTCTAATACGGGAACAGCGAACACATGGACCAATTTGGTGGCCAATACCCAGTCCACCACGACCACCTATGCGCACACAGGGCTTTCGGCAGGCGTGACGCGTCACTATCGGGTGCGTGCGATCAATTCGGTTGGACCGGGGGCTGTATCGGAGACAAGTAGCGCCACTACCGACACGCCCAATGCCACAGTGCCCGCTGCTCCCTCGCAGCTCACCGCGACAGCTGCAGGGCGAACCAGCATCAACCTGTCGTGGACGGCACCCTCTGATAATGGGGGTGCGACGATCACCGGCTATCAGATTGAAGTCTCTAATGCGGGGGCTTGGCCGGAGCTGGCGACGACCAGGGCAACCACCTATACGCACACCAATCTCGCTGCGGGTACGACGCAGGTTTATCGAGTCCGTGCGATCAATAGCGTTGGCAATAGCGATGCATCCAATACCGCCAGTGCCACCACCGATGCCCTGGCAACGCCCGATGCGCCCACAGAGTTAACGATCACAGCGTCGGGGCCATCGACCCTGGTTCTCTCGTGGACCGCGCCCTTAGATGACGGAGGATCTGCGATCACGGGCTACCGCATTGACACATCGTCTGATGGACAATCGGATTGGACGGTCTTGGTGGCCAGTACACCGTCGACCACGTATACCGTCACCAATCTGCCCCCTCCTGTCTATTTTCGGGTGATTGCGCTTAATGCCATTGGTCAGGGCACACCATCGGAGGTGGTCAATGTCACGCCCAAGGCCTTATCGCTAAGCAGCACGATCAGCGATCAGATCTATCCGATTGGACAGCCCATCGCTCAGGTGATGCTTCCAGAGGCGCGCGATGGCACTGCGCCCTATACCTACACCTTGACACCCGACTTACCCGCGGGGCTGACGCGCTCGGAGCGCACACTCCGTGGCACCCCTTCAGAACTCACGGCGATGACGCCATTTATCTGGCAAGTGCAGGACGCAGCAGGGAGCGTGGCCCGTCAAGACTTCGGCCTTGAGGTCTATCGCATGTCCTTTACAACGCGTGTGGACGATCAGGTGGTTCCAAGGGGGCAACCCATTGGAATGCTCGTCCTGCCAGAGGTGAGCGGTGGAAAAGAACGGGTCACCTATTCATTCTCGGTGTTGTCCCTGCCGAGTGGTCTTTTGTTTGACCTACCCACCCGAACTGTCAGTGGAACACCACTAGTCGTCACGCCGCCAACGCCGATGACATTTAAAGCCGTGGATGTGCATGGCGCGGAAGATAGTCTGAACTTTAGCATTGAGGTGGTGTCTCCAGTCCATGCAGAAGCGCAGACCGCACTTCCTCACACGTTGACCGTGCATGCCAATTATCCGAATCCGTTTACCCGTTCCACACGCATCGTGTTTGATCTGCCGTGGCCGGCGCAAGTTGAGATAGATGTGTTGGATGTCACGGGTCGGCGCGTTTATGCCCATCCTCTGGTGAGTCTGACCGCGGGGTGGGAGCATGAACTCACGCTGGATCAGTTAGACCTGCCAGCGGGGGCCTATCTCTATCGGGTCATGGCCAGCTCGCTTGAAAGTAGCACATCAGCCGTGCAGGTCGGTCACTTGATGCGGGTGCAGTGAATGGATGTGTATCAGAGGAGTCATCTGTTGGGATGATTGAGGGCTCTTTGTAAGAACGCTACTCCGTGCATGACGGCCGATTTGTGATTATGAGCAGGGAAATTCAACGGATCCACAGACAGTCTTTGTAAAAAGGGGCCTCCCATTTTTTAAGTGGGTGATATTTTCAGAAATGGGTAAACGAGGGTAACAAGAATAAGGTTCGGTAAGGATTTTTATAGTAGTTTAGATTTGTTTATCTATCGTTCAACTTATCCAAAAAAAAGATGGCTTTAAAAATAACGGATGTGAATCATTTGATTGGTATTGCGTCACCGTGGGAGGTGTCCGAGATTGAGCAGGAGACGAGTCGTTATGCGGCGAGGATCCATGTAACGCTTTCGGGGGATGCGGAGTTAAGGTGTCCGGAGTGTGGGAAGGTGTGTCCGGGGTATGATCACCGAGAGCGACGATGGCGCCATACTAATATCTGTGATTATCGTACGGAGGTGGTCGCGAGTGTGCCGCGTGTGCAGTGTCCACAGCATGGTGTGAGTACGATTTCGGTTCCTTGGGCCGATGCTCGTGTGCAATTCACGTCCAGTTTTGAGGCCTGTGTGATGGATTGGTTGCATGATGCAACCAGCATTTCAGTGATCGCGAAACGCTTAGGGGTGAGTTGGACGATGATCGCTCATATTATGGATCGTGGAATCAAGCGTGGATTGGAGCGCAAGCCAGAGAAGATCGTGCCTCATATTTGCGTAGATGAGACAGCGTCCAAGAAGGGGCACAACTATGTGACGATTGTATCGGATCCTGCAACGGGTACGGTGTTACATGTGTCAGAGGGGCGAACAATAGAGAGTTTATTAGAGTACTACGATAGTTGTTCACCTGAGCAAATTGCAGGGATTGAAAGTGTGAGTATGGATATGTGGCCTGCCTACATCACTGCAACAAGGATGCGTATACCCGATGCCGATAAGAAGATTGCATTTGACCATTTTCATATCTCTAAATATGTTGGAACTGGGGTGGATGAGGTTCGCAGAGAGGAGAATCGTGCGTTAAAGAAACTGGGGATTCTGGATTTGGTAGGGACAAAGTATGATTGGCTTAAGAATCGGGCCAGCATGTCGGCCAAGCAAAAGAAGCGGTTTAACCTCTTGAAAAACAGTGCACTGAAAACAGCACGCGCTTGGGCGATGAAAGAAGTGTTCCAGACGCTGTGGAAGTATAAACATCGCACTTGGGCGCTCAAAGCGTGGAACCGTTGGTTAGGGTGGCTCTCACGCAGTCGTCTGGAGCCGATGAAAAAAGTGGCTAAAACCATTAGAAGTCATCTTTGGGGCATTATCAATGCGGTGGTTCTAGATGTGAGTAATGGGCCGGCTGAAAGCATCAATAGCCGCATCAAAATGATCAAAATCCGTGCGCGTGGATTCAGAAATCCTGAACGATTAAAGAATGCAATTTACTTCTATCTTGGTGGACTTGATTTGTATCCAGAAGGCACCAAAAATCGGCCAACCCACTCTTAAAATGGGAGGCCCGTAAAAAGATTTACAGGGGTCTTATATTTTGTTGACCGTGATATTTATCCATGGATTATGGAGTTTCCTAAATGCAGGGTGTAAATCAGAATGCTCATGCAGTCAACCCTATAATTACCGTGGCTGTTCCATATGATTGTAGGAGTTACGAGTCAATAAGAGTACTCAAAGTTTAGGTTGATTGATCTACTATAAGGGAACCTATACTCTTGAATATTGTTACCATTTCCACCGAAGTGAATTCTATGCCTTTGGACTCTGTCATCAATTATTCTACTGGTCTGATTAGATTCGCGCTTCAATAATCAACTCATTAAATGTTTACAGGTCTGATTGAGCAGGTTGGCCATATAGAAAGCGTCTGTGATACTCGTTTTGGAAGAGAACTAGTCATCAAAAGCTCAATGTCATCCGAACTCTCTATTGGTCAGAGTATCGCAATCAATGGTATTTGCCTGAGTGTGACTGATTCCCATGATGACACATTCAGCGTTATGGCAGTCCCTGAAACACTATCAAAAACCACACTCGGGAATTGGAAATCAAATACCCCGCTCAATCTTGAGCGTTCTATGCTTCCAATGGCTCGATTGGATGGACATATCGTTCAGGGGCATATAGATACCGTGAGTTCAATTAGCAAAATTTCGGAACAAAAGAACGAACGGATTTATGAAATTCATATCCCCGAACAATACGCTGGACTGGTGGTTCCTCGCGGATCAATTGCCATTGATGGAATTAGCTTAACGATTGCAAATCTCTGTGAATTATCAATCTTCATTGCAATTATTCCTCATACATTTCAAAACACAAATGTAGGATCTTGGCAACTCGGCGCATCTTGTAATTTAGAATTTGATATATTCGGGAAGTATGCAGCACGCCAGATATCAACACACCTCAAATCTGAGTAGACTAAATCAAAGGCCTCAAACGATTAATCAAAGAAATTTACCTCCTTTATACGACGTTAGTCCACAGTGTAATTGTTAATCAAAAAGGCGTGATGTAGCTATTCAACATGACCTGAAGTTCTACATCAATTTAGAGATCTAACAATTAGGGATCGCACTATCAAGTTTTTGGGGATATGAATGGGCTCACTTCAATCAGAAAAGAGATTTTCAAGGCATCGCACTGGAGGGCAATAACACATGTTAATTAGACTGGGCCTAGCAAATGACTCAGAACTCAATCAATAAAAGTCAAAGTGTGCCAGTTAAGTGGGGCTAATGTGCATCTTTATAAGTGGCCTTTAGGTTCACTCATGAGGAGTTACTTTCAAATCGCTTACATGCACATTTAATGCATGATTGATTCTAAGGCCGACAGTGCCAATGGTCATCACCTGATCCCTAGACATACTGGAAACCACCGTTCCATTCACTAAAAAAGTAATCAAGTCATCGTGAACATCAACTTGTAGATGATTTTCAACCGAATTCTCAGTGTCTGAGCCAAACATGTGAATTGATTCACTGGTGGTCCAATCCTGAATGATAGATGTTTCGGATCCTATGCGACGTTTGATTAAATATTCACCAGAGTTGCGGAGTAGGAAGTAATCATACATGATATCATCGTCCTCCAAATTCTGCCCACCCATAAAAATACCATATGCTTCGCGCCGTTCTTTAGGATCAAATAAATGAATGGTTGACTCCAGAGTATAGTTGCCATCTGCAATTTGATCTGGATGATAAAAGATCGCGGCTGGACCTGTTGTAATGTGCCAGCCAGGAGTCATATTGACAAAGAAAATATCAACAGAATCCTGCACTGCACCAATGACTGCATCAGGATTAGAATGATCAAGGCGAACGTTCCATGACTCTGGAACGTTAAGATTTTCACCATCAGGTATGGCGGGATTTGGTTGTGCCATAACAACCAAAGGCACAAAAAGAGTTGATAGTAAAAATAGGTAGAGTTTCATTGTAGATCAATGTTCGCATGTAACAAAATACAACTTTCCGGCGAGTTTTTGGCAAAAAGTAGAACAAATATCCATAGAAGAGCGTTTTCTTGGCTTCCATCACAGAAAGTTCATTGCCGTGCAGAAAAACCTGCCAATTATTGATGATCTGAACACATCTCACCTGCCTCATGCCGAGTGTGATGGAAATACGTCAGTCTATCTGGAAACCTATGGCTGTCAGATGAATGTGTCCGACTCAGAAATCGTTGCCTCTGTTTTGCAAAGTTCTGGTTTTGGTTTGACGCATGATCCACATGTGGCAGATGTTGTTTTGCTCAATACCTGCGCCATCCGCGAAAATGCTGAGCAACGTGTCCGCAGGCGCTTAGAGTTTTTTCGTGCCAGAAAACGGAAACATAACCCAAATCTTCGGATTGGTGTGCTTGGCTGTATGGCCGAACGCCTTCGGCACAAGTTATTAGAACAGGAGCATTTAGTTGATGTTGTGGTTGGCCCAGATGCCTACCGTGATCTTCCTCGTTTACTACAACAGGTTGAAAATGCAGGTCAAAGTGCAGTGAATGTTGAGCTGTCAAGGGAAGAAACCTACGCAGATATTGCGCCGATTAGATACAATACCAATGGAATCAGTGCATTTGTATCCATTATGCGAGGCTGTGACAATATGTGTGCGTTTTGTGTTGTCCCTTTCACGCGCGGGCGCGAACGTAGCCGAGATGCTGGAACGATTGTTCGTGAATGTCAAGAACTTTTTGATGCTGGTTATCGGGAAGTGACACTTCTTGGGCAAAATGTAAATTCTTATCAAGATGGCCCCGTTGATTTTGCGATCCTTGTTCAAAGAGTCAGTCTTATATCTCCAGAGCTACGCATCCGTTATTCCACCAGTCATCCAAAAGATTGCTCGCAAGAGTTACTCAAGGTTCATCAGGAACGGCCCAATGTGTGCAATTTTATCCATCTTCCAGTGCAACATGGGAATACAGAGGTCCTGACCCGCATGCGACGAGGATACTCATCACAGCAGTATCGCAGCTTGATAGAACGCGCACGTAAAATTTGTCCAGAAGTCTCGCTTTCAACCGATATTATTGCAGGGTTCTGTGGAGAGACCGAAGAAGAGCACCAAGATACCCTGTCACTTTTATCTGAGGTAGAATACGATCATGCATTTATGTTTATCTACTCGGAACGCCCCGACACCTATGCCGCTCGAAAGTACCGTGATGATGTTCCTGAGGATGTTAAGAAACGTCGATTATCTGAAATCATTACCCTCCAGAACTCAATTTCACGTAAGAAAAATGAGCAAGAAATAGGCCAACTCCATACCGTGCTCGTTGAAGGACCCAGTAAGCGTAGTCACACGAAATTCTGCGGTCGTACTGATACCAATAAAATGGTCATCTTTGATCAAGGCTCTCTCAAGTCTGGTGACTATGCTCAGGTAAAAATCACAGATTGTACATCGGCGACGCTCTTTGGAACTGTTATGCGTGATTGAATAAAACATCAATACCTCCATGGATCGACAAACCGTGCAGAACCGATTTGGAATCATTGGTGAATCTCCAGAGATTCACCATGTCATTGACCGTGTACGTCTAGTGGCTAATACAGACATCTCTGTTCTCATAGAAGGAGAGAGTGGGGTTGGAAAGGAATTGATCGCTCAGGCCATTCATGAGTTATCAATCCGCCGTCACAAACCCCTTAAGGTCATCAATACAGGCGCAATTCCAGAGGGGCTGATTGAATCAGAGCTGTTCGGCGCAGAAAAAGGCGCATACACGGGTGCAACTGAACGCCGCCGCGGTTTATTTGAAGAGGCAGATGGGGGCACCATCTTTCTGGATGAGATCGGAGAAATGCCTCAATCAGCTCAGGTTCGACTTCTTCGCGTCTTAGAATCAGGCACCTTTAATCGTGTCGGCTCAACTGCGATTCAGAGGACAGATGCACGAGTTGTTGCTGCGACGAATAAAAATTTAGGACTTGAAGTTGCGGAGGGCCGATTCAGGGAAGATCTTTATTACCGGCTGAGCACCGTCATTATCCACATCCCACCGCTTCGTCAACGAAAGGGAGATATTCGCCCAATATTTGATGCGTTTTTGTATTCATCTAGTCAGAAATATCAGACTCCACGCAGAACATTGACTCCAGAAGCCTATGAGTTGCTTGACACTTACTCCTGGCCTGGGAACGTGAGAGAGTTGCGCAATGTGGTCGATCAAGTCGTGGTATTACATCGCAGATCAGATGTGAATGCAGAAGATGTCCGTCCTTTTTTAAGAGGCATCTCTGCAAATACTCCCTCAACATCGTTAATGAGACTCTCATCTGAGCCACAAACCACTAGTGATTCATCGCCAGAATTAGCTGTTATTTACCGAGCACTGTTAGAGATACGTCAGGGCGTTCAAGATCTTCGCAAAGATCTGAGGGGGTTCGTTCAAGAACGATATTCTGATGTTAAATCGCCATCAGACTACCCAGCCAGAATGGAGATCAACCCTTCGCCTAACGTCCCTATGCTACCAAGCCCAGATCAAGCTGATAACTTAGATGAGGTAGCTTATGAAGTTGAGGAAAATCAAAATGATGATGAGCTTCCAACGCTAGAACAGGCCGAATGGGAACTCATCCAAAGAGCTCTGAAGCGATATGATGGGAATAGGAAAGAATCTGCTATTGCACTGGGAATCAGTCCTCGGACTCTCTATCGGAAACTCAAAGAGTTTAATGAACACTTTGAGTAGAATCTTTCTGATTGGAGTCGCGCCTATTTTATCTAGTTGTTCCTATTATTCTTTCAGCGGTGTCAGTATTCCATCTAACCTCGCAACAATTTCAATTCCACTTGCTGTAGATAATAGTACAGCCCCCTTAGCCCTCTTAGACGAGTCCCTAACAGAGTTGATGATTGATCGGTTCGTACGCCAAACCAGACTAACATTGGTTGAGGATCAAGACGAGGCAGATCTACTTCTGACGGCCCAAATCACTCGATATACTAATGCACCGACATCGGTCACTGGGCAGGAGCGCGCTCAATTCAACCGTGTGAATATTTCGGTCGCTGCCCAGTATCGCAATCAAATTGACGACGACGTTATGGCGAGGACATTCACTGGTTTTGAGGATTATGATCCATTAGATGGGGGATTGGAGGCAGAGGAATCAGCGGCTCTGGTAGCCTTGGAAAATATTGCCGACGATCTGTTTACCGCAGCCACATCTAACTGGTAGATATCATGATTGCCCTACTGTACGCGGGCGTGATGATTGTACTTTCCTTCTTTGGTGCGAATTTACTTTGGATGAGTCTGGTAGCTGTACGACAAGAGGATTCAAAGTCAAATACTGATGCAGTCCCACCGTTGAATCGCTGGCCAAGTGTGACAATCCAGATTCCGCTATATAATGAGGTTGTGGTTGCAGAGCGTGTGATTGATGCATGCGCATCAATCATTTATCCTCGCCATCAATTAGAGATTCAGGTGCTTGATGATTCAACAGATGAAACCACTTCAATTACACAAGAAGCGGTTGCTAAGTGGAGAGAGCGAGGGATTAATATTACATGTATCCGACGTACTGAGCGCACGGGATTTAAGGCTGGTGCACTCGCTCATGGTTTAGAGTCAGCGAGCGGAGAGTTTATTGCAGTATTTGATGCAGATTTCGTTCCTCCGAATGATTTTCTTTTATCATTAGTTTACAAGATGAAGGATCCCAATCTAGGCATGATCCAAGTTCGATGGGGGCACCTCAATGCTAAAGCATCTTTGTTGACTCAGATTCAGGCATGGTCCCTTGATATGCACTTTGCCATTGAACATGTGGCGCGCCGTGCGACTGGCTGCTTTATTAACTTTAATGGAACTGCAGGGCTTTGGAGGCGAGAGTGCATAGAAGATTCTGGTGGTTGGCATTCCGACACATTGGCGGAAGATTTGGATTTAAGTTATCGCGCTCAGTTGAAAGGATGGAAATTTGATTATGTGAGTGAACTGGAAGCACCTGCAGAACTGCCTGAAACTCTCGGTGCGCTCAGAGTTCAACAGACCCGTTGGACGAAAGGCACCGCAGAAACCGCTCGAAAATTACTTCGCACTCTTTGGCGTGCCACACTTCCGCTGAAAACAAAGTTGCAGGGAACGATTCACCTAACCTCTCATATTGTTTACCCGTGCCTCGTTGTTGCTGCGCTACTTCATCCATTATTATTGTTTCAGCAAGCTACTGGGTCTGGTCCTGGAGAGATCTACTTTGGATTAATGGGATTTGGACTTATTGGATTACTAGGTTTTTTTCTCGCTCAAGTTCTTGCCCAGCACAAACTTTACCCAGGCTGGTGGACTCATATACGAAGTTTCCCGATTTTTCTGGCTGGATCAATGGGGTTAGCGATTTGTAATACCAGAGCCTTGTGGGGGGCTGTGAGAAAATTCTCTACCCCGTTTGAACGTACTCCTAAGGCAAGAGGTAAATATCAAGTAAAAACGTCCAGCGGTGTTGTGATACTTGAGGCATTGATGGCGATTTATTCCGTCTTGGGGCTAACTTATTTACTGTGGGAGGGTATATGGAGTGCGGTTGGATTTCAAATGATCTTTTCAATGTCGTATATTTTCATTACACGCTATAACATCTTAGAATTACGCTCCCAATCCTCATGACTCAACTCTCTCTTTTTGATGCACTAACGATGATAAGTGATGGCAAGGCGGCCGAAACCTTAGAAAGACTTGAGGAATTGCGGCTTAAATCTTCGTCAGACATACAGGCAAATTTTGTTTATGCCCATGCCCTAGAGGCATGTGGGCACCACAGCCGCGCACAAGCAGTCTGGGAAACCGTCAATACACTTCAAGCCAAGCAGCGTCCTGCCCCCGAAACGTCGCCCCTCAATGAATATCCCCAATTCCACCATACGGATCAATTGAAATCTAAGCTTAACAAGATTTTTTCTGAAAATGGCAGTGATGATCTTCAAGATTTGATCGTTCAACTCAACAAGGGGGAGCATAAACCCTTCAATGAAGAATTTGACCTGGATGAGGATGACTTGATTGAGGAGGCCTATGACGGTGCGAATACAGAAACGTATGCCCGCATCTTGGTCACCCAACAGAAATATCTTGAAGCGGCTGAGATATATAGATCCTTGAGTGAAGAGAGTCCCGAACAGAAAGAGCGTCTACTTGGCGAAGCACTGCGCCTGGAAGATCTTGCTAACCAGAAACAGGATTCGTGATTACCCCTCAGGATCGTCGCTGTATTGCAGGTGTGATGAGCGGTACGTCTCTTGATGGAGTAGATGTTATCATTGCAGATCTTGATGGACATGGACAAGACTTATTAATTCACAGTTATTGTGGAGGCACCTACGCATTCCCAAAAGAATTACGTGAATCTCTGCATCAAGCTGCCAGCCAAGAGCAGATCAGTGTTAATGATCTGAGTCAATTGAATGTGCGCCTGTCCCATGAATATGCTCACTCAGTTCTTATCACCTTAGAGACTCACGGAATGGAGATCCAACAGATTGATCTCGTGGGGTGTCATGGCCAAACGATACGCCACATCCCCGATGAGAGTCAGATCGCTGGAAAAAACATTCGTTCCACCCTTCAGATTGGTGACCCGTCAACCTTAGCCCAACTCTTAAATGTACCAGTCATAGGAGATTTTCGTATGGCAGATATGGCGCGTGGAGGGCAGGGAGCACCTTTGGTCCCCTATTTTGATTATGTAACTTTCGCACATCCAAGAGAGACATGTGGATGTTTGAATATAGGTGGGGTTGCAAATCTGACCATGTTGCCGTCAAGTGCACAAATAGAAGATGTGTATGGTTTTGATACAGGCCCTGGAAACATGTTGATTGATCTTCTTTGTCGCCATTACCTTGATATTCCGTACGATGAAGGGGGGCGAATTGCCGAATCTGGTACGGTGTACGAATCCCTTCTAAATAAATTACTAGAGGATGCGTATTTCTTAGAGCCCCCTCCTAAGTCTACTGGTCGAAAATATCTGAGCCGTGCTTTTATGGATCTATTTCTGGGGCATTCAAGTCAACTTTCATCAGCAGACATCATCGCTACTGCGACAGCATTAACGGCCGCATCTGTATGGCGCGCCTATAAGACCTTTATTCTGCCTAGCCATACATTAGACACATTGATTATATCAGGAGGGGGAGCGCATAACCAGAAGCTAATTGGGTTATTCCATGATTATTTTGGACAATCCGAGACTCCAATAAAGATAGAGACATCAAGTATGAGGGGGATTGACATAGACAGCAAGGAGGCGCTCTGCTTTGCGGTCCTCGCCCATGAAACTGCAAATGGAATTCCTACGAGCATTCCATCTGTCACGGGTGCAGATCGGTCAGCGGTGCTTGGGAAGCTATGTATTCCGTGAGCAATAGATATAGTGGTATGTTGAAGAATTGATGGATCTAGCTGTACGTACATAAGTCTACCTCTTGATGGTTCAATGATCCGATAGCGATCTTAACTATTCGTTTGATTCCCTTTAGAATGCAGTAGAGATGTCTACCTTAGAAAAAGTAGGTGAATTTAATATCATTCATCGTTTGAAAGAGATCAGTGGGTCTGTGAGCCATCCGTCCGTCATTGCAGGTATTGGAGATGATGCCGCGGTGTATATGCCTAATCCAGAGTTGGCTCATGTCATCACAACAGATACATTTATTGAAGGACATCATTTTGATTTTCGATTCTACAGCATGGAAGATATCGGCTATAAAGCCATGGCCGCTAATCTGAGTGATATCGTAGCAATGAATGCCACTCCTGTTCTTGCAACGGTTGCGTTGGGTATTCCAAGTTCATTTTCACTTAAAAGCTTGAACCTCCTATATGGGGGGGTAACGCAACTTGCCTCTACTTTCGGAGTGCAGATTGTTGGTGGAGATACATCCCGTGCACCTGTTCTGAGCCTATCTATCACAGTGATTGGCGAAGCTGCTAAGTCTACCATTGTTTATCGAGACGGTGCCAAGTCTGGAGATTATCTCTGTGTGAGTGGAATCGTGGGAGAAGCTGCGATGGGGCTTGATATTCTGCGAAACAATGTTGAACCATCTTCAGTCGGTGATGAAGTATGGCAACGCCTCACATCACGTCATCTGCGTCCAACTCCCCGATTAGATTTTGTGAATGAGTTGAATAGGCAAGGCGTTAGGCCATCCGCGATGATTGATATTTCTGATGGGTTATCCAGTGAACTACACCATATTTGTCAAGCATCTCAGTGTGGAGCTATCTTATGGGAATCTCAACTACCGCTTCCAGATCAATGTGCTACCAATACAAATCCACAGCGCTCACCTGTTGACTATGGCTTAAATGGGGGGGATGATTATGAGTTACTCTTCACGGCTTCAGACAACTTTTTGGCCTATGTATCATCGGATCTATACAGCGTGATTGGAGAGATCACCGAAAAAGATGTTTTGATCCGCAGAGTTGATAATAGGATTGAACCTTTAAGGCCTGAGGGGCATGATCATTTCAGATAGATGATCATTAATAGGTCTACAATTTCTTGATTTTAGTCAACTAGCCTGAATTTCCAACGCCACCTTTTAAAGGGATTTTCCAGTGTGTTTAGGCCTAATAATGGTGCAACACATTGATTATATGTCATTATATTTCGCGATTAAAATTATAGTATCACTACTATAACATGTCTCTATAATCAAACTTAAAGCCGATTTTACGCTATTTTTTCTCTCATTTACCCGTTTAATCGCATTTTTTTGATTTTTAAGTATTTTTGTAAAATATTGGTATTTAATCACATTTATTATGACAAACTTATCCGAAAACTTTGCAAATCTCTTCTTGAATCCCGATTTACGCATACTCAGACTCTACGAAGCCCTACGTGCACGTTTTGTTGAAGAAAAACCTTGGGCCGACATTGCTCAGCAGTTCGGACTCAATGAAGGATCTCTCCGTAACCTAGGCTCTGAATTACGTAAATCTGGTACGATCCCCATGTTTAACCGCCCCGCAGAGGCGCAACGCTCCAAGCGCAATCAACGTATCCTTGACTTACGCCTTAACGAATATCTCTCTAATGTTGAGATCCATCAACGCCTATCGGATGAGGGAATCAAAGCCGGGCCAACCACCATCGGACTTGTTCTCAAGCAGGCTGGAATCCCAAAATTACCACGACGTGCGAATCGTAAATCTCCTAAAGTTACCATAGCCGCACAGGCTGATGTTCGCCGATTCCACGCAACTTCATCAGAGTTTTCTACACAGTTCGCTGGCTTATTTCTATTTGCACGGGATTTGGCCGATACCAACATTGGGCAGCTTCTTACAACCTGGCCCACCAGTAAGAGGATTCCTGCATTGACTATGATCAGGTCCTTGTTAGCCCTCAAACTCTGGGGAATTGGACGCCCTTATCATGTGATGCCCCGTGTCCTGGATGAGGGCATAGCCCTTTTTGCTGGACTCAATGTGATCCCCAAAAAATCCACATTATCCGAATATAGTAGCCGAGTAGACCTTGATCATCTTGCTACGCTGATGGACGGATGGCATCAGATCGCTCAACAATGGGTGCCAACTATAGAAAAGTCTTTTGACTTGGATTTTCATACGATTCCCTATCATGGAGATGAATCGCTGATGCAGAAACACTTTGTCTCTAGCCGTAGCCGTCGTCAGCGTGGAATCTTAGCTCTGGTTGTTCGGGAAGCGAGTCAGCGGGTCTTGATCTATGGAGATTCTAAAATCACCAAAGAAACCCAGAATGATGCCATCTTTTCGTTCATTGAATGTTGGAAACAACGAACAGGCGAGCTTCCCAGTGAACTGGTATTTGACAGTCGCTTTACGACCTATGAAAATCTAGCAAAACTCCATGCTCTTGGAATCTACTTCTTAACCCTACGCAAGCGTGCGCCGTCTATTGTGGATGCGATCAATCAGTGCCCCAAAGATCAGTGGAAAAAGATTCAACTTCACAATATCGGACGGCGGTACTCCAAGCCTTATGTTCTTGATCAAACAATCACCTTAACGCAGTACCCAGATCCTCTACGACAACTTGCAATCAAAGGTCTTGGACATGAATTACCAACCCTGCTGATTACCAATTACATGAACAAGGGTGCGGCTGAACTCATTGATCGGTATGCACGGCGCATGCTGGTTGAAAATGCGATCCAAGATGCCATTAATTTCTTTCACATGGACGCACTGTCAAGCACAATCCCACTGCGAATTGATCTGGATTTACAACTCACAATCATCGCCAGTACGCTCTATCAAGCATTTGCAAAAAGACTTGACCCGCTTTATAGAGCCGCGAAAAACAAAACCCTGTTTGAGAAACTCGTCAACGCACCTGGGAAAGTGATGACCGACAAACATCAGGTCATTGTGAAATTCAACCGACACGCTCACAACTCAGAACTGCGGAGTGCAGGCTATGTCGGCTCACAAGGGAAGATTCCTTGGTTGCACAACAGAACGCTTTTTCTTGAATATCTGTGATCTGATATAGCCGCATGAAAACGTCACAAAAACGTGGTTGGAAATTCAGGCTAGTATATCATCACACCTTCAAGTATTGGATGTGTGAATCTACGTTGAAAGCGGCACGCTCCCCCATCCTTGGAATCAGGAATCTATATTGAGTTCTTGAAGGAGAGCATTTAGGTGCATGAAGCTTCCACATCATCTAAAATGTGTGCTTATTTCAATGTTAGGTAAACATTTGATGATTTTCATTGTGACTGGTGAGTTTAAATCCAGTGATCTTCAATATTGTTTAGAACGCTTCGCTGTTGATTAGTATGATCCGTATATACATTTACTGACTGTGATTTTCATTTGATGAGAGCCATAGTGAATGGTTAGACACAACCCCCACCCACTAGTTGCAAAAATCGAGATTTACCTAGTTTTGAAACAACCTCAGATATCAATTAATTCAAACCTCAGGAAACAATCCTCACGTTGAAAGTTGGTGCTTTAATCACAGCATTTATATAATTAGAGTGTATCTAATTTTCTGTTTCCAGATGCTACAAATGATCTTGGCTGACAGTTGACAACTTGTGATCAATCATATGCGACTTTGAGTAGAAAAACGAATTACAGAAAAATTTGTCCTTCAAGAACTAACTTGCAATGCCTGTTCAAAGTAGTCTAATACTACATGACCCTTTTCATAGAACATTTTGACGTCTTCAAAGGTTGCGTTAATTCCTTGGCCGTGTGCAACATTATGCCGGTTATTTAAGAGGCTTTCATACGTTGACTTTGCTGTTCCATTTTCGTTGATTCGTTGATTAAAATTTTCTTTGTAGGACGGGTCAAATTGCCATAGTAGACCTGAGAGTTCAGTTATTTTTAAGCCTCGCAAAGCTGATTTCTGTATATGTTTGTATATAAAAGTTTTGACTGCTTCGTCTGGGACTGACTCACATCTTTGTTTCAATAGATTCTTGATTTCTTTTTCAAATTGCGCATATATCAGAATCAGAAGGGACTGTGTCAATAAGTCCTTAATCCTATCGTTTTTGGAATAATCCTTTATATCTTCCATTGCCTTTTCAATTTCTTTGACGCGCATAATATGATGAGAAAGACTTACTTTGGGAAGAGGACTTCAGACGCTAAACTAAGTCGAGTACTTACGATTCTTTCATCCGTTGTTGAAGACTGAATACAACGTATATATTCGTCATTCCCTATTAGGGTGTTAAAGCGGGATTGAATATCTGAGGTATTTTCTCCTGAGTTATGGTAAAAAGCATACATGACAGAGTCAAATACAGCCGAATTCATGCCTGATCTAATGTGAAACGGTTTTTCACCTAGAGAATTAATCACATTGGTGCATGTGTTTTCAAACCGTTTTTCCATTTCAAGCATACACTCTTTAGTTGCATATCTATAACTTTTCATGAAATCGGAGAGGTATTCTTTCATAGGTTTCTTGTATGACGATGAACTTGAGATAGCGAAAAATCTTAAAATGAGTTCAATATCTTTCAGGCGTCTATCTGGATCATTTTTACCCAAAATCTTTCTCCATTCTGAATAAGTGTTAAGTTTTTCAAGAAATTCAACAAAATTTCCGTGATAAATACAGTTGCGAATTTCCTGATTAGCCAGCAGAGTGCCCCCAGTGTTCAGTCGCTGAAAGATTTGAAATATGCTGGTATTATCTTCTGGGTCAACCTGCTGGATGATAAATGCACGTAGGATAGAGTTCTTAAACTTTCTCTGTTCGGTTTCACTAAGATCGTCATAACTCTTTCCAGAGAATGGACTTTCTTCGTTCAAACCTACAAGGCGAAATGCGGTGGACTGTGAGTCAAAATGTCCATCCATGAAAAAATATACACTTTTCAGGCGTTGTTGCCCATCAATTACCAGATATTGGTCCCCATCACTTTCCTTGTATAAAAATATACTCGGAACTGGTAATCCAAGCAGAAATGATTCAATCAGCTTACTGGCTTGGGGTTTACGCCACACAAACTGTCTTTGAAAAGATGGAATTATTATTTCCTCAGATTTCCATTGCTGGTATAACACCTCAAGTGTAAAATCTGCTGGATAGTTGATGATTCTATATCTGGAAGGGGAGCTATTGTAATCTTCCTCCTCAGATCCAATAGGTTCAAGATCTATTGAAGAGTTGGAATCATTTAAAATATTCGTCATTTTTCATCCTAAGAATTTGCTGAATATTAACGCTAATTAAAGGCATCAGTGAATGAATAAAGAACCATTTACACCCATGAGGCGAGAATGTTTCTTTTATGTCATAAGTCGTGTTGCAAAAGTTATGGATTGATTGGGAACAATGAACACAGAAAAGGTGACACATTAAATTCACGACTTAGATCTTTTGTATCATCTACAAAAAACATCTTAAAAATTTCTTTATACCTAAATTGAAATAAGCGTGTACACTATTGGTATGTAGTATCGTGTGATCAATCAACTCACTGGACTTCTCCTTCGGTAATAAAACAATAGCATTTGCCCACCAAGATTCAATCAAGCTTATAACCATGATTGGTTATCATAAATTCCTGATTATCGTTACCCCTTTGAAATAGAACCAACGTAACAATGAATACTTCATTATTTTTCTTCAAATGTGATACACATTATTCCTTTTTATTTGTCTATTGGACTCCTGCGTGTGCTTGTGGCACTCAGAAACCAATTACTAAGGCTCTGATTACACGCCAGAGCACTCTTGGAAAATTATAAAATTATTGATGAGATGCCCCAATTTTTGGGGGATATAGCGAATTACTACAAAAAGTTCAATATCCAGTAAGTGCTCGAAAATCAAATATGGAGGCAGAGATAGTGGTAAGATTCATTGTAGGCACAAATGGAAATGTCGTTGATCCGCATCCATAGCATCCTGTGCCATCCAGCATTATAAGATTCATTGTAGACACAAATGGAAATGTCGTTGATCCCTATGTTGAAAATGGCACTGATAGTATCTTAGAAAAGGAGGCCATTCGTGTGGTTAAAAGATATGCCAGATATACACCTGCACGCACCCCAGATGGGCAAATCCTGGCGGTAGAATTGTCAATACCTATTTCGTTTAAGCTAAATCCGCCAGAATAAATGAGATTCATTCCGATGTCTCAGTACATGATATTTACTTGCTGATCCATCAGGAATGTCCCTCCCTCACAGGTTATCTATTTTCTAAGATACCAAAGGCAGTGGGAATAATTGAGACTCATTTATTCACCTATGTCTCTTTGCAACAGACTCAGTAGCACGGATTTATACATCCTTGATAAAATCAACCCACTTGTATCGCTATCCCCATATTATTCACGATAATTTAGCAATCAAAACTTTTTTCTTTTAATTGGAGATTTTTTCAACTAACCTGGTTTATCCTTAATAAGCCTATTTTATGGGGAGTTCAGGGTTATTTCGTTGGAGATGTATCTGGATAATTCGTGGAATAGGTGATGATTAATCAACTTCACCTATTAAGTGATAAACAAATCATGAGTAAAAAGCCAGAAAAACCGGTGATCTGTAGGGCACATTTTAACGAATTAGTGATCGTAGAATCCGCTGAGCACAATCATACGACTTCGGGTGCGATTATCATTCGGTCCATTCTAGAGCGGACGGGGATCATTAATTTCTTAGTCTCTGGGTTAGAAGATTCTCGGATCACGCATAAATTGGCGCAGCTATTGATCCAATGTATTGTGATGTTGACGCTCGGATGGGGGCTATTGGATGTCAGCAAAGTCAATGGGGATCCAGGGCCTCAAGCCAGTCAAGACATGGCGACAGTGTCATCAATGCTCAATTAGCCTCCCATGTCAAGACTCCTGTCTATTCTTAGCACAGCTATACGCGTTTGAGTGCAGCGGTGTTGAAGTTAGGCCTTGACCACGCGCATTGGTGGACAGCGCTTAGCCACCTTTGTATGTGATGTAGATGCGCATGGCAATCAACGCGGGAGCAAATACAACGGGCACTATAAGCGAACAATGCCACAGTTTGCAACATGCGGAGAGACCGGGGATGTCATTGCAGCGCGGTTACGCCCTGACAGTGAAACCAAGGGGTTAAAAGAATTTCTTCTTGATCTTTAGCGCATCACCGATCGCGTAAGTTTGGATACGGGCTATAACGGGAAAAGCACCTATGTGCCTCTGGAAGAAAACGGCGTCTACTACCTCATACGTCTAACAATCGGTTGAGAAAGATGGCCGAAGCGTATCTTCATGAGCGTAGGGAGTACAAGTACATTGAGTTGATGTGTAAAGCGGATGCTTGGGCCCATGCACGCCGAGTCATATTAGTGATTAGACCGCGCCCAGAGAGTTGTTTGATGGGTATTATTTTTTGATCACGAATCTTTCTCAGTATTCGGGCCAAGACTTGGCTGAACTATAAAGTGAGCGAGGCAAAGCCGAGTTACAGATGAAAGCGGCCAGTGAATTTGCGTTTTCGTCATCAAGTCGCAAGAAGTCATCGTATCGGGGTCGTCCGATTGAGCATGAGTCGTGTGAGGAGGAGGATGAGACCAGTCCAGAGAATTGTGTCCGCCTACAACTCTACATGCTGATCTACCAGTTGCTCCATGTTGGTCGCTACATCATGTACGGTGCGCCTGAGCTGGACACCGAGTCTGGTAGCGATATCGCCGCAGAGCAAGATGCAGATACAACCTAGTCCTTCTGGCCCAAGTGAGCGCCCTGTTGCTCACATGCACATTCGTACCTTCATACTGCAACGACTCAAAGTCGGGGCCACGATCGCTCGTAGTGGGTGCTATATCAAGGTTCGCATTGCCTATACGGCCGTAGACGCGTGGAAACAATTTTGGGACAACTTTGAAAAGTTAAAGTGGAAGGCGGCACCCCCTCATCCGAGGTTTATTTAGACCGTTTGAAAAACAGGAATATTCATTCCATGACAGAGGCGCGCCCATGCGGTACGAATTGCAGTGAAACTGCCGTTATTACAACCAAAAAATAGAGGGAATTCGCGACGGTCAGTGTCAAAATCCCCCAATTTGTATCCGTGATTATCAATCCGACATCCCAAAATTCAACCATTCATGAGAAATGAGTAATTCTCAGATCAAATCGCTCCGTCATGAATATTATGGGCTATCAACAATGTTATATCTGAATGGATGTTTTTTGGGTCAAACGGGGTTTGCCCGAAGCTTCAATCTTAAATATTTATAGATTGTCCCAATGCGTCACGTGTGGCCTCCATGATCGCCTCTGAGAGAGTGGGATGAGGATGAACGGCGTCAAGAATCTCGTGATAAGTAGTTTCCAGAGTTCGTGCAGTAACGGCTTCGGCAATAAGTTCAGTCGCATCATGGCCGATGACATGGCATCCCAGGAGCTCACCATATTTGGCATCATAAATGATTTTCACAAATCCATCGCTATGTCCTGCAGCAGATGCTTTACCCGATGCGGAGAAGGGAAACTTACCAATCTTGATTTCTAGTCCTTCTTCACGCGCAGTTTGCTCAGTATATCCTACCGAAGCGATCTGAGGTTGACAGTAAGTGCAGCCAGGAATATTAGATTTATCAAGCGCATGAACTTTATGCCCTGCAATCTTTTCAACGCAGATAATTCCTTCATGGCTAGCTTTGTGGGCTAGCCACGGTGGCCCGGCAACATCTCCAATAGCATAGATACCTTTAACGCCAGTGTGAGAAAATTCGTCTGTATTGATGAATCCACCGTCGGTTTTCACCCCGATTTGTTCAAGTCCCATGTCTTCAATATTTCCAGTAATTCCAACGGAACTAAGAACTTGATCAACCTCAACGGTCTGTGGTTTCTGAGAGGATTTAAGATGAACCAAGAGTGAACCATTTTTTTCTTCAACACGCTCAACACTGGATCCAGTACTAATTTTTATTCCTAGTTTTTTGTAGGATCTGGCCAGTTGTTTGGAGACATCTTCGTCCTCAATTGGAACGATGCGATTTTGAAGCTCCACCAGATGGACAACAGATCCCATATGATGGTAGAAATAGGCAAATTCCACACCGATTGCACCAGCACCAGCGATCAATAAACGTTCTGGGCGTTTTTCTTGTAGCAGTGCTTGTTTGTAGTCAATAATCTTCTCTCCATCAATGGGGAGTGGGGGAATTTCTCTGGCCCTAGCCCCGGTTGCAAGAATTATGTGTTTTGCCTTTAGAATCCGCTCGCTTCCAATTTCTTTACCATCCATATCTATTGATGGCACCACGCTGATTGAACTTCCGCCAGTAAGCGTTGCATGTCCAAAGACAACATCAATATTATTTTTTTTCATGAGAAACTGAACGCCAGAATTCATTTTTCCAGCGACCTTTCTACTACGCTGAATAACACTTGGAAAGTCTGCTGTAATATCTCCATTAAGCTTGAGACCGTAATCCTCCAAATGCTGAGAATAAGCCATGATCTCTGCGCTTTTCAGAAGCGCCTTAGTGGGTATACAGCCCACATTGAGGCAGACACCCCCCAGCTTATTCTTTTCAACAACCGCAGTTTTCAAGCCTAGTTGAGTGGCGCGAATTGCAGTTTCGTATCCGCCGGGACCTGTACCGACGACAATGATATCAAAAATATTTGCCATGAAAAAGTGGACTGAAATAATGGAATTGTTTAAGGCATTTACATCATCAAGCAACAGTCAATGGTACTTGAATGACAAATGAATGTTCGAGAAGTTATCATACGGATGCACCTGCCAAGTGATCAATCAATGCAACCCTCTTAAGACATAAGGTACAGTGCCTCAGGTACAACTTGATCATTTGTAAACGACTCTACCCCAGGATACCCAAAATGGAAGAGTATCACTGTACTGATTTGAAACAAACTACATCACCACCCGATTCGAATTGTTTTCTGTTTTGCCTTATCTTATACCATGCAATCAATCCAGAAATACCATGAGTTCTGATTTCATTGAGGATCGAGGTCCAGCTGAATATTTTCACGGAAGGCAAGAGATTATTGACACGTTTACCAGAGCGCTTAAACGCTATCGCGGCAAAAAAAGGGGAACCACCTTCTTGCTACAAGGAGCACTAGGCGCGGGAAAGACGGCATTACTTGATCAACTGAGGCTGGTTGCTGAGGACCGAAAATGGAAAACTGCTGAAATTGATGCGCCCGCTCTTTGGGATGTTAAGACCCTCCGCGAATCTATTCCAGATCGGAATATACTAAAAAAGCTTAGTGGAAAGGTGAACGCAGGATTACCAGAGGTTGGGAGCATTGAAATAAGTGTGAAGGATTCTGCCGAAACCATCAAAAAAGTGCTCAAGTCGGGGAGAAAACCTTTACTTCTCATCTTGGACGAGGCGCAGATGCTTGGAGGTTCAAACAAGCCAGTTGGTCAACAGCACACGGTTGCCGCCAACGTACTCAAGGCGATTCATAATGGGCGGTTAGATCGTCCAGTCATTCTTCTCGCCGCTGGGCTCGGAACGACCAAGTCTGCTTTTAACTCACTGGGCATATCACGATTTGAAGGAGAATCTTTAATAAATCTGGGGCGATTGGATAAAGATTCAGAATATGAAGTGATCCGAGATTGGCTCACGGAAGCAGGTGGAGCGATAGATGATCCAACTCCATGGATTGAGACCATCTCTGAGCAAACGCATGGATGGCCACAGCATATCATTTCCTATGTTAAGCCTGCTGCTAATTATCTTAAATCTAACAATCATCAAATGACGGATGCGGGCCTGCGGATTGTCCTTGAAAAGGGGGCGGAGCGTCGGGCGATGTATTATAGACAGCGCGCCCACGGCATTGATAAGAGGAAACGACAGGTTCTCGCAAAAACATTCAATGATATTCCATTAGGGGACACCATGATGATTGATGACATCAAATCTTCACTCAAGCAAGCGTATTCCAAAGAAGAAGCAGACAATCTCTTTGACAAAGCACTTGAGCAAGGAATCATTGATGAGCGAGACGACGGGGACTATGGTATTCCCATTCCCTCCATGCATACATGGCTGATTGAGGCGTATGGCAGAAAGCAAGTTGACATGCCGAAGATAGAGGATGAGTTATCCAAGGTGAGGCGCGAGCCGCCAAAACAAGAAAAAGATTCATCCAAGTGGAGTCGTGAGCAGTAAATGCTACGACATGATCAACCGAGATCAAATTTCCAGCGTTTGCGTGCATTTAATCAATCCTGAAACATCATGAGTTCTGATTTCATTGAGGATCGAGGTCCAGCTGAATATTTTCACGGAAGGCAAGAGATCATTGACATGATTACCAGAGCGCTTAAACGCTATCGCGCAAAAAAAGGGGAACCACCTTCTTGCTACAAGGAGCACTAGGCGCGGGAAAGACGGCATTACTTGATCAACTGAGGCTGGTTGCTGAGGACCGAAAATGGAAAACTGCTGAAATTGATGCGCCCGCTCTTTGGGATGTTAAGACCCTCCGCGAATCCATTCCAGATCGGAATATACTAAAAAAGCTTAGTGGAAAGGTGAACGCAGGATTACCAGAGGTTGGGAGCATTGAAATAAGTGTGAAGGATTCTGCCGAAACCATCAAAAAAGTGCTCAAGTCGGGGAGGAAACCTTTACTTCTCATCTTGGACGAGGCGCAGATGCTTGGAGGTTCAAACAAGCCAGTTGGTCAACAGCACACGGTTGCCGCCAACGTACTCAAAGCGATTCATAATGGGCGGTTAGGCCGTCCAGTCATTCTTCTGGCCGCTGGACTTGGCACGACCGAGTCTGCTTTTAACTCACTGGGCATATCACGATTTGTCAGAGATTGCACAGTAGGCTTGGGCCCGTTGGACAAAAAATCTGAGTGGTTGGTCATTCGTGATTGGATAGTACAAGAAGGTGGTGCTAAGGGCTCGTCCATAAATAAGTTGAACAACTTCATGGGTAAAATTATGTATTAGGCTCAGATGGATAGATGTCATAATTCCAATTTGGGAGCGTTTTGTTTCTCACTAGCTTCATTTCTTTCATTTGTTGGTTAGTGATCTTGATACCAGTCTGATATAATTTTCTCATCCGAACAGCTTTAATGGATAATCCAGATTTATCAACGGTAGATTGAATGTAATTCAGGAGTGTTTCCCAGCTATCTAATGGTCGACCTTGCCAGTTGCGACTGATGGCGCTAAACATTCGGTGTTCAATGGGGTTCCACTTGCTTGATCCACTGGGGAAATGAGCAACGGTTACCTGTATTTGATAGGGATCACAGAGCGTTTTTTGCAAGAAATATTTCCAAGCGCGTGCTCGATAACTGTTGGAGCCTCCGCAGTCGGCCAGAATGACAAGTCGTTTTGCATTCGGATAATGGTTTTTCCCTTCGGTTTTGAACCACTGCGTAATAGAGTCTACGGCAAACTCAGGGGTATCGCTTGAATCACCGACATAGACACATCCTCGGTGGGCAAGTGGCTCATAAACTCCGTAGGGTATCGCCTTCGCCTTGGCCTGCGATGGGAAGTCATGATCATTGACCTTGATGGGGATCTTGCACAAAATTCCTCCTGCGTTGATAAACCATCCGACTAACTCTTTCTTTTTGGTATCCACACAAATGATAGGAATGTTGTGGATTCGGCAGTGCTCAGTCAAATGTTTAATTCTCTCAAATTGTTGATTTCGTCCAGGTGGAGACAGACGGCTGATACACTTGGAATTGACACGAAGAGAGTAGTTATGTGCAGAGAGCCATTTTCCAATGGTTGTCTTGGAAACCTTGACGCCAGACTTCTGTAGCTCTTTGGCCAATGTTACTAAGGAACGACGCGTCCACTTCAAGCCTCCCATCGGACTGCCTGCCGTGTCAAACTCTAACAGTTGGAGCAGTTGATCGATCATCCAAGGGTTTTTTTTTCAAAGGGATACGCCCTCCACCTTGTTTACGAGTCCGATTGAGATCTACTTTACCTGAGTAGAGTTGATTACGCCCTTTCCAGACCGTTGTGCGACTGAGTCCAAGAAACAATGCCACGTTTGTGTCACCGCCATAACCCCACATGATGGAAAGAAATCCCGCTAATAGACGAATCTGCTTCTCATCAAGAGCGCTGAGAAACAGAGCCTTAACTTTAGAGGTGATCGACAATTTTCGAGAAGAATGAGGCAACATGATTGATGCCTGATCAAGTTGCCGAGTCTTAAGTTGTCGTTTTTGATTAATAGAGCATGCAGAGCAGTAAATGCTCCGTCCTGCAAAACGGACCCGAGTGAGTTTTCCTTGACGAACTAGACTTGAAAGCACATTCAGGGTCTTGACCTGTAACAGTTCGTCAAGTTCAACGGGTTGATAGCCCATTGAAGAGTTTGATACAAGATGGAGAACTGTATTTCGGAGTGTACCGTGACAGGAGAATAGGATCTCGTCATATGCCCAAAGTCCATATTCATCAAACTCAGCGGTTTCTCGAAGCGTGTAATATTTTCCTGCATGAGAGTAGCTGGACAGATAGTCCAGTAATTTGAGTTTTCGATGGAGCGTGCTGGGCGCACATCCTCCAAGGGCTTGACACAGTTGGGCAAGTGTAGCAACAGTCATATGTTGCATAGCTTGGGTTAACATTTGTTGGGTAAAACGAATTGGTTTCATGAGAATAAAAAGTAAGTAAATCTAAAATATACTAATTCTCTTATTATAAAACAGTAAATCAATCAGTCATGCCATGTAGAATGCAGTGGACGAATGTTCATTAATAGCTTATCTTATAGATAGATAAAGATCTTAATGGGAAAAGAATAACCTATTAATCAGAATAATTTAAGAAAGAATTAGAATAATATTTATATATAGTTGTTCAAGTTATTTATGACCGAGCCCTAAGGGGAATCCTGATCCATGGATTGACGCGATTGCCAAGGAGACGCATGGATGGCCACAACACATCATCTCCTATATTGAACCCGCGGTGAGATATTTGGAGTCCCACAACCATCGTATGACCGATGAGGGATTGCGGATTGTACTTGAGAAGGGCAATAAGTTTCGTATAAACTATTACGAAACTCGCGTCAAGGAATTCAGCATGAAGCAAAGACAGGTCATCGCTTCGTTTATACCCAATCTTCAGCAGAGTGGATATATAGAGAAGGAAGAAATTATTGATAGACTGACTCCTAAGTATGGAGAAGAAACGTCCAACAAGTTCTTTGATGACATACTTCACAGTGGAATACTCTCCCAGAAATCTGGTGGTGTTTATGGTGTGCCAATTCCCTCCATGCAGACATGGTTGATTGATGTATATGGACCAGAACAGATTGAAATGCTGGAGATGAAGATTATTCAGAGTGAAAATCAAGCCCCCAAATTGAGATAAAAATCCCCCAAGTTTAATCATGCGCGACTACGGGTACAGATGATCAACGGAGAGTGAAAACCATTG
This sequence comes from Rhodothermales bacterium, assembly GCA_965220935.1. GTDB lineage: Bacteria > Bacteroidota > Rhodothermia > Rhodothermales > Bin80 > Bin80. The sequence continues at coordinate 84,758 of OZ244857.1, forward strand.
CCCTAATTGTATCCCCCCCCCCGATCTTTTCTCTGTGGGCTTCAGCAATGTCCTCGACGTGGACCTGAAGTCATAAGGTAGAACAAAGTTGCCACCAAGAAACTCTTGCCCCCAGTGCAGGTCGTTGTTGATGGTGTAGGTTGTCATTACCCAAATAACTCTAATGCATGGAATCCAAAGTAATCATTGCCTCCCGATAGAAACCGAGGAATGGCCAGTGGACGAAAAAGGGGTATATGGGCAACAGTATCATCAGTCGTAATGGGGTGTCAACTCCGTAGGGACGTTATCCAGAATTGGCTCCCGAGCAAAATTGGATTCTACAATCGCATCCAATCCAATTAATTGCGCATCAAATTTTGATTTAAACTTAAATCATTTTTATAATCGCTTGCCAATGATTAAGTGCTAATGGGTGTAAGACAACTCTTAATAGTCAGAATATAAAATTCGTTTAACATCGCTGGGAAGATTAAACAGCATAGGTTTGAGAGGCTCATTGATCATGATTTGATTATATGATAGGATCACATTGGTCTCTGTGAGTAGATTCCGGTAGATGACCTGACGAGGAAAATAAGCACCTTCTACCTGAAAAAATTTATTATAATACAAACCCTCCTCTAATGCGCCTGAGTCATTACGTTGCAGAACGCTTTCTATGCGCCAGTAATCTGTGTTAATCGTGTAGGTGCGATGCGATAAGGTATCTGTAAGGATCAATTGTCCAGAGGTTAATTCCAATTTTAGTTCATCACTAGGATTAGGGTATACATACCCGAGCAGGGACTCAATAGCGTTGCTAACCTTCATAATTGGTAAGAAAACTGGGTGGGAGGTATCGGCCACCGACACTTGTTTTGAAGTGCGATCATACAGAAAAAGGCTGTCCTGAGTGACCAGTAATCGGCCCGCTTCAAGTCCCAAACCTTTAAGGCTAAAAATCATCAGAAGTGAATCGGATCTACGATGCAATATTTCGGACCTGAGCTCTGGGCCAGTGTATAGCGGACTTTTCATAGCCATACTGCCGACGGCCATGAATGAATCTGGCGGAATATGAGACCGTATACTATCTATAACAGACGCTAAGGTCATCTCTGATAGATCAATAGATGTATCTACTGACATAGTAGAGGTTCGAGATGTAGCGCATCCTATGAAAATCAATGTGATCAATAGAACTGCAGGTTTCATATGCATTTAATTATTTCGTCAGATCAATTAGCTGATTGAAGACTTGCAGATTTAAATAGGATAAATCTTTGGGTTTATATATTGTGGTGACAATTGACTCTAACCATGGATCACCATAGACCGTAGACACAAATTTTCCAGTACTCAAATATTAATCAATTTGGTCAATCCTCAATCAGTGTATCATTTGAGGCCCCATTCCCCAAGAAAGCTTAGAACGAAGTGTTCCAAAATAATCTGAGTCATTTAATCTAACAAGTCGGATTGAGTGATCTGCACGACAGATGGTGAATGGATCCTCTTTATTGGAGATGGGAAATGTTCTTCCGTCTAATGCTACTGTACAATCTGATGAGCTGGATGCCAATTGTACGGTAAGTGTTGAGCTCGCTGATAATACAATAGGGCGAACGGTCAGGCTATGCGGAGCGACAGGGCTTACAATAAATACATCGCTTTCTGGCATTACAATCGGCCCCCCAACAGCCAGTGAGTAAGCCGTTGATCCAGTAGGTGTGGCGATAATTAAGCCATCTCCCCAGTATCGGTTCAATCGTGTTCTGTCAACAAATACATCAATGGCAGCAAGTCCACCTGTAGGTTGACGGGTGATCACCACATCGTTGAGCGCCCAACCAGTGCGAGACCCAGATACACTCAAAGCACTGCGTTCCTCAATCTTATACTGGTTTGTCAGGAGCAGTTGGAAAGCGTCCTGAATTCGGGTAGATTCTACAGTGGCTAAAAATCCAAGATACCCAATGTTAATTCCCAGTATCGGGATTCCTGATACCCCGACCTCATAGGCTGTGTGTAGAAGTGTTCCATCGCCACCGATTGAAAGGATCATACTACTGCTTTGAGCGGGTGTATGAGTGGAAATTTTGTGAGCAACCTCGGATGGAATCAGCGAACGTTTTACGAGTCCATCGGCAATCGGGGTATGAAGCTGAAAGAGAATTTCCTCGGCATTCATCCAAGTGATCAGATCACCCAATAATGGCCATAAATCATCCTTTGCGGTATTACCAGTGATTCCAAAAATCATAAATTATTCACCAAACTTTGGACAAAAATAATAATTTGATTAAATTCATATCTAAGCAGTGGTTCAAAACACTTAATCATGGATAAACATATCGTTATCATCGGAAATGGAATTACGGGGATCACAGCGGCGCGATTCATACGTAAGTTAAGTTCTAACCGCATTACTGTCGTGTCCAGTGAAACCGATCACTTCTACGCACGAACAGCGCTGATGTACATCTACATGGGGCACATGCGTTATCAAGAAACAAAACCTTACGAAGATTACTTTTGGGAAAAGAATCAAATAGATTTAATTCGTGGATATGCTTATGAGGTTGATACGCAGTCACAGATTGTCAGAATTGCCGATGGCAATGACATAGCCTACGATGGGCTATTATTGGCGACTGGTTCACAATCAAATAAATTCGGTTGGCCAGGGCAAGATCTAGTGGGCGTTCAGGGGTTGTATGGTATGCAGGATTTAGCGTTGATGGAACGTAACACCCAAAATATCAATCGCGGTGTTGTTGTCGGAGGTGGACTGATTGGCATTGAGATGGCAGAAATGCTGCACGCTAGACATATACCCGTGACATTTCTAGTGCGCGAGTCAAACTACATGGAATATTTGCTACCGAAAGAGGAATCTGAGCTCATCAATCAGGAGATTATCGCACACGGAATTGATTTGAGACTTAACACAGAACTTAAATCCATTCATGGTTCATATGCGGTTGAATCTATTGAAACTAGCGCTAATGAGCGAATTGGTTGTCAGTTTGTTGGACTCACTGCGGGTGTTCATCCAAATATTGGTCTGGCCAAAGCATCTGGCATATTAACGAATCGAGGCATAGTCGTCAATGAGTTTTTTGAAACGAGTAGTCCAAATATTTATGCCGCCGGTGATTGTGCAGAGTTTAATGCAGATGGCATAGGTAGCCGCCGTGTTGAGCAATTATGGTATACAGGTAGGGCGCACGGGAAGGTGGTCGCACATACGCTGACTGGAAGACGAACTCCCTATCGCAGAGGTGTATTTTTCAACTCCGCGAAATTCTTTACCATTGAATATCAGACCTATGGCGAAATCCCACCAAATCCAGAGCCTAATGTTCGGTCGCAGCTGTTCCAGAGGGGGCGAAAACTCCTTCGAATCAACAGTGATCGTGAGACAGGTCAGGTCCTTGGATTCAATGTCATGGGATTACGCTTGAGACAAGATCAATGCGAAGCTTGGATTCGTGAGAATGCCACTGTTTCACAGGTATTAAGATCCCTAAAAAAAGCGCGATTTGACCCCGAGTTTTATTCACATGCCATCTATCATCAAGCGGCAGCATAATTCCAGATTCTATGAACGAAAATATTAGCTTACAACTTACTACCTCAGGATTGCAATATTCACCTCAACAGAAAGTAGGCTTGGCCCTCGTTGGAGTAGGATTATTGCTATTGTTGATCACCTTTATAGGAAATGGTGCTCTGAATCCAATGATCACCTTTTGGCTCTCAATGCTTGGGTTGATTGCTGGAAGTGGGATTCTGTTTGCGCGTCTTTTACAGCAGCCAGCGGGTGTCAACAACAATGGCGTATGGTTTTCTGGAGTCACTGCACGCGGGATGTTTGGTTGGATTTTGGGAATTGTATTTACAGGTTTTTATATACTCCTATACTGGTCTCCGTCTAATCTTGAACAGCTGATTCGGGGGACTGATATTTTAAGTATGAGTCTACGTGGCACACCGGCAGATCAATGGTTTCTTTACGGATTACTTTACACGTTGGCTGTTCTGGTCATGGGCGTTCGTATGTTGATCAAGTATAGAGATAATCGTTACCAGATTCTACGCACTATTTCAGTGATGTTTTTTCAGCTGGGACTAGCATTTTTAATCCCCCATCTGATGGTTCTACTTCACCAACCCGAATTTTATTTTAGTTATTTCTGGCCATTGAAATACGATTATTTGTGGCCTTCAACCTTTAGTTCATTGAGTGGGCCAGGATTAGGAATCTTTCTTTTGTTTTGGACAGCGATGATGACCGTGATTGCAACTCCAATTTTGACCTACTTTTTCGGCAAGCGCTGGTACTGTTCGTGGGTTTGTGGATGCGGAGGGCTTGCTGAGACGGCTGGCGACCCATTTCGACATCTTTCCGATAAGTCTACTAAGGCTTGGAAAATAGAGCGTTGGATGGTTCATAGTGTGCTGGTATTTGTTGCTGTGACCACAATGCTATTATGGGGAAATCAGATCATGAGTGGCGGTCTTCTTGGAGGTGTAACAATGATGTTTCAAAAGTGGTACGGATTTTTTATTGGGTTAGTTTTTGCTGGTGTCATAGGAGTGGGGTTTTATCCAATTATGGGATCGCGTGTGTGGTGTAGATTCGGCTGCCCAATGGCAGCGATTCTCGGACTGTTACAAAAATACTTTTCAAGGTTTAGGATTACCACAAATGGTGCACAGTGCATTTCATGTGGGAATTGCTCAACGTACTGCGAAATGGGCATTGATGTTAGATGGTATGCCCAAAGGGGGCAGAATATCATACGCGCGTCGTGCGTCGGTTGTGGAATGTGTGCTACTGTTTGCCCGCGAGGTGTCCTGCGTTTAGAGAATGCCCCGATGGAAGCGAGATATAATGGGCCTGTATTGATTCATCATGATGATGTATCGGTACAACTGAATGATACTTGGCGCAGTAACCGTCCTTTGATGCCTTCACCTCAGGAGGATCTACCTATCCTGACAAAGGAGGATCTGTAGATTGCAGCGTCAACAGCATGATCCATATTGGTGCTATCCTATCTTTGCAGTATAATGTGAGATTTGTGACGACAACGATGTCCAAATGATTGAATGGCTTGGGATTGAGCACCTCTTTGCACTTTCTCCAACGGAAAAAGTACTTGGTTTTTTTACGCCACTGATAGTGTATGTAGCGTTTATGCTAGTTCAACTCATCTTGCCTGCCAAGAGAGTACAGGGCTATGTGACCCACCCAGAGACGGGTGAGCCGATTTATTATCGTCTCAATGGAATCTTCGTCTTCTGTGTGATGATTGCCGTCTGGTGGTTTGAACTCACTGGAGTGCCTCGAGATTGGTTTTACCGCTCCACAATTTATGCAGTGATGGGAGGTATATTTTTCACCACCATCTTTTCCTTCATCACATTTTACACCCAACCCAAAGAGAGGCGAAAAAATCCAATTAGGGCCTTTTGGACTGGCAGTATTCGGGAAATCGCTCTTTTCAATGGTCGGATAGATATGAAGATGTATTTTTATCTTGTGGGAGGAACAATGCTCGCAATCAACGCTATGTCAGGTGCTTGGTATCATTATCAATTATTCGGGGCAGATTCTAACCCAGGACTCTTCCTATTTACTTCATTCTTTGTCTTTTATATTGTGGATTATTGTTTACATGAGAGGGTCACTCTGTTTACGTATGATCTCATGCACGAAGGCGTTGGATTCAAACTCTTCTGGGGAGGGCTCGTGTGTTATGGATGGATGTTTACGGCACCACTGTGGGGATTAGCAGTTTATCCTGATCCTGGATTTGCTCCATTCTGGGGAACATTTTTACTCATTGGGACATCGGTGATGTTTTTGGGAGGCTGGGTCATTTCACGGGGGGCTAATCTACAAAAATATACATTCAAGCGATGGCCTGAGCGCTCATTTATGGGAATAAAACCCGATCATATTTCAGCGAATGACCGCAAGATTCTCGTCTCTGGATTCTGGGGTGTGGCGCGCCATTTTAATTATTTTGGGGAGGCGATCTTGGGCGTTACGTTTGCTCTTGTTTTGGGGTATTTTACCAATCTGTGGGCATGGACCTACGGATTCTTAATCATTGGCATGTGTATCTTCCGTCAACGAACAGATGATAAATTCTGTGAGCAGAAGTACGGATCTGAAGCTTGGGGAGAGTATCGTCGTCGTGTCAAGTATCGAATTATTCCACGGCTATATTAAGAGTTGTGACGACGATCATTCTTTTGACGACTGGATAAATCACCTGCAATAGATGATTTATTTGAGAGTTTGTATGACCTTGATGGAAGATAATCAGTCACTGATGTAGAAATTGATTCATCATAGCGCAAACCAGAGCAGTTGAGGCAGAACGTCAACCCCTGTGATTATATGAGGGGCTGGGTGTGGTGTGTTCAGTCGTCAGAACGCACAGAAAAAAGGATCAGAAAACGTCCGATTGGCGCAGGAATTGATCCTCAAAAACAAGCAAAACCCGCCAGATTTACATGAGATGTACCTGAAATACTAGGTCAACTAAATTCTAAGCCGTTAGTGGGAATTGCTGTCAAAATATAGATTTTTCTTCTTAGTTTACATCTGCTCTTATTGGCCACTCATTCTCATTGATGCTGGCTAGTTTCTGGGGTAAAATCAGAATATCTGCGTCAATTAGAGGTGATGGGGTAAGTCATGACTTTCTATCCAAATACCTTATTCAAAACCTGATACCCCGCAATAAGCACATTCATACCTCATTCCCACTCCAATCCTTACTCGTTTGAGATGTTGTGATGACGCAATTAAAGTGATCCCCGCAACGGGAATAATTACTTGGATTGAGTCTTCCCCGTGCTGAGTAGATAGAGGTCTTCCAAAGTAGGAGGGCCGACTGAGTAGCTAGAAATTCCCTTGTTTTTCAATGTTTCCGAAATAGACTCTACAAAGGATTTTCCCTGACCATATACCATAGTCCGTGCAGGGTCCTTAATCATATTCGTGACATGTGGTAAGTCATTCAAATACACTAGATCATCCTCTGTGTCTACAGCGAACTTAAATTCTAATTGAAACTTCTTGAGCAGTGTCTCAAATTCTCCCGTAGCAATTATTTTGCCCGAGTCAATGAGGCAAATAATATCGCTCTGCTTCTGAGCCTCTTCCATATTATGAGTAGAGAGGAATATCGTCAGTCCCTGCTTACGAAGCTCTTCTAAAATTTTCCATAAATTTTTTCTCGCATGAGGGTCAAGATTGCTCGTGGGTTCATCTAAGAAAATCAAGATTGGGTTGCCTACTAAGGTAATCGCAATGAGCAATTTTCGCTGTTCACCTCCAGATAGCTTCTTGTAGGATTTTTTGCTCAAATGCTCAATCCTAAATAGGTTCATCAATTCATGAATATCCAAAGGAGTCTGATACATCCGTGCATAAAGGTTGAGAGCCTCTTCAACTCGGATATCTTCGTACATAGAATCTTGTTGAAATTGAATCCCAATACTGTATAGACTCTTCTTCCGATGAGAATCATCTTTAATATCGTGTCCAAAAATTTTGACGCTCCCACTTTTTGGGGTATTAAGGCCAAGAATACAATCAATCAGGGTTGTCTTTCCCGCCCCATTTGGCCCAACTACACAGAAGACTTGACCTGGTAATACCGAAAGGTTAACATTATCCAAAACAATCAGATTGCCATAGGCTTTGCACAGATCCGAAACCTCCAATACTGGATCTGTTTGATTGATGTCAATATCAAGAGCAAATGTATTCATAGGGTAGAATCCCTTATTGAGTGAATGATCAATACGTTAAACCGATATCAAGATCAGACTATTGATAGCAAATCATCAATCTTCGGTGATACAATAGATTCTGTATACTGTATGCAGATAGTAGTGCAAAATTTAGATAGCATTCACTCTTGTTGCAGGGTGTTCAGATACTGGCTATCCATAAATTGTAATGTCTGATCTATCAAAAACACGCTATGTGTCATTGGATATCTTACTCGTCAGGAGAGGCATCAGATTATATTTAATCCAACCATAATTAGGATTGATCGCAAGTGCTTTCTCAAACGAATCGTGTGCCTGTTTATACTGTTCTACCTGCATATAGGCGATTCCTAGCCAAGTATACGCTTCAATTTCTCCCCATGTGGGCAAGAGAGGAGAACTATCATCTTCGGATATGAAAAGAGATACAGCACGCCTGAAACCAGCAAGCCCGCTCTCTTGACTACCCCCATATTGAGATGGTGTATTGTAATCAGAAATTGCTTCAGCTAGAACGATCCTTGGATTATCAGAATTAATCTTTTTTGCCCTCTTAATACTTCTTCTAGATCGTATCCCTAGAATCATTGCTTTTCTTGGTTGCAGTCTAATTTTCTGGCCATATGTCATAGAGAGTAATGCATGAGATTCAGCGGCATGCTGTGACTTTTTGTTTATATCTATGGATCGTTTCAAATGGTCAATAGCATTGTTGAGACGTATCAATGAAGAATCTTTATCAGATGACATATCGCCACCGCGCTCCTCAGCAGTCATATGCAAAATCGCCAACTGATACTCGATATATCCAAGATAATAATACGCTTGCTGTGAATTGGAATCATCTTCAATGCCCTTTTTTAGCATCCGATGAGCTGTTTGGATGTCTTGCGCGTTCCCATGAAACAACCCCGAGTCTGCCAACAATTTAGCGTCAAGTATCAAAGAAGATGTTTGCGCTTGTGCCGAAGATGAGACGCCAAAAATTGATATGGTCAAGAAAATACAATATTGTTTAATGAAACCCTTGATCGTTGGATTTCTTTGAATCAATGAAAATGCTAGACTATGGGTAAATCTCATCAAATTGAAAGGGCAATATTCTAAAGAATCATCAAAAATAAAACTTACAAGTATGTGATCATAACCTAGACAGGAGAGTCAACTATACTAACTGCATTGATTTGAGATTGTTCAAAACAGTTTAATCTACTGATTGAGTGATACGCTTATCCCGCAGTAAAAAAACCGCTTATAATTACTAGTTCGCTCTGTTTGCATAGAGTAATCATCAGAGTATTCAAGTTGTGTAACATTATCCCTATTGAGAGCATTCCCGAGAGCAAGATAGAAAGTCATATCGTGCTTTTGTCCAAATGGCAGATAGTAGCTTAATTGTAAATCCAATCTCTGAAAGGTTGGAAGACGCTCAGACCCTACGGGTCCTTCAATAGGTAAATAATAATCGCCGTCTTGAGCAGGAACGCTACTGACGATAGGGGTGAAAGGTTGCCCTGTTGCGTATCGCATTGTGACACCGCCATATAGAGAGTATACGAGCCGATATTTGGCGACTACCGTCAAATTATGGCGGATTTCAAAGGGTGTCCGAGCTCGCTCGTAAATGAATTCACTCCCAATATTTCTTACCTGTGTGCGTGCAGATCGGTTATAGGAATAAGATGCCCATCCACTGAGTCGTGTTTGTAAAAACCCACCATACTTCATAAATACGTCAATCCCATTTGATCTACCCTCACCATCATTAGAGAGGTTTATCTCTGAGTCCTTTAATATGAGATTAAAATATGGTTTATAATAGGCTTCAACTCTGACTTGTAACGGAGTCTTTTCATGAGTAAACCCCAGAATGAAATGTTGGGCGTGTTGTGATTCAAGCATCGGGTTTCCCGTTAAAGTGTTATACTCAAATGGATCTCCAAATTGGTGATATATTCCCCATGAAAATCTAATGTTTTTGGTCTTTGAAATGGCGTAACGAAGTGATATTCTGGGGTCAATAACGAACGACCTTGAAAGGCTGTAGTGGTCTACTCTTACCCCAGACGTAAGTGCAAGATTTTTTGTGAGTTTAATCAGAAGTTCGGCATAGGATCCTACTCGGGTTGCTCCATAAGATTGATCAATTCTTAGGTAACTATCGTTGGGAGCAATCAAATCTTGATTAACAGAGAAGGTACCCCTGAAGCGGCTGTTGATTCTCTCAAATTCAACCCCCGTCTGAACATGGAAAGATTCTCCAATGTAATGCTCTGCATCCGCACGAAACTTATATCTAGTATTACTAGGTCTCATATCTAGAGCCCCAATTTGCTGCCTAGTTGAATACTGACTCAATGAAAAGCCGACCTGAATAAGCCAGCCATTAAAAATATCTGCCAATTTATATTTGAAAGAGATGTTGATGTTTTTCCTTGAAAATATCCATTAAAAGATGGCAAATTTACAGATACCCCCAGTTGATCATTAGCCCAAAAGTTGTATATCTTCAGACTTCCAGTTGATGAGTAATCATAGGATAGACTTAGATTCAGGTCAGAACTTTGAGGAACTGACGAAAATTGATCATACTGACCATTGATCTGAAACAGGGTTTTCGTAAAACTGCGGTTCCCTGTTAACCGTACGCCTAATTTTTCTTTAATTAAAGGTACATGAAGTCCTATAGATGCAGCGGCTAAACCTATATTGAACGTATAATTTCGTTGCAGAGGCAAATTCTGACTACTCATATTTAGCACTGATGAAAGAGCATTGCCATATTTTGCAGAAAAACCTCCTGTTGAAAAAGCAGTTTTCTGAATCATAAATGGAGGAATAACTCCAAAAATTCCTCCCGTCGGGGATTCAAATTTGTAGGGATGGGCGACAGTTGCCTGGTCTAGAATAATGAGAGTTTCGCTTAAATCTCCTCCACGAACGAATAGCCCTGCCCCCTCATCCACCATGGAAGTGCCAGGAAATGTCTTGATGGCTAATAAGATGTCCGCCTCAGCGCCGGGTGTAGTTACTATATCCAGTGATTGAAGCGTAACTCCATCAAACTCGCCAGTTGAATATCCATCAGAAGTGATGACCAACTGTTTCAGGTTGATGACGGATTCATGGAGGACTACTTGAACAAAATGACTGTCGCCGGCCACCACAGTCAACGATTCCTTAACCGGTTCATATCATAGCATTGTGACACGGAGATTCAGTAGACCCACTTGGTCTGTTACAAATTCAAACTGACCATCAAATTGTGTAGAAGCTCCTTCGCTTGTTCCCAATACCTGTACATTTGCAAATGCGACGGGCAGGTCTTGTGTGTCTAAGACGGTTCCATAGATGACAGTCGGCGCTAAATTTTGACTTGTAGCCGTGGAATTAAATACTGCCACAGGGAAAATCACCAAACACAAAATGCCCTTCATGACACAGAATGATGTTTATGCAGTCTGTAAGCCTTGAGTCTTTTGAGTTGAATCTGACATCTAAATAAAAAATTTAACTATTACAATTTTGTTGAGTTTAATTAAGGGAATTATATATGTGAGTAACCCATAAATGGAACTATTCTATTTGGAGAGTGTAATCTTAACGGACGCAATAGGATAGAGGTAAATCTACCCTATTGCTTACCATAACATCAACTTAACCTTGACGTCATGCCTGTTCAAAAGGCTTCTAACCCTTCAGATTCAAACTGCTCCTATCGTGGAGTAGAGTATCGTCTATTGCCGGGCACGCAGTGGAAAGCCCATCTCTTGTCAGGGCTTTGCGGAGCATGCAGGTTTGTATGGAATACGTTCCTTGACCAAATCAACAGGGACTATAAAGACGAACATAAGGATAATCCAGAATTGACCTGGCCGTCATTAAGTAGGAGATACACTTCTTTTCGCCCAACCATTTCTTGGTTGAATCGGTATTCGTCCAACATTGTACAAAACACCTTAAAGCATCAGGCAGAGGCGTGGCAGGCTTTCTTCAAGGGATTACGTGACCATCCTACGTTCCATAATCGGTTTCAACACAATTCGTTTACGGCGACCAAAGGATTGTTTAAGATCCGAGGGAATGATGTCCATATCCAGAAGATTGGCTGGATGAAGTTTCGTAGGAAAGGAGGTAATCCTTATCCAGACGGTGAGCCGATTGAAGTCACCGTGAAGAAAGACGGACGGCACTGGAAGATGAGCGTAATTTACAAAGTCACACATCTACCAGAGAAGGTGGACGATGGCAAAGAGATTGGCATTGACTTGAACACCTATAACATTTCTTATTCCTCAACGGATGGTGAACAGGGCATGCTACCGCTCCCTGATTTGACGGATAAGGAGATTGAGATTCGTCGGTGGCAAAGAAAATTAGCCCGACAACAGAAAGGATCTGGTAGATCCTTGCGGACAAAGAGAAGGATTGCCAAGTGGAAGCGAAGAACTGCAGAACGAATGCGGCACATCAACATAGCCGTAGATTGTCCAATAAGGCGTATACGTTGAAACGTGAAGATCAAGAACATGTCCAAGTCTGCTAAGGGCACGGTTGAGAACCCTGGAACCAATGTGAAGGCAAAAGCAGGGTTAAGCCGCGTCATTGGATGGGGACGCTTTAATTCCTATTGCGATTACAAGTTTGGCAACGTGATTCTTGTAGATCCAGAGTATACCAGTCAACGCTGTAATCAGTGTGGTCATACAGATAAAGTCAATCGCAAGACGAAAGCAAGTTTAAGTGTATGGCGGATCACGCAGATATCAACGCATCTGCGAATGTGTTACAGGCCTTCGGGATTGGGGCATCTGCACGTGGAGGAGCGTTCTCGTTAGAGGCTCCTATGAGCCGTGAAATGGATACGCAAAAGGTAGCCGTCAAATAGATGGATACTCATGTATATCATTCCCTTAATTAATCAATAAAGTTATTTTGTGCCATAATCCGAACCGTCTAATTTAATCCTTGATCAAAACCAAAACGGCGGTGATGAAAAACAATGACCAAATTGACTTCATTTTATGGGGCTACCATCTTATTATGTGTGTGCACCATTTATTACACACGGGATAGCGAGATAAGAAATTCCATTTTGACATAAAATCTATATCGTCAGTGCCATGAATGGCTTTATAGGATTAATTGTGATTGAAAGCAAACTCTTTTTACGATCTCGAGTTGCTCTCTTTTTTACATTCATATTTCCCGCAATATTATTTCTTGTATTTGGGTCAATCTTTGGAGAAACGCCTGTTTGGAATCATCCAGATCTGGCATATGTGGATTTTTTTGCTCCAGCACTCATTGGTGCATATATCGGTCAGGCAGGATTGATTAACTTAGCCGTCTATATGGCCACATATCGGCAAGAAGGCATTTTGAAACGCTATAATGCGAGTCCTTTGCCCTTAACCCACTACTTGATAGGACTTAGCATCGTTCATTTTTCTAGCTTACTCGCTTCATCCTTCATCCTGATTATCATGGGAAAATGGATCTTTGACCTTCAACTGTATGGAAATGTGTTTATGGTGGCCAGTGCAGGGTTATTAAGTGTGGGTAGTTTTTTTTCATTAGGGTTTTTGGTCAGTGGGCTTTTTTCATCTCCACAATCTGTTCTGTCAATAGGGCAGTTTTCATTTCTATCAATGTTTCTTCTGTCTGGGGCGGCCGTGCCTCGTCAGCTATTTCCTGAGTGGTTGTATTCAATTAGCTCGTATCTTCCATTAACCCATGTTGTTGAATTATTTTCGGGTCTTTGGATGGGAGATCCAATTTCTCAATACATGGTATCATTATGGGTTCTGATTGGTATAGTCGTTGTTGCTTTTCCTCTTGCTGTACGTACATTTTCGTGGCAGAAAAAGTAACAAGATTTTGCTGGTAGTTAAATCCTGTATCTTCATATCAAATTCCAGTCATCCGAATAATGTTGTCTGGTTTTAAAGCCATCTCAAGACACTAACAGAATGCCTTAGGTTAAGATTGCGTCCAAGACCTTACCGTGCATTCTCTTTATGTACAGTTCTTTCAAAACAACAACATTTTCAGATACCCTGAACGTCATGATATGCTTTCTGACTTCAAAGGAACCCTCATTCATGGAACAATCTGACATATGTGGAAACGTGACAGAATACGTTAAGTTGGTGTATACTTCAATTTGTTAGCCATACCAACGACCAGAATGTTATTAATCAGAAAGATGCATAATTTGATGATCACCGATACTCAAACACAATCCCAATGCAACAATTAGACACCAACCCCCCCACTTGGTTAGTTGATGTAAAATTTCGTGGAAAGTCACGCTTGATCGCCTGTGCAGTTCTCCAGACAAATCATGGATTGACGCTCATTGATCCAGGCCCTACAACGACTATACCAGTTCTGCAGTCCGCATTGAAATCTCTTGGAGGATTAAATGCGGTCAAGAATATCATTCTGACACATATTCATTTGGATCATGCAGGTGGGGTAGGTCAGATCGCCAAACTGGTGCCAGATGTCAAGGTTTATGTCCATCCTATTGGAGAACGGCATTTAATCAATCCTGAACGATTAATTCAAAGTGCTAAGCGGATTTATGGAGATCAGATGGATGAATTATGGGGTGAGATTGCTCCTATTTCCGAGCAACAGGTTCATTCTGTTGCTGATGATTCAATCATTGAAATTGACGGCCGCGCGCTTCGCTCATGCTATACCCCAGGACATGCGTCCCACCATATGTCCCTAATAGACGAAGACGAAAAAATAATCTATGCCGGTGACGCCGCAGGAATGAGAGTTCAGGGAGCAGACTATATCATTCCCGTTGCCCCTCCACCAGATATTGATTTAACTCTATGGCAAGAGTCTCTCACACGATTAGAACGTCACAATGCTCGTTATCTGTTCCTGACACATTTTGGAGTGATTGATCAAGTGCAACAGCACATTAAGAAGACGCGTCAGCGTCTTCGCAATTGGGGCGGCGAGGTTTTAGGATCACTATTTGACAATTCTAAATCTGATAGTTTGCACGCAGAAGAATTTCATGACTCTGAGATGTCTCAGATGCGATCAAAAACAGAACAATCCTTCCAAGAGCCCTATACTTACATGGGGCAACCCCATGAGAGCTGGAATGGTCTAGCACGATATTGGAGGAAGACGATTCTGCCAGATTCAACGAAATTGTGAGTGAGATGTAAAATTCGCCCATGCGAATCGCTCAATCATTTACTGGTATCGTCAGACTTCCGTTTGTTAGATGGATAAGATGTGCAAACGCGAGTGGGGGTAAGATTATCTACAAAAACAATTGCAACGTTTCTGTCAATCAAACGCCAAGTATTTTCTCATGTGAGAAGTCAGTCCATCAAACCATATAGTGCCTGCTAAAAAACCCCTACTTTGGGGTGTCACAATTTTTTGCGGGGTCTTAACATACGAATTTTTTATTAACTGCTAGGCAGACTCACCGATTTTAGTCGCGAATTTTTTGATCTGTTTCACCGATCTGCACACCTCACCTATATTTGATCCAAATTCAGTGTATAGGCCACCGATTTTGCCTAAAATCTCTGCCGCACGGACGCACCTTTCCCACCTCCAGTGGTGGAGTATTTTTTTTGTGACTCAGACTTTTACGCCGCTTGGCGAAACGACTCTCGGTGTCGGGCCATCAACACCTTCCCGATTCGGCACAAATTCGTGGCGACCCCACTTCCGCCGATGCTTTGCGCAAACCCCGCCTTACCTCCTTTGGTGCGAATACATGCACCACCATGCCAGAGTTAATACAGGACTCAATCTGCGCATGCTGCCGACGTTTTCGCCGAAACTCTTCCGCCGATTCTCGTTCGCGCTCAATCTTGTTCTTATAGCCCTTTTTGGGAAGAATAACCTCTATATCCAGAGCGCTTAATGCCTCAAAATTCTGAGTCGACCAAAACTCATGGATCCAAGGTTTTCAAACTCTGTCCTATACTTGGTGGCGATCTCAATGGTCATCTCTACATCTGATTGCGTCCACATGATCTCCCATCCCAGAATCAAGCCATGTTGACATTCGCGACGGGCACCCCCAACTCCACCTGATTGGGCATGGCCTTCCCCTTGCATATCCAACGCGTAGGCTCGGCGATAATATCTTCTCTGCATTGGGAATCTTTTCCCCCTCTATCACATGAACCAAATCTACCAACCGATTGAACTGCTCAATCGCCTTTTCTAATGACGCAATCCGACTTGAACTTTGATCTTATCGAAGACCAGTCTACACTTCTGAATCCGATAGTAACAAATCAAGGCTAAGACCAGCTCTGGATTCGTCTCACGTTTTTTGGTGGTGTTGATCTCCAAATAGGCATTGTTAATCGTTATGATCAAATGCTTTAACTGACGCCAGTGTCATGCGCCCCCAAATTAAAGATCTTCCAGGCCCAAGCTGCATGGCCAGGATGATTGAATCACGTAATAACCGAACATCATGACGAATCCGTCCGCGGGCATCAGATGCAACCCCAAAGACCTCTAACCCATCATCCGATTGAGATCCGCCCAAACCTCTTCTGTGATCAAACTCACATTAGTAACGATCGTCTCCATACAATACAAAGACTCACGGTTGATTTCAGTGGCATCATGTTGTAACAAGATGCGGATATCGCTGTGTTTATTGGCCAGTTCGGTCAAAGTCGCAATCCAATCCGTACTTCAATACCGCGAGTACGAAGATGCGCCAGTCATTTAGCCCAGGTCGCCCCACGCTCTGATCCGTGCCCTCTCCAATTACCTTCTGGAGGTAGGTTACAATCTGATCCCGAAGATCACAATTCATCCAGATGGACTGCAATGCTAAGATCATTCGGGGAATATCGTCTCTGGAATTAGGATCTACGAAAAGATCCTCAATTGCGTTCATCCCCATTGTCGGGGCAAGATTAATTTGTGTTCGGATTGTTAAATGATGGTGAAGATTTTTTGAATCCTGTGGATAGTCTGCCCACAAACCCTTACTTTACTGATGATATCACCCAATCAAAAGAAAGTTTCGAATTTTGAAACCCATCAAACAGACACTACGACGCCAAACACCATAAAAATATGAGCGTTCAATCCCTAATATTTTCCAAATTCTGCCGTGTCTAGGTTTTTTAGCAGGCACCATATAGCATCTTTTTCGCATAGTCATTTTCATTCCATCTGACAAAACAGTTTAAATCGCATGAATAGAATCTGGAAGCATGAACCAACAATTGACCAACTTAATCAACGGGGCCGTAACACCATGGTGGAGCATCTTGATATCAGGTTCACCGAAATTGGTCCTAATTTTCTTCGCGGATCAATGCCCGTCGATCACCGGACCAACCAACCGATCGGACTATTGCATGGCGGTGCATCGGTTGTACTAGCAGAGACATTAGGAAGCGTCGCTGGTGTGTTGTGTGTAGATATCAGAAAACAGTATTGTGTTGGAATAGAAGTCAATGCAAATCATCTACGGAGCGTTAGAAACGGTCGAGTGATTGCTACCGCTACCCCCATTCATTTAGGGAGAAAAACTCATGTATGGCAAATTATCATTGAAGATGAGCATGGTCGTAAGGTGACGGCAAGTCGATTAACTCTGGCAATTCTGGAATGGGCCCCAGATACGCCAGGGCTTGAAGACAGGATTGCATGGCTTACGCAGTGAAGGAAATATACTATACCCTACAAGGGGAGGGGCATATGAGCGGGAGGCCAGCCGTTTTTTTGCGTTTTGCAGGATGCAATCTATGGAGTGGCCATGAACGTGACAGGGCAACCGCTATCTGCCAGTTCTGTGATACTGATTTTGTTGGCATTGATGGAATTGGAGGAGGACGCTTTTCAACCGCACTAGAATTGGCAGATGCAGTTTATCAAGCATGGCCTCAAAAGAATGCACGGCGCTCAATCCCTTACGTAGTATGTACGGGTGGCGAGCCATTACTGCAACTCAATGTGGATTTAATTTCGGCGCTCCAAACGCGCGGATTTGAAGTTGCAGTAGAAACAAATGGAACCCTGCTTCCTCCTGAAGGTCTGGATTGGATCTGCGTTAGCCCAAAGGCTGGAGCCCCTCTGCTTCTTAATCAAGGTCAAGAACTCAAGCTAGTATACCCTCAAGAACATGCAAGGCCTTCAATGTATGAGACATTGGATTTTGAGTATTTTTTCTTACAACCCATGGATGGTCCAGATATCACTAAAAATACTCAAGCAGCGCTTACCTATTGCATGGAGCATCCTCAGTGGAGACTCAGTATTCAGATCCACAAAGCACTGAAAATCCCTTAATCAAAAGGGGAGCGGTTCTCCCTCTGACTTGGTTCGTTTCCAGTATTCATCACAAAGTTGCAGGGTCAGCGGCCCAGGCTTACCGCCACCGATCATGCGCCCATCTACTTCCATGACTGGATCTATCTCTCCCAAAGTTCCAGTTGTAAACATCTCGCATGCTGTGTACATTTCAGTGATAGATAGATTTCGTTCAACAGCAGGAATGTTAAAGTCTTTTGCGATGGCAAGAATTTTTGATCGCGTGATTCCATTCAGGCAACTGTCGGCATGAGGGGTATACAGACATTTATTTTTTACCAAAAAAATATTTGTTGCATTGGTTTCTGAAAGATAGCCATGGATATCTAACATTACCGCATCATCTACCCCTGCAAAATTTGCTTCAATTTTTGCCAGAATATTATTGATCAAATTATTGTGATGAATTTTAGAATCCACACATTGAGGCGTATTGCGACGCACCGACGAAGTGATCAGTCGGATTCCCTGCTTAGCAAAGACAGGTTTTTTCCACTCAGCTAGTACAATGAGGGTCGGACCAAATACATTGAGGCGGGGGTCCATTCCAGATGTGGTCTTCTCACCACGAGTGAGTGTCAACCGTACATGTGTATCGTCGCGCATCCCATTAGATTTGAGCGTTTCAAAAAGAGCCTGAGTGATAAACTCGCGCGTTGGAATATCTGAAAAGCCCATTGCATGAGCCGAATTTATCAATCTTGTAAGATGATGGTGAAGTTCAAAGATACGGCCGTCGTAAACTCGAATTCCTTCCCATACGGCATCTCCCCCTTGCACGACACTGTCAAAGACAGAGATCTTTGCCTGAGGGCGTGGAAGTAAGCCATCCTTAACCCACACGTTAATGGTTTTATTGCGATCGTCGGCAATGGAAACATGCATAAGATTAAGCCCTGATTGCGTATTGATACAAGTAATTATAATGCGGGATACATTGCTCAAGTAAAGGGTAAAGGAACTCAGGGAACGGCTCTGTTTTATGCTTGTAGGGTGAGAATCCTGTGGATTTGTGAATCACATGGTACCAGTATGGTGCCCAGATACCATCTTCGGCAATTGGGCCAGCTTCCCAGCTAAGCATAACAGAATCAAAGATTAATCCAATCTGTGCACACAATTGGCGAAGGATCTTCTCTGGATCAGATAACAGTTGCCGAGCATCAAGGACACACGGGGACTGGCCTGATTCGCATAGATAGTCAAACACTTCACGCTGCATAGCTAATGCAGTATCTGCAAGTGTAGGATGGGGGATCTGATTAATGAGAGAGGGGAGCATTTGTTGAGGGTCACGAATCAAGAATACAGTCGTGATGTGATTCAAGAAATCCAAGTTAAGGTCAATCAGATGATGTCCCATATTCTTGATAAATACTACGGGGTCAGAGAAAGTCCCTAAAAAAGACTCATTGATGACTTGATCGCTATCATCAGACATACAGGCTAAGATTTCGTGTCGACCAGGATGCTTTGCTCCAGTAGCACGAAGGTAGTAGGCATAGAGGGGCTCGTCAATGACATGTGTGTCTGATCGTTGAGCAAATGAATACATCAATGCGGTAGATACATTGCGGGGGCCGCTACATAGATTAATCTTCAGAGGCATTATCATTGACCTGTAAAATTGCACTGATCAATACAAACAGTCAGTGGGGGAATTTGATTCTGTAGTTATACTGAAAATGTGAAGCAAAACAGAGATTAACGGCCATATTGAGCATAGGGCTTCATGTGATTTCGTGTCTATGGGTATTAATTGTTCGGGTAAATGGAGATGCGTTCAACACGGTCAAATATATGATAGCGTAGAATATCTTCAGTACGTATGACTGCCTCATAGACGACATCCTTTGTAGAGTAATCAACTTCAATCATTTTCCCGTTAAGTCCATACTCACTATTAATACCAGGCATGAACAGGACGGTATTCTCATCCTGATGGTAATCAACGTCTGATACAGCGCCTGCATAGGTTGTACGGCCGCGTTCACGGCCATATTCCCAAACCTGCTGAATTGTCATCGCTTTCTCGTCAATGTGATATTCAACTGCCCGGCTGAACCAGCCTCCGCTATAATTACGCCTGTTTCCATTGTCAAATAAAAACAGAGTTCCATGGGGGGTTAACTTTGGTGCATGCTGAAACCATGTCCATGAAAATTCCGAATGGTCGCTATACCCTGCAAGCACACGAAGATCTGTAATGGGTTTTCCATTTGCATCCAAGGGCTGGAGGAGTTTAGTCTTTAAGTCTACTCCATTACCAGATGGCTTCCAGTCTCTATGCGGTGCCAAAATCCAAATCACCTCGTTATTACGGGTCAGCTTCACTGTCCCTTGATGACGTCCAGACACAATGATTGCATCGTTTTCTTCATCATAGGCAAGACCGTTTCCATGAAACCAGTCCGTAGAATTGCCGCTCCATATGAGTCGATAAACATCCAGTGATTCTCTGAGATCCCAAACTGTAACTATGGTTCCATTTTCTCGATCAATTTCTAGAACATGATCCTGTGTGGTACTGAGCCCAGGCACAGTCACCGTTGCTAATAAATTTCCGCTTGGCAGTTCAAGAACATGGTGGTGAAAGTGGTATTCTGGCAAGAACCACTGATTTACGATTCTGCCTAACATATCCATTTCCATCAGGTATCGGCTCCTAATGTCATCAAAGTAGAGATTACCGTTTTGGAATCGTTCTACTGCAATTGTATAAAACAAGCGGTTTAGAGTTGGATGACTCGCCATATGGGCATACCATCGGATATGCCCATATTGATCAAAGATGAATGGAATTCTTGGTAACTCAGGGTTATCGTGTCCAGCATAACTAACAAGGTTCATTCCTGGCTTTTTTGGCTCCGTATTGACGAGAACAGTAATGGCTGGAAATTCTGCCATGAGTGGTGGAGTCTCAATCAGGCGGGTTTCTTGTCCAAGTAATTGATTCTCACGATCATAGAATCGAATCTGTAAGCGATTGGTGTATGAGGGGTAGAGACCGAGGACGGGGAGTGTAAATGAAGTGTCGGGTTCTTCAAACCGATGGATAAGGTTTTCTTCGCCATCGTAAGGGCTAACAATTTCCAGTTCAACCTGAACAGGCCGGGCGGTTTTCAGTGTGAGCTCTGCTGCAAGGGGAGTATAGCCTGTTGGATTTAGGATCAGGCTTTCACTGGTGATCAGATGCTTGAGTTCTTTTACAGTCGGAGCTGGATCGATAGGTCCACTATCACAGCCGAGCATGACAGAGAATACAAAAGCAAGCAACCAATATCTCGGAGGAGATATCATCAATGATTTTGTGGTTCTATGAGAATTTTATATAGCATTAGAATAGAACAACGCTTCGTCATAGAGAGTCTCTCATAGGTGAGTATAAAAGTTTTGATTGAGACGTTAACGTCCAATCATCGGACACGCGTCACATGACCGACATGGGTGGATTTATGTGTAGGCGACTCAACGACGATGCGGTAGAGATACAGGCCTGCGGGAAGGTAGGATCCATCCATCTCTATCGTCTGCGCCCAGCCCGCGTTCATAGTCACCGATGGCAATTGCATCACGCGTCGCCCCATGACATCCATCACCTCAACCTGTACTTGCGCCGGCCACGGAAGATCCATGACCAGATGTGTTGAATGCACAAATGGATTCGGGTAGTTCGCTTGTAAGACCAGAGTTTCTGGCAACGCATCTTGCTGGGTTGCAACCCCAGAATAGACTTCAATACTAAACTTCAGACTGTCTTGGTCCTGATTTGCATCAGTGACCGTGTACGTAAAAGGTACAGGCGGCGTGACTTGCGTCGGGGTGCCGCTAATGGTTCGGTTACTATATTGGAGGCCAAGTGGAAGATCAAGAAGGTTGAGGGTATACTTGAATGGAGGGACACCCGTGGACGACGTGGGTAATACGAGCGGCGAAATCGGACGTCCAAGAACATACGATTGATCGCTGACCTCACTAGAAAATGCTACCTTACTACAAATACTTCCCCCCATCACATCATCAATCGTGCTTAACCAGTTTTGAAAGTCTTGATCGGCTGGTGAACACAACCCTGAATTTGAGTCAAAGGTCAGAGAAGTCAGGTGTTTGAGTTGGATAAAACGCATCGGTAATGCGCCCGCCAATTGATTATGGCTCAGCGATAGACGTGTGAGGTTGGTCAGGTTTCCAAGTCCCGCTGGAACGCTGCCAGTAAGTTGATTATTCGCCAACTCAAGTTGCCCATGAAATCGGGGTCGATAAAAGGGCGCATCCTCATCAAGTCCTCCAAGAGTTACAAGCTGCCCAAGTTCTGGCGGGATGCTCCCAGTTAAGGCATTGTCGGACAAATTTAACCCGTCCAGATTCCGCAGTCGGCCGAGTTCGGGGGGAATTGGACCGGTCAGCTGATTGGATGTAAGGATCAAATAGTTCAGATTCCGTAAACGGCCAAGTTCGGGTGGAATGGCACCTGTCAGGTTGTTGTTATCCCCGAAAAACACTCTCAGATTTCTCAGGTTGCCGAGTTCCGGCGGAATCGGTCCCGTAATCTGATTGTTTCGAAATTGTAAAATTCTTAGGTTGGCAAGGTCGCCGAACTCAGATGGAATGGATCCCGTCAGATTATTGAAGGCTAATTGTAGGGTTTCTAAACTTGAGAGCTTTCCGAGTTCAGGAGGAATTTGTCCGGTCAGATTATTGCTTGCTAAACGTAGAGTTTCGAGATTGGAGAGCTTTCCGAGTTCAGGGGGAATTTCTCCCGTCAGATTATTGCGTGTAAACGCTATGGTTTCTATATTTACAAGGTTGCCGAGTTCGGGAGGAATTTCTCCTGTTAGATTCTCATAGATAGTAAGGCTTCTCAGATTTGTAAGATTTCCGAGTTCAGGCGGGATTTCTCCAGTCAGATTATTGTCCCATATTGCAAGAGAATCCAGATTTGCAAGGTTGCCGATCTCAGGTGGAATCGGGCCGCTCAGATTAGTGTTTCGTATAATTAGGTCGGATAGGTTTTCAAGATTACCGATTTCGGGCGGAATTGTACCTGTAAGCTCGGTGTCTCTCACACTTAGTTCTACTAGATTATTGAGATTGCCGATTTCCGATGGGAGTTGCTCAGGCCACTGGTTATTGAGAAGGTAAAGAGTGTCCAGCTGTGTAACCTTGCCAAGTTGTCTGATATCCGCCCGAGTTAATGGCATTTCCCACACCCACAGTTTTCGCAAATTCTCCAGATTGGCGAGCTCATCTGGGATCGGACCAGTCATGTTTGATGAGCCAATATGTAGGCTCTCTAAGTTTGTGAGATTGCCAATCTCTGGTGGAATGACTCCAGTCATTTCGGTGGAAGATAGACTAAACAGATACAACTGGTCCAGTGTGGTGAGTTCAACAGGAAACGTACCCGTCAGTGGGTTATTGCTAAGAACGAGAGCCCCTAACTGTTTCAGCTTGCCCAGCTCGGGTGGAACATGCCCCGTCAATTGGTTGGTGCCAAGAAACAATGCCCCCATCTGATCCAAGGTGGTGAGTTCTATCGGAATGGGACCGCTCAGCTGATTTCGGTAGAAAGATAGAAAGGTGAGATTCTTCAGCTTGCCCAGTTCTGGGGGAATGATCCCGGTCAGCTGATTCTCATCAAGGAGTAAGTGCGTCAGATCTTTTAGGTCGCCCAGTTCTGGGGGTAACGATCCAGTCAAGTTGTTATTTGACAGAATGACGCGAGTTAATCGTCCATTAGAGAAGGTGAGCCCGCACCACCGCTGAAGTTCAACGATACTCTGCGGTGCCCGTGAGGTGTTCCATTGGGAAATGGCTGGGCATCCTCTGTAAGTCCAATCATCCCCGTTTGTGGAGAGATAAAATGCTTTCAGGGTTGTAAACAAAGAATCCAGATAGGTGCGACGGTTTGCCGAATGATTAAACGCATTTTCTTGAATCGGAGAGAAAAAATGGGGGGGGGGGGCTTTTTTTCTGATACATCAACAGACCTGCTGATACTCAGCTGAACTGTTGATGAATCACCAGATGCAAGAAATTCTACCTGCACCGCAGGGATACTCCAGTTTAAAAATGAATCTTCTCCTGAGATTCCCAAGAACTCGGAGGTTTGCTCCACGACAGAAAAAACTCCCCCGAGGAGATTGGTCAATAGGAGAAAAAGTGCGATAATCATTTGTTGATGGTCTATTTGAATTTAACGAAATCGTCCCAATCAAACGTAAAACTTCATGCAGGAAAAATTGGTGCACTCACTTGAAATTATATCAACTTAATTCCGAATCGTTCCTTTTTATAAAGCCCATCTCGTCGGTGTCCAAGCGGTGTGAGAATCGTTGATGGTCTTTGAAAAATGGCAATTAATAATCGCACTGCTACATGCTGTGTTTAGAGTACTGGGTATGTCTTATGAAACATCAAGCCAACGTAGTAAAAAGTTAATATGAAGAGAGTATTCAACGTGAATTTGTTGTAGTTTTTGGAGACAAGAAACTAATGTACATTATCATATGAGGACGATTGGATTGATCATCTTCATGGGGCGATCTATGTATACAGGCACTAAGTAGCCAATCAAGTTGGGATCTGTAATGAGGGAATTCCAAGGTCTGAAATAAACTCATTGAGGTTTTCTGTGGATTCTTCAATCTGTCGTCCGCTTTCAAGCAATTGTTTATGGGTGGCGGATAAGTCAACCGGAACTTCAGACTCTGACAGACTTACTTACTGTGTAGGATCTAAGTTATAGTCATTAGATTTGATCTCGCTTAATTGCACGAGCCGGGAGAATTGAGGAATGCCATCGGGGCGGTCTTTATAGCTATCAATGATTCTCGCAATAGGTTCATTGGACATGTGGTTTCGGCGCGCCCCCTTTTCATAGTGTTCGAATGCACTGATGAATAGAACATCGTTAGAGGTTCTATGCTTTTTTAAAATGAGTAAGTAAGCAGGGGTGCCGCTTGAATAAAGTAGATTTCCTGGCAAGCCAATCACCGTCTCAATATATCCGTCATCAAGAAGTTTACGGCGAATCTTTGCCTCAGACCCATCGCGGATCAGTGCTCCACCTGATAACGCGATGGCCATTACACCGTCTTCTTTAAGGTAGTGGAATCCATGAAGTAGAAATAAGAGACATGCGTAAGATCCAGTCGTTAAGCCATAATCCTTGAAACGCGTATCATGACTCAACAGATTTGTGATTCCCATTTGGAGATAATCGGCAGGTGAGCAACTACAGCATCAAAGAAAAGATTCTTTTGAGAGTTGGATTTTTGAAGTAGTGGCCACTCATTGATAAGTGAGTCGCCATGAAAGATCTCAAAGTTCGTGTCTTTCATTCCATGGATCAACATATTCATGCGCGCGATGTTGTAGATTGTGAGATCTTTTTCCTGCCCATAGATCTTGCCTATGCCATGAGATTCCATCCTCTTTCGCACATTCATAAGTAGTGAACCTGTCCCACAAGTAATGTCAAGCACCTCAGGGAGGTCACTCTGCTTATCTCTTTTTATATCATCAAGACAGCCATGAGCCACGATATTAGATAGAATATCCGAAATGCCTTGGGGCGTATAAAACTCTTTATACCTTTTGTAGGTAAGAGCCGCGAAATAGTCAATCAGAAATTCAAAGGCCGCTCCCTGGTGATCAAAACTCAAGGAGATCTCAGTGAGGATCTTAGATATCTTGGTAATGATATGGAATAGTTTGAGGTTACGATCCTCATATGTCTTACCGAGTTGATACGAACTTAGATCAACAGACGAGAAAAGACCTGAGAAGTTGGTATGAAACGACTCTTCTCAATATACTCAAAACTGGACTCAAGCGTGTTGAGAAGATCGGAACTTTGAGTCTGCGCCAGATTGACGATATTTCCCCAGAGATGCTCTGGGCGAATAACATAGAAGGACTTGATTCTCATCGTCTTTTCAAAAGCCAATTGATCATCTGGATTCTGCTTATACCATTTCGAAAGAGAGATAAATTGATGTTTGTCAATTCTCTGCCGATCAGATAAGCCCTTTTCTAATTCCTTGATTGCGGTCTTTTCGTACTTATCCGATAAGTAGTGAAGAAATAGGAATGCAAGCGTATAGTTTTGTATGCCGTAGACATCTATTGATCCTCGGAGTTCATCCATGTTAGACCATAGCGTGCTTTGAATCTGCTTCTTTTTATTGTCTGTCATGGCTTACACATGAATAGTAAATGGATACTTTGAGTTGAGTTTTTTTAGGATTTCCTCAAATAGAGATAAATGATCTGTTGAGGGAAGGTGGGAGTCGTAATAGTAGACATCTTTGTGAACTAATGCGTTCACGATTCGGGCCATTTCCTCTGCATTATCGAGTTGAGCACATAGCTGAAATGACCAACTCCAAGGAAAGACGATATGTTCTCAAGTAATTGACGTAGAAGAGCAAAATGATATGCGCGAATATCTCCATCTTTTTGAGATTGCTCCAGAATCTGGAGGATACGCAGATGATAAAGAAATACATCACTTCGGTGGGTTTCAAGTGTTAACTCCCCATGCGTTTGACTCAGGATACTTGCTTTTGTCTTCTTCTTAAATCGATCACTTCTTTCACCTTTTCTGAGCCAATCAAGCAAGATTGCAAACACCCCTAATGATGAGTAGAAATAATGACCTTACGCTCATCAGAATATTTTTCAATCAGGTCGTAGAGCGTGGAGGTGGTGACAAAAATATTGTGATCATCCAAACTAGTGACTGGATCGTCAATAAAAAGATGATTAAACTGCATGTCTGCCCATCCATCAACGCTAAAAAGAAGTACCAAATAAAGATTCGTTCCTCTCCGCGAGAAATTTTGATGGGTGGTACATGACCATACTCCATGTCTATGGGAAACAATGAAATAGATTTAATCCCCAGATCTATATTTGAGTATCTGATGAATGTGAAGTCAAAATTTACCCTGTAAGGTTTCAATTTTGCATGAATATCAACTTCCTCAAGTCCAGAATGAAGCTTGTTGAGGTTGCTGGAGATGATACTAAGTTGTACATCAGATTCTTGGCTGTCAATGTCATTATCCCAGACAAAGAGGTCTTCGCTGTAAGCATTATAATAGATTCCAGTATGTCTTCCATCTTCATCCTTGGTTAAATTCTTGAACACGACTGATAGCCTTGTTTTTCCAACAGAGTTGAAACCGAATACCAACATCATCGTCACGTAGCTGAAGTGCAATATCTTCAATTGTGTTGATTTAAATCTAAGGTCGGCGAGAATTTTTGTGTTAGGCCCAACTTGAATTGACGCAGAGTTCTGATTCGCCAAATGTGTGTCTCAATTAGGTTATCCATTGCGTCAAGGCAGTTAGCAATCTTTTGTTGTTCAGACTTATCGGGGCGAACAGTTGACATAGATGTGAGCTCCGCATTAGAATTCCCACTCACGGTGGAGAGTGTTAAGCGTCGGATTAACTGATGCTTATGGTATTGCAGCCAATAGTACCAAAAAAAATTCACGTCATGTTGATGAACAACCAGAGACTTTAATCGTTCACTGATTGCGCAAGATTGTGTGGTAATCCCCGCATCACCAATGTTCACCCCCGTCGCTAATAATATTGCTCCTGTTGGTAACAGGTGTGTAGCAGAATATTTCAGTCCCTCGGGTGTAATGGATCGGTTACTCTTGGATAACTTGCGTTCTGTGATGTCCCCAGAGGAAAACCAGGGTATTGTTCCATTCCAGTGCTCTAGAATTGAAAAACTTGGGTTTCCACCTGAAGTAAATTGACCGATTTTCCCGAGCGTAGTCGGTTCCCACTCACCAGTATCAGTAAACTCTGGAAATCGACGCCTCGGTACTGTCTCACCAACAGAGGGAATATCTGTTGCATCAGGCCTAATTTATTCTGTCGCAGAATATCAAGCCTCTGAACTCTGAGGCAATGATATCATCCATCAAGCCGGTACCTACCTGAGTTGACCTTTCACTTAACATAGGTTTTTGTCTCAAGCCTCCATTTGTGTATGATCCTGATCTCATCTTTATAGATTAGTTTGATTACCAATGCAAGGTATCTTATAGAATCAACTGGTTCAATTGACACAAATCGGTAGAAATTTACGAAAGAATATAGTTTTAAAATTTCTTGACCATCACATGATGCGCTCGTCTGTGAGAAGCTGCTGATGGTTCAGAGCATGGCGGTTAAAGATCGCATCCGCTATATGCGGCACTCAGAATCATCAATATATCCCTAAGAAACGTTAAGTCAATGTGGTCAAAAGTTTAATACGAAGAGAGTATTCAACGTAACTCTATGGGAGGAGATAAGAAACTGATGCACATTATCAAATGGAATACACTGACTAATGAACATTCGTATTTCTATACCTCATTGGAATAGAGACACAGTCTGAAAATGCTCTTGATCCATATCATCACACAATGTTGAATGCTACGGAAAATTAAAACACTTATGGCCACTAACTGTATATTGAGATTCAAGATCCAGTGTTTTCGGTTGAAGATTCGTTCCTGTGAGTATACCATCTATTTTGAGTGACTTGTGATTATCATATCAGTTTTATGGAATCGTACATAGATTTTTTTCGCCCCCTCTTACTTGAAGCGGGGCAACGTGCTATGAATTACTTGTTTCACGCATCTCATGAGATTAAACACGATGGATCACCAGTGACTGCCGCAGATAGAGACGTTCAACAGTTTCTGATCAGCATGATTTCACAGGAGTTTCCACATGATGGAATCATTGCAGAGGAAGATAAGATATACCGTAAACCCCAAGATGGGGCTCGCTTCTGGACGATTGATCCAATTGATGGTACTGTTTCGTTTATGGTGGGGATGTCAAGTTGGGCAATTGCGGTTGGTTTGATTGACAATGGGACGCCTAAAGAAGGCTTCATCCATATTCCGTCTACGGGTGATCTATATTACACAAAGGATGGTCGGGTATGGAGGAATGCTCAACCCACAAGGTTATCAGCCGATCGCTCTCTACATGAAAATAGTATCATGCTTACTCATGCCCGCCCCCATCAAAGATACACACTTCATCGCTCGTTTCCTGGAAGAATATTTGGATTTGGAACCGCTTCTTTACATCTGAGCTTGGTGGCCACTGGTAGTGCTGAGTTAGTCTTGATTGGCCATGATAAGATTTGGGATCTTGCCCCAGGTTATGCGATGTTGTCTGCCAATGGTGGTGTCTTAAGATATTTGAATGGACAAAAGTGTGCTATTTCAACCCTCATTGATGGGCGGCCTGCACCGTATCCACTGATTGGGGGGCATCCATCCTTGATTGAAGCAATATTGCCCCATCTAGATTATTGGGCAAATTCTGATCTCTAATGTTGGGATTTACAACGTCAGATCAATTAATGCTGGGTGAAGCAGATTGAATATTTCATCATAGAAATTCATCAACAAGAATTCGTTTTGCTGTTGCCCCAGTAAATTCTAAAATGTCATTAGAAAAATCTCTCTGCTCACTCATCCGAGGAACTTTGGTCTGAACATTGATTTTCCCACGACTCGTTTTTAACCATTCACTGAAACTTCCAAGAGGAATCATTACAACTTCAGGAGGTCTAAAGGCCTTGGCCTGTCGGCGAATCTGATAGTGGCGGTTAATATCACACAGCGAACAGTCAAGTGCTTGAAGAAACGCTTTAAAGTCCTCTGGTGGTTGGTCAAATTCAACTAGCCACTCGTGACTAGGTGTAAATGCGCCATTTGGAGGAATCGCTGAAACATGGTATTCGCGCACCAAGCTATTGGTGATCTTGCAGGCTTTATTGATCGCGGCACGGGCATCTTCGCCAAACACGGCTTCGCCATACTTGTCCATGACTTCATTGGTTCGGCCTGCAACGACAATTTTATGTGGAAATGTGCTGGTAAATCGGATAACATCACCAAGAGAATAAGACCAGAGGCCACTCGGAGTCGTGAGCAATAGGGCATATCTGACATCAGTTT
Source organism: Rhodothermales bacterium (assembly GCA_965220935.1). Taxonomy (GTDB): domain Bacteria; phylum Bacteroidota; class Rhodothermia; order Rhodothermales; family Bin80; genus Bin80. The sequence goes on from OZ244857.1 coordinate 114,882, forward strand.
CTACATCCGCAATCGTGAATCTTTTAGGATTGGGCTTATTAATGTCTTCCAATCGAATGAACTCAAAGAAGATACCATTATTGAGCAACAGTTTCATCGCAGGATCATCAATATCCGTCTGATACGACAACATCCCCTCAGATGCGCCGTAGGTTTCAATAAAGGTCAGATTCGGTAGCCCAATCTGATCCACAATGATTGATTGATAGGAGCTCAAGGCAACTCCGCCAGAAATATAGACGCTCAGATTAGGCCAAATCTCTCCAACAGTTTGAACATCTGCCCCATGAATCTCATTATAGCGATGAATTAATAATCCAAAAAATACGGGAGCCCAAGTGGGTGCCATAGCAATCAAGCGAATATCCTGACCGAGAGAATGATCTACGATGGCTCGTAGTTTCAGATCCCAATTCTGCATGAACGCAATAGAGTTTGGAATAGCCTTATAAAACTTTTCAAAGATAAATGGGGCAAGAAGAAATTGCATGGCGCTGACCTCACCAATGAAGGTATTCGGGTAGTTCAAATCTTCTTCTACACATCCTGGAATGGTCATGTGTTTTCCAAGAAAAGCCTTAAATGATCCTGTTTTAAGTAGATAACTAAGCGAAAGTCCAAATACATACTTACGCGCCAATCTGAGCGTTTCCATACTCAGAGGAATCACTTTCCCCTGTGAGGCAGTTCCACTTGAAACTGCATAATGGTGGACTTTTCCAGAGCAAAGAACATGTTCTTCCCCTCTACGCATACGATTCACATAGGGTTGAATATCATCGTAAGTATGAACTGGAACTGTAGATTGATAGGCACCCACAATATCAGGCTCCTGAGAAATTTGCGAAAATCCGAACCTACCACCCCAGACAGTGTTTTTCGCGCTACGGAGCAGGTGTCTTAGCACGTTAGCCTGAGTTTTAATGGGAGAGCGATTAAGCATGAAAGATATGATAGCAGGGGAAAATCATTCACGGAACGTTAGCATTATGACACATAGTAATGATTCTGGTGGTTATACAACCCATGAGAATGCATGATCCTATGAATGCGTTAGTTCATAATCCAGTAACAAAAGAGATTCTCTGCCGTGAGCATTGGCTTGACCTCTCTGGTGGCTCGCTGGTCATGGGAATTTTGAATGTTACACCAGATTCATTCTATGATGGCGGGAAGTATGAAACGATTCCCCAAGCCCTCCATCGAGTTGAAGAGATGCTTTCTGACGGAGCGAGGATCATAGATGTTGGTGGTGCCTCATCACGTCCATCAGGAAAGATCTACGGCGCTGGGGCGGTCCCCGTTTCAGAAACTGAAGAAATAAGACGAGTTGTTCCAATCGTCAGCGCTATCAAAGATGCATTTCCACAGGCTATAATTTCGGTTGACACATTCAGTGCCGAAGTTGTCAAAGTGGCGCTTGAAGCAGGCGCACATATGATCAATGATATTTCAGGATTACAGAATGGAATCATATCCGCAAAGTATGCTGCGGAGGTCAATGCAGCATATGTCGTGATGCATTCTGTCGGATATGGTGACAAACTTATCCATACGACTGAGTATGAGGATGTCGTTGACCATGTGTGTCGTATGTTAGATATAGCGGCAAAGAAGGCCAAGAAAGCGGGAATAAATAGTGTAGTGATTGACCCAGGGTTTGGGTTTGGCAAGCAGCATCATGACAATCTTCAACTGATTCAACATATAGATATGATTGCCAAGTTAAGTTACCCTATATTGGTAGGAATTTCACGCAAAAGTACCGTTGGTAGAGTTTTAGGGACAGATCAGGTATTGGCTCCCATTGACGACCGATTGTATGGATCACTCGGAATCACCGCTGTTGCCGTGCATCGTGGAGCAAACATTATTAGAACACATGATATCCGTGAAACCGTTGAGATGATTCAGGGCATGGAAGCCGTGCTGAATTTGTAATATGAATCTATTTGGTGTCATTCCAGTGCGACTGATTGATCTTTTCGAGATTGGACTAGTCGCGATCCTCTTCTATAGGCTTTATATGACCATGCGCGGGACGCTTGCAGTCTCCTTATTTTGGGGATTTATAGGCCTTTTACTCATTCAGTTTGCGGTGGAAGTGACTAACATGAAAATGATGCAATCAATGTTCTCTGCCCTCAGCGACATCTATGTTCTAGCAGCGATCATCGTATTTCAGCCAGAGATTCGGAGAGTATTGATACTATTTGGTCAAACCCCACTGTTTCGTCGGTTATTCACAACTGTACAAAGCGATGAGTTTGTATCGGAAATTGTTGCAGCAGTTGAGACGATGAGCCAACAACGGGTTGGAGCGCTTATCGCTTTTGAGCGTACAAACGGACTACGAAGCTATGTTGAGACAGGGGAATCTTTACAGGCATCAATCAGCAAGAACGTCTTGCTGTCTATCTTTTATACATCTAGTCCACTCCATGATGGTGCGGTTATTGTTTCTGACAATCGGATTGAGGCAGCCCGCTGCATTCTACCAGTCTCTCGTAGTGGATCTCTGGGAAGGCAGTTTGGAACTCGACACCGCGCTGCCGTTGGTCTCACAGAGGAAACGGATGCTTTTGTGGTGATTGTTTCGGAGGAAACAGGAAAAATTTCAGTGGCAGAACAAGGTGTGATGATTTCGGGGCTTACCACCATAGAGCTGCAAAGTCATTTGTCTGAGGCATTATTTACATAGATTTCTTTAACGCAATCAACGCAATGGTTAATTCTGCGCGAGTATTTATCCGCCGTAGAGCGCAACTTGTTCAAGTGATTCAAGATCAAGGAATATCGGATCAGCGAGTACTGGATGCGATTTCTCGTATCCCACGTGAATTATTTGTTGTTGGTGCATTGCAGCATAGTGCATATGATGATCTTGCGCTACCGATAGGATTAAGTCAGACGATCTCACAACCCTCAACAGTCGCATTTCAAACGATGCTGCTAGATGCTAAGCCAGATGACTCGGTTCTTGAGATTGGCACAGGCAGTGGCTATCAAGCCGCTGTGTTATGCGAAATGGGGGTTCGTGTCTTTTCAATTGAGCGGCATCAACCGTTATATGAACGCGCAAAATCAATTCTTACTCAATTAGAGTATCGCGCATTTTTAAGGGTTGGTGATGGTTCTTATGGATGGTCAATTCTTGCACCATTTGATGGAATATTGGTCACTGCGGGTGCTATGGAGGTTCCTCAGAGCCTCCTCAGCCAGCTCCGTGAGCCAACCGATCAATGTCGTGGAGGTCGGTTAGTCATTCCGATTGGAGATCGAAAAGTACAGCGAATGACTAGAATCACCCGAACAGGACCAGAGACATATGACACCGAGGAGTTCGGTCTATATCAATTTGTACCTTTGGTGAGCGAGGGTACAAATATTTAGATGATGACAGTTTCATTTGTGCCTTTGTAGGCTTCAACAAGGGCCCGTTTAGCATCATTACGAAGCTCATCAGCGGTTGTATGTTCTTTTTTCATGATGACAATACCAATAAATACTCCTCCAGTGAGGAGTCCGCCATGAGATTTGATTTCATTTTGGAGGTCTTTGTGCCATACCTCCAATGACTTCTTGTTACCGTCTGTAAAGACACCATATAGAATTTCGCCAAATTTGATAACCCGTCCTTCATTGGTAGCACGCGTGAGGCATCCCTCAAGGTCCGCTTCAATTTCGTCAAGAAAATCTCCATAAGTTTTGATCAGCAGGTCAGCGCGCTGGGGGACTACAAGGGCGAGGGCAAGGTCGCATTTTTTTTCTCTTGCAGTATTCATTTCTTCGGAAATAATCTCATGCCGTGGTCGATTAGGATCTTCTTTGTAGAGCAGAAGTTTGTAGGTATTTCCAAAAATTTCAAGTAATTCTTCAGCGCGGGGGTGGGATAGACCTCCCTCATCAGTGGTGTCAACGAGGAGGTAGTTGCCAGTCTTGCCAATGGCAGAGATTCCTAAGGCAGTGATGCTGGCAGGTGTTCGGCTGTAAGTCAGATGATTCGACTGTAAGCCGTTGGGCTCTACTAGATGAATTGCAGTGCTTTGAGAGTCTCCTAGTAGGTCATATTTAAGAACGAACACATCACCATGTGATCTGATCCAGTCTTGTCCGACGGTGCCTATTACTTTATATTCGTAATTGCCCAATTCTCGAATAATACCAACCGCATGAGCATTAAGTGCAGTGCGAAATCCTTGGAGAATCGGGATCAGGAAATTCTTATTCAGAGGATCGTGATATCTTTCAAATGTGCTTGTAGACAGTGACTCTTTAAGATCAGATTCTTGCAATAAACTTAATTGAACACTTACTGGGGCATCTGATTTGGGAGTCTCCGTTTTATGTTTATCGGAATCCTCATCTACATCATCTATTGAGGTGGATGAAGACACTGGATTAATTTTAATAATTCCCAATTCTTCTAGGCTTTGTGTCTTATATACAGATTGAGGTTTTGAATTGGATTTTTTACGATCTGAGTTTGATAGTTCGGTAATGATCCAAAGAATAATTATAATCAGGATAAACCCAGCTGAGGGGGCGTACCTCTTCCAATCAGTGATTCCAAAATCACCACCAAGTATGAATGTCAGAGCGGTTGCAGAGATAATTAGAATACTAAATAAGATCCGCAACATATGTCGTGCTTTGGTGGGATTGACGTTCAGAGGGTTGAAATTTTCAGAAGATACAAAAAAACAACTGACAAGTATCACCCCAAGTAATGATTAAACCCATTATACGGGGAAAAAATTAAAAAGTCTATTACAGAATAAAAAGTGTGCCCATACATATTGTCAGTGCTGACAGAAAATATATCAAACCGTTTCCTCAATTATTTTCTGAATATTCAGCGCATTGTGAGACAGCCCATATCTTTCAATAAATACTTCTCTCAGATTTTTCTGTGACGTTAGACTCAAATAAAGCGTCACTATAGCATAACGATTGGAATGAAACTCTCTGGCATGAGATCAACCATTCAGTATCTTTATTTCCATTGACTTTCGCTGTATTGAGTGTCCTCTTGTGTTACTCCCATATGGTTTGAGTCTGAAAGCCAAATAAATTTTAGGCGCTTCCGCTTTTTTTGTGAAAAAAGTCATGATTTTGCGTATCTGGGGCTTAGATCAAGTCCGCCCAAATGGAAGTAAATTGCATCCACAAATCGTTCTTTATTGCGGAATCCATGTGCACGGATTTTGACGGTTTTGATCCGACTATTGATGCTTTCAGCCGGGCCATTACTGACATCAAGAACAATGGCATTGATGATCCCCCAGAGATGCTTTCTAATCATTCTGGCGACATCTTTGACTGGCTCAAGCCGGCAGCGCATGGCCCAACTCAATGTTTTATTCCAACCCTTGAGTGCCCAAGTTGCGCTTTTATAGTTCCACATTTTTCTGAACGTTTGGCCCAGGCTTTGGAGGTTTTGAGGGAACTGGTGCGAATGGCATGGAAGGCCCTCTTTTGCGCTAATGACATGTTGTGAGGACTTTTAAGCCAACTATACTTGGTACCCGTCAGAATCGGATTGCCTTCCTTGAGGAGCGCTTTGTGCTCTTGCCGTCGGACTTTATCAACCGAAACTCCCAGATGCTTCGCGATATGAAACCGATCAAAGCAGATCTTCTTTTTTGCATCTGGCAGACAGGCTAAGGTTGCACTAATATAGGCAGGCCACATGTCCATACTCATACTCCTGATCCCGTTCAACTGCTCGGTGGATAATTGCTGAAACCAACGCATCAACACCTTTTGATCACGCCCAATGCCGACATAGAGCACCGTTGCTGTGTCGGCATCGGATACGACAGTAAAGTACTTATGTCCTTTCTTATAAGCCACCTCATCAACACAGATGTTCTCAACCACCTGCTCTTTTTTTCTTGCCAGTCCACGTTGTACTGCACGATGAACAATGCCCGCAATGGCTTTCCATCCAAGTCCCATCTGACGCGAAATCGCCAATATACTCGCCTCTTTGATCCACCCAATCACCGACTCCTCAAAGTCATAAGTATACCGAGAACTCGGGCCCGCCCACGGGACCCGCGCCGTCTTTACCCCACACTCACTACACTTGACCCGGGGAACCTGCGCTCTCAACGCCGTTTGATAGTTACAGGTATCCAAATGCCGCCATTGACGCGCAGATCGCAAATCATAAAATGGACTCGCCTTTCCACACTTTGGACACTCCAGTGACGATGTGTCAGTACAAGTCACCGTCACCGTCCTCTGTTTCGCTGTATCATCATAAGCATCCTCTAAAATCTTCCATGGTGCCTCTATACCTAAACTTTTACTCACCGAATTCTTTTTCATTTGTTGATTAAATTGTTACGTGGATAATTAACCATAGTCAGTAGGATAAACCCTACCACATATGATACGAAAATTCCTTAAATTTACAATTTCTCTCACACTTTAGGCGGAAGGCCCAAATTTTATACTTGCAACAAAATTTTGATCATACCGTTTGATTGATCAAATACCTTATGAACTATCATTGTCACTCCAGCTAATCTATAATATTATGGCTAACACCGTTAAAATTGCCCGCAAACTAAATTTCTCAGGAGTTCAGTGGGATCAAGCGCAGACGCATGCAGAAGTCATTAATGATGCTGTGGACGATGCTCTTGGAGAAGTTGCAACCAAGGATTTTGTTGAAAATCGCCTCGGTCAACAGGATTCAAAAATGGATACAATCCATGCTCAATTGGATTCAAAAATGGATGCTAACCATGCTCAATTGGATTCAAAAATGGATGCTAACCATGCTCAATTGGATTCAAAAATGGATACAAACCATGCTCAATTGGATTCAAAAATGGAAAAAGGGTTTTCTGAAGTGCGCGTTGAAGCGGCCGAAGTACGTACTGAAGTGAAAAGTGCTCAGTTGACTGTAACTCGTTGGATAATTGCAACAGGTATTTCAATTTCATCTCTCTTGATTGCACTGGGAACTCTTATCATTCGTGCGCGATTTTTTTGATAATTTGAAGGGAAGTAACGATTCTACGATCGTTAGCCTGTGTTTTCGTTCAGGATCCAGATGTAGATTCTGATATGAACTCAGGCCGTTTTGCTATTTTTATGAATCTGGGGTAACTTCATCAGAGAAGAGTGTTGCATGGGCAGATTTCATCCATGCGATGAATTCTCTGCTCCTCAAAGTTCTAAAAATATCCAGAATGAGGTAGATTGGTGGGCAGTGTTTTGCTTTTCAATCTTAACTTTTTAATTTTTCCCAGAACTATTCTCAGGGCAGTGGAAGTCTCAATAATACCCTCTGTGAGCAATCTGGACCCGAATACTCCATGAATAGGCCAAGGTAAAATCAAACTAAATTAAAAAAACTTTGATCACCAGCATAGTGGCCATGGCAATCAGATGACACGATCTCAAGGCAAGCTTTGCTTGGTTAACTTTAAAAGATCATCTAAAAGAGAAATGTAGATCTCTGTTGTTCCATCTTCCAACAAAACGGAAAGTGTCCACCCCAAACAATCCTGACCATTACTTTGTTCTTCAATGAATTCTTCGGTGTATTGTTTAGCAAGGACTACGGGGATCCCATCAATTGGATCAGTTACAACAACCTTAACATGGTCAACTTCACAGATGTGTAAAATGTATGTTCCGTAACGATAATGCAAATGGTCATAAGCGGCGCAGAGAACCATTCTGTCTGCTACAGCGGGTGAACCCAAACGATGAACCAATTCAGTGAGCATTTGTCCATGAGCATAGGCTTCGCGCTCTTGCTTGAGGTTTAAGGGCAAGCGTTGAAGTTTCTGGCGCTCTGGGCTCTGGCCCGATACCTTGATGTATGGAGAGTGAAACAGAATTTCCGAAAGTTGCTGATTTGAATGATTGAGATATGTACGTTTCAACGCATGAGATTTCATGAATCTATTCAGTTCTCATTCGTGGATGGGTAATATTGCAAAAAACTTGATACGTAGGTGCAATACAATACTATTGGAATTGGTCGGTTACCTCTATGAATACCGTAACCCACTGAATGCTTCAAACGCTTGTCAAATAAGAACCAGCCGTACAGTCAACAAAGAAAATGGCCTGTCAGTCACGAACGAGAGTCATTTTAGTGCTCCATGATAATCTTAAGCGCAAAATTCATGGAGAATGGGTTTGGTCAACCATAAGAAAATAACAAGATCTGATGGTTTGATTATCTGACCGTAGGACCAAAGATGATAATTCGACGAAGCGCTCCAAGATATCACGTCTCATTGAATTGGCTGCAACACTTAATGCTCTGTCTGAACAGGTTTATGCTACGGGTAATGGATTTCTGAATCCACGAATTCGCATCTTAATGTTTTTTCTGGGGGTCGCTGTTGGAATTGGGTTAACTTTCAGTGGCCTGTTTTCAGAAACCAGCTCCAAGTCACAGTAATAAGTGACGAGCATTAGATTGACGGCCAGTTGCAACTCATGAAATCTCCGACCTAGGCAAGCGTGGGGACCGACACCATAGGTACTGTATGCACCAGGTTGTTTGTGTTCTGCACGGTCGGGTAGGTAACGGTCAATGTCAAATTTTTCTGGATCCTTGAATAATGATTCGTCATAGTTCGTGGCAGTTTGAATGATGACCAGCATGGATCCTGCAGGAATCTCAAAACCATCATAGATAAACTGGTTGACAACCCCTCGGATCTGAACTCCAGTTACAGGATACATGCGGGTCGCTTCCATGATCATTCGTGAGGTCACATCGGTGTTTTCGGGAGAATAATCCTTCTCGGTTGGTTGTTTTCCGTTACCATATAGTTTTTCAGCTTCTTGATAAATCCGTTCATGTAAATCTGGGTTTTTCAGCATGCAGTGAACGGCGAGGGCCAGTGCTGATCCCACATAAATATTAACTAACATGTTTGAGCAGAATGACCAAGCTAAATCTGCCTCAGTCATCAATTGAGGGTCATTTCTGTGAATATTGATGATCCCATCCGCCCAATTGATCGGCTGTCCTTTGCGTTGTCCTGGAGTGTGGGAAGTAAGAACTTGCTCTTTGAATTTATCAACATACTGCCTGTATCGTTTCATTTTTGGCGTGTGGATTAGAAACTTTGGCAGAACATTCCCGCCCTTCACTAACAGAGCACGATGTTGGAATTTCATCAACTTATCTACGTCAGGAAAATGATCCTGGCTAAAACCCAACAGCATCATCTGAGGCCCTATGTGCTTTTTGAATGCAGTACTCATCTGAACTACAGAGCCAGCCTCCCATTTTCTAAGTGATGAGTAGATAGATCCATGGAGTTCTGGAAAGCGATCCCCAATGACAGAGCGAGCATAATGTTTGCTCATGGCTCTGCGTATTTTGTAATGTTCAGCGCCATCTGTGCCTGGCAGACATGTTGCAGCACCGTAGAATTCTTCAAGATTCCTGATATATTCTTTGGTCCGTAGGTAGTATCTCGAGTTTTTATGGAGCCACTGATTGGCATCTGCGCCCATCATAGCATAAGATGGCTTTCCCTTTAACTTGAAGGGGAGTTTCACAATTGATCCGTACTTCGTTTTAAGATCATGGGCTCCCTTAGGAATGATCCCATAACGAAACCCCTGGCTTTTAATAAAGTCCTTGATTCGGGCCTGAGGAATGGGCTTTGTATTGATGGTCGTTTTCCCTAGTTGGATTGCGGTTTCCAGAGCAGCAGTAGCCACCGTACGCCCGATAAGATCAAGTTTGGAAATGAGCTCAATCCTGTCAATCACATGTTCATAATCCTCCAGATCAAATAACAAAGGGAAACCATTACATGCATGCATCAAAGCAACTAAAATTGCATCTCGGGGGTCTGGAATCTCATCCCGGAATATGACATTACGAATTCGGGTGTTTACTTCAAGGCAATTGATGAGGTCACCCTCAGATGAATAGTTTCCAGATCTTGAAATTGAGCGGTTAAGTCCAAAAAACCCACCAGCCTCTTCAATGAGAATATTCCGATGTTCTAAGGATTCAAATGATTTTGAGATGATTTCATCACTTCGGCGAGCATTTCGCTCAATCCAATACTGAGCATTGCGGGTCTCTTTTGATTCTTTGATATCAGCAAGAATGGAGTCAAGGAGTTCATTATTTGTTGGTGCAGGATCAGCAAGAAAAAGAGAGTCAAGATCAGTATCAATACGCCCCAAGAGAGTCAGCTCTGCAATCACTGCACCTGCCATCACACAGTGTAACTCCCAACCTGGAACGATGTCCAAGTAACCAGTCTTCTCACTCAGTAGAAGCAGGACTAATTCTTCGGCAATGCTGATATTAGATGAGTCTATATTGGTACTCATTTTTTATCTAAGTTTCAGTATTTAGTTTGATCGGTCATGAAAGACACGATTCAGATAAATTAATGTTTAGAGCATAAATTATTTGAATAACCTGATAGTACAAAATGAGGCATCATATGTTCCACTAAATAAACGAGGCAACCTACTGAATTTTGCGCGGAGCCAAACTTAATATAAGGAGTATTGACGTTATTGATCATCTATGACTATTAGTTTCCTGATGGTTAGTTTGTATCTTTTACGTCAAAGGGGTAATTATTTTCTTTGACTTTGATGCCTAATGCCCCTAAAACGGAATTAATAAACATGAGACGATACACACCGTTGATCAAGATAAATTATCAGATTGAAGCCACTAGTCAAATAACTCATGAACATAGAAATGAGTTATCTATATTAGAGGGCATCATTGAGACTTGCCTGAAAGAATATAGGATTTCACAATTGTAAAGATTAAATGAGTCGCAAAATAAGTTATTTAATTGCAGGGATTATCTTAATCTTATCAATCACTGTAGCCATCATTCTCGTTGCTCAACGACCTGAAACTGCATTGCAGGAGGCACCCTCCCGGGCACCGTTTGTGAGTACAGTTCCCGTGGTCAGTGGGTCAGGTGTCATTCCTATATATGGAGCAGGGACGGTTCGTCCTAAAGCTGAAGTGTCTGTGACAGCTCAGGTTTCTGGTCAGGTTGTCTGGGTAAACCCTGCATTTCAGAGTGGGGGACGAGTGCTTTCGGGCGTAGAATTATTCAGAATTGACGATGCAGATTATCTTAGTCAAGTCAATCGAGCGCAGGCAAATGTTGCGGCACAGGAAGTTGAGTTGATGCGAGTGACTGCGGAAGCCAAGATTGCGGGGATTCAATTTGAGCAGTGGAATCGTCAAGATAGCACAGAGTCGCAGAGTGCTCTCGCTTTATGGGAACCACAAATTAAGGCTGCTCAAGCCGCATTAAACCGAGACATGGCGGAGTTGAATGAAGCCGAGTTACGTCTTTCTCGCACCATCATTGAGAGCCCTTTTTCGGCGGCTGTTTTGGATGAGTCTATTGCTGTGGGCCAGTTCGTCTCCGCTGGGCAGAGTGTTGGGCGTATCTATGCCGTCAATGTCGTTGAAGTGGTTGTATCTCTTCCAGATGAACGCGCGACTCTTATCCCTAATCTCTGGAACTTAAGGCCAGGCATTAATAACAGGAGCGTCTCTGCAAATGTGATGGCGACTTATGCAGGAGGTCGTTATGTCTGGCGTGGCTATGTGGATCGGGCCGAAGCGGCTCTTGAGCAGCAGACACGAACCATTGAGGTGGTAATTGCAGTCCCTAATCCATTCAGATTTGGTTTGGAGATTAATGAATCGAGCCAGTCAACCAATGCTCCACCTCTACTGATTGGGAAGTTTGTAGATGTGGAAATTGATGGATCATTTCCAGGGGAGTTCTTCAAAATCCGTCGCTCGGCTCTCAGGGCAGACAACGAAGTATGGGTGGTTCAAGATGAAACATTGCACCGGATTGCTGTTCAGATTCTGCAACGATCAGAAGATGAGGTTTATGTGACAGGTGCGCTTGAAGAGGGACAGCAGATTGTAGTGAGTGGCTTAAGGACCGCCATTGATGGCATGTCGGTGCGGACTGGGTCATAGATCTCATGCAATCAGGTGATCTGTTTACCACCATGATTATGGCTTTACAACCTCAGTTATGGGATAATTTTCAGCGAAATGATATCCTCTTATACCATCTTAGCCTTCAAGGATGAGTCAGTATTTGCTATATGGTGGTGAATCGCGCGGCCCGATCGCCTACATGGTTAGTAATCGGATTGCTCCTAATTTGTTGATGTTTGGGATCATTATTCTCGGCATCATTTCGCTGGGTGGTCTGAAACGGGAGGCATGGCCGAAAATCTCATTTAATATGATTGAGGTGTTTGTTGCCTATCCTGGCGCATCTCCTGAAGAAGTTGAAAAATCAGTCATCTTAAAGATTGAGGAACAGATTGAAACCTTGGACGACGTGAAATCAATCCGATCACAGGCAGCCCCAGGAGCAGCATCTGTTCGAGTCCAATTGAAAGATAGAACGGACATTAACGAAGCAATGGATGAGATCCGAGCGGGAGTAGAGCGGATCTCTTCGTTTCCTGCGGGGGCAGAGCGCCCCCTGTTTCGAGAAATGGATAACCGTAATAGTGTGATACGACTGGTTCTCTACGGGGATATCACCGAGCGGTCATTGAAAGAACTCGCCGGTCAAGTGAAACGGGAATTGAAGACATTATCAGGAATCTCTCTTGTTGAAGTTAACGGGACCAGAGACTATGAAATTTCTATTGAAGTCCCCCTGGCAACGTTACGTGCATTTGGCCTGACGCTTGGAGATATTGCCAATGTGATCCGCCAGAGTTCGCTTAATCTTTCTGCGGGGAGTATTGACACTAAAGATTCTGAGGTACGCGTGCGTACAGTTGGACAGAACTATAATCAGTTTGATTTTGAAGAACTTGTTGTGGTTGCTCAAGGCGATGGCACGATTGTCCGCCTAAGTGACATTGCAACGATCCATGATGGGTTTGAGGACTCAAATATCATTGTCCGCCATCAGGGAATGCCTGCGGCGTTTGTGGAAGTCTACCGGGGAGATGGTGAAGATGTAAAAGATATTTCCGATGTCATCGGCGCTTATTTAGAGGAGACCCTCATTCCCTCATTGCCTAACGGCGTTGAAATTAGTATTTGGAATGATGATTCTCCTGCTTATTCTGAGCGCGCAGAGCTATTGATCCGTAATGGCTTTCTTGGATTTATCTTAGTCTTCATTGCACTCGCCTTGTTTCTTGAGATTCGACTTGCAATTTGGGTGATCTTTGGCCTGATCACATCGGGGATGGGTGCCTTAGTTGTGATGCTGTGGTATGATCTGGCACTTAACACCAATTCATTATTTGCGTTTTTACTGGCGATAGGCATTATAGTGGACGATGCAATTGTGGTTGCTGAACAAATTTATACACGCCGGATGTCTGGACTTCCTGGCCCTGTTGCTGCAATACGTGGAGCCAGACGAATCAAAGCTGCACTGACGTTTGCGGTTTTGACCTCTGTGGCGGCATTCACACCGCTATTTTTTATTCCAGGTGGGATTGGTGAGGTGTGGTTTGCATTGCCCACGATTATCATTGCGATGCTGATCATTTCCCTTGTTGAAGCACTTTTTATTCTTCCAAGCCATTTAGCTCACCTTCCAGGCCCAGAGTGGAAACCATCTAATATTGCTGATCGGTTTCTTTTTCGTACCAGAACGATGGTAGATCAATGGATGACCCGATTTGTGAAGGGACCTCTTGATCGGTCCCTGCGCTTTGCAACTGATTATCCAGCGATCATTATGTGTGGAACTGTGGGGTTATTTATTTTCTGTTTATCACTGGTTCCTGCGGGCGTGATTCCAACAACGCTTGCAGAGGTCATAGAAGGTGATTTTGTGACAGTGACCCTTGAGATGCCAGAAGAAACGCTTGCTGAAAGGACTTTTGAGGTAGCGCAGGAGTTGGAAGCAGCCGGGCTGCGGGTGATTGAGCGTCTAGATCAGCAAAGACCTGAAGGCGCCCCTTCATTACTAAGGGGTGTGATCCTAGTGGTTGGTCAAGGACCAAGACTTGAGGGGGGAGGTCTCAATCCAGCCCCTACGATGAATCCACCAGCAAATATTGCCAGTATTGAGTTTAAACTCTTAAATGCTCAGGAGCGCGATATATCTACCACTACGGTCGTTCAGCTATGGAGAGAAGAGGTGGGGTTCCTTCCTTACGTACGAGGACTCACATTCAGCGGGAATGTCATCAATCTGGGCAACCCAGTTGAGGTTGTCTTGTCCCATTCGGATCCTGAACGCCTCACCGCGGCGGTTGATTCGGTGGTTAATGATCTATACACCGTCACGGGCGTCTTTGACATACGTTCTGACCATGCACCGGGTGTCAGGGAGGTTCAGCTGGAACTGCAACCTGCTGCTCGGACACTTGGGGTGACGCTTGAAGACCTTGCACAACAGGTCAGATCTGCCTTTTTCGGGGTTGAAGCCGTCAGGCTTCAGCGGGAGGAGGATGAAGTACGTGTTTATACTCGACTTCCAGCTAACGAGAGAGAATCAATTACCGATATTGAAGGATACCTGATCCAGAACCAGCCGAATTCAAAAATACCCATTAATCAGGTGGCTTCCATCAGGATGGGGACCTCTCAGCCTGTCATTCGCCGCAAAGATGGCCTTAGAATTGCAACGGTGACCGCGGATGTAAATACAGATGTAATTTCTGGGGGGCAGGCAAATGAAATTCTTGAAAATACATTTCTTGATAAATTGACTAGATCCGATCCTGAATTAACCTATTCCTTTGGGGGCGAACAGCAAGAGCAACTTGAGTCTGTAGGGGCTCTATATCGTGGATTCATTTTTGCAATGTTAGCTATTTTCGCACTCTTAGCCATTGGGTTACGCTCATTTCGGAAGCCATTTTTGCTCTTAGCAATCGTCCCGTTTGGGCTGATAGGTGTTTTGCTTGGTCATGTAATATTAGGAATTCCGATCAGTGTTGCATCTGCTTCGGTGTTAGGTTTTTTTGGACTCAGTGGTGTGGTGATCAATGATGCCTTGGTCATGATGGATTCAATTGATCGACGTATTCAAAATGGGCACCCTCCACGAGAGGCGATCATTGATGGTGCGAAGAGCCGCTTTCGTCCGATCATGTTGACGTCCGTAACGACTTTTTTAGCCTTTACCCCGCTGATTCTTGAACCTGCAATTCAAGCGCAGTATTTAACTCCGTTTGCTGCATCGCTCGGAATTGGAATTATGATAACGACCGCAATTCTCATCGTTCTCTTGCCCGCGATGATGGCTGCATTCCTTAGAATCAACTCTAAGCATAGGGCATCAGACTCTATCTAATTCTCTGCGAAATATCAGCGATTCACTTTTGTTCACAAGAATATTCCATAACACTTGATTGTGACACTACTACTACGATCTTGTTATAGTGCTCTGTTGAGGTGTAATTGTTACAGTACCCCATATTCAGCATGAGGTATGATCTTATGCGTGATTGATGAATATATAATGGGCAATGATTAGAGCTCAGAACCAGTGGGGCCTGAAGCGTAGATGGGAATACGCTCAATACCCTGAAATGTGACTCTATGTGCAGGGGGGGGCTTACGAATTTCAGCTTCGTACAACACGGTCTTGGTGGCATAGTCAACTTCAATCATTTTACCATTGAGGCCAAACCGTTGATTCGCACCTGGCATGAACATGACGGACTGTTCGGATATGTGGTAATCAACGTCGGATACAATTTCGGAATAGGTTTCAATATTTCTATCACGACCATATTCCCAAATTTGCTGGATTGTCATGGCCTCTTCATCAATTTGATATTCAACGGCACGGCTGAAGGTGGCATGAAACTCCATATAATTGCGTCGATATCCGTTATCAAATAAAAATAGAGTTTCAGGTGAGATCCATTGTGGTGCATGCTGATACCATGGCCATGAGAAATCAGGATGATCAACAAATCCTTCTAGAACCTGAGGATCAGTAATGGGGCTTCCGTTCGCATCTAAGGGTTGTAGTAATTTGCTGGACAGATCTATACCATCTCCCGACTTCCCCCAATCTCGATGTGGTGCCAGAATCCAAATGACCTCATTGTTTCTGGTCAGTTTAATCGTACCCTGAATACGACTGGAAACGATGATTGCATCATTGTTCTCGTCATAAGAGAGTCCATTTGCATGAAGCCAGTTCTTTGAATTACTGACGGGTGATAGGAGCCGGTTTGAATCAAGTGATTTCTGAAGATCCCATATCTGAACCACATTTCTGTTGATGCGATGAATTTCTAGTATATGATCCTGAATGGTTGAATGATCTTTCTTGGTCACTGTCGCTAGTAGGTTTCCATTTGGAAGTTCCTGTAGATCATGATGAAAATCATAGCCAGGAAAAAGCCACTCCTGGAGAATATGGCCCAGCATATCCATCTCCACAATACGCGCGCTCGCGGCATCTGCCATATAAAGATTACCGTTTCGGAGCCGCCCTAACCCAGAGGAATACGATAAGTTCTTTAAGACGGGATGTGTCTCCATGTTGGCATACCATCGAATATGGCCGTGTTGATCAAATATAAAAGGAATGTCTGGGAATTCATAGTTGGTGTGTCCGAAGTACGAGACCAGATTCATCCCATCTTTTTTGCGATCGGTATTAATCTTAACGGTAATTTCTGGAAGTTCTGGCAATAACTCTTCTGTCTCAAGGGAGCGAGTTATTTCTCCAAGTAATTGATTTCTGGGGGTATAAAATCGGATTCGTATGGTATTGTTGTGGTCTGGAAAGAGTCCAAGGATGGGAAGCGAAAAGGATGTAGCTGATTCGTCAAATCGATGAATCAGTGATGCATCCGAGCGATCTGGATGTACGATTTCGATCTCTATTTCCACCGCCGAAGCGGTCTCCAGATGAAGCTGCGCGGCCAGTGGAACGTAGCCCGTGGGGTTTAAAACCAGAGAATCGCTCAAGATCAAATCCTCAAAAACGATGACCTCAGAATTGTCGTCAACCTGCATGTTGTCACAGCCGAGTAGGAGGCCGTAGAGAGAAAGGATGCAGTATAGTTTAAACTTACGTCCAATGAACCTTTTCATCTGTGATGAAATTGATCGTTGACTATGGGAGTTTGAAATCATAGGTAGTTGACTGAGGACGCTACAAAAATGATACCTTGGATAAATTGCATTTCATGGTTCAGGCGTGCCATTCATAAAAGGACCATGTCTATTCACCTTTGAAATCGCTCCAAACATTCGGATCATTGGCATGATGAACTTATGATGGAAAGAAAATAATTTTGTGTGATATTTCAGTCGTTTTGGGCTACTGCGTCATGACACATTGAATCGAATGTGGCTAGTTTCAAGCACATCAGGTTTGCACTCTCGCGACTCATGGTCTGCAAAACTTCATCCGATGCCATTGATTCTTTGGAGTCAACAACCCTCAAACCATCACAAACAGCCTCATATATTGACTTCCATGAAGATTGTTCAATCCATGTATGCTAACTATAGTGCTGTTCTCAGCACGGCCTGTTTATGTTATATGGCCTCCCGCGAATGTTTTGGCTACATGATCTTCAGTTTTGATGTCCAAAGGCGGTGGTTAACCAGCAGTAAATTTCACGCCATGAAAGGATCAATAGGGAAGCTTTAGAGAACCAATTGACGTGCACGATTTCAACGAATGGTCTAGTGCATTAAGATCAACGGAGGTTCATGTATGACGGAATCATTTATTTTATCACGGATAGATGTGGGTTTGATGCGTCCATCATGGAACAAAAACGCTCCTCAATCAATAGAAACCAAGTTTGTTATTGGTAGCGATGATTGCCATTTGATTTTGAAACACCCCTTTAACGCTTTGAATTCAAAATTTTTTGTATCTTTGCTATTTGACGCTCTTCAAAGGGGAGAGTGTTGAGGCTTTTGCAAAGTCTCTGAGTTTTCGTTGAACTAATGTCTTGAGTGTAATGAGACGCACTTTTTTTGATTTGATTGGCAGGTGTTGCAAAAGCATCTGGTTGCACGAATATCATAAACTGAAACATGAATAAAATCCCCCCCCCCCCCCCATTTTTTGATCAACCTTCAATTTCTCATGTCGTTTAGCCGATCTTTTTTGCTTCAATTTGTTATATTGTGGATGCTCGTGGTCGGGGTTGCTGGTGCGCAGACGGGGTCTGATTTCGCTGTGGATGGTTCAGTCGTTGGGGATTCCGAATCTACCCCCCCCCATTTTTTAAATGAACCCCTCGAGTTTTTGGATGATGGGGCAACGTCCGTTGACTGGCATGTAGATCCAAGCGAGAACGTGCTTTCAACGATAGAGGCCGTGGATTCTTCCCCGCGAGCCGCCATTCCCCAGAGCGCTACTCCCGATCCGCCATTAAATGTGAGCGTCACGGTGGAGGCGTTTCTTATACACGAAATTATGTGGGATCGGTATACGCAATCACGTCTCAACAACAGCACCTTCAAGGAGTTCATCGTTGAGCGGTCGTCCGACAACACCAATTGGTCGGTGATCGGGAGGGTGAGTGGGAATATCCGTAATACAGAGTTTAGAGATGTCAGCGACCGGCTCACGCCGAGCACTACCTTTTACTACCGTGTGAAGGTGGCCAACACCAATGATGAGGTCAGCGGGCCGTCCAATGTGAGCAGTGTGACCGCGATCGTGCGCGATAATACGGCCATTGCTACGGGCGTCACCGCAACCAAGCAAAGTGGCACCTCCATTCAGGTCTCATGGACGGCCCCGTCCGAAGTGACTGGGGTTATTGAATACCAAGTACTTCAAACGAACGACCAAGGAGATTCATATCGTAGCTACGCTTTATCTTCCCAAAACCCACAAACCTTCACGGGCCTGGCCGAGAACACCTGCTATGGGTTTCGGGTCCGGCTTGTGGATAGTTCGGTTTATACCTATTACCACCTCTCCGACGCGGCGTATGCGACGACGGGGACGGTCACGGCTCCGGCGGCCCCAACGGGCTTGACGGCCACAGGCACGGGGACGACCTTCAATTTGAGTTGGACAGCGCCGGCATCTGACAAGTGCAGCGCGATCACGGGCTATCAGATCCAGGAGCGCGCCAGTAGCAGCGATACGTGGAGTGATGTCGCAGCCGACACGGGCGATGACGCGGTGACCTACGACCATACGGGTCAGACGATTGCGACGAGCCGCCAGTACCGGGTGCGGGCGAAGAATTCGATGGGCTTTGGCGCGTGGTCCGATGCGTTCACCACCATGGCCGCGGCCACCATGCCCCCGGATGCGCCCACCGGATTGGCCAATACCACTGCAAATCAGCGGTATCATCGGGTTGACCTTGAATGGAATGCCTATCCCGATGCGAGTCTCAATGGCGGGACGTTCCAAAAATACATCATTGAGTTCTCGGACAACTTCTCCGACTGGTCGGTGGCCGGGGAGGTGACGTCTCAAGCGCAGACGTCTTTTAATCACTTTAGCGATCTTTTGACGCCGGGCAAGGATTTTTACTACCGCGTCAGAGCCGTGAACACCAACGATCAACAAAGCGCGCCGTCCGGCACCATCACCGTGACCGCGTTGGCCCGCAGTGGGCCGGGCATTCCCACAGGAGTGACGGCGACCAGGGTCAGTGGCACCTCCATCAAGGTAGATTGGACGGCCCCCACCGATGTGGATGCGGTCAGCTTCTACTTTCCTTTGGTAACCACCGATAATGGCGATTCATGGACCACGATCGAGAATCTTGTTACCGGCAACACCACCACCAATACCTATACGGGTTTGGAGGAAGACACCTGCTATGGGTTTCGGTTGTATTCGTTTTATTTGTCGGGGAGTGATTTTGCGAATAGCCATTTATCGGACGCGGGGTATGTGACGACGGCCGCGGCATTGGAAAAGCCGGGAGCGCCGACGGATCTGGCGATCAACTCCGATGGGACCAATACCTTTAATCTCTCCTGGTCAGCGCCGGCCGACAAGTGCGCAGCGGTGACGGGGTATAGAGTGGAGGATTCCCCAACTGGAGCAGACGGGTCTTGGAACGCAGTGGCCGGCAATACCGGCAGTGATGACCCAGCGTATGCGCATACGAGTCAGACGTTGAGCGAAGCGCGTTGGTACCGGGTGGCGGCCCGCAACTCGGCGGGGCGCGGAGCGTGGTCGGAGCCGGTTAGTACGGTGCCGGATGCGCCGACGGGGTTACAGGTTGCGGACACGCGGTATCATACCGTGAACTTGCAATGGGATTTTCCGGCCCGGTCCACGCTTGGCAGTAGCGCGTACCAAAAGTATATCATTGAATGGTCCACCGACCAGAGCACCTGGTCACAGGTGGCCGAACATATCGATGATGAGTTTGCGGGGTATCTCCATACCAGTAGCCGCTTAACGCCGGGCGATGACTTTTATTACCGGGTGAAGGTGGTCAACACCGATGATCAGGTGAGTCCGCCTTCGGCGCCGGTGACCGTCACGGCGGTGGCCCGCAGTGGGCTGCGCATTCCGACGGGGGTGACGGCCACCCGGCAAAGTAACACCTCGATTCGGGTGGCCTGGACGGCGGCGACCGATTTTCCAGATGGCGAAACCCCCAACCGGTACTTTGTCTACCAGACCGACAATGGCGGCGATCTCTGGAGCACTAGCTTTCCAAGATTAGTCACGACCAACGCAAGTCTGGATGTGACGGATTTAGAGGCCACTACGTGTTATGGCTTTCGGGTCTCGCATCAGACGCGTGACTTTGACAACAGCCACTTATCGGATGCGGCGTATGCAAGTACAGGGACGGTGGCCGTGCTCGGGGCCCCGACCGCCCCTTCGGCCACCAGTGACGGCACCAGCACGATCACCCTATCGTGGACCGCGCCAACGGTTCCGGACCTATGTAGTGCGATTACCGGCTATCAAATTCAGCAGCGTGTCACGGGTGGCACCTGGGAAGATGTGGCGGGCAATACCGGTAGTGATGCCACCACGTATGATCATACCTCTCAGACGTTGACCACGGTGCGCCAGTATCAGGTGCGGGCGATCAATGCGGGGGGCAGCGGCGCCTGGTCTGCGGCGGTCACAGCCGGGATGAACGCGGAGCCCGGTGCGCCGCAGAACCTGGTAGCGACCGCCAGCGGCACCACGTCCATTGACCTTACGTGGGATGCCCCTGCCAGCGACGGGGGCGCCGCGATCACGAGCTACCGCGTGCAGGTCTCCACCGATGGCAGTAGTTATACGAATGTCAGCCCAGCGCATACGGGCACGACGCGCACCTACAATAGTACGGGTTTGACGGCAAACACCCAATATTATTACAGGGTCTATGCCACGAACTCGGTGGGCGAGGGGAGTGCCAGTAGCAGTGCGAATGCGACGACGCGGACGCCGCCAACTGTGCCTCAGAATTTCAGGAGCATGTCGGTGCAGTATCACACGGTGACGTTGGCGTGGGATCCGGTCACAGGCTCCAGTTTAGGCACCGATGAGACCTTGAAGCACTATGTGGTAGAGTTTTCGACCGATAACAGCACATGGTCCACATTCAGCGAATCCGTCAATGCGACCGCTGTACACACCACGGATCTTCTGGTCCCTGGCAGGCAGCTTTACTACCGGGTACGGACGGTCAACAGCAACGATGATGCGAGCACCAATTCAGAGGTAGTGACCGTCACGGCGGTGGCACGCAGTGGCTGGGGCACGCCCACCGCTGTGACGGCCACCAAAGTGGATGGCGATTCCATTGATGTCGCGTGGACCGCGCCCACGGATCTTCCCAGTGGGCGATTCCTCAATAGGTATATCGTCTTGCAAACCACCAACGATGGACAGCAGTGGGTGGGTACCGGCGGATTTACCTTCACGGCAACCCCGCAAACGACCCCGCCCGCCACGATGGTGGGGATCGGAGGTCTGGATGCGGATACGTGTTATGGGTTCCGGGTCTTTTCCACATCCGCCGCTGACCCGTCCAATACCAGTGATCTGTCGGATCCCGCGTATGCGACCACGGGGACGATCACGAGTGCGCCGGGGATGCCGACCGGCCTGACCGCCACGGCCAATGGCCCCACCGCGATTGATCTAGCTTGGACCGCGCCCAGTGGGAGCAACAAGTGTAATATCTCGGGGTATCAGATTGAGTGGTCGGCCGATGGCAATGCGCCCTGGAACAATGTGGTTGCCAATACGACGGCGACGACCTACACGGACATGGGCCTGACCGCCGGCACCACGCGCCATTACCGGGTCACGGCGATCAACAGCGCGGGCACCGGGAGTGCCAGTACGAGTGATGATGCGACCACCGGCGCGGCAGTTCGGCCCACGGCGCCGCTGAATTTGGTGGCCACCCCCAGCGGGCGCACGGTCATTAATCTTATGTGGGATCTGCCAAGTAGCACCGGGGGCAGTGCGATTACGGGGTACCGGGTGCAGTGGTCGGCCAGTGGGACCGGGAGCTGGGCTGATGTCAGTCCGGCCCACAGTGGCACGACGCGCACCTACAGCGATACCGGATTAGACCCCAATACCACGCGGCACTACCGGGTCTATGCCAGTACCAGTGCGGGCGAGAGCCTGGCCCCATCCAATACCGATGATGCGACCACGGCAATGCGCATGGCTCCGGGGGCACCGACCGGGGTGACGGTCACGGCCTCGGGGCGCACGATTCTGCTGGTCTCCTGGACGGCGCCGGCCGATGACGGGGGCCGCGCGATCACCGGCTATAAGATTGAGGTCTCTACCGATGGGACGAATTACGACGATGAAGTGGCCAATACCATGTCAACCGCCACAAGCTACATTGATCGGGGCTTAAGTGCGGGAGATACGCGGCACTACCGGGTGAGTGCGATCAGCAGTGAGGGCACTGGCAGTGCGTCCACCGCTGGGATGGGCACCACGGCAGCGAGCAGTGTGATGGCGGTGCCGAGCGATCCGACGGGCCTCGCGGCGACCCCGAGCGGGCGCACGCTGATTGTGCTGAGTTGGACCGCGCCCAGTAACACGGGGGGCAGTGCGATTACGGGCTATCAGATTGAGTGGTCCGCGGATGGGACCAGTAATTGGGCCGATGTGGAAGATGACACAGAAAGTACGGCGACCACCTATAGAGATCGGGGCCTCGCTGCGGGGGTGACACGGCACTACCGGGTGAGCGCGATCAACACCACGGGCACGGGCACCTATTCGACGAGTGCCACAGCGACGACCGTCGATGGCAGTACCAATACGATTCCCAGTGATCCGACGGCATTGACCGCGACCCCCGATGGGCCGACCGAGATTGATCTATCCTGGACAGCTCCGGCCAATAATGGGGGTAGCGCGATCACCGGCTACCGGGTGCTCTTCAGCAGCGATGGCACGACGTTTAACGATCTTGAAGACGACACCGAAAGTACCACGACGTCGTTTAGCGATACCGGGCTGTTGGGGGGTGTCACGCGCACTTATCAGGTGCGGGCGATCAACGCGCAGGGGCAGAGTCTGGTGTCCAATATCGCGAGTGCGACGACTGCAGCGGCGACGGTGCCAGGCAATCCGACGAGTTTGGCGGTCGCGGCCGATGGGCCGATGGAAATGGATCTCACTTGGAGTGCCCCTGCCAACAATGGGGGCGCGGTGATTAGTGGCTACCGCGTGGATGTTTCGGAAACCGCCCTCACAGGCCCGTGGACGAATTTGGTGGTGAGCCAGACGGGAACCACCTACACGCACACAGGCCGCAGTGCATCGACGACCTATTATTACCGGGTGCAGGCGATCAACAGTGTGGGCAATAGTAGTGGGGCGACTGCGAGTGGTCAGACCGCCGCGCCGACCTTGCCAGGGGCGCCGACCAGCCCCGGGGCTACCCCTGATGGGCCGACGCGGATGGATCTATCTTGGACCGCGCCCACCAACACCGGCGGAGTTGACATTACAGGCTACAGAATTGAGGTGGGCGGCGCCGGGAACTGGACACAGCTGGTGGCGAGTCATCCCACGACGAGTTATACGCATATGGGCTTAACGGCGGTGACGCGCTACGATTATCAGGTCTTTGCGATCAACAGCGTGGGGCGGGGCCCGGCGTCTGCTGCCTTTAATGCGACGACCCCTGTGGCGGTGGTGCCGACGGTGCCCACGTCGCTCGCCGCGACCGCCAGTGGGCCGACGATCGTGAATCTGAGCTGGGCGGCCCCCGACAATAATGGTGGGGCAATGATTAGTGGCTACCGCGTGGAGGGGTCCACGAGCTCTGCGGGCCCGTGGACGGTGTTGGCGATGAGCCAGACGGCAACGACCTACAGCCATACCGGGCGCCGGGCCGCCACCCCGTACTATTACCAGGTGCGGGCGCTCAACTCGGCCGGCATGGGGGCGATTGGCACAGTGAATGCCACGACGGGGGCAGCGACGGTGCCCGGGGCGCCGGCGTCCATTCAGGTGCAGCCGCATGGGCGCACGGTCCTAGAAATCTCTTGGCAGCCGCCCACCAATACCGGCGGGATAGATCTATCGGGCTATGACGTGCAGTGGTCGCCCACAGGGACGGGCAATTGGATTGCGCTGACGGCCGAGGGTACGATGGCCGTCCATACGCAGCTGAGGGCCAATTTCCTGGTCTACTACCGGGTCCGGGCGCGCAACACTGTGGGGCCCGGCCCATGGGCAACGGCCAATGGGCGCACCGCCAATAACGTGAATTCGGCGGTGACCAGTCCGCCGCAATCGTTGACCGCCACCGCCAGTGGGCGCACGTTGATTGAGCTCTCGTGGGCCGCGCCCAGCAATACCGGGGGCGCACAGGTGTCGGGCTATCGGATTGAGGTCTTGACCGGCAGCACCTGGGGCAACCTGATCGCCAATACGGGCTCCACGGTGACGCGCTATCGCCATCGGGGCTTAACCGCAGGGGCGGCGCGGCGCTACCGGGTGCGGGCGATCAACAGCCAGGGGGCGAGCTGGCCGTCGATGGCCGCGAGTGCGACCACCGCCAGTGGCACCAGCGTGCCCAGTGATCCGCTGAATTTGACGGCCACCGTCAGTGGGCAGACGGCGATCAATCTATCTTGGAGTGCGCCGGCCGACAACGGGGGTGCGACGGTGACGGGCTATAAGATTGAGCGCTCCAATGATGGGATGAGCGGATGGAGTGCCATCGTTGCCAGCCAGACCGCGACCAGCTACAGCGATACGGGCCTGCCCGCGAATGTGACGCGTCACTACCGGGTGCGGGCGGTTAACGGCCAGGGCGAGAGCCTGCCGTCCAACGTGGCGAGCGCGACCACGGGGGCCACGTCGTCGGTGCCGGATGCGCCGACGAGTTTGCAGGCTACGGCGAACGGGCAGACGCAGATTGATCTCTCGTGGACGGCCCCCCAAAATACCGGCGGCAGCGCGATCACCAGCTACCGCATCCAGGTCAGTACCGATGGCACCGCGTTTACCAATCTGGTTACCAGTACAGGTAATTCGAAGACGACCTATAACCATACAGGACTTGCGCTTAGCACCACTAGGCACTACCGGGTCTATGCGATCAACGTCAATGGCGAGAGCGCGAGCCCGTCAAATGTTGCGACAGCGACCACGCAGGGGGTCGTGGCGCCGGGGGCACCGACAGCACTGAGCGTGACCGCGTCGGGGCGCACGATTCTTGCATTAAGCTGGACAGCGCCAAGTAACAATGGGGGTGCACAAGTGAGCGGCTATCAGATTGAGTGGTCGGCCAATGGGGCCAGTAACTGGCAAGATGTGGTGGCCAATACCGAAACGACCCAGACCAGCTACTTAGATCGGAGCCTTACCGCTGCAACGACGCGCCACTACCGCATCCGTGCAAGAAATAGTCAGGGCCCAGGCGATCCGAGTCCGGTAGAGATGGGCACGACCGTGAATGCGACAACCATGACCGTGCCGAGTGATCCGACGAGTGTAACGGCGACCCCGAGCGGGCGCACCTTGATTCAGCTGAGTTGGGCCGCGCCCGCCGATAATGGGGGCAGCAGTGTGACCGGGTACCGGGTGGAGTGGTCGGCCGATGGGAGCACGGGGTGGGCGGATGTGATTGCCAACACCACGGCGACCACCTATAGAGACCGGGGCTTAAGTCCTGCCACGACGCGCCATTACCGCATCCGTGCCATCAATGCGCAAAACACGGGGAGCCCGTCCACGATTGCGATGGCGACGACCGTGGATGGGAGCAGTGACGCGGTGCCTAGTGATCCGACGGGTCTCACGGCGACGGCCAGTGGGCAGGCGATTGCTTTGGCATGGGAGGCGCCGGCCAATAGTGGCAGTGCCTCGGTGACGGGGTATCGGATCGAGTGGTCGGCCGATGGGAATGATCCATGGACCAATGTGTCCCCTGCACACACGGGAACCGAGCGCACCTATACCGACATGAGTGTCGCGCCCAGTACCACGCGCCATTACCGGGTCACGGCCACCAATAATATTGGTGAGAGTTTACCTTCGCTGCCAGCGATGGCCACTTCGGGCGCAGCGACAGCGCCTGGCTCGCCGACCGCTCTGACGGCGACGGCCAATGGGCAGACGCAGATTGATCTCACCTGGACCGCCCCCCAAAATACCGGTGGTAGTGCGATTACGGGCTACCAGGTGCAGTGGTCGGCCAATGGAACCGATAGCTGGGCCGGTGTCTCTCCTGCGCACAGTGGGACGGATCCGAGCTACAGCGATCAGGGGCTCACGCGTGGCACGACGCGCTATTACCGGGTGCGGGCCATGAACGATGTAGACCAAGGCACATGGTCAACGGTCGTCAGTGCGACCACGGTGACGGTTCCGGGCGCGCCGACCGCCCTACGGGCCACAGCATCGGCGACATCAATCACCCTAACCTGGGGGGCCCCGACCAGTAATGGGGGCGCACAGGTGTCCGGCTATATGATTGAGGGGTCTAACGATGGAAACGCTTGGAGTGAGCTGGTGGCCCGTCAGACGCAGCGGACCTATACCGAGGGTAACCTAGCCGCCAATGTGACGCGCCATTACCGGGTCGCTGCGATCAACACCGCCGGAAACAGCGCATGGGCAACGGTGCGGGCCACCACCACCGCCACGCCGACCCCGGGCGCGCCAACCAATCTGCGTGTGACGACTTCGGAGCCGACCCTGATTACCTTGGCATGGACCGCGCCCGCGGGCGCGGTCACCGGCTATCAGATCCAGTGGTCGGCCGATGGCACCAGTAACTGGCAAACGGTTACCAGTAACACCCCGTCCACT
Organism: Rhodothermales bacterium; assembly: GCA_965220935.1. Lineage (GTDB taxonomy): Bacteria > Bacteroidota > Rhodothermia > Rhodothermales > Bin80 > Bin80. The sequence goes on from OZ244857.1 coordinate 142,106, forward strand.
ACCTATACCGATCGCGGCCTTGTGCCCGGGTCCACGCGCTATTACCGGGTCGCTGTGGTTGGCACCGATGTGTGGTCCAATGTCGTGCGCGCTGTGACCCCATCGCCTGAGCCGTCGACCCTTCCCGGGGAGGTGACCAATTTAAGCGCGCAGCCGCATGGGCGCACCTTGATTGCGCTGACCTGGTCGCCGCCCGCTGACGATGGCGGATCGCCGATTACTGGCTACCGCATTGAGGTCGGCACCGATGATACAGACGCCAAGCAAGGGATCATCTGGGAGACGCTCGTTGGCAACACCATGTCAACGGCGACGCGCTACGTGCATCGCGACCTGGATCCTGGCACCACGCGCCATTACCGGGTCACGGCGATCAACGCTGAGGGGCCCAGTGCGATGGCCTCCACTCCAGAGCAGGCGACCACCGTGGCCACGGTGTCAATTCCAAGTGATCCCCTCAATGTCACTGCGACCGGTGGAGCAACGATCACCGTATCGTGGAGTGCGCCGGCCGATGATGGCGGCGCGCCGATTACGAGCTATACCGTTGAAGTCGCCAGTGACGAGACCTTTATACCGCTGGCGGCCAATCTTACGTCCACCACCTACACCCATACGAATCTCCCCCCCGCAGCGACGCGCCGCTACCGGGTCCTTGCGCTCAATCGCATCGGCGCGAGTTTGCCCTCAACGGTGGTGACAGCGACCACCTCATCGCGACCGACGGTCGCGTTTACCGCGGCCGAGGCCCGCGTGGAGGAATCCGCCGGGACCTATCAGATCAGCGTCACTTCCAGCGCGCACACGCTAAGGTACACGCTGTCGGGGACAGCCACACAAGGCACCGATTATACCATCAAAGCGCTAGAGATCACCATCTTAGATGACGCCGATGATGAGCCCGATGAAACGGTGATTGTGACCTTAGCGGCCACAGACGCGTATGGCCTTGCCAATCCGTATGTCTTTACGCTCACCATCGCCGATAACGACCTGGGCTTAACCTTTGCCGATTCGATTGCCGATCAGTCCTATCGGGTGGGGCTCACCATTGATGGGCTCACCTTGCCCGAGCCGACCGGTGGCACCCGGCCCTACAGCTATGCGCTCACCCCAGCATTGCCCAAAGGACTCACCTTTGACCCAGCCATGCGGACGATCGGTGGCACGCCCACCGAAGCGCTCGCGCCAACCGCCTTTACCTACCTGGCCACCGACGCCAACAAGGTCATGGGCCAGCGGGTCTTTACCATTGAGGTGATTCAACCCGATGCCTTGGTCTTTGCCGATACGCTCGCTGATCAGAGGGTGCCCGTTGCGCTTGGGCTAGCTGACATAGTGCTGCCCGCTGCGGCAGGGGGCATTGCGCCCTACACCTACACCTTGACCCCAGACTTGCCCGCTGGGCTCACCTTTGAGGCCGACACCCGAATCCTGAGCGGACGCCCCACCGAAACCGCCGACGCCAAAGCGTATACCTATGCGGCCACAGATCGCGCGGGCGTGCGCACACAGCAGACCTTTACCTTAGAGGTATACCGCATGGTCTTTACCGAAACCATTGACGATCAGTCGTATCGGCTGGGTGAGACGATTACAGAACTCGTCCTGCCAGAGGCAACCGGGGGCACCCCTCCGATCAGTTATACGTTGACGCTCCTGGATCTTCCGTCTTTATTGGAGTTTGATCAACCCACGCGCACGATCAGTGGTACGCCGACCCAGGTCACACCGCCGGTTGAGTTAACCTACCGGGCCACCGATATCAATGGCGCACAAGACAGCCTGACCTTTAGCATAAAGGTGCTTTCGCCGGTCTCTACAGAAAAGGCATCAGAGTTACCCCAGCAGTTCACGGTCTATCCAAATTATCCGAATCCGTTTAATCAAACCACGCATCTGGTGTTTGATCTGCCATGGACCGCGCAGGTGCAGGTTGAGGTTACAGATGTCACTGGCCGACAGGTCATGGCACTACCAAGCCGAGAGCTCAGTGCAGGGTGGGGCCATGAGATCGCGCTCAACGCGCTGCACCTGCCCTCAGGCATGTACCTGTACCGCATCCAAGCTGTCGCCCAAGACGAACAGTCCACCCATACCGGCCACTTTATGCGGATCCAGTGAGAGGAGGACAAACTTACTTTGCGAGAGCATTCACGGGTGAAGACCCCAATATGGGTCATATAGAGTCGTATGACAACTGGTGTAGAATGGAATGTTTTTTCATGAAAAAACCGTCAAAGTCAGGGTGATCACTTGATCCACATCCCTGAGGATTACTAAATCACAACGAGATTTTCAGAGACTATATGAGGGATTAAACGGTGTAAGGACACATGAAGTCGGACTCAAGGATGTGTATCTCGAGGCGATTTTTCAAGTACTATTGCAACCAGCGGGTTGAATGTGCAGTATTCTTTGAACCTATCAATGAGGTGAATACTGTAACAACTCATTATAGATATTGCTCTGTGTGAAAAAAAACTAAGATTGACAGACCAAATACGGATTTCAGAGGCTCAAGATGAAATCCAATGACAAAATTCGTTGATCTAGTTCTGTTCCATTCACTCCGTCATACAGCATTATCACCCTCATATTCTGGAGCATATCATTGAGTGGTCTGACCAAAAGGTGATAAAAGTAACCCCAACGAGATGGATGGTTTTCATAGTCAACTGCGTGAACTATTTTAGGGGAGTTTGTTCAAGTAGATTACTATCATTCTGATTTTTTTAACAGGTCATTACAGTAATAGCGGTGGGGAATGATTACCGAATTTCAAATTTCAGCATTAGTGACCAAATCCGATAAAATTAATGAGCACTCGCAGAGAATGTCAAAACCAGTAACATTCTTTATTCAATAATACGTCCTAAAAGTCAATATTTTGGATTAGTAGATAAATTCAATTATTAGAAATAGATGACATCATGAAGGTAACCGTTCAAAATTTGGGGATTTTGAAAAATGCGACATTTGAGTTGGGAGATCTAACGTTGATTTGTGGACTCAATAACACTGGTAAAACTTATGCCACTTACGCTTTGTATGGTTTTTTAGAAAACTGGCGAAGATTATTGGTAGCAAATGTTTCAAGTCAAGAAATCAGTGAGATCTTTGATAATGGCGTGGTGAGAATTAATATTGTGCGTCATGCTAAGAATGCCCAGAATATTCTCTCAAAAGGTTGTCAACAATATTCTCAGCGACTCTCCAGAATATTTGCATCAGATTCTAAGTACTTCTCCGAATCCAAGTTTCATTTGGAATTGGAACAGAGTTTAGAATTGATTCTAAGCACGACGATTGATAAAAAATTAAGATCTAAAAAAAGTGAAATTCTTTCGTTTAGCAAACCTAATGGCAACGAAACATTGACTATTTCATTGTCTTCGGAAAACGCCAATATTGATCTGCCGAGGAGAATGATCAAAGACGCGATCAGAGATGTGATTAACGAGATACTCTTTGAACAGTACTTGCCCAATGCATTCATTGCAAGTGCAGAGCGCACTGGCGTGGCAATCTTCAGTAAGGAACTTGACTTTGCCAGAAATCGGTTACTTGAAGAAATGGCACAAACTAGCTCTAGTATTGATCCACTGGAGTTGCTATTTAAGTCTTATAATGATTATGCTTGGCCAGTCAGAGCAAATGTAGATTTTACGCGAAGAGTTACAGATGTTGCTAAACAAGATAGCTTCATTGCTGAGAATCATCCAATGATTCTAAATAAATTCAGGGATATCCTCGGAGGAGAGTATATAATCGGAAATAATAATTCCGTTTATTTCAAGCCCACGAAGAAACGCTTAAAACTAACGATGGGACAGAGTTCAAGTGCAGTTCGGTCCTTGCTAGATATTGGTACTTATCTGCGACATATGGCACAGCCAGGCGATCTACTGATTGTTGATGAACCTGAATTGAATCTACATCCTGAAAATCAGATAAGAATAATTCGGCTTTTTGCTAGACTAACTAAAATTGGAATTCGTGTATTCATCACCACTCATAGTGATTATATCATTAAGGAACTAAATACATTGATCATGCTCAATCAAGATAAAGCCTATCTCAGGGAAATTTCCGATAGAGAAGGTTATGAGAATGAGGAATTGATGGATCCAGATAAAATAAAAGTTTATATCGCTGAAAAATCTTTAATCAAGGCCCATAGTAGTAACAAAAAGAGAAGCAACCATCCAACACTTGTAGAAGCCCACATATGCCGTGATCGTGGAATTGATGCGCGAAGTTTTGATGTCACAATCAACAAAATGAATGAGATTCAAGAAGATATTGTTTGGGGGATTTGAACATGTGTTCAGATATCAATATTTTGAGTAAATTGATTATCAAAAACGCCTTGGTGGTTGCGAGTAAAGATCAACATAATAAAAACGTTCTCACGCTCAAAGAATTTGAAGAGGGAGGAGCATTGAAGTACCAGCTATATGTTCGGAATACACCTGAGAATATAATCGCAATCAAAACAGACGATTTATCATTTTCAAATAGCGTATTTGAATGTCAGAACAACGAATGTAAGATGGCAGATTATGTAATCATCGCCAATGATTTACATAAGAAATGGATGATTTATATTGAGCTGAAGCAGAGTAATAACGCATCCCGAAAACACATTATAAATCAGCTAGAAGGGACTAAATGTTTTATAGAATACTGTCGTGTGGTTGGTAAGACATTTTTTGGTGAACGCGCTTTTCTAGATCAAAATGATTATGATCAGCGATATGTTAGTGTGAAAAATATTGGAGTAAATAAAAGACCTTCATTGCATCTATCCCAGCCTAATATACATGACAAAGCTGATAATATGCTTCAAATTAGTGCCCCTCCCAATAAGGGAATAAGGTTTAACCAATTGATCCACACTCCGAGCTAGATCAGCAGTTAGAATCATGGATAATTTTGAATTTAATCTCTATGTTTGTTAAATTAAGGCTAACACAGCAATTGATAGCTTATGATCAGATATGTAGCGTGCTTTATTATTTTCATGTTTCAAGGGTATGCCGTCGTTGGTCAGGACGCTCCCCGTCCAACAGAGACAGTGAAACTCCTTGTGCCACAACTAGCAAATACACCATCAATTGATGGGGATTTATCTGAGTGGAAAGATTTTGCTTTCACTGATGGAGTATGGGATATATATCGTTTACGCCACACATTCTGGTATGATGATGGCAGACGTAATCGGTTGACGGATCACGGCAATGAACCCCACCCAGAGGATGACCTTCAAGCGCGGTATTATGTGGCTTGGGATTTGGAATATCTTTACTTTGGAGCAGAGGTAAAAGACAATGTGAATGATGTAGATGCACCAGGACAAGAACCATTTGCATGGTATCTCCGCGATAGTATATGCTTTTTTATTGAAGCTCCCAGAGACGAAGCCCCTGAGTATTGGGGACAGGGGAATAATGCGTTTTGCTTCGTCGCTGATGCCTCTAAACCCGATTACGCAGCCTGGTGGCGCCACGGAACAGCCACAGAGCAACGTCTTGAAGAACCAATTCCAGATGAAGCGGTGAATTATGAGTTCAAATTTAATCCGTGGGGTGAATCCGAAGCTGATTATATTTTGGAGGCACGGATTAAATTAACGCCTACCTTGGGTGCAAGCGATCCCCGCTGGACACCACCTCAGGTTGGAGATGTCTATGGACTTGAAATTGTTCACTGTGATCCAGATGGCGGCCCCTATGGTGGACATTTCATGATATATGGTACCGGGGATGATGATGCCACCTGGGGCAGAATGATCCTGACTGGTACGCAGATTCCTATTGAAAGACGATCTGAATAAATGATTAACAAATTTTACGTTAAGGCCTACGAATTATAACTCATCATGCATTATCGACTAATCCTTTCCTGCCTGATTACACTATGTGTTTTTCCTGTGAATGCCCAGAGAATCGGAGATTTTTATAACGGTCGCTGGGCGCTCCATCTACCAGGAGGGGCTGGATGGCTTGAAGTTCATGATAATCAAGGAGTTATGGATGCTTCCCTTCTTTGGTATGGCGGTAGTGTTCTTCCAGTCGCTAGCGTGAATATCTCTGACAATTCGTTGACGGTCACACGAATTCAGCCTGTCAATAGAAGTCTAAACGACGGGTCATCACGTCGATTCACTGTGACAAGTACATTGACGTTCATCCCAGATGGTGACCGCTTAAAAGGGACCGCTCATTTACCCAATCATTCAGGAATTGGGACTCAGGTCATTGAATTTATGGCCGAACGAATTCCAGAATTACCAGATCCTCCAGATCTCTCTCATGTCACTTATGGAGATCCAGTCAACTTGTTTAACGGGATAGACCTCACTGGATGGTCTCTTACCAATGATCAGCAAGTCAATGGATTTAAGGCTGAAGATGGGCTCCTCGTCAATGATCCAGTCCAACCTGATGAAGATCGTCACATTCGCTATGGTAATCTTCGCACTGACGCTACATTTGAGGATTTTAGATTAACCCTTGAAGTCAATGTGCCTGAGGGAAGTAATAGTGGAGTCTACCTTCGTGGCATTTATGAAATTCAGGTTGCTGATACCTATGGGAGAGATTTAAATCGTCATCACATGGGGGCGCTTTATAGTAGAATTCAACCCTCTATCAATGCTGAAAAACCAGCAGGCGAGTGGCAGTCATTGGACATTACTCTCTATCACCGCCATCTCACGGTGATCTTAAATGGCTCTACAATTATTGGTAATCAGCCCGTGGTTGGGGTCACTGGTGGGGCACTGACAGCAGACGAGTCCCTACCAGGTCCTATTTACCTTCAGGGTGATCACGGACGAATTTTATATCGAAACCTCATCTTAACTCCAATCCTTTAACTATGGCTCAGCATTTTACAGTCACACGTCGAGATTTTTTACGATCCAGCGCCATTGGCACGGCTGGACTTGCTATGGGAGCTCGCCCACAATTTATTGCCCCAAGTGAGCGTATCACTGTTGGGATGATTGGAGCGGGGGCTCGCGCACATGGTCTGGTTGAATCTCTGAAAGAATTTCCCGAAGTGGAAATTGTTGCCGCATGCGATGCCTATACTGGCAGGTTAGAGCGGATCAAAGAGCGCACTGGTGGCAGAGCAGACACTATGGCCGATTACAGGGAGATCATCTCAAGAGACGATATTGATGCCGTTGTCATCTCCAGCCCAGATCATTGGCATTATCAACACTCGCTTGACTCATTGAATGCTGGTAAACATGCATACATTGAAAAGCCATTGACCTATTCTATTGAAGAGGGAGAGGGTATTATTCAGGCTCAGAGAAACAATAATCTCGCTGTACAGGTGGGGAGTCCCGGCCCAAACAGCCTGCTCGTTCAAAAGGCGCGTCAAATGATTCAGGACGGAAAGTTAGGTCAAGTGACCATGATCAGGGCAACCACAAACCGAAATACGGCATCTGGTGCATGGATCTATCCAATTCCCCCAGACGCTTCACCTGAAACCGTCGATTGGGATTTATTTCTAGGCTCCGCACCAAAGCGCCCCTACAGTCCTGAGCGTTTCTTTCGTTGGCGATGTTATAAAGACTACTCAGGTGGACTTTCAACAGATTTGTATGTCCACACATGTACCACGATCAACTATGTAATGGGCTCTGGAATTCCCCAGAGTGTTGTTGCTATGGGAGATCTTTATCGGTGGATTCATTCACGTGATGTTCCAGATACAATTAACGCATCACTGAAATACGCTGATGGGTTTATGGTCAACCTTAGCGGGACATTCAATAATCAAGGAGGTAACTCCGGGGGGATGCGAATTTTAGGGACAGAAGGTTCTCTGGTGTTCGGTGGTGGTCTGCGATTTATTCCTGAACGGGTCAACGAGAGTAATAGCTGGGTGACTGCCAGTTGGCCTCATGCATTGGAGGATGCATACTTTGAAGATCCTGAGATTCGCTACCAAGAGATCCCATCAAGCCGTCCGCAAACAACAGTTCCCGGTGAAGAAGTATATCATTCTGAGGGAAGATCTTCAATGTCAGTTCACATTCAGGAATGGCTTGATGCCATGCGAAGCGGAAGTTCAACAAAAGAGGATGCACAGGTAGGACATCATGCAGCTGCATGTGCACACATGATCAACGCTTCAATTGAGATGGAAACAATGGTTCACTGGGATGGCAATACTCTGAGTCAAAGATAGCATCATTCACATTTGATCACTGAACACGCACGAAATTCCCAAGGTATTCGGATTTCCCGTTCCCAGATGAGACATGAATCTTATAAATGTAGATCCCACTGGACAGAGATGCACCAGAGATTTCCAGTTTTTTTCTCCATCCTGCTCCAAGATCCACAGGCGATTCTATGAACATGTATCGTCCAGCGAGATCAAAAACCTCAACTCCAACACTTGCAGGCCATGGCAGATCAAAGTGTATATGAGTACTCTCTGAAAAGGGATTAGGATAATTACCGTGCAGAATAAATTCTTTCGGAACTCCATCGCTTTCGGACGAAACGGGCGAAACAACCTCAATTGTAAACGTAAGACTGTCTCTCAATAGTTCTGAATCTGTACTTGAATATTGATATGGAGTCTGATTCATAATGACCGCTGGGATTCCACTTATCGTTCTTGATGTTTCACCAAAGGTCAATCCAGTGGGGAGTTCTGGTTGGAGCGTATAAGAGACCGGTGGTTTGCCGCCGATTGCTTCAGGCAAAATGAGAGGCATGATTTGTTCACCTCGAGTAAATGATTGATTCTCAATTGTATCATTGAATGTAAATCCAGAGCACATAGGCCCCCTCACCTGATTGATTCGTTTTAACCAACTTTGAAACTCAGAATCCGATGGAGCACACAGCGATTGACCATCAAATTCTAATCTTTGTAAGTTACCTAATTCCATGAGGCTTCTCGGCAACTTGCCCACAAATGAATTGTCGGAGAGGATAAGATTTCTCAGGTTTGATAATTGTCCAAATTCTTGTGGAATCACGCCATGTAATTCATTCCCAGAAAGGTCTAAATTCACTAAGTTAGAGAGCATCCCTAGCTGCTTTGGGAGAAGACCAGAAAGCGAATTATTCTGAAGATACAAAAACCATAAATTTGACATACTTCCCAGCTCCTGCGGGACAGCCCCCGATAATAAATTGTTCTCCAAAGACAGCAACATCATATGTTTGAGTTGTCCAAGTTCTTTGGGAATGCCACCATCTAAATGATTACCCCTGAGCCCCAGTACATCCAATTGGGAGAGGGAGACAATCTCTTTTGGGAGCGGTCCTCGAAGATTGTTGTTTTCCAGATTTAAGTGGGTCAATGATAATTGATCGTATCTCACTCCACTCCAGCGTGCCATAGTCTCAATCGCCGGGGCGGCAGTCAAATCCCAGTTTTTGTTATTGTGCCAGTTGTCCCCCTGAGTAGAGTTATACAGAGCAGCAAGCGCATTGAATGTCTCAATTACCCGAAGATTGATTCCAAAAGTGAAGACATCAATGTCATCAACGAATGCCTCCTCACGAATGCGCGGATAAAATTGTATGATTTGACTCAAGCCTGCATTCTCAGAAACTTTGAAACGAAACTCTAAATCCTTAGCATCATTGCTCCCCAAGGTACCGATTGATACAATAGGAGATCTCATGGTAATGAATTGATATGATTTTGCAGGCACTAGTTCAAGTGTCAGTTGGTGTGCATCTACCAGATAATTGACGATTTGTATGTTGATTGTCACCTCATCATTTGAATCAATTTGAAAGTTCCCATCGCTATCATGCCAAGACCATTTTTTAATCCGTATCCCAGGGAATCTTGAGGGCTGCAAACTCGTTAATGCGTTGATAAATCCTCGTCCTAATTGCCCATTGAGTCTAGGATTGTGCATATCCATATTTTCAGCTGATTGGCGTAATTGCTCTCTGAGTGCATCAGGACTAATATCAGCAAAGCGGGTTTTGACCAGAGCGGCGATACCAGCAACCAACGGCGCTGAGTAAGATGTTCCGGTATATGTACGGTATTGATTATCAAAATATGTGGAAAGAATATCAACACCAGGGGCAAATACGTCTGTGGTTTTTCCGTAAGAAGAAAAATCGGCAATCCTCCGTGAATCTCGCACTGTGGCACCAACGGACAATACTCTATGATGCCGAGCAGGATACTGAGGAAAATCATTTGAATTGTTTCCTCGATTGCCAGCTGATGCAACGACGAGCGAACCCAAATCAGTAGCCAGATTAAGTGTTTCTGAAATAAATCTTGATGGCTGAGCCGTCGCAATATAGGCCTCTCCCCAGCTGGTATTAATAATGTCAGCTCCATTCATGGCTGCATACATCACCCCCTCATAGTGATAGTCGTTATTGGGGGGTGTACAATTCGCCTTAATATGCATTAATTGTGCGTTCCATGCGGCACCAGCTATCCCAATTGAGTTGTCACTGACTGCACTAGCAACACCTGCGACAGCAGTCCCGTGGACAACACCCTTTATCTGGCGATTGATCGCATCAGGATTATGATTCAAGGCATCTTGGTCACAAAAATTAGCTCCGTATACGTCATCAACAAATCCGTTTTGATCATCATCTATTTTATTTCCTGGAATCTCATCTACGTTGATCCATTGGTTGTCAAGGAGATCCTCGTGATTCCATTCTGCTCCACTATCAATAATTGCAATAATGACGGGAGATTCTATATCAGATCCTTTTACGACATCCCAAGCTTCTGGCAATTGAAGATGTCGAAGATAAGATTGTTGATCATAGAACGCATCATTGGGGTCGCTATCTACGATGAATTCATCAGTTTCATTGATTCGTTCAGGTTCTGCATAGGCGACACCATATTCTTGCCTCAAGTCTCGTGCAACTTGTTGAGTAGATACGTCTGCCTCATACTGCACATAATAGGTTTGACGCAACGCGGATAGATTTTTTTCAATCGTTTCATTTGATTCAATGAAATCCAAAAATGGATAGATCCGAGTGATGGATTGAACATTATATTTAAATGCCTTCTGATCAAACCCAGTCAATCCGGTCTTGGCCACATTCTCACTGACAAAAATCTCAGGTTCAAATTGAACGATCACTCGACGAGGATTTTCCAGATCTGACGTTTGAGCTAATACTTGATAGGTGTTCACACCAACGAATATTGACCAAAGAATAGTGATAAATTTAGGCTGAACCTTTAATCGCATGGACACTTGGTAGATTTCAGTGATGTGGTAGGCACAATCAATACATGATGATTGGCGACCTTGTAATGACCATTTAATCAATGGCGACTCGGTGAGTATCCTATTGAAATGAGAATGTTTCATCTCAAGTAGTAGATATATTCTCGTCAACTCTTTTGATCATGTGAGACACCAAAAATTCTGAGAGTGAATCCTAAATCAGACTAATTATGGTATCCCATGCGCGGAAAACTCCTTTCAGAACTCTCTATCGTGTTTTAACGGAAGGTTTTTCATCCAGCGTATATATCAGTGCAATTTCCCCACAATGAAGTAGAATGCTCCATGCTTCGCAGGCCGATGTCAATCAGTTTTTCAGCAATTAACTTAAGCCTCTACAAGTAGAAACGAATTGATCTGCAGCTTAGTACTGTATTTACGATGACTCAAATAGACGGAAAACTTGTAAATCTACCAGGGCAAACATACTTTAATATTGAAAGTAGGGCCTCCCATTTTAAGAGTGGGTTGGCCGATTTTTGGTGCCTTCTGGATACAAATCAAGTCCACCAAGGTAGAAGTAAATTGCATTCTTTAATCGTTCAGGATTTCTGAATCCACGCGCACGGATTTTGATCATTTTGATGCGACTATTGATGCTTTCAGCCGGCCCATTACTCACATCTAAAACCACCGCATTGAGAATGCCCCAAAGATGACTTCTAATGGTTTTAGCCACTTTTTTCATCGGCTCCAGACGACTGCGTGAGAGCCACCCTAACCAACGGTTCCACGCTTTGAGCGCCCAAGTGCGATGTTTATACTTCCACAGCGTCTGGAACACTTCTTTCATCGCCCAAGCGCGTGCTGTTTTCAGCGCACTGTTTTTCAAGAGACTAAACCGCTTTTTTTGCTTGGCCGACATGCTGGCCCGATTCTTGAGCCAATCATACTTTGTTCCTACCAGATCCAGAATTCCCAGTTTCTTTAACGCACGATTCTCCTCTCTGCGAACCTCATCCACCCCAGTTCCAACATATTTAGAGATATGAAAATGGTCAAATGCAATCTTGCATCGGGTATACGCATCCTTGTTGCAGTGATGTAGGCAGGCCACATATCCATAATCACACATTCAATCCCTGCAATTTGCTCAGGTGAACAACTGTCGTAGTCAAACTCTCTATTGTTGGTGACACATGTAACACCGTACCGATCCGATACAATCGTCACATAGTTGTGCCCCTTCTTGGATGCTGTCTCATCTACGCAAATATGAGGCACGATCTTCTCTGGCTTGCGCTCTAATCCACGCTCCATAATATGAGCGATCATCGTCCAACTCACCCCTAAGCGTTTCGCGATTACTGAAATGCTGGTTGCAATCCATCACACAGGCCTCAAACCTGGACGTGAATTGCACACGAGCATTGGCCCAAGGAACCGCAATCGTAGTCACGCCATGCTGTGGACACTGCACACGGGGCACCTTCGCGACGACCTCCGTACGATAATCACAGATATTAGTATGGCGCCATCGTCGCTCTCGGTGATCATACCCCGGACACGCCTTCCCACACTCCGGACACCTTAACTCCGCGCATCCCCCGAAAGCGTTACACGGATCCTCGCCGCATAACGACTCGTCTCCTGCTCAATCTCGGTCACGGTGACGCAATACCAATCAAATGATTCACATCCGTTATTTTTAAAGCCATCTTTTTTTTTGATAAGTTGAAGGATAGATAAACAAATCTAAACTACTATAAAAATCCTTACCGAACCTTATTCTTGTTACCCTCGTTTACCCATTTCTGAAAATATCACCCACTTAAATAATGGGAGGCCCAGAAATCAACGATTTGTGAATGCCATTGGGTGATTCAAGCTCCCCAATCGATCATCTAGTAGCCAATGATGCAAACCAAATCTAGATTCCGTCCAACATATGCCCCCAGTGGAGTTCAAAACATTGAAAAATCGTATTACTCGGTTGACACTACCTAACTGATTTAGGAGTAGGGTAATGAACACACCCACACCTCATTGGTTGATACCATCTCATGTGACCTATGCCCATGACGCATACTCAAGTGGACGACCGCGGCCCTTCCAAGTATTTTCATGGAAGATGCGAGATTCGCAACTTATTTTCGGACAGACTTGACCACTACAAGAGTGTGAACGGTGGTACCACATTCCTAATCAAGGGGCCGCCTGGTGCGGGCAAAAGTGCGCTCCTAGATGTGATAGCACAAGATGCTGTCCATAAAGGATGGAATGTTAGGATGAAGGTGACACCCGAAGATTTTCATAACCCCGCACGCATGGCGCAAACTCTAAGTGTCCAACACTCGCCAACCGAATCCACCAAGACGACAGTCAATCTCGAATTCTTTAAGCACGAGTGGAAAAGCGAGAAAACCCGTGAATACTCGGTGGCACAAATCATCGCCGAGGCCGCCTCTTTCGCCCCGTTACTGCTCGTACTTGACGAGGCGCAGCACTTAATAAATCTTGCATCCCCGCATACGGTGAAAGACGCAGCCACTTCAACCCTCAATGCCATTCACAATGGGCATATAGGATATCCTGTCATGCTCCTCGCGGCTGGACTTGGCACATCAGAGCACGCTCTTAATACTTTAGGCGTATCTCGCTTCGCGGGTCCCGCGAGAATCAGGCTCGGACCCATAGATCACGAATCCACCTGTGCGGTTATTCACGACTATATCACAGGCGAAGGTGGGACAAACCTCCCGAAAGAGTGGATTGAACCCATTGCGGAGCGGACTCATGGATGGCCCCAGCACATCGTGTGCTACGCACGCGCAGCAGCGCTCCACCTCGCTTCCTTGCCTCATCCACCCACAGAAAGTGATCTCAATGTGGTGATGCGTAGGGGAAGGCGTGATCAGGAAGAGTACTATCATGGACGGGCGCATGATATCTCGTGGGGACAGCGTGAGATATTAGCCTATATTTTCGCAAAAATTCCCGAAGGTGGGAGTGTGAGAAGACGCACGATTGTATCTGCGCTCAGTGAAGAATACCCACATGAAGTGGCGGAGGCTACATTCAAGCGGGCACTCCATCAGGGTATACTTGACCAGAAAAAGAACGGAGCCTACGGTGTCCCTATCCCTTCTATGCGCCAATGGCTCGTAGATGAGTACGGACCCGACAAGACTGTAAAATCGGATACCCCTATATTACTCAATCAAGACCGCCCACCCCATAAAGGAGAAGGGAATGGTCATTTCAAACAAGAGATGTAGGTGTGCACTGAATGTGCTTAGTTGATTAGGAACAGACTTCATTTATGAGGTGATTCATCATATGCATTGTTTGTAGATCACCTCGGTGCTCCTCGTCACCTATGATGCCCTTAAAGGCAGCTTCTCTGTGAGTATTATCTATGGATGCAACTCTGGGAACTTTACTATTACGCAGATGGAAACAATTGACGCTGCCCTTCATTTCTTTGGAGACTAGTCCTCGCAATGGCTTAGCAGAGTTATCTTACGCCTACCGAAAGTCTATAAAAAAAGCAAGCAAAGGATTGTTCGCATGAGTGCGGGGAAATAGAGTGATTACGTTAGAATCCGTGGCTGAGTATCACCAGTATATTGCGGCGGAGTCGGAGAGTAAGCTTGGATGAATAAACGCCATGTTGCAGATAGAAGTCCAAATATTGAAAAGTGCCCATCAACGCTTAACCGATATGGATATCAGATCATAGGAGATAGAGTTTAATGATTAAGGGTTTCTTGTGTTGCTGGAGATCTTTACTCTATCAAAGACCAACTCACAGATGACACCACCCTAATATTCAACGGTGAACTCAACGATGCGTAGAATCTTCTGTGTTCTGAATAACCCCATAAGCAGGTTACTCAGACTTAACAATCTCAGTCATCCAACACTTAAATCAATCGTTAAGTTGTTTTACAAAACCCGACAAAGTCAAGTCCAATAATCAGGAATCCCAACGAAGAATTCAGTGGACACATTCAGTAAATGGGGATGAACTGGAGTTAGTCCATTTCAGCCATAAGTTTTTCGTGCACGGTCTCTAAGGTTGCCTTGACTTCATTGATTTCCTCAATTTCTCGACCAGCGGGACTATGTTCAATTCCAATATATCCACTAAAGCCAGCTTCAATCACAATACGTATCATGCGCTCATAGTCAAGGGGACTTACATTGCCCTCATCATCAAATACAGTTGTCTTCAGACTGACTCCTGTTGCATAGGGCATGAGTTCCTCAACGCCACGGTATGAATCGTAGGTCGTGTCTTCATCAATACGGAAGTTGCCAAAATCAGGCAGGGTGCCAGCACGTGGATGATCGGCCATCTTGATTGTGTCGGCGAGCCATTTACCATTACTTGAATAGCCACCATGATTCTCAATGATCACATGGAGCCCATACTCATCTCCAATTTCACACAGTTGGTGAAGTCCATCAGCAACAAGTTTCATCTGCTCATCATAGCTTCCTTCACTGTAACCATTGACGCGAATAGAATGGCACCCTAAATGCTTAGCAGCACTCAACCATTTCACATGCCGTTCAACAGATTCACGGCGCAACCCAGCATCGGGGTCGCCTAGGTTTCCCTCGCGGTCACACATAATGAGAATATTGGTTGCCCCAACATCTTCAGCACGTTTCTTCATTTCGTTGAGGTAGTCGGTATCTTCGGCTTTATCCATAAAAAATTGGTTTACGTATTCAAGGCCAAGAATTCCATTTTCGGCAGATACAGAAGCAAAATCCAAATTGTCCATCGTACCATCAAACAGTAAGCGATGTAGAGACCATTGAGCGAGTGAAATCTTGAATAACTCTTTCGGTGGAGAGCCCCAGATATGCGTCGTCAGGGGAAGTGAAGCGGCCGCTAAGGCGCTCGTTTTTAAGAAATTTCGTCGGGATGTATACATGAATTTGAATGATTATAGTTAAAAATGTAAAGCTGGTCCATTAAATCGTATCCAGTCCAGCTCTAAGACAGAATCTTCGTCCGTAGACATAAAGGTAAGCATTAGCGAAATAGTATGTTCAATCGGCGCAATGACAACTGATACCTCACGCCAATTATCGTAAGCACCATCGGATAAGGTTTCCAGCCCTGGGAAGTCATCTGCTACATCTGCGAGGGCATCCGCCTGTCGTGGAGTGACGGGTATTCCAGTATCGGGGGTAATCTCAACTTGCACAATCGTTGAGTTACTGTCATCCGCCATAAAATGAAGAGTACCAATTCCGGTGGTTCGGAAGCGTAGTGTCATGCCGTCAATTCCTGTGAGGTTGATAGGAGTGTAAATGAGCTCTGAAGCATTCTCAAGAGGCATCACGCTCAGGTCTGATACTCTCCAGTGTTTACTTGCAGGGTGGGTAGAGTAGGTTTTTCGTTTTGAGTTGTTGGCGCTAGTGACATGCTCGGCTTCTTTCAGGCGTGGGTGTAGTTTCACCTGATCACAAGAGGTTTCTATACATGCCTTAACCAAAGCATATCGATCTACATAGTTCACTTCAAGTGCATTCGCAAAAGCCCGAGTCACTGTAAACTCTCCATCTGGCCCAGAGTGCTTAGAAAGAGGAATGGGAGATGTATCAATTCCAGTATAAATATGCACTGATGCCTGATTGGATACCGCTTGGTCGTGAACCGACACTTGGTAACTGTAGGTTGAATCAAAATCAAAGATTGCCCCATCAGGAGGCCACGCAATGGCAAGTGGTAGCTCGGGAGACGGAGCTTGTATCACTGGACTTGGTAGGACATCGGATCCGTAATAATCCAATCGGACAAGTTGAGCATTCGCATTACTGCCCCAGAACATCTCTCCCCATTCAACGATATAGAGCCGACCGTCAGGCCCCATCTCAATGTCCATCGGACTGAAATAGTCATTGCCTGGAAGGAACGGATCAATTTCCAGTATATCTCCACTGTCATCGACGGTGACAATCTGTATCCAGTTACGCATCCATTCATAGATCATGACCTTACCACTGTAGTATTCGGGGAAAGCCGTACTTAATGGATTGGTATGATCAATGCGAAAGGCGGGTCCCGCCATTGGGTTGATTCCGCCTGCACCAAGTTCTGGGTACTCTTCGCTCGGGCCGTAGTAGTATTGAATCCAAGCGGGAAGTGCTGCAGGAAGTTGTTGAACACCCGTATTGTACTGAGAATCGTTGACTGGATTCGTTGGATCAGGTTCTATATAATCTTGTTCTGCCAGATGATAATGCGGGTATGGATCATTGTATCCAGTAAAATAGGGCCAACCATAAAAGCCAGGGTCTTTGGCCTGATTGAATTCATCCCAACTGTCAATCAAGCCGGGTCCAATGTCTCCCCAGTAAACCCATCCGGTTGAATCATCAATTGACAGTCTAAATGGGTTTCGATGTCCCATAGAGAAAATTTCTCCACGATGCAAAGAATCCGCTGTAAATAGATTTCCTTCGGGAATCGAGTATGTTCCATCTGGTTCAGGTTTAATTCTAATGATTTTGCCCCGCAAGTCATTAGTATTTGATGAGGTTCTACCCTGATCTGACATCCTCCTCATATCTGGATCGGATGAATTGCGGTCTCCACCAGTATTATCTCCAGTGGACAGATAGAGTAATCCGTTTTTATCAAACTGTACGGATCCGCCTGAATGGCAACACTTGATGCGTTGGACGGGAATTTCCAGAAGAGAGATCTCGCTTTCAAGATCCAGCATTCTACCGTCGTAAAAAAATCGCGAGAGGCGATTGACCGGTGGATCGCTGATCACAGAGTAGTAGATATAGACCCATGAGTTTTCATCAAAATCCGGGTCAAGGGCTAATCCATGTAGTCCATCTTCAATTTTCTTATCTACGGGCAGCCATCCGATTACGCGAGAAACTTTGGTGTCTGGTTCCCAAATTTTGACTGCCCCCGCCCATTCTGTGATAAAGACCCGCCCATCAGATGTGATATCAATTTCCATAGGATCGGTGAGATCACGTGTAAGAATCACTTCATCAAAGGCAGATGCAAGGGTTGCAGTCACGTCTGCGTCAACGACACCCGCAGCCCATTCTATTCCGCCGAGTAGATGAGAACGCATATTAGGATCGGCAAAGCTTTCCGTTGAGTGTCCTAGTCCAGTATACCAAGCTCGGCCGCCATCATAATTGTGTGCCCACGCGATGGGATGATCATCTCCCATTTCACCACCTTCATAGGTAGATTCTTTAACGACGGCCAAGACATGAACCTTTGATCTCGGATTGACTGTATAGTTAAACCATTCACCGGTATGATTCCAGACGATGGGAAGATCTTTAGTGGATGGGTGGAGGCGATCCGTCACGATAATATCTGCAGATTGAATTTCAGGATGGGATGAAAAGTAGGCACCGACTAACCCGCCATACCATTCCCAGTCATATTCGGTATCGGCAGCAGCGTGAACACCAACCCATCCGCCACCTGACTGGATAAAACGCATCAAGGCCTGCTCTTGATTGGTATTTAGCACATCTTGTGTAGTATTTAAGAATACGATAGATTGATAGTGATTCAGAGAATCAGTATGAAAGAAATCTGCATTTTCGGTTGCAACAACTCCAAAATTATATTCTACCCCAAGGTCTTTGATAGCTTGGATGCCTGCCTCAATTGAGTTATGCCGAAACCCTTCTGTTTTTGAAAAGACCAAGACCTGATAGCGCTGCTGTCCGAAAGTGCTACTTACACTAATAAGCCCCATCGCACAGACAAAAAATCCCACAAAGGCACTACGAATCACTTGTTGCATGAATAAATGTTAGTTAAGTATAATTGAGGTTTGAATTGAATATGACTCATCGCAGTTATACACTAAAATAATCATTTGCATCTTATTTGTTGATAATGGCGATGATACAATTGTGTGACTCTAATGAATGATTTTTACGCATACTGGGCTAGGCACATGAAGAACCTGAATTGGGTCTGAAAGATGGCCGCTCTGAGGATTGATGCGGTAAACGACTAAGGTGTCCGAATTCTGATTTGCAGCAATTAAAAGTTCTCCGCTAGGATCTATGGCAAAATTTCGTGGATCGCGCCCGTGAGTGGAAAACCATACAGGTGATGAAAGATATCCGCTGTCTTGGTCAATCTGAAAGCAGACAATACATGAAATTCCGCGTAATGATGCATACAAAAAATTCCCAGAAGGGTGGACATGGATATCCGCTCCAGAGTGAGGCCCTGTATAATCTTCTGGGAGGGCATTAAAGGTGCGAGTGATCTCTGATTGTCCATAATTCCAAGAAAGCAATGAAACGGATGAATCTAATTCATTGATCACATAGACACTGGTACCAGAGGGATGAAAGCTCAGATGCCTTGGCCCACCTCCTGGATGAATATGTATAATTTCGCCAGTAGCTAGTAAGCTTGGATGGGATACATTGATACGATAGACATGTACTTGATCGGTTCCGAGATCTGGGACCAAACAATAGCTTCCAGTGGGATCGGGCACAATCGAATGTGGATGAGGGGATTTTTGACGTGTCATGTTCGGGCCAGATCCTGAGTGTTGAACAAACCCCACATTTTCTCCCAGATCACCCGTTTCGGTTAGATTGATTGCGGTGACTGATCCACCGACATAGTTTGCAATCAGGAGATTATTTTCACTGACACTGACATAACATGGGGCACCGCCACGAGTCCCGAGTATTCCAGTCGGGATGAGAGTATTTGTTTCTTTGTTCCATGACCACGCTTGCACTGCACCCTGAGGCTTTCCATCATAGTCAACGACTTCGCTAACCGCATATACGCGCTGACGTTGTGCATCAACGGTTAGAAAAGATGGATTTGGAAGGCCGCGAAATGCCCCTTCTTGATGTAAGTGTTGATTCTGTAGGGAATAGATATAAATCCCCGTACCACGACCATTGACATGGGATAATTTCTGAGTATATGTGCCGACGAAAACGCTTAACATTACCCTTGATCTCCAACTGTAACATTACACAAGCGCTCCAAGGCTTTGATAAGTGCATGATTTCCTTCATGTCCAAGCCCCGATTCCTGCAGGCTACGATAGAATTGAAAGATTTGGGCAGTCCCAGGAAGTGCAACCCCTAATTTGTCGGCCGCGTCTAAGACTAAGCGTAGATCTTTTTGTTGTAAGTCAATGGTAAAGCCTGGATCAAAATCTCGGGCAATGATCTGTTTTCCACGGTTGGTGAGCATCCAACTACCTGCGGCACCTTGTTCAACTGCCTCGATCGTTTTGGCCAGATCGAGTCCACCTTTCTGAGCGAAAAGGAGTGCTTCGCTAATGGCTTGCATCGTTCCGACTACCAAAACCTGATTAACGAGTTTGACCATTTGACCTGAGCCAGTCGCTCCAACATGGGTGATTTGGTTACCTATAGCAGAGAAAACCCCCATGGCACGGTCAACATCAGCCGTATCACCTCCAATCATAATGCTCAGTGTTCCATTAGCTGCTCCCTCACTCCCTCCACTGATCGGAGCATCTAGCATTCTTAGCCCAGCGACTTGAAGTTGATCATGGATACTCAATGTTGCTTGTGGACTGATGGTGCTGGTATCAATAATCAATGAGTCAGGCTGAGCACCGTGGATGATACCTAACTCCCCAAAGACCACTTCCTCAACATCACGTGTATTGCTAACACAGGTGATGATAATCGTAGATTTGGATGCCACATCTGCAGGATCAGATGAAGCAGATGCTCCTTTGGACACTAATGGGTCCATTCGGCTTGACGTGCGATTCCATATGTGCACATCAAAGCCTGACTGAAGGAGATTCATGACCATCCCCCGTCCCATGATGCCCAGACCAATAAATCCTATGGATTCTTTCATCATTAAATACAATGATACTGACGGATATTCAGAAAAACCAGTAGGTTCAAATTATTTTAGGCCAACGAAAGCGATTTATTGGCTGTAAAAATGGGGTACAGGGTGCAAACTTTCATCTTTTCTAAATACTCTCAAATTTCATTGGTCTGGAGAATTGTTATAATATGGACATTTTGGCACATCCAAAAGGCTTAGAAACACAGCCCGAAAAAGCAATTGACGATAGGTAAATATTGAGGGAATGAAGATTCTCGTTTTGATTTACCTGATATATTATTCTCTTCCAAGATATGATTAGAAGATTAAATCTAGGAATGAATCTAACCAGCACCAAATATCACCAGCAGAACACTGGTGAGAGATACAATGGACTCGGTTAGAGCTACCTAATTGGCAAGTAACCAGCCTATAATAGCAATTGAGAGCGCAATGATCGCTGTCACTCCACCAGTCACTAAACCAATCAAGAGATTGTATTTGGAGTTTTGAGCGTCAATCTTTGAGTTTTGAGCGTCAATCTTGGATTCCAAGCGGGTGTTGCTCGTTTTCAATTCCGATCTAAACTGAGCAATCAGGTTTGCAGATGCCATGTTGCTAATGCGTTCTGTGAGTTCATTTGCCTCGTCTGAATTAAGTCCAGATTTTTGAAGCAAGCTTGAGATTCGTGAATAATCTAAGTTAAGATCTTGATCCTCCATAATTATTTCAACAAGTTTTGAATTCAGATGTTCCGTTAGATCACCATCAAAAATCAATTGATCCATCACGGAGGTACTTCTCATCTTCGTCGGGATCATTGAGGTGTGAGTTTTTCAAACATCCACTGCATGTATGATTCATCCAATCTGATAGAGTGCATGTTCAATGTAACACTCCTCATTTTCTATACTCGATCATTGTATCAATCACATGCTCCACCATTTGTCGTTCTGGATCATCAATGGTTAGACCAATTTATTCTTATCCAGCTGCATTAAGAAGTTTTCCGTGCAAGCCTTTGATCAATCCATAAATACTGAAACAGCATCTATACACGAATTTCCTTTCATTCACAAATGAGTTTAGTTCAGCTGTACTTCTGATACTCACTTATCTGAGTCTGAATAAGTGTTCGCCAGCGTTAGGGACATATAAATAGTCAGGGTTTGTATTAGATTGCCACCAACCTAGGTCAATGGAGTCAGGATCGCAGTACTCAAGGCCAACTTTTTCACAGCGTGCTTTTGGAATTTGGCTAGCCAAAGTGAGGCGAATTCGAGGAATTTCTACACCATTGGTGTAAGAGGCATCGCCGCGCACATGAGCAGAATGCGCAAGCACGGTCCACGGAAAATCCTGATACGTTTCCCAGTTCGCTTTGAAGAACTCTATGCCATGAAAGCCAACGCGGTCAAGTAGCGCGCCATGTGTGTACGATAGTTCCGAAATATGAGGGGCAAAGAGTGTGATTCCTCCTCCATCTGCGATGACAGGTTCTAGTTTATACATTCCTTTTGCCCCCGTCCACAAGTCATCATACATTGATGGGATTCTGGCGAGAACTTTGCGTACTGGGTGCGTCATCCAAGTAATATGCACATCAGAGGAATGCCTAGCAGCGCGTAGCCAGGATTCACTCTCATCATCTCCAATATAGATTCCGACCAATCGGTTATCAATGACGACCAGATTTATAAACATGCGGAAGCACGGAATTTCCTCTGCTGCTCTATTGATTAATCGACGAATTGGAGTATCGTAAGTGCCAATTACTTGTCGACTAGACATCAGTGCTCCTAGCCAGTGCGTAAAGTCTATCACTTCTGGGCCACTAATGCCCGGAAAAAAATACTTATTTCCTCCAGAAAAACCGGCCACTTCATGGGGGAAAACAGGCCCACAAACTAAGGTGACATCATAATCAAGTATTTTTCGATTGACGGTTACAGGAAGTGGCATCTTAATCAACCCCTGGGTCAATGAAAATACTTCATCTTCCGAGATGGTTGTTAGTGTGACAAGCGAGTCAGGGTCATTCCAAGTATGATTAAATAGACTCACATCGGCATAGGAGTTTTTTTTTTCAGTACGAGAAATGCCTACATGAGACAGAATCGCATCCTCACTCATTGGTGGATGCGTTCCGAGAGCAATCATAAAATCTAGGGCTGTAACTTGTCCAGCAAGTTGGTCAGTGATTCCACGAAAAAGAATCGGAAGAGGCACCGACCGAGTACTATCGGGGATAATGACCAATAGTCTATCGCTTCGTTGAAATCGGTTTTGGAGTCCGTCGGTGAGAGATGCGTAAATTTCTGGTGATGTTAAAAAGTGGGATGAATGTTTTAACTCCATTAGACGTACGAATCGTATATTAATTCAACAGCAATCTATGCACAGGATTCGTGATAATTGCACGGGCATCTGGGGATAAGTCATCATGGAGGCAGACAGAACTGAGTCAAAATAAGTCCATTCTTCATCATACATACTCCGTTACCCATTAATTAAGTATCACTAGTTTCAGGTGTACATCAGACGCGCCAATCTTCAAGTGAACCTATTCGCTACGTACCTTCATATAGACGATAGTACTGATGAGTCAGGAATGTGTGAGATATCACCTAACAGAGAGCCAAGTGAACATTTTTCATTGCGGGTCTCTTCCAGAAGCAACCAACACTCAATGCGCTTAAACCCCAGGAGGATTTGTGCCCCTGTGAGTACCACGGCAAACGTCAAGTAGAGAATGTGCCTGAGTCACCAATTTAGAGAGACGAGCTTGCAACGCTCCATATTCAATAACCCTGATGAGAAAGACAATATATTTAATAAAGTTCATTCATCACAATCGGGCTTGAGTCAATTCAAATTGAAATCAAAAAACGATGACAGGACAAGAGACCATTCCAGTGGAATTCAGCAGATCATTGGATATTAGTTCTCAGCAATCATGAAAGGGATGTTTGCCACGGTATGTTCCCACATCATGGAGAGGATACCTCCTTGGTCGGTCACATCATAAAATCCAATGGTGAATTGATCAGCACTCGTTTCCATATTACTGAGCATCATGGGCGCTCTGACAACATCCTTGTCATCAGTATAATCATACGATCCCCATAGTCCATCTCCCGACTCCCTACCAGAGTCTTTTGCCTCGTGAGACGAAAGAATAAATGTCCAGTTATCCTGATTCAAATCAACAAAAATACTGTACTCCCCAGCATCAACCATTACATCGCCAATCATGAGGGAAGTTTCGGTGATTAAACGCGTTGATTTGTTGGCACCAGCTCGCCAGACTGGCGCGGAACCAGTGACCATTGCGCCATAATTTTCACCCGAGCCGAAAATCTCAGTCCGCCCTCGAAGAATCGGACGACTATAATCAACAATGATCCAAGCATCTCCAATTTGTGTGGAAGATTCACCCCGAGGAGAGGAGGCCCGCTGAGCAACAGCGATGTCAGATACCAATAACAGAACGGCAACTATTAAAGGTGCAATAAAAAAGCGAAACATGATTTATTAATATTGTAGTGGGATTAA
The DNA here is from genome assembly GCA_965220935.1 of Rhodothermales bacterium. Lineage (GTDB taxonomy): Bacteria > Bacteroidota > Rhodothermia > Rhodothermales > Bin80 > Bin80. Next base: position 166,753 of record OZ244857.1, read on the forward strand.
CAGGTTTGTGTCCTACAACGCAGATGTAAATTAGATCCATTGAAGAAACGCTTTCAGATAACGCATCACATTTGGTTATTGATTTATGTATATTAAAGGAATCGTATAGTTTTTTTCTTCAATAACAATTTCAACGTTCACATGATTAACCGAAATCGTCTCTTCTATGGGAGCTGTCTTGCTTTACTAACGACAGCATTTGCATTTACAGTCATTTCTGGAATTGCCTTCTCTGTAAAATCCGAATTTGTTCTCACCAATGCACAGCTAGGAGTCTTCACGGGCGTGTTCTTTATTGGATTTACGATTAGCCAAGCCATTTTCTCTCCACTATGTGATATCATCGGAATGCGATGGATTGTGCGGGGAGCGTTTTTAACGCATGTTGCTGGTGCTATATTGATCATGATTTCCCAAGGATATACCGTAGCAGTTGCAGGCTCATTGTGTGCTGGACTCGGTGCTGGCCTAGTTGAAGCTGGTTGTAATCCGCTTGTTGCTGCACTGTATCCCGACAATAAGACCTCTAAACTCAATCATTTCCATATGTGGTTTCCCTACGGGAATCTGATCGCAGCCATCCTACTGACCTTAGTTTTTGCACAACTTGGGGCGGGATGGCGTTCGCAACTTCTACTGGTGTTAGTTCCAGCACTCGGCTATGGAGTCATGATGTTTACAGCGCCGTTTCCCAAAACCGAAGGCGTTGAGGCAGGCGTTTCTGTGGGAGAGTCATTCAAGGCACTGTTTGCCCCAATCATGCTCATTATGCTACCATTGATGCTATTGACGGCATCTATGGAGCTGCCACCATCTAGTTGGGTTCCTTCGGTACTTACCGCTGGTGGGATTGACGGCCTCCTAGTGTTCGGGTTCGTATTTGGTATTATGGGAACCCTCCGCTTACTTGCTGGGCCAGTCGTGAAAGCGCTTACACCCACTGGAATTCTGTTTGGTGGGGCAATTCTTGCAACGCTAGGATTATACCTTTTCAGTTTTGCAGAATCAACCCTGATGGCGTTCTTGACCGCTGCCATCTGGGCCGTAGGGATTGCATACTTCTGGCCTACGATGCTTGGATATGTATCAGAGAGAAACCCCAAAAGTGGAGCATTAGGGTTAGGCGTGATGGGTGCTGTAGGAATGTTGGCTTCATTCTTTGTAACCCCATGGCTGGGAGGCATTGCCGATGACCGAGGACATGATGTTCTTGATACTGATATGGTCGTTGAGATATTTCAAGATGTGAACACCGAGTTTCCCATGATCGCTCAAACGGCTGGGTCTCAGGCAGAAGATATTATGAATGTGAACGGCTCTGTTGAAGCGGTATTAAACGATTTTGGTGTTAATGGAGAACTCCCTCGTGGCGCAACCATGCAAGCGTTGAGAGCCGTCAGTGGATCTGGCGTTGAATCAGGTGTAGTTGATCAGGCACAACAGCAATTGAATCCTGCTGATAATGAAGGTGGGAGGCTTTCATTCCGCACGCTGGTCCCATTTGGAATTGTACTGATCGTTGTGTTTGGCCTCTTATTGATACGAGATTTACGAGCAGGTGGATATCGCGCTGAGAAACTTAGTGAGCAGGCGTAGTCACACTATCATTGCATCTCGCAGAACCTCGGCAGGATGGAGTATATTCTGAATATCGTAATGTTCTAACTGGTGTCGGCAACTGGTCCCCGGAGCGACAATCAATGTGTCAGCGCTGGCGCGCCGCATCTCGGGGATCAGACGCCGCTCTGCCATGGTTCTGGAAATACCATAGTGTTCCTTCTCGTAGCCGAACGCACCTGCCATTCCACAGCAACTGGTGTCAACCTCTTGCACATGATAATTTTCGGGAAGTGTCAAGATGGTTCGTGTAGGCTGTGTCCCGACGAGGGCCCGCTGATGACAATGACCATGCAATAATATATTGCGGGATGCAGAAGTAAACCTGATCGGGAGTTTCTCTTCTTTGGCAAGATTAGCAATAAATTCGTCAAATAGAACCGCGTGCTGGGCGACCACCTGAGCTTCAGTGTTTTCTGGCAACAGGTACAGATACTCATCTTGTAATGATAACAGACAGCTCGGCTCTAATCCAATGATCGGTAGTCCTCGCTTCGCATAAGGGTGCAAATGGGCGACGGTATTGGCTGCCGCAGCTCGCGCTTTCTTGACGAACCCCTTAGAGATTAACGGCCGGCCGCAGCAATGATGCCCTGGTAGGATGACCTCAAATCCAGCCGCTTCCAATACCTCAACAGCAGCGATAGAAATGTGAGGGTCATTGAATGTATTAAAGGTATCATGGAAAAGGACAACTTGATCTCTTGATTGCCCACTAGTAGAATGTTGTTTATACCATTTTGTGAAGGGAGTCCGAGCAAACGCTGGCATTTTTCGTTCCATTGTGATGCCTACTGTTTGATCTAGAATCAATCGAGTCAGTCGGCTCTGAAGGATTCGGTTTGCTATCGGGGCGAGCGGTCCACTGGCAAATCTACTGAACTTTGCAATGTCTGCGAACATGCGTGTTCGCAGTGAGATGGGGTGTTTTTGATGGTACTGCGATAAAAACTCAAATTTGATCTTTGCCATGTCAACCGACGATGGACACTCCGACTTGCAGGCTTTACATTCAATGCATAGGTCCATGACTTCATACATTCGCTTGCTAGTCAACTCCTCATGGGGAATTGCGCCAGAAAGTGCAGCTCTTAGGGCATTGGCTCTCCCCCGAGTTGAATGCTCTTCCTCATCGGTGGCCATAAAGCTTGGGCACATGACACCCGTGATTTTTTTACGGCAAATTCCAGCTCCATTGCACATCTCAACGGCCCGATCAAATCCATGTTCAGCACTAAAGTCAAGGTTTAATTCCAGAGGCGTGACTTTGTAATTTGGACCGTAACGTAGATTTTCGGTTCCTTCAGAAGCATTGACAATGATCTCTGGATTGAGAAGATGATGTGGATCCCAGCTATGCTTTACACGCTGATAGAGACCATATAAATCAGGACCAAAAAATCGCTCATTCATCCAACTGCGGGCTCGCCCATCACCATGCTCACTAGAAAGTGCACCTCCATAACCATGTAATAAGTCAATTGCAAAATCAAGGATTTCGGGAATTTTGGCAATTTCATTGGCCTCTTTTGTATTGATAATCGGTCGGATATGAACGCAACCTGCACTAGCATGCGCATAATAAGCCACCTTGGTATCTCTATCGGCGCAGAAGTAGCCAATCTTTTCTACATACTCGGCTAAGTGTTGTGTGGGGACGGCGGCGTCTTCTATAAATGGAATAGGCTTGTGATCTCCTTTAATACTCATCAGAAGCCCTAATCCTGCTTTGCGGACTTGCCAAACATTTTTTTGTCTCTCTGGCTCTAAAACAGGCGTAACAGAATCTTTGAATCCGTGATTAGAGAGACTCTTTGTGAGAGACACAACTTTGGATTGGAGTTCGGCTTTGCTATCTCCGTAGAACTCCGTAATAAGGATACAATCAGGCTCATCTGCAATAAAGGTCTCAAGAAGTCGTGCATATTTAGGCACATCGTGACATAACCGGAGCCCAAGGTTGTCCATTAACTCAATGGCCGATGGGTTAGACTCAAGGATGAGAGGAATTTGTTGGAGGGCTTCTACGGTAGATTGAAAATGAACGATTGCGAGGCCACGAGCCTTGGGAATAGGAACTAGGTTCAGCGTGACATCCTGAATCACTGCAAGCGTACCTTCTGATCCGCATACTAGCTTGGATAAATTAAATTGATGATCCTGTGGTACTTTGAACGAAGGCCCTTGACCGACGAATCGATCAAGATTGTATCCGCCACACCGCCTCCAGTGGCGCGGAGTTTCATCTAAAATGGTTTTTCGGTGCTGTGAGGTTTGGGTGAGATCAATCATGTCCTGATAGATCCTCCCCTCAATCCCAGTTTTCTTTGCTTTTAGATGAAGTTCGTCAGGACTCAGAGGGCTGAAATAGGTCTGTGACCCGTCACTAAGAAACACATTCATATTCAGAACATGGTCAGCAGTCATTCCATAGCAGATAGAATGACTTCCAGTAGAGTTGTTACTGACAATACCCCCTAAGCCAGCTCGATTGCTACTGGCAGGGTCTGGCCCGAACTGGAGGCCAGTATGCTGTAAATCTATATTTAATTGATCAAGTACGAGTCCAGGCTCTGCACGAACCCAACCCTCTGTTTCATTGACTTCTATGATTCGGTTGAGGTGGCGAGTAAAATCAAGTACCACAGCCTGGGAAATTGCTTGGCCAGCAAGACTGCTACCTCCAGTACGAGGGAGGATGGGAATCTCAAACTTTGAGGCGATTGTTACAGCTGCATGTATATCGTCAATTGAAGCAGGGAAAAAGACCCCATGAGGCATGACCTGATAAATACTTGCATCCGTGCTGTATAGCACGCGGCTATAATCATCAGTTCGAAGTTCACCTTGACACACTCTATCAAGTGCACGCACAAAGTCAGAGAGCGCTGAATCTGTATGGGGCATCAGTCCTTGATCCCAGCATAGATGATCCGCCAAATCCGCCCGTTCACAGAATCGGAAATATAGACGGAACCCTCAGGTCCAAGAGCTAAGCCAGTTGGTCGGGCGCGGGCTTGACCAGATGTGATCACAGAGTCTGAACCAATGAATCCCCCCGCAAACAGCTCTGGTTCGCCAGTAATCACTCCATCAGACATTGGGATAAATATCACCTGAAATCCATCTTGTACAGGCGATCGGTTCCAGCTTCCATGAAATGCCACGAAGGCACCACCATGATATTTCTCAGGAAACTGTACGCCCGTGTAGAACAGTAAATCATTGGGTGCCCAGTGGGCCGGGAATCCATAAATGGGTAACGAAGCCTCAACGCATCGTCCATCAATCTCACCATCTCCACCATATTCAGGACTCAGTTTTTTAACGGCCTTAACTGGGTCATAATAGCAGTATGGCCATCCGTAGTCGGCCCCCTTTTGAACGATCAGAAATTCTTCTGCAGGCAGTTCATTGTTTTGCTCTTCAGTAAAAAGGTCAGGCCATAACCGATGAAGATCATCTCGGCCATGCTGCACCACATATAGACGCCCTTCATGCCAGGCATTTGCAACCCCGTGGCGGATGCCCGTCGCATAGAGTTCTCCATCTTTATGGATATTTTTTTCCTCTGAGCCAAGGGCAACTCGCCATACCCCACCAAAGTAGTCTAGCTGGGGGCAAGGATCAACTCCAGGGGAGGCAGGTGTTCGTCGCATCTGTTGACATGCATTAGAAGGCCCCCCGATATTGACATAGAGATATCCATCCTCATCAAATTCAAAGGGTTTTGCGGCGTGGCTTCTCTGCTCCACGAAACCACTGACCACTACCTCGGGATCAGAAGTTGGTATGAAGTCTGGCTCTTGGAGTGCATAGCGAATGATCTGATCGTCTGCACCAAAATATAGCCAACCATCATGGAGATGAATTCCAGTTCCACCGATATCTCCAAAATACTCAATTGAATCCGCAGTCGCATCACCATTTTGATCTCGCAGGGCGGCGATCCCACCTTGACCAATAGGCTCGCGAAGGGCAACATAAATATCGCCATTATCTCTGACGGTGAGATGTCGGCCTCGGCCAAGTGAATCAGCGACAACCACCGCACAAAATCCAGATGGTAACCTGAGGCCGTCATCATTATCGGCGCAAGCGAATTCAGGCGTTTGAACGCTAGCGCATGCACCCAACAAGACGAGGGATAAAATCAGAGTATAGTTCATGATGGGGAATCTTCATTAAACAATGTTGGGATTTCATCAGCGATATCTCTGTTAAAATGTTTATAGGCCCGCTTCGTTGCAATTCGTCCTCGAGCTGTGCGCTGCATATAGCCTTCTTGTATGAGGTAAGGCTCATATACCTCTTCAATAGTGCCAGATTCCTCGCCCACGGACACAGATAAGGTTGAGAGTCCAGCAGGCCCGCCATTAAATTTATCAATAAGGCTCAGCAGAATACGAGTATCCATTTCGTCGAGTCCTTCGGTATCAACATCTAAGGCGGTCAGTGCATGATCTGCAGTCTCGAGGCTGATACTGCCATCGCCTTCCACTTGTGCAAAATCGCGTGCGCGGCGTAGAAGGCGATTCGCAATGCGAGGGGTTCCTCGACTACGGCGGGCAATTTCTAAGGCGCCTGCTTCTTCAATTGGAACTCCCAGAATTTCTGCAGAGCGTGTAAGGATCGCTTGGAGCAGAGGTGTGCTGTAATAATCGTAACGAAAATCAATTCCAAAGCGACTTCGAAGAGGAGCGGTTAACAAGCCTTTACGAGTTGTTGCTCCTACCATGGTAAATTTAGGCAGGGGAATCTTCACGCTACGCGCATTAGGACCGCTATCAATAAGAATGTCAATGTAGTAATCCTCCATGGCAGAATAAAGGTATTCCTCAACCACAGGAGATAGTCTGTGCATTTCATCAATGAATAACACATCGCCATGTATCAGTTTAGTGAGGATTCCTGCCAGATCAGCGGGTTTATCAAGCACTGGGCCAGAGGATGTGGTAATGGTCGCTCCCATTTCCTCTGCGATGATATGTCCTAAGGTTGTATTATGATTATAGAAGCCATTTCCAATAAAGGAATGAGAATCAGGGATCACAAAATCAAATGTCTCTGCTTTGGAAAGCTCCACGCTGGTGACTTTGGTCAACTTAAAATTCCCGTCTACCTTTGGCCGGTAAGATGTGGAGTCTTCCAATGCGGCAAGATCACGGGGCGTGAGTCCTCGGTCACTTGAATCTTCAGCAAATGGGCCACAGGATTCGCCTGGGCTGATTAGGACTTGATCGCCAGCGTGGATAGCGCTCAGTGGATACCAGAACAGAGTCCCATGAACTTCTGCAAGGATCCTATGATGTGGGGTCGCCTCTAAGGAACGTCCACAATGAGTACGCAGTATGACAGTTTGTCCATAACCGCTTGCATAGACATGGGATGTTTGTTCTGCTCCACATGTGCCTATGATGGTTACTACATGCTTTTTGTATTGACCAGGTTGAAGGCCTTCAGGAATCAGGCGCCTCATCGGGACACTGCCTTCTGGCGTCTCTATCAATGTATCGGATGTGACGCATTTTCCAAGTCCAGGAGGGCCCGACAACAGGACATGATCAAGCGCTTCATTGCGCTCAAGAGCCGCTTGTATGAAAACTTTAAGATTGCGTTTAATTTTATCTTGTCCGATAAAATCTTTAAGTTTTCGAGGACGAAGTCGCTTCTCAAAGTCTTTATCCTGCACTTGAGGGGTGACTGTACTTTCGCGCTGAGTCATATTATCTACCAAAATTCTATAATGGAATTATGAAAATCACTGACATCAAACCCCAAGCCTAGTTGGTACGTTTCACATCGTCAATACAAATAAACATACGGCTAACTTATGAGACTATGCTGAAATTGAGTCAGGAGTTGAGGTTACAGCAAAAGCTGTCCCCTCAACAGATCCAGTACATTCAACTACTACAGCTCCCAACGCTTGCTTTGGAGCAACGCATTCAGCAGGAATTAGAGAGGAATCCACTTCTTGAAGAAGCAGGAAACGATTTAGGTTCTGATACTGAGGAACATGCATCTGATAGTACGAGTGACGAAGAGTTTGATCTTGAAGATCTATTGCCCGATGTTGACAATCTCTATGGTTACAAGGCCCATGTAGACAACAACCAAGAGGATCGTGAAATATCTGTTACGTCAACCGAGTCTATGACGGATTACCTACGTGGGCAGAAGGGGTTCCTAGACCTCAACAGACGTGACACCTTAATCGCAGAGCAGATCATCGGCTCTATTGATGAAGACGGTTATCTAAGAAGAGCGATTGTTTCAATTGTGGATGATATTTCATTTAACTATCGTGAGGATCTTAACGAGCAAGATGTGCTCAATGTTCTCCACATCATTCAGAGGCTTGATCCTCCAGGCATTGCAGCGCGAAATGTACAGGAATGTTTGTTGATTCAACTTAACGTAAGAGCGGATGACACGCATGGATTATCAGTTGCCCGTGATGTCATCAGCAGGGAGTTTGATGCGTTTTCAAAGAGACAGTACGGTCGGATCAAGCATCGTTTAGGGATTGATGATCATACGTTAAAATCTGCAATTGATTTGATTCAGTCTTGTAATCCTAAGCCAGGTGAGGGAACTGTCAGTGCTCAGGAAAATTATGTGATCCCAGATTTTCTCGTGAAGAAGGTTGAGGACTCATTTGTCATTCAACTCAATTCTGGTAATTTCCCATCACTCGTCGTTTCTAAGTCGTATCGAAAGATGATTCAACAGATGTCGTCTAAAAAAAAGTCAAATTCTATATCAGACTCAGAAACCAGTAAATTTCTTAGATCCAAGCTTGAGTCAGCAAAGTGGTTTATTGATGCTGTGCAGCAACGCCGTCAAACCATGCTTTCGGTCATGCATGAAATCGTATCAAGTCAGGAGGAATTCTTTAACTCGGGTGAAGGTCATTTACGTCCTTTAATCCTCAAAGACATTGCGACACAAATCAATTTGGATATTTCAACGGTCAGTCGCGTTGTCAGTGGGAAATATGTTCAATGTGACTATGGGGTCTATGAGCTGAAATACTTTTTCTCTGAGGGTGTTGCAACTGATGAGGGGGACACTGTTTCTAATAAAGAAGTCAAATCTATCATCGCACAGATGATTGAGGGAGAGGACAAAACGAATCCGCTCACTGACCATGCCATTACGACTTTCTTAAAAGAGCGTGGATATAGAATTGCCCGGCGCACGGTTTCAAAATATAGGTTGCAGTTAGGGTTACCTGTGGCCCGCCTTCGTAGGGAGATTGTCATTAGTGAAGACCAATAGGCGGATGATGAAACGGATTTCATGAGGCACATGCAGGCATTTTGAATAGGTTGCTTGCAACGATCAATGCACTAATAGAGGCTTGAATCTTGAAAATCAGTTCTCCCGCAGATTTTAAAGTCAATGGTATTTGATCTTTGAGTGACTTCAAAATAGGGGATTGCTCAATGGATTTATTGTGCGGAAGGTTGGTAGACTTGAAGTGCGACTCACCGCCAGATGATAGAATTAGAAGGGATCAGCATAATGTGTGGTGATTTTGGTGGAAGAAGTTTGCCGATGCCCATATTCTCATTAATGATGACCAAGTCATATCTGCGGTTAACTTCAATAAGATTACGCGTTTGTCAGGCTTAATGTGTACAATAACTCATAGATTGGGATTTTGCAACTTTGGCCTGATTTTTGACGTATGTTCAAATATGTAAATCTACTATCTTTATTCTCACAAAATATTCAATAACATGAAACGCTCAAATCCATTAGGACGGCTTTTTGCACGATATTTAGCTGGGCAAATTGATGAATCTGTTTGGAATCGCTTCCTTAGAACATTAGAGTCATATGAATCTAACCCTTCGGAGCGGTCGGCAATGATTGCATTTGTTGATGATGTTCTTGTGGGAGCGACACAGAACTCCTCATCAAAGGTAGATCGCTTACTTGCCGAAGCGGTCAAGGTATGACATCTCTGCAAGATCATAAGCCGCTTGCAAAACCTCCCCGTCAAGTCTAAAAAAGCTTCAAAGATGCTCCAGTGCAGTATTTCTGCAAAAATGCAGACATTTTGCAAAGGCCTCTCATGTCCTCCTCTGCATATCTCCCTTCTTGCGGGTTGTTTTGTATATTTATTGAAGCGGACTGAAGATTTTTCGGTAGCCAATTAATTCTCTACTTTGTAGCAAGCCCATTCATCTTGTGAGTCAAGGACTCTTATAATGAAACGATTTGAAGATCTTTTTAAGGAGTTGCATGATAAAGTAACGCGTCAAGATCCTTCATCTTCAACGGTTCGTGCGGTTGATGCAGGCCCCCATGAGATTGGAAAGAAAATTCTTGAGGAAGCTGGGGAAGTATGGATGGCTGCAAACCATGAAAGTTCTGAGCGGACTGCAGAAGAAATTTCCCAACTCATTTATCATATTCAGGTCATGATGTTGGCCTGTGACTTGTCTTTAGAGGATATATATCGCCACCTCTAAACTGATGAATCAAGTACTCCAAATCGCTCTTCCCAATAAGGGAGCGCTTGCTTCGGATACAGTAGATCTTATTCAAGCAGCTGGATATTCATGTGGACGGTCAAGCAGGGAGCTACGAGTTCGAGATACTGAAAATCAGATCTTATTTTATTTTCTACGTCCTCGAGATATTGCGACCTATGTAAGTAACGGAACACTTGATTTAGGAGTGATTGGACGCGATTTTTTGATCGAGCAGCAATCTGGACTCAGGGAAATTCTTCCTCTTGGATTTGGTAAGGCACGATTATGTTATGCAGGACCGTATGAGAGCGGTTTTGATCCAAGTCAGTTAGATGGTTTGCGTATTGCAACTTCGTTTATGCACTTAGTGTCTGATGATCTTGTACGCAGGAACATTCATGCGAAAATTATCCCACTTGATGGCGCAGTCGAGGTTTCAATTCAATTAGGAGTCGCCGATATTATTGCTGACCTTGTTCAAACTGGTCGCACACTTGAGGACGCTGGTCTGTCAGTAATTGGGGAGCCTATTTTAACTACCGAAGCTGTACTTGTTGGTCACTCTCAAACAATTCAAACCAAGTCCAGCGCTGATTTATTTGTCAGACGAATTAATGGGATACTCCTTGCCAGAAACTATGTCATGATGGAATATGGATGTCCCCGAACTATCCTGAATCAGGTCTGTGAAATCACGCCTGGAATTGAGTCTCCGACCATAGCGCCATTAAGCAAGTCAGATTGGATTGCGGTCAAGGCTCTGGTGAAGCGTGAGGACGTCAATAAGATTATGGATGAACTTGAACAGCTTGGCGCCACAGGAATTGTAGTGACTCAAATTCAAACTTGTAGAATTTAGCTTTGATTCCTCGACCTGTTACATTGATCATTCTTACCCTGATGTGCGGTGTAGTTGCTGCCTGCAATGAATCAGTGACGCTTCAAGACAAACTTAAAGTGATTATTGATCAGTACCCTCAGGCGACAGTTGCCGTTGCGGTTCGTGATAAGAGCACTGGAACTAGGTTGGATATTCTATCAGATCGTGAATTTCATGCCGCTAGTACGATGAAAGTCCCAGTACAAATTGAAGTGTGGAGAAGAATTCAGTCTGGAACATTGTCCCTCAATTCAACACTTGAGGTGCAGAACTCGTTTCGGTCCATTGTTGATGAAAGCCCCTATCGTATTGAGGATGATTCTGATGACGCCATCTATGACCGTATAGGAGAGCAGATGACTATTTCGGAATTGGTTTATCAAATGATCACCGTTTCATCAAATCTTGCCACGAATTTATTGATTGATTTTCTGGGGGCGGCCGCAATTCAGTCAACCGTTGATTCACTAGGTGCCTCTGGCATGAGAGTGCTTAGGGGGGTAGAGGACATCAAGGCGTTTGAACTTGGGCTAAGTAACTCTACAACGGCGAGTGCACTTGCAACGCTCATGGAGTCCATCAGTCAGGGGCAGGCGATAGATTCGGTGGCCGATCATCAAATAGTGGAGGTATTGATGGATCAACAGTTCAATGAGATGATTCCTGCGGGTTTACCGGCCGATGTCATGGTGGCTCACAAGACTGGCCAGATTACACGAATTCATCATGATGCAGCTATCATATATACACCGAGTACTCCGCCATATGTTTTAGTCATTCTAATTGAAGGATTAGATGATGAGAACGAATCAGCGACACTTGGTGCAGCTATCACTCAAGCTGTGCATGCAGAACTGCGAAACTGACTAGCATCACGATTGTCAGTAATATGTTTTCGCAGAACGCTTACCCAGTTGAATATTGAGTGAAAATCGTTACTGAAGCATCTGTATAACGCGACTGAGTTGATGACAGCGTATCAAGAAGCGTTCAGGAATCTCCATCATCATCGGACCAATAGAAAATAGATAGGTTCAAGCCGATTCCAGATATAAGATCTGTGGGGCGTCCAAGAAACGGTGGCTGCATGCAGCGATGTCCGTGTGGCTGTAATATTGGTGGGCAGTCCAAATACAGACTGGGCATCGGCTATAATATTAATCATTGGAGGGCTGACTGCTTCCATCGGAATTGGGGCCGATCATCAGGAATGAAAGGTGCTCCCTGATGTGAATCTACTGCTGGTTGCCAGATAGGACAATCTTCCGATACTGCTCGGAACCAAACCACCACATTGTTAATAAAATATTCTAATCTGTACCGCCGTCGCTAGACCATTCTTGAACTGTCTGGGGCAACTTTGCCTACGATATGTATGTATACAGGACTAATGATGCTATTCCCCTAAGCACTGCATGGAGTATTTTACCCGTTTCGTCTGCATCAACTAATACCGCGCACTCTTCTATTTCTTAATTTGCCCCATCTTCAACCTATTCTGCTACAGATTGGATATACCAATAAAACCATTTATTAATTTCTGCTTTTTGTAGAAGATTTTTATTATTAAATTTCTGTTGACTCAGTTCTGGGCATCTTGTTCACAATGACTGATATCTCTCACAATTATCCCTGATTTGGTGATGCCCCCAGTCAATTCTAACATCTTAGTTTGGGCTCGTAAAACGGCTGGACTCACAACTTCTGAGGCCGCCTCTAAGATTCGTCTTAAAGAATTCAGACTTGAGAAAATTGAGCGTGGGGAGGAAACTCCTTCCGAATCAATTCTTTTGAGGATGGCGAAAGCTTACAGACGATCAGCAGTGACTTTTTATCTGGAAGATATACCAACTGAGGCGAACTTCGGTGCTGATTTTCGAGGACAAAAAAGAGACTACACAGATAGAGAGCAGGCACTTGTGAATGCTCTTCTTCGCTATGCAAAGTCTTGCCAACAATTAATCAGATCCACATTAGAGTTAGAAGATGAAGCTGTATCCCTTTCATTTGTAGGCTGGTTAAGTCGAAAGTGGAATCTATCCAAGGAATCTCAAGATTTGGAATACACACTACAGCACCTCTCTGATAAAGAATACTCAGATCTTGTTCGTGATGCATTAGACGGAGTTAATCTAGTCTTAGGTAATCAGTGTTCACCCGAAAAATACTACAGACAACGAAATAAAGCGGAATCATTCAAATTAATTCGCTCCTCATGTGAACGATCTGGCATCTTTGTGATCCTAAAGAATGATTTGGGAAGTCATCACACCAAATTATCTGCTGAATTGTTTAGAGCATTTGTGATTGCAGATGATTTTGCACCACTAATGATCATCAACAGGGGTGATTCATACTCTGCTAAGTCATTCTCTATACTGCATGAAACCGTCCATTTACTGCTTGATCAAACAGGCATCAGTGATCTTGAAGTTGGAAATCCTGTTGAAAAATTTTGCAACCGAGTAGCAGGTTGCTGGCTACTTCCATTACATGTGATAAAAGAAGAGCTAGGGAATGGTATAACCAATGTTCCAGAGGTAATCTCTCGAATTTCAGATGAGCGGAAACTCAGTCGTATGATGGTTGTGACGAGGTTTTATCAGGAAGGATATATTCAGCAGGAAGTTTATGAATCATTAATGAATAACTATCGCGATGACTGGAATAAGTCTTTACACGAAAAACAAAAAGCATCTAAAACTGGTCAACAACAAGGTCCAGGTTATTATGCAACCCAACGAAGTCAACTAGGAAATCAAACTCTTGAGTTTGCTAACCGAATGATACATACGGGAGGCCTTACTGTCACCAAAGCCGCCATCATTCTTGGGGTCAAACCATCTAATGTGTTTAAGCTACTCAGCATTGAGTAAAGAGTCTCTGCATGGTATGAAATATTTAATTGATGTTAGTTCGGTGATTACAGTTTGGCACACCTACTATTCCCCAAGTATGGTACCAGAATTTTGGCACTGGTTTGAGTATCAGATAAAAAAGGGCATCTGCAAAATGCCTCTGGCTATTTTTGAAGAACTCCAATCGTCTGACCCATTATTCAAAGAGTGGTGTTCAAGAAATAAAAAGGAACTCCTCATAAATCAGGAAGTGAATACAGAGCTAGTTCAGAGGGTCCTCTATGAGGGATATGGCTTAACGTTCACAGGTATAGAATTACAGCAGATTCGTGGAGATCCGTTTCTAATTGCAACGGCCCTTATAGATCCAACGAATCATTGCGTCGTAACCGAAGAAGTATCCAGACCGAAAGCAATGGGGCGCAACCGCAAGATTCCCGACATATGCATGAATTTTCATATCAAATGTATAAATATGGTTCGCTTAGCAAAGGATCTAAATTTTAAGACTTCGTGGCAAGATGATCTTCCCCATTCAGATTCAATGTATCATTCTGAAACCATCTCTTCATCGCCTACCTTGTTCAATGGAGATACTTGAAATGTAATCATTGTATCCGTATCAATTTGAATGATGTTATGAAAACTTAGCATTTAATGCCTATTTTGCACGCTTTACTTGGCTAAGAATTTCGCGTGATAGCGTCGCCTGGTATCAGAGGGACAAATACCAGATGATGTTTCGCGCGCCCTCCAAAACGAGAATTCTAGTTGTCGTTGAACACATATTCAGTAGGTGCGATTTTTCATCTTATTCTACAGTTAATCTGATTTTGGATAAATTGCGCGCAAGCAATCAAATTATTCCGCAGTTATCAGAACTCATTGTTCATGTAACATTCCTAGAGTCTCTGACCATAACTCCACAAAGATAACGAGCCATTTTTTAATTTTGATTTAGTGTATTGATATGGCTATGTAATATTTCCAATGACTCATCAATATCTTGAAGATGGGTCCGAAATGATCCCACAGCCATTCGCATGACAACCGTGCTACCAATTTGTGTAGATGTCATAAAAACACGACCGTCTTGATGCATCATCTTTACCAATGATCGATTAAATTCATTTGCATCGCCTTTCTTCGGAACATATCGATAAGTGACAATTGATAGATCGGGATACGGACCCACTTGCATACCATCCATAGCATTGAGGCGCTCATACGCATAGCGGGCTAAGTAAATTTTTTCAGAAAGTGCTGCGCGAAAGGGTGCCACTCCCAAAAGTTTCAGGGGTAGCCACATCCTGAGTCCACGAAAATGTTTAGTTAATTCTGGGGATAAGTACGCTGGAGAAAGTTCATGCGCGTCTGATTCCATGTCAAGCATATAAGCCCCCAAACCACCATGCGCAGGTCCGAGGAGTTCTTGATCACGCAATAGTAGCGCGCCCGTACCAAAGGGCAAAAAAAGTGTTTTGTGGGGATCCAATACCAGAGAATCAGACTGATTCATGCCAGAAAGAATGTCTTGTCCCTCTGGACATAGTGCAAAGAATGCACCATAGGCACCATCCACATGAAACCAGAGATGATGTGAACGAGCAATTGAAGCGATCTCCGATAACGGGTCTACCGTCCCAGTGTTGGTTGTACCTGCTGAACCGACAATGAGCCAGGGGTCTAACCCAGAGGCCTTATCGGCTAGAATCGTTTTTTCGAGCGCCTCAGCAGACATTCGGCAACGGCCATCTTCGGCCACCCGACGTCGAATAGCACTTCCCATTCCAGCGATACGAAGGGCCTTATCAACACAGTGATGCGTATGTTCGGTCATATAAATGACTGCACGATCATAATCAGCTCCCCGAAGCCCATGAGCTTCACGCGCCGTTATGACCGCCGATAAGTTCGCAATACTTCCACCTGAAGATAGGTATCCACCAGATCCCTTAGGATAGCCAACCACACCAGCCATCCAGCGAATGAGCATATTCTCCATTCGGACAGCGCCAGGGGAAGAATGAAAGATACCCGCGTACCGTCCACCAATCGCTGCTAAGAAGTCACCAAACGCGGAATGGACTAAGCCTCCCGAAGGAATGTATCCCAGATAACGGGGGGATCCAGAATTAAGGCCTTCGTGGTCAACATGCTGATAGAGTTGTTGTAATGCCTCATCAAGAGAAATACCAGTTTCAGTGATCGGGGACGACAGTAGACCGATACTTCGATCGTCTGACTTAACATAGGCAGGTGTATCGCGTATATTTTTTAGATGCTCTTTGGCATAGGTCTCGGTTTTACGAAACAACTCTTCAAGTTCTAGTTGAGTCGGTTCTAAAGGTCTAGATTTCCGTTCAAGATCAGTGAATAAATCATAGCTCGAAGTCTTTTTCTCAGCATGAGAATGCTGATCATTTCCGACTGATTTTGAATCTATATATGGATGACTCATAATGACAGGTTTTGAAGAATTGAGGGATAGCCCTTACATTACTTACTCAGTGATAAAATATTGCGCCAATATTTTACACTCAATAAGATAAATTATGTACGAATCGTAATTTGACGGGTTTCACTTTGGTCTAAATATGAATCGAAAATCCCGAATCAAGCACATCGTCAAGCACGGGGTCATTGCCGTTGTACGTCTTGACGAAGCATTACCTCTACAGCCAGTCGCCGATGCACTATTTGACGGGGGAATCAAGCTGATTGAGATTACTCTTACCACACCATATGCGTTGACCACGATTCAAGAATTGAATCAATTGTATAGCCCTGACATATTGATTGGTGCTGGATCAGTAACGATAAAACAGCATGTTCAGGAGGTCGCCTCGGCAGGCGCGGACTTTATCGCCAGCCCGATCACAAAGAAAGAGATTATTGACGAAGGCCATATCCATGATTTACCAGTTTTATCAGGTGCATTCACCCCTACGGAAGCGCAAATGGCCTACGAATATGGGGCAGACATGATCAAAATATTTCCCGCTGCACAACTTGGGTTGAGCTATATTAAAGCAATCCTGGCGCCATTGCCGCATCTAAGATTGGTCCCCACAGGAGGGGTCACTCTTGAAAATGCAGGGGAATGGATTCGGGCAGGAGCGGTAGCCGTAGGTGTTGGGAGTGCCCTTATGGATAAGGAGCTCATCAGAAATAACTGTGTTGCAACACTCAAGTCCCGCGCATCTATATTATGTAAAAGTGTTGACAAAGCGAACAAGAACATGGGTCCATGAGGCCATTCTCACACCCTGCGCTTGATATTGTACGACTGGCATGTCAAAAAATGGCTCACTTGCTTCATGGACTGTGATTTAAGGCCTACCTGAAAAGAATCGCAAGCGCCTCACTCAGAGATCCATCGTTAAAGCCATGGCTCCAAGAACTCCAGCATTGTTTCCAAGACTAGGTGGGACGATATAGTGATCAATCTCCAAGAGAATTTCGTCGGCCCTCACATATCCATTCAAGAGCGTCAAGACCAAACGATGAATAGATGGAAAGAGATGCGCCTGTTGCATCACTCCGCCGCCCATGATAATACGCTCTGGTGAGAAGGTTAAAATGAAAGTCGTCAGCGCGTGCGCAAGATAATGAGTTTGATAGGACCATCCAATATGATCCGCAGGCAAGGATTCGGCAGAAATTCCCCATCGAGCCTTAATAGCTGCCCCACTTGCCATCCCCTCAAGGCATGATCCATGGAACGGACAATGCCCCTCAAAATCATCTCCGTCAGCCCGAGGTAATAGTAAATGCCCCATTTCAGGATGCACCAGTCCATGAATCGGATGGCCATCCACCAAAGCGCCACCGCCAATACCAGTTCCAATGGTTAGATAGAGAAGATTTCTGCAACCACGACCTGCCCCCCATAGGTACTCCCCCATTGCAGCACCATTCACATCAGTATCAAAAGCGACAGGTACGTTGAGTTCTCGCCCAATTGGCCCAGCTAAATTTGTATATGACCATCCAATCTTAGGTGTGCTGGTAATATAGCCATAAGTCTCAGACTCTGGATGAAGATCAGCAGGCCCAAAGGTGGCTATTCCAATTGAGCTGGGTAACTGCGGTTGAGAACGAAAAAAATCAAGAGCACGGTTAAGCGTCTCGTCTGGTGAGGTTGTTGGAAATCGCTCTATGGTGTGAATCTCATTAGGAGGTTTACCAATTGCGCAGACGAACTTGGTGCCTCCTGCCTCAATGCCTCCATGAAGAGAGGAAGAATTCACGATGACGAAGACTTACCAGTCGCGTCCACTAAAACGCGCGTCATTCTAGATACGAATGCAGAGGGATCTGTGAGATTACCATCCACTAAAAGTGCACCTTCATATATCTGTTCAATGGTTTGCTCAATTAAATCACTGTGGTCTTCAGACGAAGACTTGAGGGAAAGGAGATTCTTCATCAGCGGATGACCTATATTTAATTCCAATACTTTTTTCGCGCCCTCGTAATCAGGATTCATAGATTTTATCATCCGCTCCAACTGAGGCTCCATCCCATCCTTTGCTGTCACAAGTGTTGCGGCAGAATCCACAAGGCGCTTGGATGAAGCGACATCTTGAATTCGATCCCCCAACTGAATGCGAAACAAGGTAAGGAGCGTATCAACCTCGTCATCAGGCAGAACCTCAGCGTCATCACTCGTTTCAGTCAGATTCAGTTCGGAAGCGGTCACGCTGACGAAGTTTTTATCTTCAAATTTGGACACATTTGGGAGAGTGAGACCATCTATAGAGTCTACCAAAAGAAGGACTTCAATTCCTTTACTAGCAAAAACTTCAAGGTGAGGGCTTTTCTTTGCTGATTCCAGAGAATCGGACAAAAGGTAGTAAATAGACTCCTGCCCATCGGGCATTCTGGTGACATAGTCACTCAGGGAGGTCAAATGCTCACCCGAAGTGGATGGATAACGCACCAGTTTTAAAAGCTCATCCCGTCGGGGCAGGTCACTATATAATCCAGTCTTGAGTGCTGATCCAAAGTTCAAGAAAAACTTTTCATAGCGTTCCACATCTTCCGAAGCCCACGCATCAAGAAGGCCAAGAAGTTTGCCAGTGAGGGTTGAGCGAATGCGCTGAGCTACTGGGCTATTTTGAGTAACCTCGCGGGACACATTTAATGGAAGATCATCGGTATCCACGACTCCCCGAACAAAGCCTAGATACTCAGGAAGCAGTTCCTCAGCATCCTCACGAACAAAAACACCAGAAGAGTAAAGATGCAGATCAGTCCTGCGATCTTCACGAAAAAATGAATAGGGGGCCTGAGACGGGATGAACAAAAGAGCATCAAACGTAAGGAGTCCCTCTATCTGGAGATGCAGATGTCCAAGAGGTTCACTAAAGTCCCCCGAAATGAATTTATAGAATTCAGAACGCTCTTGGTCAGTAACATCATCCTTTCGCGTTTTCCAGAGTGCCTTGAGAGTATTGATCTGATCAGAGTCAAGGTAAATCGGAAAATCAACAAAATTGGAATACTTACGAATGATGGACCGAATCCGGGACTCATCCGAAAAATCCGATGCATCTTCTTTCAAGTGTAGCGAAATTTTAGTTCCGTGCTCGGAGCGGGTGCTCGGTCCAATGGTATAGGTCCCTGTTGCGTCACTTGTCCATTTTAGAGGTTGAGCATCATCACTACGATGAAGCGTTTCAATCTCAATATTGTCAGCAACCATGAATGCCGAATAAAATCCTACGCCAAACTGACCAATCATACCAGCATCCACAGGCTTACCAGAAGACTTTTGCTCCTCAATAAAAGCGAGTGTCCCACTGCTAGCAATCGTGCCCAAGCGCTCCGTCAAGTCACTGTGTGTCATTCCAATTCCTGTGTCCTCCACTGAAAGCGTCTTTGCCTCTTTATCCACAGTGATGGTAATCTTTAGGTCCGCGTTATCTCCACCAGAGTGATCGGTAAGTCCTTGAAAACGGGCTTTATTGAGAGCATCCGATGCATTGGAGATTAATTCACGCAGAAAAATCTCCTGATTCGTATATAACGAATTAATAATGAGATGCAGAAGCTGCTGCATCTCAGCTTTATACTCAAACTGTTGCGTGGTGTCTGACATCAAATAATGAGGCTATTCGTTCTGTGCAATAAGTGATTCTCGATCTGGAAACAGTTGATCTAATCGGCTTTCAAAAATCCTGTATGTATATTGTTTTCCTCCATAAATCAGTGCTACAGCTGATTCTGCAGGCATAGCCTGCAATGATAGAGTGGTATTGACGCTTGTTGTTAAATCTACGCGGTAGTTAGCATCTGAGAGGACCTGTGGAGGAAGATCATCAAAAAATCCATCCGCATTTAATGGCGAAAACCTGCGCAACCAATTCGTGATATTTAAGCTATCGCCGGCTTGGCCATCAACCATCCATACACCATCGTCAAGAGAGACTTCGTAAGGGTCGCCTTGACGGATCACACGCGCAGATGAGATCACTCCAAAATTAGGATTGATCACCGTGCGATTTCTCCATCGCTCAGGATCCTGATTAATGGTCACTCGGCCATTGGTAGCATAGATGTCGGGGTGATCGCCGATGCGGACAAAAATAGAGTTAAAATCTCTGCCCTGCCGTGAAATGACAATTTCCTCCGATCCATTGGGCCATGTGAGAGTTACGGTAGTTGCCGTAGAATCAATCCCATAAATTCCATAGCGACTTTCGTTACTAGTGACGCGGTTACTTAACGACAGGTCGTTTAATTCATCTAAGGCGCGGCTAACTGTGGACGAGTCGGCTAGAATGTCTACGGGCTGCCGAACAAACCACTGCCCTCCTTGCTTTTCAAGGTCTAGTCTGGAGTCGGGAAGCACAACAGAGATATGAGTCACTTCATCAATAGGAAGATTGATGTCGGGTACGCGAATATTACTCGGGTTTCGGTCAAATACACCAGAGATCCAAGCAATGAGTAGGAGAATGATGAGGCTTCCGCCAAGCACAAGGATACGATTCTGTCGCATGAGTTCGGGAATTAGAGTACGACGATTTGTCGGCTACGGCGTTTACGCCAGCGAGCAAGTCCAAAAATAACCACAATCAACAGTGGGCCAAGCATATTGACATACTTGATTACTGGCCGCATCCCTTCAGAAACATCTCGTAGAGTACGTGGTGCGATAGATTTTGAACGGATGCTCAGTAACGCATCGTCTTGGGCAAGCCAGTCCACCAGATTTAATCCAAACTGTGCATTACCTCCATTGGGGGGGAGAATGGACTCATTGATAAAGTCTCCATCTCCAACAACAACCAATCGGGTCTCAACACTCGTACGCCCAGGCGTATAGGCACTCGGGAACGCTCCAGTAAATGAGGCACCTAAAACGTACGGCCCCCCAGAAAGCGTTGCAGTGGTTTGGGTGGGCTGTAGCATAAAAAATCCTTGCTGTAACCCACTCTGAGGAGATGAATAAATGAGCGATTCACGTGTTACGCCAGTTGGTAGAGCCGCACTGGTATCCACCGAGCTGACAAAATAAAACATTAAGTTTTGCAACCGGCTGACCATTTGATTATCGGTATTGAAGCGGGATGCAACAGGGAAGAGTGGATACTGCATCTGCTGAGAAATATTGAAGAATCCCTGACGTTGCTGCACGGTCACCACCGAGCTTTCCTCGTCCATGATCAAATTGGGAGTGAGTACGATTCCGTAGTTCGCAAGTAAAGGGTCAATCCCGATATTTAGTTCAGAGGCTTGTCCAGCTTGGAGGTTGGCAGCAATGCGATTGAGTAAAAATCCAACGCGCCCACCTTCCATGATATAACTGTCCAAGGCCTGAAGATGCGAGTCAGGGATCGTGTCCGTAGGGGCAACAATCAGCAGAACATCTGGCGGGGTTGATCCTTGTAGATCTGCGTCTGTGACGATCTGGACGTCATAATTAGTAGAGAGGTTTTGTTGCAATGTCGGCATATCCTGCATGGGATTGGGTTCTCCGTGATCTGTCCAGAACCCAGCGATAGGTTTTTCATCACGGGTAAGCCGACGGATTGCACTGGTGAGATCATATTCTAAACTTGAAAGATCCTCAATGACTGGAATCGTTTCGCGATTATTCTCATATTCAATCGCAACCCCCATGTACGCATTCTTTAATTGGACATTATCACTTTCAATGACTTGAATCTGGATGGGTGGGATTCCCAGTTGACCTGCCTCACCGCGGAGTTCCTCATCCTCACCAGGATCAATAAATTGATACTCTACATTTTGACCACCATAAGCGCGATAGTCGTCAAGTTTATCCTTGAGAAATCGTCGATTTGATGCAAATTGAGCAGGAAGATCTGCCGAAAAGAATGCCGTAATTGCGACTGGATCCTCTAAATTCTCAACAATCTCCTTGGATGCCCTTGAGAGTGAATACACACGGTCATCTGTAAGGTCTAATCGACCAAAGACATTGAGTCCAATAAGATTGATCACGACAAGAATCGCAGCGGCAAGTAATAATGTAGCTTGGGTAGAAAAGTCTCGTTTCATGGATGCGTACAATCAGTCTATTCTGGCCGCTTGGCCAAAGCGTAGGTCGTCATTAAAAAAGCAAGTCCTGTAAGGGAAAGGTAATACAGAATATCACGCGTATCAATCACACCGCGCATCATATTCTGAAAGTGGTAATCTGCTCCTAAGTACTGCATGATGATCCCAATTTGGCTTGGCACAAAATCGGTGATCTTGTCAAGTAAAAATAGCATAAAGATGATGGCAAATCCCAGAATAAATGCGACGATCTGATTACGTGTCAAACTACTGGCCCATAGTCCAATCGCACCATACGTTAGCCCAAGAAGAAAGAGGCCAAGATACCCCCCAACCGTTCCACCTAAATCTAAATCTCCAAGGAGAGCTAATGTAATGGTATACACAAGAGTAAGCGAGATGGCCAACAGCAATAAAAGAGCAATAGAGAGAAGTTTTCCGAGAATAACTTGCCAATCGCGCACAGGGAGTGTGAGAAGTAATTCAAGTGTTCCAGCACGACGCTCCTCGGCAAACGATGACATCGTCAGCGCTGGCATAAAGAAGAGGAAGATAAATGGTGCGATAGAGAAAACAGAACGAAGCGACGCGACATTCTGAAGAAATAGCGCATTACTGAAAAACCAACCCGTAATGGCCAAGAACACACACAGAACAACATAGGCAGCAGGCCCGTCAAAGTAGGCTCTTAATTCACGTTTGGTAAGAGTCCAGGTTTGATGCATAATTCGTTAGATCGTCTGACAATGATGATAGAAATTATCCGCTTGTGAGTTGGCGGAAAACATCCTCCAAGTTTTTACTCTTGCGATGCAGACCAGTGAGGGTCCAGTTGTGACTGACCGCCAGACGAAACAAATCGGCGCGGATATCGCTGGCAGAAGTAAGGATAAAATAGGTTTCGCCGTTTTCGTCTACCCCATGCTCGGTGACCTCAGCCGACTCCCACGAACCAAGAATGTCGGCGACCTCTTCTTCGGTATTCTGTAACGTAATAGATACTTGCTCGCCTTGTGAAAGCTCCGCGCGCAGTTTTTCTGGCGTTCCATCAGCCACCAAATTCCCGTTATCAATGATGATCACTCGGTCACAAGATGCCTGTACTTCAGAGAGGATATGAGTTGACAAAACTACGGTGCGCTCCTGTCCGATTTTTCTGATGAGCTCGCGGATCTCCACAATTTGGTTTGGGTCCAATCCGCTTGTAGGTTCGTCAAGAATCAAGATGGGCGGATTATGAATCATGGCCTGAGCGAGTCCTACACGTTGACGATACCCTTTTGATAGAGCGTCAATGCGCTTAGAAAGAACATCGTGGAGCCCACATGAACTTGTCATCGCACGGATACGCTCGGTGCGGTCCTCACTAGGAATCCCTCGCATAGCGGCAACAAACTCAAGGTAGTCATAGGTGACCATATCGGAGTAGAGCGGAGTACTTTCAGGCAGATACCCAATGCGCTGCCGAACTGGGAGGGCATCTTCACGGATATCCATGTCATCAACGATGACCGTCCCTTCGTTTGGCGGCAGATAACCAGTCATCATTTTCATGGTCGTAGATTTTCCAGCGCCATTAGGACCCAGAAAACCGACGACCTCACCCTGACTGACTTGAAAAGATATAGATCGCACGGCCTCCACATTGCCATACGATTTACTTAAATTTTGAACTTTAATCATCAAATTATATGAAAAGAAACGGTTGTACTTCAACCAAGCTCTAATGTGCCAAAAACGAACAAGAAAACGATACTCAGATGAGATTTAGTATACAAGATGAGCAGGATATCCGTGATATCTGATCTAGTAATTAGTGTGATTAATCGCCTAAGTTATCCACTAAGGCTTGCCCGAATTCACTGCAACTCAGCAGGGTTGCCTGGTCCATTAAGCGGTGAAAATCATAGGTCACACGCTTTTGAGAAATTGTTTTTTCAACGGATCGGATGACGGCATCTGCAGCCTCTATCCAGCCAAGGTGGCGTAACATCATTTCCCCAGAAAGCAGGACAGAACTTGGATTTACTTTATCAAGGCCTGCGTATTTCGGCGCAGTTCCATGGGTGGCCTCAAATACAGCAAGTCCAGAATCGTAATTAATATTCGCTCCTGGGGCAATCCCAATTCCTCCAACCTGAGCAGCTAGCGCATCAGAAATATAATCGCCATTAAGGTTCATCGTCGCAATGACACTGTACTCACTCGGACGCGTTAGAATCTGTTGCAGAAATGCATCGGCAATGACATCTTTGATGATGATTTTATGTCCTTGATCATCAAGGACATGCCATGGGCCGCCATCCAAGGGCTGTGCTCCAAACTCATCTGCAGCAATTTTGTATCCCCAGTCCCGAAATGCCCCCTCAGTGTATTTCATAATGTTGCCTTTATGAACGAGTGTCACGCTGGGTTTGCGTTCGGCAATTGCATGTTTGATCGCAGCGCGCACAACGCGCGCAGTCCCTTCTTCAGAGATGGGCTTGATCCCGATGCCAGCGCTATCAGGGAAGCGAATACGTGAATGTTGATCAGGGAATGCACGCTTAAATAATTCAAGGAACTGATGATTCTCTTGAGTTCCGCTTTCAAACTCTATCCCTGCATAGATATCTTCAGCATTTTCGCGGAAGATAATCATATCTATGAGTTCGGGATTGACGACAGGCGACGGAACGCCCGTAAAGTAACGGGTAGGGCGAACACAGGCGTACAGATCAAGCTGTTGGCGTAGGGCGACATTCAGGCTTCGGATTCCACCTCCAACGGGCGTCGTCAGGGGGCCTTTGATGGCCACGCGATAGTCACGAATCGCCTCAAGAGTATCGCTGGGGAGCCATTCATTGAACTTGCGATGTGCCTTGTCACCTGCGTAAATCTCAAACCAGTGAATTTTTCTCTGTTGCCCGTAGACATAAGAGACCGCACGATCAAGCACACGGTGTGTAGCGGCCCATATGTCAGGCCCGATCCCGTCTCCTTCAATGAACGGGATGATGGGGTGATCAGGGACACGAAGGATGTCCTCAGAGAATTGGATGGGATCGCCCGATGTGGGCAATGATAAGTGCTTAAAAGGCATATAAATTAGTCAAATAAGGATGATAATTGGTTAAAGTTGACCGATAAGTGAACGTAAACGCAGCTCCCAAACCTTCAGGGCAGCTTCACAAATGATGGCATGGCTCATTTTACTTTGGCCCTCTGTTCGTTCGGTGAACGTGATAGGAATTTCAAATAAGCGGAAGCCTTTTTTCCACGTGCGATATTTCATTTCAATTAAAAACGAGTATCCATTACAGCGAACGGCATTCAGGTCAACAGATTCAAGCACACGGCGGTGATAGGCTAAAAATCCTGCCGTCACATCACGGACGGGGAGCCGGGTTGCGACCCGAGTATAGAATCCTGCGCTGTAACTAAGTATGAGTCGACTTAATGGCCAGTCAACGACTCGGACTCCTCCGATATATCTGGAGCCAATGGCCAGGTCGCATTGATTGCTGATGACAGCGTCAATGAGCGTTGGCAAATCATCAGGATTATGAGACATGTCTGCATCCATATTGCAGATCACTTGATAGTCTCTTTTGAGTGCATAGTCAAACCCCATCAGATAAGCGGTCCCAAGTCCTAGTTTTCCTGATCGTTCCAGAAGCTCAATCCGACCAGGATAATTCAATTGTTTTTGGCGAACAATGTCTGCTGTTCCATCTGGAGAACCATCGTCTACAACTAGAACATCTAGATTTGATGGCTGGTCCATCACACGCGTGAGCAACAATGCAACATTGTCTGCTTCGTTATAGGTTGGAATGATGATCAGAGTGCGATTCATCATCATTTGGAGAGAAACATTCTGATAGATGGATCCAATGCGATTTCAAATCGTTTACATGGGCTATATTCAATAAACACTCTGAGAATCAGACTTATTAGTGGAAAATGGCATTGAAGACTAAACGGGCGGCGCTGACTAACGGTCAGCCCCAAGTCGCTTTTGATCTTATTGAGACAAAATCTACGTTCAGAAGCTATCCGGGTGATCGTTTTTCTCATTCGGATCTCGGATTGAGTGTGGCGGATATTTGCGACATATATCGGAATATGCTACTACAACGACGCTTTGAGGAACGTTCTGCTCAGATGTACGGTAGACAAAAAATTGGTGGTTTTCTGCACTTGTATATTGGCCAAGAGGCAATCTCAACCGGTTCTGTTTATGCCCTTAAACCTGGGCTGGATTCTGTGATTACAGCATACAGAGATCACGGAATTGCACTTGCAATTGGAATGACATCTAACGAGTGTATGGCAGAATTGTTCGGCCGAGTTGATGGATGCTCTAAAGGAAAGGGTGGCTCTATGCATTTTTTCAGCAAAGAGAAGCGGATGTTTGGTGGGCATGGCATCGTGGGTGCACACATTCCTTTGGCCGCTGGGATTGCATTTGCTCACAAATACAGAAACGATCATGGGGTGGTGTTCTGTTATTTAGGCGATGGCGCAGTTTGGCAGGGATCCTTCCATGAGTCACTGAATCTCGCTTCGCTTTACAAACTTCCAGTCGTGTATGTGATTGAGAATAATGAGTATGCCATGGGGACTGCCGTTGATCGAGCTGCCGCAGAACCCGATCTGTTTAAGCAGGGTGTTTCATATGCTATACCTGGATCCTTAGTGGATGGGATGGATGTTTTCAGCGTATGTCAGGCCATGCGTGATCACGCGGCGCTTGCACGTGACGGACAGCCATCTCTTGTTGAAGTCCGAACTTACCGGTACAGAGGTCATTCAATGAGTGACCCTGGAAAGTACCGCACTAAGCAAGAGCTGGAGCAGAAGAAGAATGAAGATCCGATTTTACGCCTCAAGAGTTATATTATTGAGAATGATCTGATGAAGGTGGAGGAATTAGATGTGTTGGATATAGAAGTGAAGGCGGAAGTTTCTGCATCCGTTACATTTGCTGATGAGAGTCCATTGCCGCCACTTGAGGCCGTTTATGATGATGTTTACACGCAGAAAGATTTCCCTTTCCTAACCCACTAGATCATGGCAGAACTACAACTACGAGAAGCGATTCGTTCGGCACTCATTGAAGAGATGGATCGGGACGAAGATGTCTTTCTGATGGGCGAGGAGGTTGCAGAATATAATGGAGCTTACAAGGTCAGTGAGGGGATGCAAGATCGTTACGGCGATCGCCGCGTGATTGATACCCCCATTAGTGAGTGCGGATTTGCGGGACTTGGGCTTGGTGCAGCCATGGATGGGCTGCGTCCTATCATTGAGTTTATGACTTGGAACTTTGCCTTTGTGGCATTTGATCAGATCATCAATAACGCGGCTAAGATTCGATATATGTCTGGAGGCCAATTTTCATTCCCAATTGTGTTTCGGGGTCCCAATGGGGCTGCGGGGCAGCTGGCAGCCACGCACAATACTTCTGTGGAGTCCATATACAGCTGTTTCCCTGGGCTAAAAGTGATCTCAATTTCCAACCCTGATGATGCCAAAGGACTCCTTAAATCGGCGATCCGAGATGACGATCCTGTTGTTTTTTTAGAGAGTGAATTCATGTACGGAATGCGTGGAGAAGTTTCTGATGCAGACGATTACATTATCCCGATTGGTAAAGCACGGATTGCCCGAGAAGGTGATGCAGTGACCATCATAGGTCACAATAAAAGTTACTGGAGAGCCATGGAGGCCGCCGAGATGCTCGCCGCTGATGGCTATGAGGCTGAGGTTATTGATCCGCGTACGATTCGGCCTTTTGATTGGGATACCGTCATCACATCGGTCAAGAAAACCAACAGATGTGTGATTGTAGATGAAAGCAACCCATTTGCGAGTGTATCATCTGAGATTGCATTTCAGATTCAATCTCGCTCGTTTGATGATCTTGATGCACCGGTTCAGCGTATCACAGCCAAAGATACCCCTGCACCGTATGCCAAGAATCTTATTGAATATTATTTGCCGAGTGCAGAGGATGTCTATCGTGCTTGCCGTGATGTCATGTATCTTGATTGAATTCCATTAGACTGATCTGAATCATGCCGATTGCCATAGAAATGCCCAAAATGACCGACACCATGGAAGAGGGTGTCCTGATTGATTGGTCTGTTGAGGAGGGTGATAGCGTTGCTGCAGGAGATGTAATTGCTCAGGTTGAGACAGACAAAGCAACCATGGATGTTGAAGCCTACGATGATGGCGTTCTGCTTAAAAAGGTTGCCAGCGCAGGCGATGCCCTGCCTATAGGGGGGCTCATCGCAGTTCTAGGGGATGCTGGAGAAGATATATCGGACTTCATTAAGGAGTTTGATACTAATGGGGTGATGCCCGCACCGAATGAGTCCTCTGATGAAACTGAAAAAGTCACGCTCAATAAACTGCATGAGTCGGTGCACTCACGGCTTGAGTCCTCTGGTGACGGCAATGCGTTACCCGAGGAATTAGCTTCACTGGACACGCGATCATATGCGGATGAATCACTTACGGATGGACGAGCAAAAGCCTCCCCATTAGCTCGGCGTATGGCCATAGAACACGGGCTAAAATTGAACCATCTCGCTGGATCTGGCCCTGCCGGGCGTATTATTAAGCGAGATATTGAGGCTGAAATTAAGCGCACACCTCATCCACCTTTACCCATTGCAGATCGTGGATATGAAAGCGTTCGCATTTCACAGATGCGCAAGGCAATTGCTCGCAGATTATCTGAGAGTAAATTCACATCCCCCCATTTTTATTTGGATGTGGATGTGGATGTTGCTGCGCTGGCCACACAGCGCCAGATGCTTAATCAATATCTTGAAAAATTAAATGGATCCAAAGCTTCGTTTAATGACTTTATCACAAAAGCGTGTGCGAATGCCCTGATCATGCATCCTGATGTGAATGTGACCTACGCATCTCAAGAGGGAGTGATTCGCAAGTATAACTATGTGGATATTGGGATTGCAGTCGCCATTGATGATGGACTTGTCACACCCATCATTAGGGATGCACACTTGAAGAGCGTGGTGGTCATCAGTCAAGAAATCCAGGCTCTGGCCGCTCGTGCAAGAGAGAAACATTTAGATCTATCTGAGATGGAGGGGTCTACATTTACCACTAGTAATCTTGGAATGTTTGGGATTGAGTCGTTTACTGCGATCATCAATCCTCCGAATGCATGTATTCTCGCCATTGGTGCGATCCGAGACATACCAGTCGTAGAAGACGGTGTCATTGCCGCTGGAAAGCGAATGAAGCTGACACTTTCCTGTGATCATCGTGCTGTAGATGGAGCCGTTGGTGCGAAATTTATGTCAACGCTGAAAGAATTAATTGAAAACCCAGCGTCTTTATTACTGTAGCTTTAGGGCTTGCTTGATGACAGTCACTGGTAGATCACTCTGATTATCAAATGTTTTACGATGAGGGTTGCCCATGTTAGTGATCCACATTTTGGTAGGATTGCGTGTGAGCATGTGCAACAGGCTTTAATTGACTGTATCAATGGATATCAATGTGATGTGGTTTTGGTTACAGGTGATTTGACACAGCGAGCGAGAGTATCTGAATTCAAAGATGCAGATCAATTTCTTAAAAGCTTACCGAGCCCCTATTTGGTCATCCCCGGCAATCATGATATCCATGCGTGGTGGCATCGACCAGATCTCAGACTACTGGATCCGCTGAGGCGCTACAAAAAAATGATATCAAACGAGCTTGAACCGATGATAGAACGGCGAGGTCTTGCGGTATTAGGGCTCAATTCTACCTATGGATTAACGATTAAAAGCGGCAGGCTTACTTCGGGGCATTTGCAGAAAATGAGAGACTTTTTTTCTCAGCAATCTTCAGAGACGCTCAAAATTTTGGCCATTCATCATCCAGTTGCACCGTATGATACTCTGGATGTAGCGCATGGTGGACAGCATGTCTTAAATGTCGCTGCAGAGAACGGGGTAGATGTGATTTGTTCGGGCCACTGGCATCTGTCGCAAGTATCGTCCTTAGATATTAGTGGATCTTTGGTACATCTCTCAGTTGCAGGAACAGTTTCGTCAGATCGATGGAGGCCTCCCCAACTGGGAGTCAATTCATTGAATCTCATTGAGAAAAGTTCTCAGGGAATAGAGATTCACACACATGTGTATCAGCATAAGACCCGTACTTTCATAACTCAAATGAATTAACGTATAGTCCAGAGTATTATCCATAATCATTATGATTGACACTAGCAAATTGATCCCCTTAGAGGATTTTGAAGAGCCCATCAATAAGATGTGGAATATTTCGGACTTAAAGTTGTGCGCCATTGAATCTAGCAGTATCTCGCGAGATGAGGCGCTGGTCTTTACACGTAATGGGAAATATGTTTCCCAATCCTGGACAGATTGGACACGAGGGTTTCATATCGGATCAATTCTGCTACAATCTGAGGCGATCTATTCAACAGTCATTCGTGATTTTGGGCGTTTGCTCACAATGAAATACATCCAGCCGCAGGTGACTCATTTTGGGGTTCATGATCATGGTTTTACCGTAGCTAGCACGTATGGAACACTCCTTCGGCAGATGGATGAAAAACATATTCCTCATAATGAATGGGAGCGGAATTATTATGCCCAAGCCTTGATAACCAGTGGAATAGTTCAGGCTCATCGATGGACAGAATTGGGGCAGGGTTACGGATTTATTTATTCATTTAACGGCCCTCATTCTTTATTTGCAGATACGATTAGATCATTACGATCACTTGCGATTGCGTATGTGTTGGGAGGTGTTATCATTGAGGAACACGATTTGAGATATAGCCTGTTGGAGAGGATGATTGCCCATATCCGTACGACTTCTCGTTATCTAGTTTCAAAGTCTGAACCGATTGATGGCTATTCAGTGCCTGGACGGGTTGCCCATGAAGCGATATTTAATGTTGAGTACTCAACATTTAGATGCCTTTCCACTCAGCAGGGTTTTTCTCCATTTACGACATGGACTCGAGGCTTAGCATGGATCGTTTTAGGGTATGCAGAGATTCTGGAATTCTTTAAAATGTTGCCCGAGAAGATCAGAACCATGTATCAAGATGTTGAGGTTGAGTTATTGGATACGCTACGGTTTGTAGCGGATTACTACATAGAAAGTTCTCCAACATGTGGTGTTCCTTATTGGGATACGGGTGCGCCTGGTTTAAGGGATTTAAAAGGGTGGTCTGACAGGAAAGCAGATCCATTTAATGATAAGGAGCCTGTTGATAGCTCTGCAGCCGCGATCGCTGCTCAAGGATTACTACGTCTTGGCGAGATTCTGGGTGAGGCTGGAAAAAAATATACATCCGCGGGCCGCAAAACTGCGTATACTTTATTACATGCTCCCTACTTATCCATGGATCCTTACCATCAAGGTCTTCTTCTTCACAGTGTCTATCACTGGCCCAGGCGCTGGGATCACATTCCTGATGGTTCAAAAATAGCTCATGGGGAAAGTGTGATATGGGGAGACTATCATCTAAGGGAATTGGCATTATATATCAGTCGACTCTTGAAGTCTAAGCCATATTATACATTCGCGAATTTTTCATGGAACTTACCTGATAATGATGCTTAGATTGAGTTTTTCGTTGGCGGTAACGATACCTTAATCCTAGCAATTCACATGTCCGAAGGTCGATTTTAAATCTTACTCTACATGCATTTCAGTATTGGGAAAATATTTTTACTGATTCCGATAATATTTCTTTTATTTTCGAAGTACAGTATAGCGCAAGTTGATGAACTAAGTAAAAAAATCTCAGGCTTGAGTCCGATCTCCGATTCTTTAGCATTTATCTTATCACACTTCCCATCAGATGACCTACCTTCAGAGTGGGACGATTGTCGATTATCTGCAACAGAGTATTACTATGGAATAGATACACGAATTAATTACGAGAAAGCTCGATGTGCTGCGTTTCGGGAATTCTCCAAAGGTTCTAATAACGAATGGAATGGTTCAGGCATACTAAGCATGATTTACGCCAACGGGTATGGGGTTGATAGAAATTTAGACTTAGCTATTATGGTAGAATCACTTACTGAACATGCCTATGAATATGAAATTGATCGGGACTATGACTATGAAATTGACAGATTCTGTGGAGGGCGAAATTTTCATTTTCGTAACTGTGTACGTACCCGTAGATACCCTGTGTTATTTGCAAGGAAAGTTCGTCTAGACAACTTGATTGGAGCACATGAAGATCTGAGGTATCTAATAGATGAGTTTACATCAGCACGTCAAACAAACGAGACTCATCAATGGGGAGGAACGGTGAATAGTTATATGTACCCAGACTGGCATGAAGAAGATTTTCAGGATATGTTTCACGTTATGGCAATTGAGTTCTTCAACTCTGGACAATTTCCAAATTATACGGAGAAAGAGTTTCGTTTGATGGATGAGAAGCTTAACCATATTTATAATCACTTACGCGGCAATGCTAAAGGTATATCAGGATTTTTATATGGCGGGGAATGTTGTTCATTTGAAAAAATCCAAGAAACTCAACGCCTGTGGTTGGACTACCGCGATACTTGGGTAGAATTTGGTCAACGATGGTATCCAAAAGTGGATAGTTGGAGTTGGTTGAGTTGGCTAACGTTATGGAGAATATGGCAACTTGAATCTCTTGGGAACCCACCAGATGGAGTAATAACTGAAATCGAGGAATTGGGTAGATTCTCCATTGATGATACAAAATTAAAAGAGCAATTCTTATTATCCTTAACGTACGAGGGATACATAACTGATATTATCCTAGACCTTTATAAATAACATTGCTCTTGCTTCAAGTTGACTGGATCAGATGGATGATACCGTGTTGCAGAGATGGTGTTTTTGCGTTTCGGTCATCTTGTTAATGTAGCTGAAAGCTTGGCAACCAGATAAGGGGCTTTAACTTAAAGATGGGTCAAGCAAAGTTATTCCGTTTCTTTTCTTCAGCATCAAGCATCACTTCTCTCCTTAACGCGACGTAAACCCCAGCGCCTTGAAATGGTGCATTCAAAGACTGAAGTGAGGGTAAATGTTAGTTATCTGGAGATAGGGTAATCCGCTGTAGATTGATGTGGCATGTTTAAGACCAAATTCAACATATTTTGCGATGGTTTCAAAACAAGAATCCCTGCACTTTAGTGTTGGTAACGATCAGTTATCAAATGCCCCCTAAAACCCCAGGCATTGTTTTCAAAACATGTTGAAACTTTAGCATTGAAATTGTGGCTGGTAGAGTTTAAGTTCAGGTCTGTTTCAAATTTGAGCCAAACTAGTCACTGTTGAATAGTATGATCCATCTATACATTTATTACTGTATGATGCTGGCCATAGTGAACGGTTATATGCCCATAAACCTACCAGTCACAAAAAGGCAAATCAACACCAATTGAAACAACCCCAAACCTCGTATTCAGTGCGGGGATGTCAGTCGGTATATGTTTTTGTAGTAAAATTTTCGTATATTTTATTATTAATGAATGTGAGTCACCTGACGGAATGTCTATGGAGACTTGAGTAAGACTGGTTACGACCAAGTCAGCGTCCGCCTGCGAGACAAGAATCCCCGTACCTCAGTGTGGGTTGTAGCTCATCAGATTCAAAATTGATTTCTGATGCTACTGTGGTAGATACGCTTGCAACGGGTGAGATCATCATTGTTAGCTTTTGACGATCTACTTGGCCGTCGGGAGATAACAGAGCAAGCCGATATGGAACAGGGATCGGTAATGATTCGGTTCTTTTTGGCAGAATCGGATCGTTTGATATGAATCTCAGTTATTCGTTCTTGATGCTATGGCACAGAAAATACATATATATGGTAGTGATGGCGATTTGAAATTAACAGGAGGAGGATTGGGAACCGGCCCGCAAGAATTTACGAATGCTGTCTCAGCTGAGGTTGCATCAAACGGGAAATCTGGGACGTGGAAATGGCTCCGGGCCGCTTAACCGTTTTTTCGGAACTCAAAGATTGAATACTATAGCGAGGAGCTACGCATCTTATCCTGAAAGATTCGATCAACATGGACATTTCAACGCATTCGTATTTCAGAAGGGTGATGAAAAGACGATGTCCAAAGAACTTCTGGTCCGCTTTGATCAGACGTCAACTCCAACAGATATAATTGCTGTACCCGAAGGGTCTGAGGATATGGATTTCCTCACGCTCATTCACAATGAAGAAGCTGGATCAACATCAGAGACTGTCTCATATCAATGGATCTTTTCTACGGAAGGCCAGTCACTATCTACTGGAACATACGAGCTTGAACAAAGGACAACGGGTGGGAAAGTTCTTCGCAGAGTAAGCAAAACATTTGCGCCCATTCCAGTGACCTCCTCAGAATTAGATGGCGCTTGGGGTGGTTCATTGAACAAGTGGGGAAAGTAGTAGAATTCCCAAAGAGAAGCCAGCGATTGAGTCCTTTTTCAGCGATGATGAAGACAATCTCAGTGAGACGAACTCTGATAGATATTTTTAATCCTCAGATTTTTTCTCGGCACAGTTGAGTTGCCATTTAAGATGGGCGCGGTGATGCTCCAATCGTGCGAGTTGGAGTGTTTAACAAAATGCTGATGGTGGACAGGAAATCGTATGAGCACTCATTGTCAAGCGAGACGAATGATGCTTGAGTGTGTGAACCCAATAGGTGATAAGTTGTAATTCTATCCCTGTCGGAATTAACTAACATGTGAGACCGTTCTATGAAAAGGTTTAGACTACAAACAGCCACAGTCGGGGTGGCGGGATTTGAACCCACGACCTCTTCGTCCCGAACGAAGCGCGCTACCGGGCTGCGCCACACCCCGATAGGCAAGTTAACTCGCTGGGAAGCTAGATGATCCATGATAGATGCTTATGAGCATGGAGCAGTTAAACTTGCCAACGTATAACTATCAACTTCGTGATCACCACGGACGGATCGTGATTTTGGATACAATACGAAAGCGATTTGTACCATTAACCCCTGAAGAATGGGTCCGCCAGCATTTTGTACAGTATATGATTAGTCATTTAGATATTCCTCGAGGATTAATTGGTGTTGAGGTCACTATACCTATTCGAAATCAAATTTATCGGGCAGATATTGTTGCTTATGACCGGCAGGTTGACCCATTATTGCTGGTTGAATGTAAAAGGCCGTCTGTAAAGTTGAATCAGGAAGTATTTAATCAGATAGGGCATTATAATACAGGATTCAATGTACCATATTTGGTGATCACCAATGGAATGGAGCATTATTGTTGTGTGATTAATCATTCTGATCATAGTTTTCAGTTCTTAGATACGATTCCATCGTATGACACTATGTCCCGTACCCAATAGAAGGATGAATAGAGAATATTCTAAAGAATTGAGAATTACAAAACTTGCGCTTGAAGAAGCTGTGCTTTTATGCAATTCTGTTCAAGGCCATGACGCCATCAAAAAAGGAGATCAGAGCCCCGTTACGATTGCAGATTTTGGAAGCCAAGCTCTGATATGTCGTATGCTTCGTGAGGCGTTTCCCGATGATCCAATCATTGCTGAAGAAGATAGCACTCTTTTACAGGCGGACGAACAAACAGATCTGTGTGACGTTTTGAAAATCCATCTTGAATCTGTTCGTCCTGAAACATCATTAAGTACCGCAATGAGGTGGATTGATTATGGAAATGCGAATCAATATTCGGACCGCTTTTGGACATTAGATCCAATTGATGGGACAAAAGGTTTCTTGCGAGGTGGACATTATGCGGTTGCATTAGCTCTGATTGAAGATGGAGAAGTGGTGGTATGCGGGCTTGCATGTCCTAAACTATGTGATCAATTATTTTTGGCATCCAAGGGGAATGGCGCTTATCAAGGAGAACAGCCTATCCATGTGACCCAAAAAGATATGGGTTCTGAAGTGAGAATTTGTCAAAGTATAGAGTCAGGCCATACATCACTCAGGGATATTCATCGAGTTGCGGAGCACTTAGCGATTAATACAGATCGGATTGAACTTGATAGTCAGGCAAAATATGTAGTGGTGGCGCGTGGAGATGCAGAAATCTATATGCGACTTCCACTTAAAAACGATTATGTAGAAAGAATTTGGGATCATGCAGCAGGATCTCTGCTACTTTCCGAGGCTGGAGGCAAAATAACTGATTGTGCGGGAGACTTACTTGATTTTAGTTGTGGGATGAGGCTCGAGAAAAATCAAGGGATTATTGCGACCAATGGAGTTGTTCATGATCAGGTGATTGATACATTGCGATTTCTGAACATTTGTTCTGTATGATGATGGCATTGCTCAAAAAACACATGAAAACATCAATGACCTTCGCACTTACTCTCCTGATGACGGTAGGCGTGCATGGGCAGAATGTAAGACTAACTGCAGTGAATCGGAGCAAGGACATTTGGATCGAAAGCCCAACAGGGAGAATCTATTCTTGTGGAGGTATTGTGATGTTTGACTACACAGACAGTTAAACGATATTGGATATACGTCTAAATTATACACTTACATGATTACTGGGAGAACGGCATGTGCCAATAAAAATGACACGAATGTGAATCTCTGGTAGAACATTGCTATGCGAGATAGATTTGATGGTAACAAAGAGGCTTGTGATAATTATTTCTTGCATTATTTAGTGTCAGTCCAGAAATAGAAAATTTTCTTTGAAGTTCCTATTCTATATGACATTTATCGCCGATTATTTCGCTTGAAGATTTGTGATTTAAAGGTAACAAATGACAGGGTGTATACTGAAAACTCCCATTTTTGGTACCTCTAACGCGTAGTCTAGAAAATGGCCGCAAAATCTTCGCAACAAAATAACGTTTATTTTGAATCTATAAACCCATACAGAATAGGCGATTCAGCGCTGTTAGATGCTTTTCTGGACGGGCACTATTTACTGACTGGAAGCAATTCAGTAGGGTACCCAAATCAACAGATTAGAAGGTGGACTCTGATAGGAGATACTGCACTATAAATGCTAATGAGCGAAGAACGATTCTCAAGGCAGGGCCGTCAATCAATCTACAGAGATCAGTAATGATCAGATTATTAAATACATGATGCGCTAATTTTATGGCGAGGATTGATCAATCCGATAAAATACACTGTCGTCTGTCTATTGTTGAAAGACAATCTATTTCTCGGGAGTTAGATTTTAAATGCCTTGTCATCTCACTATTAACTTTTATAGAGCATCATTCAGATCTCTCACTTGTTCAACTATCAACAGAAATTACATCGTGAACATCACTCAGAATTAATGAATTTGAAAATAATACTACCGCAATTATTGATTATTCTTTCACTCTTATGTCCAACGATTCTACATGCTCAGAATGCAGATACGTTGGACATTGTAGAATTGGATGATATTGTCGTTACTGCTGATCGATACAATTCTATACGTTATAAATCAACTGGTGCAGTTAGCGTCTTAAAACGTAGTGACATTGCTCAATTAGCAGGCGTTCAGACGCTCGGCGGAATCCTGAGACATGTGCCAGGTTTTGCCCTGCTACAGTTAGATGGGTTGGGTTATGATATACAGCCAATTATTCGCGGTTTCTATGGTGGTGGAGAGGCCGAGTATGTTTTGCTTATGGTAGATGGACAGCCGGTGAATGCGTTGGAGACCGGCCTCATCAACTGGGATCAGATCCCGCTGACAGCCATTGAGTCCATTGAAATACTTCGCGGAGGGGCATCCTCGCTTTATGGAGATGCTGCGATAGGGGGGGTGATCAATATCATTACGGATTCTAATGCTCCATCAAGTTTTGAAGCGGCGATTGCTGGAGGTTCATTTGGGGTATTCAAGGCCAGCGGATCGTCTCGTTTTTCGCTAGGAAAACGAAAATTCTCTTCCTATGGAAATTATGAATCTACAGATGGATACAGAGATCATGCCAATCGAGTTCTTAGGGGATTAGGACTTGAATTTGATGTACTTAAATCTAGAGTTGCTGATCTTAAGTTTTCGGCATCCTTGCATTCTAGAGACTACGACATACCTGGGCCACTTACAATTCAACAGATCGCACAAGATCGTGTCCAAGGATCTCCCTTTTTTCGCTTTGACTCCAATGACGAATATACCCAGAGATTGGCATTAAATAGCAAGATCAATCTGAGTCAGAATTCCTCTTTTTTGATCTCAATTGCTGCGAATGAAAGAAGCCTTGAAGGTGGACGTGCTCTGCCAATTACGGTTGAATTTGCGGATGTAAAGTGGAGAGAATTCGAGACCTCTCGAGTATTTTTCAGCGCTCAATGGCTGGCGCATAACCTGATTGCATCCGACCATCTGACCATTGGTTCGGATCTTCACAGTGGTCAACTAGATGTAGCATGGTACAATATGGTGACCGGGCCTGCTACGGTATTTCAAGAGTATGATGGAGCGATTGGAGATCTATCAACCAAAGGTAAAGGGACGCGTCAAGCATCGGCCGCGTATGCGCAGTATGACATTGAGATACTTCGCCAATTGAGAGCCTCCGCAGGACTCCGATACGACAGGATCAACGATCACTACACACCAGAAGGTCAGGCCGAATTAAGTTCAGTTCATACTGCACTTAGCCCGAAGTTCGGCATTAATTTCAGGTATACATCCAGTGCTCAACATCAAGGGAACTGGTATGCCAATGTTGCGAGATCATTCAAGACCGCGACCATGGATCAACTTTTTGGACAGAGGTTAATCCCCGTTGCAAATCCCCCTGATGGGATTTCAATTTCCAATCCGAATCTCAAGCCTCAGCGGGGAATTAGTTTTGAAACTGGAGTTTACCATCGTGCAGTGTTGATTCCTAATAAACTCAATGGAGACTTCACTTTGAGTCTCTATCATATGGATATGGAAGATGAGTTAGATTTTTCATTTGAAACGTTTCAATACGAAAACATCGCCAGTAGTCGCCACCAGGGGATTGAATTAGGATTATTTCTTGAAAGGGTAGATTTGGCTTCCCTACGATTCAACTATACACTTCAAAATGTGACCTTTCGTAAGGGGGAATTTGAGGGTAAATTCATCAGAACCATACCACAAGATTACCTATCAGCAGCGATCAGTTTGCCTATTCTGGATAGGCTTCAAGCAATGGCGACGATTCGCAGCACTCGACGCATATGGCTTGATAATGCGAATACTGAGAGGTTGGACAATTTCTCATCGGTTGATTTTAAGGTAACGTATTCTCTGCGTTGGATCACCTTGGAGTTAGAGACGCTCAATCTGATGAATAATTTATTCAGTACGACTGGATTTTCTGACCCAGGTGGATCGGACGCATATTTATTGTATCCTGCTGCCGGTCGCTCGTTGCTTGCTGGCATCCGAATGAACTGGTAATACAGATTAAGCAAGTATGCCAATAATTGTAAAAGGGTTCAAACTTGTTGGATCGCTCCTATTTTTTCTGTGTGCCTATTGGCAGTTGAATGATCCTGATGCATTTTGGTGGGCATTGGTCTATGCCGTTACTGCACTGATTGGTCTTATTTCACTGTATAGAAAAATTGCTTGGCAAGTCATCACACTTCCCGCAATACTGATTACTGGGCTAGGACTCTATTATGCTTGGATTGTAGCCAATCAAGGTCTACATTACTTTGAAGACGAATCTGGCCGTGAGATGATGGGCTCTTTATTGGCAGGAATTTATTTGGTGATCCTCGCCGTTCATGCTAAACTCACGAAAGGTTGATAACCTGATTCATACCCAATAATATAGATGGTATTGTTTAAAGTTAAGAAGCGGGGTGTGTCACCATTTCTTCCCGACTTCGACGGTTTCAGATTTTTGAGATTTTAAACCCCTTATTTATATAGCTTTTCGGGCGGTTTTTCGGCGATTTTGGTGTGTAGTGTTCAGTTTTGGAATTTTGGTTTTTATGTCGTATATTTGTAAATATAGGTGCTCATGTTTATCAGAGAACTCAAGCGTAAAACCACTAAAAACATTGCAGTCCAGATTGTTGAGAGTTACCGCAATCAGGCGGGTTCGCATTATTCGGCACATGGGAAGTGTGCATCCAGATGCGGTGGATGGGCTGGTCAAAATCGCCTATCTGGAACTGGCGCGGATCCAAGAGGCGCGTCATCCCACATTATTTCCCGCAGAGTCGTATGTGGATGAGGTGGTGGCGGCCAGAAAGAAGAAGCGCGAGGATAAGGCTCTGGTGATCAAGGATGCGCGGAAGCTTCATGAGATACGACGGATATGTTTGGGCTTTCATGAGGTGATCGGTGCTTTGTATGATCAGATGGGATTTGCAGAGGTGTTTGATTCTCGTCAGAAGATGGCGCGACGCTTGCAGACGGTGTTACTGCGTCTGGCCACACCTGGGGAGAGTAAACTGGGCCATAGCCGAAAGATGTCTAAGGATGCGGGGGTTGAGGTGGAGAAGTTTTACA
Organism: Rhodothermales bacterium; assembly: GCA_965220935.1. Taxonomy (GTDB): domain Bacteria; phylum Bacteroidota; class Rhodothermia; order Rhodothermales; family Bin80; genus Bin80. Next base: position 207,588 of record OZ244857.1, read on the forward strand.
GGATGATGGATGCGGTCACCGATGATGGCGTTCAAGCAACTTATATCAGATCAAACGCTGGGACTGCTTGGGGGAAAATTAACGGTGCTCTTTTTTGATGTTACAACGCTGAGTTTTGCCAGCGAGAATTCAGATGAGCTGCGTAAGAAGGGATATAGTAAAGATGGAAAGCCACAAAGGGTTCAGGTGGTATTGGCGTTGATTCAAACCAAAGAGGGGCTTCCAGTGACCTACGAGCTCGCAATACCACCGATGTAAAGACGCTGGAACCCGCCATGACCAAGCTCCGTGAGCGGTTTGATTTGGATCAGATGATCGTGGTAGCTGATGGGGGGATGTTGAGTAAAGATAATTTAGCCTTACTCAGAAGTTGGAACTGTGATTATGTGGTGGCGGCGCGCTTACGATCGTTGAACAAAGTGCAGACGCAGGTCAAGATACGTCGTGGAAGGTCCTACCAACGGGGCGTAAGGTCCGCGAGCACAAACTTGCAGGTCGGCGTCTGATTCTACGATATTGTCCGAAAAAAGCCGCACGGGATGTGAAGTTACGGGACAAGGCGATTGAGAAAGTCAAGAACCAGGGAGTCAAAGGGACGGGGCGCGCAGGGCGTTTTCTTCATATAGAGCAAGATGGCGTCACTGAGGCCGCGATTGAAAAAGACAAGAAGTTTGATGGGTTACATGGCGTCTGGACGAGTTTAGAGGATCCGTCCCCCGAGCGAATCTATCAGTATTATGGGGAGTTATGGCGGATTGAAGAAGGATTCCGCGTGATGAAGCATACCATGGCCGTTCGCCCTGTCTTTCACTGGAAAGAACGTCGGGTCCGCGCACATCTGGCCATTTGTTTTGTCGCCTTTGCCCTATTACGGATTCTACGACACCGATACAACGCAAGGTTTGGAGGGAAACAGCGTCTGAGTGAGGGACAGATTTTAGCAGAACTGAGCACGGTAGAAACCTCTATGATCAAGGCAATCAAGCCCACTATCTGCTTCCATCCAAGGTGACCGATAGGGGGCACGCCTCTATCGGACTGAAGATACAGCGTGAGACCGTGCTACTGGGGTCAGCACCTAAAAGACCCCCAATCGGTCTTGATTTTCATCGTTTCCCCCTGAAATAAGGGGGCTGGTAGTGTTCAGTTTTTTCAGAATTCCTATATTTGATAGGGCTTTCAATTCTGAAACCGTCGAAGTCAGGTTTATTGTCCACACAGAGAAATTTTCATATCCTACGATAGTATAGAACTTGTCTAATTTTCCAACTTCAATCTATGTTGCTAGCATTGATCATGAAACAGAAATCTACTCTTGGTGTTTGAGGATAAGAGTCAGCATAATTTACATAAAACCACATGTTTCATGTACCCAAAGCTATTAGAAATGTCTGCAAAACAAAGGTGAACTTCTAGCGACACTTCGGGATTTGGAAGTGTCCGATAAGGTATGAACCGAGTTATCTTTCGTTATTGGAATTTTTTTGATGAACAAGCTACTAAAAAGCCGATCAAGTTGCGGAAGAAAAAGGTTGGACTGATGATGATTTTCATCACATGGCGCGAACACCCTATCGTTCCTATAAAATATGCCTTTAAGATCTGTTAATTACACAAATGTCTTTCCGATGTCAGTTTCTCACAGATCACCCTATCACTGGATTTTCAATGGGGAATTATATACGTGAGTACCCAAAGAATGGAACCATTCTATTTTGGAGAGTATAACAGACACAATAGGATAGATACGCAGTCTACCCTATTGCTTACCATAACACCAACGTAACCTTGATATCATGCCTGTTCAAAAGGCTTCTAACCCTTCGGGTTCAAACTGTTCCTATCGTGGAATAGAGTATCGTCTATTACCCGGCACGCAGTGGAAAGCCCATCTCTTGTCAGGTCTTTGTGGAGCATGTAGGTTTGTATGGAATACGTTTCTTGACCAAATCAACAGGGACTATAAAGACGAACATAAGGATAATCCAGAATTGACCTGGCCGTCATTAAGTAGGAGATACACTTCTTTTCGCCCAACCATTTCTTGGTTGAATCGGTATTCGTCCAACATTGTACGAAACACCTTAAAGCATCAGGCAGAGGCGTGGCAGGCTTTCTTCAAGGGATTACGTGATCATCCTACGTTCCATAATCGGTTTCAACACAATTCGTTTACGGCGACCAAAGGATTGTTTAAGATCCGAGGGAATGATGTCTATATCCAGAAGATTGGCTGGGTGAAGTTTCGTAGGAAAGGAGGTAATCCTTATCCAGACGGTGAGCCGATTGAAGTCACCGTGAAGAAAGACGGACGGTACTGGAAGATGAGCGTAATTTACAAAGTCACTAATCTACCAGAGAAGGTGGACGATGGCAAAGAGATTGGCATTGACTTGAATACCTATAACATTTCTTATTCCTCAACGGATGGTGAACAGGGCATGTTACCGATCCCTGACTTAACGGATAAGGAGATTAAGATTCGTCGGTGGCAAAGAAAGTTAGCCCGACAGCAGAAAGGATCTGGTCAATCCAAGCGAAAAATCAACAAGTGGAAGCGAAAACAGAAGAACGAATGCGGCACATCAACATAGCCGTAGATTGTCCAATAAGGCGTAAACGTGAAGACTTGAAGATCAAGACTATGTCCAAGTCTGCTAAGGGTACGGTTGAGAACCCTGGAACCAATGTGAAGGCAAAAGCAGGGTTAAACAGAGCCATCCTTAACGCTGGATGGAGACGGTTTAATTCCTATTGCGATTACAAGTTTGGCAACGTGATTCTTGTAGATCCGAAGTATACCAGTCAACGCTGTAATCAGTGTGGTCATACAGATAAAGTCAATCGCAAGACGCAAAGTAAGTTTAAGTGTATGGCGGATCACGCAGACATCAACGCGTCTGTGAATATATTACAGGCCTCCGGGATTGGGGCATCTGCACGTGGAGGAGCGTTCTCGTTAGAGACTCCTATGAGCCGTGAAATGGATACGCAAAAGGTAGCCGTCAAATAGATGGGTACTCACGTATATAATTCCCTTTCAATGGTCTAAAAACAGGGCACTACTGGTTTGCACCCAGATCGTTCTTGAATATCAGGAAATTATCGGAAAAAACATGGAAGTGACATCGCGTCAGACATTGTTGATACCTTAGAAAGTTTGCCGAATGTATTGGATGTTTCTCGCTACGATCAGTGGAATATCATAAACGTTGACCCTGATGACAACAAATTTACGGATTGTGCCATAGCTGGCAAGGCAGATTGAATAGCGACCTACGCTAAGCATTTTGAGGTACTCCGCATGAGCGGCTCCTCGCCTAGCGGTGGTGATTCCTCATGAATTCAAATAGCTGATCGGAATGTCGGAGTTTAGCTGACAAACAAATGTAAAACATGCTGAAAAAGATAAAAAACATAGAGGATCTGTTTGAAAAATTTAATGATCCTTATGACCTTCTTTCTGAACCCGATACTAAGGCTGCGTTCATTGGCCCGTTTATTGATGCCTTAGGTTACAATACTGGCGATCTTAATTCTGTCCGAAACCAGTATCCAATTTATTCTAATGGTAAAAGTGCAGGTAGTGTAGACATGCACTCTTTGACAATAATCGTCATCTAACTATATTAGTTGAGGCAAAAAAATTACAGGATGACTTAGAAAATATTGAGTACGTAAATCAAATCAAGCGATTTTATGATCATATTGAACAAGAAGTAGATTTTGTAATTTTGACCAACGGAAAGAGGTATCGTTTCTATGCAGAGAAACAAAAGATCAATGAGCTTGATGAGAAGCCTTTTCTTGATTTTGATCTCAGTGAAGTAAATGACAAATTAATACAGTGCTTATCTCAATTTTCACGTCAGAATTATAATCCTAAAAGGGCCTTAGAACTCTCCACTCAGTGGAATAGTACAGCGAGAATTTACACGTATCTTAAAGAGCAGTTTTCTGCTCCAAGTGATCATTTTTCAAAATTCTTGTCAAATTCAATTTTTAATTCTGTCAAGCCTGAGCTCGTAGAAGATATAAAAACTGTCCTCAGGAATACTGGTTTAGTATTCGTTAATTCTGATGACACAATTCCTCCAGATCCAATAGAGTTCTACGATGAAGAGAATCCTTTTGAGGTAGAATTTGCCAAACGCCAAGATATTGAGTATTTTAGATTTCAGAATAATAAGATTAATGGTAGGTTACTTGATATATATGTACATGTATTTCGATATCTTTACAAGGAAGATTCAATGAAATTGAAGCAAATTTCTAGATCAATTGTAAGCTTGAAAATCACAGATAATCCAGACCTCCTTAAAAGACCCGAAAAAATTTCCACATACAAATATATTGAAACAAATTTCTCTACAAAAGACAAGATGAGGCTTTTAGAGGGATCCCTTAAAGCTTTTAATATGGAAGACACCCTGCGAGTCAAACTGAGAAATAAACTCTTCACTAAGCGAACATACATATAGTACACCTCAGCATGTTAAGCAACATTCTTTTCAATGACTAAAATGGCAACCATTTACCGATGGGATGATATGCCAATAGAGGAGGTCAAACAAGGCCTCGGCCGGCGAATCATCACAGGTGAGCGGATGATGATTACCCATGTGTACTTGGAAAAAGATAGCATCGTCCCAATGCACTCACACGACAATGAGCAACTCACCTATGTCTTAAAAGGGGCATTAAAATTCTGGCTTGGATCCAATGAGCAGCAGGAAATTATTGTACACGAAGGAGAGGTGCTCGTCATTCCTTCTGATCTTCCTCACAAAGCAGTTGCACTGGAGGACACACTGGATGTAGATATATTCTGTCCGCCTCGGCAGGATTGGCTTGATGGTTCAGATGCGTATCTGCGGTAGCATAACAGTACTTATGGCATTGGTGTCAATAAGCCAAGCACAACCACTGGTCAGCGAGCCTCCATCTTGGGCAGACGAAGCGATATGGTATCAGATTTTTGTAGAGAGATTCCGTAATGGAGATCCTACAAATGACCCGACGCGAGAAGATATTCAGGGTTTCTGGTTCGGATCACCGCCAGAGAACTGGGCACCAACTCCCTGGACTCATAACTGGTACGAGCTAGAAGCATGGGCGATCGACAGCGAAATGGAATTCTACACAGCAGTACAATACCGACGCTACGGAGGGGATTTGCAAGGGGTTATAGAGAAATTAGACTATCTGAAGGAATTGGGAGTGAATGCCTTGTATCTCAATCCAATCAATGATGCGCCCTCATTACACAAGTTTGATGCCCGCCATTATCGGCATGTGGATCGGAATTTTGGACCTGATCCTGTCGGTGACCGATTGATCGCAGAATCAGAAGATCCACTAGACCCTGATACATGGCAGTGGACTGCAGCGGATAGTCTATTTCTTGAACTGATTCAACAAGTGCATCATAGAGATATGCGCATTATTCTGGATTACTCATGGAATCATACTGGAATAAAATTTTGGGCATGGGAAGATATCCTGCAACACCAGCAAGAATCTGATTATGCAGAGTGGTATGAGATTAATAGTTTTGATGACCCAGCGACCGCAGATACAAACGAATTTTCGTATGATGGATGGCTTGGCGTTAAATCATTGCCTGAACTCGCTAAAATTGATGTGCCATCCACCCATGTGCATGGAGCACATGAAGGGAATCTTCATCCTGGCCCCAAAGCACATATCTACAACGTCACCAAACGGTGGCTTGATCCCAATGGGGACGGTGATCCAGAAGATGGAATAGATGGATTTAGATTGGATGTTGCAGAAATGGTTCCATTGGGGTTCTGGCGAGATTATAGGGATTTTGTTAGATCGATTAATCCCGAAGCATATCTCGTTGGAGAGGTGTGGTGGGATTCGTGGCCCCACAAGATGGCAGACCCTGTTCCATGGGTTCAGGGAGATGTATTTGATGCAGTGATGAATTATCGCTGGTATATGCCAACACGTAGTTTTTTTGCTGAGACGCCACCACATCTCATCGCCTCAGAATATGTGACTCATATAGATTCGATCATGGCAGGAATTCCACGCCGTTTTTGGAATGCAATGATGAATCTTTCGGCAAGTCATGATACCCCACGAATCAGTACCAGTATTTACAACTCAGGATTATATAAGTATCACCAGAATCCAAGAGAAAGCCCAGATTTTAAAGTTAATCGCCCAGATAAGAAGACCAGATCTATCCAAGAGATGGTCCTTGTACAACAATTCACATGGCCTGGTGCCCCACATATCTGGAACGGCGACGAGATGGGGATGTGGGGTGGAGATGATCCAGATACCCGAAAACCCATGCTCTGGCCTGAGTATGTTTTTGAGGATGAAAATGCCCATCCATTCGGACTTCATAGACCGGTTGATACGGTTTCTGCTGATATGGAACTCACGCAATTATACCAGACCTTAATTCAATTACGAACTGAAAATAAGGAGTTGTTTATACACGGTGAAACGAAATGGCTGATCGTTGATGATGACCGGAGGCTACTCTGTTATGAGCGTCACTTAGTTGACAAGAGTGCTTTGGTCATCTTTAATGCTTCCAATGAAATCCAACAGATACGCCAGATTCCTAAGGGTCAGTATACGCAGATCTACCCATCTGAAGCAGTGGTTGAAGATACGTTATTGGTGATGCCTCCACGATCTGCCCTCATATTACTATCCGATGATAGTCCATGATCACCCCCCAAGCAAGGCTCAATATGCAATTATTTACAACCAATCAAGATGCCCCGTGAAGAGACACCAGATCCTCAAAGTGTACCGCAGGATATAAATTCTGATACGGCTCCTCCACCTAGAGGATGGACTCAAGCCATTGGATATCTCAAGGAAAAGCTCATTGACACCAGCAAGCGTAATCGCTTGATAAACTCTCCACTTGGTAAAGACCGAGGCAAACACTTAGATATCGTTAATGAACGATCTGATGAAGTGTATAAATTGCTGGTACATCAACACAAAAAGATGCGGTTTGCTGATTCAGCAGATGGGTACACTGAGCAAGATATCACAGATCACATCTATGTTCCTAACCCAGATCCGCCAAGTGATAGACATACAGATCTCAAACTACAAACTCGTTTGACTAAGGAAGCGCTACATAAGCGCTTACTGCAGCTATACCGCGATTCAAATAGTGCTGTTGAGGAACAAGGCTCAAATCCACTGTTTCTTGCATTAGGATTCGTACAATGGTTTGAAAGCACATCCTCTCAAATTGAACGGTTCGCTCCACTAGTTTTGTTACCCGTTGAATTGCTACGCGATGGGGTGAAAGATAATTTCAAAGTGCTGTTGCGAGATGAGGATTTGGGGCCTAATCATTCCTTTGATGCATTTCTAAAAAGTGATTTTGATATCAAGTTGCCTCCGTGGCCAGACGAACAGGACTGGTTACCGTCTGAATACTTTGATCAAGTGATGAATGTGATCGGTAGTCGTGAGAATTGGGGGATTTATGCTGATGCGATCCAATTGGGATTTTATTCATCAGGGAAGTTTCTGATGTCAAAGGATTTAGATCTTGCAGAGCCGAGTGATTTGATGGAGAATTTATTATGCGGAGGGTTTACCAATGCTACTGCGCTGTTTGATCCTACAGAAAATTTGGATGAGCGATATGCGAATCCTGAAGATCTTGGACATATTATGGAAGCGGATTCCTCGCAAACGAGGGTCATTGCAGCAGCAAGAGAAGGGAGAAATATGGTCGTTCAGGGCCCGCCTGGCACTGGCAAATCACAAACGATTGCGAATATCATTGCCGTATCTGTTCGGGATAATCAGAAGGTGTTGTTCGTCGCGGAGAAGCGTGCAGCACTTGATGTAGTGTATGATCGCCTCAAGTCATGTGGACTTGGTCCTCTTTGTTTGGAAATGCATTCTACCAAAGCCCAGAAAAAACTCATCTATGAAGAACTAGGCAAGACGCTGGAGTTAGGCCCGCCCGTTGTCGGTGACAGGTCTGAATACGATCGATTGAAGGCCGTGAGAGATGAGTTAAATCAATTATCAACACAGCTTCATATTGTTGATGAGAAGAGCGGTGTAACCCCTTACCAAGTGATTGGCCAACTGACAAAATTGTTGTCTCAAGATGATTTACCTCGGCCAGATTTTCAAATGGAAGAATTAGCTGTATGGGATATAGAAAAAACCAATGCATCGCGTCAAGAAATTCAAAAACTCGCGACATTAACTCAGGAATATGGGGCTGAACAATTCCATCAATGGAGGGGTGTCAATCGTAAAATGAATCCTATGGATCGTTCACGACTTAATGATTTAATCACTAGACTCCAAGAGGAATTAAATGAATTGAACACCCAGTATAACGAGGCTTGTACATGGCTAAGTGCTGAAGCTAATGGTAGTCTGGAGCATGTGCTTAAAGCGCTATTATTGACGCAATCTATGGGGAGAAGGCCCAAAGATATAGATGCTTTGATTCAAGTAAAGGGCATCGTAGAGTACGCTCCAAATCTGCAGAAGTTATTTGAAGAAATTGTAGAACAACAGCAGCTCCGTCAAGAGCTTGAAAAATCTGTTATATCGGAAGCCTTCAACCGTGACTGGAGCATAGAATACAATGAGATAAAAAAAAGAAACACCTCCGTTTTTCGGTTCTTGAGTGGGTCTTATCGCCGAGCAATGAAGCAGCTCAAGGCCGTCGCAATAAACCTGCCAAAATCCCCTTCGGAGCACTTGAAACTATTAGACTCCCTTATCAATCATAGATCAAAAATTAATGAAATTGATGAGCGGCGAACACTCGGAGAAGTCGTTGTTGGACCCTTATGGCAAGGATGGAAGACCGATGTCTCAGGGGCACTCAAGTCGGTCAAGTGGATTAACGAGCAGGTTGAAATCCTTGGATCATCGGATTTGCTGATCACACAGGTCAATCAGTGGTCTTCAGATGCAAACCCTGACGAGATTGCAATCAAGCTTCAAGATGGGATAAAAGTGGTTGAGGGAAGGTGGGTGGAAGTGATTGAAGTATGTGGACTAAATTTCCTCCACGCATTTGGAGAGGAAACCATTCAGAAAGTGCCATTAATGACTATGCTCAAGCGATTGTCTGACTGGGCTAAAGACGCGGAAGGTCAGGACGCTTGGATTCAGTTATATGACACTGCAAATGCAGTCAGCGAAAGAGGGCTTGATGTCATCCGAACCCGACTGGGAAATGGTAAACTTGCACCGCACCACGCCTGCGATACATTTGACTACATCCGCGCAGAGGCCGTCTATCAGAGGTTTGAAAAAATATATCCAGACCTCAATAGGATCAATGGTCGCGAGCGATCCGCCCTCGTTGAGCAATTTAAAAATCTGGATGTGGCGCCACTACATCTTAGTTCTCAGGAAATCATGGCTGCGCATTATCATTCCATTCCAGATGGGACGCGTGGTAAGATGGGTGTTCTTCGCGGTGAGGTCAAAAAGAAAACTCGTCATATGCCACTGCGCAAGCTAATGAATGAAGTAGGCGATGCTGTACAGACCATCAAGCCTGTCTTTCTGATGAGCCCATTATCAGTTGCTCAGTATCTGGATCCCGAAGGACTACAATTTGATCTTCTACTGATTGATGAAGCGAGTCAAGTGCGCCCTGCAGATGCCATTGGTGCAGTGATGCGCTCAAAACGTACAATTATTGTGGGAGATCAAAAACAGTTACCTCCTACTTCATTTTTTGAAAGACTGGTCAATATTGACGAGGAGGCCGAGATAGATGACATAGAAGATGTCATCGCTGGACAGGTCAAAGATATGGAGAGTATTCTTGCTCTCTGTGAAGCCCGTGGTATGCCTGGATGTATGCTCAGATGGCATTATAGGTCACAGCACCAGTCACTGATTGCAGTATCAAATCAACAGTTCTACGCAAACAAACTTGTGTGCCCACCCAGCCCAATCAGTAATACCACTCAGCAGGGACTTTCCTTTGAGTATGTTGGAGGCACCTACCGGCGTGGTAGCGGCAAAAGTGATAACCCAGACGAAGCAAAGGCCGTCATGAATGCTGTTCTTGACCATGCACGATCCCGTCCGAATGAGTCACTCGGCGTTGTAGCAATGAGTCAAGCTCAGCAAACGACAATTCAAAATGAGGCAGAATTGATGCGTGCTACATATCCAGAACTTAATGCATTTTGTAGTGAGACGAAAGAGAATCCATTCTTTGTAAAAAATCTTGAAACCGTTCAGGGAGATGAACGCGATGTAATTTTTATTTCAATTGGATATGGAAGAACAAAAGATGGCCGACTATCCCAGAATTTTGGCCCCGTATCTAATGAGGGGGGCGAGCGTCGACTGAATGTCCTGTTTACCAGAGCTAAGAAACGATGCCGCGTGTTTGCATCGATTAAGCATACCGACATTCAACATGAGAAGGCTCGGCATCGGGGCCCTTATATGCTCAAAACGTTTCTCAAGTACGCAGAAACGGGCGAAATGGATGTTCCCATCATTACGGGGCGAGAGCCTGATAGCCCATTTGAAGAAGCCGTCGCTATGGCCATTAGGGGATATGGTTATGAGGTTGATTTTCAGGTAGGCTCCGATGGATTTCTGATTGACCTTGCAGTGAGAGATCCGCATCGTGAAGGTGCCTATATTCTGGCGATTGAGTGTGACGGTGCACGCTACCACTCCTCCTACTGGGCAAGAGAACGAGATCGGATGCGGCAGATACTCCTTGAAGGCAAAGGTTGGACATTCCATCGAATTTGGAGTACCGACTGGTTCAATAACCCCGAAACTGAAACCCAGAAAGCAGTGGATGCTATCCGTAAGGCATCCGCACAATCAACTCCAAACACTGCCCAGGTTCAACCACTCCCACCGATCATTAGAGGCAAAAAGCCAGTACAATTCTCGGAGTCTCAGGATCACTATTATATTGAATTTGATGCGATAGCCAAGGGTTATGCTAGTCGTGCGCATCTATATCATATTGAGGATGCTCAAATTGAGGAGGTCGTTACGTTAGTGATTGACATTGTAGATACAGAGGGTCCGATCCATCAGGACATTGTGATTCGCAAAGCAAGACTGGCCTGGGGCTATAATAGTTCTGGAAAACGAATTAAAGAAAAAATTCAGACTGCAATTACGTATGCTCTCCAACAGGGAATAGTAGAAGTAGATCAGGATTTCGTTAAAAAACCGGGGACTCAAGTCAAGGTTCGCAACCGGAGCCAGTTGGAAGACTCGCGCCTTAAGAAACCAGAAATGATTGCTCCGGCGGAGTACAGTTTAGCCATTCAGGATGCCGTGCAACGATGCATTGCTATCAACGCTGAAGACTGTGCAATTGAGGTGGCTAGATTATTTGGGTTTCGGACAACTAGCTCTACGTTTAAAGAGCAGGTGATTGCACAGATTCCTCGCTTAGTGAGAGCGGGGGTCTTAGAAGTCCAGCCTGACGCGACGATACGTATGCGAGAGGGCTAGGATCAAGATATGAGTTTTGCGTCCACATTCAGGGTAGTGCCTGCATAAAGCTTTGCAATTGGGCACCCTGTGCGGGTTGCTTCTGCGGCTTTCTGGAATGCTTGGTCGTCAAGGCCTGGAACATTTGCACGAACCACAAGGTCAATACTGGAGATATGGAATCCACCAGCCGGGTCTGGTCCAAGCGTGACAGTCGATCGTGTATCAACATGTGTTACTGGAGTCCCTTGGCCTGCCAATTCATTAGAGATAGCCATTGAAAAACATCCAGATATGGCCGCAGCGACCAGATCTTCTGGTCCAATTCCAGGGTCTCCTTCAAAACGGGATCCAAATGTGAAAGGGGTATCAAGAGCGCCTCTTTCGGTTTTGATGTGTCCATTTCCAGATTTTAGATCTCCTTCCCAGGAGGCATTCGCATGATTAACGCTCATCGGATTAAGGTATGTTTATTTAGTTAAAGAGAGTAATGCTGACCATTAATGGACCAGCTAACAGTGATTGAGGCCGTCTTTTCAAGAATTTTAGCCACCGAGCAATACTTGTTGATACTAAGATCAACAGCACGCCGAACCTTATCTATATCAAGATTGCCTTCAAACTCATAATGTACATGTAGGTCGGTAAACAGGGCAGGGGTTTCGTCCTCTGCACGTTCATAGGTGATGGTTGTGTCAAATTTGTGAAGATCCTGACGTTGCTTATTCAAAACGATCACGATATCAATTCCACTACATCCACCTAAAGCCATCGCGACAGCCTGCATAGGACCTACTCCTTGCCCGCTTCCTCCTTCTTCGGAGCTAGTATCTAAATGCAGTGTATTACCTGCGCTGTTCGTGCACAGAAAATGAAACTTGTCGTCTAGGCGACTAAGGCTTACTGTGGGCATGATTTTGGAATGTGATTCACAAAAATTGAACCCATATGGCCCAGATAGGATTCAATGATTGTGCAACCTGACAGTAAAATATACGTAAATTCAAGTACAGAACTCCTAAATCATCCATTTCGGGCATGAGATTCATCGGAATAGTTACAGCCTGCGTTGCGATAGCACTTGCGTCATTTCAGCCAGCTACGATCGTGAAGGATGTCATTAAAAAAGAATTCAAGGTCCGGCCGGGTGGAACACTATCTTTAGACCTTGATCGTGGAAATATTGAGATAGAATCAATTGATGAAAATTACGTAAAAATTGAATTAGAGCGTCGTGTGAGATCGGAGAGGTCGCAAGACGCAGAGCAATTACTGGATGAATTACATCAATATGAATTTGAACAGGATGATGACGAAGTTAGAATTCAATCTCGTGTAGAAGATCAGCGAGGGCACAGGCGATGGCGTACGGGCTCAGCGGTAAAGATTAGACTTTCAGTGCGAGTGCCCAGTGAATTTGATGTCAGCTTTAAAACAGGGGCTGGCAATATCACCATCATGGAGGTGAACGGAGAAATTTCAGGGCGAACGGGTGCCGGGAATATATTGATGGAAGATATTGATGCAGAATTGGATATTAAAACTGGAGCTGGAAATGTTGAAATTTCGGGTGAAATTGAGGATTCTGAAGTGGTCACTGGTGCAGGTAATGTGACGATTTATGCCGAGGTTGACGAATTATATGCCGTTGCTGGTACAGGTAATGTGAGGGTAGAAATTGACGGTCAACCTACGGGTGATAGCAAATTAAGAACGGGTGCTGGTAATGTGTCCCTATCGCTTCACGAAGATGTTCAAGCCGAGGTTCGAGGGACTGCAAGTATCGGCACTGTCACCTGTGAGTTTCCGATTGAGATTTCTAAGAAGTTTCTTTCTCATTCATTTGAGGGCGACATTAATGGCGGTGGAAGCGCTTCCATTGTCATGAATTCGGGAGTAGGAAACCTCTCGCTCCTTCGCCATTAAGGAGTATCAAAGGTCAATGACTTTCCCATATGTAAAGAAAGTTTATCATTGATAGCGAAATCTCCAAAATTAATGGTCGCCTGATCAGGATATAATAGGGTGTTTTAATGAAAGTGGATTCTCTACTCAAGCAATTATTGTACAGTTGAGGACCTCACAGTAGATGAAGAACTTTGGAAGTGAGACAGTGAATAAAACATTATGCCCTATCAAATCCAGTTGGACAAATATGATACGGATCATTAACACTGCGCTCTCTTCGGGGCCTAAAATATAAAGGCTAACAGGTTTTGATTTACACTTGCATTGGTGAATAAGTCATGCCGATTGAGAGGATGATACAGTATTTTGATAAAAAAAGCCCCTCCTGCGATCCAGGAGGGGCTTTGTATATGGCTTATTAAAGGTTTAATATCCTGGGTTCTGAACAAGATTAGTGTTCGCCTTTAACTGGCTTTCAGGGATAGGTGCAACATTGCGCCATGAGGCGGAAACGCCCTTGTATCTCCATGGATCGTTGAAACGCGTCTCTCCGCCTGCAACACCAGCAAAGCGAATCAAATCCTGCCGACGTGTCTGCTCGAAGAACAGTTCTCGAGCGCGTTCAGCCAAAAGTCGATCGACTGTCAGATTATCAAAGGGATCAACCCCTGAACGCGTACGAACCTGATTAACCAGTGCGAGTGCTTCGGCGCTTGAAGGGTTCTGTCGCCAGAGAGCCTCCGCTTTAAGTAGAAGGACATCCGAGTATCGGAAGATGACAAAGTCATTACTCATTTCAGAGCCGATGCCTGGCTCAAACTCATATTTTCCAATACGTGCTCCGCATTGTCGGCAGGTCAAATTCCGGAACTCATCATCATCAAATTCGGTGATTTGAGGTACGAATGATAGCGGTGGACCATTCTTGTCATAATCATTAAAAACGCCAGAATCCGTTACACGGTCACCACCAGCAGTGAACTGAGGGCCAATAATGAAATTCCCGAGTCGATCATCAAGCGTGCCCATGACACGCTCAACGCCTGCGTCATCACTGGTCGGTTTGACTCCCCAGACCTCGCCCTGAGGCCCTGGATTCAGCTCAGGGTCAATAACAGATTCATAAAGTTTCTGAGTTGCACTCCAACCATTCCATGGCTGATTCTGGAAGTTGTAGGTATTTTGGCTACCATAATGGAGGGTCATCTGATGGAGGTTGAATCCGCTCCTAAACACCTTATCATACGGAACAACAAAAATGTTTTCGGGCGACCCATCGTTCTGAACAGCGAAATTAGAATGATAGTTCGTCGCCAGACTATACGCGCCAGAATTAATGATGCCGTTTAGGTAGGTGACGGCATCATTCCATCGAGGGTTACCAGTATATACCTCAGCATTCATATACAACTTTGCCAGCGTCATATGGGCTACAAACGTGTTCATTCGTCCGTATGTCCCGCGTACATCGGCACTGAGATTTTCAAGATTATTAAGTAATTCTTTTTCAACAAACTCAAAAACCATGCGCCGACCTTCCGCGAAGTCGGATGAAGGCTGGCTAGGTGCTTCAGGTGCATCAACGAAACTATCAACGATAGGAACATTGCCAAAAGCATCCAAAAGCCAGAAGTAATAGAATGCGCGAAGGGCTTTCAGCTCCGAAACGAACGGAGTGACTAACTCTGGGTTTGCAGTTCCCGCGTCTAAGGCACTTTCAAATTGGAAAATCAGACGGTTGGCGTTATTAATCCCACCAAAATAACCAGTCCAAAATCCATCAAATGCTCCCTCGTCATCCCCCCATGCGTGCGTATGAAGGCGAACCCAGGCACCACCATCGGACCAGTCCTGTCCTCTGGTAGGTACGATAAGTTCATCGGTAGTGACTTCATTCAATTGTCCAGGAGGTCCACTGCCTCCAACTCCTCCTAAGTTACCATAGGCAACGCCCATGGCCGAAATAAATTGTTGATCATTTTGGAAAAACTCGGATGATTGAACCTGATCATCAACTGGCTCAGAGAGATCCGTACATGCCGCAACAACGAGCAACATACCCAAACAAAGGACCAACGAGCGAAGTGTAATTGTTTTGTTCATTTTTACTGTATTCATAGTTGGTCAATGGTTATAGGTTGACGTTCACGCCAAAACTGACAGAACGGGTCGTGAAGTATTCAAGACGGCGCTCAATGCCTGGCCCGAGGGGACCAACAGTCGCTCCTTGTCCAGATTGCCCTTGATCACGGTCTACATACCTCACTTGGGGGTTGAGACCAGTATAACCAGTGATGGTAAACAGATTGTTGCCTGATAAATAGATTCTCACTCGTTTAAGAGGAGTCGTTCCAATCACCGAAGCAGGGAGAGTATAACCAATAGATGCATTACTTAAGCGAATATAATCACCGTTCTCAACATGGTAGCTAGACCAGCGGGGATCATCATTTAACTCGGCCAAATCAAATGCGTCTTGCAACACATTATAGGAAGAAATCTGTTTTGGTACAGAGTAAAAAGTGCTGAACATATTTGCGATTTGATGTCCAAAAACTCCTTCCAAGAAGAAACCAGCATCAAAATCTCCAACGGAAACTCTGTTTGTCCAGCCAATTTGAAAGTCGGGAAGTCCGTTTCCAAGGATGACCTCATCGGTTGGCTTATCGTCTGTTCCCGCGCCAAATACGAGATCTTCGTATTCTTTTTCTGAGCCATCAGAAGCGTGAAATAGCCATCGACCATTATCGCCAATTCTTGAGAAGCTAGGCCCCCACAGCTGCCCGATGGGTTCGCCTTCCTTAATGCGAATCATCTGAACATTATTAAGGCCAGGTGCTCCAGGTTCTGCCAAGAATTGGACATCTTCAGTTAAATACTCTTCAAGCATTGTTTCAGAGTAGATAGATCCAATAAAGCCAGTGTTCCATGAGAAATCACTTGATGTACTTCGTTGGAAGACATCAAAATCCAGTGATAGCTCAACACCACTGGTGGTGAGTTCTCCAACATTGCTCCATGTAGTTGGAAACAGGTTTGGAGGTACAGGAACTGCAATTTGGAAAAGTAAATCGCTAGTTGTGGATTGATATAAATCAATTCGTCCGCTCAGGCGATTATCAAGCGCTACAAAATCAAGGCCTATATTGGTTTCAGTCTTTTCTTCCCATTTTAGGTCTGGGTTAGGGTTACTGACGGGACTGAAGCTTTGAATATAAGTTCCGTTGACAAAGAAGCTGCCTTGCGGACCAAGTCTTGCAAGTGACAAGCCACTTTCGGGAGCATCCTGGCCAGTTTTACCAATACTGGCTCTGAGGCGGAATTCACTGAAAGGTAGCTCAACTAAGTTGGCGATTTCAACCCCTGCGCCGGCGGACCAGAAGAGTCCCCATTTATTATCCACGCCAAATCGAGAAGATCCCTCTCTTCGAATGCTTCCATTCACAAAAAATGTGCCATCGTAATTAACGTTTATCCGACCAAAAAGTCCGATTAAACGGTTGGTATTACGGTAACTACCAACATTTGCTTCTCCCTGATTAAAATCCTGAGCAAAGGAGAAATTGTTCACGGTAACGACATCGGTCACAAAATCACCTCCACCAGCGTCAAAACCCTCATTGACAAAGTCATTGTACGAATACCCTGCGATGAGTTCAAGTGTAACATCATTGGTGACATCTCCAGCGTAATGCAGGGTTGACTCAAATAGTTCGCTTTCTGCATCTTGATAAAATTGTTCAGCGCGTCCTGGTCCGAGCGCGGCCGCTGTGGCTCCACCGCCAACTTTATGCCTGCGAGAATAGAAATTTCTCGCAATCACATCATTGTTCTGAAAAGAGTATTGGGCGGCGATTGAGAGCCCTTGAAGAAGAGAAGATAGATCATACTCGGCCCGTAAGACTCCTGTAAATAGTTTACTCTCACCGGTTCTACTTCCTTCTTCTATGATGGCAACTGGATTGAAATAGTTAAACAATGGTTGCTCAAAAAACCCACCAGTATTTTCAAATCCATCTGCTGAAACAGGGGCAGTAGGGTTCATGACACCAGCGAATTTGAAGGCATCAGCAAATCCGAAATTCATATCTGTTTTGGTCGCAGACAATTGTGCGGTAAGTTCCAATTTGTGATTGAGCGTCCACTGAGTGAAATTGAGTCGACCACCAAATTCATCAAAACCAGTGAATCGTTGGATTCCATCTCGATCGCGAAAGTTTCCAGAGACTCGATAAATTGAGTTTTCACTACCACCGCTGATAGCGAGAGTATGCACCATATTAGATCCTTGCTGAGTGACTTCCTTAAACCACTCAGTATTATGGCCTAAGTCTGGAGCTGCGAATCCAGTCTGAGCCGAGAGTTGACGAAATTCTTCTCCTGACAACACATCCAGACGATTTTCAATCCCCTCAAAGGTATAGTAGGCATTGTACTCAACAGAGAATCCCTCGCGAGCTTCACCCCCTTTGGTTGTGATCAGAATGACCCCAGCGGATCCGCGAGTTCCGTAGATTGCGGCAGCAGATGCATCCTTCAAAACATCAACGGATTCAATGTCCGTAGGATCAACACTATCAATACTTCCGCCGATGACACCGTCAATCACCACAAGTGGGGATTGATTTGCTCCAAAAGAGGAAATGCCGCGTAGACGAACATCTGGCGAATCATTTGGATTGCCGTTA
Source organism: Rhodothermales bacterium (assembly GCA_965220935.1). Lineage (GTDB taxonomy): Bacteria > Bacteroidota > Rhodothermia > Rhodothermales > Bin80 > Bin80. The sequence continues at coordinate 225,668 of OZ244857.1, forward strand.
CGAGTGGAAATCTGAAGTCCAGCGACCTTACCTTGAATCATATCTTCAACGGAATTTACATTGCCGCTAAGGAAATCATCCTCGCCAAGATTAGATACTGATCCTGTGATGGATCGACGCTCTTGTGATCCGTAACCGGTGACAACGAGCTCTTCGCCAATTTCAAATACCGTCTCGATTAAGTCAACATCAATGGTTGTTCGACCAGCGATACTAACTTCCTGCGTGTCAAATCCAATGAAGGAAAAAACCAGAGTGTCCTGGAGCGATGGGACAGAGAGGCTATAAAGGCCATCAAAGTTTGTGACCGTGCCTTGTGCTGTTCCCATGATGATTACATTAACTCCGGGTAAAGGATCTGAAGTCAGCGCATCTCGAACAGTTCCCTGAACCTGTTCTTGCGCGAAAGCGCTTCCAGAACAAAATGTAATTAAGGGGACAAGCATAAAAAGAAGTAATCGTTTTTTCATGTTTGAAATGTTTAGTGATAGACGAAACGCATACAATATTCTACTAACTCACCTTAATATACAATAATTATTCAAATCTCAGACTATTTGGTCAACAGATGCTTCCTTGAGTCCTAATAAATTCGAATATTAGCGGAGAGTAGCAGGAGCCATAGAGATATAGGCCTATGGTGTCAACTAACGATGGAATGTATACGTTGAAAGCTCAGTTGTAGTAAGGCAGAAATGGGGGCAAAAAGAGCCATTAACCCGCATCATTCAAGAACACATAAGCAACTTGTTAGCGCATATCAGATCTCTACACTAAGTAGTGCCCGTTCAAGTGTGTCACGTAAAATATAATTTGAGTAAGCAAATGACTTAGCACCATTTATAGAAGCTATATAAGGGATGGAGGTAGGTCCTCCACAACCGCTGTACAGGCGGAGGTTGTAAACCACCCACAGATGCGATATTTAAGAGGTATCGTGGTGAGCGTGTTGGGAAAAAGTAGGGATAGAACCCTTCAGGTGTGAATCAAAGCGTTGAACGCAAGTGAACCTTGATGACGTGTCGAAAACAATCAGATGAACGTCAAAACGAGGGAGCTGGACGAAGTTGGAGTGAAACTGCTTAATGGCCTCCAGCATATGGATGGTGAGACTTTGGTTTGGCCCTTATATGGAACATGGGAACCTGTCGGGATGCGGTTAAGGGAGCCTGACAAGCCGGCCGTGCCCGTAAATCATTAAGTACCGATGCAACCCACAGGGGCGGACCAGATCTTATGTAGCGTTGATGTTTTTGTATGGAAGCGGAGCGAAGGGGCTGGCCTATGGCGTTGACATTAACCGCCAAACCCGAGAGGGGAGGAGGCGACCGATGGAGACGGTAGCAGTCGCAAGACTGTTTATAGGAAGGGCCGTATGAATTGAGAGGTTCACATACGGTTCTTGAGGGCCTGGGTGTGAAATTCCTCGGACTACACAACTCCCTATATTTTTATCATAAGACTGACGATTTTTGAGGTTTTTTTTTCTGAAAAGAGAAATATCACATCTCAAGATTCCCTTACACGCAATCAAACACCACATCACCGCAATTTTTCAATAATTGATCTCAGGATACCTTCATTTGGAGGTTTTGCAAGAGTCTAGCATGTCCACATCAATCGTAAAGTGGTGCATGTCGTCAATGATGATTTCCAGAGTTTCTCAATCTTCTGGTCTTGCATTGCAGTGAACGTTCTGCAACAAATGCTGTCAACCTTGGCTACAGAGTAGGCTTTCCACCCAACACTGTTACTCTGCGTGGGTTGAATATATATGGACGGGTTTGATAGGGAAAATCTACTAAAATCAAGAATGTACGTTCATTTGCAGTAGATTTATGATTAGACTTCTGCATGCATTTAGAATACATCCTATGTATCATTCAATTTCGCTTCAAAGTTGCTGTATAAACCTTGATGATTTGTCACACCTCGTAAACTTTTTATTGATCAGGTTGAAACGGATTTGGAGAGATAAAACAATTGATCCGAAACCCTGAGCAATTCGGAAGAATCGGTATTCCTCAAAACTTCCATAGCCACGCTTCTACTTGCTACCTTGCTTTCCCCCGTAGAATTCGGTAGGAGGCTTGATAGGTATGTTGAGGGATAAGACATTGGATGGATCATTGCATAGCTTTCGCAATGCTTTACCAGACAATGTAATTTGGTCTCCAGGATTTTTGATTTCGCTTTGATCAACCATTGAAGGATCTCCATACACTATTCCCACATCGGATCGAATGAATAAAGTAGCATGCTGCCACTTTCGATATCCCCGTCCCCTGAGATTAATCAATCCAACAGCGGACCAACTTTTGGCAAAAGAGCCCTTGCAAGAAAGTTTCTTATCATTGGGAAGTAGGATATCACCTCCGTGAGACTCTTCTCCATAGAGAATTGCATGAATACCAACAGAGCGTAAAAGAGCACAAACAAACACCTCCATTGCGCCACCAACAATAAATCTATTTTCTGGAATTGTAGTGTTGTAGGAAAGGATCAATTCTGTCGACGCTCTTTCAAACTCTTTTCTGGCTGTGTCAGAACTGTGCTCTCTCAATCTCTGAAAAACTCTGCGTTCATGTATATATTGCATCAACTTGTAGGAATTTTGTCAAACTTTGCAATGAGATTGTATGGCCTTTCGGCAGGAGGACTAGCTCTGCCCTGTAGCCAAAAGTATATTTTGACAATTAAGTATGCGAAGATCCATCACAAATTTCAAGAATTTGTATGGTATAGCCTTCCAAACCATTCCATTTCAGCATGATTTCCGAGTTGAAGTGCTGGAAAAATACTCTTGAATCAACCGGTCTACACAGACGGATTCTCTACCAGTTTACTTTACCTATGGCTTCCAACTCCTCATACGCAACGGCGCGGATCTGCAAACTTGAATAGCCACGCCACATGATCTCATGACCGGGCGGTGGATCATGTTTACGGTTCATATAGCCCCCCATCATAGCCACCGTCAGGATAGCCGAAGATACGTTTGTGGGAACAGGAAGTCGATAATTCTCAGCATAGACTTGGAGCATCTTCGCCTCGGATCCTCTGAAAAACACCTCCATCTCCAAGTCCCCCGCCACACGTCCCATTAGAGTCATTAGCATGATGCGCCAGGTAATAATCATGTATACCGTCAGGACCCGATGCAGGACCTTTGGTTTCTGGAACCGTAGCTTTTCTACCTTACAGCCACTCTTGAGCACCCGAAAGGTATCTTCCACACGCCAGCGCAACTTGTAATAGTTAATCATCTGCTGTGCCTCTTTCAGGCTTGTAACCTCTTGTGTCGTTACCAAATACCATTCAATCGGCTTTGCATCCTCAGGTGGATTAAGTTCACGTAGATGGATCCCCCAAACGGGCATGGGGGCTTGCGCTGGATCCTTGGTTGGGGGAAGCATCACTTTACGGAAGCGAATTTCCATACGCGCATTTCGGCCCGGCCGACCTTCACTGGTCACACGCCCCGATTTCATCCGACGACTCAAATCCTCCACCTTCAACTCTACTAGCCCGGCAGGCGATCCCTTTCGCATGGTCCTGAAAAGTCGGGTGTTTTTGGACTTGTCCAGCACACGGTCATGTTTGGCCCGCACTAAAATCTCGGTTCGCTGTAAGGCGCGCTGCTCGGACAAAATCTCAAATGCATCGGCCTCTCGGTCCATCACACAAATTGCACGAGTTTTGCGAGGCAGCGTTTCGCTGGCTTTCTCAACCGCATGCAGTCCATCCAGCCAAGTCTGTGTTTTTGGGGTCTGTTTCCCATAACTGCAGTTCACGATCCCTAATGGAAGTCCTTCCTCTGCACTCACGGCAATCGTTGCATGGAGATGAATTCCGTAGGCCTTTGCACTGGTCTGGTTTTCTCCAATGACATCAAAGCCCTCTGTATTGGTTCGCGTCGTGAACGAGAGTTTGGTGCCATCCTGAATAAAAAGCACCGTCTCTTGGGTTCGCATTCGCTCAATGGTCCGTTGCAAATGCGGGGCATGAATATCCTCATTGGAAATGCCGAGTTCATCGGCCTTTGCAAAGAACCTGTAGTACCCCTGAAGTGCCGCGGAATCGCGCTTGGGGGATGCCGTGCTAGGTGTGCCGACCGTGTTGGCCATCAGACGTACACTTTTGACCAAGCGGGCCGTGCGACGACGATCTCCAAGCTCTGCACGGCCAAACTCCTGATTCGCCCAGTGGTCCGCATCCAATCCAGTGCCCGGCTCCAGACGCGGATATAAGTCCACAGAGGGAACCCCCAGGTGTGTACGCCAGTTTGGATCCAACTCATAGGCAAATATCTTTTTCTTTGACTTGGGCGCATCCGTAGCCGACGCATGCCGTCCCTGTCCCTTTGTACGCCCTAGATAGTGAAATCCCGCAGCCCGAAAACAAGTTCCATCGTAGTCTGGACCCACAAACGTTTCTACCACATAGGGCGCATAATCATAGCGGGCCATAAAATCAGAGGGAAGTCGATGCAAAACGCGTGCTAAGATGGAACTCGCCAAATTCTTGCAACGAACCTCTGGGCGGATCAAAAATCGACTGAGGTTCGCGACACGATACAGGTTTTGCATACGGGTGCTGAGATCCCATGCCATCCAGGCATCGCGTGCCCCTAGATGCAATGCCGCGGCGGAGAAGCCCACCGCACCCAGGTACCCAGAGGTACTCCGAATCAAATACCGCACCTGAGCACCCGCAAATGTAGTCGTTCCTTTTGGGTGCTCCCGAGCGAGAAGCGTATTCCAGATTGCACGAGCCTGCGAACCCGTGACCAGAAGAATCTCCAAATCCTGAATCTGCCGCACATCTGCGGGAACGTCAACCGGGGCTGGAACGCTTTCCTCCAGTAGACGCGGACCACGAACAAAGGAAGCCGTCTGTGGCTTGGGAAGCGAAACATGTCCTTCCTCTTCCAGAACATATAACGCCTTCATGCAACCGGAAATACGAGGTCGTCCCTTGGTATTCAACAACTTGAACTTTGAACAAATCAGTTTCCCGAGAGCCTGACGACTCTTGTCCTGATTTGAGGTGACGAGCTCGGACAAGGTCGGCAAATCGCTCCGAAGAGTCGCTAAAATGGTTTGCTGTACTTGCATTTTTTGCATAGTAAAGTGAAGAATAACACAATAATACGCAATAAAAGTTTTATTGTCAAATATAAGTATTGATAACAAGGCAGGACTAGCTATTCGCTCCATAGAAAGATCTATGTATTTTTGTTCAATATCATATCCTACGGACTTTCGATTTAGTTTGAGTGCTGCCAGTGCGGTTTGACCACTCCCGAGAAAAGGGTCCAGTACCGAGTCGCCTTCATCTGAGTACAGTAAGATCAATCGGCGAACCAGTTCCATAGGATAGGGGCATGGATGGTCAATGGTTCTTGGTGGAACGGGCGCAATATGCCACACATTGTTGGCTACATCATACTTAAATACCGTGTCAATGGGATGCGATTCACTTTTCCCCCTTCGTTTTTCACCGGGCTTACGAAAAACGAGGATGTACTCCGTCATAATGTTTGGATAGTAATAACCTGATTTTTGATGCTGAATATAGGAACCAGCACGCTTGACCCCTCCAGTCACTTTATTCCAGATTATATCTTGATGAAATTCCCATCCTATTTCCATCATTCGTGAGGTGATCAACATTGGAAGAGGATAATGATATCCGTTCTGCAATAGAGTGCCTATGACGATCGCACAAAACCCACCCTCTAAGGTAACTCTATTAACCTCCTTAAAAACGGACTCAATATTATCAAGATAAGACTCAATAGAATCGCCGAATTGAGAATAGGCACGCTCTCTGTACCATACCTGTTGTCCATCTTTATTCCTTGTCTTATGTCTGTCATAGTCAATGGCATCCCAGTAAGGAGGGGATGTTACCGTAAGAGCAATAGAATTATTCTCGCATTGCTCCATCTTTTCTGACGATTGACAATAAAACATTGGCTGACTTATGGTCATTAGCTCGTCTTCATTTAGTTAAGTGATGAGATCTTTAGTTGTTGGCTCTATACCAAGAACCTATTTGATCAAATCTTAGTGAACGAAAACTTTGCATAGTCCATTCAAAACGAAGTAATAAAAATTCCATTATAGCAAGTTGATAGGTCATCCATTACGTATGCATAGCCTTGCATGATTAATATTTGAAGTGAGCAACTCGTACTTCCATTTATAAGCGAATGTTCTTTGACTCTGAACAGGTTTGCTGATGTCTGGACTCTCTGGACTATTAACACTCAGGGTGATTATTTCCATTGCTGTCTAATTCATGTTCACCCGACACCAACAGAATGATTGTAAAAGGTTTTCATACGAATAGTATTATTCTCCTAATGACAAAACCATAGTCATTCCCAAGAAAGCAATTAGAGACGAGTATCACGAGAGGGCGAAAAGATTTGAAGCGCGACACAATGACTAATTCTAAGTCAACGCAGCCTCCCTATGGGTGGTTTGAAAAGCCTATTGATCAACGAGTTTAGATCCTGCAGATGTGGCGGAGTGGATATCACAATTCGCTACTGCCAATGAAACACAAACCTTAGAGGCTCCATTCGTCATTAAGGAGGAACAGAAAAACAAGAACAGATTCTGATACGCCATTGCTTTTGTCTCCATATCAACGGCTTGGCTAATTTTCGTTGGATTCATTGTTTTGGCGCATGATTGGGGTCTTTGGGGTTTCAAGTTGGAATCCACAGTACTCAATTTCTTCTGGGTACGACAAGCTTAACGTTCTTGGCCTATATTTTTTAATTGCTAATATTTGTTTTACGGGAACGGCCACAACAAAATCTATCACATGTTGCTTTCTTGGGCCTCATCTTTCTCTGATTTAATGACAAAAAAATCCAAATCACAGTATATTAATACCGGTATGATTGGGAATTTGACATCAATTTGGGGGTTTTGGAGACCACTCAATCCAGATTATTAGAGATCTCTTGTTGGCCATAGAAATCCACTTTTGATGCGCCAAATCTACCCGATTCACAAATAATGAAGCAAATTCGTATCTTTTTATTGGCACACGCCGGTAGCAGTCGTTTATTTTCAGTTTCAAAAATTAATTTATATGAAAGTAGTTGCATCTTTTATCATAATAATCTTGTTCGTAATCGGAGTTCAAGCTCAGAGTATGCAGGAATTGCAAGTTCTCGCGGAGCAAGGAGATGTGGGGGCGCAACTCGGAATCGGATTCATGTATGCCACCGGGCAGGGCGTACCAGAGAATTATACTGAGGCTGTGCGCTGGTACAGGATGGCCGCGGAGCAGGGACATGCGACGGCTCAATACAATCTCGGAATCGCCTATGCCAACGGCTGGGGCATATCAGAGAATGATGCTGAGGCTGTGCGTTGGTCAGGATGGCAGCGGAGCCGGGAGATGCGAGCGCGCAATTCAATCTCGGATTCATGTATGCCAACGGCTGGGGCGTATCAGAGAATGATGCTGAGGCTGTGCGCTGGTACAGGATGGCCGCGGAGCAGGGAGATGCGATGGCGCAACACAATCTCGGAATCGCCTATGCCAACGGGAATGGCGTAGACCAAGATTATACTGAGGCTGTGCGCTGGTACAGAATGGCCGCGGAGCAGGGAGATGCGAGGGCGCAATCCAAGCTCGGATTCATGTATGCCTACGGCTGGGGCGTGCCAGAGAATTATATTGAGTCTTATGCATGGATGATTCTTGCCTAAGCAAGTGGATTAGACATTGATATTGTTGAAGAAACCTTAACTGAACTAAGAAAACTTCTTACCTCTACCCAAATCACCGAAGGTCAACGACGAGCAACAATACTACATCAAGCAATTGAAGCACGGATCCCAAACAGTAGGCAGTAATCGTAAATAATGAATGTGAACAAAATTGACGTTGGCCAATCTTATGTGTGATCTCTTCTATGTAGTGCCTGACAATAATCAAACTAAATGAGAATCAATATGTAAAAACATCAACGAAGAAAACAAGTGGAATGCCTTCCAGAAAATCAACTAGATAACAGTCCTAATGTAAGTATTTGAACCAATTGAGCAATTTACTGTTAGACGCCGAGTCTGCACAAAAACTAGTAGATCAGGCGCAGACGGAGTGGTAGAGATCAGGTAGGTGTCTATTTGTCTTCAAGTCATTTTTTCGCTAGCCCTTAAAGCAACAATTAAGATAGCTTCTCAGAAAACACGAGTGCCATATGCTGAGTAGACCCTTTGTCATGCACTACCTAGTGCCTGACAAAAAACCCCTACTTTGGGGAGTCACAATTTTTTACGGGGCTTAATATACGAATTTTTTATTAACTGCTAGGCAGACTCACCGATTTTAGTCGCGAAATTTTTGATCTGTTTCACCGATCTGTACACCTCACCTATATTTGATCCAAATTCAGTGTATAGGCCACTGATTTTGCCTAAAATCTCTGCCGCACGGACGCACCTTTCCCACCTCCAATGGTGGAGTATTTTTTTTGTGACTCAATGAAGAGTAATTTACGCCGCTTGGCGAAACGACTCTCGGTGTCGGGCCATTAACACCTTCCCGATTCTGCACAAATTCGTGGCGACCACACTTGCGCCGATGCTTCGCGCAAACCCCGCCTTACCTCCTTTGGTGCGAATACGTGCACCACCATGCTGTTCCAGAGAATTAATACAGGACTCAATCTGCGCATGCTGCCGACGTTTTCGCCGAAACTCTTCCGCCGATTCTCGTTCGCGCTCTATCTTGTTCTTATAGCCCTTTTTGGGAAGAATGACCTCTATACCCATAGCGCTTAATGCCTCAAAATTCTGAGGCGACCAAAACCCGCGATCAAAACTCATGGATCCAAGGTTTTCAAACTCTGTCCTATACTTGGTGGCGATCTCAATGGTCATATCTACATCTGATTGCGTCCATATGATATCCCATCCCAGAATCAAACCATGTTGACATTGGGTGATCGCGACAGGCACCCCCAATTCTACCTGATTGGGCATGGCCTTCCCCTTGACAATCCAACGCGTATGCTCGGCATGGAGCGATAATAACTTCTCTGCATTGGGAATCTTTTCCCCCTCTATCACACGACGATGAACCAAATCTACCAACCGATTGAACTGCTCAATCGCCTTTTCTAATGGCGCAATCCGACTTGAACTTGGGTCAAGTTCTTTGATCTTATCCAAGACCAGTATACACTTCTGAATCCGATAGTAACAAATCTTAAAGAAGGCTAAGACCAGCTCTGGATTCGTCTCACGCTTTTTGGTGGTGTTGATCTCCAAATAGGCATTGTTAACCGTAATAATCAAATGCTTTAACTGACGCCATCCTGCAATGTCGTACGCCCCTAAATTGAAGGCCTCCCAGGCCCTTGAAGCAAGCTGCATGGCCAGAATGATTGAATCGCGTAATAACCGCACATCATGGGGCGTCTCAACATGAGTTTCCACCACATACGAATCCGTCCGCGCTTCCAAAGGAGCATCGGACGCAACTCCAAAGACCTCTAATCCATGATCCACAATCATCCGATTGAGGGTCAACCAAATGTCATCGGTGATCAGACTCACATTGTTGATAATCGTCTGCACACGATACAAGGACTCATGACCAAAATCACTCGTATCATTTTGTAACAAGATGCGGATATCGCTGTGTTTATTGGCAAGTTCTGTCAATCGGTCAAAGTCGCAATCCAATCCGTACTTCAATACCGCGAGCACGAAGATGCGCCAGTAATTTAGCCCAGGTCGCCCCACGCTCTGATCCGTGCCCTCTCCAATTACCTTCTGGAGGTAGGTTACAATCTGATCCCGAAGATCACAATTCATCCAGATGGACTGCAATGCTAAGATCATTCGGGGAATATCGTCTCTGGAATTAGGATCTACGAAAAGATCCTCAATTGCGTTCATCCCCAGTGTCGGTTCAGTGTCAAATTGTGCGCGCATGGTCAATGATGTGATTAAATGAACGGTGAAGATTTTTCAAATCTTGATCAATTCAGAAAGAAAAACCCCAGAAAAGTCCTATAAATACAGTGATATCCACCGCCACAGGAAAAGTTTCGAATTTTTCATGAAAAATCTTCAACGCCTAAAATAACCGCAAAATGAACAAGCAAACTACCGGTAAGTACTTGTAAAATATGGCCCTTGCGATCCTATGCTATCCCAGAATTAGAGTTTATTGTCAGGCACTACCTAAGAGACGCGAATTAAGAGTCGTTTTGGAGAAGTTTTTTGGATAAAGCATGAGCATTCGCCTATTCATTACATTTTTGAATGATTACGTTCATTTGTGACCCCAGAAGATCGTCTTCATGAGATTGTGATGATATGCCTAAATCTGATTCATCCTGCTCCGTCTAGGCAACATGTTGAGAGGCTGAAAATTATACTTGAACAAGTCAAACAAAAACATGTACTTTGAATGCTGGAACTCTTTCCTTGAACAATGCCTGTAACCCTTTTAGAGTCTGACATTCAATCTTAGTTGATGGAGACTAAGGTGTATCTCATAACTGGCGTGCTCTCATCCTACTGCAATCCAAGGTCAAACACTTTCAGACCCAGCTGAACGTTACTGGCGAACATGGGAATTCATTCTAATGATTCTTGTAAAAACGCCTTCAACAAATTAGATTTTTCTGTCATTATTGCAACACGATTAGAGAATCCTAATCGTGTATTCAGGCTAAGAAGGTATAATGGATTGAGTCATATCCATTCTAATAAACTTGAATCTCAAACTTTTTTTGATTATCATATTCACTCTGCCACTGAACGATATCAGAAATTAGGCTTGCATGAAGAATCCTATGCAACTCCTACGGATCGTTATGAGAATTTTGAGGGTGCTATAGGATGCGCTCTATCTGACACCAATTTTGTATTTCCAGCTGGGGATCCGTTCACACTATGAATCTACTCTTCATATGGATATAGCCTTGGTTGAAAAATCTTTTCAAGACAAGTTTTCAAAAGATATTAGAGTTCAGCAACAGGGAATCAATCGGTTTCTGGTGTTTACTCCTTTTACGTTTGATGACGGTGATCACTTCGTTATTGTGCTACGCTGGAATGGTGACCGTGCTGTATTGACGGATGAGGCGCATACCTATATGCATTTGAGCTATTGGCTTGATGAACAAGATTTACTGATGTCTAGATTTGAATCTGTAATTGAGAATACTCTGTCATACGATGGAGTCCAAGAGATTGATGAAGAATTGATCCTTGAAGTTCCTGATCACCAGTATGTAGATGCTTTGTATACATTTGTTCAAGTACTATTAAAACTATGCGATGCATCCTCTCTTGACTATAAATATGTTCGTTCTCAATTTATGGATGATTTTCGATCCTTGATTATCAAGACAGTAGATCCAAACCACTTCATGTTTGATTGGGACGATCCTGATCTTGATCCAGACAAAAAATGCATGATTGACTGCCGAGTTCATGACTCCGCAGATTCATTGTTTGTAATGGGGCTCAATAGTGATTCAAAGACCCGAGATGCTACCATCACACTTCTGCAATACCAACAATGAAAAAAACCATTCCGATCCATTGCTATTTTCCATGATCAAGAACTTATTAATCCAAGAGTTCTGGCACGTTTCACTGATGCATGCGACAAACAATTTTCCAGCCTTACATTGAATCAAGATGACATACAGAATTATCTGAATGCATGGATAGAATCAAGGATTGATTAGATACACCAGGTATTGGGAAATTGTATTGATGTGTACGCCATAGTGAAATATGGCACTTGATAATGAGATGTTATTTCCACCATGCTACCATCATTCTGATGGTATGCTGTCAAATTTCCTATCCTGTAATTCCCGCGCATATAATTGTCAATGGAAATTAGTGGTGTTTCGCGAATTTAATGCGTAGCATTTATTATCCAACCACGGGATTATTCTTGAAAGTCTTGATATCCTGCCGTGACCCGAATCCGACAACAAAAATTCAACCATTCATGAAAAATGAGTAATTCTCAGATCAAATCGCTCCGTCATGAATATTATGGGTTCAAGGCATCTGAGACTAAGATCTTCCCTAAAATGAAATAGATTGATATAAATTGTGTAGTAAGAACAACCATCGCAACAATGGTCAATCTATTTTATTCTGATAGTGCCATGGTGACATTCGTGAATCTGAAACATTCGTATATTTGCGTAGGTTACATCTGACTTAAGACTTCGAAACTGGCATTGACTAAGGCTATGTTCAAATTGCAAACTGTGGAACTTTTCTATTTATTCACGTTCAGCAATCTTGTAGATAAGTGACTGATACAGAGCATTAACCATGAATAAGACGATCGCAGTTTTCAATAAACATTACCTCTAACAAGCCAATTTTATCTATTTCACTTAATTATTTTGATCATTCATGACCAGCGCTAATTCATTCAGAAATTCAATCTCTGGACTAGTCTTTTTCTGTTTTATTTTGCTGAATTTACAGGGAGCATCAGCCCAGATATCCACGAATCCATATTCAACTGAGAATAATAGGACTACTCAATCAACATGGGATTATAGCAACCCGTATTCATTTCAGGGCAATAACGCCTATCAATCAACATGGGATTATAGCAACCCGTACTCATCTCAGGACAATAACGCCTATCAATCAACATGGGATTATAGCAACCCGTACTCATCTCAGGACAATAGCATCAATCAGTCAATCTGGGATTATAGCAATCCGTATTCATTTCAGGGCAATAACGCCTATCAATCAACATGGGATTACAGCAATCCGTATTCATTTCAGGGCAATAACGCCTATCAATCAACATGGGATTATAGCAATCCGTATTCATCTCAGGGCAATAACGCCTATCAATCAACATGGGATTATAGCAACCCGTACTCATCTCAGGGTAATAACGCCTATCAATCAACATGGGATTATAGCAATCCGTATTCATCTCAGGGTAATAACGCCTATCAATCAACATGGGATTATAGCAATCCGACCTCATCTCAGGGTAATAACGCCTATCAATCAACATGGGATTATAACAACACGAACTCACCTCAGGACAACGTTGACAATTTCTACGATATGGTTATCTCTCGTCTCTCTGGACAACAGAAAACTAGACTACAACAATTTGAAATCGAAATCCCCATATATGAACGGGATATAGAGAGTCACAAATATTATGCTGAAAAGCACAAATGGAACTATGAGAATCCAGGATGCCGTGGTTGTGGGCTTATGGACTTGAGATTATACCCAGAACGGCTTGCTGAAATACGAGAGGAGTATCGCCAAATGATGGAATTCGAGTTGAGGAATATTGCGAAAAAAACGTTATTGATAGACCAAATTTACGAAACGATTAATCGCGAATTAGGCGAGGATGTTGAGATAGCCGTCCGTATGAAGTTCCAAAAAGATCATTAATCAGACTGTTTCATTGTCGGATAGCATTTGCTTTTGGATTAAATTTTGTCAAGATTTGGTGTAGAATAGACGCTTCATTTTGGGCATATGTGTTGCTCTGACTACATTTTGGCATAGATAAACCGGTAGTCAAGATGTGGTTTTTGCCTTTGAACAAGGAGTAGACCCTACATAAAGTCAACCAGTTCACGCCTCACTGAAACTATGACTTATGGTGATGTTGAGTTTATATCGTTTCTCTTTTGACGCGAAAATGTATGCAGGATTTAACATAACTGTCTAAGTGATATTTGTTTGAAACTAAATATCTGATTAACCAAACTTATCCACTCAATTTTTAGTAATTCATGAGTAATCCAAAATTCAATCATGTTAGCATCGGTCTTTGAAAGTGCAGCGTATCTTTGTAAATCCTCCAGTTGGAAACTCACCAATTTACAGGTGCAGAAAATGCTTTTTTTTGGGCAAATGATTAGCCTAGGAAAGCACGAACAAGAACTGTTAATTGAGGATTTCTTGGCCTGGCATTACGGGCCTGTTAACGCAGAATTATATAATGACATTAAAATTTATGGCGCGGCTCCCATTGGTAATATACCTTCAAGCAAGGGAATCAGTCCAGTTGGGCTTCAAAGATCTATTTTGGATACCACCTTCCGTAATTTTGGGGAAATGACTTCTATTGATTTAATTCAACTCACCCACTGGAAATACGGCGCTTGGTCAAAGTATTATTCTCCTAATGACAAAACCATTGTCATTCCCAAAAAAGCAATTAGAGACGAGTATCACGAGAGGGCGAAAAGATTTGAAGCGCGACACAATGACTAATTCTAAGTCAACGCAGACTCCCCATGAGTGGTTTGAAAAGCCTATTGATCAAACGAGTTTAGATCCTGCCGATGTGGCAGAGTGGATATCACAATTCGCTACTGCACTGCAAGCTGCCGCCAATGAAACACAAACCTTAGAGGCTCAATTCGTCATTAAGGAGGAACAGAAAAACAAGAATAGATTCAGATATGCCATTGCCTTTATATCCATATCAACGGCTTGGCTAATCTTCGTTGGATTCATTGTTCTAGCGCATGGTTGGGGTCTCTGGGGTTTCAAGTTGGAATCCACAGTACTCAATTTCTTACTGGGTACGACAACGCTTAATGTTCTAGGTCCATATTTTTTAATTGCTAAATATTTGTTTAACGGAAACGATCATAACAAAAGTTAGCAATGTTCGCTTTCTTGGTCTTCATCCTTCACGTATTTAAATGACAGAAAAAAATCCAAATCACAGTATTAATACCGGTATGATTGGGAATTTGACTCAATCTGAGGGCTTTGTAGACCACTCAATCCAGATTATAACAGATCTCTTGTTGGCCATAGAAATCTACTTTTGATGCGCCAAATCTATCTGACTCACAAATAATAAATCAAATTCACATCATTTTTATTGGCACATGCGTTTGCAGTCGTTTATTTTCAGTTCCAAAAATTAATTTATATGAAAGTAGTTGCATCTTTTATCATAATAATCTTGTTCGTAATCGGAGTTCAAGCTCAGAGTATGCAGGAATTGCAAGTTCTCGCGGAGCAAGGAGATGCAGATGCTCAGTTCGCTATGGGTGACATTCATTGGTATGGACTCGGCGTTAAGGAAGACCCGACTGAGGCTGTGCGGTGGTACAGGATAGCCGCGGATCAGGGACATGCGAAGGCGCAATTCAATCTCGGATTCATGTATGCCCTCGGGCAGGGCGTACCACAGAATGATACTGAGGCTGTGCGCTGGTACAGGATGGCCGCGGAGCAGGGATATGCGGAGGCGCAATTCGGACTCGGACTCATGTACGGCCTCGGGCAGGGCGTGCCAGAGAATTATACTGAGGCTGTGCGCTGGATCAGGATGGCCGCGGAGCAGGGAGATGCGGAGGCGCAATTCGGACTCGGAAACGCCTATGCCAACGGCTGGGGCGTACCAGAGAATGATACTGAGGCTGTGCGCTGGATCAGGATGGCCGCGGAGCAGGGATATGCGGAGGCGCAATTCGGACTCGGAAACGCCTATGCCAACGGCTGGGGCGTACCAGAGAATGATACTGAGGCTGTGCGCTGGTACAGGATGGCCGCGGAGCAGGGAGATGCGGAGGCGCAATTCGGACTCGGAAACGCCTATGCCAACGGCTGGGGCGTACCAGAGAATGATACTGAGGCTGTGCGCTGGATCAGGATGGCCGCGGAGCAGGGAGATGCGGAGGCGCAATTCGGACTCGGAAACGCCTATGCCAACGGCTGGGGCGTACCAGAGAATGATACTGAGGCTGTGCGCTGGTACAGGATGGCCGCGGAGCAGGGAGATGCGAAGGCGCAATTCCGACTCGGATTCATGTATGCCAGCGGGAGGGGCGTACCAGAGAATGATACTGAGGCTGTGCGCTGGATCAGGATGGCCGCGGAGCAGGGATATGCGGAGGCGCAATTCGGACTCGGATTCATGTATGCCAGCGGGAGGGGCGTACCAGAGAATGATACTGAGGCTGTGCGCTGGATCAGGATGGCCGCGGAGCAGGGAGATGCGGAGGCGCAATTCGGACTCGGAAACGCCTATGCCAACGGCTGGGGCGTACCAGAGAATGATACTGAGGCTGTGCGCTGGTACAGGATGGCCGCGGAGCAGGGAGATGCGGAGGCGCAATTCGGACTCGGAAACGCCTATGCCAACGGCTGGGGCGTACCAGAGAATGATACTGAGGCTGTGCGCTGGTACAGGATGGCCGCGGAGCAGGGAGATGCGAAGGCGCAATTCGGACTCGGAAACGCCTATGCCAGCGGGAGGGG
Source organism: Rhodothermales bacterium (assembly GCA_965220935.1). Classification (GTDB taxonomy): domain Bacteria; phylum Bacteroidota; class Rhodothermia; order Rhodothermales; family Bin80; genus Bin80. The sequence goes on from OZ244857.1 coordinate 241,969, forward strand.
CGTACCAGAGAATGATACTGAGGCTGTGCGCTGGTACAGAATGGCCGCGGAGCAGGGAAATGCGAGGGCGCAATACAGACTCGGATTCATGTATGGCAGCGGGAGGGGCGTACCAGAGAATTATACTGAGGCTGTGCGCTGGTACAGAATGGCCGCGGAGCAGGGAAATGCGAGGGCGCAATACAGACTCGGACTCATGTACGGCCTCGGGCAGGGCGTGCCAGAGAATTATACTGAGGCTTACGCGTGGCTTATTCTTGCCAAAGCAAGTGGATTAGACACTGACGTTGAAGAAACCTTAGACGTTGAAGAAACCTTAACTGAACTAAGAAAACTTCTCACCTCTACCCAAATCACCGAAGGTCAACGACGAGCAACAATACTACATCAAGCAATCGAAGCACGGATCGCAAACAGTGGGCAGTAATCGTAAATAATGCACGATAAATAATGGATGTGAACAATGACGTTGGCCAATCTTTGTGATCTCTTCTATGTACAGATGCGCGTCATAGCCAATATGCAAGCGGATACGCGAACCTGCATTATTGCAACTATATCAATGTCACCTCACGTTCGGTTGGGGTTGAGTGTTATGAAGTGCCCTCCAAGGTGATCATGTGGGGTTTAATGATCAGAAGACCGCGCCAGTCTGAATGTCCACAGATGTGAGACTCAGTCTTGATTGAGAGTTTAACGTGAATCTGGGGATTTTGGAGGTCGCTCAATCCAGAGCGTTACAGGGCCATCATTGACGAGTGTGACCTGCATTGATGCGCCAAAACTGCCCGATGCTATATTTTGCCCGAGTTCACCTGAAAATTTTTCTTTCACATAGTCATAAAGAGGCCCAGCTATCCGAGCGTTTGCAGATTCTGTGAATGATGGCCGACTCCCTCTTGTAGCATTACCGTAAAGCGTGAATTGAGAGACCAACAGAATCTCTCCATTTATATCTTGTACAGATAGATTCATCTGCTTTTGATGATCAGGGAAAATACGAAGGTTGAGACACTTTCGTACAAGCCAATCGGCTTCTATGCGAGTGTCCTTTGAATGAATTCCCAAGAAGATGAGTAAGCCTCGATCAATACGTGCGATTGGTGCATTTTCTACAGTGACCGAGGCATTTTGGACCCGTTGCACTAGCGCAATCATTGGTTTAATAGTTTATCAATAAAGCGCATAAGCGAAATAGCACTTTCTGCTCTATGACTGATCATGTTTTTATCCTCTTTGGATAGCTGAGCAAGGCTAATATTGAGTCCATCTGGGATAAAGATGGACTCATATCCAAAGCCCTGTGTAGACAGTGGAACCATAGAAATATGCCCATTCAGTTGACCCTCAAAATAATTGATCTGGCCATCATGGGCTAAGGCTAATATGGTTACAAACTTAGCCGTACGGTCTGATTTGTTTGCTAGGAGATCCAACACCAGAGAGCGGTTCTCGTGACTATCGGCATTTTTTCCTGCAAAGCGGGCGGAATGGACGCCCGGTTTACCATCCAAGGCATGAACGTATAGACCTGTATCATCACCGACTGCCCAAAGGCCCGTATATATATGAGCGCTCGAAGCCTTCAGTTTCGCATTTCCCCTGAGCGATGAAGACGTTTCATCTACCGCGGGGGCATCTGGAAAAGCAGATAAGTCAAGAATTTCAAGAGTGTCAGAGGCAAGTAGAAGTTTCAGCTCGTCTGCTTTATTCATATTGCGGGTGGCGAGCACAAGTTTTTGCTTCAAATCTGTTGGTGCCATTGAAATGATCGAGACTACCGAGAGATTGATCCTGAGTTGAAATCAAACAATTCAAGTACCACAGGTCGGTCATCCGAACGCGCGAGCAGCATCCAAACAGGGTCACCTTGAATAAAGCGAATCTGTCGAGTATCTCCTGGAGCATGGAAGCCTGTATTTGGAATCAATCGCATTTCGCCAGACGCATCAAAGTGAACGACCGATCCCCATCCCGCATTTGCACTGCCAAAAGCATCGGATGTGGCAGAAATATTTCCAGCAATGAATCCATAGGAGCCATCAATTGATCTAAGGGTATTGATCGCCATGACTGGTGTCCATTGAACCTCATCAGGTAATTCTTCAGAAACAAATCGTGTGCCAGATTGATTCCAGAATACCGAAGAATACAATGTATGAACGATATGAGTAGGCTTCAAATGGTCACCAAATAAATCCGTGACTGATTGATCTCTATAGGAATGGTAAGTAGGGACTTGCGCAGACAGGCTAGGCAATTGCTGAAGCAGGGCATCGCGAGAAGTCCATACGAACCACTGATCATAATGCCATTGAGCGATGATAGGATCAATCCGACCGTCCTGATCCAAGTCATGGGCAAAAAGTGCAATAGGAATATCAAATACAGTATTGAGGCCAAGATTCCCAGCAACTAAGTCTAAGGCGCCATCGAGATTCAAATCATCAATTTTAAGGCTTTGCCAAAGCCCCACAGAATTTGAAAGCCCCAAAGAATCTGTTCTGTTGATGAGTTTCCCTCCGAGATTCTCAAAAATCGTGATAGGCATCCATTCTCCAACCAACGCTAGGTCTGGCATTGCGTCACCAATCAGATCTGCCCAATCAGCGCCCGTGACATGCCCTATTCGTTGAAGGTCGGGAGAAACCACATTGGTGATATCAGTAAAATATCCAGTCCCATCATTTTCCAGTAGACTACTCAGACCAGATTGACCATAGATTTCAGGTGGGGCATCACGCCCAACAAAGATATCCATATCTCCGTCAAGATCAAAATCAGTGGCAGCAACAGAAGTTCCGTTAGAATGTAGAGGTGGTAAGCGGTCTGAGGCAGAGTTAAATGAACCAGAACCAGAGTTTAGATAAATGCGATCCTGATGCAGATCGTTAGATCCTGTCCAGCCTCCACTGACAACATATAAATCCAAGTCTTCATCTCCATCTGCATCAAAGAAAACCGCATCAACAATTTCCTGAGCTTTGTGAGTATCAGGAAAAAAAGTACTCCGAAAACGCCCATCATCTGTCTGGAGATAGAGTTCACTAGCCTGGTCCCGAGCACCTCCAAAAAAAACATCCTCAAGTCCATCACCATTGACATCTCCAACCGCCAAAGCAGCTCCGAGAGTACTTCGCCAGTAGGGCAACAGAGGTTGAATTTCAAAGTCCAAGGCTTGATCTTGACGATGTCTAAACGAAATTCCATGATCGTCAATTGGCTGCATGATAGACATTGAATCCTCACTCGGATCTTGATCGAGTGTCTGTCCCTCCACTTCATACAAAATGACACGGGTTCCAGCTACAACTGAGTCTACAGATGATTGAATTCCAGAAGGCCACATCACCTTCACGGAATCAACCATAGATGCAGATCCAATGCCAAAGCTAAGTACATGGTCAACCGAAGACTGGAAGCCCCGAGAGGGCGATTGTTCTTGCATCTGATAGATTCCAGATGACCAAACATGAACTTTTGCTCCAAAAGCAGATGTATTATTTCTAGCTCCGTAGAGTTTGACCGTGATAAAATTACTGACTGATTCATTACGATAAACCAGAGCCTGATGATTTAAGGCATTGATAACAAGATCAAGGTCTCCATCAAGATCAAGGTCGCCATATGCAGCGCCATTTCCAATGACTTGAGCATCAAGCCCCCACTGAGAAGTGACATCGCTTAACCGTAGAGTTTGATCTCCTTGAAACATGAAATTTGATGCAAGTGCAGATGGCATGTGCCGAGCCACCTCAGCTGCTACGGCAGCCGAGCGGGTTTGGAGTTGGGTCTGAATATCAGGAGTCGCAACATACTCAATGTAGTCCAGATCATTTGGGCGTCCTAAAATTCCATTAGTGACAAATAAATCCTTCCAGCCATCTCCGTCAAAATCTCCTAAGAGGGGAGACCATGACCAATCAGTTGCCTCAATTCCAGCAAAGATGCCAATCTCACTGAAATAAGGAATCCCCTCAGGAGTAATGCCCCGATGGAGTTGAAGCGTATTCCTTGAAACCTGAGATCCGTATCCAAAATCCTGTAATATGCGCATCAGTGCATCAGCACTGGCGTGACCAGTGGTCCGCTGAGTCGCCAAATCGGGGGGCAGCATATCCAATGCTACAATGTCAGGGTATCCGTCATTATTTAAGTCGGCAATATCAATTCCCATCGTTGAGCGGCTGGTGTGTCCAGTGGTCTTCCATAGAGATTCGGTAAACGTGCCATGTCCACTGTTGAGATAAAGGTAGTCATCTTCATGAAAATCATTTCCAACATATATATCTGGCCAGCCATCCATATTTAAGTCGCTGACCGCAAGGCCTAATCCATAGCCAAGCGCGCTACTGTATATTCCAGATTCGGCTGTAATGCTTTTGAAAACTCCATTATCTTGACGATAGAACTTATCCCCAACTTTTGGTGCGTCAATGATTCTGCGCCATGAAGCGACATAGGAATCGCGGGAATGAACGGCATGATTGAGTAGATAGAGGTCTAGATCTCCATCAAGATCAAAGTCAAGCCATGCAGAATGTGTTGAGAGCCCTTCAAAGTCTAATCCGAATTTCTGACTCTCTTCAGTGAATGTGCCATCATGTTGATTAATGTATAAAAGGTTGTGCCCTGTTTTTGAGAGATGGTTGACGTTACATACGTAGATATCCAGCCAACCATCCCCATTAACATCCGCCATACTGACACCCGTAGACCATGTGTTCTGGTCAGAGGTCACGCCTGCCTTCTCGGTGATATCCTGAAACTTAAAATTCCCTTGATTCAAAAAAAGTTGATCAGAAACCTGATTACCTGTTAGATAAAGATCAGGTAGATCGTCATTATTGATATCTCCAATGGCCACGCCTCCACCATCATAATAGTATAGATAATCAATGATATTAAAGTCTTCCTCTGGAATAAGCGTATTGCTGAAGTCTACCTGTGTATGATCTTGATCTAGTAAAGTAAAGAGGGCCGTATCAGAATCAAGTCCATTTCTACATCCAATTAAAAAGATCAGTAAGGTGACTATGCCACTAATTCGCATACTCAAATACGCTGAGCTGAGCATTATTACGGGCCACAATGATCATCATCCGATTAGCAACCATCAGGGTAAGTATATTTCGAATCTGACCTTCTACGAAAAACCCAGACTCAGACCATGAGAGAGGTTCAAGAGAGGGCATGGTCAAGGCTGTACCATAGCTGGCATCATATCTTCCAGCTTCTGGTTTTACTTCATGTAAGTTACCCCCCGCCAGTAGGAGTAATTCATTTTCAGTGACCAGTTCAGATAGCCCGTAGATTGGAGAGAGTTGCATTTCTTCGGGTGCAGGAGTCAGGGTAAAATGGCCTGTCCCGTCATTGATTCCAATCATGGTCTGAAGTTGGGTCGCTTGCAAGTGTGTGGATTGGCTTAGAACTTCCTCAGAAAAAATATCTACTATTGTAGCTTCTGCGTAGGATTCATATGTTGGAAACACCTGAACCAAGGAAGGGATCTGACGGACCAGATCATGGCGTAAATGCCATGGGAATAAGACATCATCAATGGTTCTTGCAAAAATCTGCTCAATTCTACCATTGCGGTCAAAATCACCGACCCACATATCCACTGGAGCTTTGAACCGAGAGTTAAGGCCATGATTACCTGCAACAAAATCAAGATCGCCATCTTGATCTATATCTATTGGAAGGATGGACTGCCACCATCCAGAGGTGGCTTCTAATCCAGCCTCAGTAGTTTGGAAGGTACCGTTGGTGTTTTTTAGAAAAGTAAGCGGCATCCATTCACCCGCGAGCAATAAGTCAGATTGAGAATCTCCATTAAAATCTGCACATGCTGCGTCGGTCACCATCCCAATGAATTCAAGATTTGGCGCAATACGAGATGTCGCATCAGTCAGGTTTCCTGAGCCGTCGTTAAGAATCAGTTGGCTGCTGACTGGGAAACCATAAGCAAAGGGCTGTAATCGACTACCAATGAAGAGATCTATGTCCCCATCCAACTCAACATCTATCGGGCATACCGTGGAAGTTGGGAAAAAGCCTTGATTAGAAAGCCCGATCAGGGACTCATCGCGCGAAAAACCACCAGCACCATCGTTCAAATACAAACGATCAACTAGAGCGGAGCTACTGCTGGGCAGTTCACTTGATCCACTCGCAACATATAGATCATGATCGCCATCACCATCAATATCCAGCCATGCGCAGTCTACATCTTCGGAAATAGCATCCTGCTCAAGAGCATCTTGTTTGAATTCCGTAAAGGAGCCGTGGTCGGTTTGGACAAAAATTGCTCCTGGCTGATTGCGGGCCCCTCCAAGGTAGAGGTCATATCGTCCGTCCCCATTAGCATCCCCTTTGCATATTGATGGCCCTTCTGTAGAGCGCATGTGAAACAGTAAAGGTTGTTGATCAAAATCACTGAATGGGTTCTCAATGTGTTGCCATATGAGCCCAATGGAGTCAGGATGAATTGGAACCATGAGCGGAGTATAGTTTTCTGGCCGTTCAGGTCTATGAGACTTTGGAGGGGGAGGTTCGTGAAGAACAAGGCGTTGATTTGTTGTAACATTTTGATCAACGGTCATTGCCCCACTCGGCCAATGGGTGACAAGTGAATCTAAGGTCGTAACGTTAAGCCCAAGTCCCAGATGTAGCACTGGATCAACACTACTTTGAAATCCACGGACTGGCTGTTGCTCAATATACCAGAGTGTTTCTTCTTTCCATGCACTGATCTGTGCACCTATCGCATGCGTATTCGCAGGTGCACCTTTGAGCTGAATCTGAAGCCAGCGGCGCTTGGGGTAATGATCTACGGCTCGGTTGCGAAATAACATTGGTGCGCTCCCGACATTATTGATGACTAAATCTAAATCTCCGTCCAGATCCAAATCCCCATAGGCGTTGCCATTCGAAAACCCAGGTGTAGCGAGTCCCCAGATCTCAGTGATGTCTTTGTAAGGACGTTTTTCTTGGCCAGCAAACATGTGATTGGCAATTGGCCGGGTGGGAATCATTTCAATGAGGGTTTTCCAGTCCACATAATTTTCACTGGTAAGGATATTACGTGTATCCTCATCACGAACCGCTTCAAGGTAATCGGCATCTGTGAGGTCGCGATAAATTCCATTTGCGACAAATATATCTCGAATTCCATCGTGATCGTAATCGGCAATCAATGCGCCCCAGCTCCAATCGCTCGCATCTACTTGAAATTGTCTTCCTGCCTCTGAGAAACGAATGGTGGAATGTAGGTCATGACCGCGGTTTAATTGTAAGGTGTTTCGCGTAAACTGATGATAGTAGTCGTCACGGATATAGGCTTGATAACGCCCCCAGCTATCAAATGCTGAAACTGTCTTGAGACGACGATCAGAGGCAGGGAGCATATCGGTTACAAAAATATCTAAGTATCCATCACCGTTCACATCCGCAATATCTGATCCCATTGCCGCAGCGCTGATACTATTGATACTGTTGCGTAGTGATTCGCTGAACGTTCCATTTTGATTGTTGATATACAGGTAGTCAAACTCAAAAAAATCATTGGAGATGTATAGATCTGGCCATCCATCCCGATTAATGTCGCTAACGGTTGCTCCGAGCCCAAAACCGATCTCACTACGATATATTCCTGCACTTTCTGTGACATCAGTAAACATTGATGTGGGCCAATCATTGCGAAGTAGCTTGTCCCCTCCATAGGGATGTGGAACATGACGCGTATTGATTTCTAGATTGAAATCTCCAATGCTTCGGAAGGAGTTATTAACAAGAAACATATCCAAATCTCCGTCAAGATCATAGTCCAAGAAGGTGGCGTGAGTAGAGAGGCCTTCGTCATCAAGTCCATAAGCGCGTCCAAGTTCTTCAAAGCGACCGTTGCCTTGATTGATATATAATTCATTGCGACGATCATCATCTTGTACAAATCCAGAGTTACAGACATAGATATCTAGGAGTCCATCACCGTTGATATCGGCCATTGTCACACCAGTGCTCCAAGCGCGCTGTCCCATGACTCCAGCTTGTTCTGATATATCCTTGAACTGGAAACCTCCTTCATTCAAATAGAGCCTGTTTGGGGTTTGATTGCCGGTGAGAAACACATCGGGGAGGCCATCATCATTAATGTCTCCAAACGCCACACCACCGCCATTATAGAAATTCCTGTACCTATACACATTGAATTCATCTGCATACTGGAGAATATTTTGAAAATCAATTCCCGCTTCTAGTGCGTCTATTTGCTCAAAAAGAGGTCCCTTATCCGAGGAGCATGCGGCGAAGAGCAGAGTCAATACTGCAAGTAATCGATTAATCATCTTCTAGCGGGGGCATCGTGTGAAGATCAGTAATTTTGACAAGAACTTCACGGTCGGTCGCGCGCTCAATGGTGATCTGTCGGTTGGCATCAATTTTAAAAAATTGAGGGCGAATCCCAATAGTGGGGATCAGTTTTTCTTGGCTTGAAAATTCAGATCCATACCAATGTTGCATGAGGTTCAGTACATCATAAATGAGGCTATCAGCCCAAAGGCGTTGATTCCATGGAGCCCAGCTGTCGTAGGAAAAGCGAACTCGCATTTGGGCGATACGATCATCCACGAAGTCGGGATAATATAGCATGGTGGCCTCAAATGGAAATGTATCCGAAAGGTTATACTTCACAAATCTATTTCTAGGGCCATGGGTGACCAGTCCGCGGCTATTCAAGGCCCGACTAGAATCATAGAAGGCTTGGCGCGGCATTGTTAACTCGTAATTGAAAAAAAGTGTATGAACTGTATCGGATCGTAAAGATTCACGAGCCAGCATCTTCTGATAGGATGTCGTTGAGCCCTCGCAAGCTATGACAGTTAGAAGTATTAGAATACCTATCCAGCGCATGAAGAATAAGTCAGATTCAAGGTTTGTGTAACGGTCAGACAAAGCGAATGAGCAGTCAACATTTACAGCGCCAGTATTTCAGCGCTATATTCAGGGACATATCCTGTCAATTGGTGATCACATTATAGATAAAGGATGGTGTTAAAATACAAACGGTGATTTAAATCCCATCATATTCATGATCACCTTAAGATTTCTTAGAATTCATAATCTGTGATAAATTTTTGGTTCAACCACGATTTGTGTGGATATAGTTTCAAATACAAGCGCAGGTTTCAAATCCAATTGACATGGATCAATGTATGCCTTATTTATGGTGGCTGTCTGGCGATGTGATTCGCCTATAAGGTCAAAAACGTTTACTCGGGAACCTTTCCAATCCATGACTGTAGGAGATTTTTATTGGTTTAAAACAATAGAATAGGAGTTTACATTTGGCACCAGTTTCTTTTTGAATCATATCATATATCACCAAGCCGATATTCTTCATGGGATTTTTCAACATTCTACTCTACGTTTCTTTTATGGCTCACGGATCTGATGTGAGTCCTGATGCTCTGTTTACAGGTGTGACTGACCCTGTTCTGCTGTCTACCCCCCCCCCCCCCCATTTTTAGTTGAGCAGCGTCGCATATCAGAGTTTGACGATGTGCAAGAGATGGATTCCTATGACCGCACAGGTGACCAAGTCGCCTCTTCAAGAACAAGCACGCGGTCTGTGCTTCCGCACTTTTCTGAGAAGGGCCCTATTAAGTCCAAAAAACGCGTACCCGGCAAACCCACGGGCGTAACCGTTGCACCCTATGAAACCGGGCGCAATGCACGCGAGACCCTTTCCATTTCCTGGACGGCCAACCCGAATGGGAATAAAGCCATCACAGGGCATGAGATTGAGTGGTCGTCGGATGGAACCTCAGACTGGAAGGATCTTCGCACGGTTGCAGGCGGACTAACGGAAACGCTTTTCACTGGCCTCTCGCCAGGCACCACGCGCCATATCCGGATCCGAAGTAGGGATGACGAAGGCGATAGCCCCTGGTCCGACGTCAAATCAGGGACGACCAATCCGGTGGGCAGACCAGGTCCACCTGCGACGAGTTCAGCCACGGTTAGTTCATCCACTATTAATCTTTCGTGGACCGCACCATTGGATGATGGAGGCTCGCCGATTACGGCATACGCGATTTCGGGTTATGTAGATGATGGTAAGTTTGCGCCTGAGACTAGCTTTTCAGCCACCACCAAACCTGATGTCAGAAGTTACACTGTCACTGGGCTTATGGCATCCACAAAATATATCATTAGTATAAATGCAAGAAATTCTGTTGGTATCAGTCAAACTGCTCAAGTTATCCAAGCCACCACTAATGCAGTGGGCAGACCAGGTCCACCTGCGACGAGTTCAGCCACGGTTAGTTCATCCACTATTAATCTTTCGTGGACCGCACCATTGGATGATGGAGGCTCGCCGATTACGGCATACGCGATTTCGGGTTATGTAGATGATGGTAAGTTTGCGCCTGAGACTAGCTTTTCAGCCATCACCAAACCTGATGTCAGAAGTTACACTGTCACTGGGCTTATGGCATCCACAAAATATATCATTAGTATAAATGCAAGAAATTCTGTTGGTATCAGTCAAACTGCTCAAGTTATCCAAGCCACCACCGCGGCCATCACCGCCCCGGCCGCTCCGACGGGATTAACGGCCACGGCCATGGGTCCGACGAAGATCAAGTTAACATGGACGGCCCCTTCGGACAACGGCGGCGCGGCCATCACGGGCTACAAGATTGAGTCAAGGCTGCGATCCGAAACCAGCTTCAGCACTCTCGTCACTGACACCAAAACCACCAAAACGGACACGACACATACCGGACTCGCGCCATCGACCCAGCGGTTTTACCGGGTCCGCGCGATCAATTCCGAAGGAGCAGGGGCGGCATCCAGTTCCGCCACGGCCATCACCGCGGCCGCCACGCGCCCCAGTGCCCCCAGGAATCTGACCGCCACGGCTTCGGGCCGCACCACGATCATCCTAAACTGGACGGCCCCTGCAGATGACGGCGGCTCACCCATTACCTATTATCGCGTTGGCGTGTCAACGAATCAAGGAACTAGTTGGACCGGTTTGGCCGACGTCCGGGGAGCCACCACCTATTCGCATACGGGACTTTCGGCGGGGACGCGGCGCGATTACCGGGTGGTTGCGGCCAATAGTTCGGGGCGGGGCTTTAGTGATCGCTCGAATGTGGCCAATGCCACGACCGACGCAGCCACAGCTCCGGGTGTGCCCAGGAATGTAACCGCCACGGCCGACGGGCAAACGGTGATCAATCTGAGATGGGATGCGCCTGCCGACAATGGGGGCAGGGCCATTACGGGCTACCGGGTGCAGTGGTCGTCCAACGGAAATGCGCCATGGACGAATGTTACGCCTGCACACACCGGAACAGGTCGCACCTACCGCCATACGGGGCTCAGCGCAGGCACGACGCGACATTACCGGGTCTTTGCCCGCAACTCGGTGGGTGAGGGCACCAGTTCTGGTACCGTCAATGCGACCACGGCGGCCGCACCGGCCCTCACCACGCCCGCGGCCCCCACGGGGTTAAGGGCCGAGGCCGAAGGCCCGGAAACGATCAGCCTATCCTGGAACGCGCCCACCAATACCGGGGGCGCAGCCATCACCGGCTACCAGATTGAAGTCTCTCCCAATGGCACTAGTAACTGGGATGATTTGGTGGCCAATACCAAGTCCACCACGACCGGCTATGTCCATAGGGGCTTGGATGCCGGCACCAGGCGGTTTTACCGGGTCAGCGCGATCAATTCGGAGGGAACGGGGGCCGCCTCCAATGTGGACGATGCCACGACCCTCCCTGCCACGGTCCCTGCAGCCCCTACGGAGTTGACCGCTGCGCACGATGGGCAAACGACCATCAATCTGTCTTGGAAAGCCCCCACCAATACCGGCGGCGTGCCGCTTATCGGGTACCGGATTGAAGTCTCGCCCAATGGCACGGACACGTGGACCAATGTTACGCCTGCACACGCGGGAACGGGGCGCACCTACAGCCATACGGGGCTCACGGCCGGCACGACGCGGCATTACCGGGTCTATGCCAGAAATTCAAAGGGGACCAGTGCAGCGTCCAATGTGGCCAATGCCACGACCGCCGCCGTCAAAGCCCCGGGTGCCCCGCCCAATTTACAGGTTTTTCCTACAGGTTTTCATGATGTGAGACTTACCTGGGGACGTCCGCCCAGTGATTCGCCGATCACAGGATACAAGGTGGAATGGTCTACCGATGGTGGCACCAACTGGGAGACGTTGATTGGATACGACGATCTGACTCGGACGAGGTACGAGTTTCTCAGTAGTCGCTTGACGCCGGGGAGCGTGTTTCATTTTCGGGTTCTGGCACGCAGTGCATCGGGAGATAGTGCCCCTTCGGATGAAGTGTCGGTCACAGCCGCCTCGGCCTCTGGGTCAGGCATTGCCACCAATGTACGGGTGCGCCAGACGTCGGCCAACGCGGCGCAAATTTCCTGGGATGCCCCGACCGATCTTCCTTCCGGCCATCAGACGTTTGGATATAATGTTTACAAATCTGATGATGATGGGGATTTTTGGTCACTGTTCGCACGGGATGTCACCACGACAACCTATACCGATGCTCAGGTATCGGCGGCTAAGACCTATGGGTATCGGGTTACCACCTGGATTGGTCAGAGCGAGAACGAATCCCTTCAGAGTCAGTTCTCCGCCGCCGCTTTTCTAACGATAACGATTGCTACGGCCACAGCCCCTGATGCGCCAACGGGATTGACGGCCACGGCCTCGGGCCCGACGATCATCAATCTTTCATGGACGGCGCCATCCAATACGGGGGGCGCAGATATTACTGGCTATCGGATTGAGGTTTCGCCCAATGGCACGTCAAACTGGACCAATCAGCAGGCCAATACGAGATCCACTGCGACCACCTACGCCCATACAGGACTCAGTGCCACTACCACGCGGCATTACCGGGTGCGTGCGATCAACTCGGTTAACTCTGGGGCGCCTTCTAATGTGGCCAATGCCACCACCGCAGCCGCGACAGCACCGGGCGCGCCGACTGGACTGACCGCAACGGCAGACGGGCAAACCATCATCAACCTGTCGTGGACCGCGCCTACCAATACCGGCGGCGCGCCCATTACGGGTTATCAGATTGAGGTCTCGCCCAGTGGCACCAGTAACTGGTCGGACTTGGTGGCGAATACGACTGCGACCACATATGCGCACACAGGGCTTTCGGCAGGCGTGACGCGTCACTATCGGGTGCGTGCGATCAATTCGGTTGGACCGGGGGCTGTATCGGCAACAACCAGTGCAACCACCGACACGCCCAATGCCACCGTGCCCGCTGCGCCCACGCAGCTCACCGCGACAGCTGCAGGGCGAACCAGCATCAACCTGTCGTGGACCGCACCTACCAATACCGGCGGCGCGGCGATTACGGGCTACCAGATTGAAGTGTCTAATACGGGAACAGCGAACACATGGACCAATTTGGTGGCCAATACCCAGTCCACCACGACCACCTATGCGCACACAGGGCTTTCGGCAGGCGTGACGCGTCACTATCGGGTGCGTGCGATCAATTCGGTTGGACCGGGGGCTGTATCGTCGACAAGTAGCGCCACTACCGACACGCCCAATGCCACAGTGCCCGATGCTCCCTCGCAGCTCACCGCGACAGCTGCAGGGCGAACCAGCATCAACCTGTCGTGGACGGCACCCTCTGATAATGGGGGTGCGACGATCACCGGCTATCAGATTGAAGTCTCTAATGCGGGGGCTTGGTCGGAGCTGGCGACGACCAGGGCGACCACCTATACGCACACCAATCTCGCTGCGGGTACGACGCAGGTTTATCGAGTCCGTGCGGTTAATAGCGTTGGCAATAGCGATGCATCCAATACCGTCAGTGCCACCACCGATGCCCTGGCAACGCCCGATGCGCCCACAGAGTTAACGATCACAGCGTCGGGGCCATCGACCCTGGTTCTCTCGTGGACCGCGCCCTTAGATGACGGAGGATCTGCGATCACGGGCTACCGCATTGACACATCGTCTGATGGACAATCGGATTGGACGGTCTTGGTGGCCAGTACACCGTCGACCACGTATACCGTCACCAATCTGCCCCCTCCTGTCTATTTTCGGGTGATTGCGCTTAATGCCATTGGTCAGGGCACACCATCGGAGGTGGTCAATGTCACGCCCAAGGCCTTATCGCTAAGCAGCACGATCAGCGATCAAATCTATCCGATTGGGCAGCCCATCGCTCAGGTGATGCTTCCAGAGGCGCGCGATGGCACCGCGCCCTATACCTACACCTTGACACCCGACTTACCCGCGGGGCTGACGCGCTCGGAGCGCACACTCCGTGGCACCCCTTCAGAACTCACGGCGATGACATCATTTACTTGGGCCGTGCAGGACGCAACTGGGAGCGTGGCCCGTCAAGACTTCGGCCTTGAGGTCTATCGCATGTCCTTTACAACGCGTGTGGACGATCAGGTGGTTCCAAGGGGGCAACCCATTGGAATGCTCGTCCTGCCAGAGGTGAGCGGTGGAAAAGACCCGGTCACCTATTCATTCACGGTGTTGTCCCTGCCGAGTGGGCTTTTGTTTGACCTCCCCACCCGAACTGTCAGTGGAACGCCACTAGCCGTCACCCCACCAACGCCGATGACGTTTAAAGCCGTGGATGTGCATGGCGCGGAAGATAGTCTGAACTTTAGCATTGAGGTGGTGTCTCGAGTCCATGCAGAAGCGCAGACCGCACTTCCTCACACGTTGACCGTGCATGCCAATTATCCGAATCCGTTTACCCGTTCCACACGCATCGTGTTTGATCTGCCGTGGCCGGCGCAAGTTGAGATAGATATTCTGGATGTTACGGGTCGGCGCGTTTATGCCCATCCTCTGGTGAGTCTGACCGCGGGGTGGGAGCATGAACTCACGCTGGATCAGTTAGACCTGCCTGCGGGGGCCTATCTCTATCGGGTCATGGCCAGCTCGCTGGAAAGTAGCGCATCAGCAGTACAGGTCGGTCATTTGATGCGGGTGCAGTGAATGGATGCAGTGTCTAAGGAAAACTCAGTTCTAGTTTGGCGATCCCGATGTGTGAATCAAACGAGTGGTTGAAATCAACCCAGAATAGTCACCATGACTCCATGCATGTGAGATCTCTGTCTCAGCACAAGCATTCGATTCCTGAGTGCTTGAGTACGGATTCTGGAGTGACCGGGTTCATGATGAGTCCTGCTTCAGATTTCAGGCAATCCTGATTCACCCACAAGGTGAGTGGATGAAGTTGCTTCAAGACCGTCTACAACGTAGGACAAATGTAAAAACTGGCATTCTACGTAACTTTAACATACAAAAAAATGCCCACATCCATTTGTCCGATGTTTGCAGAATCAGGTTCATGTTGGGATGTGATGAGTTATTGTGGGTGAATCCGCTAAACTCTATGTAAATTTTTCGGTGAATCGTTTGAATTGAAAATACGTCATTATGGAGAGGCACGACAAAAGATTTTCTCAGAGCAAGATTGAATCTCAATTAAGCGGATATAGGTGACGATTGTATGGGTAGACATTATAATTAGGCTATTTGGACTCAAACACCTCAAGCCGGTGTCTAAGATTGATGTCAGTGATGATTTGTTTTTGGCCGTGAGGCCATTGTACAACCAATGAATCAACTGATTCATTATTCAAGCCAAAATGTATAATGGGATCAACAGAGGACTGGAACCCTCGTTGAAGATATTGCTCTGAATACCAACATCTTCCAGTTGACCACAAGCTGATCTGACCTCCGATTCCGAAGGTGTTCGGAGCATCACCATGTAGACTAACCATTAGCCACTGCCGCTCTGGGTATAGTTCAGTTGCACGGTTACGGTATACAAATGCGGGCATATTCACATTATTGACAACAAGATCTAGATCCCCATCATTGTCTAAATCGCCATAGGCTGCGCCATTGGAAAAGCTTGGAGTTGCGAGACCCCATCCGGTACTCACATTCTGAAAATTTGAGCCCCGAATGCCTGCAAACATCTGATTTGGAAGTGAATGAGAGGATAATTGTTCAAGCAGTTTGAGTATGGGTTGCTCATGGGCAAGAAAGAGTGCTCGGAGGGAGTCACGGTTGTTGACGCGATCGATAAAATCCTGATCAAGGAGATCCTTGAAAATACCGTTGGGCACAAAGATATCTCTCTGGCCGTCAAGATCAAAATCTGCGATCAATCCACCCCAACTCCAGTCTGTGCTTTCTAATTCAGCAAGGCGAGAGACTTCGCTAAATCTGAGTTGACCTTCAGGTAATCTGCCCAGGTTTAGTTGTAAAGTATTACGTAGCGCTTGGTGGTGATATCCGTCGTTAAGGCTTTGATTGTACTCAGACCATGATGGAAATGCAATCATAGACTGATAACGAGAGTGTCGTTTTGGTAGCATGTCAGATACAAAGATATCTGACCAGCCATCTCCGTTGTAATCGGCAATATCGCCTCCCATGGAACTGAGGCTCATCGTTCCAATGACATTAGGCCCGATGTCAATGAATCGTCCATTTTGATTCAAGTACAGGTAGTCACGCTCAAAAAAATCATTAGAAACATACAGGTCTGTCCACCCGTCTTTGTTCAGATCTCCAGCAGAAACGCCTAAACCAAACCCAATCTTACTGCTATAGATTCCTGAGTCAAGCGTCACATCAATAAATCGTCCTATATCATTACGCATCAGGCGATTGCCTCCATCTGGGTCTGGGATGTTTCTGAGATCTGGAGCAGGCTGTAAGTCATCAAGAGATCGTACAGGATTACTCAAGATGTAGGTATCAAGATCACGATCACCATCATAATCAAAGAATGACGCATGAATTCCTAATGCTTCAATTGCCAGTCCATACTCATTGGCCATCTCTTGAAAAGTACCGTCTTTTTGATTGACGAATAATTCGTTGTGACGTTTCTTTCCTCCTGGCGGCCCTGATTTGCTGAGATACAAGTCCAACCACCCATCGCCATTGATATCAACCATGCTCACGCCTGTAGTCCACACACCAGTGGAAATCAGTCCAGAACTTTCGGTTATATCTTGAAACCTAAAGTCACCAAGATTCAAGTAGAGTCGGTTTGATACCTGATTACCCGTCAATAAAATATCCGCTAAGCCGTCACCGCTCACATCACCAATTGCAACGCCCCCGCCATTATAGAAATTGCGAAATACATAGGTATTGAGGGTTTCGGCGGGGGTCAGAGAATTTGTAAATGTGATGCCAGACTGATCTGAGTCAATCAATTCAAATAGTGGATCATCTCGGGTACATCCGCTGCTCATCAATCCAATAGATATCAATAAGAGTAGAGTAATCCTAACCGTCATGAAAATCAATCAGGGCCTTCCGCCTAAAGTGTGAGAGAAATTGTAAATTTAAGGAATTTTCGTATCATATGTGATAGGATTTATCCTACTGACTATGGTTAATTATCCACGTAACAATTTAATCAACAAATAAAAAGAATTCGGTGAGTAAAAGTTTAGGTATAGAGGCACCATGGAAGATTTTAGAGGATGCCTATGATGATACAGCGAAACAGAGGACAGTGACGGTGACTTGTACTGACACATCGTCACTGGAGTGTCCAAAGTGTGGAAAGGCGAGTCCATTTTATGATTTGCGATCTGCGCGTCAATGGCGGCATTTGGATACCTGTAACTATCAAACGGCGTTGAGAGCGCAGGTTCCCCGGGTCAAGTGTAGTGAGTGTGGGGTAAAGACGGCGCGGGTTCCATGGGCGGGCCCGAGTTCTCGGTATACCTATGACTTTGAGGAGTCGGTAATTGGGTGGATCAAAGAGGCGAGTATATTGGCGATTTCGCGTCAGATGGGACTTGGATGGAAAGCCATTGCGGGCATTGTTCATCGTGCAGTACAACGTGGACTGGCAAGAAAAAAAGAGCAGGTGGTTGAGAACATCTGTGTTGATGAGGTGGCTTATAAGAAAGGACATAAGTACTTTACTGTCGTATCCGATGCCGACACAGCAACGGTGCTCTATGTCGGCATTGGGCGTGATCAAAAGGTGTTGATGCGTTGGTTTCAGCAATTATCCACCGAGCAGTTGAACGGGATCAGGAGTATGAGTATGGACATGTGGCCTGCCTATATTCGTGCAACCTTAGCCTGTCTGCCAGATGCAAAAAAGAAGATCTGCTTTGATCGGTTTCATATCGCGAAGCATCTGGGAGTTTCGGTGGATAAAGTCCAGCACAAAGCGCTCCTCAAGGAAGGCAATCCGATTCTGACGGGTACCAAGTATAGTTGGCTTAAAAGTCCTCACAACATGTCATTAGCGCAAAAGAGGGCCTTCCATGCCATTCGCACCAGTTCCCTCAAAACCTCCAAAGCCTGGGCCAAACGTTCAGAAAAATGTGGGACTATAAAAGTGCAACTTAGGCACTCAAGGGTTGGAATAAAACATTGAGTTGGGCCATGCGCTGCCGGCTTGAGCCTGTCAAAGATGTCGCCAGAATGATTAGAAAGCATCTCTGGGGGATCATCAATGCCATTGTTCTTGATGTCAGTAATGGCCCGGCTGAAAGCATCAATAGTCGGATCAAACCGTCAAAATCCGTGCACATGGATTCCGCAATAAAGAACGATTTGTTGATGCAATTTACTTCCATTTGGGCGGACTTGATCTAAGCCCCAGATACGCAAAATCATGACTTTTTTCACAAAAAAAGCGGAAGCGCCATCAATCAGAGTGGACACATGATTACAGAAGGGTGGCTGATTCAAGAGGTTTAGATGTCTTAATAAGAAAAAGATATCTCCAAAATTTCCCGAAAAAGATTCAAAATATCGCGAATCAGAAGAAGTTAAGTCATGACGCTCACCTGTCTCATCCCCACAACTCACACATTTCATATGTGTCTGTTTACCAATCA
Source organism: Rhodothermales bacterium (assembly GCA_965220935.1). Lineage (GTDB taxonomy): Bacteria > Bacteroidota > Rhodothermia > Rhodothermales > Bin80 > Bin80. Next base: position 260,914 of record OZ244857.1, read on the forward strand.
GTTACACAACAAAATCCCTAACGTTTTTGTTGGTCCTCGAAAATCTTCATGAAGAAGTGTAAATCGAAATGCGAAGCGTTTAGTTTTATATCAGATCCTGTTGTCAGAAGTTATGTAGTCATGATTCAAGATAACCCCGTCGTGTGTATTCTTGTCACAACTCAATGACATATATTCTACAAAGTTGGAACGTGAGCATAAGCCCTTATATTCTTCGCAGTGATCATGCGAACACATCTGCCTCCAGGATAGGCAGATTTTATTGAATTCAAGGATAGGTTCTTTGTTGCAAACAATTAACGGTTTCTTTTTCAGATTCAAGCCCCCATAGGACTCATTTATACTAGGATTACGATCGTCCATACAGACGATTCTTTATGTTATCGTGGAATTCTAAGGAAGCATGAATTTGTCAGACTATCTGATTCTTTGCATGTGATGCTATTGTTTCACAACGGCATTGAATCATTCTGAGTAAAGTTAAAGCGGTCACAGGGGCATTACACAAATTCTCTCTCAGGTATTTGAATGGATCTTTGTGATTTTTCAAGGATGTCTAAAATCCAAGATTTGGATACATATGATCAGATTGTGTATATTATTGGATAGATACAGGAAAACGGCTTGGTTTATTGATATGATTTCTCAATAATTGGTTACCCTCTGGATACGCCTTACAGCAATTAACACTACTCACTGGGCTATTATGACATTGTATCGAAATTGAGACCATTAAAAAATTGAGAATTATATACGAAACTGTAATTTATATCACAATATGTCGTACTAATGGGTGAAGTCATCGTTTCACTTATTGAGCGGAGGCTCATACACACATGAAAGGACCAGTTAAAGCATTTCGCAAGGGTGTCAGCCTCTTTGACCTGGTGCGTAGATTCCCTGACGAAGCATCGGTCATCAAATGTTTTGAATCCATCCTATGGGCCAAAGAACGAACATGCCCTAAGTGCGGCAGCAATGACAATGGCATGCCCTATCGTTGCCGTAGATGCCAGCGTTATTTCTCCGTCAAGACGGGTACAGTCCTGCAATACTCCAATCTGAAAGGAGTGTTCTCTATGAAACTCCATAGAGACTTGAATCTAACTCAAAATGAGACATCAACGTTATTGCACAAAATCCGTGAAAGTCTTCTTCCTCAAATCATGGAAGTGCTTGAAAGGCCTGTTGAAGTAGATGAAGTGTATTTAGGTGGACTGGAAAAGAACAAGCACGCCGACAAGAAACTCCATATCGGACGAGGAGCCGTTTGTAAAGTAGCTGTATAGGCATCAAGGATCGCAAGACCAATCAGATCTTGGCCCAAGTGATTGACGATTCAACCAAGCCTACGACTCAATCTGTGATCAATACAACTCGCAAGAATACGTCATTTGTTTATACAGATGATCATGCCAGTTATGATGGGTTAACCAACCACTATGCCGTCAATCATACAGCCAAAGAATGGACGGTATCTACTGCGATTGAGGATAAACGGCATAGAGTCATTCTGGGCTACGTTAAAACGCGCCTATCATAGCATGTATCATCAAATCAGCAAGAAGCACTTGAATCGTTATGTAAGCCAGATTGCTGGCAAGCATAATATCCGCTCCATGTATACGATTGATCAGATGGAAAGCGTGGTTCTGGGCATACAAGGAAAGCAGTTGACCCATAACGCAAGGGTAGGGAAATGCACCAGCTGAATAGGATAGATCCTTCAACTGTTGGGCAAGCGTTAGATCAATATTTTACAAAACCACACGTAGTTCGTAGGTGCCTAAGTCAGTTGAAAAATATAGGGAGATATGATTTAGTTGTTGAACCCTCTGCGGGCGCTGGGGCGTTTTTGTTGGCAGTGAATCACTGCAATAAGGTGGGAGTTGATGTTGATCCTAAGCATAGTGATATTCTCAAGGAAGATTTTCTCAAATTTCACATTGACCAGAAATACACTAATGTATTGGTTTTTGGAAATCCACCTTATGGTCGATATCATCATCTTTCCAAAGCGTTTATCCAACATGCAATGTCTTTCCCCAATGTAAAGACTATTGGTTTTGTTTTGCCCAATGTATATAGTGCCTGACAATAAACTCTAATTCTGGGTTAGCATAGGATCGCAAGGGCTATATTTTACAAGTACTTACCGATAGTTTGCTTGTTCATTTTGCGGTTATTTTAGGCGTTGAAGATTTTTCATGAAAAAATCGAAACTTTTCCTGTGGCGGTGGATATCACTGTATTTATAGGACTTTTCTGGGGTTTTTCTTTCTGAATTGATCAAGATTTGAAAAATCTTCACCGTTCATTTAATCACATCATTGACCATGCGCGCACAATTTGACACTGAACCGACACTGGGGATGAACTCCATTGAGGATCTTTTCGTAGATCCTAATTCCAGAGACGACACGTCCCAAATCATCTTGGCATTGCAGTCCATCTGGATGGCCACAGATCTACGGGATCGGATTGTCATGTACCTGCAAGAGGCGATCGGAGAGAACACAGATCAGACTACGGGGCGCCCGGGTTTGACGTACTGGCGTATCTTTGTCTTAGCCGTACTAAAATTCGGGCTTGATTATGATTTTGACCGATTGACGTTTACGGTTAATGACTCTGCGCTCATTCGCACCTTATTACAAAATGATACGAGTGATTTTGGTACGAAGTCCTTGTATCGTGTGCAGACGATTATCAACAATGTGAGTCTGATCACCGATGACATTTGGTTGACCCTCAATCGGATGATCGTGGATCATGGGTTAGAGGTCTTTGGGGTTGCATCTGATGCGCCTTTGGAAGCGCGGACGGATTCGTATGTGGTGGAAACCCATGTTGAGACACCCCATGATGTTCGGTTATTGCGCGATTCAATCATTCTGGCCATGCAGCTTGCTTCAAGGGCCTGGGAGGCCTTCAATTTAGGGGCGTACGACATTGGCGTCAGTTAAAGCATTTGATTATTACGGTTAACAATGCCTATTTGGAGATCAACACCACCAAGAAGCGTGAGACGAATCCAGAGCTGGTCTTAGCCTTCTTTAAGATTTGTTACTATCGAATTCAGAAGTGTATACTGGTCTTGGATAAGATCAAAGAACTTGACCCAAGTTCAAGTCGGATTGCGCCATTAGAAAAGGTGATTGAACAGTTCAATCGGTTGGTAGATTTGGTTCATCGTCGTGTGATAGAGGGGGAAAAGATTCCCAATGCAGAGAAGTTATTATCGCTCCATGCCGAGCATACACGTTGGATTGTCAAGGGGAAGGCCATGCCCAATCAGGTAGAATTGGGGGTTCCCGTCGCGATCACCCAATGTCAACATGGCTTGATTCTGGGATGGGAGATTATATGGACGCAATCAGATGTAGATATGACCATTGAGATCGCCACCAAGTATAGGACAGAGTTTGAAAACCTTGGATCCATGAGTTTTGATCGCGGATTTTGGTCGCCTCAGAATTTTGAGGCATTAAGTGCTCTGGATATAGAGGTCATTCTTCCCAAAAAGGGCTATAAGAACAAAATAGAGCGCGAACGAGAATCGGCGGAAGAGTTTCGGCGAAAACGTCGGCAGCATGCGCAGATTGAGTCCTGCATCAACTTCAGCATGGTGGTGCACGTATTCGTACCAAAGGAGGTAAGGCGGGGTTTGCGCAAAGCATCGGTGCAAGTGTGGTCGCCACGAATTTGTGCCGAATCGGGAAGGTATTAATGGCCCGATACCGAGAGTCGTTTCGCCAAGCGGCGTAAATTACTCTTCATTGAGTCACAAAAAAACTTACTCCACCATTGGAGCTGGGAAAGGTGCGTCCGTGCGGCAGAGATTTTAGGCAAAATCGGTGGCCTATGTACTGAATTTGGATCAAATATAGGTGAGGTTTGCAGATCGGTGAAACAGATCAAAAATTTCGCGACTAAAATCGGAGAGTCTGCCCAGCAGTTAATAAAAAATTCGTATATTAAGCCCCGCAAAAAATTGTGACACCCCAAAGTAGGGGTTTTTTGTCAGGCACTATATAGAAAGCATACTCGTCAGCGTATCATTCCATCTGACTGGAGAATTGTATCCATCACTGATTTAGGACATGACGCATTCTTGATTGATGGAGAAGACTATCATGTTCCAACCAGTTTTTTTGTCTTTGATAAATCAACGGGAAAGGATTTAAGAGTAGTGGTTCCTGAAAATATCACAGGCACAAAAGATTTTCTGTTTTCAGATGGGACAGATTTTGATGTTTTTGTGTTTGGTGCATCTCCAAAACGAGTAATATCCAATCCTAAGCCCAACAATAGAGGGTATTTCCTTAAATCTTTGATTCCCATAGATCTACTCGTAGATCGTATTAAGTCTATTGAATGGGAAGGCAATTCCTGTGCAAGTGGTGGTGTATACTGGCTAACTAAATATGAGTTTTGGCATCAATATAGGTCATGCTATGAGTAGAAAGGAAGCTCTATCGTAGGCACATTATATCTTGTCAAACATTAACATTGTGAAGGATTTGAGAAATGCGGCTTATGAGATCCGTCAATACCTAATCGACCTTGCGTTAAGTGGGTCAATCACGGAATCTGATTTTTACCAAATTACAAGTCTTTTGTCTCCACAATCAAGAAGTCCCCTGTGGGAGAAGTATTTTATTTCAAAATATGATTGTGCCAAAGTAAACAAAAATGAAAAACGTGGAGATGTTCATAAAAGTGGCAGGTTTTATGAGTTCAAGGCTTCTGGCTTTAATCAAGATGATGGACTCCATATTGTACAAATAAGACTTTGGCATGATTGTGATTACATTATCCAGTCTATATCCAGTGCGGGAGCAATTAGTTTGTGTTATCTCATGCAGAGATGGAAAATGAGACTGTTTTGTTATCTGCTCAATCAGCACATCCCGACTTCGACGGTTTCAGATTTTTGAGATTTTAAGGAATTGTAATAATTACACTGACTTGTGATATAATGTACACTGATATACTAAATAATGTGACTTATGACCGCTATTTATCCGAAAACCCTAACGTTGACCCGCCAAGACTAACCCATGACGCCTTTTAACTTAGAGCACACACTCCGCCTCTGGTTTTGATTGATTCACAGACAGGTGAACGGACCTATCCAACGGTTGATTAACCCCTTTTAGATCAAGGCCTCCCCCTGATCTGCTCAAACAACATATCCAGCGCACCTACACAGAGAGAGTTCAAAAATCAACATAAATCGTAAAGAAACTGCACGATCAATGACAAATTTACTTATCCTTACACGCTCTCCCTACTTCGCAAAATGTCAGATAAGAAACCTGTGATGGAAATTCAGGTTAGCCCTCTTGGATCGAATTGTTCAGGCATCCAGCAACAAGGGGGATATGATACTTGACCCATTCTGTGGATGTGCGACAACCTGCGTAGCAGCACACAATCATGGGCGTAATTGGGTTGGGATTGACATATCTGAAAAAGCAGCCGACTTGGTTGTGGATCGTATTTCTGATATACAAGGGAGTCTATTTCAAGATATAATCCATCGAACTGATATTCCACAACGAAATGATCTAGGTAAGGGAATTATATACGTGAGTACCCATCTATTTGACGGCTACCTTTTGCGTATCCATTTCACGGCTCATAGGAGTCTCTACGAGAACGCTCCTCCACGTGCAGATGCCCCAATCCCGGAGGCCTGTAATACATTTGCAGATGCGTTGATATCTGATGGCCACAAGCCATACACTTAAACTTGCTTTGCGTCTTGCGATTGACTTTATCTGTATGACCACACTGATTACAGCGTTGACTGGTATATTTCGGATCTACAAGAATCACGTTGCCAAACTTGTAATCGCAATAGGTATTGAACCGTCCCCATCCAGCGTTGAGAATGACGCGGTTTAACCCTGCTTTGGCCTTCACATTGGTTCCAGGATTTTCTACTGTACCCTTAGCAGACTTGGACATAGTCTTGATCTTCAAGTTTCAACGTATAGGCCTTATTGGACAATCTACGGCTATGTTGATGTGCCGCATTCGTTCTGCAGTTCTTCTGTTTTCGCTTCCACTTGGCAATCCTTCTCTTTGTCCGCAAGGATCTACCAGACCCTTTCTGTTGTCGGGCTAACTTTCTTTGCCACCGACGAATCTTAATCTCCTTATCCGTTAAGTCAGGGTGTGGTAACATGCCCTGTTCACCATCCGTTGAGGAATAAGAAATGTTATAGGTATTCACGTCAATGCCAATCTCTTTGCCATCGTCCACCGTCTCTGGTAGATGTGTGACTTTGTAAATTACGCTCATCTTCCAGTACCGTCCGTCTTTCTTCACGGTGACTTCAATCGGCTCACCGTCTGGATAAGGATTACCGCCTTTCCTACGAAACTTCATCCAGCCAATCTTCTGGATATAGACATCATTCCCTCGGAGCTTAAACAATCCTTTGGTCGCCGTAAACGAATTGTGTTGAAACCGATTATGGAACGTAGGATGGTCACGTAATCCCTTGAAGAAAGCCTGCCACGCCTCGGCCTGATGCTTTAAGGTGTTTCGTACAATGTTGGACGAATACCGATTCAACCAAGAAATGGTGGGGCGAAAAGACGTGTATCTCCTACTTAATGACGGCCAGGTCAATTCTGGATTATCCTTATGTTCGTCTTTATAGTCCCTGTTGCTTTGGTCAAGAAACGTATTCCATACAAACCTGCATGCTCCGCAAAGCCCTGACAAGAGATGGGCTTTCCACTGCGTGCCGGGTAATAGGCGGTACTCTATTCCACGATAGGAACAGTTTGAATCCGAAGGGTTAAAAGCCTTTTGAACAGGCATGATATCAAGGTTAAGTTGATGTTATGGTAAGCAATAGGATAGATTCTCCTCTATCCTATTGTGTCTGTTATACTCTCCAAAATAGAATGGTTCCTTTCTTTGGGTACTCACGTATATAATTCCCTTAGGTAAATTACCCCCATATAATTGTTCGGAAAACAAGGAGAAACTGTACGGAAAACAACAAGGCTATTGTGCTGGACCAGGATGCAATACCCACTTTGAAATACGCCATCTTGAAGTAGATCATATCATTGCTAGTAGCAAAGGAGGGACCGATCATATCACCAACCTGCAATTGCTATGCGGCAATTGTAACCGTATCAAGGGAAGTCGTGGTATGGAATATTTACGCGAGAGGCTTCGTTTAGTCGCGTAAATTTTTACGCTATTAGATATAACTCTATTTAGTTCTATACCATCCCGCATGATTTCATGTTGATGTGCTTGGAATGTGTTAGTCATTCTGGTGTAAAAGATGGGATCTTCGCCATTCAAAATAGCCACTGGTTGCCAGCCCTAAGTATAAGGTATAGAGTAGTAACGTTAGATAAAGTCCAGTAGCAAAATATAGCCCCACGTAAATCAGGTCTGTGATGATCCAGACCAGCCAGCTCTCAAGAATCTTGCGGGCAGCCATCCAACTGCCTATCACGCTGAGTGTGGTTGTGATGCTCTCAACAATGGCATGGTCTGGTTCAGAGAAAGAGCTTAGGATATAAGTAAATCCAAAAGTCCCTATGACAAACAAGGCCAGTAATGATAACGATGTATTCAATCTGATCCGAGTGACCAGGAGGGTACCACCTTTGGGACCCCCAGTTAACCACGCCTTCCACCCATAGATGGAGATCACGATGAATAATCCCTGAAGGAGCATCGTAGTGTAGAGGCGCGCATCAAAGAAAACAACCCCGAAAATAGCACTACTAATGATTGCCGTAGGCCATGTTAAGATATTTTGACGCACATTGAACCAGACGCAGAGGATTCCCGTGATCACAGCAATACCCTCAATAAGTAAAGCCCAGTTCATGGAATGATGATGACGTATGCTTTTCCAAAATCAGATCCGCTGGCTGCACCGATCAGAGCCGTATGTCCGTCTAGATCAATTGAGCTACCAAATGAAGCATCTCCAATATCAATGATGCCCCGATATTGCCACTGAGTTTCGTGACGGGCATAGATATAGACTACACGGTCCACATTGAAATTTAGTCGTAGCTGCTCATCGTAGCCAACCACCAGAGCACGATCTTTATAGAGCGCGACTTCGGTACCGAAAGCACCTTTTCGGTAGGGGGTAGGGGGGGTCAGTGTAGCCGTCACTTGCCACGCGCCCGTTGAATCTTGCGCAAATAGTGTTGCTTGCCCTGATTCACGACCACCTGCCTGAGGTTGGCCAACAATCAGTTCCTTTTCATACAGGTCAAGGGAAATAAAAAAACCCTGCATTCCTCCCAGTTGAGCAATCTCAGACCAATCTCCATATTGATCAAGTTGAAAGAGAAAGACCGAGCCAGACCGCCGACTGAAATAACTACTGCTGGCGACAGCGAGGATATTGTCGTAGAGCGTTGCATTTCCTCCAAAAATTCCCCGGTCGGTTGTGCCGGATGCCTCCAATTGCCCCGAGAGACTCCAAGTCTGATCATCTTTCTTAAAGAGGTAGACTGTGCCATCGCGCTCATTGTCTGGAGTAGGATCCCCACTTGTGGTAATCAATATTTGATCATCAACGATGTCAATGTCTTCACCTGCTGCGCCCTCTTTCTGATGATCACTTTCGCTGGTCAGACGAGCGGTTTGAACCCACTGCTCATCGTGATTTCGTTCGTACACATATACAGCGTTAGGGCGCTCATTACCGAAGAACTCCCTGCTACCAGTCACCAAGGCAATACGTCCGTCAATGGCCACTTTCCGGCCAAAGGCGAGCCCCTGTTGGCAATCCTCAGGGATAAGTCTAGCCGACTCTCGCCAGTAGCCCGTGGAATCAGACAACTCATAGATATAAGCGGCCCCACTGCCAATATCACAGGAGTTTTCACCACTTGCTCCAACGATGGCCCATTTACCGTCTAATGCAACAGACGTTCCAAAATAGTTTCCCTGAGTCGTGTCGGGATAAGGTAGTTTTGTGATCTGGCCATGGGTATCAACTACAAAAATGAATTCAATCATCAGTAGAAGAAGTATAGTGATGTATCGTATCCAAACCATTAGGTACGCGCCATAAGCGCTTCCCATTGCTCATAGAGATCCTCTAACTCTTTTTCTATGGCCATATAGGCGGCCGTTGCTGATTGAGATTGAATGGGATCTGAGTAAATCTCTGGATCGGTAAGGCTTTTTTCGGCCTCTCTTTTTCTTAACTCCGCATCTGCAATGGCGGCTTCTGCAGTTTCACACAGCCATTCACGTTGATGTGGTGTGAGCGCATTGACGTTTCCATTCTTTTTGGCTTCGCGATAGGCCTTGTTTCGGGCCTCCGCTTCACGACGCTTCTGTTGCTTAGTTTTGGGGCCGCCTGAACGGGTGCGAGGTTTCTGATTCGTCTTATTCGGAGATGTGCTGCGCTGTTTGACTTGTTGCAAAGACCCGTGGTCTAATGCCCAACGGTAATCTGAATAGGTTCCTTCATAAGTACGAATTCCTTGATCTCCGACATGCCACGTCACATTAGCAACATGATCAAGAAAGTGCCTGTCATGGCTGACAACAACAAAGGTGCCATCATATTGGCGGAGGGCTTCAATGAGGACGTTGATGGACTGAATATCCAAATGATTTGTTGGCTCATCAAGAATCAAAAAATTTGCTGGGTTCACGAGTGTACGGGCAAGTGCTAAACGACTTTTCTCTCCACCAGAGAGCGCCTTCACAGGCTTAAACACATCATCGCCAGTGAAAAGAAATGCACCAAGAAGTGTCCGCAGGTAAACCTCTTGGCGTCCAATCGACTCGCGATGAAGTGATTCCAGAACCGTATCGTCTGGAATCAATGCATCGGCTTGGTGTTGTGCAAAGAATCGCACAGTCACATTGTGTCCTTGTTGACGTGTTCCCTCAATAGATTCATTTCCATAAAGGATGCGTGATAGCGTGGATTTTCCAGCCCCGTTTTTGCCAATAAGTGCAATTTTTTGACCGCGAGTAATATCTAGTGGTCCAGCCTGATGAAAGACACTGACTGTTGGCCCATCACCACCTGAATATTTTTTTGAAAATTGACTGAGCGACAGCACGGTGCGCCCAGATGGAGGAGGGGATGGGAATCGGATGCGAATTTGTGCATCTGGCGACTCGGGGGGTGGCAAACGTTCAAGTTTGTTCAAATGCTTAATCCGACTCTGCACTTGTCGCGCTTTGGATGCTTGGTACCTAAACCGCGCAATGAATCGCTCAGACTGCTGGATCTCGCGTTGCTGGTTATCATACGCCGCTTGTTCTAAAACGCGCCGTTTTTCACGCTCAACCACAAAATAATCATAGTTGCCCGCGTACTCGGTCACTTGTCCTTGATACACATGAGCCACTGTATCAATCATGCGATTCAGGAAATACTGATCATGGGATACGAGAATGACGGTTCCAGAATAACTTTTGAGATATTTTTCCAGCCAGTCAATGCTCAGAATATCCAGATGGTTGGTTGGCTCATCTAGGAGGAGTACATCAGGTTTTTGAAGTAAAATTTTTGCGAGCGCAACCCGCATACGATAACCACCTGAAAGCGTATCAATAGAGCGTTCCAGATCAATGGTTGCAAAACCAAGCCCCTCCAGAACGGCCTCAGCGCGTGCCTGAGCAGAGTGGGCCTCTTGGACAGCTAAGCGTTCATGAATGATGTCAAGTTCGTGTAGGATTTTTGCATGATTGACTTGGGGTTCATCCAAGGCGCGCGTCAATTCCTCCTCTCGAGCATGAAGGCTTTCAATAGAATCAAACGCAGTCAACGATTCTTCAATGACTGAGTGCATTGATGCATTTTCTTGAACATCTTGGGCCAGATAGCCGACCGATCCAGTCCGCGAGATTTCACCAGAGTCTGGATCTAGTTGTTGATTAATGACGCGCAGCAGTGTAGTTTTACCAGCGCCATTTGGACCAATGAGTCCAATACGTTTCCCATCTCCAATCGTCCAAGTGAGATCTTGAAGAATTGGATGCCCTCCAAGGCTGACCGCAATACTCTGTAGCTGGATCAAAACAGGAATCTAATAGGCGTTTCGATGGAAAAATCCTTTCCAGATAGTCAGGATCATAATTTTTATATCTAAAAGAATTGACCAGTTTTGAATATAGTAGAGGTCATGTTGGATGCGTTTTTCCAGAGACGTATTCCCACGCCATCCGTTGACTTGCGCCCAGCCAGTGATACCTGCTTTCATTTTATGTCGTTGCATGTATCGGGGGATTCGCTCCTTAAAATCTTTAATGAATACGGGGCGTTCAGGTCGAGGGCCAACAACGGACATATCCCCTTTGAGGACATTGATAAATTGCGGTAGCTCATCCAAAGATGTCCGCCTTAATATCTTTCCGACGGGTGTCGCACGATTTTCACCTTTTGTCGCCCATACCGCACCAGAATCCTTTTCAGCAGTGACCGGCATAGATCTGAATTTAAGCATATTGAAGCACTGACCATTGAGTCCCATGCGCTCTTGACGATACAGGATGGGTCCTCGTGATGAGAGAAGGACTAAAAGCGAGATGATCAGCAGAACTGGAGATAGAATAATGAGAACCAACAGCGAAAATATTACATCCAGACCTCGCTTGACAAATCGACGAAAGTCCATAGGGGCTTCGTCAATGATATGTAAAATTGGCAGGCCATCTACGTCAGTGATTCGGCTATTGATGATATCATGCTGCAAGAGATCTGGTACGAGGCACACATGAACCAGGCGCGTGGAAAGAGAACTCAATAGGATTTCAATTTTAGCGACCGCACGAAGTGGCAAAGCAATATAGACATAATCAATTGGGCGGTCAGATGAATCTAACAAATGGAGTATATCATCTACTTTGCCAAGTACATCAGGCTCCTCTGTTTTATGATCATCCAGAAAACCGACCACCTGAAATCCCATCCAAGGATAGAGTTCAAATGATTTTTCCAAGCGGCGGCCAGCAATGCCCGCCCCAACGATCAAGACACGCCGCAGGTTACGCCCCTTCTTACGGGCATTACGTACATATAGGTAAATACACAGACGCAGGCTCAACATACAGAGCGGAGTCAGTGTTGCGAAGAGAAGGATCGTCAGCCGTGATACATTAAAATCACGATACAAGAATAGAAATACCATAGACACAAACAAGGCTAATCCAACAGATTTACCGACGCTTCGAATCAGGCTTGTCCAGCGTTGTGCACGATCGGGGATATATAGTCCAGATGCCCAAAATGTGAGCGCAGCAGATATGATAATCCAAGGAAAAAAAGTTAAATATCGGCTCAAAGGATGCCACTCTGGCAATGGAACCGGCCAGTCGGTAAAGGCTTCAAACCTAAGATAATACGCTGCAATCCAGGCGCTTCCAACAAGAATCATATCTGTAATAAATAGTAACTGCTGATAAAACCGGCTTTGTTCTTGCAACATATCAATGAGGGGTTGATAACTGGTGTGCAGTATTCAGGAGCGTATTTGCTCCGTTAATGCACGCGTCCCATGGGGTAAACTCTAAGCATGAATGACTATATCCACCCCTAGATGGAACGAAGATCATGCCTGACGGACAGAGATGCGCCATTGATTGTGCATCGTGCCCAGCCAAAGAGGGTAAATGTTGAGAAGTCAGACCGAGTGACTTGGTTGATGCATCAAAAAACTCGATCATTGACTCTGCCATTTTTTGTGGCAAGACGGATTCAAGATGCTCAAACTCGTGCTTAAGACTAAATTGGTTTGCAGTATGCGTACCTTCGCGGCGAAGGGTATCTTCCAACTCTTTCGCACGTTTTAAATCCTCACTTCGGAGTTCCATAAATACTGTGACCCGATCAGCAATGATATTAAAAACACCCGGCGAAAAGTCCATTCGCCCAATAGTGCCAACACAATCAGTAAAATGAGTCGTCAGTACCTGATGAACATTGAGACAGAATTGACTTGCACCGAGTGCGGCATCAAAGCGTTGATTCATGGGAGTCGTGCCTGCATGGTTGGCCTCGCCAAGGAATGTGATCAAGTACATGTGAATTCCGACCATACCTGTGACAATTCCAATATCGGTATCGGTGTGTTCAAGTCGAGTTCCCTGTTCAATATGAACTTCAAGGTAGGCGTAGAGATCTTTAGGAAAGCGCATGGAAGACAAGATCCCATCAATGGTAAGATTTGCGCGCTCTAATGCCTGATGAAATGCGTCTAGATTGCCCCTCGGGTTTATAAGATCTTTTCGTCGTAACTGTCCCGAGACAGCTCGGCTACCGAGGAGTGAAACCCAGGTTCCTTCCTCATCTGTAAAATCAATCACTTCAAGAGGCATTTCGGGGCGAGAATCTCGTATCACCTGCGCGGCTTCAAATGCAGATGCAACGCCAAGAGTACCGTCAAATCGCCCACCATGACGGACCGAATCGAGATGAGAGCCCATCACCAGGATGGGTTGTTTTTGACCAGAGGTCAAGTGAACGGCGGACAGATTGCCAGCGCCATCTTCGCGAACCACAAACCCCCGCTCGCGGATCATATCTCGAAAGGTTTCGCGGGCGCTCAGATGTGCTTCACTGAGGGCAGGTCTATTGAGTCCGCCATCTGAGGTCGCACCATCTTGTGTTAATCGTTGAAAATCTTCTTTGAATCTAGCTTCATTAATGTGAAGGCAGGGGGCTGAAACTGTCATATCTTAGGAATAATTGTATATGACATGAACTTCAGAGTGGCGCAATGCTGAGTGCAATATCTATGGCCCTAACGGAATGTGTGAGTGCTCCACACGATAGGTAGTCTACACCAGTGGCTGCGATGGAATAGGCTGTTTTCAGGGTGATACCTCCTGTTGCTTCGGTTTTGATTTGACCGCCAACACGATCAACGGCCTGTTTCAGAAGCGAGGTGTCAAATGATCCATCGGTGTGATAAATCGCCATATTATCAAGAAGAAGTACGTCAATCAGGTGGGCAACACTGAGCGCTTCGTTAACCTCACCCATGGTCTGAGCTTCTACATCAATTTTGCAGTTGGGCATCTTAGATGAAGCTTTTTTGACAGATTCGGCCAATCCGCCCACAACTTCAATATGGTTATCTTTGATTAGAATTTGATCATAAAGTCCAATCCGATGATTGGTGCCGCCACCTATGAGGACGGACCACTTATCAAGTAATCTCAGACCTGGCATGGTTTTACGCGTGTCCCGAATACGTGCAGGAAATTCTTTAATACGATCAACGGTCTCTGCGGTTAATGTTGCAATGCCACTCATTCTCTGCATAACGTTTAAGCATACACGCTCTGCGGTCAGAATAGAACGCAAGGGGCCTGCAATGCTTCCAATCGTCGTATTCGCATTCACGGAGTCTCCGTCTGCGACGGCCCATTGACATGTAATGGATGCATCAACTAATTTGAAGGTCTGCTCAGCAGCGGTCACGCCCGCGATGACACCTCCTTCACGCATGATGATCACTGCATACCCAAGATGATCCTCAGGAATGAGTGTTTCGGAGGTGATATCTCCTGAGCCTACGTCTTCGTCAAGGGCATTTTGAAGCATGTGACATAGAGACTCAGCAGACAGGTAATCTGGAAAGCAGTAGGACATACAGATTACGTGGCTTCACTATTATATTCGCCGATGCGATTGAGCCGAGACAAGCGTTCGCTAAGTAAATCTTCAACAGAAATCTTATCAAGCTTATTCATGGTATCACAGATTGCTGTTCCGACAAGGTCATAGGTTATATCGGGGTCGTGATGGGCGCCGCCCAGTGGTTCCTTGATGATTTGATCAACGATACCTAAATCGGTGAGATCGGTCGCAATTAATTTCAAAGCCCGAGCGGCTTCTTCTTTGTGATCCCAAGATCTCCAGAGGATTGAGGAGCAGCTTTCGGGGGATATCACAGAGTACCAGGCATTTTCTAACATCAGCATCTGATCACCAACGCCAATTCCTAAGGCACCACCTGAAGCACCTTCTCCGATGACAACGACGATGATTGGTACAGGGAGTCTGGACATGACAAAAAGATTTCGGGCAATGGCCTCGGCTTGTCCGCGTTCTTCGGCATCCATCCCAGGATAAGCGCCTGGTGTATCCAATAGACAAACAATAGGTTTTTTAAATTTTGAGGCAAGTTCCATTAATCGGCGTGCTTTGCGATACCCTTCTGGGTTTGGCATTCCGAACCGTCTATATCTCCGTTGCTTTGTATCGCGTCCCTTCTGATGACCAATCAAGAGGATAGTGCGATCTTTGTATCCGTACCGGGTACCCTTTAAGGTTGCAAAGCCACTGACGATCGCTGGGTCATCTCCAAAGTGACGATCTCCATGTAATTCCACGAATCCTTCGGTTAAAGCCCCAATATAGTCATAGGTGTAGGGGCGCAGGGGATGTCGGGCTATCTGTACGCGTTGCCAACGCGTGAGGCTACCGTAGATAGAATGGCGCAGCTCATCAATACGTGACGAAAGGGCTTGTATATCTGATGAAAGATCAACATCACCTGCATCAATTTCGCGTAGTTCTTCGAGTTTGTGTTCTAGTTCAACGATCGGTTTTTCAAAGTCTAACAAAAACTTGAGATTTTTTTTGCTCATATCAGGTTAGGGATGTGGTGTGAAGTTCTCTTATGGATCGTGAGTTAACACTGGGTTATTGAACTTCTGTTGTCTGAGGCACACTTAATATAGTGGCACTGTGTCACATAAATTCGGCAGATTATATCATTTTCTGAAAACGAGATAGAAACCATTTAATAAATGATCTGTTCCTTGATTGGCGGTGTTTTAAGATCTTGAACTGTACTTTCTCCATGACAAATCCTGCGGATCCCTCGTTAATCATTCAAGTTCAATGCCCTATGAGTTTTAGTTTCCACTTTTCATGACTTTACGAATTGATTTTGCTTCTATGTTACGAAATATTGCATTCTTTTTGTTTGCGTGTGTCGTTTCGCTTCCTGCTACTGCTCAAGACCCCGCCACGGAGGCGATATTGAAGGGGTTAGAGAGGGGCTGGCTGTCTGCTGAGAATGAGGCTGATCGGGCACATCAACTATTTTTACAACTTAACGAGCATCTCCAACAAATACGATTACTTCAAATGGAGATTCAAGAAGAACGCCGACGCTCAACAATCCAGTCTGCTCATCAAGGATTTCCTGGTGCACAATACTTAGCAGGGATGCTATTACTTGAAGAGGGTGGCGCTGCCAATGAAACTGATGCTGCTCTATGGCTACATCTCTCAGCAGAGCAGGGCTTTGGTGATGCGCAAGTCGCCCTTGGAAACCTTTACCGCACAGGTGTTGGGGTCTCCATTGATCCAGAAGAATCGGCAAGGTGGTTTCAGATTGCCGCAGACCAGAACCATCTTGAGGGGATATTTTTGCTTGGCATTGCATACAGAGATGGAATAGGGGTGATTGAAGATCCTAATCTCGCATCTCAACTAATCCAAGATGCAGCTGAGCAGGGACATGCTCATGCACAACATTGGACTGGCTTAGCTCATTTGCTGGGAATTGGATTTCCAGTTAACGAAGAAATTGGAATTGAATGGATAGAGAAAGCCCCTGACAGCTGCCAAAGATTTGATAGCTGTATTTATTTAGCGAATCTATTTGCCTTTCGAAATGAGAATGAGAAAGCCATGAAGTATTTCTTCAGTGCATACGATCAAGTAGACGTTCCTAATGCAATGATCACACTGGGAATTGAATTGGCAGAACCTGAGGGAAGATATAGTGTCCACCACGCATACATGTGGTTTTACCTCGCAGATAAACTGGGAGATCCCAGAGGAAATATCAAAACTGATTCATTAGACAAGGTCATATACACGCGCCAGTCTATATCAAATTCACGGAGAAGAGCATATAAGAAGTCGCGTCGTCATGTAGCAAAAAGCATGGGTGATCCTTTATTTGAGGCTACCTACGGTCAAGAGTAACACCCCCGAGTGCATAATTTCTTCTCATAGAAACTTTAGTTACGTGGTGTTGAATATGAGTCTATGATGATATTATGGATCAGTCCATGATAGTGAGATTTATTGATAAGTGGAGTTCATGAATTTCATCTGCTTTTTTGCGGATCATTTGGCGGATTTACGACCAAAGTTCTGTGGCAATCTTTCAATTAACTTTTTGATTCAATCTATTTCATAGGTCAATTATTGAAATATTCTCTCCATTTCTAATGTACAGATGCACATAAATTGATCATGGCATGTGCAGATCTCATTCTTGATTTGGTCAGAGCAAGTTGCCGCGGAGATAAAGAGGATATTCGTAAGCGCGTTGAAGCTCTTGCGGCCAATGAACGTGCTAAGAGTCATGCGATTTTAGCAGATCAACTGCTTGCCCTACTTCAAGCGGGCAATGAGCATCATTCAGGCACTGTCACTGTTGCAAAATTAGACGATATTCCTCTGATGGTTGAAAAGGTTCCACAATATCAAATTGATGACCTAATCCTTGCTCAAGATATCTCCGATACAGTGCATGAGTTTCTAACTGAACACCATAGGGCCGATCTGCTTAGGTCTTACAACCTTGAACCGCGCAATCGAGTTTTGCTCACAGGGCCATCAGGAAACGGTAAAACCACTCTTGCAGAAGCATTGGCGAATGCGTTAGTCATATCGTTTTTTGTTGTTAAATATGAAGCAATGATCGGTAGGTCCTTAGGGGAGACCGCCCAAAAGATTGCCCAGGTTATAGAACATGTTCAATCAAGAGATTGTGTTCTTCTTTTTGACTCAATAGGCAAAGATCAAGGAGATATCCATAAGACTGGCGAGATCAAACATGTAGTGAGTTCTCTCTTGTTGCAAATTGATGCATTGCCAAGTGATGTAATTGTGGTGGCTACAAGCAATCATCCAGAAATGCTTGACAGAGCTGCTTGGAGGATATTTCAACTACACATTGAACTTAAACGGCCTACGATCCAGCAAATTGAGAATTTGTTTTGTAGATTTGAGAAACGAACACGCCGTTTATTTGGGGTTCATATACAGGAATTAGCCAATAAGTTGTATGGGTTAAGTTTTGCAGAGGTAGAGGATTTTTCTAATGATTTACTGCGTAACATAGTTATTGAGGGACCTGATTCTGTTTTCAAAGATATTATGAGGCATCAAATGCATCGTGGGAAACATAGATTCAAGTCATCATCTTAATGGTGCTAATTTTTCAATAACCTATAGATTACAGCGTTTAAATATTTGTAAATTTGCAGACAACGAGATCTTTAAATTGCGTTCAACTTTTTTCATTAGACTGTGTGTGATTTTGGGTAGTTGGTTCTGTGTAATCTGCCCAGTCTCTATCCAAGCACAGGGAAACAGGATAGTGCCTACTCATGATACGGCCTATGAATACATAGTTAGGCTACAGCACCGTGGATTTCTTTTGGATTTGAATCCTACATCTCTACCCTATACCATAGGAGAGATTCTTGATGCGCTAGCCCAGATAGACTCTACGAAGTTGAGACAATTTGAGCATCACTGGATTAAACTACTTCGTCAAAAGTTAGGGGCAAAAGACCGCGCCGATGATTCCGCGATAGTTGGTTACTCATTTTCCGCAGAAGCTGATGCCATCAATAGTGAAAGACGAGATGTGCTCAGGCCGATTGGGGATCAGCCCCACTTTTACTGGAATGGATCTGCGCTTAATGGATATGTAGAGGCCGGACCAGCAGTTGTTGACTTTTCTATACTCCACAGTAATTACTATGATCAAGATCCAGACGGGATAGACACTGCTTTGCGACTATTAGCAAGAAGTGAACATTCGTATGTAGGTGTCAATCAACGATGGGCGTCAGCCTATATAGGGCGTTGGGACGTTCATTGGGGTGCACACAACGAAGCCGCAACAATCATCAGTAATAATGCCCGTAGTCGGGATCAAATTTTTCTTCGGCTTGGAGGTCGTCGTTTATCTGTGACTGCAATCCTAAGTGAGCTTGATAGCGCAACTGATGGACGCTATTTCACGGGGAGAGCTGAGGATGATTCCGTAAAATTTGTCAGTGTTCGCAGATTTCATGCTGCTCACCGATGGGATTTTCGTCCAACCAGAAAATTTATGATCAGTTTCTTGGAATCTGCGATCTATTCGGGTGCGTCAAGTTCATTATCTCTTAAGTATCTTAATCCTGTGAATCCTTTCACATTTGTGGTTGATAATGTTCCTAAAAACGACGATAATAACGGGTTTCTAGCGGGGCAACTATGGGCACAATACAGGAATGTGACCATTCAGGGGCAGTTAATGATTGATGATATTCGACTTCAATCCAATACCGGGACTGAGACGATTACCTTTGCATTGACAGGTTCCGCTGTTTATGCCTACCGAAATATAGATCTGAAAATGACCCTTGAAACCGTCACTTCTAGGGCCTATAATGCTCCGCAAACCGAAGGGCAATATATTTTTCTCAATAGGGGGATAGCCACTCAATTCAGCGATTATGTGCATTCATCCGTGTCGGCTGAAGTCTATATGGATCACCGAGTGCGGGGATTGAGGTTTAGGCCAAAGATTGATTTACTCTATCAGGGGGAGCGGAATATGCGCCAGCCATTTCCCATAAAATCAGAGGCTATTCGCAATTTGCTTGATGGTGATGTGGGGCGAACTGTTCGCGGATCGTTGAGTGTTATGTATCAACCAGTGCACTGGTGGTGGATTGGAGTGGATGGTGGGTATAATGTCAATCGGGGTGATGACAATCAATTCATCGGCGTGATTAACGCAGGAGTCATGCTAACACTTGACACATCCATTGATCTGTGGGATTGGTGAGGCGAATAGCTACTGCCTTGACGTTATTTGCGATCTCATTACCATGTGACGCACAGGATCCTTTTAGTCAGATAGAGATTCGTCTTCAAGGCTCCCTAAATATGGGAGCAGCAGATTTGCAGGAGTACTGGCAACTGGCCAGAGGAGGGAAATTGTCTATCGGAACTCCATTTTACGCTGGAGATTGGGGTGTGAGTTTAGCGATTCATCGCTTTAACCCTTCCAGTGATGTACCAGGATTTGGTGCTTTGTGGATCGGTTCTTGGTGGGGGATTAACGTTGATGCTCATCCTAAGGTCAGCGTTAAACCTATGATCGGTATAGGTAATTATCGAATGTCATTTGACGATTCAGCGACAACGTTTTCTGGGGAAAGCAGTGAAAGTGATTTTATTGGAAATTTAGGAATGCTAATCTTGTTTGATGCAGGTCGCAGATGGTTTGTATTTAGTGAAGCCGAGTATCTCACGGTTCAAACCAGCCCACGTATGAATTTATGGTTTCTTTCTGCGGGGATTGGGCTTCGTATCAAGAGTGGAGAATTAATTAAAGCCCTTCTGGAGTGATGATTAATGGTTGGAAGTCCTATGTGCCGTCACTGATTGTCCTAGTGATTGGAATCAAGAGCAGTTATGCACAGGTACTGACATCTGATGATCTCGTGCGCGCTGGGGTGACAAGACTCAGTGATCTTTTGGAGCTTGCAGATCAATGGGTTGGCAGTTCCACCGAGGGCTTTCATTGGTCAATCGCACCAGTCGGTCAGTCATGGCAAGCAAGCCCCGAATGGAATCTATTTATTGATGATCAACCAGTCAATGTACGAGGATTGAATCAACAAGGACTGAATGAATTACCGTTGACCATTACCGAGATCTGTGAAGTTCATCTGCACTCCAGACCTGTGGTGATTGGAGGGCTTGTTGCCTCTGGCGGAGCAATTGAAATTCGTAGATGTATCCCAAAAACTGGATTTTCACTTGAGGGACAGTTTTCCGCAGGAAATGAAACAGGAGACCCAGGTCCGTATAAGTATACCGATAAGGCGGTTCCAAATGTTGATCGCACGGGGCCTACGGGCCATGGCTTAGTTGCTGCTGCCTCTGAGAATCTATTTCTTCGTATTACGGTTGCTACCGATGAACACCATGTAACTGATCCGCGCATTCGCCCAAGAGTTCTTGATCTCTATCAGGGTGAAAAGGATGCCAGAATTCAATATCGTGCTATGAGTGTAGACTCGCAGGTCTTCAATTATAAGTTGAGTGCCGCCTATAGTCGTGTCCAAGATATAGTTTTCTTACCCATGATGGCAAGAGAAATCCCGCTAGATAAGGGAATTAGATATGTCTCTGTATCCTCTGATGTCGGTAGGTTTGGATATGCAATATCAGGCAATTCAATAGAATTGCATGCGAGAGAGAACAAACAAAATCTTCCATTATTCTATTCTCAGGGGCGAATCTATGCTCATGTGTATCACCTTGGGTCATGGCTACGAAATGTTAATTTCAACTATGGGATGACAGCTGAACTTGCACGTTTACGCCATGGAGCTAATCAGATGGAAAAACGTCTGGGATCGTTACGGATTTACACGCTTGCAGAGACAAATCAGATACACGATCTGCAGGTTAGCGCCATTGGATCTCTGACGCTTGACACAGGTGTGATTGGATATGAGGTATTGTCAGATGCATGGCATGAGCAGAGCAGGGTCGGCATCACAATTTTATTGAGGCATCGCGCTTTGGAATCAAAAATGAATGTTTCTAGCTGGGTCAGCAGAGGATTTGACTTGGAGGGCTCTCAAATGCTTGATTTACCTCAGGGGTTACCTAACCGAGAATCAGTTTATTCAGCAGATTTGTACTGGACTATCGGAAATGAAATGAACCTTCGGCTTTCTGGAGGATGGAGTAGATATGTTCGCACTATAAGCCCCGTCACTCAGTTTTCATTGGCTCTCACCGATGGTAGATTGCAAAGCGTCACTAATCTCGCAGCCACTTCTGGGAATCTTTTCCAAACAAGTGCCAGAGTTCATGTTCCAGTTTCTGATATGTTTAGATTCAAGATTTCAGGTGTCTATCTCTATCCATGGTCTGTTGATGATGTTTTTATGAACGCATGGATCCATCGTATACAGTTTGGGCTACATAGTGAGTTTCAGCCTAATGACAGATTTAGTATTGATATGAGGTTACGTTATGTTGGGTCAAGTATCTGGAAGGAGTATGAAGAAGCGTCTAAGGGGAACCCTGAACTCTATGCCATGGAGTTGCCGGGCGCTGTTCACTTGAACCTAACGGTACAGAAGAGATTCTGGAAAAACCGCCTGCGAGTGAATGCAACGATGCGCAATGCACTGAATCACCCTCATCTTAGCCATCCTGCAGGATCCAGAACTAGTGCGCTGTTTCAGGTGGGAATTAAATATGCATTCCACACAAATAGGACTCACTAATTAAATCACAGAAACGCAATACGTATGAGCGCCTTCTTGTGTTAGCGATCTAAATCCCTGTACTTTGTTGTTGCTAAAATGGCAAATGCTTTACGGTCGCGCAGATCGGCGCTGGAAAAATCATTAATCGCATCCTCAGCAAGTTGAATATATCCGATAACGCTGGAGCGAAAGGTTTCAAAATACGGATTATAGTCAGCATTGATGCGAACCATCTGTAACTTCACAAAACTATGTCCAAAATCTTGAATTTTTTGAGGGAGTTCTCTCATGACATTCGTACGATTACAACATTGTGCCACTTGGGAATGAGTTAATGAGCGGTAAGCTTGATACCAAGCTCGATTATTTCTTTTGGTGTTTCTTCCGACTACTGCATCCGCGTATGTTTTGGATAAATAATGAAACATCGCATAGTATACTGTGCTCAGGGCGCGACGTAAATCTGCCTGACGAGGCTTACCAACTCCTCTGGTAGCAAGCTCAGTCGCAGACTGCAGCAAATGCTGTGGATTCATAATGAGGCACTACTCCACGATAATTTATTGTAATCGTAAATATATAACCGTCCATCAGTCTATCTTGACATCCTCTACATTTTTTCGTGATGGATGATGCTAATGGTATTAAAATGATCTAGTGCACAACAGAGATATTGATCTTGAATAGGTATTAGACTTGATATTCTATTGGTGTATTTTCAGGGTAATCATTGTATTCAATGCAAGAGACTAAGGGGAATCTTTCTTCATTTAATTCTTCCTCCAAATTTTCAATCATATACCTCTCAAAATCAGATCTCTTGCGCACATTTAATCGTCCATCAAGACTATAGACGATGTTCATTCGAAGTAATCTATTCCGTAATGTGGCTCAAATTTTTCAAATTTGATGAGCTCCACCTTGGCATCTGGGAAGAATTTTTCAAAAGTATTGTGAAGAATTCTTCTAATCTCTTTGATCTCTTGACGCGCTCTGGATCCTGATAGTATTCGGCCATTATGATTTAGACATAACGCAAGTTTGCAAACTTGCGTAACTATAAATGTAAAACATGAACCATGCTATCATGTCTAAGTTGTATAATGGTTATCTTCCTTAACCACTTTGCAGAATATCAATGTTTGCGATTAAGAATATTCCTGCACTCGTTAGACAACTCTGTTCGCATAGCCAAGAAACCGAATGGTTTGAATTTAAAGCAAATTATGCAGATCCAAAAATTCTTGGACAGAACATTTCTGCATTAGCAAACTCTAGTGCGCTTTCTGGAAAATCTTGTGGTTATATCATTTGGGGGATCCAAGACGATACTCATCAAATCATCGGGACAAAATTTAACCCTGATTCAAAGAGAGTCAACAAAGAAGATCTTCCCCTGTGGTTATCAAGACGACTTGACCCTCCCATAAATTTCAGATTCCATAAAGGTACCGTAGACGGAAAACCTGTAGTTGTCCTGTTGATACCAAGTGCCATCAGCGGGCCCGTGAGATTTAATCATGAAGCATATATTCGGGTAGGATCGCATACGACAAAGCTAAACCGTTTTCGAGAGAAAGAAACTCTGCTTTGGCAATTATCAAATAGTAGAAATTTTGAACGTGGAATTGCAATTGAGTCCATACAAGATTCTGATATATTTGAAATACTAGATATTGAATCATACTTTAGCCTACAGAATATTCCAATCTCTCAAAACAAATCCTACATAATTCAAACCTTACAGCAAGAAAAACTTATCTCTCAATGTGATGATGGCTCGTGGAACATCACCAACTTAGGATTCATGTCATTTGCACGCAATCTTACACAAAATTATTTGTTAAGTCGTAAATCAATTAGAGTGGTCAAATACTCGGGAAACGCAAGATATAACGGTAATCGTCAAGAAGAACTCCAAGTGGGCTACACTTCTGGTTTTAGCCGTGTCATGGAAGTGATTAACTACCTGTCTCCTACTGACGAGAATTTTAATAATGGAGTGAGAAAACAGAATCTGCGCTTTCCCATCAATGCAGTGAGAGAGGCTCTTGCAAATGCACTCATTCATCAAGACTTTACTGAACCAGGGACTGGCCCCATCATTGAAATATTTGAAGATCGAATCGAAATTTTAAATCTAGGTGCTCCCCTTATCAACTCAAAACAATTTGTCAATGCACCACCACAAACCCGCAACCAAGCAATGGCTGCAATTTTTCGTAGATGTGGTATTTGTGAAGAACTTGGTAGTGGATGGGATAAGATCGTATATGAAACTGAGATTCAACAATTGCCTCCCCCACTAATTACAGTGACACCTCAATCCACTAGAGTCTCAATTTTTGGCGCTAAGCCACTCTCTGATATGAATTACAAGGAACGAATTCAAGCAATTTACCTACATGCAAGTCTTCGTTTCGTAACTCAACAAAATGGCATTTCTCATGCTACCGTTCAAAAAAGGTTCGGAATTGATTCTAACAATAGTTCTCTTGTATCACAATTTATCTCTGATGCCTTAGAATCTGGTGAAATTATACCCCTCAATCCAAATGCAGACAGAGAATCTATGCAATATATTCCGTACTGGGCAGGGATATCTGAAAATGCTGAATGATTCATGAAATACTACATAATCACCAATATTTATTTATCATCATAAGGCATTGAGTTAATTGGTGAGTGAATCCTTATTATTCTGGCTCAACGATTTCAAGTTTGATGCGTGCTTAAAATTTCAGAATTCAAAAAGCCAATCACTACAATTTAGAATCAGACTGACGCAAAAGTTATTAAGACGGCGCTTCAGTTATTTAATGGGTGGAGTAGTCAAAGTTTTGTGAACGACAGAATCAGATTTAAACTTAGTGGGAATTGCTGATATTACTTAACACGAGATCATGGTCAGGTAGACCTGTCTATGGTTAATTTAGTCGTCAACAAATGTTTAGTGAATACGTATCATAATCTTATTAAAACTGGAGTATACACACATGTGCGAAATTGTAGTGAGTTTTGAAATTCGTGATGAAAGTAGCGACCTTCTTGGAGAGTTTGATGATTGTAATGACTGGATGGATGCAATTGTAGAGTATATCAAATCATGTAATGTAGATCCTGATGATTTTTTGATTGAAGCCAAACTGCCTCATGAGAGTTGGAATTATCAGGTAGTGAAAGAGAAGTACAGATATGATGATATTGATAATGAAGTTAAGGAGTTAGTAGATTCGCACACAACTCTTGTAAATGTAGTGAGGAAAACCTAAGTGAGCCTATAACATATCTTAAAATCTTACAGCAAAAAAATGGGCACGCTAAGATGGACATTAATAAATCTCAAGGATAGAAATGGTAGGTCTTCCTAAATCAGATCGTAAGTAGAATAGTCGAAATAAGCATCCAACTATAAACAAACCTACTGACATCTAAGATTGAAGACGGTCCAACTTTCGTCTCGTTAAGTAAATTATATCCGAACTATTTCTAAGCTAGTGCTTACTGAAACTGCACCTGCCAAAATCAACCTTGGCTTAAATATCCTGCGAAAAAGACAGGATGGCTATCACGATCTGTGCACCGTATTTCATCCAATCGGATGGGCAGATAAGATTGCTGCAGCCCATGCCGAAGCCATTACCATGACGTGTACAGATTCATCTCTTTCATGTGGAGATGATAACCTTGTCATTCAAGCCGCAAAATTATTGGACGAGTTGATTGGTATAAACCGAGGTGCCTGTATTCACTTAGAGAAAAGGGTTCCTCACGGAGCAGGACTTGGTGGAGGATCAAGTGACGCTGCAACGACACTTCACCTCTTATGCCAATTATGGGAATTAGGTACTCCGAATGAACTGGATTCCATTGCTCTCAGCCTTGGCTCCGATGTTCCATTTTTTCTCCACAAAGTGACCTCATATGCTCAAGGGCGGGGTGAAATACTAGTACCACTACGAGACTATTCGTTTCCATTTAGCCTCGTCGTGATTGTGCATCCTATTCATATTCCGACCGCATGGGCCTTTCAACAGATCACACCATCTGAGGCAAATTTTTCTGACCTTGTTGAAACAGTCAGATCCAATGATTTAGACCGATGGAGCAGAGAATTAGTTAATGATTTTGAAGGGCCAGTTTTCTCACAATGGCCGATACTCCAAGAAACCAAGTCTCTACTCCTAAATAGAGGCGCAGGCTATGCTTCGCTTACCGGTTCGGGCTCTGCGGTGTTTGGTGTATTTGAATCCTGTAAGGATGCACAAAAGATAACTCAGGATGAAGCACTTGAAGACTGTACAATCTGGTGCGAACCTTAAACAGGTGCCAGTAGGCACTACTCAGATATCACTATAAGAGTCCACATTAAATCATACGATAAAGGATGGATGCCAGATATCATTACCACTCAACCTGATCATTAGTTATCGGTGGCGCTGGTGTGGGAGATGGAAAGGTAACATTGAGACCCATCTTTAGATCTTCTTCCTGATTCATGGCTTGAAGAAACTCGCCGACCACAAATAATGCATTATGAGCACCTTGCCCCCACCATGTAGACCGAAATGTCATTCTTCGGTCATTAAACCCAACCCATGCGCCAGTGACGAGTTCGGGGTGCATGAGGATAAACCACCCGTCGGCGCCTTCTTGAGTCGTTCCAGTTTTCCCAGCAAAATCATAACCCTGTTGATTGTACCGACTTCTAATTCGGATTCCTGTCCCGTACGGTTTATTGATGACATCCCGCAACATGTCAATCATTATTGAGGTAGTTTCTTCAGACAAGACCTCTTTCTTTATGGGTTGATATTCATATAATACTTGTCCAGTTTCATCAAGGACTCTGGTGACCATAACATGATCTGTATGGATTCCTCGATTAGCGAATGTACTGTAGGCATTCACGACTTCAAGAAGGGAGACATCACTGGTTCCCAGAGATAGGGATCGCACCGGGTTCAACTCGCTCTCAATTCCCATCCAGTTCGCCAGCTTAGCGACATTAAGTGGATTGATGTCCTCAATAATCTGGGCTGTAATTGTATTGAGCGAGCGAGATAATCCATCTCGCATAGAAACTAAGTCCCCAGTACTTTGATCGTTGAAATTTTTGGGTCTCCACACATCTCCAGAGCCTAAATCTATGTAGCTATAAACAGAATCTTTGTATAAGGTTTCCGGGGAATAGCCACTATCAATCGCCCACGCATAAGTAAATGGTTTGAATACTGAGCCTGCCTGACGCTTTGCAACGCCAACATGATCATACCAGTCAATGGATAAGTCACGCCCTCCAATCCATACTTTGATATATCCGTTCGTCGGATCCATAGCTACGAAGCCATTTTCAATACGCGTTTTTGTGGTCTTTAGTGAATCAATGAAGTCCGAATTCGAACTCAATTCATTCAACGCCTCCGCACGGTTGTAACCCTGATTGATGAGACTTTGAAATCGCGATGACTCTGTAATGAATCTATTCAGAAGAGAAGAATTTCGCGTCCAAAACCATTTCCAATGATTCTCTGGATTTTGATGACAAGCGTCGGATAGGTAGAGATTTAATTGCTCTCCAAATTTAGATCTTGGGCTGGCTCTTGCGCTCCACTCGCAATTAACGACGGCTTGTAGGCCATCAAGCGTAGATGTAGAAGCAATTTCAGCAATAGATTGAAGCCGAGAGTCAAGGGTCGTCTCTATTGTTAAGGGGGTACTGTAGATGTTGATTCCATTTTCTTGTCCCCACTGGGTAGCCCACTGGCGTACCTGTTCTGCAAAGTAAGGGGCAATGCTCTCAGTTACATCTGAAGTACGAAGCGTTGTATTGGTAACAGAATCTTTGACGGCCTCATAAACCGCCCTATCCAACTTATCACGAGCAATCATTTGGCGCATCACTGTGTTGCGACGCTGATTAGATCGTTCTGGATTACGAATGGGGTCATATCGGGTCGTACCTTTAAGTAGACCAATGAGTGTGGCACCTTCAAGGAGATTTAACTCAGATGCTGACTTATTAAAATACGTTCTTGATGCAGCCTCAATCCCATAGGCATTGTATAAAAATGGAATGGTATTGAGATACATCTCCGCAATTTCATTTTTTGCATAGCGATGCTCAAGACGGACGGCAGTGACCATCTCCTTTAATTTTCGCTTAACGCTCACCTCAAATCCGATCTGTTCATTATATAGGTTGCGCGCCAACTGCTGTGTAATTGTAGAGCCGCCTTGACGGGAAAAAGGAAGCCCCATTTTTCCAAGTACCGTTTGACCTACTGCAGAGATTGTCCGAAAAAGATCTATACCCCAATGGGAGTAAAACCGATGATCTTCGGTGGAAATTAAAGCATCCCGAGCGTAAACGGAAATAGAGTCATATGCAATCCATGTCCGGTTTTGACGCCCAAATCGTGCTAACTCAACCCCATCTGAAGTGTAGGCCACTGTTGCATAGGTTAAATCGGGGCTCTCAATATCTTTGAGAGATGGAGTATCGCTAAAAAGGGCGAACATATAGCCCAGTAAAACAAGTAAACCTACCAGTACTGGAAAAACAAGGACACTCCAGAAGAATGCAGCACGAGCTATATCAGGCTTACGAAAAATCCGTACTAACAATTCATAATAACCCGTGATAACAGGGATTCGAAATTTGGTTGTTTTTGCTGACATGTAGTGATATAACGGTGAATGAAGCCTACCCGATCAGGAACTCTTCAGTTTAATTATTTTGGAATTCATTTTCCAGTGATGAGTTGAACGAATTGTAACCACATCTGGTATAAACCCCTCGGTGGCATGGCTAAAGATAATCTATCTTGGCAAATAGATCAATGACGTAGCCATGATTTAACTGAAATACGCAAATGATACATGAGTTAAGAGTTTGAATGTCTAATTATACATATAGTAGTTTGGGCGGATTCAGTGCATTTCCTCCTGTCATCAAGAATCTACTGATCATCAATGTACTCGTGTTTCTGGCGCAACTTCTTTCAGAGACATTTTTACTGAGATGGTTTGCACTATGGCCTATCAGTGCAGACTATTTTGCTGTTTCTCAGCTGGTCACATATAGCTTTCTGCATGGAGGATTAAGTCATATTTTCTTCAATATGTTTGCGCTCTGGATGTTTGGGGTGCAAATAGAAAATGAATGGGGATCGCGGCGATTTTTCATCTACTACTTTGTTTGCGTGATTGGCGCAGCATTGGTGCAACTTGCAGCAACGTATGTATCAAATAGTATTTATCCAACCATTGGCGCATCGGGAGGGGTATTCGGCATCCTACTCGCTTTTGGTATGATGTTTCCAAATCGTGAAATCGTATTGCTGTTTCCGCCGATACCAATCAAAGCCAAGTACTTTGTCATAGGTTATGGATGTATTGAATTGTTTTTTGCCACCTCAGGTATGCAACCTGGAGTTGCAAATTTAGCACATCTAGGTGGAATGGTGTTCGGCCTTGTATTGATTCTCTATTGGAGGGGTCGATTACCGATCAAACCAAATCAGACAAGTTATTATTGACATAAATGAGTCCCTCACGATTCAATAAATAGGCTCGGAAAACCTGCCTACAAAGTTGTTCATATAGTCAACGGTCAGAGAACTTGATCAGTGCGCGGTCGCTGACTCTTTGGTTGCAGGCTCCCACTTTTCAATCTCTTCCATCACAGTCTGCACAATTTGATCCTCAGGTATGGTTCCAACAACCTCACCTTCCTTAAATAAATGTGCACGGCCTCTACCTAAGGAAATACCAAGATCTGCGCCCTGAGCTTCGCCTGGTCCATTAACAGCACACCCCATCAAAGCCACGGTCACATCTTTATCAAATTTACGCTTATTCACGGCTGCTTCAACATCTTCAACAATGGAAAATAAATCGCCATTTAATCGACCGCAGGTTGGACAGGCAATGATATTGACTCCGGGGCGTCCAAGGCGGAGCGATTTGAGAATGTTATGAGCGGTTTCAACCTCTTTGACAGAATCGGTCGCCAAGGAAACGCGAATTGTGTCTCCAATACCATCGGCTAATAGTGCTCCAATTCCAATGGAGCTTTTTACAGTTCCAACCTTAAATGATCCAGATTCTGTCACACCTAAGTGGAGTGGATAATGAGTGCGCTCCGCTAGAAGGCGGTAGGCTTGAATCATAAAGAAAACGTCAGAGTGCTTCACAGAAATGACAATGTCCTCAAACCCGTGGCGCGTGCAAATGTCAACATGACGCAAGGCGCTCTCAAGGAGTGCCTCAGGCTGGGGGTATCCGTACTTGTCAAGGATATCGCGCTCAAGTGATCCGCTGTTAACGCCAATTCTGATCGGTACACCCGCTTCTTTTGCTGCCAACAGAACTTCACGCTCCCATTCTTCTTTGCCAATATTCCCAGGATTGAGTCTGACTTTTGCTATGCCAGCTTCAATCGCCTTCAAGGCATAGGTGTGATTGAAGTGAATATCTGCGACAATTGGAACGTTAGATCCTTGAACAATGTCTGGAAGTGCCTCAGCATCCTCTGGACGTGGTACGGCAACACGAACAATGTCAGCTCCTGCTTCTTCAAGGAGAGCGATTTCGTTAAGTGTCTCTTTAACTTTGTGAGTCTTTGACACCGTCATTGATTGGACTGCAATCGGTGCGTTTCCACCGACTTGTACAGAGCCAACTTGAACTGGACGTGATTCTCGTCTGGGTCGTTGCATAATAAGTTATGATTGATTCAAAGAATTTAATGATTGAATTTGGGCATCTAATTTTACGGGTATAACCAGTAAGATCAATTTATGTGCATTCTGATTAGATAAAATACTGCGATGATGAGGAGAGTCATGATGAGCCGGCATGAACGCCTCGGCATGTTATCGGAGGTGACACAGACTGTAAGGGAGCCGAAATGTATCACTTTATCTATATAGAATACGTTGGAGGCAGAAAAATAATCACCAAAAATGAACTTTCTTACGATTTTCGTATATTATGCTATCAATATATTACATTATAAATCTTTTATATAATATTCAATATCCATAAAATTTTATTTCGTTTATATTTTTAATCTATTAATTTAATCGCTTGGAGTAGTGAGGTTCATCTCAGTACAAGACTCAAATAAAAATCTGCGGTGCGACCAACGTACTTCTTGCATCATTGAATGGTTCATGAAAACGTTACTTCCAGTTTTGACCTGTCTCCTCGTCATCTATGAATAATGCCGATTCAGTGAGCAATAATGCTCCAGTTTTTCTAACCGGGGCTGCTGGACACTTGGGAGCAAATTTATTGCATCGACTCATAAACGACGGTGTACGGGTTCGTGTGCTTCTGAGGGAAGATGACAACAATGAGGCATTGGAGGGGCTTGATGTAGAGCGCCATTATGGCGATATTCGTGATCTTGATTCCATCCGACAGGCGATCAATGGATGCCAGGGCGTCTATCATGTTGCAGCGAAGATATCTACGATTGAAGGAAATCGCGCCCACAGACGCGAAATATACGAATGCAATGTCATCGGCACCCGTAACATCTTACAGGCTGCCCGTGAGGCTGAGGCAGGCCGCGTTGTTGTCACCGGTTCATTCAGCGCCGTAGGATACGATCTTGATGATCCATCTGCGCCCAGTAATGAAACCATGCTGTTTTACCCCATGGAACGAATCATGCCCTATGAGCGAAGCAAGGTTCTGGTTGAACATGAATGTTGGAGAGCGGCCGCCCAAGGTCAAGAGGTTGTGGTCGCAACCTGTTGTGCTCTAATGGGAGGCTATGATTATTTACCATCACGACTCGGCAAAACACTTGTTGATCACACCCGAGGTAAAATTCGAGGATATGTAGACGGTGGGTTTGAATTTGTAGCTGCCAGAGACATTGTTCAGGGGCATATTCTGTGTATGGAACGCGGACGGTCGGGTGAAAAATATATTTTTAGTAGCGGATATAAAACAATCTCCGAAGTCTTGTCTATGTTTGAGGAGGTTTCAGGCATCAAGCGTTCTAGCCGAAAAATTCCCGTAGGGACAATGTTAGTCTTTTCAGAGATAGCCAGTTATTATCTCAGTAGAGCCCATCCTAGCTTCCCGCAACGATTCACACCTGGTGCCATACGGTTACTGCAGAAACGTCGCCATGCCGATACCAGTAAAGCGCAACGTGAACTTGGATTTCAACCGACACCGCTATTGGATGCGGTTCATGAAGCTTATGCATTTCATCATGCCCGCGGTTCAATTACAAACCCTCGGACGAAGCCACCGCGCCTATCACCTAAAACGGATTCTTAATCATCTCATTTAATTAGAAGTTATGCATTATTCTCAACCAACGCATGATATCAAACCGACTGTAGCAGAGCCTCCACAATTTGATGATGGGGGAACTCTGCGCCAACAAGCGCGCGCTTCTGGCATGGATCCAGATTATTGGTATGCTGTGGAAGAAGTGCGCAATATGAAGCGCGGCACATCCAAAGAAGTCATCTTCTGGAAAAGATCTATCGCACTCTTTCGTACTGAAGACGGTTCTTTCCATGCTATAGAAAATCGTTGCTTACACCGTCAGATCAAGCTGACGCTTGGCGAAGTTGAGGGATGCGAGTTAGTGTGTGCCTATCATGGATGGAAGTATAATAGCGAAGGGCGCGTGACAGAGATCCCTGACCTATTTGGGCGAAAAAAAGTTCCGAAGCTTGCTGTGCGAAGCTACCCAGTCAAGATTCGTTATGGATTAGTGTGGTTGTTTCCGGGTGATCCACAATTAGCCGAGACACGTCAAATCCCTGAAATCCCTGAGCTAGAAGGGCCTGGACGCTGGGCGTGCGTCCCCATTTCATTTGAATGCTCGGCCCACCACTCCATGGTTATTGATAATGTTAGTGATTTTTCACATGCATACTTGCATCGGAGATTTCGGCCGTTTGTGGGTGCAGAGCTCATCCGATTTGAAACCGTTGGAGATGATGTGCATCTGTCCTATAACACTAAGGTCGGACGAGGTAAAATTTCAGGTCGCTTTGTCGCTCATGACAAGATTGATACCAATCATATGGATCTCTGCTTTCAGTATCCGTATCAGTGGTCAAATACAGATGGACAGATTAAACATTGGCTCTTTGTTTTGCCTATCAACGAGAGTACATCCAGAACATTTTTCTTGTTCTACTTCAAATCACTTAAAATTCCATTTTTGCCCATACGCATTCCCCGATGGGCCATGGAAATGGTTTTGAAGATTGCAAACCGCCGCCTGATTGGTCCATTACTTTCGGAGGATCAATTTGCTATGGAAGCCGAACAGGATGGCTATCAGAAATTCTGGGGTGCCCCACCGATTGAGGTGAACCCTGTAGTTCGAGCATTTCAGAAGGTCACCGTCCGTAAATGGAGAGAACATCTGGAACGAGAGGCGAAAGTAGATCATGACATTGCTTGAGTTAATCAACAACTTCTCTATTGATGACCTGCTCTGGGCAACGCCCCTGATGCTGGCATTTATCCTACTACTTTTTGTAGGATCGTTCGTGTTGCCTGGCAAGAAGATTGTCGGACCAGAGGTGGATGGCAAACCAAGGACTTACAAATTGAATGGTCTGTCGTTGTTTCTGATTACTGTTTTAGGGGCGTTCATTCTCAATGTTGCAGATGTCTTTTCCCTGTCAACGCTCATTGAGGAATTCTTTGCGTTCTTCATTGTTGCGAATGTGTTTTCCTTTTTACTTTCTGGATGGCTATACTGGCGTGGAGCCCGTTCACAAGACTCTCCAACTGGGTTTTTAAGGGGTTACTTTTATGGTGTTGAACACAGCCCTAGCTGGTTTGGAATTGATTTAAAGCTGTTCAGTTATCGCCCGTCTCTGATTGCTCTTGGCTTGTTTAACCTGTCGTTTGCAGCTGCTCAATATGAGGCCAATGGAGAATTAACGCCAGCGATGATCCTCTATCAAGCCTTCACATTTCTTTATGTATTTAACTATTTCCAATTTGAATATGGAATGGTTCATACATGGGATTTAGTCAGCGAGAGGTTTGGCTTAATGTTAGTCTGGGGAGATTATGTACTAGTTCCCTTCTTTTATTGCCTCTCTGGTTGGTGGTTACTCAGCACACCTGTAGCACTTCCTATGTGGGCCATCGTGTCTCTTTGTTTATTATTTATCACTGGTTTTTGGCTCTTTCGCGGTGCTAATGAACAAAAGCACCGTTTCAAGAGAGATCCAGAAACGACTATTTGGGGCAGACCAGCGGAGAGTCTTGACGGAAGGCTATTGGTATCTGGCTTCTGGGGAATTGGCCGCCATCTGAATTATACAGGTGAAATTTGCGTATATCTGTCTTTCACACTCACGACGGGATTTGTTTCTGGGATACCATATCTGCTTCCACTATGGTTGGTCTGTCTGTTAAGTCATCGCTCACTGCGCGACGAGCGCCGTTGCAGTTCAAAGTATGGTGCATTGTGGGCTAGTTACAAAGAGCGGGTTCCTCATTCTATGCTACCATTTATCTACTAAATCGTTATGGCTCATCTATCTTCCAATGGAGTAAATTCTTCTACACTCACTGCAGTCCCTGAACTGACAGGAAAGCGGCCTCTGCTTGGGCATATCATGGAATTCAAGAAAGATCCCGTTGTCATGATGGGGCGTGGATGGCGTGAGCATGGTGATCTGGCTAGATTTCGACTTGGGCCGCGCGAGTGTGTATTATTTACTGGACCTAAGGCGCATGATGTATATTTCAAAGCATCGGAAGATCAATTAGATGCTAAAGCCGTCTATCAGTTCACGGTGCCGATCTTTGGACGGGGTGTCGCTTATGATGTTGCCCCCGAGATCATGTCTGAGCAACTTGGATTTCTGTTTCCAGCGCTCCGTGAACCTGCAATGCGTCGGTTTGCTCGAATCATGTACAAAGAAGCGTCAATGTATGCTGATTCGTTAGATGATGAGGGAGAAATCAATTTACCAGAGGCGCTGAATCGATTGACAGTTAATATTGCCAGCCACTGCTTGATTGGAAAAGAGATCCGTGAGAGGATTGATGAAGGGTTCGCTGATGCCTATCATCATTTACAAAACGGGATTAATGTGATCGGTTTTTTTCTTCCTCACCTACCAATCCCTGCGCATCGGACGAGAGATCAAGCACGGCGCAAAATTGTTAAACTCTTAAATGAGATCATTGAGAATCGCCGTAGCGCAGGCTCTGAGCCCGATGACTTTATGAATACCCTCATGCAGGCAAGTTATAAAGATGGGCGAAAATTAACCAACGATGAGATCACGGGAATCTTACTGACTGTGCTTTTTGCGGGTCAACACACTAGCACCGTTCTTGCAACATGGACGGGTCTGGAAGTTGCCAATGCACCAGAATCGGTTGACTGGGTTCGGGATGAGATGCAACAGGTGTATAGTGCACCAGATGCGATCATGGACTACGATACATTGAAACGTCAGATCGCGATGGAATGCGTCATCCGGGAGAATGAGCGGATGCACCCGCCATTGATTTTATTGATTCGCAAAGTACTCAAACCAATGGAATATGGCAATCATGTGGTGAATAAAGGAACGCTTGCCATGGTATCTCCTGCGGTATCCCATAGATTGCCAGATTTATTTAAGGATCCAGAAAGATTTTATCCGCAACGTTTTGCTTCTCCAAGGAATGAACATAAGCAGCATCATTATTGTTTGATCGGATTTGGTGGGGGAAAGCACCAGTGTATGGGCAAGCATTTCGCCTACATGCAACTTAAAGCGATCTGGACTGTCCTTTTAGATCGGTTTGACTTTTTTCTTGATAGAGGTGTCCCCGCCCCAAATTATGGCAGTTGGGTGACTGGTCCAAAAGAACCATGCATGATTCGTTATCGTCGTCGGTCACAATCAAGTTTGTTTAAATGAGTCGTCCCTATATGTCATCTTACGATGTTGCCATAGTGGGTGCTGGCCCTGTAGGAAGTGTATGCGCGATTGCTCATGCACGCGAGGGGGCGAAAGTGGCTCTATTGGAGGCTAATACTAAATCTACAAAACGAATGGCGGGCGAGTGGTTACATCCACCAGCCGTCAAGGTCCTTAATGAGATAGGGGTTGAACTTGGCACGCAGTCGCAGAGCACGGGTGGACGGGGTTTTGTGATTTTGCCAGAAGATAATTCAGAGCCCATTATTCTGCCCTATTGTGATGGATCTTATGGGCTGTCATGCGAGCATTCGGTGATCGTATCAACCTTACATGAGGCGCTCGGGGATTATTCAAATATTGATTTTATTGTAGGCGCTCGGGTCCGAAAAATAGAGGACAATAATGTAATTTTCTCTTACGAAGGAGAGCAGAAATCACTCATCACTGAGCGAATTGTTGGTGCTGATGGCAGGTCTTCTTTAGTTCGCCGTTCGTTGGGATTATCAATCAAATCCTCTCCAATGAATTGCTCGCGCATGGTGGGGGTTTCCGTCAAAGATGTTGAATTACCCATGGAGGGGTATGGACATCTGTTATGTGGTGGGCCTGGTCCCATGTTTATCTACCGTTTAGGGGAGGACAATATTCGAGTGATTGTAGATATTCCACCGCAGTATTGGACATCCAGTGATCGTATTGGCTATCTGTCTGAGGTGTCTGCGAAGTTCTTACCTGAAATGATGCGTGGCCCATTTATTGATTCACTTCGTGAGGGGGATTTTCATGGCGCTGTTAATTCAATGAGTCCTCGCATTTCCTACGGTAAACCAGACAGGGTCTTAATTGGCGATGCCGCCGGATATTATCACCCCCTGACCGCGGTGGGCATGACGCTCGGGTTTGGAGATGCCATCACACTCGCGAAGTCCGACAATTTTGAGAGCTTTGTCCGACAACGATTTCAGTCAGTGCGTACCCCTGAGCTCCTTGCAATGGAGATCTATGAGGTATTTGCCGATCACCGGATTGAAGTCGCTTCGGTTAGGCAATCGCTCTATCAACGCTGGCGCGCTAGCCCGTCGTTCCGTAATCGTACAATGCGGCTCCTTGCGTGTGAAGAGATTTCAATATCCAAGATGGCGCTCGCTGGATCCAAGGTTTTGTTTGGAGCGGTTGGGTCTGCGATCCCCAAATCGTTTAACCAGCTTGCCTGGCATAGAGTCTATCATATTATTAACGGGCTGACGGTTCGCCTGTACTGGTTAATATCTGGAATTCGACTTTTGACTCGGGTGAAAAAATCTGGAGGCAAAGGGTTTAATAGAATTTGGAATGCTTTCGCCCGTGCACTCCCGAACTCTGTCCCGTTGCCATCGGATGATTCAAAAGCGTCCAGATCAAAAGAAAGCCTTTATGCTAATACGAAAACTCCCCTTGAGAAGGGTAGCCAGCAGTTGATAAATTTGCAGCGTGAAGATGGGGCATGGGAAGGCGAAATGACATGGTGTCCGATGCTTACTGCTCAATATGTGCTCCTGCATTATGTGATCGGAAAACCGCTGAGTGCAGAGCGCCGCAAAAATATTCTGCGCTCCTTTGAATACACACGCCTTGCCAGTGGCACCTGGGGGATGCATGATCACTCTCCGCCCCATTTATTTGTCACGTCGCTGGTTTATGTGGCGGCAAGAGTACTTGATGTGGGCCGTGATGACCCATTGATTCAGGCCGCGCGTAAATTTCTGCAGAAGGAAAATGTGACTACGATTCCAACATGGGGTAAGTTTTGGCTCGCGACGCTCAACCTTTATCAGTGGAAAGGTGTGAATGCTATTTTACCAGAGTTATGGAGTTTTCCGCGCTGGGTCCCACTGCATCCTACGAACTGGTATTGCCATACGCGGCTGATCTATATGGCCATGGCCGTGGTCTACTCGTCTCGGTTTCAAGCGCCTGTTACGCCGCTGATTGCCTCGCTGCGGGGTGAATTATATCCTGATGGCTACGAAAGGGTTAATTTTTCCAAGGCTCGTAATCTATTGCGCGCGGAAGATCTTTATGCCCCTCCTGGATTAGTGTTACAGATCGGATACAAATTCGCACATCTGTTTGATCGTCTTCATGGAACACGATTTCGTGCGCGCTGTGTTAAAAATCTGATCCAACGTATCAAGTGGGAATTGAAGACCACGAGTCATACAAGCATTTCTCCTGTGAGTGGGTTTCTCAATATTCTTTCGGTATGGTTGCATGATAAAGATGATCCAGATGGTATTCAGGCATTAGATAACCTTGAGGGTTGGATTTGGGAGGATGAGGAGTCAGGTACACGAGTAACCGGCGCTAGAAGCTCTTCGTGGGATACTGGGTTTTCTCTTCAGGCGCTTGATACCATGCGTGATATAGAAGGTGTTGAGGAATCAATGGATCGGGGGGTTGCGTTTCTGCGTGACCAACAAATACGTCAGACGTTTGACGGGTTTGAGGAGGCCTATCGGATTGATCCGAGAGGTGGTTGGTGTTTTCCAGGTGGGTGGCATGGTTGGCCTGTCTCTGATTGCACGGCTGAAGCCGTGTTGGGGATTTTGTCTGCTGATCCTAAATCTATGTCCAGAGAAGCGGTTGAAGAGGCCATTGAGTTTATGCTTCGACGCCAGAATGCTGACGGTGGGTTTGGTAGTTACGAGGCGCGTAAATCAACTTTTGGGCTTGAATGGTTGAATCCTGCGGAAATGTTTGGCGATTCAATGACTGAGGTCTCTTATATTGAATGCACGGCTTCATGTCTTTCGGCACTGAGAGCTTGTGTAACCCATTATCCAGAGACGGTTAAGCCACATGTTGACAAGGCTATGTCACTGGCTGCTGAATGGATACGCCGATCTCAGGAAACAGATGGATCATGGCGTGGAGTATGGGGGATCCAATATATTTATGGCACACTGTTTGGGATCAGAGGACTCATTGCCTCTGGAGCCGGGCCGGGTGATACAGAGGTGCGACGCGCTTGTCGGTGGCTATTAGAACATCAGAAAGAAGATGGGGGATGGGGTGAACATCATAGTGGTAGTTTGACGGGTGAATATGTTCAGCACGAAGAAAGTCAGATCATACAAACTGCTTGGGCGTTGATTGCCTTGTTGGAGGCAGAAGATTCTAACTGGTCTGCTATTTCTAGGGGCATTAATTTCTTGATTGAATCTCAGAACGAAGACGGAACATGGCCGAAGCAGGACATGGTAGGTGTCTTCTTCCGAACGGCCTTATTGGATTATGCTCTCTATCGTCAGTATTTTCCGCTTCATGCGCTCGGTTTATATGAGCGGCGATATCAAGAGAGAGAGCATTTGCTGTCATCACTGCCGAATTCTAATGGTGTTAAGCTGAATGGGAACGGTGTGAAATCAGCACAGACTCCTGAGTTGGTTACATCGGGCAGATCACTCCATCCACCGAAGAAATCTGTAGTGAAAGCGTAAATTCCGAAAACCTCATTCAGAATCGTCCAATACGAAAGGAGTTTTCTGCATTCAGCGCACTTGATCCAAAATTAAAAATCAGCCATAGTCTGAGTGGAAAGTAGCATTTGCATGAAGGAATAGTTCATTTCATCAGCCGTGTTACCCGGTTAAGCAAGTTAAATCAAGATTGGCAGTTAAAATCTCTGTGTGCCAATAAAAGGTGACACGCCGAATGCATGTTATCAAGTTATTTTCGTACATTTGGCGGATTACAGTATCAATGATGGACTCTGATACGTAGCAATGTCCATGTATTTTGAGTTGACATTTCATGAAAACCTACATTCATTTGCATAATTCCCTTTTTCAAACACAAAAGAACTCCTAGAGTTTGGAGATACGATCATTTTTCATGACCTGACCAATACGTGTTTCCATGGCCGAAAACAGGGCGAACTAAAACATCATGGACGTAGCAAGGAAAAGCGATCCGATTGTTCGTTGGTCACGCTCGCGTTGACCATCAATGAAGCGGGCTTCTCATGCAATGTTGACATTCTGCTGGGAAATGTGGGAGAATCAACCACTTTGAAAGCGGCCCTAGAGAACCTTGATGTTGACAGCGTGACCGTCATTATGGATGATGGAATTTCCACCAAAGAGAATCTTGCCTATCTTGATCAACATGGATATGCATGGATCACCGTTGATCGTCGAAAGAAACCCCCTGACCCCAGATGAAGCGTTTGAGACGACTTCGGGGGTACAGCTGAGGGCTTGGGGCCTCCAATCCGATAGGAACGACGATGAGGATCAACAACATGAGGAGTCCCTGAAGATCTAATCCGACGGTGATCAGATCATCAAGGAGCGGTTCATCTATATCCATAGTGAAGGCAAAGAGAAGGCGATCATGGATGCCAAATGTAAAAAGTTTGAGGAGGCGCTTGAAGATCTACATGTTGGGTTATCTCTGCCAAGACGGATGAAAAACTTCGTGTTAGTGGAGCAAAAAGTCGGCCGTCTGAAAAACGAATTCTCGATGGTCTCTCATCTGTATGATATCAAGGTGTCGCCGAAGGAAGGAACCGATCATGCCGCATCGGTGGTCTATCATCGATCGCAGAGGTATGACGAGCGTCAGGCCTTCATCGGAGGATATGTGATCCGAACCAGTCTCACGGATTGGGATCTTCAGACCACCGTCCAGTACTACCACCGGTTGACGGAGATTGAGGCGACTTTTAGAGTCATGAAGTCGGATCTGGGACTACGGTCGATCTATCATCAAGACGATAGACGTATTGAAGGACACATGTTCATTACGGTTCTGGCGCATTTGGTGCGAACGCTTCTCAAACAGAATCACATCCATTACAGCTGAGAGACCCTACGGACCCATCTCAATCGTGTCCGCCATGTCACAACGAAACTTCCGAAAACCAAACAGAGGTATCTTCTCACCCATATCGACGAAGATATCCCCGAGTTTGTAGAAGACATCATAGATTATATCGGGCTCAACTATGATCCGAAGAACACCCTATGTATAGAGGAACGGACCGAATAGCTGACCACAGATCTTCATCAAGATTCATGTTTTGTCCTCTATGTCACGTTTGGCGTTGTCCATTCCAGACGGATAGCCCATCAAGGTGCGCTAGATCACATATCAGGGAAATGATATCTCCACAGATGCCATCTAACCATGAGTTGATACACGGATACTGATGGCCGAGTTTAACGATCGTTGAGGGGATAGTTTGCTTCAAAAAAATTCCCAGAAAATGGGAATGGGAGGGATATACAAAAAATATGACGACATTTGACGAACTTGGGTTAAGCAATGCGGAAAGCTTCTTCGGAAGTGTTTAAGGCCATACTTTTCCAGCAATCAAGTTGCCGATCGACTGCATTTTAAGGATTTATTCCGTTATGCTAATCACCATGATTTATTGGATGCCGACGCAACTGAGCGATGGATGGACTACCGTGATCAACGCAATTACACCGTACATGATTAAGGTAAGACTTCGCAGAAGCTACGTTAAAACTCATGCCAACCTTCGTCATAGATGCTTAGGCACTAGCAGATATCATTGAAGCAGCTTCCTATGACTGAATCCTCACATCTTTTACCCAGACACTTCAAAGAACTCGTTACTCTGTTTCACGCCCACATGCCAGATGTTGAGGTGTGGGCCTATGGTAGTCGGACGAGTGGGCAAAGCCACGATGGAAGTGACCTTGACCTTGTGGTACGCGGTCCAGATCTTCAAAAAATTCCGATGAATCATTTGGTTGAATTTAAGGATGCACTTCGAGAGTCAAGAATACCATTCATCGTTGAGGTGGTTGATTGGGCTAGCATTCCCGAGATATTTCACTCTCAAATTAACCAACATCATGTTGTGCTCCTATCACCTGATTCTTCTGAAACCAATAAATTGGAAACCCATAACCAAAATGATCTCTAATTGAATGACCAATCATCCAGTCTTCGTCTCTTATTTTGGTAAAACTCACACACGAAGTCTTTCAGTATTTTGAAGTTAGAGTGTAATATCTGAGAGATTTTCTGCAAGCTTCAATTCTGTTCCCAATTCTTTAAAATGACTTTGACCACATTTATACTTTGCCAATTCTGAGGGTTTTAGATCCAATTCTGAGGTACTCCCTTTTGATTCTACTACAAAATAGATTTTTTCATCATCATCTTGATTCCAAGCAACGACCCAATCTGGGTTGTAGGTTCCGAGGGGAGTGTCTATCTTAAACCACTTAGGAAGTTTGGCATAGACAGAGATGTTGTTACACTGCTCAAATTCTTTGGATAGAGATGTTTCAACTACGGAGTCACATACCACGTAATCATAAGGTGACTTATTGCTGTCATTGATGTACTTTCCAAGATATCCGAATAGTTCTTCATTTTGAAATAGTTCTTGACTGAAGAATTCATTTTCTCCAATTTTTTGATACTTTATTCCATCAACGATATGAAGTCTCATTTGAATCGTAATCGTATCAATACATGCCTCAATAAACTGCTGAGGATTCTTTTTGAAGTAGTCAAGTTTGGAGATGCTGGTCAGTATTTTGACAATTGACTTTCTGGTAAGATGCGTTTCTTGTTGAATATATGTTAGTATATCTGGCAAACTCCTCACCTGTTCTTCCAAAATATGGGTCCGGGTTTGAGTCGATTGATCGTCTTGAATTAATCCACCCAGACTCCACTGCACATCACCTTTTACATAATGGATCTTCCCTTTACTGACAGTTAAGTTACGATCTAAAAAGTTGATGCACTTATTGATCAGGGATTCAGAATCAAATCTTACCGAGAACGTTGTTTTATGCTTCACTCGTTCCCACAATTCTTTAAATTCTGGACTTTCGAGTACTCTGGTATTCGGGCGTACTTTCTTCCTGTGCTCCTTGTTTTT
Organism: Rhodothermales bacterium; assembly: GCA_965220935.1. Lineage (GTDB taxonomy): Bacteria > Bacteroidota > Rhodothermia > Rhodothermales > Bin80 > Bin80. Next base: position 304,061 of record OZ244857.1, read on the forward strand.
GATTTCATACTTTCCTGCAACATTAGTAAGCGTTCTCAGGATCTGTTTTAGGACATGTTCGCCATATTCATGGAATTTGGGAGGTATCTGCAGGATTTTTTCATCAAGATGGATCCTTAATAATTCCTGAACTTTTCCATTTCGATCGAAATAACCCATTTGGGAAAAATATCTATACAAATCCTGCGAGTTCTCATGTCCTAAATATTCAGGAGTATGTCCGTCCATTTTAACTACAATATTGGAAAAAATAGTATCATTCCCATATCCAAATTTAACACCAGACTCCGCCTCAATTTCCTGTTGCAATTCCGATACAAATTGCTCCCATGATTCATTTGCAATCACCGAAAGAGTATTGACTTGATGGCCATGTACTCTTTTTCCATCTTGATCAACACATAGCCTTAACCCCCTTCCGATTTGTTGGCGAGGAGTAATATTTGATGTGCCTCTTTCCTTGAGAGTGCAAATCTGGAAAACATTAGGATTGTCCCATCCCTCTCTAAGAGCTGAGTGTGAAAAAATGAACCGAATTTTGGAATCAAAACTGAGCAATTTTTCTTTATCCCTCATGATAAGGTTATAGGTATCCTCATCATCTTTTGAGTTTCCTCGGGTGTCTTTATACTTTTTCCCTTTCTTATCAATTGAGAAATACCCCGAATGTACAAGGGTAGCATCCTGATAGTGTGATTCCTTGTGAAGCTCTTGATACTTTGGTTTTTGAATCAATTTCTTGTATTCTTTCTCAAAAATCTGAGCGTACTCTCCATTGAGTTTATTTCCATCCTGATCGTATTGCCGATAATTGGCAACCTTATCAATAAAAAACAAGCTTAGAACTTTAATGCCATGGCGATTGAGTCTCAACTGTTTATCCAGATGCTCTTCAATGGTTTTGGAAATCATGACCTTTTTGACTTGTAGGTCATCTACATCACCAATGGCCTCCCCCAATTTGACATAGCCATCTCTGCTTGTAAAATCAATATACTCGCTCCCTTTGACACCATAGATATCCTTGATAATATACCCTTGATACTCTGATCTCTTGGTCAACTCCTCTAAATTCGTGTTTTGCCTTACGGTGACACGTTTTCTTATAATCTTACGATTCTCTAATACATCAATTTCTATCCTTGCTCTGGGCAATCCATCCCCTATGATTACCTTTAAGAGTTTTATGTATGCTTGATGATGGAATCCCTCAGCTACGACCGATCCCACTTCAATCTGCTTAACCAATTTCTGGGTATAGGCATCCACAGCATTGAGTTTGTACATCACATTCACCCTTTCTTTGTGCGTAGCAGAATAACGAAGGATCATTAACGGATTCAGACTGTCCACAGCAGACTTTCTCAAGGGAGTACTCATAGTGGTTTGAGGTTCATCCACAATCACGATTGGATTCGTACTTCTGAGTAAATCCAAGGGTATACACCCTAATTGATCATTATATCTGTGAATGATATTCGCTTTCTTGGGACTTGCTGGGTCAGTAAAACTTATACTAAAAGCATCAATATTGATGACCATGATTTTCAATTGATTATTTGTAGAAAAATCTCTTACTTGACTGAGTCTACTACTATTATAGATGGAAAAATCATATGAAATATTTTCGTAAATCTCCTTGAAATGCCCCTTAGTAATCTGGAGAGACTTAAGAACCCCTTCCTTAATGGATATAGAGGGAACCACGATAATGTGTTTGGAAAACCCATACCTCATGTACAGCTGTAAAATTGTCTTAAGATACACATAGGTTTTCCCCGTCCCTGTTTCCATTTCAATGGAGAAATCTAGCCGATTAGAATTGATCTCACAAGGCGAAGATAGCTTTAATGCGTTGTTGAGTTGTATCTTATGGATATTTTGGATAATCTTACTGTCGGGTAACTTTAGGCGATTTGCGTAACCCATAGCATCATCATTAATGACACCCTGACGATCTATGTATTCTGGGGAATAGACCGTGAATGTAGATTCAAAAACTTCCTGCCCTGCAAATATATTGACGATGGATGCAATGGCATCATTTTGAAATTGTAGATCACTATCAAATTGTATTCTCATTTTCTGTTATATGCTTCGGGCTTCGCGGATGCCATATCTTTTCAAAATCTGGAATGAGTTCACTTTCTCAACATCGGTAAACCCACTATCTTTGTACACAACCCTACAGGTTTCTGGATTACACTCTTGTTTCCATTTTCCAATTCCCTCGGAGACTGAACTGTCAATTGCATCTCCCAGACATACAAATAGTGCACCGGATCCTACATTGAAGACTTTCTGGTTTTCAAAAGTACGTTCTTCAACTGGAAGAGATAGATCCAAGCCATACTTCAGGAGGATTTCATATAGTACATCCTCTTGTGTTCTATCCTCTTTGATGTTGTCAAGAGAATCATAGAGTGACTGCTCCAGATTTTCGAGACTTCCATCCCAGCTCTTGATATTTGAGCTATCTAACTTAAACACTCTGAAGCCCAGATCCATGTTTTGAGCTGTGATGGGATCTTCCTCTCTAATTTTCTTTGCAACTCTTCGAATACGCTCCTTTCCGATTTCCGCTATGGTCCTAAATCCAGACTTATATGCGTCACTGTTCTGATCTGTGGGCTCTGGGAGTTGAACCTGAATGAATCTTCTGCCTCCACCATCCTCCTTGTTCAGTTCCATTATGACCTGTGCAGTTGTTGAAGAACCTGAAAAAAAATCCATAAAAATATCAGTCTTGCTTAGAATTTGATTAAATAAATAAGTAATCAAATCAACTGGTTTGGGGAAGTCAAATACCTTAACGCCATCAAACAACCTCATTAGGTAGTTAGTAGCATTTTCAGTAGAGTACCACCCCAGAGAAGTAATCCCTGCTTTATTTTCATTGGTATAGCTATTAAAAAATTTTTTCTGTCTTGGGACACCATGTCTATTTTGGGGAAATAAGATGAGGTTTTCCGAAATCATCCGCAAGATTGATTTTTCCGAAAACGCCCAGTTACCCGTAAATGTATTACCTGTCTCAGGATCAACAATTTCATAGTGATTTTGCTGTTTTCCGGTTGCTTTTATGCTTTCGCTTCTCCACAATCCTCTTGGATCATTATCAGGATTTGAAAAGTCGCTTTCTTTTCGTTTGATTCCGATAAATTTCATGAGTTCTTGTTTCTTGGAGTAACATAAAATATATTCGTGATTATGCATCAATAGATTTTTAGGTGGAACTCCTCTGGCAGCCCTTTTCGTCTCCCATACAAATTGCCCTACAAAATTCTCTTTTCCGAATATTTTATGACATATCATGTTCAGATTTGATTGCTCATTGTCATCTATACTAATAAAAATTACACCGTCTTCTGTTAATAGATTTTTTGCTAAAATCAATCTTGGATACATCATACTCAACCAAATTGAGTGATACCTTCCGTCTGATTCCGAATTGGTTGATAACTGATTGCCTTCACAGTCAATCTGCCCAGTTAATTCTTGATAATTTTTCAGATTATCTTTGTATCTATCTTTATAGACAAAGTCATTTCCAGTATTGTAAGGGGGGTCAATATAAATGACTTTTACCCCCCCCCCCCTATAATTTTTTTGAAGTAACTTTAGAATCTCTAAATTATCCCCTTCAACGTATAAGTTCTTGGTTGTATCCCAGTCTAAACTGTCATCTATCGCAGGCCTTAATGTCCCTGTGGAAAGCTTCTGGGCTTCTCTCAAAGACTGTGATTTACCAGCCCAGGTAAACTGGAATAACTCCTCAGCAGGCTCAATTTCTTTCCCCAGTAATAAATGCAAAGTTTGAAAGTCAATTTTCCCCTCCGAAACTGCCTCAGGAAATAGTTCCTTGAGTTTTCTGATATTATCCTGAACCAAGTCTCTGCTACTCACAAGATCATCATTCGGAGTGATTTTACTAATGCTCATTTGCTTATTTGAAGAAATCCTCAGTTAAGAATGACAACAGTACAACTTGAAAAACATTCTTGTTCGAATCTATGGAAGATTCGGCTTCAATAATGTCCATATCTTCTATAATTTGAATTCTCTTTCTCAGCATTGATAATCTTCATGTGAGTATGGCCCTCAGATTCTTGAAATGCCCTCCTTACTTATTATTTCCAATTCCATTGAGAAATGAACTATCTTGTAAACAAGAAAAAATAATTCTATAAATAGAGACTTTTGCAAAACCTCCATATTTTCGTAGAAATATTGCCATGGATGCGGTGAAAGGCATTTTTTGATTGAATGGTGTAGGTTTTGCAAAAGCCTCAATATACATCTCATGTGTGATCAACTGTCTGGTTAAGAATGGGATGCTCTTAAGATCACAAGACCAGAATTGTAAGACGTGTAATTGAAAAAGAACACTGAATCGCCCCATGAATCTGGGGATTACCAGTTGAGTAAATGGGGTGGATTCAGAGAGTTTTCCACAGGGAATACGGCCTATGACTAAGGATAGATTTGCTCTGTTTCACAGAATTTATTTAAGCCCCATTGACATAATGAACTGCGAGCATACTTAGTACCTTGATCCATGGCAAACAAAATCACTAGAAAAATAATGTCGTACTTGATTACAATCTTAACAAACTTATTGAGTGGTTTATATTCTTGTTCATAAATTTGAGTAGTCCAGTTACTGGGTGGTCACCAGTTACTCGTTTTAGTTTCGTCAAGGTTACCTTGAAAATCAATGTCTCCCGATCGAAATTTGTCATAATTCTGTTCTGAAGGTTTTTTTTCAGACATCGGTCAGATTGGGAGTATTCATCAATTTGACTCGATAGTGCTCGGAAATCGTTGAATCTGGAATATGAACCCCATGAACAACCCTGTTAAACATCGCAAATTTAACATGCTTTTTCCAGGGAGTTTCTTCCTTATGAGTGATGGTAATTAGTTGACCACCAGTTAATTCTCTGTATACATACCAAACTATATCCAACAGTTTTACCATCAGTGGATCTCGTTGCTCAAAATCTGTAATTTCTTGCAGCAGAAATTCTTTTGCTCGCTTTTTACCCATTCCGAATGAACCAAACTCTTCACAGTAAGAAGAAAAAGTGATTTCTTCGCTCTTCCATCCTTTTAACCTGTCGTATACACTCCGAACAACAGGACCGTATTTCCATGCTTCTATTTGACCATATCGATTGTCAATAAGTGGTCGATTCAATTTACCCAATGCCCAACCATGAGAAATATACACTAACTTATTGATCTGCAATGGAGTCAGGCCACGGCCCTCTTCAGCCGCCTTTCGGAGGAGATATGCGATTATCAGATAATCGTCTATGAATGAATGAGTGTTGTCCATAGCAATATTTCTTGACTGCAGATTCTCAATAAACCTGATATCCAGTTGATTTGAGAAACTTATAACCTTTAAACTTATGATTGTTTGTACAATCCGAGAATCTGATACATCTTTGACAAGATATAAATGTTTTTGACGTACCGTCGCAAAACCTCATCATCAATCTAATAATGCTTCTCAGATGCTCTGGGTATATTTTGTAGTAAGATTCGGATATTTACCCATAATATTCACAACAGATATGGGTCGTTCATAAGTTTATGTCAAAATGAAACCGTCCCCAGTTTTATAGTTTGCTGTGATAGGGCCTCCCAGCAGGGTTTTTGATCAAATAGAGCATATGGGTTTGCTTGGATTCCACTCGCAGAAAGCTTTTAACCATTTCACCCATAAGGTGAAATGATTCAGGGCGATTTCACGTCTATCTTAAGGTTGGAGCCAAACGCAAAAAGACAGACTTCTATAGGGTTCTAACCCATAAAAAAGGCAAACATCATTTTGATAGAACGCACTGAAAAAATTTATAGGTTGAGTTGTGGTGAATATTATGGGATTTACATAATTTTTTGGGTGACCTTTCCATCTTCTGTTATGATTCAATGAGCATGTTTCCCCATGGTAACAATCCACCTCCAATTCATCCAACATACTAACTAAAGGGAATTATATACGTGAGTGACCATCGATTAGGTAGCCACCTTTTGCGTATCCATTTCACAGCTAATAGGAGTTCCGAATGGAAACGCGCCTCCACGTGCAGACGGCCCCAATCCCTGAGGCATGTAATATATTCGCAGATGCTTTGATATCTGCGTGATCCGTATGACCACATGCCATACACTTCAACTAGGTTTGGGTCTTGCGATTATCTTTACTGGTATATCCACACTGATTACACTTCTGTGATGTATACTTCGGATCTACAAGAATCACGTTACCAAACTTGTAATCACAGTAGGTATTGAACCTGCTCCATCCAGCATTTTGAATCACACGGTTTAATTCTGCTTTTGCCTTCGCATTGGTTCCAGGAGTATCAGCCGTACCTTTAGCAGACTTGGACATATTCTTGATAGGCAAGTCCTCTCTCTTATAGGCCTTATTGGACAATCTACGGCGCTGATGCGCCGCATTGACTCTGCAATGCTTCTGTTTCCACTCAACAATTCTCTTCCTCGTACTGTCCAGACCCTTTCGGCTGTCTAGATAACTTTCGTTGATACCTACGAATCCTTATTTCTTTCTTGGATAAATCAGCTAGCCTTAGCCTACCTTGTTCACCATCCGTTGAGCAATACGAGATGTTATAGGTATTCAAGTCAAATCTCTTTGCCATCGTCTTTGGTAGATGGATGACTTTGTAAAGCACGCTCATACCTGCCGTCTTTCTTCACGGTAATTTCAACAGGTTCACCATCTGGATAAGGGTTGCCACCGCGTCTACGTATCTTCATCCAGCCGACCTTTTGAAGGTAAACATCATTCTCTTTGATCTGAAACGTTCGAGCCGTAAATGATTTATGAGTATACTTATTGTGGAACGTAGTATGGTCACGTAATCCAAAGCTTGCCAAGCCTCGGGCTGTCCTTTGAGTGTATAACGAACAATCGCAGATGAGTACTCAGATAACCAACTCGTTTCTTTACCCAAGACTGGGTATCGTTTAATTAACGGGTAAAAAGAGGTTGAAGGGGTTTCAGTATCCTGATCTTCAACGTCTTTGTTGATTTGGCTCAGTATCACATTCCACACATACAAAGATGCCCCAGTCAGTCCATGTAATAGCATAGCTGTGTACTGTGCGATACTCTATTCCCCGATAGGGAACAGTTTTGATGAGAAAAGTTAGAAGCCTTTTGAACAGGCATGATATCAAAGTCAAGTTGATGTTATGGTAAGCCATAGGGTAGATTCTCCGTCTATCCTATTGTGTCTGGTATTATACTTTATCAAACTAACATAATTCCATTCCGTGGGTACACACGTATATAATTCCCTATCTATCTTTACACTGGGACCACTTGACTTTTAAATTAGTGTCTACTCACCTGATAACGCTAGTGATGAAGAATTTCCGTTTACTTTTGGGGTAGTGGGCAATTACCCAATCCGTTAACAGAAACAACAATCATTGAATTTGACCTAAATCAACGGCAGTTTTTTCCACCGAATCCAAGTAGCCGTCTACTACACGATGCTCTGACAGTGAGTGATCCAACTTCAATTTATGAACCCATGTGATGTCTACAGAACTGCGAGTAAACTCATCAAGATGAGTAGACGGGTGGATCAATGATTGCAACATGTTCGTAACGTTTAAAGCCTTTTTTGATGCGGATATGCAAATATACGATTTGTTTTCAACTTGTGGCAATCATTCTCTCGCATAGATGCCAGCATACATGCGATTAGTGGTAGAACCAAAATTAATTATAACGACTTGGCATCATAGCGCGATCTATCGCATCTGAGATTGCAGATGATCAATGTTATAAGGTATCAAGGAAACGAATTGGACCCCCTCCTTGTAACAGCGATCATTGAATAAGAAGGGCTATTCATAGGAAATCTTAACGATAAGGCTACGTCCACAAGTTCAGAGATTGCTCAACTGAATTGACTATTCTCACTAAACTGAACTTTCATACAAAATCATGCAGAGCCAATCATTGTAATGCCTTCAAAAAATTCATGGCAGCTATTTTTTCTCTAAGAGGATCGTTAAGTCCTAAGCAATTTCCATATTCCTCCATGTGATTGTTAAGATTTTGAGAGCGATGATTCGCTAATTCTTCAATTCGCTGAAAAATTGAATTCGTACACCAAGCCCTACCTTATGTCAAGTCGGATATCCTTAGTAAGGTAAGCTAGAATATGCTCCGTGTGGATTCAATTGTCCTACCATAGCATCGGAATCAATCTCCCGTTTGTTGGTGTTGGAGCACTTGTGGGATCGTTGGGTGGCCATTCCCCACCAATGGGGAAGTAGACTTCTCTCAGATTTCAACCAATGCTGGACATGAGTTTATCAGGAGAGATACTGTATGTGGAGTTAGAGTAGTCCTATAACCGTGTGTCTATTCTGGTTTACGAGCAAGGATAAAATACATCGGAGTGAATGTGTCTGTTTTCCCTCCCTTTACCAGAGCGTCAGCCCCAATATTGAGGAATGTACTCACCGCTCTAGAACCTTGTGGCACTAATCGTAGCGCTTCGGCAATTCGTAGAGTAAAATTTGTCATTGAACGCCCAAAGGGAGTGCGTGCGATGCTTGACAATGAGAAATCTTTACCTTGGAGGGCAAGAAACCAAGGGGTCTCAGGATCTGAGTCACTCGCGAGGTCACGCGACTCAATCACCTCAAAACCAGCATCAACCAATCCCTTATTAATGTCGGAGATGGTTTCAATATCTGGAAGACCATTACCAATCATAATATCTCGCTTGATCTGATCATGCTCAGGATTACTAGGATCGTAGTTATCGGTCATACACCACTCATAGCCAGCAAATAAGCCGCCGGGTCGGAGAACTCGAAATATCTCGTGAAATGCGTCAACGCGTTTTGGAGCATGAACCAAAGCCTCAATCGCATAGGCGACATCAAAGGATTCATTGTCTTTGGGGATCTTCATAAAATCCGCATGGAGAAATTGACACAGGTCACTGACATGTTCTGTATTTGAGCGAGCGCGTCCGAGTTGTTTTTTATTGTTGTTGAGTCCTACAATGTTAGCGCCTGTCCATCTTGCAAGATTTGACATTGGTCCGCCGACTCCGCAACCCAGATCAATGGCCTCCAGGCCAGATCTTAAAGAGAGTTTTTCAGATAGAAAACGTTGGTGTCGAAGGATCGCATCTTTTAATGCTTCTCCTCGTTTTCTCGGGGCAAAATGGAAGGACTTGCCCCATCCAAATTCATAGAAATCTGTTGATAGGTCGTAGTAATGATTGACAAGAGATTCGTATTGATCCTGTCGAATCTCATCATTGCCTTTGTGAAGCTTGATATATTGATCAACCATGGCTTTCATTTCCTTGGACACTGAGGTGTCAGGCGTATCATGATTTGATTTTGTATTAGACATAATATGGCAGTGATCTTAAAATTTAGAGGTTAAATTACAAAAATTATCCGAATTCACCTGTTTATCTGACCCATGAAATCAAATTGTTTTCTGACGGTTCATAGGTGTGAGCAAATGTACCACTGATCAACTACAATTGCAAAAAGATTTGTATTCTTGATGTACCAATAATCAGGGTGATTGCTTTCAATTTTGGAACATGGTATATTTTAAGAGGGTAAACTACACGATTTGTAGGAAGGTATTGAGGGTTGCATCTTATATTCAGAAAGCCTGTACGCTTAATTTCACCTTCGTTGATTATCACTGGCAAGGATTACGGTTTCTATTTCAAAGAACGAGCAAATTATTTACATTACGAGTTGATAAGACAATGCGGTGATGATCAGGGGGTTAATGTAGACTTGAGTGTAATAATGGTGAGCAATTGATCACTTTAGTATGATTCCATATCAGTATTTGCAGTGGGACGATGAGAGGCATGGGGGGAAGGCCTCAACCTTTGAACAATTGTTTGATTTGTTTCAACAGTTGCTACAATATACAGCGGGTGATGCTACAGAGGCTTTGAACTGGCTGACTCAGATTGATCAAAAATACAACATCACCAATTCAGAATCAGGGATTGGCGATTTTATTGACGAACTTAAATCAAGAGGGTTTCTCCAAGAGGATCCAAGTGGGCTTATACAAATTACAGCAAAGACCGAACGTAGTCTTCGAGATCGTTCATTGGAAGAAGTTTTTCGTCAGCTACGTAAAGCAGGCCGAGGTGAGCATCAAACTCCGTACCAAGGATTAGGTGATGAGCGATTACCAGAAACACGTCCTTGGAGGTTTGGAGATGATCCTCACTTATTGAATATCACCGATACATTGTCAAATTCTTTTCGGCGCGGGGGGATTGACGATTGGTCACTTGAGGAAGAAGATTATGCGGTGCACGAGACCGATCATCCATCCAATCAGTCCACGGTGCTCATGATCGATCTGAGTCATTCCATGATTCTCTATGGTGAGGACCGTATTACGCCAGCCCGAAAAACCGCAATGGCATTAACTGAGTTGATTTTACGGCGCTATGCAAAGGACACGATAGATATTGTGGCATTCGGTGATGATGCATGGGAGGTTTCAATTAAGGATTTGCCCTATCTGCAGGTAGGCCCATATCATACAAATACACATGCAGGATTGCGCAGAGCCCGTGAAATTCTGCGTCGGCGAAAAAATCGCAATAAGCAGATTTTTATGATTACTGATGGAAAGCCTAGTTGTCATTTTGAGCAGGGGCGGCTCTACAAAAATGTCTTTGGATTGGACCGTAAGATTGTCAATAAGGTATTAGACGAAGCGGTGATCTGTCGACGTGAAGGAATTATAATTACAACTTTCATGATTGCTCATGATCCTTATCTACAAGGATTTGTGCGCCAGTTGACAGATGCCAACCACGGAAGAGCTTACTATGCAGATCTGGATAATTTGGGTGAATTCCTGTTTGAAGATTATGTACGTAACCGGCGGAAACGTCTTCATTGACCACATCCAGTCCCGTGAAATCGCCGTTTACAGCCAATAAAAGTCTGGGGCAGCATTTCCTGTCAGATCCCAATACAGCCCGTCGAATTGTAGATGAGTTGAATGCACCCAAAAATGGACTGGTGATAGAAATTGGACCAGGTGTTGGTGCATTGACGGGGTTGTTGGTTGAGCGTTATGAGAATTTTGAAGCCATAGAGGTAGATGAGCGTGCAGTAGAGTATCTCCGCACTCTGTATCCTGAATTGAAGGTCAATCAGATGAGTGTTCTGGATATCGACTGGAAAACGATTGGCGATAGCCCACTGTACATCATCGGTAATTTGCCCTATAACATCTCCAGCCCAATTCTTTTTGGACTATTAGCCGCCCATGATGTGATTGCTGAGGCCATTTTAATGGTGCAAAGAGAGGTTGCAGACAGGATTATCGCTCAACCTAGGACGAAGGCATACGGTATTCCGAGTGTCATTGCACAGTTGTATGCCCATCCGAAGTTGCTATTCAATGTTAGTCGTCATGTATTTAATCCGAAACCTGCGGTTGAGAGCAGTGTGATCCGACTGCACTTTGAAGACGTGTCAGTTCCTGACGTAGATCCTGGATTTTTACATGCAATTGTTCGTGCTGGATTTAGTATGCGACGCAAAGTTCTGCGTAATAGTCTTCGTCAATGGGCTATTGATATTCCCGATCAATGGAAACGATGTCGGGCAGAGGAATTGTCTCCGGGAGATTATGTGACATTAGCGCGCTATTTCCTTGATCGCCAGAATTCTCCACAAGATCAGTCATTAAATGTCTAGTACTGAAAGTTCGGTGCCGCAAGAATTAGATGAGATAGTCGTTCAGCAAGTTGAACAGCAGTTGGAGCACAACAATATAGAAGGTGCAGCGAATCTATTACAGAATGTGCACTCAGCGGACATCGCACGTTTGATATCTGGACTCAGTCAGGAAGATGCTATTGCATTGATTCTCGCATTGCCCTTACTTACTGGAGCTCGTGTACTGGCGGAGTTGGATGAGGTCCTGTGTGCAGACTTACTTTCTGAGGTTCCCAGCGAACGCATCACATCTCTTCTCAATGAACTTGAATCAGATGATGTTGTGGATGTCCTCGGGAATTTGGACGAAACATTACGACACAGGGTTTTGCGTGTTCTTGAGGATCGGGAGATTGTCAAGGATCTCTTAGAGTATGATGAAGAGACCGCGGGTGGAATCATGGCGATTGAAGTCGTTGCGGTCATGGCAGATTGGACAGTTGCAGAAGCCACAGAAGAAGTTCGAAGGAACGCTGACCACTCGGAGAATATGTATGTGGTCTTTGTGACGGATCAGTTAAAGCATCTCAAAGGGTTCGTGACGATCCGCCGCCTTTTACTTTCACCCTCTCATGCAAAGATTAGGGATGTGATGCGAACAGATATTCGTTATGTGACCACTGATGTGGATCAGGAGGAAGTTGTCAGAATGATGGAGCGGTATGACCTAGTATCACTTGCAGTTGTTGATAAGAATCAGAGTTTAGTTGGTCATGTAACGTTTGATGATGCCATTGATGTGATTCGAGAAGAGGCGCAGGAGGATTATCAGCGTCTGAGTGGAATTACTGGTGATGCCGATCCAACGGATTCCATTTTTCGAATTACAAGAGGCCGTTTGCCATGGTTATCATTAGGGATGTTGGGGGCGATTTTTGCGGGAACTGTCATCGGTGTCTATGAAGAAAACATCCGAAGGGCTTCTGTACTTGCAGCATTTATTCCTGTTGTAATGGCAATGGCGGGAAATGCTGGAATTCAGAGTTCGTCAATTATTGTTCAAGGTTTGGCATCAGGTCAGGTTTGGTCAGTAAATATGCTTCGTAGAATCAGCAAGGAGCTCTCTGTGGCGATTGCTAATGGGTTTGTACTGGCGGCAGTGATGGTGATCGCTGTGGTAATATTTTTTGAATTGATCTCAGGCGTATGGCCTTCGTTGGCCGTGCAAGCTGCAGAGCCCTTGAGATTAGCGACCACAGCTGGCTTATCAGTTTTTGCAGTGATGGTTCTTGCATCGGGTATTGGCACAACGGTGCCGCTAGTTCTCAATCGCATTGGAATTGATCCAGCATTAGCCACGGGGCCGTTTATCACCACGAGTAACGATATTATTGGGCTATTAGTCTTTTTTATGTTAGCGGCAGTTTTGTATTTGCCGTACATTTAATCAGATCAATCATATGATTTTCTGATTAATTGTCTATCTGGGTATGGCTGTTTCCGATCTTCGGCTATGAATATCTTGATTGGCTGGAGCTTCAGTAACGGTCTTTTTTCATATGACTGTCAAAATAATTGCGGCGCTTCCGCTTTATTCATGGGCATAATCATCTATTATTGTATCCTGAGCTTCATCAAGGTACACAGTTTCTATGCAGATTTTCTACACAAATTCCTAAAATTAGGTGACTGTCATCTTTAATTGTTGGATACGTTGCGCAATGTCTCTACGATCCATTGATTGATACATCTCGGGTAATGACTCCTGACTCGTACTCTCCATGACAGCGACTAATGCTTGAAGTTCTTTCTCTTCGGAATTAGAAGGTGGAACGAAATCACCCACAACAAAACTGAGAATTTCGGAAGTGACCGCATTTGGAGATCCATTCATTGCGGCAGCACGAAACTTCGCACGTGTCAGTAGCGCTTCCATATCCGCTCCACTGTAGACCGTGTCGCCATTCAGCAATGCTCGGGGAACAGAGTCTTCTGAGAGCATGACATCCGTTCTGCGCATCATGACACGCAATAACTCAAGGCGATCTCTGGGAGTTGATGGGTAAAAAAGAGCAATATGCTCCTCAGCACGCCCTTGACGCTTTAGGTCAACGGGCATCAAGTCAGGGCGCGCCGTGATCAGAAAGAATATAATTCGGCCCCGGTGTTCTGGTTTGCTCATGAATGAGGCGATCTGACCAAAAACACGTTTTGAAACGCCTGAGTCACCGCTGGCATCCCGATTTCCGAGGGCTGCATCGGCCTCATCAATCATGACAGCCACTGGCGGCATAGCCTCCAAGAGATTTAAAATCCTTTCCAAATTCCCCTCAGTCTGACCCTGCCACTGTGACCTGAAGTTTTTGAGCTTCACCATCGGGATGCCGATTTCATTGGCAAAACATGTAATCAAAAATGTTTTTCCAGTGCCAACAGGCCCGCTAACAAGGTAGCCCATTGGCATGACTTCATGCATACCTTGCCGTAATGCGGATGCCGCATGTCGTAAGTGAGTCTTTGCCTCGTGATGTCCTGCTACATCATCAAGGTTGTTGTTGGATTCAACAAATTCAAGCATTCCAAAGGCAGACTCTTCAATCATCCGCTTTTTTAATTCAGTGAGATGGTCAAAATTTAGATGAGATTTATTTTCTAGAGTGTCCGCGAGGATAGTTTGAAGTTGCGTATAGCCAAGTCCTGGGGTATTCTGAGCAAAGAGGTCCAAGGTTAGCTCAGAGTATTGCTCAAAGACACTTAGCGAATCGTTTGTAGCCCACTCCGCAAAGGTGAAACGCTCTTCGTTTTCAGGGAGGGGAATATTGATCTCAGCCGTCCAAGGGCTTTGAACATGCTGCTGGTTCAAATCGCTGAGGTTTTCTGTGATCAAACAGATCGTAAAGTCGTGCTGGAGGAACAATGGATCGTGCGCCCAGCGCTGTAAATTCACCAGTGCACTACGATCATCAGCGGAGTACATTGAGGCCTCTGCCATGGGAATAATCGTTTCAGCATAGTCAATGATACACGCAATTCTTTTTCCACTGTTAAGGCGTAAGCGAAAATAGTTGTCGAGAATGGCTAATACCTGAGATGGATTGCGGGGGCGCTTTTTAGCGTACTCAGTTCCAAAAAGGCTATCATGGCCTGAGATTGCATGGTTAAAGTCCTTTTGCATCTGAGCATCAAGAAAATGAATCCCTGCCGCTCGGTCATACAATACAACGATGTCTCTGGCTACGAATAATTCGTTCGCTAAAAAGTCTATCAGCCCAACATAGTTGATGTCTTCCGTGTCTGGATTTTCAAGCCTCACAAGATCCCGGACATTTCCATGCAGAATAAACTGGATTAACGTTTTAGTGAAATATTTCCTAGCCAGTAATTTTGCCCAAGGAGGATAATGAGAAGTAAGATGATCAAATGTTGAGTGAGGCTTTGGAACGTCCATTGATGTTTGCATTAGTCGGTCAAGAGGGCAGACGCTTCAAAACGATCTGGTTGAGAACCATGCACTGATTCTCAGGTCTTACCCTAGGGCGGGGTGCATTAGAACTATACTTAAACTGAAGAATCCGCCCAGAAAATCTCTATAAAAAATTTAAAATGTTATAAAAAGTAGTCACATCTACTGCGACTCAACTGGATTGGAACGATTTCCTTGCGCAGATAGGGCATATGCATGAGCAATCGTCCATTTTTTCAGCGTATTGTAACGTTTTCGCAGATATGCCTGCAAGAAAACATTAAGCGGCCAGAGAATCAGACGGACGACCAATGCCAACATTGTGGAAACAACGGCAATTCCTAAGCCAACAAGGTCAGATGCGCCATGTCGGCTGCCACTCATAAAGAGCACAAAGATGCCAAGCAAGGTTCCAAGCAGACCAAGACTCAGAGCAATATACACCGCGGCAGTGATGTAGCGTTCTGTTTCTTTATATTTTTCATGATCTAAGTGAATAAATTGAAAAGCATAGTCAATCATCGCCTGAGCTGATCCTCCCCGTCGATACTCTTCAAGAATCAGATTCCCTGTCATCACAAAAGGGTTGCGCGCTTTACTCTTCTTAATGGAATCTGAGAATTCTGTCGCAGAAAGGTTCTCAGTGTTAATCTTGAGCATGGAATTGCTCCCTCGCCATTGAAGGAACTGACGCACATAAGCAGAGGTCAACATAAACAAGCCGATCAAAAATAGAGCACCCAGAGGCCATTCAAAGCCCTGAGCATATTGAATAATCTCCCATGGGGAAGTGGGAAGTAGAGATTCATCAGCGGTCTGAATTGATGTGGCAGCTTGGATGAATAAGAATCTTAACATGAAAGAGAAAAGTTAACGGATTTGGAAAGTTTGGGTTTGAACGGGTTGAACCTCCAGGGTCTGAGTGTAAGCACTGAGATCCTCTACGCCCAACATATCTAGGAGTTCAACTCGATAGGTGCCAAACGGAAGCAGGGCGGTGAACTGCCCTTGCTGCGAGACGGCTGCCCGAAGTACTTCTGAATCCCCCTGAAAGAAAATGACAACGGCTAAGGTAGGGGAACTCAATGGGAGGCCCTGTAATGAACCTGTAACGATGGTATTGCGATGGACTGGAATATCAATGTATTTAGTTTCTCCTGGATCAGACAGAAAACTGAATCCAGTACCCGTAGGTAGATTGAGCTCTGGACCTTGAATGGATCGTGGATCAATTACAACCTGATACTGAGTGCTGGGAACCAGAAAATCGGCCCGAAAGGCCCCAGACTCATCAGGTTCGGTTCTGGCTCGCATGACATTTAGATCCAGGCCATCAAATGGCCGCTCTCCACTATTGCGCATCCCGTCTCGGTTTGCATCTATAAAGGGACGTAGCAGTGCACTACTCCAGACCTGAGGGTGTCGCGAAAACAATACCCCACGGCTGAGTGTCATTGATCCGTAGAAGCTCTGTTGATTGTAGGGATTTTCGGGTTCTAAAACCGTATGACTGGAGAAACTAGCCCACGGGGCATTCATTCGAATTGAAATTGAAGTATTGATGCCCTGAGCAGGGAGATCATAGCCAATGCGAGCACCGAATGAGAATGCACGATAGGAAGCATAGACGGTCATCCCAGCAAAGTCCACAGGTTCATAACGTCCGCCTGAGGCTTGAAGACCAATTCTCCCGCGTAACCCTTTCGGTCGGATGTAGCGGGTGAGCGAGGTACGCCACTCTAGGTGGGTATCAGCGGAGTCATTCGCGCGGAACCGAGTACTTCTGGGGCCTGCAGCGAAGATCAAACTGATCCTTCGTGACAGCTGGAAGGTGCCAGATCCATCAATGCGGGTAGATGTATTGCCTTCAAAAGATTCAAAATGCGTTCCATTGAGGAAAAGGCTCATTCCCGTAATATTCCATCCAGCACGCATCACAAAGCGCTGGCGGTAGAACGTTAAACCAGGCTCCGTTGCAAGGGCGGCCTCGGTCTGGAGTTGAAACCGATTTCTGAACCATTGGAATGTGGCGCGTGCAGCTGGATTTGGATAGGCAAACTCGCCGCTGAACATGGCAGAGCCACCAATATTGCTCACGATACCAACGGTCGCAGCTTGCAGGGTGTCCACTCGCGTATAACTGCCGAGTGTTGTCAAATTTTGCGATACGCCATAGCTGACACGAAGATGCCCGTAAGCTGCAGTATGATCATACTGGTTCCGACCGGCTTGGAGGTCCCAGTATAGCGATTTGGCAGGCAGTAGATCTTCAGTGATCAAGAGGACGCGTGTCTCCCGGGTTGGCAAGCCACCGCTGGCAGGGACAATCTCTAAATCAACACGCGACGTTCCGTAATAGGCAGGGACCGAAATCTGATAGCGCCCCTGCGCATCAGCCTGAACACGACTGGCCACCACTCCACTGACGAGCGCAGAAACCACTGCGTTAGGCTCAGCAACCCCTGATAGATTTGCCTCACGCTGCTGATGGCGTGTGGAAAGGGGGCGGTTACTCATCTGTATGCCTTCATAGCTCTGACGGACAGGCCATTGGTTCACATTAGAGCGCCCCACTCCGATCTGAGTCAGGTAGGTTGAGCGCGGAAAATCAAGCAGATAACTAAACTGCCTCAAGGTGGTTGCACCATCATAGATGGCCGAGCCATCGGCGCGAATCTGTCCCCCAAGAGCACTAGCCCGAACACTCAAGAATCCAGTATAGTCTGGACTACGCCCAGAATTGTGCCTGCGATTAATTCGATAACCAAGTTGTGTGCCGCCGATAACGCGCCGCTTTCGTCCATATAATAGAGGCCCGATTTCAAGTGTCGGATCAAGGATTTGAGGGCGAAAGGCATCGGCTAATAATTCTTGCGTAGGGCGGATACTCAGTCTAGTGATATCATAGGAGAGCGTCCCCTCAGGGAAAACCCTTGCCAAATTAGGAGGTGTCAGAAGATAGCGCTCTCCACTGTGAAAATAGCCACCAGTGATCAGCGTGTCTGTCTCCTGCACACCAGATTCAGTCTGGCGTAGGATCGTGCCACGACTAAAATCTACTTCGTAGGTCAGTCCGCCGTTTATTCCCTGAACAATCGCTTGGCTTGTGTCAACGTCCATGTTAAGTTCTCGAAATACAGAGACCAAGTCAATGAAATAGGCGCCTGCTTCTGGATCCCAGAATGCACCAACAGGGCGGATGGGCTGCGACAGTGAGGACACTGGACTAAGGATCCATGGAGATTCCTGCATGACCCGAATCGGGTCTTGCGCTTGGGCGGTCAAGGCCAGCAAAAAAATTGGAATGCAGCACCAGTAAGGTTTTGGCATACCCATGCAGATATCCCCAGAATTAGTTCAGAGTCTGATCGCGAATATCTCGAAAACGGGCAAGGAAAGTGGCGGCCTTATCATTTCTGCCAATTCGCCGATACAGATTTCCCATCTCGCGTAAATACTCTAGCTGATCTTCCGGCTCAAATTCACTAAATGTCTCTTCAATTTCTGGCTCCATGCTCAATGCCTGTTGGGGGTTGTATCTAGCCAGTTTTAAAGCCTCAATGTAGGCCTTACCAGTATAGCTACTTTCAGTTTCTATCACTTGCATGAGATAGGTGAATGCAAGACCAGATTGCCCCTCCTGATGATGGGACAGTGCACGCTCAAATAGGGTTCCTGCATAGGATAGACGGACATCCTCTTTAAAGCCTGTATAGGGCATGGTCGCCAAGATCAGTGTGTCTGCAATATCTGTACGTAGCATTCCAGTTGGGTCGGATTCAAGATCGCGGATGGTGTACCAGATTCCCTGCAAGGTATCTAGCGCAGAATCTTCAATGCTGTGACTGTGAGAGAGGATGGCATGGTTATACTTGGCTTCCCACAGAGCAGCGGGGCGCGTCAATGTGGGAATAAGGGTTCCCAATTCTGTAATAACTTCAAGTGGAGAATCTGAAGCGGCCACGCGTAAACTGTCAAAAGTCAGTCGATGATCTAAATTAAAATAATCCCATTGTGCCCAGATCAGCTCCTGCGTCGCAAAGTTATTTTGTTCGTCATTGATGGCATATTGCCGTGCTTGCATCAGGGCGCGGTAGACCCCATTACCATCTCTGTTATTGACAAACGATCGGTAAGATCGTACACTGTAGTTAAATACTCGTGCGCTGTCTAAGGGAGCATCATCAAACGAGAGACGAGCGTCATCAAGTACCGTCTCTGCAGCGCGAAGCCACATCACCGCACTATGGGAAAATCGCCCAAGTTGATCCAAAGCAAGAGCGATTTCTGCCCAGAGTCCATGCTCGTTGGCTCGTAGCAAGACTAACTCTCTAAGAATCGTCAGCATCTGATCCCATGCCGCCTGCTCTCGTAAGAAATTAGCACGGATTGAATACACTTGGGCCAGTTGGTAGCGGGATTCTTCGTGCTGAGGATTGAGCATGACGGCCGCTTCAAGCTGTGATTGTGCATTGGATAGAAGCGCCTGCACTTGGGCGCTATCCTGCGCAGCAAGTGCACGCGAGGCCGCCGAGAGAGCCACCTGTGCACTCTGGACTGCATCTGCAAAGGCACTAGTGTCGATAGCTGAGGACTCCTCAATACCATCAAAAATAGAGGCCCCCGCTGCCTCAGTTAAGAGACTTTCCGCTTGAGCAATCAATTGCTGTCCCTCAAGATGTCGCATTGATGCTTGAATTTCGGCATCGGCGTGCACAAATGTGCTATCAAAGTCATTAAGTACTTCAGTAATCACCAGTGAGTCAACACCTGGTAAAGGTCCACTCACAAAGGCTATCTCTTCAGGTTCTGGAACAATGATCTCAGGAGCAACCACCACGGGCGCAGGTCCTGCACATCCAATTAACACCATGATCGCTAGATATGAACAGAAGACTTCCCTGCCTGCGGGTATGTTCATGAAATTAGTCTGCATTTACTAAAAAAGTTGCGTTTCTACCAACATTCTGAATGACGCGATTAATATCTAAGAGGAGGGTAGCTGGGGCCGCTTGATCGGCATGGATTTCAACAATCTGATTTGGCTGAATGGCTTCAACCAAATCAAACAGTTGTTGGGGTGGCAGCGGCTGCTGCTGATTAGACGAGTCCAAATAAAACATCTCTCCAGTCTCAGAAATGGAAATTTGCAGTGGACGAAGGATTAATTCACCTTCGGGAATTTCCGTGCTCAGCGGTAAGCTCACGTCAAACTCAGGCACCACAGCTACAGCAACCAAGGCGGCCAAGATAATCAGTACAATATCCACCATGGATTCATCCATCTGTACTTGATTCAATTTGTGGTTTCCACCAATTGAGAAAGATTTCATATTCGCGAACAGCCTGCGGGCTACGCGCTGACAGCTCTTCGGTCTCAATGAGTACGATTTCCATCTGTAATCCGCGTTCAACAACGCCCTCTTCAAAATAATTGATTTGGTACTGCAGAGCGGGATCCACAAAGTAGTAAATGATCTCTTCATCAATCCATGCAATATGGAGGGTTCGGCTCACGGGCGAATACATCATCTGCAGGTTATAGGTTGTGGATCCGATGATGACGGGTTCATTGACGGTCAGATCTGAGGCGTTTTGTTGGAACACTGTTCGGACAGGTCTATCTAGTGCCTTGAGGCGCGCCTGCATCCACCGGATGACAGCATTCTCGCGAAGAATCTCCTCGGCCGTCATTGAGACACCTTCTTCTTCGCCCCATTCCTCAAAAATTGTTTGTACGAGCCGCTTAGGTTGACCAGAGCGAGTGACCAAGTCTGCGCCAGACACGCCGGCTCCAGAACTGAGTTGGGTGT
Source organism: Rhodothermales bacterium (assembly GCA_965220935.1). GTDB lineage: Bacteria > Bacteroidota > Rhodothermia > Rhodothermales > Bin80 > Bin80. Next base: position 325,076 of record OZ244857.1, read on the forward strand.
TGGATACGGAAATGGATCCAGAAACAATATTCGGTTTCAGGGTCCAAGCCTCACCTCGATTCCGAGAAACCAGATCTGTATCTAAGTTATTACCTTGAGAATCTCCAAACAGTCCCAAGTCCTTTTGCCCCCTGAATTCCAGTAACATATCTGAACCAAGTTTCATGGATTCTGACTCTCCGCGCTCTGGTAGTGTTGGCGCCTCGTTCGTTACCTCTACTGGCGACATCGCTGTGAAGGCAGACAAGATCTCATCAATATTTTCTGGGCTGATTTCGGGCTCTGATACCTCTTCTTCCACGGGTGTTTCTACTGCTTTTTCTTCCTCCGCCTCTTCGGCCGATGCCATTGCAATTGCCTCAAGCATAATCAGATCAAGCGACTTATCCACACTATCTCGTTGAGGCAAGGGGACTACGGTGCTGGCCAGACCAAGAAACCCTATCAAGCAAATAAACACCACGATGGTGATTGTATGCCCCTTTTGGCTAGTCTCTTCTTGAAACAAATTTGACATGGAGACTCAATTGTCAACTGTGCATGTCCAGTCATTGGATTCACACACGTCAAGGAGCGCGACCAGCTGTTGGACTCTCGCCATTCCACTAGGGATAAGAACAAACACAACACCTGCACGAGATTCGGTAATCTGCTGCATACAAGCCAGCAAAGACGCAGCAGAGTTCAGATCACAGAGCATCTGCGCACCATCTTCAATCCAGAATTGCCCATCTCCTGTAAAGTGCAGATTATAGACCGATAATTCTGATGGGGGATTGACAGGCTGTTCCACATCCCCTGGAAGCGCGACATTATTACGGGGAGTCGTTTCTGTTAAAAGTAGAAAGCCTACCAGCAACACAAATCCAAGATCAATAAACACCATCAAGTCAGTTCGGTCCTCTTGCATGTGTCGTTACTCGCAAACCCGAGAAGAAATTTCGGAACTAGTGGTGGATGATTCCACGATGACACACCCATCAATATCCAGAAACGTTCGAATTTCAGGTTGCTTGTGGGCGACGATCATCACAGGTTCGCGCTCTGGAGGCTCAATGCACTGCGCTACGCGCGGCAAAAATTGCCACATTGACTCATCATAGCCCCAGAATGTGATCTGCACATCCTGATCCTGCCGAGAGATGTAGCCCTGAAAATCACCATCTGAATAATAGCTCTGGATTGTACGAATCATAGAACTAGCCAGTGCTTTTTTTGGGTCCATTTCATTTTCTGCTTCTTCGGTGAGCAGTTCGGCATATTCACGAATCGTCACCAGATTATAGTCGGTGGCCATATCTTGAGTGCGAAGTGTACCCGAAACCTCTCCCGATAGGTAGGCGCCAAGTTGAAACTGCTCTTCTGACGGGTAAAGAACCATCACATCATTTGATCCAAATCCGTCCCGAGTAATATCATAAAACAGTGCATGAGTAAACTCTGAATCCTCGGGAAGGATAAACTGCTCTTCAAGAAGCGATTGGATAAATTCTCGACTATTGATCTCTACGACAGGGACGACCCGTTGGGTCACATAGCCCTGCTGCCCCCAAACTGGATATACTGCACACAGTACCAGGAGCTTGAGCGGTAAGATTCGCATGAAGAGGCAAAGTAGTACACTGAAATTCATGGATTTAATGAGTGGAGGGTATATAAATATTGGAGGGTGAACGTTGATTAGGAATCAATGTTGCAAACCTTAATGTTAGGCCATCTGTGGGTTCAGAGTCCAACTTAATTCGCACACGACTGCGCGTATAAACCAAGATCTGAGATTGACCCAATTCATTTCCAGAGTCATCTTGCACGACCACCTCACCATAAAATGGGACTTGATCTGTTTCCACTAATAGCACGATATCAGATTCGGTCATGGATTCCACAGAAGCCTGTAACGCGCTTGGGCCAGAGGTGTAAATACCTGGGGCCTGAAATGTGACGCGGGCATTGGTTGAAGTGGGGGATTGTTGCTGATTAACAAATTCCCGTGGAGTGACAGTAAAATTAAACAATCCTACATACCCGCGCTGAGTCATTTGCACCCCTTCATGGATGCCGTAATGAATTGACTGTGTCTCACCGGGTGAAAGCAGGACAACCGTAGGATTCACGGCGACAATGGTAGACAGATCTCCTTGTACGATTTCTTGGCGGGTGACACCCACTGAAAACCGCTCCCGCCCTTGGGTCTCACGATATCCAAATTCCATGGAAACTTCTACCTCCATCGGATAAACGGATGGATTCGTAATTTCAAAGGTCCCCGATCGATCCTGCGGCCCCAATGCGGCGACTTGGGGTTGAATACTGATACGCTGCTCCCAATCCAAGGGAGTTCCCGTAGCAGATGCCGCGCGAAACTCAACACCATCAGGCCCCAATAATACCACGCGTCGCTCGGCCTCAACGGTAAGTACAACTGGAATCGTATGTAACTGGTCTAATTCATTGATCGTGAGCGCCACAGGCACTTTTCCAGAGTACATACCTGGCTCAGCCTGTTCCAGAGCAATGGTTCCACCAATGCGGAAGACATGACAATCCTCTGGGCTCATCAAGATCTGTATGATCCTACTTGCCTGAGTATTGGCAGAGAATGTGGTACAGGATCCAGAATTGGCTAATTGGGGCATCAGCATGACTTCACGACCTGTATTGATGTGACGTAGGACCACCGACGGGAGTTGCTCCATAGAGACGAGTACGCTATCACGAGCCAAAATCGTCATCCTCCCCGAATGGGATTGCGCACCATCATACACCAGTCCAGAGATCAATTCTGTCGCAGGATCAAGCATGATTTGCCCACGAGGACCGACGACCCCAAAATCCAATTCGGACACTGAGACCTCAACCTGTTCCGATGGATCCTCAGCCGAGCTGAGTACTGTAACCAGTACCGAAGTCTGGGCTGAGATCCCTCGCTCCGCAGAAACTGTCACTGTATACTGATAGTCACGTGAATATGCGCGCTGCCGCGAGGGTACATCAAACAATGGGCTTCCAGTTGATGTGTCTGACAATCGTTCTGTTGGTGTCCATTGCCACACATATTCAAGCGATGCATCCTCGTCACTACTGACTGTACACACGATCCGTTCAGGTGGCATACCAGCCATGACAACTAGCTCTTCTGGGCATTCCAAAGAAATTGGATATTTTTCAACGGTCACTGTAAAGGTCTCTGGATTTACTGGTGGAGTGACGTTAGGTGCTGTCGCGGTGACCATGAATGTATAGTTCACGCTTGGTTCAACCTGATCGGCCGGAACATTGAAGACTGGCATTGCGCTACGAAGATCTCCAGATAAAAGGGGCCTGCCGTTATCTGATTCCCACTTCCAAACATACTTAAGTGGAGGGTCCTGAACAGGGTCAACAGAGGCAGTGCAACTTAGCGTCTCTGGGGGGGCGCCAGTCCGTACTGTTTCGTCATCTTGGCATTCAATCAAAAGTTGTGGGCGTTGCGTCACAATAATTTCAACGGATTCAGGATCAGACGGATCATAGAAAGGCGCCTCAACAGAAATATCATACGTATAGGATGATTCGGTGTCGTCCACCGATGCTGGAACACTAAAAATGGGGGGTGTTCCAGCGGTCAACTGATCTGTGGGGCCTTCAGTCAGGTCCCATTTATATTCAATGCCTTGTACATCACCCCCAACGGAACATGGTAATGGAAAATCTGGATCTCCCGTAAAGACTTCAATCGGACTTGTACACCTAAGAGAAAGTTTGCCAGAGTACTTGTCCACGATCACTGTCACGGGTGTCGGAGTTAGTTGTGGGTCAGTTGTATCGCTCTCATCTGGTGCAGAGGCGGTCACCATATAGGTATAGGTGGCTCTTGGTTCATCCTGATCCTCGGATTTGGGGACAATGAACTCAGGCACTCCTCCATCTATGTCACCCCTCAATAAGTCTCGGCTAGGATCATCCTCGGACGTCCAATCAAAGTGAAAATCAAGGGGAGCACGCAGATGAGCAAGATCAGTAGACGGTGTGCAGTTAAGAGAAAGAGGTGGGTCCCCCGTTCGTACAGGGGGGACCGACTCACAGGTGACTTTAATATCAGGTTTTTCTAAAATATTGATTTCAACGAGATACGAAGCAGTTTCTTGATCATCAGTAGTCGCCAAGAATCGGATTGCATACAATTCATCTTTATCTACGCTTGGGGGTAGTGGAATCTCAAAACCGTCAGATGTAGGGTCGCCGTTATCGGCCCTCTTTATTATAGATAGTATATCTAAATCGGTGTTACCTTCTGCACTCAAAGTGTAAACCAGCGTCTTAGTTGGGCCATCAACTATACCGCATTGTACATTGAGTAGTTTAGGGCCGCCCCCCTCATACTCTTTATAGGGTAACGGATTCGAATCTGCTGTACAGTCAATCTCAAAATCAAGAGGTGTCTGAAACGGTTGAACATTCAGCGAAAAGTCTGATTCTGTAACGCTCCCTCCTTCACCAAATGCACGAACCGTCATCACGATTGACGTGTCTTGATAGACATCTGGAACAGTAATTATAGGCCAGTCATCGTAAACTTCTGGTGATGTCAAATCCGATAATAACTGAAACTGCGCTACTTGGGGGAGACTAACAGAGCAGGGAATGGGTGTCTGGTTTCCTGCATTGACGGTAATATTCTCGCACTGAAGATTTGGTGAACGATTTACGACATGGATCTCGACCTGCTCGGTAACGATCTGTCCAACATCAGGCACATCAACCGATACTTCCATCAGTTGAACCGATGCCGCTTGCTCAATGACTGGTGCACGAATCATGTATACAAATTCCCCTTCTGGCAGAATCTCGGTCTTGCTGTACGGAGGCCAATCAAATGAAAGGTGGTATTTCAGTAGCCCTCCTGACTGATGCAGACCAGTGCAAGGAATCTCCGCCAATCCTCCGCTGTCAACCGTGATTTGAGAGGCGCACTGCAAAAAAGGTAATTCGTCTGGATAGGTGATCTTTTGTAACTCAAGGGTTGACTCATTAAATGAATCTACCCCACTGATCTGATATCCCAAATCAGGTGGTCCACTGGCATTGAGGTTTACCTTTCTCGTAGCTTGAGGCCACACCTGCTGCAATGTCACTGAAACGGTAGATTGATTTACAGAAACTCCGTTTTCATCGTAGACTGTTCGGTGATAGATTAATTCAGGGGATGCTCCATTTTCGGGAGCATGAAGGCGAGGAGAAGCCGCTTCTGTATCACTCAGGTAGGATAACCAATGAGGTTCCTGACTAGTCCATTGATAGGTATACCCATCTGCGTGAATTCCACAGTCAATGACTGCAGATGTGCCAGGGGGCACAAGCAAATCTGAACAGGCATCGGTAAGTTGATCCTGTGCAACTACAGCCGTAGATAAAAGTATTCCCAGTAAAGCGCACAAAATTAATTTCATACACTCAAAATTCTTATCTCACAGAGGCTCAGACAAGATCTATGCTCTGAATAAACAGCGCAGAAGAGCACGATTATATTCGAAATGGAGTAGTTTTGTAGAGTCTATTGTGAGTATCAAATATATTATACATGCCTATAGTTAAAATTTTTCCCAATTTGAGAATCTTAACAAATAATTCACAAATTTATGTATCCAATGAGTGGTTGTTCCAACCCAGAAATTTCACATGATGGGGATGATATATACGGTCAAATCCTTAGGGTTTTGGGCAGACAGTGAACCAAGTCTATAGTCTTGAGCAAGTGATCTTTTTGATCAGATTACGGAATGTTTCTTGATCAATCAAATTTCTCTTTTGAGAGTTGAAGATGAGCTGCAACAGATCCAATAAAGACATGCAGGCTAATCATTGAGATCATGTCCTCCAATTATTCAGTATTGACTGCAAGTTTAACAACACTAGATAACAATCTCAAACTGGATTGCCGTCATCTCAACCCCCATGTGGAAGAACTTTTGCAGTTTGGAGCATCGGGTGTCCTTCTATTAGGAACGACTGGAGAAGCGAATAGCCTCAGTGTATCTGAGCGAAAACACGGGCTTGAATCCATTCTCCACATGGGAATTGCGCCAAGTGAGTTGTTGGATGGAACAGGATGTTGCGCACCTACAGATACATTAGATCTGGCAAAGCATGCGTTGATCAAGTATCAGTTCTGCCTCCATTTTATTACAAAAATGTTTCCCCGATGGTCTTTTTGGAGGGTTTGATTATCTAATGCAACACCTTGATAGTCGCCAAATAAAGGTGTATATCTACCATTTCCCTCAGATGATTGGAATACCAATATCCATTGACCTCATCGCAAGGCTTCTATTGGTCTATCCCCAAAATATTGTGGCTTCAAAGATTCAAGCGGCGACTGGGGAAGTATCTCTGCAATGATCAAAGAATTTCCTGATCTACAATCTTTGTAGGAAGTGAGCAATTTCTATTGGACACCATGAGATTAAATGGCGCAGGATGTATAAGCGCCACTACAAACGTCACATTGCCTTTGGCCGTAGAATTGATATCCAAATGGAAGACTGCAGAAGCTGAAACATTACAGCGGTATTTGTATGAAATCCGACGCGCAATTGAGCGATAGCCAATGATTGCAGCGCTTAAAGTACTAATGGAATACATGACCGGTCATGATCAGTGGACGCATCTTAGACCTCCCCTGAACCCATTATCGTTCCAAGATGCTCAGGCATGTATCCAGTTGTACGAAGCAGCCAGAAAGATGTATGGTTCATCAAAATGATTGAACAGTCTAGACCGAAATTTTCAACCCATCAAGTTCTGTCGCTTGCACAGGATATTTTTGAGTTACATGGCACTGTATCTGAACTACCGAGCCATCTTGATCAGAATTTTCGCCTTAAGACAGATACTGGCACCTATGTTGTAAAGATTACGAATAGCCGATCTGAACCGAGCGATGTGGATCTACAACAGAGCGTTTTAGCCCACCTGAACCAGACTGGGGACTCAGGCCAATATCCAGAGGTGATTCCCACTGTAGCAGGCGATTCAATGACGACCATCAAGAGCGATGAGGGCGAAGATCATCACATCTGGATGGTGACATGGCTTGAGGGGCGAATATTTGCAACCATCAAGCCCGTTATGAACCATTTACTCAAGGATCTAGGGCGTTTTTTAGCGAATATAGATCGTGCTCTGGGAGGGTATGAGCACGAATCGGCGCATCGTGACTATCTGTGGGATTTACGCAAGACTCATCATTTAGGGAAGTACCTGAGTTATATCCCCGATCCTTCAAGGCGTGCAATCGTGGATGAGTCTCTGGAGGCATTCCAGAATAAGACCTTGGGTGATTTCACATCATTACGCCAAAGTGTGATTCATCACGATGCGAATGATCACAATGTGATCGTGCAAGGAACTGGATACGAGGCGAAGGTCTCTGGTCTGATTGATTTTGGTGACACATTACACACTTCAATGGTCGCTGAATTGGCGATTGCTGTCACCTATATCATGATGAATACAGTAGACCCCGTCGGTGCAGCGGCGGAAGTGATCGGAGGATATCATGAAATTTATCCACTGGAAGAAGCAGAAATTTCAATCTTATTTGAGTTGATTAAGGCACGCCTCTGTGGCAGTATACTGGTCTCTGCATATAGGGGCGCAATTGAGCCAGAGAATGCGTACATTCGCATCTCAGAGCAGGGTGCATGGTCATTGCTCATGCGATTATCAGACCAATCGTCTTCGCTAGCGGAATATCGATGGAGGTTTGCCTGTGGAATGGAGCCATGTTTGAAGACTCAGACTGTCGTAAGGCTACTTGAACGCACAGCGTTTTCTGCCATCATGCAACCAGATGTGCGGTTATCTGATCCTTTGATCCTTGATCTGAGTGTTGAGAGTCCACTGTCAGGAACCCCTGACCAGCAACCAGATCCGAATCGAGCCTCAGATGCATGGTTTCGGCGAATTCAACGGGCGGGTTCTGAGATTGGTATCGGCCGCTACAATGAACCTCGAATTGTTTATACAGCTGACCACTACTTGTCTTGTAACAATGAATTTGATGAGAGCCGCACCATTCACTTGGGGATAGATTTATTTAAAGACTCGGGCACATCCATTTATGCCCCTATCTCAGCAAAAGTACACAGTGTTCATTTCAGCAAGAATCCGATGGATTTTGGGGGACTTGTGATACTTGAGCACACCATCAAAGGCGAAACCTTTTATACATTATATGGCCATCTCAGCGAAGAGTCGGTTGTTGGACTGCAAATAGGACAGGAGATTGACGGGGGGGAGGAATTTGCACATCTTGGCTCTCCTGAAGAGAATGGTGGATGGATTCCCCATTTACATTTTCAAATCATCACTGATTTATTGGGGCAATCTGGTGCGTTCTGGGGCGTGGCACCTGCAAGTCAAAGAGAAGTGTGGTTATCTATATGCCCTAATCCTAATTTATTACTTGGAATCAAAGATGATAAATTACAAGTCTCACATTCTCATGCTGAGAGGATTCAGAATCGGCGAAAAGAGTTGATTGGAGGGAATCTAAGTCTTTCCTACCGAACCCCCTTACATATTGTCAGAGGATTTCGCCAGTACCTTTATGATGTGACTGGTCGTCGGTTTCTTGATGCCGTCAATAACGTTCCTCATGTTGGGCATAGCCATCCGAAAGTAAATTCGTCTGCGATTCGACAAATGCATCTATTGAATACGAACACGCGATATCTACATCAGACTTTAGTTGATTATGCTGAGCGACTGACATCTACCATGCCAGATCCACTTCAAGTCTGTTATTTTGTAAATTCAGGTAGTGAAGCGAATGATCTGGCCCTGCGATTAGCCAGTGCACATACGGGTCGGGGGAATATCGTTGTTTTGGAAGGGGCATATCATGGGCATCTCAGTTCATTGATTGCAATTAGTCCCTATAAGTTTGATGGCCCAGGTGGTACAGGTGAACCATCTCATGTCTTTCAAGCACCTGTCCCGGATGTCTACAGAGGGCGCTTTAGGGGACCAGATGCTGCGGAGCAGTATTCGCAGCAATTAAAATCAGTCATTGAAACTGCCACAGATGGAATTGCAGCGTTTATTTGCGAATCTTTACTTGGCTGTGGGGGGCAGATTGAGTTACCACAGGGGTATCTCAGCAAGGTCTATGCACAAGTCCGTGATGCAGGAGGTGTATGTATTGCAGACGAAGTACAGGTGGGTTTTGGGAGAGTGGGAAGTGATTTCTGGGGATTCCAAACTCAGCAGGTGGTCCCGGACATTGTTGTTTTGGGTAAGCCCATGGGAAACGGTCATCCACTTGCTGGTGTGGTGACAACCCCCGAGATTGCTCAGTCCTTTGATAATGGGATGGAATTTTTTAGCACCTTTGGTGGAAATCCTGTTTCGTGCATGGTCGGAATGACCGTATTGGATGTCATTGAGTCCGAAGGCTTGCAAGAAAATGCTCAAGTGACCGGTGCTTCACTCAAGGACTCCCTCCAGAATCTCAAACAGCGATATCCGATTATTGGAGATGTTCGTGGGCGGGGTTTGTTTTTGGGTATAGAGCTAGTGACGAATCCTGAAACGCTGGAGCCCGCTAATACAGTTGCAGATTATATTGTCAATCGAATGCGTGACTTGGGTGTACTTGTTTCAACAGATGGGCCATTACACAATGTGATCAAGATCAAGCCCCCTATGGTTTTTGATCATGAAAATGCGCAAGAATTAGTGCAGAAATTAGATCTGGTTCTCCAAGAAGACGGTGCGGCAATCACTCAATAGAGATGAGTTGAACTTCAAAAATGAGTGTGGAATTTGGCGGAATAGGGCCTTGCCCCATGACTCCATAAGCAAGTTCTGGGGGAATCAGTAGTTGACGTTCTCCCTCAACTTTCATTCCTACTAGACCACGCTCCCAGCCCTGAATCACTCGACCGGCCCCTATACGGAACTGAATAGGCTGCTCTCGTGGGTAAGAAGAATCAAATAGGGTATTATCGGTTAACCAACCGCTGTAATGTACGCTAAGAAGGTCACCATCCTTTGCGGCTTCACCACGACCAACCTTAAAGTCGTAATATTTTAATCCGTCTCCTAGATCGGAATAATCATCATCAGAAACTTCACGAGGCACTGGAGGCTCTACATTATTTTCATCAGCCGTGTCTGATGAATCACAGCTTGCAAGTAGCAGAAGCATGGTAACAGAAAAAAGCAGGTATCGGATTAGCATAGTCAATGGATTAAATGTTCGGATTGTACTTAAAAAATAGTAAATTGTTTTATGAGGGTAAGGATTTTCCCAATTCGCAAGACAACAGCAATTCATCTTATGTTTGAATCTGAGGTATTTATCAATAGGCGCAAACAGCTTATCCGATCAATGAGTGGGGGAATTGTACTGTTATCGGGCAATTCGGACAGCCCAATGAATTATGCTGATAACATATATCCATTCCGGCAAGATAGTACCTTTCTGTATTATACTGGGATTAGTAGGCCTGATCTTTTCCTGATTATTGACATAGATAACCACCAGACAACCCTCATCGGCAGTGAACTTACGATTGATGATATTATATGGTCGGGTTCACAGCCAGATCTCGTTGAGTTAGGAGAAATTTGTGGTGCAGATCACGTCATGGATTCGTCTAATCTATCGTCTGTGTTAGCGAAGGCGCTGTCTCTAAAACGTCCACTGCACTATCTAACTCCGTATCGTGCAAAAACAATAAAACGTCTTGAACGACTCATTGGATTAGATGCAATGAGTGACGGAGGTTCAGTGGAGCTTGCATCAGCCGTGATTGATCAGAGGTCTGTGAAAGAACCCCGTGAGGTGAAAGAGATAGAGACCGCTTTGGGGATCACTCAAAAGATGTACTTAGCGGCGATGAGGTCGGCTGAGTCAGGGAAATATGAACGGGAGCTGGCTGGGCTTGTAGAGGGAATTGCAATTAGTGGTGGCGGGCGACTTGCATATCCATGTATTTTAACTAAGCACGGTCAGGTTCTACATAACCATCAGTATCATCGCAGACTTGAACATGGAGACTTAGTGGTACAGGATAGTGGAGCCGCAACAATACTTGGATATGCGAGTGATATTACGCGTACATATCCTGTGAGTGGCAGTTTTTCGTCACGTCAAGCCGAGGTCTATCTTGCAGTTTTACAGTCATTGATGGGAGCGGTATCCAGTATTCGGCCGGGCCTGCCGTTTCGGGAATCTCATTTGATTGCGGCCAGGATATTGACCGATCATCTACAGCAAATTGGGCTGATGCGAGGGGATTTGGATGAGTCGGTCGCCATTGGATCTCATGCATTATTTTTTCCGCATGGCTTAGGGCATATGATGGGGCTTGATGTTCACGATATGGAAAATCTTGGTGAGGACTTGGTTGGCTATAATGATCACATACAACGAAGTTCTCAGTTTGGGCTTAGATCTCTGCGGTTTGGACGTTCCCCGTCCGCAGGATACGTATTAACAGTTGAGCCAGGATGCTATTTTATTTCCCCATTGATAGATAAATGGAAAAAGGAAAAGCGACACATAAACTTTATCAACTATGACAGACTATCCGCTTGGGAAAATTTTGGAGGAATACGGATTGAAGAGAATATTTTAGTCACTACCGATGGATGTCGAGTCTTAGGCCCTCCGATTCCAAAAGATATTCAGGATGTTGAGGATGCGTGCAGAGGTTAGTTCGTGACAAATTGTACATTATTTGATCCAATTTGAACGTTTTCTACTGTTCCGACACAGTTCGCATCAAAGAGTTTGGATACGCGAATATAGTTATCAGTGTAGCCCAGCATTCTACCAGACTTAGTTTTTCGCTCCCAGAGTACCGAGCGTGTGTGTCCAAGGAATCGTTCTTGAAATGCTTGTTGCTTACCTCGGGAGAGTGTCTGTAGGGTGCGGTTACGATTGGACCGTTCTTGGGGTGTTACCTTGGGATGACGTTGAGACTGATTAACGGCTTCGGTATTGGGGCGTTCGGAGTAGGTAAATACATGGAGATATGTCACGGGCAGGTTGATTAAAAAGGTATGTGTTTCAGAGAAGTGTTCGGGAGTCTCGGTAGGAAATCCCACAATGACATCAGCACCGATTCCTGCATCAGGCATACGTGAGATGATATATTCAAGCCGCTGCTGATAGAGTTCTCTGCGGTATCTGCGTCGCATTGCACCGAGTACAGCATTGTTTCCACTTTGCAGTGGGATATGAAAATGAGGAACAAAAACAGGCGTGTCTGCCACAAAGTCAATGATGTCATTTGTGAGCAGGTTAGGTTCAATTGAAGAGATACGATAGCGTTGGATTCCGTCAATTTTTGAAAGATTATTGAGAAGATCAAGTAGGCAATGGTTGCTGCGTTGATCAAGGCTCCCCTGTCCATAGAGTCCGATGTTAACACCAGTCAGCACAATTTCTTTGATGCCGCGATCGGCAAGATGTTTGGCTTGATCAATGATTTGTTTTACTGGAGCAGACCGGCTTTGTCCGCGAGCGAGGGGGATTGTGCAAAATGAGCATGAGTAGTCACAACCGTCCTGTACCTTCAAGAAGGCGCGCGTGCGGTCATCGGCAAGTATGGCTGGGTCAAAGGAGAGAGCACTGGATGTACAGGAGACATTCACTTGGGTAGATGGTTTGGGGATAAAATCATCAATTAAGTCAAAGAGATGTGCTTTCTCTGCAGTTCCTAATACAGCATTGACGCCCTTGATAGCTGCTACTTTATCTGGTTGAAGCTGGGCATAGCACCCCGTTACAATGATAAATGCTTCGGGATTCAGCCGATGAGCACGTCGAGTAATTTGCCTACATTTTCGGTCGGCTTCTGAGGTAACTGAGCAGGTATTGATGACCAAGACATCGCAGGGGTCTTTTTCTCCGACGCTCGTAAACCCGTATTCTTCAAACTGGCGTCTGAGATTGCTGGTCTCTGCGAAGTTAAGTTTACAGCCAAGTGTATGAAATGAAACGCGTCCCATAGTTCAAGTCCATATTAATCAAACGAATTAAACGAGTGTTTGGTCCTTCATCATAGTGAGAGGAGGTGATACGATTCCAATGGGTTCTCTTGCCTCATGCATATGAGATTTCCTGAGACTGAAAGTGGAAAATTGAGTCCCTCAGTGATGCCGATTGATTGCCATAATTGATTATCTTTTAAGGTATCTGTCAGAAAAACATTCATGTATTTAATTATTGAGGTTCAAACAATCATTGCTTCAATTATATGATTGCTCGTGATGGATGGCCATTTGTTCTGGCATCATGTATGATTGGATTAATACTATCGGGGCTTATTTTGATCATCCCAGGAATTCCGAGATGGATTGTTTTTGTTTTTATTCCTTTACTGTTACCTGGGCTGGGCCTCATGGTGGCTTACTTTTTCAGGGATCCAAAGAGAAATCCCTCGCCTGATTCGGCCAATCTGATTCTAGCGCCAGCTGATGGGAAAATTGTGGAGATAGTTTGCGAGGATGAAACAGATTATATAGGAGGGAAGGTGTTAAGAATTTCTATATTTCTTTCAATTCTTGATGTCCATGTGAATCGTGTGCCCGTAAAAGGGATTGTACGTTATATCAACTATAAATCTGGACATTTTCGGGTTGCATGGCATCCAAAAGCATCCACTGAGAACGAACAATCTCTCATTGGAGTGGAGCACTCATCGGGGGCACGAATTTTGTTCAAACAAATTGCGGGGACTCTGGCGAGGCGTATCGTGAATAGGCTTTGTGTGGGAGATCGTGTCAGTGCGGGTGAACGGTTTGGGTTGATTAGATTTGGGTCACGAATGGATGTAATGTATCCAGCACATTATCCTGTATATGTAAAGATTGGAGATCAGGTAACGGCAGGGGAGAGCATACTCGGGGTTATTGATGTTGAATCAACTCGTGATTAAGCCTATGCCTTTTTGCTCATGCTTTGGCTTATGAACATGCGTGAGTTCGCACTTAATCGTTAATTATAGATATAGAGTATGGTAATCACTGAATACAATTAAGAAGCTTCTGCCGCTATTCCCACTAAGGCGTAACTCACCGTAGATATGGAAGATTCTGTCTTTATTTTTGCAAAATGAAGATCTTTGTAGCCAAATGTCAAGATCTCTTGCCTATTTGTGTAGTGAAAGCATGGTTGAAGTGGCAGGAATACGAATAATTCACAGGGCAGTGGACTGAGAATCTTAATTTTGATGAACAAGAAACGAGTTAGTGGGAACTCATGTAGGCTCATTACATAGCAAAAAAAACCAGCGGGTATGCCATGCAATGAACACCTGCCAATTGTTTATGGAGAGAACACACAAACTCCCAGTACTTAAGGGGCACTCTTACCTTCTATTTCCAGCAATTTATCTCTAAGCTCAATGCCAATTACTTCACGAACTTGATTTTCCGAAACACCTTTTTCATAGGCCACATTACGGATGATTTGACGATCTTCATCCGAATAGTGATCGTCGTTCTGAACATAACTAAAACTAAATTCTTGAATATCATATGGTTCTTTGCCCTTGACTTCGTCTTTTGTAACTTCAGCAAGTTTACCAGCGAAGTGATCGGCGTTTAATTTTCTGGCTATTTTTCTGCCAAAATCAGTAAGAGGATGTGGACTTTCCGAGCCGATCACTTTTCGGGGGACATGAGAAAATATAGAAAAGATCTTATCCACGATTTTATCAAGTTTAAGTTCCATTCGATCCAAAGATTTCTCAAGACGATCCAATCTTGCTCCCACATATCCTTCCCACTTTGACCGATCGGATTTTTTCGATTTGATACTCAGGCGTACTGCAGTAACAGTAGCGATCGCTACAATAATGACAGTAACAACAGATGTCCAATCAATGATCATTGTAACTCGTTGCAGAAAAATGATTCAGTGAATTAACATACAATGTACGAACAGGGTTCAAAAGAGTTTATTGAAACTGAACTGATACCAGGGACTATCAACACCAATTCATCATTATTGTATGCTACGAAAAACTGCACCGTCCAAGAGTTATTTCAGATTGCATTATTCCAATAATCTATCTCTTTTTGATTAACTTAAGACGTTCTAAATCCGAATCGCTCCAACCGATTTCATTAGGAATTTAGGACCATAAGTCTTGCCTGAATGAAAATGAATAACCACTCGGTTCATACCTAGTGCCCGTCCATAAATAGGAAAATATCTTTGAAGCTCCTATTCTATATGACATTTATCGCCGATCATTTCGCTTGAAGATTTGCGAAGATGTGTGAATTCAAGGTAGCAAACGACAGGGGTTGTACTGAAAACTCTCATTTTTAGTACCTTTAACGCGTAATCTAGAAAATGGCCGCAAAATCTTCGCAACAAAATAACGTTTATTTTGAATCTATAAACCCATACAGAATAGGCGATTCAGCGCTGTTAGATACTTTTCTGGACAGGCACTACCTATATCAGGCATCTCTTTATTGGGCCTCCCGTTTTAAGAGTGGGTTGGCCGATTTTTGGTGCCTTCTGGATACAAATCAAGTCCACCAAGATAGAAGTAAATTGCATTCTTTTATCGTTCAGGATTTCTGAATCCACGCGCACGGATTTTGATCATTTTGATGCGACTATTGATGCTTTCAGCCGGCCCATTACTCACATCTAAAACCACCGCATTGAGAATGCCCCAAAGATGACTTCTAATGGTTTTAGCCACTTTTTTCATCGGCTCCAGACGAGTGCGTGAGAGCCACCCTAACCAACGGTTCCATGCTTTGAGCGCCCAAGTGCGATGTTTATACTTCCACAGCGTCTGGAACACTTCTTTCATCGCCCAAGCGCGTGCTGTTTTCAGTGCACTGTTTTTCAAGAGATTAAACCGCTTCTTTTGCTTGGCCGACATACTGGCCCGATTCTTAAGCCAATCATACTTTGTCCCTACCAAATCCAGAATCCCCAGTTTCTTTAACGCACGATTCTCCTCTCTGCGAACCTCATCCACCCCAGTTCCAACATATTTAGAGATATGAAAATGGTCAAATGCAATCTTGCATCGGGTCTACGCATCCTTGTTGCAGTGATGTAGGCAGGCCACATATCCATACTCACACTTTCAATCCCTGCAATTTGCTCAGGTGAACAACTATCGTAGTACTCTAATAAACTCTCTATTGTTCGCCCCTCTGACACATGTAACACCGTACCGATCCGATACAATCGTCACATAGTTGTGCCCCTTCTTGGACGCTGTCTCATCTACGCAAATATGAGGCACGATCTTCTCTGGCTTGCGCTCCAATCCACGCTTGATTCCACGATCCATAATATGAGCGATCATCGTCCAACTCACCCCTAAGCGTTTCGCGATCACTGAAATGCTGGTTGCATCATGCAACCAATCCATCACACAGGCCTCAAAACTGGACGTGAATTGCACACGAGTATCGGCCCAAGGAACCGAAATCGTAGTCACGCCATGCTGTGGGCACTGCACACGGGGCACACTCGCGACCACTTCCGTACGATAATCACAGATATTAGTATGGCGCCATCATCGCTCTCGGTGATCATACCCCGGACACGCCTTCCCACACTCCGGACACCTTAACTCCGCATCCCCCGAAAGCGTTACATGGATCCTCGCCGCATAACGACTCGTCTCCTGCTCAATCTCGGACACGGTGACGCAATACCAATCAAATGATTCACATCTGTTATTTTTAAAGCCATCTTTTTTTTGATAAGTTGAAGGATAGATAAACAAATCTAAACTACTATAAAAATCCTTACCGAACCTTATTCTTGTTACCCTCGTTTACCCATTTCTGAAAATATCACCCACTTAAAAAATGGGAGGCCCTCTTTATTAAAGGCTATTGTGGCCCCTGCGCAGATTCTTGTCCCACCCATCACGTTTAATGCATTATGAGATCTTGTGCTGTGATGTTTTCGACTTCTCGCCAAGCTTGATGGGAGATGGGCATGAAACGGGTATTTCTATGGTTACAGGATCACTATAATTTTGAATCTTTAAATGTGGCCCTTCTGGAAATAGTTCTCCATGTTCAGACAAGGAGTTCAAATATAATTTGACCGCATCTTTGGCATTGGTAACTACTTCGTCTATTGTAGTAACACCAACATGGAGTCCCTTCAGTGCAGGGGCATCGGCATAAAATCCGTTTTCATCTTCCTCAATACAAACGGCTACGGTTATGTCATATTTTTGCATGTGCAAAATGTGTGATTGTTAGGGTAATAATATTCAATTGGCTTCATTGTCCGAATTATGTTCGGATACACCCAAAGACATTCGCCAAGATTGACGATACTGGAGTATGTAAACAAGTTCCTTGTATCGTCTGCATTTCCACCTTTTCAATACTAATTACTTATGTCATGACCTCCAATGTTCAGTGATTGGGCTGGGGTAAGCCCATAACGATTCTCACATATTCTTAACAACTTGATACAAAGTTACTTGAAATTTGTATATTAGAGTGTTGAGGGTTTCAGATTATTGTGTTGGAGTCAATTACATTAACCTATATCATTGAAAGATGCTCAAGAGCAGAGATGCACATAAGGCTGCTAGTCAGATCCTTTTCATTGCTGGTCATAGTGGACGAAACCTTACGCCCATGCAGTTAATTAAGCTGTCATATATTGCTCATGGTTGGACATTGGGCATATCGGGGAAACCATTATTTAATGATACGGTTGAGGCCTGGCGATATGGTCCTGTAGTACCCGATATTTATCACAAGTATAAAGAATTTAGACATTCCCCAATTGTCGGTAGATTGAAAGATCTACGTGATTCATTCACTCCTAATTTCTTAGCTATTATGGTACGAGTGGTAGAAGTTTATGGGAAGTATGACGGATTATACTTATCTGCATTAACTCATAGGCGTGATAGCCCATGGGACATCACAATGAGAGAAAAGGGGGAAAATGCAGCAATTCCAAACGATCTTATTGAAAAACACTACAAGTCATTTATTCGTCAATGAGCGAAACGCAGAATCTTGCATTCATTGGTCAAGATGTTTCAGAGAGCGAGTCTAATGAACCACAGCGTGCAAAAGATGAAGCACGGCGATTATTTGAGTTGGTAGAAGGTAAACACGAACGGGATCATCAAATACGGAGAAATATTCATCGGGGGATACTCATTGGATTTTGGGTAGGTTTTTTATTGATGATTATTTTTTTGATAGTGTGGACATGGCATTTATTGTTACCGGAACGACTCCATTTTGTAACACCTACCAATCTTGACATCATTCAGGCTGTCATCGTCAGTGTCATTGGATCATCGTTTCTAACAAAGCATGTTAGGAATTTGTTTGGTAAACTTGAAGTTTAAGGCGGAAGCGCCTCTTTTTGATTAACTTAAGACGTTCTAAATCCGAATCGCTCCAACCGATTTCATTAGGAATTTAGGACCATAAGTCTTGCCTGAATGAAAATGAATAACCACTCGGTTCATACCTATATCAGGCATCTCTTTATTAAAGGCTATTGTGGCCCCTGCGCAGATTCTTGTCCCACCCATCACGTTTAATGCATTATGAGATCTTGTGCTGTGATGTTTTTGACTTCTCGCCAAGCTTGATGGGAGATGGGCATGAAACGGGTGTTTCTATGGTTACAGGATCACTATAATTTTGAATCTTTAAATGTGGCCCTTCTGGAAATGGTTCTCCATGTTCAGACAAGGAGTTCAAATATAATTTGACCGCATCTTTGGCATTGGTAACTACTTCGTCTATTGTAGCAACACCAACATGGAGTCCCTTCAGTGCAGGGGCATCGGCATATAATCCGTTTTCCTCTTCCTCAATACAACGGCTACGGTTATCTCATATTTTTGCATGTGCAAAATGTGTAGCGATTATAGGAAAGAAGTATACGCTTAATGTTCTATTGGTTTGATTGTCCGAATTATGTTCGGATACATCCTTGAGACATTCGCCAAGATTGACGATACTGGAGTATGTAACCAAGTTCCTTGTATCATCCTGTATTTCCACCTGTTCAAATCTGAATTAATTCCGTAACGGGAGTTCCTTTTTAGGTTGATAGAGCATTCAGGAAACCCATGTTATTCATCATATTTTGATCGTTAAATTATAGCGAATTATATGGGTACATGCAAAGAAAATCATCGTCTATGTTTAGATTAGATGAAATTATGAATCTAACCAATGGACGCAGAACGAACTGAATTACACAAAACCATCTGGCGCATCGCCAATGATCTGCGCGGCGCGGTAGACGGCTGGGATTTTAAGAGCTATGTTCTTGGCATGCTCTTCTACCGGTTTATATCTGAGAACCTGACAGGCTACCTCAATCAGAGACAGCATGAGGCTGGGCTTGTTGATTTCCAGTATGCCGATTTGAGCGACCGCGAAGCGGAAACCGCGCGTGAGGTGATTATCAAGGAAAAAGGCTTCTACATCCTTCCGTCGGAGCTCTTTGTGAATTTACGCGCCCGTGCCCGCGATGATGAAAACCTCAATGTCACCCTACACCGCATCTTCACCAATATTGAGACCTCGGCCACTGGAACCGAAAGCGAGAATGACATGAGGGGCTTATTTGAGGATGTGGATGTTAACAGCACCAAATTAGGATCAACGGTGGCCAAGAGAAATGAAAAACTGGTCAAACTCCTCAGTGCGATTGGGGATTTACCGCTCAATGACACGGAGGACTTTTCTTCAAACACCATTGATTTGTTTGGGGATGCCTATGAGTTTCTGATGACGATGTATGCTTCGGCTGCGGGGAAATCTGGTGGAGAGTTTTTCACTCCGCAGGAGGTCTCTGAGCTCCTTGCACGCATGACCGTGGTGGGCAAAGATGAAGTCTCAAAAGTCTATGATCCAGCCTGCGGCTCTGGCTCGTTACTGTTAAAATTTGCCAAAGTGCTCGGACGTGACAATGTGCGTCTAGGCTTCTTTGGCCAAGAAATCAATTTGACGACCTATAATTTGTGTAGAATCAACATGTTTTTGCACAACATCAATTTCGAGCAATTTGATATTGCACATGGCGACACGCTGACCGATCCTGCCCATCTTGATGATGGCCCGTTTGAAGCGATTGTTTCTAATCCCCCCTACTCAATCAAGTGGGAGGGAAAACACAACCCTATGTTGATCAATGATCCTCGGTTTTCTCCCGCAGGTGTACTGGCACCTGCCAGTAAAGCGGATCTTGCATTTACGATGCATATCCTTTCCTGTCTGGCGGTCAATGGCACCGCTGCGATTGTTGAGTTTCCAGGGGTGCTATATCGCAGTGGAGCGGAACAGAAGATTCGTCAGTATCTGATGACCCATAACTATGTTGATGCGGTGATTCAGTTACCCCCAGACCTCTTTTTTGGCACAACGATCGCGACCTGCATTATTGTCTTGAAAAAGTCAAAATTAGATGATGCGGTTTTATTTATTGATGCCTCGGATGCATATGTGCGTAGTGGCAATAAGAATCAACTCGCTGAAAAGCATCAGACAAAGATTCTTGATGTATTTGCTCAGCGCCAGAGCCGTGACTACTTTGCAGTGCTGGTAGACAAACAGACGATTATAGAAAACGAGTATAACCTTGCGGTTTCGTCGTATGTTGAGACAGAGGATACCCGCGAAAAAATAAATATTTTGGACCTCAATGCAAAGATTGCGAAAATCGTTGCAAGGCAAGCTGAGCTACGACGAAAGATTGAGTCGATTGTCATGGACCTAGAATCTTCTTGATCAATGAATAGCATTGAGAAACTTGTTGAGAAATTGTGCCCAGATGGGGTGGAGTTTAAAAAGTTGGCGGATGTCATGACCTTACATCGCGGTATTTCCTATAAAAAAACAGATGAAGACGAAGATGGACCTGTGAAAGTTTTACGCGCAAATAATATAACACTTGCTAGCAATACATTAAATTTTGATGATGTAAAAGTAGTGTCTTCTAGTGTACGCGTGCGCCCTGATCAATTTGTAAAAAATAAGGATATTATAATCAGTGTCGCGAGCGGTTCCAAAGAGCATGTTGGAAAAGTAGCATTTATCACTCGTCAAAATGTGGGTTATTCATTTGGTGCCTTTATGGCGATCATTCGTGTATACGAAATGATATTGAATCCTAAATTCCTCTTTCATCTGCTCACAGGTAATAGTTTTGAAAGTTACTTGCAAAGTAAAATTAAATTTACCACAATTAATAACTTGAGCGCCAAAATCCTTGGAGCGTTTCCAGTTCCCATTCCTCCGCTTGAAATCCAACAAGAGATCGTAAATATCTTGGATACGTACTCTGAGCTGGTGGCGGAATTGGTGGTTGAGTTAGAGGCTGAATTGGAGGCGCGGCGTCTACAGTATCAGTATTACCGTGATGAACTGCTGAATTTCTCAGGAGAACCTTCAGCCATCCACCGTTCCTTAGGGCTTGATTCCACAGACAAGGTTGAATTTAAGGCGCTGGGAGAGATTGGTAAATTAGTCAGAGGGAATGGTATTCAGAAATCAGATTTTACAGAACATGGGACTGGTTGTATTCATTACGGTCAAATTCATACATATTACGGAGTCTATGCCGACAGGACAAAGTCATTTATAGATCCCGATCTTGCTAATCGTTTACGTAAAGCTGATAAAGGAGACCTCATCATTGCTACAACCAGTGAAGATGATTCAGGTGTAGCAAAGGCAGTGGCATGGCTTGGTGACGAAAAAGTGGCTGTAAGTACAGATGCGTATATTCTAAGCCATTCCCTTAACCCCAAATACTTGTCCTATTGCTTCCAGACAGAGCTTTTCCAGAAACAGAAAAAACGCCATATCACTGGAACCAAAGTTCGTCGTATTTCTGGTAATAGACTCGCAAAAATTAAAATCCCCAATCCTCGGCCTGAAATCCAACAAGAAATCGTCTCTATCCTTGACAAGTTTGAGGCGCTGATCAACGACCTCTCCGTAGGCTTACCCGCAGAAATTGATGCCCGCCGTAAACAATACGAATACTACCGAGACAAG
Source organism: Rhodothermales bacterium (assembly GCA_965220935.1). GTDB lineage: Bacteria > Bacteroidota > Rhodothermia > Rhodothermales > Bin80 > Bin80. Next base: position 347,123 of record OZ244857.1, read on the forward strand.
CTGCTCACATTCAAAGAAAAAGTATAAACCATGAAGGCCATGATCCTGACAAACCTATCTAGATCCAGTCTTTGAATATTATGAAGTTCAGAACGATGTTCCCTGCATAAAATTAACTCAGAATATGGATTGTGGTGTAACAATTTGAATGTACAGTTCATAGAATGAACCTATTGAGAAATCGTTGAAATTTACCAATATCAACCTATCACCAATTTATATATTTCTGCTATGGTGAATCATGAGATTCCTTAATTCCTATGAATCGTCATAGACATAGAACCCAGTTAATATCTCAAGGTCAACTCGGGGAGAGGGAGACGACTGAATCTTCGGTAGATCGTGCACGGGTTGCAGTTCCGTCCTTCTTTACGCTTATGAATATGTTCTGTGGATTTGTAGCAATTACTCAGATTCATCAGGGACAGTTTGTTCATGCATGCTATCTGATCATTCTTGCTGGATTGTTTGACCTCCTTGACGGGATGATTGCTCGGCTGACGAATGGCGCAAGCCTCTTTGGTACGGAGTTAGATTCTTTGTGTGATGTTGTATCCTTTGGAGTTGCCCCCGCTTATCTCATCTATGCTCGATTGCTTGACGATAGCGGCATGTTTGGATTGATTATTAGTGCGCTACCTGTCATGTGTTCAGCGGTTCGATTGGCACGATTTAATTTACAGTATTCACCAGAGAAGAAACTTGATTTTGAAGGATTACCAACGCCCGTGCATGCATATTGTATTGTTGCCATTGTCTTGAATATAACTCAAGATACATGGATCTTACGAGTAGGTGGGGTATCAACCGAGTTTTTGATTCCAATCATCGTAATCCTATCTCTATTGATGGTATCTCTGATTCGATTTGATGGTGTCCCGAGAATTTCTCTATACTATCTTAGAGCAAATCCTGGATTTTCTAGCGCGTACATAGCCGCAGCAATCGTAACCTGTATTTTCCCATATACTGGGTTGTTATTGGTACTTTTTGTGTATGTTTGGGTTGGGCTCATTCGCGCTATCTCCAATTCTCTTCGTATGTTAATGATATTGACAAAATAACTAGAATACCTTGAAACTAATCACATCATGAGCAATCTGTACAAAGCTTTTATTACGGTCACATTGCGTCCATCAATTTTAGACCCGCAAGGGAAATCTACTCATCATGCCTTGCAAAACCTTGGGTATGATAGAATTAATTCGGTTCGAATTGGTAAGTGTGTAGAACTTGAGATTTCAGCAAACGATGACTTGGAGGCCAGAGATGTAGCCTGTGCTGCCTGTGAAGAACTCTTGGCTAATCCAGTGATGGAGGTTTATGATGTATCGGTTGAACCAATGTAGCAGGGCTTTTCACAAACCCCAAATACACCGATGTGAGGTTTTCACTTCTGCATAGGCTTGTTATAGTTTCAGACTCAACTGTAGTTCTCATTGACTGTCAGTATGAGTCTTAACGTGCCAACACCTATTTGGAGTCGGTTTCAACTTGGTTCACACATGATGAGGCACAAATTTCGAAATTATATTTGTTACATTGCCGATGTGGACTCGCAGAGCGTATGAGTAATAAAAATCAGCAATTATACGCAAAATCGCATTGAGTCAAGAATGATTAAACGTTCACGAAGATCCATGTGATCAAGGCAGGATCTGCAGATCCTGATTCATGCCTCCATCTAAAAAAATCCACAAAGATGACGTTAGAGAAAGATCAGTTAGGTACAAATTTTGGAGATGTTCAATTCGGTGTTCAAAGATCAGTCAGATACTGTGCTGTAGACACTTTGAAACTATTTCTCAAATCATTTCATTTAAGATCATAGTATTGAGTGCTCTGTGGGGTTTAGTGATGTTTGAACTGGAGAGCAGAGCATGGTGTGTATAGATTTATTGGGCCAGTAGCAGTCATCTTCCTTTCAGTATTAGCCATGGTTGCTACTCATAAAATGCTATCCCAGCCGTTCAATCAGTTAGAATGAAGAGGATCATCTTGGATGATATGGCTGACTCATTACAGGTAATTCGTCAAGAAATAGAAACAACAGCCCCGAGTCTCCCCGTAGTGAGCGTTTTGAGTCCAATGAACTCTGCCAGACAATCTGAAGCACAGATCAACTCTATCACATCGGTTGGTGCCATAGGCTATTTCTCCACTGGATTAGAATGTGGAGCCTCTTACATGCACTTCAACCAACCACCTCTGCATGGTTGGGATCGGGATGGCAAACCCCCCATCTCCTCTCTCGTCAAGGACTCCTTGACGGAGGGCACGTTCAAACACTGCAAGAGCCTCTTTTTCAGAGTATTGCTCTTCAATGACTTTCAAAACATCTTCTTTGTCTACAGTACCGCCAGATGGCAGGTCGGAGAATAATTCTGCGATGAGATGTCGCTGCTTTTTGGTTATGCCATGAGCACGGGCTTCGTAATAAGACACCTGTCGTTCGCGCCCCACCTCAAGGGGATGTTTCAGTGCAACCTGCGTAGGCTTCTGATTAGTCAGGGCAAGACACTCCTTGGCCGACTCAACATAGCATATAATGTGATGTGGCCATCCATGCGTGGGCTCAGCAAGGGACTCAATCCAATTCTGAGGGGGAGAGTCTAGTCCACATCGGTGGACAAGATGGTCTTTTATAACAGCGTGAGTGGATTCTGAGTCTAATGGACCAAGTCTAACCCTGCAGGATTCCTCAAGTCGCGAGACACCCAAAGATTCAAACGCTATCTCTGTCGTGCCGAGCCCGCCCGCGAGTAAGATTACTGGCTGGCCAATCTTTCCATTGTGGATCCTGTTCAGCGTTGACATAGCACGATCTGTGACATCATCGCGTCCTGTCAGCTGCGCGATATGTTGTGCTTCGTCAAGCACTAGGAGCAACCCTACCCCCGAGGATGATTTCTTGATGATTTCGACAACCTCAGACTGCCGTTCCGACTCTGTCTTTCGTCCCCATCTGAATATCTTTCCATCAAACCCAAGCACATTCTCTTTGCGGGGGACATTGGAAACTCCAAGCGTTTCTGCCATGCTCGCGGGGCTGTAGAAGTCGGAAGGCTTGACGCTATCCTTAACACTGTAGCCAACGGTTTCTGCGTGCTCAGACAACTCGGACAGCAGGGCTGTCTTCCCCGACCCAGGCGGCCCCTTGATCATGAATATGGTGCCCCGCTTATTAGTTCGGTAGTGCTCAAGTGCACGGACGAACGGGTTGATGACCTCGTGTCTGCCATGAAAGTAATCAGCAGGTCCCCTATATTCGGTAAAGGCTTCCATTGCAGCGAGAGTAGGGTATGTTATGAATGGGAATTATACAACCCTTATGGTGTTACATAGGTTCCCGAATATCGTCATTCTTGAGGGCATGGCAATCCGCAGGTGAATGACTATGAATACAACTTATGACTGCCCTAAAAAGCACTTACATGCAATTTAACTCACTTTCGGGGCGATCTGAGGCAAATTACGGGGTGTCACCGATTAAGAATGGAGGGTTAAGGATGAATACTGCCCCTATCCAACGATTGAGCGTTTTTGGATGTCCCATTTCAAAACGGGACAAAATTTCCCTTATTAATCTGGGGATTCAGGTGCTTGAATCTCTTGTGTTCCAAAGGTTTTGGTCCCTTTCGCGTCACGCATGCACGCGAGCATTACAAATAAGGGGGCGTTTTTCTACGGGACAGGGGACTGAATCCCATAAGCGCTAACTTGTTTATTTTAATAATTGTTGTAATTTTCTTCTTATTCGGTAGATATAGGTCAAGAGTTGAATTCTGCATTTGGGAATTTTCCATTTTGTGCACTTTTCCTACGGCTATATTTTAGATGAATTGTATTTGATAGCAATTATATGATGGTTCTATGAAAGAGGCGGTTACCCAAGCCCCGGTCAATGAAAATTGGGTTGCATTATGTTCATTTCTTCCAGAGGGTTGGATACAACTTGCAAAAGATACCGGGGTCTTGCGTGGTCTGCGCAAATACAAGTGATCTGAAGCATTCTTACTCTTGTTACTCATCGTAGGTATTCCTTACGAGAAACGGTGGTGCGGGCCCGTAAGGCTGGGGTAGCCGATCTCTCGGATGTTGCTTTGCTCAAGCGTCTGCGTAAGTCCAAGGATTGGCTTTATGCAATGTGTTACATGCTGTTTCAGGAGCAGCAATTCCCACTAAGTTTAAAACTTCCTACCATAGCGCACTTTGGGGCCTATTGTTAAACGTGAGTTTCGTAAACTATTTTGTTGAATTTTCGTCAGAAGAGCACATTTTGGCCGCTATAACGACTCATCTGATCAAATAGGTATTTATTTGAGGACAATTGCTCTGCTGCTCTTTTGTGTATAGTTATGATTGATTCCATCATTTCACTACATTCTATCATCAATGAACCCATAATATGCATGACGGAGCGATTTGATCTGAGAATTATTCATTTCTCATGAATGGTTGAATTCTGGTTGTCGGATTGATAATCACGGATACAAATTTGGGGATTTTGACACTGACCGTCGCGATTTCCCTCTATTTTTTGGTTGTAATAACGGCAGTTTCACTGCAATTCGTACCGCATGGGCGCGCCTCTGTCATGGAATGAATAGTCCTATTTTTCAAACGGTCTAAATAAACCTCGGATGAGGGGGCGCAGCCTTCCACTTTAACTTTTCAAAGTTGTCCCAAAATTGTTTCCACGCGTCTACGGCCGTATAGGCAATGCGAACCTTGATATAGCACCCACTACGAGCGATCGTGGCCCCGACTTTGAGTCGTTGCAGGATGAAGCTACGAATGTGCATGTGAGGTTTTTTCTCAGCAACAGGGCGCTCACTTGGGCCAGAAGGACTAGGTTGTATCTGCATCTTGCTCTGCGGCGATATCGCTATCAGACTCGGTGTCCAGCTCAGGCGCACCGTACATGATGTAGCGACCAACATGGAGCAACTGGTAGATCAGCATGTAGAGTTGTAGGCGGACACAATTCTCTGGACTGATCTCATCATCCTCCTCACACGACTCATGCTCAATCGGACGACCCCGATACGATGACTTCTTGCGACTTGATGACGAAAACGCAAATTCACTGGCCGCTTTCATCTGTAACTCGGCTTTGCCTCGCTCACTGTATAGTTCAGCCAAGTCTTGGCCCGAATACTGAGAAAGATTCGTGATCAAAAAATAATACCCATCAAACAACTCTCTGGGCGCGGTCTAATCACTAATATGACCCGGCGTGCATGGGCCCAAGCATCCGCTTTACACATCAACTCAATGTACTTGTACTCCCTACGCTCATGAAGATACGCTTCGGCCATCTTTCTCAACCGATTGTTAGACGCATGAGGTAATAGACTCCGCTTTCTTCCAGAGGCACATAGGTGCTTTCCCCATTAAAGCCCGCATCCAAAATCACGCGATCAGCGATACGCTCAAGATCAAGAAGAAATTCTTTTAACCCCTTGGTTTCACTGTCGGGGCGTAACCGCGCTGCAATGACATCCCCGGTCTCTCCGCATGTTGCAAACTGTGGCACTGTTCGCTTATAGTGCCCGTTGTATTTGCTCCCGCGTTGATTGCCATGCGCATCTACATCACATACAAAGGTGGCTAAGCGCTGTCCACCAATGCGCGTGGTCAAGGCCTAACTTCAACACCGCTGCACTCAAACGCGCATAGCTGTGCTAAGAATAGACAGGAGTCTTGACATGGGAGGCTAATTGAGCGTTGATGATACTGTCGCCATGTCTTGACTGGCTTGAGGCCCAGGATCCCCATTGACTTTGCTGATATCCAACAGCCCCCATCCGAGCGTCAACATCACAATACATTGGATCAATAGCTGCGCCAACTTATGCGTGGTCCGAGAATCTTCTAACCCAGAGACTAAAAATTAATGATCCCCGTCCGCTATAGAATGGACCGAATGATAATCGCACCCGAAGTCGTATGATTGTGCTCAGCGGATTCTACGATCACTAATTCGTTAAAATGTGCCCTACAGATCACCGGTTTTTCTGGCTTTTTACTCATGATTTGTTTATCACTTAATAGGTGAAGTTGATTAATCATCACCTATTCCACGAATTATCCAGATACATCTCCAACGAAATAACCCTGAACTCCCCATAAAATAGGCTTATTAAGGATAAACCAGGTTAGTTGAAAAAATCTCCAATTAAAAGAAAAAAGTTTTGATCGCTAAAATTACAGTGAATAATATGGGATAGAAATTGATTCATCATAGCGTAAACCAGAGCCGTAGGGGCAGAACTTGAACCCCTGATTATATGAGGGGATGGGTGTGGTGTATCCAGTCGTCAGAACGTACAGAAAAAAGGATCAGAAAACGCCCGGTTGGCGCAGGAATTTCTCCTCAGAGATAAGCAAAACCCGCCAGATTTGCAGGAGATGTACATGAAATACTATATCAACTGAATTCTAAGCCGTTAGTAGGAATTGCTGGTGAACTTGGCAGAAATGATCTGATTTTCGTAAAAAACCAGAAAATACACTTACGAATAAAATATCATTTCATAATTTCAGAAATAAAATGAATAACGTCCGAAAGATGAAACCCCGTTAAATCCAGAAATTCAGAAATACACACGAAAAAATTAGACCCTCAAAAATTCGCGCGGAAATCCAGGATAGACTATTTCACCACTGGATTAGAATGTGTCTAAGAAATGGGTGCTCTTGGAAGAGCATCAAGCAGGTAAACGTGACCTTCAGAGTAAACAAGTTCTTACATCTGCATAATTATAGTCTCAAAGGACTTACGAGTCACCACTATCTGATATTAATTAGCAGAAACATTAGAAAAAAGAACATTGTCAACTATCAGTCAGCATCGCTTGTTGTCCACGATTTTGAGTTGATCAAATGAACGGTATTGGTGGATAAACTGAAATTGTCCAGTGGTACTCATCATTGCGCGGAGAACATCAACCGTCATAACTTAGCAACAATCAAGCGTGCTTGGACAGGAGGGGCACAGAGTCAAAGTTTGGAGGTAAGATGCCCCACCTATTCTAACGGTAACGAACCCTGAAAAGTACGCAGTAAAGCGCTGGTACTAAGCCGAGCGTCAGTACAGTAGCAAAGATCAGTCCAAACATAATCGCGACGGCCATTGATACAAAAAGAGGATCACCGCCAAACCAGAGAGGAATCAGGCCACCCACCGTGGTACATGTTGTCAACACAATAGGCCGCAACCGACGCTGAGCCGCTTCTATGATTGCAGGACCAGGGGCTAAACCATTGTCTTCAATCTCAATTCGGATCCGATCAATGAGAACAATCGCATTATTGATGACAATCCCCGCCAACGAAATAAGCCCTAATAAGGTCATGAATCCGAAGGGTTGACCAGCAATAATGAGCCCAATAGCGACTCCCGCAAGCCCCAGCGGAATAGTGAGTAAAATAATGAGCGGCTTTCGCAGAGAATTGAACTGCCCAACCAGTAGGATCAGAATCAGTAATCCTGCCAGAGGGAGCTTATCACCAATGGCAGCGTTGGCTTCGGCAGAGCTTTCAAAAGTTCCCCCTAGCTCATATGTGTATCCAAGCGGCCATGTCTGTTGTGCTAACCAAGGACTTAATTCATCCACGATTGAGAATGCAGTCGCACCAGAGTTAGGATCAAGGTTTGACAAAACCGAAAGTGTTTTGGAGCGGTCGCGACGCAGAATCTTTGACGGTTCAAACATGAGCGAGATATCGGCCACTTGACGCAGAGCGACATTCTGACCAGATTGGGCATACACATTGATAGATTCAAGTTTGCCGATATCCTCTCGGTCTCCCACCTCAGAGCGTAAGACTACAGGAATCGCTTCTGTCCCCTCTCGATACTGTGTGACGATGGAGCCTGATAGTGCAGTTTGAAGCGAAATAGCAATGTCCTGATTGGTAATTCCAGCGCGTTCAGCCTGAGCCGCATTAATTTTGACAACCAGTTTTTTGGTTTGTTCTCCCCAGTTATCTGAGATATTTCGAGTTCCATCAACAGAATTCAATTTTTCCTTCACTTGATCGGCCAATTCAAACAGCATGCCCTCATTAGGCCCGAAGAGTCGAATCTCAATGGGGTTTGCCGCACCAGGGCCTGATGTTAAACGCTGGATCGTCGTTTTGATCTCTGGATAATTGTGATCAACATATTGACGTAAACGATCCATGGAGCCTATCAGAGATTCAGAATCGGTTGCATTTCCGATGAAGACGGCCTGTCCTGGGCGGGGTTCCGATGGACTGTAGCCCAGAGAGAACCTGGGAATTCCACCGCCGATAAAAAATGCCCAATTTTGAATCCCCGATCTGGTATCATTGGCGGATAGGTCCTCAATGAGGAACGTTTCAATATCGTGAATCGCTGCCTCTGTATAGGCAAAGGATGTTCCGTACGGAAGTTCAAAATCTCCTGTAAAAAGTAATTCTCGGCTATCAGGAAAGAAGTTTTGCTCAACAAAGCCAAACAGTACAATGGTGAGGATCAGAACCACAGCAGCGCCTGCAATCGTGATAGGGGGCTTTTTAAGAAGTAGATGAAGGAATGCACGGTAACGCCGATAGAAGCGTGTGTCATAAGTATTGTCCTCAGCACTACTGGCTCCACGCTTTCGATTGACTCTTAAAAAAATCACACACAAGAGAGGTATCATGGTTAAGGAGAAAATCCATGACGAAAGAAGAGCAATAGCAATGACCTGCGCCAATGGGGCCGTATATTCTCCCACTGCACTTTCAGCCAGGACAATCGGAAGAAATGCGGCGATTGTGGTGAGTGAAGAGATCAGCAGAGGAACCCTCAGTTCTTTTGTGGATGCCAAGGCTGCAGTGCGTGGAGAGTCCCCAGACTCCATACGAACAAGAATTGACTCACTCATCACTATCGCATTATCCACAAGCAATCCCAATGCAATGATCAGCGAGACCAACGACATCTTATCCATACCAATGCCAAAGAACTGCATAATCATGAGAGTTGCCAAGATCGTCATGGGGATCAACGAGGCCACCACCAATCCTGTACGTAGCCCCAGAAATATGAGCATGCATGCCAGAACAATTCCAACGGCCTGAGGAATAGACGTCACAAACGTAGAAATCGCACGATCAACCACGCCTGGCTGGAAAGATAGAATATCAAACGATACACCGATAGGGTACTGTTGCTCAAGATCTGCAATGGCGACCTGAATATTTTCGCCCAGTTGAATAATGTTGCCGCCCGAACGCATAGCAATCCCTAAAACCAGTGCCTCTTGGCCATTAGCGCGTATCCGAACCACTGGGGGCTCTACATACCCGCGTTGAATTTCGGCAACATCGCCTAAAAAAACCCTTTCACCAGTCCCAGGAAGTGAAATCAACGTTTGCCGAATATCTTCAACGGAGGTAAAGTTCCCTGTCGGCTCCAATACGATTCGCTCCATTTGAGTTTCAACCTGCCCACCCGAGATGATGATATTGCTTGATTGCAAAATGCTCTGTAATTGAGCCGCAGAGAGACCCAGTCCAGACAGACGTGCATTATCAAAATTGACATAAACCCGCTCCTGCTGGATTCCACGAATCTCAACTTTAGAGACATCATCAATCTTGAGAAAGACATCCCGAACTTGCTCCGCAATCTCTTTCATTTCCGCAGACGAAAATCCGTCAGCTGTGAGAGCTATCACCGTTCCATAGACATCTCCGAGCTCATCATCAACCGACGGGACCACACCCTGTGGTAATTCACTGATCACGCCTTCAACCTTTCGACGAAGGTCATTCCAAACTGGTGACAGATCATTGACAGTTTCTCGAAGTTCAACGGTAATTATGGATAATCCAGTGCGGGACTCGCTACTGATAGTTTTAACCTCGGGAATTTCTTGTATCACCCGCTCTATACGATCGGTCACCAGAAGTTCAACCCGTTCAGGACTTGCCCCAGGAAATTGAGATGTCACAACAGCAGTACGGACCAGAAAACCTGGATCTTCAGCACGAGGAAGCTCAAAATAAGCGACAACCCCTGACAGCGTCATCACAGCCAGTAACACAAACGTCACGACACGATTGTCTATTGCGTACTGAGTAAGATTCATTGTGGTCTCAATTATTGAGGTTCAAGGAGTTGAACTCGTTGACCATCTGCCAGAGTAGAGAGTCCAGCAGTGGCCACATAATCGTTAGGATTTACTCCCGCCACAACTTCCAGTCCATCAGGGGTTAATGCGCCAGTCGCAACCGTGCGGCGCTCCGCCGTGGCAGCCCCTTGACCATCAATCTGACAGAGTATGAAGACGAAGCGCCCCAAGTGGTCTTGGTGAACAGCTTGGGGCGGAATCAGTACTCGACTGGAGTCAGATAAGCCTTCAATAAGAAAGGTGATTTCTGCAGCCATGCCTTGTCGGACACCAGTGACAGAGTCATTTCCGTCAAGGCGTGCAATCACGGGGAAGCCACCAGCCCCAGAAGCAGCAGAGCCAACCTCAGTGACCACTGCATTAAATGTTATAGAGCCAAGAGCACCAAAGATAACCTCTGTAGTATCCCCAGGATTGACACCGCCAATGAATACCTCTGGAACAGTGACCTGAACCTCTGGATTTTGATCGGTATCTATAAGCACCACAACCGTTTGGCCTGCTCCCACTGTCTCATTCACGTCAACCGCCACCTGACTCACCGATCCATTGATTGGAGCAGAGAGCCGGGAGTAGGCGACTTGCTGTTGGGCAAGGCGGAGCGCCGTTTCGGCGGATACTTCAGCTGCATTGGCAGATTCAAAGGACGCACGAGCCGCATCCATATCGCTCATGGATGTATTCCCACTTTCATAAAGTGCGACCACTCGCTCGTAATTTGCCTTCGCATTGCGGGATTGCGCTCTGGCTTGGGCAAGCCCTGCTTCAGCTTGTTGTTGGCGTAGAATCAAGTCACCAGAATCCAGACGTATAAGCACCTGTCCTTTTTGAACCCTGCTTCCCACATCAACGTCTACGGATGTGACCGTCCCTGACACTCGAAACGCAAGATCCTGTTCAGATGCTGCTCGAGCAGTGCCTGGAAATATTCGAGTTCGCTGATGGCCAGCAACCATGGCTTGTGCATATCTGACAGTCCGAAGTTCAGGGGTCGTTTCTTCTTGTTGGTTTCCACAAGCCCCGAGCCACAAGCAACTGAGTAGCATTAAAGCTATACATCTGTAATACCGTTTGATATGATGGTTCATCGTGCTTGCTCTAAAGCGTTGATGTAAGTTTCCATTTGTTCAATAAAGTTAGCTCTTTCTTCAGGGGATGAGAAGACTTCATATTGCCCGACGGCGCGCTCAACCCTCTTCAAGTTGATAAGATAATCAAATATGGCGTTGGTCACACTTCGCTCGCTGATCAGTGCACTGGTCTGAGCCTCTAAAAGATCTACCACACTCACTAAGCCCTGCTCATAGGCGTCAGTGACAAGCTCCAATGACTGCCGAGCGGTTTCAGCCGCTGATTCGGTTTCGCGCACCACCGCCAGACTAGTGTAGGCAAAGTGTAGCTGAGAACGAAGATTCTGCTCAATGCCTCGGGAGGCAACTTCACGTTGTAGTTGCAATTGAAGGAGTGTGGCAACAGATTGACTTCGGCGTGCATAACGAGATTTTCCCTGAAACAGAGGTAGACTGACTGAAATGCCAGCTGACCATGGAAAATTGGGCGACTCGGTTGCAGGAAACCCAGCCGTTGGGGGGCCGCTTCCAGCTCCTTCCCGTAAAATATTCGTTGACAAGCTACCCTGGAGTCCCACAGATGGAAGATAAAATGTCTGACGTGTAGCAGTCAGAATAAACTCTTGGGCTGCAATTGCAGCATCAAGTCCCATGATTTCTGGGGCAGCGTTGACAGCGACCTCGGACAGGAAATCAGCGATAAAAGTGATTCGTGACAGCTCTGACAGATAGGTCGTAGACAGGCTTCCCTCCAGAAGTGCATGTCCCTCAAGATCGGACTCTGGAGTCTTGAACGGCTCGTTGAGAGGGCGGTTAAGAATTTGGTTTAACGCGGTTTCTGCAACGGAGCGTTGTGCAAAGGCAGTGATTCTGTCGGCCCTCCTTCTAGATAATTCACTTCTAAGCCTAAGGCGCTCACCAGGCCCTGCCGTTCCAATACGCTCTCGCTGCTCTGCCATCCGCAAAGAAGTGAGGGTCAGATCAAGGTTGTCTTGCTGAACTTGCTCCAGCGTTTTGGCCCGTAGCACATTAAGATAGGCCTCGGCTGCCTGTAGAACAACGTCAAGTTCAACGGCTGCTCTGGTTTGTATGCGTGATTGTTGAACAGATTTTTGAGCAGATAGGTTGGCGTTTGCGCTGGGTGAATAAAGTAGTTGCTGAAAGGTAACTCGGCCATCAACGGAGTGTTGTGGTTGCATTCCAAAGGACGATGTCGCAACTTCTTTTGATACGGTGCTCCCGGTCCAGCTCATCTCTAAATTAGGAAGTAGTCTAGATCGCGCAATCCTGACCTCTTCTGATCCGATAGCGATTTCTTGATCTTCAATGCCTAACTCTAAATTAGCGGTTCGAGCTTCGTCCATGACGCTCTGGAGCGTCACGGTGCGTTGAATGTTTTCTGGAGTTTCAAAGAGCCTCTTTGCATCAAGAGCAATATTTAATGGAGGCACAACAGATAAGCTATTGAGCGTACGCATATTTATGACCATATCTTCATCTGAAACGATGGTCACTGGTAGCTGACTCGCATCATCACCGAGAATGATTCGATAGATATTCAGAGCAATTCTTCTGGATAATTGGGGTGCATTAATGGATTCCAATGATGCAGCAACCCCCTTTTGGACATCATCATCCGAATAGGAAAAGGATGGAAGTCCTCGTGACGTCAGCCCCTGAACAAGATTCTGAAATTCTTCAGGGCTCAATCTAGGCAGTGGTGTGATGTAGACGGCATTGATATCATCGTCAATTTGTTCAAGTGTAGCTGATGCACTTGAACCAACAGAGACAGGTATAAGCGAGATTCCCTCCTCCAGCGCAGATTCCACAACATGATCAACAAAGACTCCATAGGTTATGATAGAAGCCTCGTCAATCAGGATCGCGACTCGCTCAAAATCAATTAAATCCTGAAATCGGCTCAAATCCCGAATCAACGATCCAGATGGCGGTGCAATATAGGTGAGGTTCTCCACTCCACTGCCACCAGCATCGCTGTGTGGAAATCCCTGAAACTCAGCATCAAAGATCGCACCTGCAATGACAGGCTTTGGCCATGGTGCACCTCGGACAGCGATTTCTGAAGCCATGATTCCCAGCGTGACGACCATGGTGACCTGCTCATCAACCATCAACTTCTCAATCGTACCTTGACCATCAGCAATCATATCGTCAGGGATGATAAATAGATCGTCGGGGAACTCAACACTGTAATCATCACGAATCAGTGCTAAGAGCTCCTGCTGAGTCATATCTCGCGTTTCTGCGGCGAGTAAATTGGCGGCATCGGAGATAAATGCGATACGAACCGTGGGATGAGTATCCGCTCTTTGCGCATGGACCGTCAAAGCTGAGAGACACACTACGAAGCTAATGGATACAGCTAGCAAGTGATGATTACCAAGGGTGCTGTTAACCAAATTCATCAATCACGTATCTCTTAGATCAAAGTTAAACGACTCAGCATGACCTTGGGTTGCAAAAGGCGTGATTTATGTTTCATCTTGATGAATAAGATTGAATGAATATTGTGGCAATTCAGTTACTTCAATAGATACAACGATGATAATAAATCATCTTGGGCTGTAGTTCATTGTGAAACTTGCATCTGAGGGTTCAAAATAGAGTTAATTCAGAAACTTATAACTTAGCTTGATCAGCAAAACATTCACAGCGGGGAGATAGAATGTATCACGCAATTGATTCGGGGTAGACTGGTCGTAGGGCGAAACTCCACCAATGTTAAATGGATCCAAATCATCATCATTCGTGGATCGTGACTGAGACCACACCACATATAGAACGGATCCAGGTCTATATTCCCAGCGAGCGACCGTGTTTGTTTGAAATCGACTAAATGCAAAGTCGTAGGTTTTGGGCCATTGTGATACTGGAATAAGCGAATCTCTATCTTGCAAGGCTTCAAAGTTCGTATACTTGCCCCGTGCAGCAAACAGTTGCCCGTAGAATTGAATAGACAATCTTGGTGAAAGCGTAATTCCAGTGCGAATGGTGATGTCTGTAGCGTGTGTATTGCGGTGTCCAAAAATTGGCAGATAATGATTGCCTTTTGAGTCCCAGGGCTCGCGAGTAGCGAGGACTTGGCGGATTGTGGGGCTATCAGAGATTGTGTACCACGACTCTGCTTCGGATGGATCCTCGTTGCTTTCTTGACTTATCAGTAGAGATGAGCCGTCAAAGATAAACGCTTCATTGGCCGCCCATTCAGTCGTATTGTGCTCGCGGCTGATTTCAGCTTCTACCGAAAACGTAAGTTTTGGCGTCACAGCCCAAAGAAGTTCTAACTCGGGAGTGAACACGGTGCCTCCATCCCCAAGAATCATTGTCTCAATTGACGGTTCAAAGATCCACTTTCGGCGAGTATCTGTCCTATATTCAAGATCAACGCGCACCTCGCGGGGGCGACTGCGAGGATCAAGCCCTCGTGTTTCAAAGTCAGTGTAACCGCCAAAGAGATAGTCGGAAAACAAATTGAATTCAATCTCCTGATAGCCACGAAGCGACCAGTCCGAGAATAAAAATGTTCCTAATCCATCCCCAAGGAGCTGATCATAGGAGAAGCCACCACCAATAAATAAAAATGCCGATGCTCGGCGAAAAGGGCCAAATGGGGCACCACCATTAATTTGATGCTCAACACCTCCAGAGAAATTAACATAGTTATCACGACGAAGACGTCCAAGATCGTTGGTGTTATAGCCATCACTGATGATTGCAACATTACCCGAAAAATTCCAAATACTTCGTTGACGGTCAAATTCGGCCGTCAGGGCAAATCCATCCTCTGAGTCGCCGTCATCGGTGCGGTGAGTTCCACTGAATTGCCCAGACAAGCGGTATTGATTACTTTGAAGACGAATATCCCAATCAGTCCCCGCCGTATAACTCCGCTGTCCATCAACACTATCATAGAAGGTTCCAATTCCACCAATATTGGAGAGGTTTCCGATGCGCTGACGCATCCGTGCAACCCCATAATGATTCTGTGGATTGAAGTTGTCCCCCGTAGAGGCACCAAGGATCCCAAAATCTAAGCCTCCAGAAGTTTGGCCAGAAAGTTTGGCCGCTCCCAAGACCGCTGCCTGAGAGCCTATACGTCGGGTATATAACAGGGATGCTCCCCGTACCACATCAAAATTAAATACTGAAATCCCCTCGGTAAAGAACGGGCGACGTTCTGGAAAAAAGGTTTCAAACGCGGTTAGATTTAATTCGGCAGGATCCGCTTCTACTTGGCCAAAATCTGGATTGATTGTCGCATCCAAGATGACATTTGAAGATAGTCCAACCTTGAGATCGGCGCCTATATCGGCGGTAAGTGAAGACGTAGATTCCTGTGAATCACGTAGTGCGTTACCGACGGTGTAAGGAGAGACTTGGATATTACGTCTCGGTGTAATTTCAACGATTCCCTCTAAGATTCCATACTGGGCAACGGTGCCACTGCTACGATCGGATCTGGGGATCAAAACCCAATCACTGATTTCCCCAAGGCGCGGGACCACGCGCCGAAAATTAATCCCCCAGCGTTGGTTAGCAGAATCAGAAAAACGCAGCATTGTCATCGGGATGCGCATCTCAACACTCCACCCCTCATCGGTGTGGCGCACATCGCTTTGCCATACAGCGTCCCACGAAGTGTCAAAGTCAAAGCCACCTCCGCCTCCACGTTGATTGCCAGTATAAATCCCATCGGCTTGCACGCCCGCTGCGTTGACCGCAAAATTATAGGCAGTCTTTCGATCAAAATAGGAATCAATGGATGCAATGAACCAGTCTGCCTGATTGAATTCATCACGCCGACCAAGCGTTCGTCGGATGGACTCTGGGTCGGTATCCATCATGACCGCACTGATATACACTTGACTCTTTCCATATAGGATACGGACTTCAGTTTGTTGTGTTGCGGGGATCCCTTCATTAGGAGAAAACTGAGTAAAGCGTGTAGCAACGGCTGCGTTTCCCCAATCTTGTTCGTCAAGAATACCATCAATCTGAATATCTTGGGACACGTAAGATGCAGAAAGAACACAATCATCAGGACACTGAGGCGCACTGACTGTTAGAACATTTGCAAAGGCGATGACCAGAATGATGAGCATCAGACAAATGGCTTGGGAGTCGTTAATTACGGTTCACGGCGAGGGATACGGTTTCTCGCTTCAACGGCAAGTTGATCTACCCGATTATTGAGTATGTTGTTGGCGTGAGCTTTAACTTTAATCCATTGAACATCATGAATTTGATTTTGCTTCCACAGCTCTTTCCAGAGATCTTGATTTTTGACAGGTATGCGCCGCGAGGTCATCCATCCATTGGTTTGCCATTTACGAATCCAATTGTTTGTAAATGCATTTTTTAGATATTCACTATCGGTATGAAGTTTGACATGATATGGCGTTTGCAGCGTCTGGAGGGCTCGCAAGGCGGCAGTGAGTTCCATGCGATTATTGGTTGTTATTGATTCACCTCCCGAAATAATTTGCTCTTTATCGTTATATTTTAGGATTGCGGCCCATCCCCCTCGTCCTGGATTATCTTCACAACTTCCGTCTGTATAAATCGTGATGGTTTTCACGGTAGATTCAATGCAATTTGTTGATCATGTCACAATTTACGCAAGAAGTGGACACGGAGGTGCAGGAAGTGTTGCATTTCGGCGAGAAAAATTTGTTCCAAAGGGAGGGCCAGTGGGAGGAGATGGGGGTCGGGGCGGGTCCGTGATCATAGAGGCGGATCAACAACTCTACACGCTTTTGGATTTGAGATATAATCCACATCAGCGAGCGCCTAATGGTGAAGGGGGCCAGGGGAATCATCGCGCTGGAAAGGATGGGAAAGATTTAATCATGCGTGTACCATGTGGGACAATGGTCAGATTGTCAGAGACCGATGAATTTCTGGGTGAAGTCATCCACCACGGAGATCAGATCATCCTCGTCAAGGGTGGGCGGGGTGGAAAAGGCAATGCTTTCTTCAAGTCCGCAACCCAGCAGGTGCCTCGTTATGCACAGCCGGGTGAGGCGGGAGAGGAGAAAAAAGTTTTTTTAGAGCTGAAAATGCTAGCCGATGTGGGGCTAGTGGGCTTCCCCAATGTGGGTAAAAGCACTCTGGTTGCTTCTGTGTCTGCGGCCCGTCCTAAGATTGCCGATTATCCATTTACAACTCTGGTACCGTCTCCAGGGGTTGTAAGTGTGGATGAATTTCAATCGTTTGTCATCGCTGATATTCCTGGAATCATTGAAGGCGCAAGTCAGGGTAAAGGGTTGGGGTTACGTTTTCTCCGACATATTGAGCGCAATGCCGTCCTCTTATTTTTAATTCCAGTCACTTCGGATGATTATGTGGCTGAGTTTCAAAGTCTGATGCATGAATTATCATCCTATGATTCAAAGTTGTTGAATAAACAGCGGATCATTGCATTGTCCAAATCAGATTTACTTCCTCAGGAGGATCATGCTGATTTTCTCGGCAGGGCTAAAGATCAATTTGGCGCGCCAGAACAGGTATTTCTCATTAGTAGTGTAGCTACCCTTGGGCTAGAATCCCTAAAACATGCATTATGGCGATGCATTCAGGATCAGATGATGGATTAAATGACGATTGAAGCACATAGTCTGATTACTGACACCAGTCAACGTTTAGATGTCATATTGGGGCAAGTCACTGAAATTGGGTCCCGTAGCCAGGCGCAGAAGATGATTATATCTGGTCGTGTCACTGTTGAAGATAAGGTCGTTGTTCGGTCATCTTACAAGGTGCCACAAGGTGCCACAATTCGTTGGGAATTACCAAAAACGTCCCCCCTACAACTCATTGCTCAGAATTTACCTATAGATATCATTTATGAAGATGATGGCTTACTGGTCGTCAACAAACCAGCTAAAATGCCAGTCCATCCAGGGGCCGGGCGACCAACAGGAACGCTCGTCAATGCTCTTTTACATCATGTTGAGTCAGAGTTACCGTATCTTCCTGATGCGCCATTTCGGCCAGGGATTGTGCATCGATTGGACATGAATACAACGGGGTTATTAGTTGTGGCTAAAAACGAAACCGTTCATCGTGCGTTACAGTCACAGTTTGAACAGCGATCTGTGAAAAGACATTATGTCGGAATTGTTTGGGGGACGCCTGATCCACATTCGGGTACTGTAGATGCACCCATAGGCAGGTCTTTAAAAAATAGGGTGCTGATGTCAGTACGTTCGGATGGTCGGCCAGCGGTGACGCGCTATGAAATTCATGATATCTTGGGATCTGCATCCTTAATGCGCTTTGAGCTCCAGACAGGGCGGACGCATCAAATCAGAGTCCACTTGCGTCACATCGGGCATCCATTGTTGGGAGATTCCGATTATGGGGGAACCACCATTAGATGCGGTGCGGTGACGCGGAACCGAAAAGCGTTTTATAAAAATATATTTGATGTTTTGGATCGACAGGCACTTCATGCCAGATCACTGGGGTTTGTTCATCCCTCAACGGGTAGATTCATGGAGTTTACCGAAGAACTACCTGACGATATGACCTGGACTATAGACCAATTACAAAAGGACTCAGACTATTTCCGATACTGATCAACCAACAATTTCGTGAAGAATAGATTTCAGAATATTGAGGGGACATTTGATATTTATCCCGGTGCCCAGCGCCTTGCTCAACGCACTGAGGTATGGACGTACCTTGAACGTGTCATTGGTGATGTCATGGCCAATTATGGGTATTCTGAAATCCGTACCCCAGTCCTTGAACATACAGGGTTGATCGCACGCGGGGTCGGCCAGAGTACTGATATTGTTTCTAAAGAGATCTTTTCGTTTGAGCGCGGCCGTCATAGCTATGTTCTTCGTCCAGAAATAACAGCTCCCATTATGCGGGCCTATATACAACATCATTTGCATCAGAAACCTGGCGTGCAGCGTTACTATTATATCGGCCCTTGTTTTAGGGCTGAGCGCCCTCAGAAGGGTCGATACAGGCAGTTTCATCAGTTTGGTGCAGAAATTATTGGGACTGATGACCCTAGGGCGGATGCCGAGATCATTGCGCTCATGACGGATCTTTATCAAACGCTTGGAATCGCGCATACCACATTTAGAATCAACACATTGGGTAATGCTGATGCCAGACCAGCCTATCGAGATGCACTGGTCAAGTATCTATCTCCATACCAAGAGCAACTCACGCAAGAAAGTCGTCATCGCTTATCACATAATCCACTTCGAATTTTAGACACTAAGGTGGAACCAGAGCGAGTCATTTTACAGAATGCTCCAATCATCACTGACTACATCAATGAAGCAAGCATAAAAAATTATGAGTCAATCAAACGGCTCATGTCTGGACTGGGAATACCATACGTAGAAGATCCAATGTTAGTTAGGGGTTTAGATTATTATTCTCACTTTACGTTTGAGCTGGAGGTGAAAGGTATT
Source organism: Rhodothermales bacterium (assembly GCA_965220935.1). Lineage (GTDB taxonomy): Bacteria > Bacteroidota > Rhodothermia > Rhodothermales > Bin80 > Bin80. The sequence goes on from OZ244857.1 coordinate 366,806, forward strand.
GGTGCTCAGAATGCATTAGCTGGAGGTGGACGTTACGATCTACTCGCGCCAGAAATAGGGGCAAAGGGGGCGATCCCAGCGGTTGGATTTGCTGCAGGGATTGAACGGTTGATCCTTACGATGGAGGATCAAGATTTATGCATGGAACATGGATTGGTTAAATATGATGTCTGGATGGTTGCAGTGGGGGAGCCCGCACATGAAAAAGCCTTTAATATTGCATCTCAGATACGCAGGTCTAATGTACGCGTGGGCATGGAGCTCGGGGATCGTTCAATGAAAGCCCAGATGCGTTTAGCAAATCATGTCCGTTCATCTTACGCGATTATTATTGGGGATCAAGAAGTCACCACTGATCGTGCGATTGTGAAAGATATGAGCACAGGGCAGGAGCAGGAAGTCTTTTTTTCAGATCTTGTTACGCGAATCACAAATTTAATTCATTCAGATGTATCCACGCCTTCTTGAGATCCCTCTTCCAGTTGAGTTTCTGGGAATGGATTCAATCACGATTTATTCTTTCGGCGCGATGATGGCTATCGCATTTTTGACGGCTGCATGGCTGACACGGCGCGAGCTGGATCGACAATATACCAATGGGTTGATCAGTGCTGCTAAGATTTCAACCAAAAGTAGGTCTGGCAAAAAACAGTATACCCAAGCGAGCCCCGCTTACATGGTCGGGACAGTCACTGTCATTGCTGTGGTCGGAGGAATCATTGGCGCAAAGATTTTTCATATCCTAGAAAACTGGGGAGAGTTTGTGCTGAATCCTGCTGCAATGATTTTCTCTCAGGGAGGATTAACGTTTTATGGTGGGCTAATTTTTGCCGCTGGAGGAATTATCTGGTATGTTCGAAAATCAGAAGTCAGTTTATTCCGGTTTGTGGATGCGATCTTGCCAACCGTTCTTCTCGCGTACGGGATCGGACGTATTGGTTGTCATCTCGCTGGCGACGGAGACTGGGGGATCCCTGCGGATCCTGATAAGCAGCCAGAGTTTATTCCTGATTGGCTCTGGGGCGAAACGTATCCGAATAATATTCTTGGGCAGACACTTCCAGAGTCGGGGGTGTACCCCACATCAATCTATGAATTTATCATGGCATCGGTATTATTTGGGGTTTTGTGGAGCTTGCGTAATCACCCGTTCAAGGCGGGATGGTTAGCATCTTTAACAATTCTGTTTTTTGGAGTTGAGCGTCTTTTGATTGAACAGATTCGTGTGAATAATTTATTCAATGTATTTGGCTTAGAGGTGACTCAGGCGGAGGTGATTTCTGTGTTCATGATCATTGTTGGCGTGACGGGCCTGTCTCTGTTGACGCGGCGCAGGTAATGGCTGTGCAGACTCTTGGGGGTTGGCTCAGGGAAGCTGATCGGTGCGTTAGTACATGGGAATCACGATGGGGAGATTTTGAGCCGCATCCATCATTACGGGTTGACCATCAGGCACTGACGCAGGCCTATGAGATCTATGTTAATCGACTATCGGGTAACTACCCGTTCTTCCATCCTCGGTATGCGGGGCAGATGCTCAAGCCGCCGCACCCTGTTGCAATTTTAGGATATGTGACGGCAATGCGTATTAATCCTAATAACCACGCATTAGATGGAGGCCCTCCCACTGCAATGATGGAGAAGGAGGTTGTGAGAAAGCTGGCCAATATGTTTGATTTTCCTGAGCATACATTGGGGCACTTGACGACTAGCGGGACGATTGCTAATCTGGAGGCGTTGTTTGTCGGTCGGCAAGAGAACCCAGATACGATGGTAGCCGTCAGTGAGCAAGCCCATTATACTCATGCCCGTATGGGGCATTTACTGGGTATTTCTGTGGAGTGTATTTCATCTGATATCCATGGAAGAATGAACCTAAATTCTTTGGAGCAACAATTACAATCCAAAGCGATTGGTACAGTGGTGTTTACGGCTGGGACGACGGGGCTTGGGGCGGTTGATCCAATTCACGAGGGTATTCAACTCTGTCGTCACTATGGAGCTAGAATTCATATTGATGCTGCTTATGGAGGATTTTTTAGGTTGTTGGCGGGGACCGACAGATTAGCGTCCAGAGTTGCTCGTGATCTTGATGCCATTCAAGAGGCGGATTCAGTGGTGATAGATCCTCATAAGCATGGATTACAACCTTATGGATGCGGCTGTATTTTGTATCGTGATCCTCAAGTAGGTCAGCATTATCTCCATGATTCTCCGTATACCTACTTTACTAGCGATGAGCTACATCTTGGAGAGACCAGTTTAGAGTGCTCTCGAGCGGGGGCAGTGGCTGGAGCATTATGGCTCACGCTTGAGTTATTGCCATTGACGGCCGACAGTGGCCTTGGCCCGATTATGGCGGAATGTATTGAAGCCGCTCAGCGCTGGCATGAAGCTTTAGAAGATACTCCCATAAAGAGCTGGGGTGAGCCAGATCTTGATATTGTGGGATACTTTCCAGATATTGGATTAGAATCTGCCAGCGGAATTGACGAGGCATCTCAGGCGCTATTTAAGTCGGCAATGGCATCACCAACAGATCCAGTATTTCTGAGCACACTTCGTGTAAAGTCCGAAGATCTTCATGCCCGTATGCCATCCATAGCACTAGATCAAACACATGTCCGCATTCTCAGGAGCGTTCTGATGAAACCAGAGCATGCAAGTTTTGCGGAATTAATAGTGGATACCTTAGTCGGGTTTGTGGAATCGGATGTCCGATAAATCGCTTGTCTTGATTGCTGGTCGCAACGCCGTTCGAGAAGCATTGGAGCGCTCCCCTGCATCAATTGAAAAAGTCTATCTTCAAATCGAAACCAAAGGGTTAGATCAAATTAAACGTTTGGCTTTTACGGCGAATATTCCAGTAAAATTTCTTCCGCAGAGTGGATTACGCCGCCTATCTGGTAAGATTCCACACCAAGGAGTTGTGGCTGTGGAATCAGGCTTTTCGTATATGGATTATACCAGACTATTGGGCGAGATTGCCTCAGATCCTGATCAAGTACGTCAGATTTGTCCGCGAATTCTTATGTTGGATGGGATTCAAGATCCTCGAAATTTCGGGGCGATTATACGTTCGGCTGTCGCTTTTAATATGAGGGGAATCATCGTGAGTTCACACCATATGGCACCCATGAGTACATCAACCATCAAAGCGAGCAGTGGTACGGCCCTACGTATCCCGATTGCTCGTGTCGGGCGGCTTGCAGATGTTATTCCAGAGCTCAAAGAACGCGGCTATTATGTTTATGGTACAACGTCTAATGGATCAGTGTCAATATGGGACATCAACTGGAAATGTCCAGTTGCATTGGTGGTAGGAAGTGAAGATCGGGGGTTATTTCCAGATACTGAGCGTCAGTGTGATGCGCTCATTTCTATTCCGATCACTGGAGATATAGAATCCTTGAATGCATCTGTTGCTACGGGGATCATATTGTCGGTTGCATGCAGGCCGTAATAAATGGATTGAGTTCATGGGCAGATGCGAAATACGCTCATTCGACTTTGTCAAAATAATTCTCAGAATCCAAACTAAATGCTCCATTCAAATCAGTCACTTACATTAAGCAATTGTAGAGCCATGGGGAAGATGCTCTGCAACGATCTCCGCAATATCCTTGATGACCGGGCCGCCTGATTCAGATCTCGTGGCCGCATCACTAAGCATTGTCAAACAAAAGGGGCAACCCGTAGCAAGGGTCGTAGCGCCCGTTGCCGCTGCTTCTTCATAGCGCGCATCATTGATGCGAGGTGTCGGTTCATCCATCCACATCTGTGCGCCACCTGCTCCACAACAGAATGAGTTTTTCTTTGATCGGGGCATTTCAGTCAGATTCCCTCCAACATGGTTCACCACAGATCTTGGAGCATCAATAATATCGTTCTGCCGTCCAAGATAACATGGATCGTGAAATGTGACACTCTCTTGCAAAGTAGCTGCAGGGATGCGTTTTTGCTCAGCAAGTTCTGATAGTAACTCTGTGTGGTGAATGACGTGATAGTGTCCTCCCATAGACGGATACTCGTTGCCAAGAACATGCAAACAATGTGGGCAGCTTGTCATGATTCGCTTAGGTTGCACCTCGTTCAATGTGGCAATGTTATTAGTTGCAAGCTCAGAAAAAAGATACTCATTTCCGCTTCTACGCGCCGAGTCTCCAGTACAGCATTCCCTGCTTCCCAACACCGCAAATGAAACGTTAGCGCTCTGCAGAATCTGTAATAGCGCACGGGCTGTATTTTGTGCTCTCTGATCGTAAGATGGCGCACATCCAATCCACCATAGTATGTCGGCATGAGGGTTTTCTTCAATGGTTGGAGCGTGAAGTCCTTCGGCCCAACTCATTCGTTTTGAAGCGCTTATATTCCATGGATTATGGTTACGCTCCATTCCTTGATACGTTGATTCAAGTGCGTCTGGATACTGGTCGCTCATTAGAACGAGTCCACGTCTAATCTGCAAAATATCTTGCATAGGTTCATTCCCAACAGGACAAATCTCAGTACATGCGCCGCAAGCAGTACAGGCCCAGACTGCGGCCTCGGTCATCGCGTAATCGGTCAGCTGATCTTCGGATTGATTGCCAGATGCAAGGCTACAATAGTTCTCGTTCACATAAAAGCGCTTGTTGATTTCAAGGGCGGCCGGCGACAACTCTTTTTCAGTTGAGTAAGCAGGACAGACATCCTGACAGCGGTTGCACATGATACAGGAGAAGGTATCTAGAATACTTGATTGAGAGAGCTGCTCAAAAGTCAATGCCCCAAAAACCTCTTGGTCTTCATCTTCAAAGTTAATAGGATCAAGTGCTCCAGGAGATGTGCGAGGGACTTTCGTGGCAAAGTTAACACCTGCCATAATGAAGTGCAGGTGCTTGGTGTAGGGGAAGTAAGGAGCAAATACAAGGATTAACCCGAGAGCACCCCACCAACAGAGGTGATGCCACAGGGTAAGGGTATCTGAGCTAGACTGAGTCCAGATGGGAGAAATTGCCGAAGCGAGAGGCTGCCATGGATCTGGCCCAGAGGATTGAATCAGAACCGATTCTCCTAACAATCGAAATCCTACATGTAATAAGATGAAGACACCTACGAAGAATGAATCACCTGATATCGTAAGTTGGAATATTGAGAGATCCGCTTGCCTACGTCTCATAATATTTTTTCTCTGCGAAAGAGCTTTACGGCCAGAGAAAACAAAACGCCTCAATAAGAGCAGTATCATCGCCAGTAATACCGCGCCACTGGCGATATCAACACTAAGTCTATAAATCTGAGTGATCGATTCTGGAAGCAGATTTGGGGGATCTATATAGCCACGAATCAGGTCAACGACGTTGACGAGAAGGTACAGGACAAACCCCCATGCAAGTGTAGAATGGATCATGGTGACAAGAGGGCGAGTTTTCCACATGCGACCCATAGTTATCCATCTGCCAAGGGCTTGAATGGAGCGCTGCCAATCAAAAGTCAAGGGGGTACCCTGTCCACGCCGAATAACCTTATAGACGGTGATAAAACCCAGACTTGTTCCGTAAACTGAAAAAAGTAAAACTAATGCAAAGAGTACTTTTTCGGTAAATGTCAGCATGGGCCATAGTTAGCCCAGCGTATATAATTCTGGGTCAATTACTTTGTGAGAACGCTCAATGATTGATTCATTCGCAGTGATAGCAATGGCAGTAGCCTCAAGCCCTCGTTCCCAGTTTGCAGCCGGGGGATAAGGACCGAAAGCATGATTATCCATAAACTCCTGCAAAGCATACCACAGAGGAGTTTCAATATTAGGATCGTCAACTGTGGGGTCAGCATTCTGAGCATCTAATTGGGTAGCATTGGCAAGAAGTGCGATGCCTGTTTCTTTATAAAAGCGATCTTTTCGGGCGTAGACCTCCCAGCCAAGCATAAGGGAATCAACTTCCTTAAACATCCATGCCTTACCTCGGTCACGGAACACGATGGTACTATTATCTCCCATATAAACCTCATACGCATCTTCATAGGAACTGGCGAGGGTTGCGTTAAAGGTTAAGTGTAGCCCACTTGGAAATTCAAATACCGTTTGGACTGTATCAGGAATTTCTCGTCCATCATCCCAAAGCCTAATCTGTCCAAATCCATGAACAGATACTGGAAGTTCACCAAGAACCCAGTACGCGACATCTAATTGAAGCAGAGCGGCTTCACCAATGAGACCCAAACTCACCGAGGGATCCAGCCTCCAGTTGAGTTCACGAGCCCTGTCTGGACTTGGGGACGCACGCTGCCAACTGTTTTTAGCATGCCACTGTCCGCGTGCCATGGCGGGTTTCCCGATGGCTCCACTTCGCATGAATTGGAAGACAGAGCGATGCTGTGGGTTGGATCGATAAATCTGGCCAACTTGAAAAATCTGATTGGACGCATTTTGTGCCGCAGATGCAATACGTTTGGCATCATCAATGGATGAAGCCATCGGTGCCTCACAGTAGACATTCTTGCCTGCTTCCAGTGCATGGATTGCAATATCACGATGGAGATGTGTGGGGGTTGCAACGATGACGGCTTGAATATTTTGATTATCTAAAATCTCACGATAATCCTCATGTCGTGTGGCATCTGGAACATCACGCTGTGCACGGCGAAGCATGGGAGCGTATGTATCACAGATTGCAGAAATACTAGCCCCCGGGACGCGTAACAGTGTGTCGGCGATCTCTCGCCCTTGTGGACCATATCCAACAATGCCAATGCTGACATCTTCACGAGAATCAGGCCAAGTGCGTGTTTTGATATTGGCAGCGCGTATGAGGCCCGCTCCGCTAAGTGCTGCACCGCCCATTAAAAAAGCCCTACGACTAACTGTTTTCATAGTGATGGAAGTTTATTGTGGGAAAACCAATTTGAAGACAATTTTGTTCCTTAGAATTCGGATAGATGCAAAGAATACGCATTTCGTTGAAATTTTGTGCAATCTGTGTGACTTCATCACACTCCAAAGCCATGCATGCGGTAGAGAGTGCGTCACAGATTGTTGCAGACGTAAATGACACAGCTGACAGGTTAGCACCCTTAATGGGGTACCCAAGTCGGGGGTCAATGATATGTCCCAACACTTGACCATCCTTCTTAAATGCTTTACCATGAGGGGCAGAAACAGAGAAAGCCTCGTCACATATAGTTATAGAGGTGAGTACTTTTGCATGATCTAATGGGTCCACAATTCCAATAGGCCAGCCGTCATTATCTGGAGAGGGAGTTCCGATCGCAGCCATGGTACTGGTGCCACCGTGTAGTAGTGCTGAAGTGATTCCGCATTCTCTGAGAATATTCGTTGCTTCGTCAATTGCATAACCTTTTCCAATCGCGCCTAAGTCAATCGCCATTCCATCTCGTTGAAAAGCAACACTACATTGCTGATCATTAAGAATCAATTTATCCATACCAGTTCTCTCTAAGGCTTTTTTACGTTCAGATTCATCTGGCCACATACCTGATCCCTGAACAAATCCCCAGGTTTTCATGAGCGGTCCTACTGTTATATCAAATGCACCATGAGTCGTATGATGGAGATGTTTAGATAATTTGAGAAGAGCGTAGAGATTTGAACTGATCTTCACTGGACACTGATGCGCACGCCTATTGATATGGCTGATGGAGCTACTTGGATCATAAAAGCTAAGGCGTTGGTGGAGACGTTTGATTTCTGCGAGTGCTTCTTGCCCTGCTGCTCTGAGAAAAACCGGGTCATCGCCATGAAGCACTAACTCAAACCGCGTTGCCATAGCGTTCAGTGCTAATTTAACGCAGTGCATTAATCATGAGATAGATGGAAAAAGAACGCATATATCTTTGAGTAGCAGCTACGGCGAATTAATAATCTCTGATCAGTGATGTGTTGTAACAGAAATTACCTCTGTGCACGAGTTTATTCATTCAAATTGATTGTACTGGAGCGAGTTAAAGACTTACTGTGTATGGCGGCCTGAATTTTTTCAAAGAACGAATTCATTCCAAGTATACTTTGTAGCAATGTATAACTTTGGGGAGAAGCCTCTGGAAGATCAACTTCATTGCATAATCGGAGTATTTCCCCTTTGTGTCCACTCGATTGAACTATGGTTGAGCGCTGTACATCTGGTACATGATGTGCATCGTGATCTTTGGCACGTGCTGAATAAGGATGAATTGCACTGTCTGTCACTTGTTCTTGCCTATTTACAATTTGCATCCTGTGCTATGATCAGCGCCGAGATATGGAGTGGGTTGCGTGCGTAGCATCATATGATCGAAGACGATATTTTTACTAGCAAGTTAGCGGTTTCACCTATCTGTTGTTCAAAGTAGTTGTGCTTATTCTGATTGTAATTCGTCATCACGAATTTCACACTCACAACACCGAGAATGACATCGTCTCGTGAAATTGCAGCATCAACACTCTTTTCATAATACTAGCCCCGTACTTTCTGTTCTTTCCCACCATCATGGTAGAGTCCTTGAATCTTATATTCTTGACCAAGTACATCTGTTAATTCAGTGATTATCCATCCATGAAGTATCTTGATTTTTTCATTTGAGCGTGGGCCAATGGTCTAGATATGGTTGGTATGAGCGCTGAACAGCGACAAGAAGGCGTTCTTTAAAATTTTGCTTCTCAGTTGAGGGTGGCATCGAGTCTGGGAGAAATGGGGAAGTCCTGAATGTAACGTTTCGCGTAACTAAACCATCCACCTTGAAATGGCTGGGCAAAGGTTCTTATATGCTGATCCATTTCGGGAGAATTGAGTGCATCTCTCAGATCTTCAAGGTTGATGTTTATTCTTGGTTTGACACAATATCCTGAATAAAATAAAGTATCTGGATCATCACATATCTGGAAATTAGGTGATGGGTTCATAGTTGACGTTATGATTTTTCGTCCCAATGCACTGCGGATAGACACTTCCCGTCCATAACCATACCACTTGACGGGGTTAAATGTACCCTTATCTTGACCAAGGAGGCGCTCTTTATTTTCAGATAGCCATGAATATGCCAGTGGAAAGGTATCTGCAAACTCGTTTTCTGAGATCAGTTTTCCAGTTTCACAATAGGGATAAATTGCAATACGTTCTAGTTTATCCTTTCCGTCTTTAAGAACTGAGGCTTTCAGAATGCGACGTACTGCGCCTATCTCAATGGGTCGGTGCACATCATTGGGGGCTACGGTGACACAATCAGATCCCCATTCAATCACAGGGACTATAAAGACCTTATCGGCTAGCGTCTGGATTCCCACGCGTATATCTGCAATATCGCCGAGTTTCATGCATTGATTTGAATATGATAGTGCGATATCATTATTGACGATAGCCCATCTTGCGTTCAACTTAATGAGATCGCATGAATTGGAAAAGGCGTGCTCATTCCACTGATAGGTTTTTGTGTTGACCCCATGATCACCTTTACGGATATGGGCTATACATGTATATGTAGACACCCCTTGAAAAACTTGATGGGCACGAAAATCCCAAAGAGATATGATTCCGTGATTGGTGTTTAAGTGGTTACGCATTGATGCCCCAGCTTGGTTACGAATCCAACCGCTTGGGGAGATGTACAGTAGGTTTCCAGCGTCTTTTAAGAGTTTTAACCCTAATTCATAAAAGACGATGTACAAATCGCTTGCACCTTGAAAACAGTTCCAGTTAGACTGGTATATTTTATCTCGTTGCTCAGATTCAAGATGCTGAATGCGGACATAGGGAGGATTTCCTATCACCCAATCAAAACTGTTTTCGTCCTGTTTCCATGCATCTAGTACACGAATGCGCCAAGAATCAAGAGGGTATGTCTCGCCGAGAACATTCTCCACGGTGTTGGACAAGCGCCGTCTACAATCATCTGCTGCCTCTGCATCAATATCATATCCTGTTAACCTCGCAAGAGTTGAGTGATACAAGGGTTTAGTCTCTTTGGGTGCGTGACGTAAGCGTCGGCAGATCTCCTCTGCCACCGGAACAAGAAAGTCACCAGATCCGCATGCAGGATCGCAGATTCGTACATCTTTCAATGATTTGCGGAACACTATATCCAACATTAGTGTGACAATGTTGGATGGCGTATAGACTTTTCCGTAGTACTTAGTCTGATCCATTCATCTCAATGTTGTGGCATCGCATTACAAGGAATAAAGGCAGACTTCAAATTATCTCTGAGAGGTTTCATTATTTTCTTTCCAACAGCAACATTCGGTATATTTTTGGGCTCAAAACATAGCAGATTTCCTTAGTTCAGGAAAACTGAAAATTGGGGAGGAGGCCATTTCGACTGTATACTCATTGCATCATGGCTGTCACAAAGGGCTATATTTCATATGTGAATATCATGGAAGATTGGCTGGTGATGCAAACCATAGAGTAATCTCTAAAATTAAGAAAACTGATAAAAATAATCACTTAAACTAGTTGCTAATCTGCATGGCAATAAAGGTGACACATGCCTCAACTTGATGAACTTCCCATCAAATCGCCGGAGTCTACCGTTCTCAACGAGGGGCGTGGAAGAATCAAGGGAAGAAATGTTGATTGCTTTAGTAGCGGAGCATTATACATATATCTTGGCACCACAGATGCCATACCTATACATTCCACTGGAAGCATCTTACATCAACGTCCAGAGTTTTATGAAAAACGCCAAGAGACCTGTTGCAGAGATGATCTTTATGAAGAAAAGATAGAGAGGAATGAGACAATTACATCACGACCGATGGAATGATTTCCATGGATGACCATACTCGAATGTTAGTGTATCGCAATATAGATGATCGTTGGTTGCCAGAGGGAGCGGAAGATCTTTATCTGTATAGAGGCATGGGTATGCAAGTAACACAGGGAATTTTCCTAGCCTTAGACGATCTCTTCGTTTGTTCCGTTAGCAACAGAATACGACTATCTTTACGGTCAAGCAGATCATGAATTCCTTCCTGATGTCGACAGAGGCAATCCTATAGTCTTACGCTATAAATTCATTCGCCCAACGTACATACTGATGATTAGTGAATGGATAAAACTTAGTGGTTAATATTCCCATTGTTTTAGCATTAATCACCATCTCAATACTACCCCAATTTATCTACTTGGATAGGCCCCTAATAACAGAAAATATAGCCGGTCTACCACAAATATTTCCCTCTAATGCACTTATAGGATATGATATTTGGGAGGAGAGAATTATTGAGGCTCAATCTCGTATTCTGGCACCAGAATTAGGGTTATCATTTGATAATACTATTCGCAAGTTTGAAAATTTAGGATTTGCAGTGTGTGAAATGCCTGCCTGTTGAGCAGATTCACGATGAATTATTGACGTTCAAGGGTACGTCGGTCATGCAGAATTTCCTGATTTTAATGTCTGTCAAATATACGTTAAGCCCTCACAATTGACTGGAATAGCAGGAATCTGTGTCTTGATCAAGAAATGATTCTGAGTTTGAGATCATGCATGTCAGCTTCATTTGTGTCAATGGACTGACGTAAGAGATCTTGGATGTGAGTGCAGTGGTATTTCAGTATTTGAATTTTCTATTGGAACGCTAGCATCAATAACAATCACTGTAATTAAATTCATTGATTTTTGATCAATTTGGTCATCAAGTAGGCATTTAAATTGTTTAGCAGTTTTGGGCAACCTTCCACTAGGTGATACAACATTCGTATAGCGATCTCCAAACCAAATAGCTAGATAGATCGCATATCCAAGATCATAAGAAGTCCACGATTCTGGTAGTTGAGAAAGGTCACTCCAGATGTATGGACTTAAATTAGTTTTGATCACAACTGGAATCCTCACATCATTATCACAAGCTAGGGCCATAGCCACCCGTTTATGATCTGTGTCTCCCTCTTCTGGATAAACATCAATGTTTTTCTTTTTAGCAATATTTGTTAAAGATGGTATTAGCAGATCTCTAATTGTGCTTTCATGAAGTGGTTCTCTATTTGTATCAGATTTCCAATACTGTTGCCAGTTCATGACGGGTTTTTCATCTGTGCACATTAATTCATCTTGAAGAATCTCAACAGACAGACTCTTGAGATCTGCCATATTTGAAGGGGGACCGCCTCTTATGGTTTGTAGAATTTCTGGCACTAATAGATCGTTTCTTTTGATTCCCCGTAGTCGGTAGGTCTGATCTTGGAAAGCGCGTTTTAATTCTAGTGTCCATGCTATCAGGTTCTGGTCACCAATCAATGCTATCAAGGCCTGGCGAGATTCATGGGTAGCATGTTTTGAAATCTCCTGAATGCATGGACTGATGAGATCCTGAACGGTCTTGGGGATAATTTCCAGCGAATCTTCATAATTAGAGTCATGTGAAGTAGGGGGTTGGGTCTGTCTAACAATCAGTTGAATGAAGAGACGTAGATCATCAGGTTTCCACTTCCTGATGCTCTTGAGAAAAGCGTCTGTTCCGCCACATTCAAAGAAATTTAGTACATGGCGTATTCTGGCTTTGCGACCGGTGGAGAGAAAAGTTTGAAAATTTGGAAGACACTGATGATGGGAAATGCATAGTTGTGCAGAAAGAAGTAAAGCCTGTTGAGCGACATCCAGGTTTTTACGCTCCAACCGTTTGAGAATGATATGACGGATGTTGTCTTTCTGTAACTCTTCAGATCCCCCAGAATAGACGTGAAGGAATGTCAAGAGAGTTGCATGCAGTGATTGTAATTGGTAGCCACTACATTTGGTAGGAAAGATGGTGATCATCTTTTTATTCACCGCCATTGGCGCAACTTTGGCATATGCCTCATCAGTTGACAGTCTAAGAAAATGGCTTGTAGGATAAAATCCAGATTTGACATTTGCCCTGTGAATAGACACCATCGCATCTGCGACAGCTTTCGGATCATAACTTAGAGCAGATTGATACCATGAAGGGAGAGATGCATTCAAGGGGTCGTAGACGATAGTTTCCTGTTGTGGCATTTCTGTAACGAGATAAAATCCCAGCGCTCTACGTTTTCCTGTCTCAGATAATTCGCTGAATGCGGTTTCCCCACCCTCCTCTAAAGCTGCAAGAAAGGGACGGGCATAAAGGGATCTCTCCCCGTGCTGGTGCATTTCGGTGATATCTTCAAGTTCAGGCAGATTCTTGAGAATAAGGATACTCCGAAACCCCTGTAATACGGTATCTATCAGAGTCTGATCTTCATTGAGGTAGTTTGAAAAATGAGTTGGAGTGTTTTGCCTCTCACGGCGTCCAGAGAAGTAAATTCCTGCAAGCTTATCAAGAAAATCTGGTGCGCAGCGACCTTCGGCAACCTCATCGGCTCGTTGTCGGAGGAATGTCAATTCATGCTGTCGAGTACTTTCAAAACTTGATACTGCAATGTTGCTGTTTCTTTCCTGAGAGTTGTCTATCAAACGCTGTTCATTCCATTGGACTAAATTAGGACACCTTAAAATCTTTTCACTGATATGATGATCAGACATAGGTTTTGACCATCCGCGTCTCTCAAGCGTGGACCATGTTGCGAGCTGTATTGATACACTGGGTTGTGTATCAGCCAATTCTATTGCGCGATTAAGACACCATAAGCGAAATTCATATCTCACATGTGTGCCTAAAAATTTATGTACTAATAATGCATCATTTCTTGTAGATCTCTTTTTGCGTTGTGTATCACTTTTAAGGCCGAATTCAATGAGTTTATACGAAAGGCTTTTTCGCTCATTTAACCATTCAATGATTGATGTATGATACTGGAAGGTGATCTCCAGAGTAGTCTGTCCAGTGCAATGAGCTGGAATGAGTTGAGATGTATTACGATTAAATTCAACGAGCTGAAACCACAGATATAATTCTGAAATATCCGCTTGATCACCATACTTATTGAGCCCTTTAATTAGGAGTTTCAACACAAGATCCGATGCGTTGATATGATATAATGTTGGTATGACGTGTGCAGCTTGATCACAAAGCGTCGTCAGTAATGTTTTGATCTGTCTATGATCTGCTACATCAATGAGGTTTGAGATTGCATTTTGCAAGGCATCAAATGGAGGACTAAACATCTCAATTGCAAAGTAACCCCATAACTCATTAAGTGGAAGTTTGTCTGGTAGTAAGCGCGTAAGGGTTGCAGCGAATATCTCACTGCTGTCATCAAGTGCTTTCACATCATGTAGAAGATTTATCAGGATGTCAGAAAGTTTAGATTTGTCATCTATCATGTGATTCAGAATATCCAGAGATTTAAGCCGAATCTGTGATTTCCAAGAAGGATCATAGAGAATCTTGAGGACCTGTTCTATGATATAATCCTGCTCAGCGACTAGTGAAGACTGACTCCACTTTCTTGAGGTATCATGCCGCATGATGATACTTGACAGCATAAAATCAACAAAATTTAGTCTGTTTTCTTCACGATCAGAAGACGCTGTCAAATTCAAGGTTTTAGAGAATTCTTGCGGAGCTGCGAGTGCCCCAATTGACGGTGCAGAAGGGAATACCTCCCGAAAATCCATCTGATGCTCTAAGTGAAGACGCAACGTCTGCCTCTGCTTATCTGTGAAACCGCTTAAATCTCCGTTAAAAGCGAACACCGATGGGTCTGAGTGAATCAAGTTTGATCTGACATTTGAATTGAAAGTAGACAGCCAGGCAGCGATCCCGTGGAGATCATGCAGTGGTCGCCCATCAGCGCCCATGAGTAATGAAAATACACGTTTCCATGGAAGCCCTTGTTGAATTTTTCCAGACAAGTAATAGGCTCCCAAAAACTCTGCCAATAGTTTATGGATTGGCATTCTGCATCTTGCATTGCCCTTGAAAAAAGATGATTTCAATACGGTTTGCAGGCCCCGACGATTTGTGTGTACAACATCATGTAATGAGAAAGTATCTTGATTTTTGGAACTGTTTAACGTCCAGCCTGTCTTATTTCCAATCAACATGAGCATGCAAAGAAGCCCAGCGTGGCTTAGAACCTCATCGGGTGTGGGAGATTTTTGTTGAGAATTGTTGAATATCAGCGCATTTTCTCTGACGAGTTGATAACATGCCCCTTTAAATATCTCTACAGGAGTGTTACACCAACCGTTGTACTTAATGGCTTTCAGGAGTAACTGTAGTAGCAGAGGGTTATGGACAAATGATTCTAAGCCGTGCTGATGGGCTTTCTGTTCGAGATTGGGATGCACATACCGGTGTTCGTTAATTATTTGTTGGCTGGCTTTGTTGCTAAGTGGATTGAGCAAGAGCACTGGCAGTCTGGTTATGTCTAGATGCAATGAAATCCGTTGCAGGCTTTCTTTACTAAACCAGCTTCCTGATTGGCACGTGAGACGAAACTTTGGACATCCCAGATTCTCTAATCTAGTGATGATTTGTTTGGTCATATCTTGAGGATTGCCAGTGTTGGCGCGTACTTCATCAAATCCGTCAATAAATATGGGCGTAGTAGGATGTTGTGCATCGTTTTGGACTCTAAGGAAATCACGGGCGGATACGGGTTTTTGAGCCCCAACTCGTTTTGATTCTCTGTCAAACTCGGTGCTTTTTCCCAGGCCGGGCTCTCCCAACAATACATAGCCATGATCAGATTCAAAATCTTTGATGGATAAATCTTTTCTGTTGAATCGATGATCTTCTTGGGGGGCTAATAGTCGAACAGAGCGGGGTACTACGATACTCATGACGCATCAAACAATTGCTCTGGAGTGAGACTAAAGAGCACATTCAAGGGTAATGTTTCATCCCCAACGACCATGGTGTCTGCATGAGGGAAGCGCTTTTTGAATGCTCTGAGGCCGCGTCTAGTTCTGACCTTTCCACTCTTAACTTCAAGAGCCATTAGATCATCTCCTCTGACTATGACATAGTCAACCTCATATTGATTCGTTCGGTCTCGCCAATAATGGATTTTGGTTCCAAATGATCTTGAATTGTAGAGGTGCGCGCCAATTGCGCTTTCTACAACATGCCCCCAGAAGGATTGATTGATCTTGGCTATCTCAAAGGAATAGACTGAATTCGCAGTCATTAAAGATGTGTTCAACACGTTGAGCTTAGGAGTGGAATCTCTACGTCCAGATGAAGGTTTATTTACATACCTCGACAGAGTCGTCATAAGACCTGCATCCGAAAGTAAATCTAAATATTTTGCAAGAGTCGTGGTATTTCCAGCATCTTGAAGCTGCCCCAACATTTTGTTATAGGATATAATTTGACCTGAATAATTTGGAGATAAATCAATGAGTTGGCGCATCAGCGGAGGTTTATTGATTCGTTTGAGTCCTACTATGTCTCGGTTGATTGCTGGCTCAATGATGGAATTTAGAATGTACCGTTTCCACTGGGTCTCAGCCTGTTGGAGATATTCAGAGCGATTCGTTGGTTTGCCTGTCCAAGGTCCAGGATAACCGCCAAAAAAAATGTATTCATCCAAGTTGAAATCAAATACATGGGACATCTCTTTTAAGGACCAGTGAGTCACTGGAAAGGAATCAAAACGCCCCATCAGACTTTCATTCATTCCTGTTAACATTCCCCAAGGTGCAGAGCCTAAGATGACAACGCGTAATGGGCAGTTATTTCTTCGATCGGCATCCCAGAGACCCTTTACAATCGTTGACCATTGTGGAACGGCTTGGATTTCATCCAAAAATAAAACAAGCCCTTGGTCAAACTGTTGACAAGCCTGCCGACAACTTTCCCAGATGGTGATGAGGGTTTCCTCATTCGGAATTTTACGAATTCTTTGACGGGGATTCCTAATCATAGAATCACTGATTTCGTTGATCAGAGTTTTTGGTTCAGATTTCTCTGCGAGTGGATCATCCATTGCATAATATTGACATGGAATTCCCGATTCACTTAATCGCTTAAATGTTTGGAGTGCGATAGTTGTCTTACCAGTTTGGCGGGGTCCAGTAATGGCAATAATGCGCATGTTTGGATCATTCACGATCCAATTCACAATTTCTGAAACATTAGTTCGCTCGTAGTTCATGCATTTTTATAAGTTATTGAGTATTATTACTCAATAACTTACTTTTTTAGAAAATGAAGGTTTCACGACTATCGTTGGAAAACGCCAGACGGTGTCTTTTATCGCTATCAGTTCATCTAATGGGTCCGTTCCACTAGATCGCTAGCCGAAGTTAATTCCTCATATGTGATAGCACGCATCTGTAATTGTGCACACCCCCGCCACATGATCTCGCGGCCTGGTGGTGGATCATGTATGCGATTCATATACCCACCCATGAGAGCCACCATGAGGATGGCTCCCTTGAAATCTTTATAGGGGGTAAGATTATAGTTGCGCGCATACACATCCATCATTTGTAATTCTGATTCGGTAAAAAATGCCTCTGGATCTAAGTCGGCAGTCTCTGTTCTTAATAACATCAGGAGCGTGATCCTACATGCCGAGACCATATATGAGGTAATGATACGGTGCAAATAGTCCAGATCCTGCACGCATAAATTGTCTACTTTACACCCAGTTTTGACCATCCGAAAACTATCCTTAATCCGCCCACGGAGTTGATAGTGCTGAATCATCTCTTGGGCCTGCTCAACCGTGGTGATCTCCTGCGTCGTCAGAATGTATCATTCAATCGGTTTGGCATTCTCGGGAGGAGATAACTCACAAACATGAATTCCCCAAACATGCATCGGATCTTGAGTTGTAGACAGGGGGTATTTTCCAAAACGGATGGACATTTGGGTATGAATCGGTGGATCTCTGTCACTTGTGTCTTTACCTGATTTTAGGCGACGATTTAGTCGTGCAATTGGAATGTCACAGGCTTGTTTACGTGTGGAACTGAATACAGATGCCTCTTAGAGTGTCCAACATCGGATCATGGTTGACGCGAATCAGAATATGCGCGCGCTTTAAGGTACGTTGTGTTGCTAGAATTTCAAATGCATCTGCATCACGGTCCATCATACAGAGTACACTTGTGCTGAGCGGTAGCGTTGTTGACAATTCATCAACATCTCGCAAACCTTCAATTGATCTGGCCGTTTTCGGAGACACTCGCCCATATGCACAACGCAAGACACCCAGTGGCAAACCGTCTTGATTAAATGCCATCGTGACATGCATATGGACATTTCGTGTTTTCGTGAGGTCTGCCTCTTCCCAATGACATCTAGTTCCTGTGTCTCTGGCCGCGTTGTGTAGGGAATCTGACTCTCGACTATCACACATAAAACCTTCTTCTGTCTGAGCGCGCTGCATTGTTTGGGCTCGATGAGGTGATAGGACTTTCTCTAACGTAATCCAAATTCATTCGCTCTTCCCCAGGGGGTTGAATTGCTCTATGATTACGTTGCATGATAGCCAATATTGGTTGCTAATGGGTTTCCATCAACTTCGGGTTCAGATGCAAACGGCGTTTCTGTCTGTAAGGGCCAGCCCCGATTTTATAGATTCAGGTTCGCCAGCATCTACACCAGCTTCAAATGTGAGGGCAAATATACAACATCACCTCTATTGCTTATGTAATTTTTGTGAGCTTACGGATAAGCATTCAATTACACATCTCCGCTTGGTGCATGATGGTCTAACACTTGTTAAGCCCCAGTACTAAAACCTGTCTTCTATCAATATGTCCCTTCAAAATTGGGCAACAAATATGTCCTCCAATGGAGACATTCACACGCAGAACAAATTTATGTTCACCGCTCATAAATACATCTTCCCAAAACATTTTAATTTGCTGACAGAGGGCTATTAGATCATGATTGATCTATTAGCAATATGCTTAGTAACTTATCTCTCAGTTCATATCCAATGACCCGGCGCACTTCGTCTACATAAAGCCCATTATCATAGGCAACCTTTCGCATAACTTTACGCTGTTCTTCTGTGTATCGATCATCAGGCATGACGTAATTCATGCAGAACATTTGAATTTCATAGGCATCCTTACCTCTGACTTCATCTTGCACATTAGTCACAAATTCATCTGCCCAGCTAATCGCATTCAACTCATTAGAGACATTTTTACCTAATTCGCTGAGCCCCAGAGGGCTTTGATTGATATCAATATGTGAGGGTAAGCGAGAAGAAATGTCCAGAATCCTGTTATCATTTACTTTGATTTGGTTTGTGTTCGCTTCAACCTGCTGTGCGATTAATGCAATTTGTTTCCCATTTTCCAAAATCATTTCACGGGCTTGTGCAATCATCTGTCGGGTTTGTGCAATCATCTGTTGGTTTTGTGCAATCATCTGTTGGTTTTGTGCAATCATCTGTCGGGTTTCATCCAATCGCTTGCCGTACTCATCCATCATTAGCCGAGTTTCAGAACTCTGTTGCTTGAGATCTGCAGTTTCATTCCTCATTTCCTGTATATATTCTTTAAATACAGATCGATCGCTATTAACAGAGCCTATCCACATTCCTATATAAACTAGGGCAGGCACAAGAGCAATAGCAACACCTATAATTATATCACTAATTGTTATCCAGTCAGGCATAGTAAAATAGATATTAAGGGAATTGCAGTATCCTTGAATGCGCATGCTCACACTTAGTTCCATTCTGACTCATTTGAAAAGGTATCACAGGGCAATGATCTGACACCTAAAGAAATTGACACTAGTGATCAAATGAGACTCTTAACATGGCATAGCGAAAAAACAATCTGATCAATGAACCCATAATATTCATGACGGAGAGATTTTATCTGAGAATTGATCATTTCTCATGAATGGTTGAATTCTGGTTGTCGGATTGATAATCACGGATACAAATTTGGGGATTTTGACACTGACCGTCGCGATTTCCCTCTATTTTTTGGTTGTAATAACGGCAGTTTCACTGCAATTCCTACCGCATGGGCGCGCCTCTGTCATGGAATGAATATTCCTATTTTTCAAACGGTCTAAATAAACCTCGGATGAGGGGGTGCCGCCTTCCACTTTAACTTTTCAAAGTTGTCCCAAAATTGTTTCCATGCGTCTACGGCCGTATAGGCAATGCGAACCTTGATATAGCGCCCACTACGAGCGATCGTGCCCCGACTTTGAGCCGTTGCAGGATGAAGGTACGAATTGCATGTGAGGTTTTTCCTCAGCAACAGGGCGTTCGCTTGGGCCAGAAGATATGGTTGTATCTTGTTCTGCGGTGTCATTGCTATCAGACGCTTCAGACTCGGGGTATAGATCAGTCGCTTCGCAGAGAGGCTCAGACGCACCGTACATGATGCAGCGACCAACATGGAGCAACTGGTAGATCAGCATGTTGAGTTGTAGGCGGACACAATTCTCTGGACTGATCTCATCCTCCTCCTCACACGACTCATGCTCAATCGGACGACCCCGATACGATGACTTTTGCGACTTGATGACGAAAACGCAAATTCACTGGCCGCTTTCATCTGCAACTCGGCCTTGCCACGCTCACTGTACAATGTCGACATTTCTTCACCTGAATACTCTCAAAGATTCGTGATCAAAAAATAATACCCATCAAACAACTCTCTGGGCGCGGTCTAATCACTAATATGACCCGGCGTGCATGGGCCCAAGCATCCGCTTTACACATCAACTCAATGTACTTGTACTCCCTACGCTCATGAAGATACGCTTCGGCCATCTTTCTCAACCGATTGTTAGACGCATGAGGTAATAGACGCCGCTTTCTTCCAGAGGCACATAGGTGCTTTCCCCATTAAAGCCCGCATCCAAAATCACGCGATCAGCGATACGCTCAAGATCAAGAAGAAATTCTTTTAACCCCTTGGTTTTCTGTCTGGACGTAACCGCGCTGCAATGACATCCCCGGTTTCTCCGCATGTTGCAAACTGTGGCATTGTTCGCTTATAGTGCCCGTTGTATTTGCTCCCGCGTTGATTGTCATGCGCATCCACATCACACACAAAGGTGGCTAAGCGCTGTCCACCAATGCGCGTGGTCAAGGCCTAACTTCAACACCGCTGCACTCAAACGCGTATAGCTGTGCTAAGAATAGACAGGAGTCTTGACATGGGAGGCTAATTGAGCATTGATGACACTGTCGCCATGTCTTGACTGGCTTGAGGCCCTGGATCCCCATTGACTTTGCTGACATCCAATAGCCCCCATCCGAGCGTCAACATCACAATACATTGGATCAATAGCTGCGCCAATTTATGCGTGATCCGAGAATCTTCTAACCCAGAGACTAAGACATTAATGATCCCCGTCCGTTCAAAATGGGCCGAATGATAATCACACCCGAAGTCGTATGATTGTGCTCAGCGGGTTCTACGATCACTGATTCGTTAAAATGTGCACTACAGATCACCGGTTTTTCTGGCTTTTTACTCATGTTTTGTTTATCACTTAATAGATGAAGTTGATTTATCGTCACCTATTCCACGAATCATCCAGATACATCTCCAACGAGATAACCCTGAACACTAATAAAATAGGCTTATTAAGAGTAAATCAGGTTAGTTGAAAAAAAGCTCCAATTAAAAGAAAAAAGTTTTGATCGCTAAATTATAGTGAATAATATGGGTAACAGAATCATCTGGCTTTTTATCTTTTGTTTTTGGACCGTGTTAATTGTATTTTAGTTGGTTATATTTTATCAGGAATTGCTACCCATAATCATTGAAAGAATTATTAGATAATGAAATGACAAGGCAAAGATCATTTAATAATAACATATTAGTGGTCAATGGGATTCCAGATGGATTGCGTTTGGTAGAGAAGTCAAACTGGACTGGAATGGGAATTGTATCTCCTCGTGGCAGATACTCAGAAGCCAAAAAGCGAGAGAAACTTTCTCAGAGTGGGGGCTACCTCTTAGTTGGAAACGATGAAAGCCTGCTATCTGATTTATATTTAGGTGAGGCGGAAGAAGTTAGGAGTCTTCTTAATTCTGATAGTGTTTATGAGAATAAAGAATTTTGGCAAGAGATGTTTGTTTTTGCATCAAGGGGAACTTCCTTGAATAAGGCACAGGTTAAATACCTTGAGGCAAATCTCATTGCATTAGCAAAAAAGTCATGTCGGTCAAATTTAACAAACAAGCAGACACCTAAATCCTCACTTCTACCTGAGGCAGATCAAGCTGGAATGGTATATTGATGAATTATTGACAATCCCCCCCTGTCTTTGAACCGATTCAAAGAACAGCGGCCAATCAAATCGTTAACCATTTAGAATGAAAGTATTGGGAATTATATCGCAAAGTAACAACGGATGGAATCTTTTTGGGTGTGGCGGGTATAACAGACGCAATAGGATAGAGGAGAATCTACCCTATTGCTTATCATAACATCAACTTGTACTTGATATCATGCCTGTTCAAAAGGCTTCTAACTCTTCTCATCAAAACTGTTTCACCTATCGGGGGATAGAGTACCGTTTATGCCCTGGTACACAGTACAAAGCCCTGCTACTACATGGACTGATCGGGGCGTGTTTATATGTGTGGAATGTGATCTTGAAACAAATCAACAAAGAAGTTGAGGATCAGGATACTGAAAACCCATCCACCTCTTTTTATGCGTTAATTAAACGATGCCCAATCTTGCGTAAAGAAACGCGTTGGTTATCAATGTGCTCATCTGCTATTGTTCGTTATACATTGAAAGGACAGGCAGAGGCTTGGCAAGCTTTCTTCAAGGGATTACGTGACCATCCTACGTTTCACACTAAGTACAACAATAAATCGTTCACTGCTCCAAAAGGTGCTTTTAAGATTGTAGATGATAACATTTACATTCAAAAAGTTGGGTGGATGAAGATGCGTAGACACGGTGGTAATCCTTATTCAGATGCTGAGCCTGTTGAAGTCACCGTGAAGAAAGATGGACGGTACTGGAAGATGAGCGTAATTTACAAAGTCACTAATCTACCAGAGAAGGTGGACGATGGCAAAGAGATTGGCATTGACTTGAATACCTATAACATCTGTTATTCCTTAACGGATGGTGAACAGGGCATGTTAACACACCCTGACTTAACGGATAAGGAGATTAAGATCCGTAGGTATCAACGTAAGTTAGCCCGACAACAGAAAGGATCTGGTAGATCCTTGCGGACAAAGAGAAGGATTGCCAAGTGGAAGCGAAAACAGAAGAACTGCAGAACGAATGCGGCACATCAACATAGCCGTAGATTGTCCAATAAGGCGTATACGTTGAAACGTGAAGATCAAGACTATGTCCAAGTCTACTAAGGGCACGGTTGAGAACCCTGGAACCAATGTGAAGGCCAAAGCAGGGTTAAACCGCGTCATTGGATGGCGACGGTTCAATACCTACTGCGATTCAAGTTTGGCAACGTGATTCTTGTAGATCCGAAGTATACCAGTCAACGCTGTAATCAGTATGGTCATACAGATAAAGTCAATCGCAAAGCAAGTTTAAGTGTATGGCATGTGGCCATCAGACATAAATGCATCTGCGAATGTGTTACAGGTCTCCTGGATTGGGACATCTGCACATGGAGGAGCGTTCTCGTTCGAGACTCCAATGAGCCGTGAAATGGATCGTCAGTAGCTATATGATTTGTTACTATGGATATAATTCCCCAAATTTCTAATGAAAAGGGGCGAGAGACAAGTGAAGGGTATCTGGTCATGAAGAATTTGACTGTCCGACGAAAATCAAGTTCCTGCACTGAAAAAGATCTTTCTGGTGCCTACGATTGAGAAGAATATGATTAAAGATGGGACACTATAAGAATCATCAGAACATGAACTTTAATTCACGAGAAATTAGGATTTTACTCTCCATCACAGGCCTCATTTATGCATAGGTACAAATACGCTTAGGCACTTATTCATTAGAATGATAAGTCTGGTATCAATCAAACGAACATCGTAAAAAGCAATTTCACAAGAGTGAACGATCTTAAGTGTACATAATTGATTGTAGCGCAAGGCTATGATTTCAAGGCGAGATCTTTGTTGGATGAATGATCTATCATCATGGTTCACTTATATTTTGGATTGTCTTCCGAATGAAAAAATTCTGATAGACTTTTTTATCAATGTATAGAACTTGATCATCAGTCATGCACAGTTAATCTTACCAGTTCTCTATTTCTCATCCGTAAATATGAAATGAGTTTAACTAAACAGAGCATTTGATTAACGGAGTACCTGCGATGGTTATGAGCTCTACACCACACGGTGAATTTCGCAAACGTCCAAACTCAGGACAGTGATCTCATGTAATTAGGTCAAATTTTATATGATTGATCAGGTCTAAAATTACTCAATGCTAACATGGAAGAAATAAAAATCAATGATGTATGTTTTGATCACCGTGGGCTTGTTCCAGTAATTGTTCAGGATACCAGTGATCAAGAGGTATTGATGCTAGCCTACATGAATCGTGATACATTGCTTCAAACACTCAGAACTGGTTTGATGACCTATTGGAGTCGATCCAGAAAGTGCGTTTGGGTAAAAGGAGAAACTAGTGGAAATTATCAGATCGTTAAATCTGCAAGACTGGATTGCGATGGAGATACACTTTTATTTGAAGTAGAACAGCAGGGAGGATGTGCCTGCCATACTGGTGCAAGGACATGCTTTTTTAGAGGCCTGAAAATAGATTTATGCCACTGAGACGATAACATTGATCGCATAAGTCATTTAGGATTACCTAAACCATTAATATTGGACTATTGATTCTAATCCAATTTTCATTAATGAGAAACTGATGACGCAATGGAGGTATGATATTATTGCTTTATCACTAGTTATTACTACGGGTTGTTTGACTGAAACTTTAAGACTTGAACCCGACTGGATCGTGGATCAGGCGGAGGTGCTATCTGCTCAAGATGAAAATGATCTCCTCCAGATTTTGTCAAATTTTTATGACAGCTCATCGGTGGCCGTTGTTGCCATTACACTTGAGTCTGTCGGAAATCAGACGGTTGAATCCTACGCACAGTTTTTGTACCAATCATGGGAGATAGGCAATCCAGAGACTCAAAATGGCATTATCATCCTTTTATTGATAGAAGATCGTTTAGTACATATTGAAGTTGGCAGTGGTATTTCTCAAGAGGTATTTACAATGCAAGCCTTGGACTCGGTGGAAATCAGTATGGCAGATATATTTGCGACGGGTGATTATCGCCGCGGTTTTGAAACTGGATTTGAATTATTAATGCGGCGCGTCAGTACTGTGCCTTGGGATATCGCCTATACAAGTCTGCATGAGGTTCAGAGTGATTCTACAGTTAGCATGAATCAGATTGTATCAACCGACGCCGTGATCGTGGGTTTTGATGAAGATCAGATTTTAGTGCAGGATTCTGATGGGAGAGAGGCGCGGTTAATTGTACCTGCGAATGCACCTGTGCTTTCGGTGGAAGATGTGATTGGCTTTACTGGACGCATTGTTGAAAACAACCCGCTTGTAATTAATGTATTGAGTTTGGAAGTTGATTTTGCGTTTTAGGGATTGTGTTCATCATGACTACAGGGCAGACACAGCCAGTTCCCGAAGATGATTCAGTTCTAGCCACTTCATTTACTTCGTAATCGTGAAAAAAATACTATCCCCTAGTCCGATATGGGTTCTGCTGGTTACTCCTTAAAATTATCTTCGTTAACTCGTTTCTTGTGAGTGTGCTTTGAGCCTCATAGCATTAATGGACTTTACTTTGGGAATTATATACGTGAGTACCCATCTATTTGACGGCTACCTTTTGCGTATCCATTTCACGGCTCATAGGAGTCTCTAACGAGAACGCCCCCTCCATGTGCAGATGTCCCAATCCCGGAGGCCTGTAACACATTCGCAGATGCATTTATATCTGATGGCCACATGCCATACACTTAAACTTGCTTTGCGATTGACTTTATCTGTATGACCACACTGATTACAGCGTTGACTGGTATACTTCGGATCTACAAGAATCACGTTGCCAAACTTGTAATCGCAATAGGAATTAAAGCGTCCCCATCCAATGACGCGGTTTAACCCTGCTTTTGCCTTCACATTGGTTCTAGGGTTCTCAACCGTGCCCTTGGACATAGTCTTGATCTTCAAGTCTTCACGTATACGCCTTATTGGACAATCTACGGCTATGTTGATGTGCCGCATTCGTTCTGCAGTTCTCGCTTCCACTTGTTGATCGTTCGCTTGGATTGACCAGATCCTTTCTGTTGTCGGGCTAACTTACGTTGATACCTACGGATCTTGATCTCTTTATCCGTCAAATCAGGAATCGGTAGCATATCTTGTTCACCATCCGTTGAGGAATAAGAGATGTTATAGGTATTCAAGTCAATGCCGATCTCTTTGCCATCGTCCACCTTCTCTGGTAGATTAGTGACTTTGTAAATTACGCTCATCTTCCAGTAACGCCCGTCTTTCTTCACGGTGACTTCAATAGGCTCAGCATCTGGATAAGGATTACCTCCTTTCCTCTGTATCTTTATCCAGCCAACCTTCTGGATGGAGATACTGTCATCCACAATCTTAAACGTTCCTTTTGGAGCCGTAAATGAATTGTGTTGAAACCGATTATGGAACGTAGGATGGTCACGTAATCCCTTGAAGAAAGCCTGCCACGCCTCTGCCTGATGCTTTAAGGTGTAACGAACAATGTGGGATGAGTACTTGGATAACCAACCCGTTTCTTTACGCAAGATTGGATATCGTTTGAATAATGTATAACAAGATGTTGAGGGGTTTTGTGTATCCTGATCTTTCACCTCTTCGTTAATTTGTTCAAGGATCATATTCCATACAAACCTACATGCTCCGCAAAGCCCTGACAAGAGATGGGGTTTCCACTGCGTGCCCGGCAACAGACGATACTCTATTCCACGATAGGAACAGTTTGAATCTGAAGGGTTAGAAGCCTTTTGAACAGGCATGATATCAAGGTTAGTTGATGTTATGGTAAGCAAAGGGTAGATTCTCCTCTAACCTATTGTGTCTGTTATATTTAGACTATCCATATAGAATGGTTCCATTCTTTGGGTACTCAGGTATATAATTCCCTTTACTTTCCTATCACACGCCATTGGTTAAGTTCCGAAGCCCAATGATCTCACCAAAGCCACTATACTGTCCTATGAGATCAAAGCTCATGTTCTGTTGTAATCTTTGCTCAAAAATTCCAAGAGAAATTCTTTTCTGTTAGTTCAAACCTATACTTATCTTGAATTTTACTAATCTTGTTCAACGACAACTAGAATTTACGACAACGACAATTTTAATTGTCGTTAGACAAATATGAGATTCGGCTTTACTCTTTGTGTCATGATCGTTGTCACGTATAATACATACGGGATTTAAAAACTAATCGAAAAATTAAAAATGGTGTGTAATCATGTCCACCAACCCCTTAATCTTATATAGATGATGGTGAATTGATCTGAGAATTACTCATTTCTCATGAATATTATAGGTCAGAATGAGAGAATCTTTAATCACGGCCATGATGTCTGTATGGACAATGATGAGAATCTTTATATTTGTCAATGGAATGCTGGAAAAAGCTATCCAATTAAACTGGAACGGGTCTAGTAATCCTTTTGAAAGTGCTTTTTGATTCCGTGAACTTCTGGTTACAAGATGCGTCACCCTATGGATTTTTTCTCAAAAAATGAATATATCGTAACACAATGAAGCCTAAAAACCTATTTAATCAGATCTATTATTTATTACTGATGACCATAATCGCTCTCCCAGTATCAGCGCAGGAGCCGCTAAGAATTATTGCGTTTGGCGGCCATCCAGATGACTGCGAGGTACGGGCTGCAGGGGTTGCATCTATGTGGGCAGCCATGGGGCACAAGGTAAAATTTGTTTCTCTCACCAATGGTGATATAGGCCATTACTCAATGGCTGGAGGTCCGCTCGCATTGGTCAGAAAAGCCGAAATTGAGGATTGTGCTGAAATACTTGGCATTGAAGAATCCATCATGCTTGATATCCATGATGGAGAACTCATGCCCACTTTGGAAAATCGAAAGATTGTTGCACGACTTATCCGAGAGTGGCAGGCAGATATCGTATTATCTCCACGTTCCAATGACTACCATCCAGACCATCGGTATACCGCGATTTTGGTTCAAGATGCGGCCTTCATGGTAACGGTTCCCTACTTTACGCCCACCGTTCCACGGGTAGAGAAGAATCCTGTGGTTCTCTATTATTACGACCGATTTCAGAAGCCATACCCATTTGAACCCGATGTGATTGTAGATATTGGTTCAGTCGGAGATCAAAAATACGAATGTATGGCGGCATTGAGGAGTCAGTTTTCTGATTGGAATGCATGGCATGGTGGGTATCTTGATGAGGTTCCACAGCAAGAGGAAGATAGGAAAGCTTGGATCAGAGAGCGCTTTGAAGGCTGGGATGAAAATACTGCAAATAGGTACAGAGATTTACTTATTGAGTATTACGGAGAAGAGCGGGGCAATGTGATTGAATTTGCTGAGGCCTTTGAGGTTTCCGAGTATGGGAGTCAGCCAACTCGGGAGGAACTTAAGGCACTGTTCCCATTTTTTGATGAGTAAAAAGCGCATAATAAATAATCTCAATCAATTTATGATGTTCGGTGCATGCGATTTCGTCATTAATACTAACAACTAAGGCTCGCTATACACCGCTGAGCGACAGCGATATAGGTCACAAAAGGCAATCATCTTTTATTGATTATCTAATCTGAAAATATCAATCTACATCCAAATCAGTACACCATGAGCGATAGAGATACACATTTTTCGCCTCTCATCCGTGGAGTTAGACATTTTAATATGCGACAAATTATTCATTTTCCCAAAGCAGACGAATAGGAATAGCATACATGCCATTTCCAAAGCTTGCTGATGTATCACCATCGTAAAGTACCACACCGCATGTGAATTGATCAGGGTGAGATGCCTTCACCTTACGGAGGCTATTGAAGTCAGAATTAAAAACAGAGCCCGATGCTTTCACTTCAACTCCGCATAGACTAATAGCCCCTAGCTCAATGATAATATCTACTTCAATACCATCCCGATCACGAAAATGGTAAAATCTATAACGATCAATAGATGCGCTAGCCTGCCGTCGTAATTCCTGAAAGATAAATGATTCAAGAAGCCGCCCGAAAAACGCTCTGTTTTTCATCAAAAAATCAATATCTACATCCAGTAAGGAACATGCAAGCCCAGTATCATTGACATGAATTTTAGGTGTTTTCACCAGCCGTTTCATTTTATTAGTATGCCAGGGCAAGAGTTGATCAAGTAGAAATTGCCTCTCAAGTAATCCAAGATAACCTCGTATGGTATTAGTGTTCATCTGCAGGCTTCTAGCAAGTGAAGAGACATTGAGGAGTTGACTTGATAGATTGGATACTGCGGTCAATAGCTTCGGTAATGATTCAACTGAATGGATGCTTGAAATTTCCAATATATCTTTTTGTACCAGACTAAGAACGTAACTACTGTACCAAGATGAACGTATATCTCCAGCCGGAATTGCTAATGCGGCAGGATACCCACCACAAATGACTCGCTCCATCAGGTTTTCAGCCATAGGTTTGGTCTTGGTCATTGGAAATGTTCCGCGAAATAGAGAGTCCAAAAATGGGGTAGAGTCTGTCTGATCTATTTCTTGCTGAGAGAATGCGTGGAGCCCGACAATTATCATGCGCCCCTCAAGTGCATCAATTAACTCGGTGAGAAAAAATGTATTCGTTGAACCAGTTAAGATGAAACGACCAGCCTTTCTATTATTATCTACCGATAATTTTAATGGACGAAATAGATCTGGCACAAGTTGAATTTCATCAAGAATTGCACGTTCAGGTAGATTGTTGATGAAACCCACAGGATCGCTTTGGGCAGACTCTCGGATCTGAGGGTCATCAAAGGAATGGTAAGAATAATTGAGAGATCCCCCAACAATCTGAGCCAGAGTTGTTTTTCCACACTGACGGGGCCCATGAATGAGTACGATAGGCACATGTTGAATGGCCTGATTAAGAAGCGTCTCTGATCGCCGTGGTAGGATTTTATGGAAAATCATTTCAGTGAGGTAGATGATTTGTCAGATTATCAAAATTTTATTCTCTAATAATCAAAAAATACTGAATACAAATTAATATAGCGTCATAAAGATATTTTTTCACATTAATTTTATAGTAAATAGAAACTTTTCTTATTGTTCGGCTAATAATCAAAATATATTCTTGTTACTGTCGTTTCAACAAAAAAGCGCTCACTATTGATAAGTAGTATGCTATTAATAGATTTTCAATATGAAATTCGTATCAGATTGGTGCAAGAAGAGATGATCTTGTAGGATAAACGATTAATTTATTAAGGTCTTCTCCTTAAATTGTGTAATAGCGATCAATTAGTTTGAACATCAATAACACCTCTATGAGGTAGCAAAACATATAGGAGTATCACCATTAGACAGATTCTTTAGACTATGAAAATTGAAAATCAATCAATAACTGTCGCACTGATCAGTGAAGTCTTCCGCTCAGAAGATACTCTGTGTGCATCTCTTCATACAGCGCGTAAGCAGGGCGCTGATTTAGCGATTCTTCCAGAGCTGCCCCTGAATTCTTGGTCACCTGCTACGAAAATACAATCACCAGATGATGCGGAGCCACCTGGAGGTGCTCGTGAGATGATCCTCCGAAATGCCGCACATAAAACGAGCACAGCAGTGCTTGGAGGCGTGATCCGTCAATTATCCGATGGCCGCCGAATTAGCCTTGCTCTGCTGATTGACACGCAAGGTCAAATTGTTGGGGCTTCACCCAAGCATGTGCTACCTGATGAAGAGGGATTCTGGGAATGTGATCACTACGAGCCAAGTCATGATCCACCTGAGATTATTGAATTTTATGGATGTAAACTGGGGATTCAGATTTGCTCAGATGCAAATCGACCGTCTGCCGCACAATTGTTGGCTGCTCAAGGTGTACAGGTCATTCTTGCTCCTCGTGCCACCAGCCCTTCCACATGGGAACGATGGTGTTTAGCCTATCAATCTATGGCGTTAACAGCCTCCGCCTGGGTGGTATCAGTTAATAGACCTCAAATGGAATATGGCGTAGAGATTGGAGGCCCATCACTGGTAGTTAACCCTATGGGCGATGTTGTACTGGAAACCACCGAACGAATCTCAACACATTCACTTGATTTGCAAGAGGTTACAGATGCTCGTAAAACTTACCCTGGCTATTTAGCATGGCCAGCCGAAACATATATTACTGGTTGGAAAAAGATTCTCAAACAACAATCATCATGATCTAATGAAAATCAAATTATTCTTCGTTGCAGCGATTTTATCTATTACGCCTCATGTATTGTTAGCCCAGAAAATACAGATCTCTGAAGATCTTGGTGCAAAAGCAGACGAGTATTTTCAGGTAGCCCTCAAAATTTGGGAATGGGCAGAACTAGGATATCAGGAAGAAAAAAGTAGCGCTCTGCTCCAAGAAACCCTGATCAATGAAGGGTTTTCTATTGAATCAGGGCTTGCTGGAATCCCCACCGCGTTTGTTGCTGACTATGGGAGTGGCTCACCAGTGATTGGCATATTAGCTGAATTTGATGCATTACCAGGGTTGTCACAGAAAATCTTACCCATTCGTGAGCCATTAATTGAGGGAGGAACTGGTCATGGGTGTGGCCACCATTTATTTGGTGTAGCGTCTGTTGCCGCCGCCATCTCAATCAAGGATTGGCTTAGAAATAGCGGACATAGTGGAACGATTCGGGTTTATGGCACTCCTGCAGAGGAGGGAGGTGCAGGAAAGGTTTACCTGGTCAGAGAGGGTTTATTCAATGATGTGGATGTGGTACTTCACTGGCATCCGAGCGACCGTAATGATGCTAGCCCTAAAACCTCACTCGCAAATCGGTCTGCAAAGTTTCGATTTTATGGACGGTCATCCCATGCATCCTCTGCACCTGAACAAGGTCGAAGTGCTTTGGATGGGATTGAAGCCATGAATATGATGACAAACCTACTCCGTGAGCATGTGCCTGATGGAACACGCATACATTATGTCATCACGCGTGGAGGTCTCGCTCCTAATGTCGTTCCTGATTATGCGGAGGTCTACTATTATGTCCGTCATCCCTATGCAGCGACCTTAGAAGAAATTTTTCCAAGAGTCGTCAAAGCAGCCGAAGGCGCAGCATTAGGAACCGGAACGACCATGGAGTATGAGGTGATTCATGGTCTGCATAGCGTTCTTCCTAATCATGTGTTAGCTCGTGCGGTATTGGCCAATATGGAATCGCTTGGCGGCATAGAGTATGATGAGCAAGAGCAGATGTTCGCAGAAGAGATTCGTAAGACGCTGGATCCAAATTCTATTCCTATAGGATCACAAAGCACAATCCAGCCCTTTAAGCCTGGAAGATCAGGTGGTTCTACTGACGTTGGAGATGTGAGCCACATGGTCCCAACGGTTGGTTTTACGGCCGCTACATGGGTGCCTGGAACTGGAGCACATAGTTGGCAAGCGGTGTCTGCAGGTGGAATGAGTATCGGCAAAAAAGGTTTGCTACTGGCTTCCAAGGTTTTAGCAATGACTGCGGTAGACCTCGTTTTGGATGAAGAGCTACTTCTTGCAGCCACACAAGAGTTTGAGGAGAGAAGAGGCCCAGATTTTGAATATCAACCTCTTCTTGGGGATCGACCACCGCCCTTAGACTACAGAAAATAACCCATTGAAGATGTGTCATTGATAGCCTGCCTCTACCACCAGAGCCTGAATTCATGGTCTATGAGTGTCAACAGTTGAAAATTCAAACAAAATAGGGGAACTAAGTTCCCCTATCAACCAAACACTAAATAGCCCAAGGGGCTCCCTCCATAAACTGAAAGGACTCACCCCAAGACACTATATAATGGACGATTGAAAAATAAGTTCCACCTCAACAAAATATATTGCGAATTATTTTTGATGAGTGATGTAGCCAAAGCTCTACTGATAAATTCTGAATCTCAAGGCCTTTCAGTAACAGATCAACTTGCTCCAAATGAATGCTCGCCTACTTACGGTATGATGTGATAGATGCATATCAAATCATATCAAGTCTTTGTAGTGATGGCATTGGTTAGTGCGGTGCAATTAATGCCTATTTCGTTTGCACAAACAGTGCCTGAACTGCAGTCCGGAGTAATCATTGTTCAATTTGATTCCACCATGCAGATTCGGGAAAAATCCACAAAGACGGGATTAGCAGCATTTGATCAAATGGTGTCAGAGTATCAGATCTATGAGATAGAGCGTATCTATCCTTTTCTGGATCATGTAACCCCAACGCCTTCAATACGAAAAAATTTACTAGCTCTTCAACGCACCTATTATGTCCGATATCATGCGCAGGTAACTCCGCAAAAAGTATCCGAAAGGTTTTCGTCAATTCAGGGGGTTGTATATGCAGAGCCCTTGATCATTAACCGTCTGCATGCATGCAAACAATTGCGGACTATCAATCCGAATGACTCAAAATTTGAATCACAAGTTGACCTCCATCAGATGGGCTTTCCAGAGGCTTGGGCTGAGGTCAAAAGTGAAGCAGGAAATCCTAAAGTAGTGATCGCAATCGTAGACGGAGGAGCAGACTGGGAGCATGAAGATCTTCTAGCAAATGTATGGACGAATGATGACGAGATCCCTGATAATGGCATTGATGATGACCAAAATGGGTTCATTGATGATATCCACGGAGTCGACTTATCTAATGAGGATGACAGAAACAATAATCCTAATCGGCAACCTCGTGTTGCAGGAGTTTCTTGGCATGGAACGGCCACGGCTGGAATTGCATCTGCTGTCACGGATAATCATGTCGGAATTGCTGGCGCATCATGGAATGCGTCTCTCATGCACATTAACGCATCTGATATTTCAGGCTTAGGAATTCAATATGGCTACGAGGGAATCCTTTATGCAGCCTTAAATGGGGCTGATATTATCAATACTAGCTGGGGAGGTATTGTGGGGGAGTATACAATGGTTAAGTTCATGGATCAATCGCTGGAATTAGCCACTGACATGGGGGCACTCATTATTGCTTCGGCAGGCAATCATGCATCAGATATTGACCGAATCGGGTATTATCCTGCAAGTCATCCAAGGGTTCTTTCGGTTGGTGCAACAGAGAAAGGAACTATGGAGATCACTAGATTTTCAAATTACGGAAAGTTAGTTGACGTGTTTGCTCCAGGTCAGTCTATCGTGACCACAGGAACTGATAATGGCTATATTGAAGTCAGTGGAACCTCATTCTCTGCTCCATTGGTATCTGGACTTGCGGCATTAGTGAAGACGAAGTTTTCAGGGCTATCCCCAGATGGACTACGCGAAAAGATTCGAGTTTCTGCAATGAGCATGGATGAACAGAATCCCACCTATCTTGAGCAATTAGGACGAGGATTTGTGAATGCAACATCTGCAGTTCAGAACTCTTATTCACCAGGAATTCGTATGAAAAGATGGTCTTGGAAAGATGATGATGGAGATCAGAGCATTGCCTCAGGAGATGTGGTCAGAATAAAGGCAATATTTGTCAATTACCTTGCCGATGCATCCAGTGTATCTGCTTCAATCGCAGGAATTGATCCCTATGCGTTCCTGAACTTTACCGAAGATCAAGCATCTATTGGGGGTTTGTCAAGTGGAGATTCCGTTGAGGTAGAATTTGAATTTAGGGTAGCCAATAATACCATGCCGAATCAGAGAATTCGCCTGTATACTCGTGTTGAAGCAGATGGGACTGAAGATATATCTGGTTTGTTATCTCTTTCAGTCAATCGCTCATTGGGAATTGTCCATCATAGTTTAAGTGCTCTGTATACAGCGACAGGAGGCGATCAGTGGCAGGACAACTCTAACTGGAATACAACAGTCATTCCTAGTATTGAAGCGCTTGGTCAGTGGTTTGGAATCACCATTAGGGAGGGGTGGTTATCTGGCTTAAACCTTCAGTACAATAATCTTACTGGGGAAATCCCACTTGAACTAACAAATCTCACACAGTTACGAACTTTATTATTGGGCGGCAACTCTATGTCTGGTCCTATTCCAAGAGACATCCATCGGCTCTCTCAGTTAGAGATACTGAATCTTTCAGTTAATTCTCTCTCTGGTCGAATTCCTTTGGAATTGGGGGAGCTTGCCCAACTTAAAGTGTTGGAGTTATTTGAGAATTCTTTTTCAGGTCAGATTCCACCGTCACTTGGAAAACTTTCTAAGTTGGAGGTACTCAACCTTGAAGCGAACTCTTTAACGGGGCAGATCCCTAGAGATTTAGGGAATCTTTTAAGACTTGAATGGCTGGGTTTACGCGACAATGACTTATCTGGAAAAATACCATATGAATTGGGGGCACTGCCACAACTGGCCTACATTGATTTAGCCGAGAATTCATTTTCTGGTAACATTCCAACTACACTTGGTGACCTTTCGAGTTTGAAGTGGCTCGTGCTTGCTGAAAATTCATTATCTGGAGAAATACCAAGTGAGCTGGGTCATCTTCCGAATCTTGAAATTTTGGATCTGGAAGATAATTCATTATCAGGGCCTCTTCCAATCGCCCTGACTGCGCTTCCAAGATTGAATGACCTAAACATATCAACCAATCATCTATCTGGAGAGATTCCCTCCCAATTTGGAAATTTGTCAGGATTGACACATCTCAATCTGTCAAACAATAATTTTAGGGGCTCGTTACCAAGAAGCCTTTTGGCACTTGATAGCCTTGAGGTTTTTTCATTTGATGGGCAACCGTTATGTGCTCCTAACGATGAGGAATTCCAGAAATGGATAAAAAGGATTCCTCATGTTAAGGGTCATACATGCGGTGCCCTTGCATTTAGTGAACACGTTCAGGATCAGGAGTTTATCAAAGGACACCCCATTGTTCCAGTTCTTTTTCCTCCAGTTACAAATGGGATTGCACCGATTATATATTGGATTAGCCCAGATTTGCCGAATGAATTGCGTTTTAATGCTGTCACGCGAACTCTGACTGGAACACCAGTTTCAACTACTGAGATGCCCGTCGTATATACCTATACAGCGATGGATCATAACGGTGCAGTGGGTCAATTCTCATTCAAGATAAGTATTCAATTACCCGTGTCTGATGAAGATGAATCATTACCCACGGTGTTCGCAGTTCACGGTAATTTTCCGAATCCGTTCCAGGGCGCAACACGATTAACCTTTGATCTGCCGGTGCCAGCCCATCTCATGGTAGAGGTCACAGACATAAGTGGCAGGAAGGTGTTGAGAACGCCTGAAAAGCATATGACGGCTGGATGGTCACAGACGATAGAAATTAATGGTGAGTTACTACCAGCAGGTTTGTATCTGTATCGCCTTATTGCTAAATCTTTCCTTGGCAGAGAAAGTCACGCTGGTCGTTTTATTCATGTTAAATGAGCAGGCCTTTCATAGGTGAGAAAATGTTGAAATCATCAAAGTCCGTCCCCCTGACTGCACCATATATAAAGCAGTTATAGGTACTGGTCCGATCAGATCGCGCATTACATCGTGGTCTCCGATTTTGACAGCATCATTAAGCATAGTTGATAATTTGGCTTGCCCAATCGGAAGATCAGGCTTTTTGGTATATCGTAGTATATCCTGATGGCAAAATTCACACAAAAAAGTGAAATAATGTGATCTAACTCATTATAAATTTCTGATTATGACCTATTACTGCGTAATAAGACTTTATTTGAGGGCAGAAATGGTTTCAGAAGAATTTTTCTAGGACCTCCTTTGAGTTTGAATCAGTAAGATATGTCCCAGCCCATCCCCCAATTAATGAGGCCAGAAACCCCCAAATCAGCGGATCTAAGCCTAAGGGGCGCATGGGTGTAATTTCATTCAAAATGATAAATCCAATCAAATAGAGCACCCCATACACTGTGATGCCTAACACCATTGACATGATGGCACCCGATGTATTAAACCGAGGCCAGTAGAGCCCCAATGTGATAGGTGATAGGAAAGCAACGGCCAATCCACCACCCGTGAACACAATGATGTACTGTAAGAACTGCGGGGGATAGAGTGCACCTACGGTAGCAATGATTCCAATGAAAAGAGTGGTCCCATAACTGATCCATTTTAATGAGCGTTGCGATGCCTCAGGATGAATGGATTGCTGATAGACATCGCGGACAACGCTTGAACTAATCATTAAGATGAAACTATCCACCGTACTCATGGCCGCCGCAAAGGGGGCAGCAATCAAGATACCGGCCATCCATGGAACTCCCGCACCATCCGAAAGAATATAAGCCATGACTGGCATGATACGATCAGGCGTGTGATCTAAGCCCGGTGCTATAATACGTGCACAGCAAAAAATAATCACAAGCGGGAAGTAAATCATCAAGAAATACGTCACCAAAGAGGCAATTGCTCGGCGCAAGGTACGTGTTCCAGTAAACGCCATCAGGCGTACCATATTGCTTGGTTGACCAGTCCCTGCAAGCGCCCAAAATGCAAAGAAAGAAACTGCAAGCCCAAGCGGAAGAAATCCATTTGGGTCTGATGGACTTGGGCCAGGGGGCTTCATGTAGATTCCCGATTGTCCATCTCCGCTGGCATAGGGAGTCAATTCGTTGATCACTGGAATGGCTGGCAGTGTAGCAATCCCATCTGCGGTAATTCGCTCCACCTCAAATGGTGTCATGATCTGCGTCACTTTGACGAGGTCAGATTTGTGATGTCCCTCCAAGATGTGCGCTGATTCATTTGTCCGAAACAGTGCATCATCAATCATGAACCAGGTCTCTGAATCAATTCGGATGCCTTCTGGTGGAGATGGAGTATCAACCGTAAAAGAGGCAGTCCCTAAACGTGGTGGCTGCATAGAATTCATTGCAGAGGAGGCTTTCGGAAGACCGCCAACCTCAATGAGTGCAAAGATGAGCATCAATAGAACACCAATCACCATGACAAATCCCTGCAGAATATCTGTCCAGACGACTGCACGAAATCCTCCAAACGTTGTATAGACCACAACGAGCAATGCAAATAACAGGAGTCCTAAAACATACTCGGGATTTGTGGTTTGAGGAATTAATTCAGGAAGCGTGCTTTGAAGCTGAAGCGCTAGATCCTGATAGACTGGAGAACTGCCGAGTAGCTGCTGCATGATCAGGGCTGCAAGTGTAAACTGAGGGATCAAGTATACACATAAGAGGATGGCCAATAAAGACGTACCTATTAGCGCCAGAGTGCGACTCTCAAAACGCTCACGTAGAATATCAGGAACCGTAATCGCACCAGTTCGCTGTGATATCACACTTAACCGCTTTCCAAGTATTCCCATGGAACAGATAGGAAAAATCATGTAACTGGCAATCCACAGGGACAGAGACCAACCGTGAGCATATATGAGGGAAGGAAAGCCAGCGAATGATCCGGCTGAAGCACTGGTCGCACCAAAGGTTAGCGCCAAAGCAATCACTCCAAGTCCACGGCTTCCCAAGAAATATTCACTCAGAAACGAACGTTTCTTAAATGCATAATTT
Organism: Rhodothermales bacterium; assembly: GCA_965220935.1. Classification (GTDB taxonomy): domain Bacteria; phylum Bacteroidota; class Rhodothermia; order Rhodothermales; family Bin80; genus Bin80. The sequence goes on from OZ244857.1 coordinate 405,299, forward strand.
GAGATGACGGCCAATACCAGAACCACAGCAGTATAGCCAACGAACGCAATGAGTGAAGAATTTCCGCCTTCGGTCATTCATCTTTTTCCTTCATGTGAATTAAGGCAAACCAGAGGCTGTAAACCGTAGCAGACAGCCAAGGAAGAGCAATCCCAAAGATCACCCATTGAGGAATTCCCCAAAGAAAAGTCACCTCGCTGGTTCTGTAAGCAAACATCCCACAGTATCCAACAGTCCAAATCATACAGATTCCAGAGAGAATCAATATTTGTAAAGCTTCCCGTCGTGCTTGGTGGAATCCGGGATCCATGACTAAGATGAGACCTCCAAGATCAGTTCAGTTTCAACAGCACTGCCAAGTGGCAATTGAGAAACTCCTACGGCCGAGCGTGCGCCAATTCCTGCAGCTCCAAAGACATACTTTAATAATTCGGAGGCCCCGTTGATCACGAGATGTTGATCCGTGAAGTCAGGTTCGGAATTCACATAACCTGTGAGGCGAAGAACCCGAACAATCCCATCAAGTGATCCGAGTGATTGATAGACAAAACGAAGGTTATTGGCTACGCATAGCGATGCAGCTTGTTGAGCCGTGTTGAGGCTTAAATCAGTGGGCACTTTACCTGCAAATAGTAGCTGCCCCTCAGAAACAGGGATCGCCCCAGATACATAAGCGATAGAGCCCACAACGGTTAAAGGTTTGTACAATCCGCCTGGCTTAGGTATATCGTCCATTGAATAACCAAGAGATTCAAGTTTTTTGATATTTTGATTCATGACAATAGAGGTAGAGATTACGAAAAAAATTTAGCCAATTATGATGAAAGATATTGTTGATGTCTTTATGTGAATAGCCCCGCTCAGAAAGTAGACCTGCAATCAATTGTAAATCAGAGTATTGATCTAACCCAGTCGGGGTTTGCTCCATACCAAACCCCCCATCAAGATCACTACCAATTCCTACATGCTCTGAGTTTCCAGCCAAATCACAGATGTGATCTATAGCGGAGGAAAGGTTGACCACCGAGCGATGCGTCTCGTTGCGATTCCAGTGTGGATACAGCATCCATGCATCAAATGAAATTCCGATCACCGCTTTACGGTGGATCAGCTCCTGGATGTGTTGATCGGAAAGTTGGCGTTGCCCAGGAACGATTGAACGGCAATTATGATGGCTGGCGATGACATGGCCATCAAAAAAATTGAAGAGATCATTGATGCTCTCATCACTTAAGTGCGTCAGATCAAGAATGATCCCCAATGACTCAAATTCTTTGAGCAGTTGGTGTCCTTCTGCGGTTAATCCTGAAGTTGAATTGGTTCCACCAGCGTAGCGACCTGCTCCATAATGTGTTAAGCCTGCGGCGCGGATTCCCAACTGATACCATTGATGTAAATCGTCAAGGTTCAGTATGGGGTCACATCCCTCAAAGCTGATAATCATCCCTAAATTGCATGGATCTTGCCAATGTAAATCTAAGTCATCAACAGCGTCAATAATTCGCGCGCGTTGAGACAATTCAAGCCATTTATAATAGGCCAGTTGTCCATGAGCGATGCTGGGGTATGCGTAATCAAGGTCCTTACGAAGGATCGCAGGCGGAGTATTCGGCCCACTTCGTGCAAGTAGAGTGGCCATGCAAATCTGCATCAGAAAGTTCATCTAACGTAATTAGGCATGCCTCTCGGAAAGGCACATCGGTGTACTGTGCATCAATGGTTTTTAATTCATTCAGAGGAAGCGTCAGGTCTCGATTGAATGATAGAGCATTCCATGCCAGATCTAGATGGGCATCAATAAGTGGGATCAATGAATCAGCCATTAGCATCTCATGGAACTTGAAATCCAGCGCGCCGAATCAGCACCAATGGTGGTCTGAATGAGATCTCTTCAAAATAGCCACTTCCAAAAAATCCAAACCCGTTCTCTACATTGGAGAAAGAGCCTGGCTCAACCAGAAAATCCTCATTAAAGGCACCGATAGGCGAAACCCACTGACTATCGCCTACATGGATCGTGACATTGATGACTCGGAGGTCAATAATGTTTGGGGATACCTCATCGTCTTCGTCAAAAAGTTTATAAATGTCCAGATAATCTCTCCGAAGGTCAATATTTAGCAGAAACCCATCGGTTTGAGGAATTTGGAGACCAGCATAATTAAAAGTGACAGGCTTAAAGACAGGGTTAGACCCATTTTCATCAAATCCGACCAAAATATATTCTACATCAATTCGAGGTAGAGTAGGGGGATTCCCATCAATTTTTAATGGCATGATTGCCTGCTGCGTTAGGAATGTGTCTGGTTCCAGAACCTGTAGTGTGATTGGTGGTGGGATCGTGGTCATCGCCTTGGTCTGCGCGCCATCAGAGCGTGTGACATTCAGATGGTATGTCTCCCCCATGGCTGCATCAAACACAGACCAGTAGAGATGACGGTAGGCATCATTGTTGAGTTGTATGACGGTATCGCGCCATGTATGAACCTTTTCGCTTTTGATTTGAGCTGTCGTTACTGTTGCGTCAATCGGATCGGGGTTAATGACTGCAATGTTTTGGGTGATTTCAAAGACTCTTACGGCGTGGGTATCGGATTTAGGATTAATAATTCCGTAGATAGAGTATGGAAAGTCAATCTGTAATCGCGTGTCAACAGTTTCAGAGCAGGCGGACAGCATCAGGGCGAGCGCAGTGAATGTAATGGCTTTCATCATGTTAGTGAAGATCAACTTTAAGCCCTGCAATTGGGACGACTGGGAGTTGATAATTTCGCTGAGCCGTGAATAGATCTAATGCAAATAGATTCCGACGGTTATAGGCATTGATGACACCAACTTGTGCTGTTAGGATAAACTGGTTAAAGGAAAATTCTCGTTCAAAAGAAAGATCGAGGCGGTGGTAAGTTGGAAGTAGGCCATCAAATGGCCGACCATAGATCACTCTTTGATCATCGGGGGCTGTGAATAGATCTAGTGCGCCGTCTAATAAGAGAAATCCATCAAAGCCATACACTTGAGTAAAGGGGCGGCCACTGCCAAAATTCCATCGGGCACTAATATCAATATTCGCAATGCGTGTTGTGATCACTGCATTGAGCTGGTGGCGTCTGTCATGGGGCGGGCGAAAATCAAGATTTTCACTTCCATACCATAATTCAGCGGATGGCTGCTTGGAGGTATAGCGTACGCTGGATAGCCCATAGTTGATATATCCATAGATTTTTTCGCGCCTGATTTCGGTTCGAAGTTCAATACCGATCGCTCGTCCATCGGCTCGTTGAAGGAGGGAAGTAAAGCGTGGGTATGCGGTCCATTCAGCAATAAATAAGTCGCTTAGATGCTTATAGTATGATTCAACTGACACTTCAAGCCAGGGGTAGGGGCTGACTCTGTAGCCAGTCAGTGCATGGAAAGAGCGTGATAAATCTTCTACGGGTGCGCTGCGCCATGCGGTGAATATGTTTGTGGCATCTCTTCGGTCGCTTAGCCCAAAAATTTCTTGGTGATACAACCCAGCGCCTAAGCTAGCTTCGTGTTCATTCCTTTGCCAAATTGCGCGTAGGCGTGCCTCTAAATGATTATTTCCATTTTCTTGTCCAGGAAATAATTCTGCAATTGCGGTGAACCGAGCGCGCAGGCTTGAGGTAATATAAAATTCGGGCTCTACATATAGTCCTGCTTTGTGGCGCCGACTCATTCCCAAATCTGGGTTCTGAAATAATCCACCAAGCTCTGAAATGACTCGGGGAGCTCGCCAGTATAGTCCCCATTTCCACTGTGTGCGCTGATAGAAGCTATTCATGTGAACAGCATACTGAAAGCCTGAGATTTGTGACCAACGTACGGGGTCATCAGCAGGTCCTTGGTCGGTTTCCAAGAAGGAATAGGATAAGTGGACTTCTGCAACAAATGGGAGTACTTGAGGAATGACTATATAACGAACGCCGAGAGCTAAATTACGCCAGCCAACCTCTTCAAGAATTTGATCTGCACTCTGGAGACCTATCGTTCCTCGGTCACTCGTATAAAGTCCACTTATCGACAATTGGCTATTGGAGCTGACCTGTCCATGCAATTTAAAGAATGCATCACCGAATGTGTATGGCATTTTTTGGGATACATAGCTTTGTGCGACTTGCTCAACAACTGATCGACGCGCTGAAGCTAAGAACGACATGGTATTATTGACGAGTGGGCCTTCAATTTGTGTGGAGCTGATAAATGGAGAAATTGATATTGATGCCGCATAGTTTTTCTTGTTACCGTTGCGCGATTTTATGTCAATGACTGACGAGATTCGTCCAGTGAACGGGGCTCCATAGCCAGCGGTATGAACATCGGCTTGATGAATGATGTCTGATGAGAAGGCGGAGTAGAACCCTAGAATATGGTAAGGTTGATACACATGCATTCCATCAATGAGTGTCATGTTATGTGAGGGTTCACCTCCACGAATGTAGTATTGTCCTCCCCTGTCTCCAAGAGTGACAACCCCAGGAAGAGTTGACAAGAAGCTGGCGAGGTCGCCAGAAATATCTGGAGTAGGCAACAGATCCATATCTCTGGGGCTTACTGTTTGTAGCCCCGCTGTGACCCGCGCAGCACCTGTTTCTGATTGAGCCTCAACGACCATCTCTTGGAGGAATTCAGATGCAGGGCGCAATCCAATATTTAGGTTGAGTCTTTGGCCAGATATAAATGTCAGCGTGTCTGACCATTGTGAATACCCAATAAATGAGAATCTGAGCACATAAGAGCCTGGAGGAATCCGTGTAAGGTTGTAAATGCCATCTCCACTAGTGACTCCTCCGCGCAATCCTCCCGTATCACTTTCTAAGATCACATTCACACCAGGGAGTGCCTCACCGTCATCGGCATCAGTCACGAAACCGCGAATACTTGCAGTTTGTCCATAACTGACATTGACCACGATCAGCAGTAATATAAATAGAAGGTATTTAATTTTGTTTGTGCTAAGGTGCGTGCATTCTGTGAAAGGTAAGAAATGTTTCTATCTTAATGCAATCATAGACGTCATTGATGGGTATTTCTATTCATTAGAATTGGTAGAGAGTCGTATATTTGATTAGATGATACGTTCCATGTATCTCTGCTTTAATCCACAACTCTTCTCATGTTACTCTCGCACCAGTAGTGATACAGTGAGAGAATTTGTTAGCGGAATCTTAATCAGTGAGATAGATAACATGAAATTAGGAATTGCCGGATTTTGTTTTGCGTTTGAGGTGGAATGAAATACGCATAAGAGCAACTGCTTTCGCGAAAGACTTCGCCGATGCATTCCACGATAGAAGCGAGACTCAAACCTTCTATAATGAATTCTTTCGTGTCAAGCGCCAATCAGTAGCAATCTATGAAAAACAGGTAAATCAACTCTTACCGGTAATACTGGCTTCATTGATCTTTTTTTGGAAATGTGTTCTGCTTGTTAACACAAAAGTGCAGGCCGAAGAATATTTCCTTGCATTGAATGAGCGCGAAAGACCACGCTATTTAGTGCATGTGATTTTCAGACATTTGATCTTTACGATCTCGTTGACAGCACAGGACATTCTTTGAAGTCAAAGATCTACCAGATCATGTTGAGCGCTTTGGATCTATTATGGGCGTTCAAAACATCCTTTAAAGATTAGGATCAGTGAATATTGAAGCAGCCGAACTGGTTGGTGGGCTTCATGGCCAACTTGAAAAGGCTGGATTCACTGGTATTGACTTAGAGAAGTTTCTGGTTCGCATTGTATTCTGCCTGTTTGCGGATGATACGTGTGTGTCCGGCATGGGAAATCTCTTCTCAATTGGTTGGAGCAACGAACATCAGAAGATGAGAATGACCTTGGGGCTAAATTATCTGGACTTGTCCAAACACTTGGCACATCAGAAGAAAAGCGGGGGTGCTTTGCTTGATGAAAGCCTAAGTGATTTTGTTTATGTCAACGGAGATCTTTTTGACGGAGAGGGCGCATTCCTGCTTTCAATTCCGAGATGCGGAAGTCTCTGATCGTTGCTTGCCGATTTGATTGGTCAACGATTTCGTCCGCGATTTTTGGCAGTCTATTTCAGTCGGTCATCAATAGAGAAAGCGCCGAATGATGGGAGCACATTATAGACTGAGAAGAATATCATGAAGGTCATCGGGCCACTTTTTATGGATGAGCGTGGGCGGAATTAAGGAAACCTGTGGTTACAAGCGCGATAAACGTAGACGGCTGTATGAACTGCAGGATAAACTTGGATCACTCACCTTCTTTGACCCTGCTTGCGCGGGTGTGGCAATTTTTTATAATCTGGTGTAGAAAGGAAGGTTTCCTTTCGGGGGTTGGTATGTAGTGCCTGCTAAAAAACTTTGATTGGGCAGGGTTGTCCCTGTAGATCCGAAGCATACCAGTCAACGCTGTAACCAGTGTGGACATGTGGATAAAGATAACCGTAAGACGCAAAGTAGATTCAAGTGTATGGGGTTTGTGGCCATCAGATCTAAACGCATCTGCGAATGTATTACAGGCCTCCGGGATTGGGGCATCTGCATGTGGAGGAGCGTTTCCGTCAGGAACTCCTATGAGCCGTGAAATAGATGGTTACTCACGTATATAATTCCCTAAGAATGATTACTGATACGCAAATACATTCGTCTACAACACGTTCCCATGGCCTAATTTCAATACACAGGCCAGAGCCAAACTTATTCAAACAGGGCAAGCCTTCTGGATACTCAAATCATCCAGATGCGACACTCTTGACTTGTATTATTCCGATTCTATGCCCCCAGACCTCCGCAGGTCTCATCAAACCAATGACGTATTCGTTGATAGATGTTTTCAATCAACATCAATGAAGAATGAACATGAGCGTATTGAGTTTTTATTCCCGTGCTATGACCCAATATATTGATTGCTCCATAAAAACCTGAACTTCACGCGGGGGTATAGGCGTTTTTCAGTAGAAAATCAACAATCAAAGTTAACCCAATGTTTTATGTGAGCAACCTTATTGATAGAGGGTTTCGTTGCTAATGATGCATGGCATGTGCCAACAAATATGACACGAATTTGATTCATTTAGTGAATCTAAGGTGATGTCATTTTCGGTTAATTTGTTTTCATTTTGATGTATTAATTTCGCGGATACATAGGAAGGCGTTCAATGCGTTGAAACATGTAATCGGGGAAATCACCCTCGTTACGCATAGTAGCTTCGTAGACCACTTCCTTTGTAGTGTAATCAACTTCAATCATTTTCCCATTGCGCCCAAATTCAAGGTTAGCCCCAGGCATGAATGCAACAGTATTCTCGAGGTAATGATAATCAACATCCGATATGACCCTTGAATAGGCTGAGCGGCCGCGTTCACGGCCATAGTCCCAAACTTGCTGGATTGTCATGACATCCTCATCAATGTGATATTCAACCGCCCGGCTGAATACAGCTCCTTCAGAGTAATTTCGCCGATCTCCATTGTCAAATAAAAACAGAGTTCCGTGTGAGGTTAACTTCGGTGCATGCTGATACCATGCCCATGAGAATTCCGAATGATCACTAAATCCTGACAGTACATGAAGGTCTGTAATGGGTACTCCGTTGGCGTCCAGGGGCTGCAGGAGTTTAGTCTTTAAGTCTGTGCCATCTCCTGATAGATCCCAGTTTCTGTGTGGCGCCAAAATCCAAATGACTTCATTATTACGGGTCAACTTTACGGTCCCTTGATGACGGCCAGAGACGATGATTGCATCTTTTTCTTTATCGTAGGCCAGACCATTTCCATGGAACCATCTCCTGGAATCACCAAACCATATGCGTCTATTTAAGTCCAGTGATTTTCTGAGATCCCATATCGTTACAACATTTCCGGTTTTGCGATCAATTTCTATGACATGATCCTGTGTGGTAGGGAGTCCGCGCTTCCCAACTGTTGCTAATAAATTTCCATGAGGAAGTTCAATGACGGTATGGTGAAAATAGTACTCGTCTGGCAAGGGCCACGCATTCACGATTCTGCCTAACATATCCATCTCAAATAGGTGATCTGTGGAGGAGTCGCCAAAATATAGATTCCCGTTACGGAGTCGCTCCACCCCAACACTATAATACAGTCGATTTAGCGTTGGATGATTGACCATGTTAGCATACCATCGGATATGTCCATATTGATCAAAGATGAATGGGATTTGTGGTAAATCAGCATTCGTATGTCCCCAGTAACTCACCAAGTTCATGCCTGACTTTTTTCGCCCCGTATTCACATCAACACGAATAACGGGGAGTTCTGGTATAAGATCCAGAGTCTTAATCAGGCGGATTTCCTGTCCAAGTAATTGGTTTCCACTATCAAAGAATCGAATCTGTAAGTGATTGTTATGCGATGGATAGAGACCAAGAACTGGAAGTGTAAATGAAGTGTCGGATTCTTCAAAGCGGTGGATAAGATTGTCTTCACCATCGTATGGACTTACGATTTCCAGCTCTACCTGAACAGACTGGGCCGTTTTCAGAGTGAGCTCTGCAGATAGGGGAGTATAGCCTGTTGGATTTAGAATCAGGCTTTCACTGGTGATCAAGTGTTTGAGATCTCTAATGATCGGGGCTGGATCTATGGGGCTACTATCACAACTGACCATTAAATAGAAGCAGAAAACGATCAGAGAATATTTAAGGAGGTAGACCACCGATAAATTTGCATGTTTGCTGGCTATTGTCATCTTGGCAGGAATAATCTACACCACCATGGAAGGATGGGTGACTACAAGAAATGAATCATTTTGGGAGAAAGAGACAGATATTTTTGAGTATACTGAATTATCCAATAGTCAAAGTTATCCTATTTTGAAATTGTTCCCTGTGTCTGCCCAGAAATTACAGTAGGTGCTCTGAATCGTCTATTCTGATGGGTTGATGGCTTCAAAATAATCTTATTTTGTTGCGAAGATTTTGCGGCCATTTTCTAGATTATGCGTTAAAGATACTAAAAACGAGAGTTTTCAGCATAAACCCTGTCGTTTGTCACCTTGAATTCACACATCTTCAAGCGAAATGATCTGGGATAAATGTCATATTAAATAGGAACTTCAAAGAAAATTTCCTATTTCTGGGTGGGCACTACCTACAAAGGATTAATCAAGTTTTGAGAATGTTAGCCAATATCTCGCGCCTATTTGGAGATTTTAATGAATAGATTTCATACAAATTTCATAATGTATAATCATGGGATAAATAGGGAGTATAAAGTTCAAAATTGAATTGATTTGTCAGATTTTGGGGAAATTGTTTAGTAGGACTGATCAGTGGCTTCATCAATCATTATAGAGGTCATCTCAAAAATCAATTTTCAAAACTCTGTACACCTGAGATAGGTCAACCATGAACACTCAACCGTAGGAGCAGTTCTATAGAGGCAGAAACGCAATATCAGCAAGATTATTGTATGTGGAGGTTTTATATTTCCCTACTCATTTAGAATCTTTGCCATGTTTTGATCAACCAACTGCTACTTATTTCCTACAAATTGTTGTGCAATTGATGAAGTACAAGCTAACATCAGTCGTCTTTTTACAGGTCATGATCGTTTTTTCTTCGGGGAACATATTCAGTAATGGAGTTGATATAGGACTCGTTGACGATCAACTTAATGTACTAGAATTAGAATCTCTTGTCTCTGGAGATCCATCAAAAGTTCAGCTGAGCATCAGCAGGTCTATTGATGTATCAGAAAACAAGATGCCCCCCCCCCATTTTTTCTGTGATTCAAGAGAGTGAGTTTGAAACCTCAGCAGAACAATCTGTATTCCATGTCAATCGGGAGTATCTGGATTCTGTGGTATCAATTTTGAGAGCATTTTACATCTCTACCAACGGGAATGATTGGAGTTACGAAGAGTGCCCAGATAAAGCGCCGTGGGACTTCACGCAGATGCCTCAGAGTATTTTTGATATTCGGCAGTGGTGTGGACTCACCTTTACAGATGGATTACTAACTAGACTTGAACTAGACGACTATAACCTGACAGGATCCATATCGCCTGAACTGGGCAAGCTTTCAGATCTGACGCACCTAAATCTACGAAACAACAACCTAACAGGATCTATACCGGCAGAGCTTGGAAATCTTCCTAATTTGCGTCTCATTCATCTGCGGAATAACGATTTGACTGGAATCATTCCACCAGAACTTGGGAATCTCCCCAATCTCATATTTTTGTGGTTGGACAACAATGAGTTGACTGGCTCAATTCCACTTCATATCACCAATCTACCACGGTTGAGGGTCATTGGTTTAGATAACAATCTAATGGTCGGGGCGATTCCCCCAGAGATTGGTAATCTTAAACGCTTAGAAGAGCTTCACTATGGGGGCGGAGACCAGCTGACTGGATCAATTCCAGCGGAACTCACCAATCTTGAGCATTTGTATAGACTGCGATTGTATGATATCCAACTAGATCAGGCGGATCTGTCGGTCATTGGCAACCTCAAACACCTTACCGATCTTCGTCTAAGCAGGACCCTCTCGTCAGGGGGAATCCCACCTGAGCTCGGCAATCTTACGAACCTAAAATATCTTTTCATTGATAGGAACCAACTGACAGGCACGCTCCCGTCTGAACTCGGCAACCTTGCAAATCTGGATTCTCTTGTGATATGGGGGAATAATCTGACTGGAGAAATCCCGCCTGAACTCGGAAATCTTACAAATCTGAGAAGCCTTACTATCTATGAGAATCTAACAGGAGAAATTCCTCCCGAACTCGGCAACCTTGTAAATATAGAAACCATAGCGTTTACACGCAATAATCTGACGGGAGAAATTCCTCCTGAACTCGGAAAGCTCTCCAATCTAGAAACTCTACGTTTAGCAAGCAATAATCTGAGTGGAGAAATTCCTCCTGAACTCGGAAAGCTCTCAAGTTTAGAAACCCTACAATTAGCCTTCAATAATCTGACGGGATCCATTCCATCTGAGTTCGGCGACCTTGCCAACCTAAGAATTTTACAATTTCGAAACAATCAGATTACGGGGCCGATTCCGCCGGAACTCGGCAACCTGAGAAATCTGAGAGTGTTTTTCGGGGATAACAACAACCTGACAGGTGCCATTCCACCCGAACTTGGTCGTCTACGGAATCTGAACTATTTGATCCTTACATCCAATCAGCTGACCGGTCCAATTCCTCCCGAACTCGGCCGACTGCGGAATCTGGACGGGTTAAATTTGTCCGACAATGCCTTAACTGGGAGCATCCCGCCAGAACTTGGGCAGCTTGTAACTCTTGGAGGACTTGATGAGGATGCGCCCTTTTATCGACCCCGATTTCATGGGCAACTTGAGTTGGCGAATAATCAACTTACTGGCAGCGTTCCAGCGGGACTTGGAAACCTGACCAACCTCACACGTCTATCGCTGAGCCATAATCAATTGGCGGGCGCATTACCGATGCGTTTTATCCAACTCAAACACCTGACTTCTCTGACCTTTGACTCAAATTCAGGGTTGTGTTCACCAGCCGATCAAGACTTTCAAAACTGGTTAAGCACGATTGATGATGTGATGGGGGGAAGTGTTTGTAGTAAGGTAGCATTTTCTAGTGAGGTCAGCGATCAATCGTATGTTCTTGGACGTCCGATTTCGCCGCTCGTGTTACCCACGTCGTCCACGGGTATCCCTCCATTCAAGTATACCCTTAACCTTCTTGATCTTCCACTTGGCCTCCAATATAGTAACCGAACCATTAGCGGCACCCCGACGCAAGTCACGCCGCCTGTACCTTTTACGTACACGGTCACTGATGCAAATCAGGACCAAGACAGTCTGAAGTTTAGTATTGAAGTCTATTCTGGGGTTGCAACCCAGCAAGATGCGTTGCCAGAAACTCTGGTCTTACAAGCGAACTACCCGAATCCATTTGTGCATTCAACACATCTGGTCATGGATCTTCCGTGGCCGGCGCAAGTACAGGTTGAGGTGATGGATGTCATGGGGCGACGCGTGATGCAATTGCCATCGGTGACGATGAACGCAGGCTGGGCGCAGACGATAGAGATGGATGGATCCTACCTTCCCGCAGGCCTTTATCTCTACCGCATCGTCGTTGAGTCACCTACACATAAATCCACTCATGCGGGTCATGTGACGCGTGTCCGATGATTGAGCGTTAGTCTCAGTCCTTAAAGAACTTACACTTTTTCCCGAGAACCTGCAGTACAAAAACTAAGTTACTCCAAAACAATGATGAAAATTGTCGCAGGGACAGCGGTGCCCCAGGCGAAACTAATCTCCTCCATGAGTATTTCGTTTTTGGTGTTTTTTCCATGCTCTGTACGCTAGAAAAAGTCCCAAAAATGAGGCAACGTGAGCGATAGTCATCCCAATGACAGTTGCTAATGCTTGGTTCATGACTCTTTATGATTGATGGATTTTCATCGAACTTTAGCCTGTAACTCGCGCAGATAGTCTTGCTGTTTTAATTCGTATTCATGGGAATAGATTTGAGTTTTGGATCAATGACGAGATGCATGCAAATAGTCAGAATGATTTCAACATCAGCATTATAAAGTCAGATACCCGTCATAAGATAGCCCTACCATCAGGTCTGATAGCATGATGTTTGAGGAAATTCGTGGCGCTGCATCATCCAAGCAGCTCACGCCTAGCTGTACAATTTACTAAACATCCATACCAATCTCGCCTGCATCCAGAATCCTTTGTAGAATCGTAAACGGTTCCATTCTGATCAAGGTTGTTATAATGCCTCCGTTGAAGAATCCAGGGAGTGATGCAACCAAAAAGGGAGCACCCGCTCAAACAGTTCATGTTCGTAGCAGGATCGCATACGGTCACGTTGTAATTCGTTCATGAGATGGATAAATTCAAAATAATTCCCTAATTTAGGTCATCAATCATTCTCTTACTACTCATGACGACTGATCGGCGAAAATTTTTACACACGGCGGCAACTGCCGCAGCAGGTCTCGCTATTGCTCCTGCGACAATGCCCCAGACTTCACAGGCTCAGCGCCCGAACCCCATCGGAGTTTCTACATACTCATTTTGGAGATTTAATGGCCCGAAAGAAAACTATCCTATTGAAACCTGCATTGATCAGGCATCAGCTATGGGATTTGATGGCTTGGAAATCCTTCATATGCAAATGGCTTCTGAGGAGCCTGATTATGTTCAAGGTCTCAAACGACGTGCCTTTGTAAATGGGTTGGATTTAATGGGATTCTCTACACATCAAGGATTTGTTTCTCCCGACGAGGATGAGCGTCAGCATAACATCAACGAAACCATTCGTCAGATTGAATTGTGCTATGAACTCGGAATTCCAACCATGCGTCTGAATACTGGAAGATGGGGCACATCAGAGTCATTTACAGCACTCATGGATAATCGAGGCATAGAACCTGCATTGGACGGATACAGTGACGAAGATGGGTTTGTGTGGGTGATTGATGCAATTGAACGCTTAATTCCCAAGGCTCGGCAGTGCGGAGTTCTTCTTGGCTTAGAGAATCATTGGGGGCTTGGGCGTACGCCCGAGGGTGTACTTAGGATTGTAGAGGCGATAGATTCACCATGGTTAAAAGTAACCCTTGATACGGGGAATTTCTTGGAAGATCCTTATGATAAGCTTGAAATGCTAGCGCCCCTCACCATTCTAATGCAAGCGAAAACCTACTATGGAGGAGGTACATGGTACACCTTAGACTTGGATTATCCTAGGATCGCAGAAATCATGAAAAGGCACAACTACATAGGATATGTCTCTTTGGAATTTGAAGGAAAGGAAAGCGAGCAAACTGCCATCCCTAAGAGCTTAGAACTTTTGAGAAGTGCATTCAGTTAAGCTCAAATAGATTCTTTAGTTGAACCCGATATCTTCTGATTGCAGGTTAGTTGAAAAAAGCTCCAAATTATAAAGAAAAAAGTTTAGATCGCTAAATTATTTGAATAATATGGGAAATAAGCGATATGAGCGCACCAAGATAACTCACCGGGGTAGTGACGCTGGCACGTATGGAAGATCAGGAAAGTACCATACGGGAAACCCGATCAGTGCTTATGCACAAGGCAGCCGGAATCTCGTAAGGGACAGGCTGAGTTGATAGCGTGGCGGAGTGGTCCGTAGTACCGAAGACGCGGAGAAATCTCATTAGGGGAAGGGACCGCAGATATGAAGTACAAAGGACACTGATATTAATGGCAAAGCCTACCAATTGGACGATGTCAGAGTGTTTGGAGTCTGCACATATATAAGCGAAGTAAGCGTCAAGAAGACATCATTGTTCAGGCTTAAAACAATACACGATATAGAAGTCAAGTGTTAACAGGAATGTGTATTGATGTTGTAGAAACATCAAGACAAGCATGATGTTCCGACGCGAACCGTATGATCCATCTGGAGAGCGGAGTGGGGGAAAACCACACGCTCGGTTCAGAGAGCAGGGGGCGGAAACGACTTATGGGAGCCTGATTGAGAGCAAAGCGAAAGCGATTAAAATTCCACAGGCCCCTGAGCGCACCACGCCGCCCCTTGACTCTACCAATAGTTTTCAATCAACTTTTTTCGTATGTTAGCATTGAGCAATCATTGTATATTTTTCAGGGAGATTCTATCAATGTACGAAGATCTCCGAACAGATCATAATTGTGACACTTTGTCATATTTCATAGATTGGCCCAGTTTTTGACGCATACCTAACCAAATACATATCTAAACATGAACATGCAGTCACTACTATCTAAATCTGAAGACGAAATACCTGAGGATCCTGATAACGATACTTCTGATGAGGAAGAAGGTGGTTCCCTCAAGACAATTCTATCGGAACCAATTCCCGTGTTAGCTCTTCGCAACACGGTTCTCTTTCCAGGAGTAATTATGCCCATTAGTGTTGGGCGCGAGGCTTCCATCAAACTCGTACGAGATTCGTCAAAGCATAACAAGATACTCGGTGTTGTCTCGCAACGGGATCAGAAATCTGATAGCCCTCAACCAGATGATCTTTATGAAGTAGGAACCGTGGCAAGGATTATGAAGATGCTTACGATGCCAGATGGCTCTAAAAGCATCATTATTCAGGGTATTGAGCGATTCAAAGTCAAAGAATTCACGCAGACAGAGCCCTACTTCAAAGCACTCGCAGACATTCTGGATGAAACTGAAGAATTTGAGAACGATGTTGAAGAACGTGCGCTCTTGCTTACCATCAAGGAATCATCCATTGAGATTGTCAACCTCTCTCCAAATGTGTCCAGCGATGCGATTGAGGCCGTTGAAAACATTGAATCACTCGCGTATTTGATCTATTTTATCGCATCCAATCTGCAGGTTGCAGTGACAGATAAACAAGATCTACTGGAGACGTCAGATGTCAGTGAGCGGGCCCGCCTGTTAATCAAATATCTAAATAAAGAGCTTGAAGTTCTTAAACTTTCAGATGATCTTCGGACCCGTATGAAGACCGATGTGAATCAACAGCAGCGAGAATTTCTCCTCAGACAACAGATGAAAGTGATTCAGGACGAGTTAGGTGAGGGAACTGAATCCAATGATCACGACGCATTACGAGATCGGGCCAAAGAAAAGAAGATGCCCGAGCATGTAATGAAGGTGTTTGAAAAGGAGATGAAAAAGCTTGACCGCACCAATTCTGCATTACCCGATTATGCAGTTACGCGCAATTATGTTGACTGGATTCTTGACTTGCCTTGGACTGAATTCACCGATGATCAACTTGACATATCCAATGCCGAGGTTGTCCTTGACGAAGATCATCATGGGCTTGAAAAGGTTAAGCAACGCATTCTTGAATACTTGGCCGTTCTCAAGCTCAAAGGCGACATGAAAGCCCCAATATTATGTTTCTATGGGCCACCAGGAGTCGGTAAAACGAGCCTTGGAAAAAGTATTGCGCGAGCAATTGGTCGAGAGTTTGTCAGAATGAGTTTGGGGGGAGTTCACGACGAGGCAGAAATTCGTGGACATAGAAGAACCTACATCGGTGCGCTACCCGGCCGCATTCTTCAAGGGCTCAAAAAAGCTGGATCTGCCAACCCAGTCTTCATGCTGGATGAAATTGATAAGGTCGGAGACCGCCACCGTGGAGATCCATCCAGCGCACTTCTTGAGGTTTTAGATCCAGAGCAGAATAATGCCTTTAATGATCATTACATTGAACTTGATTATGATCTGTCCAAAGTGTTATTTATTGCAACGGCTAACTCACTGCATACGATTCCTGCCCCTCTGCGTGATCGTATGGAAGTCATCAATATTACGGGTTATACCCAAGAAGAGAAACTTGCAATTGCTCAGGGCTATCTCGTTCCTCGGCAGATTGAACGTAATGGGCTTAATGAAAAGCAGTTTTCCATTGATGATCCAGCACTGAATTATATCATTGATGCATATACCCGCGAGTCTGGAGTCCGAAACCTTGAACGCACCATCGGAAGTGTCATTCGAGGGGTCGCTAAAAAAATAGCGACTAATGAGGTTAAATCTTTGGACATACAAAAAGATGATATTGAAGACTATCTCGGAGCACGACAATTTTTTAACGAAGTTGCTGAACGGACTGAAGTACCTGGGGTCGCCACTGGACTCGCGTGGACACCCACTGGAGGAGAAATTCTGTTCGTTGAGGCATCGGTATCTAAGGGAAGTGGAAAACTCATCCTTACTGGAAACCTCGGCGATGTAATGAAAGAGTCAGCTAAAGCTGCACTGAGCTATGTGAGAGCTCAAGCCGATAAACTGGAAATTCCTGAGAGCGCATTCAAATATTATGATATCCATGTTCATGTCCCTGCCGGAGCTGTATCAAAAGATGGTCCGAGTGCAGGAGTTGCACTGCTCTCTGCACTAGTTTCCATCTATTCTCAGAGGAAGATACGTCACAATCTTGCCATGACTGGTGAGATCACACTGCGCGGACTTGTTTTACCCGTTGGGGGAATTAAGGAAAAAGTTCTGGCTGCCAAACGAGCGGGAATCAAACATGTTCTACTTCCCGAAAAAAATGAAAAAGATATCAAGGATATCAAATCAAATATGTTGGAAGGAATAGATATCAGCTATGTACGCAGAATGGGTCAGGTCTTAGACATCACCCTCACAGAGCAGCCTGTTCAAAATCCAACAGAATTGTTCACTGTGCCAGTTCCTACTAACGGTGTGACCAAAGATGCCGCTTCAACGGCTTAGGGCGCTTGATCCTCAGAAGAATCTTCATCGGGCTTCTGAGCGTTTGATTCTTCGGAACTAACAAACTGAGTAAATTCTTCGGTGACTCTATCGGCAACCGTAGTGAGTGCCTCTACAACTGTGTTGACCGATTGTGTCACAATAAAGATTGCCTTTTGATCAAGATCAAGTTGATTGAAGGCCTCTTTAACTTTTGAGAAAAGATCAGTGTTGGTATCTTTTGAGTTATCCATTTTAAGAAGTTAATAAATTGGGTTAACGATCATGATGGCGTGGATGTTTCAAAAATTACTCATCATAGATGCCTAAGGGGGCTGTCATCAGGTCTGCAGGAAGATGGATAGATGTCCAGGTAGGATCCACAGTGATTCGATCCCGAATTCGAGGGCGGATGCGGATGATTCACGGAGACGAAACTCAGCCTGTCGCCATCGGAGATTATGTCACATTAGAAATTCTTGATGATGACACTGGATTGATTAACAAGGTCCATCAAAGACAAAATTGCTTGAATCGGCGTGCAGCGGGGCGTAAAGTAGGCAAGAGGCAAACCATCGTGGCCAATGTGGACCAGATTTGGATTGTCCAAGCTACATGTCAGCCAAACATGAATGTAGGGCTGATTGACCGGTTGCTGGTTGCTTGTGAAGCCCAAAATATTCCTGGCGGAATCGTGATCAATAAAACCGATCTTGCCTCAGCTGATTTGATGAAGACAATTGATGGCTTTGCTCATCACTATCGCCGACTAAGATACCCTGTACTCTTAACCAGTATTGAACAAGCAGATACGATTGATCAACTCCGGAATGCTCTAAAAGATAAGTTCAGTATCCTTATTGGACCGTCGGGGGTTGGAAAATCGTCAATCCTAAATGTACTTGATCCAGATATCAATATTCCAGTTGAAAAGATCAGCAAAAAAACGAATAAGGGATGCCATACCACCGCGCATGCTAGGCTTTATCCCCTCACTAATGGGGGGAGCGTGGCAGACACACCTGGGATACGTGAATTCGGTCTACTGGATATTGAACCCTGGGAGTTAGCCCATTTTTTTCCTGATATTAAGCCGCATCTACATAAATGCTATTACTCGGCATGTACGCATGACCATGAGCCGCACTGTGGTGTCAAGGATGCCTGGGAGAAAGGGGAAATCACGGCCGCTCGCTATGATAGCTACCGCAATATCTTGTATTCACTCCATCTGGGCGATTTTGATACAGGGCGGTGATTTTCATTTCAATGAGGATCATTGTGTTCAGCTCTTTTTTCGGCCACCACGGCGTTTTTGAGGTTTTGATGCTTTCGCATTCAACAGTTTAATCGCTTCCTCTAAGGTTACATCGCCGACCTCCTTATCTTTTCTAACCGAGGCATTCACTTTTCCACGCTTAACAAATGGTCCGTATGGACCTTTATCAAACAGTACGCGCTCGCCTGTTTGAGAGTCAGTGCCCAATTCAACTGGAAAGCGCAGTAGATCCAGCGCAAATTCAAGTGTTACTTCGCTGAGATCAATCCCCTTTTTGAGTGATTTTCTGATGGGTTTTTCACCAGATTCTTCTGGATGAGTGACCTCAATGTAGGGGCCATAGTTGCCTTGTTTCAATACGATAGGCATGCGAGTATCTGGATGTAGACCTAATTCTTTGGGGGGCGTTTTTGCCTGAGTGAGTAGAGAAATAAGTTTTTCATCATCAACATCGGCTGGAAGCCAGTCATCTGGTAGACTACCAGTTAACTTCTGCCCGTTTACAGTCGCCTCTACATAAGGACCATAGCGCCCAACCCGAACAATGCAGTGCGTCCATTTTGGAGAATCAATCGTAGATAGTTTTCGAGCATCAGCCTCTTCCAGGGCGATGTCCACACGCTTTTGAAGTCCTTTGTCTCCTTGGTCAACAGAATGCAAAAATTCCTGTCCTTTGACTTTTCCGAGAGAAATCTCGTCTAGCTTTTTCTCCATCTGAGCTGTAAACCCAGTGTCAACTAATGAATCAAATCGTTCTTGCATGACTGCATTCGTTGCGAACGCACGAAAGGATGGCGCTAGGGCTGTCCCAGACTTTATTGCGCTCCCCCGGTCCAGAATCGTGCTAATTATGGTTGCATAGGTACTAGGACGACCTATTCCGTCCTGCTCAAGTTGTTTGATCAGAGATGCTTCAGTAAATCGGGCTGGGGCTTTAGTTTCGTGAGATTTTGATTCTAGATTCAGACAATCTAACGATTGACCCGTTTTCAGCTCGGGCAGGTATTTTTCGGCGCTCTGCTTTTTATTGTCGTCACTCCCCTCTACATAGACCAGAAGAAACCCAGCAAACAATACACGTCGCCCCGATGAGCGAAAATGCGCCACAGAACCATCTGGAAGTGTTGCATGAGATATCGCTTGTATGTCCTCTAGTTTTGCACTAGCCATTTGACTTGCGACCGTGCGTTTCCATATCAAGTCATACAGTTTTTTTTCATCGCCCGAAAGTTTAAGTTGAGTTCCAGTTTTCATTTCCTGTCCAGCGGGGCGTATGGCCTCGTGAGCTTCTTGTGCATTGGCCACCTTGCTTTTGTACTGTCGGATGTTTTTGCTGAGGTTCTCTTGCCCATAGGTATGCAGAATGGCTTCACGAGTCGCGGTTAGGGCTTCTTGGGAAAGCATGACGGAGTCCGTACGCATATAAGTGATATACCCTTGTTCATAAAGTTTCTGAGCGACCATCATTGTTTTCTTAGCACCCCATCGAAATTTACGGCTACCTTCCTGCTGTAATGAAGAAGTAATAAATGGTGCTGCAGGATGACGAGTCCGTTGTTTAGACGTGACGCTTGCAATGTGCCAGTCAGCAGTAGGCAGGCGTTGGACCAGATTTTCCGCCTCTTGCTCTCCAAGTAGAAGGATACCAGATCTGTTCGGTGACTCTTTAAGGCGCCCCGTATGGTCGTCAAAATCTCGTCCAGTTGCGAGGCGCTGCTGATCAAGATGGGTCATGACGGCAGAAAATTCGGATGTATCGGCTTTTAAGATCGCCTCAATATCCCAATACTGGGCAGGTACGAATTCCATACGTTTCTTTTCCTGCTGAACCAACAGTCGGACGGCGACGCTCTGAACCCGCCCTGCACTGGTACCTTTACCAATTTTTTTCCATAACACAGGTGAAATCTTATATCCAACCAAGCGATCAAGAATCCGTCGAGATTCTTGGGCTGCAACCAAGTTTTGGTTGATCTCACGGGTGTTGTTGAGCGCAGTTTGTATCGCATTTTTAGTAATTTCATGGAACACCATCCGCCGAACAGGGACTGTTGGCTTCAGGACTTGGATTAAATGCCAGCCAATGGCTTCTCCTTCCCTGTCTTCATCTGTTGCAATCAACAGCTGCGTTGCCTTTGATAGGGCAGACTTGAGTTCTTTGACGACTTTTCGCTTATCAGGAGGGATAATATATAAGGGCCTATACTGATCGTTTTCAATCCGCACAGCCAGTGTGCTCCATGACTCCTTCTTATATTTTGCGGGAACTTCCCGCGCATTTTTGGGCAAATCGCGGACATGTCCAAAGCTGGCCATGACCTTATACTGGGAGGTAGGCAAGAAACGGCTGATCGTTTTGGCCTTTGTGGGAGATTCAACAATAACTAATGTGGACATGAAAATAATTTAATTTTGCGTGTTCACGCGTAAGTGGATTCAACGTTCCGTTGATTAAATTGTATCATTATGCTCTAAAAAAAGAATTTTTGAAGTAATTTTACCCTTTCGCAATCCTAATGATGTTAAACTACTAAATAACTATATGTCTACTCAATATGTGTATCGCTTTGGAAACGGAGCAACAGAAGGATCAAAAGAAATGAAGTCTCTACTTGGCGGAAAAGGGGCCAACCTTGCCGAAATGAGTGCAATTGGACTCCCCGTACCTCCAGGGTTTACGGTTACCACTGAAACGTGTCACTACTACAGTAGCAATGATCATTCTTGGCCAGTTGGGCTGAAAGATCAGATTCAACTTGGCTTACAGCATGTAGAGCAGGCTCTCGGTCGTCGTCTAGGAGATCCGACAAAACCACTGCTGGTTTCTGTTCGTAGTGGGGCCGCACAGTCTATGCCTGGGATGATGGATACGGTTCTGAATTTAGGTATGAATGATCAAGTCGTTGAAGGACTGGCGCGGGAAAGTGGTAATGAGCGGTTTGCCTATGATGCCTATCGACGATTTATTGATATGTTTGGGGATGTGGTCATGGGTGTCCACCATCATTATTTTGAGGAGGCCATTGAAGCCATGAAAACGTCTAAAGGGGTGACCGAAGATCTGGATCTTGATACCGAGGATTTGAAGCGCCTCGTTGAAGAATTCAAATCAATTTACGAATCACATGCTGGCCATTCATTTCCCATAGATCCTCATACACAGTTGGAACTCTCAATTAATGCGGTCTTCAATTCGTGGGACAGTAACCGGGCCATCAAATACCGTCGCATCAATAAAATTACTGGGTTACTGGGTACAGCGGTCAATGTACAAGCGATGGTGTACGGGAATATGGGCGATAGCAGTGGAACTGGCGTCTGCTTTACGCGCAATCCGTCCAATGGGAATCCTGAACTATATGGTGAATATCTTGTCAATGCTCAGGGTGAAGATGTCGTTGCCGGGATTCGGACACCGAAGCCCATTTCTGAAATGGCGCAGGAGTTTCCAACCTCGTATCAAGAGCTCTTGAAAATGACCACCGACCTAGAAAAACATTATCAGAATATGCAAGATATAGAATTCACGATTCAGGACGGATCTCTCTATATCTTGCAGACTAGGAATGGAAAACGCACTGGGCGTGCTGCACTGCGCACGGCGGTTGATTTAGTTCAGGAGGGAATTACCGATAAGATGACCGCTGTTAGGGATCTGGTGGAGCCGGGGCATCTGGATCAACTGCTTCATCCTGGATTTAAAGATGAAATCGCTTATCAGGAGGATGTCTTAGCAACGGGGCTTCCAGCGTCCCCAGGCGCCGCAGTGGGACAGGTTGTCTTTACAGCGGATGAGGCCGAATCCTGGGCGCAGGATGGTAAAAAAGTGATTCTAGTACGGATTGAAACGAGTCCAGAAGATGTTGGAGGTATGGATGCCGCTCAGGGGATTCTGACCTCACGAGGGGGAATGACCAGTCATGCTGCGGTTGTCGCTCGCGGGTGGGGTAAACCCTGTGTTGCAGGATGTGGAGATATCTCCATTAATTACGCAGACAAGGCTTTTAAAGTTGGGGACAAGATCATTAAGGAAGGTGACTGGATTAGTATCAATGGTTCATCTGGTGAAGTCATTCACGGTGCACAAGAGCTCGTGAGTGCCCAGATGAGTGAAGACTTTGTGACGTTCATGCGGTGGGCCGATGAGGTTCGTCCTATGAAAGTTAGAACCAATGCAGATACGCCAGAAGATGCTGAGAAAGCCATTTCTTTTGGGGCTGAAGGAATTGGTCTTTGTAGGACAGAGCACATGTTCTTTGAGGGAAATCGGATTCAGAGCGTTAGGGAGATGATTTTAGCCAAATCTGATGATGTGCGTGAGTCAGCACTCAACAAGTTGCTCCCATTTCAGCGCGATGATTTTAAGGGCATCTTTCGTGCGATGACTGGTAGGCCAGTGACGATCCGGTTACTTGACCCCCCCTTACATGAATTTCTTCCCCATGATGAGGCAGGAAAGCATGAGATGGCTGAATTGATGGGAATTCCAGTGGAGGAGGTCAAAGCGAAAATCCATGAGCTTGACGAATTCAACCCGATGTTAGGACATCGAGGTTGCCGCCTTGGGATTACTTTTCCAGAAATCACCGTCATGCAGACACGCGCGATCATTGAATCTGCCGTGGAAGTCAGGAACTCGGGATTAGATCCGTATCCAGAAATTATGGTTCCTCTCATCGGGACGGTTGAAGAATTTCAGAACCAGAAAAAAGTGATCCAGGAAACGGCAGAGAAAGTCTTTCTGGAGGCAGGGACGCGGATTGACTACCTGATTGGAACGATGATTGAAGTGCCTCGGGCTGCACTGACAGCTGCGGCCATTGCACAGGAGGCTGATTTTTTCTCATTTGGTACCAATGATCTCACACAGATGTGTTTTGGATACAGTCGTGATGACGCTGGAAAATTCCTTCCTGGTTATGTAGAGCACAAGATTCTTCGTGATGATCCATTTCAGGTATTAGATCAGGAGGGGGTCGGGCAACTCGTTCAGATTGCGACTGAGCGGGGCAGAGAGGCAAATGCAACTCTGAAGGTAGGAATCTGCGGAGAGCATGGTGGTGACCCAGAATCCGTTGGATTCTGTTATGATTTAGGGTTTGATTATGTGTCCTGTTCACCATTCAGAGTTCCGATTGCACGCTTATCGGCTGCGCAGGCACATCTATCCAAGTAGTCTGGTGAGTGATGGGATGGCTGGTAGGGTTTTCAGGCCCGTCGGTTCCATCAGGATTGGTGATTCAACAGGATGGAGCGCTTTATGAGCTTAGCGAGAAGGGTCTGAAGGCTCAGGTAGGGGGCTTGCAGAGACTTGTCGTTGTGGGGAGCTTGGTTCAGGTGGTAAATTCTTGGTTTCGGGAATTGGGATTCATGGTGGTCGCATTATGGGAGAGAAGGATTGGGCTTCAGTTTTGCGCCATAGTGAGGTTGACCTCAGTGCAATAGATGGTCATTTCATCGTGATGCGCTGGTTCTCTGATAGGGTTGAATTATTGACTGACACTGCAGGCGTGCGAACCCTGTACTGTCGCCCGTGGCATCAAGGTGTTTTTTTCAGTACTCGACTGGACTGGCTTGCTTCTTTGACCCGTCCACTTGAAGTTGATTACGTCAATTTTGGATCCCAGTGGATCCTACCGAACTCCATCAATACGGAAGCCGTTGTCAAACAAGTGCATCGTCTTGGGTCTCATGCAAAAGCGATTGTCAACAAAGGTAAGTTGCAGGTCAAGTCTAAGCCTTGGACTTGCACCGTGACGGAATCTGACAAAACAGGATTGAATTTTGAGCGAACTCTCCAAGAAGCCATGAGTCTGGAGGGGGCTTATCCATGGAGTCTTGGGTTGTCGGGGGGGCTTGATTCCCGAGTTTTATGTGCAATAGGAGATCATAGTTCATTCCATATTTGGGGGCCGTCAGATCATCCAGATGTTCAAGTATCTTCCAGGTTGGCGACAGATCAAAAGATGGATCAGAAGTATTTTCAAGATCCCATGCCAGATGTGGATCAGTGTATTGATTTATTGCGTCAGCGTGTAGGATTCACTCAGGTGATTACGCCTGCTTCCGCATCCATTGAGCGAAGCGCATACGGTCAGTTGCATGCCGCAGGACAAGGGGTGATAGATGGAGGATTTGGAGAGGTTATCCGCCGCCAACTCTTAAATCAGGTCGTATTCAAGCGAATGTTATGTCGAGATTCGCCACATGTGTCATTGGATATTCCAACAACTGGCAAAGCAGCCTTCTTTACTGGTGAGATCCACAACTTGATGACGGTGAGTGCGAAGAAACAGTTCAACTCTGCATGGCGAAGCCTACCCTCAACGATGACAATTGCGGATAAGGCAGATGTCCTGAGTATTCGTTCTCGTCTACCGAATTTTTTCGGCTTCGAACAAAATTATCTAGATACTGTGTGTGTTTCGTACATGCCGTATGCGCAGCCTTCGGTGCTCAGGGCATTATTTCAGGTACCACTCCGACTCCGTTGGAATGGGAGGCTACTTCGCGGAATGATCCGAAAACATGCGCCATCTCTGTCAAAGTACCCCCTCGTGAAAGGCACCGTTATCTACCCGTTTGGTTTGGGGACTCTCGGCTCTTACGCTTACACACTTGTTAAGAAGCGATTGATGCCGTCCTATCAAGACCCGCGCCCTGAGGCATTTATCCGTCACATGCAAGAATATATTTTGGATACTCTGCGAAGCAGCTCAGTGCGTGACTATGCACCTTATGATCAGGCGAAATTGCAACAGATGGCCGATAGTCTTGCATCGGGGAATTTGCGATATACGCCCCAATTGGATTGGTGGCTTACGTTTGATATGTGGAGAAAATCCCTATCCGTTGACAACCGCCTATAAAATGCCCCGTAAACCCCGCACTTCAGTGCGGGGAGTAGTCACGAATAATGCTCAAACAATTCTTCAGGCACTAAATGTGTTTTTTTGAACGCTCATTCGCCGCAATTTCTTCGCAATGGCCGAATCCTAATCATAATTCTAATAGACATTGAAGAAATTGATTTTCAAACTCATGAATGTATTAACCACCAAAGCCTAACAAAGTCATATGTGAATGATTACAATATCATTAATAACTATACCCATACAATCGCTGTAGAATCAATATCAGAATGGATTTGAGTCAACGAGGCCGAGATGTCAGATACTTGACAGATTCTTCAAGCTAACAGAAAAATTTGGGTATCATTTTCAGTGACAGCATCTCACTTGGAGGAATTTCCACGAGGAACAAAGGCTTGGATTCCGGTGATATCTCGTCCGAGGATGAGTCCATGAATATCATAGGTTCCCTCGTACGTATTGACACTTTCAAGATTAACCAGATGATGAATCACTCTGAATTCCCCGCTGATTCCGTTTCCGCCTAGCATGTCACGTGCCGTTCGTGCAATTTCAAGTGCAGTATGACAGTTATTACGTTTCGCTAAGGAAACCATTTCTGGACTACACTGCCCAGAATCCATCAGTTGACCGACGCGCCAAGCTAAAAGTTGCATTTGTGTAATCTGAGTGATCATGTTAGCCAGTTTTGTTTGTACGAGTTGGTTTGCTCCAAGAAGATTTCCAAACTGACGGCGTTCCATCACATATTGGCGCGCTCGCTGAAAACAATTTTCAGCGGCTCCGCAGGCCCCCCACACAATCCCGTATCGTGCACTGTTCAGACAGGTAAAGGGGCCTCGCAGTCCTTGAACTTCGGGGAAGACTCGTGAGTCTGGGACAAACACGTCCTGAAGGACAATTTCCCCAGTAATTGAGGCCCGTAAGCTCATCTTATTGACGGTCTTAGGGGTTGCAAATCCTTTACTTTCTCGTTCAACAATAAATCCTCTGATGAGCCCTGGATCATCTGCGGTTTCTTTTGCTTTGGCCCACACTAAAGCAATGTCGGCAATCGGTGAATTGGTGATCCACATTTTTGCACCATTAAGTTTCCATCCACCTGCCTCCCGAATGGCGGTGGTTTCCATTGAGCCGGGATCAGATCCATGATTTGGTTCAGTTAATCCGAAGCAGCCTATGATTTCGCCAGTCGCAAGACGGGGAAGAAACGTGGTTTTCTGTTCTGGTGTACCGAACTTCAGAATAGGAAGCATCACCAGAGAAGACTGCACTGACATGAATGATCGGTATCCAGAATCCACCCGTTCAAGTTCTCGGGCCACGAGCCCATAGGCGGTATAACTAACTTCTGCGCCGCCATATTGCTCGGGAATGAATGCCCCTAAGAGCCCGATTTCTCCCATTTCTTTGGGAATCTCCATGTGAAAAATCTCGTCTTGATTTCCTTTTAGCGCACGGGGCTCAAGTTTCTCCCGTGCGTAACGTCTGGCAGTCTTTTGAATCAAGACTTCTTCATCGGTCAATGTATCTTCAAGGTGGAGAATATCGTCTATGTTAAGTGACATCGTTAAATTATGTGTAATTTAAGTAGAGATTTATGTGTTTTCTCTCATTAAAGGGTTCAACACAATCGCAACAAACACCATTTATGGTGGTTCCAACCAAGTGTTTCTAATTTGTACTGATTAACTATTTATTGACTTGCACTATTATCATGCATTTGAGTTCTTGCAGATACCTCATTTTACTTGTCACTCTATTTGTGGTGATTACAGATACAGAAGCCCAAGCATTAAGACCTAGATTGGGGTTTGGATTGAGCGTCGTGGCAGGTACAACAGATCAAGCGATTGGCGTGGGCATTGATTTACGGACAGCTTGGGTCATCAACCAAGATCTTTCAATTGGAGTAAGTGCGAATTTTGTCAATCATATTCTTGACGGACGTGAAGGTGCAGCGTATTTTTTTCATCCAAATGCGGCAGCAATTATCACATTGAATTCTGCTAATGCTCGCTCCCCATATTTAATTTTAGGGCTTGGGGGCAATCTTCCCTTGGGAGGTACAGCCGATACTGACGAGTCTGGGCCATCAATTCATGCAGGTTTGGGGTGGGCTTTTGCTCTTCAATCAACATCCTTGTATTTAGAGGTCACACCCATAATGACTGTGGTACAATCGGCTGTAGAGTTCCAACTCCCTGCCCGGTTTGGTGTCATTTTGTAATTGCCTTGATCAGACCCGTGTTGTTTCTCGGATATGAGGTCATCGGCCACACGCCGTAACATTCGTCTTATCATTTTGGCATACGGTGGTAATCTGAATTGGTGGCTGCAAGGTCATCATTATCATAGGTGATGTCCAATGCATTCAGAATCTGGAGGTGTTTCGTTTTATGTGCATATTCCGTTCTGCGCTCAGCGATGTTCGTACTGTGACTTTTTCTTCGTGACTTCAACGCGTGGCTACGAGCAATTTGTAGATGCGCTTTGCAAAGAAATCAGTCAACTTGCTCATTCCTATCCAGATCATTCTCTGACAACTATCTATTTAGGAGGAGGGACTCCATCACGAGTTTCCCCGCAGTCAATTCATCAAATTCTTCAAGAGATTTACCATTGTTTTGACACTCAACAAGTTCGCGAAATTACATTGGAAGCCAACCCTGAGGATATTTCAGCACCCAGATTGGAACAATATCTCGACTGTGGCGTGACTCGCATAAGTCTTGGGGTTCAGTCGTTTTCCAATGTAGATTTGAAGGTTATGAATCGGTGCCACAATTCTACTGAGGCCAAGGATGCCTGCACTTTGATTGGTGCTGCAGGCTTTCAGAGTTGGTCTCTGGATTTGATTTTCGGGATTCCAGAAGCATCCTTATTGGATTGGGAAGAGAATTTGGTGATAGCAATGGAAACGGGTGCCCCCCATATTTCCTCATATAGCCTTACGGTTGAGCCTCAAACTGTCCTGCATAAGCAAGTACAAAGGGGGGTGGTAAATCCAGTATCGGATTCTATGATATCAGAGCAGTTTCAGAAGGCAATAGATATGCTTACCGATGCTGACTATGAGCATTACGAAATCTCAAGCTTTGCACATTCCGGACATCGCTCGCTCCATAATTCGAGGTACTGGTCTCACCAAAACTATCTTGGCGTTGGCCCCAGCGCACATTCCTTTTTATGGGATGATGAAAAAATCAAGAGATGGAAAAACACCTCCAATCTGCGAATCTATCAAGCGTTGATTAGCGAAGGAAAATCTCCTGTGACGTCCAGTGAATCTTTGGCGAAGCGAGATGTAATACGTGAAAGAATCATGTTAGCACTTCGCACATTGGAGGGAGTAGATCTGGAAGATCTTCAGAAAAGATACGGCTACAATTTGGCTCAGCAGAGGCAGGACAAAATCTTTACAATGGAGTTAAACGGACTCATCAATTACAATGAAAAATTCATATCTCTTACCGATAGAGGAAAACACATCTGCGATCAAATTACGCAACAATTATGGCCAGAATGAATGCGATCAACATGAATCATCTTTTTCAATTCATTAGAATTCTCCAGTCTTTATGAATTCTTAGTATCCAGAACATCATGACAAATAGTGACAAGTATGATGGATTTGCGTAATTTAAGCCAGAGAGGTGCTATACCTAGACATGAAGATCATAAATACATCAAGTTGTTTTATCACTGGTTTGCCAACACTATCGTCATATCAAGTTAACATTTTCGGAAATGTATTCCCCAACATGGCAAAGGCAGTTGGGCCGCCCGTGTGCTTTTAGAATGCTTCAAATTTCTCATCAACGTTTATTCATAAAATACTATTAACTAAGATGGAAAAAGCGTCAAAGATTAGCCGAGATATCATATTTGTTTGCCTCAGCTGTGTGCTGGTAGGCATCACAATTTTACGAATTTCTACGATTCCTAGTAGTCAAACCTCACATCCTGTATCCGAGATTCGATCCGAAAAATCGAAATATCTCAAGGATCCGCTTGGGTATCCAGACAAGTTCAATGAATATTTTAGAGAGGCTGTAGGAGTGGACCAAGGCTACACTCCTTATCCTCAAGGCTATCAGATTCAGCAGTATCAGGAAGCGCTCTTTAAAAATGCTAAAAGGGGAAGGTCGTCTGTGGAATTGGCATGGGTTGAGCGCGGACCAGGCAATGTTGGAGGACGATCGCGAGCGGTGATCCATGATCCAAGTGATCCGACGCTCAATACCTGGTTTGTTGCTTCTGTTGGCGGTGGAGTATGGAGAGGACAGCGATCAACTCAATTTGGATTAGACAAAATTAACTGGGAATCACTCACGGATGATTTACCTTCTCTTGCGGCCACAACACTGGCCATGTCTGAAAACAATCCAAATGTGATGTATGTCGGAACAGGAGAGGGATTCGGCAATGTTGACGCATCAGGTGGAACGGGTATATTTAGAACCAATGATCGTGGAGTGACATGGACTCATCTACCCGCCACAGCAAATCCTCAGTCAACTGATTGGCGCTATGTGAATCGGCTGATCGTGCATCCTGATAATCCAGACATCGTGGTTGCAGTGACCAATACTGGAATTTTTCGTACCGAAAACGGAGGACAATCATTTTCCAAAGTCTATTCTTCAACAGAACGAGTTCAGGATTTGAAAGCCCACCCGTCAGATTTTAATATTCAATATGCTACTGTTAATTCAACGGCAATCCTGCGCTCAAGCGATGGCGGAAAGACTTGGGAGACGTCGTTTGATTTTTTTCGATACCCGCCTAATCGAATAGAGGTAGCCATTTCACAATCAAATCCTAATGTAATCTGGGCGTCGGTCTATGGTTCTGGTAGTCCAAGACTTGCTGAACTTTTTGGTGGACTAATCACATACCCTATATCAGATCTTTATCGCTCCGTAGATGGAGGGCAGACATGGAGATATATAGAGCCATCACGATCCACTGAGCAATTTGACACTGCATTTCTTGGGGGACAGGGTTGGTACAATAATACGATTTTAGTTGATCCGTTTTCTCCTGATATGATCTACATTGGTGGAGTGGAAATGTTTAAGGCTTCAATTGATAGTGGTAGACCCGTAGAAGAGTCTTCAATTGGGGTAGTGACTGGCTTCAATAGCACGGCTGACTATATTAATTTTGTGTCATTTAGGGGCTCAGCAGGCGGGGGTCGATTAGCGGTTGGGTATATTGATGAAGCCAGTGATGTTGAGGATGTCACGGTCGATGACATGGTGTCAGTAGAAGTTAGGTTTGGACCAGGTCTCACACAAAAGGCGCACCGGTTTACTGTTGATCCAAGCGGAGGGGCTAGTGGCGATGGAGGTGCTGGAATATCAATTCGTGACTATCTGTATGCAGACTACATAGATGTACCATTTCAAGTATGGGATGTTGAGAATAATCGTCAGTTAATGATCTCATTCAGAGATCAAGGTAGCGATGGTGAGTGGTCTTTAATTGCACAAAATACTAGTGGACCTGGAAATACACAATCTCGTGAATATCTTTTTATCTCCAAGTATGCCTATAATGCCACAGCGCCTCATCCTGATCTCTCTACAATGGGCGGTGTGCGCAATGGATTGCTGTATTTCTTCTGGCCAACCCTTGATACTGACGGGCCAATTTGGAATCCTAACTCTCCACTACCTGGAATTATTAATATTGATTTCAGGCGGGGAATGCAACTCACAGAAATAGGGACAATTCAGCTTTGGGAGGAGGCATCGGATAAAGTTCATGTAGATCACCATGCTCTGGTTGCTGTACCAGATGGGAGCAACAATTTTCATATCCTCAATGCCAATGATGGGGGGATTGCATACTCTCAGAACAGCGGGAAAAGTTGGAAGGAAGGCGATGAAGCTGCAGGCATGAATACGTCACAGTTTTATGATGCAACCAAGCGCCCAGGTTTGGATGCCTATATTGGTGGAACTCAAGATAATAGTACTTGGATATCACGAGTTAATCCTAACAGCGAAAGTGTTTGGAGGGGAGTATTAGGTGGAGATGGATTTGATGTGATATGGAAGAGCCCAGACTCTCTAATGGGAACATCTCAATTTAATATGATCTCGCGTTCACTTGACGGGGGTAGATCTTGGGAGGATGCAGATGATTTTCCCAACAATTGGAATGGACAATTTTTGACGACACTTGGATGGACACTTAAATCGGGAGAGGCGGTCTTCACGTATTCCCCCGAGGCTGGCGCAATACGATCACTTGATTTTGGTGCATCTTGGCATCAGTTGTATCCAGATTGGACTCCATTGGAGAGGAGAACATCTGGAGCTAAGTTACGCGTGTCGTTGGCGGATCCATCAGTTGTGTGGTATGGTAGCTTCGTTATCGCACCGGGGGTTCCAGGGAATCTCCATGTTTCCGAAGATGCATTAAACTCCATCTCAAAAGTCAGGACCCGTGAAGTGAATATTCCAGAGTCAGCTCCAGTATCATCAATCAGTGGTGTTGCAACACATCCACTTAATCGTGCTACCGCCTATATTATGTTTTCTGCATGGTGCCAACCCAAGCTATTTCGAACCGAAGATCTTGGGAGATCATGGGAACATCTTTCGGGGTTTCCTGAGGACAGGCCTCCGGATTCAACGGCGCCATGCCCTGGAAGCGACAATGGATTCCCTGATGCCCGAGTCTGGGATCTGGAGGTATTCCCACAAATTCCGTGGGTGATGTGGGCTGCTACCGACATCGGAATCTTTGAGTCCCGCAATCGTGGTGAAACATGGGAGTATGCTGACAATGGATTGCCTGCCGTGAGTGTCTGGAGAATCCGAATTGTCGATGATGAAGTCATTTTAGCCACTCATGGGCGTGGTGTGTGGACGCTACCCATTGATCAAGTGCAGACCCATGTGACACAAGACGCAGTTGAACTTCCAGATTCGTTTGAGCTACTTGCTAATTATCCAAATCCATTCAATCCTACGACATCAATTTCTTTTAGGGTGGCTAATAATAGCCACATACGTATAGCCGTGTTTGATGTGTTAGGCCGTAAGGTTGCTACACTGGTTGATCAACCGTTTGAAAAAGGAAGTCATCAGATTCAGTGGGATGCATCTAGTGTCAGCAGTGGGCAGTATATCTACAGGATGGAGGCTGATGGCAAAGTGATTGGAGCCCGATCAATGATCTTGATCAAGTAGAGATAAATCATAATTAGGATTCCTTGTTTAGTTTTCAGGGCGAGATGCATGCTTGAAGATGACGGATGTGGATCGCATCTGCAAAAATTCATAAATGCACCATCGTGATGGGCCCTGCTGATTGATTAGAATGTGGAATCTTTTTTGCAATAGAGCGAAATCACATGATAGTCTCTGAAAACCTTTAGATTTAGGTCAAAGAATACAAGAAGTCAAAAACATGATCCTTGAGACTGTCTCATTTGTCAGTCTTTTATGCTGATAAATGGAAGATATGATTTAATCCGTAGATGGCCATCAACTCGCAGGATCAATGACTCTTTGACAAACATGGACTAAAATTAATGTCATAGATCTGAATGATTCAGATGACTTTTTAAAACTTATACTTAAATTTTGAACAGGATTGATACACAATACGTTCAACACTCTCATTCTAACCTAAACCATAATAAATGCTTCTCTATATCACCTGTGTAGTTACCCTCGTCCTTTATGTCATCATCGTGCATCACATCTCTACTGCAGCACGAGAACGGCGTATTATAGCAGTCCAAGCTTCATTGCGGCGCGAGATGCATCTACTCAAGAAAGAATGTGATCTTGGACTTAGCAGTTTGAGAACTGAATTTGAAGCCCGAATGATGCTGATGGAAACAAGGATGAATCATATAGAGGATCATGTGGATAGTGTGACGAACAGGTACTCCTTTCCAATTAAGGACCAATCAAAGCCTGCCTTGCAGTTTGACCAAAAACTGTTACAGATGCAGGGCTTACTGAGCACTCAGTCTGTTTCCAAAAGCGAGATCATCAACGCTTCTTCAACGGTTGATCATTCTATTCATGACGGATTTTTCTTGAGTATAAGTGCAACCGAACCCCCAACCATGGAGGTTTCTGGCACAAATAATCTTGATGAGATACAACCCGTTTCTGGTTTGCTAACCTCTTCTTCTTTCAAGATTCGCTACACGGTACCACATCAATTTTCTGCTCACAACTGGCTCATTACTGACCGACCAAGCGTTCATGAGACACATAATCATCGTGTTGATGGCCTTGACTTTGCTACCGAGGTGCTCAAGTGAGCCTGAAGAACTTCCCGTTGGAACACTTGATTTTGTAAGTGACACAGGAGATATCATTCGTAGCATTGAGGTAGAGTTTGCAGAGGACGAAGAATCTCGGGCAACAGGGCTCATGCATCGAAGACAGCTTTCGTTAAGTCAAGGAATGCTGTTTATTTTTCCTTCCCCAGACTCGCTCAGTTTTTGGATGGCAAATACGCCAATTCCTCTGGATATTATATTTATAGGATCAGATTCCAGCATCGTCAATATTGCTAAGAGGACGACACCACTATCCCGTGAATTTATTCAATCTACCGATCTTGCTCAATACGTCGTTGAAGTTCGAGGAGGGTTCACAGATCGGTTCAACATTGATACATCAAATAGAATTAGGTGGGCTAAGATGATCCAATAGTAAAGTCCATAGTCTGTGTTACTCAATGAATCTGCCAATTATTCGCCTGCTGTGTCTAGTTTGTCTGGGAATTTCCTGCCAGAATTCCTCAGATCCCGCCCCTGTGTCACCCGAAATACCATTCAGAATTGATGGTTCATTTGATATCGTTCGGGCGGGTGAATTGATCATGACACTAAGCATTGAGATTGCAGATACCGACTCTCTCCGAGAGAGGGGGATGATGCAACGAACCTCCTTTCCACCAGAATCGGGCATGCTATTTTTGTTTGATGCACCACAGATTCGCCAATTTTGGATGGGAAATACGCCAATCCCTCTAGATTTGATTTTTATTTCCTCTGATTCAACAGTGGTTGATATTTCCAAATATGCCCGACCCTATTCTGATGAGCCAATCATTAGCAGTGCTCCCGCTCAGTTCGTGCTTGAAGTACCTGCGGGTTTTGCAGATATTCAAGGAATTGTTGAGGGAGATAAAGTTCGGTGGATCCGTAATGATAGCCTGAGGCTCATTCGTTGAGGTCCGTTTGATACATCTATTCAAAATTAGAGTTCTGTCGTCAAGAATGAGACTCCTCTGAATTTCAAATTCCCACTTATAATTGTTCAGAATGTCTTCAAATTCTGCACCAAGAAATAAAACTCTTAGGTGTACGCCAGAGGAGTTGTCTGAGTTATCTGAACTGATTCTGCCCATAGACGGTGCGGTCACTTTCGGGGATATCTGCGGGCAACTGATCTGCGGTGACTTCCATGATATTGCTGGTTATTTTCCTGAGCAATTCATTGATTTGCTGATCCTAGATCCTCCTTACAACCTCACGAAGAACTTTAATGGGAATCTATTCAGAAAATTGGATGATCAGCAGTATGTTACCTGGTTTCGGGAAGTCACAGAACTGCTTGTTCCGATGATGAAACCAGATGCTACTGCTTATGTGTGTTCTGACTGGATGACATCTGTGGTCATTCTTCCTGTTCTTAAGGATTACTTCAGTGTTCGCAATCGGATTACATGGGAGAGAGAAAAAGGAAGGGGCGCAAAACGGAACTGGAAAAATAATACAGAAGATATCTGGTTTTGCACCAAATCCGAGGATTATTATTTTAATGTGGACATTGTTAAGCTTAAACGCAGAGTGTTGGCTCCTTATCGGGATAAGGGAGCGCCAAAAGATTGGACTGAGGAGTCTGATGGAAACTATCGGCTGACACATCCATCCAATATATGGACGGATATAACCGTGCCTTTCTGGTCTATGCCTGAAAACACCACTCACCCTACACAAAAACCAGAAAAATTATTTGCAAAATTGATTTTAGCCAGCACAAAAGACGGTGACTGTGTCTTTGATCCATTTGTGGGAAGTGGTACCTCATGTGTGGTTGCAGAAAAACTTCATAGAAAATGGTGTGGAATTGACATTAATAGGGAATACCTGTGTTGGGCAAAAAAACGCATCACCGATGCCCACCATCATCCTACCATTCAGGGATATTCTGATGGAGTTTTCTGGGAGAGAAACTCATCACCCCAACCATCAACAGCATTGACTGCAGAGCAATACCAAGATCCTTCTCAGTTGACTCTTTTCTAATGAAATCAAGGGCATAAGACGACCACGGATGCCAGTGCGGACGGCTTCGCTCATGTTCTCAGTTGACTCTTTTCTAATGAAATCAAGGGCATAGTATAAAAGTAGCCAATGCAATTAAAGATTATCTAAACTCATTAGGTAATTCTTTTCCTCCAGAAATCACCACTAGCACCAGAGCAATCGGGGATGCACTACAATTTCAGGTATCTCAAAAATTAGAATCCTTTCTTGGAAAATGGTGTCAGGAGTATTCAAGTGAATTTGCGCGCCGAGCCATGGCCTTCACTGATATCGAAGGGATCTACCAATAGTAGATGTAAAGACACATCGAGAAGATACTCAGTTTAATAGGCCTAATCTTACTTCAGTCGAAAGATTATCGCGCCTATATGAGTCAGATATAAATGTATTCTCGCTCATTATGATAAAGTATTCTGTTGAACAGTCCAGAGTAATTATTTCATATGTGTTTTTCGTTCCTATTGAATTTCTCGGTTGGGAGTGTCTCACGATCGGTGCACTTGGATGGGGGCAAATTCAGATTGCTAATGCAAATAATATCAGGCTTCTACTCAAGAATTCAAGGCGTGATTGGATGCTACAGTTATGTGATGCGATGATGGTATTTTACTCAAGAGAAATTGAGAAAATTACCGACAGAATTACACGTTTTGAAAAAATCAAAACATTTTGGCAAAACAAGGCGGATATATGGATAAATAGCTTATAGTATCCAACGGGTGATCCGTGGTAAACCGCCATAGAAGAAGAGAAACTTTTAGGTGAAGGAGGTTACCATCTATTGGCATGCGCCGTCATGAAATATCAGAGAAATACAATAAGATTCAAGGCTGTCCTTAATCAAATTAAGTATGAAAATTCTGGGTTTAGAGTCCGAATGACTCTCCACATGCACATGTTCTTGATGCCTGTGGGTTGGAAAAATGAAATCCTTTTCCATCTAAGCCATCAGTAAAATCTAATTCAGTGCCTTCAAGATAAAGTTTACTCCTATGATCTACAACAATGGGTAATCCTACGAGGTCTAATTGCGTGTCTCCGTCTCTCACCTCAGTATCCCAACCCAAATCATACGTCAAACCCGAACACCCACCCTGAATCACAGCAAGACGAACATACGCTGTAGTAAGATCTATATTTTCAAGCTCTGCCACAGCTCGAATTTGTTTGCCTGCTCGTTTTGTAATTGATAAGATCATCAGAAAATTATAAGTGATTATGTTTAGGTAAGGGAACGAATAAAACAATTGAGGGTTTACATCAATTCCTAATGACTCAGGTGGCTGTCTCTTACAACTGGTAACTCAATTTGCTCCCAATGCTATGAACACTGATACGCAGTATCTACATCAAGTTGCAGAAAGTGACTACGAACATGGGTGGTCAACTGACATTGACTCGGACACAATCCCTAAAGGGCTCAACGAGGATGTGATCCGACTAATCTCAGAGAAAAAACAGGATCCCGAATGGATGTTAGATATCCGCCTCCGAGCGTTTCGACACTGGGAAACCCTCGTGACCGATACAGAAAAATATCCACGATGGGCGCATATCAAGTACCCCCAAATAAATTTTCAAGATATTAGCTACTATTCGGCGCCAGGTAATAAGCCTCGTTATGAGAGCCTTGACGAGGTTGATCCTGAGCTGATTAAAACGTTTGAAGCCCTTGGAATTCCATTGGAAGAGCAGAAGGTGCTCGCAGGGGTTGCTGTTGATGCAGTGATTGATAGTGTATCGGTTGCGACCACATTTAAAGAAGAACTGGCGAAGCACGGAATCATATTCTGCTCATTTACCGAAGCGATCGAAAATCATGGCGACCTTGTACAAAAGTATATGGGGAGTGTGGTTCCTTATACCGATAACTTCTACGCTGCCTTGAACTCTGCAGTGTTTAGTGATGGATCGTTCTGCTATATTCCAGCGGGTGTGCGATGCCCGATGGAATTATCAACCTATTTTAGAATTAATGAGGCGGGGACGGGACAGTTTGAACGTACATTAATTATTGCAGAGGAAGGATCATACGTATCCTACCTTGAAGGGTGTACTGCACCTCGCCGAGATGAAAATCAGCTTCACGCTGCGGTGGTTGAGATTATTGCTCACAAAGATGCCGAAGTTAAATATTCTACCATACAGAATTGGTATCCAGGTAATGAGGAAGGTAAAGGAGGCGTGTATAACTTTGTAACGAAGCGAGGAATCTGTGAAGGCGAAGGGTCAAAGATTTCTTGGACGCAGTTAGAGACTGGATCAGCGATCACATGGAAATATCCCAGTGTGATTCTCAAAGGCGATCATTCAATTGGGGAGTTCTATTCTGTGGCATTCACCAAAGGACATCAGCAGGCCGACACTGGTACCAAAATGTTACATTTGGGGCGTAATACGTCAAGCACAATCATCTCAAAAGGAATTTCTGCTGATCAATCTAATAACAGTTATAGAGGATTGGTACGTATCAATAAAGGAGCTTCCAATGCTCGAAATTTTACACAGTGTGACTCAATGCTTTTAGGCGATCGCTGTGGAGCCCACACCTTTCCATATCTGGAAATACTCAATCCAACCGCTCAGGTAGAACACGAAGCCACAACTAGTAAAGTCGGTGAAGATCAAATGTTTTACTGTCAACAGCGTGGCATCAGTGAGCAGGATGCCATCAAACTACTGGTCAGTGGATTCTGTCAGGAAATTCTTACGCAATTACCAATGGAGTTTGCCGTGGAGGCTCGAAAACTCCTAGCGATTGAACTAGAAGGATCTGTTGGATAATCCATATGGATATAATTGCTATACATAAACACGAATGAATCCAATTCTAGAAATTCAAAAACTCAAGGCCTCGGTTGAAGGGATGCCCATCCTTAAAGGCGTTGACCTGTCAATCAACCCTGGCGAGGTTCATGCAATCATGGGACCCAATGGATCTGGAAAAAGTACGCTCGCCTCTGTCTTGGCTGGGAATGAAGAGTATGAGGTTGAAGGTGGAACCGTTCAGTATCTGGGGCGCGATCTCTTAGAAATGGATGTTGACGAACGCGCCCGCGAAGGCGTATTTCTGGCGTTCCAATATCCTGTAGAGCTCCCAGGAGTTAGTACCATGAACTTCTTAAAGCAGGCCGTGAATTCTGTAAGAGAACATCGCGGACAACAACCGCTTGGAGCTGCTGCACTCCTGCGACTCGCTAAAGAAAAGGCTGCATTGATTGAATTAGATGCACGCCTAAAACAGCGATCAGTCAATCAAGGATTTTCGGGTGGAGAAAAGAAAAGAAATGAGATTTTTCAGCTAGCGATGTTAGAGCCAACTCTAGCAATACTTGATGAAACAGATTCTGGACTAGACATAGATGCACTTCGAAGTGTTTCTCACGGTGTCAATCAGCTACGTACTTCCGATCGTGGATTTTTAATCATTACACATTATCAGAGGCTTCTCAATTATATTGAACCAGATTTTGTTCATGTCATGGCTCACGGCCAACTTGTTCGGTCGGGTGGAAGAGATCTAGCAGTGGAATTGGAGGAGCATGGCTATGATTGGATCCAAAGTGAGCATTAGGATACTCATCATGACGGATCATCGTATAGAAGATCGTTTCTTGGCGGCGTACCAACGTTTTCAGTCCTTAAATGGAACTGCTACTCCCCTGACTCCTCTCGCTCATAAGGCCATTGAGCAGTTTGCAGATACAGGGTTCCCGACGCGAAAAAGTGAATCTTGGAAGTATACAAATATTATCCCGATCATGAATCGTACCTATCAGATCGTAGATCCAGTCCGTACGACTGTGAACGGGATAGACGAGCTGAACGCCCATCAAGCTGTATTTATTAATGGTCGTTTTTCCCAAAACCTGTCCAGATTAGATGACCTTCCCAGTGGTGTCACTGTTGCAAGCCTCGCTGATGTGACAGATTATGACCTCATTCAGTCACAACTTGGATCATATGCTAGTTGTGCAGATGAACCATTTACTGCATTAAATACAGCATTTCTGAAAGACGGTGCAGTGATTCAGGCGTCCTCTGATACACAACTTGATCGCCCAGTTCATATTATTCAAAGGATTGTTTCTGATGAGCCAGCGATGGTTCAACCCAGAATTTTCATTCATTCAGATGATGGGGCATCATTACAGGTCGTTCATTCCATAGAGTATGCTGATTCTGTCTCTGCGCTTACTAATTGCGTTACTGAAATTCATGTAGGTAAAAAGGCGCGGGTTGATTTTCTTGATTTACAGATCGGAACTTCACAGACCACTTTGGTCACGAACCTGAGTGTTTATCAACAAGAAGAAAGTAAATTTCAGAGTGATGTGTTTACATTCGGTGGAGAGATCGTCCGCAATAATCTTTCCATTCACACTGATGCTGAGCATTGTGAAAGTATCCTGAATGGATTATTTATGGCCCGTGAGCGGTCCCATATTGATAATCATACATTTGTGGATCATGCTAAACCCAACTGTTATAGTTCTGAGTATTACAAGGGGATCCTAGACGATTATGCAACTGGAGTTTTTCATGGTCAGGTACTGGTGCGTGAAGATGCACAACTGATCAATGCGTACCAGACGAATCGAAGTGTTTTACTGACCGATACGGCCCGAATGTACTCAAAACCAGCTCTTGAGATTTATGCTGATGATGTAAAATGTTCTCATGGGGCAACAACTGGCCAATTAGATAAAGATGGGTTGTTTTACCTTCGATCGCGTGGAATATCAGAGGAGAATGCACGTCAGTTGATGCTCACATCATTTGCTGGGGATATCATTGAAAAATCTCCTATTAAGACTTTGCATGACGTACTCTACAATGAAGTGGAGCGCATGCTACGTTGAACCCGCCTATAAATGATGGCACGCTCATCTATCAGAGATTGTTTTCCCACTCTACGACAGAAGGTGTACGGTCAGCCATTGGTTTATCTTGACAGTGCTGCATCATCACTTAAGCCTGAGTGTGTCATTGACTGTCTGAGTCATTACTATGCCAATGAACACAGTAATGTCCATCGTGGAGTCCATTATTTGAGTCAACGAGCGACGGAGCGTTATGAGGAAGCCAGAAAACGTGTCGCTCAATTTATTGGTGCTCCTAGTGAGCGATCCATTATTTTCACCCGTGGAACAACAGAGTCTATCAATTTCGTTGCATCCACATTTGGTGCTACAACCATCCATTCTGGTGATGAAATTCTCACTACAGTGATGGAGCACCATTCCAACCTAGTTCCATGGCAACGATTGGCTCATCAGCGTCATGCACATCTTCGTGTCCTTGATGTATCTATGGCAGGTACCATCACCACTGATGCATTTGTGAGACAGATGAACGATAGAACTCGCCTGATTGCTCTGGGGCATGTCTCCAACAGTTTAGGAACCCTGCATCCTGTTGAGGAGATCATTAAAGAGGCCCACAAACGAGATATTAAGGTTCTCTTAGATGGTGCCCAAGGGCTTCCTCATCTGCCGCTGAACATGCAAGAGCTAGACTGCGATTTTTACTGTGCTAGTAGCCACAAAGCCTACGGACCGACTGGCGTGGGATTTTTATATGGGAAGGAAGAAATTCTTGAAGAAATGCCTCCATGGCATGGAGGAGGGGATATGATTGATCAGGTTCACCGAACGTATTCAACCTGGGCGGATATCCCTCATAAATTTGAGGCAGGTACCCCAAATATTGCTGGTATTATTGGTATGGCTGCAGCAATTGACTATTTGGATAGTATCGGAATGGACACCTTGCATCAAAACGAACAAGAGATTCTCAAATATGCTCATGAGCAGGTCAGATCTGTTCCCGGGCTCAGAATAATTGGTACGGCTTCAAAAAAGATCGGAGTATTGAGTTTTCTCCTTGATGGACATCATCCTTATGATGTTGGCCATGCGCTTGATCAGGCAGGAATTGCTGTTCGGACTGGCCATCACTGTACAATGCCTTTGATGGAGTATTATGGAATTACTGGAACAATTCGAGTCTCGCTGGGAGCCTACAACACCTTTGAGGACATTGATGTGCTCGTCGCGCGGCTGAAAGAAATTGCTTCAGGCACCACGAACTATCATAAGCCGGTCATCACTAATGGCTATAATAAAGAATCTGACCTGTTTGATCATCAGTCAATACAGATCCGTAAGGCGGCATTAGTTGAAGACTTGGAGTTGTTTGATGAGTTGGATGGACGCCGAGAGTATCTCATTGAACTTGGCGAAAATTTGCCTCCCCTTGACGCATCATTGAAGATTGAAGCTAACCGAATTCATGGATGTCTTGCAATGGTATGGCTTCATAGCACCATTGATAGTGGTCGGATCTATTTTAAGGCAGACAGCGATGCTATTACGACCCGTGGGATGATTGCCCTATTGATCCAGTTATTGGATGGGCAATTTCCTCGTGACATTCTTGAGACAGATCTGTTTACTTTGATTGATGAGATCGGACTGCCGAGTCTGATTACTGCGCGCCGAAAAAATGGTCTTAATCGTATGATAGAGCGAATTCAAAAAGAAGCATCAATTGCCGAGACACATGAATTGTGAGGTGATTGATAACGCAAAAACGGCAGGCCTTGCTGACCAAGTGATTGCGTCAATACGGGAAGTGTATGACCCGGAAATTCCAGTCAATGTATACGATCTAGGATTGATCTATAGGGTTCATGTAGACGATGATGACAGGGCGTTTGTCACGATGACATTAACCACTCCGAACTGCCCAGTTGCTGACAGCCTTCCAAGTCAAGTTGAATCTGTTGTCATGTTAACTGAGGGGGTTACTGATGCGCGTGTCGAACTGACATTTGACCCGCCATTCACGATGGACATGATGAGTGACGAGGCAAAATTGGAACTGGGGTTGATGTAGGTTTAGCGGATTATTGTTTGAATGCAGGCAAGTAGAGCAGAATGAATGGACGCTTGAAGTTGAGACCTTACTCTGATTTTCTATTACGGATCTTCAACATAGAAATCCTTTGTTTTGAAGGTATATAGAAAATCCCACAGAATGCCAATAAATTCTATATAAACTTATAGATTGCCCACAAATTAGGTTGAGTTTTTAAGTCAAAAACATAGCAGTTTGACCAGTTCCAGAGATGCGATTTTTATCTTATTCCACAATGATATCAAGGAATCCTCAGGACGGGGTTTCTGGGTAATTGCTCAGACTATATGAACAAAATAATTGATAGTTTAGATTCGTAAATAAAATCTAATGGAGCATACATCTGCTATAATAATTGGGAATGATATGCATGTGTATCCATAGGGCTTGGTAAGGTTTGAAAGAGCGAGTAAAAATCTTTTCCGAATTTTCTGTAATTTGTTGCAACTGTTAATTATTTTGGCCGTGTATTTTGGGTACACAAGCACAAATAAATACTGTAATGAAACCACGCAAACCAATCAAGAAACGGACAGGATCAGGGCAATCGCACCGTGAATGAATCTCTTGGATAAACTCATGAAGATGTTTCCAGACAATGAGACTGCTGAAAAGTGGTTTGCAGAGCAACGCTGGGGGAGGTGAGCCTATCTGCCCACATTGTGGTTGTAATAGTCTACAAACGAATTGTGCGCATCATATGCCGTATCGGTGCAGGAAGCGTTTCAGCGCGCGTGTAGGAACGGTCATGTAGGATACCAAGTTGAGTTATCAGATTTGGGCATTAGCCATCTACATTATTGACACAGGCATTAAAGGCGTAGAAACTGCACAGGGACTTGGATATTACTCAAAAGACAGCATGGTATCTGGCGCATCGGCTCCGTGAATCATGGAATCATGATCTTGAAGAGTTTGAGGGACCGATTGAAGTAGATGAGGCATATGTTGGTGGATTGGAAAAGAACAAGCATGAGAACAAGAAGCTTAACGCAGGCCGTGGAACGGTTGGCAAAACTGCGGTTGTTGGAGCAAAGGATCGCACTACCAATCAAGTACAGGCACGGGTGATTGAGGATACTACTGCTGAGACGCTCAGAGGCTTCGTATATGACACTTCTAATGAAGATGCACAAATATACACAGATGACTTCAGAGGCTACCAGTCATTAAAGAGATTGGCACATGAAACCGTAAAGCACTCTGTTAAAGAATACGTGAACGGAGAAGCCCATATCAACGGCATGGAATCTTTCTGGGCATTGTTAAAGCGTGGCTGCTATGGCACGTATCAAGAATGTTACCCAAGCACCTACAGAGCTACGTAAACGAGTTTACTGGCCGGCATAATATTAGGACTATGATATCATCAAGCAGGTGGAATTATCTGCTTAAAGGGCTATATGACAAAGAGATGACATACAAGTGGTTAACTCGCAAAACAAAACTGAATCCAACGGCAGTATGACAAAAGCACCACCTATAAAGATCCAGGGGATAAAAACGAAACTTGTTCCTTTCATCAAACAAAACATTGTTTGGACTCGTAAAGGAAAATGGATTGAGCCTTTTGTCGGTTCAGGATCTGTTTTATTTAATTTGGCTCCAGACAGGGCTCTTGTTGGAGACACAAATCAGCATCTAATTTCATTCTACAATCATATTCAGAAAAGAGAAATTACTTCCGAAATAGCACGGTCCTTTTTGGAGGAAGAGGGGCGGAAATTGCTGGAAGTTGGAGAGGATCATTATTACAGCATTAGAGAAAGATTTAATGCTTACCATGCCCCGCTTGATTTCCTTTTTTTGAACAGATCTTGTTTTAATGGACTAATGAGATTTAATAAAAGTGGTGGATTTAACACGCCATTTTGTCGCAAGCCTGAGCGGTTTAGACCTGCCTACATAACGAAGATTTGTAACCAGATTAAATGGGTGGCAGATGTAATGGATGGAAAAGATTGGGAGTTTATCTGTGCTGATTGGAGTGAAACTTTGAGTAGAGCAAAT
Organism: Rhodothermales bacterium; assembly: GCA_965220935.1. GTDB lineage: Bacteria > Bacteroidota > Rhodothermia > Rhodothermales > Bin80 > Bin80. The sequence continues at coordinate 449,897 of OZ244857.1, forward strand.
AAGAATGATTTTGTGTATGCAGATCCTCCTTACGTCGGTAGATTTGCCGATTATTTCAATCAATGGAGTATTCATGACTCAGCGAAGTTAGAAACATCTTTGAAGAATCTTTCGTGTTCATTTTTGTACTCAATGTGGGCAGAAAATAAATACCGTAGGAATCATGGACTTTTCTCAACATTCGCGGAATATGATATAAGAACATTCGTTCATTGTTATCATTTAGGTTCAACCGAGAATTTGAGAAATAAAATGATGGAGGCACTTGTAGTTGGATGAAAAAACTCTCACAGATGCAGAATGGGTATAGTATATGTGGTATGGTTGACTGAAAAGGACATGTATTCCCCTGGGTTCAGATACAAAAGTAATCAGTACTATTTTTGAGATTATAACAAGACAATCTGTTGCCTCATATGCAGACGAAATTGGGTTACAACTATGTGAACCTATGAAACAAATCATTATCCCGACTATACTTTAATGGAAAGTGACGAGGATAAGTTTAAGATTGCGATTGATGTTAAAACTACATAGTGAACTGAGGGATGAAAGTTTCCCTATACGCTGGGAAGCTATACAAGTTATATCCACCCTGAATCCAAAAATATCGCTTATCCATACAGCGATTATGCGGAGCATTGGATGATAGGCTTTGTTTACAACTGTGGGGAAATGGAATGTTAGCCCGAATATCTATTCATTTGATGATGTTAGAGTTTTTGTGCAGGAAAAATGGAAAATCGCGAGTGATAAAGCTAGTAGTGGAAATACTGCGAATATAGGCAGTATAAATGACGACTTATCAGATTTCATTGGCGGAAATGGTGTCTTTTCATCTGAGCAAGAATTTTTGAGATATTGGCAAGGATATAAGAGAACCAAAAAAGAACGAAAGCAATCATATTCAAACATTGATGAGTTCCGTAACCTTTTTATCTAAATCAACCATAAAGACAAAAACCAAACAAGCCTCTGCGAAGCAAGGCCGTCCTATGAAGGACTCGCGGAGTACAGCGCTCTATCTAGTTAGGATCACCTGAAGCGCTGGCAAAGAAGATCATGAGTACTCCTCCAGATAAAGGGAAGATCAAAAACCGTTAAAAATCAAAATTTCTACAATCTTTCCAAGACCGTGGGTATTCGCGTATATAATTCCCTAATAATTGCATCAGCCATTATTGCTAGCAATTTTGCACTGGTTTCCCCATTATTCAGGGAGGCTCTTGGATTTAGAAAGGAGTTCAGGATTGAAATGTCTGAGATGAAGCCTGAACTCGCGAGATAGAGTCTGTCAAATCCAGACTCAATGCACTTGAAAACCTGATGAAAAATTTAAGGTTGAAGTCAATCATCTCAAATCTGAGGTGTCAGAAGTCAAGTCAGATATTATAGAAATTAAACTCTCAATGCTACACATTTGGAAGAGGCGCTCTTAAATTTGAATCGTCAAGTAGATCACGATAGGGCTACTTCAAAAGAAGAGCATCAAAAACTTGAAATGACCATTGAAAAACTCAGTGAACATGTTTTTGATTTAAACGGAGATATGAAAAGAGTTTCAGGGCATCTATTTGGAGTTAATGGCCATACTATAGAGGCATGATACTCAGTTTAAACCATGTCAACGGTTTCAAATTAGGGAGACTTTAAGCCTCCATAGATCTTCGCATGTGGTAGTGCTGTTTCAAAACTCTTGTACTTGATGTACCTTTCAGATTTTGAAGCTAGATGACTAGCCGTGCAACAGGTTAACCCTTGCCCTCGCTGACAATCGCGAGATTCTCGTTTTGTGCATCTTCCTCAAGAAAGTAGAATTTGTAAGTTTCCTTAACGTCTCATTTCAATCATTGCAACATCCTGTGTACTGCAAGATTTTCAATTATCAAGCAGTGCGGTCTCTCCATCACCTGCTGAATTACAAAGGTGGACGGACTTTTCTTGCTCAAGGGGTCTGAGTGAATATCGCAATGATTCCTGTGTGCACAGAAAACAGAGTGCCGCAGATGAAGTAGAACTCGGCATAATAACGATAGGGGTTATCTATCATTGCTCTAATCAAACCTGCCACAAGTGGTAACAATTAGGCCAGGGCAAATTAATTTGAATCTGAAATGAGTTCTATATCACTTCCCTTTACGACACCGAGGATGGGCTCGTAGTCGGCGTCACCGTTCTTGTCAAATGAAAAAGGCCCATAGATGGTGTCAACATTACGAAAATCAATTAACTGAGATCGGACCTGCTCACTAGTGGGTAAGTCAACATCAGATTCTTCAATGGCTTTCAAAAGAAGATTTATACCTGCATACGTACGTGCATGGAAGTCATTGGGAATCACACTGTAACGCTTTTGAAATGCCTCAACAAACGTTTTACTTGTAGGATGGCTGCTACCAGAAACCCATACCTGAGCTGCATAAATACCTTCGGTTGACTCGGGAATGGTTTCACGGGCTCGTCGGATGTCAGATGTGCTCAGAACAGGTATGACTATAGGCACATTACGTAACCCCAGTTGATGTGCACGCAGGATAAAATTGAGACGATCAGGGGCAAGTCCAAAAAAGAAAATTGCATCCAATTTTTGAGGTGGATTCAATAATGACCGGATCTGTGAATCCATTTGTGGGATAGCATCATCCGGAAATCGAGCAAAAGTTTCCTTCACATCATACCTCACTCCAGTAATCTGAGTGACCTCTTCTCTAAATTTAGTCGTAGCATCTTTGGAAAATAGATCGGCCTGATTGGTTAAGGAGGCGACATATTGATAATCCAGAATATCATGAGTCCTCTCCACAGTTGGAGGAATCAACCTATCAACAGTAAGAGCAGTTCTAAATAGCCACTGAGATTTTTCAGATAAGCCATCCGCAGCCGAAGCAGGCGCAATCGTTACAACTCCAGATTCTTCAATCAGTGGAATGATTTCTTCTGTATTGACGGATGTATAGGGGCCAACAATATATCTCACATTGTTAGCAATCAAGGCCTCAAATGCTTCCTTAGTTCCATCACTTGTACTTTTAGTATCCAAATTTTCAAGGCGGAGAGTTGAGGTAATTTTCGAGGTTGAATCTTCATTCACCAAAGCAATAGCCATCTCAGCAGCCAGACGCATATCCTGACCAATGGTCGACAGAGACCCCGTGTTAGGGGAAGCAAGTCCAATAACGATCTCTGTGGGCTGCTCTTCATCATTAGAATTTGTATCACATGACACTAAGGACACAATCAGAGCAGTCAAGAGGAAAAGGGAAGTGAATCGCCTCATTAAAATTTTATAAAAAGTTTAATTGTTATTAAGGTAGGCTACGAATTTAAAGGTGACGGTAAACACAAATATATCAATAGAATTCGTAACACTAGTTTGCTGGAGCTGAAATCATCAGGATACCAACACCCGCAAAAGTATCACATATTTGATTATAGGCTCAAAACAAAAACTAAGGCCCCCCAAAGTAGCTGTTTCATTGGCGCTACATACTCATTGAAATGAATCTCATCTAGGTCATTTAATGATCTGATGATTCGGGGGTCGGTTCAACAATGGCCGGCTCAGTGATTCCTAAGCTACCACGAAATTCTGTATCAGCGAGCGTGAGCGCTAGAAAAACGACGACAAAAATGACACCGAGTATCACGGCCAACATATTGACCTTATTATCATATTTTAAGGCCATAAATATCAAAACCACCAGAATGGCCTTTGTACCAGCAATCGTGAGTGCTAAGGGAACATTCAATATTCCCAGATCAATCCTAGCGGTAATCACTGTAATGACCGTGAGTGCTAATAGCGCTACAAACACAATGCTAAGTGTGCGAATAGGGATGATATGATGGCTATGTGCCATGGATTAAATTCTAAATCAGATAAAGCAACGGGAAAAGAAAGATCCAGATAATGTCTACCAAGTGCCAGTAGAGGCCAGTCAACTCAACGGGCGTGTACCATTGAGGAGAAAAATGGCCACGAGCGACTCGCGTTGTGAGCCAGCCAAATAACCCCATTCCGACGAGAACATGCACACCATGAATTCCCGTCATCACAAAATAAATACTAAAAAACTGCGGAGCAAACGGTACGTTATATTTGGAGTAGTTCTTGCCATCAACCATCCCATGGGGGTCAAATCCTGCACCAGGGAATATGCCGTGAGAAAACTTATCTGAATACTCAAAATATTTGACCACCATAAATACAGCTGCACACAAAAGAGTAAGCAAAAGTAGTACAATGACTTTTTGATTTTCTCCTTTCTGTACATAGTGAATGGATAGTGCCACGGTAAAACTTGACGCTAACAGCACAATGGTATTCAACGCGCCCAAGCGCCAGTCTAATAACTCACTGGCTTGAAGAAAAACCTCAGGATGCCATGACCGATATACGGCATAAGCCACAAACATGCCTGCAAAAAGAAGGACTTCAGTCACCAGAAATAGCCACATACCGAGTTTTGCAGCATCAAACTGTTGCTCATGATTCACGAAATAGTGCTTAAGAGTTGTGTCCGCACTAATCATTGGTTGGAATTCTTTTTAGGGCCAAATACGTCATCTGCAAGGTGAAAATCATAGGGCCCACGCGTGACCAAGGGGGTATCGTGAAAATTATGCTCATCTGGAACCGGTCCAGTATGCGTCCATTCTAGAGTACATGCGCCCCAAGGGTTCGCAGTTGATTTTGGGCCTCTATACAAAGAATAGAGCGCGTAGATCAGAATCATCAATAACCCCACTCCGAGGATATAGGAGCCAATAGTAGAGGCCATATTTAGGATTGCAAATTCGGGGAATGTCTCTAAGAACTCAGTGTAATCATGGTAGCGACGTGGCATTCCCTTTGATCCAAGAAAGAACTGAGTAAAAAACGTCAAATTAAACCCGATGAACACTAAAATCGCTGCAATGATTCCCGCGGTTTCATTGTACATTCTGCCGGTCATTTTGGGCCACCAATAGTGCAATCCTCCGATTAAACCAATGAGTGCACCGCCCATCATGACATAATGAAAATGAGCGACAACGAAGTAGGTGTCATGCAAGTGAACATCCACGGCTAGAACTCCAACCATGATGCCTGTTAGTCCCCCAATCGTAAACAAAAACAAAAACATCAAGGCATAAATCATGGGTGTGCGTAGCCACACAGATCCTTTGTACATCGTCGCCACCCAATTAAATACCTTGATTCCAGTGGGAATGCCAATTAGGAAGGTCAACATTGAGAAAATAATAGAGGACAACGCACTCTGGCCTGCGACAAACATATGATGCCCCCATACCAGAAAGCCTAAGAATGCAATAGCCACCGACGAGAGAGCGATAAACGTATAACCAGAAACATGCTGCCTGGAGAACGTTCCCATCAAATCACTGATAATTCCCATTGCGGGGAGAATCATTATATAAACAGCAGGGTGGCTGTAGAACCAGAAAAAATGTTGAAACAAAACGGGGTCACCTCCGAGAGCTGGATCAAAGATGCCAATATGCATCAATTTTTCTAAGAACAGTAGCACCATTGTAATGCCGATCACAGGGGTCGCCAATACTTGAACGATCCCCGTTGCATAGATAGCCCAAGTAAACAAGGGTAGCCGATTCCAAGTCATCCCAGGAGCACGCATCTTATGGACCGTAACGATAAAATTCAAGCCCGTAAAGATAGAGGCAAAGCCTGCAACAAATACGGCTGATGTGAGCCAAAGCACTGCATTGGATGCACCGCTGGAATAAGGTGTATAAAATGTCCAGCCAGTATCCACTTTCCCAACAAACAACCAGCCACAAACCGCCATGATAGCGCCGGCCATAAATAGATACCAGCTCGCCAAGTTTAGGCGCGGGAAAGCCACATCTTTGGCACCAATCTGAATGGGCAATACAAAATTACCTAAGATCCCTGGAATAGCAGGAATGATGACCAGAAAAACCATGACCACGCCATGGAGCGTGAATACCTGATTATATTCGTCTTGTCCAAGGATTGTCTCTCCAGGTGCTCCAAGCTCGGTTCGAACAAAGGTTGCAAGGATACCTCCTAACAGAAAGAATGCACCACAGGCAATAGCATAAAGAATCCCGATTCGCTTATGATCCGTGGTGGAAAGCCAAGACCAGAGGCCTTTTTGGGCATTCAAATAATTGTGTGATTCGTTACTCATTATAGGCTAATACTCTTTGATAAATGCGACAAGTGCATCAATCTGATCAACTGACAGCGTTGCAGCATACTGCCCAGGCATCACAGGCGGATACCCCTCAACGATCTGTAAAGTTGGATTGACTATAGAAGTACGCAGGTAATTATCATCAGCAACAGCGCTGGTTCCATCAGTAAAATTTCGGATACTACCCGCCAAACCGAGAAATGTAGGGCCTGATGCAAGCGACCCATCAAGCGAATGACATGCGAAGCAACCCTGTTGAGTATAGAGGCGCTCACCTTGTTCTGCGGGCGTTAATGTGCCATCATCCATGTTTTCAATGAGCCAATTGTCAAACTCATCCTGTGATTGAACAATCACTCTGGAGTACATATCCGAATGAGATGTTCCACAGTACTCGGTGCAAGCCACCATAAAGGTGTCTTGATGCATGGATTCAAACCATACATACGAATATCGACCATTTAAGACATCCGCCTTGATCCGAAAAGCAGGAACAAAAAAACTGTGAATCACATCCTCACTGGTCATCCGAAGCTTAACAGGGCGATTGGAGGGAATATGAAGGTCAGCAGACACAACCCCGTTTGGGTATGTGAAGGTCCAACTCCATTTCCTGGCCGTTACGTTGATTTCGTAGGAGTTTGGAGGTGGAATTCCCTGTTCAAGATACACCTTGAATCCCCACACAAAGACGATAGCGACCAGAATCGTTGGAAAAACAACCCAGGATGCTTCCACAATTTTATTCTCTTCAACGGGCTCAGGACGATCACTCTCACTGCGTCGACGGTAACGCCATGCAAAAAAAATCATGGTTGAGACGACCCCAACAAAGAGAATGACACTCGTGATGAGGATGAAGTAGAACAGAGAATCCACATCCCCAGCAATAGTGGATGCTGCCTCTGGCAACCAGATTGAGCTCTGTTGATTCATTGATACTTAGGCTTTGTTGAATCGGTGATCCATAAAATGCTTAAAAATGCAATGAGTAAAAAAGCTGTGATACCGCCTCCGACTTGCATTGCCCTACGCGCTACTAATACGTATGAGTTGGAAGTTGGGTCAAACTGAAAGCAGTAAAGAAATGCGCGATCAAGAAAATTGCCGACCGTTCCATTTGAGGCTTCTACAATAGCCGCACGCAGATCTCGACTTCTGGGCGAAATATCAGGGAGATAACGTGTGATAATTCCTCTGTCGCTCAATACAATCACAGCAGCAGGATGTGCAAACTCTCCCTGTTCTTCCACCCATTTATATTGAAATCCAACGGCATCGGTCAACGTAGAAATGGACAGAGAATCTCCGGTCAAAAATGTCCATTCTGGATCTTGGTGATCAAGTCGCCTGAGATAGCGCTCGCGCTGCTGCGCAGCGTGTGCAGGGGTATCGTCTGGACTAAATGAAACCGTCAGCATTTCGTAGTTAGTTCCAGGGGATAATGATAGGTCTTGCATGCTTCGGGTCACACCGTCTAAAAGGCTGCTACACAACATGGGGCAGGTGTGATACACAAATGTGAGCACAACAGGGCGGTCATTGTGAAAATAGGTTTCCAGAGTGACGGGGCGTTCATTGGAATCAATAAATGTGAGGTCCAATGGGATTTGTTCTCCCAAACGGGGGGAGAGCCCGACCCCTTCATACGCAATATTAGCCTGCTGTGTCAACTGCGCACAGAGCGTGCCAGCGGTTGAACACAATGCTAAAATGATCACGCATCGTTTAAACATTCAATGCATCATTTCCGGTGAAACACGCGTCCCATTGGGGAACTCCTCTGTCACTCGATGCATGGCTTGCTCTACAGGAATTCGAAAGATGCCGTTATCCAACATTTCATAACGATTCAGTTGTTGCATACCAGCCATTTCTATACGTTCCAGTTGAGGATATGAAGCATCAATCGCATGTTCTTGGATGACCCGATCTGCTTCTCGATTAAACCAATATGAAGCAACAAACACCAAGATTCCTAGACCGACTAAAAGAACCGTAATGAATGTGATCAGTGGAACCGCAGCGATTGCTTCGTCCTGTATGAGCTCTGTGTTAGCTTTTGAGTCCATCGCCATTTTCGGATACGCTAAACGTTTTCAAATCTTAAAGACTTTTCAAGTTGAGGATCACCCTCGCATACGATTGCATGACGGCTAAATCTCCACAGAAAGGCACCCACAAACAGACTTACAAGACCAAGCCAGCAACTGAGATCTAGCCAGTGAAACTGGGCCTGATCTTTATGCAAGACAGGCATCGCCTGCCAGTGAATATCAAACCACTGCATCACAAGAAGCCATACAGCAATGAGAGCAAGCGGAGCGGCAAATCTTTTGATCGCACGGGGTAGCAGAATCACAAACGGGATGATAAAATGTCCAAATAGCAAAACCCCACTGTGAGTTTCCCATCCATGTTGCAGACGATACTTGAACCATGCGGTTTCTTCGGGAATCCCCCCATACCAGATGAGCATGTATTGACTAAATGCGATGTAGGCCCAGAAAACGACAAACCCAAACATCAACTTTCCAAGATCGTGATAGTGTTCACGAGTCACCACACCTCTGAGCATTCCTGCACGCTGCAATCCAGCAATAGTCAGAGTCGTAAAGCAAAATGCGGCAATAAATGCACCCGCAAAAAAGTAGACCCCAAATATGGTAGAAAACCAATGGGGATCCAAGGTCATCAGAAAATCAAATGCCGCAAACGCTGTCGTAATCGCAACCAGAGGTAGTCCCCAAGCACTAAGGTGGCGCAGTCGTACAGACAGATGTGGGTCACTCGTTAGATCCTGAATGATTGACAATCTCCATAGACGAGAGGATACAAAGGTCCAAGCCATGAAGTAGAATGCAACGCGCCCCAAGAAGAACGGGATATTTAAATACGCGACTTTACCTGCTACAATTTCGTCATAGTGGTCACTGTTTGGGTCAGCAATACCTTCAGTCGTCCAGTGATGATACGGCCCGTGGGGATCAAGTAAGCCAATGATTACTGGGATTGAGAGAATGATCAGTAAGGGAAAAGATACCGAAGCAGCCTCAGGAATTCTCCTGAGTGATACAATCCATTCAGCGCGAACAAGGTGCTTGATCAAGACAATGAACATACAGCCGAGAGCAATTGAGACGCAGAAAACCCATCCGATCAGATAAGAGAAGTAGTACTGTTCAACAAATGCTTCGCTCACTCCAACAGAAGTGCTGACTAGTGTCATTGCAAGTCCTACGAGCAACAATACAATATAGCTACGAGGGGAAGCGGTAAATGGGTATTGATCACTCTTGGTAGAGGCCAAAGGGTCAATCAGCTTCATGAAGAGGGGGCTACCTTGCAGCGAGTCACTCATGATTCAGGGCGTATTCTGAAAACGACTAAGTTCATCGGCAGGCACATCGTCAGCACTTGCATTCTGGCTACGTTGAAGTGCTCGTACATAGGCGACAATGGCCCAGCGATCGGCGACAGGAATTTGTTGAGCGTAGCCGGGCATACTCCGGACACCCTGAGAAATCACTTCATACAGGTACCCATCTTCAATTGAGCGCAGTCGATCATCATGAAAGCCGATCGGAACAAATCCATATCCACCCGTCATCATCACTCCCTGTCCATCGCCTGCCATGCCATGGCAGACGGCGCAGTAAATATCATAGCGGTCTTGTCCACGTTTAGCCAGATCCACGGTATACTGAACAGGCATCACCTGTACATAGGTATCGTCTGAATTGCGACCCGCATGGAATGCAACGTCTTCTCGTAGCAATCCACGGGCTACTGTACCAGGAACTGGGGGGCGCATCGCACGGCCATCTGCAAAGAAAGAGTTTTCTTCCTGCGCTTCAAACCGCTCCATGGCATCCATGTTTGGATTGATGTGAATGGGCGGGTCGTCGCTTAGAGTGCCACGACAGGCGCTGAGCATACAAATCGCCGACAGTGATAGCGCCAGTTTCTTCATCAGTTACGTTGATTGTAATTCTGAATACCCATGATCATGGATCACCTCAACAGACAATGCACCAATATCTTTAAGAAGTGTTTCGGTTTCAACCAAATCAAAACTTGAATCACTCGCTGCAATATGCAGAAAAAAAGCATCATCAGTGACTCTCGGAAATTCACGAGAATAAAACAATGGATTATAGGGACGCGGCAGTCCATTCATGGCTAACATTCCACCAACAGTCAGTAGTGCTGCAAGCAAAACCGTTAATTCAAACATGATCGGAATGGCAGGCTCAATGGCAAAGAATGGTTTTCCGCTGATATTGATAGGATAATCAATGGCAGATGTCCACCACTGTAGCCATGTTGCGAGCCCCAACCCCGTGATCCCACCGACAAGTGTAAGGTAGCCGACTTTGGATTGTCCCAGACCCATCGCGCGATCCATTCCGTGAATTGGAAATGGAGAGTGAGCATCAAAGTGCCGATAGCCAGCTTCACGAATCTTTTGTGCAGCATCAACAAGAGCCCCGGGGTTCGGATATTCAGCTAACAATCCGTATACCCCATCTGTACGGGCTTCATAAATGCCCATGGATGCTTTGATGCTCTGTATAATTTTTTTGATCATTGCACTTGTGAATTATTTTCCTTAGTGTCATGATGACCATAGAAGTGAGGATCACTTTCTGGGAGAACCATTTTCACCTCTGCCATAGCAACCATTGGCAAAAATCGGAGGAAAATCAGAAACAGTGTCATAAAGAGTCCAAACGAGCCAGCGAAGGTCAATATATCAACGATGGTCGGGTTGAAGTAGTCCCAACTACTTGGCAAGAAGTCTCTGTGCAAACTGGTGACCGTAATGACAAACCGCTCAAACCACATTCCGATGTTAACGATAATGGATGTCACAAACAAAAATGGAATGCTCCGCCTTAGACGCTTCACCCAGAAAAATTGCGGGAAAAGTAGGTTACAGGACATCATGATCCAATATGCCCACGCATAGGGACCAGTGGCTCGGTTGATAAAGGCATACTGCTCATATTCAACCTGAGAATACCAAGCAATAAAAAACTCAGTGATGTAGGCAAAGCCAACCATTGTGCCAGTGAGCAGGGTAATGATGGCCATCTTTTCAAGATGATCAATAGTAATGATATTTTCAATCCCATAGATTCGTCGGGCAAGAATTAACAGGGTCATCACCATTGCAAATCCTGAAAAAATAGCCCCCGCAACGAAGTAGGGTGGGAATATAGTCGTATGCCAGCCTGGAATAATACTCACGGCAAAATCAAAAGAAACCACAGAGTGAACACTGAGAACCAGTGGAGTCGCAAGAGCTGCAAGTAATAAATAGGTTTTTTCGTAGTTGCGCCAGTGACGGTTTGCCCCACTCCATCCAAGTGAGAAAAAGCCAAGAATCCTTCTTCGGAATGTGTTACGGGCTCGGTCACGCAAGGTCGCAAGGTCAGGGACCATACCGATATACCAAAACACTAGTGAAACGGTAAAATAGACACTCACGGCAAAGACATCCCAAAGCAAGGGGCTTTTGAACTGAGGCCACATTTCCATCTGGTTTGGCAAAGGGAGCGTCCAATAGATGACCCAGACGCGTCCGACATGGATCGTTGGAAATAACAGTGCACAGATGACCGCAAAGATTGTCATAGCTTCGGCGCTTCGATTAATTGCGGTCCGCCATTGTTGTCGAAATAAAAATAGGATTGCAGAAATCAAGGTTCCAGCATGACCTATTCCGACCCAGAATACAAAGTTCACAATTGGCCATCCCCATCCAACAGGGTTGTTATTTCCCCAGACTCCGACACCATTCCACACCAGATACCCAATCATCAACAGCAATACGCTCAGTAGTGACGTTGACACAAGCAACGTCATATACCACACAGATGGAGGTCGCTTTTCTGTATGATAGGACACCAGCTGGGTAATATCGTGAAATCCAAGGTTACCCGTCACTAGGGGTGGCTCGGCAGGGATACTAGCAGTCTGATTAGTTGAGGTAGACACGGTCAATTACAATGTTCTATCACTAAGAAGTTTGGGCGGATTCAAGTTCAAGGTTTGGATTACGTACTCGCGCTAGATACGACACCCTCGGTTTAATATTTAATTCGGCCAGAAGCTTATATCCACGGGGGTTACGCATGGCTTGGCTGACTTGGCTCTGATCGTCATTGAGATCACCGAATGCGATCGCCTGGGTTGGACACGCCTGTTGACAGGCGGTTGTGACCTCGTCACGATGTAATGGTCGTTGCTCCAGTCCAGCTCTTTTTTGAGTTTCACGAATGCGTTGGACACAAAACGAGCATTTTTCCATAACGCCTCTGAATCGGATCGACACATTTGGGTTCTGCGCCATCTGGACTGTTTCTGGAATTGTCTTGGACCAATTATAGAAATTATAACGGCGGACTTTGTACGGACAATTATTCGCGCAGTAGCGAGTTCCGATACACCGATTGTAGATCATTTGATTTGTGCCGTCGGGTGAATGAACTGTTGCAGCAACAGGGCACACGGATTCACATGGTGCATTTTCGCAATGTTGGCAAGGGATCGGTTGCATCACAATTTGGGGATCCGTATTTAGTTCGGTTCCACCTTCGGTGACAAAGTACCTATCAACCCGAAGCCAATGCAGCTCGCGACCGTTACCGACCTCTTTTTTACCAACGACTTGAATATTATTTTCGGCCTGACATGCAATGATACATGCATTGCAACCCGTGCATGTGTTGAGGTCTATCGTCATGCCCCATTGATTTTTCCAATAATCACTGTCTCGCAATGCAGGGGTTTTGGACGGGTGGCGATTCTTCCACAACTCGGGATAATCTTGAAAATCTGTTTTTACATCTGAACTGGGAGTCGGCGCTTCATCTTGGAGCGCAAAGGCGGGATCTTGGCGATATTCATCAAGGGTTGCCATTCGGATCAGCGGGCGTGCCTCGGTGTCAAGAATTCCGTGATCCTGAGTGGTGACGATCGTCCATTTACGCCCAGTTGCAGTGACTTCAACTTGAGAAGTCACCAGGTGGCCAAGTGTGTTTCGTAATTTCGAGACATTGGTGCCAATTCCAGTGGCTAAAGTTCCGCGTGCGTAAATATCTGTTTCGTCATCCTTATCCCAGAAAGGAGTATCTCGCTCTGGGCGCGTAGTGGAGATGTCACGGCCATATCCTAAAGTGACAGATATGGTCTTGTCTGCGTGACCGGGAAGAATCCAGATGGGTAGCTCCACTTGTTGACCATTTGCAGACAGGGTGATTATGTCCGAGATATAGTGCCCTTTTGAGTATTCGCACACGAGGCCATAATCTTGTGCAGTTTGCGGGCTCATCACGGCTACATTATCCCACACAATTTTAGTCATTGGATCAGGAAGTTCTTGACACCAAGCATTATTGGCATAGCTACCATCAAGTAGCGTCGCATCAAGGCGAATGACAAGTTCTAATCCACCGCTGTTAGGCTTTGAGATTTGCCCGTCAAATGAAGCAATAGGAGTGACAGACTCAAAGCCTGAATCATCTAAATATCCGTTATGTAACACGCGTCGCCAGGCGATTTCAAAATCGTCAGCACCAAGCGCTGATGTCCAAGTTTGGCGGACTAAGTCATACCCACTAGATGTTTGGCCATCTACGAGCGCGCTGAGTAGTTCTATGTCGCTACGACAGTCTTCATAGAGCGGAGCAATCAATGGTTGAGCAGGTGTCAGAGTCCCGTCCCATGAGCGCGCATCTCCCCAAGCTTCAAGATAATGTGTTTGAGGGATATGCCAAGTGCTAACTTGTGCGGTCTCATCCAAATAGAGTCCAAGATGGACGGTATCTGTAACACGCTCAAGCGCTGACTCAAAATTCAATGCAGGGGGCGCATCATACACGGGGTTCACTCCACACATCAGTAGCAGATCAATGTTGCCTGCCTGCATTTCTTCAACGAGTGCAGGGAGTGCCTGCGATTGGGGGGGTTGCGCTGTTTCTCCAGTGTCTAAAAGTGTGACGGCTGTCCCAACAGCACCGAGCGCGTCATTAATCAGTGCACACAATGCATGAACTTCAGCGGGTTGGGTTTCGCCTGCAATCACGAGACATCGTCCATTTGAATCCAATAGATCGTCAGCGATGAGAGAGGCAAACGAATCTGGATCTGTGCCAGAATAAATATTCAAGGCGGTAGCAAGTTGACTTGCGAAATCAGAAATTTCATCAGACCGCATCCGCTTGCGATGATCGGCCATTGTACCGGTTGATGTATAGGTACTTTCAATGACATACAAGCGAGTCATCTGATCTTCAGCACTCATGAGTCTTCGACCACGCGCAAAAGAATAAGTATTCCCATTCCCATTTTTGGTATGAGCACCAAGAAAATCAGCGTCTAGGCTAACAATGACATCTGCATTTTCAAAGTCATAGATAGGCCTTAAAGGGAGACCGTAAGCCATCTGCAGTCCAAGGGTTTCATGATCATCGCCTTCACTTCGGTACTCAACCCATTGGAAATTAGCAAGTTGATTTTCAAGTTGTGCACGCAGACGAGCACGAGTGGGGGAGCTATCAGGGGCAGCTAATACAGCAATTCTCCGATTTCCTGATTGCGCTTGTTGGCAGAGATTTAGAATATCTGCCCAAGTGGAAGGTGAGCCTGAGCGCAGCATTTTTTGGGAGCGATCGGGGTCATACAGTTGAAGTAATGAGGCTTGTTCATAAACTCCCGAAGCGCCAGATGCATTGGGATGGTCTGGATTTCCCTCAATTTTAATGGGCCTGCCATCATAACTTTTCACTAACAGTGGGCGTGCGATCCCACGAAAATTCATGGAAGTCGCATAATTCAGTGGTACACCTGGAATCAGCTCTTCGGGGCGATCTGAGAAGGGCATGATATATTCAACCGGGCGCCGACATGCTGCCAAACCGGCCATGGCCATGGATGCGCCAAGTAGCTGCATAAAATGCCGCCGATTCGTTCCTGAGGGGGGATCGCTCGCGCCTGGCTTGAGTTCTTCGGAGGCGATCAGTGTGAGATCTGAATTCTGCTCAAGATGGGGTAGGCTTCGCCACATCTTGAGATCTGTAGGGGGAGCGTCAATAATAGGAAGGGATATCATGAAGGATCAGACTAGTAGTGGCATGCGCTACAATTGGTTGGTGGGCGGATTCCTTCCTGTTTAATCCGATTCAAGTTGTCTTCTAAAAATCCCGCACTATGGACGTATCCCATGGTGGTAACCTCTGCATTGGGGCGCAGGTATTTCTCTGGTTCTCTGTGACATTCAAGGCACCATCCCATAGAAAGCGGCTCAACGAGATGTACAACATCCATATTATCAACTCTTCCATGACATGTTTCGCAGCCGACACCGTTATTAACATGGGCAGCATGGCTGAATTGAGCGTAGTCGGGTAGCTGATGGATTTTCACCCATGGAATGGAGGATCCGTCGGCCCAACTTGCGCGCACTGGCATCAGTTCGCTACTTTGTGGAAGGACGACTTCATGGCAGTTCATGCAGGTTTCGGTTGCTGGAACGTTAGAGACATCAGCAACCTCAACAAAGCTATGACAATACCGACAATCTAGTCCTAACTGATCCACATGGACACGGTGACTGTAGGCAACGGGTTGTTCGGGTGCGTAGCCAACATCTGTATATTCGGGGGAAAAATAGTACCATACAAGAAAAACCACCACCAACCCGCTTCCCATCAATGCACCAAGCGAAAGGTGAGGCAATAGATTAGATTTTTTCGGAAATATTTGGGGCATTAGGTGTGTGCCTTTTTAAGAAGACCCGCAAATTTACGACTTAAACCAATACGCTTAACCAAAATGAAATACTCTGTACATTTTTCTAAAAAATTATGACTCCGACACAGGTCAGAAATTGCTTTTACTTTAATAGCATAGAGTGGTTTGCATGGTTGGGAATAAAATGATACAATTTGCATATAATTTTTGTATCAGATTCTTCATCATTGATCTTCTCGTGTCTAATTGCATCTGTTTACTGAGCGACTTAATTCATTTCGTAGATCATGTTCAATGCAATTGTATTACGATTCTCATTGCCGCAAGAAAACTAAATATTTAATTGATCCAGAACTTATGATGTTAACGTGCATAGTAATTGTGAAAACTTTGGATCGGAAACCATGGATATATCTCATATGTTGAATAAAAAATATGATAATTTCAATTTCATCAAGAATATTCTGTGTGGAGATCAAACAATGATTTATTGAGATGCGTCATCACCTCTGTATGGTAGATTTTTAGTACACGGAAACAGAGATTTTTTGGGTTTTCTATGAGCACCATCATTTGAACCATGCCAGCGAAACGAGTTTTCTATAAGCGACTTAAGCCAAGGGTGCGTAGTACCCCTACCTCCACCACCTGATATTGATCTTGATAGTGTTGCCAACCAGTGTCAATATGTTGGTAGTCCGTACCACAGAACCATTAATGTGAGAGGGATAAGGCCTCAAAATAAGGGAATTATATACGTGAGTACCCATCTATTAGACGGCTACCTTTTGCGTATCCATTTCACGGCTCATAGGAGTCTCTAACGAGAACGCTCCTCCACGTGCAGATGCCCCAATCCCGGAGGCCTGTAATACATTCGCAGATGCGTTGATATCTGCGTGATCCGTATGGCCACACGCCATACACTCAAATCTACTTTGTGTCTTACGGTTGACTTTATCTGTATGACCACACTGGTTACACCGTTGACTGGTGTACTTCGGATCAACAAGAATCACGTTGCCAAACTTGTAACCGCAATACCTATTGAACCGCCCCCATCCAGCGTTCTGTATGACGCGGTTCAACCCCGCCTTCGCCCTCACATTGGTTCCAGGCTTCTCAACCGTACCCTTAGCAGACTTGGACATAGCCGTGATCTTCAAGTCTTCACGTTTCAACGTATGGGCTTTATTGGACAATTGACGGCTATGTTGATGCGCCGCATTCGTTCTGCAGTTCTTCTGTTTTCGCTTCCACTTGTTGATCTTACGCTTCGTTCGTTTGTATCTACCCGATCCCTTTTGTTGCCGGGCTAATTTACGTTGATACCTACGAATCTTAATCTCTTTATCCGTCAAGTCAGGGAGCGGTAACATGCCCTGTTCGCCATCCGTTGATGAATACGAAATGTTATAGGTGTTCAAGTCAATGCCAATCTCTTTGCCATCGTCCACCTTCTCTGGTAGATGTGTGACTTTGTAAATTACGATCATCTTCCAGTACCGTCCGTCTTTCTTCACGGTGACTTCAATCGGCTCAGCATCTGGATAAGGATTGCCACCGTGTCTACGAAACTTCATCCATCCAACCTTCTGGATATAGACATCATTCCCTCGGATCTTAAACAATCCTTTGGTCGCCGTAAATGAATTGTGTTGAAACCGATTATGGAACGTAGGATGATCACGTAATCCCTTGAAGAAAGCCTGCCACGCCTCTGCCTGATGCTTTAAGGTGTTTCGTACAATGTTGGACGAATACCGATTCAACCAAGAAATGGTTGGGCGAAAAGAAGTGTATCTCCTACTTAATGACGGCCAGGTCAATTCTGGATTATCCTTATGTTCGTCTTTATAGTCCCTGTTGATTTGGTCAAGAAACGTATTCCATACAAACCTGCATGCTCCGCAAAGCCCCGCCAAGAGATGGGCTTTCCACTGCGTACCGGGTAACAGGCGGTACTCTATTCCACGATAGGAACAGTTTGAATCCGAAGGGTTAGAAGCCTTTTTAACAGGCATGATATCAAGGTTAATTTGATGTTATGGTAAGCAATAGGGTAGATTCTCCTCTATCCTATTGCGTCTGTTACACCCTCTCAAACAGAATGGTTCCATTCTTTGGGTACTCACGTATTATAATTCCCCAAAATAAACCTGGCAAGGCTTCTTGTCCGTTGTATTTGCAGAAAAACCCTAACCTCGTTCAGCAGTGGCTCCGAAATGCTATCCGTCGTGGAAACTTCGGTGAATTTGATCATGAGTTTCCTCGGGTCGTTTGGCATCAAGAAGAAGATCAATTATTTGAAGCAAGACAATCGGGGCGAGGTTCGTGTGAATACCACGGGTTTCCTCTTGCCCCTCATGATAAAATCATAGGAATGAGATAATGCCTTTGTTTGATTACCAGTGGATTGATGTACCACCATATCCAGACCCAATCGCCTATCATACGATGGCTCGCTTAACGATCAACCTTGGAGGTCAACTAGCGACTAGGTTGCGTCATGGAGATAGATATCTTGAGCACATTGAGGTGCCGATGTCGCATGTTGCTGAGTGGGTTGTTAGTAATTGGTGGCATCTGTTTTTTGAGGCGGATACAGCGTATGGTTCGTCACGATCAGGTTTTGCATCAAGGCACGACCTATCTTACGCTGGAAATGGATTTGTATTTCCGCGGCTAATTTTTCGGTCTGAGGGAAAATATATCGTAGTCACAAGTGTAAGATGGTGGGCTAAGCATGCAAATACTGAGTTTGTTGTACAAGGTGAACAGGTGTTTGAATCTATTTCACTGCAGAAAGAATTGCAAGATCTCGTGGAGCAAGTCATTTCTAGATTGAATGAAAAAAATGTGGAAGATGTGCCCTGGATTGAGGAGTGGAACGAGATCAATAATAATCTTGATCATGATGAGAAAGAATTCTGTATCGCTACAGCGATGTTAGGACTGAAGTTAACCCTATTTTCAATTTCCAGAAGGTCCAATATTTCCAGAAAATTTGAGAATTTTTGACTACAATCTGGAGGATTATCTGCCAGAAAGACGCTTCAATCTGACGAACTGATCACTCAGGAGAGTTTGATATTCAGGAGTTTTAGCGCCTTCATTTGGGTCGGATTGTAATCCTCAAACAAGGTCACTTCGGGGGAATTATCGGTTGTGATTTTCGGAACGCCCACTACACGACTCAACCCAGACAAAGTTTTCATCACCGACTCATAACTGGTTTCGCCATCTGATGTCGTCTTGTTTTGCGCTTTCTCTTTGGCTGAGCGCTTGGCTGGCGAGACCATGTCTTTTCTTTGCGCTCTCTTGAGTTGCAAATCATCTTCTGCAAACAACATGGGCGCGAGCTTCTGACGGAGGTGGTACTCTACATAATAGGCCAACATACATAAAAAGATATGCGCAATAACCCGATGATGAATCGGGCGTACGCGCAACGACATGGATTTCATGGTTCTAAATGCCCATTCTACCGAAGATAAACGCTTGTAATCGGAGACTAATGTCTCGGGGGTCTTTTTCACACTTGACCGAATGGCATACACGCCGTCCAAGAGTTCGGCTTTTTTAATCGCTTGTTCATTGCGGCTATAGGTAAAATGCCCCTCCTTAATGTCACCCAGATTGTAGAACCTCTTTAATTTGTGTTTGCCCACAACCTTCTGGACGCGCATGCCAATTTTGGCTTCGTTTTTTAATCGGCACGGCGTCGCCGTGATGGCTTTGATCATCTTATTAAGTCCCTCATCCGCTTTGTCCAACAATGCATCCCGTGTTTGCTTGCTCTTGGCCG
This sequence comes from Rhodothermales bacterium, assembly GCA_965220935.1. Lineage (GTDB taxonomy): Bacteria > Bacteroidota > Rhodothermia > Rhodothermales > Bin80 > Bin80. Next base: position 469,646 of record OZ244857.1, read on the forward strand.
CTTGTAAGGGGTTCTTGCACAGAATCAGGGTTTCATCTGGATACAAATCACACTCTAGTTCCACCAGATTCTGCTGATCAAACAAACTCATCTGAATTTCCTTCTGCTCTATAACCTCACGCATTTCCTTTTCCCGCCGCTGCTCTTTTTCTTGGTGATCTACCACCTTTCGGATCTCCCTCTTTTGCATACCCGTGATCCAATCCAGCCCCACAGGTATGATCTCCTCTTTAATCTGCTTCTGCTTCAATAACCCCCGATCTCCAACCAATATAACATGCTTTAATCCAAAGGACTCTTGAATCTTAGTGATCTGACATCCAAGCGTTGCAGTATCGGCGGTATTGCCTGGAAAGACCTCTACCGAGACGGGGCGTCCCTCTGCATCGGTGATCAGCCCATAAACGACTTGTTTTTTGCCTTTTTTCTTATCTCGGTTATGGCCAAACTCCGCGAAGAAATTTTTCTCCCCTTCCACATAACGACTGCTGACGTCATAGAGTACCATCCCCCCTTCTGTCAAATGCCGTTTGGCTAACGTGCACTCAATGTCCGCTTTGCACTTGGCCAGCTGATCCATGGCTTCATACAAGTCATCCTGATCAACGTACTTGAGGTTCAGTTGAGGGTATCGGCAGCGGTCTGAGCATGGTACTGGTCCGGAGTTTGCTGGCCGGGTCTAACACGCGGGCGGCAATCATCCCAAGCACCAGGCGACGAAAGCGTGAGTTCTTTGGGGCAATCAGGTCATGGATCTTGAGTTGGGTCATCATGCCCAGGACTGCGGCCACATGACCGTGGGGTTTGCTACTTCGAATCTCAAAGGCGTCTTTGATGGATTTGACCGCCGTGCCACCTTTCAAGAGGGTGCGAATGCCATCAATGATAGCCTGGGGGAGACGGGTAAGATTGGTGACGGTGAATTTAACGGATTTACCATCAATCCATTTGGATTCGCGAATGAGCCAAGTTGGCTTGGAGTTACGGTTGGGTATTTGTTCAACATACATGGACAGGTTAAATTACGCAAAAAAAGTGTAAAAAATCGATAAATAAGCCCTAAATCCACTAAAAATGCCCCAAATATCCCTAAATGAGCGGATATTAGGGAAGAAAAATGAGGAAAATCCCGTTAAACCCAGTGAATCTGATGATTTTTAGGGTTAACTTCAGTTAGGACTTGATCCGTTTGATATTGAAGATGAATTAGCATCAACAGTTGTCACAATATGGAATGAAACAGACCCGTCAATACGTGATGAATTGATGATGGCTTCAAATGTGGCAACCTTGGCACAGACTCATCAATGGCTGATTCAATCTCTTGCCTCTGCAAACCAGTCGCAACATTCACTATGGAAAGAGATTAAGACCATCGTTCGGAGACGGTCAACAAATTCGGAGCACTCGTGGAAGACGGGCGCAGATGATGCTCGGTCTGTTCTGCGTGAACTTGGCCGTGCACCTGGCCCATTTTCCTTTGATAATGACTATGATATTTGGAACACTGAAACGGTGCCTCCATCCTCCCGAATTGAAGGATGTGTGGGAGAAAATTCACCTTCTTGCGTCGTAATTTCAAAGAGAGATTCGGGTAAAAAATTTCTACTTGCCCGTGCATTAGGTCACTTCATTGCCGATACAGCCAATAAACCCACCATTTTGAGTAAACTACGAACGCCCGAGCAGTCTCGTGCAAGATCATTTGCTGCTGAATTACTTGCACCAAGTGAATGGCTTAAACATAAAGTGGGTACGCAAAAGGATATTGAACAGGATCAGATTTATGATCTTGCCGAGGAGCTTGGAGTATCGGAATTAGCCGTCCGATGGCAAATCGAAAATCACGAAATTGCTAGAATATCACACTACCCCGAATGATGGTGTGTGATTTTGATCCTACTATTATAATCTATGTAGACTATAATATAATATTGTGAAAACACCTCATTGTTATCTTCGGCGCAGAGCAGGTTGTATTCACGGAGAGTTATATAAGATTCATTCTGAGTGAAGTGTGGCAGGAGAATAATTCTGGGTCATATGATAAAAGCGGTAGAAAAACATGATAGATGCCGTGAAAAGACCAACGACAAGCCCCCACCAGAATCCTTCAGGGCCCAACTCTATTCCAAAGCCCAGTCCTAAGCCGGTCGGCATCCCGACCAACCAGTAAGCAATGAAACCCAAAATCATTGGAACACGGGTATCTTTCAATCCCCGCAAAGCACCAAGGGCAGTCGCCTGCACGCCATCAAAGATCTGGAAGATTGCGGCAATCCCGAGAAAAGTAATGACTTGTAGAGCAGTTTCATGATTAGCTGGATCACTAAGATCAAGATAAAGGGAGGCAATCAATTTGGGAGCAAAGATGAATAAAAGAGCCGTGCACATCATAAATAGGAATGATAACCCAATTCCTGTATACCCAGATACTGCGGCGGCTCTTAGATCCTTGGCCCCAATATTTTGTCCCACTCGGACCGAAGTTGCCAGTCCGATTCCAAGTGGAACCATATATGTAATTGCAGCAGATTGAATCGCAATTTGATGAGCGGCTATTGGAACGGCTCCAAATGTGCCAATCAGAAATGCTGTGACACTAAATAGCGTCACTTCCAAGCCTATGGATCCTCCTACTGGAAGACCAACCCGCAGAAGCTCTCGGAAGTAGCCAAAATCAGGAGTTCGGAGTTTTCGTAACACTCCGTAAGATTGATATGGATCCTTAGATGTAACATAAATTGCAATACAGATGAACATAAACCAATGAACAATGCAGGTCGCCCATCCAGTTCCATTTAATCCAAGGCGTGGAAGTCCGAAGTTACCAAACATTAATCCGTAGTTCGCAATGATGTTGAGTAAAATTCCCATTACGATAATAATTGTAATGGGTAAGGGGCGGCCAATGGCTTCTACAAAATTGCGAATCCCATTAAACCACATAAACGGAAGAAATCCCCACATGGCCGCCCTTAAATATCCTTCGGCATAGGTGATTGTGACGGGATCTTGTTGCATCAAAGTCCACGGCAACCGAGCATTCCACATGATCAACAATACTGGGATAGATAAAAGTGTTGATAGCCAGATGGATTGGCGAACCGTCCGTCCAATTGGATCATGTTTCTTTGCGCCATAGGCCTGAGAAACTAGTGGACCGACGGCTAACAAAATACCAATTCCAATTAGTGCAAATAGAAAGTAAGTGGCATTGCCTAACGCTACACCGGCCAATTCGGGAGGCCCCAAGCGGCCAACCATGATCACATCAATAAATCCATTACTAATCTGTCCAAGCTGAGTGAGCACAATCGGAATACACAAGAGGAAGACTTTGCGTGTCTCATATCTGAGGAGATATTGCTGCTGAGATGTTGGCATGCTAAGATTCATCGCATGGATCAGAACTGTAAATCGTACGTTGTATATGAATTCTACTCCTTACAGGTGCCATGGTGTTAATTATTTTGTGTCTGCTTATACAATTTAATTCTAGGGTGGAGCTCCCAGATAAAATTGAAATTCTCCCCAAGTCTGCATCGGTAGAGATTGGGGAAACACTACAATTTTCTGCCACCGCCTATGATACGAATAATAAAGTCATTTCGGGACTCATCCCCAGATGGCATATTGCTGAATCTGCGATTGCAACGGTTGACGAATCTGGTATCATTGAGGCGCACTCAACGGGTACGGCTGTGCTTGTTGTTGTACTTGGAGGGATGCCTGAATATGCAGAATAACGGTGGAGAAAGATCGTAAGATACACTTAGATGCCAGCTTGCCAGCACCATTTATTCTATCGCAGACAAGTATGCCCATCAATGTTACACTAAGCGGCGAATTGCCAGAAGGGCGGATCCGATTTAAGAGCAGTAATGTTGCGGTTGCAGCGGTGGGGAAAGATGGAATGATTGATGCGAAGAGTCCTGGCTCGGCAGTTTGACTATTCGCGTCGCTGGGCATGAAACAGATGTAAGTGTCATTGTACGGGAAAACCCTGCGGTATCGTATCAAATAGCCCAGAATCGTTATATCATTCGGCAGGGCGATGTTGTCCGTTTTCGTGTGCATGCCGTGGATCAGAGTGGTAATATGGTTGATGGGGTATACCCCACATGGGAGGCTTCTGGTGGGGGTTTTTACTTAAATAATGATGGGGCAGAGGGGATTTTTGTTGCTGAGGAGGCATTAGATTATATGATTACGGCAAACATTGGTCCTAACATTCAGCGGAGACTCATCCTTGCCGTTGAGCCCCGAATTCACCAGCAAACCTTGTCAATCACTGGCCGTGGTGTCGTTGCACATTATCATTCTGGCGATATGTGGACATTTGAAGGGGTTGATGGACGTGACTATGCGTATGTCGGTACATTCATGCATGATTGGATGAAGGTATTTGATGTCACTTCTCCTGAACGCCCAGTTTTGAAGGATTCCATACAGGTAGATGCGCGCAGAATTAATGATGTAAAGATTCATCCGAGCAATGAGATAGCTGTGATCACCCGTGAAGGCGCATCCAATCGACGCAATGGAATTGTGATTCTAGATCTTTCAACTCCCGCTCATCCTACAATTTTGTCCGAGTACACCCAAACTGTGACTGGTGGAGTCCATAATGTATGGATTGAAGATGATCTGGTCTATGCGTGTCATAACGGCACCAGAGAGCTCCATATCATTGATATTAATGATCCAGAAAACCCTAAGGAGGTCGGAAGGTGGGGATTAAGGAAAGAGGGTAAGAATCTTCATGATGTTATTGTTCAGGATGGATATGCTTACCTGTCCTATTGGGATGATGGGGTGGTAATCCTTGATGTTGGAGCTGGCACTCATGGGGGCGCACCTACGGTTCCAATTATGGTTAGTCGACTTTCCTATCCTGAAGGTCATACTCACGTCGCATGGAGGTATGGAAAATATTTATTTGTCGGAGACGAAATCTTTCCAGACAATTGGGACGCAGGGAAGCCACTGGATGCCAGAGGCTATATCCACATACTAGATGTGTCGGACATAGAGGCACCTCATGAAGTAGCTAGATATGAAGTGCCTAATGCGGGCGCTCATAATATTTGGGTTGAAAGTGAACGCCTATATGTTGGCTATTATCAAGGTGGGTTGAGAGTTGTTGATATCAGTGGAGAACTTCGTGGAAATCTATACGATCAAGGAAGAGAGATTGCTCACATCCTCACAACCGATGAACAAACTATGGTTCCAGGGTGGCCTATGACTTGGGGGGCTCAGATTTTTAAGGGTCACATCTATACCTCAGATCTAAATAGTGGACTATGGATAGCGAGAATGGATCCAATCAGACCATAGCAAAAAGGACACATAGTGCCCGTCAATAAATAGGAAAATATCTTTGAAGCTCCTATTCTATATGACATTTATCGCCGATCATTTCGCTTGAAGATGTGTGAATTCAAGGTAACAAATGACAGGGTGTATACTGAAAACTCCCATTTTAGTACCTTTAACGCGTAATCTATAAAATGGCCGCAAAATCTTCGCAACAAAATAACGTTTATTTTGAATCTATAAACCCATACAGAATAGGCGATTCAGCGCTGTTAGATGCTTTTCAGGGCGGGCACTATTTATAGGTTTTTGCGTGATTTTCAGCATTCATTTAGCATATAATTGAACATGCAAGCACTAATTGACCGCCCCCTCCACTGGAGATACCCTCTATTGAGAATATTTTTGTAGTTCATCAAGGTTGGGTTATGGTTTGGAGACAAGTGGATGACAACGGGTGCACTTGCGATCGGTGGGCTCGGCTATTTTCGCCTTCCATCTCAAAGGAGAAGCTTTTCAAAACGATCTGATCTTACATGCAAAGAAAATCATCGTCTATGTTTAGATTAGATGAAATTATGAATCTAACCAATGGACGCAGAACGAACTGAATTACACAAAACCATCTGGCGCATCGCCAATGATCTGCGCGGCGCGGTAGACGGCTGGGATTTTAAGAGCTATGTTCTTGGTATGCTCTTCTATCGGTTTATATCTGAGAATCTGACAGGCTACCTCAATCAGAGACAGCATGAGGCTGGGCTTGTTGATTTCCAGTATGCCGATTTGAGCGACCGCGAAGCGGAATCTGCTCGTGAGGTGATTATCAAGGAAAAAGGCTTCTATATCCTTCCGTCGGAGCTCTTTGTGAATTTACGCGCCCGTGCTCGCGATGATGAAAACCTCAATGTCACCCTACACCGCATCTTCACCAATATTGAAACCTCGGCCATTGGAACCGAAAGCGAGAATGATATGAGGGGCTTATTTGAGGATGTGGATGTTAACAGCACCAAATTAGGATCAACGGTGGCCAAGAGAAATGAAAAACTGGTCAAACTCCTCAGTGCGATTGGGGATTTACCGCTCAATGACACGGAGGACTTTTCTTCAAACACCATTGATTTGTTTGGGGATGCCTATGAGTTTCTGATGACGATGTATGCTTCGGCTGCGGGGAAATCTGGTGGAGAGTTTTTCACTCCGCAGGAGGTCTCTGAGCTCCTTGCACGCATGACCGTGGTGGGCAAAGATGAAGTCTCAAAAGTCTATGATCCAGCCTGCGGCTCTGGCTCGTTACTGTTAAAATTTGCCAAAGTGCTCGGACGTGACAATGTGCGGTTAGGCTTCTTTGGCCAAGAAATCAATTTGACGACCTATAATTTGTGTAGAATCAACATGTTTTTGCACAACATCAATTTTGAGCAATTTGATATTGCGCATGGCGACACGCTGACCGATCCTGCCCATCTTGATGATGGCCCGTTTGAAGCGATTGTTTCTAATCCTCCCTACTCAATCAAGTGGGAGGGAAAAAACAACCCTCTGTTGATCAATGATCCTCGGTTTTCTCCCGCAGGTGTACTGGCACCTGCCAGTAAAGCGGATCTTGCATTTACGATGCATATCCTTTCCTGTCTGGCGGTCAATGGCACCGCTGCGATTGTTGAGTTTCCAGGGGTGCTATATCGCAGTGGAACAGAACAGAAGATTCGTCAGTATCTGATGACCCATAACTATGTTGATGCGGTGATTCAGTTACCCCCAGACCTCTTTTTTGGCACAACGATCGCGACCTGCATTATTGTCTTGAAAAAGTCAAAGTTAGATGATGCGGTTTTATTTATTGATGCCTCGGATGCATATGTGCGTAGTGGTAATAAGAATCAACTCGCTGAAAAGCATCAGGCAAAGATTCTTGATGTATTTGCTCAGCGCCAGAGCCGTGACTACTTTGCAGTGCTGGTAGACAAACAGACGATTATAGAAAACGAGTATAACCTTGCGGTTTCGTCGTATGTTGAGACAGAGGATACCCGTGAAAAAATAAATATTTTGGACCTCAATGCAAAGATTGCGAAAATCGTTGCAAGGCAAGCCGATCTACGACGAAAGATTGAGGCGATTGTCATGGACCTAGAATCTTCTTGATCAATGAATAGCATTGAGAAACTTGTTACGAAATTGTGCCCAGATGGGGTGGAGTTTAAAAAGTTGGCGGATGTCATGACCTTACATCGCGGTATCTCCTATAAAAAAACAGATGAAGACGAAGATGGACCTGTGAAAGTTTTACGCGCAAATAATATAACACTTGCTAGCAATACATTAAATTTTGATGATGTAAAAGTAGTGTCTTCTAGTGTACGCGTGCGCCCTGATCAATTTGTAAAAAATAAGGATATTATAATCAGTGTCGCGAGCGGTTCCAAAGAGCATGTTGGAAAAGTAGCATTTATCACTCGTCAAAATGTGGGTTATTCATTTGGTGCCTTTATGGCGATCATTCGTGTATACGAAATGATATTGAATCCTAAATTCCTCTTTCATCTGCTCACAGGTAATAGTTTTGAAAGTTACTTGCAAAGTAAAATTAAATTTACCACAATTAATAACTTGAGCGCCAAAATCCTTGGAGCGTTTCCAGTTCCCATTCCTCCGCTTGAAATCCAACAAGAGATCGTAAATATCTTGGATACGTACTCTGAGCTGGTGGCGGAATTGGTGGTTGAGTTAGAGGCTGAATTGGAGGCGCGGCGTCTACAGTATCAGTATTACCGTGATGAACTGCTGAATTTCTCAGGAGAACCTTCAGCCATCCACCGTTCCTTAGGGCTTGATTCCGCAGACAAGGTTGAATTTAAGGCGCTGGGAGAGATTGGTAAATTAGTGAGGGGGAATGGTATGCCAAAGTCGGACTTTACAGATCATGGCGTTGGTTGCATTCATTATGGTCAAATATATACACACTATAAAACTTGGGCTACTGAAACAATTTCATTTGTTTCAATTGAGAAATCCAAACGACTAGCTAAGGTTGATCCAGGAGATATAATTATTACGAATACCAGTGAAGATCTTGAAGGGGTGTCCAAGGCAGTAGCGTGGATTGGGCAATCTCAAATTGTGACTGGTGGTCATGCTACAGTTCTAAAACATAACCAAAACCCCAAGTATATATCATATTATTTACAAACCCATAATTTTTTCATTCAAAAAAGGAAGCATGCCACTGGGACAAAGGTTATTGACGTATCTGCAAAAAAACTCGCGAAAATTCGCGTCCCCATTCCTCCGCTTGAAATCCAACAAGAGATCGTCTCTATCCTTGACAAGTTTGAGGCGCTGGTAAAAGACCTATCCCTAGGCTTACCCGCAGAAATTGATGCCCGCCGCAAACAATACGAATATTACCGAGACAAGCTCCTCACATTCAAAGAAAAAGGTTCTATCACGAATCGTGTGGGTAGAGATCCAGACCGCCACAGAAGAAGAGAATCGCAACTCTGAAATTTTCAAAGGTCCTGTATCCTCTACCAGTGGTTTTGATTTCTTGAATTTTTCCATTAATCCTCTCTGCTTTAGCATTGGGCTGTGGGTTCCATAATGCGTTGCAGACTCCACAAAGTGGTTCTCAAACATCTCTGCAATTTTTATGACTTCTGTGACACCTGCCTCTTGAAGCCACAAGTTGAAATACTCTTTCGCTTCATTGAACGATGTACATTCAAAGATGGCTTTGAAGTCTTCCCGTAACCGACACTCACATTGGGTTGGATTCCTTGATCGCCTGGATGATTTCTTCTTGTTTTTTCGTACGATTCTTTTCAACAGGGGGTAGCGGCTCCCTTTCAGTTCTGAATGATTTTTGACCTCCCGCCTTCTTACTTGATTAATGGCTTTATTGAGATGCTGGATTAAATGAAACCGATCGTGAATCAAGATCGCCTCGGGGAATATCTTTTCAACTGCTCCAATGAAGGATTTTCACATATCCGTAGATACCGTCTGATCCTTGATTTGCTCTAAAATGCACTCTAATAGGTCTATGGCACCTTTTTTCGTCCGTCCTTTCTCCAACGACTCCACGATCCGAATCACTTACAATCGTTGCATAGGTATGTCCTCGGTTGAGGGCCTTTTCATCAATACTAATTAATATGGTGCACCCCTTCCAGAGATCTGCATAACTTTCCGCGCCCAACTGCATAATGCGATTGAGTTGGTTAAATCCGCACCGAAGAATACCCGCTGTTTTGGTCTTAGCCACTTTCAGCAGATCAATAGCAAAATATTCAAAGCATAGGTGACTCTAATGGATGAAACCGCCCAAAGAATCTGGATCGCTTAAGGCCCTTTTAGGAGTCTGCACACGGGGAATCCGACAGTGAATAAAACACTTCAAGATCCAGATGACGCCATTCAAGCTCCTTGCGATGATCCTACAATGTACCAGACTCTCCCGTTTCTGGGCTTACAAGATCCGTCCCAGAATATAAATATTCACTCGCAACAGTTCCGCACTGGTTTCCACATGATCGATGCTCCAGCAAGAGTCTAATTTTAACTATACATGCATGGAAGTTTTTAAATTGGTGCAAGCATGAAAAAATAATTCTGGTGAAACCCAAATTAAGCAATTCCATACAAATTGTGGTGGAGCCAGAAATTTCTCCAATAACTTTATCGCGTCCATTAATGACTCTATCAAAAATAAATTATCTGGCGCAGGATTGGATATTTTACTTGATTAAAGATCTTCTCTGCAGTAGGGGTGGGGTATATGGCCAATTTCAGCCATTGAGACATACCGCAAAGATTGGAGAGCTTATAAAATTGGATATGATCTTTCGTTAATAATTCATCAACATTTACACAAAAACCTCGTTTCATCTTCACAGGACACTATCACAGACGTTAACACTCATGAATATTATTGGATCTAAAAAATCAATGCCCTCGCGCCGTCAATTTCTCCAGACATCTGGTGCTTTCGGACTTGGGTTTATCGGACTTCACTCATTAATTGGATGTCATGGCTATACAGTTGACGCTAAGGATAGATTCGGCCCACTCGTCCGCGATCCAGAAAGTATTATGGATTTACCAGAAAATTTCACATACAAGATTGTCTCCAGAATGGGAGACATCATGGATGATGGATTTTATGTCCCTGGTGCGGCAGATGGAATGGCTACATTTGAAGGCCCAAATGGGGAGACAATTGTGATTCGAAATCATGAAGTAAATTCTAATGCAGAGCCTACGATGGGAGCATTTGGCCAAGACAATGCGCTGATTGACCGAATTGACACCTCTCTGCTCTATGATGCAGGTACTGAAGGAAATCCTGCACTTGGAGGGACTACAACATTTATATATGATACCGTTTCACAGCAATTGACATCCCAATATTTGAGTCTAGCGGGAACTCTACGTAACTGTGCAGGGGGACCAACACCCTGGAATACTTGGATCACCTGCGAAGAGACAACCGATCTTGCAGGAAATGGATTAGCCCAAGATCATGGTTATGTGTTTCAGGTTCCTGCCAGTGTATCTCCAATCATTGCACCTCCAGTTCCACTCCGCGCTATGGGGCGATTCAATCATGAGGCGGTAGCCGTAGACCCTGCTACAAGCATCATTTACCAGACAGAAGATGCACACGATAGTTTAATCTATAGATTTATCCCTGTAGATCCCAATACTCTTGAAGCAGGGGGCAAATTACAGGCATTACAAGTCGTTGGAATGCCTAGTCTTGATACCCGCAACTGGGATTCACAGACTGTAACTGTGGGATCTAAGATGAGTGTTATGTGGATTGATATGGATGATGTTGAAGCGCCGCTTGATGATTTAAGGATTCGGGGATTTGATCAAGGTGCTGCCCGGTTTGCAAGGGGAGAAGGTATGTGGTATGGAAATGAATCAATCTACTTTGCGTGCACTAACGGGGGCTCTGCAAAGTTTGGCCAGATTTGGCGCCTGACACCTGCTCAGGATACATTAGAGTTGTTTATTGAACCCAATGATCCAGGATTGATTGAAAATGCAGACAATCTCACTGTCACGCCGTGGGGTGATCTCATTGTATGTGAGGATGGATCCAATGAGCAGTTTCTAGTGGGAGTCACGCCTCAAGGTGAATTGTATAAGTTTGCTCGTAATGCTGTCAGTCATTCAGAACTAGCAGGTGCAACTTTTTCGCCAGATGGAACAACACTTTTTGTGAATATTCAGCATGACGGGCTAACACTGGCAATTTCGGGTCCTTGGGCATAAAGAATGGGAGACTTTTGCCGATTCACAGTGGTAGACAAATTAACATACTCGCTGCATGAGTGTCTCAAAATTCTAACTACTTCCAATATGATTTTTCTGAGCAGAAACCGTTGAAATCGGGAAAATGAGTGGAATATTTTGGTAGATCGCGCAGTCTTTCCGCAAAATAGATGAATCTCAATCATATCCACGCTCAAACCATTGCTATGAAACGCTCAAGATGACTGGATCAGTTCAGATATAGATATTCTTCAAGGCTATCAAATAACTCCCGATAATAGCGTCTAGCAACACGTGCTGAAACGGGCTGTGAACGATAAACAGAACCACTGCCAAGAATAGATTCAACAGATTGATCTACATGCTCTTGCAGATCAAAATTGAGTAAGACTTTTGTTCCATTTGGTGCGATGGAAACCAATGCAGAAACTTTCCGGCGCGTAGGGCCTCTGAAGATAGAAAAAAGCCTATCTTCGGCGCGGTAACCCGTATTGATAATCCCTTCATCTTTTTCGGCATCAATGATCGCAAATCCATGTTCAGCAAGCATTTGTACCGTCGCATCAAAAACTAAATCATAGTCCAAGTCATAGGTGCGCGCCCGATCTTCTACTGGAAGACTTTGAGTGGATACACAACCCACCCATAGAAGAGGAAATATTAAAAAGAAATGTTTCATATGTAAATCAACTTTGTGGGTAATTATAGTCGCAAGAAATACCATTTATGTCACATCAACTGTATCCATACGAAAATTTCATCTTCCATGATCTATCGGTCGGGTCAATGATAAAGATGGTGCTTATAGAATCCTACCATAGGTAAGTTGAAGATTAGAACTGAATTTCCAATCAGATCGCAGGATATCTTGATCTGTTTGCTGCGATAAATGGTTGTACCGCTTGATTTTATCACGAATCGTTTAGTTTTTTGATCTCCCATTGTGTTTGACTGAGTGCTTTCTTGAGTTGCTGATTTAATCGTCTTCAGCCGTCAACTCATTCCTTCGTCGCACCAAACAGTGTGCCTTTTGAGTACCAATGGTCTCACTGTGACAGGTGAGAGCAATACAAACCCCCGCTGTGCAAAAGAGTTCCAACATCCTCACGCGTCTCACATCTATCGGTCAACTTAGAATAGTAGCTACAGTTTGCACTAGATCTGTGCCGCTTTGCTCTGAACTTCACCTACGTTGATGGAGATTTTTCCATTATCTTTGGGATTCAAGAACCATTATGTTTATAACTGAAGTTAACCCTATTTTCACCTGAGATAGGCCTATTTTAGTTCAACGCATCTCTATTTTCTCTTGATCTGCGCCAATTTCTGCCCTGATATTGGCATTTTGTCCCCTTAAACGTCTGATTTAGCCGATTTTCGGTGGTTTTTTTGGTTTTTACTCTCTAAATGTGTATGCCCATGTATTTTATTTAAAATAAATTTTTTATTTTGCATATTTATATAGGTTTTTGTCGTATATTTAGATATAATCAAACTCTTTATGTACCCATGTACGTCTCTCAAATTCCGAACCGTAACTCTAAACCAACCTGGCTCATCCGAACCTCTACTCGCGTTGGTAACAAAGTCGTCAAAACGACCATCTCCAATATTACCCGTCTCCCTCAGCCTATCATTGATGGCATTGGTATCCTCTTGAAAGGTGGCACGGCGGTCAAAACCATCAAAGACGCCTTTGAGATTCGCAGTAGCAAACCCCACGGGCATGTGGCTGCAGTCCTGGGCATGATGACCCAACTCAAGATCCATGACCTGATTGCCCCAAAGAACTCACGCTTTCGTCGCCTGGTGCTTGGCATGATTGCCGCCCGCGTGTTAGACCCGGCCAGCAAACTCCGGGCCAGTACCATGCTCAGACCGCTTCCGATACCCTCAACGAAGAACTGAACCTCAAGTACGTTGATCAGGATGACTTGCATGAAGCCATGGATCAGCTGGCCAAGTGCAAAGCAGACATTACGTGCACATTAGCCAAACGGCATTTGACAGAAGGGGGGATGGTGCTCTATGACGTCAGCAGTCGTTATGTGGAAGGGGAGAAAAATTTCTTCGCGGAGTTTGGCCATAACCGAGATAAGAAAAAAGGCAAAAAGCAAGTCGTTTATGGGCTGATCACCGATGCAGAGGGACGCCCCGTCTCGGTAGAGGTCTTTCCAGGCAATACCGCCGATACTGCAACGCTTGGATGTCAGATTACTAAGATTCAAGAATCCTTTGGATTAAAGCATGTTATATTGGTTGGAGATCGGGGGTTATTGAAGCAGAAGCAGATTAAAGAGGAGATCATGCCTGTGGGGCTGGATTGGATCACGGGTATGCAAAAGGGGGAGATCCGAAAGGTGGTAGATCACCAGGAAAAAGAGGAGCGTCGGAAAGAGGAAATGCGTGAAGTGATAGAGCAAAAGGAAATTCAGATGAGTTTATTTGATCAGCAGAATCTGGTGGAACTAGAGTGTGATTTATATCCAGATGAAACCCTGATTCTGTGCAAGAACCCCTTACAAGCGGCCAAGAGTAAGCAAACACAGGATGCGTTGTTGGACAAAGCAGATGAGGGACTTAACAAGATGATCAAAGCCATCACGGCGACGCCGTGCCGATTAAAAAACGAAGCCAAAATTGGCATGCGCGTCCAGAAGGTTGTGGGCAAACACAAATGAAAGCGGTTCTACAATCTGGACGACATTAAGGAGGGGCATTTTACCTATAGCCGCAATGAATAAGCGATTAAAAAAGCCGAACTCTTGGACGGCGTGTATGCGATTCGGTCAAGTGTGAAAAAGGCCCCCGAGACATTAGTCTCCGATTACAAGCGTTTATCTTCGGTAGAATGGGCATTTAGAACTATGAAATCCATGTCGTTGCGCGTACGCCCGATTCATCATCGCAATGAACATCGGGTCATTGCACATATCTTTTTATGTATGTTGGCCTATTATGTAGAGTACCACCTCCGTCAGAAGCTCGCGCCCATGTTGTTTGCAGAAGATGACTTGCAACTCAAGAGAGCGCAAAGAAAAGATATGGTCTCGCCAGCCAAGCGCTCAGATGAAGCCAAAGCGCAAAGCAAGACGACATCAGATGACGAAACCGCCATGAGTTATGAGTCGGTGATGAAAACTTTGTCTGGGTTGAGTCGTGTAGTGGGCGTTCCGAAAATCACAACCGATAATTCTCCCGAAGTGACCTTGTTTGAGGATTACAATCCGACCCAAATGAAGGCGCTAAAACTCCTGAATATCAAACTCTCCTGAGTGACCGGTTCGTCAGAATGAAGCATATTTCTGGCAGATAATCCTCCAGATTGTAGTCAAAAATTCTCAAATTCTCTGGAAATACTGAACCTTCTGGAAATTGAAAATAGGGTTAACTTCAGTTATAACAATAAATGATTGGTACGGAAATGAATGAAGTCGCTTGAGTAGAAACAAGAAAAAAAACAAAATCCACACACTTAGATTAACGAATGAGTGAACCCAAGTGTGTCATCATTGATGTGCAAAGAGGAGTACTGACATATAAACATAATCCTTTGAGGCATTCATGGAACATCCGAATGGATATAGTGTATTATGTTTCAAATCACATCATCTCAAAATAACCAATGATTGCTTTCGGTTTCTTTGTACTTTTTTCTGTGGTATCCGTCCCAGAAAGTAACTTATCTCTCAACTCCTTCCTTCTGCCCCCCCCCCATTTTTCGGGCGATAGCGTCTTAGACGGTTGGCCAGATGGATTTTCCGATACTGATTCGGTAGAGGATTTCCTCTGGATCGACGAAGTTTCGTGGGGCGCTTCCTTCGCGGGCTCACATGTGCCCCCAGAAATCCCATCCAATGAGCCGACAGATCATGTGGTACTAGATCCTCCTGGTGCGCCGACCGATTTGGGAAGTCAATCTATCTCAACACGGATCACGCTTACTTGGACTCCACCGACGGACATTGGCAGTTCGGCGATCACGGGATACAAGATTGAGGTCTCCCCCAATGGAATGGAGGATTGGGACACTATCGTTGAAAACCATTCTTCGGTGACTTACCCGCATAACAATTTGTCTTCAGAAACGACGTGGTATTATCGTGTGAGTGCCATCAATGATGCTGGCCCGGGGCCTCCTTCAACGACTCTGCGGACAACCACAGCTCCAAGGGCACCGACCGGTCTCAGGGCAGCTCCTGTTTCATTTGATCCTACGAAGATCCATCTGAAATGGAAGGTACCACAACCGCCCCAAGGCCGCTCCTCTACGGTTACGGGTTACCGGGTTGAGGTGCGCCCGGGCAGTGAGGAGACTTGGACGGATCTGGTGCCCAATACCGGTAATACCAAAACTGAATACACGCACACGGGGCTGAGTGGCCAGACGAGTTATTACTCTTATCGGGTCTACGCTCTCAATGAGGGGGGAGAAAGCCCAGTGTCCAATGAAGACGGTGCTATCAGATGGCAGCTCTCTCCACCGCCACCGCCCACAGGAGTGACCGCCACCGCCTCGGGGCGGTCGGTCACGGTGACCTGGGATGCACCCCCTACCGCGACCGGAGGTCGTCCCGTCTATGCCTATGAGGTGAGTTTCGATTATGGTATGAATCCGAGAAAATGGGAATTTATTGAACGAGTGTGGTTGCCGAACCGTGAGCTAACGCATACGGGTTTGGTGGTTGACTCCATTTATTCGTACCATGTTAACGCTCTGAGTATTGGGGGAATCAGTAATGCTTCTGAGATCGCGAGCGTCACCATTACGGGCACGGCCACTGCACCTGATGCGCCTGGGTATCTGACGGCCACTCCAGGTGGCAACTCGATCATCAATCTCAGATGGGAGGCACCCGCGGATCATGGTGGGTCTCTGATTATCGGGTACCAGATTGAAGTCTCTATCGATGGGGGAAGCACATTCACGCCGTTGGTTGCCAATACCATGTCGATTGCCACCTTCTATCAGCACACAGGTTTGTCAAAGGGAGATACACGACATTATCGTGTCCGTGCGATCAATTCCTCCTCTACCCCATCATCTGAGCCGTCTGAGACCACCAGTGCGATGACTGGTTCGTGGCCAGCCGCGACCGCTCCCTTTCCACCAAGGTCACTCACCGCCACCGCTTCGGGAGCCACGATCATTAATCTGAGCTGGCAGACCCCGGAATTTGATGGTGGGCCTCCAATTAAGGGATACAAAATTGAAGTGTCTGACGACGCTGGGGACTCATTTGATATACTAGTTGAGGACACGGGTGGTACGAAAACGACCTATCGTCACGAGAACTTATGTGCAAATATGACGCGCCATTACCGGGTCAGTGCCATCAACCAAGAGAACCTAACTAGTCCTCCGTCTAAGGAGGCATTTGCAACGACTGTGCCGTCCCCTCCCACCCGTCCGACTTCACTCGTAGCAACAGCTTCTGGGCCGACGACGATTACTTTGAGTTGGGGGCTCCCCGCCTGTGACGGAGGTGCTGAAATCAATAAATATCTTGTACAATTATGGAATGGGAGCGCATGGAATGATATATCTCCTGCTCACATGGGCACAGAGCGCACCTACTCGCATACGAATCTTACTCCTGCACGGATATATTATTACCGGGTCAGTGCGTCCAACAGATTGGGGGCAGGGGCTGCTACCCCTTGGGTCCAGGCGAAAACGTTAAGCAGTGGTGGTGATGGCGGAGACGGTGGTGGTGATGGTGATGGAGACGGTGATGGTGATGGAGACGGTGATGGTGATGGAGACGGTGATGATGGAACACCTCTGCCAGCGGTGACCTTTACTACAGCTTCAGCCAGCGTGGATGAAGCAGCTGGAACCTATCGGATCAGCGTGACTCTGGGCTCCGCCTCCAGCACGGCAAACACGCTCAGCTACACCGTGTCTGGGACGGCCACCCAAGGGGACGACTACACCATCGCGTCATCGGTTTCCTTGCCCGCCACTGTTACCTCCATAGAGATCCCAGTGGCGATCGTAGATGATGAGCAAGAGGAAACCGACGAAACCATCATCGTGACGCTGATCAGCAGTGCAGGCTACGAGCTCGGAACCACGACAGCATTTACGCTCACGATCACAGATAATGATGCGGCCACACTATCGTTTACTCAGACCATTTCAAATCAGTCCTATTCTGTAGGCTTGGCGATTACAGACCTAACGCTACCTGCCGCACGGCTGGGAACCCCGCCCTATGCCTACACGCTCATCCCTGAGCTGCCCAAGGGACTCCGCTTTGATCCGTCCACGCGGATCCTCAGTGGAACTCCCTCAGAGGCGGTGCAAGCAAAGACCTTTAGCTATACCGTCACTGATGATGAGGCCAACACGGCTGTGCAAAGCTTTACGATTGAAGTCGTCCAACCCGAGGCCTTGCGCTTTACAGAAGAAGCGATTCGTGATCAAATGTACCCAGTTCAACGTCCAGTGACAGAGTTCGTCTTTCCTGTTGCCATGGGTGGTATCGCACCCTACAGCTATACCTTAACCCCACCGTTGCCCGCCGGGATCATGTTTGATCATGACACCCGCACTCTCAGCGGAACTCCTTTAGAAATTGCAGAGGCGAAGACCTACACATACAGAGCCGAAGATCAAGCGGGTAAGGGTGTTGATCTGGACTTTAAGATTGAGATCTATCAAGTATCGTTTTCCGATGCGGTTGACAATCAGTCGTATTCGCGAGGGACTCCCATTGGTACGCTTGTCCTTCCAGAGGTGACCAGCGGCGTACTTCCGATTAACTATACCCTGACTCTACTTGATCTTCCACTTGGACTTCGGTTCGATCTTTCAACACGTAGCATCAGTGGTACGCCTACAGAGGTGACTCCACCGGTGACGTTGACCTATACGGCGACCGATGCCAATGGAGCGAGCGACAGTCTGATGTTTACCATAGAGGTTGTTTCACCGGTCAACTCAGAGGCCGACTCCGGTTTACCCCAAGCGTTTACGGTCTACCCAAATTATCCGAACCCGTTTTTGAATTCCACCAATCTGGTGTTTGACTTGCCATGGGCTGCTACAATAGAAATCCAAATAGTAGATGTGACGGGTCGGCAAGTCTATACGAAGCCAGCCATTGATCTGACAGCTGGATGGAATCAAGAAATCACATTGGATCATTTGACGCTTCCATCGGGCACATATCTGTATCGTATGATTTCGAGATCCCTTGAAAACGGATCATCTTTGATGTATTCGGGTCATTTTATGAGCGTAAGGTGATCGTGGGGTATTTCAAAAGGTAGGATTTCCGCATTCTGAAAGACGGGCCCATCACGAATCATGTGGATCAATGGGTATATGATGACTGTGGGCAGATCCTTGAACGACCGCTATTGAATCCCTACGTCTCTTGTGTCTTTTTTTCAGGGCTTCTTCCTCCTCAACTGGGGAGGATCACCTCAGGGGTATACTCTTCAAATATCTCGGTTTGATCGGGATCTATAAAATGCTCCCAATGTGCCTATACAACCGATGTTGAAGATCGTCTATCTCTCTGATGCATCAAGATCTTTCTTTAGCGTTGATCAACAACATCACCAGCTCTTCACGACCATCCCCCTAATTTGTGCGCCAATTCCAATACGACCTGAGCATTCTCTTGGTAAGTATAGTGTCAAACAGTGTCTCAAGGACGGGTCAAAAACGAGTATGTCGTTGTGCATCAGTCAAAATATTCAAAATACTTATAACCTATACCTCATTAAAATAGGTTTTCAAAATTTTTGTCAGGGAACTAACCCATAGAAATACTCCCCATGGGCAGAAGGTCCTACCAACCTCATCATGCAATTCAGGTTTGATCTTCTACTCGTCTGTACAGAATTCAGGAATCATTATTTATACCATTGTATACATTCCAATGGTCATGTCATAGGGATTTTTTATCAACCACTATGGATCGGTATCAATTAAGAGCGTGATCTCTGGATGTGTGTTAGGGGCAGTCACTGCATTGAGAACTCGAAAGGTCACTGCATAAGGGCCATCTTGTCCAGCCGTTTTAAGTGCAAGCTCTGTATCGGTTTGAGGCATTACTTCCAACAGATTGGCATCCTCATGAAATGTGAAATCTGATTTATTATGAAGGATGAATTTTGCATCTGAAAGATTATTCAAAGTCACATCTAGTACAGATGTTCCGGATCTAAACTGAGCGCCTAATACCTCAATAGATGAATAAATGAGAGGTAGGATTTCAGATTCACGACCAATCAGTGTGTTGCGATGCCATGCAACTGTGCGACGTTGTAACAATGCATCGTGGATACCATCGGAGTTTCTCTGCGTTGCAAAGACCAATGTCACTGGCCGATGACCACCCTCGGCAATTTCAAAATCCCAGTCAATCAGTTCATGAATATCACTCGTCGCAAGAATCGCAAGGTTGTGATCAAGGGCAATCTGTAGTGCTTCATCAGAATACGTAAACTGATTGGCGACCTCAATGCCTTGGAGCAAACCCTCATCAATGAGTGACCGATGTAAATCCTCTAATTTTGCGAGACCATCAGGGCGCTGAGCCATCCATGCCGGGTGGTTCCAAAATGCATATCCACCCTGTTTCTGAACTTCTCTAAAGACTTCTTGAATCTCCATGAATTCCTCGCCGTGCGGCGCGACCAGAGCATTGGCATCACCAATAAAGATGGCATTCACATGTCCGAGTGGCAAACTCCGAGTAATTTCTGCGCCTCGTATGACAATCAATGGATTGTCACCATTGGCTTGCCGAGCCACCTCAAATGAGCGGTTATGATCGGGAAGGGGGATGTCAGAGCGATGGGGAAGATATTCTAAATGTTCGGTAATTGCAATGGCATCAAGCCCGTCACGATGTGACTCCTGAATACGGATATTCGGCCAGACACTCCCATCAGAAAATGCACTATGCGTGTGTAGATCTGTAACCAATGTGTGAAAATCTGGTACATCAGGGAATTCAATGGGGCGCCGATCCTGAGCACTTATACTCAAGGAAACAGAGCAAATGGCCAGAATAATTGAGACACGCTGCATAGATTTTAAGATTTTGGAAGCAGATTACCGTTGTGTGTGTTAAAGTACTACAATAATCCTTAACTGATAGTTCATTATGATTCCTCCGTTGATCCCGCGTCATACGAAGATAATTTCAACGCTGGGTCCAGCCTCAAGCGATCGCGCAACGATCTCGGCCCTTATTGAAGCAGGAACAGATGTGGTTAGGCTCAACTTTTCCCACGGCGATCACGAAACGCATCGTTCAATGGTTTCACTGGTTCGTGAGGAAGCTGGTAAGCAGGATAGACAAGTCACAATCCTACAAGATCTTCAAGGTCCGCGGATTCGTGTGAGTCATGTCAAAGAAAGTTCAGTGTTTTTGTCTGAAGGGAGCGAAATTGTGATATCAGCATCAGACTCACCAGAGGATATTTCATCCGAAGATCATATCTATATCAGCTACAAGGCACTCGCCATAGATGTTGGACTTGGCGGAAAAATTTTGATGGATGACGGTCGGTTGTCTCTAACCGTTCTCTCAATTCAAGGAAATGATGTCCATGCCAGAGTGGATGCCGGCGGAGTACTGAAATCTCGTAAGGGTGTTAACCTTCCACATGTTCGTACAAGTGGGCCTGCATTGACTGAAAAAGACCTGGCTGATCTACAGGTAGGCATTGATTTAAATGTGGATTGGATTGCACTATCTTTTGTTCGTAATGAGACAGATGTCGTTCATCTGCGCAAACATCTTAAAGCAGCAGGCCATCGTGCAGGGATTATCTCCAAAATAGAAAAACCTGAGGCATTTGAGGCGATTGACAATATTCTCGCAGTCAGCGATGGGATCATGGTTGCACGTGGTGATTTGGGAATTGAAATGCCGATGTCGTCTATTCCTCATGCTCAAAAAACGATCATTCATAAGTGTCTCTTAGCAGGAAAACCTGTCATTACCGCCACACAGATGCTAGAGAGTATGATTGAAGATCATGTACCTACCAGGGCTGAAGCGAGTGATGTCGCAAATGCAGTACTTGATGGTACAGATGCAGTGATGCTTAGTGGAGAAACTGCCGTAGGCCAACATCCTGCCAGTGTTGTCGCAGCAATGGCAAGGATCGTCACAGCCGCCGAAGAGCATTGGTATGCATTGCCAGAGCGAAGTCGTGGACTCCCAGAGGGGTTGAGTGCTGTTGAGGATCAACAAGATATTACCGATGCAGTGAGCCTCACGGCTTGTGAGCTGGCCAAAAATGTTGGTGCAAGGGCATTGGTATGTTTGACGGCTTCGGGGGCAACAGCACGGGCATTAGCCAAGCATCGCCCACGCATGCCCGTTTATGCGTTCACAGACTCACCGACTGTCATCGGACAGGTTGGAATATTGTGGGGAACAAAAGCATTTCAAATACCTTTTCAAAGTGATACCGATGCTGGTGTGCGACTGGTACAGCAAACCCTCGTTAGTAATGGATATATCCGAAGCGGCGATACAATTGTTATTTGTGCTGGAATGCCCCTGCCCAGAAAGGGGCGCACTAATTTAGTTCATGTGAGCTACGTTGATTGAATATGCGAATCTTATTTGCAGTCTGGGTCTGTCTATTGGTATGTCTCTCTGGATGTAGCAGTAGTTCGTTTCTTGGGTCGCGGTTTGATAATTTTTCTGCGTACTATAACAAGTTCTACAACGCAGAGCGTTCCCTTAAAGAGGGGATTCGGAATATAGAGCAACAGCGTAAAGATGAGCCTATTGACCAGAATGTCTTCATTCCACTGTTTGGACGCAATCAACATACATTTTCACAGCAATCTCCTTTTGAGGATGCTATTTCAAAGAGCGCAGATATTGTTCGTAAGCATCCTAATTCAAAATGGGTAGATGATGCAATAATGACCATCGGTAAAGCATGGTTCTACACACAAAATTATGTAGGCGCCGAAGAAAAGTTTAATGAGCTCCTTGATATTGATTCGCCTCTTAGAGATGAAGCAAATTTCTGGTTAGCGCGCACATTGTTTGCAAGCGAAGCCTACGAAGATGCTGTAACACATCTACAAGCACTATTGAGCACGGAGGATCTTTCAAGTCGCTGGGAACCATATTACCGATTGATTCTTGCAGAACTCTACATACATAATCAGAGTTTTGAGCAAGCCACCGTTGAACTAGAACTTGGATTGAAAAAAATTCGGGATAGTCAACTCGCTTCCAGATCTCAATTTTTGCAAGGACAGGCACTTGAGCAAATTGGACGCTATGAAGAGGCCGTTGCCGCCTATGATAGAGTTCAGAGATATAGTCCCTTTTATGAGCTATCCTATGCAGCACAGTTCAATGCTGTGCGAGTTCATGCGATTCGCCTTGATCCGTTAGAAGCCATGAGCCGTCTTCGCCGCATGGAGCGAGATGATAAAAATTATGACTATAGGGCCGAGTTGGATTACCTGAGAGGGCGTGTGCTTATTGCCATGGGACTCTATGATGATGCACTCACTGTGTATGATGAACTACTCTATGAGCCGACAGCTGATGGTTCACGAGTTCGAGGGAGAGTTCATTACGCTCTGGCGACATTCTACAGAGATATTGTTGTAGACTATCCCTACGCAGCCGCACATTTTGATACGGCTGCATCATCAATTAGAACTGGAGATAACAGGCGGGGGATTAGCCAATCCTCCTCTAAGCCTCTTCCACCATCGCCAAGTGCCATTACCGATAGTCAAGAGCAGGCAGAAATTTATGGGGATTTTTCTGATGCATTTGATAGAATTATTTTAATGGATTCCCTTCTGTACTTAGGTACTTTGGATGATAGTAGTTTTGCAGTGGTTGTTCTAGAACTCCGTAAGCAGCGGGCGGAAGAATTAGCCGAGCTGGAGCGCCAGATGCGTCAGCGCCAATCAGAATCTGGATTTCGAAGAAATGCCCCAGGAATTGACGATGGTGGATATGGAGAAACAGCTGTTGCAGGATCAGAAGGAGAGGCAGGCTTTTTATTCCATAAGGATTCGCAACAAATGTTGTATGCAAGAGAAGATTTTATATCAATATGGGGCCCCCGCCCACTCGCCCCTAACTGGCGCCGTATAGCCGCGATTGTTGAGTCTGTCGCAGGAGAATCTGATACTTCTGGTGAAACCATTGAGACTGAAAATGCCACGATTAACCTGCCCAGAGTTGACGTATCTGCAGTCCCTAGAACTGAGCAGGCCTTTGAAGCAATGCTGACCGAACGAGCCTATGCCCGATACGAATTGGCCAATGTTCTGTTTCTATCAATGAATATGCCTGACTCCGCCGCTGTGTGGTATCGTGTGGTGATTGAAGACAATATCGCCGAAGATGTGGTTAAGCGTGCATATTATGCGTTAGCTGAAGTTCAACAGGCACTCGGCGATACACTTGCCGCCCATCGCTTATATGAAATCATCATTACCAATTATCCACAATCTGAACTCACTGGTCAGGCTTACCTGCGTTTAGATCGGCCTGTGTCAGATTTAGCTGCAATGGATTCCTCAACTATTGCAGAGCGGAATTACAAAAATTATCAGTTAAAATGGCAGGAAGGGGTCTCTGAGGAAATCATTAGTGATATGCTTAATCTTGGACTTAATTGGCATCAAACTTCAGTTGCGCCCAGAGCCCTACTTGCCTCTAGTCAAGCATTTCTTGAGTTGGCTACGTCAGATAGTCTGGATGTTCTGGCTCCCATTCCAGTTTCCGTTAATGACAGTCTTCTGGAAGTTCGGGGATTTTATTCAAGATTTGATTCCACAGCAACCGCAAGTGATAGTATGTTCACACTCCCTTTGCTCCTCACTTATCTTCGTGATTCTTACGGGGATTATTCTCATGCAGGGCGGGCCGGCCGTATTTTGTCTGCACTTCAAGAGGAAGAACATCGTCGGCAAGCGATCCGTGACTCGGTTCAACAAGTTGCTGATTCTCTAACCGAGACGATGCTCACGGATTCATTGGTGATTGATGACTCGTTGCAGTTTTCGATTGATGTTCCAGATTCTCTTCTAATTAGCGATACTGTGACTGATTCATTAAGCCGATCATCGTCAATAGATTCACTCAATGCTGAACTAGATTTCCTTGAGCCTATCGGTTTAGAGGCTCCATTAGTGCAAGACACATCAATGAGTGTAAATACAACTGAATCCATGAATCTATCCGAAATCGAATCAGATTCTCTTGAAACGATCCAACTAGATGATCTTTTGTCACCAGATCAGATTGACATATCTAGTAATTCAGACAATAAAACTGATCCCAGCTTGGGGAATATTGATTGGTCAAAAGGAGGCTATACAATTCATCTAATTTCGTATGATGATCATGAAACAGCCCAAGCATTTGTTATAAACTTTTCTCGTCAGCTTTCAGATCTACCCCATGCACTTGATATCTATGGAGCAGAAGTGCAGGATGCAGTAGAATTCAGAATTGGACTTGGGCTATTTGAAACGCTTCAGGAAGCTGAGTCTGTAAAGAATCAACTTGATGGACGCATTCCATTTGATTCCGTCATCTCGCGAATTCGGGCCGCAGATGAGTAATTCATGCTAAAGTGACAGTTTATCCGATAACCTAACCTCCCTTGTGATACTCTGGATGATCAATCCTTTCGCATCATCAAAAGTTCTTGGTGAAGTTTCATCCCGAACAAGGAGCGAATGACCTGATCAGTTCTCACCTTAATAATAACGAGAAAAAATCATTGTTTTCTTCATTGACGGGAATGATGTCCTGATCACATCCAACGACAAGAAAGATGAGAAATAAAACTGAAAATATATTAAACCGAATGACATCTGACTGAGAGAAATTTTTCATTTGTAATATGGTGTTACGTTTGAACAATAATTGTATCAATCAAAATATAAACGCACAAATATAGATCACAATTCTACATCAACATAGGTCATACGATGAATTAATTGTAACTCTTCACTTAATGTGACTGACGAGTTGTGATTTTAGGAATATTATATTTCTATGGTAATTATTTCAAAATTCAGATCCTGCAGGTGACTTCTTTTTCATGCGTCATCACCAAAAGTATAGAGATATAGAAACAATTCAATCGCCCTCAGCATACAATGGGTGATTCTGAATTTTGAAGACAGGATTTCACTATAATATCGTGTGATGCAACCTCCAGAGAAGCCTGAAGACATAAAGACTGATCAGCCATCTGATGGTCACCAAACCGACAGTGTGGAGCAGAAGCCAAGGCGGCGCAACCGCTACATGTGGATTTATGTGGTGATTCTGGGATTTCTTTTGTTTAACCTCATCTTTACCGTCGGGCGTGAAAACCCCTATGCGATTGCATATAGCACATTCTTAGATTATGTAGAACGGGGCTATATTGAGTCAATCATTATTCAGAATGATCGCCGTATCACTGGAAGGTACAATCATTCGGCTATTGATTTGATTGAAATCAATCCTGATGCGAATCAGGGTTTTTTCAATAACAACCAAGATAGGTCTCGCTTTTCAACGACCAAGACTGCGAATCATGATCTGGTAGGCTACTTAGAGGAATTACGCTCTAGTCAGAATGAAGCCACAGTTCCAACCTATCAAGTCAGATACAGTGAAAACTGGTTCGGTGGGGCATTAGCTTGGCTTTTACCCATAGCCATCATTCTTGTGTTGTGGATCCTAATTCTTCGACGAGCAGGGCCTGGCTCTCAAGTTCTTAACATTGGCAAGAATCGCGCCGTGCTCTTTGAGTCAAAGGGGACCCCCAAGGTGACGTTTCAAGACGTTGCTGGTTTGGCAGAAGCTAAGGAAGAAGTTGCCGAAGTGGTTGAATTTCTGAAAAATCCAAAAAAATTCACAAAACTTGGAGGTGTCCTTCCTAAAGGTGTATTGCTGGTTGGCCCCCCAGGTACGGGTAAAACATTAATGGGCAAAGCTGTGGCCGGCGAAGCACGAGTTCCATTCTTCTCAATCAGCGGCAGTGATTTTGTAGAGATGTTTGTGGGTGTTGGTGCAGCTCGGGTTCGTGACCTGTTTAAGAAAGCAAAAGAACGAGCCCCATGTATCGTTTTCATTGATGAAATTGATGCAATAGGTCGCAGTCGGGGGCGTACGATGATGATGGGCGGCAATGATGAACGGGAAAACACGCTGAATCAACTGTTAGTGGAGATGGACGGGTTTAACACCGACAAAGGCGTCATCATCATGGCGGCGACCAACAGACCTGATGTTCTGGATGTGGCCCTTTTACGCCCTGGGCGGTTTGACAGGCAGATCTTGATTGACCGCCCCGACCGCCTTGAGCGCGCCATGATCTTCCGAGTGCATACCAGAAGTCTCGTGTTAGATCAGGATGTAGATACAGAGGTCTTGGCCTCTCAAACTCCTGGTTTTGCTGGTGCAGAAATTGCGAATGTCTGCAATGAAGCTGCACTGCTGGCCGCACGATTTGACAAAGAGGCCATCGGCATGAAAGATTTTGAACATGCCATTGATCGGGTCATTGGAGGTTTGGAGAAAAAAAATAAGTTAATTAAGCCAGAAGAGAAGCGAATTGTCGCTTATCATGAGGCGGGGCACGCCATTGCAGGCTGGTATTTACCCAATACCGATCCTGTCATCAAAGTCTCTATCGTCCCAAGAGGACTTGCTGCCCTCGGATATGCTCAGTCACTCCCAGATGAACGATATATTACGACGCGCGAGGCATTTATGGATAAGATGACAATGATGATGGGGGGCCGCGTCGCCGAAGAGATCAAATTTGGACAACTATCCACTGGTGCACAAAACGATTTAGAGCGGATCACCAAGACTGCATATGCGATGGTCGTTGACTTCGGGATGAGTAGCAAAGTCGGCCATGTCAGCTTTAATATGTCTCGTCGGCGGGATCAAACTCTGATGTTTGAAAAGCCCTATTCTGAAACCTTGGCCGCTTCAATTGATAACGAAGTCCGTGAGTTGATAGAGGATGTGCGTCAGCGGGCATGGAATCTTCTCAGCGATAAGAGTGACCGTCTAGAAGAACTAGCACAACTCCTGTTAACCAAAGAAGTCCTAGGTCCTCGGGACTTAGTTGAGGTTCTGGGCGAACGCCCCTTCGGGGAATATGTGAATCTCAACGGAAGCCCATCAGATAATCAAACCGTCACTGAAACTCCTGAAAAACAGGAAACAGCAGAAGCTTCTTCCTAGTTTATTAGGTCATTTTTTCTGAACATTCAAAAAAAAATTTGGTTGAATTCGCAACTTTAACAAAAAAAGTCGTAAATTGTGAGGCTGTACAATAACTGTGACCTGCTTGCAGGCACGCAAATGCAATAATTTAGTGCCAACGATACAACAACTTATTAGAACGGGCCGTCATCCAAAGGTCAAGAAGACCAAGGCGGCAGCCCTGCAGGGTAACCCCCAGCGACGGGGTGTCTGTACACGTGTCTACACGACGACTCCTAAGAAACCAAATTCTGCTTTGCGGAAAGTCGCCAAGGTTCGACTTACGAATCAGATTGAAGTAATCGCATATATACCAGGAGAGGGGCATAACCTACAAGAGCACTCAATCGTACTGGTTCGTGGAGGGCGTGTCAAAGATTTGCCAGGGGTCAAGTATCACATCGTTCGTGGTGCTCTGGATACCTCTGGTGTGGAGGATCGCACGCAGTCTCGTTCTAAGTATGGCGCTAAGCGACCCAAATAAGTGAAAGAGATTTGATAAACGATGCGTAGGAAATCAGCAGAGCGGCGTGCAATTGCCCCCGATCCCAAGTATGGTGATCAACTTGTAGCCCAATTTGTGAACTATGTGATGCTTCACGGCAAAAAAACAGTCGCTCGCAAAATAGTGTATGACGCGTTTGCCCTTGTGGAAGAGCAGTCTGGGGAATCAGGACTTGAAATTTTTCGCAGCGCAGTGGAAAATGTCGCGCCCTTGGTTGAAGTCCGTAGCCGCCGTGTCGGTGGTGCGACCTATCAGGTGCCGATTGAAGTCCGCGCCGAGCGTCGCACGGCACTGGCCTTTCGTTGGATCATCCAGAATGCCGCAAAACGATCCGATCGCTCCATGGCAGAGAGATTGGCAGGAGAGCTTTATGCAGCCTCTCGCGGAGAGGGCGCAGCCGTGAAGAAAAAAGACGATACACATAGGATGGCAGAATCAAACAAAGCATTTGCACATTTTAGACTATAATGACAGTGATTCCAATGAGCTCAATCAAGGATTCAAAACTTCGCCGTATGCGCAATATCGGGATTATGGCCCACATTGATGCAGGCAAAACAACGACGACTGAGCGTATTCTTTTTTATACTGGGCGATTACATCGTATGGGAGAGGTTCACGACGGTGGGGCAACGATGGACTGGATGGAGCAGGAAAAAGAGCGGGGAATCACCATTACGAGTGCTGCCACTACATGCTTCTGGAAAAAAGATGACGATCAGTATCGGATTAACATTATTGATACTCCAGGGCATGTTGACTTCACAGTTGAAGTTGAACGCTCTCTTCGTATTCTTGACGGTGCTGTAGCACTCTTTTGTGCTGTAGGTGGGGTTGAGCCCCAATCAGAAACCGTATGGAGGCAGGCCGATAAATATCGCGTTCCTAGAATTGCATTTATCAACAAGATGGATCGGACTGGTGCTGATTTTGATCATGCACTCAACTCCATGAAAGAGCGGTTGAATGCAAACCCTGTTCCAGTGCAGATTCCAATCGGCGAAGGCGCGATGTTTCGTGGTGTCATTGATCTGATCACCAATAAGGCCATCATCTGGCATGATAAAACACAAGGAGCGACTTGGGATGTGATTGATATTCCACAGGATCTACGCAAGGAAGCCAGACATTGGAGAATTCTTCTTCTTGAATCTGTGGCTGAGCATAATGATAACCTACTCATGAAGTATCTAGAAGGAGAGGAGATTACCGCTGATGAGATTCGATCTACAGTTCGGTCAGCCACATTGAACCTTGATATTACACCGGTATTCTGTGGATCTGCGTTCAAAAATAAAGGTGTTCAGAGACTTCTTGATGGTGTGATTGATTATCTACCTAGCCCAGCTGATATTCTACCTGTCGCGGGCACTGACCCCCGATCTGAACAAGAGGCAACGCGCGCGCCACAGTCCGATGCACCCTTTTCTGCGATTGCATTTAAGATTGCTACGGATCCCTATGTCGGCAAGCTAACCTTCTTCCGCGTCTATAGTGGAATTTTGGATAAAGGTGCACAAGTATTTAACTCTACCACCGAGCGTAAAGAGCGTGTTGGTCGTCTTCTGTTTATGCATGCAAAGGACCGTGAAGATGTCACCCGTGTTGAAGCCGGTGATATTGCTGCAGCGGTTGGACTCAAGAATGTTAAAACAGGAGATACGCTATCTGATCCTGGGCATCCTGTTATTCTGGAGCAGATGGACTTCCCAGATCCAGTGATTCGCATTGCAATTGAGCCTAAGACTAAGGCCGATAGCGATAAACTCTCCACTGGACTCCAAAAACTGGCCGAAGAAGATCCAACGTTTCAGGTTTCAATTGATGCCGAAACTGGCCAAACGATCATTGCAGGGATGGGAGAATTATACTTGGAGATCATTGTTGATCGCTTGAGACGGGAATTCAAGGTTGAGGCGAATGTCGGCAAACCACAGGTCGCTTATCGTGAAGCCTTCATGAAGACAGTCCACGAGCGCTACACGCACAAGAAGCAGACAGGAGGACGCGGACAGTTTGCGGTCGTTGAAATGGAGATCGGCCCCAATGAGAGCGGAGTAGGGTTTGAGTTTGTCAGTGAAGTCGTTGGCGGTGCCATCCCCAAAGAGTATATCCCAAGTGTTCAGAAAGGAATCAAGAGAGCAACCACTCATGGCCCACTTGCTGGATATCCCGTTGAAGGCATTCAAGTCAAACTACTTGACGGCAAACACCATGAAGTGGACTCCGATCAGAATGCATTTGAAATTGCTGGCCAGATGGCCTTTCGGAGCGCTGCCAGACGTGCAAACCCAGTTCTCATGGAGCCTGTCATGAAGGTTGAGGTGGTAACCCCCGAAGAATATATGGGAGATGTCATCGGTGACTTAAACAGTCGGCGCGGCAGGATCATGTCTATGGACGAACGGCAGGGTGCCCGAGTTGTCAAAGCCATGGTGCCTCTTTCAGAAATGTTTGGCTATTCAACCGATATGCGGTCACTCACGCAAGGACGTGCGATTTATACCATGCAGTTTGAATCTTATGAGTCTGCCCCGAAATCTGTGGCAGATAAGATCATTGTTTCCAGTTATGGAAAAGCAAGTTAATTATTTAAATCATCATTAATAAACAGAAATGGCAAAGGAAGTTTTTAAGCGTACGAAGCCGCATGTGAACGTTGGTACGATTGGGCATGTGGATCATGGGAAGACGACGTTAACGGCGGCGATTACGCGTGTTTTGAATGATCGTTACGGAGGGACAGAGATCCGGTCATTTGATTCAATCGACAATGCTCCGGAGGAGCGCGAGCGTGGGATCACCATCGCGACGGCGCATGTGGAGTATGAGACGGAGCATCGTCATTATGCGCATGTGGATTGTCCGGGTCATGCGGATTATGTGAAGAACATGGTCACGGGGGCAGCGCAGATGGATGGTGCGATTTTGGTAGTAGATGCGTCGGATGGTCCGATGCCCCAGACGCGGGAGCATATTTTGTTAGCGCGTCAGGTGGGGGTTCCTTACATCGTGGTTTTTATGAACAAGGTGGATTTGGTGGATGATGAGGAGTTAGTGGAGTTAGTGGAGATGGAGATTCGTGAGTTATTGGAGGCGTATGAGTTTCCTGGGGATGACATACCGATCGTCAAGGGATCGGCATTGGGGGCATTGAATGGGGAGTCTGAGTGGGAGGAGACGGTGGTTTCGTTGATGAAGGCGGTGGACGAGTATGTTCCGACGCCTGAGCGTGATAAAGACAAGCCATTTTTAATGCCTGTGGAGGATGTATTTTCGATTACGGGGCGTGGGACGGTGGCCACGGGTCGTATAGAGCGAGGGATTGTAAAGACGGGGGAGAAGGTAGAGATCGTGGGGATCCGTGAGGAGAAGACCGATACGACGGTCACGGGGGTGGAGATGTTTAGGAAGATATTGGATGAGGGACAAGCGGGGGACAATGTGGGGTTACTGCTACGGGGGATCGCGAAAGATGAGGTGGAGCGCGGTCAGGTGATCGTGCATCCGGGGTCGATCAAGCCGCATCAGGAGTTTACCTGTGAGGTGTATGTATTGAGTAAAGATGAGGGCGGGCGTCACACGCCATTTTTCAAGGGGTATCGTCCGCAGTTTTATTTTCGTACGACGGATGTGACAGGTGATATAGAGTTACCAGAGAACACCGAGATGGTGATGCCGGGCGACAACACGCAGTTCAAGGTGAAGTTGATCCAGCCGGTTGCGATGGAGCAGGGATTACAGTTTGCCATTCGTGAGGGGGGGCGCACCGTTGGGGCAGGAGTCGTATCCCAAATCCTTGACTGATCTGATACTCGTGATGAAAGGGCAAAAAATCCGTATTAAGCTCAAATCTTACGATCATTCTTTGATTGATAAGAGTGCAGAGAAAATCATCAAGACGGTGAAAGCCACAGGTGCAATGGTCAGTGGGCCGATTCCTCTACCCACTCACAAGTCTATTTATACTGTACTGCGGAGCCCACATGTTAACAAGAAAAGCCGCGAACAATTTGAGAGCCGAAGTCATAACCGATTGATAGATATTCTTCCAAGTAGTACCAAGACGGTGGATGCGCTCCTGAAGTTAGAGCTACCAAGCGGTGTTGATGTTGAGATAAAAGCCTATTGATTCTGAACATGAGTGGAATGATTGGTAAAAAAATTGGGATGACCAGCATCTTTGATGCTGCAGGTAATAATGTCCCCTGTACCGTCATTGAAGCCGGACCTAATCGTGTTGTGCAGATTAAGCGACAGGATGGACAGGATCAGTATGACGCAGTTCAACTGGGTTTTGGTTTTAAAAAGGAGCGCCGTACGACGAAGGCAATGAGGGGGCATTTTCAGAGTGCTGGAGTCCCTACGATGAAAATTCTCAAGGAATTTGAGTGGGATGGAGAAATGCCAGAAGTCGGAGATGAAGTGCGCGTTGAAACGATCTTTGAAGAAGGTGAAATGATTGATGTCGCTGGAACCAGTAAAGGTAAAGGATTTCAGGGTGTGGTCAAAAGGCATGGGTTTCATGGAGTTAATGATCGAACACATGGGCAACACAACCGAGAGCGTGCGCCTGGTTCAATTGGTGCGTCAAGTGATCCTTCACGTGTGATGAAGGGGATGCGAATGGGCGGCCAAATGGGGAACGCCCGCGTCACAGTCAAAAATCTTGATGTGACCAGAATTATTCCTGAGCACAATCTCATACTGATTCGTGGCGCGGTGCCAGGGCCGAACAATAGTATTGTAGAGTTAATCAAACATGGGGGGTAAGCGATGACACTTGATGTTTTCCAACATAATGGAACACTTGCGGGTCGGACGGTTGCTCTAGATGAGGCAATTTTTGGGATAGATCCGAATGACCATGTCATTTGGCTTGACGTTCGCAGGACACAAGCTGCTGCCCGTCAAGGAAATCATAAAACAAAAGAACGTGGAGAAGTGAAGGGGGCTAACCGAAAACTATACAGACAGAAAGGTACCGGTCATGCACGAGCTGGAAACGCTGCCTCTCCGCTACGCAGAGGAGGTGGCCGTATTTTTGGACCCCGTCCTCATACGTATGAGGTCCGACTCAGCAAAAAAGTTAAGCGTCAGGCTAAACGCTCTGCTCTCAGCTACAAAGCACAACAGGAAGCGATTCGTGTCATAGATCCTTTGCAGTTCGAAAATCCGAGCACCAAAGATCTCAGAGCCATATTACTGAATTTAGAGATTGAATTCACGCCTGTCTTGATCGTGACGGCATCTCATAGCCCAGAAGTTTTTCGGTCAAGTCAAAACCTGCATCGTGTTGTGGTTCGTGAAGCACGTAATGTTAGTGCAGAAGATATTCTTCGAGCTGGCATATTGGTATGCGAGGAGGATGCACTTTCTGTGTGGAGTCGTTTGTGGGCTTCTAATTCAACTGTTAGCGCCTAACTCAATGAGTCGACAAGTATTGATTCGCCCCTTGATCACTGAAAAATTAACGGCTCAAATGGAGAAGTCTCATTATGGGTTCATTGTTGATTCCAAAGCTAATAAGATTGAAATAAAGCAGGCGATTGAGGAGCGTTTCCCGATGGTAGAGGTTAAAGAAGTTCGGACGATCAATGTTCGTGGCAAACACCGCCGTCAGATGACTCGTCAGGGAGTCAGGATAGGACGGAAGGCAAAGTATAAAAAAGCAATCGTAACCCTACGCTCCGACAGCGAGCAAATTGATTTCTTTGAGGGTATATAAGTGATGGCTATTCGACAAATCAACCCCGTAACTCCCGGTCAACGTCAGCGCTCGGTCGCTTCGTTTGAAGAAATTACTGACAGCTCCCCGCAGAAGAACTTACTGCGTCCTGTCAAGCGCCGTGGTGGACGCAATTCAACGGGGCGCATTATGGTACGTCATCAGGGAGGCCGTCATAAGCGGCGCTACAGGGTCATTGATTTTCGGCGAAACAAAGATGGCGTTCCAGCACGCGTTGCAAGTATCCAGTATGACCCTAATCGATCCGCACGGATTGCGCTGTTGATCTATGCTGATGGTGATAAGCGTTATGTCATCGCACCAGATAAATTATCGGTGGACCAAGAGGTCCAAAATGGGGCAGATGCTCCGCCAGAGATCGGAAATTGTTTGCCATTAGGATCTATTCCCTTAGGGACGTTTGTTCATGCCATTGAGATGAAGCCTGGCAAAGGCGCTCAACTGGCTCGGTCTGCAGGTACATTTGCTCAGTTAACCGCTCGTGAAGGCAAATATGTGACGCTCAAGCTGCCCAGTGGAGAAGTTCGAAGAATTCTCGCTGAGTGCAGGGCAACCATTGGTACAACCAGTAATCCAGATCATATGAATATCGATTTGGGTAAGGCGGGCCGCCGTCGTTGGATGGGCGTCCGCCCAAAAGTGAGAGGCGTCGCGATGAATCCCGTTGATCATCCTATGGGTGGGGGAGAAGGAAAGGCCAGTGGAGGACATCCTCGATCACCATCGGGTATCCCCGCTAAAGGATATAAGACGCGTAAGCGTAATGCTGCGTCAAATAAACATATTGTACGTCAAAGAGGCGCTAAACGCAGATAATCATGGCACGGTCGCTCAAAAAAGGTCCATTTGTTCACCATAAACTTCAACGCAAGGTTGACCTTCTAAATCAGTTGGATAAAAAGAAAGTCGTGAAAACTTGGAGTCGTGCATCTATGATTACTCCCGATTTTGTTGGACACACATTTGCAGTTCATAATGGAAGACAGTTTATTCCTGTTTATGTCACCGAAAATATGGTCGGACATCGTTTAGGTGAATTTTCACCGACTCGTAATTTTCGTGGACATGCTGGATCCAAGAAAGATAGACGATCTAAATAAGACTTATGGAGGCACGCGCTGTACGTAAATATATTTCAGGTTCCCCACGCAAGATGCGACGGGTTGTGAAT
Source organism: Rhodothermales bacterium (assembly GCA_965220935.1). GTDB lineage: Bacteria > Bacteroidota > Rhodothermia > Rhodothermales > Bin80 > Bin80. Next base: position 504,931 of record OZ244857.1, read on the forward strand.
GTGGTTCGGGGTAAGTCCGTCGCCGATGCATTAAGTGTGTTATTCTTTTTACCACAGGCTGCAACAAGGCCAGTTATGTTAGCCATCCGATCGGCCATTCATAATCTTAAAGATCAATATCCTGATGAAAGATTTCAGGATGCAGATGTGTATGTCAAAGAGATTCGGGTGGATGAAGGTCCCTCCATAAAACGGATTCGCCCTGTCTCTCGAGGACGTGCGCATCCAATCTCTAAGCGAATGAGCCATCTCACCGTTATTGTTCAATCTGAAAAAGCGTAGGTCTTGAAATAAATGGGTCAAAAAACACATCCAGTTGGTTTTCGTCTCGGTACAATCCGAGGATGGGAGTCAAATTGGTATGCCAATAAGAAAGAAATTGCAGCAAAGCTTTTAGAAGATGAAGAGCTACGCCGCTATTTGACTGCTCGCTTAAAGCGAGCGGGGCTTAGTCGAGTTGTGATTGAGCGAACCCCAAAACGGATCATCCTCACATTACATACCAGTCGGCCTGGGGTCATAATTGGTCGGGGAGGGCAGGAGGTTGAAAAGCTTCGTGAAGAACTCAAACGAATCAGGACCAAAGACATTCAGATCAACATTAATGAGATCAAGCGCCCAGAGATAGATGCCAGTCTCGTCGCCCAGAATGTTGCTCAGCAGTTGGAGGGCAGAGTTTCATTCCGCCGTGCTATGAAACAGGCGCTTCAGGGAGCCATGCGAATGGGGGCTGAGGGAATTCGAATTAAAGTCAGTGGGCGTTTAGGCGGCGCAGAGATGGGACGCGTTGAACAGTATCTTGAAGGGCGAGTACCACTCCACACAATTCGTGCCGATATTGATTATGCAGAAGCGACAGCCTACTCAATTTATGGAACTACAGGAGTTAAAGTCTGGGTTTACCGAGGGGAGATTCTCGGCCGTCCAGATTTAAGTCCGAACCTACAGGCGCAGCGCCAACAGTTACGACAAATGCAGACAGGTGGGCGCGGTAGCGAAAGTAGTAAAGCGCGCGATCGACGCCGTGGTGGACGCAGAAGAGGTGCCAACCGTCGCAATTCAAATAACTAATTGAGCCTAGCAGAGAAACGAAATCATGTTAATGCCCAAGCGGACTAAGTACCGCAAGCAACAAAAAGGAAGAATTCGAGGCAATGCAACCCGAGGGACGCGTGTCAATTTTGGAGATTTTGGACTCAAAGTGCTTGAACCAGGTCGAATTACCAGTCGGCAGATTGAAGCGGCTCGCATCGCGATGACTCGGCGTATGAAGCGTGTTGGCAAAGTCTACATCCGAATCTTTCCAGATAAACCAATTACCAGCAAACCTGCGGAGGTTCGCATGGGCAAGGGTAAAGGTGCGATTGATCATTGGGCAGCGTCTGTTCGCCCTGGGCGTATTCTATTTGAGGTTGGTGGCGGTGTTCCGATTGACCTTGCCAAAGAATCTATGCGGCTAGCCCAACAAAAATTGCCACTCAAAACTAAATTTGTCGTGCGCCCTGATTATGTGGAGAATTAGACCATGATGAAAGCCAATGAGGTTCGCACGCTCAGCATTGAAGAAGTCCAAGAGCGGATTCGTGATGAAACCGAGCAGTTATCTGAACTCACGTTTAGACACGCGATTGCTCACTTAGAAAATCCGATGCTTATTAGAGAAAAGCGCCGCTTCATTGCACGCTTGATGACTGTGCTCAAACAACACGAGGCTGACGGTCATGAGTGAGATCAACAGAGCGACACGTAAAGAAAGGACGGGTGTTGTTGTCAGCACGAAAATGAATAAGACGATTGTGGTTGGTATTCAACGTCAGGTTAGGCATCCCATTTATGGAAAGTTCATCAAGAAAACCAGCCGACTCTTTGCCCATGATGAAACAGAGCAGGCAAATGAAGGAGATACGGTTCGGATTACAGAAGTCAGGCCATTGAGTAGGAAAAAACGATGGCGTTTGTTGGAGATTTTAGAGCGAGCCAAATAATGATACAGCAAGAATCCAGATTAGCCGTTGCCGACAATAGCGGAGCCAAAGAAATTCTTTGTATTCGTGTTCTGGGCGGAAGTGGACGCAGATATGCGCGCATCGGTGATAAGATTGTCGTTTCGGTTAAGTCTGCAATCCCTGGCGGAAATGTTAAAAAAGGTGATGTGTCTCGCGCCGTTGTGGTGCGTACTTGCAAAGAGCAGCGACGCGCTGATGGATCGTACATACGATTTGATGAAAATGCAGCCGTACTACTCAATGCGCAAGATGAGCCACGAGGGACTCGGATTTTTGGCCCGGTTGCTCGGGAACTACGTGAAAAACAGTATATGCGCATCGTCTCATTAGCACCAGAGGTGATATAAGAAGATATGTCTCAATCACAACGAAAAACGAAGAAAACCCATGTCAAGAAAGGCGACATTGTGCAGTTGACGAAATCTATTACGGCTTCAAGAGGGAGCCCCGATCGTGATCGGGGGTACGTTGGCAAGGTCCTGCGTGTATTCCCTGAACGAGAACGTGTCATTGTTGAAGGGGTTAACTTGAGGATACGTCACACTAAACCCAGTCAAGCCTACCCACAGGGCGGACGTGTTCAGCGTGAGAGTGCGATCCATATCTCAAATGTGCAACCAATTGACAGTAATGGAGACCCAACTCGAATCGGACGCAAGAGAGTTCAAGAATCTGAAACGGGTCGGGGGCAGTGGGTTCGATACGCTAAAACAACTGGAGACGAACTGGATTAAGGGTCATGGCAAAGTATGAGCCGCGCTTAAAGGCGCGATATAAATCAGAAATTATTGCCCAGCTGAGTGAGGAGTATTCTTACACCAATAAGATGCAGGTTCCTCGTATTGTTAAAATTACGGTGAATAAGGGCGTTGGTGAAGCGACCCAGAATCAGAAGCTACTTGACGGCGCTATTGATGAGTTACGCCGAATCACAGGTCAACAGCCGACAATACGGCGTGCTCGAAAAAGCGTCTCAAATTTCAAGCTCCGCGAGGGAATGCCGATCGGTGCTACGGTGACTCTACGCGGAGATCGAATGTGGGAATTCCTTGATCGTCTGATTACTTTGGCATTGCCTCGAGTTCGAGATTTTCGGGGAGTTTCAGATAAAAGTTTTGATGGCAGGGGTAATTACTCTTTAGGTATCAAGGAACAGATTATTTTCCCTGAAATCAATGTAGATCAGATTGAACGTATCTCTGGCTTGGGATTAACCTTTGTCACCAGTGCATCATCGGACAAAGAAGCGTTCTCATTACTTAAAGCATTAGGGATGCCCTTTGTACGCAGACAATAATCATTGAGATAAACTATATGGCAAAAAAGAGTGTTGTTGCCCGTCAAAAAAAGCGCGAGCGTCTCGTTGAACAGTATGCCGAGCGCAGAGCTGAATTGCGGGCACAGGGAGACTATGTCGCTTTACAGTCCCTCCCGCGTGATTCAAGCCCGTCAAGACTGCGCAATCGTTGTCAACTCACCGGTCGGGGACGGGGATATATTCGTGTCTATGGTCTATCACGGATTGCTTTTCGTGATATGGCACGTGCAGGTAAGATTCCAGGAATTCGTAAATCAAGTTGGTAAGGTTATGGGTGTAATTACAGATCCAGTTGGAGACTATCTTGCTCGGTTGCGTAACGCGCAAATGGCCGGTCATCGCTACACTGATATCCCTGCTTCTAGAATCAAACGGGCGATGACGCAGATATTAGAAGATAAGGGATACATCACCCGATTCCTGAATGTAGATGATCAGGGCCAGAGGCGTTTGCGTATTTTTCTCAAATATGATCGTCATGGTAATGGTGCAATCCGGTCAATGAAACGGATCTCTAAACCTGGATTAAGGGTCTATGTGAGAGCCGATAACTTGCCACGCGTTCAAAATGGATTAGGGGTTGCAATATTATCAACATCTAAAGGTGTTATGACCGACAAGGAAGCCTCGCGTATTCACATCGGCGGTGAAGTACTCGCACATATATTTTAATTAAGATGTCTAGGGTAGGTAAACAAAGTATTCCAGTTCGTGAAGGCGTTCATGTAGATATATCTGATGGTAACTTTGTGACAATGACGGGTCCCAAAGGAACGTTGGAGTTACAGGTCTCACCAGAACTGATGATCACTCATGATGCAGAGATACTCAAGGTGGAGCGTCCAACGGACCAAAAACGTCATCGCTCAATGCATGGATTGTATCGTTCATTGTTGGCAAACATGATGATTGGAGTCACTGAGGGCTTCACAAAAGAGTTGGAAATTATTGGGGTGGGTACGCGCGCTGATGTGAAACAGGGGGTTTTGGAATTAGCCATTGGATATTCCCATGCCGTTTACTTTGTCCCGCCCGATGGCGTGGAGATTTCCGCGGAGGGGGGTGGGCGCGGCCGAAACCCACATGTGACCGTGTCAGGGATTGATAAGCAAGCCGTCGGCCAAGTTGCTGCAAAAATTCGTTCTCTTCGCCCACCAGAGCCCTACAAAGGAAAGGGAATTCGCTATGTGAATGAGTATGTGCGAAGGAAGGCTGGTAAAACTACCTCAACAAAATAATCATGTCTAGATATGGGATCACGTAAGTTGAAATCAGCGAAGTTAGTGCGCAGATTACGCACCAAGAAAAGTATACGGCGGAAAGTACATGGAACCTCAGATCGGCCAAGGCTCACCGTCTTCAGGAGTAACCGTAACATCTATGCTCAGTTGATTGATGATGACGACAGTCGGACTTTGGTGGCCGCTTCTACATTGGATAAAGATCATACGGCCGAAACACCTGTCCAAGCAGGTGCGGTCGTCGGTGAGAGATTGGCGACGCGCGCGGCAGAGCATGGAATCACCAATGCCGTCTTTGACAGGAATGGTTACCGCTATCATGGCCGTGTGCGATCGTTGGCTGAGGGAGCACGCAGTGGTGGATTACAGTTCTAAAATGATTAGTGCCTAAGGATATGCAAGGATCTCAAAATCAACAAGCAACACACAACGAATCGTCAGATCAGGTAGAGTGGATAGACCGCTTGGTCAAGGTTAAACGTGTGGCTAAAGTTGTCAAGGGAGGGCGCCGCTTCTCCTTCAATGCTGTCGTCGTTGTAGGTGACGGGCAAGGCCATGTGGGTGCAGGACTTGGTAAAGCGAATGAAGTTTCGGACGCGATCAAGAAAGGGACAGAAGATGCAAAAAAACGGCTGATTTCTGTTCCAATCACCAAAGATGGCACGATTCCACACCAAGTGATTGGCAAGAAGGATGCAGGTCAGGTCCTTTTGAAACCAGCCTCTCCTGGAACGGGTGTGATTGCGGGTGGTGGGGTTCGTGCAGTCCTTGAATGTGTCGGTATCACCAATGTCCTATCCAAGTCACTGGGATCAAGCAATCCGCATAATCAGGTTGCAGCAACCCTCAATGCATTGAACAGCTTGGAGGATCCGCTTGAGGTTGCTCAACGAAGGGGTATATCATTGCGTCGAGTCTTTGAAGGATAAGATGACAGAACTTAAGATTACGCAATCGCGAAGTCTGATCGGATCTTCTGGTCGTCAGAGGCGCACCATTGAAGCTTTAGGACTTCAAAGAATTCATCACAGTGTCACTCGGCGTGATACGCCAGTTATTCGGGGTATGCTTCGGGTTGTCGCTCACTTAGTTAAGATTGAAGAACTGCCTGCGTCTGAGCAGGCCAATGCATCAAACTCATGAATTTAGCTACATTAAAACCTGCAAGGGGATCCACACGCCGTAATAAGCGTCTCGGAAGGGGAGTGGGGTCTGGAAAAGGTGGACACAGTTCTTCCCGAGGAAATAAAGGCCAAAAAAGCCGTACGGGCAATCACCGAATGCCTTCTTGGTTTGAGGGTGGCCAAATGCCTCTTCAACGCCGGGTCCCTAAGTTTGGATTTAAGAACCCCAATCGAGTTTCCTACAGTGTATTGAATCTAAGTCAATTAAATTCATTGGTAGAATCTGGAAAATTAACTCCAGACACAGCCGTAACGCCCGAGGTGTTGATTGCCGCGGGTCTGGTCAAAAAGAATGCTCGCATCAAAATCCTTGGAGGCGGCGAACTGACCGTTGCATTGAACATACAGGTGCATGCTTTCAGTCGGTCAGCGGAAGAAAAAATTCAGTCAACGGGCGGCACCATTGCGCGGCTGTCGGCTAACTAAATCTCACAGATATACCTTTGAATGGCTGGATTTGCCGATAGTTTACGCAGCATTTGGAAGATTGAAGAGCTGCGCAAGCGCATTATCTACACGCTGGGAATTTTGGTTGTGTATCGTGTAGGTGCTTATGTATCTCTTCCAGGTATTGACGCCGCGGCTTTAACCAATGCGTTTGCTCAGGGAGATCCAAATAACTTATTCGGGTTTTTCAATCTTTTTGTTGGAGGTGCCTTTTTACAGGCTGGCGTCTTTGCTCTGGGGATCATGCCCTATATCACCGCTTCCATTATCATTCAGCTTTTGGGGGCCGCGGTTCCGTATTTTCAGAAGCTCCAACGCGAAGGTGAAGAGGGTCGACGAAAGATTACCCAACTCACTCGATACGGAACTGCTGGCATTACGATGTTGCAGTCTATCGGCTATAGTTTATTTTTATGGGGAACGGTGCCATCGGCCATTGTGATTTCGCAGGGTTTTTTCATGGTTTCTACTGTCATTGTATTAACCGCTGGAACGATGTTTGTGATGTGGCTTGGTGAGCGAATCACTGAAAGTGGGATTGGCAATGGAATCTCGTTAATTATTACCGTTGGGATCATTGCATTTTTACCTCAGGCACTGATCAATGAGTTCAGGCAGGTCGCCAACCCTTTCCTTGTAATTTTTGAAATCGGTGTTCTGGTGGTCATTACGGCATTTGTTGTTCTGATGACTCAAGGAACCCGCCGTATCCCTGTGCAATATGCCAAACGTGTGGTTGGTCGGAAAGTCTACGGGGGAGCGACTCAGTATCTACCCATCCGTGTCAATGCCGCTGGAGTGATGCCGATCATTTTTGCCCAATCCATTATGTTTGTGCCTGGCACGATTGCACAGTTTGCTCCGAATAACGAGTTTATGCAAAGTTTTGGTGCCCTCTTTTTGGACTTCACTAGTTGGGGGTACTCAATCATTTTCTTTTTCGTGTGTGTGTTTTTCACTTACTTTTATACCGCGATTGCCGTCAACCCAAAGGAGATGGCCGATACAATGAAACGTCAGGGTGGGTTTATCCCTGGCGTGCGCCCTGGCAAACAGACCAGTGAGTTTATTGATTCCATCCTGACTCGTGTCACACTTCCGGGTTCACTGTTTATAGGATTTGCGGCGATATTACCCGCATTTGCTGTACAGCTTGGTTTAACGGAAACCCAGCAATTTGCTCAGTTTTTTGGAGGAACGAGTCTGTTGATTATGGTTGGTGTCACGCTTGATACACTCAAGCAGGTGGAAAGCCATTTGTTGATGCGTCACTATGATGGATTCATGAAAAGCGGTCGAATGCGAGGCCGAACGCGTTAGATGAGTATGTCAAAGACCCCACATGAGATTGCTCTGCTCAGGGAAAGCGGACATCTAGTCGCACAAACACTGGCAGAAGTCGGTCAACATATTTTTTCTGGCCAGAAGACGCTGGTTCTTGATTCAATTGCGGAAGAGTTCATTCGCAGTCACGGGGCTGAGCCTGCTTTCAAGGGATATCAGATGGCACAGCTTCCTGCGTTTCCATATACGCTATGCATTTCAGTTAATGATGCCGTCGTTCATGGTTTTCCAGGAAATTATATTCTTCAAGAAGGTGATTTGGTCTCCGTTGATTGTGGTGTGTTATTGAATGGATATTATGGAGACAGTGCTTATACGTTTGGTGTTGGAGAGTTGACCTCTGAACGCATTGAATTATGCACGACGACGTATGAGGCGTTACACTTAGGAATTGCTGAGGTGTCGCCTCAAAATACTGTTGGTGATATAGGATATGTGATTCAGCGTTATTGTGAATCTCGCAGCATGGGGGTTGTGCGTGATTTAGTTGGGCATGGAATCGGGGCTAGTCTCCATGAACCGCCTCAGATTCCCAACTATGGCCGACCTAATCGGGGACGTCGTATTAAAAATGGGATGGTGGTCTGTATTGAGCCGATGATTAACTCGGGAACCCATAGGATTTCCGTAGATGACGACGGATGGACTGTGCGCTCCGCAGATGGATCTGCTTCCGCGCATTACGAGCACATGGTGTGCGTCCATTCGGATGGTCCAGAAATTTTGACAACGTTTGAATATATTGAACAGCACATCACTCCTCCCTACAAAAAAATTGAAACATTGAATTATGGCTAAACAGAAACCAATTGAACTTGACGGTGAAGTCACTGACGCTTTGCCTAACGCGCAGTTTAGAGTCCGTCTGGAGAATGGGCATTCCATTCTGGGGCTTCTTGCAGGGAAGATGCGGATGTATCATATTAAGATTCTGCCCGGTGATCGCGTCAAAGTTGAGATTTCTCCCTTTGACCTCTCAAAGGGACGAATTGTCTATCGTTACAAATAAATGGAACCTTTAAATATTTGAGATCGTATCAGTGGGCTATCTTAAAAATTGTTATTACGTATCTATATAAAAATGAAAGTGCGAGCAAGTATTAAGAAGCGGAGTTCTGATGATAAGATTGTCAGGCGAAAGGGCCGGCTCTATATTATCAACAAGAAGAACCCAAAGCATAAGCAACGGCAGGGATAAATTACATGCCTCGGATAGCGGGAGTTGACATACCGTCCAACAAGCGTGGTGAAATTTCCCTTTCTTCCATTTATGGGGTGGGGCGTTCTCGTGCGCAAGAAATTTTAGAGCGTGTAGGCATAGATCCTAACGTTCGCCCGGAGTCTTGGACTGAAGAGCAGACGAAGAAGGTTCGCCGTCTGGTTGAAGACCAGTATATCGTTGAGGGACAGCTTCGCTCCGAGATTCAGATGAATGTGAAGAGGCTCATGGATATTGGGTGTTACCGTGGATTACGCCATCGGCGGGGATTGCCGGTGCGCGGTCAGCGTACACAGACCAATGCTCGGACGCGTAAGGGGCGAAAAAAGACTGTCGCGGGTAAAAAGAAAGCACCACGCAAATAGACATTATCAATGGCAAAAAAACAAGGATATCGTGGTTCGGGTCGTTCTGGAAAGAAAAAGGTGGTGGTTGAATCTAACGGAATGGCGTTTATTAAAGCAACCTTTAATAATGTCATTGTGACGATTACCGATCAATATGGAAATTGTATTTCATGGTCTTCATCTGGGAAGGAGGGATTTAAGGGCAGTCGTAAAAGCACACCTTATGCAGCACAGGTTGCATCAACGACGGCCGCCACAGAAGCTGTCAATCTGGGTCTCAGGCGTGTGGACGTATTTGTCAAGGGGCCTGGTTCTGGTCGAGAATCTGCCATTCGGGCGCTCAATACATCGGGGTTGGATATTTCGACAATCCGTGATGTAACGCCTGTTCCTCACAATGGCTGTCGTCCTCCCAAGCGTCGCCGTGTATAAAATTAATTCATCAATTAAACTCTACGATCATGGCCCGTTACAGAGGCCCTAAACAGAAAATTGCGCGTCGGTTCAATGAGCCTCTTTTTGGTCCAAGCAAATCGCTGGAACGCAAGCCGCATCCACCGGGGCAGCACGGGCAAAAACGCAGGCGCAGAGAAAGTGAGTACGCGATGCAGTTAAAAGAAAAGCAGAAGGCGAAATACATTTATGGTGTTTTAGAACGTCAATTCAAAAATCTTTTTGAAAAAGCCGCCCGTAAGAAGGGGGTAACAGGCGAGAATTTACTTTGTTTTTTGGAGGCTCGCCTTGATAATACCGTATTCAGACTTGGTTTTGGGGCGACTCGGCGGCAGGCCCGTCAGATGGTAACCCATGGTCACATCGTTGTCAATGGACAGGTCGTCAATATTCCCTCGTATCAGTTACGACCTGGGGATATGATAGCGGTCAGGCCTCGGAGTCGGCGTAACCCAGTATTTTTCGATAATCTTAGGAAAAATCGCCGTGTTTTTTCGTGGCTTGAAACGGATCGCAGGACGTTAAGTGGAAAATTTCTTGATTTCCCTGAACGCTCTGAAATTCCTGAGAATATTCGTGAACAACTGATTGTTGAACTTTACTCCAAGTAGTGAACAGTCTAAATTATTGAACTCAACTGCTGATATGAGCAAAATCGGAATTCAAATGCCATCGGGGGTGTTGGCAGAAGATATAACCCCCACATTCACTCGATTTGTAATCCAACCGCTTGAACGTGGATTTGGGCAGACGATTGGGAACTCTCTTCGTCGGGTATTACTTTCCTCACTTGAGGGAACGGTCATCACGGCGGTAAAGATTGATGGGGTCCAGCACGAATTCTCTACGATTGAGGGTGTTACGGAGGATGTATCCGATATCATTTTGAATCTGAAAGGAATTCGCTTCAAGCCCAGCGATTTCGCTGGTGGTACGGTGAGTCTTCAAGTGCGGGGACCGGGGGCTTGGATAGCTCAGGATATTGCGGATGCAACCAATGATTATGAGGTGCTCAATCCGGAGCATCACATTGCGACTCTATCGGAGGGCGTTGAGTTTGGTGTAGAAATGCGTGTTGAGACTGGACGTCGTTATGTTTCTGCAAGCGAAAACAAGAGAGAGTCCGATCCGATCGGAGTCATAGCATTAGATTCGGTGTACACCCCGATCAAGAGCGTTCGCGTGACTGTGAAGCCGACGCGTGTCGGTCAGAGGGTTGACTATGAGCGTTTGGAGTTAGAAGTTGCAACCGATGGTTCAATCATTCCTCAGAAGGCATTGAAAGAGGCGGCCAGTATCCTGAATGACCATATTGATCCGATTATGGGGATGGAGTTGGTTCAGGTTTCAGACGAGGTTGAAGCGCATGTTGATACGGATCATCTTCTGCTTCTTGAGAAAGTGAACCAGTCTGTGGACACGCTTGAATTATCAGTGAGGGCGAAGAATTGCCTCAAAGCTGCAAATATCAAAACAATTAGAGATCTTGTCGTACGTGATGAGCAAACCATGTTGAAATTCCGCAATTTTGGCAGCAAGTCTCTACGGGAACTCAGGCTTGTTCTTGAATCGTATGGATTGAGTTTTGGAATGGATCTGCCAGAGGTAGATGGAGACGATACAGGATCGTAATGTGATCCAGTTTAATGAGACACGCCAAGAAAAGACATAAGTTAGGGCGCACAGCCTCGCATCGCAGGGCGACGTTGGCATCACTATCTATTGCTTTGGTTCGTCATAAGCAGATTCAGACGACACTCCCCAAAGCGAAAGCGCTCAGGACTTTTGTTGAGCCGCTTATTACCCGGGCTCGCAATGATACGACCCATAATCGTCGTGAGGTATTTCGTCATCTTCAGGACAAGCATGCTGTCACTGAGCTTTTTGACAATATTGCATTCAAGGTGGCTGACCGCCCTGGCGGCTACACTCGAATTATTCGTTCAGTATTGCGTCCTGGCGATGGCGCTGAGATGGCGGTCATTGAACTGGTGGATTACAACGAGTCTGTTAAGGAGGAGAAGCGTTCTCGTCGCCGTAGAACCCGTCGTGGACGTCGGCGTAGATCTGCTGATCAGCAGCCAGAAATCGTTGCAGCGGCTAGTCTTGCTTCCGACACGGATGAAGTCCTCGCCGATGAATCAATCAGTGCAACTGATGATCCTAGTTCTGTGGGTTCATCTAGTGAGAGTGCAGTTGAACGATCTGATGAGAATCTGTCAGCATCTGAAGACGATCTGAAAGACTCAAGTAATACGGAGAGCAATCGGGGCTCAACGGAGGAAGTGAGTGAGCAGACATCATCTGATGAGGTGGAACTATCAGAAGAATCAAGTGGTGATGAATCGACAGAGGAAGTATCATCTGATGAGGTGATTCAATCAGAGGAATCAAGCGGTGTTGATGCATCATCATCCGAGGAAGCGAGTGAGGAGGTATCATCTGATGTGGAACTATCAGAAGAATCAAGTGGTGGTGAAATGAGTGAGGAGGTATCATCTGATGTGGAACTACCAGAAGAATCAAGTGGTGATGAATCGGCAAAGGAAGTATCATCTGATGAGGAGGTTCAATCAGAGGGATCCAGCAGTGTTGATGCATCATCCGAGGAAGCGAGTGATGAGGTGCCCCAAACAGAAGAATCACAAAATGATGAGAGTGTCAAGGCATCATCAGAGGGGGAGGATCCATCAGTGGAAACATCTAAGAGCAAAACAAACCAATCAGACAATGGTGAGGATCATCGCACTACATAGTGTGCGTGTGTTCGGAACCTTATAAAGTAGCCTAAAACATTACACTCAAGTCGGGGATATAATACAGGGTACTTTGAGAGATACAATAAATTCGTATCTTGGATGCAGTGGTAAATGTGAGTAACTGGCGGCGGCAATGTATTCTCCATTGTAGATTTGAAGGCATGAGTGAAAATATACCCGAGCCTGATTGGCATCTGCCTACGTAGCAAGAGCATCATACGTTAGTATTGTGGGGCTATCACGGCTAATATAAAGCCCTCTGGAATGATCCCAGCGGTTTTTTGCGTATGCAATCTATGTAAAATAAAGGCGACCTCCTTTGCACCATGCTGGAAGCTTCATCCATTCTTAAAGAGCACGATGTGATCATTGAGGATCCATTCTCTAAGCAATTGGATGAACTTGTTTTTGAATGTCACAAGTATCTCGCAAGTGTAGACGAGGTGATGATTCGGCGTGCCTTCAGACTCAGTTATTGGGCCCACCGCAATGATCGCCGCGCGTCAGGTGAGCTTTATATCTCTCATCCCCTTGCAGTCGCTAGCATTGTAGCTCGTGAAATACGATTGGACGATATTAGCGTCGGTGCTGCACTTCTTCACGATGTTGTGGAGGATACAGATCTGACTATTGAAATCATTCGGTCAGAATTTGGAGAGCAGATGGCACTCTTAATTGATGGATTGACCAAAATTCGAGGTATTTATTCAAATCGTGCTCTTGGTCAAGCCGAAAATGTTCGAAAACTCATCCTCTCTATGGCGCAGGATGTGAGGGTTATTTTTGTGAAATTTGCAGACCGCCTTCATAATATGAAGACCATAGAAATCCTACCTCACGCAAAGCAACTCAAGATTGCGACCGAAACACTCAGTCTATTTGCTCCGCTGGCGCATCGATTTGGCTTACAGCGCATCAAAACCGAGTTGGAAGATTTGTCACTCAAAATACTTGAACCAGAGGCATATTCTGCCATAGTCTCTGGATTAAAAGGCAGCAGACAGGAACGCGAAACCCACATCCAAAGATTTATTATTCCTCTACGTGAAAGCCTCATTAGACATGGATTTGACTTTGAAGTCAAAGGGCGCTCAAAAAATCTGTATTCCATTTTTCTGAAGATGCGTAAGCAGAGTAAGCCACTCAATGAAATCTATGATGTATTTGCGATTCGAATCATTCTGAATACAGAATCTGCGAAAGGTAAAGAAGATTGTTGGCGAGTCTATTCAATTGTCACTGATCTATACAAACCGCTTCCAGAGCGTTTTAGAGATTTTATCTCAGTACCCAAGTCTAATGGATACCAGAGTTTACACACAACGGTTTTGGATGCCGAAGGTCATCGGATGGAAGTTCAGATAAGAACACGGGAGATGCATGAAATTGCTGAGCGGGGAGTAGCTGCGCACTGGAAATATAAAGAAGGCGTTGATGGTATTGACGTAAAAATGGATCAGTTTCTGACTTGGGTCCGTGATTTGATGGAGAATCCTGATGCTGAACAAGCGACCGAATTTGTTCAGGAATTCAGTTTAGATCTCTACACAGATGAAATTTATGTTTTTACACCACGAGGTGATATCAAGACATTACCCAAGGGGGCTACTCCAGTAGATTTTGCCTTCCAAATCCATACGGATGTGGGATTTCACTGCATCGGTGCTAAGGTTAATGGGAAGATGGTGCCTCTATCCTATCAGCTTCAAAGTGGCGATCAGATTGAAATCATCACATCTAAAAAGATTACTGCTAATCCTGGGTGGATCAAATATGTTGTCACCCACAAAGCACGTAGCCGAATTCGGCACAGAATCAATGAGCAACGCAGAGAGGCAGTTCGGTATGGTCGTGAGTTATGGGAGAAAAAAGCGAAACGCGCTAGAATCAAGCTGTCGGAAGAAGAACTCAACCGTTTAGCGACTCAGTTCAAGTATTCAACACTGTCGCAGATGTTCTATGAAATTTCTTCGGGGCTTTTAGACATACAGGATCTCATTCAGTATGTCCGTACAGGAGATTTTCCTGATTCAGAAGAAATGGTAGAAGATCAGGATTTTCAGACTTCCTATTTTGATCGTGCCCAAGATCATGGATCGGATACTCTTCTCATTAATGGCGAGCGAATCAAGGGGCTTGCATTGGTCTATGCATCGTGTTGCAATCCAATCCCGGGCGATGCCGTGTTTGGGTATACTAGTAGGGGAGGTACAATCAATATTCATCGTACGGGTTGCCGCAATGCTGCACACCTGCTTGTCAATCACCCTGATAGAATTCAATCGTGCGCTTGGAGCCGCCAGAAAGATGTACGATTTGTTGTTGGGTTGCGGGTGCTTGGTGAGGATCGGGTAGGAATCATTCATGATCTAACAACCGTGATTTCAAGGAACTTAAAGACAAATATTCGTTCAATTTCGGTGAAGACAGAAGATGGATTTTTTGAAGGATCGCTCATCTTGCAGGTGAGCGATTTGGAGCATCTTAAACGTCTGATTGAACGAATTAAACGTATTGATAGTGTCCGAGGGGTTTATCGTTTTGAAGAGTAGACTTCAGTTAGGTTTTTCACGTATTGTATCCATTGATTACGGCACAAAACGAGTGGGGCTATCTTTGGCTGACCCGCTAAGGATATTTGCTCAGCCCTTTGGGGTGTATACTCCCAGCGCCGCCATAGATAAACTTGTTTCCTTGCATCAACGGGAATCCATCGCAACGATCGTGATTGGTTGGCCGCTCAACGAGGATGGAACTGAAGGCGAAGCCACCAAGATGGTCGGAAGATATATTGGTCAGCTACGCAAACATTTTTCTGATGTAGAAATAGTTCGATGGGATGAGCGCTATACCTCAGAGGAAGCGAAATCACACCTTACCATGCACAAGAAACAAACGCGGGGGTATGTGGATCAGCTGGCAGCTGGAATCATATTGCAGGAATTTCTTGACTCCTTATCCGAAACCACAGCCGCTCAATAGCGTACGCACATTAACCATTAATATATTTATCAAATATGCGTAATCCTAGTACTATCATTTTGATCATCATTGTTGTGTTGTTGGGTTTTGCAGGTTGCACGAGTTGTGGAACCTACAATAACCTGATTGGACAGGAGGAGGCGGTTGAAGAGGCTTGGGGTAATGTTCAGACGGCCTATCAGAGAAGGGCTGACTTGATCCCCAATCTCGTCAATACTGTTAGGGCCGCAGGTGATTTTGAGCAAGAAACTTTACAAGCTGTCACTGAGGCTCGTGCTAGAGCAACCTCAATTAATGTGTCAGCCGATGACCTTCGTGATCCTGCCAGCCTTGCACAATTCCAGCAAGCCCAATCACAATTATCTGGAGCACTTGGGCGGCTATTGGTAGTGAGCGAAAATTACCCCCAATTACAAGCGACCGCGGGATTCCGTGATTTGCAGGTTCAACTTGAAGGCACAGAAAACCGCATCAATACATCCCGTACTCGATATAATGGTGCTGTCCGTCAGTACAATACAGCAATACGTACATTTCCCGCAGCACTGTTTGCTGGGGTTTTTGGGCACAGTCGACGCTCTCCGTTTGAGGCGGAAAGTGGGGCACAAAATGCACCTGAGGTAGAGTTTGATTCCTAGTCAAAGATTAAATATTGTCCTATTAGCCATGGGTCTATTTACCACTGCGCCCCAGATACTTTGGGCTCAACAACAGATCGTTGTTGATGACGCAGAGATTCTGACTCCCCAAGAAGAACGCCGGCTTGCATTGGTCCTTAGCATGTATGCAGATAGCACTTCAAATCAGATTGCTATCCGTACGATACCATCACTTGAGGGACGGGATATCGCAGAATACGCTACAGAATTAGGCCAGACTCTTGGAGTGGGGCAGTCGGAAAAGGATAACGGAGTGGTGATTGTTGTCAGCACTGGCGACCGATCAGTTTTTATTGCAGTGGGTTATGGGCTTGAGGGCGCCATTCCAGATGTATTAGCTGGGCGAATTGTGCGCGATGTGATCGTGCCCGATTTTCGACAGGGTCGCTATTATGCTGGTTTAGCGGGAGCTGTGGATGCCATCATGTTAGCCGCGGCGGGTGAATACACGGCTGAGTTTCTCCCACCGAGACAAAACTCAAGAAGGGGCGGTGATTTTGGAGGCATTATATTATTTTTATTGGTAATTGTCTTTGCAATCACGATGATGACTCGTAATAGAGGTGGTCGGGGCCCAGGGGGAGGTTATCGCAGTGACGGGATCGTACCTTTGATGTTTTTGCTAGGGCATGCCAGTGGGCGAGGTGCTGGTGGATTTGGAGGTGGATTCGGTGGGGGCGGAGGTTTCGGTGGTGGATTTGGTGGGGGAGGCTTTGGTGGAGGTGGTGCAGGAGGAGGCTGGTAATATATGAGTCATGACTGTGCCACAATGCCTTTCAAATGTGACTCTGCTTGACCATCTATAATTAACATGCCATCCAAGCAGCATCTTGTGAATCAGAGACTGATCAGTAGCATAGATATTATCAGATAAGTGAAGCCATGCTAATCTGATTGGATGGAGTGGTAAGTCAGTCATCATTCAACCTGATCAGGTTTAAGATTCATGATGATTTTAGCTAACAACGAGATGAGTGAATCATTTGTGACTCGGAACCCACAATGAATCTTTTTCCATTTCTATAATCAATGCTATGAGGTCTCAAGTCTTGATTCTTCTTGTCAAGAATGATGATCTCTTTGGGGTAAAACTTAGGTATCTAACCGATGGATCGAGTAGAACTTCTAATACAGCTATACAAGGACGATCAATCAGATCCGTTCACTCAATTTGCAATAGGATTTGAGTATCATAAAAGGGGGGATCTCCAAGATGCTCTTTATTGGTATGAATTGGTTTTATCCACTGATCCAAACTATACTGGTATCTACTACCATCTCGGAGGGTTGTATGTTGACCTAAACCGGATAAAGGATGCCCATGAGATATATACAAAGGGCATTGAGGTATGTACTCGGCTACAAGAGGCTAAGGATTGTGGTGAGATTCAGCAAGCGCTTATGGCATTAGAGGATGACTGAGGCATTACCAATCAAGTCCGATAACTCTGACAAGAGACAGGGCTATTTCAGTGCGACTCGTACGGCCACATGGGGATTCTTGATGGCCTTACCATTGTTGATATTATATGAGTTTGGGATCGTGTGGGCCAATAGCGGTCGAGAGGATTTTATTCGAATTTCTTCAGAGAGTATTCTAAAAAATATCATTTACAGCGTTGGATTGACACATGAGCTAATCATGTTTGTGGTCGTCATCATTATCGGAATTGCGACGGTCATCTGGGAGCGTAAAAAGAAGATCACATTCAAGGTCAATTATTCGGGTATGATCATCTTTGAGAGTGCAACTTATGCGATCGTGCTTGCCTATTTAGTTTCGGGGCTGACTCAGCTGATTATGTCTCCTCTGATGGCTGTCCAGTCAGTTGAAGCGCCGAGCCTGCTACTACAGTTGGTGCTTTCTCTGGGCGCTGGCATCTATGAGGAACTATTATTTCGCGTTCTTATTGTGGGCGGAATTTTCTTCGTGATGTGGAAGGCATTTCCAAAGAGACGAATTCTCATGTATTTCATTGCTGCCGTAATTGGTGCTTTGAGTTTTAGTTTCGTACACCATCTTGGTAATTACGGAGATCCCTGGGCACTGGATGTGTTTTTATTCAGGGCAATTTTTGGGTTGGTGTTTAATCTTGTTTTTTTGATACGAGGCTTTGCCGTCGTAGCATGGACGCATGCCCTTTATGATGTCATGGTAGTGACGGGTTTTTTCTCCTTACTTCGGGGAGGTTAACTTGACTACTTAATCTGTTTGACACAATCAATCAGGCGTTCAACTTCTTCTTGGTTGGAATAGCACGAAATGCCAACACGCACGAGTCCCTCTACATGTAGTTTTTCTATAACGGTTGAGGCATAGAAATCGCCATGGGATAGGAATAAGCCCGATGTGCTTAGCTTTCCGCATATGTCTTTCGAGGAAAAACCGTTGACTGAGAAGCTAATTGTCGGGATTCGATTTAGGTTGGATGAAGGTCCGTAGCACGTAATTGTGTTCATTTTCTGTAATTCCTCCCAGAGTAGATGGATGAGCGCCTGTGAACGTTCATGGAGTGATGCAAAGGTGCGTTTGAGCGAATTTCGAATGGATGTTTCGTGTGACAATGACGCAAGAAATTTTACTGCTGCCGCGGAACCAGCGATGGCTTCATGACTCAGTGTTCCAGTTTCCAAGCGATCGGGTGCCTGTGCGCATGCGGGTTGAAGCCTTGGAGTATCAAGCTGGTCAAGCCATGCTTTTTTTCCATATAGGACCCCTGCGTGAGGTCCGTAAAATTTGTAGGGAGAGCAGGCAAAAAAATCGCATCTTAGATCATTCACATCACTGAGAAGATGAGGGGCATAGGCAACGCCATCCACAAAGGTGATGATACCAGAGTCCTGGGCCAATGTAGTAATAAATTTGACATCATTAATGGTTCCGAGTGCGTTGGAGGCCGCTCCAACAGCAATGAGTCGAGTGCGCGCTGTGATTAAGTTCTCAAGATCTGATAGATTGAGCTGCCCTGTATTTGGATTGAATGTAATTGTGCGGATGACAAACCCCTGTTCACAGGCTAAATCTTTCCATGGGTCAATATTGGCATGATGGTCTAGATCTGTGACGATGATTTCGTCACCTTTCTTCCAGAGTCGACCTAATGCGCGTGCGACATGAAATGTCATTGTGGTCATATTTTGACCAAACACAACTTCTGTAGAATCGCAGTTTAGGAACTCGGCAAAGGTGTTACGGGCATCCTCTAAAATCGCATCAGTTTCTTGACTTGAGGGGAACGCCCAGTGGGTATTTGCATTGTGGTGAAGAAGATAATTGACCATGGCATCGGTGACCACCGCTGGCACTTGAGTACCGCCAGGGCCATCAAAATAAGCGACAGGATAATGATTATGCTGGCGTTGCAACGCTGGAAAGCATTCACGAATTGCATCGGTGGCCGCTGTGACTGTAGATCGTTTCATCGTGTCTAGAATGAAATTAAATTACCCACCTAAATATCGGATCATGATTGGTGAGAAATTTGTATAGGACTTAGGTGTTGACGTGAGTGACTTTGCAGTGATTGGCATAGGCGATTCCGTTCAATGATCGTGAGTTATTGTTCAATCCACGAAAAAATAAGTCTTTCAAACTACGAGCATATAATGGATCTGCCTCTACCGGGTCACACATGAGATAGGTTTTTTGGATAAGTACTTTTACCTTTAAACAGTCAATGTGTGTTTTAACTATTTTTTGACAGATTCAGAGATGTTCATATCCATGCTCCACCCCAAGCTAGCATAGTACTGAATCCAATGGCTGCAATAGATTGTTGACCTATCAAGCGGAGTGCATGTCTTTGACTATGTTCACGCGCGATCGTCAAGCAGGTAACCAGACATGGCAGTAGTACACCAGCAAGGTAGACAGCGGTTAATAGCTGGATTGCACTAAGGCTTGTAACGATGCTAGGTTCTGCAAGCAATAGGATACCATCCTTTCGTATACTTGCAAAAATCACTGCAGGGGCAATTTCTGGCGGTAACCGAAAGAGGGACATTGCTGGTTCAATAATTGCTGATGCAGCTTCTAGCGCACCTAACCATTGGAACAGAGATACTGTAGCTGTGATTAGAAAAAAGATCGGTAAGGCTCTGCGAAAGAATTCCAGAACAACCCCTCGTGTACCTACCCATACAGCTTTCGGATCGGGCCAAACCAGAAAGTTCATCGTCTGATTTGTTAGTACATTAAGGGGGTAAAAAGATGATGGTGGGGCCGTGATTCGAACATAAGCAACAGTTGTGACAGCAAGGTACAGCAAGTATGCCAAGACCAGTTCTGATTGACCTGCAACTGCGAAGACCGCCATTGTTGCTCCCAATTGATATGAACAGGCAGAACCGAAGGTGATGGCCGATACACATGCTTCACGGCATTGAGTAGGGGAAGAATTTGAGCCGATTATTGCGGGCACATTGCAACCAAATCCCATCACAACATGTGCTAGTTCATTGCCCGTAATACCGAGCCGTTTCAGCCATGGATTCATGGTCGTTGCAAGGTGATCAAGTAGCCCGCTTATTTTATATAGACTCATCAGTAGTGAATGGATCATCACAACTGGGGTTGCCCATACCACCAATAGCGGACCCATTGTGAAAAAGCCATAGTCTCCAGCGAAGAGTTCCGCAAGGGGTTGAGGCAGGTTCTTTGCAAATTCTACTACTGGGGCAATCCAAGTATGAAACCATAGATCAATCTGGCTTGCAATGTGTATGGCAAGTGCAACCGCAATCCAGGCGGGTATTAGCAGGAGCAGGATCGCCCATAAAGGTCCAAGAGATAAGCGTTGCAGAACTGAACGAATCATCAGATTAAACTATGTTAGGAAGGTTTTTCTGGAATCTTCCGCACTATATCAGGGCGATCACTATTCCCTTTGTATTTTAATAATTCTGTCATCATGGCCCATCAATCACTTGCTCTCCCGTATATCGTTCTCCCTTGATCAGTCGATCATCAACTGGAATGATTCTCTGATTGAATGATACCATCAGCAGAGGTCTCTTATTGATTGGCTCAGCATGAGAATATTGTAGAATCCCATTCAGAGTGATAATTTTTTTGAATTCCACTTCACAAAAGTTCAACCGATACTGATGCGTCGGAAAAATATGATCGTCTCGCTGAGAACTGCTTCATTGATGTAGGCGAGGGTGATTCAAGGCGCTATCTTTGAGGCATGAGTTGAATTAGCATCTAGGGACTTCAAGATCTTTAGCAAGCACAGGCATCACCGCAACACGACAGATCGTCGAGATACATTCCATTGTGACGATACCACTGTAGCGGCTCTGTGCTCACGTGCAGGCGCCGAGCGATCTGATTAGCTACCACGGCAAAGCGTTGACGGAATTTGTATATAAAACAGAAGATGAGATCATCTTGGCACACTTGTGGCCCAATTAGAAACAGCCCTCTCATCTTAGTGGATTCGTCATTTTTGGTCAGCACGGGAAATCCATTATCGCGCCAAGCAAAAAAATGATGAATCAGAGATGCTGAGCCAACGAACCCCGATGCTAAGATTGGTTGTTCAGCACAGTCAACTATAGTCCCATCCTCAAAGGACAACTGATAGATTTCCCCATTACGACGAACACCAATCACATTGTAGCCGCCACATAAGGCCACCCTTTCAGAGTTAAGGGCTGACTTGAGACGTAAATGTGTAAAGGGCGATAAGAGTCGGCTAGGATCTGAGCCGGTTTCGTTCCATGGTTCTACGCGATCAAATACGATCACGCGTTGCCCATTAGAGGCAAGCTCAATAGCTGCATCAACACCGCTCTCTCCACCGCCGATTACGCACCTCTCCGTGCCTTGAAGGTCTTCCCAAGAGGTGACATGTGAGTTGTGCAGGCAGTGCTCTGCGCCGTGGATGCCATTGATTCTTGGGTACTGCATTTCACCGCCTGCCCATACGACGAACCGGGCATGGAAGTCGCCGCGGCTGGTTTCTAATAGAAACCTATATGGATGTTGCTTCTTTGCAACCGATAGGACATCAACCTGAGTCATCACGGGCAGATCAAAATGCGAAGATACCCCCTGGAGATATGCGGCGTATTCTATTCCAGTTGGGTGCTCTACTCCAAGTGAGTAGGCAGGTGAAGTTTCAAGGCAGACGGCGTTCAGGTCAAGAGCACGAAACTGATTGCCGTTGAATGAAGGTGTAATGAATCGCATTTGCTGTGGCCAACGAAGGAATGAAGTACCCACAGCATCACGGTCAAGGATCACAAAATTTTCAAAGTCTAAATGGCGAAGAGTCACGGCAAATCCGATGCCTGCGGCTCCTGCACCGACAATGACAATGTCATATGATCTAGTTCCGTTAGCCATTATGGCCTCCTGTCTGCCTCATGTTCTTGGAAATATCATGCGCCTTCATGTCACCGAGCACAGGCTTTATGTAAACCAGCGCAATGTTTCGATTATTATCGATGATGATGCGGCGCATTGATTCTACCGTATAAAGTATTTCTATCATGGCATTATCATCCATTTAATTTTTTGCAACATAAAGTTGGTTCTGCTCAGATCTAGGGAGATCCTGAAAATGATCAACATGTATATCCATTTTAAAATTGAAGACAAGCCCCAAGACTCGTTAAAATATTAAACATTACCCTACACACAAGCCTATTATTTAAGAGTATAGGGATACGTGAATTCTTCTACGAACATAGGTTCCCTTAGAAGAGCGCTGTGAATAGCGTTCAGTGAGTGGTTTATAATCAGAGTTTCGTCGGTGAATGACGTTAGATGTATTTGGAGAGACTCAATCCAGATTTCCAGTTCTCTGCGAGGCTATAATCTAGTGCAAGGGCTATTGGTTACTGCATGTGTTGAGACTTAGAACAATCTTGTGTGGAAATTTGACTGGAGTCTTATTGATAATTTTTCCAGCGTGCTGACAACACCTCGGCTTGCTCAATCACCGTCTTTTCATGATCTTTCTTGTTTATTATGAGGATAGCCGTATTTTTGAAAATACGGCTATTGGGCTTTGTATCTCGGCGCGAACATTCTCACGTACAGCTTACGCGCTATTCAACCGAGTTTTCACTACCAGTAGTTTCATCAAGTCTTTGAATTTCGAGAAAATCTTTTGGAAGACAAACTATATCAACAATGTGATGCATACTCATGAGAGTATTCCGAGGTAATGGAAAATGTACTGCCTATTCAGCGCGCCGCCCCTTCAGAACGAAAATTCTACTTGTCGCTGACAACGATCTCTACGATCATCTCTGGGTGATGCCAGCAAAATTTCTGATGTATGTCCCTAATATTTCTGGGGGAAGTATAGCCAAGAAGATCTCAAAGGTGGGTTTGAACATTTATTTATGGGAATTACATACGTGAGTACCCAAAGAATGGAACCATTCTATTTTGGCAAAGCTTAACAGACACAATAGGATAGATACGCAGTCTACCCTATTGCTTATCATAACATCAACTTAACCTTGATATCATGCCTGTTAAAAAGGCTTCTAACCCTTCAGATTCAAACTGTTCCTATCGTAGAATAGAGTACCGCCTATTACCCGGTACGCAGTGGAAAGCCCATCTCTTGGCGGGGCTTTGCGGAGCATGTAGGTTTGTATGGAATACGTTCCTTGACCAAATCAACAGGGACTATAAAGACGAACATAAGGATAATCCAGAATTGACCTGGCCGTCATTAAGTAGTAGATACACTTCTTTTCGCCCAACCATTTCTTGATTGTCCAACATTGTGCGAAACACCTTAAAGCATCAGGCCGAGGCGTGGCAGGCTTTCTTCAAGGGATTACGTGATCATCCTACGTTCCATAATCGGTTTCAACACAATTCGTTTACGGCGACCAAAGGATTGTTTAAGATCCGAGGGAATGATGTCCATATCCAGAAGATTGGCTGGATGAAGTTTCGTAGGAAAGGAGGTAATCCTTATCCAGACGGTGAGCCGATTGAAGTCACCGTGAAGAAAGACGGACGGTACTGGAAGATGAGCGTAATTTACAAGGTCGACAATCTACCCGAGCAAGTAGATGACGGCAAAGAGATTGGCATTGACTTGAATACCTATAACATTTCTTATTCCTCAACGGATGGTGAACAGGGCATGTTACCGCTCCCTGATTTAACGGATAAGGAGATTAAGATTCGTCGGTGGCAAAGAAAGTTAGCCCGACAACAGAAAGGATCTGGTCGATCCAAGCGAAAAATCAACAAGTGGAAGCGAAAACAGAAGAATTGCAGAGTCAATGCGGCGCATCAACATAGCCGTCAATTGTCCAATAAAGCCCATACGTTGAAACGTGAAGACTTGAAGATCACGGCTATGTCCAAGTCCGCTAAGGGTACGGTTGAGAAGCCTGGAACCAATGTGAGGGCGAAGGCGGGGTTGAACCGCGTCATACAGAACGCTGGATGGGGGCGGTTCAATTCTTATTGCGATTACAAGTTCGGCAACGTGATTCTTGTTGATCCGAAGTATACCAGTCAACGCTGTAACCAGTGTGGACATACAGATAAAGTCAACCGTAAGACACAAAGTAGATTTGAGTGTATGGCGTGTGGCCATACGGATCACGCAGATATCAATGCATCTGCGAATGTATTACAGGCCTCCGGGATTGGGGCATCTGCACGTGGAGGAGCGTTTCCGTTAGGAACTCCTATGATCCGTGAAATGGATACGCAACAGGTAGCCGTCTAATAGATGGGTACTCACGTATATAATTCCCTTATTTATAGAGTGATTCTCAGGAAAGCGGATGCTATGGATTTTCAAATTGGTAGTCAAAGAGCATGATGTTCCGATGATCTCTCTAAACCAAAGCACACCTTTGTTCCAGAGCTATTTCCAAGATATACTGGATCATGCAATACAAAACGAACGGGTTGAGCCTCTCCGTGATTAACGACGATTTCAGATGCATAAAGATACGCCCTGTCCAGACAATCTAATGAAACGTTGAGTCTCCAGTTGAGCTTAGGAATTTTTCCTGAACCATTTACAATGATTTGGGATCCCCCATCATCCAGTGGTTGAATAGGATCACTAAAGGCTTGTCAGGGAGATAATGTCGCCCAACATGTGCGTGGAACCCTTCTGCTGCACAGAAAACTGTAACAGGAAATTTAGCATGAATTAAAACTTGGCACGCCCCAGAGCATCAGTTCTTGCTTCACTGTAAGTGTTATTCGGATTCAACGTCAACCCATGAACATTTTGTAAAGGCTTCTCTGTGTTACTGTGATGCATTTCTACTGCAACTTTTACCCCTTCGGGTACTGGGGGCGGGAAGATGGAAGTGTCACCACTAATTCCCGATTACTGATCAACTGAAATCTTGGTCTCAGTCCTGTTAATGCAAAAGTTTCTGACTCAATGATCGTAACGCCTTCTCCCCTACGTTCAATGAAGTATTGACGGCCATTAGATCCAGACACACCATCACCTATCAGGCATTGACCTAACCGTGAAGCAATCAATTCATTGCGTGTGAATTGACTATATCGTAAGTCTTCGGTCGTCATGGAGTTACACAATCCACTGGTGAATAAAGCTCCAGACGATCCTCAAACATTAACAGGCGAATGTGCGAGCCATAGACGGAATAATCGCGATGAACCACTGCATTCACCACGGCCTCAAAAACTGCACGTAAACTGAATTGTGGCATTTCAACACGCTCAAGATTTTTATATGCGGCAACTCGCATATTTGATATCACAAAGCGCATTGCCTCACGAATCTGATGGTCAAGTGGGCCAAAAATATCATGTGCATCAATTTGCTGATTGGCATCTGGTTGGTCCCCGCGATAGCATATGGCCTGAATCCAGGCATTTGGTAACCATTCATGCGGATTCTTTGAGGCCAATAGCACGCCACCTATTGTGGCGCGCAATTCTCCGTGAATATCTTTTTTGAGAAACTTCATCTTCGTCAACGCAACCTCAAAGGAATCTTGATTGCGAGAACTTAGATATTTCTTCCATAATTGGTGATGAAGCGTTTTAATTCCAGTCGCCATTATGATTTGGGTATCCGCAGAGATATCTATTGACTGCCCCCGAATATGGGTGAGGCGATGAACTTCTGCGGAGTCCATCTGGCGCTTGCTGTGGCGAATCGGCGAAAATATCCATTGGAAGAACGATGCACAGATGAACTCTGGGGAATTTCTGCCAGTAACGCTCCTCCACCATTAGACTCAGTTGGTACTCTGAAGACATTGTGATATAGAAGTGGTTTAATTGTTTTTGAACAAATTTCACCCACATACTGAACCCGTAAATCTAGTTCGGATCTGTCAAGAGACTGCGATTGACCGTCATTGGATACTCCTAAGACGAGTCGACCGTCACTTGCATTGGCAAATGCTACGAGCTCACTTGCAAGTGAATCACGAAGAGGAGCAGAAACTCTATTGCCACGGAATTCAACCGCCTAAGGCGACCTCCTGCCAGAATATTTTCGGATTAGTCTGGATCATGATCTTCAATCTGGGCAGTCGATTAATTCTACGGTTCTTTGATCACTTCAGAAACATGAGTTGGTTTCTGACCCATAATTGCACGAATTTCTCCAGAAATGAGCTTGGGCAGAAGAGAATCACGAATATCAATCAACGTATTTGATTCCATAACATTTTTCCTCACTTGCTTATCAAAATCACATAGCATTGAATCATAAGCTCCTAAAATTAATGGACCAGGATCATTAATTTTTAAGGCTTCAAGTTTTTTCTTGTTTATTGCGCCAGTATGATCGAGCTCTTTTAATTTGGGTTGGAGAATTATCATGGAATGATATGTATAAGAACTTGACCCAGATTTGTGTCTTAGTGAGGCCACACCTCGTCCAATACCGCACTTTTCCCATGCCATGTTAATGTCTCCCACGGGGGCTCTAACACTAATTAACGTATCATCTGGGCCTGCTATACGAGTTGGTGCAGTGCAAAATCTACGTTTTCTGGGATACCGAAAACCAAAATCAGAGCGCCCTTGAAAAAAAGGAAGTCCCTTTCCTATAGTGTTGTAAGTGTGCCCAGATGGTGATTGTCCCATAGTTAGAGTCATACAGTTCTTAATCATTCTTACTGCCCACCCTTCAGGAATTTCTCCAAGTTCTGATTTGATAAGACGATCTGGAAACAGATCACTAATGTGTTCGGGTAATCCTGTACAGCGTCCCTCCATCTTAGCACGAACTGGCTCAAAATCAACAAACCAAGACTTGAACAATGCCTGAGCAATCTGTTCAAGCGTCTTATTCATTCTATGGTTGAGTTCAATTTTGTCATCTAACGTTTGAAGTATTTGAGCAATGGCTCGTTGCTCAGAGATATCAACTGGAATGGTAATTTTAATCTCAGAAAAACGCCCTTTTGAAACATTTGTGTTACTTGAACTTCCCCCTCCATGAGAATCTAACTCAGAACCAAGTTGAGTAAATACATAATATAAAAAGCGTGTGTCTATCCCACTTCTAGGAATGAGGCTATTTATCTGCTGATTTGTGAAACTCGGACGAGTTGTTATACCACATTCGCCTATGGTTGCAATGCAGGACATCATCACAGCACCAGCGGGAAGACAGCAGGAGTGAACCTTGGACGCACCCTTATCACTCAATGTCCTTTGACTTTCATGAATGAGAGCATGATTCTTCAGGTCTGGAATTGTGATAAATGGGAAGGGTCCATCAAAGTTATCCACATCTGCGGTAGGAGGAGCTTTTCCAGTCACAATTCGGCCGAGATCACTAATCTTAAAAGATTTCCAACTATTTTTTTGTACCTCCGACTTAGTGTCTCCGTTTATCAATTTCAAACCAATATCATGCCTATGATCTGCGAATGCTCCAATGGATGGGTTTTGAATGTCATCGGGTTTTGGCAACACTACGCCGTGTTCTCTAATAATGCTACGAAAACCATCCTCAACACGTGCAAAGTCAATAATATCTACTCTGAACGGAAGGATAGATTCATCCAAGTCTTCTCTTAATGCAGAAAGTGTAGATAATGGTAGGGGATCATCACATAAAATAGCAAGATCCAAATCAGAGTAATCCTTAGCAGTCCAAGTTACCCTAGACCCGAATGCGACCACATGATAATCTGGAACATGAAGGTAAAGAGCTTCTTGAACAATTTCCCAATAGTCAGGGCACAGATCAATAGCTGGAAGAAATGAGTCCATCTCACAGAAAGGTACAATCAGTTATTCTGTGCCTCTAAGGCGAGTATTAGATCGTGAATATCACTAATGAAGTCCGGGATAAGTTCATAAATCATTTCGGCTCTTTCAAAGCTGTACCTATGAACTGCATCGTTTCGAGCATCATGATAACTGTCCCATCTATTAAAATCTTTAATCAAGCGATTCTCTAGAGCTAATCGGAATAGATTTCTTCTGGAAATTCCATCTGCGATGCCCGGCGAAACATTATTATTGAGCCAACGAACGATCAACTTCCAACTTAGCTCATACGTGATCTCAAGATGCTTCAATACACCTGCGCGAATAGCAATCACCTCAAAATGAGTGAATTGACTCATACGCTTATCATCCTCACTCACAGCGAAAACTTCTTTCAACGCATCAAAAGATTTTTTCAAACTTACTAAATCAAGTGGCATAATTTTTCACGGTAGTATCATGAAATTAAACCATGCGTATGCTGCATACATCATAAGAAGATAATGAGAGTTTTGTACAAAATTCATTTGAAACAGCTCTACTGTTATCTCTTACTTGGCCTTTTTCCTTGAAAAACCAAGCATGTCAAGGTTTGCCCTAATTGACTCATCAAGCCGAGTGCTTTCAACCTGCTGTTCATTGAGTTCAGTAACCAATCGCTTCATCTTATCAGCGAATGGCTCGGTATCTTCATGCTGACACTTCATATCAACATAACGCCAAGGAGTAAGCACATGTTCATACTTTCGCACCTCCTCAATTGAAGAACTTCTACAATATCCAGCCTCATCTTCATGATTATCTGCTCCCTTCTTCCATGAATGATAAGTATTAGCAATACGATTAATCTCATCATGAGTCAGCTCCCTGAGTGTGCGGCTAACCATTTGGCCCATTTGACGAGCATCAATAAATAAGATCTCCCCCTTTCGCTTGCGCTCACGAGACAGAAACCACAGACATACTGGAATTTGTGTTGAATAAAAAAGCTGACCTGGCAGAGCCACCATGCAATTGACTAAGCCCTGTTCAACCAGATTCTTCCGTATCTCTACTTCTCCCTTCTGTGCTGAAGACATTGATTCATTGGCTAATACAAATGCGGCAATTCCACCAGGTGCTAGATGATGTACGATATGCTGCACCCAAGCAAAATTAGCATTCATCTTTGGAGGTATACCATAATGCCAGCGCTTATCGTCTACTAGTCGTTCGGCTCCCCAGTCCGAAGCGTTGAATGGCGGATGAGCCAGAATATAATCTGCTTTTAGATCTGGATGTTTATCATTGTGAAAACTGTCACCATGAGCAATCTGCCCCTCAATTCCTCTGATTGTGAGATTCATTTTTGCTAAACGCCAAGTCGTATAATTTAATTCCTGACCATAAATGAAGATGTCCCCTCGCGTTTTTCCTCCATTCCCATTACTCTTGGCATGGGAGCGAATATACTCCACTGAGTGTACAAACATTCCAGATGCTCCACAACATGGATCATAGACGCGTCCTTGGTACGGCTCTATCATTTCAACCAGTAATTGCACGATGCATCTCGGTGTGTAGAACTCTCCCCCCCTGTTCCCCTCTGCACTGGCAAATCTATATAAAAAATATTCGTAAACGCGCCCCAACACATCTTTGGAACATGCCTTAGTTCCTCCAACAGTAATGTTGGTGATCAAGTTAATGAGTTGACCTAGTCGCTCTGTATTGAGTGCGGGTTGACTATAATCCTTGGGAAGAATATTTTTAAGACGACTGTTTTCTCTCTCTACGGCTGTCATTGCACGATCAATTTCTTTGCCTATGGTAGATTGAGGAGCCTTGGCCATTAGATTTTCCCACCGTGCTTCTTTTGGAAGCCAGAAGACATTCTCTCTTTGATATTCATCTGGGTCCTCGGGATCAGCACCCTCGGACTGCTCAAGTACCTTGCATCTTTCTTCAAATGCATCTGAGATATACTTTAAAAAGAGAAGCCCGAGGACGACATGCTTAAATTCAGCGGCATCCATAGTTCCCCTTAATGCATCAGCCATCTGCCAGAGTTTAGTCTCGTATTCTGACATCATGGCTTGATTGAGGGTCACTTCCCGGCTATTCTGTTTCATTCGTTTGAATTAACTTTATCACTCTGCGTCAGCAAAAGTCAATTTACTTGGTCATATCTCAATAATACTATACTGCCAATGAATGGCAGTTTATTCATCCGAGATCGCTGATAAATGGAATTCTAAAAAGATTATACCATTAAAATACGAGATTGTACAGGTGGATACTTGGTATACAAAATAATTGAATGTTTTTCTCCCAATACATATGATGTCTATCAAAATTTGATTCGTTTTCATATGATTCGCTGGGACACTTCAGTCCTGTTGTATCTTATTTTGTCAAAAATTGCTTGATCAATTTCTATTGCTCATAAAGCGACGAAACATCAATGGGAAGGCCTTCTGGTCTTGCTACTCACAGATCTTGACTTGAATATTGATAGCAATGTGCATGTCCTAGTCACATTAGCCAACAATTGCTAAATTTGTGATGCGTGTCACTGCTGATGCTCAACATTAATCTGCATTCACAGAATCCGTAGATGATCTTGATAAAAACTTCAGGAATTCAATTTTATAGCGATGAACATTTCTTAATTATCGCGATCACAATCATTCTGTGTACAGGACTTCCCTTGTTCGCACGCAGGAGGTTGGATAAACAGGCGCAGGAAGTTATTCTCAGAGGGCTCTCAATCATTATATTTGCTGCAATGAGCACAGCGATCATTTTTCGGTTATCAAATGGACTATTTGATTGGCGGGCAAATTTGCCCCTGAATTTATGCAACTTTCTTGCAGTAGTACTACCTTTTTCGTTTTGGAAGCATCGTCCAAGACATCGGGTGGAGGTATCTTATTATGTTATCATGGCGGGAACATTTCAGGGAATTTTGACGCCCAACCTTAATAGCACATTTCCAAGTATTCTGTATTTCACATACTGGGTTGTTCATGCAGGTTTAGTTCTTTATATCGTCTATCTTGTATCAATCTGGGGTATTTATCCCCGCAGGATTGGTATTATATATACGTTGTTATGGGTTAATGCTTATTCAATAATCATGATAGTTTTTAATTATTTTAGTGGATCAAATTATATGTATTTGATGGAAAAGCCTCGCACTGGCTCTATATTGGATTTGCTGGGGCCATGGCCGTGGTATATTTTGGCTGCCGAATTAGTGGCCTTGGTGTTATGTTTCATTGCATGGTTACCATTTGCAAAGCGAATTCAAAAGAACGGCGGGGCGAAGTCATGACAGGTGAAAGTGTAAGATGATTTGGATATCCATGTTAACGAATGCTCTGGAACTCGAGATGTATTTTTCACAGAATTGACGACCTAAACAGCGGATGATAAATCCCATTGGTATAGGTTTAGTAGTATTATTTCGTTAAGAAGTAATGAATCTTCTATATCTTTTCGTGAATACTTAATTAGCGCCCGTCCAGAAAAGCATCTAACAGCGCTGAATCGCCTATTCTGTATGGGTTTATAGATTCAAAATAAAGGTTATTTTGTTGCGAAGATTTTGCAGCCATTTTCTAGATTACGCGTTAGAGGTGCCAAAAATGGGAGTTTTCAGTATACACCCTGTCATTTGTTACCTTGAATTCACACATCTTCGTAAATCTTCAAGCGAAATGATCGGCGATAAATGTCATATAGAATAGGAGCTTCAATGATATTTTCGTATTTATGGACAGGCACTAATTAATGCTTTCGGCATATCTTGGGCATTCATTTGGATTCCTACAAGAGATCATGCTCTGATGTATTGCGGATGATCAGCAGTGAGTATAATTCATGAATAAACTTGAAAATATGGAGCCGACAAAGAGTCTTCTTGACCGTTGCCTGAGGGGTATTGAGGTGGTAGGCAATAAACTTCCAGATCCATCAATGCTCTTTTTGTTGTTGATGATTGTTGTCTGGGTTGTCAGTGTATTTTTATCGGGTTTTACATTTTCATCGGTGATTGATCCACGAACAGATGCCCCTCTGGTTATTAATAATTTATTGACAGGTACAGCCTTTACCGAGTTCCTAAGCCGAATGGTTTCCATTTTCATGGGTTTTGCTCCACTGGGGGTCGTGCTTGTCGCAATGTTAGGTGTAGGAGTTGCAGATGAGGCAGGATATTTTAACACAGCAATCAAACTACTATTATCAAAGACATCCTTGGCCTTGCTCACTCCTGTCGTCATTCTGGTTGGATTGTTGAGCCATAGTGCGGTGGATGCTGGATATGTTTTGGTCATTCCTCTGGGGGGTGTAATTTTTCATGCGGCTGGGCGACATCCATTGTCGGGAATCGCCGCAGCATTCGCTGGCGTATCTGGAGGATTTAGTGCGAATCCTCTTCCCTCCGCACTTGACCCACTGTTACAGGGGTTCACGCAACCAGCAGCACAGATTCTTGACGCGTCTGTACTGGTCAATCCACTTTGCAACTATTTTTTCACCATGGCTTCCAGTGCGCTGATTATAGCTGTTGGTTGGTATATTACAGATCGCTTGATTGAACCTCGTCTTCAAAAAAACATTCCCATAGATGAGGATTCAGAGAGTAGCAAAGGCATGGATGTGATTAGTAAAAGAGAATCAAGGGCTTTCTGGTGGGCAACGACAATGATACTGCTAGGAATTCTTGGACTTATTTTAGCGCTTATTCCTGAGAATTCTCCATTTAGAGATGTCAATGGATCCTTAAATTCATTTCAGGCTCCGATTATGCAGTCTATCGTGCCTCTGATTTTTCTGCTCTTTTTGGTGCCTGGCGTGGTTTATGGATATGTCGCAGGCGTCTTCCAGAAATCAAAGGATACAGTTGATGCGATGACCACATCCATGAGCGGGATGGCCTATTACATCGTCATGGCGTTCTTCTGTGCATTGTTTG
Source organism: Rhodothermales bacterium (assembly GCA_965220935.1). GTDB lineage: Bacteria > Bacteroidota > Rhodothermia > Rhodothermales > Bin80 > Bin80. Next base: position 538,067 of record OZ244857.1, read on the forward strand.
TTCATGCATTTGGGTCCTCAAATATTGGTGCACTTCTAGCACTCAAAGGCGCAGGAATACTTCAGGCGCTATCTCTTCCAGGATCAGTAACGATTGTTGGGATCATTTTGCTTACGGCATTTGTTAATCTTTTTGTAGGATCTGCATCTGCAAAGTGGGCGCTGTTAGCGCCAATTTTCGTTCCGATGTTGATGCAGGTGGGAATTTCCCCTGATTTGACGCAGGCAGCTTATCGGGTAGGAGACTCTTCCTCTAACATCATTACTCCTCTAATGCCATATTTTCCATTGGTGGTCGTTTACTGCCAGAAGTATGTGAAGAAGACAGGAATTGGCACACTCACATCCATTATGATTCCCTACTCAATAACATTTTTGATTGCTTGGTCTGCATTTCTTATCCTATACTGGCTACTCGGTATTCCTCTAGGCTTTGGTGCCTCTTACGCTTATCCCTAATATCCCACCTATGTCGCTTGGAACTACGTTAGAGAAAATGGTGACTCGTATGTTGCGCGGATTTATGCGTGCGCTACTAAGAAGTCTCTTTCGACGATAATGATTCTGTGAGAGTTGAATCAACTGGATTGACGAGTTCAAAACGAACTGGCAGTCTCATGCGGACTCTGGCAGATTGGCCAAAATGTTGCCCAGGAATAAACCGTGTCCTGCGAAGTGCCTGTACAGCGGCAGAATCAAGTAAAGCATGTAAGGGTTCGGATACGATGATATCGGAGACTGTACCATTTTGATTGACTGTAAATATCAGTGAGAGCTTTCCCTCAATTCCCTGATTAACGGCCTCCTCAGGATAATTGATCAGAATATAGTAAGCGCGAAGCCCCCCTCGTATTTCAGGCATAATTTCTGCGTAATCAAGAATTGGAACCGTATGTGACACCGCGATTTCAGATGAGAAAATCTCTGGAATTGAATCAGTAACGGTTGTCTCAACGATAGGCGGGGGTAATGAATGACCTGCAACAGATGAAGACCCATGAGAGTGAGAAGTCGAGACATGGGCGATGAAACGATCACCACCATAACCCGCCCCAGTCATCCCGGTGTAAGGTTGCCAGTCTTTTGAAGATGTGTTAAAATGGATTGGAAGGTTAAAGCACAGAGTCACAATCAACAAGCTTGCTGTCAAGGCTGCCATGAAACACAATTTGTAATGGGAGTTCTTAACTTGGACTGAATGCATAGGATCAAGTGATATAGCAACGGAGTTTCTACTCTGTTAATCTCAAAAGTGATACCTAATGTTCAAATCTTTAGTCTTAACAGGCCCTGGGCAGTGTTCTGTGCAGCGTTCAGAGACGCTTTCAGTGAGCAATGGCCAAGTCGTGATCTCGGTTGAATATTCTGGGATCAACTATAAAGATGCCTTAGCTATAACAGGACGCGGTAAGATCGTGCGTGCTGACTTTCCATTTATTCCGGGGATTGATCTGGCTGGAACAATCATTAAATCCAAAGCGAAAGGCTTTGAATCTGGTGATCAAGTTGTGCTAACCGGAGGTGGGCTTGGCGAATCTTTTAACGGTGGATATTCTCAAAGACAAGTTGTTAATTCTGAATACCTGATCAAACTTAATCAGGGAATGAGTTCACGTTGGTCAATGATACTTGGTACGGCGGGGCTTACTGCTATGCTGAGCGTCAAGGCATTAGAGGATCATGCTATTATGAATGGTAAAATTCTTGTTACAGGTGCCTCTGGGGGTGTTGGAATGATTGCCGTGAAGCTTCTCGCTAATCTTGGATATACGGTAACCGCCTCGTGTGGGAGTTCGCATCTGAGACAAAAAATTTTAGGACTAGCTGCCGTGGAAACCATTGATAGAATTGCACCATCTCGTCCATTAGAACATGCCATCTATGATGGCGTTATTGATACGGTAGGAGGGGCCACATTATCTGCTGCATTGGCAAGAGTCAAGCGATACGGATGTGTTGCTGCTGTTGGCAATGTTGGTGGAGCAGAGCTGATCACTACTGTATACCCATTCATTCTGCGAGGAGTTACGCTTTCGGGAATTGATTCAAACACTGTTCAAGTTGAGGAGCGACTTACTGCATGGCAACGATTACAAGCGCTACTTTCTACACAGGATGTTAATCAATTATTTATGGGTACGGTGTCAATAGAAGATATTGAGAATGTATGTCATGCTAAGGTTGACGGGAAAGCGTCTGGACGATTTCTGGTAGACCTTTCCAGATGAATGAAGAAGCCCCCATCATCAATACAACTCGCTGTATGTAAAAATATGAAGCGATTCATGTCCAGAGGATTTAGTTATATTAACCGCTACGCAGAAACTAGATAGAGCCCTAAATATGAATATTTGATGCGTCTTTCATGGAATGAGATTCGTGCCCGCGCGGTCAACTTTTCGAAGACCTGGGAGCAGGCGAAATACGAAAAGAAAGAGGCCCATAGTTTTTACGATGATTTCTTCAATATCTTTGGCGTTCAGCGCCGAAGTGTCGCGAGGTTTGAAGAGCATGTCACTAAACTTGACAATCGGTCAGGGTTTATAGACTTATTTTGGCCAGGTGTCTTGCTGGTTGAGCAAAAGAGTGCTGGGCGTGATCTGGAGAACGCCTATCAGCAAGCTGGGGAGTACTTTGATGCCCTTGCTGAGCATATGCGTCCCCGATATATCTTGGTGAGTGATTTTCAGAGTTTCAATCTTTACAACCTAGATCAGCGGCAGGAGGTTTCCTTCTCTCTATCGCAGTTAAGCACACAGGTGGAAGCGTTTGGCTTTATCATTGGCGTGCACCGCCGCGAATTCCGTGATCAGGATCCCGCCAATATCAAGGCCTCGGAGTTAGTTGGCCGGCTCCATGACATGTTGGATGAATCACGATACCGTGGTCATGATTTAGAGCGCTTCCTTGTGAGGATTGTATTTTGTCTGTTTGCAGATGATACGGGAATTTTTGAGCCTCGGGGGCTATTTCTTGACTTTATTGAAGATCAAACCCGAGAAGATGGATTAGATCTTGGTCCATTTTTATCGCATATTTTTCAGATCATTAATACACCTGTAGATCAGCGCTTCAATACTTTGGACGAGGATTTAGATCGGTTTCCGTATGTCAATGGTGCGTTATTTGAGGGCACGCTTTTAATTCCATCATTTAATAAAAAGATGCGTCAGGCTCTGTTAGATGCGTGTCAATTTGATTGGTCAATTATTTCGCCTGCGATTTTTGGTGCCCTGTTTCAATCGGTGATGGATCCACAGCAGCGCAGGGAACAGGGGGCACACTATACCACAGAAAAAAATATCTTAAAAGTGATTGAGCCGCTCTTTCTGGATGAGTTGCGCCGGGAGTTCCATCAATTAAAATCCAGAAAAGATACGCGCCGCGTTGCAGAACTCAAGAAGTTTCAACACCGACTGGGGCAGATGACGTTCTTTGATCCAGCGTGCGGATGCGGTAATTTTCTGATTATTGCATACAGAGAACTGCGACTGCTGGAGTTGAGTGTCCTGAAAGAGATCCATGCCAAGCACCCTGCACAGGCGGAGATAGATTCTTCTGATCTGTCAGTGATCGATGTGAATCAGTTTTATGGCATTGAAATCAATGAGTTTTCGGCACGGATTGCAGAGACGGCCCTATGGATGATGGACCACATCATGAATACCCAACTCAGTTTTGAGTTCGGGCAAACATATACGCGCATTCCTTTGGAGACCTCTCCATGTATCATCCATGGGGATGCATTGGAGATCACGTGGACGGAGGTTTTACCGGCCAGCGCGTGCTCCTTTGTATTTGGGAATCCTCCATTTGCAGGGGCAAAGTTTCAAAGTACGTCTCAGCGGGCGCAGGTCCACAGCATCGCATCTATGGAAAAAAATGGTGGGACGCTTGACTATGTCACCGCATGGTTTATCAAAGCAGGGGACTATATCACCAACAGTTCCATCGGATTTGTGTCCACGAACTCGATTACACATGGCGAGCAGGTCGCCCAGCTTTGGCCGATCCTGTTTGAGCGGTGTCAGTTGGAGATTGCATTTGCACATCGGACGTTTGCATGGGGATCAGATGCCCGAGGGAAGGCGCATGTCCATGTGGTGATCATTGGACTTGATCGTAAAGAGCACGCACGAAAACAGAAGCGTTTATTCAGTTATCCTGACATTAATGGAGCGCCGTTAGAAAGCCAGCATGTATCACTTTCACCTTATCTGTTTGATGCAGGCGGTTTGAAGAATCCGCATATTGCGATCCGTGAAGAAAGCCATCCGATCAATGGGCTCAAGAAAATGATCATTGGCTCTCAACCCATTGATGGCGGGCATTACATTTTTGATGCACAGGAGAGGATGGATTTTTTGAAAATTGAGCCAGGTGCAGAACCTTATTTGCATCCCTTTGTGGGGGCCCGTGAGTTTTTGCATGGGGAAAAGCGATGGATTTTAGCCTTACATGATGCCCCACCAAATGTCCTAGCTCAACTGCCCCATGTCCGCAAGCGGATGGCAGCCGTACGTTCATATAGAGAAAATAGTAAGAGAGTTTCCACGAAAAATCTGGCCCTTACGCCAACACTGTATCAGGTCAATACCATTCCAGAATCACCGTTTCTGGTAGTTCCGGAGACTAGTTCAGGAATTAGAGACTATATCCCTATTGGCTGGTTGGATTCGCCTGTAATTCCAGCTAATAGCTTGAAGGTTATACTGGATGCAACACTTAGTGATTTTGTGCTTCTCACCTCTACCATGCACATGACTTGGATGCGAATTGTTTCGGGTAGATTGGGGAGTAGTTACAGGTATTCTATTGGTGTCGTTTACAACAACTTCCCAATCCCTGATGATGATCTTTCATCTCTGACACCACTGGCGCAAGCGATTTTGGATATCCGCGGTAACTATAGACATGCAACATTAGCCGAACTCTACGATCCAGATATCATCCCACCAGATCTCAGACGCGCCCACAAAAAATTAGACGATGCAGTGGATAGACTTTATCGTAAAAAGAGATTCAGTTCAGAGGAAGAGCGGATTGAACATCTGTTTATGCTGTATGAAAAGATGCAGTCTCCACTGCTGAAAGAACCAAAGACGACAAAGCGATGAAAAATGAAGATATATCGTATAATGGAACGACCAGTATCGTAGAATTTCATGAGTAGAAATGTGGGAGCCACCTTGATTGTGAATACCAATGGAGCGTTTCACCGAAAGTGCTCATCCACTGATAACAAATTTTTAATTCATATTCTTGGAGGCATCAACATATCTTTAAGATGGTTTCATTATTTTTTTGGAGTAATCAATGAATATTGCTGTTTGTGTGAAGCAGACTGCTGATACTGAGTCAATACCTAAGTTGAGTTCAGATCAATCTCATGTCAGTGATGAGGGGGTTGTATGGATTATTAATCCTCACGATGAATCTGCAATTGAAATCGCGATTCGATTAAGAGATCAATTTGATGGCACTGCCACACTATTTTCATTAGGTCCTGATCGTGTAGAAAGTGCACTTAGACAAGGATTATCCATGGGAGCAGACGAAGCTGTTCATTTGCTAAGTGACGCAATGCCCTTAGATCAGAAAAATATTGCCGAAATACTTGCCAATAGGTTAAAATCTCAGAAATTTGATTTAATTCTTACGGGCGAAGTGGCCATTGACGGAGGTGGCGCTCAGGTTCCCCAGAGATTAGCTAAATTACTTGACTGGCCTTGTGTGACCGCTGTTGAGGAGTTGACCATAGAGTCAGGCCATTTAACGGCTCGCCAACCTGTTGAACAAGGGGATAAAATCCATCAATGCCAACTACCAGCGATTATCGGCATTAATCGCAGAATTACTGAACCACGATATCCATCTTTCAAGGGGATTATGAAGGCCAAGAGAAAGGTGATCACCAAAGAAACAGTGACCGTAGGTGTACCAACTTCTTTGATTGATTCATTGAAATTATCTGCTCCGAGATCGGAGGGTAAGGTCGTCATTTACCAACAAGGGGTTGTAGAGGAAGCGGTCAGGTTTCTTCATGAAAAAACGCGTGTGATTTGATGCCAGAAATTGTTGTGATTGCTGAATCACAAGGTTTAAAATTATTGCCGTCTACTTTGGAGGCCTGTCAGGCAGCCTCAAATCTGTCGGTCGCGCTGGGAGCAAGTTGGGGGATTTTAATCAGTGATCGTGCAGCGAATGCTGCGAACGGGTATGGATCTGAGGTGATCTCTTACCCCTTAACTGAAGATGATGAGCAATCACCAGATATTCTTGCATCAACCGTCGCAGAGATTTCGGAATCTGCCAAGGTAATTATCATGGCGGCAACCTGCACTGGAAAAGACATCATGGGACGCATTGCGCAGATACTATCTACCTCACTTGCTCAAGATTGCATTGGATTTCAATCGGAAGATTCTGGTAAGATTTTATTTAAGCGCGAGTTGTACGGGGGGAAGATTTTAGCAAATGTGGAACTCTCGGGAAGCCCAATCCTGGTTACGTTTCGTCCACGTTCATTTACTCCCATTGATCGGTTGGAACAATCAACACCTACAAAATTTCATGTTAAGAGGGCTGTCTCCTCGCAGGCGATAGTTACATTGAAACCCAGGTCAAAGAATGAGCGCCCTGATGTGACTGAGGCTTCAATTGTTGTGAGTGGTGGCCGAGGTTTACAGGGCCCCGAAAACTGGCATCTCCTTGAAGATCTCACTGATGCATTGGGTTCCAATGCAACATTAGCTTGTTCACGCCCAGTGAGTGATGAGGGATGGAGGCCCCATAATGAACATGTCGGGCAAACTGGACGCTCAATCTCACCAGATGTATATATTGCCATTGGCATCTCAGGTGCTACACAACATATCGCTGGAATTGCTGGGTCAAAGTTTATTCTTGCCATCAATAAGGATCCCGAGGCACCCATCTTTCGGATTGCTGACTATGGTATTGTGGGCGACTTATTTGAGGTAGTACCTGATCTGGCCTCAGCGATTCGAGATGCTGGAAAAATCATATAGATTCAATCATTAGAGCCTTACAGACTCTGACAAAGGGTAACTTCAACTATATGCAAGAGGGGCCTATTACTGAACATTTGCATTGATTGAGTATGTCAGATCAAGTTGCCCCGCCGATTCGTTTTGCAATTGCGCACTGCTTTACAACGCGGCGGAATCCTGATAAGGGTGCACTTCTGCAAGTGGTATGCAAGCGGTATCATCATGATCGTGCACCTCAAATCAAAGATTGGATTGTAAATCCAGGTCTCGGGATCACCCGTCGGGTTTATGAACGCAGCGGAATCAGCACGCAGCAAGCACAACAAAAGCCATCATTTGAAGAGATTCATAGTGATATACTGCAGTTTTTGGAAAATCTTGATGTCCTTTTCATTTGTGATTTGGATGAGGAGGCAAAATGGTTCAAAACGGCCATCCTTCATGGGGCTTCTCCACCAGTTCTGGTTGATCTAGTTGAGAAATTCAAATATTTTCTTCCAGAACGCCAGACACCTTACTCAGATTTGAGGGTCATTTCTCTTGCAGAGAACAAAAAAGGGGAATCCAAAATTTATCAAATCCTGAGAGGTATGACAATAATGTTAGATGACATTCTTCAATCTATACTGATTCGGGCAGAGGTTGAAGATGATCCTTACAATTATCCAGTCTATAGTCTACTTCATTGGGCGCTATCATCGGCCCCGATTGATAAGACTTTTTACAGTATTCTTGCAGTTGCATCACAGGCCTATAAAGTTCAATGGGAATCTGGTCAAATAGCCGAAATCGCCTACGATGTCCCAAAATTAATGAGCAGAGATCAGTTGCAAAGTTTTGTCAATAAATGGCAACCGTCGGATTTGATTGAGAAAGGACGAAAAACCTACGATGAATCTGTTCTAATGGGAGATGAAAAAAATCAAAGCGCGAAGGGCGCATTACAGGTTCTGAAATGTCTTGCGGCCTCAGACGATGAAGCTGATACTAGTAAACGCCTGAGGGAATATACCCAGAAAGTTGAAGGACTACTCAGGGAATTTGAAGTGCATTTATTTAAGTTTTCGTGTCTTCTTATGAAAGCAATTCATCATAATGATGAAATTATTCAAGAGGAGATTGCCAATGATTGTAAAACCACTGCTATAGAAATCACAGTATGTTTGAGAAAGATCATTGACCTATCTGCAATTCGGAGTAACGAATTGCCTGATAAGTATATACAAGTGATTCAGGAGAAATCAGAATCATTGCGAAACGATTTTAAAAAACGGCATGAGAAAATTCCAGAATGGATAGAAGCCTCTCCAAGTGATCAGAATGCTTTTAATTCGTTAAAAAGAGAAATGCGGCTGATTCATGAATTGGGTAAAGACTTCCATTTAAGAACGACCTCAATACAGGATGAATTCTTTGAGCGTTCTATTGATTTATTGTCCGATTCAAAGCAATTTGAGGAACGTCCTCAGCAGAAAAAATACGCAGGTTACATAAAAGATTCTATCAATATTGGTGGAACCTATGCTGTTGAGGCAGGAACGGGTACTGGAAAAACGCTTGGGTATTTGATTCCTGTATGTGAGCATGTGCGCGTCAATAAAAATAGGCAGATTATCGTGGCAACTGCGACAAATAATCTCACGGATCAGGTTGTCACCAAAGAATGGAAAACCATTACCACCCCCAGAAACTCCTTATATCAGGACTTAAAAATTGCAGTGCTGAAGGGGAAGAATAATTATTTATGTGTGACGGCAATTCTTGATATTTTCAAGGAGTTTAATCGTGAAATTTCGTTTAAAATTAAGAAGAACAGTTGGATGCACAGACAAAAATTGGAGGTCAATATGATGGATACCTTCGTTCCGTCACATATAAGTCCAATGGTTGTCAATCACGCTATTAAACAAGGCAATCAACTGATCGGTGAGTCTGCACTTACTGTAGTTAGTGATGGTCATAAGAAACAGCAGTGCGAAAGCAATGGCTTATTTATCTTCAAGGATGAAGATGGTCAAGATCTTGATTGTCTTAAAATTCAAAGAGGTCAAACTGCGTCGTACTATGTACAACTACACGCAGAGCCAGAGAAAGATGTAGCAGTAACCATCTTCAGTCAATCTGCTGGTGTGACCATCAATCTTCCTAATCCCCATGGTGCTTCGCATCAGAGTATTGATCAGGATTCAAAGAGACTCGCATGGTTGTATTTATTTCTAACACTATCACGCAAAGATGGACGTTGGGACAGTCATGCTGAATTCTATCGCAAGTATGAATATGTCGCGAAGGAGTATCCAGTAGATGCTGAAAGTCAGTGTAAGTCAGAAGTATGTCGCAGGGGAAATGCCTGTCCCTACCCACAGGCTTTGATGAAAGCTCGTAATGCTGACCTAGTGATCACAAATCACCATAAATTGGCAATGCTTGACGATGACATTCAAAAACGCGCGACTGTCTGCATTATTGATGAGGCTGATCAATTTCCAGATAACTTGCGAAGTGCGTTAACTCAGAGCTTGGAATCAAAAGATATCACAGATTTCATTAGAAGAGTTGTAGGAACCCAAAAGCGACGCGGCTTCGTGCAGGTGTTTAGGGAAAACTTAGAGTCTGCTAATCCATACGAAAATCATCTTCAAGAGATTGAGAATACATGTCATAAGGTACAAGAAAATATGAGGAAAATGACAATTGTTAACTCAAAGAAAGGAGAAAGAAGATGGAAGGATCTGTCAGATCACAATCAATCTATAATTGTAGAGGCTCTGAATGGAATGGCGGAAGCATTTGAAATAATTGTATCAAATTTTGAGAGAATTCCACAGTGTCAACCATCACATCAGAAGATACGACCTGATAGAATTAAGCGCCTTCTTGCCTATAGGGATGAGGCCAAGACTCTTCGTGATAAAATAACCCAGATCATCGCCGTAGTTCAATGTGAGCAACATTTCGTGACCTATACTCAGAAAAAATATCAATGGCATCTCAATCAAATCCCCTTCAATATTGGTGCTCATGTAAACGGCTTGACGAATCATTATCAATCAGTCATTTTCACATCTGCAACGATCTATGTCGATGGAGGCACCGAACTATTTGAGCTTGAGCTACTAGGTGATGAGGCTAAGGATCCAGCATTTACAGGGACCCTAAAAATTGACTCTCCATTTGCTTTTGATAAACAGGTAGATGCTGCTGTAACGCGCTTCATCCCCAAATATGTTTATGGGGGCGATCAAGAATTCAATCGGAAAGTCTTGGAAACCATCACGCTCTTGTCAGTAGCAATAGATGGGCGGAGCTTAGTTCTCTTTCAAAGTTGGGACCAAATGAAGCAAATGTATCACAAGATCTATCCAATACTGGATGAATATGAGATTCCATTACTGATTCAGGATCAATCAGGAAGCAGTGAGGCAGTGATTGAAGCCTTTGCTGATATGGAACAGAGTGTTCTATTTGGCACAAATCGCTTTTGGACTGGGGCTGATTTCCCTGGAAAAACGCTGAGTCAGCTGATTATCGTTCAAATACCAAACAAGCCTTTGAGTAGAGCAATAGTAAAAGAGCGGAAAGATAGATGGAACGCAGATCATCGCTTCTGGGGAATATGGTATTCTGGGAATACTCAGCGTTCTCTTCGTCAAGGATTTGGCCGACTGATTCGACGAAAAGATGATCGGGGCCTATTTATATTGCTGGATGATCGTATCATTAATGACCAGAGGATGCAGGGATATCAGAAAGCCATTCCAGTCCAGTTAAAGTCAGAGTTCCCAACGGCGGTAGAACTTGCACACTGGTGCGTCAAAAGCCTTGGACTTACCCCAGAATTAGAACAGCGAGAAATAGACTTAGAAACAGTATATCATAACATTTCTCGCCAGTTGGGTCAGTCAAACCATCCAATGAAATATAGATCAGAAGCTTAGAAAGGTTTTCAACCTGTATAATTCGCCATTGAAAACGGTGAATCAATCAGATTTGGGTCATACAATCTCAATAAACTATATCGGTATTAGTCCTAGTAAGGCCCCTCCTAATACCAACCACACCGCATTTACCTTAAACCGTAGACTTGCAATCGTCGCGAGTGCAAAGATGGTCAGAGGTCCCCAAGCAGTCAGAATGCCGACCCCGAGATGAATTGTGACGACAACCATCAGTGCAACTGCACTAACATTGATCGCATCAAGGAATGCACTCATCAATGCGGACTTGCGTAGACGGGGAATCAATGGGTTAAGAATGCTTACAAAGACAAATGAAGGCAAAAATATGGCAACAGTAGCCATTAAACCACCTTGCCAACCCCCCAATAATACACCAATAAATGTGGCAGTGGTCAGCACGGGGCCTGGCGTAAATTGCCCAATCGCAATCGCATCAAGGAGTTGCTGCTGGGTCAACCATCCATAGGTCTGAACAAGTCCACCCTCCAAAAAGGCGATCAGTACATATCCGCTTCCATATAGAACTGCACCAACCTGTAGAAAAAACCATCCGAGCATCCAAAGACTATATTCAACCTTTGGCGTTTGGAGTAATCCAATGATCATCGGAATCAGGGGTGTGAGCAGTGTCAACCGTTTTCGCCAAAAATAGAGTGCACTCAAGCCTAATGCGCCGCCACATAGCAGTGCTACAACCTCATTGATGCCTAGTAGTAATGCAACAGCCACCGACAGACCAATCGGAACTAATGACCAAGCCTTAACGGCTGATTTGCCTAATCGCCATAGCGCCCCCAAAATGATCGCAAGTACCGCAGGTTTGATGCCCTGCAGGAATGGTGCTACCTCGGGCACCTGTCCATATTCAGCGTACAACCAACCCAACACTCCAGTCATGAGTGCAGCGGGAATGATAAAACATAGTCCAGCAACGATCATTCCGCTAATCCCCTGACGCTCGTAGCCGACATGCATAGCCATTTCTGTGGAGTTTGGGCCAGGAATCAAGTTGGTCGCTCCCACTAAATCCAAGAAATGTTCTCGGGTTAACCATTTGCGCCGAGACACAACTTCATCATCAATCATGGCGATGACGGCTGCAGGACCTCCGAAACCAATAAAACCTAATTTGAGAAAAAGTCGTATCAACTCGTTCATGGCAAAAGATTTATGGAAAAGAAAATAGAAATCTGTTATGATGGGGATTGCACATTTTGTCAATCTTCAATGCGGTGGCTACGTCGACATGATCATCATGATCGGCTCAGTTACAAAAATCTTCCCAAAGGGGCATCAAGTGTCATTTTGCGAGATGAAGAGGGAATCTGGAAAGCATCAACCGCAGTATTGCGAGCTTTAGGCCATCTTGGAGGTGTATGGAAGGTAATGTCTAAAATTCTCTTGCTGATTCCCAGACCAATTCGTGATGCGATTTATCAGATCATTGCACGGTATCGAAACTGTTTTTCTACTCGCGCTCAAGCAACTCAAAATAACGTTGAATGAGCATCTGATAATCACGGGCATAACCACTTTCTAAAGCATCAATCAAAGCGCGTTGTAATTGATCTCTGGTCATACTCGGTGCCAGTGGTGGAGGAGATGTCCGGTCCAAATCGTCTCCCTGACGGCCTTCGCGTTGTCTCTCTCTCCCTCGTTCTTGGAGACTACGTGACGCGTCTAAAAGTCTGGTGAGGATTTGCTGTTGGCGTTGAATTGCGGGGCGATTAACTTGATGAGATTGCAAGTCCCTGACGGTTTCCTCCATCTGCTGCGCGATGCGTTCAAGATCACCTGCCAATTGATTGGCTAAGGCGCGTTCTTGCGCCATTTCGGAAAGTTGACGGCGCATGGCTTCTTGTTGAGCAGCCAGTTGATTCAAGCGTTGTTGCATGTCTAAACTCAGGCGCTCTCCAGATTGTTGCCCATAGATATCTTTCAAAGCTTGGTTCAACTGATCTTGACGCTGAGCCATTTGCTGGAGTTGCTGAATCATATTTTCCATACTCATTCCTCCAGACCCACTTGAGGATGAATTCATCAGTTGATCCAGAATGTTAGTCAGAAGAAGGGCTAGGTCATTAAGGTTCGTCATAGATTGGCCGGCGAAAGCCTGGGCGGATAGGGGATTACGAGCAGTCAGTGCTTGAGTTGATGCATCCATGTTTAAGATTGCGTTACCTGCTAATTGTTGCACCTCTCTGGTCAACTGTGGTAGACTGCGCCCCAATGACTGAAGGGAATCTGCAACAAGTGTTCCGCCAGTTGACAGGACAGACTGTCGGCGGGCGAAGCCACGTAACAAAGAGCTTTCCTGAGTGGTTTGGGTGATGTCTGACCGCAGTTGTTCCTGATCAATTGATAGTCTCAACGCATTGCTTAAAATCTTTTTGAGTGCAGCTGTATTAATTCTCATTTGTTGGCCAGACATTTGACTCTGCATCTGGCTTAAATCAGATTGGAGTTGCTGCATGCTTTGGATCATGTTTTGCTGACCCTGATTGGCCTGCTGCATCTGACCTGACTTCATCTGCTGTGCATTCTGCTGCATCTGCTGTGGAATCTCTTGATCAAGAGTTTCCCGATTGAGGTGATTCATCTCAGCTGTTGGGGCATTTTGCATTTCCTCCATTCGGCGGGCGATTTCTTCCATTTTTGCCTCAAGTGATCTCATGTCCTGAGCGGCTTCTTGTTGCTCCAGAGTGAGGGATTCAGTGGTTTCAGTGGGGGTGTCTTTACGGGTTTGCTCAGATAGATTCTCTTGAATGGTCTTTATATCTTCCGCTCGGGTGGCAGCTTCTTCAAGTTGTTGCTGAACCTGAAAGCTTTTGAAGAGCTCAAGCGCTCGTTCCATTCGCTCTCGGAACATTTCTTCATTGAATTCAAATTTCTCTAATGATTCCTGCATTGCTGCAGGATCAAGACCAGAAAGGGCCTCTTCCAGTTGTTTTAGGGCCTCCATGAGCTCAGGAGAACTGATTTCTTGGGTGACTTTTTGAATTTCATCAAATAGATCAAGGAGGTCGTCGCTCACAAGGTTATGCTTATCCATCTGCTGCGCCGCATCGGCCATACTGGATGTCAGATCCTCCACACGCATTTGTAGGGTTTGTTGCGCCTCCTGTAGCGCTTCAAGATTCTGGCGATCGTCCCAACTAGAATCCTGTTTTCGGCGAACTTCATCTCGAAGTTCATCAAATTGACTCCGAATCATCTCTGCATCGCTGATCAATGATTCAAGACTTGACTCAGTTTCCTGTTGGGTAGATTCCAGAGTTTCATAGCGCTCTGTAATGGAAGGGAAACGTAATTGTTGGATAGAAGAAACCCGTTTTTTGGGCCCACTATGGCCGTCGTTATCCCAAAGTGTTACATAATAACTGACCACATCACCTGGAACAATATCAAGTTCTGTTGTGGCATCTAAATCCCATAAATACTCTACTTCTGGAGCATTAGGAAGAGGAAGTTCTAGATCATCAAACGATTCCATAGGATCACCAAAACGACTCTCTGATAGACGCCAAGAAAGTGTGAATCGGGAATATCCAAAATCGTCTTGAACCCGAAAAGTAAAAGGAACAAGTAGTTCAAAATCCATCGTTGCATTACCATTCGGAGAGGTGATCTCAACAAATGGGTATTGATCAAATATGGGGGTAATTGAATAGTTAATTGGATCAAGGTTGGGGACACCACTTGGAGACTCTAAAAGAATACGATACGTGGTCGCATCATCAATGGTAATCTTACCCGACAGTTCATCTAGGTGAACAAGATTAGTGTCAGAGTCCAACGAAATCCAAGCCCGTGAATTGGGAATACTGGAACTTACCTGAATGTCGGCCCGAGTTCCTTGTAAAGCCGTAATATGACCCGTTCCAGCTGGGAGATCCAGAGCGGGGAGTTTAGTATATGATGGAGGTGTCAATGTGATCTGGATATCTCTTAAAATTGGACGGTCAACAATGGAAATCTGGTACCATTGAGATTGTACGGGATCAGATACCGCGCGATATCGTAGCGGTAAACGCACATTATGCTCCTGATGGACAAACTGTCCGAGTGTATCTGGATAGATCGTATGTGAAAGAACCGTATTCTCTCCTGATATTCCTACCTCCAAGGTGACAAATTCTGGTGATTCATTGCCATGAGTTTTTGCGATAACAGTGACAGAGTCCCCCTTAGTTAGTGTAGTATTTCCAGGGATAACTGAGAACGTAAATGGGGCGGGACGCACAAATGTCGTCCCAGGAGAAAAGAGTCGGGCCGATGCATGTCCTAATCCATGAGGAGTTGCAACAAGAAGAATGATGATCAGTCCCAGTGGGATCACTCCAAATCTACTCCATGAGAGGGGGACCTGCCAATTGATTTTATTGACCAGTGGCAGCTTGGAAACTTCTGTATTCAGGGACTTAATAGCGCTGTCAAGTAAAGGCTGGGGTGATGGGCTAGATTTCCCGCCGCACAATTCAAGTAAACAGATCACTTGATTCTGTAGTCCGTTGTTTTTTTGAGTAACCGCGCTGGCAATTTTTGTGTATTCTTTTCGTGTCAACCAGCCATTAAGTGATGGCCAAATGACAAGCCATATAAGAAGTATGAAAGATCCACTGATCCATGCCCAGAATAGTGAACTACGCCAAAAGGTTGGCATCCAAAGACGTATTTCAACCATCAGTAGTAATGCCAACCAGCTTACAGTGATAATCATCACGAGAACAAGACCTGCGGAAACACGCTCAACAATGAGTCTACTCCAGCATGTTTGAAGTTGATATTGTATCCGAATCAGAATTTGTTTGGATTCATCGCTCATGCGTTTATTTCTTTTAAAGACGGAAGAAGAAAAATCATGTGGGCCCTCTCAACAAGGAATTTATTCTGTCAAACTTGAACATTACCAAATTCAACGCAATTTTGTAAGTTTGATTCATTTCTGAAATTTAATCATTCCCCGTAAATTACTGTGAACCAGTAGTCCTTGAATATCGTTCGCTCGGGGGTTGCATCATTGCCCCCCTTAAAATGATCCATTAAATCTGTGCATTCCAACTTTGCTTGAGTCTCCTAAGATGTGAAAATTGAGAGAATCAATGTTATACCTCCAAGGTAGGTCTATGGAGTACACGATCAAGAAGCCACACCATAAATACTTGGATCCAATCCTCGTTTGCTTGGTATGATTCAATTTGGTGAAGTTAAGAGCTGATTGGAATAAAAGCCAATCAATTGTGATTCTAACTCAATGCGTGACTGTATTGCTATTATTCTTGGAGGCGGGGCTGGTTCGCGCTTATTCCCACTCACATTACTTCGTTCAAAGCCTGCTGTCCCCCTTGCGGGTAGATATCGACTGATTGATGTACCAGTTTCAAACTGCATCAATTCCGATATCAATAAAATCTTCGTTTTGACCCAGTTTAATTCTGCGAGTCTCAATCGTCATCTCGCACATACTTATCGGTTTGATAACTACAGGCGGGGGTTTGTGACCGTTATGGCGGCAGAGCAGACTCAGCGTTCAGCAAACTGGTTTCAGGGTACGGCCGATGCGGTCAGGCAATCCATTCCGCATGTCTCCATTTATCGTCAAAAATATGTTCTCATTCTCTCTGGTGATCAGCTGTATTCAATGGATTATCGGAAAATCATTGAGCATCATATGGTCAACAAGGCAGCAGTGACTGTCGCCACGATCCCCGTCACCGCGCGCGAGGCATCTGGATTTGGCATCCTCAAAACCAACGAAAATCAGCAGATTACAGAATTTTACGAAAAGCCCCAAGATCTTTCAGAAAAAATGAGTGTGGTTAGCGATTTAATGAGAGCACAGGGGCGTGAATTTCTAGCATCAATGGGCATCTATGTATTTGATAGTAAGCTCCTATTTGAAACACTTGATATGTTTCCAAATGACCATGATTTTGGGAAGCAGATCATTCCCAAAGCCATTAAACAGGCGAAAGTGATTAGCTATCCGTTTGATGGGTATTGGAGTGACATTGGGACAATTCGGTCTTACTATGAGGCAAACTTAATGCTGACTGAACCCCAGCCTGGATTTAATATCTATAACCCAAATATGAGGCTGTATACCAATGCCCGAATGCTCGGTCCTGCAAAAATTTTAGGATCCACTCTGACCCATAGCCTTATATCTGAGGGGAGCATGATTGGAAACAGCTCAATTACTAGATCCGTGATCGGGATTCGCTCATTTGTTGGCAATGATACACAAATTCATGATTCTGTCATTTTGGGGGCCGACTACTATCCCTGGCATAGTGTAACAACTCGGGAGCGAGTTGAAGGGCCTCCAAAGCCTGGCGTAGGAGATCACACGTTTATTGAAGGAACAATTATTGATAAGAATGTGCAGATTGGCGATAGATGCATCATACGTAATAAGGAAGGCGTTCAAGAACATGATGGCGAGAATTATTTCATCCGCGATGGAATCGTAGTGATTCCCAAAAATGTCACAATTCCAGACGAAACCGTAATCTGATGAAGTTGATCAATCAAACTCAGTGGTGGATTTTACCGATCCTTGGAGTTTATCTTTTTGCAGGATGCAGGACATATGGAGGGAATACCGAAGATCTAATGATTGCCAGTTTTGATGCAGTTTCCTTGCAGCTCTCTGCTGAGGCGTCAGCCCTTGATATAGAATCCAATCTACTTGCCGAGGCCTCAGAGCGCCATGCTCAGTTAACTCCATACGCGACCCGTCTCAGTGCCCTAGCATCCGACTATCTGGAAATGGTGGAAAAACAAGATAAATTGATCAAAGAAGCCGTAGGGGTTCAGGACAATATTCTTACAAATTGGGTAGGAAAAGATCGCTACAGAGGACTACATCGGGCTCTTGGTGCTATCGTCAGTGAACGAGAATCAAAACAAAAAAAACGAACATTGCTCTTGATAGACCTCGGTAAGGAGCTGGGAATTGCCGACCATCGCCGCGCAGTTGAAGACGGTCGACTCCAAATCAGACCTCACCATTATAATCGGTCATCTCAGGTCTTAGATCTCCGAGATTTACTTAATGCCTTGGGCAATTAGTCGCCAAGTGTGTTAACTATTAAGGTGAATGTAAGCCCTCAGATATGATCTTAAGGGTATTGTTTTGCTTTTGTATTGTCGGGACAGTGAATGCTCAGGCACCTACTGATTCGCTCATTCACTATGAGTTAGGTGATATTGTCGTAAGCCCTACAGGTAGCCTCCCTGATCTTTCCTCAATCTCAACAACGCAACGCATCGGCTTAGCAGGTATTGCACAAGCGGATGCCGCATCAATTGACAAAGTCTTACAACGCATTCCTTCCGCTCATTTGCAAACCAACTCCCGTGGAGAATCATTGATTTATCTCCGTGGGGCAGGAGAGCGTCAGGTGAGTTTGTTTTTTGATGGTGCTCTGCTCAATATTCCGTGGGACAATCGCGTAGATTTAAGTTTGATTCCGTCTGAGGTGGTTGGAGAAATTTCTATTTCTAAGGGAGTTCCTTCGGTGCTCTATGGGGCCAATGTCTTAGGTGGAGCGATCAATATGACATCTAGGAATCTTGGTAGCTCTGGAAATTTTTCACAGTTATCTGGAATTCTTGGATCCCAACGTTCTCGTCAAGCTCGATTTACATGGCTCCAACGCTCTGAACAGCTTCAGTCAACCATTTATCTCGGAATTTCCAACCAAGATGGATTCAGCCTTCCCAGAGATGCGCACCTGCCATATAGTCAGTCCTCCAAAAAAATTCGTACCAATACCGATCGGCAGATTCGCTCGCTCTTTGGCCAAATCGCTTTTAATGTTGCCAAGGAAGGAAAAATGGGTATTTCGTTCCTTCGTTTTGTCGGAAAAAAAGGAATCGCTCCTGAAGGTCACTTAAACCCTGAACAGGCCAATGTAAGATTTTGGAGGTATCCCAACTGGGCCACGAATATGGCCATTTTCAGTGGAGAATTCCCATTAGACTTTGGAACCCTTAGAGCTGCAGCTTGGGGAAGCCGTTTTGGCCAAACGATTTCACAGTATACTGACGAATCGTATGCTGAGCAGGCTCAAATGCAAATGGATAAGGATTATACTTATGGTCTTCGCTTGACCTATTTGCGTGACTTTCAAGATAGCGGATCAGTTCGGGCAGCGGCAACACTCATCGGATCTCAACATGATCAGCAGACAAAGGGCGTGGGTACAGTGTTTTCACAGCGCGTGATTAGTCATGGAGTTGAGTATACCAGAGATGGTCAGATAAATCTCGTTATTGGCGCAGGTGTAGATATTTTGGTCACCCCCAAAACGGGCGACAAGCCTGCTCGTGGTTCTCAAACTGGACTAGGGGCGACCGTCGGGCTTTCTCGCGAACTCTATCAAGGTATAAAAATAAGGGGTGTGATTGGGCGAAAAACACGGTTTCCCACCATGCGGGAATTATTTGGTGAGGCATTAGGAAGATTTCTTTTGAACCCAGATCTGAAGCCTGAATCTTCGTTACTTTCAGAACTAGCACTTTCCATTGATAGAGATCAGACTGAAGTGGAAGTCATTGGCTTTGTGAACCGAACGTTCAATACAATTAGTCAACAAATGATTAGATTGCCCAATGAGTTGAGAGGCAGGAGGCAACGAGTGAATCTTGAAGGTAGTCGAGTATTTGGGGTAGAAACCACCCTCAGCACATCAGTAGCCTCACGTTTAAGGTTAACGTGCAATCTCACTATCATGCAACCAAGACAACTCACTGCCAGTGGAACTCACCCCCTTTTAGAAACGCCATCAGTGATGGGAGGATGTAATACTAACTATCAAATAGGGTCAGGTTTTTCTGTGATTTTAGAGAGCTACTATTCGGGTCAAGCCTACGGCTTAGGTGATGATAACAATCTGATCACACTCCCTAATTCATTTGTGATGAATTCACGCGTTTCGTGGCTTATGGTGTATGGAAGATATTCTATTGAAGCGTTCGGAAGAATCAACAATCTAACAGACGAAACAATTCTCCCACAATTAGGTCTTCCGGGCCCAGGTCGGGAGATTCACATGGGGCTTCAGTTCACACTGTAGAGGCAGTAAAAGAAGTTCAGCCGCTTTGTCTTTATTTTGCGCAAGCGCAAGTCAATGCAACAGATTAAAATATGGAATATTAATTGTCTCATCGTGAAATAGTAATCAAAAAATCCTCGATGCACTTTCGCGTTATTGTTGTACAAAAAGGGGGATCTCATAAATTAAATCACAATGATTGAACTTCGCATAGGAGTTGTAGATGTTTCAGTTGGTGATTATAATTCACCTCTGAATTCTCGGAGGTAGTCCCACATTTGTAAAACTGAAATGCTGAACCATCAAGGTATGGGCACCAGGCTTCAAATGAGTAAGAACTGGAAGGTTTTGGATAGCACTTGGGGTTTTGATTCTCTGATTGAAGAGGTAAAGATATGGTCGTTTGTATGACTACTTCCAGGAATCTCATCCATCTTATAATAAAGATTCATGATAGTTTCGGCCCAGCGGATTGAACATCTGCCGAACATCTACTCGCATATTGCGCAAAGTTGTCAGCGAATAGAATAGAGAGTCGCCGAGCAGTTTCATAGTAAGTCTGTCTATCAGACCACATCTTCTCGGGGAATAATAGGGAATCTGGTAGATCTGGACATTGTTTAGGAATGGAAAGTCCGAAGATTGGCTCAACGACCACAGGAGTATCAGCAAGGGCTCCACTGTGGATTGAATCAATCACTGCACGAGTATATTGAAGCTTAATTCGTTCTCTCAAATCTCCAACAAACCCTGTGTTGATCAGCCATGTATAGGCGTGATGCTGATTGATTTTAGTTGCAAGTAATTCGGAATACTTTGCGGGGTGCCAGGCCATAAATGCTGCACCAAAACAAGCAGAAAACGTGGCGACGGGCTCATTGACACCAACCTCAGTCCCAGCTACTTTCGCGGTATAGCCACTAATAAAATGGTACATGGCCTGCGCAGAGGTGAGACGTGCGATTGGGGGGAGTACGCCAAAGGCGTCAAATGTAAGAAAAATGATATTTGACGGATGCCCTCCGACACAGGGAATTTTCGCATTGTCTATATATTCAATCGGAAAGCATGCGCGAGTATTTTGAGTCAATTGGGTATCGGTATAATCAACGGTATGAGTGATGGGGTCTAAGATGACGTTTTCCAATACGGTACCAAAACGAATCGCTTTGTAGATTTCTGGTTCTTGGTCGGCAGACAGGTTAATGGCTTTTGCGTAGCAACCTCCCTCAATATTGAAAATCCCGTCATCGGCCCAACAGTGTTCATCATCACCAATGAGCGAGCGCCGAGGATCGGCCGATAGGGTAGTTTTTCCTGTACCAGAAAGTCCGAAAAATAACGATACATCTCCATTGACTCCCTGATTGGCCGAACAGTGCATAGATAAGACACCTTGTCGAGGCATAATATAATTCATGATCGTGAAGACACCTTTTTTCATTTCTCCTGCATACTCTGTCCCCAAAATGACCATTTGTTGATCCTCAAATGAGATATCAATACTTGTCTTTGAGGACATGTAGGTTGTGTGTCGGTTGGCAGGAAACATCCCCGCATTATACACGACATAGTCAGGAGTCCCAAAGTTACCAAGCTCCTCATCGCTGAGGCGAATTAACATATTGCGCATGAACAATGCATGATATGCACGCTCACAGATAATCCGGACTTTAATTCGGTATTTAGGATTCCAGCCAGCATAGCCATCTACGACATAGAGGCGATCCCGGGTGTTGAGATAATCACGTGCACGCTCGCGGTTAATTTCAAATGTATGCTGATCAATGGGTAAGTTGACAGACCCCCACCAAATATCACGATCACTTGGAGGGGCTTTCACGATTCGTTTGTCGCGGGGGCTCCGCCCAGTTTTTGCCCCACTCTTAATAGAAATGGCGCCACAATGAGCAATTGAAGCATCAGGTTCATGACGGAGTGCTTCCTCATACAAGACAGCAGGCACTACATTCTGTCGGATGTCCTTGACCGTGATGCCCTGCGGTGTAAGGTCAAGCATAAAATGAGAAATAATACAGGGTTCTTCTCATTGCAATTGAGACATATGCAAGATCAGGACGTATACATGCTGTCAATTTCATCTTTAAACTGTGTGAATATATTTTTGCGTCGGACTTTGAGGGTAGGTGTGAGCTGGCCCCCATCAATGGTAAATGGATCGTGGATAACATGAAATTTCTTTATCTGTTCCCAAGGAGGCAGATCCTGATTCACATCATCAATGATGGTCTGAACTTCACGCTCCAACACAGAAGAATCTACTTCTTTTCCTAATGCTTGCTCTACATATCTTGCATCTACAACGATCAGAGCTGCACAAAACTTGAAGTCTGGGCCAACAACGACCGCATGTTCAATTAGTGCACTTGATGCGAGTGCAACTTCAATCGGGGCAGGTGCGATGTATTTCCCAGTAGATAACTTAAATAGCTGTTTCTTTCGATCAGTGATGTGTAGATACCCATCTTCGTCAATCTTGCCGATGTCCCCCGTATGTAGCCAGCCGTCCTCAGAGATCGTCTGGGCAGTTTCATCGGGTAGATTAAGATAGCCAGCCATGATATGAGGTCCTTTGGTTAATATCTCGCCGTCTTCTTCTGCAATTTTGACTTGAACATCTTGAATTGGTGTTCCAACCGAACCAGCACGCAGCTTACCGCGCTCGTAGAGGGTAATTACAGGAGATGTTTCGGTCAATCCATATCCTTGCCCACAGTATATTCCTATCCCGTTGATAAAGGATTGGACTTTTGGGGACAGTGCTGCACCACCACTGGTAATGGCCTCTAAATTACCCCCAAATCTGGCACGCGCTTTTTTATAGACCAATGAATCTGCAATCTTATCTGATAGTGAATTGGATGGGTTCTCTATGTCATAGTTTTCCGCCTTATTGAATGCCCAAAGAGCAACCTGCCCCTGAATCCCCGTCGTTTCGATCGCTTTAGTCATCATTGCCGAATGCACTTTTTCTAGCAAACGAGGAACGGTTGTCATGTGATGTGGCCGAATGTGCTGGATGTCATCCATGAGTTCATCAGGCGTTTCAATAAAGTAAATTGCACAGGACTTGAAGATGTAAAATAGTGATGCGATTCGCTCAAAGGAATGAGATAATGGAAGAAAAGATAGAACGTTACAAGGAACATCAAAGGTGAGCCGATCCCCAAGTGACATAGCATTGGTGGTTAAATTGCGATGGGTGAGCATGACCCCTTTTGGTTGTCCTGTTGTTCCAGAGGTATAGCAGATGGTTGCTAGATCTTCATGTTGTATCTTGGATTTTGTCTGACTGATCAGGTCTGGAGTTTCGGAAAGTTGTTCTTTTCCGCGGGTCATTACATCACCAAGGGTCATCATCTCCGAGGAGAATTTATCCTGAATCCCAACCATCCATTTTAATGATGGAGTATCTGACATCATTTGAGCAGGGCAACGATCATACAGGTTTTGGGAAGAGACAGCATATCCACATACGCTTGCATCCTTTAAGATATATAGGATCTGCGCTTGGGGCTGAGTCGTATAGATTGGAACACTCGTAGCTCCAAGTGATAAAAGTGCGTAATCTATCAATAGCCACTCAGTGCTGTTTTCTGAATGGATTGCTACACGATCCCCTTTGCGCACTCCGAGGCTATAGAAACCTGCAGCGCATGCATTCAACTGCTCTTTGAATGATGTTATATCCGTATCGTACCAAGTTCCTTTTCGTTTGGTAGAAGCGACGATCCCAGAATAGTTGTTAAGTCCATGATCTATAAGTTCACAGAGATTAGAGATAGAAGACATAATGATAAAATGAACTTTATTGTTAAAATAGAAAGTTAAGGCAAAAATGCAGATATCAGGTCCATTAATTCCATTAGTGATGCATCAATCGTTTTTTTTGACATGATCAAACGCATACAATGCCAAGATACGACAAAATGAGGATTAATCTATGTGACATGCGTGACGATTACTACAAGATTGAAATATGCACATCTTTCGTCAAAAACAATTAAATTTGAGTGCTCATTGATGTATTTTAATACAATGTTTAGTTTTGGACGCAATGAATGATGTCTATACCAGAGTTTACGCATCTTAAAGATAACGAGGGCATTCATATGGTGGATATTTCACATAAATCACCGACTCTACGCTCGGCAGTTGCAGAGAGTGTTGTACATTTAGGCCGTGATGCATTTGGGGCTTTGATCACCAATCAGGTGGCCAAAGGAGATGTTCTTACTTCTGCTCAACTAGCGGGTATTATGGGCGCAAAAGAGACGAGCCGTTTGATTCCTCTGTGTCATCCTGTCTCACTCAGTGGGGTTAATTTATCATTTTCATTGGACGAAAAAGCATCTGCCGTGACGATTCAGGCTACGGTCACTTGCACCGATACTACTGGCGTGGAGATGGAGGCCTTGACGGCCGTTTCAGTCGCTGCGTTGACCATGTATGATATGTGTAAATCTATTTCAAAAGCAATACGTATCACAAACATACAGTTAATTTCAAAAGACGGTGGAGCACACGGTAATTATTCGGTGTATGCCCCCCATAAACAATCTGGAGACTAATTCATGGAAAGCTTATTGAACTTGGGTAGTTTTGCCCTCATTCTGATTATTATTTTTGGTGGAATCCTATTGTTATACTTTGTACCGGTACGACTCTGGATCACCGCTATCTTCTCGGGAGTTCGTTTGAAACTCTTTCGTGATTTGGTCGGCATGCGGCTTCGTCGCGTGCCTCCTGAACAGATTGTGAAGCCACTCATTACGGCTCACAAAGCCGGAATTCCTGCTGAAACGCCTAAGCTTGAGGCGCACTTTTTGGCTGGGGGAAATGTTCAGCAAGTCATCAATGCACTGATTTCTGCTGATAAAGCAGATATTGACCTGCCCTTTGAGCGTGCTACGGCGATTGACCTTGCAGGCCGAGATGTGTTTGAAGCCGTGCAGGTTTCTGTGAATCCTAAGGTGATTGAAACCCCGCCGATTTCGGCTATTGCTAAAGATGGTATCCAACTACGAGCAATTGCGCGCGTCACTGTACGTGCGAATATTGAGCGATTGGTTGGTGGAGCGGGTGAAGAAACCATCATCGCTCGCGTCGGGGAGGGTATCGTCTCTACCATTGGCTCATCAGACTCACACGCCGCAGTACTGGAAAATCCTGATATCATCTCAAAGACTGTTCTGGCCAAGGGATTGGATTCGGGTACCGCCTTTGAAATTCTTTCTATTGATATTGCAGATGTTGATGTCGGTGAAAATATCGGTGCTAAACTACAGACCGATCAGGCAGAAGCAGATCTTCAGGTTGCTCGGGCCAAGGCCGAAGAGCGCCGTGCTGCAGCTGTTGCATTAGAGCAAGAGATGGTTGCCCGTGTTCAAGAAGCTCGTGCGCGAGTTGTGGAGGCGGAGGCACTTGTCCCAGAAGCAATTTCTCAGGCTTTTCGCAATGGGCAACTCGGGGTGATGGATTATTATAACCTGCGTAACATTGAAGCAGATACCGATATGCGTACCGCCATTAGTGGTGGACAAGACGGAGCAGAAAAGTAGTCTAAAATATCACATTCATGACGGGATTTGAATCATAGCCCATCATTTCTCGCGAAATGATGGGCTGCGGATCTACAACGAATCTTTATCAAACTACAGCAATTCCAACTAAATTCTAGCCGTTAGTGGGAATTGCTGTGGATTAATGACCATGGGGATGGATGTCCAGTTTCCGTAGATGTCTTCTCTGGTCACACATCAGATACGATACTCATGGTCATCTGATCGTAAAAATCCAGAATATCTTTAGACCAAACATGTGATATGCTCGGAGATCTTGGCAATTGAAGCAGATTCACCAGGAGATCCTGCGTGTGGGATCGGAACACAGTAATTCATGGCAAGTTCAAGTAATGTGTTTATGTTGGTATACTCTCTGTATTGTCCTTTCATTTAATTAAATGTCAATTCTCAATTTCCTTTCGTTGTTCTTAGTGGCTTCCTCATATGGTGGAAGCGACGCGCTCATTAGCACATCCTCCCTTCTGCCCCCCCCCCATTTTTTCGGGCGATAGCGTCTTAGGCAGTTGGCCAGATGGATTTTCCGATACTGATTCGGTAGAGGATTTCCTCTGGATTGACGAAGTTTCGTGGGGCGCTTCCTTTGCGGGCTCACATGTGCCCCCAGAAATCCCATCCAATGATCCGACAGATCGTGCGGTACCAGATCCCCCTACGAACCTTACAACAATCCGTGTAGGTGCCTATATATTCAATATTGTGTGGACGGCCCCAACCAATGATGGTGGTTCTTCCATCACGGGGTACAAGATTGAATGGTCTACCGATGGGGGCGCCAACTGGAATATTTGGGTTGAAGACACTGGAAACACCCGTACACGGCTCGGTTACAGTAATATCAGATTAACACCTGGAGAGACGTTTCATTTCAGGGTTCGAGCCCTCAATGCGGAGGGCGAAAGTATGCCCTCCAATGAAAATTCTTTCACAGCTTCAGCCCCTACTGGAGCAGGCATCCCCACCAATGTGAGGGCGACCGTGACTTCGTCTGGTGCAGCGCAGATTTCCTGGGATGCCCCCACAGATCTATCAGATGGACAGAGGGTTCTATCTTATAGTGTCTATCGTTCCGACGATATGGGATTTTTGACGAGACTCACTCCAGACGAGGGGATTCCAGGAACCCAATTACGTTATTTGGACAATTCGGCTGTGATAGGCAAAACCTATGGGTACCTTGTGGATTCAATTTATGGCACTAGTCTGGTAGTTTCTTTTGGCAGTGCATATACCCTCCCGATCTTTGTGGACATTGTACTTCCCGAGCCCCCGGGTGCGCCGACCGATTTGGGAAGTCAATCTATCTCAACACGGATCACGCTTACTTGGACTCCACCGACGGACATTGGCAGTTCGGCGATCACGGGATACAAGATTGAGGTCTCCCCCAATGGAATGGAGGATTGGGACACTATCGTTGAAAACCATTCTTCGGTGACTTACCCGCATAACAATTTGTCTTCAGAAACGACGTGGTATTATCGTGTGAGTGCCATCAATGATGCTGGCCCGGGGCCTCCTTCAACGACTCTGCGGACAACCACAGCTCCAAGGGCACCGACCGGTCTCAGGGCAGCTCCTGTTTCATTTGATCCTACGAAGATCCATCTGAAATGGAAGGTACCACAACCGCCCCAAGGCCGCTCCTCTACGGTTACGGGTTACCGGGTTGAGGTGCGCCCGGGCAGTGAGGAGACTTGGACGGATCTGGTGCCCAATACCGGTAATACCAAAACTGAATACACGCACACGGGGCTGAGTGGCCAGACGAGTTATTACTCTTATCGGGTCTACGCTCTCAATGAGGGGGGAGAAAGCCCAGTGTCCAATGAAGACGGTGCTATCAGATGGCAGCTCTCTCCACCGCCACCGCCCACAGGAGTGACCGCCACCGCCTCGGGGCGGTCGGTCACGGTGACCTGGGATGCACCCCCTACCGCGACCGGAGGTCGTCCCGTCTATGCCTATGAGGTGAGTTTCGATTATGGTATGAATCCGAGAAAATGGGAATTTATTGAACGAGTGTGGTTGCCGAACCGTGAGCTAACGCATACGGGTTTGGTGGTTGACTCCATTTATTCGTACCATGTTAACGCTCTGAGTATTGGGGGAATCAGTAATGCTTCTGAGATCGCGAGCGTCACCATTACGGGCACGGCCACTGCACCTGATGCGCCTGGGTATCTGACGGCCACTCCAGGTGGCAACTCGATCATCAATCTCAGATGGGAGGCACCCGCGGATCATGGTGGGTCTCTGATTATCGGGTACCAGATTGAAGTCTCTACCGACGGGGGAAGCACATTCACGCCGTTGGTTGCCAATACCATGTCGATTGCCACCTTCTATCAGCACACAGGTTTGTCAAAGGGAGATACACGACATTATCGTGTCCGTGCGATCAATTCCTCCTCTACCCCATCATCTGAGCCGTCTGAGACCACCAGTGCGATGACTGGTTCGTGGCCAGCCGCGACCGCTCCCTTTCCACCAAGGTCACTCACCGCCACCGCTTCGGGAGCCACGATCATTAATCTGAGCTGGCAGACCCCGGAATTTGATGGTGGGCCTCCAATTAAGGGATACAAAATTGAAGTGTCTGACGACGCTGGGGACTCATTTGATATACTAGTTGAGGACACGGGTGGTACGAAAACGACCTATCGTCACGAGAACTTATGTGCAAATATGACGCGCCATTACCGGGTCAGTGCCATCAACCAAGAGAACCTAACTGGTCCTCCGTCTAAGGAGGCATTTGCAACGACTGTGCCGTCCCCTCCCAGCCGTCCGACTTCACTCGTAGCAACAGCTTCTGGGCCGACGACGATTACTTTGAGTTGGGGGCTCCCCGCCTGTGACGGAGGTGCTGAAATCAATAAATATCTTGTACAATTATGGAATGGGAGGGCATGGGATGATATATCTCCTGCTCACATGGGCACAGAGCGCACCTACTCGCATACGAATCTTACTCCTGCACGGATATATTATTACCGGGTCAGTGCGTCCAACAGATTGGGGGCAGGGGCTGCTACCCCTTGGGTCCAGGCGAAAACGTTAAGCAGTGGTGGTGATGGCGGAGACGGTGGTGGTGATGGTGATGGAGACGGTGGTGATGATGGAGACGGTGATGGTGATGGAGACGGTGATGGTGATGGAGACGGTGATGATGATGGAGACGGTGATGATGATGGAGACGGTGATGATGGAACACGTCTGCCAGCGGTGACCTTTACTACAGCTTCAGCCAGCGTGGATGAAGCAGCGGGAACCTATCGGATCAGCGTGACTCTGGGCTCCGCCTCCAGCACGGCAAACACGCTCAGCTACACCGTGTCTGGGACGGCCACCCAAGGGGACGACTACACCATCGCGTCATCGGTTTCCTTGCCCGCCACTGTTACCTCCATAGAGATCCCAGTGGCGATCGTAGATGATGAGCAAGAGGAAACCGACGAAACCATCATCGTGACGCTGATCAGCAGTGCAGGCTACGAGCTCGGAACCACGACAGCATTTACGCTCACGATCACAGATAATGATGCGGCCACACTATCGTTTACTCAGACCATTTCAAATCAGTCCTATTCTGTAGGCTTGGCGATTACAGACCTAACGCTACCTGCCGCACGGCTGGGAACCCCGCCCTATGCCTACACGCTCATCCCTGAGCTGCCCAAGGGACTCCGCTTTGATCCGTCCACGCGGATCCTCAGTGGAACTCCCTCAGAGGCGGTGCAAGCAAAGACCTTTAGCTATACCGTCACTGATGATGAGGCCAACACGGCTGTGCAAAGCTTTACGATTGAAGTCGTCCAACCCGAGGCCTTGCGCTTTACAGAAGAAGCGATTCGTGATCAAATGTACCCAGTTCAACGTCCAGTGACAGAGTTCGTCTTTCCTGTTGCCATGGGTGGTATCGCACCCTACAGCTATACCTTAACCCCACCGTTGCCCGCCGGGATCATGTTTGATCATGACACCCGCACTCTCAGCGGAACTCCTTTAGAAATTGCAGAGGCGAAGACCTACACATACAGAGCCGAAGATCAAGCGGGTAAGGGTGTTGATCTGGACTTTAAGATTGAGATCTATCAAGTATCGTTTTCCGATGCGGTTGACAATCAGTCGTATTCGCGAGGGACTCCCATTGGTACGCTTGTCCTTCCAGAGGTGACCAGCGGCGTACTTCCGATTAACTATACCCTGACTCTACTTGATCTTCCACTTGGACTTCGGTTCGATCTTTCAACACGTAGCATCAGTGGTACGCCTACAGAGGTGACTCCACCGGTGACGTTGACCTATACGGCGACCGATGCCAATGGAGCGAGCGACAGTCTGATGTTTACCATAGAGGTTGTTTCACCGGTCAACTCAGAGGCCGACTCCGGTTTACCCCAAGCGTTTAAGGTCTACCCAAATTATCCGAACCCGTTTTTGAATTCCACCAATCTGGTGTTTGATCTTCCTTGGCCCGCCCAGGTGCAAGTGGAGGTTCTGGATGTCATTGGGCGGCGCATAGCTACGCCCCAAGAAGTGCATCTGAGCGCAGGGTGGAACCACGAACTAGAACTGAGCGGTCTAGGACTTCCCTCGGGGCCGTATCTCTATCAACTGCGGGCAACCTCTCTTGAAGATCATTCGTCTTCGGTCTATGTCGGACACTTTATCAGTGTCCAATGATACAGGTAGGATCACAATCCATCGTTGGATCCGATAGACTCATTAGATGGGAGCTCACATCTCAGCGTGGGACATGGAGTTTCGTACCGTTATGGCCAAACCTTTATCACGGTTGATGAGGAGGTTGAACCTTGACATCTTTCAGAATACTGCTTGACCAAGGATGTTCAGTATGGATTCTGAAGCGATAGGGTTTGATAATGAGTCCTGCATTGAATCTCAAAAAGAGTCGGATTTGATCAATCAAAGATGCATGGATTAAGCGGCTCCAAGATTCTTACAACATAGTATGAAAACCAGCATTTGACGCACAAAAAATGCCCAATCCATTTGTCCGACGGTTATAGAGTCAGGTTTATGTTGGGGCGTGATGAATATTATGGGTTGTTGGTATCAGAAGGATCAGGTGATAGAAGCACAACATGATGCTGTTTAATTTGAGAGTGAAATCCTACAGGGATGCGAGCCCAATCAACCACTTCTACAAGAAATGGTATTCTTGATTCTCGAATTGCATCCTTGAATTCAACCAACTTATCAATCGGAATTTTTTGAAGATTTGGCCCCCGCACAACAAGATCAAGATCACTACCATCGTGGCTTTGCCCATTCGTACGGCTACCGTAGGCCCACACCTCAACATCTGGGAGATGATCGCGGAATAGAGTAACGAGTTCTTTATGATGCCTAGGTAAAAGATGTAAGGATTTAGTCATAGGAAGATGCTTCAATGATATCGGCTAGTGCTTTGGCATCAATGATGAAGATTGGCAATAGTTTCAGTGTATCTTCTGCGAAGTCTTTACCGTAATCATGTACGGTAAAATTACGATGGTCACGGTAGTTTATCCATCGTTCGGTAGCGGCGGCATCCATTAAGTCATGACGATTAGCATGACGGAATAGATCCTTAAAATGAAGTCGATCTGCCGCCTTATTACTTGATAAGTATGGTCTCAAACGCTTGCGTAGAAGCTTACCACTCTGTTCAAGGATGATCTCAAATTCCTTCACGCACGCAGCTCGGTAGATTTGATACAACGGGTTTTCTTTTGAGTCATAGTTTTGAATCTCCTGGACTGCACGTTCAAGAGTAACGATGCACAAGCGAAGAAATGTCGTATCAATATTCATCACATCAAGATGTCAATTATTGTATCTAAACAAAAATCCCATAGGGTGTGATCCATTTGTAAGGATACTGATCATCAATGTTCTGATTATCTTAAACAGATCTATGATCAACGGATGCAAGTTGGGTCTCGCGAAGAAATAACTTATCCTATTAAAAGTTCTTACCAGCCTCGTTGTTTATCCGATGAATAGGGTTTCAGTGCGTAATTCCCGAGGTCTCGTTCCACTCAAGATTGAGTTTCGCCACTTCCTCGTCACTGATTTTGATTCCTCTTGGATAGACTTTGTCTAGGACTCCACTCGTGGCCGTGAGTCCTGTTATTGTCGTAATGGAATTTTAACAGTTGAGAATGGTTTGAATGGAGTCAAGCGGATGCCGAACCATCGTTAGGATTTTGGATACTTCGCCGAAGATGCAGTTTCTATGCGGTTCCATTTGCTGGGATAATGGGCGACTGTGACGCGTAATTGGTAGGGATCACACAGTTTCGTTTGCAGGAGGTACTTCCATGCCCGAGCACGGTTACTGTTTGACCCTCCAGAATCACAAGTCGATTGGCATTGGGATAAAGCTGTTGGTTTCAAACCAGCGCAATCCACCGCAAACTCTGGTGTGTCCAATACTAACAGTGCCATGATTGTTTGCCATGTCAAAGATGGCACGGCCTTAAACAGGGCATCGTAGGGAAAATCATGATCGTTCACCTTGATGGGACCTATGCACCAGATCTTCCCCTGAGCAACGAACCATCCAATCGCAAGTTTGCAAGGGGATCGCATTTCCGAGTCAATTTTCAAAATAATTTACTGATTTTTCCCTAAAAATCAGTGTTTTTAGCCCAAAATCACCAGATTTCGGGCTTTTTTTGGGGGTTTAAAATTTATTTTCTCAAAAACCCCTAATGTAGTGGACTTTTTTTCAACTTTTTTGGACTCACGCGTATAACTCCTTTTAATTACTCCCATATTTCATGTTTATTCGCGCCAAATCTCAAACCCTTAAATCTGGCAAAAAAGCCACCTGTTTCTCTTTAGCGATTACCTACCGTGTTAACGGTCTTACAAAGCAACGAACGCTCTTAAATCTGGGGAAGCATTTCAGTATTCCCCAAGATCAATGGAGACGGCTCATGCATATGATTGAAGATGACCTACGGGGAGTTCCACGGCTTCCAATGGAGGATCTAGTGATAGAGCGTACAGGGAAGGACCTGGTCAAACAACTCAAAGCTAAGGGCTATGATATTCATGATCCACGCGATGATAGAGACGCAATCATGACCCATGAAATAGAGCACATTGACTCGCGAACTGTCGGAGGTGAACGTGTAGCATTGAAAGCGCTTAGCTTACTGGGGTTTGAAAAGATCCTCAACACCCTGGAGTTTAGCCAAGATCAGATTCACTGGGCGATGGGTTTAGTCGCATGCTCAGTCCTGGCAGTGAATTGCAAACCCGATGATGGAACGCTCAAGTATCTTAGACTTACTCAATGCCACAGACCCGAGTCTGCGATCACTTTATAATGTTGGAGACCGTCTCTTTGATCATCATGAGACCATTATGAATGAACTTTGACCAAAGAGTTGTTGGGCTTTGGAGATACCGTGATTTTTTATGATTTGACCAATACCTATTACATGGGAA
This sequence comes from Rhodothermales bacterium, assembly GCA_965220935.1. Lineage (GTDB taxonomy): Bacteria > Bacteroidota > Rhodothermia > Rhodothermales > Bin80 > Bin80. Next base: position 571,173 of record OZ244857.1, read on the forward strand.
GTGAGCACGGGCCACTGCTCAAACATGGACGCAAAAAGCGAAATGATTGCCTATTGGTGACGCTGGCACTGGTTTTAGATGGGTCTGGGTTTCCTCGCAAGGCGAAGATTTATCCTGGCAATGCCAGTGAGCCTCACACACTCAAACAAGCGATTGATCAACTGGATCAAACGAATCTAACGGTCATTATGGATGCGGGGATCGCGACAGAGGAAAACCTGACGTACCTAAGAAATAAGGGGCTTCACTGGCTGTGCGGAGTAAAACGCCGACAGTGCCAAAGAAAAAGCCTCACAAAACGTTTCAGACAACAACGAAAAGTCGGGCGTGGATGCTTGGGGTGAAAGGTCAAGAGCAGCGTGTGTATTTGCATAGTGAAACGAAACAGTACAAGAATGATCAAATCCTTGATAAAAAGCGCACAGAATTTGAGAAAGCGATTACGTATCTCAATGAGGGGCTTTCTGTGAAAGGTCGCCGAAGAAGCTTCAGGTCATAGAAAAAAAAGTGGGACGCCTGACCGAGAAATACAAAAAGGTTGCCTATCAGTATGAGGTCAAGGTGATTGAGAAACAAGAGAATCCAACGGATCCAGATGCGTAAGTTGTCGGCCTACGATGAATGCACAGACGGAGGCTATGTGATCCGAACCAGTCACACCGATTGGGACTGCGAGGCCATTGCGCGCACTTATTGGCGGTTATCAGAGATTGAACAGACCTTTCGCTCAATGAAATCGGAGCTAGGGTTACGTCCCATCTATCACCGGGATCCGTCACGGGTTGAGGCGCATCTGTTTTTGTCAATTCTTGCATTTCATATGGCGCATCTGATTCGTAGTAAACTGCGCATTCATGGAATCCATAGTAGCTGGGGAACGCTCAAAGTCAGTCTCAATCATCAGACACGGATTACAACCGTGCTCCCACAAAACAAGACCCACTGCATTCTTCTCAAACAAGATGTAAATCTAAAACCATTCCAGCGAAAAGTGTTCAAAGCAATGGGAGTAAAATTGGGCAAAAATGCAAAAAAAGTGAAAGCACTACGCCCGCAAAAAGAAGCGTCAGAAATGGAGTAAAAAGTCATATAAAATAGCGCCTTCGTTCAAAATTCCTGACATCAGGAAGCAGCAAAACTGCGGAAAAAATCCACTACAATTTGCAAACTTGCGCAATGAGTTCTTTCTTTTTGGTATCTACGCTGATGATGCAAATCCCCTCGTCGTAACCGTGCTTGACCAAAGCTTCAATGAACTTTGATCTGGAGGTGAGATTCGACTAATGCACGTCCAGTTCACGCGCGGAGAGCACTTACAGTCGCGAAGTAGTTTGCCCTTGGAGAGATGTTAATTCCGTAATGCTCCTTAAAAGCCTTGGATAAGGTGGACAACGATCGGCGGATCCAAGAAACACCTCCCATGGGATCCCCTGCGGTCTCTAATTTGACCATTTCATGGAGTTTTTCGATTATCCCAGAGTTTTTTTTCAATGGAAGGACGTCCACCTCCTGGTTTACGAATCTCATTAGGATATAACATTGCCTGACTTCAGATCACGCTTACCGCTCCGAATGGTTTTCCGATTGATACCAAGTAACTTTGAAATTTGTGTGTCTCCGCCATGCCCAATAAATAACGAAAGTAGGGCTGCAAATAGTTGACGCTGCTTCTCGTTGAGTGAACTAAAAAAACCCGCAAGTGCCACAGAGACTGAAACGGACATTTCCTGGGGAACTACGACCGTCATGTTTGCTTGATGAATCTGGCGAGCAGAACTCTGTCGCTTTTGCTTTTTGGAGTCCGCAGAGCAATAAATCCGATGGCCACCAGGGAAATGCACGATAGTTTTCCTTCATGAACAAGCTTCCCCAAGCCACCAGCGGTACGGACGTTTAACACATCGTCAAGCTCAGCGGAGCGATAGCCAGATGGCGAAGCCTCCACCAGTGTCTCCAAAGTGTTGTAAAGGGTGCCATAAACTGAATGCCCTTATACTTCCATACACTATGGTGGGCATTAAAGGTTGCGCTCTCGAACAGCGTGTAATCCTTTCCACGATGAGAGTAACTGGAAAGGTAATCCAGTGTTTTGAGTTTACGGTGCAGCGTTCGCACCGATCACGGAGCGAGCTCAGTGGATAATTCGTCCAGCGCGCCCACAGTCTTAAGGTGCAGGCGTTCTTCTAGTGTATTGGCAGAAAAAAAGTTGAGGTCTCATGATAGTTATGAAGAAAAATTCATAACACTGACACAATAAAAATAAGATTCTATCGCTGAGCACTAGCCGATAGACCATAAGGTTGCATGAACCTCTATCTTGTAGTTGGTAAACCACCGATGATTGTATAATGGACTTTATATCACAGTGCTCTCAGAGTATCTTAACTAAACTGATAGAGTGCGCACAGGAACTTTTTAAGAACGAAATCAAAGCATGTGGCTGAATGGAGATCAGATGCCATAATCAATATGACTGTCACATATTCAATGTAGGTATTTGTGGAGGTCTCTTATGAAAAGATAAAGGTTCTTGATTACGAATAATGAGGCTCATAGAGACTCACTCAATGGTGAAAGTCGAATGAGATCAACTCGATTACGTGAGGATTTAAGGACTTCAATTCGGAAGCCTTCAATAACTAACTGATCATTCACCGATGGGATTGAGCCGCTGTAATCCAAAATGTACCCAGCAATAGTTTCATATTCACCGGTCGGTATAGATAAATTAAAGCGCTCATTAATCTCATCTATCTCGGCTTTTCCACTCAAGATATATACGCTTGGAGATATTTTGCTCATGACGACATCTTCGGTATCAAATTCGTCTTGAATGTCACCAAACAGCTCCTCCAAAAGATCTTCACGCGTGATCAGTCCAGCCGTTCCACCGTATTCGTCAATGACAATGCCGATGGAGCGATGAGTGTCACGAAACTGTTGAAGCAGTTCTTTAGCAGGTTTGGATTCTGGCACGAATTGAGCAGGTTGCACCACATCTGTTAATGTAGTAGGGTTGTTAAATAAATTGGTTGCAAATGCGACGCCAATAATCGTATCAATATTGTTTCTGTATACCGGGATTTTAGAATAGCCGCTACGAATACATAGCTGGCGCACTTCCTCTAATGAGGTGTCTTCAGAGATGGCGACGATCTCAGTCCGGGGCGTCATACATTCTTTGACTCGCTTTGTGTGAAGCCCAAAAACATTTGTCAGCAACTCTGTTTCTTCTTCATCAAGATCAATAGAGCCTCGCTCTAAGTTCTCTTCAATCATCTGCTCCATCGCTCGTCTGGAAAAACGTGTTAGCCCATCAGGTGTGCTACCTAAGGCTTTCACAAGTAACTGCGATGTCCAACTTACTAAAGCAATCAGTGGTAGTAGGATCACATAGGTGAGCGCCAGAGGAAGCGCGAGAAAGAAAACTGCACGGGTTGCAGTTTCTTGCATGATCGTTTTTGGGAGAATCTCTCCAATCATGAGAATAATAACCGCAGCGATCAAGGTTTGAACAATCATTTGCGGACTTTCTCCCTGGATGAACATCGACAGCGGTTCTGCAAGAGACAACGCCATGACCGTAGAAAAAATGACAAGGGCAATATTGTTTCCTACGAGCGTGGTTGTAAGTAATCTAGGAGATGACTCAAAAAAGAACTTCACAACACGGCCAAGAAATCCACTTCTACGTGCATGCATCTCAACCCTAAGACGATTCGCCGCCACAAAAGCAATCTCACTTCCAGAGAAGAACGCACTCAAAAAGAGAGTTGAAACAACGACAGAGAGGGCCATGCGCAGAGCAGGCGATCAGATTCTAGTACGAGATGAAAATGCCTCAGATGGAGACCAGTCATCAACACTTTCGTCGCGAACAAATATTGACTCAATCTGAGAAACGGTCGCTTCGGTCTCCTCAACCTCGGAGAGCAGTACGTCAAGTTGGTAAGTGATCTCCTCAGGATTATTCAATGTGAGTGATTGCTCGTGGATATATTTAACCACATCCTCAATAGTGGCAACTTGCGCCTCAATCATTTCCAGTTGCTCTTGACTCTGTTTGAATCGTTGTAATCGTTGCTCAAGAACTTTCAGTCTTCGGAGTTTGATATTGCGCAGAGGTTCTGATGCATGTACAAGATCCGCTTCAAGTGCAGCGATCGCAGTAGCGAGTTCCTGTTCATTTCTACGCTGACCAAACGCCATATAGCGTTCTTGCTGGAACATCAGCTTTAGACAGGAACTCATCAATCCTTCAATCTTTGCGGCATGGCTTTCTAATATCCCTTGAGATGCGAAACTGAACTTCTGATAGTTAGCATGCAATTCCTTTTCTAAATCTCTAAGGCGTGCGTATCGACGCTGATTCACTCGGCTTAGCTGGCGATACATTTCGCGCTGGGAGGGGGGTTTAGCTGCAACCGCAGCATGTTTAGCACGGATCAGATTACGGAACCTCTTTTGACGTGGGGTGTAGCCAAGAATTAAAAGTTCAGAAGCGACCACAACCGTCAATAGAGACTGAAACAGTAAATTTCCACCATCAATAAACCCCATGCCGAGAGACGCACCAATTCCGACAGTTAGAAATGAGAGATTCCATGGATGAAGAAATGCCTCACGCGTATAATTAATGTCTCCGTCTTTCATGGGTTACGATCAGATAGCATCGTCGGATCTCAGGTGTGGCCCGATTGTCTTGCTAGTTGGGGCGGTAGATTCAGCTCCAGATGTTCTGAGCGCCTCATCAGGTGGTTGATTTTCCAGAGCGACTTCAAGCCGCGCCTCATTCAGTGCGGTTTCAGAATTGAGTTTTTGAGTAAGATGATCAGTTGACTCATCAGTTATATTTTCCAGTGAGTCAACCATGCTTTCAAGGGCTCGGTCAATTGTCTGGCGTTTTCGTGATGCATTGACTGATTTGAGAAAGTGTTTTCGCTCGCGTAACTCTTTGACATATTGTTCTCTGAGACGAGCTCGCTCCTTTTCGGGCATGATTAGTTCTCGCGAGTACGTGTGCGCCCCAGAGTCTTATCCTCATGATCTGTACTCTCATCGGGGATACGTTCTGAATTTGAGTCTGGAGCATCAGTAATGCCCATTTCTAGCTTCATCTGATTGACGATTTCCGAGCCCCGTAATTGTTCGGCTTCTTCCTCAAGAGTCAGTGATTGAACATCAACAGAATCAAGAGCGATCTCAATGCGCGCTTCATTGCGGGCGGTTTCCTCATCAATGCGCTGAATCATCTCATCGTGAGTCTGATCAATTCCGCCAGTTTCAAATTGCTCAAGAGCGTCAGCAACATTTTTCTGCCATTTGGAGCGCTCATTAGCGCGTAAGGCTTCTTGAGCAGCATCAATCTTTCGTTGACGCTCACGCATGAATGCTTTCTTGACTTGTTGTGCTTTATCATAAGCAGCGGTGGCATGAGCAAGTTGTTCCTGGGTTTTCTCAAGATTTTCTTGAGCGGTTTCAAAGCGCACGGCTTGTTGACGTGCGAGGTCCTCGCGTCCACTTTTGATCGCAGATTGAATCTTTGACTTTAGGGTCGCAACCAGACCTGTGAGGCGTTTCACCTCCTTTTGAAGCATAATGACATTTGCTTTGACGGTTGCGATGTTTTCATTCATTTTCGGGACCTGATCATTGAGCTCCCGAATATTTTGTTCAAGAATCAATCTTGGGTTCTCAAGAGATGATATCGCACCCCCAAAAATAGAGCGCACCGCGCGTTTAAATCTTGACCACAATGACATTGGACTATAGTTTATTATATATCAAAATTTAGAAAAATTTGCACATGTATTAAGGAATCAAGATTGAGACTCCCACCCATGAATGCTTAGACGATCCATGATCAGGTCTGGTTTCTTGACTGGAGTTTTAGAGAATTGAAAAGCGTCCATGAGCTTCGCAGAAAATGCATCAATTAAATCATTATTGCGCGCGAAAAGGCTCGCTAATGGTAGACCAGGGGTTACGCGGTCGCCAGCTTCAAGGTGGAGGAAAATTCCCGCCTCGTGATCCACCTCATCGTCCATGACCAGTCGACCTGCCCCAAGGCTATTGGCGATTTCGGCAACTTGAAGTGCATCAATGTCAGATACGTAGCCATTGATATCTAAAGGAACATTCAGTGTAACGGGTTCAATGGTTCGCATGCGAAGGGTTGGGTTATTAACAACCTGAGCATCCCCTCCCTGAGCGGATACAATCTTGCCAAAGAAATCCAGTGCACGACCAGATGACACTGCATTACGGGCAGTTTCTACACCTTCCATGGGGTTATCGGCCAGACCAGCTAGTGCAATCATTTCGCCACTGAGAGAAATCGATAATTCTAAAAGGTCCTGGGATCCTTCACCTCTTAGGCATTCAATGGCTTCTTCAACCTCAAGCCAATTCCCGACTGCTCTACCGAGAGGCATATCCATATTGGTTAGTAGGGCGATAGTACTCATGCCAAAATGCTCTCCTACTTTAACGAGTGTTTCTGACAGTTGGCGAGATTGATCTTGATCGGTCATGAATGCTCCGCGGCCAGATTTTACATCTAACACCAACCCACTGAGTCCCTCGGCAAGTTTCTTACTTAATATGGAGGCGGTGATAAAAGGAATAAAGTCAACACTCGCAGTGACATCCCTGAGTGCATAAAGCTGGCGGTCTGCGGGGGTAATTTCTTGAGTTGCTCCGATCATTGCAACCCCTAAATCACTGATCTGTCTGTAAACATCAGAAATGGTGAGATTCGTGCGGAATCCTGGAATTGATTCCAGTTTATCCAGCGTTCCTCCGGTGTGCGCAAGGCCTCGTCCAGAGATCATAGGAACACGAACTCCACAGGAGCCTGCAATGGGGGCGAGAATAAGAGATACGGTGTCACCCACACCACCCGTGGAGTGTTTATCAATGACCCTAGATGACTCTGCACCAAAGTCCAAGGTGCGCCCCGATTTCAACATTAACTCGGTGAGCACGATGGTCTCATTAGATGTCATCCCACGTAGCTGAGAAGCCATTAGGAATGATGACATCTGATAATCAGGAATACGCTTTGCAGTGTATCCGTCTATCAAAAACGAGAGTTCGCTTCGTGAAAGTTCCTGACCATCTCGCTTTTTCTTAATAATTGCCACTGCATCCATGTCAATGTAAAATAGGTGATGGGTCGGTCAATGAAGTGGGAACAGAAGATAGGATAATTATTTAGGATGAGCAGTTTTTTCATATCGACGGCGAAATTTTTCAACACGCCCAGCGGTATCAACATACTGACGTCGACCTGTATAGAATGGATGGTTAGTGCTGTCAACATCTGAGATATATTGCTCAGAGCCCATCGTTGAGCGCGTAACAAACTCTGTTCCATCAGCGAGTCTCACTCTAATTGGCTGATATTCGGGGTGGATATCTTTTTTCATAACATTATAGTAGTTGATAAGATAAAGTAAATTCAATCACTAGCATTGGAATTGGTTCCATTTTTGATCATGGACTCTATCTGGTTGATTGTATCTCGAAGATTGGCCGCCTTTTCAAAGTCCATTGCATCGGCGGCTTCGAGCATTTCAGCGTTCATCTGAGTGATCAATTCTTGTTTTTCTGAATCTGTAAGCATTTTGATCAATGGGTCATTCAATTTAGGTGTGATTTCATCGGGTTGAGATTTGGATAGCACAGGGGTTTCACCATCGGGTTCTCGTTGTTCGGCGACAACTGTTCCTCGGAGAATTTCGGAGCGATCCTTATAGACGGTCCTTGGGGTAATTCCATGTTCTTCATTGTAGGCAAGCTGTTTGGTGCGGCGGCGTTTGGTTTCATCAAGCATTCGTTGCATGCTTCCAGTGACCTTGTCGGCATAGAGGATAATTTTACTATTAATATTTCGAGCTGCGCGCCCCGCGGTCTGAATCAGAGAGCGGTCACTTCGGAGGAACCCCTCTTTATCGGCATCAATAATTGCGACTAATGATACTTCTGGCAGGTCAAGTCCTTCCCGAAGAAGGTTTACACCAACGAGGACATCAAAGTTGCCCAATCGGAGATCTCGCAATAATTCAACTCTTGTGAGTGTATCAATATCAGAATGGAGGTATCGAACTCGAATTCCGAATGAATCAAGATAATCAGTCAGATCTTCAGCCATGCGTTTGGTGAGTGTTGTGACCAAAGTTCGCTCTTTGCGTTGATTGACCGAGCGGATTTCATCAAGTAGGTCATCAATCTGATGTTCGCTGGGTCGAATAAAGACAGGTGGGTCGGGAATGCCAGTTGGGCGAATCACTTGTTCTATAAATTCTCCCTCGGATTTAAGTAGCTCATAGTCGGCTGGTGTGGCGCTCAAATAGATTGTGGATTGCTGTCGCTCTTCAAATTCGTCAAATGTCATCGGACGATTATCTAGGGCCGATGGTAAGCGGAACCCATGCTCAACAAGCGTGAGTTTCCGGGCACGGTCTCCGTTGTACATTGCTCTAATTTGAGGAATCGTGGCGTGGCTTTCGTCAATCACTAAGAGAAAATCATCAGGAAAGTAATCAAGAAGGCAGTATGGCCTCTGCCCCTCATTTAGGCCAGTCATATGGCGACTGTAATTTTCAATGCCAGAGCAGTAGCCGAGTTCACGGATCATTTCAAGATCAAACAGCGTGCGTTGTTCAAGGCGCTGTGCCTCAAGCAGTTTTTTATTTTGCCTGAGGCTTGCCAAACGCCAGTGGAGTTCATCTTCAATTGCAGAAATGGCGCGATCAATTTGTTCTTGGGGAGTCATGAAAATCCGAGATGGATAGAGTGTCAAAGTCACTTCTTGAGAGGCAATCTTTGATCCAGTAACTGGGTTGATTGACAGGATCTCTTCAATCTCATTTCCCCAAAACATGATTCGATAGGCGATGCCATCGGAATAAGTAGGGTAGATATCTACGGAGTCTCCACGGACACGAAAAGTTCCAGGTTGGAGATCTAAATCATTGCGCTTATAGAAGATTCCGATGAGTTGCAGCAGCAGATCATTTCGATCAATAGTTTGCTCTGGAGATAGCTGTACAATATGAGATTTATACTCTGCGGGGGATCCTAGACCGAAAATACAAGAGACGCTGGCTACGACAATGACATCAGAGCGGCCAGATACAAGTGCGCTGGTGGCCCTAAGCCGCAATTGATCAATGCGGTCGTTAATTGAGAGATCTTTCTCAATATAGGTATCACTTTGAACGATGTAGGCTTCTGGTTGAAAATAGTCATAGTAAGAAATAAAAAATTCGACAGCATTATTGGGAAAAAATTGCCGAAACTCAGCATAAAGCTGTGCGGCCAGAGTCTTATTATGACTCATGACAAGGGTTGGCTTACTTAGGTTGCGAATTACATTACTGATAGTAAAGGTTTTACCCGAGCCTGTTACCCCAAGTAAAGTTTGATGCGGCCTCCCCTGAATTACACCTTCGGTCAGAGATTGAATTGCATCTGGCTGATCTCCAAATGGTTCAAATGGAGCACACAACTCAAATGGATTCTGAGAAACTTCAACAGCCATTGATGATAGTCATAAAGGATAATAACATGAAGATATAAATGGAATTAATACATGGCTCGGCTGAAAATCCCACACAGAGAGATATCTGTGACTGCTATAACGATCAAACTAGTGTAGAGGAAAATATTTTTGCGGCAAGGTCCAGATTACTGATGAAATTATTGACTAAATATTCAATTCGGAATTCAAATCATCAAGATCTATATCACGGGTTTTTATGCATATGGAAATACAGGAGCGTGAAGCAACTCAATTCTGACTGACATTGTAACAACCTAAACATTCGTCATCAATAAATATTGGTTGATGATGGAGCGAGTGTCGTAATAGGGGAATGCTTTAACATTCTACTTTTTAGTAAACCTGAGTTAGCCAGTTAAACGGGTCAATTCCATGTTTGACAACGTTTAGAAATGCATCCTGTAACTTTCGGGTAATGGGTCCAGGTTTTCCATCTTTAATGATATACTTATCAACCGAACGAATCGGAGTAATTTCGGCAGCTGTGCCAGAGAAAAAAAGTTCATCCGCAATATAGAGAGATTCGCGAGGTATACTTCCCTCATGTATTTGGATGCCAGCATCTTTCGCTAGTTGTAGCACCGTTGCGCGCGTGATTCCGGGCAATATAGAGAGGCTTGTAGGAGCGGTGTATAATTCGCCATCGCGTACGATAAATAAATTTTCTCCGCTTCCTTCGGCAAGATAACCAGAGGTGGTGAGCATGATTCCCTCTGTATATCCGTTGAGAATCGCGTCCATTTTGACAAGGCTAGCGTTCAAGTAGTTTCCACCAGCTTTGGCAAGTGTTGGGACTGTATTGGGGGCAAATCGGTTCCACGAAGAGACTTGTACGTCAATCCCCTCTTCAAACGAGTCTTTTCCCAGATAAGGGCCCCATTCAAAGACAGCAATAGCCGTTTCAATGGGGTTATCCAATGGATTAACGCCCATAGGCCCAAATCCTCGAAATATGACAGGACGAATATAACTAGATTTGAGTTTGCTGTTAGACAGAGTTTTAATGGCAGCTTGCTCAAGCGTTGACTGATCATAAGGAACTTGCATACGATGTATCGTTGCAGAGTCAAGTAAGCGCCGTATATGTTCACGCAGGCGAAAGATACCAGTCCCCTTGTCAGTATCATAAGAGCGGATCCCTTCAAAAACGCTTGATCCATAATGGATAGCATGTGAGAGCACATGAACCTGAGCGTCCTTGTGAGGAACTAATTTACCATTAAACCAGATATCGTGGGTCATTGAAAAAAATCAAATACGCGCTTACGCGTGAGATAGGGTTCGGTTGCGTTTTGGTGCAAACTATCTCAAAAAAATGAAATTAACGAAAATACAGATTTGAAAAAGGATGATTAGTGAGATTCTATGCACAAAATGAAACGCATGTCATTTTATCAATCTGATCTCTGTCGGAGGGTTCTAATCTCTAGGCATTAAGGGTTCATTTATCAAATGATTGTGAGTTTTTTTCGCAGATGCTGTGAGATGATTGCGAAGCGAAAAATAATTCCAAGAATCTTTACCGAGGCTTTGATAGTCCCAGTCAGAGTGCCAGTTATTTTAGATACTCCAACCCGTCTGCGATAAGATACTGGTACTTCGGTAATTCGTAATCCTGAGAGATGTGCCTTAATTTGCATCTCAACAGTCCAACCAAAGGTTGGATCTCGCATATCTAAATTCATTAAAGATGCATATCTGATTGCTCGAAATGGTCCTAAGTCGCTGTAGTTCACTCCCCAGATCCATCGCATCAGCCTACATGCAAGTCGATTCCCCCAGCGTGCTTGCAACAAGAGAGCGCCTTTTTCGCTTACTCCAGTAGTTCGACTTCCAACGACGAAATCATGGGTTTCTTTGAGGATTGGCTCCACCAAGAAAGACATCTCGTCTGAATGATCTGAATAATCTCCGTCAAGAAATACAATGAGATCAGGGTTCCGAGTGGCCGCGTAGGCGAGTCCCCTCAGGCACGCATAGCCGTAGCCACGTCTTGATTCGTTTACAACAGTTGCTCCAGCTAGGGATGCATGCGCTTCGGTTGCATCTGTAGATGCATTATTGACGACGACAACCTCGGAAACCAGATCATCTGGGATATCTCCAATCACTTGTCCAATGGCTTCTGCCTCGTTAAATGCAGGGATGATGACAATGATTTTCATTCTAATGAATTTCGATAGTTATCAGGGAGATGAAAAGACTATTGAATATAGACATACCAACAATGACGATGAAGATCACTTGAACTAGCCTCAAACGGGGCTCCGTGTCTACCTACCATCACAAATGGACACTTGCTGGTAAAAATACAAGTTTTACTCATGTCTCTGGTTGCAAGGAAATTAATTTATAATACTTAATAGGTCAGCAAAAATTGCTCAGGTATTGATTTCTCAATTACACGCAACCAAGCGGGGCTTTGTCAATCTGCTTGTTATCATTAGGAGTATGTGGTTGCAGTGATGGCCCAACAGTATTACTATCCATTCGTTGATGATAAACCTGAGCATTGATAAAGCGTTAGAAATCAGCACTAATTTAATAGATCATGGAAGATCAAGATATTCACATAGTGCCACATGATAGTGGAGCAAATCATAAACCGAGGGTATCTATTGAACGCGTACGTCTTCGCATAATTATGGCCGTATTGGCTGCCATAGTCTTAATCTTTGTCATGCAGTGGGTTTTGAATCCTTACGGAGATAAGGATTATGCAGAAATTCCTCACGGAGATCACTCCCATTTCGTCCCCAGAGATAGGGATCCAAATGTTCCGATTTCAAATTTTCCAAGAAATCCACCTGCTACAAACGAACGAATCACACCAGATGGTCGGATCGTACCTAAGTTGGTAGAGGATTAAATGAGTCATCGCCCCAATAGAGTTGGGTATGGTTAATTAATCTATATATTTGGATCCAACAATCATTCATTTTAATCTATACGTATCACAGACTAGATACACACGGAGATACTCAAGTGAGTTTTCTGTGAGATGTGTATTCCTAAACTCAATTTAGTGTTCATGCTTCAAAGGGTTTGGAAGGGAAAATACTATTAATAGATGACTACTTTGAAAAATCAATTATCTGAGAGACGACCTGATGCAGGCCAACTCACTATATTATGGAGATTGTCTGGAATGGATGCTGAAATGGCTCATCAATCGGTGGACTTGATTTATCTGAATCCTCCGTTTAATTCAAAGGCAACCAACTCTTTCATACAGGTGGGGTGATGTACAATATCGTGCATTTAGTGATACTTGGGTCTGAGATCGTGCTGCCGAAGAAAGATTGCATAAATATCTCAATGCCTCTGCATTAAAGGCACATGATTCCATATATGGAATGTATAGGATTCTGCGACCATGCGGCATGCTTGCTTCACACTTCATCCATTAGATACCCATAGTGTGAGGAGGGAAATTGCAACAGATTCCACTGTTCATATTGATAACTATGATTTTCCGAGAATGCAGACTTGGTCAATAGATGATTACTTTCAAATCGACTTCCCCAGTTGCCGATGATGAACGATTCATATACTGTAAATCCTTGATTCCTCAATTATTCGAAAATGTGGGCCAATTAATTGAATACAGCAGGGTAGTTCCAATTTATTCAACATTATGAGTCAGTAACACTCAACTTATTCACCCGCTCAGCTACATTGCCCATAGCCATGGTTGGTCTTGGTTCCATCTTTCCATGCCCCTAATTCATGTTTCTGCACGAGTGCGGTTTGCAATGGGGCTGATGGCAAGCGTACATATACCAGAGGTTGTAATCGCCCAGAATATGCCGCGCCAAAAGGTGGACGGCTCATTGAACCGCTGCTGGATCATTGTCTGTTAAAGAGCTCCATTGCTGACCTAGACTACTTAGTTGGGTCATGATGCACGTCATACTGATGCGCTTAAATAATGACCCTTTTCGAGGTTTACCCGCATAGTGAAACAAATGATGTGCAAACGCTATGGAAAAGGCTCCATCTTTTGCATATCGCTTCGGATCTCCCTATTTTGCAATACCTTCCATAAAAACACGAAGATACTCACCATGCCTACCATCACAGTCCAGTAGCCCAAATTTGCAATATCCATTTTGTTGATTGCCGATATCAAGGTGTTTTGTTAGATGTTGAGATAAAATTAAAGTGCCTAAATTGCTCACATGACCTGCAAAATGTATCAGATCATTTATTATAAGATTGGAATGAGGGCATGTGCAAGTAATAGTGATACGAAAATTATTTGTGTATCTGTGTGTCCACTCATTGGTACAAGAGTAACAAGTTATGTAATCTATATCAGGCTTGCCGAGATTTGCTTAGCCATGAGTTACAGACAGTTCTATCGCTCATCATACTCGTTGTCCTCAGCATCAGATTCTAACGATCCAAGCATGCTCCCCATCATGTCTGAATAGGTCTGCTGTTCTTTTCCTATCATTGATGCTTGATGGAGCGCTTCAAGGATTAATTCTTTGATGACCCAGTCATATGTGGTAGGAACCAGAGATTGATCTTTCGGGGGTAAGTGGGACTTTAAGAATGCATTTAATCCCGAAACTGAATTGAGATATTTCTTGAATTCCTTATCAGAAAGTTCTGGATCAAGCGTAAGCGTATTCCCTCGTGCGAACCACGCGAGAATATCGCCATAGGCCTCACGCTCTTCACCTTTGAGATTTGGGTCTGGGAAATAATGTATAAATACTTTAAGAATTGCGCGACCGATTAAAAGGCGCGCGACTTTTTGGGGCCCTTCTTGCTCTCCCTCATAGACCAGCTCTAGTTTGCCAGTGAGGGCCGATTCAACATAGTAGAGGTCACTGACTCGCACACAGGTTTTAGATTGTCTATGGAGTGCAGCCCTACGTTCAGCATTGGCAATCAAGGCTTCCAGAGCCGATCGGGTCATTCGAGCTGAGACACCAGATTTTTGATCCACATACTCACTTGCACGCGCCTCAAATGCAGTGACTTCTATAATCTGACGAATGAATTCTGGAATGATCACCTGAACTCCGCCCCGTTGAATCCATGCCTCTTGATCTGTGATTTTCATGGCCGTCTCAACATCTTTGGGATAATGCGTCAGTACCTGACAATCAATCCTGTCTTTCAGAGGGGTAATAATATTACCACGATTAGTGTAATCTTCTGGATTTGCACTGAATACCATCATTAGATCTAAGGGGAAGCGTACATTGAACCCACGAATTTGGATGTCTTGTTCTTCCATGATATTAAGTAAACCCACCTGAATTCGCGCCTGCAAGTCTGGAAGTTCGTTGATCGCAAAGATGCCACGATTGGTACGAGGAATAATTCCAAAATGGATCACTTCTTCATCGGCATACGTCAATCGGTTATGCGCAGCTTTGATGGGGTCAATATCACCGATCAAGTCTGCAATTGAGGTGTCTGGGGTCGCCAACTTTTCTGCATACCGTTCACTGCGATGTAGCCATGAAATGGGTGTATCATCTCCTTGACGTTCAACCATATCTCGCGCAAATTTTGATAACGGGGCAAATGGATTGTCATTTAGCTCACCACCTGCAACTACTGGAACATACTCATCAAGCAATTCAGGGATCAGCCTAAGAATTCGACTTTTAGCTTGACCGCGTAGTCCAAGAAGTAAAATATCATGTCGACTCAATATTGCATTCTGAAGCTGAGGAATGACACTTTGATGATAGCCCAGAATTCCAGGAAACACTTCCTGCCCACTGTTTAATCGTTCCAGCAGGTTTCGGCGTAGTTCATCCTTGACTGAATCAACGGTGTATGAAGAAGAGCGAAGATCTCCAATGGTATTTATATGTGTGTGATTGAATTTTTTATTTTTCATCTTGGATTTTTTGGTTTCCAGTGGTAGACTTGTATAGATGGATTTGGCGCTACAATAGCTATAGCAATTTGATACGATCGGTCGGTCATATGTTTTACTGCGAGATCAATAGGGTAAAATTCTTTCAGGTAAGTGGGCGAATGCTCAATCAGAATAAATTCTAACATGCCTTGAGAATTGTAAATATCCACACGAAGCCAGCCTGCGCGATGGTTAAGTACGAACCAATAATCTCCTGTTGAGGTTGCTGAACTAGTGATCAGGGGAGCTCCACGGCCACGCCCGCGATCAAACGCATAGGTCCTTCTTAGCATTGGGGAATCAAACCCCCACCATTGAAGAGTATCGGGTCCGTAGGATAAATCGTCAGACCATGTGAGAGCCCTAGGGTAAAATCCACTTAAACTAATGAGTCGGTTATCCGCATGACGTAAATGTCCTGCATGATTCCACGAAGATCCATACAAAGCCACCTCTTGAGTGATGTTTCCTAAATGATCAAATCTCCTTAGAATATGAGTGGAATTTTGTGTAACGGCTTTGAGATATAGATTAGAATTGTGGGCTAAAACATACTGTAATGAATTCGGGGGCACATTTGTGACCATGACTGAGTTGACGCTTACCGAGTCAATGACAGAATGAAATTGATGCAATTCAGGATCAAATACAATGAGTGTATCACTGCGCCATCCAGCCAGATAGGGGTAATTGATGCCCTGAATACGAAAAGTTGTTTTTGGGGATCCATTTAATGGAAATATCACGATGTACCCCGTTTTTGTATCACTTACGTAGATGTTGTCGGTTGATCCAAACAGCACTGTGCGAGGATACTTGAGGAGGGGCTCGGTAAGAATTAGCGGGGTTGTAAGGGTATCAGGGATAACGCCTGTGGCAATGGATCTAGATACAGAATCTGCAGGCGAAATTTCTTGAGATTCAATGCGTCTACAGGATGAGGGTAGACATCCTGAACACAGGATGCATACAATTAGGAGCAAGCAGTGACCACGGATGTGAAAGAAATTCGTCAACCGTCTATCCGTCCGATTTGCAGGGTCAACTGCACTTTGCGATTGTTTCGTAGTACGTGATAGATCACCAAATCACCAGGTCTAAAATCATAGAGGCGAGCAACATAATCATCCTGATTGATGATTGATTCGTTTTCTAAGGCTACGATGAGATCGTACGGTAGGAATCCTGCTTCTTCGGCAGGCGAGCCAGAGTCTACATCTGCAATGAGCACACCACGGGTATCAGAAAGATCTAAAGCCTTAGCAATACGAGGTGTGACTTCAACAAAACTAATGCCCGTATAGTAGGATCGGTCAACTTGGCCGTTGTCACGAAGCTCCTGAATGATTCGCTGTGCTTTTGTACCTGGAACTGCAAAGCCAAGTCCAACATATCCGCCACTCTCACTGTATATGACTGTATTCACTCCAATGACCTCTCCAAGAGCATTAATCAATGGTCCGCCAGAATTGCCCCGATTGATCGCTGCATCTGTCTGAATCATATCATGAAAAAATCTCCCATCCTGACTACCGAGATCTCTATCTGCAGCACTCACTACTCCTACTGTCACACTCGGCTCTGATGCTTCAAAGAGACCGAATGGGTTTCCCAAAGCGATCGCCCACTCACCAACGATTGGCTCAGGTAGCGCCGAGAATTTTAAGTATTCAAGAGGTTGGTCAGGAGTTACTTTCAGGAGGGCTAAATCGGTTGCCTTATCTGCTCCAATCAATTCTGCATCTAGGGTTTGCCCATCTGAGAGAGATACCGTGACTTTTGCAGCGTCGCCAGCCACATGATGGTTGGTGACGATATAGCCATCAGGGGAAATTAAAAAACCACTACCTAGGCTTTGGACATGCCGTTCAATGATTCTCGATTGGCGTTGAGAAAAGAATTGTTCAAAAAATGGATCTTGCAGAAAATCTGAGAATGGATTCCGGTAAACGACCTGTTGTACCTCAATCACGTTAACGCTCACGATGGCGGGAGTTGCAGATTCAACCGCTCGTGTGATGGCCGTTTCTCGGCTGAATGTGATTGAGTCATTAACCGATGCAACAGATTTCTGCGGAGCGGAGAGATGTTCTGGGGATTGTGCGTTAATCTGACATCCTGCAAGGAATAAGGTGAGACAGACGTAGGTGAGAGTTGTGACGCCTTTCATGGCAAATGTAGATGACTGCAGGGTTGATCTTAATACCATAAGTTCCAGATTGGTGTTATACGAGTAATCTGCATGACTTGATCACACAGGCAGAATGAGATGCATTTAGATCATGTCATGTGTGGCTAATCCTTTGAAGGATTGATGTGTATACATTCACAGCATCGTTAATCGTAGAGAGCGTTTCATT
The DNA here is from genome assembly GCA_965220935.1 of Rhodothermales bacterium. GTDB lineage: Bacteria > Bacteroidota > Rhodothermia > Rhodothermales > Bin80 > Bin80. The sequence continues at coordinate 588,991 of OZ244857.1, forward strand.
CTCAAGTGTTTGGAGAACTAGTTTTTTGGTGACATCTCGTTTCAAATCCAAGCCCGCAAACAATGCCGAATGTAACGAATTTGGAAGATTAAGTGCAAGGATTTGAGCCGCTTGGTCTTTGCGATGTCGGATTTGTTTTAGGTCTGAGACTGCTACATCAATCGCTTTGGAAAGGCTGACAATAGAGGCATCAACAAGTTTTAAGTCTGATTCGTATTCAGATGGGAAGTCATAATCGCGATGATAGAGTGCAACTTTCACCAAGCCTTCAAGCTCTAACAGATTTTTTGTACGTGATTGCTTGAAATACCAGTTTGTCTTAAACTTAATCCGATGCAGAATCTTTGAGTTCCCCTTCAAGGTGATGACATACCCCTCTTTATTGGCATCATTTTCAACGGACTCAAGGAGTTGAGTCAGAGATAATTTCTGACGATACCATCCTGCCATTTCTACGCTAGCGATAGTTTCACCAAATGTAGGATCATAATGCTCTTGGCCAGTCTCTCGGTGTATCTGTAATAAATAGACGAGGCATCGTAGTTGTCCGAGATCAAGGACAATCCGATTTTCAGGATAGATCACTTCAAACATGTAGGTATAATTTGGGTCAAGGTGATCATAGTTCCCATCTTGCTCAAAAATCTTACGGCCCTCTACGGCCTGCTCAGACCCAAATGCTCCCAGTGTACTCCAGTGCCACTTTCCTTTAAATTCCCAGAGTAGAACGCAACTCCCGTCGTGTTTTGTTTCTGCAAAATACTCATCTTGTAACAGATGCTTTAACTCAGATTCATTATAATTAAAGTGGTTGAAGAATTTGGGCATGGGGAATGCCAAAATCTTTTCTGAATCGTGATCAAACACTAGTCCCCTGCAGTAGCGAACGAGATCTTGATCTGGGTCACTGAAAAAATTGTATCCATGCGCATACTTGTAGACCGAAATGTTGTGTTGCTTTGACCAAGTTCTGAAGACCTTTCGTTCTTTCACCAATCGCTTTAGCGTCGGTGGGCTAAGCCTCTGTTTAACCACGGCAGGATCTAAAAGCTCTATCTTTAAGGGGTTTTCCACTGAATTCATTTACGTGAGTGATAAATAATGCAATCTTGTTCCAGAGGTCTAAATCCCGTGATATGAGATTTGATTGAGAAAGTAGCCGATGAGTGGAGTCAATCTCTTGTATACATGTACTGTGATTCTGTTGCGAATATCAGCCTTCTGTAACAAATTTGATGGTATTGATATAAAAAGATCAAGCCCGTAGATGTGTCTGAGTTTATCATCATGGGCCTTCCGCCTAAAGTGTGAGAGAAATCGTAAATTTAAGGAATTTTCGTTTCATACCTGATAGAATTTATGCTACTGACTGTGGTTAATTATCCACTTAACAATTTAATCAATAAATGAAAAAGAATTCGGTGAGTAAAAGTTTAGGTTTGGAGGCACCATGGAAGATTATAGAGGATGATACAGCGAAACAGAGGACGGTGACTTGTACTGACACATCGTCACTGGAGTGTCCAAAGTGTGGAAAGGCGAGTCCATTTTATGATTTGCGATCTGCGCGTCAATGGTGGCATTTGGATACCTGTAACTAGTGCCTGACAAAAAACCCCTACTTTGGGGTGTCACAATTTTTTGCGGGGCTTAATATACGAATTTTTTATTAACTGCTAGGCAGACTCTCCGATTTTAGTCGCGAAATTTTTGATCTGTTTCACCGATCTGCAAACCTCACCTATATTTGATCCAAATTCAGTGCATAGGCCACCGATTTTGCCTAAAATCTCTGCCGCACGGACGCACCTTTCCCAGCTCCAATGGTGGAGTAAGTTTTTTTGTGACTCAATGAAGAGTAATTTACGCCGCTTGGCGAAACGACTCTCGGTGTCGGGCCATCAACACCTTCCCGATTCGGCACAAATTCGTGGCGACCACACTTGCGCCGATGCTTCGCGCAAACCCCGCCTTACCTCCTTTGGTGCGAATACGTGCACCACCATGCTGTTCCAAAGAGTTGATACAGGACTCAATCTGCGCATGCTGCCGACGTTTTCGCCGAAACTCTTCCGCCGATTCTCGTTCGCGCTCTATCTTGTTCTTATAGCCCTTTTTGGGAAGAATGACCTCTATATCCAGAGCGCTTAATGCCTCAAAATTCTGAGGCGACCAAAACCCGCGATCAAAACTCATGGATCCAAGGTTTTCAAACTCTGTCCGATACTTGGTGGCGATCTCAATGGTCATATCTACATCTGATTGCGTCCATATAATCTCCCATCCCAGAATCAAGCCATGTTGACATTGGGTGATCGCGACGGGAACCCCCAATTCTACCTGATTGGGCATGGCCTTCCCCTTGACAATCCAACGCGTATGCTCGGCATGGAGCGATAATAACTTCTCTGCATTGGGAATCTTTTCCCCCTCTATCACACGACGATGAACCAAATCTACCAACCGATTGAACTGTTCAATCACCTTTTCTAATGGCGCAATCCGACTTGAACTTGGGTCAAGTTCTTTGATCTTATCCAAGACCAGTATACACTTCTGAATTCGATAGTAACAAATCTTAAAGAAGGCTAAGACCAGCTCTGGATTCTTCTCACGCTTCTTGGTGGTGTTGATCTCCAAGTAGGCATTGTTAACCGTAATAATCAAATGCTTTAACTGACGCCAACCTGCAATGTCGTACGCCCCTAAATTGAAGGCCTCCCAGGCCCTTGAAGCAAGCTGCATGGCCAGAATGATTGAATCGCGCAATAACCGAACATCATGGGGTGTCTCAACATGGGTTTCCACCACATACGAATCCGTCCGCGCTTCCAAAGGCGCATCAGATGCAACCCCAAAGACCTCTAACCCATGATCCACGATCATCCGATTGAGGGTCAACCAAATGTCATCGGTGATCAGACTCACATTGTTGATAATCGTCTGCACACGATACAAGGACTTCGTACCAAAATCACTCGTATCATTTTGTAATAAGGTGCGAATGAGCGCAGAGTCATTAACCGTAAACGTCAATCGGTCAAAATCATAATCAAGCCCGAATTTTAGTACGGCTAAGACAAAGATACGCCAGTACGTCAAACCCGGGCGCCCCGTAGTCTGATCTGTGTTCTCTCCGATCGCCTCTTGCAGGTACATGACAATCCGATCCCGTAGATCTGTGGCCATCCAGATGGACTGCAATGCCAAGATGATTTGGGACGTGTCGTCTCTGGAATTAGGATCTACGAAAAGATCCTCAATGGAGTTCATCCCCAGTGTCGGTTCAGTGTCAAATTGTGCGCGCATGGTCAATGATGTGATTAAATGAACGGTGAAGATTTTTCAAATCTTGATCAATTCAGAAAGAAAAACCCCAGAAAAGTCCTATAAATACAGTGATATCCACCGCCACAGGAAAAGTTTCGAATTTTTCATGAAAAATCTTCAACGCCTAAAATAACCGCAAAATGAACAAGCAAACTATCGGTAAGTACTTGTAAAATATAGCCCTTGCGATCCTATGCTAACCCAGAATTAGAGTTTATTGTCAGGCACTAACTATCAAACGGCGTTGAGAGCGCAGGTTCCACGGATCAAGTGTAGTGAGTGTGGGGTAAAGACGGCGCGGGTTCCATGGGCGGGCCCGAGTTCTCGGTATACTTATGAGGAGTCGGTAATTGGGTGGATCAAAGAGGCGAGTCTATTGGCGATTTCGCGTCAGATGGGGCTTGGATGGAAAGCCATTGCAGGCATTGTTCAACGTGGGCTGGCAAGAAAAAAAGAGCAGGTCGTTGCGAACATCTGTGTCGATGAGGTGGCTTATAAGGAAGGCCCTAAACTACTATAAAAATCCTTACCGAACCTTATTCTTGTTACCCTCGTTTACCCATTTCTGAAATATCACCCACTTAAAAAATGGGAGGCCCAATTTGCTAAGACGGTTAGAGCTTCGATAAACAAATTGGAAAATCAGTTAACATTCATAATTTTGAGAGGGGAATTCATTATATCCTTAAATTGTGGAAAGATCATGGTTTCTTCTCAGATACTGGAAAGGTAGAGATATTTACCGCCCATTTGATAAAAGTCTCCAACATAAATCAAATGCCCCCAAGAGTCAAGGAGAAGCGAATTCAATAATTGAAAGCAAGCTAATTGAAAAATTAAAAACAAAAATTAGTGGACTCTCTATTAAATTGTTCATACAGGAACTAAATAATCGAGGACGATTTCACGACCGATATTTGCAAACAGATTCTGTCATTTTGTGTTTTACTCGCGGTTTTGACTTCTTAAAACCTAGTGGCAAACACTTCAAAGATTGCGAAATTCATCACAGTCCAAATATCGGGGATCATCTGGCTGACTTCCGAGGTTGTCGGACTATTTGCACTTTCGGTAATTGAGTTTAACAAAATGCAGCATGTGCCAACAATAATGGCACATGCCAGATTTTGCATTCAATGAAAAAGATTGAAGAAAGACAGAAGCTGTTAGAGGTTGCTGAAATCATAGCGTGTGCTGAAACCCAATCGGCTACAATCTCAAATAGCCAGATTGATGAATTCTCACCGTTAATAAGATCAAAATTCATTACGATTGAGGATGATCAAATATCTTTTTCATCTCCCGAACTGCTGGGCAGTTGGATCGTCCAATTTCGTGCTTTGTGCATATCAAATGCATGGGATGATTTTGATCAGACATCTATAGAATTGATAGCATCCTATCGTCTATTCCAGAAACTTCATCTATCAAAATCAACTACTGCTGAATTGTTCTTATTTCTGAATGATCATTTCGGTAAGGATATATTGAATCGGATGGAAGAAGCATCCCACTTTGAAATTAGCACTCACAAAGCCAATACTGTACTAAATTCTATCTATTTCAATTTCTGTGATGTTCTACCAGAATTGGACTATTCCCCAGACATTCTTGCTTCCAGATTAGATCCCGTTTTAAATGCTACCCAAAACTACTTTCCTCAGGGTAGGTTACATGCGGCTATTGAACGATTGGCAGAAAAATCACATCAAAAAGCTGAGGCATTGGTAGAAGCATTTTTAAAAGATCCCCAGAAAAGAACGATTGAACTTGCTGCAAATTCTCTAAAATCTCTCTGGAAATTTGATGCAGATCAAGCATTTAATAAGGCTGTCAATCTTGCATCGGAAACTTCCGCATCCCTTCAACGAGTTGGAATAATTTCCCTCGCATGGTTTGATTACGAATTTCCATTGCATGAAGAAAAATTCTCTGAAACAATTCGCCGTCTTGAATATCTATCTGAGAGTGCTAATAAGACTCTACTCTCAACAATCGCCCAAGCTTTGGGCGAACTCATTGTGATGTCACCTCAGGGTAGCCATCTGAAACAACTTGAAGAGAAATTTTTAGAAATTGCCTCCGCAAGAGATCCAGATGTCCAGTCCGCTGTTGCTCAAACCCTAAATAAACGTATTGCTACTGAATTGGGTGATAGTGATTTGTTATGGAATGCACTAAATCAACTATCAGAAATCCCCCCTGATCGTTTTGATATCCTTCAAGAACTAGATTTAGTTGTTTACAGAATAACTCAATCCAATCCACAACGGGTTGTGAAGTACTTTGAAGAAGTTGTAATCAGTAAACAACATAATTTATCCACAGACCCATATAATCTATCACAAATATACGCCGATACGATCTATTCCCTTTGGGATAAGCAACAGTCACTAGCCGAAACAACTGTTACTCGTTGGTTTGCAAGTAAAGATATGCATCTGCATCTGGCAGCATCGGATTTAGTACTGTGCTTTGTCCAACAACATCAACAAGGTCATAAATACTCTATTCAATTAGATTCATCGGTTTTGAATCAGCTCAACAATACAGATCTTGAGAGAATCATATGTGGGCTTACCGGATATGTAAATGATTACCAAGCTTTGACTTGTCTCTTACTGTCTATACTAAAAATCGAAAAATATAGCGAGCGGATTCTATATCTGATTGTTAATGCATTGGAGCAAGTTGTCTTGTACAATATGCCAACGGCAATACGTCCATACATTGATAAATTATCTGAGCAATCTGATATTCCCAATCATATATCACAAGCCATCAAAGATGCACTAGACGCTTTTGAATCATACTATCAATCATTTAGTAGCAAACCAATTCTTAAAGAACTCTTACCCCCCAATCTGTACACTATCTCTTTCAATAGAAAATTTAACAGTTATGTTACTAGTTTATTAAACAGTAACCAAATTGATCAGTCAGGATTCCTGGAGCAAATCCCGAATATCCCCGTCAAATATGGTCAGTCTTCCTATTCGTCGGGATCAGATAATGTTCAGTCTTCCGTTCCATTGGTACCAATCGCAACAGAGATACATATTCCAAGAGAGTTAATTATTGATCCTATAGGATATCGAATCAAGCGAATGCAATGGAGGAAAATGGCTGTTAGTGGAACCAAAATACCTAAAAATAAAGGGCCTTCCGCCTAAAGTGTGAGAGAAATTGTAAATTTAAGGAATTTTCGTTTCATATTTGGTAGGATTTATCCTACTGATATGGGTCAATTATCCACTTAACAATTCAATCAATAAATGAAAAAGAATTCGGTGAGTAAAAGTTTAGGTATAGAGGCACCATGGAAGATTATAGAGGATGATACAGCGAAACAGAGGACGGTAACTTGTACTGACACATCGTCACTGGAGTGTCCAAAGTGTGGAAAGGCGAGTCCATTTTATGATTTGCGCGTCAATGGCGGCATTTGGATACCTGTAACTATCAAACGACGTTGAGAGCGCAGGTTCCCCGGATCAAGTGTAGTGAGTGTGGGGTAAAGACGGCGCGGGTTCCATGGGCGGGCCCGAGTTCTCGGTATACTTATGAGGAGTCGGTAATTGGGTGGATCAAAGAGGCGAGTCTATTGGCGATTTCTCGTCAGATGGGGCTTGGGTGGAAAGCCATTGCAGGCATTGTTCATCGTGGGCTGGCAAGAAAAAAAGAGCAGGTCGTTGCGAACATCTGTGTCGATGAGGTGGCTTATAAGAAAGGACATAAGTACTTTACTGTCGTATCCGATGCCGACACAGCAACGGTGTCGGCATTGGGCGTGATCACAAGGTGTTGATGCGCTAACAATTATCCACCGAGCAGTTGAACGGGATCAGGAGTATGGACATGTGGCCTGCCTATATTCGTGCAACCTTAGCTTGTCTGCCAGACGCAAAAAAGAAGATCTGCTTTGATCGGTTTCATGTCGCGAAGCATCTGGGAGATTCGGTTGATAAAGTCCAGCACAAAGCGCTCCTCAAGGAAGGCAACCCGATTCTGACGGGTACCAAGATATAATAGAAAGGAAGGTTCTCTCAGAGGTGTTATTTTTTGAGATAACCAAACTTTCATTTTATTATGTCATCTACATCTGTACCTGTTCGCTATTACGTTGGATTAGACGTTCATCGTGACACAATCTCGGCGTGTGTTTACGATGCGACTGAGAAGCGTTACTGTGATGAGCAGGTGTTTTCCGCTCACAAGCCGAAGAGTCTCGCTCGGTTTGTGGAATCTACGCGTTCAAAGTATGGGCATTTTCGCTGTTGTTATGAGGCATCCTTTTCGGGTACTGTGCTCTATGACACATTGACCGAACACGGCGTGGATTGCGCCATCATTGCTTGATTCCCAAGCGCTCAGGCGATCGAATCAAAACCGATCAGCGCGATGCCAGAAATTTGTCCAAGTATTTTGGATCTGGACTTTTGACTGAATGTTTCGTCCAGCTCCGAGCCGTGCGAGGACTTTTACGCAGTCGTGAGGCACTGATAAAAAGTCTTCACCAATCTAAAATGCGCGTGATTCATTTTTTGCATGCACACGGGCATTGTTATACAACTGGAAGCTACTGGACAAAAAAGTTTAAGACTTGGATCAATCAAATTGAGTTAGAGCGTTCCCATGACGAGTTTGTACTACGCGGATACCTGAACGATATTGATTATCATCAGGGACGCATCCAAGAAATTGAGCAGCAAGTCAAAACAGCATCAAAGTCCGAGAAGTTTCAGCAAGCAGTTCAGATTCTGCAAGGCTTTCGAGGCATTGGACTGATCTCGGCCATGCAGTTGGTTTGTGAGATTGGAGACTTTCGGCGGTTTGGACGGCACTGATGGCGTATCTTGGATTAGTTCCATCTCAGCACTCCTCAGGAAACACCATCCGCACTGGTTCAATCATCAAAACTGGAAACACACACGCACGAAAGGTCTTGGTGAGCGCAGCATGGAAATACATCTACGCGATCAGTGTTGCACTTCAAGCGCGGCAAAAACACTGCAGTGCTAAAGTCATCGCCAGAAAGCACAAACACGTTTATACAAACGTTACAACGCAAACCTCCGAAAGTCGCGGTGGTTGCGATCGCGCGTGAACTGGTTGGCTTTCTCTGGGAGGCGTTGCAAACCCCTGTTGAAACAGCCTAAACAACCGATTCGACAACTCGTCATGGAGAAAGAGTCCAAAGCAACGATGGAGAGCCCAAGTCTATACTTTTCGGTAGCGATTATCGCGAGCCCGAGTTTCAAGATCCTGGCAGCTCCGACGTATTCAAATATTGAGCATTACGGCTTTTGCCTAGCATGCGGACACCAGATTGATATACCGTCGCCATTGCTAAAAGACTCTTTCTCCATGACGATTGGTCTAAATTTATAACAAAATGTAACCAGAAACTAATACATACCAACCCCCGAAAGGGAACCTTCCTTTCTACACCAGTATAGCTGGCTTAAAAGTCCTCACAACATGTCATTAGCGCAAAAGAGGGTCTTCCATGCCATTCGCACCAGTTCCCTCAAAGCCTGGGCCAAACGTTCAGAAACATGTGGGACTATAAAAGTGCAACTTGGGACTTGGAATAAAACATTGAGTTGCGCTGTCGGCTTGAGCCAGTCAAAGATGTCGCCAGAATGATTAGAAAGCATCTCTGGGGGATCATCAATGCCATTGTTGTTGATGTCAGTAATGGCCCGGCTGAAAGCATAAATAGTCGGATCAAAACCGTCAAAATCCGTGCACATGGATTCCGCAATAAAGAACGATTTGTGGATGCAATTTACTTCCATTTGGACGGACTTGATCTAAGCCCCAGATACGCAAAATCATGACTTTTTTCAAAAAAAAGCGGAAGCGCCATCATAAATAGCCTCCTTTAATAATGGACATGGAGCAAAAAATCATTCATACTTTTAGGGATTGGAAAGGTCACGCCGATGGTCTGATAGTCGCTCATGCACCTGGACGAGTTAATCTTATTGGGGATCATACAGATTACAATGAAGGTCTTGTATTGCCAATGATTTTAGATCAGGCTATCTATGTTGCAGCGTGCGTGGCAGATTCGGAGTTTCACCATCTTCGGTCAGAAAACTTTAATGAGGACATCTTATTTCAGGCGAATCAATGGCCAAATATTTCACAGGCCCACTGGGCGACCTATGTCGCAGGAATGATTCGCGAGCTGCCACCACCCGACCCTGTTGAGATGTTGATCATGGGAGATATTCCCGCTGGTGCTGGGCTTAGTTCCTCTGCGGCATTAGAAATGGCGGTTGGACTTGTTCTGGAGCAATTGAGGGGCACTATGGTGCCGCCTCTGGAACTTGCACAGATCGGTCAAAGGGTTGAGCATCGGTATGCTGATGTGAAGTGTGGGATTATGGACCAGCTTGTGTCCCGTGTTGGCCGATCAGGCCATGCGCTATTTATAGATTGCCAGTCATTAGAATGGGAACATATCCCCATTAATAGTCAGGAGATGAAATTTTGTGTAGTGGACAGTAGAGTTAAACGACAGCTCACGGATTCAACATATAATGAGCGAAGGGAGCAGTGTCAGACCGCACTACAATTGATACATGATGTTGACCCGCTGGTTGAGTCTCCGAGAGAAATTAAAATTCATCATTTAAGTCATTTGAATGATCCGATCTTGCGCCACAGAATCAGACATGTCTTACATGAAAATGAGCGGGTGATCAGTGCCCGTAGCGCTATATTGAAGATGGAATGGGCATCTCTGGGAAACCTACTGAGTCAATCACACATCAGTTTAAGAGACGATTATGAGGTCAGTTGTGATGAATTAGATTTTATGGTGCAGCATGCGGAATCTCTTGATGGGGTCATCGGGGCAAGAATGACGGGAGGAGGCTTTGGAGGGTGCACCATCAACCTTTTAAACGCCACCGATGCAAGATCGGTTACAGAGTTAATTTCATATGCAGGTCATAATAAATATAGCAGGTCTTTACCCACATATATTCTTGGTGCAGGGAAAGAGGCAAGTGCGAGGCGGATATGAAGGATGATTAGATCTCGGAATAGGTCATTTCATTTGAATTTTCAGGGAATTCAGACTTGACGCTTGACTGAATAGTCTGATTTAATTCTGCAACAGTACGACTTAATGTCACTTGAAAGTGCTCTGCTACTTCCTGAATTTCACATAGATCATACACAAATTTGAGGGTGTATTACAAATTTTATAAAATTATTCTATGCGATTGTGACGGATGAGTCAGCGTAGACATTCTGAATCGCATTCAAAATACCAACACCATCTTTCATGGGGCGCTGAAACGCTTTTCGTCCAGAAATCAATCCCATGCCTCCAGCTCGCTTATTGATGACTGCGGTTTGGACGGCCTGTTGTAAATCATTAGAGCCAGACGCACCGCCAGAATTAATGAGACCACAGCGCCCCATATAGCAGTTGGCGACCTGATATCTGGTCAAGTCAATCGGGTGATCACTCGCTAGTTCAGAATAAATACGATCATCAAATTTGCCATAACTTGAGCCACCATAATTGAGTGCTGCATACCCTCCATTAGAGGTCGGTTGCTTTTGTTTGATGATATCGGCCTCAATGGTAACTCCCAAATGGTTTGCCTGCCCTGTAAGATCAGCAGATGCCTCGTGATTCGTCCCATCAATCTTGAAAGCTGAATTGCGAACATAGCACCAGAGAATGGTTAACATTCCGAGTTCATGGGCAAAGGAGAAAGCCTCGGTGACCTCTTGGAGTTGACGATTAGAATTTTCGGATCCGAAGTAAATGGTGGCACCTACGCCAATACAACCCATATCCCATGCGTTCTGAATACTAGCAAAAGGGATTTGATCGTGAGAATTCGGATAACTTAATAACTCGTTATGGTTGAACTTGAGAATAAATGGAATTTTGTGTGCGTATTTGCGTGCAACAGATCCGAGTACTCCAAATGTGGAAGCGACACCATTACAGCCACCTTCTATCGCCAAGCGGACAATATTTTCAGGATCAAAATAAAGCGGATTTTTTGCAAATGAAGCGCCAGCAGAGTGCTCAATTCCCTGATCAACAGGGAGAATAGACACATAACCAGTCCCTGCTAATCGGCCCGAATTAAATAGTGTATGCAAGGAGCGGAGCACGCGAGGGTTGCGATCGGATCCAGCCCAGACAGTGTCAACAAAATTAGGAGCAGGTAGATGAAGGTTATCGCTCGGAATTGTGCTACAACTATGGTTAAGTAGATGTTCGGCTGAATCTTCAAGGATATCAGCGATTGAGGCATTCGGATTAATAGACATAAATACTAAAGTTTAATAGGAAATAGGTAGCGGGATAAACCCAATCAATGCAGGTTTTACGCACAGGCACCTCAATTATTCCTTATTCGGAAATTTCGTGGAATGCATTTGATGTCATGCATCCAAGTGTGAAGGTTTCGGCCAATATGCGATGCCATTAATAATCCCTTTGATCCAAGGCCAGTAATGATCCACACGTTTTGAGTGAGGGGTCCCACCATCGGCAATCTTGTCCCAGGAACTCCAACCCGAATTCCCGCAGATACTCCCGTGATTGTTGATGAATTGATCCATGAAATCATCTTCTTAGTCAGTTTCAGAATTTTTTTGGTTGCATCAGATGTTGGGAGAGCATCACGAGGCGAATGATCATAAGTAGTTCCAATAATCAATCTTTCATGATCAGGGACTACATAGCCGTGGCCGCTTATTGGCAACGATAGTCTGACATGATCGGGAGGTTGAACGAAGATAACCTGTCCCTTAATGCGATGGAGATTTAGTTTGAGTAACTCAGAAAAAGATGTATAGCCAGCGCCCAGTGCTAAGATCAATCGCTTAGTTTTTAGAACCTGCCCCGAGTCAAGTGTCACTTTGACAGACGACTCTGCATCTTTCCATGTTGTAATATTGGCGGGAATCACGTCATGGGAAGTCTTCAACCTTGCGAGGATGCAGCTTAGTATTTTTGGGGTGTCAATAATTCCGCCAGCGGTTATTGCTGCCCCAAACGGGGCTGTAATGAACGGATGATCCGCATTTACCAGATCAGGCGAAAGCCATTTGATGTGAGCCTGATTAGTTTCGGCCTGAAGATGAAAATGTGAGGCTTGTTGTTGGTTAAGCGCTGGTCGGAGTACGCCGCATGGATTGTAAGTACTTAATGCATCTGCAAGTTTAAGAGTTTCTATCAGGTCAATCAATGCAATGTCCGACCCCAAGAATCCACCCATCCGAAGCCCCGCAAATGGGTTGACTAGTCCAGCTGCAATGGAAGAGGCGCTGTTAGCTGTTCCAGTTACGAGCGTGACATGGTGAGTTTCAGATAGCCACAATGCGGCACATGATCCAGCTAAACCACCACCTGCAATCAGAACATCAACAGTTGAATTGGCCACGGTGTTGTTGGAACAGAGTAGATGAAGAAAGGTTTTAGATGTTCAATTGTGCCCGTAGCTCAGCTGGATAGAGCGTCTGACTACGGATCAGAAGGTCGGGGGTTCGAATCCTCCCGGGCATACTATCACAGGATGAAAATCTCTGTACGCTATCGACTGACTCGCCCAGAGCGGTCTCCTAGCATTAATTTTTCTACCTCTTGGACAGTCACAAGGTTAAAGTCGCCAGGTATGGTATGCTTAAGACAGGAAGCCGCGATGCCGAAATCCAATGCTTTTTGCTCGTTTCCATCAAACGATAGCAAGCCGTAGATCAAGCCTCCTACAAATGAGTCACCGCCACCAACTCGATCAATAATCGGTGTAATATCATAGGTCGCGCCATGAATTAATGATGCACCGTTCCAGAGAACGGCTGACCAAGAATTATGTGATGCGCTGATTGAACTTCGTAGCGTAATTGCAACCCGTTTACAGCGAGGGAATTGCTCCATCAATTGTGCGCCAACGGACTGATAGGCCATCGCATCCAAATGACCGCTACGGACATCTACATCCTCTGGGTGAATTCCAAACACGTTCTGAGCGTCTTCTTCGTTTCCTATGATGAGATCGCAATAAGAGACGAGTTCAGACATCACATCTACGGGCTGTTTACCCCATTTCCAGAGTTGCGCCCGATAGTTAAGATCAACGGAGATAGTTAATTGATGGCGCGTTGCAGCTTCAAGTGCAGACTTCATGGTCAGAGCAGCAGTTTCCGAAATCGCTGGTGTGATTCCAGTCCAATGAAACCATTGTGCTCTGGCAAAAACCCTGTCCCAATCAATCATCTCAGGAGTGATGGATGCCATGGCAGAATTGGCACGGTCATAGATTACCTTGCTAGCACGTGCAGATGCACCCGTTTCTAAAAAATAGATTCCAAGTCGCTGTCCACCTTGGTCAATAAATTGTGTATCAATGCCAAATTTGCGGAGCGAATCAATGGCTGCCGTGCCCAGTTCATTCTCTGGAACTCTTGACACGTAGGAAACAGGGACTCCATACCCCGCGAGCGATACCGCAACATTCGCTTCTGCACCTCCATAGGTGACGCCCAAATTGGATGCTTGAACGAATCGTTCATACCCTGGTGGAGAAAGTCGGAGCATAATCTCCCCGAAAGTAACACAACGCTTCATCATAGTAGGATGAAATTTAATTTTAATTTGGTAGGCCTGCTAATTTGCCCATACAGGAATCGTTCCGATTTCAATCCCGAAGATCCAGAGCATTAATGAGTAAGCACACGAGGTAATCAGGATCAGAAAAGCAAAGTTGAGGGTTAAGCCTGCACGGGCCATTTCAAAAACTGTAACGCGTTCACTCCCGTAGATGATTGCATTAGGCGGTGTTGCTACAGGTAGCATAAATGCACAACTTGCCCCCAATGCGGCAGGCAATGCCATAAGGAGCGGATTTTCACCGACAGCGAGCGCTAATGCTGCTAATACGGGTAAAAAAGTTGCAGTTGTTGCTGCGTTACTGGTGATTTCAGTTAGAAAAATGATGATCCCTGTTGCAAACAGGATAATAACAAAGGTTGGAAATTGCTGGAGTGGGCGTAGAGAATCACCTAGCCAATAGGCAAGCCCACTGCCAGATACAGCACCAGCTAGACTGAGTCCACCTCCAATTAGGATTAATGCTCCCCAGGGAAGTTTCTTCACAGTTTCCCAATTTTGCACAAACTCACCTTGTTTAAGGTCAACCGGTAGAATAAATAATGATAGTCCTCCGATCATTGCTATACCCGCATCGGTTAATCCAGGAATGACCCCAATCAGTAAGGGACGAATGATCCATAGGAACGCGGTTCCAATAAACACAATTCCAACAATTTTTTCGCCGCGATTCATACGACCAAGTTTGGCTTGCTCTTCACTGATCAATTCTGAACTTCCAATGAGTGCGCGTGCCTTAAATGAGTAAAGGACCCGTGTGATCAATAAATAGGCCAGCGGAATGCCGAACAATACAATTGGCCCTCCTACAGATAGCCATCTCACGAATGTGATCGTGTAACCGTATTCACTTTCAAAAAAAGCGCTGATAAATGCATTTGGAATTGTTCCAATCAGCGTCCCCATGCCCCCAATATTTGCAGCATATGCAACACCCAGTAGCAGTGCAACAGAAAATTGGTGCTTAAATTGATCTACGGTATTTTGGGAATCCGCCAAGGCAATCACAGAAAGCGCCACAGGGAGCATCATGAGGGTTGTTGCGGTATTACTTACCCACATGCTTAGCCCAGCGGTTGCAATCATGAACCCTCCAATCAGGGCTCTCGGGCCTGTTCCTGCTCGCGAGATAATCCAGATGGCTATTCTACGGTGTAACCCCCATCGCATCATACCAAGCGCGATGATAAATCCACCCATGAACAAAAATATGATTGGGTGTGCGTAGGGAGCAGCAGTATCTTGCATACTACTGATGCCCATCACAGGAAATAATGCCAGTGGCAGTAGAGATGTTGCTGGAATGGGAATTGATTCACATATCCACCATGTAGCCATGAGGAGGGCTATCCCCATGGTGTACCATGCAGGTGCCTCCAACCCACTAGGTGCTGGAAGAAATAGTACAATTAATAACCATAACGGGCCCAGAAGCAGTCCAATATATTGCCTTAACCCGTAGGATGTTGATATCTTCATGATTCAAGTACCAGTAGATCGTGCCCCATCGTGAGTGGGTATCCATATCATATGATCTAATATCACTTCATGCAAAGATGTGTACGCTTCTATCGCTGAATATGCTATTCATTCCAAGATCTATCTGCAGGCCTTCATTAGGTCTCCTGTCCTGAATTCCAACGCAGTATATGTGTTGGAATTTAGAACAGCATAAACAACCTAATGCACGTTTGCAAACTGTAATTATTGTCCATCTATCTTAGGCTAGCGAGATCAAGAATTTATTTCTGAATATTTTATATGGCGAATCTTGGTCAATTGATTACATCTGTAGAAAATTGATATCACAACGCATGATGCAGATCTGGAGTCAATCAGAAAAATCAATCTCCCGAAGTCCATCAACGATTGTGATGGTTTCCAGACTCACAGTAATCACCTTGGCAAGTAGCCTGAGCGGATAGGCTGGATCCTTCATGGTTTCAATCGCAAACCGGTTGGCATCATTTACGATCTGGCTATCTTTATCCGTTTTCACACCTTGTCTTTCCATCACCCATGCAACGGCACTCTTACCATTGACCACATAGTCATAGGCTTCTTCGGGGATATTCTGAATCGTGATATAATCATTGTAGATAATTTGGGTTAGATTTTTATTGCGTCCAGTCCCAGGGTGCTTCATCTTCACGACCCGAAACCACTCCTCTGAGTTAACTTCATCGTTTGGCTCCCATCCCCCGCGTTCAAAGTCGATTGGGTATTCTTTAGCGTCCTCATAGTCAACATGGAGGTCTCCAAGTTTTCGTCCTGCTTCGGCAAGTGCCCAGAACTGCTCAGAATTTTTGGGTAATGGGATTCGGGGGAGTTCTTTGCTGAGATTGGCCGCATATTTTTCCCGATAGGACGGGACATGAAGGACACCGTAGATATAGAAGAATAGATCATCATCCGAAAAAATGGAGGGGGCAATTTGTTTACTGAATGCACTCAAGGCAGTCTCCGAAATGGCGCTTTCACGTATGTAGCCGTAGCGGTCAGTTTGAAGATCTTTGTCTGTGATTTCGCTGGCATAGAGCGATCCTTGATCCGTAGTGGGCTTTGCATATAGCCATCTTGGAAAACACTGGCCTGACGAGATTGTATGAAGATTTGGGATATATTTTAGCATCAGAGAGGAAAAGTTGACTGTTTCTCCCCTTCCCGTCACGCAGATCACTTTATTCTCCGCCTCTTCATGCGGAAAGATCTGTGGCATTTGCAAGACACATTCATTCAACCGTCGGCTAAAATACATGTGGGTTTTTGTAAACGGACGATACTGGGCCATCGTCACACGCCCTTCATCCATGGATAACGCTTTGTTGTTGGCTAGATCATTTTTCAGAGCCCTTGTCCAACTAATCTTGGTTTTATCATTGTTCACAAAATTCGTGACCTCCCGTGCAGTCAATCTTCGCCCTTGCGTGTCATGTTCCAAGAGTCGTTGGCGTTCACTTTCATAAAATCGAATCATGGACTGAATATTCAGACGTAGAGCGGCTTCGGAAAAATTATAGCACCATGCATCACGTCCAGTGGCAACCCCCAGCGAGTAATTCTTGAAGATAACTTCACTCAAAGAATTCTTTTTATCTCCCAGTGCCATGAATTTCTCAAATCCAGCATCCCGCTGATTGAGCCAGTCATGGTGAACATCGGGTTTGATTTTTATCCATTGACCGATGATGCCCGTTATACTTTTTAATTCATTGAGTTTCTGGAGCTTTTCGTTAGCACTCAGGTAATCCCCAATGTCGTAATATCTAATGTGGCAGGATTTCTGGGATGGGTGTTTGACAAGTAAGAGTACAGACGCTGCAGTTCTAACGCCAAACACATTTCCACCTTCTGTGCGTAACCGTTCTCCCTGAGTGCGCAGATTTCCCTTTAAGTTCAGAACATAAATTGAACTGAATTCATCCTCCAAGCATTCCCGCATCCCATCCATCGCATTGCCATCCAGCCAACTGGAGTTGGTCACAAAGCCGATGACTCCACTTTTTTCAATTCGGTCGGATACCCAACGGAGCGCTAAGATGTAGCTGTCATAGAGATTTCTCTTTAGACCCGCATTAGAATTGCTTGCATACGAATCTTCAACCCTTTGGTTAAGTATCGGATAGGATTGATTCTGCGCCGCATCATTCTGGCTTTTTTGCCCGGCACTCCATGGAGGATTTCCAACGATCACACGGATCTGAGACGCTTTCTGCCGCTTGCGTTGCTCGGAATTATCAACCATGAGTTCGGCAATCTCGTCTTTTTTATCCTGCATCTCAAACGTATCGGTCAAAATGATCCCAGGAAAACGCTCGTACGCATCTGTCCCTACCATTGCATGATAGGCATCTTCAATATTCACCGCCGCAATGTAATAGGCCAGAAGCATGATCTCATTGGCATGAATTTCAGAGCGATACTTGCGTGGCAAAGCCTCCCGGTCAATCAAGCCATTTTGAATCATGCGGGTGATAAAGGTCCCCGTTCCTGTAAATGGATCCAACACCTGCACGCCTTCCGATGACAGCGACTCTCCAAATTCGCTGCGCAATAGGTCGTCCACAGAGTGCAAGATAAAATCAACAATCTCAATGGGCGAGTACACAACCCCCAAACGAGAGGCTGTCTTCGGAAAGGCATTCCTGAAAAACTTGTCATACAGTTCTGTGATGACCTTCTGTCGAGCCCTCGGAGTATTGGCCGCCTTCGCCCTCCGAGCAACGCTCGCATAGAACTTGTCCAAACTCTCTGCTTCTACTTCAATGTTTGCAGGCTTCAAGACATCCAGTACCAGTTGCATGCCTTTGCTGATCGGGTTCTGATCTACAAAGTCTGAATCTCCATGCAAGGCTTCAAACACTGGGCGCGTGACCATGTGCTGTGCAAGCATTTCAATGGCATCCCGCTTGGAGATCCCTTCATTTAAGTCATCTTGAATCTCATCCAGAAACTCTTGAAAGACGTCCTGTGCCTCCTTGTGACGGTTCACATATCCTTCAATCCGAACAATATGCTTCTGTGCAATCTCAGCCACATCCACGGCCCACTCATCCCAGTATTTGTTCGTGCCACACTTTTCAGCAATCTTTGCACGAATCGCAGCAGGTAAATCTCCAAATTCAATGGCCATTTGCCCTCCACCTTCGCCCGATGGTGTAGGTGGATCAGGTCCAACGACGCCATCTCCAGAAGAACCCTCTGATCTCTTTTGCCAATCGGAGAGTGAAATAATCCCTAGATGCTTACTGGACTTGCCTTCTTCTAACAGGTTCAACATCGCTTCAAATCGCTCATCATGCGATCGGATGGCATTGAGGACTTGCCACACAACCCGAAACGTTCGATTGTTGTCTAATTCTTCGGTTGCATTTGCACCAGAGGGAATCACGACGGGTAAGATGACATACCCCATGGATTTACCCACAGATCGGCGCATGACGCGGCCGACGGCTTGGACCACTTCAATCTGACTTTTACGTGGCTGCATAAACAGAATGGCATCCAAGGCGGGGACATCCACGCCTTCGGATAAACACCGAACATTAGACAAGACATGGCAGACGCGGTCTTGGGGCGCAACAGAATCTAACCACTGCAACGCATCAGTACGCGCCAATGCGCCAAAGGTCCCATCTACATGTCTGGAGTCAATACCATACTCAATCAGTTCTTCGGCTTCGGTGGTTTGTGCCTGATGGTCTCTGTACTGCTGAATCACCTCATGAAAACGCTTGGCCAGTTGTTTGGAGTACTTAATACTCTGGCAATAGGCAATGGCCCGACGCATGGATAAGATATCTTCGCCAAATTCTTCCACATCTATTTTAGACAATGCACGCCAACATCCAATGTATTTTCCAGCCTCACTGAGGGTAAGTTCATATTTTTCCATCGTATCTCCAACCGCATGAATCACGCTTTCTTCTGGAACCGTCAGAATAACCACTTTATAGTCGGTGAGCAAACCTTGTTCTACGGCTTCGCCAAATCCAATCTCGTAAAGGACGGGTCCGTAAATGTCTTTGTTTTCCATGGAGCAAAGTGCAGCATTCACTTTTCTGGCTGTATTCCGGGCTGATTCGGCATACACCTTGGGCGTGGCGGTCATGTACAGACGACGATGCGTGCGAACTTGCGCTTGATCATGGATCATCACAAAAGGACTGTCTGTTTCGGATTGTAGCCTTGCGCCTGCCGTGCGGTGGGCTTCATCACAAATCGTCAGGTCAAACTCAGGGAGACCATGCATGGATTGCGCCTTAGACACCACCGGCAACGAGTGGTAGGTTGCAAAGATCACTGTCAGTTGACGTTTAGAGCATCGGCCAGCAGTCCGGGATAGAATAGATGCGTTGGTCGTTGCAGGGAAGGCCAGATCCAGAGCACTCATGTCAATGCGATCATCGTCAGATTTTCTTCGCCGGCCAACTTGTGCATCACTACACACGGCATAGAAGCGGAAATCAAGACGCGTATCGTTGGCCCATTCGCGTACGGTTTGAGACATCAGTGCCAGACTTGGGACCAGATACAAGACGCGACCCCCAAGTCCGATTAGATCTTCGGCAATACGCAGAGAGGTGTAGGTCTTACCAGTGCCACAGGCCATGATGAGCATTCCGCGTGATCCAGATTCACGTAACCCCTGAACTGTTTTATCGATGGCATCTATCTGATGGGGGCGGGGTGTCTTTGGTGATTGTGTGACAATCGTATGGGTCTGCACATAGTTGTCCCATTGGATTGAACTTTTTCGCAGTTCATGGAGGCCAATGCGAACAACCTCAGGCTCCTGATCTCTGAGGGTGTTTTCTAATTTAGGACTTAAGTCTTTGCCTGTTGCATCAATGATCAGGCGGCGGGCAAAGTGCTTTCGACTGGAGTCCGCCAAAAATGAGTCTATATCCGATTTTTGCAGCGTTTTACCCTTTGCATAGAACTTGCATTGGATCGCACACCACTGCTGAATTTCTCGTATTTTGGCAACGAGATCAATGCCAGTATCATCTATTGGAAGTCCCATCTCCTGGGCCCACTCGGCATAGGTCATGGGCGGCTCATACAACCCGCGCTGAACTGAATCATGCGTGAGAAAGACCTTACACAGCGCCTCAAAAGCTGATCCCTTGAGGCGCTCTTTGTTATAATCACCAGCGGCGGCCTGTTCTCGCCAGTGTTCAAGAATGGTGTCTAAATTAGACATGAAGAATGATGCCCTTAAATATAGCGGGTAAAGGAGTAGACGCTTCTAGTCAAATACAAATATCGTTAATTTTGTGATACTGGCCAACAGTTGAAGTTGCTGATAACCTCACTTTTCATGTATACTCGTACTAAATATAGATTCCGTCGGTCGGACAATAAAGGACTGAACATACTCATTATGAAGGTTGAAGGGCAAAAAGAAATGAGGTTAAAAATAGGCAAAAATAATGAAAGCACAATGCCCAAAAGAAAGGGTTTCAAAGTAGATAAAGTCCATATAAAATAACGTCTCCGCTTAAATTTCTGAAGTCAGGAATCAGCAAAACTGAGAAAAAATTCACTACAATTTGCACGCTTGCGTATTGCAGTAGATTTCATCATTCGTACACCTGAATAGAATGTGCATGTTATCAATTCTCACCTCTCTGCCCCACGATGAGTGTTTACTTCAACAAATGCGTGTCCATGTATATTACACGAGATGGGCTGTATTTGTCAAAAAAATCGTTTTAACTTAATTGATCATGAATGATTGCAGTATGTTCAGATAAAATTTGTTTTTCAGATGTTCAAAACCTGAGGGGGTAAGTTCAGATGCTACACGAAACATCCACGCTCAGAAGTGATTACAGTTAATCTGGGGTGGATGTAATTTTCTTATATGCGCGACTTCCTTTGGGCAAGCATGTCGTATGATTGAGAGGGCCCTTAGATAGTTTACCAATAACCTATTCCTGATTATTGCCGAAATTCACATGAGACATCCATCAAATTATCTGCTACTTTGGTATGCCTATAAATTAAGACTGAATATGCACATGTCAATGTGAGCATGTGTATTTTCCTGTGAAAGTGAAGACATTTATAATGACTAAATAAATTGAGGTTTTAATTACATCCCTAAATCTAATGCCCACTAATTCATGCATTCTCGGTCTTGATGTATCAACCACAGCTTCTAAGGCAGTGTGTATTGATTCCACAGGTAAAATATTGGGTCAGACATCAAATGAACATCAGTTAAACAGCCCCTATCCTTTGTGGAGTGAGCAGAATCCTGATGATTGGTGGTCAACCATGAGGCAGAGTATTCGGACGATTATTGATTTACCATCTATTGACCCAAAGCAAATACAAGCAATCGGACTAACTGGGCAGATGCACGGTTTAGTTCTGATGGATTCTGATGATAGAGTTCTTCGACCAGCCATGCTATGGAATGATGGGAGATCTGGCGCTCAATGTGAAGTGATTCGTGAATGCATTGGCCAAGAAAATCTAATCGCAACCACTGGTAATGATGCATTTACAGGATTTACTCTACCCAAGTTATTGTGGGTGAGGGACCATGAACCGAGCTGTTATGGGCAAATTGCGAAAATTCTTCTTCCCAAAGATTATATCAGATGGAAACTCAGCGGTGACTATGCAACTGATCGTGCGGGCGCAGGTGGTACTCTACTACTGGATCTTTCTACTCGAACCTGGTCAAAGGATATTCTCAGAGCTCTAAATATTCCAGAGTGGTGGCTACCTTCAACCTTTGAAGGCGTTGAGTGTACTGGAAGAGTGAGTAAGGCCTGTGCATTGGAAACAGGTTTATTAGAAGGAACAAAAATTTATGCTGGGGGTGGTGATCAGTCAACCCAAGCGGTGGGGGTTGGAGCAGTTGATCCTGATACTTGGGCCATAACACTGGGAACGTCAGGGGTGGTTTTTGCCCCATCACGTGACCCAGTAACAGAGCCTATGGGGCGCGTACATGCATTCCCCCATGCTATTCCACATACATGGCATATGATGGGCGTGATGCTCAGTGCAGCTGGAAGTCTTCAATGGTATAAGGATACACTGACAAGCCATATTGATTATGATCAATTACTGGCTGAGGCGGCCGACATTGAAATAGGAAGTGAAGGTCTCTATTTTTCACCGTATCTCACAGGTGAGCGAACCCCACATGCAGATCCATTATTGAGGGGGAGTTTCATAGGTTTAACATCTCGACATACTCGTGGTCACTTGACCAGAGCGATATTGGAAGGCGTGAGCTATGGGTTGAAAGACAACCTTCAACTTCTTCGCCATATTGGACTTCCCGCCCCAAAACGAATAAGAATTTCAGGTGGTGGAATGCAAAGCAGGCTATGGTGTCAGATTATAGCAGATATCTTAGGATGTCCACTAGAAGTGGTTAAAGTTTCAGAAGGCGCAGCAGTCGGTGCAGCGTTATTGGCGGGTGTGGGGCAAGGAATCTGGAGTTCAATCAATCAGGCATGTGATACGGCAGTTGCCATTGAAGGCCAATCATATCCGGGGGAATCTACCGATGATTATCAATCTATATACGTAAAATTTAGCGACATCTATGATAGACTCAGAGGATTTTACGCCACATAGAGATCTATTGAATTAACGGAAAAGTTTTATCGTGATTTTTGTGGATATAGGTCTAACCCGCGCAGAAGAAAAGAGTACAGTGCGGAAATTTTGAATCTTCTGTAGCCTCGTGTAATGGTTTTGATCTCTTGAATTTTTTCATTTATGCATTCGTCCATGGCATTAGATTGCGGATGATAAAGCGCATTGCTCACACCGTTAAAATATTTTCTGAACATCGTGACCATCGGATAACTTCTTTCATACCTATGCACTCCCAAAGTCCAGAGGTTGAATTTCCTAGGGCTTCTGCGTAGGATTGGCAATAAGACGACTTTGACTTTCAAGCAGTTGCCTAGTAACACTGACTTCTAGTTGGCCTCTTGGATCACTTTGAAGATCTCTCCCTGAGATTTTGTGCGATTGTCTTCGTTTTCTACATCGGAAAGCGAGTCCTTTCAATTGATGCACTTTCACTTCAGCCGACGAACCTAATTAGTATCCCTCCGAAAAACACCTCAACAGCGCTGAATCGCTACTCTGTTTGTATTTTACGCTTTGAATTTATTAATTATGAGATTGAAGATTTTGTGGCTTTATTGCGTTACTGTACTGAATACAATGATTTTCAACAGTATCATCCCGCTGTTAGCCAGTCTTCAATAATCTTCGCGTCAAAAAAACTCTATCTTTAAGATCGTAAACCCATATAGAATAGATGTTTCATGATCCCTGCAATATTTTTCGGACAGGCACTATATGGGTAGATATTCTCCTTTTTGCATGATGACGGACCGAGTTCGCTCATTTTCATTTTTGAGTGTTTGTACAAGTGTATATTTTACGCCAGAAGTGCGCTGATCTTCGGAAAGTCTCATATAGTCATTCAAACCATCAAATGCAACTTTATAATCTTGACTGGTAAGCTTCTGAATTATTTCCTCAGTCGTAGCAGATACGTACCTTTGGGCATGAACTGTCCATACTGAAATGAAACTCAGGAAAAAAGTAAAGAAGAGTTTTAATACATTTGGTATAGTAATTTTTTTGTTCTCAATATGCAAATGACAATCGGGGTAAGCTCCTCATTTTGCATAATGGTTCAACTCTATCTTTGATTGGGGAAATGATTGGGAAACCTATGTCCTTAATGACCAAGATATAAGCATCAAAATTTATTCATCCCCTTTTTTCGCTCCTCATATGGCACATACTGTCGCTCAACAAGTGTACCTGCCAGTGCCTCAGATGTAATTTGCTGTAACCTATCAGTATTCCATACCTGTCGTTTTGTCATCTCTGCATCATCATTGATTAAGGTGCTGGCCATTTGAAGCAAGGATTTTTCCTTTAGAGAATAAGCCAGAGAAATTGCGAAGCTCATTGAAAAGAACACAGAATTCTCAATATACTTTTGAGCTACCTGTTTCATCCGTTGGTGTTCGGATTCGCTGAATGTACTCAACCCCCAATAATCTATCATCATGCGGATAAGATATAAACAGCTTCCTATCTCATATCGTGTCATTTCTGGCGGTGGGTCCTCAACAAACCTAAGAACAGGTTCAAAGGCTTGTCGACCAAAATCAACCATCTCGTCACCGGTTCCACACCAGGGTAATAGGGCTGGAATTGTTGATGGATCCTTTAATTCATAAACCTCGTCTACAAGGAATAGAATTGTTTCACCCTCACCCTCACTTTCGTACAGGGGAAAGTCTGCTCCTTTTTGCAATCTAATGGATCGAATTCGATCATTTTCATTTTTGAGTGCTTGTACAAGTGTAGATTTTACGCCAGAAGTGCGCTGATCTTCGGAAAGTCTCATATAGTCGTTTAAACCATCAAATGCAACTTTATAATCTTGACTGGTAAGCTTCTGAATTATTTCCTCAGTCGTAGCAGGTGCTTGTCTCTGGGCATGAACTGTCCATATTGAAATGAAACTCAGAAAAAAAGTGAAGATGAATTTTTTATACATTGTGCAGTGATTTATTTGTTCTCAATATGCAAATGGCAATCGGGGTAAATCCCCCACGGCATATGACTAAATCCAAGATCCTCAGCAATATCTGCCAATTTATGGAAATAGGTACTGTCACATCCAGTATGAATATCAACCGCAGTTCCATGCATGTGTTGGCTATTTGATACTCCACCGACGGCACGATTTCCTGCAGGGCACCGGTATCCAGAGGTCAGTCGGATTGGGTTTTGGTTTAGATTTCTGTACTCTGTCCATGACGCTCTTGTTCATGATGCCATAAGGGCGATGTTTACCATAGTCGTTGCCGTCACTCCAACCTCCCATAAATTCGTTCCATGAAAAATTCGCCGTTGACCCCGCCGTCCGAAAACTGTAACAATTAGGCGTGAATCCCACATTTAGACTCTCATATTCTGAAATGAGATCACAGACGGCTGGCGACGAACATTCGCACTTATCTTCCTCCTTCTCATCTGGATTCTTTACATTTTCTCCACCAGCTGGGGGCGGCGTATCACCGGTCGGGTTGCCATTTCCTGTTCCAGTTCGCCCCTGATCATTATCACACAAGAACTATATAGTCCCATATTTACTGTCATGACGATAACGAATCTTTGCAAGTCCAAGTGGGGCATTAGCCCGAGTCTCAATGTTTAGTGAATCTGCACCACGTTCCTTGTATAGATAATAGGCTGCCCCAGCAATCATTGCTCCATTATCCATACATAAGTCCTCTTGGGGCGAAAAGAATTCAAAGCCTCTCTTATGTGTCTCTTGTTGCAATGCGTTACGTAAGGCTTGATTTAACGCGACACCGCCAGCCAATGTGATTTGACGGAGGTGATGCCTGTTGGCAATAAGCAAGGTTTTGGTGACGAGCAAATCTATAACGGCTTGTTGAAGGCTAGCACACAGGTCGGCTTTGTTTAAGTTAGGGTCACGATCAATGGCAGCAGTGACAGCGGTTTTTAAGCCGCTGAAGCTGAATTCGCCGTCGGAAGTGTGGAGTAGGGGTCTTGGAAAGTCATAGGCTGTGGGATCCCCCTTGGATGCAAGCTGCTCAATTGCGGCTCCACCAGGAAGCCCAAGATTCAAGTGTCGAGCGACTTTATCAAGAACTTCACCCGCTGCATCATCACGCGTATGGCCTAATAGCTCATAGTTGCCGTGCGAAACCACCTTTAACAAAAGTGTATGCCCCCCTGCAACGGTTAGGCATAAGAATGGAAAATGAAGTATGTCTGAGCGACCGATATAATTGGAATAGATGTGCCCTTCAAGGTGGTGGATGCCAATTAGAGGAATGTCACATGCCAGAGCAATAGATTTTGCAGCCGAGACACCCACGACAAGTGCTAACATCAACCCCTGATGATGAGACACTGCAACCGCATCAAGATCCGAAAAAGAGACTCCCGCCTGTTTGACCGAAGATTCAAGGATATAACTGATTTTTGCGGTATGTTCCCGAGCGGCAATGGCTGGAACAACGCCTCCAAATCGTTCGTGTGCATCGTATTGCGATGCAATGACATTTGAAAGGATCCTGTCACCACTGTCTACAACAGCAACTCCTGTATCGTCACAGGATGTGTCAACACCAAGAATTAGCATGATTAGGCTGAGGCTTCATGCTCTTCATACGAGGGTTGCAGATAGACGGGGGTCAACAATTTGGTGGACTCTCTGTCAAGAGCATTTACTTCTTTTGCAGCTGCAATCAATGCTTCAGGTTTAAGACGATCGGTGTTATGGTACTGATTATAATTCACGAAGCGATCAGCAAAATTGTGTCCATACTCAATGATGCGCACAGGGTCGGATTCAATCTCTTTAACAACAGAATTGATTGGCAGAACCTTCATGCTGGATTGTTTAGATTCAGAATAGGCGGCATAATAGCAACGGTCACGACCAGCATGCATAATTCCCCAGACTGGTGCATTGGAATGGATCGTCAACACATCTAACGTATGTATAGGAGACACTGGGATTTCAAGGACCTGCGCGAGAGTTTTCGCCGTTGTGACTCCAATGTTTAGTCCCGTCCAAGAACCTGGGCCAATCACTACGGCGATGTGATCAAGATCTTGTGGTTGGATGAAGGCCTTTTTTAGAGATGAGTCAATTTGATGATGTAAATGCTCAGCAGGTCGAGCTTGTAGCATGGATGAGCTAGAGAGTTGACCATCAGTAACCACCAAGACGGTTGTAAATGAACCAGAGGTGTCAAGCACCAGAGTTTGCATAGTCTTGCAATTCTTTGATCAAGGGAAAATAGAGCCCTGAGTCCGAGAAAAAATTTAAGAATCGCTGGTTTTTATGAGTGCCTTTTGCGGTTGAGACTTGCAAAAAATCAGAAACTAGATCATACAAAAATTTTGACGCCCACTCCACAATAATGATATGGTCAGGGTTCTCAAATAACTCCTCAAAGAGGACATAATCATTCAAAGTCAGAGCATGTAGGCGATAAAAATCAATATGAACTAGTGAGAAATCATCCAGCGGATATTCTTGAACGAGCGTATAGGCAGGGCTCGTTACAAGTGTATCAGAATGAACACCTACTCCTTCGGCAATGCCCTGAGCTAAGCAGGTCTTTCCAGCTCCAAGGGGGCCGTCAATGCCCACAACAGATGGTATAGGAAGCGATTGCCCAATCATCCTGCCCAAGGATCGGGTTTCAGAAGGATCAGAAGTGAGTAGCTCAACCATTGCAGAACAGAATTTTTATATTGATACGCGTTATGATGTTCATGGTTTGTAATCTTGGTGTATATTTAGGCGAACCTAATGACAACAATGATGAAATTGATCTGGATTCTATCGTTAATTTTTCTCGTTTCTTGCCAAAGAGCTTCAGAGGTACCAACGACAATTGATGAGCCCCCTGTAGAGCAGGACATACACCGTACATCGCCTGAAAATGCCTTGGTCTATATCATTGAACCTGAAGATGGCGCCGTGATTCCACCAGGGACTGTAACAGTAAAATTTGGTCTTTCAGGCATGGGAGTTGCACCAGCGGGAGTCAATTTTCCTAATTCTGGGCACCACCATCTGTTAGTCAATGCAATGGACTTGCCAGCCATGGATATGCCCATTCCAACTGACTCCAGCCATCTTCACTTTGGGTTAGGGCAAACTGAGGCAGACCTTGAACTAGACCCAGGCGTGTACACACTGCAGTTAATCCTAGGCGATTTTGCCCACATTCCTCATGATCCTCCAGTAATTTCGGAGCCTGTCATGATCACTGTTGAATAATGCTGATCCGTGGCTTGGTAAGTGACAAGGTAATTCAGCCATAGTTCGTGACCAACTATGATTGATACAGGCGTTCAGCAAGGGGGGACGATTTTATGGCTCCGCAGGGATTTGCGGTTAATTGATCACCCTGCGTGGAGTGTCGCACTAGAAAAAGGTGGCCCCGTGTGGCCAGTATTCATTCTTGATCCTTTGATTGAACTGACTTATGGGGCTGCACCAAAATGGCGCCTGGGGGAGAGTATCAAATCGCTTGATTCTACTTTGAAGAAATATGGTAGTCGGCTGATCCTTCGCAGGGGAGAATCTGCGGAAGTGATTCAGAGCTTGGTCACAGAGACGGGTGCTTCTCGGGTGGTTTGGTCAAGACTTTATGATTCAGAGTCAATTCATCGGGATGGTGAAGTTGGTGTTGCCCTTAATGATCGGGGCATCACGTTCAAAGAGGTGAATTCCAGTTTATTATTTGAACCTTGGACGGTGACCACCCAAACGGGTAGCTACTACAGAGTCTACACGCCTTTCTGGAGAGCAGTTCAGCACCGAGAAATTCCAGATCCACTGACGGCACATTCCGATTTATCACCACCTTCAATTTGGCCGCATAGCGATCACCTCTCTGACTGGAATTTAGGTGTTGATATGAATCGCGGTGCTCGTATCGTATCACGGTTTGCCAGAATTGGTGAGGATGCCGCGCATCATAGACTAAATCAATTTATTGATCAATCTATCCACGAGTATAAGTCATCAAGGAACTTTCCATCAAAGGAATCAACCTCTAGACTATCGGAAAACCTTGCTTACGGAGAAATCTCTCCCAGAGTCATTTGGCATGCAGGAATGAATGCGATGAATGCTTCTGAAAATGTCCGTGAGTCAGAGCATTTCTTGAAAGAAGTGGTCTGGCGTGAATTTGCATATCATCTTCTGTATCATACCCCGCATATAGTCAATAAAAACTGGAGATCAGAGTGGGACAATTTCCCATGGCGAAATGATAATGAGGATGCTGAGCAGTGGCGAAGGGGAATGACAGGGATTGAAATGGTTGATGCAGCGATGCGGGAGATGTATGTCACAGGGACGATGCATAATCGCACTCGGATGATTGTAGCAAGTTTTTTAACAAAGCATTTGATGACGGGGTGGACAGTAGGGCAGGCGTGGTTTCGAGAATGTTTGATTGATTGGGATATCGCTGCCAATTCTATGGGGTGGCAGTGGACAGCGGGGTCGGGGCCTGATGCGGCTCCCTATTTTAGGGTATATAACCCAGAGATGCAGGCGCAAAGATTTGATCCAGATCACACATATAGAGATAGGTTTATCGCGGAGGGTAGATTAGTTCCCCATGAGGACGGTTTGAGTTTTTTTGATGCTGTACCCCGATCGTGGAATCTCTCACCTGATCAGCCATATCCATCTCCCATCATTGATTTAAGTGTTGGTCGGGCGAGGGCAATGGAAGCATATAGACAGTATAAGCAGGCATAGTATTGTAATGGCTAGTGTAGTGTTACGATTAAAATGTAGATTATAAAGCAGGCCTTTTAGGCACTGTACGCACTAATCAATCTAGAAGATTATGCGTGTATCTGTTAGGATTGAGTTGTCTGATTTGAGGCGAAGAAAATTAGAGCGCTGGTCTCTTCTCGGAGGGTGTCTCAAGACTAAAAGAGCGGCCTATGATTATTTTGATGACGGCGAGCGGTTAATCAAACAGGGAGGTCACTTGCAATGATCTTGTCATAGTTCAGAACAGGGTCTGCCAACGAGAGGATAGACGGGATTCAAAAAGAGCGCCCTCGTGGAGGAAAGTTTCAAAGCATCACGCGGAGTTGAGACGTGAGATCATCCGCCGTACAACGCCGACTGTTGCACCCGATGCAACGCACCGGTCTATGGTCAGGCACACAGTTTTGTACACCGCTTGTGGCCATCGTGTGGTCTTAAACCTCATTTAATCAGCACATTTAAGGTAAGCAAAGCCCCGAGTAGAAACTTCAAAATGTTGTCGGGTTGTATCTGAACCGCCCGAGAATGCGGTCATGTTTAGCTTTGATGAAAAGAGTCCATTCAGGAACTTGATAGAACTCAACCCGAGTTACCATTGAAGAATGGTCAAACAATGATGCACAACTATAAGCGCCATGATACGATCAATCTTTTCATCGCACTGAAAATCGCATCGGAGAAGCCTACAAGAGACATCGTCATCAATAGGTACTGAAATTCTCAAGACAGTGTGCATAGTGTCCCTAAAAATCAGGAGATCCACATGATATTTGACAACTTTCAACCTATGCAAAAGTGCTGGAACGGATTGAGCGGAAGAAACGTATTTTTCCACACTTTATCTAGATCAGTTCATCGTGGCTCAATCTCGTGGAACGCTTCCTTTGTACTCTGACCGACATAGACTACGCTACTAGTTAATGTCGGTTCCTCAACTAGAACAAGTGCTAAAAGATTACACTGCCACCAACAACGAGAATCCAAAACCTTTGGTTTGGACGAAGTCAGTAGAACTGAAGTTAACCCTATTTTCAATTTCCAGAAGGTCCAGTATTTCCAGAAAATTTGAGAATTTTTGACTACAATCTGGAGGATTATCTGCCAGAAAGACGCTTCAACCTGACGAATAGATCACTCAGGAGAGTTTGATATTCAGGAGTTTTAGCGCCTTCATTTGGGTCGGATTGTAATCCTCAAACAAGGTCACTTCGGGAGAATTATCGGTTGTGATTTTCGGAACGCCCACTACACGACTCAACCCAGACAAAGTTTTCATCACCGACTCATAACTCATGGCGGTTTCGCCATCTGATGTCGTCTTGTTTTGCGCTTTCTCTTTGGCTTCATCTGAGCGCTTGGCTGGCGAGACCATGTCTTTTCTTTGCGCTCTCTTGAGTTGCAAATCATCTTCTGCAAACAACATGGGCGCGAGCTTCTGACGGAGGTGGTACTCTACATAATAGGCCAACATACATAAAAAGATATGCGCAATGACCCGATGTTCATTGCGATGATGAATCGGGCGTACGCGCAACGACATGGATTTCATGGTTCTAAATGCCCATTCTACCGAAGATAAACGCTTGTAATCGGAGACTAATGTCTCGGGGGTCTTTTTCACACTTGACCGAATGGCATACACGCCGTCCAAGAGTTCGGCTTTTTTAATCGCTTGTTCATTGCGGCTATAGGTAAAATGCCCCTCCTTAATGTCACCCAGATTGTAGAACCTCTTTAATTTGTGTTTGCCCACAACCTTCTGGACGCGCATGCCAATTTTGGCTTCGTTTTTTAATCGGCACGGCGTCGCCGTGATGGCTTTGATAATCTTGTTAAGTCCCTCATCCGCTTTGTCCAACAATGCATCCCGTGTTTGCTTGCTCTTGGCCGCTTGTAAGGGGTTCTTGCACAGAATCAGGGTTTCATCTGGATACAAATCACACTCTAGTTCCACCAGATTCTGCTGATCAAACAAACTCATCTGAATTTCCTTCTGCTCTATAACCTCACGCATTTCCTTTTCCCGCCGCTGCTCTTTTTCTTGGTGATCTACCACCTTTCGGATCTCCCTCTTTTGCATACCCGTGATCCAATCCAGCCCCACAGGTATGATCTCCTCTTTAATCTGCTTCTGCTTCAATAACCCCCGATCTCCAACCAATATAACATGCTTTAATCCAAAGGACTCTTGAATCTTAGTGATCTGACATCCAAGCGTTGCAGTATCGGCGGTATTGCCTGGAAAGACCTCTACCGAGACGGGGCGTCCCTCTGCATCGGTGATCAGCCCATAAACGACTTGTTTTTTGCCTTTTTTCTTATCTCGGTTATGGCCAAACTCCGCGAAGAAATTTTTCTCCCCTTCCACATAACTACTGCTGACGTCATAGAGTACCATCCCCCCTTCTGTCAAATGCCGTTTGGCTAACGTGCACTCAATGTCGGCTTTGCACTTGGCCAGCTGATCCATGGCTTCATACAAGTCATCCTGATCAACGTACTTGAGGTTCAGTTCTTCGTTGAGGGTATCGGCAGCGGTCTCTTGATTGAGCATGGTACTGGTCCGGAGTTTGCTGGCCGGGTCTAACACGCGGGCGGCAATCATCCCAAGCACCAGGCGACGAAAGCGTGAGTTCTTTGGGGCAATCAGGTCATGGATCTTGAGTTGGGTCATCATGCCCAGGACTGCGGCCACATGACCGTGGGGTTTGCTACTTCGAATCTCAAAGGCGTCTTTGATGGATTTGACCGCCGTGCCACCTTTCAAGAGGGTGCGAATGCCATCAATGATAGCCTGTGGGAGACGGGTAAGATTGGTGACGGTGAATTTAACGGATTTACCATCAATCCATTTGGATTCGCGAATGAGCCAAGTTGGCTTGGAGTTACGGTTGGGTATTTGTTCAACATACATGGACAGGATAAATTATTTGTGAGTGGATAAGAATGCCTAAATATATGACATAAAATGATACAAAACACAAAAAACACAGGCTTTTTACATGGACAGGTTAAATTACGCAAAAAAAGTGCAAAAAATCGATAAATAAGCCCTAAATCCACTAAAAATGCCCCAAATATCCCTAAATGAGCGGATATTAGGGAAGAAAAATGAGGAAAATCCCGTTAAACCCAGTGAATCTGATGATTTTTAGGGTTAACTTCAGGTAGAAGAAATTCTTGACAAATAGAACGAGCAAAACAGGCAGTGAACACCATTTCTGATAATCATTAAGATAAACAGGACAGTACACTAGTGGGGGAATTGGATAAGCCCTCCTTCCACTCACATTCCCATGCGTTCAAGACAGTTATCTATTTCACTGAGGCGATTAGCTGTGCATCTAATTCTATGAAATCCGATGAGCTTCCACCATGCGAAACAGCCACTTCCTTACGAACCTCCATATGGGCGCATTGAGAACACCCCACTGCGGGTCAAGATCTGACTCAGTCGGAAGTCAGGTTGATGTCGTCACGCTGGACATGATCGGGGGCAGTGAGCAAGTGCACATGAGGGGCAGATACTCAACGACTGAAATTTTTCTTGGGAAATAGGGAGGAACCAAGGGAATAGGCAACATGGGGGGAGCGCTCAATGGAAACTTTATGAATTGCTGTCAGTCCGCCGCCGGGCGGTTGAATACTTCCTATATTGGCAAACCGCAAGTTAAATACCAGCTGTGATGATTGATCTTATCAGCCACCCACCCATGGTCAGGACAATGCCGATACCAGTAGTTATAGTAATCTTGAGCAATCTAATCACTGAATCAAACCGCTTTTCCATTGAATCAAACCGCTTTTCCATTGAATCAAATCGTTTTTCCATTGAATCAAATCGTGTGTCTACTGAATCAAATCGTGTGTCTACTGAATCAAACCGTGCGTCTACTGAATCAAACCGTGCGTCCACTGTCTCAAATCTGGCACCAACAATCCACTTGAACGAATTAATTTCAGACTTAACTGAATCGGCCGGTAGATCCGCCTGAATTTCCACGAGTTCGTGGGTTTCTGCTTCAGTCAAGGATCCGTTTTTATCCAACTTCCGCAACAACACAAAAGCACGAGTGCGAGGGCTGGACATTGGGTTTGATTTGGTTTTCATGATAAAATATGATTTAGTTTGAGGGTTATACAATTGCCAGCTCAGTCCTGTTCCCCATAGAGAAATGTTCTACTGAAACAAAGCCAAAATAATCAGGCAGATTGGCAATATCTGCCTATTATGCCCCCTTGGCTCAACCGTCCGCGAGCGTGTCTGCTAAGGCACGTATGCTGCTACGTTCTTAAACCGCATTGGTTCTCCCACCTCTCTGAACAGTTAAGATAGCATCTCGAATTCTTCTGTGTTGATGCGAAAGGCAATGAACATGAACCATCGTAGCAGAATGGTAACGAATGACCATGTCATTACAGTTCCAGAAAAGGTTTCATTATCACGGATAATCGTATTCATTGTGGTTTATCCACAGTACCATCTGTGCTGCTCCTGTTGACAGTTCCAAGTACAGAACCTCAACGGAGCGTTGCGTGAAAGGATGGTTTACATCAATGAAATACCGAAACTGAATACTATTAATATTCAACGGATAAACGATTCAGGAAGTAAAGGCCACGAACACTGGTTGAAGCATAACAGAAATCTACCCCCAAATTATCATTACAATACTGATACAAAAGTGTGGATGTAAAAGCAATTATTCAATGATAGAGTGAGGATTTGATGGATTGAGTCTTATATCTTACACTCTAAAATAAACTCTCAATTTCTTCATAAGATATATAGAACCGAAACTTCGGAAGATGATTGGTCAATCACTTAGTTGAGTTACGATAGAATGTCTTCACAGATTCTTTCTTCAAAGAGGGATCATCAGGAGTCTGATTTTAAAATTCTGGAGCATATCTAGCGTGGATTTGAACTTGACCAGATGTACTTGACATCCTTAATATAAATTTGGGTGCTCTATAAATCAATACGATGTCAACGACCGAACATATTTAATTTGAATAGATTATGGATCGGGGGTTGCATGTACAATTGTCACTCAAGGAAGCTTCTCAACTCAACCCGGTTACCTCTCACGACCTGTACTATTAATTGATGCATTTTGTCTCGGTGACAACCTATAACTTTGTCTGGCATACGGTGTGAAAGAAAAGCGTAAATATAGGGAATTTTTGAATCATATTTATTGAGAATCGGTTTGCATAATACCCTTCCAACCCACAAAGATCTGCTCGTCGCTGACGTGATTCGAGATATAGGCAGACCCAATATCTCTAAGCAAGATAAGGCGCAGTTGACCTGCATCCACTTTTTTGTCAAAATACATAGATTGAGTCAATGTTTCTGCATCAAGGTTCTCGATGGAATTCCTGACGGGTAAATGCTTCAGCATGGCATCAATCCTTGCATATGGCAGGTCAGGGTTTTCGAGGAATGACACTTTGATGGCAGCGCGCATTCCTAAGATAACGGCTTCCCCATGAGTGAACTGTCCATATCCAGCAACACGCTCAATGGCATGTGCAAATGTATGTCCAAAGTTGAGGATAGCGCGTAGTGATGCTTCCCGCTCATCTTTTCCAACAATGATTGCCTTGATCTCCGCAGCCCGCATGATCATATGTTGAAGGTAGTTTCTTTCGCGTTGAAAGATCAGATGCCAATTCGCAGACAGGTCATTCGCAAAATCAGCATCAGCAATGAGCGCATGCTTTACAACTTCAGCTAAGCCACTGACATATTCCAACTCAGGTAAGCTTTGAAGCATCTCCAAGTCCGTAAGAACCAGTGAAGGCTGATGAAATGCACCGATCAGATTTTTTCCTAATGCATGGTTGATTCCTGTTTTGCCTCCAATAGCACTATCCACCTGGGCAATCACTGACGATGGGATGTGAACCAGCGGCAATCCGCGTAGGAGTGTTGCTGCAGCATAGCCTGCAAGGTCTCCAATCACACCCCCACCCAAAGCAAAAACTGGAGTCTGTCGGTCAATACCAGATGTTAGAGCACGGTCATAGATGAGTTGGAGAAACTCAGCATCTTTGGAGCTTTCACCTGCGGGGATGATAATCTCCGTCATTGGTCCCCAGCCAGATTCTGAAAGAACGTCCCTCACTTGTTCAAGGTACAGGGATGCAATATTGGAATCTGTGATAATGATACATGCACCATCTCGAAGTCCTGCAGACATGCACAGAGATGGAAGATTCTCTAACCTAGAAAATTGAATTGAATAAGACCGCGCCCCCAGTGGCACATGGATTACATTATTGTCCATGAGCAATTGATGATGCGTCCACTAAAAAGGGGAGGATGATCAACAATGATGCCTGAGCGATTTATTCGGGCTTCGTAAGAGCAGTCATCAGGGGAAGAAATTCACTTCTATCCTCACTGACCGGCTGCGAACGTAGGATCTTCACTAAGAAGGTTTCACCAGATTCAATATCTTTGTAGATACGTCTAAAATCGTCAATATCCTCAACGGATTGTTGGTTGATCTCAACAATCACATCATTGATTCTAAGATCAGATTCATCAAAGGCCTGACTACTTTCATCAATAGACTGAATCCATATTCCTTTAACGTCATCTGAGGTGCGGAATTGTTGTTCAAGGATGTCTTGATCTAGATTTCGCAATAAGAGGCCCAGCTCGTCAAGTTTGCCCTCGTCACCACGCTGAGATTCGGTAGATTCCCTATTCTGCGCCAGTTGCTCTGGTAAAGAGCCAAGAGTCACTTCAATCTGAATTCTGTTACCATCTCGAATGATGTCAAGTAGGACTAATTCACCTGGTGATTTGTTACCAATCGTTGTGCGAAGAAGCAAATAGTCTGCGAGATCAACCCCATCAATCCCTGCAATGATGTCACCTACCTCTACACCAGCTTTGTCAGCAGCACTATTTTTTTCTACACTGCTGACTTGTGCTGACCCTGGCGGAGCGTCTAGTGCGTTGGCGAGAGACTGTGATACCCGATCAAAGCGGATACCCAAAAATCCACGATCTACCCTGCCTTTATCAATGAGTTGGGTTGAGACATTTGCAACGATGGAGACCGGGATAGCAAATCCGATTCCAGCATTGTTGCCTGTGGGAGATAGGATTGCGGAGTTAATTCCGACTAATTGCCCGCTCATGTTAACCAGAGGACCTCCTGAATTTCCGCGATTAATCGCTGCATCCGTTTGAATAAAGTCCGAGTATAAATTAATTCTAGCTAATCGGTTACTAGTTCGTCCAATAGCACTCACGATACCGGCTGTGACAGTGTTATCAAGTGCTTCGTCCAAGGGTGATCCAAAAGCCATGACCCATTGTCCAACTCGAGTATTTGATGGGGAGGCAAGCGTTACTGTGGGTAGATTTTCCTCATCTATACGGATGACGGCTAAGTCACTGTTTTGATCTCGCCCGACAACTTCTGCAGTGAAGGTGCGACCATCATATAGAAGTACTTGCAGCTTATCAGCACTGTTGACCACATGATCATTGGTCACAATATATCCGTCAGACCGAATGATGACACCTGATCCCAGTCCCTGTCGGATCTGAGGCGGCATATTGGGAGACAATTCTGGTATTAACTGCTCCCAGGGTGTGCCTTCAAGCATGTTGCGGTTGGAATTAATTTCAACTTTTTCATTGGCACGAATCTGTACCACTGCGGGGTTGACCACTTCGGCAACATAGACAAAAGCTTCTTCCCACTCTAAACGAGCACTTTCCGAGGGAGCCTGTAGAATAAATGCCTCACTTGCTTGCGTATCGGATCCAACCTTATGCCCTTGATCAAATAAGTTGACACCCAAGGTTGCCGTTAACACGCCAGCGGCAAAGACGCTGACAATGATCAACAATGTAGGTAAAACACGAAATTTATTCATGAAATCGGGGAATATGTTTTTTAATGATTTGATAGTACTACGGCAAATAACGCATCAAGATTGTTTCATAGTATGATCAATTACCAGGAATTCCTGGTTGCGTCAAATTACGCACATCTAAAAGCGTTTCAAGTGTCTTTTCGTCCAAAATGTTCATATCTAATGCGACTGCACGCACTGTGCGTCCAGAGGCCACCGCGTCTTTGGCAATCTTCGCTGCAAGGTCATATCCTATGGCGCTATTGAGTGCGGTAGCAATGGAGGGGTTGAGTTCCAGTAATTCTTGGCATCTAGCCCGATTGGCTTCCATTCCAGATAGGCACTTATCCACAAACGCGCTACATGCACCAGATAGCAATTGAATACTTTCTAGCAGAGCAACGGCCATGATAGGCATCATCACATTTAACTCCAGAGTTCCATGTTGCCCACAAACGGTTAATGTGGTATGATTTCCCATGACTCGCGCACACACCATCATCAGTGCTTCACAGAGCACTGGATTGACTTTTCCAGGCATGATGGAGGAACCAGGTTGCAAGGGTTTGAGCCGAATTTCTGCGATCCCGCTAGTTGGTCCACTTGAGAGAATACGAATATCATTGGCGATCTTCATCAAAGACACAGCCGCAGTATTCAAGGCGCCAGAGGCAGAGACAATCGCATCTCGTGCTGATTGGGCTTCAAAATGATTTTCGGCCTCTCTGAATGTGACACCTGTTTCCTCGCTCACATATGCGAGGGTTTTATGTGGAAAATCTATATGTCGATTGATGCCAGATCCAGTGGCTGTTCCGCCTAATGGGACCTCACTTAATTCAACTTGACCGATACGAATCCGTTGAATGCTTCGTGTGACCTGCATGGCGTAACCCCCAAACTCCTGCCCCAGTGTAATGGGGGTCGCGTCCATGAGATGTGTGCGAGCGCTCTTCACCACATCATCAAAGTCATGACTTTTCTCTTGTAGGGCACCTTCTAATTGAATCAGTGCCGGGATCAGGTTATCTTCAATTTCGCAGGCTGCAGCGACTTGGATAGACGTAGGGATCACATCATTTGAGGATTGGCACATATTGACATGGTCATTGGGATGAACTGTCTGGTCTTCAAGCAGTGTTGTAGCAATATGGGCAATCACTTCATTGGAATTCATGTTGCTAGATGTCCCACTGCCAGTCTGAAAAACATCAACAGGGAATTGATCATCCAGATCACCACAAATCACTTGACTTGAGGCATCAGCAATGGCCACAGCAATGGATGCGTCAAGTAGCCCTAAATCTGCATTCGCTTTGGCCGCTGCGCGCTTGACTAAACCAAGTGCACGAATAAATGCCCTCGGCATTGATTGGCCACTGATAGGGAAATTATTGACGGCTCTCTGGGTTTGTGCTCCATAAATAGCTTTTGCTGGCACATCAACATTCCCCAGAGAATCTGTTTCAGTCCGAAAATCGCTCATAGTTTTGAATAAAGATATAAAATGGCTAATATATACGAATTAAGGGCCTGATTGTCACAAAGGTAGTTAAATTTCTTCAATGAAAATCATAAAAACCGTCAAAGAAATGCAGGCTTATGCAGATCATCTGCGCCAGGATGGTCATGTGTTAGGGTTAGTTCCTACTATGGGTGCTTTGCATGAGGGCCATTTATCGCTGGTGCGTCAAGCGAAGCGAAAGGCCAATCATGTCACTGTGACAATTTTTGTGAATCCTACTCAGTTTTCCCCAAATGAGGACTTTGAAACGTACCCAAGAGATCTTGATCGAGATTGTACGTTACTTCAAAAAGTGGGTGGAGTCAATGCGATATTTGCTCCGAATGCGGCCACATTTTATCATGGAGGCACTAAGCAACATCAGGTATGGATTACATGCCCTAAAATGACGAGACACTTATGTGGTCAGAGCAGGCCGGGGCATTTTGATGGAGTTTTGACGGTTGTAATGAAATTATTTGCAGCATGTAAGCCACATGTCAGCGTATTTGGGCTAAAAGATATTCAGCAGTATATATTATTGAAGAAGATGATCAATGATTTATCGCTTGATATAAAAATTGTTGGGTCTGAGATTGTTCGGGAGCCCAGCGGATTGGCCTATTCTTCACGAAATGAAAATCTAGATTCCCAAGAGCTTCATCAGGCGCAGGTTCTATCCCAAGCTGTGATGGCGGCAGAGGGAATGATTCAAAAAGGGGAGGGGAATCCTGCAAGAGTCATTGATGCTATGAAGCAGACGATCAGTTCAGCTCCACTTGCAAAGTTGCAGTATGCAGAGGTTGTAGAGGCCGATATGCTTCAACCAATCAACGAATTTGTACCACAAATGCAAGTGATTGCTGCTGTTGCAGTATATTTTGGTAATGTGCGTTTAATTGATAATGCAATCACAATTGTTCCGTTTGCTTAGAATTGGCATTTTTTGCCTGCTATTTTATAATAGTTCGGGTTATGGTCAGGATTCAACCATGTTTCCTATTCCTGACAATGGGCTATATGGCTTCATCAATGTGGACGGTGATGTAATCATTGAACCGAAATACTTTGGAGCAAGGTTGTCCTCCGAGGGCTTGGCCGCCATTAAAGTGGGAGATGTATGGGGCTTTATTGACATGAGGGACTCTGTTCACATTGAACCTCGTTTTTCAGCCGTGCATTCGTATAACAATGGAGTTGCACGCGTCCAATCGGGCCGATATTGGAGCTTTATTGATAAGAGGGGAGAACAAATCATTGATGATTTTTTCACTTCTGCACTGGATTTTCAGGAGGGGATGGCCCCTGTGCGAATGCGTTCGGGAACCATTGCAGGTGTTGAGCCAAAATGGGGCTATATTAACTTAGAGGGAGAAATGGTGATTTCAGATAACTATGTCAGGGCCTTTCCTTTTTCAAATGGCATGGCTGCTGTGGAGGTTGTTCGAAGAGTCTTATTGGTTAATCTCAATACTCGATGGGGGATAGTTTCTCCAAGCGGTTCATGGGTTGTTGCGCCAGAATTTAACGCATTGAGAACCCCATCGGAAGGACTTGCCCTTGCCCGTCAGGGTAAGAAGCAGGGGTTTATTGATTCTACGGGTACATTTGTATTAGAGTTAGATTATGATCAACTATTTTCATTTTTTGACCAGCGAGCGCGGGTAAGTAGGGATGGGTTATGGGGGTTTATAGACCGATCGGGTAAAGAAATAATTCCGACTGGTTTTCAGAGGGCCGATGATTTTTCAAATGGGTTGGCATTGGTATTAACCAACGAAGGTTATGGGTTCATTGATATCAACGGAATTCTTGTTATTCCGCCACAATTCTCCAAAGCATCGTCATTTGAGCAGGGGCTTGCATGGGTCACTTTGGAGGGGCGCTCTGGTTATATCAATTTGAGTGGGGATTTTGTATGGAAGCAGTAATGGTCATGGCTTCCACCGATCAATGAATCATGCTTGAAGACTGCCGAATTAACTACATTGAACTGCCTGCTGAAGACTTTGAAGAAACGAAACGGTTTTACAAGGGGGTTTTTGGTTGGACATTTCAAGATTTTGGTGACCACTACTGCGCGTTTAATGACGGGCGGTTTGATGGAGGGTTTTATCGTTCGCCATTACAGTCAAACAGTCGTAAACAGGGTGCTGCATTAGTTGTCATTTATGCGAACGATTTAGAGGTTACGATGGAGCGCATTATCTCCGCAGGTGGTAAAATTTCCACACAGATCTTCACGTTTCCAGGTGGTCGGCGGTTTCATTTTCTTGATCCCAATGGTAATGAACTCGCGGTGTGGAGTGATCACTGACTGGATGATCTGGTGGTTTGGAACAGGACGTATCAGTCAATAATGATGTTTGTGTAGCGATGATTTCTCAGATGAACTATGATTCTTCCTGATCTACCTCATTTCCCCATGGCAGTATTCTTGTCTGAGGATAGGTGATGTAAAGCCAGCGCTTTGCCTTGGTGACCGCAAGAAAGGCATAATTTCACTCTTCTTCTATCCTGTTCTCACGCTTTGCTTGATAATCTAGGGAAACCTTCACCTGATGACATGCAGTGTCAGATGAATGTACCCGTAACACGTATCTCTGCGCTTACTACCTGCGTCTATTTCGGTATGTTTTTAATGATGTCAGAGTACGGGTCTATCTCTTTTCGGGTGTACAGGAATACGGGGGCCAGACCGTGGCAGTTTAATCCCCATTTTCTTCAACCTATTTTCCAGATCATCGGCTATATCAGCCAATGACATACGAAATGTTTTCCAGATTTCAAAATGCTCTTATGTTGTTGATCAATCTTATTCATGGACTTTTTCTGGCTGATTATTTTGAGTCATATTTCCGAAAGATGCATAAGGTCTGTCAAAATATAAATTAGGAGATTCAATGTAAGAATAAAGCTCATCATATAATTTTATGAATATGTAGAATTCTGATCAAAACCCTTGATCTTTGGACCTATTTCATCCAGCAATTTTGCATCAAAATCCCATGAGAATGAGTGTGACATCTTTTGTTTTATTCAACTCCATTTGCCTTATTTTTGGGGTTACATTCTTTTAGGTTCCCTCCAATTCGTGAACGATACTTAAGACCATTTCTTCAATAATTCTAACGAGTGCTTTATTCCATAATATTCATGAAGGGCACTAATGTAAATGATTATGAAGAGGCAAATCTGATGACAGCTTCAAACTGATCTGTAACATGCTTGATATCAAAGCGTTCTTTGGCCCATTGAATGGCTTTAATCGACATGGTTTCACATAGATCTTGCTTGCCGAGCAGGTGAGATGCTTTGGCGGCAAAATCGGAGTGATTGTCAGGCTCAGTGACGATACCTGCCCCAGATTCTTTAATAATTCTGGCCGCTAGATTGTCCTGAGGAACAGCTGCAAGAATTGGTTTGCCAGCGCACAGACATGTCAATAGTTTTGATGGAACTGAAAACTGCCCCGCATCCTCTGTGAGTAATACCAGAAGTACTGAGGCAGCACTGTACATAGCGGGCAGTTGACTTGGATCCTGATAGGGAAGAACTGTTAGATTAGAGATGGATTGATTAGAGATGGATGCTCTAAGCCAATCTGCCCCCTTTCCTTGCGATACCACGACAACCTGTGCATGATTCCCAAGATGATGACTCAAGTGAAGCAGAGCTAATGGATTGTGCTTCATACTAAGAGTGCCTGCATACAAAAAAATCGGACGATCTGAGAGTTGATGTAAATTTGCCCATTCAGACTGACCACCATGAAATGTATCCAGTGCTCCCCAGTTTTCAAT
This sequence comes from Rhodothermales bacterium, assembly GCA_965220935.1. GTDB lineage: Bacteria > Bacteroidota > Rhodothermia > Rhodothermales > Bin80 > Bin80. Next base: position 632,034 of record OZ244857.1, read on the forward strand.
GATGTGACAGCGCTCTGAGGCAATACCATTACTTGTTAAATATGGAATAAAATCTCTGGTGATTGGGATGACTGCATCACTTTTCTGTAATAGATTGATCTCAATGGACTGAAAATAAGCTCCTATGCTTGTTGCAACCACTGGAAGCTTACCTTTAAGAACCTTAGTAGTCGCTACACCAATGAGATCTTGAAGCCAGAATACAAATGGGACGCCCTCTTTTTTGCAGGTTATCTGAATGCGCTGTTGTGCATGGAGTGGCGTGTTGGCAGAAACAACAATGTCAGGCTCAAAATCCAAAATGACACGCTGTGCTAATCTCCCGTATTCACGCTCCTGCCGCCATCGTTGAAAAAGATTGTATTTATTAAGCGGACGTGACGTACAGATTGGTAGAAGTGTTAAGTCGTCCGACTGATCAATGATATTAGACGGTGTGGTGATTAAACTATCACAGTAAGCATGCCCAACTAGATACCCCCGGCTCTGAAGAGTTTGGCTGAGTAAAACTGGAAAAGCATATGCTCCAAAGTCGTGAATTAATATGCGCATCAACGCCAACTTTCAGATAGAAAATTTGCTAATTCTCACGACAGATCATCACAATATGATACGCAATGAAAACCGGTCTCAAACTAAATCCGCGGGCGAGGCTCTGAGACAATAGACAATCAACTTGATGCAAGTAGCATAAACCAATAGCAAGTGATATGAAAGTTCAATCAGGTGCTATGTTTGCAGGGGACATTGATTGCATCGGTCCTTGAATCATCATAATGATTTGAATACAATGAGTTTTGTATAAATTTAGTTCATATTCAATTCTAAGACATACATTTAAATGGTATAGCGTCTTTTATACCCATCAAATATCGCTTGCTGAAGGTGGAGAGATTACTATGCTCTCCAATAACTAAGCCCTGCACCTTGATCAGGCACAGGGCTTAGTTTAACAGTAGTAGAGCCTACCGCAATTTGAAGACAATCGGTAAGGTAAATTTCACAGGTACAGCGCGTCCGCGTTGACGGCCAGGAACGAATTTGGCGTGCTCAGTAATTACACGTATAGCTTCTATATCACAACCTCCTCCAATGCCCCTCAGGATGGTCGGATCTCTGACATTACCGTTTTCATCCACGACAAATCTCACAATCACTCTTCCTTCAACGTTTGCTTTGCGAGCTATTTCAGGATAGCGTGCTTTGGCTTGTAAGGCGCCAATTCCACCAATGAGTTCAGGCATTTGCTCAACAATTTCAAAAATTTCGGGTTCATCATTTTCCTCTTCCTCATCTGGTGGGGGAGGAGGTGGAGGAAGACTGATGGGCGCATCAAGATCCAAGGATGAGTCCAAATCCAAATCGTCGTCCTCTAAGATTTCATCGTTAGGAACTTCTACTGGAACTGGGGGGCGTGGAGGTGGAGGTGGTTTCTGGATCTGCTCTGTTTGCAGAATGTCATCTATCTGAACCGATATCTGCTCTATTTGCTCAATCTCCATCGTATCACCACGTTGGATGTTGGTGGTGAACGCAAGAATGAGTAGGAGCAGTGAAATAATCATACCAACCTGAACAAAGAAACCGTACGTTCTTTTTAGATCGGCACGTGGAGTTTTTCGGAGAGCCATATTTTCTTAAGTTTAGGTTAAGAAGTAACTAATGAGTAAAAGTTAAAGGTATATACATCTATGGGAAAATCTGGTTCCCATAAGATATCACAAATTTCGAATAAAAGTTAAAGATTCAATGATTCCTTTAAGCATGTCAGTGGCAATCATCGTGATAGAGTCGTTTCGTGAAGCGTATAAATCGGAGGCTAAGCCCCCAATATGGGATGCGCAAATAGCGGCCGCGAATGTACTACATCCCTGAGAGAGAAATCCTCCACATAGGCCAGCCAGCACATCACCAGTCCCTGCGGTAGCGAGGGCCGAGTTTCCTGCACCACAAACCACGAGTCCATTTTTTCCATCAGAAATGATCGTAGGTGCCCCCTTTTGGACGAGTGTACAGTTCCATTCCGATGACCATTGATGCGCAGATTCTAATCGATGAGGTGTGTTGGGTTCTTGAGTCATCTGTCTATATTCACCCGCATGGGGTGTAACAATCCAATTGTTTCCTTGACGATCAGAACTTAGCAATTGGCACGCTATACTCAGGGCATCTGCATCTATCACGGTGGGGAGAGAGGAGTGCTCAAGTAAAGAGAGTACAAAATTCTCAGTATCAGCATTTTTACCAATACCAGGCCCAATCACAAGTGCATCGGCTTTATCAAGCCAGGGCTGAAGAATGTCCAGCGCGGAGTCTGCATCAACTCCGCCATTCGGTCCTTGGGGTAAACCGATAGAAGGAATTTCAGTCGCTGCGCTCGCAAGGATGCTCTGAATCTGCTGAGGCACAGCACAAGCAACATAGCCACTGCCTGAGCGAGCGGCAGCGCGAGCTGCCAACATAGGTGCACCAGACAGACCTGATGATCCACCAACCACTAAAGTCATGCCAGCACTATATTTATGAGTCTGTAACCCGCGAGAGGGCAAAATAGAAGCCACGGCCTCGTTCGTTGAAACCCAATCCACTCTGAATAAATCGTTGTGCAGGACTGTGGACAGTGGAACTCCAATTGGCACAAGTTTTACTTGCCCCGAATACACAGGCCCCTCTCCCAAGAGTAACCCAGGCTTGAATGCACTGAACGTGATGGTCATATCTGCACGAATAGCCGTAGTTAAAGGGTAACCCGTATCCGCATGAAGTCCTGATGGTAGATCAAGGGCAATCACAGGCGAGTTTGTGTGATTCAGAGCATCTATATAGTTTGTGGCAATCCCCTCAATCGGGCGATTTAATCCGACTCCAAAGAGGGCATCAATATACACATCTGCCTGTGGGAGTTGCTCATTGTAGTTATCGCTAATTTTAAGGTCGTTGGATTGATTCAAATGCTCTAATTGTTTGAGAAATTTCAGGTTACTTATTGCATCTGGGGTTGTAGGAGGTTTGGATAAAATGACATGAACGTTGGCACTATGATTGTAGAGCGCACGCGCAACAACAAGCCCATCACCGCCATTATTTCCGGTTCCACAACAGATGACGACTTTGCGTCCATTTAATGGTCCATAGGTTTTCTCAATGATTGTAGCCGCACCCTGGGCTGCATTTTCCATGAGTAGCAGGGATGGGAATCCAAATTCTTCAATAGCAAATTGATCAAAATTTTGATGCATGCTACCAGTCAATAACGGAAGGAAGCCTGCTTTAAGGAGATCAGATGGTGAAGAAATTTTACTTTGAACTGAACATGTCATGATCGCTATTGATCAAATAATGGAAGTGTGTGTGGTGCATGCAGAGATCTAATATTAAGCGTGTCAGGGAGTTTAGTATCCCAACGAGGGCGAACCGCCATTAACTCGTTTTCCCATGTGATGGGTTCTGCTGTCTGATAGGGATAAATCTGGCCTCCATCCCATTGATCATTCTGATTTTGATCAATAAATGCGCGTAATTGATAACTGGCTTCTGGAAGATGAGTAAATATAAAATTTCCGAGTGAATCAGGAGTTTGCATGAAGAGAGTTTTTCCGTTTTCATCTGCAAGGATAACATGGACACTATCGCCCGATGGTGAGGTTAATCCGCTCAAACTACCTAAGGATCGTGGCCCAAGTCGTTCATAAACGCGGACATAAACGCTGTCTGGTTGCTCCACAGAGACGCGGTAAATTTGAGCTGGTTCATCAAGGTTTGTTAACAAATAGGTCGTACCATTTGATGACTTGGTTTCAAAATTGATCGGTGCGCCCGTGGAATCAACCACACTAACAAGGCTGTCAAGTAGCCCTCTATCAAGGGGTTGACTAAAAATGAGTTGAGGATTTTCCCAGGGTGCGAGTTGATCAGGGGTTGATTCATCTGTTGTGAGAAATTCAATGAATTCGGGGACCCGGTCTACTTGATCCTCGGAGCCATTAAAATACATTGTATCAGGATGAACTGTATTTCCACTTGAATCTTGGACAGTTGCTCCTGGGATTAATGAGTAGCTTACTTCCTTTAAGGAGTCAACGATAAGAAAGATTGATCGGGGATTTGAGAGTAACTGGTAACTTGATCGGACTGTGATTGATGCATCATTGAGCGAATCTGAGATTGTCCACGAATCACCAGATAGAGTTGTTAGTGATACATCTTCGTTCATCCGAATGTCCAAAAGTTGATTTGACACAGAACGGACACGTTCAATTTTTGGTCTTAGAGTATCTAAGTGGGTAAAAATCCAGTCAAGATAAGGAGTAGTTGTATCTGGGTCTGCTGAGATAACTCTTTGTGATGGTATGGCATACCATTCTAGCGGATCGGGGGATAGGTTGCGATTCATATCCATTAACCCGATCACAAAGAAATCTGATTCTCTCACATATCGAATATCAAATTTTCCATCCATATCTGTTTGTGTCTGATATGCAGGGGGATCGTCAATTGATGAAGTTGCTGAGTAGGCCAGAATTGTGAGTCCAGAAACTGGAAGCCCCTTTTTATAATCAATGACACGGCCTCTAAGCCGCCCCCGATCAATGACGGGGCCTGTTGAGAATGCAAAAGATAAAGGGCGCTGAAGGCGAACACCACGCCAGTCACGGAATTCATCATTAAGTGTGATTACATAGGTCGTTGAGTCTCTAAGCTGTTCGGATAACCGGATGGTGACAGACCGTCTATGCCATCGAAATCTGAGCCTTCCAGAGGGTTGTGGAACGATGGATAAAGCTTGGACGAAGGATTCCTCATTAACAAACTCAGAGAAATTAATTCTGATTTGAGATGGAAAGATATTGACAGTTTCGTTAGCAGGGTCAGTTGACACAATAGACGGAGGCAAATCATCACGAGGTCCACCAGTTGGGGGGCGGGGTTCTGCGCAGCCACAGATGATTATAAAAATCACAAATACAGACTTACGAGTCAGCACTATTGGTTCTCAGGTTAAAGAAAAGAAAAGAAGCCAGTGCAGTCGCTGCCCCAATAATGATAGGCTGAAGATAACGTCGAATCCACCGATCTGGGGGAATTTCGGCTTGCGTTTCAGGGAATAGCTCCGATTCCACTTCTGGGATGATAGACTTTGGGATTGTATCTGTGAAGGATTGATTACAGATGTCGTGAGCGATAAATTCTCCAAGCGGATCTAAGAGCGTGTACCTCATGGATAGAGTCGCAGAACGAGAAACGTCTTTTCGGTTTGCTCGAGTATACGAGACTGAAGCATTTGACATCTGCCAAGATAGATAAACATTGGTCGTAGATGTTCGGGTGGTATCATGCGAGAACACGACAAGTTCTTGTTCTTGCCACTGTTTGATCAGATGACTAGTTAGATAGGGAAGTGACTCGGGAGGATCAATCATGATTGAGTCAGCCTTCAAGGGAACAGTCATCAGGCATGCACTTCCGAGGTTTTGAAAGATCTCCATATTTGTAATAATCCCTTGTGCACATATGGGGGCAATTGTAAAGAATGCCCAATATATCAAAGCACCGAGTGATAGGTAGGGTTTCATGTATCAGTGCTTGTGTAATTCAGCGACTAGATGGTGAGATTCTGGAAGAATTAATGTTTGCATCGCGAGTTCAACCGCTTTTGGAGATCCGGGGAGTACGAAAATAATGGTCTTCTTGTATATTCCAGCAAACGCTCTGGAAAGCATGGATCGACTGCCGACTTGCTCCCATGAAAGCATACGAAAGAGTTCTCCAAATCCGGGCAATGTTTTATCTAGAATCGGAGAAATTGCTTCATAAGTTTGATCTCTGGGGCTTATTCCAGTTCCCCCACTCAAACAGATGACATCACTGAGACGAGATTGCGAAAATACTGCTTTTTGAATAACTGCGGGTTCATCGTGAACGATGAGTTGGGAGACAATCTTATGCCCCCCCTTCTCAACACACTGTGCCATACACGGGCCGCTCCTATCCGTATTGGTCGTTCGTGTATCACTGACGGTGACCAGTGAAAATCGCAGACTGATGGAACGATCTAACTTAGCTGGATTCATCAAGAGCCTGTTCGGATGACTCACCAAACCAGCGGGGAGGATCATAGCCATATTTTGCCCACGGATGGCATCGTGCAATGCGCCAGATAGACAACACGCTCCCTTTTAGTAGACCATATTTTTGAATAGCCTCAATAGCATAGTTTGAGCAAGAAGGAGTATATCGACATGCATTAGGAAAATGAGGTGATACTACGAGTTGGTAAATTCGTAATGGAAATGTGAAAATCTTTCGTAGCATCAAAATTTTGCAGATTCGGCCAACCCACTCTTAAAATGGGAGGCCCTTATTAATATCTCCTTCGTTTTATGAAAGATAGTGAAAAAACACTATTAATCTATCAAGCTTCTTATCATTTTAATTGCGGACTCATCCGAGTTACGTCATCTTACTCTATCTAAATATGTTGCCCTGCATGTTCAAGTCCCGTCGCCAACGAAAGTTTTAATTGTTGATGGACACTCCCGCAAGCTGCGAAGTATCAGATCAGATTGACGGCACGTTGCTTTGTTTTCAGGAAACAGTACCTACGACTCTAGTGTCCCCAAACTGAGGACTTTAGCTTTGTTCTTATTTTGCCGTATCTTAACCATTATAATTGATCAGAAATACATGAGTTTTGTTTTCATTGAGGATAGAGGTCCTGCTGAATATTTTCACGGCCGTAAAGAGATTATTGACACTTTTATCAGTTCGCTTGAAATCTATATCAGAAAAAAAGAGGAACTACTTTCTTGATTCAAGGCGCCCCAGGCGCGGGGAAGACGACGCTCCTTCATGAGTGCAAAAAGATAGCAAAGAAGAAATGGCAAATCGCGGATATTTACCCAAATGCTCTATGGAGCCCAGAGGATCTATCGCACTGTCTTGGAAAGAAATCTGGATTGCGTATTACTGGGGCGTCTGCTGAAGTTGGCGTTGAGACTAGCGCTGGACTTTCTGTAGAAACCAATCCTGTTGCACTCACATAAATAAAAATTCTCCAAGATGACAAGAATCCACTCCTGCTCATCTTGGATGAAGCCCAGTCTCTGGGGTCAGAGGGGGTGGTTCCTAATTCAATGCGGGGAGTGGTTACAAGTGTACTGGGCAAGATACACAATGGTGACTTGGGAAGGCCAGTCATGCTTCTGGCGGCGGGGTTGGGGACGACCGAGTCTGCATTTAAATCATTGAATATATCACGATTTGTTAAAGAATCTTTAATTAATCTGGGGCGATTGGACCAGAAATCTGAGCGGTTGGTGATCCGTGACTGCTACAACAGGAAGGAGGCGCTAAGGGGAATCCTGATCATTGGATAGATGCGATTACCATGGAGACGCATGGATGGCCTCAACACATCATATCCTATGCTGAACCTGCTATTTCTTATCTCAAGTCAAATAACCATCGCATGACGGATGAGGGCTTGCGGATTGTACTTGAGAATGGCAATGAGTTCCGAATAGACTACTATGAAACCCGCGCGAAAGAGTTTAGCATGAGGCAAAGACATGTTATCGCTTCGTTTATGCCCAATCTTCAACAAAGTGGATATTTAGAGAAGGAAGATATTATGGATGTACTGACTCCGAAGTATGGAGAAGAAAAGTCCGAGAAGTTCCTTGACGATATGCTTCACAGTGGAATTCTCTCCCACAAAACTGGAGGTGTTTATGACGTGCCGATTCCCTCCATGCAGACATGGTTGATTGAGGAGTATGGTAGAGAAAAGATTAAATGCAAAGACCAGGGTGAGAGAATTAAAAGTGAAGATAATGGTCTCCAAATCATACAAGGACTCCCCAAAATGGAGTCATGGGCGACAGCGGTTCTCAAATGATCAACGCATGGCGAAAAAGAGATACTCTCATTGTACCTTAGTCTTAAGTCAAGTTTCAAGATAATAATACTCCCGAGGACTGAATATTCAAAAGTTCAATGTCATTGGAATATCCACGGTTTTTTGAAAAAAGGAGAAGGAAGGTGCTGATCTACATTTATAAAGAAGTCATTGCTATTGACTCACATCAGACTGGAGGTCACTCATGCCTCAGTACGACTCCCTCCTCATCAATACTATGAGCATTAACCTGAGAAGCGCTGATCTGTCACATGCAATGCCTAAGATGGACGTACTCAACAGGACACTATGATGAGTAAAGTGTCATATCAATGCACAAAATGATTGAAACACCAAAATGGTCAAATGATACAATTTGTAATCTGGTGGAAGAGTACTATACTGAGTCAAACGATCATTGAGCAACTGATATGATTCAGCAATCGCTTTGCTTATCTGCACTTTTGAAGTCAGATACGTGCTCAGAAACTGATAGATGTAATTCTTTATAAAATAATCCCTCATATCAAGTCCACCTGCAACCTTAATGGAGTGTACATCAATACAAGCCACGAGTAGACACCATCATAATGGAAAAGAAACAGGTCAGAAGATAAAATTTAGTATTTTATAAGTGTTAACCACCGCCATAATCATACAATTGCCAAGGAATCTAATATTAAGATCGGTGATGAATCACCGTAAAGCATCGGGTATCGCACTGATGGTAATTGTTAAATACAATCATTTTAAGAGTTCAGTTTGAATGAATTTTATCGTGGTGGCTTTGCTTGTACTCATTGGATATTATGTTCTCAGAGCTTTTTGGAGTCTCTATAAAGTTGTCCAGTCCGACAGACCCCAGCGCCAAATCCCAAAGAAAAGTCGTTATTCAGATGAGTTTGGAAAAGACCTCAAAGTTGAAGATGCGCGCTGGCGAGATATTCAATAAATCTAAATTCCAAACTTAAATGATAGCTTATGGTAGCTGTCAACGGTAATGCCTCCTTTCTTTGCAGGACGAAAAATCGATTTTAAGGCAGCATTCACAGCGGCCTCTTCAAGACCATACCCGAGCTCTTCAACAAGAGTATGCCCCTGTATAGATTCATCAAGTAAATACCGTTCAAGAATTTGAGGAGACTGAACCCTTCCAGATTTGTCAACAATGACATGAATAATGATTTCTGCTCTAATTTGCCGTCGTTGAGCATGTCTTGGATACTCTGGGGTAACGATTCGAATTGGCTTAGGAGGGACAGAACTTCCAAGGCTAACAGATGAAGAATCCATCGGCAATTCCTCTGCAGGAGGCCCACTGATAAGTAAAGGATCTAACTCTAAGATGGGCTCCTCGTCCAGAATTATATCGTCTGACTTAATGATTGGTGGCAGAGGCGTCACAGGTTGTGGTGTGGAACGGGGTTGAAATGTCTGAACAATCTCTTCCATCATAATTGCATCTGAATCTGGATAGGCGACATCTACGGGATTTTCAAGTGAACTGAGTGGCCAGAACTTGATACATGCCAACACTAATACTTGGGCAATTATCAGAGTGCTAAGTATACGGAGTGTATAGGTCTTGTGGTCAAAAAGTTGATGAATCATTGAATCTACAAATCTGAAAGAATAACTGCCTTAGTTTCCAAGATGAGAGGGTTTCAACGCCTGAATTGCTTTTGGAAAGCCTTAGAATCAGTCAGGATAAAATGCAGAAAAATTTTACACATGATCAATTCGTGGTATACCTACTTGATCTCAAAATGTCTATTATTTATGGAAATTGATTCAACGATCAATCAACTGCTCATGCGCGATCCTATCGCGGTAAGGTCACATATTTGGTCGGATTATTTATGTTCAAGCCCTCCAATTATGACGGTGTGATATTTTGTGTAGGATCCGATCACCAAAAAGATGGAACTTCAACTCAGCCCCCATATTTTGTGGAACTATACTGTTTTAGTCATCCAATGATCACTGGTCCTATTGCCGCAACTAGTTTGATACTCATTCACAGAGTAGGGCTCAAGAAATTTATTTTTGTACGCATTAGATATAAGTCATCTCAAAATATTGCATACATGCGGATCTTAATCACAATATGATCGAAAAGAAATCCTTATCATTGAGTGGACAGGAACTTAAGTTTTTTAAGAGTGTATACATCATTGACCGATAATAATCCACACTGCTCCCTTTGATTTACCCGAGTTGGCCATCGCATGATCCTGCAATCATTATGTAAACGTATACGCGGAGTACGGCTGGTTTCATGTCCTGTCTCAGTAATCAAAAAAACGATTGATCACCCCAATAATACCTCATGGTTCATACAGTTAAATAAACCACAGGCTTACTTGACAACGCTTGCTGTATCCCGCTATATTTGCCCCACTAACCGCCTAATGAATAAGACACAGAGGCCAATATGAGTGTTATCAACTGGAGATTAATTCATGCAATCAGGAGTTGTATTAGGGAATACCAATCTGTAAGGGATCGCGTATGTTCCACATTGTGTAATCTTTTTGCTGGCAGGGCCAACTTCATCTCACTGAATAAGAAAGTAAACCGTTATTTGCCCCTGAATGACGGATTTTTCTGCTAAGCAAATTATGAGTTTTGAAGCATCACCCTCAAAGCTAGCCCTCGCAGATGGTACGGTCGTCTCTGGAATAGCAATTGGGGCTAGAGGAGAAAGCGGAGGAGAACTCTGCTTTAACACCAGTATGACAGGCTATCAGGAGATCATCACAGATCCGTCCTATCATGGCCAGATCATGATGATGACCTATCCACATATAGGTAATTATGGAGCACATGATCATGATACTGAAGCATCCCAACCGATGATTTCGGCTCTGGTTGTTCGCGCCTTTTCTCAGGAATATTCTAACCTTCTCGCCCAAGAATCCCTCCACCATTACATGGAACGCCATGGATTGGTTGGAATCACTGGGATTGATACCAGGAAGCTAGTTCTTCACATCCGGGAATGCGGGGTCATGAATGCGATCATTTCATCCACGGATTTAGAGAATGAGTCTCTGATTGAAAAAGCAGAACAATGGCCAAGCATGGATGGTTTAGAACTAGCATCCAAAGTCACATGTAAAGAACCCTATGTCTATAATGATTCGGGTCATCATCGAGTTGCGGTCTATGATTTTGGGGTTAAGCAAAACATTTTGCGAACATTTGCCTCGCTAGGATGTCAGGTTAAAGTTTTTCCTGGCTCTACATCAATAAACAATGTATTATCATGGTCACCCAACGGAATATTCTTTTCCAATGGACCCGGCGATCCTCGCGCCATGCCTGACTCCATTGGTTGTGTTCAAGAAGCCATGGAGACGGGGATCCCAATATTCGGAATTTGCCTAGGACATCAATTGATGGCTCTTGCCGAAGGCATTGATGTGTTTAAGATGTATGTTGGTCATCGTGGAGCAAATCAACCAGTGAAAAATCTTCTCACAGGGAAGGTTGAGGTTACCACTCAGAATCATGGATTCTCAATTGATCCAGAATCCGTCGACTCTGAGAGCGCAGAGGTCACTCATGTCAACCTGAATGATCATACGGTTGAAGGATTGCGATTTAAGAAGTTTCAGGGGTTTAGTGTTCAGTATCATCCTGAAGCCTCGCCCGGCCCACATGACAGCCGCTATTTATTTGAAGACTATGTAAATATGTGTTCAAGTCAATCCTCTCATTGATGCCACGCCGAACAGATATTCAAAAAATTCTGTTGATTGGTTCGGGACCTATCATCATTGGTCAAGCCTGTGAGTTTGATTACTCTGGTACCCAAGCATGCAGAGCACTCCGTAAAGAAGGGTACGAAGTTGTCTTAGTTAATTCAAATCCAGCTACAATTATGACGGATCCCATCACTGCGGATCAAATCTACTTGGAAGAATTGACAGCTGCATCAATCCGTCAGATTGTTGAAAAAGAACACCCTGATGCAGTCTTACCTACCATGGGTGGGCAGACAGGATTGAACCTAGCTGATGAACTCCAACGGCAAGGATACTGGGAAGAGCAAAATGTCAAAGTGATCGGAGTAGACATTGACGCCATTCATATCACCGAAGACCGTCAACAGTTCCGTGATTTGATGGAAGAAATCGGTGTTGATCAAGCTAGAAGCCGCGTTGCAAAGAGTTTACTGGAGGCAAAAGAAGTCATTCAGTCTTTGGGTGGACTGCCTGTAGTCATTCGACCATCCTTTACGCTTGGAGGCGCGGGAGGCGGAATCATTTGGAGCCCACAAGAATTAGAGCGCAAAATTGTAAGAGGTTTAGAGCTATCCCCCGTTCATGAAGTCCTCGTAGAAGAGTCTGTTTATGGATGGAAAGAATTTGAGCTTGAATTACTCCGTGATCAAAACGACAATGTGATCATCATTTGTACCATTGAGAATGTTGACCCCATGGGCGTGCACACTGGTGATTCCGTGACCGTTGCTCCATCTCAAACCCTTACTGACAAACAGTTTCAGCATATGCGGGATACCGCAATTCGTATGATGCGCTCCATCGGGACGTTTGCTGGTGGCTGTAATGTTCAGTTTGGAATCAATCCCGTTGATGAGCGGATGATTGCCATTGAAATCAATCCGAGAGTTTCACGCTCATCGGCGTTGGCCTCCAAAGCTACAGGCTATCCGATTGCCAAGGTCGCGGCCAGACTCGCTGTAGGTTACACGCTTGATGAATTAAAAAACGATGTCACTGGAACAACGAGTGCCTGCTTTGAACCAGCGATTGATTATGTCGTGACCAAAATTCCGCGCTGGAATTTTGAGAAATTTGAGGGAGTTGATGAGGAATTAACCACCCAAATGAAAGCGGTCGGAGAGGTGATGGCCATTGGAAGGACATTTACAGAAAGTATCCAGAAAGCCTGGCAGAGCCTTGAAATTGACTATGCAGGCTTAGGAGCCGACAGAGAAAATCCAAAACGACCTCATGTTAGAGAGCGTCTGAGGAAATCCTATTGGGATCGTACCCTGCAGATCAAGAATGCCTTCATCCATGGTGCCTCTATGGATGAGATCTACGATATTAGCCGAGTAGATTACTGGTTTCTACAGCAAATCAAAATGCTCGTAGACTTGGAAAAAGAAATTTCAAGATTGCGCCTTCAAGATCTTACACCTGAAATGCTTTTGAATCTCAAGCGCCACGGATACTCTGATGTACAGATTGCCTGGATCCTTTCTGATGATGTGACAGAAGACGAAGTACGAGCGTATCGATTATCACATCAGATCCAATCAAAATTCTTATTAGTTGATACTTGTGCTGGTGAATTTCCAGCCCTTACGCCTTATTTCTATTCGTCCTATGAGAGCGGAACAGAAAGTAAGGTATCGGAAAAGAAAAAAATTATCATTCTTGGTAGCGGTCCTAATCGTATCGGACAGGGCATAGAGTTTGATTACTCCTGCGTTCATGGAGTGCAAGCCGTTCAAGAAATGGGCTATGAAGCCATCATGGTGAATTGTAACCCAGAAACGGTCTCTACAGACTTTGATATTGCAGACAAACTTTATTTTGAGCCAGTATACTGGGAAAGAGTTCTGGATATCATTGAGCATGAAAAGCCTGTTGGGGTCATTGTTCAACTTGGAGGACAAACGGCCCTGAAGCTGGCTCGTCAGTTGTCTGAACACGGAGTGAAGATCTTCGGAACTCCATTTGAGCGGATGGATTTAGCCGAAAACCGAGGTAAATTTTCCGAGATACTCAAGGAATTACAGATTCCTTTCCCACCTTATGGGATCGCACGTACGGTATATGAAGCCGTCCGCGTAGCTGAATCCATCGGGTATCCAATTCTTGTGCGCCCAAGCTACGTTTTAGGGGGACAGGGTATGAGAATCGCAATCAACAAGGAAGAGGTTGAACGCTATGTGACGGATATCTATAAGTTGATGCCTGACAATGAAATTCTTCTGGATTTATTCTTAAATAATGGGATTGAAGTTGATGTGGATGCTGTACGGGATGCAACTGGTGATGTCTGGATCACTGGGATCATGCAGCATATTGAGCCCGCCGGGGTTCACTCTGGGGACTCAACTGCAGTTCTACCTCCCCACTCTTTGAATGAGTCTGTCATAGAACTCATTAGACAGTATACCATCCAGATTGCCAACCGCCTTGAAGTCCTCGGTTTGGTGAATGTACAAATGGTTGTTCAGGACAATTCAGTCTATGTGATTGAAGCAAATCCGAGGGCGTCTCGCACTGTTCCATTTGTGGCAAAAGCGACGGGCATCCCCGTCGCTCGCATCGCGAGTAAGGTAATTCTGGGCGAAAAACTTAACGACTTTCGTCAACAGGGCTTATTAGATTCTAAACTTCAGGGCTATGCAATCAAAGAACCCGTATTCTCTTGGTCTAAATTTCCAGAGGTACGTAAAGAGCTTGGACCTGAAATGAAGTCTACGGGCGAAACGATTGCATTTGTGGATGCACTGACAGATCAACACTATAAGCGTCCCTATGAAATGCGCAACCTTTATCTCTCGCGGTAATCAATGGCTGGACACAATAAGTGGTCAAAAGTAAAGCGGCAAAAGGCGGTGACCGATATTCGCCGTTCAAAAATCTGGGCCGTGATCACACGTGATATCATGGTTGCAGCTCGCGAAGGGGGTAAAGATCCTCAGATGAACGCCAAATTGTCGCTTGCTATTCAGAAAGCTAAAAGCAAAAATATGCCCAAAGACAATATCGAACGGGCAATTAAGCGCGGAGTCGGAGAAATTGAAGGCCAAGATTACAAGGAATGCACCTATGAAGGATATACCGCACATGGTGTGGCGGTGATCGTTGATGCATTAACCGATAATACAAATCGAACTGTCGCCGAGGTGCGAAGTGTCTTTTCTAAAAACGGAGGAAGTATGACAAAATCAGGAAGTGTCGCATATCTGTTTGAACGAAAAGGGTTTATTCAGATTTCTAATGATGCCATTGATGAGTTGGCTCTTCTGGAACTCGTTGCCAACGCTGGCGCTGAAGATTTGGACAATGGTGACGGTGCATATGCGGTGATCACACCCGTTGAAGCATTTGATATCGTTCAATCCAAAATCTCCGAGATTGGAATTAAAATTGACGAATCTCGCCTAGTGCGTATTCCGATGACAACTGTCCAAAAAACGACTGAGCAAATTCGGCAGACTGAATCATTGGTGGACAAGCTTGATGATTTACAAGATGTTCAAGAGGTCTTTACTAATTTGGATGCATAATGATCGTTATGGGGATAGATCCAGGATCAGCCCAAACGGGCTATGGTGTCATTGACCACCATAATCAGGTGCAAGGCTATGGAGTTCTTTCGTTTGGAGGGGATCATATGGTTCGCATTCAGGAAATATATCGTGAGGTGACTCGTCTAGTGCAACAGTACAAACCCATGACCTGCGCCGTTGAAATGCCAGTTTATGGAAGCAATCCACAGGCGATGCTTAAACTTGGACGCGCCCAAGCGGCCGCGATGTTGGCAGTTCTCAACCAGGGTGTCTCTGTTGCGCAATATACCCCGAAAATGGTGAAGAGATCTATTACTGGCAATGGCAATGCAAGCAAAGAGCAAGTGGCTTACATGATAGGGAGTCTCCTCAAATTCAGCGAATCTCCTGATGGGATTTCACATGATGCGACCGATGCACTTGCGGTTGCTGTATGTCATAAAGAGCGGGAGTTAACAGAAAAAAAAACAGATACGCCCCACTACAGCGGATGGTCTGCCTTTGTGCGTCAGAACCCCGATCGTGTGATTTAAGAATTTTTTAGATCATTGAAACAATCATGATTTTTGAGCATTTAAACTCGTTTATATCTAAATTTCAATTATTGTGCCTAAAAAAGTAAAGAAAAACACTCAGAATATACTTGATCAACTTCCTGTTGTCCAAGTTTTTCACTGGAAAAGTAGATCTAAGCCAGAGTTGAAAAAAGGAGAACTTGTCTATTACGGGCCATTTCCATCTACCTATGGAATTGGCGAGGTTCAAAACGTGAACAAAGGTCTCGTAGTTGTGGATTTCAGAGGCACTGGAAGTTCTCGTGTTCATGAAGATGTAATTCATGAGCGCTACCTTGTGCCGTTAGAAGAAGTTACACTGAAGCAGGCTAGCTGAAGATAGGCTTGTTGCTGTGGAAATTTTCAGTAGATTTAATGCTATAAATCCACGCGCATTTTTGGAGCCTGACGAAATTCATTCATATGTTTAATGATAGATAGGCGTGAGTGGTCATGGCTATCAGATACAAAGCCCTTTGTGACGATTCTTGTCTATCTGTGAACGCAGGATACAACAAAGGGAGATACAAGCGGAGAGAATTTCTTTACGATGAAAGCCACCAAGATAGTCTGTAAGGAGGCTGGAAGTTGGCACTCATGGTCGCAACCAGTTTCAGGGTCTCATCCTGACCAAAATCGCCGTCAAAATATTTAGTGAAAATCAACTGGTGATTCATTGGACAGCGGCCGCCATGGTCAGCAAAACCATGTACGCTTACTTGCCGGCCTTGGTGTACAAGTTCGTACGCCGCCCAATAATATAATCCGTATTGGGAACACACTTCCGAACCATGAAGCATCAACAGACCTACATCCATAGCTTCGTATCCATTGTGATAGGCTTCTCAATGATAGTTACCGCTAATGGACGAAGCGATCGCCTCTACCTTTTTCTAGCAAAATCAGAGCCCGTCTCCTTGATCTGCAACGGGTCATCTTTCTTGGGGGGAGGCAGTGCCTTTTGAGTGACATCATCAGACACCGCCATGCGGCCAGAGTCATGTCTGTTGGATTTGCCCTTAGTGTACGTATCAACAAGCCAAGTATGCATTGAAGCAATAGGAATATGATAGCCCTCACCGTCCTTAGCCGCGATAACCCCCTTCCTGAGGAGTCTGTCAAAAAGATGTGTAGCCTTGTTGTCTCCATAGATTTTTGTAAGTGGCTTCAGCACATCCAAGCGATCAAAAACCCCACCAGCACTGGTCTTCCTGAGAGACTTAGCCAAATGTTTTATCTCGTCAACATAGAAATCGCTGACACGCTCCTTGTAGTATCCGAACCGACCCTCCCTACCATTTGCGATGACTTCTTGCAACCCCTCAGCAGTCATGACACCCCCAGTTGACTCTAGATGTTTGGATGCGTGCACTGAATAAGAATGTACATGACGAGGCCAAACGCCCGCTTCCTTGGCAATCATATTTACCCAATTGGATGTGTCTCCCTTTGCCATCCCAGATCTGACAAGCCAATCACGAATTACGGCACGAGCATCTTCTATGGAGAGAGGTCCAATCTCAGATGTGTTCTTTTCGCCAAACCTTGAGATGTCCAGTGTTTTCAGAGCTGTTAATGCAGAACCCAGCCCTGCGGTAAGCAAAATAATTGGTCTGCCGATCTTTCCGTTGTGAATCAGCTCAAGTAACTCTGTCACTTTCGCTTTGTTTTGGGGGCGAAGTATATCTTTGTTTCCGATGGACTGAACTTCGTCAAGAATTAACAATAGCGGTTTAGAGCTCTCTCTGAGTAGCCTTTTCACTGATATCTTAGATCGGACGCGTTTTCGTGCCCAGATATAAATACCCTTTAGCCCAACTTGATGAGTGCTTTCTGATGACGAGTATTTCCCATCGTGTCCCATCATCTCGCGGAGATTGTCCGCCTCCCAAAGTGAGGGCACAGTAATATAGAAGCTGTCAAATCCTTTGTTATCAGCCATGTTCTTGCACTCGTGAAGCAATGCAGTCTTTCCAGAGCCTGGTGCTCCATATATAAGGCGGACCATGCCCCCGCCTGTCTCCCGTACATCCGACAGAGTTCTGGCAAAGCCATCCAGAATGTCTGAACGTCCATGGAAATATGGGGTGGGTCCCCGATCATGCGATCCAGTGCGCGGATCACAGGCTACATCCTGCTTCATGATAGATGCCTACTAATGAGTTTCTGAGAACTCGTATGAAGATGATTCAATGTCAGTCAACCACTAAGAGTGGAATTGGTTCAGTTTTCGCCTAAACTGAACTTTGACGGAACAAATCTGTTCCAATCCGATGTTTTCACAACAGATTAGAATGAAGCCCCTATTTGTGACTACCCATTACGATGAATAGGGACGTAACCTCATTTCTTCATACTGTATTGTCACTTTTTATTGGCACACAGGGCGTCTGGCTCAAAATCAAAGTGTAACGTGATCTCACTTGATAAAATAAGAGCGTGAGTAGGCCAATAGGCGATTCATTGATGCTTCCACAGTAGGATTTGAATGGGCAATTAACATCTTTAATGCGTTAAACAATAATTCTATTTACGGCAATATATTTAATATCTAATGCAGGCTAAGATCTACGAGACGGGTGATATGATCCGGGTATTGAAAATCAAGGCAGATGCCTCTGATCTTGAAGAATACATTGAACTTGAAATCAAGAAAATCAAATCTCAGGGGAAGTTACGAGGATTTAGGCCTGAAAAAGTTCCAAACAAGATGGTTCTGCGAATCTTTGGTAAAGATATAGAAAACTTCGCTGTGAATAATCTGTGTGAAGAGGTTGTTCATGATATGATTGTTTCAAAAGATGAATACCAAGTGATTGGCAAGTTACGTGAGATTACTAGAGAGTATACGTTAGGCGAAGATCTTCTTGTCAGAATAGAGTTTTTTGTTGTTCCCCAAATACAATTAAAAGATTTTCGAGGACATACCATAGATGCTCCTATTTATGAAATTACCGATGAATTAGTTGAACGCCATATCAAATGTCTATTTACACAAAAATTAAGCCCCCGGCCGCTGAAGTCTGATGAACCAATTGGGATCAGCCCCGAAGGCGAATTTGATCAGGTGGTATATCAGGTTAGAAAGATTGACCCTGTAACGAGACGGGTCCTGTTAGATGGATCTGCTATTGAGTCAAAAATTCATAACTTCATCGGTATAGATCACGATACTCTCAACAAATCCGACGATTACAGATTTACATTTGTTGGGAAATTCTTAGGAGATGAAATTCCTCACAGGATTAAAGCGCATCCTCAAGATAATTTTCTATCAACATATCAAGTCACCATTAAAGAGGCATATCGATATGATTTTCCTGAAATTGACGATCAATGGGCAAAAATTCTGAGCGAGAATGAAATTGAATCAGTCAATGAATTTTATCAATGGATGACTGATGCCGTGCATGCGAGTTATGATGAATACAGTAGTGGGGTGATATACAGTGAAATTAAACGCCATTTAATTAAACTGCATCCTTACTCACTCCCATCAAATCTAATTGATTGCATAGGACTTGATGATGAAATTGTTAAAGAGGCCTCTGAGAATGAGTACTATAAAAATATGATATTGTATCAGTATCGGTGGGATTTCTTTGTTAATGCAACGCATGAACAGCTTGAAAAATTTCTAACCGTGCATGCAACTGATTCCGAACCTGTTCAAAAACCAATGCTTCAACATGAATTTGAGGGACACAGAGACCTGATGATGAAGCTGATCAAACAATTTGATATTAATTATCATCATATACGATTGAAGCATCCTCTTTCAGATCGTCCAAATAAATGGATAGACATACAGCGGACTCAAACAAAAACTATCAACTAAACAATGCGCATCAAATGGTGAATGAGTTCATTAAATTTTCCAAAAGCCTTCAGTTGCCCGAAAGTATTTACACTAAGGGACTTGGAGATCTGCCTATAAATAATTTAGTCCCAATAGTGGTTGAGCAAACCTCCCGTGGAGAACGTGCTTATGATATTTTCAGCCGCCTACTTAAGGATCGGATTATCATCATTGGAACTCCAATCAATGATGTAGTTGCTAATCTTGCGATTGCACAGTTGCTCCACCTCTCAAATGAAGACCCAGAGCGAAATATCAATATTTATATCAATTCACCTGGTGGAATGGTGTATAGTGGACTTGGTGTTTATGATACGATTCAGTACGTTGCATGTCCAGTTGCTACGACCTGTGTCGGATTAGCTGCCTCTTTGGGGTCTGTCCTATTATCGGCTGGGTCAAAGGAGCATCGGTCAGCACTTCCTAACTCGAGAATCATGCTACATCAGCCCCTTGGAGGCACCCAAGGTCAAGCCTCCGATATTGAAATCCAGGCCCGTGAAATTTTATGGCTCAAACAGCGTCTATATGAGATTCTTTCGCAACATACAGGGAAAGATACAGAGACGATTTCTAAGGATGCCGATCGTGACTATTGGCTCAGCGCAGAAGAAGCCAAGGCATATGGCTTGATAGATCATGTTCTGAGCCCTCAGGAGATTCCAGAGAAAAAGAAATGACGTACCGCGTACGGGATTTGAACCCGTGTTACCGGCGTGAGAGGCCGGCGTCCTTGACCCCTAGACGAACGCGGCATTTTGCTTTAACCGCTTTGTCCGCCCATGGGTTGCAACATGGAACCATATATCGTGAAAAACAGTCTTCTATGATGTGTTCCTCACTAAATTGCATATGTTGATCAACATTGACAATCCCAAGTGATGTATATTTAGATTGCGTTTCACAAATATTATTATGTTTGTATGGATATATATAGTTCTCAGAAAAATGAGTTATATTCGTCAAGTTTTTCACACATTGTCTAAAAACTAATCATCATGTATTCCAGAAGAGAATTTCTTTGGAAGTCTGGAGGCGGTGTTTTTTTGGCTGGGCTACCTAAAAAGGAACTCACGATTCAGGATGTCATTAACCTAATCATGGAGGAAACCTCTGGTAGTAGGTTGCAATCAACGGTTGATACAATTAAGACGGGAGATCCATCTCAGCCAGTGCGTGCGGTCATTACAACCTTCACGGCCACTCAAAGTATTATTGATTTTGCTGCTAAACAGCGAGTAAATCTGATTATCACACACGAACCGCTCTTCTATAACCACTTGGATGAGACCCAATGGCTTGAGAGTAATCCGGTTTATCATAAAAAGCAGAAGACATTAGAGGACAATGGAATTGTAGTCTGGCGATTTCATGATACATGGCATGGTTACCAGTCCGATGGCATCTTAACGGGGGTATTAAAGTTGCTTGGATGGGAAGCATATTCAGATTCTATCCATCCTCATCTGTGTCAAATACCAGACATTTCTCTTGCAGAATTGTCTCGTTTTCTCAAAACCCGCTTTGGAGCACCACGGATACGTGTGATCGGAGACGCTGGCATGTCATGCAATCGAGTTGGATTACTTGTCGGTGCTGAAGATGGGCGGCGTCAAATAGAAATGCTCTCAAATGTTGATGTGCTTGTCGTTGGAGAGGTCAATGAATGGGAAACTGCTGAATTTGTTCGTGATGCAAATTGGCAGGGCGATCAACCGAAAGGATTAGTCGTTCTAGGACATGCACTCAGCGAAGAGCCAGGAATGAAATGGCTTGCTCAATGGCTCACACCAAGATTGCCGAGTGTTATTGTTGCCCATCAACCAAGTGGAAACCCGTTTTATTTTGTTTGATGAATCCAGAGTTGAGTACTCGTCATTTTGAATTGTTTCCTTATGATATTTCTTACGCATGAGATTCAAGGCACTGCGACTGAGAACTTTCATTGGTTAGATTCATAAATTGTATTTACTCAGAAGCGCTATTGGAATTGGCACAAAGAATTGCTTTTAACTTAGTTAAATCTTGAACTTAGAAATACCGACCAAGGGTTTGAAATCTGATGTTGGCAAAATTTTAGATATATTATAGCGCTTCTGAATTTTAGTATCCACCATGCAACAAAAAGTGTTGACATCATTTTGATTAACTATTGACGCAAACTGAATTTCGTAGTCGCTCATTGGGAGCATCAACAGATCAAGTGGAATCACACAGTTGCTATATACTGTGCTTCTGGAGAGTTTAGTGAACGACTGAAAACAGTCTTAATCAGATACTGCTTAACTAACACAGTGCAAGATGAATTTTGAAAAATTTGTTCTGATATTACAGTTGTATTTACTGAAACTAGAGCGGGCGTATCTGAAATGCGTGCTAATAATTCTGAAGACTATAAATAAGTTGATCCGCCTGAGGGGGTACCATTATTGGTTTGTTGCAGCCATCATTGCGCTGTTAGGTCTACTTCTTGCTCAGTTATTTGCATAAGCGACTAGAAACAACTTTTTTATTGGCATACGCCGAACTTATTGTTCAATGCTTCTAAATGCATGATTCAAAAATGTAATCAGGAAAATATTTCGGTTTCTTTTAACTGAGTTACCTCTTTCTGGAGAGAATGAGTAAACCTTTGATGAAAAGTATCTGAAAACCCTCAACCACCCAGTATGGATGATTTGATGGACTATCGTGAAAAAAATTCGATAAATTTCATCAGGGGATTGATAAAATCAAAGAGGAAACATTTAGCGATTTTTATCAAAATAATGAAAAAGACACAGTCGCATTTGATTCATATGATTTTTCTGTTCACCCTCTGAAGCGCAAATAACAGTAATGTTTAACTGCGAAGGTGAATAC
The DNA here is from genome assembly GCA_965220935.1 of Rhodothermales bacterium. Classification (GTDB taxonomy): domain Bacteria; phylum Bacteroidota; class Rhodothermia; order Rhodothermales; family Bin80; genus Bin80. The sequence goes on from OZ244857.1 coordinate 654,488, forward strand.
CCAGACGCTATGCAGATTTTGCCATAAATTCACATGTAAGGGTTGTCATGTGGATACAAGCCTAATGAAAATGATAGTCCAATTTCAAGATCAGGGAGTAGAGATAAAACTGAAAGTAGAACTAAGAGCATTTCCGATTCTATCAACTACATACTGTAAGTGTCTCCGTTAAATCAGGCAACTCAGCGAGATTGCTCAGTCTCTGTAGTTGTCCATGGACAATCAAAACTTCGTTGGCGACAGTTAGAATTTAAGTGCAAGGAATCACGCTTCAGTCATTGAATGACTGCTGCGTGTAGTTTGTATTGGGGCGGGGCATATTTGCACTAGTGGTCTCCCTCCAAGATCTCAGTCTCTGCAATAAATCTTGAGTAACACTCGGTTCAAATTCACTGATATCAATGGATTCACCCAAATCAGATTCTAGATCATAGAGTTCTACATCATCATTTTCAAACCATTCAATTAACTTATATCGCCCAGCACGAATAGCCCCTGACGGTCGATTGGCGGATCCATGATAATGAGGAAAGTGCCAGTAGAGATTTCTGGCGGAGTTTGATGCTGCAAATAGATCAATTCCATCAATCTGTGCTGGTGGATTGATCTGTGCCAATCCAGCAATGGTCGGTAGTAAATCGTTGGTTGTCCCCAGAAGATCATTAACACTACCATTTTCATGAGCTCCCTTGATAATCAGAGGAATTCGGATACCTCCTTCATACAACCATCCTTTACCTGCGCGCAGGGGAAGGTTTGAGGTCGGTGCCCATTGACGCCCCTCGCTCAGTGTTGATAATCCGCCGTTATCGGACGTAAAGATTACGATTGTCTGATCGTCAAGATCCATTTCTTTTAAGATGCTCATAATGCGGCCAACACTTTCGTCAACAGAGGCAATCATGGCCGCATAGGTTGCGTGGTTTTGAGTTGTGCGAGTCAATCCTCCGAATGATTCTTCAATGTAAGTGGTAGGTGCATCAGAGTTGATAAAGCGTTCAATATCCTTAGGCTTTGCCTGTAGCGGCGTGTGAACGCCATAATGGGAGAGTAACAGAAAGAAGGGCTGCTCATGATGTGATTTGATGAAATCAATGGAGATATCCGTCAGTCGATCGGTCAGGTAGCTACTATCAGGATCGTGTTCAAGATCAGGCACATTTGAAATTGGAAACGTGTCACTCATGTAAGGGGCAAAGAAAGCCCCAGGTTGTCCTGCATCATTTGTAGCAATCACGGTTTCAAATCCTTGGTTATGTGGTAGAAATTCATCTGTACCTAAATGCCATTTTCCAATGTAGGCCGTACGATATCCTGCCTGCTCAAAAATATTTCCAATGGTCACTTCTTCAAGTGGTAGGGCGCGGTTGTAATTGGCTTGGAGCAGTTGTCCATCTGCCTCTCCACCAATCCAGTTGGTGATCTTAAGTCGTGCTGGGTGTTTACCCGTCATGATACTAGCACGGGTCGGGGAGCAGACAGAGCTAGACGAATAAAATTGGGTAAACCGAGTTCCCACTTTGGCTAGTTGTTCAATATGAGGGGTTTCATAATATCGGCTTCCATAGACGCTGGTATCCATCCACCCTAAATCATCAACCAAGATGAATACGATATTAGGTTGGCTTGGAGTGCAGGCAGTAATAACAAGTAGAAGTAAAACGGATAATCTCAAAACGTAACGAGTAATGTTTGGGGGCTATCAAGGGTATCAGCACGGATTCCATACAGGGATTTTTGGAGTTTATCTTGGATGCCAATAATCACCTGATAGGAGGTAGTCAAATCAAAGATCTGAGCAGTTTTTTTCAAAGCTATGTAAAACTGTATTTTTGCAACTAGTGGCATCTAACCATTCACCATGACCTCATCAAACGAAAATCACTTCAGTCAATGTATATATGGATCATACTAATCAACAGAGAAAGGTTCTAACCAATGTTGAAAGATCTCTGGATTTAAACTCTACCAGTCACAATGAAATCATCACATGTTTACCTAACATTGAAACAAGTCATTCTCCCATGTGTACCACCAGAACCAATCAAAAACCCAGATCATGTATTCAAATGGGCGCTTCCATGGTGACAACCGCCAGTGTGTAACGACATTGTAAATTCACTCCTTTGTTCACCAAGGTAGTGTGTGAGCGGATGTAATCTTCGCATAGCTCTGGAGTTTTCAATACGTCCATTTTTATAGCGCCAGTACGTAAGGCGATTGGCATAGAATCAGGGCTAATCCAAGTTTGTTGAATATCGTGAGTCACCTCAATGAGAGGTGGAGTAAAATCCAAAATAAATAATCCAGCGACAACAGAAGACATTGAAATTGGACCATTGAAAAGAGAAGTGAATCATGAGCAATACAGACTGATCGTCAATGATCAGCGATATGGATGTTTTTCAAGAGCCATGCCAGATTTAAAGTTTTGACGTGCAAGCCCCAAACAAATATTTGTGAAATTCTAGAATCATAAAATCCTAAAATTGTGCTTTTTGTAGCATAGAAAAGGATTCAAAATCAATTATTAGCTGATGCGATTCTTTGTTCCCAAACAAATATTTCCATGAATCATAGAGATCTATTACTCATTATGATGTTACAGATTTCATATAATTTTGGATGTGCGAGATTAATTCTTCGGTACTATGCCGTCAAGAAAATTAAGGCGATATCTGATGGCACAACCATAATCCTCTGATAAATAGACGGTTGAATCACCACCCTGTATATTGATGCAGTAACCTAACAGTTTGTGGTGCCAATCACGTTTTGAGTCTCAGCGAAGTGAGTGAACTTTAAGTTGATCTTGGGGGACGAAGTCCATCCATTTATCTACTTCATCCTGCTGAGCCGTGAAATAAAATACTTGTCTGTCCGCCGCGAGAGTTGAGATTGTTTTAATAATGGCCCGCGCCCGTCTATCATCGCTATTAGCCAATGTTTCATCAAGAGTCAGTGGTAAGCGATAATTAGTTTCATGAGTTTCAACGAATGCTAAGCGCACTGAAAGTAACAGCTGAACCCTAGTTGCACTGGATAATTCGGTTAGATCAAAATCTCTGTGACGATGATGATCTCTTGCCCTGAACGTATCGTTCTGCGGAATAATCAGTGAATATCGGCCATCAGTTACGCGCTGGAAATTTTGCCGTGCACGCTCGAATACGGGAGGCGCATTTTTAATTGCATCCTCACGAAGTTGCTCTAAGATCACCTGACCGATGGCCTTGGCTGTTTTCACTTCTCGGACTTGCGTTAATGCAATCCGTTTTGACTCTACATCTGCAAGAGCATTTTCGAGTGAGCTGCCTTTTTCGGTGCGTTCAATGTCGGCATCAAGTCGGGTAAGTTGCTCTTGCAATCCTTGTTTTTTTGCGGATGCAATTTGAGCGGATGAGAGCTCTTCATCTAATTCCTCAAAATCAAGAAGTGACTGATGTTCAGGTGGTATATCTTGGTGAGGACGTAAACTTTCAGCACGAATACGTAATTCGTTGGCTTTCTTATCTGCGAGAGTCCAATCAGCAAATTGACGTGCACAGTGGGCAAGACCGGAGAGATCGCCGACTTCCAGTTCTAAATCAGTAAAGATTTTATCACGCTGAAGTTTCAGATCATTCAAATGTCTTTGAGTAGATTCTAAGCCGTCTTCCTCTTTGTTAAGTTGATCTCGGTCACGTTTGACGGCATCGTCGTCTTCTCTGAGTTGATCTAATAAAATCTCTGCGTCACGGTGAGTGTCTGGTTTATCGTATCCGAACTCAACAAACGACTTTTGCACAGCCTGCACGAATGATCTATATTTTTCTTTTGCGATGACAGATCTACTTCTTAACTCTTTGGCCTTCTGATCCATCTCTTTCCAGTCAAGGACATGGCCGACGAGCTCAATCAGCGATATGATATTTTCTTGAGGGGGGAGGTTGATAGACTCTTTAAGTTTCTGTTGTCGAATTTCAAATTCAGATTGCTGTTCGAGCAACGTTTTAAGGGCACGCTCAGTGCGCATCAGTTCAGCAGACTTGAGTTGCTCTAACTCCTTTTGAGCACGTTTTTGAAGTAACTGGTTGAGGCTAGATTCTAGTGAGGCAGTATCGGGGTTTTCAGGCAATTCACTCAGCAGATTTCTGAGCTGTTTCTTTTGGGAATCCCCGAGTTGTTGGCGACTGCTGTTACGAACGAGTATTGATCCCCATATCGTCAAAATGCTAACAAGCAACCCAGAAAATCCAATAGGATCTATTAAAAGTCCTACTACAACAGAAAGCAATGAAGATGAGATGGTTGCTGCCCAGAGTAATCGCTGAATTTGTCGCAGATAGGGTGAATCGGCCTCTAAATCAAGGATCCACCTTTGAAGCTGCTGCTGAGCGTCTCTGAGTTTATTGCTGTCAGTAGGATCGTCACTGTTGAATTCAAAAACGCGTCTCAATTCCTGTAATGTGAGTTTCTGTTGAGAATAAGTGCCGAAGTCTTTGGCAAATTTTTGTAGTTCATTCAAATCTTCGCGTGAAAACTCTGGGTCACAGTCAGCATCTAGAATGCCACCAAGTTTCTTCCATGCATTTTGTGCCTGCTCTTTTGCAGCATGATACGTTTCTTGTAGATGCTCAAGGTGACGGAATTTGTCAGAGCAATCACGAACTTCAGAACTCAATCGCTGAATATCACCAGATTTTAATCCATTCGGTGATAGGCTGTTATCGGAGAAGTTTTTCTTAATGCGAGCGATCGTTTTTTGTTTGTGCTGAATGTCTCTCACTAATTGGTCAATACTGGTGATGAGTTTCTGAGCTTTTTCTGTGGCATCGCTAAGGTCATCGCTAGACTGAATGATTGAAGGAAAAGCATCGGCAATTGCTTTGGCTTTCTGATATTCTGATGATGCATTTCTCCATTTTTGGATCTTTTCAATCAGGATGAGTCGGTCGGAGGCGTAGTTGGCTGCATTGAGTTCATCTAGGATTTCCGCGCGTTGATTTTTTTGAGATTGGAGACCTCGCTGCTCGCTCATAATCGTTTGCAGATTTGAGGTCGCAATTTGAAATTTATCTGTTTCGCTGGTTTTGTTATATCGACGCTTACGCTCAAATCCCAGTTTTTTCCCTGCACTAGGAATGTCAAATCCTCCATTCGCCTGTCGGATAATATCCATTGCCAGATCCGCATCTCCAGTAACTTCAGGAAGGAGTTCTTGGAGGGACAGGTGATAACTTTTTGGTCTAAAAAATTGTGACAGTTCGCTGCGATCGGCATTCTTACCATTGATTTGGCATTCCACACGATTCATTTTACAGTCAACATGCAGAATTCGGTTACCATAGCTCAGGTTGGCTTTTGCATAGAGTTGTAGTTTCCTCGCAGATCCAGGTAATAGAAGCCCATTCAGGGCATTTGCAACTGTCGTTTTTCCAGCACCATTGGGCCCAAAAATGATATTTAGGTGCGAGGAGAGATCTGGTAGATGAAGGTCAAAGTCTGTACCGTACATCCGATACACCAGAACATCATTGAAAAATAACTGCTTAGCCATTTTCTTCTTTTTGTGCAAGGAGCTCATCAAGCAGAAGCAATGCTTGATCAGTCACCAGCCTGTGGAGGGTCTCAGAGTCAGGCACCTTTTCGCCTAGATTTTTGAATCCAGTGCTTTTGTATACTGCGGTGGCAGCTTCATTAGATATTGAAAGCAAATGATGATCTCCAGTTTTCTCTAAGTCCAGCAGCCAACGTGCTAGCATTCCTGGTGGATCATTATTAAGTTGTGCGATCTCGTGGAGATCAAGAAGTGGTGCGGTATTTGTATATATCTTATCAATACTTACTCGGCACTGTTGAAAATCAGCCTCAAACATTTCTGTATTGGACAGTCCTTCTGTGGATAATTGCCGGTATAATTTTGTTTTTCCAGATAGCAATAACCTGCAAGATAAGTGTCTCAATTGCGGATGAGATAGAATCAACTCATTCGTAAATTCTTCTAGTTGCTCAGTTACAGCGATATTGATTTCTTCAATCCTACTACGATGTGAAACGTCAATCGTAATCTTCTCATAGCGCACCGATGCAAGGGGTAGTTGCTCTGCATGAATACGGTTGTGATCATCAATGGTGATCAACCAAGGCCCATGAATGCCAGGCTCTCCAGGATCTAGGGGTTGAAGAGATCCAGGGTAAAGCACTGGGGCTCTGGTGTCCTCATAATATTTTGGCGCATGGACATGACCAAGTAACCATAAGTCAACCAATTGGGCGGCCATGTCGCTCCGTTTCAATGGAGCATACTTGGCTTGGCTGTCTAAATCTCCATGTACAATTCCAATGGTAAACTCATCGCTGTGAGAGAGATTGAGCGTGTCCAAGGGCGAGTGATCATAGTGAGCGTCTGGAAACGACCAACCAACGCATCGTAGGGATCGTCCAGATTGTGTCTTTACAATAGTTTCACTCCATTTTCCGTTGCTTCCGAGGAATCTTAGATTGTCATCAGACATTGATTCAACAAGATTTGGGAAGACTGCATGGTCATGATTGCCAGCAATGGCAACAACCGGAATTTCAGATGCACTCAGCTTCCTAACGCCTTGGCGTAATGTTCCGTAGGCCTCAAAGTAGGAGTTAGTGTTATCGGCCATATCTCCTGTGAGAACAACGGCATCAATGTGTTTAGAGATCGCATATTCAACCGTACGATCCCAGACCGTTCTCACCGATAGGTCAGAATGGTTGAGGGGCACCCGTGACGGGTATCTTCCCAGATGTGCATCCCCAAGGCAAAGAAGTTGAATCAAAGCAGAAAACCAATTATGTTAGCCTTAAATATAACTACCCGAGATAAATAAACCTTAACCCAAGTTCGTAAATGTAGTCATATAATCAGTACAGATCGCTCCCATTCCCATTTTTCGAAAAATTTTTTATTGATGCAAAATACACTCACCAAATCTTAGTAAATTCAGTGCATTGGTTGGTGGTTAAATAGATGCACGATTATCTGTTGTGGTGGTTGAAAGTATCAACTACAAATGGAGTCAGTTACAGTGTGTTAAGCGCAGTAATAAGGGATGATAATGCATCCATTTAACCACTAGCTAATCCTTAGAAACCTCCGCTTTCCAGACGTTAACAAATTCAAAATGGTTGATGTCAACCATACATGGCATTTAATATGCGCTCAAACCTCTCGTCCGAAATGTTACCCCCGCATATAATGATCCCAATCGTTTTGTTCGTGAGATCTTTGTCGTAATTTTGAAGGCAGGCAACAGCAACTGCCGCAGCCCCTTCAATTTTGATCTTATGCTCTTGATAAATTAGTCGCATAGCGCTTGCTATTTCATCTTCAGTAGCAGTTTTCCAGTCATCAACCAGATCTATGCATAGAGACAAAGTGATGGCATCCTCCTCAATACCCCCAGATGTGCCATCAGATAGCGTTGATTGATTGGGTTGTTCAATGATGTGGCCTGCCTCTACGGATTTCTGCATCACATTTGATCGTTCGGGTGAGCAGCCAACAAGTATAACATCAGGTAGATGAGCCCTGAGGGCTAGTGCTAGACCACTCATTAATCCTCCACCGCCCACAGATAAAAAGACATAGTCAATAGGACCAGTTTGTTGTAATAATTCAATGCCAACCGTCCCTTGACCTGCAATGATATGCCAGTCATTGTATGGGGAAATAAATTCGTAGCCTTTTTGCTTTGCGACCTGGCGAGCTTTGCGTTCTGTCTCAAGTGGGTCTTTGCCGTGAAACATAAGATTAGCCCCGTGTTTTTTTAGTGTGTCCACTTTGTGCAGATCGGTAGTGGAGGGGACATATAGTGTATAATCTATACCAAACTCCTCTGCAATCACACAAACGGCTAAGCCGTGATTCCCAGTAGACGCAACAGTCAGAGGGCGAGGAGAGTTTTCCAAAGATAGAATTTTATTGAGCGCTCCTCTATATTTGAATGACCCAGTGCGCTGCTCATTCTCAAGTTTCAAATAAACGGTTGCCCCATGGGATTCACCGAGATTCTTTGATTCAATTACAGGAGTGTGAACGATAGCTCCCTTAAGGTTTTCTGCGGCCGCCATGACATAGCGATAGGCCCGCCAACGGGGTGTGTCGTTTGGAGGGTTGTATTTTGGCCTTTGTTTGAGGTACTCTTTACGAACTGCCGCTGGAAATCGTTCTATTGCGTATCTCAGTGCTGTTCTGGGAAGTGTGACACTTGAATCGTCTAGAAATTCTTTGAGGACGGATTCATTGCGCTTCCCAGCTTCACGAAGCATCCAGCCGCAAGCCTTATGGATTAGATCCTCTTGATCGCTTGAAAGTAAGTCAGATAATGCCAACGTATCAACCAATTGATCCCGTTTGATAAAGTAATAAGTGGTCACGATGGCTATCCGACGCTCCCATAAATTTCTACCTTGAGCCAGAGTGTAGAGTAGGGTTCGTGGGCGGTTGAATAGATACGGGCCAAGAACCTTGTGGCAGCTAATATCTACTAAATCCCAATTGTTGATGAATGGTAAATGGTCTAAGTATGCACGGTAGACTATATGCTCATGACCATGTTGAAATAAATGAATCAAAAGACAGAGGGCTATAAAGCGATCTTCATGGTAGGGAGACTGCAATAACACAAGTATTTCTTCAAATGGGACTTGTTTCCAGCAACGAGCAATTTTTCGAAGATCAGGCACAGTGACCCCGCGGAATAGGTCACCTTCGCCGTATTCACCTGGCCCAGTTTTAAAAAAACGCTGACAGTGTGCTGCGCGGACTGGATCGCTGATATCGGCCATTAAGTGTTGAAGATCACCAGCAGTCACTAGATGGGAACACATGATCAATGATTATGAGTTTAAGAGTTTTCTAAAAATTACCCAAACATGGTTGAAGATCTATTAGCGAATGCAGAATCCCACATTCCTGAAGGGTATGACCCAACTCTTTTTAAGATACGGCATTCTGTTGCGCATATCATGGCGCAGGCTGTTGTAGAGCGTTTTCCCGACGCAAAGCCGACGATCGGCCCACCTATTGAAGATAGATTCTATTATGACTTTGAGATGTCTAGTCCACCGAATGAAGATGATCTCAAATGGATTGAAGATCGAATGCGTTCAATTATCAAAGGACGACATCCATTCCAGATTCGACAAGTAACCCTTGAGGAAGCTCGCGCATTATTTGTGGATAATCCTTACAAGATGGAGTTGATTGAGGAATTGACTTCTGAGAATGGAAACACCCCACTTACCGTATATCAACATGACTCATTTGTTGATCTTTGCCGTGGTCCGCACCTGCCTCATTCTGGATACATAAAGCCTAATGGGGTGAAGCTTCTTTCGATTGCGGGTGCTTACTGGAGGGGTGATGCGAAGCGCCCCCAATTAATACGGATCTATGGGACAGCATGGAAAAACAGAACCCAGTTAGATGCATTTTTGGAACAAATTGAACAGGCCAAAGCACGCGATCACCGTGTAATCGGTAAGAAGTTAGAGTTGTTTATGTTTAGTGACAAGGTTGGCCCTGGCCTTCCGATGTGGCTTCCAGCGGGGGCTACACTGCGGGAAACTCTAGTCAATTTTCTTCGTGATGAACAGCTCAAAAGAGGGTATGAAACAATTAATACGCCTCACATAGGGCACTTGGATCTCTACAAAACCAGTGGACATTATCCATACTATAGCGATAGTCAGTTCCCTGCAATGCAGACCCATGAGATGGATGGATACCTCCTCAAACCAATGAACTGCCCCCATCACATTCTAATTTATTCTCATAAGCGGCGTAGCTACCGAGATCTACCTGTAAAATTGGCAGAATTTGGTCAGGTATATAGATATGAGCAGACTGGTGAGCTTGGTGGACTTACGCGTGTTCGTGGATTCACGGTTGATGATGCTCACATTTTTTGCAGGCATGATCAAGTAGAAGAGGAAATCCGCGATGCTATTGATCTCGCATTAAAGGTTCTTTCCGCATTAGATTTTAATGATTTCAGTGTGCAGCTATCGCTCCGTGATCCTCAGGAGCATGATAAGTATACTGGTACAGAAGAAGAGTGGGATGCTGCGGAAGAATCAATGAGAAAAGTTGTCCGTGAAATGAATCTTGATGTTCACGAAGAATTAGGAGAAGCGGCATTTTATGGTCCGAAGGTAGATTTTAAGGTGCGTGATGCTTTAGGTCGACAGTGGCAATTAGGAACTGTACAACTGGATTATAATCTGCCAGAGCGATTTGATCTCTGGTACACAGGCGCAGATGATAAACACCATCGTCCTGCGATGATTCATCGCGCACCATTTGGCTCATTAGAGCGCTTTATTGGTGTCCTGATTGAACACTGTGCAGGTGTATTTCCATTTTGGCTTGCACCCGAGCAGATTCGCATTATGTCTATTTCTGAGCGTTTCGTTGACTATGCCAAAGAAATTCATTATAAGCTTCGGCAAGAGGGATTACGTGCAACACAGGATATACGTAGTGAAAAGATTGGTTATAAGATTCGCGAAGCAGAGATGGTGAAAATTCCATATATGGTCATCATTGGTGCTCGTGAAGTTGAACAGAAGGCGCTTTCAGTCAGAGCCAGGTCTGGCGAAGATCTTGGATCAATGGCAATGGATGCGTTTCTGGAGTTTATACATAAAGAACGGGTTCCTGACATGGGACGTGATATAGGTTGAATCATCACCATGTTTTGGGGTGTCTTACAACGGAGGTTCTATCGCATGGCAACGTACTGTCCTGCTTTGAATTCCAAGTCTTGAAACTTGGTGGTAAAGTTCTTTCAATCCCCATACCTTTATGTACTGCTAACAGGGCATCGGGAGACTTATTTTGAGCGAGTGCCCCAAGTTGGTAAATGATCTAATCGCTTGTTAAGGTCACGAAAACACTTTGCGATGCCACTCTGGATCTCGTTAACGGCTTGATCTAAGGGAATGATCGCTGGATCCTTACTTCTCCTCCGACCAAATTCAGCGCCTCCTCGTCCTAATGAGCGAGCGCTGATTGTGCATCGTAAGGGGACACCTCTTAGATCTGCATCAGCGAACTTTATACCTGGACTGACATTGCGATCGTCATACAAGACTTCAATGCCTGCGGCAAGTAGTTCGGAATAGAGGGTTTCGGCGGCTTCATGGATTTCACCTTCGCGTCCGAGTGAGACCAGCACCACTTGGTACGGAGCTACAGAAATGGGCAAATCCATGCCGTAGTCATCACTGTATTCTTCAGCAACACAGGCCAGAGCACGACCAACTCCAATGCCGTAGGACCCCATGACGATGGGTAGATCTTCACCATTTTCATCCGTATAGGTTGCTCCCATACTATCACTATAGCGAGTGCCCAGCTGAAAAATATTTCCAACCTCTATGCCACGCACGACACGCAGAGGTTTTCCTGCGATTGGATCAGGTGCACCATCATAGGCTAAAGCAATAGGAGTGACTAGATCCGCAGTAAAGTCCCGTCCATAATTTGCTCCTGTATAATGCCAGTCCTTTTCATTGGCTCCGACGATTAGGTTTGCAGATAGAAGAATCAAATCATCTGCGACTAGAAAGACTTTGGAACGATCAATATTGAAAAATGACGCATATCCAGGAACGCATCCAGCCGCGGTGATCTCGTCAACTTCGGCAGGGCGAAGTGTCTTTGCCCCAATAGCATAGCGGAGTTTGAGTTCATTGACGTCCATGTCTCCACGAACACATGCTGCAACGAGGCAAGGTGGGCGGTCTGCGCCAAAATCTCCCATAAAGAATACCATCTTTCCAGTTTGGCGTGTACTCACGCCGCAGAACTGTGCGACTTTGGCGATCGTAGACTGCCCAGGTGTATGGATGCGGGTAAGTGGTGTCAAGGATTCTGAAGGTTCGGGAATTTTTTTAAAGGTTGCGACATCCAAGTTTGACGCATAGCCAGTCTCTTCGCAAATTGCTAGAGAGTCCTCACCAACAGGAGTAATATACATGAACTCGTGAGCAGTGTTACCACCCATCATGCCAGCATCACTCTCAACCGCCACTAGACTAAGTCCGAGTCTTGCTCCTATGCGGAGATACGCATCATAGTGAGCTGCATATTGAGACTGCAGTCCCTCCATATCCTTATCCAACGAGTATGAATCTTTCATGACAAATTCCCGAACCCGAATGAGCCCGCCTCTAGCCCGAGGCTCATCTCGAAATTTTGTCTGCATATGATAGACCATTTGGGGGAGTTGACGATAGGAGCGAATTTCGGATTTACAGAGGGTCGCCACGACTTCTTCATGAGTTAAGGCAAGCACTAAGTCTCGTCCTTTTCGGTCTTTGAAGCGCCCCATTTCATCTCCGATCTGATACCAGCGACCAGATTCCTGCCAGATTTCAGCGGGATGCACGACGGGCATACATAATTCTTGACCGCCGATGGCATCCATTTCTTCTCGAAGAATTTGCTCGATCTTACGCAAAGAGCGATGTGCGAGTGGGAGATAGGAGTATAATCCTGCTGCGAGTTGTCGGACATATCCTGCCCGAGCAAGCATTTGGCTAGATTTAGAATCAGCTTCTGTAGGTGCTTCACGTAGAGTTTCGCCAAAAAATTTAGATAATCGCATTAATCAGAAAAGGAGTAGTTTTTACAAAATTAAGATGTATGACTTCTATTACCAAAGAATTGCGCGATTAGTGTCAAATTTCTGAATGAGCAGGATGTGATGAAGCATCAATTAGATGTTCATTTTGATGTTATATGGGTTAGACACATAGATTCAACGGAAATACATGATTCCAGACTATTCATCATGGTTTAGTTGATCAAATAATTTTTGGATTAATTGGGTCTTTATTATTTCTGGTTTACCCTTAACATGCATACTTCATGGGATGTGTTACTTTTAGGGGGCTTCCATTTTTAAGTGAATGATTGACCACATACTCAGCAGCAGAAATCCTACCAAATATGATCCGAAAATTCCTTAAATTTACGATTTCTCTCACACTTTAGTCAGAAGCCCCTGAGTTTATTGACACCCTTATTTGTATATCATGCAGGATATATTATTGCAACTTTCTGAAGAAGATTACGCGTTTCTGATCAAAATAATTCAGAGTCCTTTAGACCGTTGCTCCAAACTGACAGCACATTTACAGAATGTAGAATCACTTGAGCATAAACGCGCATTGTGTGAGGGAATTGAGAGAAAAATTCGTTATTTAGGGAGTAGCAATATCGCGTACTATTCTCGGAGGACTCTTGGGGCAGAACCTGGGGCTAATTTTCGTTACATCATTCGCGAGACTGCACGCTTTTTGAAGGTGCCGTTACCGAATCAAGGCAGCGAAAGAGATTTACTGATCAAGTTGACGCAGCTCTATGCCGTAGATCAGTTCTCTCAGCTCACACCCAAAGAGCAACAGCAAATTCTTGAGTCTCTTGGGATTGAGCGTGAGCGGATGTTTAACTTCATTAAGAAGGCAGGCAGTTTTTTTGCATTGCCAGTTTTAGTGCAGACCATTGGCACAATTGTTGTTGAGGGTTTGATCAAAACTCTTATATTTGGATGGACATCTCGGCTGATTGGATCAAAATTGGCAACTTCAATATTTTCAATTTTTTTTGCTCGCGTTCCTTGGTGGGTAAGTACAATCATTCCAGGGACTTGGGCGGTCTCAATAGGGCTTACGGCATTACAGGTTCAGGGACCTGTCTGGCAAAAGACTGTGCCGATTTTATTGTATCTTGGGCTATGTTGTATACGTATTGATGCAGAAAAAGAATCGTAAATCGAGATTGGATCAAGGAACATACTGGATGGATTTACAAATAGTCACTATTGCCCTGTAGCTCAATTGGCAGAGCGCCTGGCTCTGGACCAGGAGGTTTCAGGTTCGAATCCTGGCGGGGCAACAGCCCTCATTTTAGAGTGACAGCCAAGAAGCTGTAAACCGTCTACTGATCCACTTAAAAGAGAAGCAAATCAATGCAACAACCCTCATTTTAGAGTGACAGCCAAGAAGCTAGCAAACGATTCTTTGGAGGAGATTGGACGTCCTTTCGTAAATAGCTCGCTGATTGCTCCATCCAAATACAAAGCATGATCTGCTTTGATGATGTCTCTGTACCAGATTGCAAAATCATGAAAATTGACCGCACCGTTACTGATGGCGATGACAGCATGCCCATCAGATGTCACACCAATTCCACTGCGCAGTCGACAGTTTTTAGAACCAAGAGTAAACGCTGGGTGAACCTGTTGATCCTCAATGAGCAGGGGCCCTGATTGAAGTGCGTATGCAACATCAAGTGCTTGCTCACTAAAGCGTGATGACTCCATGATGCCATAGCGATCATTACTGACAAAAAAGACACCGTTGGGCTTTAAATAGAAATTTCCATAACCATCTTCAAGATTTATAGGATGTAGTTCAATAGATTGTTCTACATAGAGTCCTGTGGGGACTAAATCTGGTTCAAAAATTCCAGCATTGGTAACAGCAATGATTGTGTGACCATCCTTCTCAAGTGATGTAATCAGGTGATTGATGGTCTTGAAAGGCTGGTTTGTTGAGGGGTTCTTCCAGTGGAGAGTAATTTGATGAATATCAGGATCTACACGAACCACCTCATATGGATTTGAGGAATCAAGCGTACAGTGCTGGTTTTGGATAGACTGTCGGATTCCACTACACCCACCTAGAAATAACACCACAAGGAAGAGACCACAATGGGTGTGGTGTGAAAAAAGTATATTTGTCAGGAAGGAGCGTTGATGAGGCAGATCATCACACGGACTATCTGCCATCTCAATCATAGATTGAATTGTTCCTTGATATTTTGCAGGAATGGTTCATCATCAAGCGAGCGCCGAGCGGCGATGATTTGATGAGCATCTTCACCCGCTAGATAACGTAATTGGTCTGAGTCATCTGTAGCAGCTTCAAAAATAACTTCTGCAACTAACTGTGGAGGAGACGCCTGCATCACCACGCTTGGATCCATAGCCTGCATAAAATTCTGAATGATTCCTTGATACTCCTCTAATTCGGGGTCAACCTGAAAATCAAATGAACGTCCAGCAAAGTCAGTGGCAATCATACCAGGCTCAACTATTTTGACTTTTACACCTATTTGTGCAGCCTCAAAGGATAGAGACTCAGAGATTCCTTCAACGGCAAACTTTGTCCCATGATACAGACTCCCTAGCGGGAATGTCATCTTTCCTCCGATAGAGGAGATGTTGATGATCACACCAGACTGATTGGCTCTGAAGTGAGGAAGGAGTGCCTTAGTTACATCCAATAAGCCAATGACATTCGTGTTAAATTGACGCACAATATTTTCTCTGGGGAATGATTCCAAGGGACCGAAAGCACCATACCCTGCGTTATTGACAACAACATCAATTTGACCAAACACTTCTATCCCTTTCTTGATAGCACGATCAATGGAGTCAAGGTCAAGGACATCAAGGCGGGTAATGAGAACGTGTTCAAGATCTGTTAAGTCTTCCTCTTTCTCTGGAGATCTCATAGTCGCGATGACATTCCATCCTTGATGATGGAAATGTGCTGCGGTCGCCTTTCCGATTCCAGTGCTGGAACCGGTGATTAATATTGTTTTGCTCATGATAATTGGGTTTGATAAATGACTAACAGGAAGTAGGAATCCGAAGCATTGAGTGTTGTGATGACACAGGTTTGATCGGGTAAGTCGTTAGATGTGAATGTTCTCAGATTGCAAAAACAAAATTAGGGTGCATGTAGGAATTCAAATTTGAGAAAGGCATCTCTGAGAGCGCATGATCACAGATCTAAACTATATCTTTGTTGTATAGGCAATAAGAAATATTGTTTCAGAAATATCCAATGTGGAAATTTAATCCATTTTGGAGATGTTTTAATCAAAGGATTTGCGAGCACAAAGATTTTCGACAGAATTAATGCGAAATTCCATTTATCAAACCTTGAGAGCATCAATTATTGCTGCATGTAAGAATAATCTATCCATGCGTAAGTAGGTTCTAATTTAGCAAACTCCATCCTGAACATTGAAAGCATAGTTAATGCGTAAAATAGGCTTCAACAATAGAAACCCAACTTAAGGTATTGGCACCGGAGATGCTCACAGTGGAGCGGTGTCATCATTTCCAATCTGCGGTATAAGTTAATCGGAGATTGGTTGTACGTCCGAGTTTAGGAGCTCCAACGAACTCACGATGATTACTGTCAGTGGCATTATTGATTCCAATGTCCAAACGCAGAGCAGGACTGAATTTATAGCCTGCTCCTAAGTCTAAAATAAAGTAGGTTGGAATATTCCCGACGTAAGGGCCAGATCTTACAGGAAAGCCCTTCACATAACGGCCAGAAGCATTAACATTAAAGCCTTGACGACTCTCATACTGTCCACCGAGTTTCACTTTGATAGTGGACGCATTCAATGCAACAACACGGTCTTCAAGATCTTCACCTAGCTCTGTGTGATCAAAGAAATCATCACTGACCCATGACATATTACCGAACATGGAAAACTCGCGAGACAGTAGAACCTGCAGTGAAACGTCAGCTCCGTAATAGTTCACATTGCCAAAATTTGGGTATGATAGCATCATTTCGGGGAAATTGCCGATGCCGGGATTATTTTCGTTTGGTTGGACAATGGCAATGGGTGTTTGAGGGGATGGCAGGGATTCACCAGCTACATCCACGAGTAATTGAGCAACTTGCTCAGGAGTCACTCTAAAAAGTCCAAGAGCAGCTGCCAGAGAAGTGTTATTCGTGATTCCAGTGGTAATATCACGAATTAAATCCTGTGACAATTGTGGAACTAAAACAAAGGGAGTTCTGACTTGAAGTGCTCCCTGGAAATTCGTTTTTGTTGCGTAGTATACATCAGCGGCAACAAGTAAATTTTCTCCAAGAATTCCTTTATATCCAACCTCAAATGTCTGAGAGATTGTTGGTTTGAGGGGAGGGGCATCTAGTAGATCTGATACATTCAAGTCTATGGACAATGTACTAAGATTAAGCGCTCCAAGAACACCTGGGCTAAACCCTTGAACGACCGTTGATTCAGGTCCTAATGATCTTTTTAAGGTAGCAATGAGTGGAACTGGAATATTGAGGCCTGCATTAGCAAGCAGTGCAGCTATATCTTCGTCTGGTATGGCGACAAGTTGTTGGTGTAGGAGGCCGTAGATCAGGCCTGTACTAATGCCAGCGGGGGTAGGAGCTCCTAAGAATCCAGGAATCATGCTTGACGCGACTAGATCTGTAGGTGCACCCAGAGCAAGATAATTGGGATTCCGCATATAAGTAAAGCCAGTTGCTGCTCCTCGGCCTCGTACATTCACCCCCCCTGGAAGCGTAGCAGCTACTAGATCTAGGTAGTTGCTCGTTGCTGTGGGAGAGGCAAAGCTTCGATTGTAAGTTGCACGGAAACTGGAGCTTGGCGTAGGTTTGACGATTAAGCCAACACGAGGAGATAACTGTACTTTATCAACAACATTATTGTAGTCTCCACGAAGAGCGAGTATTAACTCCAAACGATTTGTGATTTTTGTGGTTGACTGTCCATAGATTCCGTATTCATTAATGTTATCGTTGTCTTCATTGCGACCAAGAATCGTTCCTCTGGTATCGGGACGGGTTAAATCAAAATCGACTCCGAAGATTAACGATTGTCGAGCGCCTAGTTGAAGATCATATTGGGCCTGCATGACATACTCTTTGGAATACTCGACAACGGGATCTCCTCCGTAGACATAACTATCTCCAGAGTTGTTTACATTAGCATAGAATTGTGCAAATAAGCCACCGCTAGATAGCCTTGCTTGAGCATAAGAATAGCGAAAGTTATCGGCCTGAAGGGTTCCAATTCCACTTAATACTGCTCCTTTAAATTGACCAATCCCGCCATTCAAAGATAGTTTAGTAGCAGGTCCAAGGAGAAAATCTACATTGGTATTTACAGTGTACTTGTTGAAGTCGGTCTCACGCTCACCATCTACAAAAATCTGAATAGCATCCTGTGGGTCTGGACATTGATCAAATTCCTCAGATGAAAGAATATCTGCTGAGCAATTTTCAAGACTAAAATCATCTGCCTGTGAGTATGAACCAGTCACTTTCACACCGACAATATTTCCGAAAACTTTGGCAATACGTCCCTCAAAATTCAGATATGAGCGCTCTCCTCCACTGACAGCAACGGTAGCACCAGGGTGCGAAAAAGCATCCTTTGTAATGTAGTGAATCACTCCAGAATCTACTCCTGGTCCATAGAGCGCTGAACCGGGGCCTCGAACAATTTCTACCCGATCAAGGTCAACCGAAAGGTTCGGCATCAACGTATGAAGATTTACATCTAGTGAAGCTGAACCTGCATCACGATAGTCTGTCATGACCAGTGTTGCTCCACTAAATACATTTGCGAAGCCTCTCAAAACAACTTCATGTCTGTCAACTCCAGTTTGTGCAATATCTAACCCTGTCACATTGCGTAGTGATGTGATTGTTGAGGGGCCAATTTTTCGGGTAAGATCTTGCGACAGGATGACATCGGTGGATGCGGGAGCGTCAAGAATTTTTTCCTGCCGCCGACTTGCAGTTATGAGAACCTGTTCTAAGCTCACGCCACTCGTCAACTGTATATCTAATATGTAGGTTTCCAGATTGGATACGGTGATGAGCGTTTCATAGGGCTGATATCCAGTGTAAGATACTCGGATTAAACTAGATCCTAGTGGGATTTGACCAATGGTATATTCACCATTTTCATCGGTTGCAGCCCCTAGGCCAGAGTTAACATGAATCACGCTTGCTCCTGCTAAGGGGAGACCAAACTCAGAGTCAGTGACGATCCCTGAAATGGTCTGCGTATAGCCCAAGCTGCTATACATAAACAGTAAAGCGATGATGATTATGCTTTTGAAAGAGAGTTTAATTTTGGGCATTATATATCTAATTACACAAATGGTGGTTAGATTCGGATTGACGCTTCAACACCCGTGCCTCCAAAAGAGGTCTTATGTAGGCTCCAATCCATTAAAGGACGCCAACCCCGACGCCCTGATGTTTAATGCAGCATTTACATCTGCATTCAATTGATGATTACAGGGCTGACACAAAAACGTACGTTGTGTCTTCCGATTATCGTCACTCACATGTCCACACTTGGAACACCTCTGGCTGGTATACGGTGGATGTGCCTTGACAACCACCCCACGCTCTTCCAAATATCGTTCCAACTGTCCCCACCCTGTTTCTCGGATGACACGATTCAATCCTGTTTTCTGCTTCACATTCTTTCTAGGGTTCTCTACCGTACCCTTGACGCTTGTTGTCATACTTTTGGTTTTCAAGTCCTCCATCAAGATAAGATCCGATTGAATACTAATTCCCTTTGCAATGTGTATCAGATCATTCTGTCTTATGTTTGCAATTTCATGTTGATGCCTCCCAATGGTTTTAAGCAGTTTTCCGTACCGCTGACTTCCACGCTTACACCTTGATAAATGCTTTTGAAGTTTCTTCGCACGTTGAACGTGATGGGACGTATCCGTCAAATACCAAATCTTTCCCGTACTATCGGCTACCTGACTCACATTCCGATCTACTCCGATTCCTTTGCCATCCATGCGACATTCCACAGCATCTCCCTCAAAGACAAGGGTCATGTACCACTTACCTTGATCCTCAAAAATATGTCCACACTTGGCTTTGGGATTGGGATACCTGTTCACGCGCTTCCAATCCATCAACTTAATCCGAAGTCTACGCCTTAGACGAAAATAGCCATTTTCTGAGAGGCGATGATCAAGATCAATGGCAAGAGACTTTTTCGCCTCACCTTTCTTTTTAAACTCCGGGTGTGCCCCTGTTCCCTTGAAAAACTGGTTAAATGCATTTGATACATCCTGTAACCCCGTTTGAGTCAAGACGGCAGGATACGCTTTCAGCCATTGCACATCTTCCTTATGCTTCCTATACCATTTATAGAGAGAGAAATAGGAGGAGTCGGATTGACCTGTTTCTTTATATTGCTTACCCAGACACGCTACAGCAGCATTCCACAAATATCGATTCGCTGCTGCAAGTCCATTAAGAAATTGGTATGATTTCTTACTCCCCCGAATCCGAAAACGAATCGTTACCTGTGAGCGTGAACCATAGTTGTTTTTCTTCTTTAAAGCCCTTGCGGACATAGGATTAAGTGTAAGTTGATGTTATGGTAAGTAATAGGGTAGATTCGCAGTTATGCTATTGTGTCCGTTAGACTCCACAGCGTTGAAAAATTTTGCCGTGCGTAACATTCTATATAATTCCCTTAATTTTCATCAGAAAAGGCGGAGCCCATTGTTAGCAGATAAATTACAAAAGTACTTTGAATTTAATACAATTTCTCAAAGGATCATTCAAATGCAAGGATAATGAAAACTTCTATGGCAAATTCAATCAACACGAACGCCAATATCTGAATGCGTGCAATATCTCTGATCTTGTATCATTGTTAGGAGCTTAATACGGAGTTGTGTTCCAGTAGATGGACATTAGATTGTTTGATGAAATTAGCTGACCGCAAGGATAATGGATCTAGAAATCATCAATTCTCAGATCAAATCGCTCCGTCATGAATACTATGGGCTATAAGGCTAAGTTTTAAACTTAGTGGGAATTACTGATATTTCATAAGCTTTTTAGCAAATTTAATGTTAAAGATGGAATAAGTACCTCAACAGACACGGCTCGCGGACGGTTGAGCCATGGGGGCATAATAGGCAGATGTTGCCAATCTGCCTGATTATTTTGGCTTTGTTTCAGTAGAACATTTCTCTATGGGGAACAGGACTGAGCTGGCAATTGTATACCCCTTAAACTAACTCATATTTTATCATGGAAACCAAATCAAACGCTACGTCCAGCCCTCGCACTCGTGCTTTTGTGTTGTTGCGGAAGTTGGATAAAAACGGATCCTTGACTGAAGCAGAAACCCACGAACTCGTGGAAATTCAGGCGGATCTACCGGCCGATTCAGTTAAGTCTGAAATTAATTCATTCAAGGGGATTGTCGATGCCAGATTTGAGACAGTGGACGCACGGTTTGATTCAGTAGACACACGGTTTGATTCAATGGAAAAACGATTTGATTCAATGGAAAAACGGTTTGATTCAGTGATTAGATTGCTCAAGATTACTATAACTACTGGTATCGGTATTGTCCTGACCATGGGTGGATGGCTGATAAGATCAATCATCACCGGTGGTATTTAACTCGCGGTTTGCCAATACAGGATAGCATTCAACCGCCCGGCGGCGGACTGACCAGCAATCATAAAATTTCCATTGAGCACTCCTCAATGTTACCTATGCGCCTTGGTCTTCCCCATCTGCCAAGAATAATTTCACATCGTTGGTATCTACCTCTCATGTGCACTTGCTCACTGCCCCCGATCATGCCCAGCGTGACGACATCAACCTGACTATCCGAATGAGTCAGATCTTGACCTGTACGTATAATTAATATTAATGACGGGGCGATTTGAGCGACCGCGAAGCGGAATCCGCGCGTGAGGTGATTGTCAAGGAAAAAGGCTTCTATATCCTTCCGTCGGAGCTCTTTGTGAATTTACGCGCCCGTGCTCGCGATGATGAAAACCTCAATGTCACCCTACACCGCATCTTCACCAATATTGAAACCTCGGCCATTGGAACCGAAAGCGAGAATGATATGAGGGGCTTATTTGAGGATGTGGATGTTAACAGCACCAAATTAGGATCAACGGTGGCCAAGAGAAATGAAAAACTGGTCAAACTCCTCAGTGCGATTGGGGATTTGCCGCTCAATGACACGGAGGACTTTTCTTCAAACACCATTGATTTGTTTGGGGATGCCTATGAGTTTCTGATGACGATGTATGCCTCAGCTGCGGGGAAATCTGGTGGAGAGTTTTTC
The DNA here is from genome assembly GCA_965220935.1 of Rhodothermales bacterium. GTDB lineage: Bacteria > Bacteroidota > Rhodothermia > Rhodothermales > Bin80 > Bin80. Next base: position 676,458 of record OZ244857.1, read on the forward strand.
ACTCCGCAGGAGGTCTCTGAGCTCCTTGCACGCATGACCGTGGTGGGCAAAGATGAAGTCTCAAAAGTCTATGATCCAGCCTGCGGCTCTGGCTCGTTACTGTTAAAATTTGCCAAAGTGCTCGGACGCGACAATGTGCGGTTAGGCTTCTTTGGCCAAGAAATCAATTTGACGACCTATAATTTGTGTAGAATCAACATGTTTTTGCACAACATCAATTTTGAGCAATTTGATATTGCGCATGGCGACACGCTGACCGATCCTGCCCATCTTGATGATGGCCCGTTTGAAGCGATTGTTTCTAATCCTCCCTACTCAATCAAGTGGGAGGGAAAAAACAACCCTCTGTTGATCAATGATCCTCGGTTTTCTCCCGCAGGTGTACTGGCGCCTGCCAGTAAAGCAGATCTTGCATTTACGATGCATATCCTTTCCTGTCTGGCGGTCAATGGCACCGCTGCGATTGTTGAGTTTCCAGGGGTGCTATATCGCAGTGGAACAGAACAGAAGATTCGTCAGTATCTGATGACCCATAACTATGTTGATGCGGTGATTCAGTTACCCCCAGACCTCTTTTTTGGCACAACGATCGCGACCTGCATTATTGTCTTGAAAAAGTCAAAATTAGATGATGCGGTTTTATTTATTGATGCCTCGGATGCATATGTGCGTAGTGGCAATAAGAATCAACTCGCTGAAAAGCATCAGACAAAGATTCTTGATGTATTTGCTCAGCGCCAGAGCCGTGACTACTTTGCAGTGCTGGTAGACAAACAGACGATTATAGAAAACGAGTATAACCTTGCGGTTTCGTCGTATGTTGAGACAGAGGATACCCGTGAAAAAATAAATATTTTGGACCTCAATGCAAAGATTGCGAAAATCGTTGCAAGGCAAGCTGAGCTACGACGAAAGATTGAGGCGATTGTCATGGACCTAGAACTTCTTGATCAATGAATAGCATTGAGAAACTTGTTGCGAAATTGTGCCCAGATGGAGTGGAGTTTCGGGCGCTGGGGGAGTTATGTATTATTAACCGGGGTAGAGTAATATCTAAGGACTATCTACGTAAGCATTCTGGTCCATACCCAGTGTATTCATCTCAAACGATGAATGGTGGAGTATTTGGTATGATTGATACCTACGACTATGATTTTGAGTCTGTAACCTGGACGACTGATGGCGCTAATGCTGGTTCCGTGTTCTATCACAGAGGTGGAGAAAAATTCAGTATAACTAATGTATGTGGCTTGTTAAGAATCAGTGATGAAAATCGGATAATTACCAAGTTTCTTTACTACATACTCGGAAACCATACTTCAGATCACGTCAACAAAGGAATGGGCAATCCGAAATTAATGAGTAATACCATGAAAAAAATTCGCATCCCCGTTCCTCCGCTTGAAATCCAACAAGAGATCGTAAATATCTTAGATACGTTTACAGAGTTGTTGGTTGAGTTGGAGGCTGAATTGGAGGCGCGGCGTCTACAGTATCAGTATTACCGAGATGAACTGCTGAATTTCTCAGGAGCACCTTCAGCCATCCACCGTTCCTTAGGGCTTCATACAACAGACAAAGTTGAATTTAAGGCGCTAAAAGATCTCGGATCAACATATGGTGGGCTCACTGGAAAGAATAAAAGTGATTTTACAGATGGTAATGCACGCTATATTACATACCTTAACATAGCAAATAATATCTCAGTTGACACGACCGAAAATGAGTTTGTGAAAGTGACTGAAAAAGAAAAGCAAAATCGGATTGAGCTCGGAGATGTGCTGTTTACGGGCTCCTCAGAAACACCAAATGAAGTTGGGATGTCGTCAGAAGTATGTAGTCATCCTGCTGATCCCATCTTTCTCAATAGTTTCTGCTTCGGTTTTCGGTTTGATGACAAAGATTTGTTTGAATCCGGATTCTTGAAATATCTGTTCAGGAGTAACGATATAAGAAAGCAGATCATTAAATGTGCAAATGGAGTGACTCGATTTAATATTTCAAAAAATAGATTTATGAAGATTTTCATCCCCATTCCTCCGCTTGAAATACAACGCGAGATCGTCTCTATCCTTGACAAGTTTGAGGCACTGATTAACGACCTCTCCGTAGGAATACCCGCAGAAATTGATGCCCGCCGTCAACAATACGAATATTACCGAAACAAGCTACTCACGTTCAAAGAAAAAGTATAACGAAGATGCGTCCACCACATATTGAACCAATCGCCCTGTCACAACAGAGCACAGTCGTTGCAGAATATCAACCCCACAAAGGCACTATTTAATAGGAATATGTATAATTCCCAAAATTTTACATAGAAAAAGTCGAAAGAGTAATCGCAAAAGGAAACGGAGAGACGCAATTACCTCAAATATTCTGATATATTGGAATACTGAATCCAAAAACCGATGCAGATTCTGCTGCATAGTGCCCGTCCAGAAAAGCACCTAACAGCGCTGCATCGCCCATTCTGTATGGGTTGATAGCTTCAAAATAAACGTTATTTTGTTGCGAAGATTTTGCGGCCATTTTCTAGATTACGCGTTAAAAGTACTAAAAATGGGAGTTTTCAGTATAACCCCTGTTGTTTGTCACCTTGAATTCACACATCTTCGGAAATCCTCAAACGAAATGATCTGCGATAAATGTCATATAGAATAGGAACTTCAAAGAAAATTTTCTATTTATGGACGGGCACTACATAGCTCCAAAAATCACATCTGGATACTGTCGTTACGTGTGTAACCCAACTTTTTGTATTATACGGAAACAAATTCATACGCATCTTCATGTCATTTAACCAATCTATAAACTTCATGAGTTCTGATTTCATTGAGGATCGAGGACCTGCTGAATATTTTCACGGGAGGCAAGAGGTTATTGACATGTTTATCCGAGCGCTTAAACGCTATCTCTGAAAAAAAAGAGGAACAACTTTCTTGATTCAAGGAGCACCAGGCGCGGGAAAGACGGCATTACTTGATAAACTTAGACTGGTTGCTGAGGACCGAAAATGGAAAACTGCTGAAATTGATGCGCCCGCTCTTTGGGATGTTAAGACCCTCCGCGAATCCATTCCAGATCGGAATATATTAAAAAAGCTTAGTGGAAAGGTGAACGCAGGGCTACCAGAGGTTGGGAGCATTGAAATAAGTGTGAAGGATTCTGCCGAATCCATCAAAAAAGTCCTCAAGTCTGGGAGGAAACCTTTACTTCTCATCTTGGACGAGGCGCAGATGCTTGGAGGTTCAAACAAGCCAGTTGGTCAACAGCACACGGTTGCCGCCAACGTACTCAAAGCGATTCATAATGGGCGGTTAGGCCGTCCAGTCATTCTTCTGGCCGCTGGACTTGGCACGACCGAGTCTGCTTTTAACTCACTGGGCATATCACGATTTGAAGGAGAATCTTTAATAAATCTGGGGCGATTGGATAAAGATTCAGAATATAAAGTGATCCGAGATTGGCTCACGGAAGCAGGTGGAGCGATAGATGATCCAACTCCATGGATTGAGTCCATCTCTGAGCAAACGCATGGATGGCCACAGCATATCATTTCCTATGTTAAGCCTGCTACTAGTTATCTTAAATCTAACAATCATCAAATGACGGATGATGGCTTGCGGATTGTGCTAGAGAAGGGCAATGAGTTCAGGCGAAACTATTACGAAGCTCGCGCGCACGATATTGACGTGGAGCAACGCCAATCTCTGAGCATATCTCTCGCCCATGTTCCACTTGATGGAACTACGACACGAACGTCAATTATAGCTACACTTAATGAGGAATATCCTCCTGAAGTAGCAGACAATCTCTTCAAACAAGCACTTGAGCAAGGAATCATTGATAAGCGCAAAGGTGGATACTACGGTGTCCCCATTCCTTCCATGCAGACATGGTTGATTGAGGAGTATGGCAGAGAACAGATTGACATGCCGAAGATACACGATGAGTTATCCAAGGTGAGGCGTGAGTCCCCAAAACAAGAAAAAGACTCCTCAAAGTGGAGTATGGAGCGTTAAATAATACTTTTCAATCACCTTAGAGGGGGATTGAGACCTGCGCAACAATAACATCATTGACATCAATCCTCTGGTTTGTAGCAATTGCTCATGGAGATCAAGGATCATTGTTACTAAATTCACCTACTCAGTGGTGCACTAATATGATGGTGAGAAGTGATATTCCCGCGGTTCCTAAGATGCCGAAGAGCCAATTCATTGCGTTTATTTCGATTCTAAACGCGTCCATACGATCTAATACTTGAAGATGCCATGTTTTTATGTGGACATCCAGCCGTTCATGAGGATATAGACAGAGGGTATCTCCCCTTTCCACTCCAAATATAGGCACTGTTTCAAAACATGTTGAAACTTTTGGATTGAAATTGTGACTGGTAGGGTTTAAGTTCAGATATGTTTAAAATTTGAGTCAAACTGGTCACTGTTGAATAGTATGATTCAGATACACATTTATTACTGTATATTTGTATAATGATAGCCATAATGTAAGGTTATATGCCCATATATCTAACAGTCGCCAAATGGGAATTTCAACTAACTTTGAAACAACCCTCAAATATGCGCCATAATTTGTTATAAATTGCAGGAATACGCATAATTACCTATTTAATCGTTAATATAAATTCTAATTTTTGCTACCATTGCGCCTATAGCCAGTGGGTACTTTTTCAATGAACGGTATACTTAATATGTTAGAAGTAGGAGATCAAGCACCAGATTTCTCGGGTATCTCGGGTACGGGTTCCCAGATTCGCCTGAGTGACTATTCGGGGGCCAAGATTGCTTTGTATTTTTGTCCTAAGGATGACACCCCCGGATGTACGGCCGAAGCGTGCATTATTCGTGATAACTGGAAAGAGTTTGAAAAATCTGGGATCACAGTGATCGGGGTTTCTGGTGACAGTGTTGAATCTCATAAGAAATTTACTGCCAAGTATGACCTTCCATTTATCCTGCTGGCGGATACAGACCAAGAGGTGATGAATACCTATGGGGTTTGGGGAGAAAAAAAGATGTATGGTAAGACATTCTATGGAGTCAAAAGAACGACCTTTTTGATTGATGAACTAGGTAAAATCGTGAAAATTTTCAAGCGTCCAAAGACTAAGATTCACGGTACAGAAATTCTTGAAGCTTTTCAAGAAGTACACTGATCTCCACTGCTGACTTGCTCGCAACAGCTATGGACGCATTACACGAGTTCGCAGATATTTCAGCATCAATAGGGGACGTTATTGGGTGTCATAGCTTGGCGATCTGAGTATTATTACCCAAGAGTATACCTTATACATCTCATTAAATGACACCAGTTTATCAGCAGGCGTAACGGTGTGATTCCCAGAGATGAATACATGTAATAATTTTCCTCCAAATATCCTTAAATCTTGATTCATACTTTGGGGTTGCCCTATCTTAATCCTCATCGCAATTGTCTTTAAAATGATACAATTCGTCTATCATCGCGTATAAAACGGGGTCTATTTGTTTAATCACACATACAATGAATGTAAAGGTTGGAGATCATGCACCCAATTTCACGGGGCTATTATCGGATGGAAATCAATTTAGTCTCAGTGATCTTCGGGGATCCAAGGTGGCCGTATACTTTTACCCCATGAGCCATTCTTACGGATGTACCAGCGAGGCCTGTAGTATTCGTGATTATTGGGCAGAGATTGAGCGCGCAGGAATTGTTGTGATCGGAATTTCGCCAGACACATCTCAGTCTCAACGAAAATTTATAGCAAAGCATGATTTGCCATTTAAGTTAGTGTCAGATGAGAAAAAACAGATCATTGATGTCTATGGAACCTGGAGAAGGGGCGGCGCCATGCTCTATGGCCGATCTAAATTTGGAGTCCGCCGCCGCACATTTTTGATTGACGAATCAGGTACGATTGTTAAAATCTTGATGGATCCCAGCCTTAAAATTCATGGCAAAGAAATTTATGACGCATTTGCAGAATTGGATTATCAATGACGGGTGAGAGCCCATATGAAACAGTTGTGGGGTTAGAGGTTCATTGTCAACTGTCAACGAATACCAAAGCTTTCAGTCCAGACTCTACTAAATTTGGAGCGGATCCAAATCAACACATTGACTCAGTCAGTCTAGGTCTTCCAGGTACGTTACCAGTTCTCAACGAGAAAGTAGTTGAGTATGCTGTGCGACTTGGACTAGCACTTGATTGCAAAATTGCTCAGCGGAGCATCATGGCACGAAAACATTATTTCTATCCTGATCTTCCAAAGGGGTATCAGATATCACAATTTGAAAAACCGATCTGCATAGGAGGGCGGCTTAAATTATGGGAAGGTAGACAAATTGGCATTACTAGAATTCACATTGAAGAGGATGCGGGAAAATCTCTCCATGATCAGGATCCACAAATGACTCTACTTGACTATAATCGATGTGGTGTACCACTTTTGGAAATCGTTTCAGAACCTGATTTGCGCTCGGGTTCTGAGGCAAACCAATACATGCAAAAAATCCGACAGCTGGTCCGATATCTACAAATTGGTGACGGAAATATGGAGGAGGGCTCATTGCGCTGTGATGCGAATGTCTCAGTTCGTCCAAAGGGCTCCATTGTTTTGGGGACTAAGACAGAGATTAAAAACATGAACTCATTTCGGCATGTGGAGCGCGCGATAGATTACGAGGTTCAGCGCCAAACATCTCTGTTAATTCATGGAGACGAAGTGATGCATGAAACCCGTCTATGGGATCATGCTTCGGGGAAAACCTATTCAATGCGCTCAAAGGAAGAAGCACATGATTATCGCTATTTTCCAGACCCAGATTTGCCACCAATAGTGGTTAGTGAGCACAGGAAACAAAAGATTCTTGAGCGTATGCCGAAGCTCCCAGATCAGCGCTATCGCGAATATATTGATCAATTCTTTTTGCCTGAATATGATGCTCAAATTCTGACGGGTGAACGTTTAATATCAGACTATTTTGATGATACTATGGAGGTGTTACAGGCGATGAACACAAGTTATTCAATAGATGAACAAGCTAAGGCGATCTCTAATTTAATTATGGGAGATGTTTTAAGGGTATGTAAGGAGAAAGTGATTCGGATGGAGGACTTTCCAATCCAACCAGATCGTTTAGCACATTTGGCATGTTTACGATTGAAATCTACGATCAGCTCCAGTGGAGTGCAGTCTTTGTTTGAGATCATGATGACTGATGACCGATTCCCCGAAACAATCGCTAAGCAGTACAATCTACTTCAGGTATCGGATCATGAGGAATTGCGACCCGTTGTAGTGGAGGTGTTGAATCAAAATCCTAAGCAGGTTGCATTATACTATGGTGGAAAGGAGTCAATTATTGGTTTTTTCATCGGGCAGGTGATGCGGCAGTTTCAAGGCTCTCCTGATCCTAAGGTAGTAAAAACTTTGATTAGAGAAGAACTATCCCGCCGTATGTGATGATGCACTCACTTTTTCATATAAAATTGGTGGTTTTATACTCTATAATAACAGTGACTTCACTTTCATGTGCACAGGCAGAGCAATCTTCCCCACATGATGTTCAAAGTTTTTTTGAGGGTACCTTAAAGATTCAACCAGATATCGATCCGTCAACAGATTATCGCGGATTTGAAGTACTGGTCGCACGTGATAAAGAAGGGGAGCCTGATACACTTGGGTACGCTTCAACAGATAGCACTGGGAATTTTTCTATGCGCGTCAGTGCCCCCTCTCGCGGTGTCTATCGTCTTGTGATCAGTCGATTCAATCAAATTCAGACAACGGGCCTAATTGCGATTGCCGAAGGGGATTCTGCTATGATGGTGGCATCATTCCCGCTACGCGGACAAAATATTCGGATTCGATCAGAAGAAAATGCATCTCTACATGCGTATCAAAATATTCGTGTACAACATGACAAAGCATTGGTACAACTTGTTCAATCGGAGGCATATGATGACCAGAAGGTACTGAATCAAGTTATGCAAACGACGATGATTTTGTGGAACCTACAACAGACCTTTCCTAATTCAATGGGAAGTGAATTAGCCGCTGCAGAGGCGATCGCTATCGGTGGAGGATGGCAAGATTCCCTAACGGTTGCTCGGATGCGCCAACTCCCAAGTTCAAATCCGCGCTATGGAGAGGTCGCGCGCATCGCACGCAAATCAGAGGCGAGACTAAGGGGACAGTCGGCTACCATAGCGTTTTTGGAAGAATTAGCTGAACGCGCAGATACTGAGATACAACGCGCTGAAATTGCATCGGAAAGAATTATATCCCATATGGACAGTATGGAATATAATCTTGCGCTTACACATGCGCGGATCATGCAAGAAGAGTTTGAAGACACCCAGTGGAGTATTTGGGCAGAACGGACGATATATGAGATTCAAAACCTGCTACCTGGAATGGAAGCACCAGCATTTACAGTTCGTGATGTTCAAGGGAATTCAATTAGTCTAGAGGACTTCAGAGGCAAGTATATTATTTTGGAATTCTATCAACCAGAGGACGAAATATTTCAACGGGAAATTCCAGGTCGTAATGATTTGATTCACACACTTGGTGACGAGAGGGTAGGGATCGTTTCAATTTCCATGCAACCCGATACCCTAGTAAATGAAGCATTTTTTGAGGAACGCGATCTAATTGGACACCATGTGTATGTCGGAGGCAATCTATCAGAGATATACAATATTAATTTACTTCCGACCCGCTATTTAATTGACCCAGACGGGACGTTAGTCAATAAATACATTGGAGGTGCAATGGCTGCAATCTATGAGTACATGATTACCCTTCTTGACTAATCAGCTCACAGCTTCTTTGATGATGAATGGTTTGATGAAGCTGAATTAGCAGACGATGTTAATGCAGATTTTAGACAAATCATATCATCAGATTGATGTCATCGGTGACTGCTTACACAAAGATGTAATTTGCTACTGAATATTTACATGAAAGAAAAAGGAATCGTAAAGCCAGAGGTAGCCTCTCAAACCTGTTAAGTGGATATATACGGATATTTTTGGTGCAATGATGTTTTTGTTACATGAGATGCAACGGTTACTATACTGATAATGCAATCCTATCGTACTAGCAGATCTTTCTCAGAATTCACATTTTGTTGACTTGATGAGCGTGAATTTGAGAAGTACTCACTTTAATAAATACAAATTAATATGCTAATTGCTGGAAATTGGAAAATGAATACAGATGCAATATCCTCGGTAGAGTTGGCCCGAGGAGTCGTTCAGCGTATCAGGGGCGATTCTTCACAAGTCAACGTTGCTGTGTGTCCACCCACTCCATCACTTTTCTTGGTGGGTCATTGTCTGGAGGGTAGCGGGATTCGCTTAGGTGCTCAGAATATGTATTGGGCTGACTCTGGCGCCTTTACTGGAGAGGCATCGGCGAATATGCTCCTTTCAGTGGGTTGTCACTATGTAATTCTCGGACACTCTGAGCGACGCCAATATTTTGGAGAGACCGATCAGGGGGTTAGTCGCAAAGCGAAACAAGCAATCAATAGTGGTCTTGTTCCTATCATCTGTGTTGGTGAGAGATTGGGGCATCGCAAATCTGGAAAAGAGCAGGATATTGTTGCACACCAGGTGAATCGTGCAATTGAAGGAGTTTCATTAAAGTCCTCCAACTCGTTGGTGATTGCCTATGAACCCGTGTGGGCTATTGGTACTGGAGAGACAGCAACTCCGCAACAGGCGCAGGAAATGCACGCGTTTATCCGTGGGCTTGTTCAAAAAAAGTTCGGTAGTTCATTAGCATCAGGGATACACATTCTGTACGGTGGAAGCATGAATCCATCAAACGCGAACGATTTATTGATTCAGGACGATGTAAATGGTGGATTGATAGGGGGGGCAAGCCTCAAGCCAGAACTTTTCGGTCAGATCGTTCAATCAGCTCAGGAAGTATCATGACTCTTCGTCATTTATGAGAAGTATAGGTATTCACTGTTAGATAATGTTAATGTTAATGTCTCACATGGTATTATCCACCTATATGGTATCTAAATTTTTCAACCCCTGGTGTTTTTGAGATGGAAAAATCAGGAAAATTGCTGTATTTGGGGATAATAAAGAAATTGCATTGAAGGGGCTATCCTAAGAGGAAAAACGGTCAAATTTTCAATGTATTTATGCGGAAGTACTGATGCGGCATCAATCGGAACATACAGATGTGAGAAGGCTAATCAAACAGCACATAAAAAATTCTGATTGTAATACAGATCAGTGAATTCGCTTCAAATGAGGACATGAGTGAATCTACTTGTAGGCGACTCAACGATGACCGGGATAGATAAAGACCTGCGGAGAGGCTGAATCCATCAACCTCTATTGCCTGTGTTCATATTCACCGATGGCACTCGCATTACGTGTCGCCCGATGACATCCACTCAACCTGTAATTGAGCCGTTCAGCGTGGTGGCGTGCGACTTGATGAACCAGAGTTCATTATCAAAGGCGGTGATAGTAGATTGTATCTGAACAATCCTCGTAACTCCAAGCGTTGCCATTAGAAAAGATGAATACTCTCTCAGAATTGAAACCACAAAATATAGATACCCCCGATTATCACGAAGCGCCTATAGGTCTAGGAGTTGACTAATTCGTCCTAATGAATCGTAGATAAAAAGTGATGGTATTTTCATCCACTGATCCTCAGATTAACCTGTGCCATCCGCTTCTATTGACAACATCGAGTTGATCATCAATGAGTTCTGGCCCAGATCCATGATCAAGCATGTTACCCGAAGGTGAGGTGATGATTACAATTTAGTGATAGGCCTTAGTTAGACTGCTTTATAGGCTCTACAGAAATTGGGGAACATACGTACTAAATCAGCTGGTCTCATCTTTAGATTTTTTCACGTTCTTACCGTCTTCTGGTTTGGATGTATCTTTTTTTGTTGATTCAGTCTTTTCAGGCGATGACTCAGATTTTTTCGCAGGAGGTTTGGATACATAATCTGTTTGGTAAAACCCACTACCCTTGAGAATAAATCCACTTCCCCCGCTGATGATCCGCTCAACGGGTTGCCCAGTTGTTGGGCATTCGGTTAAAGGATCTGAAGTGATGGGTTGAACGATTTCAAACACAGATCCGTCTGCGCGCCGATAGTCGTAGGTTGGCATAGATAAGAATTTCTATAAAATGTAAAATGATATGATTTAAGGGGATGAATGTTCCGCATCACCATGCATGTTAATCAGGGCATCGTAGGTCGCATCAGCCATAAGTCCACGAACCCCACGAAATCGATCATAATGATCGCGGGTCGGGTAAATACGGTTGGTGAGCAGGATGACCCATGCGCGGGAATCTGGGTCAATCCATAACGATGTTCCAGTGAAGCCGGTATGGCCATAACTTCTTGGCCCAAAGTATTGACCAGCCGAGGATTCGGTCGTAGATGAACCACGTGTATCCCATCCTAACGCCCGTGTGCTGATTGTGGAGTCAACTACTGTGGTGAAATGATCAACGGTTTTAGGTCGCAGAAATACATGCCCTTCATGCTGACCACGTTGTGCCATCATCATAGCGAACTTTGATAGATCTACTGCGGTGGAGAACAGTCCAGCATGTCCAGCGACTCCGCCCAAAATCCAAGCATTTTCATCGTGTACTTCTCCCTGAATCAGGCGGTTACGAAAAGACATATCCACTTCGGTAGGGACAATAGTAGAATCTGATTCACCTGTACCACGAAATCCAGTAGATATCATTCCTAATGGGTGAAAAATGTTTTCAGTGCACCATTGATCAAAGGGAACTCCAGTGATTACCTCAATGATCAGACCGAGAACTATCATTCCATAGCTGCTGTATACTGAAGTTGTTTCTGGTTCAGCAATAAGTGGCATAGCGAACACAGAATCTAGAAGAGATTCGCGTGAAATGAACCCATTTAAGTGAAGAGGCCGCCATCCAGGCAACCCACTTGAATGAGAAAGAATATGTCCAATGGTGATTGAATGACGTCCAGGGAGATCAAACTCTTTCAGGTATTCTGACACAGGAGTATCTAACTTCAATTTCCCCTGATCATATAAAAGCATCGCTGCCGTAGTGGTTGCAATTACTTTAGTCAGAGAGGCCACGTCAAACACCGACTCAGCAAAAATCTTTTGCTCAAAGCGATAGGTATAACCTCCATTCCCTGTAAGGTATGCGATATCTGCTCCTTTTCCCAATGCAACAGACGCTCCTGGAAAAGCTTCTTTCACATGAATATAATGTATCAGAATTGAATCAATTCTGCTCAATGCGTCAGGATTTTTAATAATGGAATTTGATACATTTATGTCTGTTGATTGGATCGTGGGGGAACTGGACAATTGAGATTCAGGTGTCTTGGGAGCTGTATGGCATGCTCCAAGAATTAGGAATCCAACACTTAAGACACATGTAATTTTAGAAAAAGTCATAATCAATAGCGACCCGTATGATTAAACGAATTTGACAGTTTCATGAATGATCAAAAATCCATGCATTTGACCTATTCTGCAGGTGCGATTTAAAATCTTGTTCTACAATGATTACTTAAAATACTTATTGAGTGCTACGAATAGGCCAAAATAATGCTTCGTAGATTCCATCTGCGACTAATCCTCGGACTCCAATAAATCGATCATACCTATTTCTGGTAGGATAGACACGATTTGTAAGGAGAATTGCCCAAGCTTGCGAGTCAGGATCAATCCACAGTGACGTGCCAGTGAATCCTGTATGTCCATAGCTTCGCGGCCCAAAGTATTGGCCCGCTGAGGAAGGCTCATCATTCAGATTTCGGGTATCCCAGCCAAGTGCGCGGGTACTCAATGAAGTGTCTACTGCAGCTGTAAAGAGATCAATTGTTTCAGCCTGTAGAAATGGTTGTCCATTATGAATGCCACGATGTGTCATCATCTGTGCGAATTTAGAGAGATCAATTGCGGTGGAAAATAATCCAGCATGTCCAGCGATTCCCCCTAAAATCCATGCTGTCTCGTCATGGACTTCCCCCTGAATTAGGCGATTGCGAAAAGACTCGTCTACTTCGGTAGGCACAACAGTGGAATCAGGTTCACCTGTACTGCGAAACCCTGTTGCAGTCATATCTAGTGGGCTAAATATATTGTCCCTGCACCAAAGATCAAACGGCTTTTCAGTGATTTCTTCAATGGCAAGGGCCAGTGAAATCATACCGAAGTCACTATATCTATATTCTTCGCCCGGGTCTGAAATCAGAGGAGTGGACAGAATTGAATCTAGCACTGTTTCTCTGGTAAATATCTCATCCTGATGAAATGGTCGAAAAGCGGGTAATCCGCTGGTGTGTGTCAATAGATGACGCACTGTGATGGAATCGCGATCAGGGGTATTAAAGGCATCAAGATACTCAGACACGAGTGCCTCAAGATCCAGAAGGCCTTTTTCATACAGAAGCATCGCAGCCGTGGTTGTAGCCACCACTTTAGTAAGTGATGCTAAGTCAAATACTGAATTCGGTAACATGCGTTGTTCTGAAGTATAAGTAAAGTGACCATATCCATTCATTTTGATAATTTCTGATTTGATTCCACCCGCAACAACTGCACCAGGAAACGCTTCTGCCAAGATATAATCAGTCAGGATAGAGTCTACGTCTACAAGCCCCCTTGGATAAACGACTGTTGGGGAATCTGGAATGATGAATGGCGGAGGATCAGAAATAAAAACAGAGGCAATATCGCCCGTAAAGTTGTCTGAAACGGGGATAGATGTCTCCAGAGTTGACCGACAAGCTGCAAAGGCTAGTGTCAAAATTACAAGTAGAGTTGGAATCCATCGCATCATGAAATTGATATAGTTTGAGTGAGAGTACGTATATTAATGAAAATTACCATATAAATCATTTTACATGCCGAAAGTAAAAGTTCAAGGTTCTGGTACATTTGAGATTACTCAAGGAGAGCGACTTGTCAATGCATTGCGTGAGCATGGCGTTGATATTGCACATCGTTGTGGGGGTTATGCTAAGTGTACAACTTGCCGAATAGAAATACTAGAGGGTGAGCCCCAAGCAATGACAAGGGCGGAGAAAGAAAAGCTTAATGAAGCCAACTTACTTGGTGAAATTCGCTTGGCATGTCAGATAATTGTAGAGCATGATATGATACTCAAGCCACTGATGATCGTAAGTGAGATGGGTTGGGATGGCCCTGGTGAATTTCCCGAAGAAACCGTGACTCCAACACCAGATTGGATCGACGACTTCCCAAATCAGTTGTAGATAACTGATTCTTGTTGGGTATGATGAGTTGATTTCCACTCGAAGATACCTTTACTGTGATAGTGGGATAGCGTATCTCCTTTGTAGCAATCATCAAGATTAGATTAGTTCATTTGATTGATTGTAGCCCCGTAATCCGAGTACATAATGTTTTCTTCCAAGGTTTGATCTATTAGGTCATTTAAATACCTCAGGATATATTATGAGATTCCACCCCCAGATGTGGGAGCATAAGTCGCCAGCCTTTTTCAAAAGTAGTCGCCTTTGAAGTTCTATCTCTACAAATCGTTTCATCGGTTTTGCCTACAATCGTTTTAGGATCATTCCGTTTGCAACACAGATTCCATTATAATCAGGCATGGATATGCACCCTTTGAAACCATGGGTGTTGATTGAGCAGAGCGGTATTGAGTACAAGAAATCTTGCGCGAACCTGATATCTGGTCATCTTCAAGCGGTCGTTTCTAATCCACTACTCAATCAAATGGGAGGGAAAGAACAATCCCATTTTATAAGCGTTTAGCCCCCTATTCGTAACTATATTCATATGACAAGCATCAATCTTAAATGGCCTCATCAATTGGATTGAAAATCCATACAATCAACTATATTGACCTTATAGGTAATGGAAAAAAATTTAGTTTACCACCCTATCAACGTGACTATTCTTGGTCAGAGGAAAACTGGGAAAATCTATGGTATGATATTGTTGAACTAATGTCTGATTCCCATGAATATCACTTCATGGGGACTTTATTCATTCAGGAAAACCCTAATCGGGAATTCATTGTAATTGATGGCCAACAACGGATAGTGACACTGAATATACTCGCACTTGCAGTGATCAATAAATTGAATCATCTGGCGCAGAAAGGAATAGACACCGAATCTAACTTAGAGCGTGCTAGGCGACTTCGTGATCGCTTCATAGGTGAAAAAAATCCAGCATCATTATTTGAGGGTACACGCCTCCGCTTGAATAACACAAATAATGACTTTTATCAAGACTACCTCGTGCAACTTAGAGTACCTGTAAATCCAAGAGGACTTCCCAAGACAAATAACCTACTTTGGAAGTGTTTTCTTTACTTTACAGAACGGCTGAATGAAGAGGCAAAGCTGGAAACCAATGGCGAAGAGATTGCTCGTCTCTTATGGGAGACCATTGCACTGCAGTTACAATTTATTACCATCAGTGTAGATGATGATCTTAATGCGTACACTGTATTTGAGACAATCAATGCTCGTGGACTACAACTTACAATAACAGATCTTATTAAAAATTACCTATTCTCATTGGTGAGAGTTAGCACCGACATAGAACTGCTTCAGCGTCATTGGGAATCATTACTTTTATCATTAGAACACGATAGGTTTCCGGAGTTTCTTCGTTATCACCTGCTGTGCATGCGAAAAGAGGTTCCTAGTCATCACCTATTAAAGATTGTACAAGATCAGATCAGATCTAACATAGATGTATTTAAGTTGTTACGTGACCTAGAAAGCAGAGGGGATTTGCTATCGGCCATCTCTGATCCCAACCATGATTATTGGATTGAATTACCTGAGGCAAGGCCCTACATCCGAGAGCTGAGTTTGTTTGAGGTTCAACAGATTACACCACTCATTTTTGCGGTCGGAGAGTTTTTTCCAAGGGATGATTTTGTAAGAGTACTAAAACTCTTAGGAGTGATTTCATTTCGCTATAGCGTGATCGGAAGTCTCAATCCTAATAAACTTGACCGGGTATATTCCTATGCTGCACGAGCAGTGATTAATCAAACTGCAACTTCACCATCAGAGGTCTTTGCGCTGATCAAATCCATCTATATTGATGATGAAATGATGCGTCAGTATTTTTCAACCTTTTCACTTAATCCCCGTGGACGAAACAAAAAAATAGTAAAATACATTTTGACGCGGTTAGAAGAAGATGCCAGTGGGCGATCGTGTGATTTTGAAACAGACTCTGCCACCATAGAGCATATTCTTCCCGAAAATCCTACTGAGGCATGGGATGAAACATTCCAACCAAAATATCAGATAACCTCTGTCTATCGTCTAGGAAATCTTACACTTCTTGAGTCATCTGCAAATCAAGAAATTGGTAATTCAACCTATGACAACAAATTGATCGCATATAAAAAGAGCAACTATGCAATCACAAGAGAGGTTTCTGAGTCAGCCCCCGAAGAGTGGAACTTAGAGACCCTTAATCGCCGACAATACCAATTTGCATTGAGGGCGACGCATCTATGGAGATCGGACTTTGAATGATTTTTCGTCTTGTCAATTTTCCTTTCGTAGATTCCGTTTGTTTTATTGCGGGTAGGAGCAATGTATCTTATGAAAATCTCGTGCGACATGATCTATTGGTTGAGATCTGTCTGCACAAAATAGTTGAATTAAAGTTCGTCATCCATGATGTCCCTCAGTGACTACCTGTTTTACGGTAATGCTGGTAGCTTAAAGTACAACCGACAGAACCACATTTAACTCATTCATAGTGATGTTCTGGCAATATGTCATCTGCGCTTCATGCCAACAAAATCTCAAAATGAACCTTTGCAATCTTTTGACTGTAAGAAGTGATTGGTTGGTGCGAGAATTTTTTCTTAACTTATTGATTGTCATAGTTCATAAACTCGTTTATTTGTTATGTTAATCCTCAACATTCTCATTTCTTTTTCATTTATTGGTCACGGATCTGTTGTGGATTCTGATGCAGACACCGGTGATCGTGTACAAACGATGGCCGTGACTTCGGCATTAGACACGCATCATGGACACCCAGACGGAATTTCATTCCATGGGCGTTCATCCGACACGGGCATTATGACCGAGAGCGCTACCCTTTCGTTAGATCCCTTCACGCGTTCTCTCCCATCTACCCCCCCCCATTTTTAGTTGAGCAGCGTCGCATATCAGAGTTTAACGATGTGCAAGAGAGGGCTTCCCATGACCGCACAGGTGACCAAGTCGCCTCTTCAAGAACAAGCATGCGATCTGTGCTTCCGCACTTTTCTGCGAAGGGCCCTATTAAGCCCAAAAAACGCCCCCCTGGAAAACCCACAGGCGTGACCGTTGAACCCTATCAAACCGGGCGCAATGCACGCGAGACACTTTCCATTTCATGGACGGCCAACCCCAATGGGAATAAAGCCATCAGAAACCATGAGATAGAGTGGTCACCGGATGGAACTGATAAAAGCTGGAAGGATCTTCGCACGGTTTCAGGCCAACTAACGAACACGCTTTACACTGGCCTCTCGCCCGGCACCACGCGCCATATCCGGATCCGAAGTCAGGATGCCGATGATTGGGGCCCCTGGTCCGATGTCAAATCAGGGACGACCAATGAGCGAACTATACCGGGCCCTATCACTGGGCTGACAGCCACAGTTGCCAGCCCTTCCATGGTTAATCTTTCGTGGACCGCAGGAGACGATGGTGGTCGTCCAATCACTGGCTATGATATCCTTGTTTATCAAGGCGCTGATCTTAATGCTCCTCTTTTTACAAGAACCGCAGAAGCTTCAGCCACAAGTTATTCGGTCACTGGACTAAGCGCAGCCACACCATACACGTTTGTTGTACGTGCAAAGAATTCCATTGGTAGGAATAGAGTGTTTGGTTACCAAAGAGCCACCACCGCTGACGCGACCGTGCCTGGAGCAATTGGTTCTTTGTCTGCGATTGTTGCTGGCCCTTCCACTGTCAATCTTTCATGGACGGCCCCCGTAGAAACAGGTGGTTTGGCCATCACCGGGTATGATATTAGTGTTTATCCA
The DNA here is from genome assembly GCA_965220935.1 of Rhodothermales bacterium. Lineage (GTDB taxonomy): Bacteria > Bacteroidota > Rhodothermia > Rhodothermales > Bin80 > Bin80. The sequence goes on from OZ244857.1 coordinate 694,544, forward strand.
GGTACTAATTTAAACGCTCCTCTTTTTACAAGAACCGCAGAAGCCTCAGCCACAAGTTATTCGGTCACTGGACTAAGCGCAGCCACACAATACACCTTTACTGTACGTGCAAAGAATTCCATTGGTACGAATAAAGCGTTTGGTTACCAAAGAGCCACCACCGCGGCCATCACCGCCCCGGCCGCTCCGACGGGATTAACGGCCATGGCCGATGGTCGGACGAAGATCAAGTTAACCTGGACGGCGCCTTCGGACAACGGCGGCGCGGCCATCACGGGCTACAAGATTGAGTCAAGGCTGCGATCCGAAACCAGCTTCAGCACTCTCGTCACTGACACCAAAACCACCAAAACGGACACGACACATACCGGACTCGCGCCATCGACCCAGCGGTTTTACCGGGTCCGTGCCATCAATTCCGAAGGAGCGGGGGCGGCATCCAGTTCCGCCACGGCCATCACGGCCGCGGCCACGCGCCCCAGTGCCCCCAGGAACTTGACCGCCACGGCTTCGGGCCGCACCACGATCATCCTAAACTGGACGGCCCCTGCAGATGACGGCGGCTCAGCCATTACCTATTATCGCGTTGGCGTGTCAACGAATCAAGGAACTAGTTGGACCGGTTTGGCCGACGTCCGGGGAGCCACCACCTATTCGCATACGGGACTTTCGGCGGGGACGCGGCGCGATTACCGGGTGGTTGCGGCCAATAGTTCGGGGCTGGGCTTTAGTGATCGCTCGAATGTGGCGCATGCCACGACGAACGCAGCCACGGCGCCGGGTGCTCCCAGCAGTGTCACGGCCACGGCCGACGGGCAAACGGTGATCAATTTGACATGGACGCTCCCGGCCGATAATGGGGGCAGGGCCATTTTGGGCTACCGGGTGCAGTGGTCGTCCAACGGAAATGCGCCATGGACGAATGTTACGCCTGCACACACCGGAACAGGTCGCACCTACCGCCATACGGGGCTCAGCGCAGGCACGACGCGACATTACCGGGTCTTTGCCCGCAACTCGGTGGGTGAGGGCACCAGTTCTGGTACCGTCAATGCGACCACGGCGGCCGCACCGACCCTCACCACGCCCGCGGCCCCCACGGGGTTAAGGGCCGAGGCCGAAGGCCCGGAAACGATCAGCCTATCCTGGAACGCGCCCACCAATACCGGGGGCGCAGCCATTACGGGCTACCAGATTGAAGTCTCGCCCAATGGCACCTCTAACTGGGATGATTTGGTGGCCAATACTGGGTCCACCACGACCGGCTATGTCCATAGGGGCTTGGATGCCGGCACCAGGCGGTACTACCGGGTCAGCGCGATCAATTCGGAGGGAACGGGGGCCGCCTCCAATGTGGACGATGCCACGACCCTCCCTGCCACGGTCCCTGCGGCCCCTACGGATTTGACCGCTGCGGCCGACGGGCAAACGACCATCAATCTGTCTTGGAAAGCCCCGACCAATAGAGGCGGGGTACCGATTACGGGCTACCAGATTGAAGTCTCGCCCAATGGCACGGACACGTGGACCAATGTTACGCCTGCACACACGGGAACGGGGCGCACCTACAGCCATACGGGGCTCACGGCGGGTACGACGCGGCATTACCGGGTCTATGCCAGAAATTCAAAGGGGACCAGTGCAGCAGCGTCCAATGTGGCCAGTGCCACGACCACCGCCGCCGCCACAGCCCCGGGTGCCCCGCCCAATTTACAGGTTTTTCCTACAGGTTTTCATGATGTGAGACTTACCTGGGGACGTCCGCCCAGTGATTCGCCGATCACAGGATACAAGGTGGAATGGTCTACCGATGGTGGCACCAACTGGGAGACGTTGATTGGATACGACGATCTGACTCGGACGAGGTACGAGTTTCTCAGTAGTCGCTTGACGCCGGGGAGCGTGTTTCATTTTCGGGTTCTGGCACGCAGTGCATCGGGAGATAGTGCCCCTTCGGATGCAGTGTCGGTCACAGCCGCCTCGGCCTCTGGGTCAGGCATTGCCACCAATGTACGGGTGCGCCAGACGTCGGCCAACGCGGCGCAAATTTCCTGGGATGCCCCGACCGATCTTCCTTCCGGCCATCAGACGTTTGGATATAATGTTTACAAATCTGATGATGATGGGGATTTTTGGTCACTGTTCGCACGGGATGTCACCACGACAACCTATACCGATGCTCAGGTATCGGCGGCTAAGACCTATGGGTATCGGGTTACCACCTGGATTGGTCCGAGCGAGAACGAAGCCCTTCAGAGTCAGTTCTCCGATGCCGCTTTTCTAACGATAACGATTGCTACGGCCACCGCCCCTGGCGCACCGACGGGATTGACGGCCACGGCCTCTGGCCCGACGATCATCAATCTATCATGGACGGCGCCATCCAATACCGGCGGTGCAGATATTACTGGCTATCGGATTGAGGTTTCGCCCAATGGCACGTCAAACTGGACCAATCAGCAGGCCAATACGAGATCCACTGCGACCACCTACGCCCATACAGGACTCAGTGCCACTACCACGCGGCATTACCGGGTGCGTGCGATCAATTCGGTTAACTCTGGGGCGCCCTCCAATGTGGCCAATGCCACCACCGCAGTCGCGACAGTGCCGGGCGCGCCGACTGGACTGACCGCAACGGCAGACGGGCAAACCATCATCAACCTGTCGTGGACCGCACCTACCGATAACGGCGGCGCGGCGATTACGGGCTACCAGATTGAAGTCTCGCCCAATGGCACAGATACTTGGACCAATCTGGAGGCGAATACCACTGCGACGGCGACGACCTATGCGCACACAGGGCTTTCGGCAGGCGTGACGCGTCACTATCGGGTGCGTGCGATCAATTCGGTTGGACCGGGGGCTGTATCGGCAACAACCAGTGCAACCACCGACACGCCCAATGCCACCGTGCCCGCTGCGCCCACGCAGCTCACCGCGACAGCTGCAGGGCGAACCAGCATCAACCTGTCGTGGACCGCACCTACCAATACCGGCGGCGCGGCGATTACGGGCTACCAGATTGAAGTGTCTAATACGGGAACAGCGAACACATGGACCAATTTGGTGGCCAATACCCAGTCCACCACGACCACCTATGCGCACACAGGGCTTTCGGCAGGCGAGACGCGTCACTATCGGGTGCGTGCGATCAATTCAGTTGGACCGGGGGCTGTATCGTCGACAAGTAGCGCCACTACCGACACGCCCAATGCCACAGTGCCCGATGCTCCCTCGCAGCTCACCGCGACAGCTGCAGGGCGAACCAGCATCAACCTGTCGTGGACTGCACCCTCTGATAATGGGGGTGCGACGATCACCGGCTATCAGATTGAAGTCTCTAATGCGGGGGCTTGGTCGGAGCTGGCGACGACCAGGGCGACCACCTATACGCATACTAATCTCGCTGCGGGTACGACGCAGGTGTATCGAGTCCGTGCGATTAATAGCGTTGGCAATAGCGATGCATCCAATACCGTCAGTGCCACCACCGATGCCCTGGCAACGCCCGATGCGCCCACAGAGTTAACGATCACAGCGTCGGGGCCATCGACCCTGGTTCTCTCGTGGACCGCGCCCTTAGATGACGGAGGATCTGCGATCACGGGCTACCGCATTGACACATCGTCTGACGGACAATCGGATTGGACGGTCTTGGTGGCCAGTACACCGTCGACCACGTATACCGTCACCAATCTGCCCCCTCCTGTCTATTTTCGGGTGATTGCGCTTAATGCCATTGGTCAGGGCACACCATCGGAGGTGGTCAATGTCACGCCCAAGGCCTTATCGCTAAGCAGCACGATCAGCGATCAAATCTATCCGATTGGGCAGCCCATCGCTCAGGTGATGCTTCCAGAGGCGCGCGATGGCACCGCGCCCTATACCTACACCTTGACACCCGACTTACCCGCGGGGCTGACGCGCTCGGAGCGCACACTCCGTGGCACCCCTTCAGAACTCACGGCGATGACATCATTTACTTGGGCCGTGCAGGACGCAACTGGGAGCGTGGCCCGTCAAGACTTCGGCCTTGAGGTCTATCGCATGTCCTTTACAACGCGTGTGGACGATCAGGTGGTTCCAAGGGGGCAACCCATTGGAATGCTCGTCCTGCCAGAGGTGAGCGGTGGAAAAGACCCGGTCACCTATTCATTCACGGTGTTGTCCCTGCCGAGTGGGCTTTTGTTTGACCTCCCCACCCGAACTGTCAGTGGAACGCCACTAGCCGTCACCCCACCAACGCCGATGACGTTTAAAGCCGTGGATGTGCATGGCGCGGAAGATAGTCTGAACTTTAGCATTGAGGTGGTGTCTCGAGTCCATGCAGAAGCGCAGACCGCACTTCCTCACACGTTGACCGTGCATGCCAATTATCCGAATCCGTTTACCCGTTCCACACGCATCGTGTTTGATCTGCCGTGGCCGGCCCAAGTTGAGATAGATGTGCTGGATGTTACGGGTCGGCGCGTTTATGCCCATCCTCTGGTGAGTCTGACCGCGGGATGGGAGCATGAACTCACGCTGGATCAGTTAGACCTGCCTGCGGGGGCCTATCTCTATCGGGTCATGGCCAGCTCGCTTGAAAGTAGCACATCAGCCGTGCAGGTCGGTCACTTGATGCGGGTGCAGTGAATGGATGGATCACTAAGTGAAGTCAAGTAGTCGGGCGGATTTCACCCCCGGCCCTTATAGAATCTTACGTGAGCCTCTCAATTCATACGACTCTTCTTATGTAGTGTCTGACAATAAACTCCAATTCTGGGGTAGCATAGGATCGCAAGGGCTATATTTTACAAGTACTTACCGATAGTTTGCTTGTTCATTTTGCGGTTATTTTAGGCGTTGAAGATTTTTTATGCACAAAAGGAAACATTCCTTTCTACACCAGTATTTGAACGAAGAGGCGTTCGCAAAACCTCCACATTTTGCCAAAAATATTGCCCTGAAGCACCTGAGACGTATTTTTTTTACATTGGCAGGGAGGTTTTGCAAACGGCTCCGAATTACGAAATTTACTGTTAAACGTAAAGCCTGTACAAAAACTACGTAGGTCAGGCGTAGAAGGAGTGGTAGTTGATCAGCAATTCAACAAAATACTATCCACGAAATTTAAGCAACTGGTTCAAAGTGGGGCCTCTCGCAAAACCTCTAAATTAGGGTATCTTACGGGCAATTTTTGAAAAATTTTCGCTGATTTTGGTTGTTTGATGGAACATTTAGAATATTTTCTCATTTTCAGAAAACAACTTCAAAAACCGTCCATTTTATGAGAAAAATATAGGGACAGAATCCCCAAATTCCGTCTCTTTAGAGATATTAAATTCCAACAAAAAATTGGAGATTCTAATGTCTCTTACAAATCAGGTATCTGGCTTTTATATCCATTGTTAATACGAATTATTTAACTGGATAGAAACAGTTGCCAGATCGCTACAAACAGTGATCATGATCCTTGATTTACTTTGTGTAGAAGCGTATCTTCCCAGTCCGATCCGCAGTATATATGGAGGTCGTCCAAGGTCCGACCGTGCTAATCTGGCCAGGGCCTTCATTGCGAATGATGTTGTTTAATATACAAACCATCTCTGGGTTATGCGAGCGACCGGATTCTTCGCTCCATCTGTGGCTGGCCGAGTGACTTGAATGTTCCAAGTGAATCCACCTTTTCGCAGAAGATGCAACTGCCGAGTCAAATTCATGAGGCCTTGATTAAACATGAATTTGAAGGTGACAACATGTTGCGCGGAACTCAACAGCGATAGAAGCCATCTGCACCGAAAGCAAAGCCCTAAACGACGTCAGATCACAGAATACCTAGTCAGATGAAAGCCAAAAAACGCCTCGGAGCAACAGCAAACGATGGAACTCAATGACATGTTGGACGATCTTCCCAAAGCGTGCAATGTGGGTGCAGGGGCACACCAACAGTTGGACGGGGTTCAAGTTGCACATGGATGCGACCGATGACGGCGTTCCAACCAGTTGTATCATCACATCGGCCTCCGTCCATGATAGTCAGGTGGCCATTCCATTGTTAAGAACGATAGAGCAGAGGGTTGTGCACCTATTGATGGATGCTGCCTATGATGCAAAAGAGATTCACGAAGAAAGCCATGCACCTGGGCATGTCCCGATCATTGATAAGAATTCGCGCAATAAAAAGGCGGAGCATCAACGTGAACAGAAGGCACAGCGGAATGCTGGATTTATCCCACCAGAATGGATCCGTTATCGTCAACGCTCTGCGTTTGATCGGATCAAAGATGAGTTTGGAGGGCGAAATATTCGAGTCCGCGGATATGAAAAAGTGATCTGATGTTTAGTGTCTTGGTGCTCACCGCAGATCAACTCGATCAATTAAGCTGGATCATCTAAGCATTGACGAACCCCATTTAGAGGTCTGAAATTAAGGACTTATGGGATAGGTACGTAGAGATCTAGTCAGATTTCAGATAAACTAAGCCGAACTTTAGCTAAATTGCAGGTGAATTAGAGAAAAATGATGAAGTAAAGTGAGAATGTTAAGTGTTGTTGGAAGCTAACCAGAGCATAAATGTAAAAGTGCATGCCCTCATTTTGCTCTTAACTCACTGATTGAAATTCACATTTTAGGTTTTGCAAGAGGCTCGGTGAGTTAGTGGGAGCACATCTGGTAGTTGATCAGATTGAGTATCTATTTATTTTCAAGTTATTTTGTCGATATTCTTAAGAATTTCCCAATCCATGAAGATTATACTCATATCCATGACAAAGATATTTCTGAAATCATTGATCAAATTTCCGAGGCTTGGATGTGGCATAAGCGACAAATGCTTTGCGCTCGGGGAGTTCTGAATTATTGAAATGAGCAATCGATATCTCTGCCAGTACAATATCCTTGAGTGCTTCGGAACGGTAATTAAAGTAATATTAGGATTGTAATCGGCATTGATTCTTCTTTGTTGTAGTATATTCAATGTTCCACAAAATTCTTGAATTCCACTTGAGAACTCTTCCATGATATCCTTTCTATTGCAACATTGAGCAAGCTGACCATGATTCAATGAACGATAGGCCTGCAACCATGCACCTTCGCTTCTTGTATTAGATGTTCCAATGAGTAAATTGGCATATGCAAGGCAAACACAGTGAAACATAGCATAATATGCAGCACTTTCAGCACGACGCAGATCAACCTGTTGAGGCTTACCCCCACGGCCCTTTGCAAGTTTGTAGGCAGTTCTGATAAAATGTATTGGATCCACAGAAGTATAACTTAATCAACTGTGTTAGTTGTCTATTGATCTCACTTGGGTGAAACTCACAGTAAATTAATGACGATCAGTGTTACAGTGGTTTTAGAATAAGCATCACGACATCTCATAGAGATAGTCATTAATCGCTCCAACTGCAACTAAATCTCAGGAACTCCATCTCTCAGTACATCCAATATCTGAAAATTAACAATCACTTGACAGACAATGATTAGTTTATATCTGTTCACATTGAATGGTCACAAGTAAAATGATAACTGCCCTATTATGGATCAGGGAGAGTAAGCCAAACCAGCAACTCTTTGGGAGTATTCTCCATGTAATCATTATACTCTATCCATGATATTATAGGAAAGCGTTCTTCACCGATTTCAGGGAGCTTAGACCACATGAGTCTGTTGAAGGCCATTGTTGCCTTTGCATCGGTTTGATCCTTTGAACTATACACAGAGGCTATGTTAATGTAGTCAGGGTTTTCAAAATGGAGTGGTTCTTGGATTCTGATTAGCTCAACTTGGGCATTCTTAAAATATTGGTCAAAAGCGTCCTTGCAGAATTGCTCTAGCGGGTCTAATGGTTCACTAACTCTTGTAAACCGATCGCGCTTAAATAGTATCTATACGAAAATCCCATATGACATGATCCATTGGATTGGATAATTTGAGGCAGGTTCCTTGCAGTGTGAGCGCGGAGATAAATGAAGGGGTATGCATCAAATCTGGATAATTTTTTGGCCTGTATTTTGATGTAGTCATGGTTATCGTCAGGTCCATAAATTTTTTTGCTAAAAAAGGCATAAGGATTTGTTTAATTCTAAGATAATCACTAAATTTGTAGTATCATGATCAACGCAGATAGCACGCCTGTTTTTGACGAGTCATTGCGGCTCATTTTGGTCGCTGTTCTAGGGGAGGAGAATGCTCGGCGCGTGCTGGAACTAGTGTATGAATTAGGGGAAGGGGGTAAGGAGTTGGTGATGCTAGTGATAGAGGAGCTGGTTAACGCAAAGGAAGAGATCATGGATGCCCAAGAGAAGATTGACTATCTTCTACGCAGATTGTATGGGCAGAATCGGGAGCGGTTTACAGATCCAGATCAAATGGAGCTCTTTGGCGATCAGCCTCCAGTGGTAGAAGAGTTTCAGGAAGACGAGGAGGAAGAGGAAACGAAGTCACGAAAGAAGCCAAGAAGTCTTCGTTCAGGTCGTAACAGAGGTCTACCGACAGTGGTCATTGAGATCAATCCTGAGGGTGATTTATCTGATCTCCAGAAGATTGGATTTGAAGTTCATCGGGTGTTCCATTACCAACCTGCGCGTATTGTAGTCTACGAATTTGTGCGTAATAAGTATGTAGATCCAACCAATAAAGAGGCAGGGGTATTGATGGGTGAGTTACCCGATAATGTGAAAGGCAAGCGCACCGCCACGGTGGAGACCTTATCGCAAGTAGTGATCAATAAATATGTGGATCATCTTCCAGTGGATCGGACGCGGAAGCAGTTTTCAAGATTAGGGGCGGATATAGCCACCTCCACACTCAACGATTTTTGTGCACATGTGGCCAACGATCTGAAGCCGCTGTACGATCTTCATCTGCAAGAAGTGCTTAATAGCGGATACATTCAGGCGGATGAGACGCGAATTCCAGTGCGGGATTCGGTCAAAAGTAAAGCATCGGGCAAGAATCATCTTGGCTATTTCTGGCTGTACTCTGCGCCAACGCCCAAGTTGGTGTTTGTGGATTATCAGCCGGGGCGATCCAGAGACGGTCCGCTCAAGATTTTGGATGGATTTCAGGGGAATTTGCAGACGGATGCTTATAGTGTGTATGACGTATTTGACACCTTGGATGGAATTGAGCACTTCAATTGTGTGACCCATTGTCGGCGCAAGTTTGAGAATGTAAAGGCCTCGCAGTACGAGTTTGTTCAAACGAACGTCAAGCGTGTTCTCACGCTGTTCAGGAAGATCTATGCGATTGAGCAAAAGTTACGCGAGCGTGGGGCTTCGTTTGAGGAGCGTCGGATTGAGCGTCAGAGTCAATCTGCCCCCCTGTTTGATAAGCTCAAGGAGATTCTGGAGTCAACGGCAACGATCGGCCCTGAGTCATGGAAGAAGGCCGTGTACTATGCACTGGTTCGTTGGGAGAAGCTCACGCGCTTTTTGGATCACGGAGAGGTGGAGATTGATACCAATCTTGTAGAAAACCGCGTGCGACCCATTGCCATAGGACGCAAAAACTACTTGTTTGCTGGCTCCCATGAGGCAGCGCAGCGGGCTGCGATTCTCTATTCACTGCTCAATACCTGCACCTTGCATGGGGTGAATCCACAGGAGTGGTTAGTGGATGTACTAAAGCGCATTGACACGATGGCCGAAGAAGAGATGTACACACTACTACCTCAACACTGGAAAGCAGCACAGGATGCAGCGCTTCCCCAAGCTGCATAGATCTCACGGCAGAGATACATTCACCGTCCATCCTACTGCACCAGACAATGAGCTGGGCTATGGTTTAGGCGCTGAGGATATGGGATTTTCGTATGGATACCTTAAATACCAATCTCTCATGTGATAATTAATGAGATGTTGATTAAATGAACCCAGTTAAACATTGGTGTATGAGTAGGGTTCAATGATCATTAATCTGGACATATATAGTTTCTCTGATTAAGTCTTGGCTTCCAATGCGTTTTCATCTGAGAGCTGGACTGAGTCAATATACTCTTGAACAGATTTAGAGATATTCAAGCAATGTTGATTATCTTAAAAACCAGTGATTCTCATAGCCATATGAAATCAATCATCCTGCAAGTTCAGTCTGGAATGTCACCAATGAAATCCTAATTGCCAATTATGGCTTCGGGCAAGAAAAGTCAAGGCAGCAAGTCTCGGGGAGTGTTTTCCTTGTAGTCATTATATCCTATCTCGAAATTATAGGAAAGTGTTCCTCACCGATTTCAGGACACTTAGAACACATCGTCTATCAAAAGCGATCATTGTCTCAACATCGGTCTGACCCGAGGAACCCATCATATTCATGATCGCTTTAAGATCCCTTAGAATTCCATGATCTGTCATAAATTTTTGGATCTAATACGATTTGCGTGGATATAGTTTCAAGCGCAGGTTTCAAATTCAACCGACATGGATCAATTTATACCTTTATTATGGAGGCTTTCTGGGATATAATTCGCCTATATGGTCAAAAGCGTTTTCTCGGGAACCAATCCATGAGTGTAGGAGGTTCTTATTGGTGTTGAAACAATGGAATAGGAGTTTATATTCAAAACGGATTCTTTTTGGATCATTTCACATTTCAGCAAGCAGATATTTTTCATGGGATTCCTCAATATCCTACTCTACGTTTCTCTTGTTTCTCACGGATCTGTTGTGAGTCCTGACGCTCTACGTAGAGGCGTGAATGATCCTGTTCTGATGTCTACTCCCCCATTTTTGAATGACTCAGTGAATATGGTGCTCAGTTGAGTGCATGTTTTGGAGCAGAGTGTCATGACAAAGACCCTGCTTCAACGGCAGGTCCGTCTTCTGGGATTAAATCCGATCTACCGCGTTACAATGAGACGAAGGATTCATTTATAGAGACACCTAAGCGAACGCTTGGAAAACCCGAAGGCGTGATCGTAGTTCCTAGGTGGAACGACGCCTAAGGAAAAGCGGGAATCTCTGACCATTTCTTGGATGCCCACACCCGATGGGAATAAAGCCATCTCTGGGGTTCATATGCAGTTTTATAGTGAGAGGCCACGGCTTGGGTTTTGGCAACTCGGGTGTCTGAGAGCGCGACGATTCCGATCAGTAAGACATATGGTGTAAATCTTTCCTCTGGAACCGCCTACAAATTCGGTGTCCGTAACCAAGGTTCAGACGGCTGGGGCGACTATTGCGATGAAGCCACAGGAACTACGAGGAGGCGACAGCGCCGGATATTCCCGCCTCTGTAAGCTATGAATTTACAGGGCCTTTCACCATTAAATATTCATGGACAGCTCCAACGGATGACGGTGGTTTACCGATCACGGGATATTGAATAGTTGGTACAAAGCCCACTTAATACATGTTTGAATTTACGCCGAGACATCTCCAACCTGAGACTCTAAGCCACACGGCTACTGGGCGCACCGCGTCTACACTGTATATTTTTCAGATTCGGGTGATTAATACCATTGGTTCAAGCGCTCATCTACTCTTGAACTCTTGGGGATTACCACCGCTGAGGGCATCAAGCCAGTCAAGACGAGGCAATGGCATCATCAATGCTGAATTATCCGAACCCGTTTACTCGCATTGTGTTTGATCTACCGTGGCGACCCAAGCTGAGATAGATGTGCTGAATGTCACAGGTCGGCGCGTCTATGCCCATGCTCTGGTGAGCCTACCGCGGGGTTGGAGCATGAAATCACATGCATCAGTTGACCCGCCAGCGGGGGCCTATCTCTATCGCGTGATGGCCAGCTCGCTTGAAAGCAGCGCATCAGCGGTGCATGTCGGTCATTTGATGCGGGTGCAGTGAATGGATGTGCAACACGGCATTCTCAAGGGATTTGCACCTAAAAGATCAAGAATTATCCTGAGTCTCAATTACATTCTCTTACTGAAAAAAGTCTTATTGATAGATACTTGGCTTGCTGCGATATTAACGTTTGTAAAAATATCATACATTTTCAGTATCTACTCGCAAATTTCCCAATCCACTGTGCCATTGACAAAGAGCGTATGATTACAGGTTAGGTGCCTGATATATGTGATTTTCGTATGGATGCGGATCGATGGAATGGACGGACCATTTAAGAAAATAGATGCAAATTTACCAGTCTGACGGAGCATCATCACTGACATTGTTTTGAGCCCTTTTTCATAGCATAGTAATTGTAAATGTCGGCTTTACTGAGATCATGTTCTACAAAAACGGTCAGTGAATTGATGACCAGCCGCCCTACGATCGCCTATGGCATAGAAAATGGGGCATCCGTCAATTTTGTCCTGCGAGAACTACCCTGATCCCATCAATCTATAACGCCAGAAAGCAGGTTGCTTTAAAATCTGTTCAATTGAGATTCATAGGACATCAGATGGGTATATTGTATCAACTCTTATGAGGCACGCAATTGCAGATATTATGACTAAGATCTGAATGAACGGCATATATTCTATCGCCTTCTACGAATGGCTTATGTTGCCGGGGGAATGCACCTTGTCAGATGAGTGCAATCAATACAAAGATACCAGTGATAGGATTTCTCATCTGAAAAATGGCCAGAACAAGATTGTCACATATATTATGATGCTTCATGATTGGTGTGAAGCCTCGGTTAATGTATTCTGTGATTGTATGCCAGAGTCAGATTGGGGGAGTTCAAACCAGAATCGAGATCCCTGACCGAGGGTGCTTTCAACATGAATGGACTCTCCATACTCCTGAAGAATCTGTTTGACAATAGCAAGCCCCAGCCCTGTGCCTCCTTCGTGCCTAGCCCGAGAATGGTCAACGCGGTGGAAACGTTCAAAGATCAGGTCAAGTTGATCAGTAGGAATTCCCCTTCCTTCATCAATAAACTCCACACGGTATTTATTGGGAAGCTTGTGAAAACGGCATGTTATCGTTCCAGAGCTGCTATATTGAATCGCATTTTCTAAAAGGTTCATAAAGACACGCCCAATCTGAATATGATCTACTGAAACCCACGCGTCATTTACATCAAACTCTAATTTGAGCCCTTTGTCTTGGGCTTGCTGGAAGAATAATTCTTTGGTATCGTTAGCAATGACAGCCAGGTTAGTCGGAGAGGTCTTTAGGGAATGATCTCGATTCTCCATGCGTGCAATTTCTATAAGAGAACTAAACAGATCGTTGAGGCGCTTCAGATTATGTAGCCCCTTTTCCGTATATCGCCTGCGATGCTTTGGAGAAAGTCTTGATGAACCTAATGCCTCAAGAAACCCACTGATCGCAAAAATAGGATTGCGAACTTCATGAGAAATATTGGAAATGAAATCACGTTGCATTTTTGTGACGTTCTCTAACTCACGGATTTTTTCCATATATATTTTTGACATATAACTCACATTGTACTCAAGATCCTGAAACTCTGCAGCTCGTGATGTTACCTTTATCGGGGTTCCATATTCTCCAGCAACGATACGGTTGGTTGCATGCATGATATTCTCAAGAGGCCGAGTGACTTTAATGGACGCAACCCAGGCGCCAACCATGGCCATAAAGAGTGTGAACCCAAACCCTAATAAGATTTTTTTTCGAATATGTGTGATAAGAGCATACAATGAACTAACGGGTCGGACCATCCCAATCACAATGTCGCCGTCACGGACTGCACCAAGCTGAACCTGAGTATTTCCTCCATGATCAATAATATCAAAAAAAGGCTCTTCCTCCGTCGTATAATGGAGCATGATTTCATGATGATCCACATCTTCTAATGGATCGTTTCTCCAGATGATAGAATCTCCCCGTGCAATGCAGATAAAGAGATCGTGAAAATCAAGCAGTGTTTCAATTTCTGGACTAAGGCTTTCTCCCCACTCACTGGGGTCAGTAGAGATAAGGTTGGTAGAATGAATCAAAGAGGCGATGTGTTCGGTATCTACGATATGGGAATCTCGCGCTGCTTCATAGATTTCATTCGTTAAACCGATGATCGTAAATAGGACGACTCCACAGGTAGCAATCCCCACAAATATTGCAAAATTCAGGAACATCCAAAATCGCGTTGGGGCACGATAAGGAAATTTTGGTATGTCCGATCGGTGTGTTTGACTCATCCTGTTAGCGCTATCGTTTCAATGATTCCTGATCATTGAAACGATACCCGATTCCCCAAATTGTCTCTATATATTGCGAATAATCACCAAGTTTGTCGCGCAAATTTTTCATATGAGTATCAACTGTACGATTTGTGACAGTCAAAGCATCGTCATGCCAAACCATTTCCAGGAGCTCCTTGCGAGTAAAAATCTGTCGGGGGTGTTTGACTAAACAGGTGATGATTTGAAACTCGGTAAAGGTCAGGTGGAGGTTTTCTCCGTTTAAGAGTGCTTTGTATTGCTTAGGATAAAGAGTTAATCCGAGCAGATCAATCGTTTTAACCTCGCTCACATGAGCACGGCGGAGGGCGGATTTGACTCGAGCAAGGATCACCTCCATGGTGGATGGCTTCATAATATAGTCATCTCCGCCGAGAGTGAGGCCCCGGATCTGATCCTCATCTTCGGTCTTTGCAGTCAGAAAAATAATGGGAATTTCCTCTGTTTCAGACTTAGATCTCAGTTGACGACATACTTCAAATCCGTCTACTTCAGGAAGCATCACATCAAGAAGAATAAGGTCTGTGCTCGGGTTAATTTTTTCCAACGCCTCACGACCATTGTAAGCTACATCAACAGAGTAACCCGCCTCCTCAAGAAAAAAACGTGTCACTTCTGCAATATCTTCTTCATCCTCAGCGATCAAGATCTGAACCTCGTGCGTTTCCTTTGCTTTTTTCTCCATGTCAATTCTTCTCTATGTCAAATTTTATGACTGAATCATGCACGACCGATGGAAGCCTTAGAATATAAATACTAAGATGGATGAAAATGGTTTCTTGGTGCGTATAATTATTTTTAAATTCAGCAATTAAGGGGAATCGTTTATCTTTGATATGACACGAAATCTTTACATAAAGAACGGTGCAATTTTGGACCCTATTCAAGGAGATATTCAATCTGCAGATATTCGAATTCAGGATGGAATAATCATAGAAATTGGTCACTGCGCCAGCGCCACAGATGAGAATATTCTAGAGGCTGAGGGGCGGTTGATTTCTCCTGGTTGGATGGATATGCATGTTCATTTTCGGGATCCTGGTCAAGAACACAAAGAGACGATCAGTACGGGATGTAGAGCAGCAGCATTTGGCGGGTTTACCGCAGTTGCATGTATGCCAAATACGATACCTCCTGTTGATAACAAAGAGGCGGTTCATTCTCTGATCCAACGTTCACAGAGTTTGCCTGTAGACGTACACCCGATTGCATGTGTGTCCAAGGGGCGACTCGGAGAAAGCCTGTCGGAGATGGCTGAACTAGCGGCTACGGGTGCTGTAGCATTTAGTGATGACGGATCGCCAGTTCAGAACGGAAGCCTTATGCGTCGGGCATTAGAGTATTCAAGTGTTCTAGAGAAACCCATCATCAATCATATGGAGGATTTATCACTTGGTCCTAAGGGTCAGATGAATGAGGGACGAGTGTCTACAAACCTTGGTCTGACTCCAACCCCCACATTTTCCGAAGAATCCATGCTGGGCCGAGATCTATTGTTAGCCGAATTAACCCGTGGGCATTTGCATGTCGCACATGTATCAACTTCTCAATCTACTGCGATGATTCGTGCTGCAAAAGCAAAGGGGGTTCATGTTACAGCAGAAGCGTGTGCGCATCATTTTTCTTTAACTGATGAAATCGTTCAGGAGTCAGGCTTTGATGCACATACAAAAATGCATCCACCATTAAGAACAGAAGACGATGTGGAAGCGATCCGTGATGGTTTGTGTGATGGGACCCTTGATGTCATCTGTACAGACCATGCCCCACACGCACCTTTCGAGAAGGAGACAGACTTTGTTTCTGCGCCATTTGGAATCATTGGCTTGGAAACGGCATGGGGGCTTACTGGTAAGCATCTTATAGCAACCAAGCGACTAAGTATCGCTCAAGCGGTAAACCGGCTTTGTGTCGCTCCACGAAGAATTCTGGGGCTCAACATCCCGTCAATTGAAGTTGGTGCTGTAGCCAATCTTACCATTTTTGATGACACAACCAACTGGACATTTGAAAATAGACATATCCATTCCAAAAGCCGTAACACTCCATTTGTTAATTCATCTATGATTGGACGCGCATGGGCTATATATAATAAAGGTCAATTGGTTGAGCATCATCCATAACTCTGAATTTGATTATTTATGCAACATGTGGCTTTGATTTACGGTGGTCAATCAACAGAACATGAAGTGTCACTTGTGTCGGCGCGCAACATCCTAAGCGCCTTTGACCTCAAGCGTTACAAAGTGACGCTGATTCACATTGATCAATCAGGTGTATGGTATAGGATCACGTCAGGCCAAGATGTAAAGCCCGAAATGATTAACGAAACAATATGTGGTGAGCCCGTGACATTGATGCCTCATGGATTACTCGCCGGCGAGACATCCCCACAGGATCAGGAAAGAGTTGATGTCGTCTTTCCCGCTTTACATGGGGGCAATGGAGAGGATGGTACGATCCAGGGTTTACTTCAACTTTATGATGTCCCATTTGTGGGGGCTGATATGCTGAGCTCTGCAGTCTGCATGGACAAAGATATCTCAAAACGTCTGCTTAAAGAAGCGGGAATTCCGATACCAAAGTTCAAAGTTGTCTATAATGGAGGTCGAAATTTCCCAAGTTATGACTATGTATCTCATGAGCTCGGGAGCACTCTCTTTATTAAGCCTGCAAATGCAGGTTCATCAGTGGGAATTTCAAAAGTAAACTCCATGCAGGAATATGAAAATGCCCTGAATTTAGCCTTTTTTTACGATGAAAAAGTCCTCATTGAGGAGGCGATCAGTGGCCGAGAGATTGAGTGTGCAGTGCTTGGTAGAAATCCGATGCGTATATCGGTATGCGGTGAAATCACTACATCACATCCATTTTATTCCTATCAAGCTAAATATGAGGATCAATCTGCCACAAATCTGATTATTCCTGCATCATTACCTGAAAACATAGAACATGAAATCCAAAATATAGCGCGCGATGTTTGTCATGTGTTGGGATGTTATTCAATGGCACGGGTTGACTTCTTTCTAAATGAGAATGATCGTGTGTATGTTAACGAAGTGAACACCATTCCAGGGTTCACGTCGGTGAGTATGTACCCGATGCTCTGGGAACACTCTGGTGTGTCGTTTTCAGAGTTAGTGGATACGTTGATTCTGGATGCGTTTGCATCACACCAAAAGCGGTTACGCCTGTCTCGTCAACGTTGATGCTATTTTCAACAGATACCAGAACTTTACGTGCAGGGGATACCTATGTGGCCATTCGAGGAGATCGCTATGATGGGCATAATTTTGTTCAGGAAGCCTTCAGGAAAGGCGCTGTAAGCGCCGTGGTTGAAACACCAATTGAAGGGGTAAATCCTGACCAATTAGATATCGTCCCCAACACCCTACTGCATCTTGCAAACCTAGGATCCGAAAAAGTTAAACAATCAAAGCCTAAGGTCATTGCAATTACTGGATCGGTAGGCAAGACAACAACACGCAATGCAGTAACAGAGGTCATGCAAACTGCGGGTAAAGTTGTGTCATCAGTTGGAAATCTTAATACATTACTTGGGTTATCGCTCACGCTCATTAATAGTGAAATTGATTCAGATACATGCCTAGTGCTTGAAATGGGTGCAAGTCAGAGGGGGGATCTGGCGGAAATTTGCCATTACTACACGCCAGATATTTCCATTATCACTAATGTTAGAGGCGTGCATTTGGAAATGCTTGGGTCTATTCAAGGAGTTCAACAAGAAAAAAGCGAGATCGTTAAAGCTCTTGGGCCTTCGGGGATTGCATGCTTGAATGCAGATGACGAATTCACTCGAGCCATGGTGGCAGATTGCCAAGGGGACTATATTTTCTATGGAAAGTCTGCGGATGCTCATATTCAACCTCACACAATCACTGCCGCGGTCCCCTTGTTGGGGGATCATGTGATCTACATTTTGATGTCGGCTTATGCTGCAGGTATAGCCGTAGGTATTGACCCAGAGTCAATCAACCATGCTTTGTCTAGACTCAAACCCGAAAAAGGCCGATTAAATCAATTACCTGCACGGGCTGGGGCGCTATTGATTGATGATTCATACAATGCAAGTCCAGATGCAGTCATGGCTGCCCTTGATGTCCTTACAAAACAACCCGCTCGCCGACGCGTGGTGTTTCTTGGAGATATGTTAGAATTAGGTGACAAAGAGGAAGAGGCGCATCTTTCGGTCCTTCGGATAGCCGTCAATGTTGCGGATCACATCGTTGGATGTGGTTCACGCGTTGAGAATGCGGTACAGAAGTTGAGATCAGAAGCTGATGTCAATATTGAGTGTTTCCCTGAATCAATGACACTTGCGCGGGAATTATTTGATGGAAAAGTATATACCCCCCGCCAGGGAGATGTCATTTTGGTGAAAGGCTCTCAGGGAGTGCGGATGGAGCGAGTCAGTCGCGCATTGCTCTCAGAAGAAATTTCTCCAGCGTCTGTGCTTCCCCGTCAGACTCAAGCATGGCTATCAATTTAAGGGCGAATTATGATTAAGTGCCATGACGGAAACTAGCCAAACACTCTGCTGACCAGTGCTTATCCTGATGATGTGCAATCAGAGATGGAGAATGCTGATGAACCTTTCAAATCTTAACTGATGCTGTTACATCAATATTTTGAGTTCTATATCATTGGTTGACATAAAATGTGTATGTGTTGAGAATGAGAACCCAATAAGAAGTCACTTGATGCGGGATATCACCTCACAGAGGACATTCAATGGTAGGATTTGCAGACTCACTCGCCGCACACAATGGAGATGAAATTTGACACACTTCCCGCCAGTAGTATACTATCTGAGAATCTTGAGGTCAACATTCGGATTTAGAAATTTTGATTCCCTAAAATATTATGTCATTGATCACCGAGCCTAATTTGAATGTTATACGACATCCCATTGCCTTTGATAGAACATCAATCGTGCGCGATGTTCGCACAATGGCGGCGTTTTCAGAGCATCAAGTCCGTTATTTGCAAAATGGTAAATCAGTGGATTCAATCTTTTTGGCACCTTTTTCATTTGATAGCGTTACAATGGGCTGTGAACAAAGTATTATCAATGCTCTGTTCTACATCACATATTCATTCACACAGCATATATGCAAGGTAACGGATTCAAGGTAGGTGCGGTCGCCTCCTTTTTAGCACTCTCACTCTGGTACTTGTTCCCATCGGTGCAAGGATTGTATCTAAACAATCAACTCGCTGATATGGACCAGGAAGAAAGAAGTCAATACGAACGCGAAAATTATTCCAGAATTGAGTCAATCAAGGAAGGTTCTCTCAATCTTGGGCTAGATCTCCAGGGTGGGATGCATACGACCATGGAGGTCGGTCTTCGTGAGCTGCTCATACAGCTCGCTGGTGAGAGAAGAGATGATACATTTGATCAAGTACTTGCTGCTGCAGACTTGCTTAGTGAGGAAGAAGGGATGTCATTGATTGATGCCTTTATAGAGGAGTTTGAATCCCGAGATTCTGAATCAAATCTGTCTCGTTATTTTCGGAGCGAGGAAATCACTCGGAGATCTAGCAATGCTGAGGTGACCGATTTTCTGCGAACCCAAGCCACAGATGCGATCACTCGTGCAATGGAAGTGATCCGTAATCGTGTTGATCGGTACGGTGTCACAGAACCTTCCATCCAGACTCAGGGCAATCGCAGAATTGTTGTAGAACTTCCTGGGATTGATGATCCTGAGCGAGTTCGTAGACTCCTCAAAGGAACTGCACGTCTGGAGTTTCGGCTGATGGCTGATCCAGGTGAACTCAACTCATCGTTGCAACGGATCATTAATCACTATGAAATTGATGTGGCTCCACCAGATACGGCTGAAAGTGTTGATGATACGACGAATGTTGAGGTGTCAGATACCACATTTGATGTGAGCCAATTACTTGGTGAGCCCGAATCAGATAATGTCGGGAATCCGCTTCTTGATGTACTTAGTCCAGCCGGTCAGGGAACCGTTGTATTTGGAGAAGTATCGGTCCAGGACACGTCAACATTCAATGCTTTAATGGCTAAGCCAGAAGTGATGGCAATGCTCCCTCGAGATATTGAATTACTTTATGATGCTAACCCCAGTAGCAGTGGGTCAGACTATTATCCAGTATTAGCCGTGAACGTCAATGCTGAATTGACGGGTGATGTGATTACTGATTCAAGGGCAGATTTTGATCAGACCACGAACCAGCCCCTAGTAGATATGGAGATGAATTCGGAAGGTGCCCGTATATGGTCTCGGTTGACGGGTGCAAATGTTGGTAAAAATATTGCCATTGTGCTTGATCAGGTGGTCTATTCATATCCAACCGTCATTAACCAAATCAGTGGTGGACGCTCTCAGATCACGGGTTTAGCATCACAGGACGAGGCTGATGATATCGTGACTGTTCTCAAAAGTGGTGCGCTCCCAGCCCCTGTTGAAATTGTTGAAGAACGAACCGTTGGTCCAAGCCTTGGGGTTGTTGCTCGTCAATCTGGGTTTACATCACTCATGGTTGGGCTCACGATTGTTGCACTATTTATGATTATCTATTATAGAGCGAGTGGGATGGTTGCTGACCTTGCTTTGATTATAAATATCATATTTATACTTGGCATTCTTGCCGCATTCAATGCAACACTAACCTTGCCGGGGATTGCTGGAATCGTTCTTACGATTGGTATGGCCGTTGATGCAAATGTACTGATCTTTGAGCGAGTGAGAGAGGAACAAGCTACTGGAAAGACATTGAAGGCTTCAATTGATGGTGGGTATGCTAAAGCGCTGAGCGCAATCATTGATGCCAATATCACCACCTTTTTTGTCGGTCTTATACTCTACTCATTCGGAGTCGGCCCAATCCAAGGATTTGCGGTTACATTAATGGCCGGGATCCTTGCCTCACTTTTTAGTGCAATTGTGTTTACTCGGATCATTTTTGATTTTGTAGTGATTGGACGTCGTGGAGCAGTAAGTTTTGGATGATCTGCTCAGAATCAAACTGATAATTATTGATGCGCATTTTTGAAAATACTGATTTTAATTTAGTCGGTAGCAGAAGTAAAGGATATATCATTAGTGGTATCCTTCTACTTCTCAGTATAGGAGCAATCATCACCAGAGGACTAGAGCTAGGCATTGATTTCAGAGGCGGCATGGAATTTGTCGTTGAAAGCGATCAATTACTTGAAGCCACGGAAGTTCGTACAACACTTACATCTGTGCTTGAAAGTGCACCCGAGGTAAAAACCTACAGTGATGTCGGGGCTGGAGGGCAGGATGCTCTTCTGATCCGAGTCGCGTCTGAAGGTGAAACAACAGAGGTTCAGTCAACAATTATTGGAGCGATAGCGCTTCAATTTCCAGATGCCGGTCCACGGATCATAAAGACTGATGTTGTAGGACCTCGATTTGCCGAGGACTTAAAGCGCGGATCGTTATATGCTGTGATAGGATCTCTCTTGGTGATTTTCCTTTATGTGATGCTCAGGTTTGAGTGGAGATTCGGACTGGGTGCAGTGGCTGCTCTATTTCATGATGTTCTGATTACACTCGGCATTTTTTCCTTACTTCAGGGATTAATGCCATTTTCAATGCAGATTGATCAGGCAATCATTGCGGCGTTTCTTACGATTGTCGGGTATTCCCTTAATGATACAGTTGTTATATTTGATCGTATTCGTGAATATACTAATCTGTTTAAAACCGAACCCTATAAAATCGTGGTCAATCGCTCGGTCAACACAACGTTGAGTCGTACATTTGTGACTTCTGGGACAACTTTGCTTGTTGTTGCTACATTGTTTACATTTGGGGGAGAAGTTTTAAGAGGCTTTTCATTTGCATTAATTATTGGTATTATTATTGGGACATATTCGTCTATTTTTGTTGCCACTCCAGTGGTGGTTGAGTTGCATCATCGGTCTGCTTCGGTTGGAAAACCCAGTAGACGCTAACCTAAGAATCATGAATTATTCAGTTGACGAGCAGTATAACGTAGTGATCATTACCCTTAGAGGGAATGTGATGGGTGGGCCGACGGCCACCAAGTTTCAAGAAACGATCAGCGCACTCAAAGAGGAGGGTAAGCTGAATGTCGTTGTGAATCTTGCTAGGGTCAGGATCATGAATTCAAGTGGCTTGGGGATGTTGATTAGTGCAATGACCTCAATGCGCAAAGCTGGCGGAGATTTACGGCTATCTAATCCTGCATCCAAAATTAGATCTCTTCTTGTGATCACCAAGCTCATCACTGTCTTTGAACATTTTGACTCCGATCAGGAAGCTGCAGAAAGTTTTAAGGCCTCCTCATAGTCATATTGTATAGATTGGATCCAGATCTATAGGTGATCATTGTCCTGTAAACAGATCGTCATGGCGATTACGGTAGTGGTAGGTAGCCAGTGGGGGGATGAGGGAAAGGGCAAGGTTGTAGATATCCTTTCTCCACAATTTGATATTGTTGCACGATATCAGGGCGGAGCGAATGCAGGCCATACGATCAAATGGGGAAATAATACACATGTACTTCACCTATTGCCGAGCGGCGTCTTTTCCCAAGGCGTGCAATGTATCATTGGCAATGGTGTTGTCGTTGACCTTAAAGCCTTGGTCAATGAAATTCAGAATGTTGAGCAACTTGGCTTTGATTTGACAAATCGGTTATGGATTTCCAACAATGCTCACTGTATTTTACCCTATCACAAAGCCATTGAGAGTGTCCAAGCCGCTGAAGTAATTGGGACGACAAAAAGAGGAATTGGCCCAGCCTATACCGATAAAGTTGCTCGTAATGGTATACGGATCGGTGAATTACTAAACCCTAAGAGTTTATCTCAGCGCTTGCAAAGTGAAATCAAGCGAATCAATTTGATCCTCAGTGGTGCTTACGGCAAGCCAGAGATGAATGCCGAAGAGATCATTGATGAGTATACTGGTTTGGCACAAATGATTGCACCATATGTGACCAATACCACTCACTTGCTTCATGAAGCACTGATCTCTGAGAAACAAATCCTTGCGGAGGGGGCTCAGGGATCCCTATTAGATATAGACTTTGGAACTTATCCATATGTAACATCTAGTTCTCCTACGGCTGGGGGAGTGTGTACAGGCCTTGGAATTCCACCAAGTGCTATCAAGCGAGTCATCGGCGTCACAAAGGCATACTGTACCCGGGTGGGGCACGGCCCGTTTCCTACGGAATTGATTGATGAAACTGGAGATCACATGCGCAGAGTGGGGGCAGAATTTGGGGCGACAACGGGCCGATCTCGCAGATGTGGGTGGCTGGATCTGGTGGCGCTTCGTTACAGTTGCATGCTCAATGGGTTTACAGAATTGGCGATTACTAAGATTGATGTACTGTCGGGTCTGGAGTTCATCAAGTTTTCAAAAGCGTATCATCATAATCAGATGACCTATACATCATTTTTCAATGACACCAGTGTTCTGGATACCGTCGTCCCCCATTACGAGGTTCTTGAAGGGTGGAGTGAAGATATTATTGGATGTACATCCATGGATCATCTCCCCTGCGCGGCCAGAAATCTGATTACTGAAATTGAAACCTATACAGGTGTTCCAGTAAGGTTTGTTTCTACTGGACCTGAGCGCTCGCAGATCATTAATCTACGAGCCAGCTGATACCCACCACTTTCAGACCAATAGTGACATGCGAACTCTGATTGCAAAGCTTAGACCTAAGCTATGGCTCGGCATACTTGCTGCAAGCATTGCGCTGGCATCTCTATTATACACCAGTAATCTTGTGCGTCATTTGCAAGCGAGAGAACGAACGGCTGTGACGATTTGGGCTGATGCTATTGAGCAGGTTGCTATGGCGACTCGCAAAAATCTCTACGAAGCCGATTTTCGTTCAATGGCCGAGGCCCTTGACCCATCTGATCCTATGACACCAAGACATCTTGCGGCCCTCACATGGGCAGCTGAAGTACCAATGGGAGATCAGATGGGGTTTATATTTGATGTGATGACAAAACATTCTCCAGATGTACCTGCCGCAATTGTCAATGAAAACGGCAACCCCATCAGGTGGCAATATATTGGTGTTTCTGAGGAAGGAGAGTTAACCCATGAAGATTCGCTGAAGGTTGTTGAGCATATTGTGAAAATGAGTCAAAGTTATGATCCAATCCGAATTGAGGTTGTGCAGGATTCATTGACACCAGACCTGATTCAGTATGTGCATTATGGCGAGAGTTCAGTGATTCGAGATTTACGCATTTATCCTTATTTGCAACTCGCATTCGTCGCCTTATTTGTGGGGTTTGGCTATCTTGGATTTTCCTATGCTCGCCGCAGTGAGCAGAGCAATCTTTGGGTAGGGATGACCCGTGAGGCAGCCCATCAATTAGGAACACCGATTTCAAGTTTGATGGGATGGGTTGAGGTGATGAGGGACAATCCAAATACCGATCAAGAGATATTAAAAGAAGTAGATGCTGACATACGACGGCTAGAACTGATCACGCATCGATTTAATGATATTGGATCTCATCCAAAACTAATTAACCAGCCCATAGCT
The DNA here is from genome assembly GCA_965220935.1 of Rhodothermales bacterium. GTDB lineage: Bacteria > Bacteroidota > Rhodothermia > Rhodothermales > Bin80 > Bin80. The sequence goes on from OZ244857.1 coordinate 719,216, forward strand.
TTGGTGATTGATCCGACTGCAGATTATGTTCGACGGCGTTTTCCTCGCCGCGGAATGTCCTTGGATGTAGAGGTCAGCCCTAGCCTAGAGTCTCCGATCAATCCCGAATTGTTTGCATGGGTCATTGAGAATCTACTCAAGAATGCTATGGATGCTATAGAGAGTGAACAGGGGCGAATTTATATTAGAGCAGGCACTGATAGAAATCGTTTATTTATTGATGTGATTGATAACGGCAAGGGAATTGATCGCAAAGATCGGTCAAACATATTCAAGCCAGGATTTAGCACGAAGACCCGCGGATGGGGACTAGGCCTTAGTTTGGCCAAGCGCATTGTTGAAGATTATCATGGTGGAACATTGGTTCTAGTCCAGTCGGCAATCGGTAGAGGTTCAACATTTAGAATCTTACTTCAGTGTGATCAACAAGCATAGCATCTGTGGAAAGGGGAATTTTACATTCAATGCTCCACGATCACAATTCAAATCATTCATTGTGTGACGTTATCCGCAGGGGCTAATGTCACTTTTTTGCAACTTAAATTTCATCTGAATATATCATCTGTTGCTAGCGAAAAATATGGCGCTTCCGCTTTTTTTGTGAAATGATGGAATTAAAAGCGTGCCCTCAAATAACGCACCATTGACATACGGAAACCGATCTAAATCCTCGTCCAAAGTATTGAAGCGCTGATCTACAGGTGTATTAATGATCTGAAAAATATGCGATAAAAATGGACCAAGATCTAATCCATCTTCTCGGGTTTGATCTTCAATAAAGTCAAGAAATAGCCCCCGAGGCTCAAAAATTCCCGTATCATCTGCAAACAGACAAAATACAATCCTCACAAGGAAGCGCTCTAAATCATGACCACGGTATCGTGATTCATCCAACATGTCATGGAGCCGGCCAACTAACTCCGAGGCCTTGATATTGGCGGGATCCTGATCACGGAATTCGCGGCGGTGCACGCCAATGATAAAGCCAAACGCTTCCACCTGTGTGCTTAACTGCGATAGAGAGAAGGAAATCTCCTGCCGCTGATCTAGGTCGTAAAGATTGAAACTCTGAAAATCACTCACCAAGATATATCGGGGACGCATATGCTCAGCAAGGGCATCAAAGTACTCCCCAGCTTGCTGATAGGCGTTCTCCATATCGCGCCCAGCACTCTTTTGCTCAACCAGCAAGACACCTGGCCAAAATAAGTCTATAAACCCTGACCGATTGTCAAGTTTAGTGACATGCTCTTCAAACCTCGCGACACTTCGGCGCTGAACGCCAAAGATATTGAAGAAATCATCGTAAAAACTATGGGCCTCTTTCTTTTCGTATTTCGCCTGCTCCCAGGTCTTCGAAAAGTTGACCGCGCGGGCACGAATCTCATTCCATGAAAGACGCATCAGGGAGTATGTTTCTTGAAAAAGCTGTTATGCACTTCAAGTGCTAAATCTAATTCATTGATAAGAAATTAAGCAATATCAACTAAGAAACAGGGACGAGCAATTCTGAAATGATTGATAATAATATCTCAGATCCTGGAGATTTTCGTTTCATGAATTGCAGATCTAAACTTGCAAGAGAAGATACTCACTGCGCTTTTGTCATTTTTCCTGTTGAAACCGACTGTCCAGATTGCGACGTTATGATCACGCGGTAGAGATAAACACCCGGAGGCCATCCTGAAGTATCTATCTCATGAAACTGATGTGCACCGCTAGGGTTGGCCGTCAGCGCGGAAAAAGCCGTGCGCCCTAAAAGGTCAACCACTTGAATGTCTACCTCTGACGTTTCTGGGAGATCAAACCATAGATTCGCATTGTTAAAGAATGGATTAGGATAATGTCCTACAGCAATATCTCCAAGATCCACTATCGGGAGACCTTCCACATTGGTTGATACCGAGGAGATGAACTTTTCTCCATTGCTCCAAACTCCGAACGGTGAAAATCCTTCGGCGTTTGATTTGCCTTTACCAGACAGTAGAAAGAGGCCTAGCGCCTCTTTTGGAGATTGTGACAAGTCAATCTTATAGACTTCAATTTCTTGATCCGTTGAACTTTGAGAAACCGAAATGTTGATCAATTTTTTCTCAAGTGAAAGGTATCCACTGTGGCTTCCAAAACTCATTTCTAATGGACTGTCAATAGGAGAGGCGCTTTCAGCATCAAATAGTTGAAGTGTCACGTCACCGAGATCAGGTGCACCGTGAAGAGCGCGAAGTGTCACGTTAGTACCAGAATCTTCAAGTTTATCAACATTGAGATGAATAATTGAGACCTTATCTTCGCCTGACCTTTGGATGATCATTTGGTGTTCTTGACCCGAGATTGAGGAAAATGAGTATGTATGTAATGGGTTTTCAGCGCTGATAGAATTAGCACTAACAATGTCTATTCTAATTTCAGTAGGGTTTAAGTTAACCTTACGGGTTTGCTGAAATGAGAATCCCTCAATCAGTTTTTCTTCGTCAATATAGACATCTACGATATCGCCCTGAGAATTATGAATGAACAATGCGGTAGGAGCACCGATGTCATTGTCTTCAATAGTTACAAGGACTGGATCTGGTTTTTTTGCATCTGCAATGATTTCTGGCAGGTCGCCAATACTGACCCTTAGAGTTTCATTATCTTGGTCATCATCTTCTTTAGTGATCAATCTTACAGTTGCACTACTTTCTGGATTTCTATAGATGAGAAACTCTGTGTGTTCTGTCTCATAATCCTCACTTTCCGATGTTAGATCTGTAATAATTAGTGGAACTACAACATCCTGGCCTACCTGCTCAGATAATGATAGCACGATATTTGCAATTCCTCCTTCCTGCACAGGATTGGGATTGACCGTCAAGGAAAGATTAGGTGTTGACATGGTCTTGATAGAAATATCAATGTTGGCTACCGCGTTGTCAAATCCGCCTCCATCTGCTGTGAGAACCAGTGTTTCTGTGTCCCCCTCATTGGCACTTTCGGAGGCACGAACACTGACAAGTTTCGGATCATCAAAGTTAGAGGTTGTGAAGACGATAGATTCCTGACTGGATGATAAACCTGGGATTTGCAATTTTGAGAGAGTCACCGTGACATCTGCGGTTGGCTGTCGAGATAGTTTGACGAAAAATATGCGGGAACCACCTGGTGGAACATTTAGCATAGACGGCTGCACTTGGATCATTGCATCTGCCAAGTCATCGTCACTTCCTTCAACCTGTACATCTGAGAATACACCATCATAACCGCCTCCCGTGGCCGTCAATGTAATCTGGTCTGAATCAGGCTCTGAGTCAGAATCTTCGGACAGAGTGATTTCAACTGTCTGGCCTTGATCAAAGTCTGAAGAGGTAAAGGTGAGTGACTCATGGCTACGAGTAAAATCTGAATTCGAAAATTCCGAAATTGTGACCGTCACATCAGAAGTAGGTTGCTCCGATAGCTCAACTGTGAATGATTTTTTTTCGCCCTCAACAATGCTCAGAGATGTGGGGGACACATTGATTGATTTCGTGCTTTGTAGTTCAAACACGAATGTACCAACCGATCGTGTCATACCATTCACAACAAATGGGGCTTTCTCAATACGGCGTATTTTTTCTTTGGGTTGAGTGTCTGGATTATTTAAACTGTAATTATCTCCATCCTCGGATCCCGCATCATAAGCAAATAATTCTACCTCCATCTTACTATGCCATTTCCCGTTTTCATCTAGTAAATTCAATCCCGATACACCTATAAACCAGTCAGGGCTAGGCGCCAGCATAGACGTAAGCGTTACAAGACTCCAGCGGGCGTCAATGTTAAAGGTCATAGATGCGCTATTTGGAGAGGGGCTTATTGAAGGTCCACTTAGCACAGATTGTGCACTCATTCTGGATATGGCCGCTTCCACTTCACTTCGGACACCACTAGTATTTCCCGTTTCTGCCATGGATTCAATACCTGATGTTGCAGTGCCGCCAACTTCCCAAAACGTGATTGATTCATTATGAGTTCCTCCGATCAGGCTAGTAAAGTGAGGGTTGCGCCCAGTGGGAAAACGATCAGGATGAGTTTCTGGAGACCAGACAGCATCAAATGTGAGTTCATATTCGGCTATGCTCTGAGCCGAAACCATTTGTATCATAAAAATGGAGCTGAGAATGAATGTGCACAATAAATGAGAGTTGTAGCGTGTCTTCATTTGGATTGAGAAGATTTAATGAGTGAATTGTGAAATTTAACAATCAGAATGGATTCATGTTTAATTCACTGATCATGTTTTGGGTGTTCACCGTAATCGTTATTAGATACTGATCATTTTCAATCGTGATGTTAATGAGGTTACAGACTAATTCCAAGGCCACTTTGGATTGATCGTCCTTCTGCGGGCTCAAAGTAGCGTCCACCAAAAGCATTCACTACCAATGAGCGGACATATTGGTGGTCAAAGATGTTATGTATTCGGATGAAAGGATGGAAAGTCATAGGCCCTACTTGCCAGTTAGGGCGCGCTAGATAGATATCCACCACAAAGAACCCATCTATTTCAACGGAATTGGCATTATTTCCCCACATTTTTGATGCAGACTCAATGACTATTCGGGCGCTTAAATTATTGGTACTGGAGGCGCCGAGTGTAAGGTGAAACTGATGCTCAGGGGATCCTGGAATCTTGAGTCCATGGCCAGGGTTGTTCAAGAAGATAAAGTTTCCATAAGTATATGTCGCCTGAACATTGATTGGTGTATTGACGGGCCATTGGATCGCAATTTCCATACCACGGTGACGGTTTTTTCCGCCATTACGATACCATGTGCGGTCATCCTCGCTCTGTTGAGGAAGCAAGCGATCTTGGATGCCTAAAGAAAAAATTGCCAAATCTAACTTCAGACCAATCGGATCAATATATCCTCTAACCCCAGTTTCAAGTCCCACTGTTTGTTGTGGGCCGAGCTCTGAATTAAATCCTCCTTTCCCTGATGGGCTATTGATGAGTTCAGTCGTTGTCGGTGTTTCAAACGCCGTGCCAAGGCTGGCATACCATGTGAGGGTACTGGATTGATAAAAAACTCCAATAGATGGGCTCATTGAAAAGAAGTAACGGCTTCCGCTCTGATCTCCATTTGTTAGAAGCAGATCATCCATTCTAAAATTTAGATAATCTATCCTGATCCCTCCCGAAATTCCAAAGCGAGATGTGAAGCGACTGGTGAGCCCAGAAAAGAAGGCCAGACTTCCTACATTTTCATGTTGGTTCAGAAGGGTCTGATCTCCTGGAGTGCCTGCGTCATTGTTGTATCGGATCCGATCGTCTCTCATATGGCGAAAATCAATGCCAGTCGTGAGATCTAATGTAGGCCCAAGATCCATTTGAATCTGAGCATAAAGCCCACCACTTAATCGTTGAAGATCAATCCAAGCAAAAGAGAGCGGGTTTTCAAGTGATCTACGAATTCCATAAACGGTGGCCGATACGTTGGCAAACGACATCTGAGAGTGTACGGTCACCCCTGCCTGTACATGTGTACTCTTTTTTCCTGCGGAGAGTCTCACATTTCTTGCATCAGCTTGTTGTGGGTTTTCATTGACTTGTTCAAGTGTCAGTGAACCAGGGGATAGGACATCTTGAAATGCTGTATTCAACGTAAATAGGATCACAGATTCTGGCGTTGGGCTAATTTTAGTGTTAAGTCCAGCCCGTAAAAAGCTCCCTTTACTGTGCGCGCGATATCCATCTTTACTCAACCTGGAAGCATGTGCATTGACTTGATGGGATCCAATTCGGAAGGAGCTAAGTCCAAGTGCATGACTCAATCCATAACTTCCTGCAGTGTACCTGAGGTAGAGTGGGGATAGTTCGTCAATATTTGCGAGATTTAAAACTCCGCCGCTGGAATTTCCCCAGAAGAGTGAGCTCGGGCCTCTGAGTAACTCAGATCGTCCAATTAATGCAGGGTCAACGATATCCAGCATACTCTGCCCATCGGGCATTGTCAATGGAATCCCATTAAGGAATGCTTGAAGACCGCGGACGCCGAATGCTGCACGATACCCCATCCCACGCACTATAATTCGTTCACCAAGCGCAAAGTGTCCACGCTCAGTGATCTGGAGTCCCGGGATGCCTTGAAGAGTATGTTGCATGGATAATCCCGTCTCAGAATTCAGGAAATTATGATTACGAATAAAGATACTGCGGGCGGCAGTCGGATAGGTTTCTAGTAGACGAGTTGCTTGGACTTGAATGGCAGCAAGAGAAAAGATTGTTGAATCCTGAGATTGACTTGAATGAACGATGCATCCAAACCCAAACAGAAAAACAATAAAGCGATAACTCATGTCTGATTAAGTATAATGGCTGAGTTCATTGGAGTGTTCCACGCTGCGCCTACTGAAGTAATCACTCAATAGAGATGTTGATCTATGGGAATCACTTTACAGAAAAATGTGTATACAAAATTTATGGTAAAATAATCCATATACGAGATGACCATTAAAGATACCAACCATCTAGTTGGTGGTGAGATGTTTGTTGAATCTAATACTCTGATTAAGATAAAGCTAAGTCATTTACCCAATAATCCTGAGATGTACAATGCTCGTTGCAATTGAAGGGATTGATGGGTCGGGAAAAGGAACTCAATCCAGAGAGTTGGTAACCCGTCTAACTAAATTAGGGCATACAGCGGAGCTCCTTTCATTCCCTCGCTACGATGCCACCAACGCATCACAGATGATTGCGGCCTACCTCACGGGTAAGTTTGGTGACATCTCAGAAACCCTTCCTGAATTTGCAGCCATCCTTTTTGCAATGGATCGGATGGAGAGTCGAGATCATCTCCAAACTCTTCTTCGTCAGAATGAAGTCGTGGTTGTTGATCGGTATGTCGCATCAAATCTAGCGTACCAATGTGCAAGAATTCTCGCCGAAAAACGAGATCTATTTTTGAATTGGTTGCTTCAACTTGAATATATGATCTATTCATTACCTAAACCAGATGTGACACTATTTCTTGATGTGCCAGCAGTGACATCTCAGAAACTGGTCAGTCAAAAAGAAACTCGAACCTACACCAAAGAAGTATATGACATCCACGAACGTAACACAGGATACCTTACAAACGTTCGAGATACATACCACTGGCTCATTGATACAAATGTCATTGATCCATGCTATGTAATTAGATGTGTGAATCAAGAAGATATTCTTCGTGAGATGAGTGATATAGGACAAGAGGTTTGCGATGTTGTAATTCAGCGTTTAAGCGCATCTTGAGATAAGAGTTTGCAACTGGATATCAAGTATCTACTCAATGCATTATGCCATGTGTGTGGTGAGTTCTATTTACTCTCCCAGAGCATGCGAATCGGAACAGAGTACATCTCATCACCGAAATTTCTACAATGCTCTCCATCGTACAATACCACGCCGTATTTGAATCGATTGCTATGAGCGGCCTTGATTTTTCTTAAGGTCTTGAAGTCAGAGTGAGATACTGTAGTCGCCGCCTTAACTTCAATCCCCGCTAATTCAAATGCACCAACTTCAATAACTAAATCTACTTCAGCTCCATCTTGATTTCGGAAATGGTAGAACTTGTAGGGTTCGTAGGAATAGCTGGCTTGCCGCTTCAACTCTTGGAAAACAAAAGACTCTACTAATTGTCCAAATAATGCTCGTTTTTTTTGAAGAGATTTTGCAGAAACTCGTAACAAATTGCAGGCTATTCCTGTATCGCTGATGTGAATCTTCGGTGTTTTTATCAGTCGTTTCAGTTGATTACTGTGCCAAGCAGGAATCCGTTCAATTAAAAATTGACGCTCCAGTAGAGTTAAATAATCTTTAACTGTATTGCGGTTCATCTGCATCATTTTAGCTATTGAAGATACATTAAATAGTTGGCTTGATAAATTGGCCGCGGCTACGAGTAGATTGGGCAACGCTTCTGAGGAATGAATACTGGACAACTGAGTTATATCTTTTTGAACAAGGTAATCAAGATAGTCTTTATACCATAGAAAGCGTCTACGCTCTGTATGGCGAGTAAGGATTTCAGGGTAGCCACCAGTCACGATTCTTTTAGCAAGATCATCATTTAATCGCTCGTATCTTCCAGTCTTCAAGTCTCCGCTAAACAGGTTTTCCAAGAAATTAGACGAGTCATTTTGCTCAATTTCTTGTTGAGAGAGCGGGTGTAAGGGTACGGTTTGTGAGCGCCCAACAAATGCATCAGCGAACCCTTGGACTCGAAGTAGATTCGTTGATCCAGTTAGGATAAATCTTCCAGGTATTCTATTTTGATCCACGGATAGCTTAAGTGAGCTAAATAGTTCTGGTACATATTGCACTTCATCAAGAATGGCATGATCTGATAGGTGATCCACGAAGCCTCGTGGATCATTGCGTGCATAGTTTAGATTGTCATTATCGTCAAGCGTATAGTACGAATAACCGATTGGTAGTCCCACTTTTGTGGCTAGTGTAGTTTTTCCACATTGACGTGGGCCGTGTATTAGTGTGATGGGTGTATCCTCAATCGCCTCAATGAGTATAGATTCAGATTTACGTGCAATAATTTCTTGATCAGACATTACTTTGATGGTAGGAGTGGTTCATATACGATTTGAAAAATGGCATGTACTTTAAGAATATGTTAATTAGAGTTAACAATTAACGCTTCGGTAGATTGTCAGTTTCATATCCGTAGATTGTCAGAAAGTAGGTCCGTAGATTGTCAGGAAGTAAGTCCGTAGATTGTCAGAAAGTAGATTCGTAGATTGTCAGAAAGTAGGTCCGTAGATTGTCAGAGAGTGGACCGTAGATTGTCAGAAAGTAGATTCGGTAGATTGTCAGAGAGTAGGTCCGTAGATTGTCAGAAAGTGATTCGGTAGATTGTCAGAGAGTAGGTCCGTAGATTGTCAGAAAGTGATTCGGTAAATTGCCAGAAAGTAGGTCCGTAGATTGTCAGTGAGTAGGTCCGTAGATTGTCAGAAAGTAGGTCCGTAGATTGTCAGAAAACACTTTGATGGATTGGTTAAGATATCACTAATAAAATTCTGCCTATCCTCATCCATATAAATTATATATTCTCGTTATGCATGGTTCTTGGAATCTAGATGCAGTATTGGCTATTATTTCATTTTCTATATTTAATCATTCCATAAAAATCTTGTAGATTTGAATATTTTTAATGAAATCTGCATTGTACACTTAATCTTGTCACATGAGAAACATCCTGATAGTCAGCCTATATTTCTGGCTTTTTGCTCCAATGTTAGTTGCCCAAGTACCAGAAATGATCTCTCAGGTTGAGTCCACATCTGGATTAGAGCGGCTTCAGAGCTTTGATCAGCGCATTAAAGATGCATCAAAATCGCTAGTTGCCAATGTAGTATTGGAAAATATAGGACCAACTGTGATGAGCGGGCGAATTGTTGATATCGCTGCAAATCCAATGGATCCTACTGAAATGTATGTCGCTTATGCTACGGGCGGTTTGTGGTATAGTCAGTCCAATGGTCTCTCATTTAAGCCTCTGTTCGATCATCAGGCTTCCATCGTGATTGGAGATATTGCAGTTGATTGGGAGAACAATCATACAATCTGGGTAGGAACAGGAGAAAATAATTCAAGTCGGTCATCCTATGCCGGGACAGGGATTTATCGCTCAACAGATCAGGGAGAATCGTGGGAGCATCTAGGACTTGAAGATACTCATAGGATTGGGCGAATCGTCATTCACCCTACAGATTCTGAGACTGTATGGGTTGCAGCGTTGGGAGCATTGTATTCTCCAAATCCCGATCGGGGAGTTTATATGACCACCGATGGCGGCCAAACATGGAGAAAAACTCTGTATGTCTCCGATAATGCAGGTATCATTGATCTAGTCATTGATCCGACAAACCCAATGATATTGTATGCGACATCATGGCATCGCGAGCGTCGGGCATGGAACTTTATTGAAGGTGGAACTGATTCCGCTATTTGGAAATCCACCGATGGCGGCATCACATGGATTCAATTATCATCTGAAGGGTTTCCATCTGGGCCCTCGATTGGACGAATTGGACTGGCCGTCTTCCCAAAAAATTCCAGTATTCTCTATGCGCTAGTGGATAATCAGTCACGTAGACCAGAAGAAGACGAGGAGACGAAACCAGCACTGACGCAAGATGTACTTCAAACGATGAGCGCATCTGATTTTCTCTCGCTGGATGAAGATATCATTGCCGAATACCTTAAAGAAAACTACTTTGAAGAAAAGTATACCGTGTCTGTTATTCGCTCCATGATAGAGGAGGGGAGCCTTGATCCGAAACACCTAGTCTGGTATGTGGAAGATGCAAATCGCGAGCTCTTTGATACCCCTGTCATAGGTGCAGAAGTCTATCAATCTAATAACGGAGGGGAGTCATGGTCAAAGACTCACCAACATTACTTGGACAGAGTTTACTTTTCCTATGGGTATTATTTTGGCGAAATTCGCGTGGATGTCATTGATGCTGAGAGGATTTATATCTTAGGTGTTCCACTTCTAACTTCTGATGATGGAGGGGCTTCGTGGCAATCCATTGGTGGACCTAATGTTCATGTAGATCATCAGGCTCTGTGGATCAATCCACATCGCTCTGGTCATTTGATAAATGGAAACGATGGGGGAATCAATATCACCTATGACAATGGGAAATCGTGGTTCAAAGCAAATACTCCACCTGTAGGACAATTTTATGCAATCGGTGTAGATGATCAAAAACCTTACCATGTCTATGGGGGCTTGCAAGATAATGGAGTATGGGGTGGTCCGCATACGTACACAGAATCCTCAAGATGGCATGCATATGGTCATTACCCCTACACATCTTATTTAGGAGGTGACGGCATGCAGGTAGAGATAGATACACGCACGAATGATGTTATTTACACGGGATCTCAGTTTGGTGCATATCGACGCATAGAAACATCAACGGGCAACAGTACTTCCATTCGTCCACGCCATCGTCTTGGAGAGCGCCCACTTCGGTATAATTGGCAGACACCGATTCACTTGTCACATCACAATCAGGATGTGCTCTATTACGGGTCAAATAAGATGCACCGCTCATTCAATCGGGGTGATGATTGGGAAACTCTCTCGGATGACCTCACAAGAGGTGGACGCCGGGGGGATGTACCTTATGGCACATTAACGACTATTGATGAGTCACCATTACGATTCGGCCTAATCTATGTAGGTTCAGATGATGGGCTTGTGCATGTATCAAAAGATGGTGGATACACATGGGATAACATCGCTCATGAAGATTGGGGTGAGCTCTGGGTGAGCCGCGTTGAAGCATCTAATCATGTTCTTGGCCGAGTTTATGTCACGCTTAACGGTTACAGATGGGATCACTTTGCTCCTTATGTTTTCAAGTCTGACGATTTTGGTCAGTCATGGGAGCCGCTCCATGCTAGTTTACCAATGGAATCTATCAATGTAATTCTGGAAGATCCTGTCAATGAATCCATCCTGTATCTTGGCACTGATCATGGCCTCTATGTGTCTGTTGATGGAGGTGCCACATTTATGGCGATGCAGAATGGACTGCCGCATGCTCCTGTCCATGACCTCAAATTACAGCATCGTAGAAAGCATCTTCTTGTCGGGACTCATGGACGATCAATCTATCGCGCGGATATTGCCCCGCTTCAAGGCCTAACACTTGAGGTCACTGAAAAAGCAATCTCAGCGTTTACCCCTGATTCTCAGCAGTATGATCCAAATTGGGGCGATCGCCCCGTTTGGTGGGAAGAGTTTTCTGTGCCTGAACTTGAGATTCCTTATTGGTCCAAATCACCAGGGTTAGTGATTGTAAAGATACAGGACGAAGATGGGGGAATAATACTTCAAGAGTTGACCGATGATGCTGAAAGAGGTTTGAATTATTTCAGATACGACGTATCCGTCAATGAAGAGACAGCCAAGGTTCTGACCGATGAAGACGATGAGCCTATCAAACCAGGTGATAATGGAGTATTTTACTTATCCCCTGGGGAGTATGTAGTTGAGTTTCGGGTTGGGGACGAGGTTGATTCAGTGACTCTAAAGATTAATGCAATAGAGAAGTAGAATGAGTTGCCGGTTTTAGTTCTGGTCTCAGTGTGTTGACGATCTCAATGAATTCAGGCATGACATCACTGGCGAGAGGTTCTGAGGGGGGCATCTTTACTTTCAATGCGTCAACCTGTTTCCCGTTTTCCCAGAAGCGATAGCACACATGTGGGCCAGTCGCCAATCCAGTACTACCAACGTATCCAATCACTTGGTTTTGCGTTACTTGGACACCCGAGCGAATCCCTGTTGCAATTTTTGACATGTGCAAATATCCAGTGGTATAGGTGTCGTTGTGTCTAATTTTTACGTAGTTACCATTGTTACGAGTGTAGGATGCTGTGATAACTGTTCCATCTGCTGTAGCGACGATTGGGGTTCCGGTCGGCGCCGCAAAGTCAGTGCCTAAATGTGCCTTATAACGTTTACTGACGGGATGGAAGCGGCGCATGCTATACCGAGATGAGATACGCGTAAATTCTATAGGAGCTTTCAAAAATGGCCGTTTCAGGGAGCGACCAGTTTCATCATAGAACTCAATAGTGTTATCAAAGGAGAATGCAAATGCGTAGTACTGTTGCCCTTTATGTTTCATTCGCGCGCCTTTAATATCGGTCGAAATTGGTTGGTCATTGACTGTTTTTTCCTCAAATAAAACAGAAAAATCATCACCTGTCTGCAGGTTAAAGAAACTAACCTGCCATGCAAAAATCTGGCTCAGTTCATGAGCGATTTCGGGGGAGAAGCCTGCATCTTGAACGGCTTGATAGAGAGATGATTTGACCGTTCCGGATCCAGAGTGCTCTGCGGTAGATACTGGAAAGCTTCCTTGATGAACGAGTACAGAGTCACGTAAATCAAAAATGAGATAATTCTCAACGTTTGGCTGGTAGACAACAAATGAGGTCTGTCCAGTTGACGTATCAGTATAGGCGTGCACTGGATCACCCATGCGAATATGACGTAGATTGATGTATGTAGAGGCTTTTGTTGAAGCCAGATTAATGTAATTCTGATTAATGCCTTTATTTTTGAGAATACTACTTAAAGTCTGTCCTCTTTGCACAGTAAATGTTTCTTCAATGAGCCCATCAACTGGAAGATGGAATTGATTCCGTTCGACTTCTGATGTCGCTGGGGAAATCAGGTCGGATCCAGGGTTCGTAGGTAGATGGACAATGAATAGTACGATACAACACAGAAAAAAACGTTTCATTGTCTAAAAGTTCTATTAAGAGTGGAGATGACTGGTAATGAGTAACTGATGACTAGCGTTCCCATCTTACGTCGGAAATCCCCATGTCATGGTTCGCTCGTCTAGCGAGCACAAATAGCAAATCTGATAAGCGGTTGAGGTACTGAAGAACATAAGAATTTGATGAGATTGAATCAAGGTTCTCTGCGATGCACCGTTCAGCGCGTCGGCAGATGGCGCGGGTGAGATGCAACATTGACGCTGCTTGTGTCCCGCCAGGGAGGATAAAATGCTGCAGGACATTAAGGCTTGACTCCCAGTCATCAATCGCATCTTCTAAAGCATTGATTTCTTTCTGAGCAATTCGGGGAACCGACGCGCGTGAGTCATCGGGTGTGGCGATATCAGCGCCTAGGATAAATAACTGATGCTGAATACTGATTAGAAGTGAGCGTAGAGTCTCCAGTTCTGGAGGTAAGAGCGAGCAGATCACCCCTAACCCTGCGTTAGTTTCATCAACAGCGCCCATAGCTTGAACCCGAGGATGCGACTTTGACACACGTCCTCCACCAAATAGCCCAGTTGTGCCATCATCACCAGTTCTAGTATAAATTTTCATGGAGAAAATATAGGATTCTGCTGATACAGGAATGGTCAAGTTAAGAAATTTTTGGAAACTCTACAAAATCATCACTGATAAGCTTAATTGCTAGCCAACCGTGAAATTGAAATATAGTGAGGTTTAACAATGGGCCTAAATGCAAAGAGTCTGATCACAATGGGGACTCATACTGAATTCTGCATTGTTGGTTTTGATCGACAGTGATGTGGGCACGCATTCTAAACACGTCGGCCAGTAATTGATCATTTAGAGTAGTGAGAGGCGCGCCAGTGGAGGCCACTTCACCATGGTTCAAAACAATGAGATGATCTGAAAACTTTGATGCCAGTTCCAGATCATGAAATACAGCCAGAATAGTTTTACCTGCTTCGGTGAGACGCTTTGTGAATTCAAGTAGGTGATATTGATGGCAAATATCCAAATGGGTTGTGGGTTCATCAAGCAGAAGCAGATCAGAATTCTGTAGGATTGCTTGGGCTAAATATGCACGCTGACGTTCTCCTCCACTTAGAGTGGAAATAGGCCGCTTTGCAAAGCTCAGTAGACCAACGGTTTCAAGCGCTCGTTCCATCTGATGACGATCCTGGGATGTGATATCTTGTAATAGAGATTTGTGAGGTATTAAGCCTAACAGTACAAGATCTTTAACCGTAAATTCAAAGGGCAGTGGTGGAGATTGGCGTACAAAAGACATTTCGCGGGCGAGGGCCCGTGTAGACCATTGAGAAATTTCTTTATTTTTTAGTACAATAGATCCTTCATAGGGTAAATAGCCGCTGATGGTCCTTAGTAATGTAGTTTTTCCACATCCATTAGGTCCGACAAGTCCCGTCATTATTCTTGGCTGCAAGTCAAAGTGGATCTGGTGCAGGATTGTGTTATTTTGAATCTTCACACATACATTATGTCCTGTCAAAAGTTTTTGATCTGTCCGATGGTCAGTATGATTGATCATGTCTGTGATGTTCACTTGGCAGAGAAATAATGAAGTTGCAAAACAAATTCATATTAACCATTATATTGGTTTTCGGTGCCTGTGATTCGGCTGAAGATCAGGAAACCTTTGAAGATCAGGCTTTTGCAGAGCCATCTAGGATCACAAAAACCGATGGTAGTGGCACAATTGAGTCAACGGATACGGATGATTGGAGAGTGTCGCCAGCCTATGTAGGACGGATCGTCATAGATCCTGCTTTTCCAAATCCTGTAGAATCGGGGGGATCTGTCGCCATTCCAGTTCGTATTCGGTTTTCTGATTCCGTGCAGGGGGGATTGCAACTGACAACCTATGATAGCAATGGAATTCCACGCCGATTAGACAGTATTCCAAATGCAAACGATATAGGTTCGTATGTATTTCGGTTCATGCCAAGAACCTTACAACTGCAAGGTCTAGTCAGGGTATTTATTGTTGATACTCGCGGTCGGTTAGTTTCATACGGTGATTTGCAGACTAACGGATAAATCGATTGACCTATGAATCAACTGTTGAGAGGGGGGATGCTCGCATCTATCATAGGTCTTGTCTGTGTTTCTCATTCCGAAGCGCAACGATCCGATCCGATAAGATTTATTCACTGGATGGTTGGGGATATCGTTGAAATTCCTCAATCAGCACTATCAGTGCGCACCGGTATTACGCTAGGTGTAGCCACTACTACGGTGCTGGCCGTGTCCCATTATGACCGTAGAATTTCAGATCGTATTCAGAATTTTGCAAGATCATCTCCTCGCAGAGTGTTCCATGAAATCGGGAATGAGAGAATGATCCGCCCTATGGCGGCCATCTTATTTGTTGGAGCGCTGACAAGTCGTAACACATATTTTCAGGATGCTTCATTTACCTCAATGCAGTCAATCCTTCTTGCAAACCTCGTCACCAATGGTACGAAGCTGGTTGTGGGTCGCTCACGTCCGAATACTGGCTCTGGCCCAAGAGTTATTCATCCCTTCAGCGGGCATCGGTCTTTTCCATCAGGGCATGCCACGACTGTGTTTGCCTTTACCACACCCTGGCTCATGTATTATCCTAATTTGTTGACTGGAACACTGTTTGTCCTCGGCATTGGGACGTCTATTGCGAGGATGGCAGATAGATATCACTGGTTTAGTGACGTACTTGGAGGTGCACTCATTGGGTTTGGAACTGGATACATTCTATCACGAAGGCATCAACAGAAAAGAAGTGAGGTGAACCTCAACCTTTCGTTAAATCAATTCTCAATCACTTGGTTGATTTAGATGCTCGTTCAAGTCGGTCCATGAGTGCATGCCCAATTCCGACGGGCTCCATTTCTTCACAGTAGATCCGTGTGACTCCAGATCGATCACAGTCACGAAAAAATTCAAACAGATTGTGACAGTACTCCTCTAGATTCTTACAAATGAGGTGTTTCATGAATTTTGAGGCATTGACTGGTGTTGAAAGCCCGATATACGCCGAATTCTCTGGGTCTTCTAAATCCGATGTGGTTGAGATCAATTTGATTCTAGCGTTAGGCGCATAATGATGATAACGGGTGCCGGGGCTACGATGGTTATGTCTTGTGTTCTTTGAAATCTCACCAATGACAGAGGAAAGCACCTCTAGGCTGATCGCACCAGGGCGCAGTAGAACTGGTTGGTCATCAGTACAATCTACCACGGTTGACTCAAGGCCAATTAATGCAGCTGGCCCATAAAGGATACAGTGAACTCGACCATCTAAATCCTCTGCAGCTGATTGCCATGATGTGGCACTAGGCCGTCCACTGATATTTGCTGAGGGGGCAACGACAGGTAATTGCGCCGCTTGCAGAAACGCTAGTGCGATCGGTAATACAGGCATTCGTACTGCAACTGTGTCCAATCCGCCAGATACAATCTTGGGAAGGGATGAGTGTCGGGGAAGAACAAGGGTAAGAGGGCCTGGAAAAAACGCGTCCATAAGTAATTGAGCAGGCTGAGGTATTTCGCTAGCCACGCGTAGGGCATCGGATCGTTCCCCGAGATGAACGATCAATGGATTAGATGATGGGCGATTCTTTGCCATATAAACCTGCGTAACTGCTTCGGAGTTCAATGCGTTTGCACCTAATCCGTAGACGGTTTCTGTTGGGAAGACAACAAGTTTTCCGTCACATATAAATTTGGAGGCTTCTTTGGGGTCTTCGGTATAAACAGTTTTCATTGGCAATAATGAAACCAGAACGATGAATGATGGGTTTACACGCTTTATGGTCAGGTAGCTCAGGTGGTAGAGCAACGGACTGAAAATCCGTGTGTCGGGGGTTCAAATCCCTCCCTGACCGCTGTAAAACAAATTGAGTACCTTAGAGTATAACCAAAATTCGTTAAAGTTTATTTCTATCGGTCCGGTAGTTCAGTTTGGTTAGAATGCTGGCCTGTCACGCCAGAGGTCGCGGGTTCGAGTCCCGTCCGGACCGCATAATGGAGGTGTCCACTTGGATACCTCTTTTTTGTTCTGCAAGTCATCGTTGATTTTCACGTTGCCTGACTTCAGAGCGAAACTCACTTAATTCCGTGTGTAGATCGTCAATTTTCTTTTCTAGGTCATCGGAATTATCAGCCACGAGAGTGTCAACGAAGACGGCATTAGCAATAGATAGTCCAAAGATTCCACAGATGAGAACCGTAAAGGCAACATAGAAACGTAATCCGAGAATGTAACTATCTGATGCCCCACGCTCAGCCAGAATTTCTGGAATTTCATACCACCCCTCAACCGTAAAGATTTTCAAGAGAGAGTACATAGAGTAGAAGGGGTTTCCAAAGAACTCTTCCGCCCCAGGGAATCCCCCGAATAATACAGTTGCGGCAATGGAGAGAATCAGATTTAGGAAGACAAGAATGAGTAGGATTCCGAGGGAAGCATGAAGGGCACGAATGACACCACGTAGAATCTTTGCGCCATCGGGGAATAGACGCAAAGGTCGTATGAGGCGCAGAATCCTTGCCAGTCTCAAGATTGTAATGAGTATGGCGTTTTCAGTTCCAATAGGGAAAAACATTCCCAATAGAGCTGGTGTACTCAAAATGACAATGACAAAATCAAATGCATTCCAGGGATCGGACATGTAGCGTTTGAAGGAACCCCAGTGACGAACCTTGATAAGTATTTCAGCAAAAAAATATGTCAAAAATCCTATGTCCAACCATTGAATGATAGACCCACCTTTTGAGTGAATCTCGGGAAACGCATCTAAAAATAGAGCAATGCCATTCAAGGAAATCACCGTTAGTACGACCGGCTCTCGAACAACAGATGGTAATTGATTGACTTGACTCATTGAGGGAGTAGAGTTTTCAAGAGATACTACGAATCATCAGACGAGGGGGTTGATGAGAGAATCGTTTTGTGATCACTTGTATGATTTGAAAAATCATTATTAATTAGGAGTAATAGACAGGCTTGTAGGGAAATCACATACAGGTGATACAAAATCCATCCGCACAAATTAACTCATCTTACAAATGATGGTCAAATTCCAACATGCCCATCAGTCTGATCTATTGCAAGTTTGAAGGCTTAAACATAGATGATCAATGATTTGTGCGCTATTGATGGGCGTCGTGATGTGAGATTGAGTAGAATATAGACGAGCATTCCTATAGAAAAATGCTCTGGTTTGCAACTAAGCATCTTTTATTCGTATATTGGTTCCAATGTGCCTTCGGTCTGGACATTCTGTCTGGATAAAAGGGAATCTGGTGCCTTCTGAAGTACGGAACAAGCCAGAACTGTACCCGCAACTGTAGGCCGTATGGGAGTCGCAGAGCTCCAGAGAATCGGACAAGGGGTTCGTAGTCACTGTCAGTATTGATGGGAAGGCTATGCACACCACTTCATTCTCCACATTTGTGTGCATACGGTGAGTCAGGAAACCTGCCGAGGCGATCATAGCTACCAACCTCCGGGTGTTGAGGTCTGGCATGCATCATTAGGCATCTAGCCTGACGTAGCGGCCATGAATCTCATGATTGGGGTTTAGGCAACTACATGCTACGTATTCTGTTTTTATTGTGTGCATTACAGCCATTTTTGGCCTACGCCGTCCAAGTGGCTGATACGACTGTATCGCTTCCAGCGATTACGGTGACGGCTTTGAGAGTGCCTGTTACCGTGCTCCATGTTCCGGTACGAACGCAGGTCATTGATCGTAGCGCCATCCTTGAATCGGGCTCGCTGACGGTCTCCGATCTACTGCGACGACGTTCGCCGCTCTATGTGCGCAATTATGTAGGGGGGTTATCAACATTGTCACAGCGTGGCGGTACTGCATCCCAAACTTTAGTCCTTCTTGATGGTAACCGAATCGCAAGTCCACAAGCGGGTCAATTAGATCTGTCCTTACTGCCAACGGTATTATTGAACGCTGTTGAGGTCACATCGGGTGCTGGTAGCGTTCTATATGGCACAGATGCGGTTGGTGGGGTTGTTAACCTTCAAACGGCATCGTCCGAAAACCTGCTGACCATTCATGCTCAGACTGGAGCATGGGGGAAACGCCATGGTGCTATTTATGGTAACGTACATCGTGGTCATTTCATAGCGACTCTGGCGGGAGAAATAGATCGGTATCAAGGGGATTATCCTTACTTGAATCGTGGACTGTTTCCACCAGAAAAATCGCATAGAAACGGAGGAGACCAACAAAAATACTCTGCCTTTGGATCTGTGACATGGACTCAAAATCAAGATGAATGGCGGACAAGCATATGGCTCAATCAGGCTGAGCGGGGGCTACCGAGCATTAATTCCTCACTGCCTTCTGGGGAGCGCCAGTGGGATGATCAGTTACGCGTTTGGAGCCATTTCCGACGGAAATGGGCATGGGGTTCAATGAAAACTGGTGGACTGATCCAAGGGCAGTCATTACGTTATATAAATCCGCGAACTGAAATTGATAACACTGGACGAACAACGTTATCAACGCTCCATGCCAATGTGGAACTGTCACCGATCGGTTCTTGGCAAATCAGTGGAGGAGTTGAGGCAGGATGGAGCCAAGCCAACCATCCAAGCCTGCAACGAGGTAGTGTGGAGCATAGATACGCGGTTTATACCCAAGTGATAGGGAGTCTTGGGCGCTTATCTGTTTATCCTGCCCTCCGACTAGATCATTACCATCGGCCTATCAGAATGACTCCTCTCATTCCTAGTATTGGCATCAATATTCGTTTGAGACATCATCTCCATATGAAAGCCTCGGTCGCTTCGGCGTTTAGGATGCCGACATTCAATGACCGATTTTGGCTACCCGGGGGAAATAAGGATCTGAGACCTGAACATGGAGAATCCTATGATGCTGGTCTAATCTGGTTAAATGGTGGATTGCAGATAGAAATGACCACATTCATGGTTCAGATGCATGATCAAATTGTATGGCAGCCCACACCGGCCGGATACTGGTCTCCGCAGAATGTCAAGCATTCCACGAATTACGGCTTAGAAACTTCAATTGATTTTCAGCGGGTTCTGACCTCCCACATGACAGCGCATGCCAGCCTTCTATGGACACATACAGTACATAGGAGTGATGTCTTTCTACGCCTCATCCCACGCAACACAATCAAAAGCCATATCCATGTGAGATGGAAATTTTTGGTTGCCAGTATTTCTGCGTGCTACACTGGAGCGCAGGCGATCACATCAGTGACTGAATCAGAACCATTTTTCTTGGTGGATGGCCAACTAAAACTATATGCAGGACCAGTATCGGTAGGTGTTCACAGTGAAAACCTATTAGATATCAGTTACGAATACCTGCCAGCCAATCCAATGCCTCCAAGGCAAACTCGTCTGATATTAACTTTACTATTAAATTAATTTTTTCAAGAACGATGCACATCCTCCGACTTTTCGCACTAATCTTATGGGTTTCTGTTCCTGTTTCTGCACAGGAAATCCACGGTCTATATATCGCAAATCAAGGCAATTTTTCAGATGACAATGGTTCAATTACATGGTATGATTTTTCCACGAAGAGTGCTGAAACCGTTCTATCTGATTTTGGAACAATTATTCAGAGTATCACGCTTCATGAGAATTTTGGCTATATCGCGTCCAATACTTCCAACAATATAGATATCTTAGACTTAACTCAAAATATGCGTACTGGGCAGATTCGTAAAATTGGTCAACCCAGATATATCAGTGTGGTCAATGCGGAGAAAGCATATGTAACTGAAAATCTTGGATCAGGCAAAATTAAGGTTTTGAATCTGAGTACGCGGATAGTATCTGATTCAATAGCCACTGGATCTAAGCCACAGGATATTGCCGTTACTGGTAATCGTGCATTTGTGGCCAACTATGGATTTGGTAGCGGTTCTACGCTTACAGTGATTGATACTCAGACAGATATGGTGATTGAAACGATTAATTTAGGATGCGACGGGCCTCGCCATCTTGAAGTTGATGCTCAGCAGGATCTCTGGGCATTTTGTACTGGAAATACTCGCTGGAACGATGCCTTTACAGAGATCATTGAGAAAACCAATGGTGCGGCCATCGTATTAAATCCAAATACGGGAGATGTCCTAAATCGTATTGAATTCACACACCAAATTGGGTCAGATGGGCCTGGGCAAGATTCCTATTACAGCCCAGAGAGCGAAGAGATATTCCTGATTCGCAGTGACGGCGGTTCAAGTGTCCTAGTTTTTGATACGGTAACGAATACTCTCAAGGAACCCATTCCCTTTTCAGGAGATGAGCGTGTGGGAGGATTAGTCTATGATGCAACCTCGCGCTTATTCTACATTGGTCGTTTTAACCGTGATTTCGCCACAGCATTTACCGAGCCTGGGTTCGTTCAGATAGCCAATCGAGATGATCTATCAGAAGTCGGGCGATTCACTGTGGGTATTGCCCCAGCACACTTGGTCTTTTATCGGTCGGGCCGCCCGACTGCTCTGCAAGATATTGGAATGCCTGACCCTGAAAGCATGCTTTCTGCCTACCCGAATCCCTTCAATGATTTTACCACGCTCATATTTGGGATTGAGCAAAGTCAGCATGTCTCTCTGATCATCTATGATGCACTGGGTCGTGAAGTTTCACGGCTGATTTCTGGATTGCGTTCGGCAGGACAACATCGAGTTGTATGGGAAGCGGATCATTTACCAGCAGGGATGTATTTGAGCCGGCTGATGATTGGAGATTACATTACGACTGGAGCGCTGATTCGGACGTACTAACTGTCATGCCCCATGAGAGTCTTCCGTTTCAGAATGAATGAGTTGACCGAACCGTATTGGATTGTCAAGGTGGTGCTATAATTTTATGTTGGAAAACCCAGACATTTGCACTCCGATTCAAAGAGACTTGATATGGGGAATTCGGCCATACACAGGTCATAAAAAAGTCAATGAGTTTTCAATCAAGGGCGAGACTGACCAGATTGTATCATCAACTGATCTCAATGGGTAAGGCGTAAGATTATAGAATTTTATGGCACAGTCACATATCAAAGTATTATAAAATCTGATCTGAATTAGAAATTACAAAGGCCCTTGCCATTCTGGTATCCGATGATCACTATACAGTCTCATCCTCTGCAGTTCCAGAGCAGAAAATACATCATCTAGGTGGGCGGTGATTGCTTTAATGCGGGTAATCTGGCTCGGGCCTCCAAAATGAATCTCTGACTTAATGTTTCCTTGTTCCAATAAGCTCTTTCCCACCAATCCATGATCCGATCTTGCGCCCCGCAGATAGTGACGTTATCGGGCAGTTGATCTCTTTTGCTACGATTTGCACTCTTGCTTGAGGGCATAAGATTCCAGAGATCATCGCAAGGCCATGCAGCCCAGGGAAGACAATGATCAATATCCATTGTGATTGATCTCAATTTATCGCCCGTCCACACGCAATATACTGACTGGGAGCCAAGCAGTCTCAAAGCATGTTTACGAACTTCATTCTGATTGCGTACAGGTTCATATGGGCGCATTAATTTCCTTAAATTGGACTCATCTACAGGCGGCACATCCAGACGTTTTGCATATCCTATAATGAGCTCCGCCCATTCCTCAACTAATGCGGGCTCAATCCAAATATTATATCGTAGGAGTGCTCGCCAGAGATAAGCGGGGACAAGTATTTCCCCGAACTCTGAAAAATAATTCTCATTTAGTGTAATTGTGCCCCCACATTTGAATCGCCGTTTATTCACTTTGAAAATCGGTTGTCCATTCGGATAATAGAGATATTTGACAGGCATTTTTTCAATGGTTGCAGCGGCATCACGAAGAGATTGTGTTAGGCCTCTCGCTAGAGCGTCATGCAATGTTACTCCTGGCCTGAGTGATCTGATTTCACGGGGGCTATTCATGATCTGCTTGAGGGCATTTTTAGCAAATCCAAGGCCATCCCCACCAGAAGTATTGGTGCCACTCTGTGGCATGTTAGCTTTTAACAGAGGGACATAGAGTTGGAGCCATGAAAGTGCCACAGCGCCTAATGGAATTCGGACATGATCACGACCATCTTCTTGAGCCAAACCTGGAGATACACTGGCTACTCTTGAGAGAGATCTGAGTAGTGCAAGCTTATAGGTGGATGATTTATTGTCAATCAAGACGATCCGCCGAATGAGTGGTAATGCACCAGTGCCATCATCAGGGAGCCGAACAATGATCTGATGCCAACGAACATCAGGTCGTCCACCAAGATCGTCCGTCGTGGCAGATAATTCAATATAGGCACCATATCTCTTTGCAAGATCTTCAATTTCGGAGACAGAAACAGGGTGCATGCCTCGTTGTCTCTCAATGGGATCGCGAAGCGTCATCACAATGACCCCTTGAGGCTTCAGAAGTGTGACCAATTTGCGAAAACTTCTCTCCCGTTCTTTTTCTGGAATAAACATCCACACGCATTTAAAAGAATCAGTTTGAACGACATACCTGATCGGCTAATTTTCAGATCGGGCAATTGATCATCGACCAATTTAAAGGACATCGCAGAATGGAAGCGTTGTGCTTGACGTCGCATGTCAGATGATGGCTCAATCGCAACGACCTGATGCTCCTTTGAAGCAAGCCAAGCTGCGTCTCTACAACTGCCAGTACCGATGTCTAAAATGCAATCTGGTTCCTGGGGAAGATAGGATTCAAACCAAGAATTGAGCTCCTCGGGGGCAAGAGACTCATACATTTCTGCCAGCTGCGGGGTATCAGGATGATGGTTAATTGATTTTTCACGATTGATCATACATCTGCAGATGTAAGTTGGGAAGAATGCTCTCTTTTTGCTCTACCCAACTCTTAGGTATCCAATAGTTCCATGAATTTAATGCAAGAGTATAGAAAAACCAAATGATTAATGGTGTTGGAGAAAGTAAATCTATCACGATGTGGGACTTAATGGAGATCTGCATTGATGGACGCAGCAAATAATTCAAGTGATCAACTGCTTTGAATTGCGCTCACATTGGAACACCGTCAGGGCAAAAAGGGGGCACGATCACATGAAGAATGGGTTCTTTGAATGATCATCCAAATAAGTTGGCCAGATAGGTGCGCAGAATAGATCTATTTGAAGAGACTCTCCTCAGGTACCAGAATACTCATCATGGTTTGGTTTATTAATAAAATTTTCTGTCAATTGGAGATATTTTACCCTAAACATGCATATTTCATCTGCTACTCAAGACCCCATTGGAGGCTTGTGGAATGAATGACGTTCATCCACCGCTGATTAAATGTATCAGGATTGGTTCAACCTCTCTTTCTGTGACTTATAGAATATGAGTACATCACCATTCACGATGGACTCATCAAGCAAAAACCACGGTCAGCAAATGTATATATACTACTCAACAGTGACGAGTTTTTTGAATTTTAAACAAATCTAGATTAAAAACCCTACCAGTCACAATTTTAACGAAAAATTTCAACACATTTTGAAACAAGGTCGGACAACCAGTGATCAGAGTTGTACAGGAAATGAAGGCTTATGCCACGAGTCTCTTCAATAATGAAGTCGACCTTGGACGCTGAGACTCATATTTCCTATGCTTGCCTGCTGATGATGTGCAAGTCCAGAGACAGAAAGAGACATCCAGTCTACTGGGCTAATCTCGCCGCCCAATCTCAATAATTGACCATGTGAAAATTGTGTTACTCCTACGATGGACCGCGCTCGTCCCTGGCGAATTGGAATTCCATAACCTAGTTCCAGTTCTGCACGGTGTGCACCGTTTTGGGACGAGTCAAAATCTAAAATGATTGGTTGACGATACAGTGACATTCCTTGGTTTGGCCCCCAAGAGGGGCGAAGTTGCACCATGAGACCATCCGATGGATTTCCCACCTGAATTGAGCCAGAAACGCCCCATTCAGTAAATCCGTCTGCGGTATGAAGGACGAGTCCCTGCGAGCGAACCTCTCCGCGTATTTTCCATTCAGGGTAGGCAATTCTTAGGCCTCCTCCAAACTCCAAACCAACACCTGTTTCTGCATCTCCTCCGTCCTGACGTACATTCGCCTCCAAATACGGACGAATTCCACTGGTGATTTGAAAGGAGCTTTCCACTCCTAATCTCACCCGAATGATCTCAGCATGGATACCATGATTGTTGACTTTAGCATCTGTCACCAGCACATCTCCAAAGTAATTCAATCGTGTTGAATGGAAGGATGAGAGATCTCCTCTTAGGCCAACTGCTCCAAATCGAGAAGTCAGATATCCTTCAAGGTTTGGGACAGATGCATTGCCCCAGCCATAACCTCCGCTGAGCCATAGTTCCCATCCAGAGGATTGATAGGAGAGATATGGATAGATTCCAGATAATCCAGACTCAAGGTCACCGCCATTTTTGTCAATAAAATCAGAAAGCCCGTCACCGCGACTATGGGCAATCATGATACCTGCCAACCATCCAGTATTCCATCTATAGTCTGCTCCAAGCATGGCGGTTGTGACATCAGCATTCAGTGTTAACGCATCCTCGCCTGTCCCATGAAATTGTCGGAAGGCACCTCGCCCCCAGACTCCAAAGCGTCCTCCTGAAGAGGGAGTAGTCTTTGAAATTCTGCACCCCGAGAGTAATTCACCTAATGAAGGTGTCCACGCGACAGGGGAATGCCAGAGACGCACCATGTCGGCACGCTGTGCTACACTGCAGGTAGATCCTTCAAGTTGGAACCGTTCTTGCAATGCTTCAATGAGATTGATAGATGCAGTACGTACAAAGCGTGCAACATAGGCGGTCATGACATTATGCGCATCCATCGTTTGTTCCTGAAGAACAGCAGTTGCCGTCGATTTTTCAAGTAGGGCCGAATCAGAAGATTCCAGATGAACATAGAACGTTTCTTCCTGCCAGTTGATATCATTCTTCATAATAGGAACACCAATACTTGAATGGATTGATCCTGGAGCAAACGTCAACACTCCGACTGTCTCGGCATAGTCCTCCCCAGAAGATGCAGTCCCATCTTCAGTGCGATAACGAACGGAAATCGGATAAGGACTCGGATGTGATAGATGGACATCAAAGGTAATCACACTGGCATCTTCGGTGGCGATGGCATCTTCAATTGCAATGGTGACCACTGAGTCATCATCTTTGATTGTTGCGACTCCGATAGACTTTCCCAAGACAGCATTAGTAGGCTCTGAGAGCGTTATGTGAAATTTTTCATCGCCTTCAATTATATCATCATCAAGAATCGAAATCTGGATGACACCGCGGCTCGAGTTTGGGTCAAAGATCACGATCCCCTTAGATGATGTATAGTCTTCGGGAGATTCTGCACTGTCATCACTAGTGGCATATTGTACCGTAATGGCCTGATTCAGGACACCTTCTATCTCAATGGGAATTTGAATTATCCCTTCGGTTTCAAAAGCCTCATTATTAAAGATATTAATTGTGACAGCGCCAGGATCATCAATGATCACACGAACAGGTTTCTGTATTCCAGTGTAGCCCCCGCCAGATGCAGATAACGTTAGGTTTACAGGATCATCCTCATAGTCTGGATCCGTGTCAGTATTTAGAGTGACCTCTTGGGGGACTGACCAGTTGAAGCGTGTAAATGTTAGGTTGATTTTTGATGGATAGAGGTCAGTGTTTTCATACCCCGTGATAGTGACTGAAACATCACTGCTCGGCGCTGATGTCAGCACAACTGTCAATACATCCATGTCACCCTCTGGGATAATGATCTGGCCAGATGGCGTTACGGTCATGTCTATTTCATCGTTATCAACAATCGTGACCGTAACCGATTCGTTCACTGCATCATAGCCTCCCCTTATGGCATCAAGTGTTAATACAACTTGATC
Organism: Rhodothermales bacterium; assembly: GCA_965220935.1. Lineage (GTDB taxonomy): Bacteria > Bacteroidota > Rhodothermia > Rhodothermales > Bin80 > Bin80. Next base: position 746,407 of record OZ244857.1, read on the forward strand.
GCCCATGGCATCGTCATCTTCTTCAGCCTTCAAGTTGAAGAACTGATCATCCTTCCAGTTTGTAGTTGTAAAGAGGAGTTGTGGCGAGGATTGTAAGGATAAATCGGTTCTACCTTCATAGCCAGCCAGTGTCAACGATACATCGTCAGTAGGTAACTGTGTAAGACGAACTACAAGGGTTTTTGATTGACCTTCGTTGATTTCCAGGGTTCGTTCAATGACTAGTCCAGGGCGATCATCATCAATAATTTCGACGTCAATGAAATGGTCAACATCATCAAAATTGCCACCATCGGCATCCAAAGTTAATCTCACATTATCATTGTTAAAGTCGTCGTCTTCAAGAGCCTTGAGCTTTAGGTTTCGAGTCTGATTCCAGCTTGAAGGGGTAAACTCAAAAGCGACGGGGTCAACCTCCAGATCAGAATTATCATAGCCAGTGGCGGTCACCAAAATATTAGTAATAGGCTGTGCAGTCAAAGAAATGGGGACTGTTCGCTGTCCTCCTTCGGAAATCACAATCGACGATTCGGCATCAATTCCAGCCAGGTCTTCACTTTCAATTGTGATGACTATCTCGGACTCGGTCTCCTCGGTCAAAGGCGCAGGTAAGCTGCCGAGTCGTACAGAGAATTGCTCATCGTTTTCAATCAGGTCATCATTCACTGCCAAAATTCTGATCTCGCCAAAAGTGCTTTCTTTATTGATCTTTATTTGAGGTAAAGCTTGATAATCAGTTGGTGATGCTGTATCTGGAGTCAAGATCAGTGGAATCATAACGTCATTTTCCAGTGGTCGCGAGAGTTTCACACTCACATTTGTCTCGTCTCCCTCACGAATGGTGGTAGGATCGGCAGATAGGGTCACAGCAGATAGATTATCTAGAATTGTAATTCCAATCGATATGGGGCTGTCCTCCCTAACTTCTGGTGGAAGTTTTTCTCCAAAAGAAACAGAAAAGGTCTCTGGCCCTTCGACATCATCATCTAGGATTGTTTGAATTTGCCCTTTTATCTCGGTCTTACCCGCTGGAATCATGAGACTGTTCAATTGGGTATAATCACTCTTCGGGTCGGCAGGATTTCCTGTGCCTGTGGAGTAACTAAAAGGAATCGTCACTGGCACGATGAGTTCACTATATAATTTCACGGTAATCGTTACAGGATAACCTTCCACTACAGAGGAGGGAACCACCTCCATTTCCACCGTAGTAGGTGGGGGAAGGTCATTATCAATGATCGTGATGCGCTCAGACGAAGGCGTGCCTAACTTGACTTCAGGCGTTATGTCAATTGCAACTGTGAATGACTCGTTTGGCTCATCGGTTTCATCATCTTGAGTCACAATGTTAATGAATCTACTAGATTGGTTTGCTAGGATTGTGACCGATTCGGGACGCGACTCAAAGTCTATGAGGTTAGTGCTGTGATCAGTATACTTCAGTGGAATGGTCACTTCATCGGTCAGCGAGCTGGCGAGTTCAATAGTTACCTTTACAGTGTCTCCCTCCTCTATGGAATTAGAATCAACAGAAAGGGATGCAGAAGGGCGGCCATCATCAATGACTGTCACCTGTACATTGACCGGCTGACTTGAAGAGTATTCGCCTCCAGTGGCTCGATTAACCAATGTAACAGGAGGATCATCTACAGCATCATCATCCTCAGTAGTACGCACTTCAACTTCCTGAGGGTCATCCCAGTTTGAGGGATTAAAATTGAGAAACGATCGATTAATCGATACATCTCCAGATGCACCAGTTACAGACACGCTCACATTGGTCGTTGGCAATGTGGCAAGTTCTATGGTATAGAATCGGTTCTCCCCCTCTGGAATTAATAATTCGGTTGGAGTCACGATCAGTGCAGGATCATCCTCATCAGTTATGGTTACCACAACTGGCACACGAGGCGCTGACATGTATTCATCTGCCCCAGAGGCCGTATTCATCAATGTGACGGTTTCATCTGAAGCATCATCGTCTTGCTCAGCCTTCACGGTTACGATTAGGCCACTATTCCAAGTATCTGAATCAAATGACAGCGTGTGTTGAAGACTGAGTGCATTAAGATCAGATCCAATGGTCACTTTTTCAGAGGGGCTCGTTACAGTGACCGTTACAGCGCTAGTTGGCTCTAAGGACAACCTGACTGTATAGGTGCCGTGATCACCTTCATTCAGTAGCACTGATGCAGGATCTACAACGATCTCTGGTTCATCATCGTCTTTAACGTTCACGGTGACATCCACTGAAGCAGCAGATTCATAGCCGCCGCCTGAGGCGGTATTTGTCAATGTGACTGTTTCATCTGCTCCGTTAGGATCGTCATTAGCACGGACTGTGATGGTTTTTTTAGTTGACCAATCTGATGATGTGAACATTAATATGTTTTGATCTCCAGGAGTACTGGGACTGGTATCAACAGTGACGGATTCAGTGATGCCAGTAATCGTCACGGTTACAGTGCCTGTGGGCTGAGCAGCTAATTCGACATTGTAGGGTTTACTTACCCCCTCTGCTATGTTGATGATTGTAGGATCAACAATGAGCCCAATTTCATCATTATCAATGACCTCTACTTCAACATTGACAGGATCCAGTGATGCATATTCCTTCGCTCCAGTGGCGGTGTTGATCAAGGTTGCTTTATCGTTAATGACATCCCCGTCTTCTCCTGCACGTACAGTGAATTTTTGTGGGGTTTGCCAGTTTTGAGAGTTAAATGTCCATGTTTTTGGGGGGTTAACGGTAATTTCTCCTGATTCACCGGTTACAGTGATCGTTACATCTTCAGATGGTTGTGTTGATAAGCTAACCGTATACGTTTTGAAATTTCCCTCTACGATTTTCAATCTCGTAGGAATGACCATCAATTCTGCTACATCGTCATCATTCACAGTCACGGTAACGATGGCGTCTTTAACAGTTTCACCGTAGTCTCCCCCACGCGCTCTGTGAGTCAGAGTGATCACATTTTTGATGGCATCATCATCTTGGTTGCCAGTCACGGTAATCGTACGGCCAGTTTTCCAGTTAGAAGCGTTTAAATTCAGAAGAGAAAGATTTAGTGTCAAGCCTCCCTGAGAGGGTGTGATCGTTACGCCCACATTGGCGGTTGGCTCGGTTGACAGCTTAACTGTATAAGAACCTTGATCGCCTTCATTGATCTCAAATGCGGTTGGATCCACAATGATCATCTGATCATCATCATCGATAATCGTAACATTGATTGTGTGCTCTTCACCCTGGTATTCCCCACCAGAGGCCTCGTTGGTCAGTATAGCTGAGTCGTTGACTCCATCATCGTCATGATCAGCATGCACAGTGATCGTCTGTTCATCATTCCAGTCGGACTCTGTAAAAGTTAAGGTATTTTGATCACCATCAATATTGATGATAACATCTGGATTATCACTATCAATAGTTATGGTGACCGGGACAGTTGGCTGTGTGGACAGCTTGATTGTATAAGAGCCTGGCACTCCTCCTTCATCTAATCTTAAAGTTTCGGTGCTGGCAATCAGCTTTATTTCATCGTTATCAATGACTGTCACTTCTACATCTATTGATATAGATCCGTAGTCCCCACCTGATGCCTTATTGGTCAGTGTTGCAGAATCGTTGACTCCATCATCATCGGCGCCAGCGCTTACAGTGACCGTCTGTTCAACATTCCAGTTGGACGTTGTAAAGGTTAAGGTCGTTTGATTTCCACCAGTGTCTACATTGACTTCGCCAGTAGCACCAGTGACATCAACGGTGACGGTTTCTGAAGGTTGTGTTGCTAGTTGAACCGTGTAGGTGCTACTGCCTTCCTCAGGGACAGTTAACTGAGTTGGTGTCACGATTAAGCCGACTTTGTCATTTTCTTTCACGGTAACGACAACCTCTTCGGGCATTACTGAGTTGTAATCCCCCCCTGACGGTGTATTGGTCAATATAGCATGATCACCTATTGCATCGTCATCTTCGGCTGCACACACTTTCACTGGCTGAGGATCTTTCCAGTTTGTCATTGTAAATTCAAGAGATGATTGATCACCGGGAGTTGTAAGATCTGTATCTACTGTTACCTCATCATTGTCGCTGGAGATGTTGACGGTTACGGTCGCAGTAGGCTTAGTGAATAGTCTATGAATCGTGTATTGGTTGCAGTCTCCCTCATTTATGGTCAACATTAACGGAGATACATCCAACCCACGAGTATCGTTATCAATCACCGTTACATCAATTACATAGTCATCAAGAAAACTATAGCCTCCAGCCTGTGGATCGACTATAATTTTAACCATATCATCAACCGCGTCATCATCCTCCCCTGCATGTACTGTGACCGTATCGGTTCTACTCCAGCCCCCCCCCATCCCCACAAAATTTGAACTAACAGACGTTGTTTGCGGAATCATATCTTTTGGAAGCGACACTGTTACCTCCTCAGCGGGATCACCGATCTTAACCGTTACACTCGTTGTACCATCTCCAGAAGGCTCTGCGTCCAGTCTATAACTAAAGATTCCTGAGGAACCCTCAACTATTTCTAATTTTAAATCTTCGGGCATTATTGTAATCCCCTGACCATCATTATCAAAAACATATCTGTATTTGACCGTTATATCTTTATTTGCTGTCCCTAAAATCCCACCTCCTAAGGCAGTGAATTTAACCTCAACATTCTTTTGAACTTCATCTTCAGTATCGTTGTCTTCAGCAGTGATATCCACATACTGCAGTTCACACCAGTTTGATTGGGTAAGTGTGAGAGTAGATACAGAAGATCTAATCTTGATCGGAAGGCCTGTGTTGTTGAGTAGGTCCACCGAAACATTTACATCCGAGATAGGCTTTTTTGACGTGCGTAGTCCAAATCTGTGAGTCTCACCTTCATAGATAAACCAATCTGTTGAACCCCAGTCTTCACAAGGTTTTCCAGATTCACAGACATAGAGTACCAATTTATGAACAGATGTTGATAATGCATCATCGGTTTCGTCACAAACTCGTTGGTTTGAGGCAGATCTACGATTCTCGGCGCCCTCAAACACTTGAAAGTCAGCATCAGATATAATGTTAACCTCCGAAGGTACTACGAAATCAGTAGATTGCCCTCTAACCTGATTTACGAAAAGATGACCAAGAAGCAACACACACAAGACACTCCACACTGACCAAGATGTGTTATCTTCCCAGAAGCTAATCACACCAGCAACTGAATGTGAGACCATCTAAATTGGATGTTAGTTACATGTTAGTCAAATCAGAATTATCTACATCCACGGTCACACTTAATTCACTGTCTCCATTGATTTGACAAAAGAATTTTTAATAAAATTTGATACAGCTAATAAATGATTAAATAGTGTTTTAGAAAGACACTGATGAAATTATTGGCGCGGTTTACATCGAGTTGAAAGAATATGATTCATACTAAATGTCAAAACACGGAATCTTGACAGAAAATTCACAATTAGGTGGTGGTTGATGAAACGATTCTTTATTTGATGGCACAACTCTTAACTTGCTTTCTAATACAGTCAATCGCATTTTGGTAGTTTATTGGAATACTTCTACGGCAATCGACGACCTACGGACTCTGTTTTTTGATGAGTTAACTCCTGATACCAATCATGTCTCATAGACACCAAATCACAATGCTCGGAACTGGCCTGATTGGGCTGTTCTATGCAGGGACAACGAAGTCATGATCAAGTGGCGTGCGTTTGGTCACCAGACAAAGGACGAGCAAAAGACTTTGCTCAGAAATGGAATATCAAGCACGCTGTACAGACATGATCAAAGCCATTGAGCAACCGTCTACGATGCGTTGAGATTGGACTCCCGAATCATTTATGCGAAGCCACAATTCGCCTCTGCATGGATGCAAATGAATCAGTTCTATTTACAAAACCCCTTGCCAGCACCGCTGCTGAAGCCAAGCGCATCTTGGATATGGTTGAGTCAAATCGGATTTTCGCTGGAAGATCTTGTCTACTCTCCTAAAACACTAAAGGCCATTCACCCGCTTACGAATGCGCAATTGAACGATCGCGCGAAGCACATAGCAGTTGGGTTTTGGACATTGAACGGGTTGGTGGGGGAGCCGTCATTGATTTAGCGTGCCACTGTGCGAAATCATACGAATTTTTATTAAAAAAAATGTTTGCCCTTGGAAGTGAGCTGCTGAGCCGATACCCTTGTTCATCCGATCACAGCATTGCCCTGATCGCTTTGAGAATGGAGCGGTCGGACAATTTGAAGTCATCTGTTCATTTAGGGGTAGGGGTGGCATGGATTTACGCGATGAAGTTGCGGGCACCAACGGCACACTCTGGTTGAATCACTTGTTGAGAACAGCGCTTGAAATGGATTCTGGCGGTACCAAGGCGATGTGGCAGAGCAACAATCGGCAAGGTTATTTCCAGTAGGTGACCAAGTGCATGAACTCGGCTACACAAACATGTTTGATGCCATGGATGAAAAACGTCAACCCAGAGAGACATTCTATGATGGGTATGCGGTCTGTGATGCGTGCTACCGTTCGGTCAAATCTAGAAAATGGGAATCTGTTGAATTAGAAGACGGCGGCGGCAAATCAATGCCCTGCCAATTCAGAGGATTCATGAAACGATGGACGGCATGGAACTCATTAAACGTGAGCACCTAGCAGATGGCCATGTGAAACTCATACTCAAAAATCCGGGCACTGGTCAAGTCACGCAGCCACTAGTTCAAGAGCATGATTAAACCATATCAGAAGGATCAAGAACTCTTGCAGAATAATATACCATTGGATCAGTCGCGCTCATGGTGGTTGGGTCAGATTGGATATTAATCAAATGGAACAATCGGTATTGCCTTATAGCTCCCTGTCTATCTGATTCCTAATGAGGAAGTATTCAAAAACTGAGAACACATATTCGGATGACCGAGCGCGTGACTGCCCCAGAGCGCTTGAGTTCATCAATGGTGTGACATCTTAGCATAACCACACTGCCCATTGATGCAGGAGAATCCTAATTTTAGCATCATTATTCCAGAGGCAAATCGACCGTTTATTGAAAACGCCTATAAGTCAAAATCTCACGATTGATTGGCTTGACTGATGGGTTTCGGTTTACTGGAATCCCCGCCGCGCACGAAGATTTAGAAATGGATCAACATGGACGCGCTGTTGTACGGATATATGATTTCTTTTGGAGAGTATAATTTATTCCACAGTGGTGATACTCTACTTTATGATGGGCTGATTGAGCAACGTCTACTCTGGGGTTAGATGTGCCTTATCGCCGATCAATGGGCGAACGCAGAGTTGCGGGGAATCTTGATGGTAGGCAGGTAGCACAGTTGGCAAAAGAAATTAGCGCTAAGATCTTCAACCCTGTCAGTATCACATGTTTATGTTTAACACCGCTACTCCCAGTATATTCATGCGGAATGTGAGCGCATCCATCAAAAGTATTCTATTTTGCAGAATGGCAAGGGAATGAGTAGCGATTCATTTAATCTTTGGAATAAATAGATCTGTTGAGTGGAAATTCTAAACATGCATCAACGAATCAAGTTGAAGAAAATCATTGTCATTTTTACTCATTGATAAAATATGTTCTGGACGATGATCAACAGTGCATACTTGTTGACAGTGTTAGCCCTACGGTTATTGTGAAAATCGCTTAAATTTGATTGAGATCAGAGAGAATTTCCACTCACTTGTCGTTGACAGATGTTGGCATTTGAAAAAATGACATACTTAATAGGAGTTGTTGATTCGGTCGTTTAATGGCCATCACACCCATCATGAATCTAACTTGAAATGTCTGTAAAGCAATGTTCGTGGGTCTAATTGACCTCTGATAGATGAATGACTATGATTCCCATCAATAAATTCGTCATAGATCACACTTCAAAAAGACCAATGCAATCAATCCTATCAGATTGTTTCAAGTTGCGGTTGGTGATTTAATTTTCCCAAGCCCCATATCCTCATCATCAAAGCCATGATGTTAAAATTCTATCAGATCATGTTATTTAGCAAGTCATTTGTTCCAATCTTATTTCTCAGTCTTTGGAGTGCAACGTCCATTGTAGCCCAAGAAGTTCAACCCAAATTCAAGTCAAAGGTTGTGGTTGTCCAATTTGATTCGGATGTCATTGTGGGAAAAAACAGAACAGATAATTCGGGGATTGATCAGTTGTTTTCCGAGTATGGGGTATATAATATTGAACCCGTCTATCCAGTATTGGAGTATGTTGAGCCAACACCAAAAACGCGCCATAATATTTTACACCTCCGACGTACCTATTATGTCCATTATGATGCAAAGGAAAATCCAATAAAAGTGTCTGGTGTTTTTTCATTACACGAAGATATTGTATATGCAGAACCCGTGCTGATCCATCAATTTTATCACTCAGAACCCCAGACAGCTCCCGACGATCCATTGTTTGCAGAGCAAGAGACTTATCTAAATCTCGTTCGTTTGCCCGAAGCTTGGAATCAGGTTAAATCTGATAATCCCCCAAACGGCACGATTGTCGTGATTGCCATCGTTGACACAGGCGGGGATTGGGATCACGAAGATTTACTTGACAATGTGTGGGTCAATGAAGACGAGATTCCAGATAATGGCGTTGACGATGATAACAACGGATATATTGATGATATTCATGGGATCAATCTAAACAATAGGATGAACAATGATCCTCATCCAGTGGATCCTGAGATCATGGAACTTGGGCATGGCACGGGAGTGGCTGGTGTTGCTAGTGCCGTCACAGATAATGGCATAGGAATGACTGGTTCTTCATGGAATGCTAAGTTGATGCACATCAATACATCCTGTGCACAGGATGGAGATTGTGATCCTTACCGGGGTGTTTTATATGCCGCAATCAATGGAGCAGACATTATTAACACTAGTTGGGGAGGCCCAGCTGGTGGGCTACAACTACGTATGATTAATCAAACGCTGGATCTGGTCACGGATATGGGAAGTCTTGTTGTGGCTGCCGCGGGGAATGATGGACTTAATAAAGACTTAGTAGAGTCCTACCCAGATGGCCATCAAAGAGTACTTTCAGTTGGCGCAACCGTAAGTGATTCACCAGCCCTTGCGGAGGAATTCACGGATTTTGGAAAGACGGTTGACATCTATGCTCCTGGGGTAAAAATTTATTCTCCGTTGCCTAACAATCAGTATGATAAATTTGATGGTACATCTCAATCATCACCTCTTGTCGCTGGTATCGCGGCCCTTGTTAAAACCAAGTTTCCTCAGATGTCTGCTGATGAACTCCGAGAGCATGTGCGGCTTTCATCTGATGATATTGATACTGAAAATTCTCCCTTTGAAGGGATGATTAATGGTGGCCTGATTAACGCGCAAGCGAGTCTCTCAGATTTGAGCGTACCAGCTGTGCGAATCAAAACCTGGTCTTGGGAGGATGAAGGAGATGGTCAAATTGATCCAGGAGACGAGGTAACAATCAAAATTAATCTCATCAATTACCTAGTGGATGCGAATCAACTTACGGTGGAACTTCTTCCCTATCAATCAACGGCATCCATCACGGTCATTGATTCAAAGAAATCTTTGGGAATCCTCAGAAGTGGCGAGTCTATTGATGTGGAATTTAAAATTTCCGTTGATGCCTCAGCTCCACCCAATAGTTATTCCGTGTTATCCCTACGAATTCAAGACGGATCATTTATTGATGAACCAGATGCAATAGGCCTTGAAATTCATACTCGTGCAGATTTGATAGTCAATGCTCTTCAAGCTCTGTATACTTCTACGGATGGGGATAATTGGGAAAATTTGGTTTTGGGATCAAAATGGAACTTTAGGGCATCGCTCACACTTGGGGATCTGATCGGCTGGCATGGACTAGCAGTCGTTCAGAACCGAGTTGAATCTGTGTTTCTTGTTGAAAACAATCTATCAGGCAAGATCCCCCCAGAGCTCGGCCAATTCCCTGGGCTGAGATCATTAGCACTCGTCAGTAATCCACGACTAACTGGTCCAATACCCAAAGAACTCTCTGATCTCTCCGACCTAGAGAATCTTACCTTGGCCTTCAATCAGATCAGTGGATCCATTCCCCCCCAATTAGGGCGGCTGTCCAAACTTAAATTATTAACGCTTCAAAATAATCAACTTTCTGGAACCGTTCCTCCAGAGCTAGGTCAACTCACTAACATAGAACAGCTTTTACTTGCTGATAACAAATTGACTGGAAGTCTTCCCATGAGTTTTACTCAGTTAGAAAGCCTGAGAGTCTTAGTTATCTCGGGGCAGGATCTCTGTGCCCCACAAGATGATCAATTTCAACAATGGCTTAAGGGACTTGAGTTTTTTGATGGGGAGACGTGTACACCAGTTGGGGTTAATGAATCTTTTGATCAGCAATCTCTACCTGAACATTTTGTTGTCCACGGAAACTATCCAAATCCTTTTCTTGAAAATACTCAGTTAGTGTTTGATCTGCCTTGGGAATCTCAACTCCAGTTGGAAGTCGTAGATGTCATCGGAAGGCGCGTATTGACTCTCCCTGCCAAGACTATTTCGGCAGGATGGGGAAAAAGAATTACAATCCATGGTGAACCTTTATCACCCGGAATCTATCTATATCGGCTGGTTGCAGACTCTCCCACCAACCATTCACTACAAACGGGGCGAATTATAAAACTTCGTGATTAACAGATCCCGAATTTTCATTGCAGATGATTAAAGCAATTGTTGGAAACCGAATTAACTGTAAGACTGACATTGCAAGTCAGATTCGCTCTGATTTCTGGATTCGTATACCAGTGAAGTAAGCCGCTGATTGTTTGATTTGACAGAAGGGAAACTCTATATGAAAAAGGTAATCAGATCCGTTGAGGGAATCCACATGATCGCGAATGATCAATTTATATTTGAGTGATATGGTCTCTGCTGTTAACTCATGTTTGCGGGGATGGGCAGGCCGATTCAAAAAAATTGAATGACTAGCCTAATTTTGATCCAAGCAACAGTTTGCAATCGTCATATGAAAGAGAGACTGATAAAGTAGTTTAGAGGTGCTGCTCCACAATGAGGCAAATGAGCAATCAATCCATTTGGAGCAACCCAAAAACTGACAGGGTGAGCCACGCAATTTACTTCTTTAATCGTGGGCTCAGGGTGCATCTACTCGGGACTGTGCTATCAAGATATAAGTCATGCGGAGAATTCAAAATCAATAGTAAACCCTTCTGGGCAGATCTGTGAAATAAGATCTATTGCGTGGCAGAAACTACATCAGCATTAGAATTTATCATTTCAACGTCGTTATACTCATTGAGTATGTCTGATTGATCTCCATTTGCCCGACTATTAAGATGTTCAAATTCCCCGCTGAGTTTGTAAAAGAACTTTGTCAGGGTTACAAACTTTGAGTCAAGCATCTTTAAGTCTGCCCTTAGATCTTTGTAATCTGCTCTTAGATCTTTGTAGTCCTCCCTGTGCTGGGATTCAATCTTATTGAAATCTGCTCGTAGTTGCTCCACAGCACGCTCAAGTTTCGTATCAAGTTGTTCCACAGCACGGTCAAGCCGATCCACAGATTGATCAAGCTTCTCGTTGAGCGCTTTAATATCTGCCCTCAAAACTTTAAAGTCTGTCCTTAGATCATTAAAGTCTGCCCTTAGATCATTATGGTCTGTCCTCATCTCTTTCATCTCTTTCCTCATCTCTTTCATTTCTTGCCGCAATTGGTTGAATCCCTCATTGAATTCAGCTCGCAACTGGTCTGCAGTACGGTCAATCTTTGCATCAAGTGCTCTAACATCTGCCCTGAGATCTTTAAGATCTTCCCGTTGTATTTCAATTAAACGTTCAAGTCTACGGAACAGGGGCAACAGAACACTGAGCAGTGAGCCAATAATCAGAACGACTGCGCTAGCTGCGGCGATACCAAAGTTCAGAAGATCATAATCTATATTCATTATTACTAATAGAAAAGTTGCTTATTGACGTTTAACCAGAATATGTATCACTGGTTCAAAATGATTCCCACATTCCCCATTAATAATGACTGAGGATAATTAAAGGGGCTTCATATTTTATTGACCACAGAGGGCTCAAATCAAGTCACAAGACGCGATGATTACATTTTGATAGCCAGAGAGATGTCTTGCATATTTATGGAGATAGTCTTAGCAGATGCTGAACTACTTGAAGATTACCGTCATTCTCGGCGGGTTGAAGATTAAGTGCTGCGCACAGTAGTTCGTAAATGTGAATAAGTGAAAAACCATCAACGGTAGAATTCTGTACGAATTCGGGTCCATGCGCGACAAACGCGGCATGCATGGATTCAAGGCTTGGATCAAATCCGTGGGTTCCTCCAGAGTAATAGTCGGGGTTTCTATCATACAATTCACGGGTTGACATTTGCCACCCTTCGTCCGCCAGCCCGATAATATCTGGAATGCGGTGATTTCCAGTATAATGCCATTTTGCGGGTAGATCTTCGGATGCATACCATTGCACATGTTTCATTTCATTGAGGCGCTCCAACAAATTACCTTTCTGCAAAGGATCTTTCAGATTCAAAAATCCTAACGCATCAAATCCTCCGATTCGGTAAACATCATCGGTATCAATGTAATCATCTACAAATTCAACACGCTCCTTGGAGGTCGCTGCCATCCCGTGATCTCCTAAAATGACAAGGTTTACATCCTCAAAAACTCCTTCGTCTTTAAGGCGAGAAACGAGGGTTCCGATATGATCGTCAACATCTTTGAGCGCAGCTCGGGTTTCCTCTGCATACGGGCCAGCAATATGCCCTTGGGTGTCAACTGTACTAAAATAGGTCGTGATCAAAGCAGGGCGAGGGCTACGAGTGACAGCAGACATCACAGAGTCAATCCGCACAGTATGCGGCAAATCATGATCATAGTCCATGCGGTAGGTAGGCTGCATCCCTTGAATAGAATCTGTGTCAGAGCCTGGCCAAAAATAAGTGGCACTCGTACGACCTTGTTTTTGTGCAGTGATCCAGAGAGGCTCACCGCCCCACCATTCTGATTTAGCAATCATTTCCCTGTCACTGATCCTAAATAGACCGATTTCAGGATCGTAGATTGAATTACTGATGATTCCATGTTTGGCAGGGTATAATCCCGTAATGATGCTATAATGATTGGGGAAAGTCTTTGATGGAAACACAGGTTCAAGATACTTCGCTATCACGCCGTTATGGGCAAGTTCAAGAATGTGTGGAGAGTCGGTTTCATTGAGATAACTAGCTCTGAGCCCGTCAACTGAGATCAGAATGACCGTCGGAGGATCATCAATCATTTGATGATCAGAAGAACCAGAGACCGTCATCAAGGCAATAAACCAGATGATAGATAAGAATTTCATGAGAAAAATTAGAGTAAGAAATACCAGAACAAATATAATAAAGATATCCAGATTCACTTGCCAATAATGTGTTAGGGCTCAATACACATCCCATCAACTCTGTCAAGAGTTCACATTGCATGTGTGCTTTTCAAAGCGTGCAATAGAAGAATCTTCCTAAGAGAGAGATTGGAATGGCGGTTCATCAGACATTACAGACAAAATCAGATATGATGCACGAATTAGTCGGTGATTCGTTTCACCAGAAAGATACTAATTTCTCTTGCAAAATGCACATTGGATCCATTCAACTTGGCCATCGACCACTTCTTTTAGCTCCGATGGAGGATGTGTCCGATCCACCGTTTAGAGCATTATGTAAGCGCTATGGGGCTGATGTGGTCTATACAGAATTTATTTCATCAGGAGGCTTAGTCTATCAGGCAAAGGATTCACTGATGAAGATGGATATCCGTGAAAATGAGCGTCCTGTAGGTATTCAGATTTTTGGAGGAGACATTGATCAGGTTAGATCAGCAGCCCAAATTGTAGATCAAGCCCAGCCAGATATCATTGATATAAACTTTGGGTGTCCAGTTCGCAAAGTCGTATGCAAAGAAGCAGGGGCAGGGATCTTACGCAATTTGCCAAAGATGGAGAAGATTACGCGTACTGTTGTAGAATCAACCAGCCGACCAGTGACCGTCAAAACCCGCCTTGGCTGGGACGACACAAGTATTGATATTATTAATGTCTCACGAATGCTTGAAAAAAGTGGTATTCAAGCACTCGCGGTCCATGCAAGAACCCGAAAACAGATGTACTCTGGATCCGCTAGGTGGGACTTTCTTCAAGCGATCAAACAAGATGGTCTCAAAGAGATTCCCTTGATTGGAAATGGAGACGCACTGGCACCAGAATCCGTCCTCCAGATGTTCGATGAAACAGGTGTGGACGCTGTAATGATTGGGCGTGGAGCCATTGGTAATCCCTGGATCTTTGAACAAACTAAAGCGATGATTGAACACGGAACTGTGATCTCTCCACCATCATGGAGCGAACGCCTCAGTGTCGTTGCAGAACATCTCACGCTCAAGTGTGAGTGGCTTGGAGAGCGCAAAGGGGTCAAAGAAATGCGGCGGATGTACGGTGGCTACTTCAAGGGATTTGCAAATGCAAGCAAATTGCGTACTCGTCTGATGAAGGCACTTACCATGAATGAAGTGCTCACAGTCCTTGATGCGACAATTGAAGTTGAGCAAGGTGTCATTGAACTAATGCCGTTAAGCCACTTGACGACGGTCAATTATCCACAAAATGAGTTTGTCCAAGATAATCACAGTACCCAAAATCGCCGCCAAAAGGGGCAGGGCAATCCATTGATCAAAAATGACCAATCCTCCAATCGCCCCTAAAGCTCCACCAAGATACTTGATGTAAATGAGCTGATGGCTTGAAGTACGTTTGATTAAGTTTTCAAAACGCTGATCATCAAATTGGCGCAAATTTCGTGAAACCATATCATAAATATCAAGTGTACTCACAAACGACATGATCGCTTTTGTTAACCATAATTCAATATCATCGGAGCGCTCGGCAATCTTGGCGGGGATGGTTTGAAAAGTGCGGGTTAATTCATTAACGGCAAAATCAACGGTTTCAGGCAACGTCTCAATTGCCTCCTCAATCTGACGATAAAGACCATCACGATTGAACATCCGGTAGACCCTAACAGCAACACCTGCCAATCCGCTCTTTGCAGCCGAGTCAATCATGTCTATCAGAACAGAGATGATCTTTTCTTTCAGCTCTGGGCTTGACAATTTTTCAGCAAGAAACTGACTAATTAACTCCTTAATTTCTTTCTGAAATGCTTCATCAAGCAGGAGATTCTCGGTGACCTGAAGCGCCATATCCCGGTATTTTGGGACGACACCACTTACGTGAATTCTCTCTAAAATAACTTCCTCACTAATCAAGTCCTTACTGATCGCTAGTGCAATCAGGTCGGCGACCCTGTCACGAGATCCTGGAATAATTCCCTGACCCAAAAGAGGGCGTGGTTTGCGAGGATGAAATAGCATGGTGATCGCTAGCCAGTTGGTAAAAAATCCAATCAGACCAGCGGCTGAAACCGTCACAATCAGGCCTTCTAGTTCAAGAATACGATTGAACTCAGGGAGTTGCAGTGCAGAGTAACTGACTAAAGTAGCAGCTTGCTCGCCATAGGAGTAAAGGTAGGTGCCAGAGGCATTGAGCAAGAGGCTCAAATGATCAAAATCCCATACGAATGAAAAAATAAACAGAGCAAGCAGACTCCACGGAATGATGCGAAGTAATTTGAGACCAATCCCTAATTTATGAGTTCGTCGATGGTTTGAAGGCGGCGGTGTATGACCTGTAGGATTCGTCTCAAAGGAGCGACTGAGATGTTCGCTCACGATGTTTCTCAGACGATTCTCTGACATAGGCTCTGACTGATGTTGACGTGATTAACTCGGATTTGAGAGTCCGAGTCGATCCGCATGTCGCGACATCCCACAAATCACATTTGTGATGTGTTGAGATAATTCAATCCCCATCTCTTGGGCCCCCTGATGAATATCTGATCGGCTTACAGCGGCTGCAAATCGCTTGTCTTTCAACTTCTTACGAACACTCTTCGCGGTCATGCCCTCTAAATAGGTGGGTCTGACATAAGCAACTGCAGTAATGAATCCAGCCAGCTCATCAACGGCAAATAACGTCTTAGCCAAAAGCGTCTTACGAGGGGTTTCAGTATAGGGTGCATGGCCGAGGATGGCATCAGTGATTGAGTCTGGATAATCTCTCTCTCGTAACACCTGCACGCCTACATAGGGGTGCTCTTTGGCCGTAGGATGACGTTCATAATCCATGTCATGAAGAAGCCCTGTGATCCTCCATAGAGATACATCCTCATCAAAAATGACCGCATAGTGCTCCATGGCTGCCTCAACGGCATAAGCATGTCTGCGCAGACTTTCCGACTGGGTCCATTGATGAAATAATGATAGAGAGTCGTCGTAACTAAGCATTAAAACACTTCAATCAGTTTAAGGTGTTGAAGATATTTACCTGGATTCGTTTCAAAATCTTCAAGAATCGCTCTCAGTGTGGAGGTTGCCCCGAGTAACTCTGTATAGAGGGAGTCATCATGCACAAGTTTACCGAGGGTTCCTTGCCCATTATTAATTGATGAGATCAAAGAATTGAGTTCTGTGGTAGTTGATTGCAGTTGATCAAGGTTCTCAGACAATTGTCCTAAAACCTGTTTAACATCAGTTGTCATAGTACTCAGAGAATCCTGTGCGACGGTTTCCAAGACATGGGATAAACGTTGAATATCATGAAGAACAGCCTGTAGACTTCCCTGCTCAGCCATCAATATGGATTGGAGTGCATCTGCAGATGTCTGAATAGATGATAGTGTCTGGTTCATCTGTCCTTGGGGATTAGTAAGGAGGTCAGTCGCGGCAGTGATTGCAGTGTTTGAGCCTGCTAATAAGGTGTCTACACGATTCAGGACTATGGGTGTCCGATCGGCTAAATCGCTGAGTATATCAGTTTGAGAGGATGCCGGAATCAAGGATCCAGGTGGATAGATCGTTGCATCTGAGGGGCCGAGCAAAATATTTAACTGAACACTGCTAACAAACCCAAAGCCTCCAGATGATGTCGTTGTTCCATGTGTTAAGACCACATCATCATTAATTGAAAAAGCAATATGCACCCCTGTTGACGTTAACTTAATCTCAGTGACGGATCCCACAGCAACCCCATTAACTGTAACAACGTTCCCAACAACTAAGCCATTAGAATTCAATAGCTCGGTATAGTAAATGTCGGCCTGCCCCCATATTGGGAAATCTCTAAAATATCGAGTGCCCACATAGAACACTATGGCAGCAATAATGACCGCTAAACCAATTTTTATTTCATTACGTATGATCACTTGAAAATAGTTTGATCTTTTGCAGATTGCCCCTCTATAAGATACTCATTTGCTTTAATGAATGAGCGGAGCGTCACATCTGTGCTTTGTTGCATTTCGTCAATTGAGCCAGTCCAATGCATCCGCGTATTATGGATAAAGGCGACGTTATCGGCAATCGTAAGTACCGAGTGCATATCGTGGGTGACAACTACGCTGGTGATATCAAGGCGATTAGCCAAGTCTTTGATCAGATGGTTGATGGCATTTGATGTCTCGGGATCAAGTCCGCTGGTTGGCTCGTCATAAATGATATATCTGGGGCGCAGTGCAATCGCACGCGCCAGAGCGACGCGTTTTCGCATTCCTCCAGATAACTCATCTGGTTTTTTTGAACCAATGTTGGATAGCTTCACAAGATCTAAGCACAGTTGTACTTCGCGCTGAATATCTTGGTCGGATTTACTGGTAAAGGTTCTAAGAGGGAATGCGATATTGTCAAATGCACTCATAGAATCAAATAGCGCGCCACCCTGAAAAAGCACTCCAAATTGTTTTCGCACCTCCCGAAGCTCTCTGTAAGAAATGTGTCCGATATCAATTTGATCAACGAGAATTCGTCCATGATCTGGGCGTAGTAACCCAATGATGTGCTTCATGAGGACGCTCTTCCCTGAACCACTTTGTCCAATGATCGCCTGCGTGCTCCCTTCTGAAATGTCAAGAGAAACCTCCTGTAATACAGCACGCCCAGAAAAAGATTTAGAGATGTTTTCTACTTGAATCATACATGCACAAAATATCGGATAAAACTGTGACTATAACAATATGACAGCCAGAACTAGATCAGCGACTAAGATAAGCACACAGCTCATAACGGCGGCGCGTGTTGTACTCCGACCAACGCCTTCAGCGCCGCCTTTGGTATAGTAACCGATGTAGCAGGAGACCGAAGTGATTAAAAATCCAAAGACAAAAGATTTAATCAGCCCAAACCAAGGCCCAAATAAATCATAGTGTTCACGTGCGCCCAAAATAAATTCACCCGCAGTCACGACACCCGTTAATTCTGCGGCAAGAAGCCCTCCGACAATCCCAACCAGACATGCCGCGACATATAAGACGGGCACCATGACTATTCCAGCTAATACCCGTGGAACGATGAGGTATCCAACCGAATTAAGCCCCATCGCCTCTATGGCATCGATTTGCTCGGTGACTCGCATTGTTCCAAGTTCTGCCGCTATTCGAGCTCCTACGCGCCCAGAAAGAATAAATCCAGTAATGACAGCAGCAAGCTCCATGGTCAGCGAAGGGACGACGACTGCTCCAATAATCTTGGGCGGAATTAATGGTGAAATGAGTTGATAGGCGGTCTGAACGGTCGTCACTGCACCCGAAAATGCTGCCGCAAGTGCAACGATGGGAATTGAGTCAATTCCGATCCGAACCAATTGGGTTTGAAAATTCTCTCGATAGGTTCGCATTTCATGGAGCGACATAAATGCCGATGACATGAGAATCGTAAACCGACCAATATCAAATAATGGCTGCGTCAAGCGAAGCGCAAACGGTGGCATAAAGACTAAGTGGAATTTAACTCATTAAACAAATTTAATGATTCTTGTTTCTAATCTGATGTTGACCGCGTATATTTTAATGATTTGGTGATCAAATGGCAAAATCAAAAACAAGGTTTTACTGTCAGGAATGTGGGTATTCTTCACCGAAATGGTTGGGAAAATGCCCAGGGTGTGATTTTTGGGATACTATGGTTGAGGAAACGATTTCGGATCAGAGGCCCATCACGGCTCCCGCCGCCATCGTGCAACCGATAGATGAGGTAGAAATTGGGGAGATGCCCCGTATTGTCACTGGTTCTGAAGAATTGGATCGTCTGATGGGTGGGGGGATCATGAGGGGATCAATTATTTTGGTGGCAGGCGATCCTGGGATTGGTAAATCCACGATGATGACCGAGCTGGGGCGCTACTTGGATCCGCTGACGATCCTGTATGTGTCGGGTGAAGAATCTGCGAGACAGGTCAAACTCCGCGCCCAGCGCCTTGGCGCCGCGACGCCTAATGTACTTCTTCTCTCTGAAACCAATATAGAATCAATTCTGAGAGCAATTGAAGATACAATTCCTGATGTCATTGTTATTGATTCTATCCAGACAATGTATAATCCAGTTGTATCAAGCGCGCCAGGAAGTATCAACCAGATTCGAGAGACCGCAGCCGCACTGATGCATTTGACCAAGAAAATGAATGCTGCGACATTTTTAGTTGGACATGTCACGCGCTCTGGTTCTATTGCAGGGCCAAGAGTTCTGGAGCATTTAGTTGATACCGTCCTCTACTTTGAGGGTGATCGGAATCATGGATATCGGATTTTACGTGCCGTCAAAAACAGATTTGGCTCAACCAATGAAATCGGAGTATTTGAAATGACAAATTCTGGGCTTAAAGAGGTTTTGAACCCAAGTGAAATCTTTTTATCTGAACGTCAAAGTGGAGCGACGGGCTCATGTGTCATCTGTGCGATGGAAGGAACTCGATCATTATTAATTGAAGTTCAGGCTCTGGTAACAAGAACCTCTTATGGGACACCACAGCGAACATCAACTGGGTTTGATCCCAAACGATTACAACTATTGTTGGCTGTTCTTGAAAAGCGCGAAGGGTTAGAATTAAGCGGGCATGATGTGTTTTTAAATTTGGCTGGGGGGATGCGTGCAGAAGAACCCGCTGCAGATTTAGGGGTTGCCATTGCAATTGCCTCCTCATTGTATGATATTTCGGCTGAGCGGTGTGGTGTTCTTATTGGAGAGGTAGGGCTTGGAGGAGAGGTTCGGGGCGTGAGTCGACTGGAGATGCGGTTGGGGGAGTGCGCAAAGCTCGGCTTTGAATCGGCCATCGTTCCAAAGAGAAGTCTTCAAGGACTGACGTTTTCAGAGGGCATTCAAGTGGCTGGTGTTGATACGGTCAGTGAGGTTCTACACATGCTATTACCCTAAGATGGATGCAATAACCGAAGGCCGTGATTCGTTGATACCGTAAATGGGAATTGACCTCATGGATCAACATTTATCTGACGACCAACTGCTGGATGCCTATTCAAAAAAAGGCGATCATCTGGCGTTTCAACAATTAGTAGGTCGTCACAAAGATCGGGTCTACGGTTTTATTTTAGGGATGGTGCACGATACCGAGCTAGCAAATGATTTATTTCAAGATACCTTTGTGAAGGTGATTGATGTGATGCATCGCCGACGAAGTGGTTATTCTCCTCAAGGAAGGTTTGTCGGTTGGATCTTGATGATCGCACGAAATGTTGTTTTTGATTATAAGCGAAGCCGTCACAAGTGGAAAGATGTTGCTGCAGATAATGAAGACTACTGGGCACAGCTTCCTGATGAAAGTCCTGCCCCTGACGATCTCTTGTACCACAAAGAAAGAAGCCAATGGTTAGATGCTTGCATACAGTCGCTACCTCCTTCGCAGCGAGAGGTAGTGCTTTTGCGTCAGGATGCGGAACTCACCTTTCGAGAAATTTCGGAAATCACTGGGGTATCCATCAATACCGCATTAGGACGTATGCGGTACGCTCTGATCAATCTCAGAACAATTATGGAGAAGCAATCTCAGCGCTATACTCCAAAGTCAAGTGAATTAGAAAATAAGAGGGAATTGATACATGAGTAACAACGCAAATATCTATTGGACGGATGCTAGGGTTCCCAGTGAAAATGTTCCTCACGCCCATTCTTACGCCGAATTATGTAATCTGGGCATCGCCAGTTACATACACAAGATTCCATTGACTTAAAATTTAATCAATGAAACGAGGATTGCTCACCTACAAAACAGTACCAATCTATGTCTAAAAAAAATAATTCTGAACCGAACAGAAAGCTCCTTCTGATTGAGTGTCTATACCGTGAGCAAGTTGATTCTCAAGAATTGTATGAACTTCTCAGTGACCCAGAAAATCTGGAAGAATTTGAAGTATTGAAAAGAGTGAAGCATCAATTGGAGAATCGTGCATTTCGCCGAGAGGTATTAGCCCCAGAAGAGGTTATTGATCGCGTCTTATTGATTGCAAAACAAAAATCAAGACGCGCAAAACGCAGGTCAATTCTAAGTGTGCCAAGACTCGCGTTAATTGGCAGTATGACCACTGTGGCAGTGATTGCACTCGTCATGCTATTGCCGACGACTCAGAAAGACAATGATCTGCCGACTGATGCGACTCAAGTGTCCTCTCAATTAGAGTTACAATGGGATGATACCCAAGAACGTATTGAAATGCAACAGGCACTCAATATCGTACGTCAGAGAACAAGTCCCGATTTATGGGATGAATCCGAAGTGATCAGGTTAGACTCACTCTCAGATGATCTCACTTCAACTCGCACTGGAGTTCAGACCACTCGTTCAACACCTCAATAATTACCTAAGAATATGGTATCTATATCACTACTTCGGCTCTCATCGTTGATCATCATTCTGGGATTGGTTACTTTGGGGGCATTCGCTCAGTCTATCCGCTTTGAGAGTACTGATGGCGTGCTGAAAGTGAACGGAAATGTTCTCCATATAGATGACATTCCCGTTGATATGAATCTGCAGAAAAGTCATTTCAGTGTTCAAATGATGGGTGCATTTCCGATGCGTGTATCCATAAACGGGATGCATTATGAAATATGGAAGGATCGGATCACCAAGTCAACGCATATGGATGATGTTCATTTTCGGATTTTGATTGATCAAGATGGCACCTTGATGGCGGTTGAGTCTTCTGATGCAGGAGATGTTCTTGGATTGACTGATATGATGTCTGATCAGATCGAAAATTTCGTTTCAACGGCTACCGAGCTAGGAACAATAGGCACATTAAATGATCCGACGGCTCTGATGGACTTTGGTCAGGGATCACTGCAACAACAGGTGAAGAGAGTGCTTGAATTATCCAATTACTTCACCCATGTTCGGGATGCAAATCGTGAGTTGTTTGAGCTGCTCAGGGATGAATGGAGCAGAGAGTTAGAAGCGATTGAGATGGCCCGAAGCATTCATCATCTTGAACCAGGGATTGAGCGGGAGGAAGCCATTGAAGAGCTTGAGGAGAAACTAGATGAGATTTTTTCAATGAAACAGGCGAATCGCCAGATGGAAATCCAACGCATAGAAGTAGAACTCAACAGGTTGCAGGATCGGCTCAGGGAAAGATCTGAGGCGAAGAAACGTCTAATTGATGCGAGGTTATCTGAGTTACTGGGTCATACTCGCACACCTTAGTACACAAAAATGTCATACCATGAAACAGAATTATTCTCTCATTATCGTCACATTCATCGCACTAGTCCTCGTTATTTCAGTACATGCTCAGCAGGCGGACTCGCTTAACATGTCACCTCATGTAGTGTTGAGCACACAAGGCGATACGATGATTGTGATTCACTCTGGTGGCCAACATATAGATGGACGGATTAGGCATGTAAACATTGACCGAGAGATTGTCATTAATGCCGATGGAGATACCACCATTGTTGACAGTATAGAGAGGCGATCTCCACGAATGTGGGGTCGTCGGAATCGAGATAGGGGTCGGGGTCACCATACGGCTGAGAATCTCACGCGATTGAGGAGAAGACATCATGGTCGTCATTCACAGACCAGACAGCTTCATCTGATGGAGGATGAGGCTCGCCGTTTAGCCAGAGAAGCCCGTCAGGCTGGCCAAGATGCATATCCAGAAAAAGAGCAAATGCTTCTTGATCAATTAGAAAAAATATTTAATTTCAAGCAGGAGATGACATCTGATGCATTAGCGCAGCAGCAGAAGGATTTAGAAGTGCAAACTCTGACGCTGGAGCAACGTCAGAAAAACAAGGAAGTGATCATCAATGATCGTTTAGATCAGCTTCTAGGCCGGGGATCGTCCTATAATTGGTGATGCGCGCGGGTGTTTGTGTGTTAGAATAGTTCTACCATAGTTGACAAATCTCTGTGTGCCAACAAAAAAAGGTGCATGCCCCGATACATTAATTTAGTGAATCCAAATAATGGGAACAGTTTTTTCTGGGATGATCATTGGTGGTCTTGATTGATTACGGGTCATCCAGTAAGTGTGAGATATCCAAAACAGTTGCACACAGGCGATTCTGCCCGAGAGTCATCAATCTCATATGAAAGTTTGATGTTCAAATCAATTAGCACCCTTTAGTCTATAAATGGGTACAAGGGCCTATAAATATTCTTGAATTATTAATCATCTTTCTTAATTTTATAGAAAATTGAATAAATATTTGTTGTACGGTTAGCTTTTCCATTGACTTAAAATCATTGATGAATTCTGTTGAAGTTCTCCAGAGTGCACTTCAAACGGTTCCTAATTTTCCCAAACCAGGGATAAACTTTGTGGACATTACCCCGGTATTATCAGATAGTCACTTGCTCAGGAAGGCGGTTCGTGAATTATCTATACCATTCGTTCAAGGTAATATCACTAAGGTAATCGGGGTAGAGTCACGTGGATTTGTGATGGCGCCAATGATTGCTCTTGAATTGGGCGCAAGCTTTGTGCCAGTTCGGAAAGAGGGTAAGTTACCTCGTCAGACATACAGTGTGTCCTATGACCTAGAATATGGTACAGATACAATTGAAATGCACACTGACTCTATCAATCCCAATGATCGAGTCTTAGTTCATGATGATGTGTTAGCAACAGGTGGGACGTGCGCAGCTGTTGAAGATTTGGTTGATCAAAGTGGTGCGGAAATTGCTGGAATGACATTTTTAATTGAACTCATCAAGTTAGAGGGTAGAAAACGATTCAGATATCAAGACATGATCCATTCAGTCCTCAAGGTTTAGGTCATTGTATTGAGGGGTTATGAGTCCAACAAATTGAAGTCTCTAATGGGATATACCCCAAATTCAACCATTCATGAGTAATTCTCAGACCAAATCGCTCCGTCATGAATATTATGGGATGAAGCCTCTGCCATCCGGTGAGATCCTGGGCACCTCCATATTGACTGCGGAGGATAATCTTCTACACAAGGCATATTACGATCAACTTTTGTTAGCGATCTGGTAGCGCGCCGAGGCGGGTTTCTATCCAGTTGAACAATTCGTATTAACAAGTAATATAAAAGCTAGATACTTGATCTGTAAGGGACGTTGGAACATCCAGTTTTTTGTTGGAATTTAACACCCCAAAGATACGAAATCTTGGGGGATTCTGTCCCTACATTTTTATCATAAGATGAACGATTTTTAAGTTTTTTTCTGAAAAAGAGAAATACCACGTCTCAAGGGTCCTTCATACGCAGTCCAACAACCAAAACCACCGCATTTTCTTCAAAAATCGCCCTCAGGCCCCACTAATTTGGAGGTTTCGCAAGAAGCTCGCACTATAAAATGCCGAAGTCGGCTTTAAATTTTATTGTTTGTATCTTTAGTAACTTATAAAACTCTTTATATGCACTTTACTGGGTTCCCACCATTAATGAATTTCAGTGAGTTACTTAGGATAGGTACATATACCATCTTACTTTGCGTTGCTCAGTTCTCATTTTCTAGTATTGAGACTGATGGTCGTAGTCTACAAGTTGAATCTTCGACTTCCAGATCGGAGTCATTTAGAAATACACAGCCATTGATTGAGTTAAATACTGCGAATGAGCACGCATCCATCAGTGCGGACGCATTAGGGTATAAGAATCAAATTGGGAATCCTCAGATCTATCCCCCCATTGTCATTTCTGATGAAGTGCATTCGACCAACCTGCAAGTCGTTGACGGGGGACTAAAATCTGAAACCTTGACTCAGTCTGGGATAAATCAAGGGTATCTTATCAAGATCCATGATTGGGCATCCATACAAGTTGATGAAGGCTCATCAAAACAGTTTGGGGTATCATTAAGAGCAAAGCCCAGTGGCGATGTGGAGATTACCCTCTCTCCGTTTTCAACTGCAGGTTTATCGCACAATCAGAGCACTCCTCTGACGTTTTCGCCAACAAACTATAGTACACCTCAGACTGTGACGGTTACTGCGGCTGACGACGGCAACACGGTCCACGAACAGGAAGACATTACACTAACCGCCAGCGGATCTGAATACGAAGGAATCAGCAAATTTCTCCCAGTTCAAGTATTTGATGACGATGTTTCAGGCTTTAAAATCATGACGAGTCCAGAAAGGTCTATGGAAGTTACTGAAACAGAAGATGGTAATGATACTGGTAAGTTTAAGGTTTGGCTCTCCGACAGACCGAGTTCAACGGTTACGGTTACGATGTCGGGATTTGACAACACAGATGTAACGATCACAGGGCAGAGTAGATTGGAATTTACTCCTGAAGATTATTCTGACCCACAGACTTTTAAAATTAAGGTTTCTGAGGATAATGAGTCAGATGATGAATCAGCCCACACTATACTGACGGCTAGTGGTGGTGGCTATGATGGCGTGTCACAACCTTACAGAATTCGAATTAAGGATGATTATAGACATAGGTCAAAAATTCGGTGGCATACTGGCCAGCCATACCATGCACATGAAGTAGTGAAAGAAGGTGACTCATTATCATTGCCCTTTTTTTTTGAATCATTAGAGTCAGTACCTGATGATGGCATTAAAATATTACTTGATTGGTACACACAAGAGACTAAGGAAGTTCCAATACGCTTTTTGCCTACAACCGTAAAATGGGCTTGTTCTGAACCAACACTACCTGTAACAATTAAACCAAAAGAATTAGACTTTACACGTTTTGAATACACTGATCAAACGGTGATTATTAAAGCCGATAATGACGACAATTTCGATGATGAATATTTATGCCTTGAAATAAAAAGTAATGTTAGACTTTCACAGTATAATAGGAATTCATTAGGTTATGTCTATATTCTTATAGACGATAATGATGATATAGATGGAGCTGCAATAGACGTAGAAGCTGTACGGGGAGATTGCAATAAGAGTAATTATACTATCTTCTCTCCTTTCACAATAGAAGAAGATTGCTCTAAACCATTGAATTTAAAGGTTAGTCTTAGGGCACCTCCAAAAGGAGAGGTCAAGGTTCAAGTCCCTCCGTTTGATAACAAAGATTTAAGCCACTCACGCCCAGAATTAAGATTCAACAAAGACATATTGTCCCACTTATTACCAATTACGGTAAAGAAAGACGACACGGCTGATTCAGAGGAGGTATCTATCGCATTGTTTGCAACAGGTGGTGGTTATGATGGTATAACGAACACCATTAAGGTAATAATCCAAGATGTTGATACGACGACGCTGATCGCGCCTGACACGGTGCGTGTTCAGGAAGGTGGGGATGTGATCTTGAAAGTATCGCTTGGATCTGAGCCGATAGGTGAATTTACAATGAGCATCACTGGGCATGACGGTTCAGATTTAACTGTTACGCCAGAAACTGTTAATTTTACTCCGAGGGCTACCAATAAATTTCATCTCCCAAAAGTGAAGCTTGAGGCTGCCAATGATGATGACTGGAAGAATGATGCGGTTACATTAACTTTAGCAGTTACTGATAGTGATTATCATGGTGTCACTGCAGATGTTGTTGTCATTATTGAAGACACGACTGCACGTCCATATCCAGAGATTAAGTTAACCCCATCAACTGTTATTGTCACTGAAGGCGATTCTGCGTCATTTGAGGTCACCTTATCAATTCCGCCTACGGAACCAGTATCGGTCACAATTCCACCATTTGTGAACCCCAGTTTAACGCATGACCACCAGTCAGAAAAGCTTGTTTTCACAGCAGAAGACTTAAATCAGCCCAAAATAGTCACCGTAACAGCTGCGGAGGATGAGAATACTATCAGTGAACCGCCTGAATCCATTGTAGTCACGGCGACTGGGTCCTTATATGAAGACGTAACTGAAACGTTAACCGTCTCTGTTATAGACAATGATGTAGACGGTGAAATTAGTGCAGATAAAACGTTCACGATTGATGAGGGAGAGATGGGAATACCCTTAATAGTTCGCTTAACGGCGAGACCATTGGACGATGTTACCGTCACGATTGAAGGGCATTCGGAAACGGATTTAAGTTTGTCGGAATCATCATCGCTTACATTTACGGTGGAAAATTTTGATGAAAATCAGACGATCAATTTGAGTGCGGCACAGGAAATGGGCACTGATGAGGATTACGCCAATGATACTGTGAACCTGACCTTCAGAGCCTCGGGTGGGGGCTATGACACCACGCATGTGACCGAAGTGACCATCGTTGACAATGATATTAAACCAAAGGTCACCTTAAAACTCTCGCCTCCCAGCATTTCCGAAAACGGGGAATTTACGACCGTGACCGCCACCTTGGCCCCACCATCCAGCCAAACAACCACCGTGACCATTTCGGCGATGCACGAATCACCACTCGCTGCTGTGGGTGACTATAAGCTGAGCGATAACACAAAACTGACATTTGAGGCCGGACAACCCACCAGCGCCGGCACCGTCACCATTACCGCAAACGACAATGAAGATTTCGGTCCCTTAGAAAAAAAGATCACGGTTTCTGGCACGGTCCCCGCTCATGTGAGTGCCCCAGAAAAAGTCACACTCACCATCACAGATGATGAAAAAGAGCCACGTTCCCTGCCAACAACGGTGACGCTATCCGTTGATCCCAAATCTGTTCTAGAGGGTAAGTTCACGACGCTCACAGCTGCCTTATCAAGACCTGCTGCGAAACAGGTGGTGATTAATCTGGCCTATGAGGATATTACGACCGAACCAGGCGACTATTTCCCGCTTCCCAGTCCGCTGACCATTAAGGAGGGAGATCGCACGGTCTCTGGCGACCTTCGCATCCGGAATGACAAGGTTGCAGAGCCTGATGAGACCTTCCGTGTCCGTCTACGTAAGCCCGAGGGGATTGACTTAGGAGACCCGAGTAAAGTGGTAATCACCATTAAAGATGATGGCGATACAGCACCGCCAGTGGAAGTGACACTGGAGGTTAAACCCCAAAGCGTGATAGAGGGAGGGGACGTGACGGTCACGGTGACCTTACAGGAGGCTTTAGATGATCCGGTACCCATTCCCCTGACCTATCCTCCAGATGGCGCTACAGCGGAAGCAGATAAGGACTATACCCCGGTTTATGAGCTAACCATCATGGCGGGCGAGAAATCTACATCAGGCACGATCCAAACGATTTCAGATTCCGAGGAAGAAGATCCCGAAACCTTTACGGTGGCCTTTGGTGCTCTTCCGCCCGAAGTCTCTGGAGGGCGGCTTTTGTCACAGACGGTGACCATCGAAGATTCACCGCAGCAACCACCTGAAGTCTCTCTTTCGGTGGATCAAAGGCGGATTGATGAGGGGGAGCGGGTGACGGTGACGCTCAAGCTATCCTCGCCATTGGACGATGACGTGACATTCCCATTAACACTCACCAACGGAACGACGACTTCGGAGGATTATCGGTTGTCGGGCTCAACTGATCTTGTGATTCTAGGTGGAGCGCCAGAAGCCGAACTGATGATTGAGGCCTTAAACGATAGCCTTTTAGAAGGTGACGAAACCTTCAAGATTGCATTGGGCGATGTACCATCCTCCGTAGTTAAGGGCACGCCCTCTGAGAGAGAAATAACGATCACAGATACAGATGTTCCCACCATTGACGCGCTCACATCGGTTCAAATTCTGGAAGGAGAACAAAGGACGATTACGGTTGCTCTGGGTGCGATTCCGCCTGGTGCTGTGTCCATTGCGGTCACTGGACAATCTGGAACGGATCTGGGCGTAGCGCCTAGCCGTTGGGTCTTTTCTGATAAGGCCCAGGAGGTCACTTTGACGGCGGTTGAGGATGACGATGTGATTTCAGACAACATCACACTTTTATTGACTGCAGATGGGGGCGCCTATTCGGGGTTCACTCATAAGATTCAGGTAACCATTAATGACGATGATCAGCCTGGCCTCATGGTCGTTCCTAATTCGATACCAATGGATGAGGGTTCATCTACCTCCATGAAGGTACGTCTTACGCAGCAGCCCAACGCAGAGGTGACCATTGCCATGACTGTGGGAGGAGAGCGTCTTCGTCTGATTCCTCCTCCAGAGCTCACCTTTACGACACTGAATTGGGGCAGCGATCAGCCTGTAGAAATCATGGCCGAAAAGGATGATGATGCCGAAGAAAATGAGCCGGTCCAACTTTTTCTTTCCGCATCGGGCGGTGGCTACGCTGGCATTAGCAAAACGGTCATGGTGACGATTCGGGAAACAGATCAGAAAAGGCTCATGGTAGAGCCGCGATCCATTGAGATTGAAGAGGGCAGCTCGGATGAGGTTCGCGTTTCTTTGAACTCACAGCCAGTGGGAGAGGTCACCGTAGGGATCTCTGGGCATGAGGGTTCGGATGTACGCCTGCAACCCTCATCATTAACCTTTGGCCCTGCGGATTGGAACACCCCGAAATCCCTCATGATCCGAGCGGAGACAGACTCGGATCTTGATAACGACCCTCCGGTCCGACTGACCTTCTGGGCCCGTGGGGGCAAGTATGATGGTCAACAGGCGGAGGTGGAGGTGACGATTCTAGATCAGGGGCTACCAGAGATTACCATCTACGAGAGTCAGGCCTTAGAGAATAAGCGGATGATTAAGATGCCAATCAGGCTGAGTCATCCGACGGATGCCGTCGTCACGGTACAATACACAACCCAAGAGCAGACGGGCGAAGCGACGGTCGGCGACGACTATACGGCCTCCAGAGGGATTGTGATCTTTGATCCGCGCGCGACCAGTGGCATTGTTCAGATTGAAATCATAGACGATGAGACTCCAGAGGGAGACGAAACCTTTACGGTCATACTGTCCAACGCCAAACATGCGACCATTGCGCGCGAATCGGCAACGGCCACCATCGTTGACGATGATAGCGGCATCCCAGTCCTTACAATAGAGGATGCGGTAGTGAGTCCAGATGCCCATGTGGTCACGTTCCAGATTTATGTATCTCAGCCGAGTTCTCAGTCTATCTCTGTGCGTTATCGCACCGCAGATGGGACGGCCACGGCTGGACAGGATTATATGCAGCGCTCAGGGCTAGCAACCATTACGCCGGGGACTGTACAAACGACCATTGAGGTTCCATTACTTAACACAGAGGCCAAACAGCAGCGCGAGACATTTTATGTTCATTTAGAATCATCCGAGGTTGTGCAGATCAATAAGGCTGTGGCAACCGCGGTCATTGACAAAGAGATCAATCAGGCGCAGACGGCGCTCACCGAGTACACGGCGCGGTTTGTGCGCACTTTATCGGTTCAGCTCACCGAGGCATTGCAGGATCGTTTGCGGCCTACGGGGTCAATGTGTTTAGCGGCGGAGCGCGCGGAGATGGTTCAACGTTGGCAATGGACACCATCGCTGGGAGAGTTACTGTCGGGGTGTCAAGTATCAGAGACGTCTGGGCATGTTGGCGTTTGGGGCAGGGGCGCGTTTCGGCGGTTCCATGGGCGAGATGATCAGGATTTGCGCGGGGATGTATCTAGCGCCATCATCGGAGCGGATTATCGTTCAGAGCGGGGGTGGTTGGCGGGAGTCATGGTGGCCTACAGTCAGGGAGCAGGGACCTACAATGATACAGATGTAGAGACTGGATTAACCGGGGTTTATCCTTATGCCTCGTATGAGGCCTCAAAGTGGGAGATTTGGATGAGTGGTGGCTATGGTTGGGGGCATGCAGAGACGCAGATACTGGATGGGGATCTGACATCCAGATTTGGGGCCGTTGGATTCAAGGCACAGTTGGCATCGGCAGGCAGCGCTCAGTTGAGTTATTACGGAGATGTGATCTTGACAGATGCGGAGGTGGATGTGACCGATCTGCGCGCCGAGGTGATTCGGGTACGATTGGGTATTGAGAGTGCGTTTGCGCTCAGTCAGGGGGTTCGTCCATTTGTGGAGGCGAATGTCCGTCAGGATGGTGGTGATGCAGAGACGGGAATTGGGTTGGAGTTTGGAGGGGGATTGCGCGTGGCGTATCCGCAGTGGAGGCTTCGTGGTGAAGTGCGCTCGCAGGGATTGGTGCTCCACAGTGCAGATGGATTTACAGAGTGGGGGGTATCTGGATCTATTCAGGTAGGGAATCCGTCGGAAGGGTTGACGATGCGGGTCCGTCCGTCTTGGGGGCCGAATCATAGTATGGCACTTTATCGTCAGCAGACGATTCTGGATGTAGCGCCTTATCAATCGGGGATGCACCGCACGGAGGTAGAGATTGGCTATGGCGTTCCTGTGAGCAGAGGGAGCGTACGATCCATCGTAGGAGTGACGGAGCTACCCAGTGGACGCCTCTTTCGATTAGGAGGACAATTAAGCCCGTGGACTAGGATGTCGCTGTCTGTGTCTGGGTTAGCGCATCATCACCAATCCAACATAGGAGATATGAGTGTTAATGTGCAAGCCTCACTTCAACATTGATGGCAAAGAGTGTCTTTAAGTATAATCTGAGAGAATCACTTCATGAATGTAGTAGTGATGATTGCCAACGAGGCAGAGTATTTTCTCAATCATAAATGACTGATCTACCACCTCAGAGACACTGGCAGCATCGCCATCCTATGCTTTCGGTCCTGATATTTTTCAACTTAGTATCTCAATCACATGGATCTTGGACTTGAAGGGCGCTCTGCATTTATCACAGGTGCTAGCAGTGGATTAGGCCTGGCTGTCGCCACTGCTCTGGCACAAGAGGGATGTAACCTAACAATCTGCTCTCGCGATGAAGATAGAATAAACACTGCCGCAGAATCAATTCTCAAGAATCAATGGGTTGATAAGCACAAAATTCTGCCGATTGTATGTGATGTAACACAAGAGTCTCAGATTCAAAATGCCATTGAGAAGTCTGTAGATACATTTGGTCACTTACATATTTTGCTCACAAACGCAGGAGGGCCTAAAACTGGGTTAATTGATGATTTTAGTCAAGAGGATTGGCGTGATGGCTTAGAATTAAATCTTGTCAGCACAATTAATTTGTGCAGGCATGCACTCCCACACCTTCGTAACGCAGCTTATAATGACGGGCATGCCAGAATTCTAATGCTCACGTCAATCGCAGCCAAGCAGCCCATCAACTCTCTGTATCTTTCCAATACATCCAGATCTGGTATTCAAGGATTTGCAAAGACCTTATCTGAAGAGGTTGGCAAAGATGGAATCACGGTCAATACGCTTCTTCCTGGGTTTACTCGAACGAAGCGATTACAACATTTGGTTGACTACTTAGTCACACAGGATAATAAAACGAGTGCTCAAGTTGAAGAGGGGTGGGCCAAGCAGGCCGCATTGAATCGACTGGGCGAGCCGTGGGAATTTGCTGCTGCTGCCACATTTCTTGCCAGTAAACAAGCTGGATTTATTACTGGAGTCGCTCTACCCGTTGACGGCGGGTACTCTAAACATATCCTGTAGGATGAAGTCAAGAGTCCTGGTCGCAATGAGCGGGGGAGTGGACTCCTCTGTTGCCGCTGTCCTCCTTCATCAACAAGGATATGAGGTGATTGGACTTACTATGAAAACATGGGATTACAGTGAAAGCACACCCCGCCAACATGGGAAAGAGGTCGGTTGCTGTACACTGGAATCTATGAACGATGCGCGTCAGGTTGCGCTTTCCCAAGGCTTTACACATTTTATCGTGGACATAAGAAAAGAGTTTGGAGATTGGGTCATTGAGCGCTTTACAGAAGAATACTTAGCAGGGAGGACACCTAACCCATGTGTATTATGTAATACGCACATCAAATGGGATGCATTACTGCAGCGTGCAGATGATCTTGACTGCGATTATATTGCGACTGGGCATTATGCCCGTGTCCGTGAGGAAAAGGGACGGTTTATCTTATCAACTGGAATGGATATCAATAAGGATCAGAGTTATGCGTTATGGGGACTCCCTCAACAACAACTTGCGCGTACGCTCTTTCCACTTGGCCACTACGAAAAACCCAAAGTTCGAGATCTTGCACAGCAGTTTGGGCTTACTTCAGTTGCACAGAAGTCTGATTCATATGAAATATGCTTCATACCCGATAACGACTATCGACGTTTTTTGAGAGACCGAGTCTCAGGGCTTGATGAAAGTGTACAAAATGGCCCCATAGTCCTGTCAGATGGAACGGAAGTTGGCCGTCATCACGGCTATCCGTTTTATACTATTGGGCAGCGCCATGGACTAAATTTAGCCTTAGGATACCCCGTTTATGTATCATCAATAGACCCAGAAACAAATACGATTACGGTAGGTCCAAAAGAAGAACTCTTCAGTCAAACTCTGGTGGCGGATAAGATAAATTTTGTCAAATACCCAGCCATAAATGATGAGCAACCTGCAACTGCAAAAATTCGTTACAAAGACTCTGGTGCACCTTGCGTCGTCCATCAATTATCTCCGAATGAACTTCAGGTATCGTTTATCCAATCACGAAGGGCTATCACCCCTGGGCAATGTGTAGTGATTTATGAAGGCGAAGATGTCATGGCTGGCGGCTGGATTCAGCATGTACATGCCGAATCAGATGCACCAGTGTCGTGATCAATGAAGCGCCTTTCGCAGTCATGATGCGATCAAGCAAGTGATAGGTTATAGAGTGACCTCAGCACCAAGATTCATTAGTTTCGCTTTCTTCACTAAATGGCTGGCGACAACAAGATCTTGAACCGCATTGCCAACTGACTTATAAAATGTGAT
Organism: Rhodothermales bacterium; assembly: GCA_965220935.1. Taxonomy (GTDB): domain Bacteria; phylum Bacteroidota; class Rhodothermia; order Rhodothermales; family Bin80; genus Bin80. The sequence goes on from OZ244857.1 coordinate 780,501, forward strand.
TTCAGAATCATGAGTACGGCCATCTTGGTGAGATAGCAGAATCTCTCCAATCTCTGCATGAATATGCGATGCATCAATCATTCCTCTTTTAATGGGAATAGATAGATCGCCAGATTCACTCAGACATGCCTCCCTATGATCTACAACGACTTTTGCTCGCGAAACCACTGGTATTGGTATTTCGGTCATATCGGGTCTGTAGGATCCAATTCCGTTAATATGAGTCCCATTTGATAGGTGCTTTGAAGAAAAAACAGGTGTCAAAGAGGTTGTTGCAGTACATACAATGTCGGCTTGTTCAAGATCATGTGGGGCTTGTGCAGCAACTGTATCAATATGATAGCGCTGCTTGATCTGATGAATGAACCGATCTATTTTGCCAGATGAACGTCCAAATACAATAATTTTATTGATTGAACGTACTGCACACACGGCTTCTATCTGTGTATGTGCCTGAACTCCAACACCAAAGATTGCCAAAACTGACGAGCTTGGGCGGGCAAGAACCTCTGTTGCTAACCCAGATCCTGCACCCGTTCGAAGAGAGGTGATATATTCACCATCCATCAGAGCGATGGGCGCCCCTGTTTGGGCATCAGTTACCGTAATAAACGCATGAATAAATGGACGGCCATGAGATGGATTTTCTGGGTTTATGGTGACGACTTTGAGTCCAATTTGTTGAAGGTCTTTTGAAAATGAAGGCATGAGCAACGCGCGCTGCCCCACATCATCTATGGGCATATTCATGCGTACTGGCGTTATTGCATCTCCAGATGATAGAGATATAAACGCTTGACGCATGAGGTCAATTGTCTCTTCCATTGTAATCGCAGAAGCGATTTCTTTTCTGGAGAGAACGCGGAGTGTTGGCATAGCAATTATTGCAGACGAAAGCCGTATTTAAGTGGGTCTTGGGGATCAAGGCAAAATGTATGTTGGCCGGTAATAAATGCCCGCCCTTGAATTTCGGGAATCATTGCTTTGTGAGGACCATAATCTGTTTCTTGAATCGCCCGGCCTATAAAGGAACTCCCAATAATGCTTTCTATTTGAATAGATTCCCCAAGCTTTATCTCTTTTTTTTCAACGAGTAGTGCTAGTCGGCCGCTCACTCCAGTTCCCGTGGGGCTTCGGTCAACTTCGCCATCCGCAAATACACAGACATGCCGACTATGGGCATGTGGAGAGTGCGCTGAATCAATAAATATGACGCCGTATATAAACCCTAAGTCAGGTTCATACGGATGCACAATAGAGGTATGATTCATGATTGACTGTTTGATGATCATTCCTATGCGAACGAGTTCTGCATAGTGTGCTGGGGTTGCCTCTAAGCCAACATCTCTGGCTTGAACATACGCATAGTACGCACCTCCAAAGGCTAAGTCATACGGGATTCGCCCAAGATCTGGAACCTCAACGTATTGATGTAATGCGTGAACATACGATGGCACATTGATGAACCGTACAGACTCAACATGACCATTGTCTATTTTGGCCCATGCGGTTGTCAGCCCCGCTGGTGTGTCAATAATGACACATGTTTCAGGTACTGATTTTGGAAAAGCACCAGTTTCTATTACGACTTTGGTGACCGCGATGATACCATGGCCGCACATTGTACTATACCCGTCATTATGCATAAATAGGACGCCAAAGTCAGCCTCTTGGCTCACAGGATCGGTGATGAGGCATCCATACATATCTGTGTGTCCGCGCGGTTCCCACATCAAAGCCGTCCGCAATGAATCGTGAGTCTTCTCTAAATGTTTCCGCTTTGCAAGGATTGAGCGACCGCTCGGTTGAGGGAATCCAGAAAGTATAATTCGCAATGGTTCACCTTCGGTGTGAGCGTCAATACATTGAATTGTGTGCCCTTCGGGTGACCAGAGTTCAGCCAGCTTGGAATCAAGAGCCATTGGATTTAATTCGCTGTTGACTGTCATAGAATTCCATCATTCAACGCAATAAGATATCTATCATGTTGGGAATGAGATGAGGCCAATCTAGTCACAGGCTATAAAGCATTTTTTTGATATATGCCGAGTAATCATCCTCCTGAAATAGCACATTCATATTCTCAATCTCGCTCTTGTCCATCTGCCAGAGCGGGCTAATCTCATTTGATGAAGTATTGGAGACGATAAAGGAATGAAGTGAAATATTTGGATCCCCAAGACGCTCTTCAATCTCTTTGATCGTTTTAAAGAATTGAATCTTAGGATCATCAGGACTGAGATGGCGGACTCCTTTGGGGTCAACAAATAACACCTGCTGCTTTTCTTCAGAGACAACCCACAAGATGAAGTCGGGGTAAAAATTCCCTGCTTCAAAGAAGCCTATTCCACGGCCATGACTCAGATTGCGGAGTAAATAAATCTCTCGATTCTTAAAGAAATCGGGGTAATAACTATGAAATGACTGCAGATCTCGTACAAAAGTATACTCACTTTCATTGAGTGGGGCAGGCGTAATTTCAACGGCATCAGATCTCAGACCGAGTAAAGGTCGAAACAGGTGATATTTGTACCAAATCGTTTCGATTCCCCGAAACTCTAAACGTTTAACTTCTCCACGACTAATGGCATCTTTGAGTTCTCCTAGTTTTTTAACAATGTCATCTTTAGAACGGTCTATTAGGATGCGATAGTACCCTTTCTCATCAGAAGATTCGCTTACACCCAAGAAGTTGGGGTCATCATCTGTTAAGGTCTGATATTCTAAATGAGGGAGTTCCCATTCACGCTTACGGAAGGCGTAGTATCTTTTGACGTATTGTTTCAGGAGAGTGAGTGCGATGTCTTCCCAAAGCCGTACCTTATCATACGAATCGCAGATCATTTCCTCTGAGGGTATCTGTAGGCGATACCAACTTGGATCATCAAGTAAATTTTTAATGGTTAAAGGAGAAAGATTCAGATTATACCATCCCCGTTCTACGCGAAATCGTTCAATCTCAAAATATAGATGATCATAGTTTAGAAAGGCCAGATGTTGTGGATGAAGATAAGTTTGGTTGGGGACCGCATAAGAGTCTTCGCCAATGCTGATATTGGATTTCATCGCTTGAATCTTTGGGTACCAGTTAAGCCGGACAGGATTTTTCTTCAGGTACTCTGTGTCTGAGTCAGGGGGTGCAACAGTTGGAATAGGCCCTAACTTTCGAAATGCCATGCCAGAGTCGGTGGTCACACCATTGATTTTGTTTTTTAACCGAATGGTCTTGAGCTTCTGTGTTCCAAGATTCGTGATCACTGGCAGGATAAATTCAATGCGATCTTCATTAAGAGGAAGCCCTTCCTCTGTGAGAAAATCTCTAAACTGTGCCATGTAGTCGGCATGGATCCCATATATTCCTAGTGTCTCCAGAACACCAATATCATCAGGACGACCAACTGTTTCAGGTAAATAGCCACTACGTTTGAGGCTCATGTTATGGCCCTTTAGCCTTACACCACGACCAAACAACTGAATGATTTGTGCACCTTCGCTTCTACCGACGTTCATCAGCCCCATGGTTGAGACCCTCCAACAATTCCAGCCCTCGGTGAACTTTTTAGCGCCGATCAGAATATTAAGTTTTGAATGAGGTTGATTTAATTGATGAAAAAGGGATTCGGAGAAATTTAATTCCCCAGTCATAAGGCTTTCTGCTTTGCATATCTTGAGAAGTTTTGCATCATCGCCCACATTAATCACGCCGAATGGATCGCTATCAGCGCCTACTTTTAGTGCAATTTCTCCAGATGCTCCTTTTATATCCTCAATATGAAGGGATCCACCGTTTGGCGCGTTAAAGATTTTCGCAAGCGTATCATCGTAGATGTCAGAGGGGGAGAGCGTGAGTGCATTGAGATAATTGAAGCGTTCAGAAAAAAGATTCTTACCATCGGAGGTAATGAGTCCCTTATTAAGTACACGGTCTATGCTCTGGATAGAGTTAGATCGTTCAGACACATAGCTGGCGAGAAATTTCAGAATTTGAACAATGTCAGAGGCATCTTTTTTTGCCAGAGTTGCAGTGACGCGGCCTCCGACAAAGATCCAAAGTGGATTTTCAATATTGAATGAGTGGAGCGCGTCTTGTTGCTGATGGTACAGATGTTTTTGCTGAAAAAATGATAGAAGGGACGCCACTAAATACAAATCCAGATAGTCTTGTTGCACACTCTGATCTAAATTAAGAATTTGATAGTCCTTACCGTATCCATCGGCGTAAAAATAACGATATGAATAATCGTACAGGATGCTCTTCGCATATATATTCGTGAGTTCTGGATTGCCTTTAATAGCTTGACCGAACGTTGCCGAGTACTCAAAGGAGAAACCATTTTCACATAATGAATTTCGATATCCCATCCAAGTTCCTCCTCTACCCGAACTAGCTCCACGATGCCCTTCATCAATGAAGACCAAGTTATTTCCCTCAAAGGCGTCAACGGCAATTGTTTTGTCTCCCATTTGATCGCGAAGTTTTGTGACTTCTAATATTTCAACTGTCTGATCACTAAACAACGAGCCACTACTTCTCCGCTTATCAAACAATCGCGCACTAATTCCTGATGTATGAAATTCACTAAGATGCTGACGAGAGAGTCCCTCGTTGGGGGTTAACAGTAGGATATGGTTTAATTCATGACGTTTGTCACATCTAGTGAGATAACTAAGGTATTGAAGAAGATTGACATGCATTAGGAGTGTTTTTCCACTGCCAGTCGCCATCCAATACGAGAGCTTATTCAATTGTCGCCATGCTTGGTCATGTCCTGAAAAACTATCAATCTTATCAGAATTTCGTCTACCAAGATTATAGACTCTGATCCGCTCATTAAGGTTTTTTATTAAAGATGCAGGATCATCAAAGTATTGATCTAAATAGATTTCGCAAAATAGTAGCGCCAGATATTGGAAATATTTCCATACTACTGGTTTTTTACCCTGCCTCATTCGGGCATCATTAATTTGTCTAGTATGTTTGAAAATGTTTTGATCGTAGCCCAGTAAAAGGTTTTTTTTATGTTCACTGAGATAAGGGAGTCTGTCAAGCAAGTCATAGAAAAAGAAGTGAATATTGTTTTCGTTCACACCCTCCCTAGTTTTTTTTCGAAGGGTATAGGCTAATTGATCAAACGTCTCTGCTCCTAATTGATATAGGATCCATTGATGCAGAATCAGCTTTTCTGAAAAGAGTGCTTTAGGCTTTTTCTGGGATTTTCTTTTGTGATATGACATCACATGCCCGCCCCGTTAAACATTAGATGATGAAAATCCTCTTCAATGAGTTTAACGGACCAGTGATCAGTGGATTCTTTCAGATCTTCAAGGTTGGTTCCACCGTTAACCCAAATGACATCAATTTCACGTTCATTTTTTGGGAGATAGTGGCTGATAAACCACCGATCAAGAACAAGATTGGCCTGTTCTAAATCACCGCTAAGTTTTCGCCAAATAATGAGCGCTTTACGCCCGTCAGGCATAGTTCCATAAACACTACGAAGCCAGAAGAACCCTTCGTCATCTTCTTTTATATCTCCATCTAAGCGGAGTCGTCCCTCGTCGTCTCGCAGAAAAAGGGCCTTGAAAATTTTGGGTCTATCAATTTGGTTGACAGACAGGCCGATCAACCAGTTAAAGGTTTCCAAAAGATCAACGTTGATCTCGCGGCTTTCATCTGAGCCTGCAATTTTGACTTTGAGCTTGTAGGCTTGAGGGTCCGCAAAGTTGTGAATATTGAGAAGGGATTGACTTCCGCGGGTTTCAACATCAAGCATATATTGAAGTGTGTACTGTTCGCGTAGTCCATCAGAGTGTATGGGATCTGTGAGGGCAAGTTGTTGCTGATGTGTTTTGTTGATTTCTAAGTTATTAAGTGTGTCTTCGTAAGACTCAAGGCGTATGACTTTGAAGATTCGGGGACTACGTTTGATTTCTTCAGGGCTCGCATAGCGTGCGGGTTTGCCATCTTTCCATTCCGGGGTGAATGTTACCTTTTTAAGGCGGGGAAGAAGAACTGTGTCAAAATAATCCCCCATTTCAACCAATATGAATTTCCGCCTTCCACCATCTTCTCGGTTGAGATTGATAACAGCATGTCCCGTAGTACCAGACCCAGCGAAGTAATCAAGAATTTGGCCATTGAGACAATCACCTAATGTTACGAACAAGACATCTTTGGTGGCACCTAAGGCTTTTGGAAAGACAAATGTTGATTCGCCAAATAACTTGTGTAAGAGTTTTGTACCGTGAGACGCTGCATCATACTTGCTACTTATCCAAACCGACTTTGGACGCGTTCCATCTTTAACACGATCTTTGATCAATACTTTCCATGTCCCAGATGAACGCTGTTCAATCTTAATATCACCCCCCAAAACATGCTTCAAAAAAGACGGAGATGTTTTACGCCATACACGCTGTTTACCATTAGTATCCAGAGGCAAAATTTCCACAGCATCAGGAATCCAGTCAAGATGAATTTCACCTGATGTAGGTACGAAGTATATTGGATAGAACGAGTTTGGACGTTCATCGGGTGTGGAAAATCCGCCTGTGCGTAAGAAGTCACGCCACTTGTACGATCCAATATCGTCAACTTCAGTATACGTTCTGTTGGCTTTTTCTGAGAGCGGGAGAAAGCGAATTTGAGCCGTTGTTCCAGATAAGCCATAGAAATGATAATACTCGTGGCAAGTCGCCAGAAATCGGTCATTTGTTCTTCCAGATGGCTTGGTTTCTACGATCAAGGTTCCAAGACAAGCATCATTCCCAAATGTGGATTCGAGAAGTTGTGAAAGATTGTTGTTCTCTAAATCATCAATCGCCGCACTCAATACTGATTCCTCAGATAACAGGTTTTTGGACAGTTCTAAACCTTGGTGAATGAGTGCCATCCATGTAGAGTGACGATACTCATTCTTATAGAGCAGTGATGCTTCAGAGGTATTGAATGGTGGGTCAATGTAGATACACTTAACCTGTTGTTTGTAGGAAGCTAACATTAATGATAGCGCCTGAAAATTTTCACTGTGAAAAAGCACGGCATCAGTAACCTGATCAATATCACGAATTGATTCAAGCACATTGAATTTAAAATCAAGACTGAAGTGCTGGGTGTCAATCATGAGTGTTGGATACGTCTCCAGAAATTCAGGTGTGACCTGCTTGCTGTAACCGGGAGTGACTAAGTCTCCATTTATTTGGTCAATAGCACAGAGTTTGACCCACTCTTCGCACTGTGCTTTATTCTCAACAATCTCTGGATAAAATTCTTTCGGAATGGATCCAACTGCGATACAATAATTGGTTTCAGTGACAAATTTTTTCTTGAGCCAGAGCTTTTTTTGAAAGTTCTCCAGTTGTGCAAGAAATGTAATGATCTTTTGTCCAATCGTTCGGATACCCTTGGCTTTTGAGAAAAATTGTTCAACTCTCGTGACATGTTGATTGCACAGATCGTCAAGATGCATGACTTCGTTCTTGATATAAAAATCCAATTCTTGATTGAGGAAAGCCGCCAAATCTTTATGGATAAAGAAGTCAAATGTATTACGAGATGTATAGCGTCTAAGGTGGGATTCCAATCTATTGTAGTTGGCTAAATCACCATTTTTGATGACATGGGGTTTTTCCAATTCCTCAATCCAATGGGTAAAGTCTTCATTCGTTATGGACATAATTCTTTGGCATGTGTGAAGAATTGAATCTGGTTGATTTGGAGGTTTTTTCTTACCGCTCTGCTGGCTTTCAGGCCAATCATTGAGAGTTGCTCGTCGGTGCTCAAAACGGATAATCAGTTCCTTACCATCCTCTCCATCTTCAATATCAATGAAATTTTCATTTGAAATCAGAATAAAGATTCGTTCGCTTCCATTGGGGGTTTTATTATTGTTATGTTCGCTTTCAGTCGCATCTGAGAGCCTAAAGTGCACGCGCATTGGGTTACCCTCATCATCAGGCTTCAAGCGAAAGCAATAGTCGCGCAAATACTCGCTAGATTTAATATAATATTGGTCTTTATTTGCCCAGTGAAGTGCAATCTCTTCTCCTTGATAGGGAATTGCATAGGTGTCCGATTTATAGACGCGCTTTGCGACAAAGTCGCCATCACTATAGTACCTTTTAAAGAATTTGTACAAGTGATCGTAAACGTCACGCTCTATTTTATCAACCTGCTCTAATGTGTTGATACGTTCACGTAATCTATCAATGTTTCTTGAAGATTTTTCCCTCACCCTCAATTCCTGTCTAAGTAATTCTACTTCTGAGATTCTCGCCTCAAAGGCTAACTGGTCCTGAGTCCGATATTCCTGTAGAGTTTCTTGAACGATCTTCGGGAGACCATTCGTTAGGAAATTGGATATTTCGGCACGTTTAGCATGCATTATTCGATATAGGCCGAAGTCCAGAGCAGGTTGATTGAGTTGGAACAGTTCCTCAAGCAGTGCAATAAGTTTTTTAAAATTCGGACTCATTCAAGTAAGAAAAAATTATAATCTGATCATGGTTGTGTAATTGCAGATCTAATCCATTGATCGTCTCATATCGTGGAATACGTCTCCCAAATTAACGATTATTTCTACAAGATCTAACGATCTATCCAGATAAATATAATTTAGTAGATCCTGAAAAGGAAAATAATCACAACTGCACCTACATAAAATACAGTTCTGTTGTTTTATGATGATGATACCACTTGAATTACATCAATTTTTATCTACTAAAGACGATGTCTTTGGATATGCCTTGATCTTCAAATCCATCAATGTAACTGGGATTCTCTGTTCCCAACAATCTGAGAAAATTGACACCACTTATCAAATGCGCCGTACAACCCCGTACTTTTGTGAGGAGAGTAGTCACGCAATCATCCGAAAATTGTGAGAAGCAAATGTAGAAAGAGCCAACGGCCGGACTTGAACCGGCGGCCTGCTCATTACGAGTGAGCTGCTCTACCACTGAGCTACGTTGGCCAATGATGACTTTCACGCACAATGATTATTGTAGTTTCTCAAAAAATGCATTTGAGATATAAAACCCTGTGATTGTCATATAGAATCTCTGAAATGATTCAGTGCATGATTCGTTTTACAGAGACGTGAGAGAAACCCATCCAAAGAGATTCTGAAATCATTATTGGATTTGATCCATCATCATAGATTGGTTTGAATATATTGGCGAGTGTTATCTTTGGTGATTAACTTCATCCAGTATTATTAATGAGTTTTTCAACGAATGATCAATTTGAGGAACTTCTCAAGATTGTCAGAATCGTGAGTGATCTCAGAGCAGCGGCCTCACTATTAGAATGGGATCAAGAAACATATATGCCCGAAGGTGGTACGGAAGCCAGATCTCGCCAAGTGTCTACACTTTATTCAACCGCTCACGACATCTTTATCCGAGATCGTACTGGCGAGTTACTTGAGCAGTTACATGAAATCAATGGCAATCCGATGGGATTTCAGGGGAGCCTAATTCGAGTTACCCAGCAAGATTATTCACGCGCCTGCAAATTATCTCCAAAGCTGGTTGGGAAAATAGCTGCAACGATATCTAGGGCAAAGTCTGCGTGGGTGAAGGCACGAAGCGAGAATGATTTTGGTGCATTCTCTGACCATCTTCAAAGCGTTGTAGATCTTAGTATTCAGAAAGCCGAATCAATTGGCTTTTCAGATCATCGGTATGATGCGTTATTAGATGAGTACGAACCAGGAGCCACCTCCGCACAGATCAATAGTGTTTTTGATGAATTGCGCCGTTCACTTATTCCAATAGTTCAGTCTATAGCACAAGATTCAGTGCCAGAATATAACTTCATGAATGATGGCTATGATGGAGATATTCAATGGGATCTTGGAATGGAAATTTTGCAGGATGTGGGATTTGACTTTCAACGGGGGCGGCTAGACATATCCGCTCATCCTTTCAGTACATCCTTTTCAATCAATGATGTTCGCTTGACGACGCGTATTCATGAACGAAATTTAGTGTCGGGGCTTTTTAGTTCTCTGCATGAAGCGGGCCACGGAATGTATGAGCAGGGAATTAGCCCAGATCTTGATGGTACATTTCTATCTCAGGGAACTTCACTGGGCATACATGAATCACAATCTCGACTATGGGAAAATCAGGTTGGAAGGAGTCTTCCATTTTGGGAATATTACTATCCTAATTTCCAACAACGGTTTGAGAATCAACTTGGGAATATTCCACTGAAAACGTTTTATAAGGCCATCAATCGGGTGAACCCGACTCCAGTCCGCGTTGATGCAGACGAAGTAACCTATAATTTGCACATCATGCTACGATATGAAATTGAGATGATGTTGATAGAGGGCGAATTACCATTAAATGAATTACCCAGCCTATGGGTTGATAAGATGCGTGACTATTTGGGAATAGAGCCAAAAAGCGACACTGAGGGGGTTTTGCAAGATATACACTGGGCCATAGGAGCAATTGGATATTTTCCAACTTACGCACTTGGAAATCTGATTTCTGCACAGATTTTCTCCTGCGCTCGGGATGCGATGATTGGATTAGATGATCAAATTAGGATGGGAAATTTTACCCCACTCAGGCAATGGCTTCAAACAAATATTTATAATTGGGGGCGCAAATTATCGGCCGCGGAGATTATTGATCGGTTAACAAATGAAAAAATGAGTGCAGAACCCTGGCTTAGGTACATTCGTGAGAAGTATAGTGCTATCTATCCATAGAATTTTGTCAGATTAGCATTTGAAAATTAACACGATTGAGTCTTGTGAATGGCGTTGTGAGTGCAATAAGCTAAGAAAAGCGATGAAAGTGTTTTTGATGAGTCATGTATCACTAAATCTCAGGCATGGAACTAACGGGTGATCAGTGTTGGGGCAAGTGCGAGTAGACTGAGTAAGAGATTAGCCGTAATGCGGCCAAGTAAATGTCGCTTCTTAACCCGATCAACTCTGCGCAATACGCCAGCAATCTCTGCACCAGTTTTATACCCCTCGTTGAACTTGCCCTTACCGCAATTGAGCAATACCAACGCGTTGATCACCTTCTGTGAACGATGCGATCCCTTTTGGGTGATAGCATCTAACTCCGCAAGCTCATCGGCCTGTATTGTACAACGTTTCATGTCAGTATCAGATAGTTTTTGTGAGACATACAAACAATTACGACATATCAAATATGACGTGACACAGATTCAACTGCTTTGTTTGGAGCTGACTTACCCGTGCGGCTCCAGCGTCTCCGATCTGGGGTGGTCTCTGCGGCCCTGATAAAACAGGAAGCCCTCAATCTTTGCCACACGCTCACCCAAATTATTTATATCTCGCACTAATCTTAGATGATTGTTCTTTACGTCTTGAGACAGCTTCCACTGAAAACGCATCATAGCCAATATGGCCAATAATATGCCCCAATCCCGGAGGCCTGTAATACATTTGCAGATGCGTTGATATCTGATGGCCACAAGCCATACACTTAAACTTGCTTTGCGTCTTGCGATTGACTTTATCTGTATGTCCACACTGATTACAGCGTTGACTGGTATACTTCGGATCTACAAGAATCACGTTGCCAAACTTGTAATCGCAATAGGTATTGAACCGTCCCCATCCAGCGTTGAGAATGACGCGGTTTAACCCTGCTTTTGCCTTCACATTGGTTCCAGGGTTCTCAACCGTGCCCTTAGCAGACTTGGACATAGTCTTGATCTTCAAGTTTCAACGTATAGGCCTTATTGGACAATCTACGGCTATGTTGATGTGCCGCATTCGTTCTGCAGTTCTTCTGTTTTCGCTTCCACTTGACAATCCGTCTCTTTGTCCGCAAGGATCGACCAGACCCTTTCTGTTGTCGGGCTAACTTTCTTTGCCACCGACGAATCTTAATCTCCTTATCCGTTAAGTCAGGGTGTGGTAACATGCCCTGTTCACCATCCGTTGAGGAATAAGAAATGTTATAGGTATTCACGTCAATGCCAATCTCTTTGTCATCGTCCACCGTCTCTGGTAGATGTGTGACTTTGTAAATTACGCTCATCTTCCAGTACCGTCCGTCTTTCTTCACGGTGACTTCAATCGGCTCACCGTCTGGATAAGGATTACCGCCTTTCCTACGAAACTTCATCCAGCCAATCTTCTGGATATAGACATCATTCCCTCGGATCTTAAACAATCCTTTGGTCGCCGTAAACGAATTGTGTTGAAACCGATTATGGAACGTAGGATGGTCACGTAATCCCTTGAAGAAAGCCTGCCACGCCTCGGCCTGATGCTTTAAGGTGTTTCGTACAATGTTGGACGAATACCGATTCAACCAAGAAATGGTTGGGCGAAAAGACGTGTATCTCCTACTTAATGACGGCCAGGTCAATTCTGAATTATCCTTATGTTCGTCTTTATAGTCCCTGTTGATTTGGTCAAGAAACGTATTCCATACAAACCTGCATGCTCCGCAAAGCCCTGACAAGAGATGGGCTTTCCACTGCGTGCCGGGTAATAGGCGGTACTCTACTCCACGATAGGAACAGTTTGAATCTAAAGGGTTAGAAGCCTTTTGAACAGGCATGATGTCAAGGTTACGTTGATGTTATGGTAAGCAATAGGGTAGATTCACCTCTATCCTATTGTGTCTGTTATACTCTCCAAAATAGAATGGTTCCATTCTTTGGGTACTCACGTATATAATTCCCTCCTATTAATGTTTTGCCAATGCGGCTGATTACCCTGATAGACGTTGCTGGAGCAGTATGTCTTCTAGCCTATGGCATTCTGTCATCAATTACTCGTGTGTCGGGTGATCCGTCTCTACAACTATTTTTTGGCCTTTCTATAGGCGTGGCTTTCATCACATTTGCCCTTTTTGTCCACTTTCAGAGGCATCCTGATCAGAAAATTTCTGTGGCTCGATTGATCATCTGGGCCGTATTGTTTCGGCTGTGTGGTTTGCTGGGAGATCCATTTTTTGAGGATGATTATTATAGATACCTCTGGGATGCATTTCAATTCATTCAAGTTGGAACACCGTATGGAGTAGCGCCAGAAGTTTTCTTTAATGACATGAGCGTTCCAGATCAGTTCCAGCGCATTCTAAACGGCATCAACTATCCAGAGTTGCCAACAATCTACGCGCCAGTCACACAGCTAATCTTTATAGTAGGCTATGCAATTAGCCCTGGAAGCGTCACTGCACTGCAGGGAGTGATGATCGTAATTGATCTATTGACCATCGCATTGTTATTAAGGTTAGCGCCAGTTCACGCAGTTCTATTATATGCATGGAGTCCTTTGGTCATCAAGGAAATCGCTTTTACGGCGCATCCCGATGGGGTTGCGGTATTCCTTGTGATCGTGGCGATAGTGTTGGCTCAGCGCAATAAAACTCAATATGTTGCAGTATTTTTGGCGCTGGCAGTGGGTGCCAAAATATTAGCGTTATTGGTTGTGCCATTTATTTTGGTGAGAGCACGATTTCAAGTATGGTGTGTTTTTTGGGGAACATTAGCGTTGGTCTATGTGCCATTTGTTTTGATGGGTAGCACAGATATAGAGACTCTATTTGTGTTTACTCGTGAATGGGAATTTAATGCTGCATTTTTTGGCTTATTGAAACCTTGGGTTCCAAATTTGTGGGCTCGGATCATATGCGGTTTCACGCTGGTTGTGGCATTAATGGTTTATTACATCGTCTATAGGCGCAGGTCCCAGAATTCACTCGTTCGTGGGGATTGGATATACGGAGGTTTATTTGCACTTTGGCCAGTCGTTAATTCTTGGTATCTTTTGTGGTTGTTGCCTTTTGCTGTGATTCGTCCGAGTGCTTGGGCATGGACGGCATCAGTAACAGTACTACTTTCTTACATCACGGGATTAAATCTGAATAATTTTGATATGCATCCTTTTGCGCATCCCGATTGGGTGCGTCCACTAGAATATGGGCTAATTTTGCTTGCTGTGTACTATGATTATTTGAGATATAGAGTACAGGGACATGGGTCAGTCCCGCAATCGCCGTTAGTAGTTTGAAGCAAGTGGATGAAAAAGTGTATCAGTTGATTCTATCTGTGCATACGATATATTTAAATCAACTGGGTGTCATTCAAAGCTATGTAGTCAAGATAATCAGGTAAAGTTACACCAGATTAACTGCACTGCTTTATGTATCCGGTCAAGATATAGAGATTATATCATTGATTAAGTATAGGTACATGAAGATGATTTCTGAGGCCTTTGACGGTGCTCAAAAAATTATCATGTCGCTATCCACGAATTGCTACTTTGCAGTTCATGAATCATTTTATATCTTATTTCGTAGAATCCCGTCTAAATTTTCGCATATCTGCCACAGATACACTCGTTTTGACTAACCGAAGCGATGCCACTTCTGCCCAGAGCATAAATTTTATATCATTAGGATGATGCTGCGGGAGTTGAATATTTTTTACAAACAATACTAACATCATGAAAAGTTTATCTACAATACTCTTTCTTATATTCACCGTTCTCTTCGTACCGATTACATCTGCCCAGATAATGATCAGTGGCACTGTCTTGGATAACGAAACTGAATTACCTCTTCCAGGTGTCCAAATTGCTGTTCAGGGAACGACCTCTGGTACAACAACGGATATAGATGGCATGTATTCTCTTTCTGTGCCTACTATTGGTAGCGTTCTGGTTTTTTCCTTTGTTGGATACATTTCTGAGGAAGTAGTTGTCTCTGAAGGTATGAGCCAGCTGAATGTTCAATTAAATCTTAACATCCTTGAGTTGGAGGATGTTGTCGTGATCGGATCTCGTCGTTTGCCTCGTCTGGTAAAAGATTCTGCTGTACCAGTAGATGTTTTTGGGCCCAGAGATTTAGCTTCTCAAACCAGTTCAGATATTGACGAAATTCTACGTACCCAGATACCATCTTATAATGTACAGCGCCACGGAATTGATGATGAAGCGACTCTGGTCAGGCCAATAACACTTCGTGGTCTTTCACCCGACAATGTTGTGGTACTGGTCAATGGAAAGCGACGCCATCGTTCGGCATCTTTGGCCCTTTTAGGTAGTTCCCTCAATACAGGCTCTCAGGGGGCTGATATTAATATGATTCCCAGTATTGCCCTTCAGCAAGTTGAGGTTTTACGCGATGGGGCTGCTGCCCAGTATGGAGCAGATGCGGTCGCAGGTGTATTTAATATGCGCCTCCGCAATAATCCTAGTGGACTACATGTGCGGCTTCAAGGGGGACAATATGGTGGTGGAACTGATGCTATACTGAGGGGCATTGAGCAATCCAATGGAAGGTTGTCGCAACACACCGCTGCTTCAACAGGTAGAAATTATCTGGTCGCTGCTAACCTCGGACTCCCCCTTACCCAAGATGGATTCCTCAATGTGAGCCTTGAGTATCGAGATGCTAATCCTACCATTAGAAGCGGACTCCGCAGAGATGAAGGTTCGTTAATTCAACGAGGATATCCAGTGAATGACCCTGCTCAAATTTGGGGTAGTCCAGATGTCAGTAACTCAATTATTAGTTTTGTTAACGCAGGGCTTGATGTAGGCAATAATACCCATGTCTATGCCTTCGGAGGATATGGCTATCGCAAATCCGAGGGTGGATTTTATTTTCGTGCACCTGGGACAAGTAGTGCAAGAAGTGCTGTTTACAGGAATGGTGACGTAAGAGCTGTTGCTGATTTGGATCCGAATGACGATGTTGTGTGCAGTGAAGTCGTTCCGAGTTTGGATGCTGATTTTGCCGCAGTGAATACCTTTATTTCCCAATACAAAGATCAGTGCTTCCTTTTCAATGAACTATTTCCGGGAGGATTCACTCCGCGCTTTGGGGCTGATATTTATGATTTGAGTGCCACAGCAGGTATTCGAGGAGGAGCGGATGACGGATTTCGGTGGGACTTTAGTTTTGCCTACGGAAATAGCAATATCAAATACTTCATCTACAATACGGTGAATGCTTCTATGGGTCCAGATACTCCGACTTCATTTAAGCCTCGTGCCTATGAGCAACAAGAATTAACGGTTGCTGCTTCGGGGTCTGTCCCTGTTGATGTCAATGCTTTTGAAACTCCGCTGAATATTGCTTTCGGACTTGAATGGCATACCGAGGAGTTTACGACCGTAGGTGGAGATCCTGATTCATGGCGTGTTGGACCTTATGGCAAACAAGGATTCAGCGTTGGCTCAAATGGATACCAAGGACTTAATCCTAAATTTGCAGACACATGGACGCGTCCTAATTTTTCTGCATATACTGACTTTGAAACAGACATTACTGCGAGTTGGACGGTTGGACTTGCCGCTAGATATGAAAATTATTACAACGATTTTGGATCTACTCTGACAGGTAAGTTGGCAACGTTATACCGTGTCTCTGATGGGTTCCGTCTTCGCGGAACTGTCTCAACAGGATTTAGGGCTCCCACGCCTGGCCAAGCTAATCTGTGGGCATTACAGACGGCTCTGTCTGGGGATGGGGATCAGCTGGTGGAAACTGGACAGCTTCCGCCAACCCATCCGATTTCTATGGCTTTGGGCGGTCAAGAGTTAACCGAAGAAACTGCGCGCAGTTTCTCAATAGGAAGCATTATTGATATAGGACAGGATCTCACATTGACCGTAGATTATTTTGATATTGCACTAAACGACCGAATTTCACTCACTGGCAATATTGCCATTACACCAGAAATTCAGAAAATTATGAATGAAGAGAATGTCCTCGGTGGAGCGGAAAACTTACAGGAAGTGAAGTTTTTCTCCAATGATTTTGATACCCGCACTCGTGGAATTGACCTCCTTCTGGCCTATGATTACGAAAGTTCTTCTGGGAATTCTACACGGGCATCTCTTGCATGGAACTGGACGGCCACGAGCTTAGAAAATTTCTCACCCCCCCGAAATATTAGTGATTTCTTGGGACGTACTCTGAGTGAACCATTTACTCTCAGTTTGCTGACACCTCGTCGCCAACTTGAAACTGAGGACCTCAATCCCAAGCATCGAGTCGTTTTGATGGGGCGTCATACTGTAGGATCCCTCAGCGGGATGCTACGCCTCAATTACTATGACAGGTGGTTTGCATGCCGCAACAACTCAAACTCCTGTGTTACCAGTGATAGGGTCAGCTTACTGGATGAGTACGATTCGGCCGTCATTGTTGATGCCGAAGTTGGTTATCGTTTCTTTGACAACTATCGTGTTTCTCTCGGGGTTGATAATTTGTTGGATACTGTTCCAGATGCGCATCCTGATGAGACTGGCAGTCAGGGTAATGTCCGTCCTGAGAGTACTCCATGGGACTATAACGGACGCGCTTTCGTATTGCGTTTAGTTTTTGATCTATTTTAATCAAATTATATTGACAATAAAGCCTCAGAATTTTCCTGAGGCTTTATTGTTTGGGTGGGTTGAAACAGGTTTTTCTCGTTCATCATTTCCTGCGTCTCAAGTATTTTGGTATTGAGTAATGAATGCTACATGCTTTTTGAGTAGCACGAGGAAGTAGTGCTAAGACTTAGCCAGACAATTCATGCACTCTTTTTGTGTGAGAAGTTCCTTATCTCAGCACATGCCCCAGCCTATTATTCAGCGTGGTTAGCCAGATTCTTTCTTCTACAAAGAATTCAATGCTGCCAAGATCTGATCTTTATAAGGGCGACTGAGAGAATGCTTACTTTTTAGCATTATGATAGATTTGTATGCTGCGTGGAGTCTATAATTGTAGACTATAATATTTATCTTGTAGATTAGGTTTCCCTCAAAGTATAGAATCGTGATTAGTTTAGGTAATGATGCTTATCTAAAATTTTCAGAATCTCATTTACATCAATGTTGAGTCATACTTGATGGATTTGTTCACTCCCTCTTTTATCGGTGGAGATTTACATCCCCCTTCTGCACACAAATTTAGATAACCCACCCCACAGAATTTTACGGTGCCATAGTGTTTCTACAGATGATGAAATATAGATAATCTTACCAATTCCATGAGGGGCATTTTTTTCGTATGGATACGTAATAATATGATTATGCGAAGCTGAAGACTTATCAAATAGGGACCGATCCAGAAAGAAAATCACTGAGAAAGCCCTTAAATTCAGTGATGTCTACCGCTACAGGAAAAGTTTCGAATTTTTTATGAAAGTTTTCGCGTCACAAATCACCCGAAAATGAACAAGCAAACTATCGGTAAGTACTTGTAACATATAGCCCTTTCAATGTATGGTGATCTAGAATTAGAGTTTATTGTCAGGCACTACTATAATTCCGAAAAATCTTTAATCTTAGGTCGTGAACCTACCACTTCTTTCAACATCGTGTGACCATCAGTTAGAAGTGTTTTTGACTCAAAAATAAAAAAGATTTCGTATCAATCATTATAGCATCTCAAGCCAAACATGACGACAGATGAAATCAAAGAAATGATTGCACAGGGCGAAGGTGCATCAGTTGAGTTCAAACGCTCGTTTACCTCTGATCTGGGGAGAGAATTGTGTGCATTCGCTAATTCATCAGGCGGTAGAGTTCTCTTAGGTGTTTCCGACAGTGGTGAGATTGTTGGCATTTCTGGCACCAACCGAGTCAGGTCACAAATTCAAGTATTGCACGCTCGGTAGAGCCACCATTAGACATTGAGATTGAGGCTATAGATTCAATCATGTGCATCAAGGTTCCTTCTCAGGCAAAAAAACCATATTCATTTCGTGGTAAATTCTATATCCGTGAGGGTGCTAATTCGCAGAGGTTGTCCAGAGATGAACTTGGTGAGTTTTATTTCAGAGAGGGCATCCTTCATTTTGACGCAGCCATTTGTCAGCATTTTTCTCTTGATCTTGATTTAGATCAGGATCAATGGAGTATGTTTAAAACTCGGGCAAAAATTCCGTCTCATCTGAAGCCTTTAACTGCGTTACGCAACCTAAACCTAATCAATAGTAATTCAGAAGTAACCAATGCGTGTGCGTGGTTACTATCCAAGAATATCCGAGATGTCAGTATTAGTGCACATATTTCGTGTGCATTATTCATGGGAATTAGTAAAACTAAAATTCTTGATCGACGCGATTTTCAAAGTGATATTTTTACTATGATTGATGAAGCCGTGAATTGGGTTCTATCTAAGATTAATGTAGAGTACATCATTAGTGATATCAGGCGTGAGGAGCAACCCGAACTACCTATTTCTGCAATTAGGGAGGCTGTCATTAATGCTGTTGCTCACCGCAATTATCGATTATCCGCCAATATTCAAATCTATGTGTTTTCGGATCGCTTAGAGATCAGGAGTCCAGGAGGATTACCTGTTGACATGCCTGAATCCGATTTAGGGAGCGGTAGTGTTCCCCGCAATCCTCTGCTTTTTTCTATTATGCATCGAATGGATCTGGTTGAACATATTGGATCGGGTATTCGTCGTATACGTGATCAATGCAAAGAGTATCTGGTTGCTGAACCATTGTTTACTATTAGTGAGCATTTTTTTACCGTCACTTTTTCCCGGTCTCGTACTTTGGAAAACACAGAAAAATTTCTCAACTATCAGAATCAATCATTATCCCTTGATACTCAATCTCATCCATCGTTAGACGTAGAGGGGACTAAGTTAGATGCAGAGGGGACTAAGTTAGATGCAGAGGGGACTAAGTTAGATGCAGAGGGGACTAAGTTAGATGCAGAAGGGACTAAGTTAGACCTAACTAAGGATCAGGTAGAAACGATTCAAAGATGTGAACCAGAAAAGACAGCGAGTGAGTTGATGGGACAGATTGGAAGAAACAATCGAAGTAAGTTTCGGGAATCGGTTTTAAAACCACTCATTCATGCAGAACTCGTTGAAATGACAGTTCCCGATAAGCCACGCAGTAGGAATCAGAAATATCGATTAACACAAAAAGGTAGGAATCTTCTCTATTATTTGCAGGGCTCCTATAACTCAGATGAATAATGACTAAAGCAATGAACAACTAAATTGATCAGACACCTTGGTTCCGCAAGGCCGATTACGCATACAACCCATAAAAATTCCTCTGGAACAGGCCATGCAGTAACGAGTTAACATCAACTATTCTTGGTTAATCCACTCCTACTAGGGATTATCATCAAAGCCGCCAGCCAGATAAACTTTTTAGTTATCTCCTCAAGAAAAACTTAGCGTTCATAATTATCAGAATTACTCTAAAATCAGAAAATCACCTGCTCTCACTTGTTGGTACGCCCCCATGTATGTGGAGATGCATCGGCATAATTGAAAAATGAATGGCTTTGAATAAATTTGATCCAAAACTTGTCCATCGTGCACAACAGGGAGATGAACACTCAAGAAATTTACTTCTGCAGCGATTGTCCAAAGTCTTTGAGAGTTTTTTCAAGGGTAAACTCGGCAATCAAGCCGTCGTTGATGACTTAGTTCAATGTTCGTTATTACGCGTTCATTCAGGACTAAAGGCCTTGCATCACATGGATAAGTTTAAGGCATTTGCTATGAAAGCTGCCTTGTTTGAATTACACGATTACTATAGGGGGCGCCACTCACCGAAGGAGAGAACTTATGAACCCGAACTGCTCCCAGAGAATAAAAACTTTGACACCATATCAGCTGGTGATACGATTGATTTAGACAAAGCCTTGGCCCTGCTTACACCCCATGCACAAAGAATTTTGGAGCTTCGCGAGCATGGCTATAAATATAAAGAAATTGCTGAAATGCTAGGAACAACCGAAACCGCTACCAAAATGCAGGTCCAACGAGCATTTGAGAAGATGAGATCAATATTTGTTGAATGAGTCTGTGACTTCTTCGGATTAGACTGCGTCTTACATTTACGGATTCTAGTTTAATGAACCCTTACGACTTACTTAAAAAAGTTATCTGTGATGAGGAAATTACTTCTGAGCAGAGAGATGCGTTGATCAAAGAACTAAGATCAGATCCTGATCTTGCTCGTTCCTATATCGGTTGGCTCCGAGTTCGTTCCTCTATCCGAGATCACCTGCCTCCCACAGAAGACCTCGTCCTTTACGCATTGGCAGCTCAAGGACACGCAGATGATTTGAGTCATGATGAGGCATCCAATGTCAGTGATCATTGGAAGGAACTTGATGTAGCCGTCAGTTCACATCCAGGTTTGCAGAGAGTTTCCGAGCAGATTGCTATTGATCGTAGTGATTTTCTTGATTGCTGGGCATCGCAAGAAAATCAGACAGTCCACAGATTTCCTTCTTGGACATACCGAATGGCTGCGGTCGTTGCCATTGTGTCGGTCACTGTTTTTTCATTCATCTTTTTGCTCACTCAGCGTGACGGTTCACTTCATATGACGATTGTTGATCCTGGTGACTATCAACGTGTCCTACTACCCGACAGCTCTATAGCCCATCTCAGTGGACCTGCAAGTCTTCAATATGATACAGAACAATTTGCACGATCTGTAGAATTGACTGGCCAGGCATTCTTTGATATCACCCATCAACCTAATCAGTTTATTGTTCGGACCAATGAGTCGATCGTTCAAGTTCTGGGAACTAGATTTGGTATGCGCTCAGTCAATAATATCACCCAAGTCATTCTTGAAAGCGGCCGAGTCAAAGTGGCATCAAATGATACTCCCCCACGAAGTATCACACTACTCCCTGGACAGATGACCAGTATTATGCAAGGATCCGCTCCAAGCCCCTCCACTGAGGTAAATATTGAAGAGGAGTTAAGTTGGACTGGATTTATCTTTCTCAGAAATACATCCATGAGAAAGGCGGCCGTTCTGATTTCAACCAACCGAAATGTTCATGTTGAAGTTGATCCTCTACTGATCAATGAGACCGTCACTGGTACATTCTCTCCCGAAACCCCAGTTGATGCCATTCTTGATGCTCTCTCTTTGACACTGAATGCAAGCGTTGAAAAAGAAGGAGATGTGTATAAAATTATTTATGCGAAAAGTGTGAATTTTGGAACAGATTGATTGGTGATTTGTAACGCGCATTGATGCATGTTACTCAATCACTGTGCGGATACTTCAAGAACCCATATAAGTGGTTCTGGATCTTGTATTTGGTCGTTACTGCCCCCCTAGCAAACGCGCAGGATATTTCAGTAGATGCCTTCAATACACCTCTTGCAGACGTCTTGGTATCCTTTGCTTCAACAAATCGGATAGATCTGGTGTATGCGCAACGACAGGTTACAGACCGTTTGATAACATGCAAGTACGATGGGCCAGATATTAGGGCCGCGTTATCATGCATCCTGTCGGAGCAAAACCTTGAAGCTGTACAATTGCGCCGTAGGCAATATGTATTGGTAGACGTTGATCGGTCAGTTATGTCATCTGGGGCAGAAACAGGTACAATCCATGGGTTTATTTCTGATGACTTGTCCAAAGAGGCTTTGCCAGGTGCACATATTTACCTGCCCCAACTTTCCATCGGAGCAGCAACTAATGAAGCGGGTTACTATGCTATTCCTTCAATGCCGAGTGGAAAATATCATGCGAGAATCTCATTTCTAGGGTATGCAATGTTGGACACATTGATCGGCATTTCCACCAACCCAGATAGGGTTCGTCTGACACGTCGACCGATCGAATTCCAGACTGCCATTGTCTCGACGGATCGTCGCTTATCAGATTCAGTAGAGCCAGGTGTCCGACATGTCCCCGTTGAAAGAGTGAGCCAACTGCCTGGATTTCCCGGTGAAGCTGATTTACTGCAATCATTGAGCTGGTTTCCAAGTATTCAGAAAGTTAACACAAATCAAGGTGGCTTAGTAATTCGAGGAGGAGAGCCCGATCAGATTCAGTATTTGATTGATGGTGCACCGATCTATCATATGTGGCATGCCAGTGGACTTCTATCGGTTTATCAGGCCGAGGCATTCAAAGATGTTCGTTTGTACAGGGGAAGTTTTCCCGCTGAGCACGGAGGTCGCTTATCGGGAGTCTTAGATGCAGAATTAAAAGATGGATCACTTGATAAGGTCAATGGAATCATAGGCGTGGGGCTTCTGAGTGCTAGATTGTTTTTAGAAGGCCCCATTACCAATAAAATTTCGTTTATGGTTTCAGGGCGCAGATCCTATTTAGATTGGATCATAGGTCGGAGACATCCTGTTGATGATGGGATCACTCAAGATACAATGCGTACTGGTGTATCGTTGTATGATATCAGTACTAAGTTGACCTGGCGATTGCCCAAAAATCAGCGCCTCAGTATAGGGGTTTATGGGAGTTCAGATATTTTAGATCTCCGCCTTCCTGCCGATCTGTCGCTCATCAGTATTACAAGTTCTTTTCTACCATTGAGTAACTGGCTGAGCCCCTCAGAATTGGTGTTTGAATTTGATACCCGATGGAGTAATAGACTATTGAGTGCGCGATATCAGAATCTTTTGTCAGAGCAGGTTTTTTTGACAATCACAGGGTATGGAACCTCATATCGCGCGTATGAAAGAATATTTTTACGCCCAACATCCACATCTTCAGTGAATTCAACGTATGAATTAGAGATTATAGACGTAGGATTAAAATTTGATATTGATTACTACTATTCCCGGACCCATCACATTAGAGCAGGAATTTCCGTTGTACATAGAAATTTCACAAGTGAACTTGATGCACTGGTATTAAGGACACAATTAATTTCTGAGGATTCAGATGAGAAAAGCCAACTGGATAATACGGAAATCGTCGTCTATATTCAAGATACATGGAAACCAATGTATCAGCTTCAGATCCAGCCTGGAGTCAGAATCAGTGAATTGCGAGGGAGTACGGGTGTAAGAGTGAGTCCAAGGATCGGAATTCAGTATGAGCTAGAGCCAGTGACACTACAAGTGAACGCTGGAATCAATGTACAGTATTTGCATCAGGTTCGTGATAGGTATTCAGTCCTGTATGACCTTATTTCGTATCGCTGGGTGCCTGCGAGTCGCTCTGTTGATCCATCCGCGAGTTACCATGCTTCGGTTGGGGGTCGCCTATTTCTTGGAAATAACTTAAATTTAGCACTTGATGTCTATGGCCATTCAATCTTTGGATTTCTTCTTCCGCGTAATGAAGAGCAGTCTAAAGATGGATTACTCGGGCCTGGGATTGGGCTCGCAGCCATCCTTGGGCAGTATACTCGCGGAAGAGCGATTGGATATGGATCAGAGGTGAATCTTCAATATAACCGAGGTAAATCAAAGACATGGATCAGCTATTCCGCTGCTAGATCTCACAATCGTGCACCCGAATTAGGGGAAGATGAATTTAGACCAGGTCGATTTGACATACCTCACCGATTGCAAATCTCTTACCAGCGAACTACACGAAATTGGATGTTTGGAGTGAGTGGGCAGTGGAGAAATGGCTATCCAATTACCGTTCCAGAGGCGAGATATTCCCTACAAGACCCGCTCTCTAATGCGCCAGAGGGCTTTTTCTATTTCCCTAAAATCAATAATGGACGATTGCCTGCATATATTAATTTTGGACTTCAAGGGGGATATCAGTTCAAAGTGCGAAATGTAGATTTTCAAGTTCACTTAGAGATCAATAATATCCATTTTAGGCGTAATTTGATTGGGAGAGAGTTTGATCCAACCATACCAGAGCGAACGTCAAGTGCATCCATCTATGGCCTCCCACCATACCCGCTACTTGAAATTACATCTAAATTTTGAATGAAGGTTAGGGTTTATATTGTCATACTGGTTCTATTTAATGCATGCGATGCATTTCAACCAGAAAGCCCCTCACTTCCAGTTGTTGAAGCATTTGTCATGTCGGGTCGGCCTATGCCAGAGATTACTCTTCGGCGAACTGGCTCTATCACAGACCGCTATGAAAGCAATACATCAACCGCTCTGATGGGTGCTCAGATGCAACTAAAAATATCCGATCAGGTCATCCCTTATTCTGTATCACCTTCTGGCACATACTTACCCGAACAGACAGTGATTGCAATGCCTGGCGCAACATTAGAGTTAGAGTTGCAATGGAACAGTCAACTCATTTATGCAAACGATCAAGTGCCTGATCCTATCGCGTTGGATAGCGTTGATATTTCAGTTTCGGACCAACCATTGCAAAGTCTGGTTCTTGAATCAGTATTCATTGATCCAACGCTACTTGACTCACTCGGGATTCAAGCACTCGGCACAGGTGCCCGTAGGGAATTGGTCTATATTGTAGAGGCAACATTATATTGGACTGAGCATGCATCTGAGTCTGATCACCAGTGGATCAGAACGCAGTTACGTCCAAATTTAGATCAAACTCGCAGACTTTTTAACTATTTTTTCAGTCCAGAAACGCTCCAATTAGAACGTAATATACGAGTTAATAGTAAGGGGCAGAGCGTGTGGTCTGGTGCTTATGCTGTTCCAATTGAAAACGAAACAGATCCAATTCCTGAGCACACGTTACGCGTCAGTATTATTCGGAGTTATCAGGCTTATGCTGATTTTATTTCTGGAAGCTCAAACCCTAGCGAGCGAGAGCCACCAACAAATATTCGTGGAGGTCGGGGTGTATTTGTAGCACTGGCCTTGGATACGCTATTGATTAATATCCCAGAATGAAGTCATCACAAAAACAACCTCTCCGGCCAGGGATGATTACTGCCTTGAAAGCACAGAAGAGTCAAGATCGAACCTCAGTATTTATTGATGGTCAATTCGCTTTGGGGGTTTGGACGGATTTGGTACAGAACTATCGGTTGCGTGTCGGACAAACACTGAATCAAGACGATCTAGATCTCTTAATCAAGGATGAAAAATTTCGTAAGGTCCGATCTGCAGCATTACAGTATTTGTCTTACTCGCCAAGAACAGAGTTTCAAATTCGTCAGCGCCTGCATCAGAAAGGATATTCCACACTCGAAATCACGCCTGTGATTGGCGAATTAATCGAATCAGGCTATATTGACGATCAAAAATACGCCATAGAGTATGCCCAAGCGCGATTTGATCACAAAGGATATGGACCGAATCGGATTCGGCGAGAATTAATGGCCGATGGGATCTGTCAAGAATTGATTGCCTGCGCCATTGATGTCTGTGTCAGTTCAGAAGATTTAACAGAAGGTGCAAAAAAAATTGTTGAGCGATTCCAGAATCGCGTTCATGGGACACGCCAAGAGCGCAAAAAGAAATTAATTGGATACCTAATCAGGCGCGGCTATGGACGTATGTTGGCGCAAGAAATCGTTCAAGAGACTTTAAATCAAAGTGAATCCGAGCAGTAAAGCATCAAACTTTGTAGCCAAGCATTTGGATGGGATCCAGCCAACGACTGCAATTGTCTTGGGGTCAGGATTGCATATAGAGGCCGATAGTATTCATTGTCAGTTCAAGAGCTCGGAAATTCCAGGATTCGTCAATCCTAAAGTTGCAGGACATACGGGACAAGTAACGGTCGGAATCTTTGAAGATCATGAGATTCTTTTAATGCAAGGGCGGGTTCATTACTATGAGGGGATTCCCTCAGATCATGTCACTTTTCAAGCCCGTTTCGCCTCGGAACTTAATATCAAAAATATTATTTTTATGAGTGCTGCTGGTGGAATATCTAAATCTTTGAATCTAGGAAGTATGATGTTGGTAAAAGATCATATTTGTGCTCAGCCATTGCCTGCAACATCTAGAAATGGTTCGGTGTACGATAGCCTATGGACAGACTATGTGGTCTCGGTGTGTAATGATCCATTGGTTTCAAGTGGAGTATATGTATGGACACTAGGTCCTAGTTATGAAACCCCATCAGAAATTTTAGCATTTGAACGTAGAGGAGGAGACGCAGTTGGAATGAGTTTAGTGCCAGAAGCCTTAGAAGCATCCGCTTTGGGAATGTGTGTATTAGCTGTTGCTGTCATTACTAATCCAGCTGCTGGCTTGTCAGGTCACCAACTGTCACACGAAGGTGTACTTCATGCTGCAAATAATGCCCAAGCTGGTCTTGGGCGCCTCCTAGCGGTTGCACTGGACCATCAATTGTGAATAATCCTTAACTTATTAACTAACCATTTTAAACAATATTATATCATGAGTATGAACGACGATTATGGACAACATCAAAGCGATTGGGATGACGCGCCAAGTTCTGGCGGAGGATCCAGATATCGTGATGAAGTATTTTCTAGGCGCGTTCCAGCTGGACGCCGGACCTATTTCTTTGATGTAAAGCCTACGAGATCTGGTGAAGATTTCTTTATCGTGATCACCGAAAGCAAGCGTGTCGGTGAGCAACGTCATGAAAAGCATAAAATTTTCGTGTACAAAGAAGATTTTGCCAAATTCATTAAGGGGTTATACGAAGCGATGGAGGATGTGCGAACTGAACGATTACCTGAATATGAATTCTACGGCTATCCATCAGTGGATTTCCCAGAAAGGGAGGAAGACTAGGGGCATTCATCAATGATTCGCTTGATTGCCCCTGATCAATGGGAGCGACATCCAGTCAGTCTGGATTCTGCACTGGAGCAGCGTATCATCAAGGTAATTGAAGAAGTAATCGCGAATGGCGATACCGCTTTGCGCGATTACACACATCGGTTTGATTCAGTTAATCTGACATCTCTTCGGGTTCCCAGTGATGCCCTCAAGTCTGCCTGGGAGCGTTCTACCCCGGCTTGGCAGCGTGCATTTGAGAATGCTGCAAAAAATATCCGCAAGTTTCATTTAAAGCAACGTCGCGAGAGTTGGTACATTGATGATGGCGATGATGTGCGCTTGGGGCAGCGTATTGTTCCAGTAGACTCCGCTGGATTGTATGTTCCTGGAGGGTCAGCCGCCTATCCATCTAGTGTACTGATGACCGCAATCCCTGCCCAAGTTGCTGGGGTATCTCATCTTGCGATCACAAGCCCCCCCGATCGGTTGACTGCACTGCCTCGTCAAGAAATTCTAGCCGCTGCACACATGCTCAATATCTCACATGTGTATGCTGTTGGTGGAGCTCAGGCTATTGCAGCATTGGCATTTGGAACTGAATCTATTGCTCAAGTAGATAAAATTGTTGGCCCTGGAAATGCATATGTAACGGTAGCGAAAAAACTCGTTTTTGGTCATGTAGATATTGATAGTCTTGCAGGGCCTAGCGAGTTAGTTGTCTTAGCTGATGCAACGGCAAATACGCAGTGGATTGCTCATGACTTGATGGCTCAGGCAGAGCATGATCCTATGGCCTCAGCAGTGTTAGTGACTCCAGATAGGGATATCGCACATGATGTACGCTCAGAACTAGAAAAATTACTCCCACACATTGACCGACATGAAATTGCAGCTCGGGCACTGCATGACTACGGACGAGCAATTCTGACATCTTCGTTGGATGAAGCCATTGAAATGGTCAATACGATTGCCCCTGAGCATCTAGAACTGTTGGTAAAAGATTCTTGGGAGATTTTGGAAAAAATTCGCCATGCGGGCGCGGTATTTATTGGTCCGTGGTCACCGGAAGCAGTTGGCGATTATTACGCTGGTCCTAATCATGTCTTGCCCACAGGTGGTGCGGCTAGATTTTCATCAGCCTTAGGGGTTGATGATTTTGTGAGGAGACAAAGCGTTATTGGATATAGTGAGCGTCGGTTGAATCAGGTCACAGATGAGATTGCCTTAATGGCAGATAGTGAGGGACTTGATGCCCATGCCCGAAGTGTTAAAATTCGGTTCTCTGATTGATGTCCACACCGAATCCTGCACTTTCATTTGTGAACTCAGAAGTTAAGCGACAACACCCATATCAGGTGACTATTCCTTCTGGGATTATTACCGTCAAGCTCAATCAGAATGAGATCCCATTTGATTTGCCATCTGAACTGAAGCAGAAAATCTTTGATTCATGGCAACAGATTGCATTTAATCGCTATCCACCAGAGCAACCCGATGATCTGGTGCGCCTGATTGCCGAGCATATTGGGTGGAGTGAGAGGGGAATTATTGTAGGCAATGGATCCAATGAACTTACCTATTCCATAGGATTGACATTCGTGAGCGCTGGTGCAAGGGTGGTTCTGCCGCGCCCAATGTTTTCATTCTATGAAAAGGTCGTCAATATATTTGGCGGAGAAGTTGTGCCCATTCCGCCTTGCGAAAATTTAGGGTTCAATATTGATGGTATTTTGGAGGCCATCAAACGAACGATGCCATCGGTGGTCGTCCTCACATCACCGAACAATCCCACCAGTCTGGTGGTGTCGTTAGAGGATCTTCAATCCATTTCAAAAGCTACACTCGGTCTGGTCCTGATTGACGAAGCTTATATAGAATTTGCGCAGCAGCCTAGCATGTTAAGTGTGTTGAGTGAGTTTCCCAATATTATTCTACTCAGGACATTCTCTAAGGCCTACGGCCTTGCAGGGTTGCGTGTGGGGTATCTCATTGGAGATCCTGATCTCATGTCTGAAATCATGAAAATTCGCCCTCCGTTTATGATTGATCCATTCAGCTGTAGCGCGATAAAACTTCTTTTATCACACTCAGACATCATTCAAGAACGCATAGAATACATACAATCTGAGACAAAGCATTTAATTAGAGCACTAAAAAAAATTGATGGCATACATGTACTGGAAGGGCAATCTAATTTTGTCACGTTTCGGCCTCCTGATGGCCATCAAGAGATATTTCAGAAACTGGCCAGATTGGGGATATTAGTTAGGGACATGAGTGGATATGCCGAGTTGAATGGTTATTTGCGTGTGAGTACTGGGACATCAGCTGAGAACACCGAGTTCATTAACGCGTTGACCACACTACTCCAAAAAGATTCAAATTAGCAATGCCAATGCAGGAAGATATCATTCTGGTAGAAGTCGTAGGATTATCAACGACTTCTGCGAGTGGAGGTGCCTTTGTTTTGCTCCTTGGGGAAGTTGGTGGCACACGTAAGATTCCTGTTATTGTAGGTGAAAGCGAGGCATCAGCGATTGTGATTGGCATTGAAAATAAACGGCCGCCTCGGCCGATGCCGCACGACTTATTGTGCGATCTTATGGGATATGCCGACATGGAAGTTCAGGATATATTGATAGACGACATTGATGAAGGAACATTTTTTGCAAAAATTAGATTTGTTCGTAATGGGGAGTATGGGATGATTGACTCACGCCCCAGTGATGCGGTCGCCATTGCGGTACGTTTAGATGTAGATATATTAGTGACAGAATCTGTCTTTGAACAGGCAGGAATTCCTGACTCAGAGGAGGAGATCTCAACATATCAGGAGCCCGAAGAACCGGAATCGTCAATTGAGAAACTGGAAAACCAACTTGCACGTGCGATTGAGGAAGAGAATTATGAAGAGGCGGCTCGGGTTCGAGACGAGCTTGCTAATCTAAAAAATTAATCTTAATGCACTCCCAGAGAAAATAAACCTCTCTCAGATAATTCCATAGATGCACAATCATCTCTATATCCATTTGGATATCTGATGTCCTGACGAGCGATAACTCAGCCCGGCGTTGTTATATGGATACAGATTAGCGTTGTCCCACACTCACATAATTTGGTGATCTGGTCTCATCAGTCATGACTCAAAATTCAATTCCCTACGATGGGATCAAGGGCGTGTCGCGCCTTTTTTCAACCTATACGTCCGACTATGATCAATTATCGGATTATTATGTGGGTGACTGGAGAGATCAGCAGAGCTTTCGCAATGTAGCACAGAATCTGACTGATAATCCTGTCAATAGACAGGGTTTAGTCAATGTGATAGAGAAGCAGAATGCAAAATGGAATAACCCCGATCTGGCTCATAGACTTCTTGACCCAGAGTCTCTTGCTGTGGTCACAGGCCAGCAGGTCGGAATTTTTGGCGGCCCGTTATATACACTCTATAAAGCGTTAACGGCTATCCAACTCTCTGAGTATCTTACTGACATACTCTCACGTCCGGTGATTCCAGTTTTCTGGCTTGAAGGAGGAGATCATGACCTTGATGAAGTTCGACATGTCAATTTATTCGGACGTAAATTTTGGTATGAAGGACATCAGCCTCCTCCAACAGGGAATCTTGGGAGTGTTGGTTCATTGCCCTTTAACGAGCATCTAGACAGAGTCAAAAGTGAGATTCTTGACCACTTGCCCCAAACCGAATTCGTAGACAATATTTTTGATCATTATTATTCTGGTTACTGTCAAGGCGAAACATTCACAGATGCGTTTGCTCGCACTCTCAGAGCACTTCTTGGCGGTAAATCCATGGTGTTTATCAATCCAGAAGATGATCAACTCAAGCAGCTAGTTGCCCCACTGTTTAGGCGCGAATTAGATGAATATGAAATAACATACTCTACGCTCAAGGCCACCAGTCATTCTCTTGAAAAGGATTTTCATGCGCAAGTCCATATCAGTCCAGGTAATCTGTTTCTCCTCAGTGAGTCTGGTCGGCAGGCATTGTGTCCTAATGCGGAGGGCTATACCTTGAAGTATCCGGACGAAAAGACGTTTTCATTTGACGAGGTCCGTGCAATCTCGCCGAGACGGTTCAGTCCGAATGTGATCATGAGGCCACTGGTTCAGGATTCGCTACTTCCAACAGTTGCCTATGTTGCTGGCCCAAGTGAGGTTGCTTATTTTGCCCAACTCAATCGGCTATATGTATGGGCAAAGCGCCCAATGCCCGTAATTTTTCCAAGGAGTAGTTTGACACTCATTGAGCGTAGAGTCCAAAAGATTATGAATCAACATAACCTTACGGTGAGCGAGTTGGCATGCGAAGTTCCTGACTTAATGCGTCAACGCGTTCTTGATGGTTCGGCGCTGTCAGAAGCATTTAACAAGGCCAATACATTACTTGATAACTGTGCTGAGGGGTTACATCCAACTGTGGTTGGCATAGATGTAACCCTCGGACCGACCGTTGAGGCGACGCACCGGCAATGGACCAAAGATCTCTCAAAATTACAACTACGGGTAGAGCGAGCTGAGAAGCGGCATCATCAACAGTTACAGTCTCAGATTGAGTTGTGCAAGCAAGCCATCTATCCAAACGGAAATCTTCAAGAGCGAGAATTGCCTGTGCTCTATTATCTTGCCAAATACGGAGATTCCGTCCTCAGTCAGATCCGTTCAAACCTTCGAATTGACTTAGAAGGGCAACATCAACTATTAATGCTGTCGTAGCAGCTTCAAAGCGTGGTGTCCAATGTGTGTGTCAAAAACCATACAAGGTCGCAATTGTGCGGAAACCTCTCATTGTGCACGAAGTGAGTCCAGCGCTTGAAGGAGATTTGCGGAAATATTGGGATGCGTCTCATACAAATTCGTGGTTTCTGATGGATCGTCTTTAAGATTGTATAACTGCCTCAGGGGTGCATCTGCAGGAATATTTTCCGAAGTGAAACCACCTGATCCTTGCCCATCAATGAGTTTCCACTCTCCCTGTGTAATGGCGAGCATGCCCCAGAAAGATTGATGAACTGCTTCTTTGCGTGATGTCTTGCCTCCTAATAAAACAGGGTAAAGACTAAAGCTGTCCTCACCTTGATGAGCCGTTCCAGTGATGTCAGCAAATGTAGCGAAAAAGTCAGTGAGTACCGACAGTTCATCCGTTGAAGTATTGGCTTGAATGACTCTAGGCCAACGAGCAATCAAAGGTATGCGGTGTCCACCCTCATGAATGTCGGCTTTCATCCCTCTCCATATGTAATTTGGTTCATGGGCAAAGATGTCAGATTCTGAAGCTGGCCAGTAGGCACCATTATCGCTGGTCACAATAAAGAGGGTATTTTCTTTTTGATTTGACTGCTCTAATGCAGAGTCAATTTGTCCAATTGCATCATCAACCATTGCAACGAAATCCCCATAGATGCCCGCTTCGCTGATTCCTTCAAATTCATCCGAAGGAAACCATGGGGTATGGGGTGCTGCGAGCGGGACATATAAAAAGAAAGGAGCGTCTTGATTTGCGGATGCTCGTATATAATCGGATGCGCGTTGAGCCATTTCTGGGAGCACATCTTCGTGAACAAAATCTGGCGCGCTTAGTCCAGATCTCCAAAAAGAAGCAATAAAGTCAATGTCAGGGTTGTCAGCATAGATGGTTGCTGGTGAGACAGTAGATTCATTTTCAACCCATACATACGGATCCATATCAAGTGACGCAGGGATACCGTAGAAATAATCAAACCCTAAGGAGCGGGGTCCGGGTGAGAGGGGGCTATTATAGTCAGTGGAATCGTCGTCTCCTAGTCCGAGATGCCATTTACCGATCGCCGCAGTGCGATAGCCCGCCTCAGACATGATGTCTGCAATGGTTGTTCTATTTGTATCAATCACCAGAGGATCATATCCCCAGGTAACTTCTGATTCCAGAATGGGTAATCTCCAAGCGTAACGTCCAGTCAGGAGTCCATAGCGCGTAGGTGTGCAAACCCCAGAGGGGGAATGGGCATTGTTGAATATCATCCCTTCGGATGCAATAGCATCCATGTATGGGGTGGGGATTCCAGAATCAGAATTGTAGATACCGACATCCCCAAATCCCATATCATCTGCCATGATAAATACGACATTAGGATTTTTGGGAGGATGGCTACAACCTAATTGGATGAAGGCAAGACAGAAACCTAAGAGAATGCTTCTCATAATTAAAATAAGTTTGATTAGATGTCCTAATATAACCTAAAAATGAATAAATTTGTTTAAGGAATCTGTTGCTGTGACAAGTTGGGGAATCAACGCACACATGAGAATTTGTAGGAAATGGATAGAATAAGCGTCAATGATGCCCAAGTAAAGCGGTCGCAGAGACACATTTAGTTCCATCGGTTGCGATGATGACTATGCCATGTCTGATAATCCTCGCTTGAGAAGTGATCTTGATATTTTTTGATCTGAATGTTTGCGCATGAAATCTTTCATTCAGGGGTATCACGCTGATCATTAAGGATTTGATCAATTTTCTGAGTATATTTTTTCATACTATTTTATCATACGCGACCATTAGTTGCGATCTTTGACCTAAGTGAATGTTTATCATGACGAATCTGAGTATCTTTGTTTTGGGGTTTTGTTTGCTATCATTTAATGTTTCTGCACAGGTGCAGAAAGAACCGATTGAAGCATCGGATTTATTAAAAATTCGGCAAGTAGGAAATGTGACCGCCGCCCCCAATGGACGGTACATAGCCTATACGCTTCAATCCATCGTGCCCGATGACGAGGATGACGACACATATCGGACCGAGCTCTGGATGATGGGGGCCGATCGCATGGCTCCTTCCCAACAGATGACCTACCAAGGGGCGCGTTCACCTGTTTGGCACCCAGACAGTGAACGGATCGCATTTTTGAGGTCCATTGACGGAGTATCACAACTATTTGAAATTTCTATTTATGGAGGGGAGGCACGACAGATTCTCGATTTTGAGCATGGGATCATTGACCCAAAATGGTCACCAGACGGACGCTATCTACTGTTTTCTTCCATGCTCAATCAAGATCAAGTCAAGGAGAGGACGAATTCTTCAAGACAGTGGTCTCAGGAAAGACCGGGAAGGGCTTCTTGGGAACGTCACTCTGATGATCCAAATCCAGATGGGGACCTTTCAAATGTTCGGGCCTGGCTCAATCAAAATGAACGTGAGGGTAACCCAAGGCTTCTCACAAGACTTAATTTTCAGGGCGAACTAGATCTCGCACCTGAGTATCAAACCCAACATTACTTCGTGGCTGATTTTTCAGAGGAGGATCCAACGATCCAAATGGTGACCTCTGGGCATTACGGTTTTAGCGGCGCGACATGGCTGTTGGATAATCGTCAGATCATTGTCAGTGGTTATCCTGATACCGCAGGGCATCCAGATCGGGAGATGGACCGTGATCTATTTTTAGTGGATGTGGAAAACTCTCGAAAGCGGTTGTTACTTGATATAGGCGGCTACAGTCTGAGATCTCCAATGGTTTCTCCCAGTGGTCGTTTCGTTACATTTCAAGCGAGCAACCTTAGTGACCCTGGATATGCTCAGGCTGAACTTGGGTATTTTCCTATTGATGGATTAAGCCCGCCAGAAATGCTCACGCTTGATTTTGATCGTAGCATTCGGAATGTCAAGTGGTCTCATGATGACTGGTTCGTTTACTTCACCGCACCATCTGATGGGGGTGTCCCGCTTTATCGTGTGTCAATCAACGAGGGACGTCCAGCACTTCCTACACCTATTGCCGATACACTCTTTGCGGATAGTTTAGCGCAGGTCGCGAGGGCGTTCTTTTTCCGAGGAGAGTTGTTACACAGAGGACTTCCTGTCACGCAACTCACAAAGAATGCGTTAGGGGTAGGGAGTTATGATATTACAAAAGCGATGGCATACATGACGATGACACAGATTACAAATCCATCTGAGATGTATGCGTCACCTATGAATTTTGAATCTCCACAGGCCATCACCGATCATAACACAAAATGGCTTGAGAATAAGGCGCTTAGCATTCCAGATGCATTTCGGTTACACAGGGATACCGTTAATATCCAGTATTGGGTGATGCCGCCAACGTTTCAGGAACCGGGTCGCCGTTATCCGCTAGTGGTTGCCATCCATGGAGGTCCTGCATCTATGTGGGGGCCGGGTGAATCTACAATGTGGCATGAATTTCAGTTCCTCACCGCCAAGGGATATGGCTTGGTTTATTCCAATCCGCGTGGGTCGGGAGGGTATGGCCAACGATTTCGAAAGGGTAACTTTAAGGATTGGGGTACGGGTCCAGCCGACGATGTACTAGCGGTTGCCTCAGAGGTTGTGAGGCGAGCTCGGTGGGTGGATCGGGATCGTCAAGTGGTCACTGGCGGTTCCTACGCTGGATATCTGACCTCGTGGATCATCTCTCAGGATGATCGCTTCAAAGCAGCGGTTGCCCAGAGGGGTGTCTATGATTTATCCACTTTTTTTGGTGAGGGCAATGCATGGCGTTTGGTGCCAAATCACTTCGGGGGATATCCATGGGAGGTAGGAACTCTTTTAAGGGCAAACTCACCGATTACCTTTGTGGATCAGATTCGTACTCCGCTACTGATCATGCATGCCGATAATGATCTACGTACTGGGGTCATTCAAAGTGAAGTCTTATATAAGAGTCTTAAAGTTCTTGAACGTCAGGTAGAATATATTCGATATCCGAGTGCGGGGCATGACCTCTCGCGCACTGGAGATCCCCACCAGCGCATTGACCGACTCCTGAGGATTTGGGAATTTATGGAACGCTATGTAGGAAGCGAATCTTAGTTTGATGATCGCATCAGAGAGGCAACGTTTAGGGAAGGCGCTACGGTCTTTAGATCTTCAAACGACGGTCGTGCTCACACTGTGTGCATTAATGATGATGCTGACATTTAAGTATGGAAGCAGGAGTTTTTTTATTGATCATATTGCAGCGGATGGAAGTCAGATACATGCGTGGGGATGGTGGTTTTTGATTCAAGGCGTTACGGGTTTCCTCATTCCCGTGCTTGTTTTGAAGCTCGTGTTTCGTCACACACCAAAGAAGATTGGACTAGGGCTTGGGGATTGGAAATTTGGACTGCTTATACTTGCACTCTATGTTCCCGTGGTCATCATTGGCACTTGGATATTTTCGGATGATATGGCATTTCAGTTGCAGTATCCTCATTTTCGTGCAGCAGTTGACTCATGGCCATTGCTCATGGCCTATCACGGGCTCTTTATAATGTATTGGATTGGCTGGGAATACCTATGGCGAGGATTTGTGATATTTGGAACATATCATACGTTTGGAGCTCACTCAATCTTTGTCTCAGCAGTTCCATACGCATTATTACATATAGACAAACCATTTAGTGAACTACTCCTTTCGTTCATTGGTGGACTTCTATTAGGAGCTTTGGTATGGCGTTGCCGTTCCTTCTGGATTGCCGTTCCGATTCATGCAGTTCAGATGATTTCAATAGATTTTTGGTGCAGTCTGCGTTTTCGATCAGGTGCCGATGGAATTGGATTTGATGCTTTGAACGTTGCATTTTCTGGATTATGATGACTTGCAGTGCATTGACTAAACGAGGAGAAATCCAATCATTGTCTACGGAAGATTAATTCATTATGGGTTATAGTAGTGTCAACGATGCAAAATGGCAGTTATTACTATAGAATCGTCCTGTTTAACTGCAATCTCACATTATCATGATAGAATCTAATAACTGATTGAATTCGTCCTGCAAAAAAGCATGAATCAAGTCTAGATTCAATTCTGTTGATGGGTGAGGGGTTTTTGATCTGCTTGTTTTCTTTTCACCCATTGACTTCGCATCTGCCTGATGAATCATAATAAGTAGCAGACAATTTGATTTAGTCGGAGTTGAGTAATTTAGGGGATGTCTTAGATCCGCGCAATGAGCAGTGTAATAAAATTTGTTGAAGAGATTGGTGGCATTGCTACTTTTGCTACTAAGGTATTCACTCACCTCTTTCAGCGCCCATTTGAATTTAGAGAGTTTATTCGTCAAATGGATGAGATTGGATCAAAGAGTCTGATTCTTGTTTTGGTCACTGGATGTTCAATCGGTATTGTATTGTCTATGCAGAGCCGTGGAACACTGGCACGATTTGGAGCAGAAGCGGTTCTTCCGAGCATGTTGGCTTTATCCATTGTGAAAGAGATTGGTCCGGTGATTACATCCTTAGTTCTTGCAGGGCGATTAGGCGCTGGGATTGCAGCTGAGCTCGGATCAATGCGTGTGACTGAACAGATTGATGCATTGGAAGTCTCTGCGCTCCATCCATTTAGATACTTGGTGATGACCCGCGTTTTAGCGTGCGTGGTGATGTTTCCACTTCTAACAATTGTTTGTGACATCATTGCGCTGATGGGAGGGTATGTGGAAGCATTATTATCCAGCAATTTGGACTATCGACTTTTTGTTGATCAGGCATTTTCAAGCCTTCGTCTTTCGGATGTACTTTTTTCAACAGGGAAGACTTGTGTGTTCGGATTTTTAGTTTCTATTGTAGGATGTTATTCGGGATACCATGTACATGGAGGAACGCGAGAAGTTGGGCAAGCTGCGATGCGAGCAGTCGTCATCGGGTCTCTATTAGTACTTTTAGCAGATGTATTGATGGTTAGGCTCTCATTGATTCTATTTGGGAGTTAGTCATGCCACAAATACCCCCAGAAATTGTGATGACTAACGTTCATAAGGCATTTAGAGACCGAGAAGTATTGAGAGGTATATCAGTACATGTAGAGCGCGGGAGTACTTTGGCCGTCATGGGAGGGTCTGGATCGGGGAAAAGTGTCTTATTGAAGCACTTGGTAGGGTTGATGCTTCCCGATTCTGGAGAAGTTTGGGTTCAGGGCAAGCGCATTGATAAGTTAAGTGGAAAAGACCTAAATGAAATTCGACTGCGCATCGGCTATTTATTTCAAGGAGGCGCATTATTTGATTCCCTAACTGTTATTGAGAATTTGGATTTCGTGCTCCGCAGGCACACAAAAATGAATGTAGATGAGCGTATGGATCATATACAAGATGTGATTACTTGGGTAAACTTGCCAGAGGTAGGAATCCAATATCCAGCAGAGCTATCTGGCGGGCAAAAGAAAAGGATTGCACTGGCCAGAGCAATGGTACTCAAGCCAGATATTTTGTTGTGCGATGAACCAACAACGGGACTTGATCCGATTAGCGTACGAACCGTGTCAGATTTAATCATGCGACTAAAGGCCGAGCGAGGAATCACCTGTATAGCAATCACGCATGATTTACTTTGTGTAGAGATCATTGCCGATCATGTGGCATTTATTTATGGGGGGAAAATTCTAGAAGAGGGTTCACTCAATAAATTGCGTTCAAGTAACCATCCACAACTGAGAGAATTTTTTGGATGATCTCTTCAATTGGTAAGAATCTACGTTGAACAGCTATTTTTATTCGCATTTTATGGTCAACGAGCGATCTGGATTACTCTACACATAGATGGTTTTTCCTCATTTTAGATTAATGTACTTAAATTCTGAACATGGTAGTCCGCAGAACATCTTATTACTCATAGAGATATTACCGTTATTGTAACTCAATTAAAGGGGTTCAGTAAAAAGGTGTCATGGAGATTCTAATGGATCATATTACAGATGAGGATATACGTCTCCGTTTGCGATTGGGAGAGGATCATTACTGGGAATTCAAGCAAATAAAATGCAAAGGCGATCAACCTGTCAGCCCTAAAGTAGGGGATCTTGCAGATGAAATCATTGCCTTCGCTAATGCTGATGGCGGAGTTTTGCTTTGCGGAGTATCCGATAATGGGCAGCTTCAAGGATTGTCCTCCAGACAGTTAACGTCTCTGAATAAGTCACTGTCAGATGTATGTAGCGATTCCATAGATCCACCGATCAGGGTAGAGATTTCTCACAGGGTTCTAGATGAAAAATTCTATTTATATGTGAGAGTGCCCAAAGGAACATCTGCCCATGAGCGCTCTGGGCGGGCATTTATCCGAGTAGGGGAGAGCAAGCGAAAACTGACTAGTGATGAAAAGTTGCGCCTTACACAAAGTCGGTCTCAAAGCAGGTATTTATGGTTTGACCAACAGATTGTACCTCATACTGGATTTAATTCCTTGAATGAACGCTTATGGGAACCACTGCTGAGTGTTGAAGCAGAAAGTGATCCAATCAGAGCGCTGATGAATATGGGGCTTCTCGCCATTGATGAGACTGGGACGACTCGCGCAACGGTTTCTGGGATACTATTATGTACCGATTCTCCGGTTAAGTGGTTTCCTCAGGCGATCATCATGGCGACGCTGTACTTGGGGAAGGATCGTGCATCAGGTCAGTTAGATGCGCAGGAGATTGATGGCCCACTTCACTGGCAGATTCGTGACGCTGTCAAATTCATATGCAGAAATATGCGAGTTGCTGCGCGAAAAAACCCAGCCCGTGAAGATTTGCCTCAATATAGTAAAGTCGCAATCTTTGAAGCCATCGTTAACGCAATTATTCATCGGGACTACTCAATTTTTTCCCGAAGAATACGAGTATCAATGTTCAAGGATCGCATAGAAGTTGATTCCCCTGGCCAGCTCCCAAATGGAATGACTATTGATATGATGATTTCAAAACAGTCAACGCGCAATGAGACTCTAGCCTCAGTCTTTGGGAGGCTACCAGTTAGCAGTATTCCAGGATCTGAACATCGAAGATACATGATGGAAAAGCGGGGCGATGGGGTTTCGCTCATCGTTAAGTCTACCCGTGAAATTTGTGGAACCGCGCCAGTCTATGAAATGGTTGGCGATGCAAATTTAGTGTTAACTATTCCATCTGCCAAATTTGAACTCACTCCTGCGGAAGCCACTGTCACAGTACATTCTAAATCAGAACCTCTCTCGGGAGTTGATGTATTGATATTATTTCCAAACAAAACATGGAGGCGCGCAACCACTGATGTGGCAGGTGAAGCCGAGTTTGATCTACACTCAACCCACTTACCAATGACCGTTTATGCGGCGGCATCAGGGTATACCGCAGCAGTAGTACGGCAGTGGATTCCTCGTCAAGGCGGAGTAGTGGTAGAACTTCATCCTCTTTCAACTGGTGGATCCATCATTTTCGAAGATTCTGCAGGGCGCATACCAGGACTTTTCGGTAAAGTAAATCCAATCAGAGATGATCAGGACCGAACCTATCTGTATGCCCAGAATATTGCAGTTGATGGTGGCAGACAGCAACCAGCTTCATTCAGGTATGGAAATCCAATAAGCTTAGTAGATTCATTTGGAGTTGAGATCTCAATAAAAATACTAAATATCATTGGCAAAGCCGTACTTCTGGAATATGTCAAGGTTGAACCGCCTCATAAACAGTGAACTGGAGAATATAAAGGTTCTACCACAATGGTATGAAATTCCACAATCCTCAAATTTACAGTGGCATGAGGCATGAGATATCCATCCAGTGAGGCCATCTGACCAAAGATAAACTTATTCTGCCTCATCACTGGACGCTGATAAAGTGCCCGACATAGACCGAAGATGAATGATCTTCAAGAGAGGTTGCCCGCAGTTGATAGAGATACGGCCCCGAGGGAAGTCCCAGATCGCTCAGTTCTAATTCATGCCGCCATCCTGCACTGAGATGTACTTCTTGGGGCGCAGTCATGCGCCGCCCAATGACATCCAGAACCTCCACCTGCACCTGCGCAGGCCACGGCAGATCAAAGACTAAATGTGTTGACCTGTAGAATGGATTCGGATAATTCGGATACACTTGAAACGCCTCAGGCAGCCCCGCCTCATCTTCGCTCTGAACTGGTGACACAACCTCTATGGTAAACATCAGACTGTCGCTCGCTGCATTGGCATCGGTGGCCTTGTAGGTCAAAGACACTGGCGGCGTGACTTCTGTAGGTGTGCCACTAATGGTTCTTGATGAAAAATCATAGCGAAGCCCAAGTGGAAGATCCAGTAGCGTCAAGGTGTAGGTAATCGGAGCTACGCCTGTGGCTTCTGGAAGCACAAGTGGAGCAATGGGCTGAGCGCGTGAGTACCTCTGATTCGGCACCGTCTCGGCAAACGCCAGTTGATACACCTCAAGCGTGAAGGCTTGCTCAAAGCGCGTTCCCGCCTGATCTTGGACGCTGTAGGTGTACATCTGAGCGGCGGCGACCTCGGAGGGCGTTCCACTCAACATGCGGGTGGCAGCATCAAACATCAGTCCACTGGGCAGTTCTGGAGTTAAGGTGTAGCTGTAGGGGGCAATGCCACCTGTGGCAACGGGAAAGACGAGGTCTTTCAGCAACCTCTGCACGGGAACCCTCTGATCATCGACCGTTTCGGTCAAGGTCAGCTTCTCTGCCTGAACGACCGCAATGGTAAATGAGAGCGTCGCTGAATTGGCACTGGCATCGGTGACCGAATAGGTGTAGGTCTTTGCGGCAGTGGCTTCAGTAGGGGTCCCACTTAGAATTCGCGTAGCTGCGTCAAAGATGAGACCCTTGGGCAATTCTGGGGTGAGGCTGTAGCTGTAGGGAGGCGTTCCTTGCCGCGCGGCTGGAAGCATGAGAGCGCCAATGGCTAACCCGACATAATAGGATTGATCAGTTATCGTCTCAGCAAACGACAGGGCCACAGCATCATTATCGGTAATGGTGAGCGTAAACGCTGTGATGGATCCAAGTGTATAGGCGGTGCTACTCACCAAGGTCACGATGACGGTTTCGTCGGGTTCTTCGTCTTGGTCATCAACGATCACAATCGGAATCTGTGCAGAGGTGCCATTTAGTGTGACCGAGGATTGAATCGTATAGTCCGAGCCCTGGGTGGCCGTCCCTGACAGGGTATAGCTGAGCGTGGTCGCCGTGCTGGATGAGGCGCTGAGGGTGACGCTGATCGGATAGGTGCCCGCCGCTTCATCCACGCTGGCCGAAGCCACGGCAAATGTGAGCGCTGGTGCAGTTGCGTCGTCATCATCCCCATCTCCGTCATTATCTCCATCACCGCCACCGTCATCACTCGCCGTGGTCGCATTGGCCACATTGGATGGCGTCCCTGGCCCTACCGAGTTGATCGCACTGACCCGGTAATGCCGCGTCACACCTGCGGTCAGGCCCGTATGCGAATAGGAAGTCGTCGGATGACGCGCGACCAGCGAGCCAAATGTGTTCCCACCATCCGTGGATACTTCAATCTGGTAGCCTGTAATTCGTGCGCCGCCGTTGCTTGATGGGGCCGTCCAGCGTAGGATGATGATCGTTGGCCCAGAGGCGGTTGCGGTGAGGGATGTTGGCGCGTCAGGCGCCGTCGGGTTTGGCGCATCCGCCGTTGTCGCAGTGGCGACAGTAGATGCGGGGCCGGTAGTGTCACCCGAATTGATCGCACGAACGCGGTAATGCCGTGTCGTGGCTGCGGTCAGCCCTGTATGCGCATAGGTCGTTGTTACAGAAGCAGTATTGGCAACCAGATCGGTGTACGAAGATCCCCCATCGGTGGACACCTCAATCTTGTATCCTGTGATGGCTACACCACCCGTACTTGTCGGCGCTGTCCAACTCAGATTGATCGTCGTTTGCCCTGAAGCGGTGGCGGTGAGCGACGTCGGCGCGCCAGGGGCGGTGATCACAGCCGCAGTCGTGGCCATGGCCACATTAGACGGAGGACTGGGATCCACGGATTTGATCGCACGGACCCGGTAATGCCGCGTCGTGGATGCAGTCAAACCGGTGTGCGCATAGGACGTCGTCGGGTGACTCGGGACCAACTCGGTGAATGTCGTTCCCCCATCGGTGGATACCTCAATCAGATATCCCGTAATGGACGTGCCACCCGTACTTTCGGGCGCTGTCCAACTCAGGTTAATCGTTGTTGACCCATCGGCCGTCGCGGTCAGCGATCTCGGCGCACTGGGTGCGGTGAGCGCTGGGGGTGTCCCGGTTTCGCCACGCACCACCTCGGACACAGCGCCACCGACTGGAAAAACGGATGTGATGGCGGTGACCCGATAATGACGTGCATCTCCCCTGGATAGTCCAGTATGTTGATAGAATATGGCCGTGGACATGGTATGAGGCACCAGATCCGTGAAACTAGTGCCATCGGTGG
The DNA here is from genome assembly GCA_965220935.1 of Rhodothermales bacterium. Classification (GTDB taxonomy): domain Bacteria; phylum Bacteroidota; class Rhodothermia; order Rhodothermales; family Bin80; genus Bin80. The sequence continues at coordinate 824,048 of OZ244857.1, forward strand.
ACACTTCAATCTTGTACCCTGTGACCAGAGAGCCGCCATGGCTCTCGGGGGCTGCCCACCTCAGGTTGATGATCGTATGCCCGCCCGCCGTGGCCGTCAGAGACTGGGGCGCTGTGGGCGCCGACACCGTTCCTGTAATGCGGGCACGCGCGATCTCGGACCGACTGCTCTCTCCCTTCGCATTGATCGCGCGTACAAAATAACGGTAGGTGGAGTCCACCACAAGGTCCGTATGCGTAAAACTTTGAACCGCCGCTCCAACGCTGGGTTGGGGATTCCATATATAATCAGGCGCTCCGCTGAAATTATAATTCACCTCATAGCCCGTGATGGGAGACCCTCCGTCGTAGGGAGTAGCCCAAGTGACCGTGGCCGATCGATCCGTACCGGCGGTGGCCCTTACCCCTGGTGGACGATTGGGTGTCACGCTTGGCCCCGTTGTGATGCGGATAACATTGGAGGGGTGGACGCTTTCTCCTGCCTGACTGCTGATGGCAAACACCCTGTAGTGGTATTCGGTTTCCAGAGTCAGACCGGTATGGGTATAGGACGTCTCTACGGTCGTGAAGGAGGTATTGGGGCCCACCGTAGTCCAGCGATCGGTTCCATTAGGAGACACCTCAATCCGGTATCCCGTGATTCGAAGGGAACCGTCTTGAGGCGCATTCCATTGAAGACGAACTCTGGTTGGCTCTACCGATAGGGCTCTAAGATTACTCGGAGCAGAGCGTGTGTCCACGGTGACCTCAGGAATGGAGAAAAAGGTAGCGTCGGAGAATTGACTCGCCTGTGCTAAGTCCAAGATCGTACCATTAAATGCGATCACCCGATACCCATAGGTGTTCCCTTCCAAGACGGCTTGATCGGTATAGCCGGTTGTTGGTATACTCCGTTGTAACACACTCCAATAATCTCCATCATCATTGGATCGATAGAGATTGTACGCAAAAGTACTCTGTCCATCAGGGAGATCGGTAGGGGCATCCCATGAAATTTGGGCCGCGCCAGAGGAATTCTGTGTCACGCGTACGTTGGTCGGAATGCCTGGCCCTGAAGCAGAGACCGCCGTGACCTCCACTTCATTGGAGGGGCCACTTTCTCCGTTCGCATTGAGGGCGCGAACCCGGAAATGAAACCTGCTCCCTGCCGTCAATCGACTACTCAAAAAGCCATAGATCTGCCGAGTGCCCAGGTCGTTGTATCCAATGATATCCGACCAGTTTGTGCCACCATCGGTGGACCATTCCACCTTGTATCCCGTGATAGACGAGCCACCATTCCTGGAAGGAGGATCCCAGAAAAATGTGATATCATGAAGCTTAGGAGGGCTGGACAAAAGATTTCTTGGCGGGGGCGGTCCAAGAGGGATTGTTAGAAAGACTGGCTCTGAAAAATCAGAAACAGCAGATGTGTTTAAGTTAACACCAAACGCCGCCCTCACTCGATACCCATAGGTACGTCCACGCGATACCGAATTGTCGGTATAACTCAATGTTGGTGCGGAAAGTATCTGATACTGACTCCAGAAATCTCCATTATCATCGGATTTATAGAGATAGTATTGCCATGCGCTCTGACCATTTGGCAAATCTGTGGGGGCATCCCATGTAATTTGGGCCGCGCCAGAAGAGGTCTCCGTTACCCTCACATTGGTGGGAATGCCTCGTCCAGAGGGAGATCGGGCGGTGAAGGAAACGACATTGGAGGGGGCACTTTCGCCATCCGCATTGAGGGCGCGGACCCTGAAATGAAAGGTCGCCCCTGGGGTCAATCGGCTACTGAAAAAACTATAATTTCGAATCGTTCGCTCAGTATCGTCAACCAGAACCTCCCAGCTGGTCCCGCCGTCGGTGGACCATTCCACCTTGTACCCCGTAATTGGAGAACCACCATCACTGGAAGGAGTGTCCCACACTAGATAAGCAAAATTAGTAAATCCACTATTCAGTTGTAAATTTTGTGGAGGGGGATTAAAGGGGGTAATAAAGACCGGGTCGGTTAAGTCAGAATACACTAAATCAGTACCCGATAAATACCATGTCAAAATGCGATACCCATAGGTAGTGCCAGTCACTACCGAATTGTCTGTATAGCTGAGTGATGTTGAAAGAAGATTAGATCCTACTGTTGCCCAAAATTTTCCATTATCGTCGGATCTATATACCGTATAAAGATGAATTGTTTGGCTAGCTGACAAATCTGTAGGGGCCTCCCAAGAAATCTGGGCCTTGCCAGAGGAGGTCTGAGTCACGCGCACATTGGTCGGGATGCCCGGCCCTGAAGCAGAGACCGCCGTGACCTCCACTTCATTGGAGGGGGCACTTTCGCCATCCGCATTGAGGGCGCGGACCCTGAAATGAAAGGTCGCCCCTGGGGTCAATCGGCTACTGAAAAAACTATAATTTCGAATCGTTCGCTCAGTATCGTTAACCAGAACTTCCCAGTTGGTCCCGCCATCGGTGGACCATTCCACCTTGTATCCTGTGACGGAAGAACCCCCATTACTGATTGGCAGCCCCCAAAATAGATTAACACGATGAAAACCAATCTGTGATGTCTGAAGAAGGGTTGGCGGGGTAGGCACGGCTTGCCCTGTCGTCTCATGGAAAGCGGTCTTTGAATTCGCACTTGACCACTCAGTGATGGGGGATGCGGAGGGGAGATCCGAAAATCCACCAGTCCATACAGGGGGCTTTTCCAGAGATTCCGGTTCGGAAAATTCATCAGGGAGCGTCCCTATGACGGAATTACCCGAAAAAATGGGGGGGGGGGGCAGAATGGAAGAGAGACTATGGAGCGCGTTACCTCCACCACCGGAAGTTAGGAAGAATAATAAAACAAAATTAAGTATTGGCATTATCATTTCTAATGTTTAATCGCGAGACACCTCCCCTCTGGTCTGCCTATAAATATCTGCTGAAAATATCAGTGTATAGTTGTCATTTTTTATGGGTTTCGTGGCTGATAATACTGAATATACAAACTCTGATGATAATTTAGACGCATACAACCATCATATCCAGCAAAAAACCGAAGAAACAAATCATGGGGAAGATATAAGAAATTAAATTACATGAGCCAAGGTAAACATTTGAGAACCCTCTATTAACATCTCGGCTCCTGCGGTGGATTACATATGATCCATAAAAACTACGGAAAACGAAAATGCTTGCTTTGTTTCATAGTTTATGATCTACCCTCTTGATAGTCAGAGTTAAATATTTCTTGAGCATATCATTCGTGATGAAGCGGAAATACAAGTGGATAGGAACATGGAAACATCATAATGAGAAATTTGCCATCAGAATTCTGGGATGTTTTTCACGAGCAGTTTCTTTACATCCTCGTACTTAATTCTGAAGAGTTTCAGACAGGATTGAAAACTCTGGTCTCTGTTTTGTAAGAACCGAGCATAAGATTCCACAAGGTTACTTAACGCCGATGCTCTCACGGCATTTTTCATCAATATGCTCTTATGATGAGTAGATGGCACATGAATCGTAATGATACGCTTGTAACATCTAAGCAGAAAGCATCTCTTGAACTCGTTGATCTTTGGCAGAGACCTCGTCCAGCATCGCGGCCTTGTAGTCCAAAAAACGTTGCTGAAGCTCAGCGTCAGATGTCGCAAGAATTTGCACTGCAAGAAGTGCAGCATTTTTTGAACCATCAATAGCAACCGTTGCAACGGGAATTCCGCTTGGCATCTGGACGGTGGCCAGTAGGGCATCCAAGCCTTGTAATGCACCTGAATTGATCGGAACCCCAAGGACTGGAAGAGGGCTGTTTGCTGCAATGACACCTGCCAAATGAGCGGCAACTCCAGCACCAGCGATTAATACTTTAAGCCCGCGAGTATGGGCCGTCGTTGCATATTGGTGTGCACGATCAGGCGTGCGATGAGCACTCATCACATGCATCTCAAAAGGGATAGTAAATGAGCTTAATATATCAACCGCTTTAGACATGGTGGGAAAGTCGGAATCGCTTCCCATTAATATTCCTACAAGAGGAGACGACGAATTTGGCATCATGCTTATAGAATGTTAATTGTTTTGAAATAATTTTTCGAGTGTGACTTCATCGGGAACTAGCACCTCACGTGCTTTTGCCCCCGAAAATTGCCCGACAACCCCTGCTTGTTCAAGTTGATCAACAATGCGGGCAGCCCGAGTGTAACCAATAGATAGTTTACGCTGAATCAGGGAAACGGATCCTTGTTGATGACGGACAATAATCTTTGCTGCTTCCTCAAAAAGTTCGTCTGTGGCACCACTGTCAGCTGATGTTTCTGTGATAGAGGACTCAGATTCTTTTTCAACTTCTGGGAGCCTGTAAGGCCCAGCGCCAACCTGAGGTCGGATGAAAGACATCAAGCGATCAATCTCATCCACAGATACGAAAGGGCCTTGTAACCTAAGAATTTTACTGCCCTTCATGTAGAGCATATCCCCATTGCCGACAAGTTGCTCAGCTCCATTTTGATCAAGAATCGTGCGTGAATCCACTTTTGAAGCCACCTGAAATGCCACACGCGCAGGGAAGTTGGCCTTGATTAAGCCAGTAATGACATCAACGGATGGCCGCTGAGTGGCAAGAATTAAATGAATGCCAACCGCACGGGCCATTTGAGCAAGGCGGGCTATAGGGGCCTCAACATCTTTGCCAGCTGTCATCATTAGATCAGCTAGCTCATCAATAATGATCACAACGTAGGGGAGGTGAATGTGTCCCTCATCTGGATCAAGAGTCCCTTCGGAGATTCGCAGATTATAGTCCGTAATTCCACGGACGCCTGCATTTTTTAGAAGATCGTACCGAATACTCATTTCTCGTTCGCAGGCACGAAGAATATCCAGAGCATCAACAACTTCGGTAATGATGGCTTCATCACCATCTTCGGGCATGGCTAAAAAATGCTCTCTCAGTTCTCTATATTGTTGTAGTTCAATCTTCTTTGGATCCACCATCACAAACTTCAGATTTGATGGATTACACGCATATAAAAGGCCAGTGATCAGCGTGTTGAGTCCAACAGATTTTCCTGATCCTGTCGCACCAGCAATCAAGAGATGGGGCATCTTAGCAAGATCTTCAATAAATACCTCGCCTTCAATGGTTTTGCCTAACACAATGGGTAATTCCATATCTGATTCTTGAAATCGAGCGGTATTGAGGACCGATTTGACTCGTACAAGCTCTCTGCGACTATTGGGGATTTCAACACCCACAGCAGATTTACCAGGAATTGGTACAATCATTCGAATTCCGTGAGCAGCCATGACCATCGCTAAGTCATCTTCTAAAGATTTGATTCTGCTCACTTTGACACCAGGAGCAGGTGTTAATTCATACAGTGTGACGGTTGGGCCAACAGTCGCATTCACGCCGATAATCTCAATCTTATACCGAGCAAGTTTTTCAACGAGTTTTGTTTTGTTCTCTTCAAGTTCATGATAGTCAATCTCCTGCTCTTTTTGTTTTGGAGCGTCTAAAAGATCAAAATTTGGGTATTTATATTTATGTCCTCCTTCAGTTTTAGAACTACGAGAGCGAGATTTTTTGGCTGTTTCCTCTGTAATCTGCCCCGTCACTTTGAGTTCTAGATTCAGCGCATCTGTTTCGGAGGGAGCATCTGTCTCTGATGTATTATTTTCGGATGCCACTGCCCCAGAATCTGTCTCAATACCGTCAGAAAGTTGAGTAGAAGGTAAATCGGTTTTGTTGTCAAGATCGTCCCAAGACGTTTGTAAATTGAGATCGGGGGGGGGGTCTCTGTATTCCTTGATTGATTTAATGGTGGATTTCCATGACTGTTCTACACGATCAAACCAAGATTGAATGTCACGATCAATGATCAATAGCAACCCGATGATAAAGATGACCCCAAGTAGCAACCAGGATCCAAACCAGCCTAAAATAGAGAAAATCCAATTTGCGGCTATATCACCATAGAGCCCTGACCACCGTTCAAGATTAAGAGTGAGCTCGGATAGTTGTACTCGGCCGATAAGAATGGCTACAAACCCAGTAATCCAGATAATATGAATCGTGGGAATCAAGAGATGATTAAGGGGGTGTTTTCTAAAAATATTGTATCCCAATAGAAATAATATCAGAGTCAATAATACAGATGGATATCCTAGAAACGCGTGAACAATCAGATACGCAAGCCATGCACCGACCGGCCCGACCGCATTAGAAATGGACTCGGAATCAAATAGAAAAAATAATTCCAAAAATGATCTTTGAGTGACAATGAGATTGTCAGCAGGGGAGTAGGTGACACAGCTGACAACCAGTAAGAATCCAAATAACAGAATCAGGATGCCAAGAATTTCCTGTCGTCGATTCGTGGGGGAAGATTTCGTTTTCTTGGACACCGTTACATCAGTACGTTTTCTGTTGATTTTAGATTTTGCCATGAGTCTTGAATTGATTACATAACTCTGTAATTAAGAAAAAAACTTGTTACTTGCACTGACCGCGATAAAAGGGTAACTTAACTACAGTAGAAGATAACGTACGCGAGCGAATCTGAACACCGAGTTTCTGTCCGATTCTAGTAAAGTTTGGATCATTTTTAACCAGAGCTAAGGCAATGCCCTGTTCAAGAATAGGTGACTGTGATCCGCTAGTAATATGACCAATCACCTTGCCAGATGGCGAAATAACAGGATAACCTGTTCTGGGGATCCCTCGGTCGTTCATGATCAGTCCAATGAGTTTACGTTGTGGTCCAGCGAACTTAATTTTTTGAAGGGCAGACTTCCCAATAAAACAATCCTTGTCTAGTTTTGTGACCCATCCAAGTTGAGATTCAAAAGGGTTGATCATTTCTGACAGCTCATTTCCGTAGAGGCAAAACCCCGCCTCAATTCGCAGTGTGTCGCGCGCACCAAGGCCTGCAGGCTGTATATTGAACTCACGACCTGCCGATATCAGTGCATCCCAGAGAGTAGACGTATTTTCGGATTCCACATAGAATTCCAAGCCAAGATCGCCTGTATATCCGGTACGAGACACGATTAATTTATTAAATCCCATCAATTGGCCGGGTGAGAATTTGATAAATTGATAAGTGGGTAGATCATAGATCTGTTCACCAATGAGCTGCGCTGCAATTTTAACTGAAGCCGGCCCTTGAAGGGCTAATAGGCCCATTTGCTGAGAAACATTCTGTAAATTTGCGTTCATGGAGTTATGCATCTTCATCCACTCAAAATCCTTTTCAATATTTGACGCATTAACAACTAGCATAAATGCCTCGTGATTGACTTTGTAGACCAGTAGGTCATCAATAACCCCGCCGCTTTCATTACACATTAACGTATAGAGGGCGTGCCCCACTTCTAAGCGAGAAATATCATTGGTGATTAATTGTTGCACAAAGGATTCAGAGTTTGGCCCCATAGCAAAAATCTCGCCCATGTGGCTCACGTCAAATAGACCAGCAGAATGGCGAACCGCCAGATGCTCTTGGAGAATACTGGTGTATTGGAGCGGCATATTGAATCCCGCAAAGTCAACCATCTTGGCTCCAAGATCTATATGGGTCTTCTCAAGGGGTATTGTGCGAATCATCTCTATTGAATTCTGTGGGCTCTACACCCGTGAGAGTTTAACGCGGTAACAGCATGATCGGCTTCTTGTTCATCTTCTAAGCTAAGCCTAAATGCACCTCCTGTGCCTTCACGAATTTTGAGCAGCTCAATGTCCTTAATACTGATTCCCTGAGAAAACAAAGTGTCAACGATATGAGCAAGAACACCAGGTTGATCTTTGGCATACACGAACACATCACATAAGGGTCTTAAATAACCCTTAAAATCTCTGGGAATCTCCTCTCGCACCTCGCTAGCCCTCTCAAATATAGGGCGTAATTTTTGAATATCTCCATCTTCTTGAAGTTGATGACGAATAAAACTCAACTGATCAATCATGGAAGATAAGGCGATGTCTACTTCGGAGGCGTTTTGTTGTAACACCGAGGCCCACATCCTAAATGGGGATGAGGCAATTCGTGTCATATCTCTGAAACCGCCAGCAGCCAGTTGGAGCGTCAAAGGATTGGTTCGATGATGATCCGTCGCAACATTCACTAAGGTTGTGGCAACGAGCTGGGGCAGGTGGCTCACGCATGCGACAATCCGATCGTGATCTGATGCGTTGAGTGACAAGACCCGCGCGCCAGTGGACTCAATCAAGTGCGTGATCATTGAATATTGCTCTGGATCAACAGATTCGTCAGGGCACAGGATGTAAAATGAATTTTCAAAAAGAAATGCATCTGCTCCATCTAAACCGCTGAGTTCGGATCCTGTCATCGGATGCCCTCCAATGAAACAGGTAGATGTGTTGAGGATGCGCTTTGCTGCATTGATCACTGGCTGCTTGACAGATCCAACGTCTGTCACGATCGTGCTAGACGACAAATGCGGGGCGATAGACTCCATCACCTGCTCAATCATACTCAGCGGAACTGCAATGACCGCTACATCAGCATCAGTGACAGCATCAGCGAGTGATGAGGCCTTGTGGTCTATAACCCCCTTCTCAATGGCATGGTCAAGAATCTCAGGCTTATCATAGCCAACGACATGTAACTCAGGCCGTCGCTCTTTCCAAGCCAGTGCTAGCGAGCCACCAATCACGCCAACACCAATGATGGCAACGCGTTCTACCATCAAATTAGGGGACTCAATCCTTTTCGGTTGCTTTTGCCTTTCGAATCTTTTTCTTTTTAGGGGAAGTGGATTCTTTGGATTTAGTGACTTTTAAGGCGAGATCCTCTGCATTGTCAGAATATGAAACGGTAATCTGATCGCCTTCGGACAAGCTTTGACCAAGAATCGCTTCGGCAAGAGGGTTTTCAAGGTATTTTTGGATCGCGCGCTTGAGAGGTCTCGCGCCAAACTTTGCATCATAGCCCTCATCTACAAGGAAATTCTTTGCGGAGTCCTGAACTTCAATCTTGATTCCAAGTCCAGCGGCGCGTGCAAGTAATTCTTCTGAAAGGAGATCAATGATTTCGTAGATGTGTGATTTTTCAAGAGGATGGAAGACAATCACATCGTCAATGCGATTCAAAAATTCTGGATTAAACACATTTTTAAGCTCGGACTCAACCGTGGTTTTCATGGCTTTATAATCAAAATCCTCCGTTCTTTGAGTAAATCCAAGTCCACCAGCGGAGTTTCTAATTTCACGGGCACCGAGATTACTGGTCATAATGATCACGGTATTGCGGAAATCAACGCGGCGGCCGCTTCCATCGGTTAACAGTCCATCATCAAGGACTTGTAACAGGATATTGAATACATCGGGGTGGGCTTTCTCAATTTCGTCAAGAAGTACAACTGAGAAGGGCTTTCTGCGTACTTTTTCAGTTAATTGTCCACCTTCATCATACCCAACATATCCTGGAGGAGCGCCAAGCAATCGACTCACTGAAAACTTCTCCATATACTCACTCATATCAATACGAACGAGGGCACTAGGTGTGTCAAAAAGATACTCGGTCAACACCTTTGCGAGCTCGGTCTTACCAACACCGGTAGGGCCGAGGAAGATAAATGATCCAATAGGCTTGGTTGGATCTTTTAGCCCTGCACGGGTGCGGCGAATCGCTTTGGCGAGAATTGAGATCGGCTCACCTTGTCCGATGACACGCTTCTTGAGTGCAGTTTCCATATTGAGCAATTTTTTCTGCTCAGGTTTGGATATTCGGTCTAAGGGAACGCCAGTCATCAGGGAGACGGTCGTTGCTATATCGTCTACGGTGACCTCATAGCGGTGGTCACTTGACACAGTTTCCCAGGCGCGTTTTTCGTCTACTAACTGTTCACGCAGTTTTTCTTCTATGTCTCTCAAACGTGCTGCTTCCTCAAAATTCTGGCGCTTGACCACTTCATTTTTGTTGTCTCGCGTGACCGCAATTTCAGTCTCAAGTTTAATAATTTTTTCGGGTACATGAATATTTTGAAGGTGGACCCGCGCGCCTGCTTCATCAATTATGTCAATGGCCTTATCGGGTAGATGGCGATCAGTAATGTAGCGGTCAGAGAGATTGACAGCCAATTCTATGGCCTCATTTTGATAGGTAACATTATGATGTTCTTCGTAGCGATCTTTGATCTGCATCAGAATATCAAGCGTTTCCTCAAGTGTTGCAGGATTCACAACTATTTTCTGGAATCGTCGATCAAGCGCACCATCTTTTTCTACATACTGCCGATACTCGTCAAGCGTCGTTGCTCCAATGCATTGTAATTCACCTCGGGCAAGTGCAGGTTTAAACATATTGGATGCATCCAATGAGCCTGAGGCGCTTCCAGCGCCTACAATGGTATGAATTTCATCAATAAACAAAATAACTTCTGGTGATTTTTCCAATTCGGTCATTACCGCCTTGAGGCGCTCTTCAAATTGGCCCCGATACTTTGTACCTGCCACGAGAGCTGCTAAATCAAGGGTCACAATTCGTTTTTCGTGCAAAATGCGTGATACCTTGCGCTGATTAATACGCATAGCTAAGCCCTCAGCAATAGCAGTTTTACCAACCCCCGGCTCTCCTATAAGGACGGGGTTATTCTTTTTTCTACGACTTAATACCTGAGCGACACGCTCAATTTCTGAATGGCGTCCAATCACGGGATCTAGATCTCCTTTATCGGCAAGGCGTGTCAAATCTCGGCCAAAGTTATCCAATACAGGGGTTTTGGATTTATCGGGGTGCCCTTGACGTGTACGAGGTCCATGCGTGCGACCTCTTGAGGATTCATCTTTACGAGATGGAGAGACTTTGCCAGTCAGGATTGAATCTAACTCAGTGCGCATAGTCTCGTAGGTGATTGAGAATGAGTCACGCAGAACTCGTGAGGCTATATTATCATCATCACGTAGAAGGCTCAAGAGGAGATGCTCAGTACCAATGACATCTGACTTGTAGAGTTTTGCCTCTAGATAGGTAATACGTAGGACTTTTTCAGCCTGTTTAGTGAGGGGGAGGTTTCCGACGGTGAGTGTCCCTCCGCCTGATCGCACAGATGTCTCAATTACTTTTTTGAGGTTCTGAAGATTGCAGCCTAGATTTCGTAGGACTCTGACAGCTACCCCTTCTCCTTCACGAACAATCCCAAGTAGTAAATGCTCAGTACCAATGTAATCATGTCCAAGTCTGATGGCTTCATCTCGACTGTACGAAATCACATCACGCACTCGATTGGAGAAGTTGCTATGGCTATCCATGTGTTGTTCGTTTAGGCTGCAAAACTTGATCCGCAACCACATGTCTGAGTGGCATTGGGATTTTCAAATACAAAGCCGCGTGCTTCTAGACCAGAGTGATAATCAATGGTTGTCCCCATGAGATAAAGCCCTTGACGTTTGTCAATATACATTATGATTCCATCGTAATCAAACGTTAAATCGTGTTCGCGGAGTTTATCAAAACCAAGCACATAACTCATTCCACTGCATCCACCCCCACGAACGCCGACTCTTAGTCCATAACCATCTGGAATGGTTTGATTCGTGAGGATTTTGCGCACTTCTTCGGAGGCACGCTCACTCAAGGTAACTGGAGTAGCAGGTGTCGTCATAGTAAGAATTTACGGTGTAAGATACCTATACACAAAAAAATCTATTAGGTTCCAATATTAGGAGAAATTTTTGAATTTAAGTGGCGAAATATCACCCGAGTCATGAGTTCTACTGATAAAGCGAGCGCTTTCTCATCAATATCAAAATGAGCATCATGCAGAGGATAGCTGGTGGCTTTACTGCTACGGGTGCCAACTCGGATCAGCATACCTGGTACATGTTCTAAATAGTTCGCAAAATCTTCTGCTCCCATACTCGGCACACAGATAGTGACTGCAGCATGAGCCCCAAATAATTCCTGAGTACATATACGTACATTTTTGCCGAGGGCAGGGTTATTGATCACTGGCGGGAGCCCTTCAACGCGAATAAAGTCAATCTTCACACCATGTGTGAGGGCAAAATTTTCAGCCGTCCGTGCCATGTAGTCCAACAGAAAGATGCGATCCTGCTCGTTTAGGCATCGTAGTGCTCCTTCAAACCATGCCGTTGAAGGAACTACGTTATGGGCCATCCCACCACCTATCATGCAGGCCGTGAACACGCTCGGATTCCGAGCATCTGTAATTCGTCCAATATATTGATAGTATTGACTCAGAAGCTGTGTAGCGATCCAGATGGTATCTTTTACTTTGTGAGGTCTGGCCGAATGCCCAGTACTTCGGGTATGGACTTCTACGCGGATCCGTTCTGATGATGCAGTGACTTGTCCTTCAGGGACACCGAACTGGCCAAGATCCAGAGTAGGATCCACATGCATACAATACAATGCATCTAAGGGGTCGCACACGCCAGCCTTGATCATCGGAATTGATCCACTAGGATTACCTTCTTCGTTGGGCTGGAAAAATATTCTGGCTCGGCCTTTTAAGTCGGATCGTAGCCGATGAAGATTGATGGCAAGTCCAATTCCGATCACTGTATGGGCGTCATGGCCGCATGCATGGGTTGCAACAGGATTGATTGAAGCATAGCTGACGCGCTTCGCATCTTGCAGTTTAAGGGCATCAATATCACAGCGAAAGCCAATATGGGGACCCTTCTCATAACCATCAATATCAACGTATAATCCAGTCTTCGCATGAGGGCCAGACACATGGAGTCCGTGGCTTTCCAAGTGAGTGCGAATCAGTTGACTTGTCTTGAATTCCTCATAGCCGACCTCTGGATTGCGGTGTAGATGTCGGCGTAAGTTAATCAAGTAGTCAACAAAATCAACGGGAAATTGTCCGTTGAGGGGTGTCGGTGAAAATGAGTAAGGCTCTGGCGCTACGACAACTGAGGGCATGTCTTCAATTGCATAGATAAATCGCTTCTTGTAATGATGAGTAACCTCAGATCAGAGAAACTATTGATGCAATGTGATACCAAGATTCGTAGAACTGGTTGCATGATTGAGGTGGACGGTTCAATGATCATGATTGAGTTTTGTCACGAGGGATCTCTTGGTTACATTTCGCATGCAAGTCCATTGTTATCGCCGTCCAGTGAGAGGGGATCATCGGAGGTCGCCTTGAATCTTCTGTATGGAATTTGACTGCAACGAGTCCGAAAGCGTTTTGGCAGGCAGACATACCAGTCAGGGTAACTCACATCACAGGTTGTTGGCCACATCAGAGGATACTGTTTCTTTTGATGGGAATAGACATCTTTGCTAATGATCTGGTGCGGGGGCAGTTTGGGTAAGGCTGGAGAATTCGTGGCATGGCATCCAGGATCGTCATCATCGGCAAGGTTGTCAAAGTCGTTATCAACTCCGTCGGTGCATGAGTTGATGGAGTCATGAGATTCTGGATCGGGGCGTGCGTCCAACTGTTGCCATATGTCAGGAATCGTTTCCCAGAGATAATCATAGTATGTGTCAAAGTGAGATGTCCATTTTTTTGAACTAACTAGGAGTGTATTCTCATCATTACTGTTTTGGCCTGCCGAGGTCCAGTTCATGGATCCAAGCACTAGAAATTCATTGTCTATTGAGGCGCTTTTCATATGCATTTTCCCACCCCAGTTTTCAATCTTCACGGGGATTCCAGCTTCTCGTAGCACTTCATGTTTTGAGTACTCATTCTTTGCGGAGGTCGCATCAATGATTACGCGGACATCAACCCCCCGCTGATGGGCTGCAATCAGATCTGCGGTCAGATATTTTTCTGTGAGAAAAAATACCGCAACATTGATTCGTTTCTCTGCGCGAGCAATGAGCGATTTCACCCCATAGCGGATTGAATGATCCTGAGGAGAAAACCAAGTTGTCAGTTTTCCTGATTGGAGGTCAAACTCTTCAATGCCATTGGCCTCTTTGTTGCAACGCCCATTGCGTTGCCAAAGTTGATCAAACTCCTCTGTATAGACCTGTGCGATGTCTTGGGAGTTGATGAGCACCACGGCATTGGCATTGTAGCCTCCGGTACCAGAATCTGAGATATTGGCTGAGCCAGTCCAAACTCGCTGGTGATCTACGACGAAAAATTTATGATGCATGATGCTCATAGAGGCGATTGACTCGGTGGATGCAAAACCGCTGATAAGGATTCGGTCATGACCAAGATCATAAGCCACACACTGTAATGGCCCCTCAAATCCTTCTGGTTGATTGCAGGGAGGTTGCCCATCATAGCTTGATTGACAGTGTAACTCTCGCTGATAGTCATCTCGAATGGTTCCAATTTGCTCAACCCAATCATCTGTTGAGCTGTAATAGTTCTGGTTAAATTGATCTCTGTCCATATATCCTCGTACTGAAACTCCACGATTGCGTGCCGCTATAAGCGCCTCTAAGATATCCGTTTGCATGCGTGTTCCGTAAACGGCAAAATCAATGGAATTATTTGCACGGTTAATCACTTCTAGAAGCGAAGTGCATATGTCGCTGTCACATCGATTGGAAGGTCTATCATATTGGAGCGGATCCTGAAGGATGAGTTGCATTTCGGACATCTCGTGATCTGCCCCCATTGTCAGGACTATAAATAAGCCCCATAAAATTATGTGAGTCATGATGGACTTGTTAATGAATGAGTTGTCTATGATGAGGTTGGCGGTTTATCGTGTCTCATAATATTCATGCGGAGCGATTTGATATTACAGGAGTATAGCCAACTGTATTGAGGTCATGCAGGATTCTGTGGCAAAACAGTGAATTATGTGTAGGGTTACTTTGTGCCACGAACAGAATATTCTGCACACCACTTTCGTCTAATGACCTCTAATCCTTGGATTGCATTTTCATCAAATCCCAGCATTTCTGTCATGATTCGGCGATCTAGTTCAATACGAACAGGATCAATATAGGCATCACAAATGCTCAGTAGTGGCTCGTTTTTCATATCGTTGAAGATGGACGATGCACACTGAATGGCCTGTGATGATAACGCAGACATGTTAAGGGATGGGAGTAATTT
Source organism: Rhodothermales bacterium (assembly GCA_965220935.1). Classification (GTDB taxonomy): domain Bacteria; phylum Bacteroidota; class Rhodothermia; order Rhodothermales; family Bin80; genus Bin80. The sequence continues at coordinate 839,053 of OZ244857.1, forward strand.
GATTGAACTCACGGTTAGAATTGCTCTGCACCCCTGTTGCCGTGAAGAATGATACCAGTTTTGCATTAATCCGAGAGTAGAGTTACTCCAAAGGACAAAAGCTTTTTCATCGTCCATAGAATTCAATTTTATGTTGGGCCATGCTCGCCCGCCAATGGTCTGCTTTTCAGTAAATGACGCAGCCAATGATTGGCCGCTGTAATCAATTTCAGCTGCCAAATGAGCCCAGCTCCGTCTTGCCCATATTCGATTGGCGAGATCTTCTCTACCTCTGCGCACGCGACCTTCAAGATCTTCTTCAAGGATGATTGATGTCTGTTTCTTCCTTTCAGACTTCCATAACATTGGATAAGTCGGAAACTTGGAGAGTTGTGCCTTATCAAAAGCCGCAGTCTTATTGTTGGCTATATTGTTAGCAGCATAACCAGTATGCGCAAAATCACCAACGGGTGCAATGGGTATTTTTAACTTCTCAGTTTCACCTGGGAACCATAAGATTCCATGATTCAATGATTCTATGACTTGGGTCAACTCCAGTTCACGTATTCCAATAGGAGACCATCCTTTCCCAGAAATTGGAGCGCTAATGATTTCTCCCACCTTTGTGTCTCCAACGTTGATTGGCGATCCACCGTAAGGGCCGTCTTCAATAGATCGGATCCCCTTTATGAGCACTCTCTGAATTGATCTTGCAACCTCGGTGGCTTCCATGGAATTCTGTGGACGCTCATACAAGGACACAAATGTCCCCCTGTTGTGTGCTGACTTCTGTTTAGATTTTCGCGCGATAATCAGCACTTCCGCCATGGATGTATCTGCCGACCATGAGATATCACGTGCTGTTGGTGCTGTAATTCCGATCACTAATATATCCTCATAGGATGCACTTAGCATTGCGCGGAATTTGATCCATGAAACCCCCTGTACACTTGTGAGTGGAAGGACTAATGCAATGGTTCCCCCCACTTTTAACATCTTGTCAGCAACGGCACAGAACAGTGATGGGAGTGCCTGATATCCGTTGTAGCATTTACATTTTGCCCCTAACTCCTTTTCTCTTTGCTCCATCTGGATTTGAACGGCCTTCGTATTGCCCAGGGCGTTATACTGTTTCCATGTCCCTTCATTGCCCTCTATCCAGTCTGACATAGCTCTTGTAAATGGCGGATTCATAATCACAAGGCTATCTGAATCGAAATCAATCATGAATGGCAACGCTTCTTTATCTTCACCCTCCGCACCAATTTTTACCGCGCTATCAGGGCCAAAATCTGATTCGGAGCTGAGATCAAAAATAGAATTCAATGACGTTTTGGCTTCCAATAATTCAAGAGAGCCGAGGGCAACGCCCCCAATTTCCGATTTTTGACCATACTCTGGAATAATTACCCGCGTATTTGAATAAGGCTTATTTGGAAATACAGACGATAACATTGATGCGGTCATATGAGCTGCCGAAGGTACGATGTCCGCTGCCGTGAGGTTTTTTTCCATCATGTGGGCATGCAATTCGCTTGGATCATTTCCCGTAAGATTGTAAAGGGAAGCGAGGCGATTGTAGGCGGCATGGATCAGGGTTCCTGTACCACATGCATAGTCGGCGATTCGGTATTGTTGATAGTTCTCTGGAGTATCTGCCGCATCAAGTGGAATGGCCAAGTGCACCAATAGAACGGCGGATTCAGGCCTCGTATAAAATGTCGCCAGATATTTTCTATCCGCAATAAACTGCTGAAAAACGACACCTGCTAAATCGTGTGAATCAGTGACACCTAATCGGGTCAATTTTTGTGCTGTTGATACAACAATTGTCACCAACTGCTGTGCAAGTTGCGGATCAGAAATTTCATAGAGAAACGTTCTAGCAATGGAGAAAACAGACCAGTAGTTGATGGATAGAACCTTGTCCCATTCCGTCAGCAAGCCAACATGCGTCACCTCACCGTCGGCTTGCATTTGATCCAGATTCCGTATAAGGCAAGATCCAGCCAACCGTTGCTGAAACAACAGCGCACTTACGATCACCGTCACACCAATTCCAAGTGCTTCTTTGACCCTCTGGTCAGTAAAGGATTGTTTTAGTGCAGTGGCAATTTGAGTCATAAAGGTATCATTCTGACCAATTTCATCATGTAGGATACAGATGGCCTTTTCAACTCCGTTGCTCAAGACAGTGATAGATTTTTTTAGTGCGTCTTTTGCAACACCAGTATTGGAGATGAAGATCGCTAAGTCACGAAGATTACCTTCAAGATAACCAGATATTGGAAAGCGCTCATAGTGATCGGGGCTGTTTCCATTCAGTAATGCATATTGGAATTCTATGCCATGGTTGATTAGGGTCGTTGCTTCCGCATGAGTGGTGCAATCCTTCAAGGCCCTGGGAGAAACCAGCTCAATGACAAAATTAATCGGATCTCCTTTACGTAACGTTCGGCCTAATCGGGCTTTAGCGTCTTGATGGACACTGTGTGCAGGCGCAAATTCATTTTCAATCACGACTGGTAACCGACGATAGTTGTGGACGAAAATGTCCAGTCTCAGCTGTCGGTTATTTGGTATTTCACCCGTCAATTCCGCAGTTACTTTCCATTTTGACGACATGGGGTGTAACACTGCTGCAATAGCAGCATTCAGCGAGGGTTCAGTAAAGGCCATATCTAAAGCTATGCAATACGTGTTCTAATTCCATGGTGATAAAAAGGCATCAACCCGAGTAATCTTTCCTGTACGCCCGAAGATTTCGTTGCTTTCTTGACGGGAGAGGTTAAGCTCGGGCCGTTCTACGGAGATAGTCCCTCGTAATTTGAGCAGGGGGGTATCACAGAGGTGATATACGAAAAGTACTTGGCAGTAGGTAAATGCAATCTGCCCTTTGTGAAGATGAATGGACTCAAGGGTTTTGTCAATGTTGACCCATGTGAAGTCTTCGTTTTTTTGCAAGAATTCATTTTTTTGAAGTAAAGCAGGATGAAGACTAAGAATTCCATCTTTGACACGAATCCCCAACTCTCCCCAGCGACAAATGATATCCTCCTTCACTTGACCTGTCAGCCCTGGTTGGTGCGCCCCACCCCATTTTGGAGTATGAGAGTATGCATCCTGTGGAAATGCCCCGTATTTGGCAGGAGTTTGACTGCCGCCAAGACTATGGCGGATTTCGTAATAATGGCGAGCGAGGGTTTTCCAAGATCTCTCTGGAGCATCCGTATCAATCGCTTTCCAAAATGCACCTTGCACGGCCAAGAGCAATTTAGATACCATATGCCAGTAGACACAACCGAGTCCCTCATATTTGAAAAATCGCCCGCTACGCCCAGTGAACGAGCTGTGGTTAAATGTTTTTTCATAGAGCGCCAAAATCCGAAATCTATCCCGATCAGAAATTTTTGTGCCCTCAGAGATCAGCATGTCTAATGTATCTTCAAGGACTGGTCGGTTGACGATGTCTGGATTGAAATGAAATTGTCCCGAAGGACTTCGTTTCATCAAGCGTAGGTCTCCCTGATGAATCAATTTTCTGACCACTGGCAATCGAACCAGATCGTTAGTCGTCATTTGATTACGCTGGCTAAAGGAGGGGAGCGTCTTATCAGCATAAAGCAGGTAAGCCCCCTGTAGTTGACTGTAGAGAGGACTACCTCTGAGCGCAGAAAGGAGTTGGATTGCTTCTGATGTACATAGATTGTCAGACGCTAGTGCTGCCACTTGCCCTTCTAACATGAGTTGGAGTGTTTCAACATCAACCGTTTCATCAGAGCGAGGATGGATCATTGTATAGCTGTGTACCAGTCCATCTTCAGTCAATGCATCCACCAGAGTGCTTTGGATGGTTTCTGATGCACGCGTACAAAACGCTTCAAGAAATGTAGCGCTCACTGGCACAGAAGATGCTTTTTGGAGGCCATTCTGATACAGATGTGCGCGATAGTTGCAGGCGGATTGGCCCAGCGCGTACATCATTTTATATCGGTCGGTTGAATTCTGATCGTTGTTACGTAGACTAAGCACCTCATGGGTTTCCTTTAACCATTCAGCAATTTCGTTAGACAATGAATAACGATCAATGCTTGATAAGCGATAGTGGTCTCGGAGGAATTTTAGGTATTTATGTAGATGGTATAATGTGACCAATGAGCAGCCCCAGCCTGCAAGCGCATTATTGGCATCGTTCCACTCTGGACGCTGGGTATTCAACCAGATTCCTGCACCTGGAACGAGTGCGCAGAGTTTGGTTAGTGCAGGAACGAGTAATTTTTCAGCAAGTGTGACGAGTAACGGTTCTCCATGGGAGGAATGCAAAAGTCGGCCATCGGATCCGATCGTGGCAACGCGTTCCAAAATTCGTTCATGAAGATCCCAGTCAAATTCTACGGAATGTTTTGGGTCTGCAAGAATCTGTTCAAACGCTTTGAGACGATAAGGAACCTGCACATAACTGAATATGGGCAGAGTCATCATTTGCTCAAGTTTGTCAGGATTGTACGCATCGGTGGATTCTAGAAGGCACAGTAGGTAAATCAGTTGATGATCTCCCCAGTATCCGATTGATGCCCAGGGATCTGATTCATCCGGGATCTCCCAGTCCACGCCATTTCGTCCAATTCGATAGGGGTTGTATCCGTCGGCTGTTGAGGCATTGACAAAGGTGGACAGCATCGCTGGATAGAATCGGGGGAATGATTTTCCTAAGGCCTCCCAGTTCTGGAATAGATCTCTCCAATTACCAGAATAGTCAAATAACACATCGCCATCACTATCGTGGGTATTGATGGTGAAAGCATTCCATGGGCGGCTGGGATCACCGTGGCGTCGACTGTAGGCTAAGGGGAGATACTCTGTGATCAATCGATGTAACTGAGGATTTTCGGGTGGTGTAAGATGGGTGACATCAATCCGATGAGGTAGAGGATTGAAATAATCAGAAGATCCAAGCGTGTGATGACGTGCTGACACAAAATCAATCAGGTCTTGTTTGTCAACGGTATATCCATTCAATGGGATTCCCCCACGCATAGAATTAAAGAGTGTATTGGTAAAATGTCGAAGATCACCGATACTGTTTGCAGTCTTTTGGAGTCCATCTGCGCCAGCAATCAGTGATTGAAGGTTCAGAGTATCATCTTTTTCTTGACGGCGAAGAGTTTTGACCAATGAACTAGAATCGGACATTAGAACTTTAAGATCTGATAAATCAGTAATATCCTGATCTATATCGGCAACGAGATCCCATGTAATCGCCCGATCATTGGAGAGGCGAATGTTGCGCTCAACGAGGTATGCCCCAGATTGTCCCAAAATTGAATGCTCTGTATCTAGAGATTTTGCCCTGCGGAAGGCATCTAACTGGTTCAATGAGAGAAGGATAGACGTCAATCTAGGTCCATGTTGCCATACCAAAGTTGACCGTAATGCCTCTTCGGGAACTGGATGATCAACAATGAGTGAACTCAGAGAGAACACCCCAATCTGCTTTTCTAATTCATTGACTTTATAGGCATCAACCAGAGTACTGCGTGATCGCTGAATCTCTGCGCTCACACCAGATGGGAGAATGTTTGTGATTCCATCAAGGACAATGATTCGCATTGGATGCCGCCAAGTGCTTTCAAGTCGTGAACGCCGTACAAACCCAAACTGGTGAACGCACTGCCAACTATAGGAAAATTTTAGGTTGAGATCACGGTTGAATTCTTCAAACAACAGTTTATTGCCAACGGTATTCTTGTAGATCTTCCTCTCAATCCGATAAATCCCTTCCTGTCTGGGGCTAAATGGTTCCCAAAGTAAGGTTTGATTGTGACGCTCTATTCGCACTATAGTCAAGCTACCAGAGTAGGAAGTAGCATTGTGAAGTTGATCATCGGTCATGTAGGGGAAAAGCGCATGATCTGCATTTCTGCGACCTGCAGTTAAGGCACCCGTACTTGAAATAAACAGCCAATGGTCACCCACGCTTGATAGGGTGATCAAAAATGGGTTTAACTGGTCAAAATTTGAAATCCTATACCACTGCTCACCATAGAGATCTACAAGATGACCAGAACATGCTCCTAACCGAGGGTGCAACTTTGTGTTCCCTGCGAAGATGCCCTGAAAATCACTCTTTGGTGACGAGGAACGGGATGTTGGCGTGTGCTGCGCTTCCTTGACCATCGGTAATGGAAATGAATAGTCTATAGGCGCCCGATTCTGCAGGCGCGTTGAGAGTGGCTTCTCCGTGGTTGATCTCTAAAAATAAGTCTGGAATCAGTGGTGGTTCTAATTCATCATCTCCACCGTGCCCAACTTCAGCGGCCTCTGGGCGGACACTCCAATTGTAAGTCAGAGGATCCTCGTCAGGGTCACTGGCAGTAACGACAGCAGATGCAATCATATCAGGAGGCATCTCAATGTTAGATGTCGCAATTTGTCCGTTGAGCGTAAAGGAATCAATGGTGGGGGATAGATTGGAAGGCCAGGATCCTGTCCATTTATATTCCATCACATCAACTGCGGCCGTTTTCTCACCATCAGGCATGAACATTCCATACCAAGTTGGTGTGCGTTCTTGCTTTTGTCCCCATAAAAAAACATAGGATCCAATACACTGATTGGTATCGGATGCAATGGCGATTTGATGGCGACGCTGATACCACTCTGCCTTAACGGTAGAGTTATTTTCAATTGGCGCGCCCCACGAGGTTGTAGGGACTTCCCAATGCCCTGTAGCCCCCCATTCAGTAACCACATAAGGGCCGTCCCAACTGGATTCTCTCAGATATCGGGGTAAATTAACAATATCGGCATACATCTGAATTCCCAGCAAATCTAGGTCAGGTGCTCTGGCTTTGATCTGTTGAATTAGTTCAGGGTGGATGCCAGCTAACATGGTGAGAGTTGGATGATTTCCATCAACTTCATGAATCATCTCAGAGATATCATTGACGGCATTCCAAACCATAGGATTTGTAGATCCAAGATTCAGTTCATTGCCAATGCCCCACATCAGTAGAGCGGGATGGTCTTTATACATCAAAACTTCATTACGGACCTGTTCCAACTGTTGAGCGACGGCAACGGAGTCACTGTAATCAAAGTTAAACACACCACGGCCAGTCCCGGAACGTTCACGGGCGATCTCAATGCCCATCGTAACCATGAGACCATGCTGATGCGCTCGGTCAAGGATCTCCATGCCAGTATCTTGACCATTGTCTGTGCGCCAGGTGCGAAACGAATTAGCCCCATGCAGTGCGAGGGATTCAATATCTCCAAACTCTAGTCCAGCACCATTGATGTAGTACGGGCTGTCATTGACAAATAATTGATAACGTTCGCCATCGCGCCTAATGTCTACCCTTGCAGGTTCATGACCATCTTGACTGTCAGTGTGAAAGAGAGAAAAAGCAAGAAGCGCAATTGTCAGTGCTTGGCCGATCATTTTATTCAGATGCTTCTTTTTGATTTTGTGTCAGCAGAGATTCTAGTGATTCAAGTGAGCGTCCTTTGGTTTCAGGAACAATCATGAGCACAAAAATAAGTCCAATAGCGGCCATGATGCCATACAATAGAAATGTAGTTGCACTTCCAAAATTGGCAAGTTCCCATGGGAATATCAGCTGGACTGTGAAACTAACCGCTGAATTAATCAAACCAACGAATGAAATGGCTAATGCTCTGACACGATTTGGAAACAGCTCGGAGAAGAGAACCCACATCACAGGGCCGAGGGACACAGCAAAAGAGGCGACAAACCCCAAAATGCCTGTTAATATTAAGGTAGGGTTCATACTAATGGATGCCGCGATCAGTTCTGACTCAAACATTTTTGCCGAAGTTGAACCGAGTACATCAATGATTGCTTGCTTAAAGGCGACATCCGAGTTAAATGTCACATTAAGAATCGGCTGGAGCAACTCCACATTGATTTCTGCGGGCAGTATAGCTGTATCAGAAAGCATATAGGTTGCACTATAAAATCCGTAGGCCAGAACGGTCATGGCTATTGTAATTCCTGAGAGGCCAACAATAAGCAGGGGTTTTCTGCCTAAACGGTCAATGAGCATGATTGCGACAACGGTAAAGACAAGATTCACCAGTCCAACCAAGATCGCTTGAATAAAGGATGCATTCGTGCCGATGCCAGACTGCTCAAAAATCATTGGAGCATAGAAGAACACGGCATTGATTCCAGTAATTTGTTGGATGACGGCGATGACGACTCCAATCAGTAGTGCAAGTTTTAGTGCGGGGGCAAACAATGCTGATAGCCCGATGTGTTCTTTGTTTGCGTCAGCCTTCAGGCTCACCTGCACGGCTTTGAGATCCTTTTCTGCATCGGCAGCTCCACTGGCGCGTGTCATGATCGCAAGGCCTTCTTGAACTTGGCCTTTCATAGCAAGCCATCGCGGGCTTTCGGGTACAAGAAAGAGCGCGCAGAAGTAGACCACAGCAGGTACCGTTTCAAGTCCGAGCATCCACCGCCAATTATAGGGGCCGAATTTTAGGGTTTCAGCCCAAGTGGCACTATGATCTCCGAGCTCAAGAATGATATAATTTGTAAAGAAGGCGACCGTAATTCCGATGACAATATTGAGTTGGTTAAATGATACCATGCGCCCTCTAATTCTGGGAGGTGATATTTCAGCGATGTACATTGGCGCAATAATCAGAGAGGCGCCCACACCTAATCCCCCAATCATTCGGGCCAAAACTAATAAGAGGTACGATGGAGCCAGCGCTGATCCGATGGCAGAAACCGCATACAGTACAGCGGCCCAATATAAGACGGTTCGTCGGCCGAATCGATTGCTGAGGGGGCCTGAGCCCATCATGGCTAAGGTTGAGCTCAGTGTCAGGGAACTCACGGCCCAACCAAGTTCAAGATCGGAAAGGTCAAAATCAATTTCAATAAACCCGACGACTCCAGAAATCACAGAGGCATCAAAGCCCATAAGAAACCCACCCAGAGCAACAATCAGGGCCGTACGTGCAACATAAATATGACTGTTCATCTTTGAGATACTCTCTCTGATTCAATGTAATGAATTAAACCTAAGGATTAAATATCAATTTCGTGGTATTTTCCAAAATAACGCATAAATATTTAATGATGCAATGTGGGCTGACATTTACCTGTAAATAAGGCCGTGTGATAAAGATTCAGAATCTGCAGGAAAAATAGCAAAGCGGAAGATTTCAAATTTTCGATTCCTTCGCCAACCGTTTGGATCTCTTGAATGTTGCCATTCAGTCGTTCGGCTTTGGATTGTGGATGAAAAAGCGCATTGCATGTGCCGTTAACATGCTCCTTAAACATTGCTGCGGTCACCTTGGTGACTTCTTTCATCTGCTTACTCTCTACACTGCTGATCAGGGGTCTAAATCCTTATTTGGATCACGAACTGCAAGGGTATTCAGGCGAAGACTTGGTGACATTGTACAGTAAGCGTGACAAAGCCGAGTTGCATCAAGGGGAGATGAAAGCGGCCAGTGAATTTGCATTTTCGTCATCAAGTCGCAACAAGCCATTTTATCGGGGCCGTCCGATTGAACATGAGCCGTGTGGGGAGGAGGATGAGATCAGTCCCGAGAATTGTGTCCGCCTACAGCTCTACATGCTGGTCTATCAGTTGGTCCATATTGGATGTTGTATCATGCACGGTGCGCCTGATCCATCTTCAGAATCTGAAGCGTCTGATAGCGATGTCGCCGCAGACGCAACCAGCCTTTCTGACGCAAGTGAGACGCCTGTTTCTGAAGAACCATCTCACATGCACATTCATCCTGCAACTACTCAAAGTCGGGGAGGTGATCGTTCGTAGTGGCGCTATATCAAGGTTCGCATTGCCCAGTCGGCAGTGGAAAAAATTGGGAAAACTTGAAAAGTTAAAGTGTAAGGCGACGCCCTGTCCCTAACACCCCCTCATCCGAGTTTTGTAGACCATTTGAAAAGCCGGAATATTCATTCATGGAAGAGGTACGCCCATCGGTACGAATTGCCGATAGTACAACGAAAAAATAGGGAGAAATCGCTACAGTCAGTGTCAAAATCCCCAAATTTGTATCCGTGATCCTGAATTTGACAACCAAAATTCAACCATTCATAAAGAAATGATCATTATCAGATCAAATCGCTCCGTCATGATAGTATGGATTATTTGTTGTTGGGACATTAAATCTGTCGTTTAGATAAAAAAGAGTTACTAATTCCCGAAATACGTTTATGATCCAACAATAAACACTACACCCCGATATTGCAGACGAATCTGCTACATCCTCATCCTACTTTCTATCCCCATAGTGGGCTACATCAATTAGAGTATACAATCAGCAAAATTGTAAAAAAAATCCACTACAATTTGCAAACTTGCGTATTATCTTCTTCTGTGGCGGTCTGTATTTCTATCACACGGTTGGTGGTAGAACCATTGTATAGTATGCCCCTTGCGTTACCTTACATTGAAGAGGTATCTAGCTCTGCCCTGTAGTCACGAATTTGATTTGGCAATGAGATATGAGTCTATTTTTGATCTGTTTTTAGGATGCTATGGATGGCAGAGGTGTACGCTCTACCATGTCATACATCCCCTTTAATTCCTTATAGGTAATCGCACGCATCTGTAATTTTGCATATCCTCTCCACATGATCTCATGCCCAGGTGGGGGATCGTGCTTGCGATCCATGTACCCTCCCATCATTGCTACCAATAGGATAGCACTCTTCAAATCGGTGTGGATTGGAACCTTATAGGTGTGGGAATACACCTCCATCATCTTTAATTCGGATTCGGTAAAAAATGCTTCTGCAGGCAAGTCCACCGTTTCCCTGCCCAGTAAAGTCATCAACATGATCCGCCAGGCCGAGGCCATATACAAGGTGATCACTCGATGCAATGACTCCGCATCTTGCATCCGTAAGTTCTCCACTTTACATCCTGTTTTGAGGACACGAAAGTGATCCTCAATCCGCCATCGAAGTTTGTAATACTTCACGATGTCCTTGGCCTGCTCCACGGAGGTGATCTCTTGCGTTGTTAACAGATACCATTCAATAGGCTCGTTTTTGGCAGGAGGAGATACTTCGTACATATGGATCCCCCAGACGGGCATCGGGTCTTGTGTGGCATCTTTGGTTGGTGGTAGCCAATACTTCCCGAATCGGAGTTCCATACGTGCATGGCGTGGTTCACGCCCGTTACTGGTCACACGACCCGATTTTTCTCGACGACTCAACCGCTCTACAGAAAGTTCTATGATTCCTCCTGCAGGTCCTTTACGCATGGCTTTAAATAACCGCAGTTCCTTTTCGGTGTCCAAATGCCGGTTATGTTTGGCACGCACCAAAAGATGCGTCCGCTTTAAGGTACGCTGCGTTGCAAGAATCTCAAAGGCATCCGCTTCACGATCCATCACACACATCACCTTGATTTTGCGTGGTAGGGTTGCCGCCATTGCATCAGCATCCTGCAATCCCTCTATCCAACTACGCGTTTTGGGAGAGACCCGTCCATAACCACAGCGCAACACGCCCAGTGGGAGGCCGTCCTGGTTTAAGGCAATCGTTGCATGCAGGTGGATGCCACGTGCCTTTGCCGAGGTCTGATTGTGCCCAATCACATCCAGTCCCGTCGTCTTCGGCCTCGTTGAATAGGACATCTTTGTCGCATCCATGATACAGATCACGGTGTCTTGGGTACGTGCACGTTCGGTCGTCCGTTCACGATGGGGTTGTAGGATTTTCTCAACCGTGACACCGAATTGATCCGCTTTCCCCCAGAAACGCCAGAATGCCTGAACTGTCGCAGGATCGCGTTCCATGGTTGTTGTCACTGGATTGCCCATGGTTTTTCCCACCAAGGTTGCATTACGAACCAAACACACATTACGAACCGCATGTCCCAGATCCACCTTGCCAAACTCCTGCTCCGCCCAACGGTCGGTATCCAGCCCATATCCCACCTCCAAACAGGGGCGTAAGTCCACATCATCCACCCCCAAGCGGGTTCTCCAGTCGTTGGTGAGTTCATAGGCAAATACTTTTTTTCTGGTGCGTGTACATTCCCGTGTTGGGGCATGGCGGCCCTGTCCCTTCGTTAGACCCAAGTACTCAAACCCTACACCGCGAAAACACGTTCCCTCATACTCTGGACCAACAAAGGTTTCCACAATGTAGGGCTTATACCCGTATTTTGCCGAGAAATCACCGCTGAATCGCCGAAGGACACGAGATAACACATAACTCCCAAGATTTTTGCACATCCCATCGGAGCGAATCAGATAGCGACTGAGATTCATCACACGATGCAAGTGTGTGCTCCGCTTGTCATGATCCCAAGCCATCCATTGATCACGGGCCTGCAGGTAGAGAGCTGCCCCAGAAAATCCAACGACACCAAGAATCCCATGGGCACTCTGAATCAAATACCGAACTTGAGGACCTGCAAAGGTCGTCGTTCCGAGTGGATGTTCCGCAGCAAGGAGCGTATTCCAAATCATTCGATCCTCTGATCCAGAGACCACAGCAATCTCCAAATCCTTGATCTTGCGCACATCCAATGGAAGCTCCGATGGCTTGGGAATCACGATATCCAGACACCGAGGTCCACGTACGGGAGACTCCGACTGCTTCTCAGGAAGGGTGAAATGTCCTTCACGGGCTAACGTCGATAAAGCCTTCATACAGCCAGAAAGACGGAGCTTCCCACGGGTAGTTACAAGATTGAATTGCCTGCAGATCGCTCTACCAAGATCATTACGACTCTGACCAGAGTGAGACACTACCGTCGCTGATACAGCTGATAAAGAACCCCGAAGGGTAGCAAGAATGGGAGTGGAGGATTCCATGTTCCGAATAAGATACGAAACAATATCTCCATTGCCAAATCGAGTTCATGACTACAGGGCAGACCTAGCCAATAGATACACGGGAGCTAAGACATTAGCAAGTGCCGTTCCAAGAATCCCTAGCATGACAGAATTGCTCAATTGAAAGGGCTCAAATTCCAATCCATCTGCAATGAGTAGTAGAGCTACAAAAACCATGCTTACCCAGGCAGTAGTAATAAATGCTTCCGCATATTCGTATCGTTTTTTATTTTTTTCAGACTCTTCTTGCTCCCTAATCGTGTGGAGTGAATTACTTCGTGCTACCTCTTGATCAAGGGTATTAGAAATTTGATCATCTGCCGCTTTAAACTTTACGAAGTCTTCAACCTGCTCAGTCATGAGATTCTCTAGCATGTATCTGAAACTCAGAGCGTATATCCTTATCTGAGATCCTTTTTCCCCGAAATGTGAGGTTGGGATTCCAATTCTTCGCCCAACCGCCACCATCCCTGTGAGTCAACTGAATAAGTCCTTTCACTGACATTTGCCCATAACTTTCATATACAAAATCAATTACTATTTTTTGTGTATCTCCTGCACTAAAGGGTGAAGTGTAAGGGAAACTTGAAACAACATCAGGACCGTAATACTTTAGATCATGATAGAGGCCTGGTAAGACAGGTCCATAAATCCAAGCTTCAAATTTCTGATCAATCATCGTTTCATGGTAATTAATAGTTCAGATGATACATATTGGCCAGATATAGAAGCTTGTGAATTTGTAAGTGAGTTAGTGACCAATCTGATTTTTCGCACAAATAGATGGCAACAGCACGTGTGATCTGAGAAGCTGAACTACTGTCAAGCAATGAAGAGATGACGAGTGATTATTAATTCATGGGGTAGGCCGTCAACAATTTAACAAAAATTTCATTAAATGTTTCTACCCATCAATCTCAGATCAAATCGATCCGTCATGAACATTAAGGGTTACCCGAGTGGATGTTCAAAGTGGAATCCCATTGAGCATCAAATTCACCGTGAAGTCTCAAGAATTGCGCAGGAATTCCTCTCGTCGATATGTCAATCTTCTTGATCTGATCAGGGGAATCACTAAGGAAACTAGATTAACCGTAACCGCAGATGTGTTCAAAAAAATCTACGAAACAGGCATCAAGATTCCTCCACATCAGATGGACGAACTCAATATCTACATGGACCTAATTTGTCCACAGTGGAACAATACTATAACCAACAACTAGTACATACATGCGGAATAATTATGTGACCAAGTTATTTTTCGGCTGCCCTAAGGTTCCCAGATTCTTTCCTTGTATAGTTTAAGTTCTGACTTCAACCAGTCATGCATGGATGGAATAGGAATTGAATATCCGCGACCATCTTCTGCGATGACACCCTTCTCAATGAACATACAGAATATACCCTCCGCTTTCTCTGTACTATGCGTTCTTTCAAGCTCTGACATGACCGTCTCCTTCTTGAAGATCTTCCCAGCGGGAAGATCAAGAATCGACTTGGCTAAACAGATAACATCTCCTCCTTCAATCCTGCGGATGCGTTGCTCGTAGTATTTGGTACGCTCAATCCTTCCCTCATGTAACACTTCGTTTAAACCTGTGGATGTTGGATGCCCCCCGTTTTCCATGAGATGGAATATCGCCGATTCTACATATGCTGCAATGTGCTGAGGCCATCCATTTGATTCCTTGGCGATTGCGCTGATCCATTCACTAATATCTCCCTTTGCTCCACCTTCGTTGGCGAGCCATGCATAAATGATGGCCCGGGTAGATCTCTCGCTCAGTGGGCCTATTTCTTCTACACACTTCATTGCTGTCCTAGATATTCCGAAAATTTCAAATGCATCCAGAGTTGTTTTCAACCCCCCAGCAAGCAAGATTACCGATTTCCCTAAGTCACCATTATGGATCTTGTTGAGTACACTCGTAACAACCCCTTTCATTTCAGACGGTACCACATCTTTGTAACCCAAAGCCTGAGCTTCATCTAGGATCAGTAGCAGAGGACTCTTGCCATCCTGTAGAATTTTCATCATTGTACGGGTGGTTCGCTGAACATCAAAACCAATATTCGCATGCCCAAGAGTCTCTGCTCCCACCCCGACCTCTCCCTTCAACCCAGTGATTTGCGCACGACCCTTACCAAGGCAGTGCAATAGATCTCCTGGATTCCAAAGGGCAGTTGGATAAAGTTTCACGATGTTCCAATCATCCTTTTCGGCCTGCGTCTCGCATTGATCCAACAGCGCAGTCTTGCCAGCACCAGGGGCTCCATGGATGATGAAAGTTGTTCCATCTTTCCCCCGCATAGCGCGTTTCCTAAGTGCTCTAAAATTATTTAGAACGCTGGTTCGCCCGCGAAAGTGTGGGGTAGGTCCACGGTCAAACGCACTAGGCCCAGGTAGTACGCTTTCCTTTTTTGACATTAGGAATGAATGCTGTGATGGTTAGCGCTTCATTCAGTCAACTCTACATATCTTCATAGGTTCACCAAGAATTACCTCGTGACGAATATCTGACTTAACATTGGCAAATTTTTTGTATCGTAGTTGTTGAACGTCAAAACAAATTAAAGTCAAACCCAAAACTTTTTACAATCTGTGGTTGCATAGTTAGAAGTTGTAGTTCATGGAGGCGGAGCAACGCGCTGCTCCGCCTCCATAAAAGCGATAAAGTTTGGTCCGTATCTGTTATATCTTTGGCCTGCCAGACACGGATAACAGCAGGCAAAATTGAGATGCATAATGGGGATCTTCGTTGACTCATGCTTATTAAGCGACTTCAGTCTCGGTTGAGGATTCTGTCCCCATACGGCACTGCGCAACTTCAGGTCAATAGCTGGGGAGATTGAGTTCCAACATGACGCAATGGTGCACTATCCGATAATATTCATGACGGGGCGATGTGATCTGAGAATTGATCATTTCTCAGATATAGTGCCTGCTAAAAAACCTATATTTGGCAGAATTTGGAAAATATTAGGGATTGAACGTTCATATGTTTATGGTGTTTGGCGTCGTAGTGTCTGTTTGATGGGTTTCAAAATTCGAAACTTTCGTTTGATTGGGTGATATCATCCGTAAAGTAAGGGTTTGTGGGCAGACTATCCACAGGATTCAAAAAATCTTCAACATCATTTAACAATGCGAACACAAATTAATTTTGCCCCGACACTGGGGATGAACCCCATTGAGGATCTTTTCGTAGATCCTAAGTCCAGAGACGATATTCCCCGAATGATCTTAGCCTTGCAGTCCATCTGGATGAATTGTGATCTTCGGGATCAGATTGTAACCTACCTCCAGAAGGTAATTGAAGAGGGCACGGATCAGAACACCTGGGTTAAATGACTGGCGCATCTTCGTACTCGCGGATTGGATTGCGACTTTGACCGAACTGGCCAATAAACACAGCGATATCCGCATCTTGTTACAAAATGATGCCACTGAATTCAACCGTGAGTCTTTGTATCGTATGGAGACGATCGTTACTAATGTGGGTTTGATCACAGAAGAGGTTTGGGCGGATCTCAATCGGATGATCGTTGATCATGGGTTAGAGGTCTTTGGGGTTGCATCGGATGCTCCTTTGGAAGCGCGGACGGATTCGTATGTGGTGGAAACCCATGTTGTTTGGTTATTACGCGATTCAATCATCCTGGCCATGCAGCTTGGGCCTGGGAGGCCTTCAATTTGGGGGCGTACGACACTGGCGTCAGTTAAAGCACTTGATCATTACGGTTAACAATGCCTATTTGGAGATCAACACCACCAAGAAGCGTGAGACGAATCCAGATCTGGTCTTAGCCTTGATTGTTACTATCGGATTCAGAAGTGTAGACTGGTCTTGGATAAGATCAAGGAACTTGCCCCAAGTTCAAGTCGGATTGCGCCATTAGAAAAGGCGATTGAGCAGTTCAATCGGTTGGTAGATTTGGTTCATGTGATAGAGGGGGAAAAGATTCCCAATGCAGAGAAGTTATTATCGCCGAGCATACACGTTGGATTGTCAAGGGCAAGGCCATGTCTAATCAGGTGGAGTTGGGGGTTCCCGTCGCGATCACCCAATGTCAACATGGCTTGATTCTGGGATGGGAGATCATGTGGACGCAATCAGATGTAGATATGACCATTGAGATCGCCACCAAGTATAGGACAGAGTTTGAAAACCTTGGATCCATGAGTTTTGATCGCGGATTTTGGTCGACTCAGAATTTTGAGGCATTAAGCGCTCTGGATATAGAGGTTATTCTTCCCAAATAGGGCTATAAGAACAAGGCAGAGCGCGAAAGAGAATCGGCGGAAACGTCGGCAACATGCGCAGATTGAGTCCTGCATCAACTCTGGCATGGTGGTGCACATATTCGTACCAAAGGAGGTAAGGCGGGGTTTGCGCGAAGCATCGGCGCAAGTGTGGTCGCCACGAATTTGTGTTGAATCGGGAGGATGTTGATGGCCCGACACCGAGAGCCGTTTCGCCAAGCGGCGTAAAAGTCTGGTCACAAAAAAAATACTCCACCATTGGAGGTGGGAAAGGTGCGTCCGTGCGACAGAGATTTTAGGCAAAATCGGTGGACTATGTAGTATCTGTCCGAAAAATAAATTAGGAATGATGAAGCGCCTATTCGCATGAGTTTATAGCCTCAAAAAATCTTTTTTAGGTGCGAAGATTTTGCGGCCATTTTCTAGATTACGCGTTAAAGGTACGATAAATGGGGGGTTTTCAGCATAAACCCTGCCATTTTTCACCTTAAACCTACACATCTTCGAAAATCTTCGGAGTAAACTAACATGTAATTATGAGAAAAATTTATGATTTTCAGTCCGCACGGAAAGGCAGAAAGCATGCCTACAGAAAGGGTTATGTTCAAGCCTACTTGGACCGTTGTGACAAGATCCGTCTGAAAGCCGTTCGGCTTCTTGACTTGATTGAAGCAAAAAGGTTGGAGATCGTTGCACGGCAAACGTCAGGACAATGTTTGAAGAAAGAGGTAGAGTTGTTAGAGGACTTGAAGACCGCCAAGCACGAGATATCATTTGACTATCTGATCATGTTTTCAGATCAAATCACCCGTCGGATTCTTCGGGGCGAAACGATTGAACACGCGGAGAAAGTCTTTTCCATATTCAAGCCATTTACGCGTTGGATTGTTAAGGGCAAGGTAGGGATTGAGTTAGGGGTTCCTGTAGCTGTGGTAGAAGATGAACATCAGTTTATCTTGGGGCATGGGGTTCTGTGGAATGGGACCGACAAAGATATCACGGTAGAGTTGATCAGAGAGGTGCAAGAGCAGTTTCCAGAGTTCAATCTGACCTGTTCGTTTGATCGGTCTTTTTATAGTCCTGTGGTGCGACAAGAGTTGGATACGATGTTAGAGGTCACAGCGATGCCAAGTAAGGGGAATCCGACCAAAGCGGAACAAGAGCGTCAGAGTACACCAGACTACAAGGAAGCGCGGAAGGGACATTCGGCCGTGGAATCGTGTATGAATAATCTTAACCATCGGAGGATGGATGTGGTACGAGAGGTCAAACCAGAAGCGTTTGCGCGGGCGGTTGCACTATCGGTGCTGAGCGCAAACATCCATCGGTTAGGAACCATTATTCTTGAACAGGCGCGGAAGCAGCGACAGCGATACCGACGCGCGGCGTAAGCCAATCACGAAATTAGAGAAAGGTAAAAAGTGGTCATCTGGGGCTAACTGGGAGAGGTGCGTCTCAGACCCAGAAAATGGCAATATACAATTGCCATTATTCCAGTTTACACCCTTAAAAACAATCGTCAAGTAGCAATCTGTGCAGAGTAAAGCAACACTTTGTCCAACATATGCCCCCCAGCGGAGTTCAAAAAATCACGAAACGGCATTTTTCGGACGGACACTATCTATATAAAATAATGGCGCTTCATGATGGTTTGTAAGCCTTTGTTGCATGAATACGTCTTTAGTCTGCGTGATCTCAGTTTGCATGCGTGTCAGGTCTCGTCGCAATAATGTCTATCAACGACTAATTGTTTTTGTATTGGCATCACTATGCCCTGATTTTGACTGACTCAAATCATCAATTTCTAAGTTACGTTTCATGAAATCATCACGCCGCCAGTTCATTCAGCGTCCATTGGGGGCCCTATTGCGGTCAGTGAGTCATCGTGAAGGGACGATGCAATTTGGGTTAGTGACCTATTTGTGGGGTAGAGACTGGACGCTTCCCGAGCTCATTCACAACTGTCATGAGGCGGGGGTTAAGGGGGTTGAGTTAAGAACAGAGCATGCTCATGGAGTAGAGGTTACTCTCTCTAATTCTAGTCGGCTTGCTGTGCAAAGCCAATTTGCAGATAGTGATGTGGTCTTGGTTGGATTAGGGACAAACTGGTCTTTTCACCATCAGGACGCGACACTTCTTGCCCATTCCATCAGTCAAGCCAAAGCATCTATCGTTTTAGCCCATGATGTGGGAGCGAGTGGAATCAAAGTTAAACCAGATGCTCTTCCAGATGGTGCCCCTCATGAGCAGACGATTGCTCAGATTGGACGCGCACTTCGAACTCTTGGACAATTTGGAGCGGATTATGGACAGCAAATTCGGCTTGAGGTTCATGGTTACTTAACAGATCAATTGTCCATTATTCGCAGGATCATGGATGCAACGAACGACTCTAATGTGCGGGTATGTTGGAATTGTAATGATACAGACCTGAAAGAATCTGGATTGGTTGACAATTTCCATCTCGTTCGGCGGGATTTTGGGCATACAGTCCATGTGCGTGAACTTGATAGCAAAACCTACCCATATCGCCAGCTTTTTAATCTCCTAATAGAATCTAAATGTTCTGAATGGGTGTTGTTAGAGGCAAGGACAAACCCATCAGACAAAGTTGCTGCGTTACGCCATCAACGCTCTTTATTTGATGCATTAATCAAGTTGTCTCAGCAGGGCTAATCACAGACCGTTTTAAACTAAGAAACGCTCGCACTACGAGCGTTTCTGTGTGGAGATGCCGGGAATCGAACCCGGGTCCGAAAGGACGAGCAGACAAGCATCTACATGCTTAGATTGCACTTTAAATCTTGCCAAACTCATGGCGTGCAATCAGTGCCGAGCTTAGCGAAGGCTGATTAAATATCCTATCTGACATTCAGCCGGTATCTCAGATAGGGGTGCTCACTTAGTCAATGCCTTTCATACCACCGTGAGCGGAGCATGTCTGAAAGACAGATAGCGGGTTTATGCCGCCATCGCGTACGAGTAATCGTTCGCAGTTACAAGTTTTCTGACGTAATTTGCGAGCCCAAGTCAGATTGGCTCGACATGCAACTTGTTGGACGATACCATTCGTCGAAAACCTGATCATCCCCATAAATTTAAACGTGTTACGCAATATAAGGCGATAGGTTGCATTACAGGCCAATTACAACTAAATGTGTGATAATCTATCTATTAACCCTATATTTATTAGGGTTTATTTGATTTTAGATTTTGTGTGGGTGTCTCCAGTAAATTGTTTTTGTTTAGAATTCATTGCAGACCAATAGTTTCGCGCCAATGACTGCAACACTGTGACTGCTCTTCATCCATCAAGTATGGATCAATGTCATGTATTGGTTATCAAAACATCTATTATGAAAATGTATAGATTAAATGATATTCTGGTAGTCTTGAGTATCGTACGGGTTTAAATGCAAAATCATTTGCTTTCAACAACATGAATGGATCACTCCCAAGAGTAAGCAACTAATATTGAATGGAACTATTCGGTCATTCAAGCTAATGACCACTCATGATAAACGACGATGGATTCAATTAGCATGAAATTTACATTTCCCGTCATTGGCATGCACTGTGCTTCGTGTGCCGCTGGGCTTGAGCGTCAGTTTAAGCAGGCACCTAACATTAAAAAAGTGCATGTTAACATCGCAACTCATGAGGCATACATTGAGGGGCTATCGGCTGAGACCGCTCTCAAGGTAATTGAGAATGCTGGATACGATGTTGCCCGCTCTGAGGTTGATCTGTACCTTATCAATGGATCATCAGATTTAGACAAAGAAACGATTGAAAAACGTTGTGAGCAAGTTGGGCCGCTGATCCAGAATGAATTGACTGAACAATCGCTGACACTCTCATGGATTCCTGGATTGGTTGATGTAGACGATTTATTGGATAAATTTCCTGAATATACCAGCACGGAGATCACAGAATCTCAAAGGATCTCAACCAAGCATGAACGTTTGATAATTTGCACGATTGGGGCATCAATCGTAATGGTTTTGTCCATGCTTCAACTGGTGTCACATTTGCAACTAATGATCATTGCGACATCTGTGATATTCTATGGTGGTGCCGAGGTGTTCACGCGTGCATGGGCTGCATTCAAGCGAAAGTCCGCTGATATGTACACACTGATTGCAATAGGGGTCGGAACTGCATGGACATACAGTACGGTGGTGACACTTTTTCCTTCTTTATTTACATCTTCCCCATCGGTATATTTTGAGGCAGCATCCGTCATCATCGCTTTAGTCCTTCTTGGTCAGTTTCTTGAATCAAGAGCAATGAATAAAACAGGTTCAGCGATTGAATCTTTACTTCAATTACAAGTACCATTTGCCCGGGTCAAGAGGGGCGATCATATTGTAGACGTACCTGTGAGATCTATTAACGTCAATGATATGGTGTTAATTCGGCCGGGAGATAGGATGCCCATTGATGGAGAAGTTGTAGAAGGGATCAGTTCTGTGGATGAGAGCATGCTTACTGGTGAGCCACTACCAGTTACAAAATCAGAGGGGGATACCGTGGTAGCTGGTACCATCAATATAGATGGTACATTGACGGCAAAAGTTTCTTCAACAGGGCGAGATACGATACTTCAACAAATCATACGATTAACCAGAGATGCGCAAGGTCGCAAGGCGCCCATACAGCGAGTGGCAGATCAAGTTTCTGGAGCTTTTGTCCCGTTTGTTGTTGTTGTTGCAGTCACGACATTCACGATGTGGATGATGTCTGGATATGGTATAGAACATGCCATGATCACATTCATGTCTATATTAATTATTGCGTGCCCATGTGCATTGGGACTCGCCACCCCTGCTGCGGTGATTGTTGGTACTGGTGCGGCTGCAAAAAAAGGAATTCTATTCAAAGGCGGAGATTCGATGGAAAGGATTAGTCAAGTGACCCATGTTGTGCTAGATAAAACAGGGACACTGACCACAGGGACTCCTCAGGTTCATTCAGTTGAGACACATCCTGATATAACTAATCGTGACCTATTCCAAATGGCGGCTTCATTGGAAGCTCATTCTGAGCACCCTCTGGCCGAGGCCATTGTCGCAAAAGCAAAGGCAGAAGAAATTGAATTTAGCGCGGCGAATTCAGTGAAAATCAGCCCAGGATTTGGTATTTCTGGGACTGTCCAGAATCAGGAAGTCTATGTCGGGAGCCGGGAATTTTTAACTCAGACAGGGATTTCAATTCCCCCAAATGCCTCAGTGGAATCACAGGTTCATGTGGGCGTTGGTATGCAGTGGATCGGCCAAATTTCATTCAAGGATACTCTCCGCGCTTCATCCAGAGATGCAGTTTCGAGTTTACGTCGGCAAAACCGTAAGGTGGTGATGCTCACAGGAGATTCAACAAGCAATGCGATCAACGTAGGTCAAGAAGTAGGAATAGATGATATTCAAGCGGGGATGACGCCCCAACATAAGCTAGACTATATTGCTACACTACGTGAGCGGGGTGCGGTAGTCGCGATGGTTGGTGACGGTATTAATGATGCCCCAGCGCTTGCTAAGGCGGACATTGGACTAGCAATGGGCTCAGGAACTCAAGTCGCCGTTGAGACTTCAGATGTGGCGCTTTTGCGAGAAGATCTTGTTTCCGTTGCAGATTCTATTGACATTGGACATCAGACGATCAAAACCATTCGCCAAAACTTATTTTTTGCGTTCGTATACAATACGCTCAGTATTCCAGTGGCCGCTGGTGCACTCTACGGTTTATTTGGAATTTTACTCAATCCTATGTATGCATCAGTAGCGATGACATTGTCAAGCCTTTCAGTGATATTGAATAGCTTGCGATTATCTAGAAATCTTAATAACTAACCGATTCTATGCTTTCAGAATGGATGCCCAATGTCCACCCGCTGCTCGTTCATTTTCCTATTGCGCTACTGGCTACCGCGTTTCTTGTTGATATTGTTGCACTAGTGCTTCGTCGAACTTCAATTCTAAGGCGGACATCCACAATTCTATATGTTTTGGGTGCATTAGGAGCCGTGGCCGCAGTGATTTCGGGGGAATCCGCTGTTGAAACCGTAGAAGTAACGGGTCAAGCGAGTTCCATTTTGAATGAGCATGAAGAACTTGGGGAGATGGTGATGAAGTACTATTTAGTCTACGGTGCGGTCAGAGTTCTTCTGTTTTGGTGGCTAAAACCTCGGATATTGACATGGATACCGCTTGCGGTGATTGGTGGGATAGGGCTTGTACCGCTCTATCAGGCATCTTCATTTGGTGGACGCTTAGTCTATGAGCAGGGTGCGGGGGTTGCAATGGTGGACTCCATGGCCAAAAGGTTAGAAGAAAAAGAAAGGCAACTTGTGACAATGGGGGGCACCCCTGAATTTTCAGGACTTGATGAATTTGGAGGATGGCAGTGGAGGTCAGGAGCTAATGCTCAGTCCACATTCAACACGGCCTTTGAAGTCGTCACTGGCGATGTTGCAACGAAAACGGTCCAAGATGCTGAGGGAAATTATCAATTAGAGTTAACCGTTAATCAATCTCCAACGATGATTTCGTATGGTAGGCCTGTGTCCAATGTAGAATTTACGGCCGCCTTGGATATATCACACATTGCTGGATCAGTTCGTTTAATTCATCATATGCAAGACAGTCTCTCGTATCATTTTATGGAGATGGATGGTGATATGCTTCGTTTAGGCATGGTTTCTGATGGACAAGAAGAAATAATAGAGGAGAAATCATTTTCAAAGTCTAATCGGGGAGGTCATTTTAGAGTCGTGAGTAGTACGACACATTTTAGAGGTTACGTTGATAATGAATTGATCGTACATGCTCATGCAGCAGCCCCACCTGCGGGTAAAGCGGGCATCCGAATAAGTGGATCAGGGAAGGTGACATTAACGGAGATGTCGATAACCGTTTTACAAGATTGAACCGCGTTTGTGATTTGGGTTGTTTGAGCGTGTAGCATGATGATTCATCACAGCTCACGATAGACAATTATTCGACGACATAGTGTACTGGTTAGGAATGGGATCTGTTTAAAGTGTATTAAGATATCGGGCTCACTGTATTTGATTTCTCGTTGAACGTACGTAATAACCCCATGTGACTTTTTATGCTGTTATATGCGACATACCTTATGTTGAAAACGTAGTTTTCTCATAAATTTGATGTATATTGTTATTAGTCAAACTTTACATACTATGATTTACACTCCTAAATCCCCCCCCCCCTATGTGTTAAAACATATGTTTTAATACAATTTTTGACTCCACATTTCAATTGTGGAGCGTTTGCCAGAGTTCGTGAGCGGTTTGTAAGCTCTCAGTCTCACCAGTTTCTTTTTCTATTGCTCTTTGGTGTATGTTTCTTGTCGTCTTCATGCACTACTACAAGTTCCCTTTCTGAAGAACCGGTACCCTCAACAATAACAGAGTCCTGCGAGCAACCAATACTGGATCTTTTACCTGAGTCTCCGTCAATCCAGACCCATGGTTCAATTACCATTGATGCGGCAATCGTCGTGCCTGAATGTCAGCCCGTGATATATGTGAAGAGTGAAATTATTGAGAAGCCTCTGACCACAGGTTAATGGTTGACCAGTCTCATTTCCACATCAGAAGATGATCCAACTTTCATCTATGAAATCAAAGAAGAAGAGGCACTTGGAGTGAGCGAGTATCTCCAATTAGAATTTACCATTACGAATCAATCTGAACGAGTATTTCGCCCACAGGGGGCTGTTTGGCAGGCATTATTGTATGGAACTGTGCTCTCAGAGGATCGCGCAGGAGATGCAGAGCCTTTGTTGGATATGGTCTTGGCACCCGGGCAAAATCGCACGGTCTATGTGAACCGTATTTATCATCCAGGCACAGCAGATGATGGAGCCGTTTTTGCATTTTCACTCTACGATGTAGTCGTTGACCGTGATGATGCTGGAATACCAGTGCAGAGAAGCTCATTTGAGTGGTTTTATTCCTTGAGATATCAGTCCATTGAGCAACCAATGACTAACAGAGCTCTGTCATGCACACATCCAATAGATATTGAATTGGAACAGGAGTTGGCAAAGATTACAAAATGGGTTCCTGCATCGGATCATGACCCATATTGCTTGTAAATTTTCACTTTGATATCAATTTGATCATGGAAATAGAATTCGTTCATTTGACATTTCGAGAAATGGATCATTAATTGCAACGGGGCGATCATCAATCAAGTTGTGGAATGCTACACCCCAGATCAAGTTTAATGGGAATGTTGATGACAAGAGTTTTGTGCAGGGAGAACCAATTCGTCCATTTGTCTTACCCTCTGCGGGTGCCGGTCTATCTGTTGTGACTTATGGGTTAAGTCCTGAGCCACCTCAGGGTTTGACTTTTGATGATTCCTCTCAAACTGTGAATGGCACGCCGATTGAAGCGACGAGCTCCACTGAGTACACTTACACGGCTACTGCTTCCAATGGCACATCAAAGAGTCTTGTATTCACTATTAGTATCTCTTCTTCAGTATCGGCAGGGCAGGAATCACTACCTGAACACTTCGCAGTTATAGGAAATTATCCAAACCCATTTCGTAGATCAACCCACGTAATTCTAAATCTTTCATGGCCTGCCAGCTTGCGCATAGAAGTCATGGATATTACTGGGCGGACTCTTATAACGACCCCTGAGAAAGTTATGACCGCTGGGAGATCGCAGTTAATAGAGATAGATGAGGGTCTTTACCTGCTGGAGTGTATCTCTATGGTGTTACTGCAAATTCATCCGTCGGTCATCGGGTACAAGTGGGGCAATTTGTACATACTAGATGATAGGCCTATTGGTCATACACACAGTGTCGTTACACTCATGATTTTTAGTGCACACGATTTTTGCTAAGCCGAGTAGAAAGTGCCTGACCAAACAGTGGACGTACAATCAATTCAATATTAATCTCTGTAATGATATGAAATGGTTAAGGCTATGAAGCTAAAATCTCCAATTCTCGGACGTACATATCAGCCGCTTGATTGATCCAGTTTCGTAGGTCAGTTGGATCATAGTCATAGCGATCAACGAATTTTAGTAAGGGGTCAAGATTAAGATCTGATGTTTGAATCGCAGCACCAACACTGGTGCCGTCAACCCCATTACAGTGTTGCTCAAAATGTCTATAAAGGGGATTGAGCATTAAGGGTTTACGTAAATACATCGCCTCGGCCATACTCTCAAACCCAGAAGTGGTTACCACGCCTTGACAACGGGCCATCATGTCTAAAAATTTAGTTGAGTGAAGCTGATGGAATGTCAGGTTATCACTGTGACGAGTGACCTTATCTGCCCCTTCATTATTCCAGAAGCAGTGAAGCCTATAAGATGGATTGAGTTTGTGCCAAGCAATTAAGTCTTTACTAAGGCTATGATGATACAGATAGACAAGAAAAAATGGCTCAGTGATATCTTCAGGTAAATCAAATAATTCCTCTCTTAAAAGTGGGGGCATCACTAGAATCTTTTTTTCTGGAATAGGACGGGCATCATACAGTGAAAGTGCAAATCTACAATGAGCACCCAACCCAGTGAGTCGTGTAAAGGTTAATGTGGAGATTTTCTGCACCTCAAAGCCACCAGGGAACTGATATTGAGGATGTAAGAACATGAACTGATGTCCGACCGCAACCATCGGTATATTTGGCCTCTCCCGCAACATAAAGAATCCAGCTAAGGGTTCAAAGAAGTTGATAATTATGTGAGGACGCTCTGATTTAAGTAGATCACTTAACACTGTGAAGCTCCGATTGAATTCATTTAACCGGAGGCTATTATTGACTAATGTACGCCCCCAGTCAATACTACGGGTATCCTGATTGACAAAAAAGCTCCCGCTAGGGACTTCTACAACTGGAGCTCCCAAACATTCTTCAAAATATTTTGGGATTTCATGGCCGCCCTTGCTGACAACGGCTTTGCAAACTGAGTGTCCAGCTTTACGCAGAATGGAAGACAGTGCAAGGGCTTGGGTTAAATGTCCACGACCTTCTCCTTGAACGATAAACAGCGCTCTGAATCCAGACATATTAATTGGCTTCTTCGGGGATCAGGCCTAAGCTTTCCTCTTGCTGAGCGGCATTGGTTTCCCACCGGGTTAACTGGGGCTGATGATCCATTTTTACCCAATGTACCAGTTCAATACGACCATCAAAATGTTCAACTAGTCCAGTACAACTTTCCATCCAGTCACCTGAATTGGCATAGAGGATTGATTTAATCTCTCGGATTTCAGCGTGGTGTATGTGTCCACATATAACTCCATCAGCCTGCTTTTCTTTGGCAACCTCAACCATTGCGTTTTCAAAGTTAGCGATTGCCTGAACGGCGCGTTTTGTTGTGTGCTTTAAATAAGCTGACAGAGACCAGTAAGACATACCGAAAAGTCGTCTTCCTCGGTTAAGTCCTCGGTTGATACGTAGTAGAACAGAATAGATCCTGGAGCCCAAAACAGAGATCCAGCGGGCTTGCTGGATGACACCATCAAACTCATCTCCATGTAATACCAATAGTTTGCGGCCATCGGCGGTTTCATGAATCGCTTCTTGCATCACATCAATTTTTCCAAAGCGCAAACCTAAATAATCACGTGCAAACTCATCATGATTACCAGGAAGATAAATAACATGAGTACCTTTTCGGGCTTTACGTAATATCTTTTGAATTACATCATTATGTGACTGGGTCCAGTGCCATGATCTGGACATAGCCCAGCCATCAAAAATGTCTCCGACAAGATATAGGGTTTCGCTTTCGTTATAGCGAAGAAAATCAAGTAGATAATCAACTTTTGCATCCTTTAGACCCAAGTGGAAGTCAGATAGCCAAATGGTTCGGAAATGTTTGACGCTATGCATGTATTATCGGTTGATCGTTTGAATCACGCGATGTTTTATTCTTAGATATCTAGCTTTGATAAACACCATTTTCTATAACAATGGTCATACACAGATCTTTGTAGGTTTCTCTGGAAGATTTTGATTCAAATAGAATCAGTACCCGTGCACCATTACCGAGAAGTTGGACATAATGTTTACCCTTGGTTTTTCCAGAGGTTACATGCTCTACTTCGTTATAGCGAATAACTGTAATTTGAAGTCCCATAGGGGTATGGCAGTAGAGAATTAGTCTAGTTCCCGTATGCAGGAGTGTTGTTTTAAGTGGTTTGCTATTGAGAGTTAAGTCACTGCGTACTTGATCCGTATGGAGGATTGATTCATTGTTTAGAATACGGTCAATTTCAGTTTTATTTTGGTTGGACATTGTTCAGCACAGAAAAGAAATAGGTAGGCATCTTGACTGCACCCTGAGGTCATTTAGGGTGATCATTAATTCTCAACCAGTAGTTTGATGAGTTGAGGGAATCAATGATTAAGATTGATCATGCCATCGTTAATCATTAGCATCTTTGGGAATAATGAAAATTGAGGCAACATAAGCAATAATGAAAAGTCCACTGGAAAAGATAGCGCCCACCACGACGCCTATTCGTAACCAGCGCGCATTTAAATTGTAATGTTGAGCGATACCTCCAAGGACACCGTATAACATTTTGTCGGATTGTGATCGTGTTAATTTTTTAGACATTGATAGATTGATTTTAGTCTTTTGAAGAAGTGATTGATTATTATGCTAGCATAATATAACCTGAGGAGATAGATGAAATCATAGTAAATATCAATAAAGAATAATAAAAAACAAATTAGGAGGGTGAGATTACAGGGACAATGTTATTACAGAAAATTTTAGAAGAAACAGTTCCGATATGACCAAACATCAGATTTCCTCTTCATCCTCTGGCGAGGGCATGAATATAGCAAAAAGGATATAAGCAATGAGTGGGACACTAAAGCCCGTCGCAATGAGAATAACCATAAATAGCACCCGGAACATAGTGGGCTCCATATTAATACGTTTGGCCAAGCCTCCACAGACTCCTGCGAGGAATTTTTTACGGGATTTAGGTGGAAAATTCCATTTTGACTTTTGTGGAAAATCAGAATAATTTAGGCTCTTCTTAGTTGAGGCTTGACTTGGCTTTGATTTGCGAGATTCTTTTCTGTCTCTGCGTTTTGATTTATGCCTCCTTGGTAACAGTCCAAACAGCAAAACTAGAATAATTCCGATGAGAGGGATCATAATAAATCCATCGGAAAAGATGTTTCCAGGAATCAAGCCAATAGTCTGCAAAATGTAAATGGCAGCTGTTGCCATTAACCCAAACCCTGAGATGATGGCAGCAGTACCAGAATTACGGGGTTTCTTGGAAGAGTCTTCAAAGAGCATCTCCTCAAACTCTAAATCTGATGGATGATCCTCCTTTAAATCAAGGTCGTCTAATTGTAAGGATTTGTG
The DNA here is from genome assembly GCA_965220935.1 of Rhodothermales bacterium. Lineage (GTDB taxonomy): Bacteria > Bacteroidota > Rhodothermia > Rhodothermales > Bin80 > Bin80. The sequence goes on from OZ244857.1 coordinate 868,551, forward strand.
CTCTTTTTTTGCCATTAACAAGGCTTGACTTCTAACGTCTTAGTGGAGGTAACAATGAGATCAACGGGAATATCATGGGATTCAGTAGGGATCAAATTCATAAGGCAAGAAGCCATGACTAATCCAATTTTATATGTCTTAACATACTCAAACATATAATCATAAAAACCACATCCATACCCAATTCTGTGTCCCATGGTATCAAACCCCAGACCTGGAACTAAGGCTACATCAATATTCTCCGCCAGAATATCAGCAGATTCGATCGGTTCTGCAATTCCCCATCTGTTCATAGTTAAACTGCGTTCATCATAAAACTTTCCCCAGTGCATACGCAAAACTTCTGCATTCGGTTCAGTGATTGGTAGTAAAACGGTTTTACCCTGCGCTCTAAGCCAACAATTTAGAGGTCGCAGATCTATTTCACGCGCTTGCAGTTTGGGCCAGTAAGACAGGACAGTTTTGGCATTCATCAACTCAGGGACACCTGCACATTGCAACAGAAGTTGACGGCATTCCATGCGATATTGATCTGCTGAGAGTCGGTCACGAATTGTCCGTAAATCTGCGCGTAGATCGCTCTTTGTCAATTCCATGTAATGATATTGTGCTACTCTGATTGATTGAATGAGGAATCATTAAATGCAAACACATTGACTTTTATCAATGTAGTAGGACCTCAGTAATTGTCCATCTATCTTGGGGTTAACGAGATCAAGAATTTATTTACTGATTTCATGTTCAGGAAATTGATATCACAACGCATGATGCAGATCTGGAGTCAATCAGAAAAATCAATCTCCCGAAGTCCATCAACGATTGTGATGGTTTCCAGGCTCACGGTAATCACCTTGGCAAGTAGCCTGAGCGGATAGGCTGGATCCTTCATGGTTTCAATCGCAAACCGGTTGGCATCATTTACGATCTGGCTATCTTTATCCGTTTTCACACCTTGTCTTTCCATCACCCATGCGATGGCACTTTTACCATTGACCACATAGTCATAGGCTTCTTCGGGGATATTCTGAATCGTGATATAATCATTGTAGATAATTTGGGTTCGGTCTTTATTGCGTCCTGTTCCAGGGTGTTTCATCTTCACGACCCGAAACCACTCCTCTGAGTTAACTTCATCGTTTGGCTCCCATCCCCCGCGTTCAAAGTCGATTGGGTATTCTTTAGCGTCCTCATAGTCAACATGGAGGTCTCCAAGTTTTCGTCCTGCTTCGGCAAGTGCCCAGAACTGCTCAGAATTTTTGGGTAATGGGATTCGGGGGAGTTCTTTGCTGAGATTGGCCGCATATTTTTCCCGATAGGACGGGACATGAAGGACACCGTAGATATAGAAGAATAGATCATCATCCGAAAAAATGGAGGGGGCAATTTGTTTACTGAATGCACTCAAGGCAGTCTCCGAAATGGCGCTTTCACGTATGTAGCCGTAGCGGTCAGTTTGAAGATCTTTGTCTGTGATTTCGCTGGCATAGAGCGATCCTTGATCCGTAGTGGGCTTTGCATATAGCCATCTTGGAAAACACTGGCCTGACGAGATTGTATGAAGATTTGGGATATATTTTAGCATCAGAGAGGAAAAGTTGACTGTTTCTCCCCTTCCCGTCACGCAGATCACTTTATTCTCCGCCTCTTCATGCGGAAAGATCTGTGGCATTTGGTAGACACATTCATTCAACCGTCGGCTAAAATACATGTGGGTTTTTGTAAACGGACGATACTGGGCCATCGTCACACGCCCTTCATCCATGGATAACGCTTTGTTGTTGGCTAGATCATTTTTCAGAGCCCTTGTCCAACTAATCTTGGTTTTATCATTGTTCACAAAATTCGTGACCTCCCGTGCAGTCAATCTTCGCCCTTGCGTGTCATGTTCCAAGAGTCGTTGGCGTTCACTTTCATAAAATCGAATCATGGACTGAATATTCAGACGTAGAGCGGCTTCGGAAAAATTATAGCACCATGCATCACGTCCAGTGGCAACCCCCAGCGAGTAATTCTTGAAGATAACTTCACTCAAAGAATTCTTTTTATCTCCCAGTGCCATGAATTTCTCAAATCCAGCATCCCGCTGATTGAGCCAGTCATGGTGAACATCGGGTTTGATTTTTATCCATTGACCGATGATGCCCGTTATACTTTTTAATTCATTGAGTTTCTGGAGCTTTTCGTTAGCACTCAGGTAATCCCCAATGTCGTAATATCTAATGTGGCAGGATTTCTGGGATGGGTGTTTGACAAGTAATAGTACAGACGCTGCAGTTCTAACGCCAAACACATTTCCACCTTCTGTGCGTAACCGTTCTCCCTGAGTGCGCAGATTTCCCTTTAAGTTCAGAACATAAATTGACCTGAACTCTTCCTCCAAGCACCTGCGCATCCCATCCATCGCATTGCTATCCAGCCAACTGGAGTTGGTCACAAAGCCGATGACTCCACTTTTTCCAATTCGGTCGGATACCCAACGGAGCGCTAAGATGTAGCTGTCATAGAGATTTCGTACGCTACTGGCATCAGAATATTTAGCATATGAATCTTCAATCCTTTGGCTGAGTATCGGATAGGATTGATTCTGCGCCGCATCATTCTGGCTTTTTTGCCCGGCACTCCATGGAGGATTTCCAACGATCACACGGATCTGAGACGCTTTCTGCCGCTTGCGTTGCTCGGAATTATCAACCATGAGTTCGGCAATCTCGTCTTTTTTATCCTGCATCTCAAACGTATCGGTCAAAATGATCCCAGGAAAACGCTCGTACGCATCTGTCCCTACCATTGCATGATAGGCATCTTCAATATTCACCGCCGCAATGTAATAGGCCAGAAGCATGATCTCATTGGCATGAATTTCAGAGCGATACTTGCGTGGCAAAGCCTCCCGGTCAATCAAGCCATTTTGAATCATGCGGGTGATAAAGGTCCCCGTTCCTGTAAATGGATCCAACACCTGCACGCCTTCCGATGACAGCGACTCTCCAAATTCGCTGCGCAATACGTCGTCCACAGAGTGCAAGATAAAATCAACGATCTCAATGGGCGAGTACACAACCCCCAAACGAGAGGCTGTCTTCGGAAAGGCATTCCTGAAAAACTTGTCATACAGTTCTGTGATGACCTTCTGTCGAGCCCTCGGAGTATTGGCCGCCTTCGCCCTCCGAGCAACACTCGCATAGAACTTGTCCAAACTCTCTGCTTCTACTTCAATGTTTGCAGGCTTCAAGACATCCAGCACCAGTTGCATGCCTTTGCTGATCGGATTCTGATCTACAAAGTCTGAATCTCCATGCAAGGCTTCAAACACTGGGCGCGTGACCATGTGCTGTGCAAGCATTTCAATGGCATCCCGCTTGGAGATCCCTTCATTTAAGTCATCTTGAATCTCATCCAGAAACTCTTGAAAGACGTCCTGTGCCTCCTTGTGACGGTTCACATATCCTTCAATCCGAACAATATGCTTCTGTGCAATCTCAGCCACATCCACGGCCCACTCATCCCAGTATTTGTTCGTGCCACACTTTTCAGCAATCTTTGCACGAATCGCAGCAGGTAAATCTCCAAATTCAATGGCCATTTGCCCTCCACCTTCGCCCGATGGTGTAGGTGGATCAGGTCCAACGACGCCATCTCCAGAAGAACCCTCTGATCTCTTTTGCCAATCGGAGAGTGAAATAATCCCTAGATGCTTACTGGACTTGCCTTCTTCTAACAGATTCAACATCGCTTCAAATCGCTCATCATGCGATCGGATGGCATTGAGGACTTGCCACACAACCCGAAACGTTCGATTGTTGTCTAATTCTTCGGTTGCATTCGCACCAGAGGGAATCACGACGGGTAAGATGACATACCCCATGGATTTACTTTCAGATCGGCGCATGACGCGGCCGACGGCTTGGACCACTTCAATCTGACTTTTACGTGGCTGCATAAACAGAATGGCATCCAAGGCGGGGACATCCACGCCTTCGGATAAACACCGAACATTAGACAAGACATGGCAGACGCGGTCTTGGGGCGCAACAGAATCTAACCACTGCAACGCATCAGTACGCGCCAATGCGCCAAAGGTCCCATCTACATGTCTGGAGTCAATACCATACTCAATCAGTTCTTCGGCTTCGGTGGTTTGTGCCTGATGGTCTCTGTACTGCTGAATCACCTCATGAAAACGCTTGGCCAGTTGTTTGGAGTACTTAATACTCTGGCAATAGGCAATAGCCCGACGCATGGACAAGATATCTTCGCCAAATTCTTCCACATCTATTTTAGATAGTGCACGCCAACATCCAATGTATTTTCCAGCCTCACTGAGGGTAAGTTCATATTTTTCCATCGTATCTCCAACCGCAAGAATCACGCTTTCTTCTGGAACCGTCAGAATAACCACTTTATAGTCGGTGAGCAAACCCTGTTCTACGGCTTCGCCAAATCCAATCTCGTAAAGGACGGGTCCGTAAATGTCTTTGTTTTCCATGGAGCAAAGTGCAGCATTCACTTTTCTGGCTGTATTCCGGGCTGATTCGGCATACACCTTGGGCGTGGCGGTCATGTACAGACGACGATGCGTGCGAACTTGCGCTTGATCATGGATCATCACAAAAGGACTGTCTGTTTCGGATTGTAGCCTTGCGCCTGCCGTGCGGTGGGCTTCATCACAAATCGTCAGGTCAAACTCAGGGAGACCATGCATGGATTGCGCCTTAGACACCACCGGCAACGAGTGGTAGGTTGCAAAGATCACTGTCAGTTGACGTTTAGAGCATCGGCCAGCAGTCCGGGATAGAATAGATGCGTTGGTCGTTGCAGGGAAGGCCAGATCCAGAGCACTCATGTCAATGCGATCATCGTCAGATTTTCTTCGCCGGCCAACTTGTGCATCACTACACACGGCATAGAAGCGGAAATCAAGACGCGTATCGTTGGCCCATTCGCGTACGGTTTGAGACATCAGTGCCAGACTTGGGACCAGATACAAGACGCGACCCCCAAGTCCGATTAGATCTTCGGCAATACGCAGAGAGGTGTAGGTCTTACCAGTGCCACAGGCCATGATGAGCATTCCGCGTGATCCAGATTCACGTAACCCCTGAACTGTTTTATCGATGGCATCTATCTGATGGGGGCGGGGTGTCTTTGGTGATTGTGTGACAATCGTATGGGTCTGCACATAGTTGTCCCATTGGATTGAACTTTTTCGCAGTTCATGGAGGCCAATGCGAACAACCTCAGGCTCCTGATCTCTGAGGGTGTTTTCTAATTTAGGACTTAAGTCTTTGCCTGTTGCATCAATGATCAGGCGGCGGGCAAAGTGCTTTCGACTGGAGTCCGCCAAAAATGAGTCTATATCCGATTTTTGCAGCGTTTTACCCTTTGCATAGAACTTGCATTGGATCGCACACCACTGCTGGGTTTCTCGTATTTTGGCAACGAGATCAATGCCAGTATCATCTATTGGAAGTCCCATCTCCTGGGCCCACTCGGCATAGGTCATGGGCGGCTCATACAACCCGCGCTGAACTGAATCATGCGTGAGAAAGACCTTACACAGCGCCTCAAAAGCTGATCCCTTGAGGCGCTCTTTGTTATAATCACCAGCGGCGGCCTGTTCTCGCCAGTGTTCAAGAATGGTGTCTAAATTAGACATGAAGAATGATAACCTTAAATATAGCGGGTAAAGGAGTAGACGCTTCTAGTCAAATACAAATATCGTTAATTTTGTGATACTGGCCAACAGTTGAACGTATGCAATTAAAGTCGGTGAATAACTTTCTGGAACCTTTAGTCTGGCAAGGACTGAAAATATACTTGATGCTCCAAAGGAATGAACCACTAAATTAATGTATATTTTACGGAGATGATTCTGAGAATCCACGCAATGTACCTTACCGAGTAGAAATCGTATGATCAGCGATTCATCATGTCTTTCTTGTTGCGAACGACGATGCGGCTAACGCCCACGAGTTAATTCAGCGTTTGTCTCTGCCAGATTTTCAATGCTTTTTGTTGGGAGGAATAGTTAAGGTCGCCAGAGCCGTGCTTCATGTCGTTGAAGTTCAGACTTCAAGCATAGATGGATGGCAAAGAGTATGCGCGATCACACCATGTTTCGTGAACTGCCTGATATACTGTCGGCTTTCTCTGTATCATGCTTTTTTCAAGATTTACCAATTGTTCCCTTCGCGAAGATCACTCCAGATGGAAGATCATTGAGCGCCTGGGCCAATAGCATTACATCGCCGCCATCAAGTTTTCTGACTCGTTGCTTGGAGTAGAGGACATGTCCATTAAGGCCCAACTGCAATATATCAGTCAAACCGTTGAGTGTTAGATGCATCCATTCTCTGTCAAGTGCCTTGCAACAGGCTCAATATAGGTAGCAAAATGCAGAGGCCATCTACAGGATTCTTTAGTGATTGCATCAACCCGCTCAGTGATATCTCCTTTATCTCCATATTCTTGTGCGAGCCATGCTTTAAAGATCAAGAAGGTAGATTCTTGGCTGAGTTGGTTAGTTCTATATCACATTTTAGATTGTCATTGTTATCCCAATGATTCAAACACATCTGGTGTCGTCGCCAGGGATAAAATTTGTCGATCAGATGCTTCAATAATCCCCAACCGTTACTTCGTGTTCCCAAGATTCAGGAGGTATGCCTGTATCAGATGATAACTTCTCAGAAAGCCGATATTTGAGCTGGCTACCATCATCATTTCTAAATTTGGATTGTGATCTTTCACAATTATAGGTTATTCTTGATATACTCTTTATAGTAAGGCTGAATCACATGATCAGGAATATGCTTTGATCCTCGGATCCAAGTAGTTCTAGTCCTTTTGCACGACACTGATCCCAAGGCCCGCCAGACTGGTGTGTGTAGTTAATCAATTGTCCACCATCTAAATCAGAATAAATGTTATAAACCCAGTCTAAGTGACTGGTGCTTTCTTTACCTTTCTGCATAAACTCTTCAATGTCCACAGAGATGACATCTTCATATTTTGATGGATCATCCTTCCCGTACTGATATCTAGTTTTTATATGATCAATTGTAACCAAATTGTTACCAAAAGGCTTTAAAGTGTGATATATGCCTACGACCACTGGTCCATATCTCCAAGCTTGGATACGCTTTGGACTATTATCAAATAGCGGACGTTCCAACAAACCTAAGGTCCAACCATGCAAAATGAATGCGAGCTTGTTCACTTGGAGGGGAGTCAACCCCCATCTACCAAGTTCTTTTGCCTTGGTCAGCAAAAACGAAACCACTATACCTTCGGTGGCGACGGGTTGAATATATTTATGAGACATTTGATAAAGAACATAAACCCATGAGTAGCAATAAAGGTGCTCCAATAGGACCAGTTGAAAGTTTAATCACTAAAGTTATACAATAGTTAGAATACCAATCATTCGGACTAACAACATACCCGCATGACTATGATAAGATTCCATGAATTACTTTTCCACCCACATCTTGTAAGCGGATATCTCGCCCACTAAACCGATGTGTCAAATATTCGTGCTCAAACCCCAATAAATACAACATGGTTGCATGCAGATCATGGATGGTTTTATCTTCTTGTCAACCACACGATAACCACAATCATCCATCGCTCCTTAGGACATCGTAAGCATTGAGTCTTCTGAGAAAATCTTTGAAATTACACGATCTTCAATTCATCATCCCAGAAGAATTGATGACAACAGCGTCCTATCTCCGAAATTTATGACTTCTCTCAACAATATAGGCAGAAGATTAATTTCCAACATGTTTCATGAACTTGATTATGATGACTTGAGCGAGTTAATACGAAAATGTGCTGTGGACATTGATGCTCATATCTCCGAGCCTAGATTGATGGTGATGAGCGAGCCCAGATACGGAGATTGAAATCCACTCCAGCGGACGCAGCTCTCCACCTAATCGCAATACTCTGCCGCGATGTAGCTGCGTCATTCCCACGGTGGAGCGTGCAATTCCATGTTTAGTCGCTGCACCATATCCTAGTTCTACTTCCGTACGAGTTGTACCAGACTGCAACGAAATCGCATCTTGAATCGTTTGTTGATGGTGAAGGGACATTCCATGACTAGATCCCCAAGATGGACGGATACGCATCATCAATCCTTCGGCAGAATTTCCCACTTGAATAGATCCGGACACGCCCCATTCACGAAATCCATCCGCACTATGGAGTACGAGTCCCTGCGACCGCACTTCACTACGGAGTTTCCATTGCGGATACGAAATTCGTAACCCGCCACCGAGTTCTAATCCAATGCCAGTTTCGGCATCACCCCCATCTTGACGCACATTTGCCTCTGCATACGGCCGAATCCATTCACGAATCTCAAATCCACTTTCCACACCCAACCGCACTCGTATCACCTCAGCATGGGTTTCACTGACCTTCGCATCAGTTAAAAACACGTCGCCATGATAACTGAGCCGAGAGCCAGGAACAGATGCTAAATTCCCCCTAAACCCTACGGCCCCGAAACGTGACGAAAGATTTCCGCCCAGCTCTGGTACCTGCGCATTTCCCCAACCGTATCCCCCACTCATCCAGATCTCCCACTCTGAAGCTCGGAATGCCATGTAGGGGTAGACTCCCGTTAATTGAGCATTCATAGATTCTGGAGTACCAGAGGACTCAAACGAGCCGCTTCCCTCATTATGCGCAGCCATTAAACCGATCATCCATCCACCACTCCAACGATAGTCAACACCGAACAAGGCACTTGACACATCACCCCGCAAAGTTGCTGTATGGTCTTCTCGCCCATGGAATCGACGGAATGCGCCTCGCCCCCAGACTCCAAACTTTCTATCAGATGTACGGGGCGTTCTGGATATTTTACAACCAGATAATAATTCCCCTAATGATGGTGTCCATCCCGAGGGAGTTTGCCAAAGTTGAGCTAGCTCGGCCCGATGTGATGCCAAACACGTAGATCCACTAGGTTGCAAACGCTCCTGTAATGCCTCGGTCAAGTGAGTGGATGCTGAACGTACAAAGCGAGAAGTATATGCGGTCATTAGTCGTTGCGCATCTGTGGTTTTCTTCTCAATGATCGCCGTTGCGATGGATTTTTCCATCTCTGCGGTGTCCGAAGATTCTAAATGGACATAGAAGGTTTTCTGCTTCTCCCCACCTGCAGAATCTACTAATAAGGGAACTTCAATTGTTTTGTGCACTGCGCCAGGAGCAAAAGTGATGAGCCCGCTCGTGCTCAGGTAGTCTTCACCCGCAGTTGCGCTTCCATTTTCGGTGCGATAGTGAATCAAAATGGCCTCGGAGCTCGGATGAGATAAACGAATGGTAAATGAAACTACGGGGGCATCGATAACCGCCACTGCATCCTCAATGGCAATGCTAGTGATTCCATCATTGTCTACGATCGTGGCCGTCGCACGAGGGCGTCCAATCTCTGCGTTGGAAGATGGACTTGCGAGTGTGACCATAAAAGTCTCGTTTCCTTCACTAGAGGTGTCATCATGAAGATCAAATTGAACGACTCCGCGAGTCGCACCGGGATCAAAGATAATAATTCCCCTAGAATCAGCATAATCATCATCCGCCTTTGCAGTCCCATCCTCACTAGAGTACAGTACAGTAATCACTTGATTAGTGGAGCGACTCAAACGCACGGGTAATTGCAAAAAAGGGTCACTCTCATTGGCTTTTCCATCCTCAATAAAAATCTTGATTGGAGATTCGTCTCGATCCGTAATATTGACATTTACTGTGATGGGTTGCGCATTTTGATAGCCACCTCCAGATGCATGTACAGTGATAGTTTCAGTTTCGTCTTTGGAGTCCTCATCTTTCTGCGCAGTCACACGTACCCCCTGTGATTGACTGTAGTTTGATGGCGTAAACGTCAAACTTTGTGGTGAAAGTGTTTTCAAATATGACTCTCCATGAGTCACAGTCAGATTTACTGTAACGATTGCTGATGGTTGTCGATTGAGGTGCACATCAAAGGTTTGTGTCTGATTTTCTTCCAATTCTAATGAACGAGGTTCTACAATCATCTGTGGAATACTCTCTTCTGTAATAGTTACCAATATTTGATGGGATACTTGAACATATCCACCTCCCTTTGCGATCAGCGAGACATTCACAGGTGGATCCTGTACAATATCCACATCTTCCTTGGCAATAAACTCAACACGCTTAGGCTGATCCCAATCTTGTTGCGTAAAACTCAGTGCAATAGGATTAAAATCGAGTTTTTGGGGATCGCCTAAAATCTCCAAGTTGACCTGATCATAAGGCTGGGCCTTCAGCGCAATCGAGACAGTGCGCATATCTCCCTCTGGTATAGACAGAACATCACGGGCTTCAATTTTGGGTTCAGTTTGATCAACAATGGAAACGGATATCGGGGCAGGAAACTCAGACATCAGTGGGGGTGAAAGCGTTTTCACGCCAACCAAAAAGGTTTCCTCTCGTTCAACTTCTTGATCGGTCTTGGCCATGATACGAAGAGTTTCTTGTTGAGATCTTGCAGAGAACGTCACCTCAAATGGGGTGTCAAATTCATAATCAGAGGTCTGTGCCGTTTCAGGGGTCACCATTAATGGAACTGTCATTGGATGGGGCAGGGCACTTGACAAGTTGACCATCACTGTTACATGATCGCCTTCCTTTATCGAAGTTGGTGTTGCATCAAGTATGACCCTTGGAGGCTCAGAGGCATCAATGATCTCAATTCTATGAAAAGATGGATCCCCACGACGAACAGAGGAGGGAAGACTTCCGAATGTAAGAACAAACCTCTCATTTTCCTCGTAGATTCCATCATCAATCATGGAAAGGCTTGCGGTTCCGCGTTGTGATCCTTCCTGAATTGTCACGCCTGAAAGTGAGTCGTAATCGTCAGAGTCTGTAGTTAGATTTTGAATTGTCAAAGGAATATCAGTCACTCTACTTAAGGCCTCAGATAGATTGACTATTATTTCAGGGGGGGGTACCTTCAGGAATGGATGTGGATGAAACCATCAGGCTTGCCGTTGGAAGAGAGGTAGAACTATCATGATCTCTCACGGAGATGATGACAGATTCCGTCACCTCATCAGTACCATAATTGGCCGCATCTAGAGTAATGGTGATCGTCTCATCATTGGAGTCAGGGTCGTCTAATGCGGTCACATTTACCGTCTGATTGACATCCCATGAAGAATTTGTGAAGGTCAGTTTAGATTGACTAAGTCTAAGGCCCTCCTGAGAAGAAATCATTGACACTTCAACATCTTTAGATGGTTGTGTTTTAAGTTTAACCTTAAATGATTCAGACTGTCCTTCATCAATCGTTAATGATTTAGGGTCAACAAGTAACTGTGGCGAATCATCATCTATAATTGTCACTTCAATAGGTAACTCCGCATTAGTATATTTGCCGCCCGATGCCCTCAATGTCAATGATAGTTGATCATTTTCAGAATCATCATCTGATGCAGCGATCAGTGTTACCATTTGTTCATCTTTCCATGTTGAAGGCTCGAAAGAGAGGCATTGTCGATCTGGTGTCAGATCTCCTTCCGCAGGAATACTGATAGTCACATTTTCGGATGGCTGTGCAGACAGTGATACCTTGAATGAATTTTCTCCTCCCTCAGGGACATCAAGGTTGTAGGCGCTATAATTGCAGGATGATCATCGTCTGTTATGTTGACTTGAATTGTGTTTGATACCTCAGTGTAGCCGCCACCGGAGGCAGTCAAAGTGACGGTTTCATTATCATCAATAAGGTCGTCATCATGGGATGCACTCAGCTCAATGTTCTGGTTTTGGTCCCAGTTGGAAACCGTAAACTCAAGAGACTCAGGAGATGGCAAGGTCAGATCGGTTTCAGTTTGTTGAGAAACGGCCACGGTCACTGTTCCATTGGGGAGTGCGCTGAGCCGTACTGGAAACAATCCTGCTGAACCTCCTTCTTTCAATGTGATCACTTCTGGTATGATAATTTCTGCATTCTCAATGTCATTATCAGTGATGGTCACATTCAAGGTTTCCGTCACCCCCTGGTAGTCGCCGCCCGAAGCCGTGAGTGTGATTATTTCTTCATCGTCATCAAAATCATCATCAGGGCGAGCCGTCAAGGTCACCGTATGCGCTCGCTCCCAATCGCCAAGTGGAAACATCACTTGATCCAGATCAGGTTCAAGATCACCAACCGAGGGAATCGGAATGGTGACAGAAGCCGATGGTTGGGTTTTAAGGTTGATCGTAAATATCTTTGACTTGCCTTCGTTAATCGTTAATTCGGTTCGATCTACGATGATACTCGGCAGATCATCGTCAACGATTGTTACGTCAACCCGCCCACGTTCACGATCAAAGCCGCTGCCAGATGCCCTGATCCAAAACGGAATCGGATCCTCATCCTCCGAGTCATCGTCATGCTCGGCGTACAGGGTCACATCCTGAAAGTCACCCCATGTAGTAGCCCCAAATGTGAGGGTTTCTGAACTCCGCCGTGTTAAATCACCAACAGATGGAGGAATCAAAATTGTAACGGGCTCTACTCCTGAAGGCGGGGCAGTGAGCTTCACTCTGAATGTTCCCTCTGTTCCCTCAGTGATCGTTAATATTTGGGGGTCAATCATGATGCCTGGATCATCATCGTCCTCAATTCTTACATTGAGCTGCAGAGATGGTGAACTTGGAGTCCCAGGAATGTCAACCTGCAATTTGAGAATAAATTGGTCGTCGGTGTCATCTGGGTCTGGATCAGCAGTAAACCTGATCAATCCAAGAGGAGAACACCATCCAGTAGTTTCTTTATCAATTCGACAGCGGTAATATAAGTTTGGATCATGATCAACGGGGTTTGGGTCAATGGTAAGATCAGTGCCAGAATAACCGCTCCAGGTACTTGTAACATTGGGAGGAAGCCTACCTTGACGTGATTGTACTACCAGAGAAGTTACCGCTCTTGTTTCGCCCTCTGGAATGAGTAATTCATAAGCAGGTCGATCAATAATGTTAACCGTCAAACTCAATTTTATTCCATCGTATCCGCCGCCATAAGCAGTAAATAGTAGGATCACCTGATCGTCAATTTCATTATCGTCAATCAGGGCATTTAAAGTCAGTCTTACAGAATCAGGTGAGTTGTGACGAAAGAGTAGCTCTGTTGGATGCGGATCTAGGAATTTACCCTCATATCCAGTAATGGTGAAACGCACATCCCCAGATGCATTTGGTAGAGGTGTAACCACTGGAAAGTTGAACGAGGTTGAAAGACTTTCAAACATGAACAGGGTTCCTAAACTAATCGGCTTATCATCGTCAACGATTAATATGCTTCTAGTTGATGAATTTCCAGTGAGGGAGCTAGTAAAGGTTAGGGTAATCTTTTCATCCATCTCGTCAGGGTCATGCCGAGCCGTGAGCGTAGTTTTCTGAGATAGATCTAAATTAAACGTTGTATTTTGGGGCGTGAAGATCAGTGTGTCGGGTTCTACATCAAGAGTTGTATTTTCGAACCCAGTGATGACCAAGGTGTCTGGTTTTGGGGGAGGGGCATTAGGACTGAATTCTAGTTCAACAAAACTCCCCTCTAATATCTCAATGTTATTCTGAGGATCATGTGCTTTATTTGATATAAATCTTTCAGAAATCCAGGGGAATAGAGGGTATTGTTCATCTGTAAATTGCACACCATCATGCCCCAATGGAAACCACACGGGTCATAAGGGCAGATTTGGTGAAGAAACATGTGCCCGAAACTCATGACCGACATGGTCGCTCCAAGAATCTTGATTTAAGATGATTGTCTGATCGGAGGAGCGAAGATTGATGCTGGAGGTTTCCAGCTGATCAATTGGATAAATTTGTATATCTGGACTGGAAGAGGAAAGATTCATGCCCCCCATTTTTTTGATTTGAATCTATCATCATGTAATCCTGCCCGGTCACCTTAGGAATCAATTGTATGAGACATACTCCAAAAACTAGTGATGACCAGCAGAATGCGGGGCAGATCAGAAATGACGTCATTATGGAATGAAACTTCATCGCTTCACTTATCTCTGAGGTCAGTATACCACACAATCACCAAATAGTTCAATCACATCCTATGATTTTATATGTAAAATTAGGGAATTATATACCTGAGTACCCAAAGAATGGAACCATTCTATTTTGGCAAAGTTTAACAGACACAATAGGATAGATACGCAGTCTACCCTATTGCTTATCATAACATCAACGTAACCTTGATATCATGCCTGTTAAAAAGGCTTCTAACCCTTCAGATTCAAACTGTTCCTATCGTGGAATAGAGTACCGCCTATTACCCGGTACGCAGTGGAAAGCCCAACTCTTGGCGGGGCTTTGCGGAGCATGTAGGTTTGTATGGAACTCGATCCTTGAACAAATTAACGGCGAAGTCAAAGATAAGGATACTGAAAACCCATCCACTTCTTTTTATTCGTTAATTAATCGATACCCAATCCTGCGTAAAGAAACGGGTTGGTTATCCAAGTACTCATCGGCTATTGTTCGTTACACCTTAAAGCATCAGGCAGAGGAGTGGAAAGAATTCTTCAAAGGAACCCGTGATCATCCTACGTTCCATAACAAGTACAACCATAAATCCTTCACAGCTCCAAAAGGAACGTTTAAGATTGTGGATGACAGTATCTACATCCAGAAGGTTGGATGGATGAAGATACGTAGGCACGGTGGTAATCCTTATCCAGACGGAGAACCTATTGAAGTAACCGTGAAGAAAGACGGCAGGTACTGGAAGATATCCGTGCTCTACAAAGTCTATCTACCAGAGCAAGTAGATGACGGCAAAGAGATAGGTATTGACTTGAACACCTATAATATCTCGTATTCATCAACGGATGGCGAACAGGGCATGTTACCGCTCCCTGACTTAACGGATAAACAGATTAAGATTCGTAGGTATCAACGTAAATTATCCCGGCAACAAAAGGGATCGGGTAGATACAAACGAACGAAGCGAAGGATCAACAAGTGGAAGCGAAAACAGAAGAATTGCAGAGTCAATGCGGCGCATCAACATAGCCGTCAATTGTCCAATAAAGCCCATACGTTGAAACGTGAAGACTTGAAGATCAAGACTATGTCCAAGTCTGCTAAGGGTACGGTTGAGAAGCCTGGAACCAATGTGAGGGCGAAGGCGGGGTTGAACCGCGTCATACAGAACGCTGGATGGGGGCGGTTCAATACTTATTGCGATTACAAGTTCGGCAACGTGATTCTTGTTGATCCGAAGTATACCAGTCAACGCTGTAACCAGTGTGGTCATACAGATAAAGTCAACCGTAAGACACAAAGTAGATTTGAGTGTATGGCGTGTGGCCATACGGATCACGCAGATATCAACGCATCTGCGAATGTATTACAGGCCTTCGGGATTGGGGCATCTGCACGTGGAGGAGCGTTCTCGTTAGAGACTCCTATGAGCCGTGAAATGGATACGCAACAGGTAGCCGTCTAATTGATGGGTACTCACGTATATAATTCCCTAAAATTAATCACCCAAAATGGGCTGATTTTTAGGTGCAAACTAGTCTTAGTGGGTACAAATGATCGTTCTGGAGGTTGTAAAATGTATGTTTTCCTGATCTAAATGGCGTAGGTTTTGAATAACTTTGACAATTATTACCTATCTTTTGTAAATCACATTTATATCATTTGGGTGGAACTCACATCCAAGCCTGATTTTAAATTACCCCATTAGTAAGGATATTTTCATTCACAAACCTGAATTGATTTGTGTTAAGAAAAAAAAACAAACCAATAAAACAAGTTCGCCCCAGAAAGATTACTCTGAGCTTGTTGAGTTACTAGACGAACTGTTATTGAGGTTAAAGAGCCAAGCATCACACTCGGCGGATTTTCCACATAAAAAATTCCCCACGCTTGCAGATGAATTCATTGATTTGCACTGTGGACCAGAGGGGGTTAAACTTCCCAACAATCATAATCTGGGCCCCATCTATACAAAGCTTGGGCATTAGTCGGATCATGTATCCAAGAAGCGATGGACAGCACCAATCTCAAGATGCATGAATAAACCCCAGCGCCACTCTGACGATTCAGAACAGGCCAAACAATCTGATAAGCAACATGAACTGGCGGATTGGATTCTCCAGATGCGCCACCTGAGGTGCGTGATCAACCTGTGCAGATAATCTCTGCTGTTAGCATCAGATCATCTTCTTTCAGTGGTCCTTTACCACCGCAGAAGAATTTCGAAAATATGAAGAAGTACACCCTGGGGCTACTGATCGAATCCTAAGGCATGGCTGAACGGTCACTAGAATTAGGTAGTGATGAGCATAATGTGTCTCGTCGTCGCACAAATGCTTCAACGAGGTTGGATTTGGTACCTTAACATTATCAGGACTTAGCATGTGGCTTGGGTTAGATCCAATGGTCATTCTTCCACTCGGTCTTGGTGGAATTGGACTCTATTTGTCCGTCAAGTATTAGGGTTTTTTGAAAAGACTGAGTAACTCTCCTATTTTCACAAATTTTGCCAGATTATTGTAAACTCCACTGATTTCACACTCGTAAGAGAAGAAGCATTCAGGAATGAGTAAAACTCCATATAAAATTAGCCTTCTGTCAAAATTCCAAAAATGGGGAAACAGCAAAACTGCTGGGAAGTCCACTTCAGTGTGCAATCAATCCCTACAGATCCTTTAAAGGAACTTCGCGATGAAAATAAACCAGAATTACTGAGAGAATTGATTCGTGAGAGTGACGGTAATTCACAAATGTTGCAGGTAGCTTCGTTATATTTTCAGAGTGATTATGGAGCATAGAAACCATGCGATCCATTTACTAGATTGTGCTAAATCATTTCTAAGCATCTTAGAAAAAGGATTCTACGCGATTTAGTTGAAATTAAGTGAACCACCAAACTTATAATCATTGATGCAAAGTAATGTGATAGGTTTCAATGAGGAAGTTCTCTTTGCATCTTGATGCTATTGGGCGGTAGATCGTGATGTGTTTAGAGGTATATATAGTGCTGCTTGACAATAAATGCTAACCTCCGCTCAACAGAGCCCTAAATCGTGAGATCCCTCGGAAATTCAATCTGGATCAATTACAATGACGGCTGTTGGTATTCTGGATGCGAAGCTCATTTATTGCGCCTAATGAGTAGCACTTCCAGAATTCTTCAGACTTAGTTAACGGAAGCGATTTCCACAAAAAAATAAAGGCGGAAGGGATCAGTATCCCTTCCGCCCCTTACAATCAATTGTGAAATCTTAGTACGTTTCAGTAGCGTAGGTGATGGGTTCAATCTTCATTCCACTACCCGTGTGAAGCGAACGCTCTTCTTCATTGAAGTAGATCATTTCACCCATTCGCTCACTTAATTCAGCCATTGAAATAATCGTCTGTGCACGAATAGCAATATCAATATTACCATTTGTCTCACCATCTTCTCGGATGGCCGTGAAGAAGTCATTGATATGATATTGAACACTCACGCCTGGCTGGAGATTGTCCATTTGTTCACCATCAACAAGGTCTGCAAATGGACGCTCTGGACGAAGTTCAAGGCTATCTCCACTAAAGTATAGCGTGCCCTCGTTGCCACGAATGACCTGTCCAAGTCCCTGCTCATTGACACTACTACCCGTAATGACCATACAAAGTCCACTGGGAAATTCAGTGAGTAACTGGCAGTTATCGGTCACATCACGATCCTCAGCCCCAAGATTGGCATCACCAATTTTTTTGTTTCCAACAGAGCAGACGCGCATAGGAAATTCAGCAGAGCCAGTAGCAATAAGGAGGGGGTGAATCCGGTGAGCGAGAAGGTCACCAAGAATTCCTGCACAATAAGGATAGTATTTACGCCAGCGATGATAATGCTGAGGATTGAACTCTCGGGCAGATACAGGGCCTAACCATTTTTCCCAGTCAAGTGTGGTTCCAGGTTCTAATTCGGGTTCTAACGCGTAATAATTCCATTCACCAATTGGGGTATTACGGTGGTACGAATCCTGCGCCAATACTAATGGACCTATCCGACCAGCGCGTATCAACTCGGCCGCAGCATGCCATTTGGCCTGGGTGCAGTACTGCGATCCAATCTGAAACTTATGACCCGTCTCTTTGACCTTGTCGTGGATCACAAACCCTTCATCAAAATACCGAGTCATCGGTTTCTCACAATAAACATGCTTTCCTGCATCTAACGCATCAACGGCAATTTTGGTATGCCAATGGTCAACCGTGCCAATAAAGACAGCATCAATATCAGGATTATCAAGAATCGCTTGGTAGTCTTCATGTACCTCTACTGGGGCTTCGCGTCCAGCAGTCTGACGCGCGGCGTCAAGGGCTGCGAATGCCCTGTCACGCCTCTTTGAAAATAAATCACAAGCAGCAGCCCCAATTCCATTCAACTGAACATTATGTCGAGGCCTTCCATCCTCAATAGGATTCAACACATTTAGTAGGTGAGAATTGTAACCTTGGCCACCGACCCCAATAAAACCGCATACGATGGCATCATTGGCACCCAACACAGAACCAGTAGCAGGAGCGGTAGAGTGTGAAGCTTTGGCCCCATGAACACCAGCAACAACGGCTGCAGTGCCAATGGCAGATTTTTTCATGAAATCACGACGTGAATTTTTAGTATTTTTCATAGTTAGATGAATTAAGTTGATAATGACTGGAACCGCTTTCAAGACGCGGTTCAACAAATATACAAAAAACTTTTAAATAATTGGAACTACCTTCATTCAGGGAAAATAATTTTGCTGAATATTGGGGCGCGACATTGACTGCATTCTAATGAATCGTGATAATGGATAGAAATATACAACCCGCAGAAAAGCAATTTCTTGAACCATAGAAATCAACCATGCGCCAAAAAATGAATCGCCTCTAATTCAATCATGAAAAGTGATCAAGTCTGCCAAGGTCTGGTAAAACCTTCAAAATGATCTCAACCATCTCTGGAATCATTATTGTAATGAATGCGTCAGTTTGTATCTTTGACAAAATCAATGTCACTACCACAGGATTTGTCTCTATTGTATGAGCGGTGAGTTTATTGCGTTGCTGATTATGTTAGGCATGGCTACTGGCCTAGCCCTAACCTTACTCCTTGCTCAGCGATTGCTTGGGCCTCGAAGACCTAATCGGGTCAAATTAAGTGCTTATGAGAGTGGGATGGATCCTATCGGGACTGCCCATCAGCGATTTTCTGTGAAATTTTATCTGGTCGCTATGATTTTCATTGTTTTTGACGTAGAGGTTGTGTTTCTATATCCATGGGCGGTGAGCCATAAACATTTTCTTGAAGCCGGAATAGGCATAGGGGTCCTCGTCGCAGTCACAATATTTATTGTGATCTTAGCGGTCGGATTATTGTATGACATCAAAAAGGGAGGATTGGAGTTTGATTAGGGAAACACACGGCTCATTATCTCATTAAAATTACAAACCAATAAAACATGGATTCTGCTACTGGCTATGTGACAACCACAGTGGACGCAGTCGTTAACTGGGCTCGCTCAAACTCGCTGATGCCTATGCCCATGGGACTGGCATGCTGTGCTATTGAAATGATGGCCTTCGGAGGACCGAAATACGATGTTGGAAGGTTTGGTAGCGAGGCGATGCGCTTCTCACCCCGTCAAGCCGATCTGATGATTGTTGCTGGCTGGTGTAGCTATAAGATGGCGCATGCCATTCGGCGTGTGTGGGATCAAATGGCAGACCCAAAGTGGTGCATTGCAATGGGAGCATGTGCCTCAAGTGGAGGTATGCATCGCTGCTATGGGGTTGTACAGGGCATTGATAACTTCATGCCCGTGGATGTTTATATTCCTGGATGCCCACCCAGACCAGAGGCGGTCATTCATGCATTGATGGACATTCAGGAAAAAATTCGTAATGAGTACTCAGTCGTAAACGATTACACCGCTGGATTGCCTCAATCAGATGTCCCTCCACCTGAACCTGCACGGTTGACTGAAGACGGTCGTAGTCCATCTCTAAGCCCCTCCAATTGATTCATGCCAGAATCACTTCAATTTCATTTTACGCCCGTAGATGAAGCCCGCCCAGATGAGAAAAATATACATGCGAAAAAGTCAACGGATGTGACGGATACAATTGAAACCATCAAAACGCAATTCCCCGAAGCGATACCCGAAGTTCATGTCTACGCAGGCGAGCATACAGCCTTTATCGGCCGTGAATTTCTCTTGGAGGTATGCAGATATTTGAAAGAATCCTTAGGATTTTCTTATCTGGTAGATTTAGCTGGAATTGATCAGTTTCAAGAGGATGCCCCTCGCTATGAGGTGTATTATTGTTTTGTGAACATTGAAACCAATAGACGTTTAAGACTCAAAGTACGACTTGAAGAAGACGATGCAGTCATTCCATCGCTTACAGGTCTGTTCAAGGCAGCCGATTGGAATGAACGTGAATGCTACGATATGTTAGGCATACGATTTGATGGACACCCAGACCTTCGGCGCATGTATATGCCCGAAGATTTTGAGTATCATCCTCAACGAAAAGAATTTCCACTTCTCGGAATCCCTGGATCCTTGCCGCTTCCTCCACGAACCCCCGAAGGAGACTTAACCATGGATCCGTTTGCTGCTGCACGCAGTGGTCGACCCGTCAAGAGTTACCAAGAACCCCAGAGCAACGAGAATTGATGTCGGTTACCACCTCGTACCACGATCAGGAAGCCATCTTCTCGTTTTGGCCCCGTCACAACGAAACCCTACTTAAACGCCTTGAAAGTAAAGACGCTTGGCTTAGCACCGAGCGAGGTATTGACGTATCCCGCATCGAAGATGCACTGGAGCATGAAATGACGCTCAATATCGGGCCCCAACATCCTGCCACACATGGAGTGCTTCGTTGCGTTGTTAAGCTGGACGGAGAGCGTATTGAAAAATGCGTTCTCGATATTGGATATCTGCATCGAGGAATTGAAAAACTTGCTGAGAGCAAAACCTATCAAGAGTTTATGCCTTACACCGATCGCATGGATTATTTGTCTCCTTATGCGAACAATGTCGCATGGTGTATGGCGGTTGAGAAAATTGCTAATGTTGACGTTCCCGAACGCGCCCAATGGATACGGATGATCATGTGTGAGTTGGCGCGTATTTCCTCGCATATGCTGTGGCTAGGAGTAGGGCTGATGGATGCTGGGGCCGTCAGCGTTTTCCTCTGGACCTTTCAGGGAAGAGAAGATCTATACAGTATATTTGATGAGGTTTCGGGCGCACGCTTTACCGTTTCGCACAGTCGAATTGGAGGATTAGCAACCGATCTAAGCCCCAAAGCCATTGATATGATTCGGGATTTTGCGACGCGTTACGAAAAGATTATCGCTGGATGGCAAAAGCTGTTGAATCGTAACCGTATTTGGATAGATCGGAACAAAGATATTGGAGTCATCAGCGCTGATGAAGCCATTCAACTCGGGCTCACGGGCCCAAATCTCCGAGGCAGTGGCGTTGCCTATGATATACGAACTTTTGAACCTTACTTGAAATATGATGAGGTTGATTTTACGATTCCGCTCAGAGAGGAAGGGGATTGCCTAGCACGCTATCATATTCGCGTGGAAGAAATGCTTGAGAGCATTAAGATTATCAATCAGTGCCTGGACCGTATGCCAAAGGGCCCGATCCGCACCGACGATGCAAAAAAAGCCTATCCATCCAAAGATGAAGTCTATTATTCAATGGAGGGGATGATTCATGACTTCATGTATACCGAAACGGGGATCGCACCTCCGAAAGGTGCAACCTCTTATCACGCGATTGAATCTCCCAAGGGGGAATTAGGATTTTATTTGGAAAGCGATGGGACAGGGTGCCCTTGGCGTGCCCGATTGAATGCCCCTTCGTTCACAAATCTGCAAGGATTGGAGTCAATGATGGAAGGGCATCCAGTTGCAGACATTGTCGTTCTGATCGGTTCTATTGATCCAGTCATGGGGGAGGCGGATAGATAGTATGGCAGATTTCATCCGCAATCCAGTCGTTGAACTCCCAGAAAGCAACCCAGAGCCCCATTTTTCAGAGGAAGATCTCAGGTTTACCGACGATGAAAAAACTGAAATCTCAAAGTGGGTAAGTCAGTATCCTACCTCCGATGGTGCTGTGATGTGGACGCTGTGGCTCGCTCAGGAAAAGTTTGGCTTTCTTCCCCCTGAGGTCCTGAAGCTGGTCGCTACCGAGCTTGCATTGCCATATGCGCAGGTCTACGGTGTCGCTACATTTTATACCCAATATTTTAAGGAAAAGAAAGGCAGTTTTGTTCTGGACGTATGCACATGCTTTTCGTGCCAATTTACTGGTGGCTATGATATACTCGCATATCTTGAACAAAAGCTAAGCGTCAAACGGGGGCATACATCCGAGTGCGGACGATTTACCTTACAAGAGGCGGAGTGCCTTGGCGCATGTGGTTCTGCACCAATGATGCAGGTCAATAATGGTCCATATGCTCATCATCTGACACCCCAGAAAATTGACGAATTAATCCATGCGATGGAAGTCGGCCAACCGTTACCATTTGTTTCAATCACTCTACCCCAAGATGAAGATGAAATGGGCGGGAATCGGCGAACGGATGCCGATGCAGTTGAACCGTACGCCACCCCTGATAGATCAGAGCGAACCCAATGATGTGTCAGACATTTTTTGACCATATTAGATGATCACACTACGATGACAAAGGCTGGCGATTGGAGATCCTATCAAAGAGTACTACTGCCACCAATCAAAAACTTACACCACCTAAATGTCTATCGAGATCAAGGTGGCTATGAGACCCTCAGGGGGGTGCTCTCTCAAAAAACGCCTCAGGATGTGACGGCTGAAATGAAGCGTAGCAGACTCCGCGGTCGAGGAGGAGCAGGATTCCCCACGGGACTCAAGTGGAGTTTTATGCCCCCTGTTGATCCTGAAAAACCTCGGTATCTGTGTTGCAATGCCGATGAGAGCGAGCCAGGGACGTTTAAAGATCGCCAACTCATGGAGTATAACCCACATCTATTATTTGAAGGGATCCTGATTGCGGGCTATGCCATGTCTTTGAGTGCCTGTTACTTATATGTCCGAGGAGAGTATGCCAGTTGGATAACTTTAATGGAGCAAGAGCTGGCTAAAGCCTATGATGCCAATGTTGTTGGAGAAAATATGATGGGGACCAAACATCAGATGGATATTATCATCCATAAAGGTGCAGGCGCTTATATATGTGGTGAGGAAACCAGTTTGATGGAATCACTGGAGGGCAAGCGGGCCTATCCTCGAATTAAGCCCCCATTTCCAGCACAGTCCGGTATTTGGGGTGCACCAACCACCATTAATAATGTGGAGACATTGGCGTGTGCGCCCTTGATCATGCAAAAAGGTGGAGAGTGGTTTGCCTCAATTGGTGCAGAGAAAAATCCTGGGCCTTTATTATACGGAATTTCTGGACATGTCAATCGACCTGGTGTCTATGAATATCCTACAGGAATGCTTATCACTGATCTACTAGAAATTGCAGGGGGAATGCTTGGAGGTAAAAAGCTGAAAGCCATTGTTCCTGGTGGTGCATCTGTTCCAGTTCTAAGAGCTGATATGATTGAGGGTGTCACAATGGATGTGGAAAGCCTCAAAGAGGCGGGCTCTATGTTGGGAACCGCTGGAATGTTGTTCTTGGATGAAGATACGGATATGGTTGCGTTTCTTCGGCGGGTTGCACGTTTTTATCACCATGAAAGCTGCGGGCAGTGCACCCCGTGCAGGGAAGGTACTGGTTGGATGGAAAATTTGATCACACGGATTGATGACGGTGAGGGTAATCTTAGAGATCTGGATTTGCTGCTTGACCTCTGTGATCAGATGGAAGGCCGAACGGTCTGTGCATTAGCAGATGCAGCGGCATGGCCTGTTCGAAATACAATCCATCGCTTTCGTGAAGATTTTGAGAAGCGATGTCGCCCCGCGACATGGGCTGTGAATGCGTAATCACGTTGCTCAATGAAATATACCCCAATTATTTTGTTGCTTCTCATCGCATGTCAACGCTCAGAGATAATCAGTGATGAAATCTTTGGGCTCGCTAATGAATCTACGGATGCTGTACCAGTAGAAGCAGTTCTTGCGGAGCCAGAAACTTATTTTAATCATAGTATAGCTGTAAGGGGGACCGTACATGAAGTATGTCAGATGGAAGGATGCTGGCTGATGCTGAGAAGTATAGACACAGGTCATGGATTACGCGTTCATGCTGAAATAAAAGAAGATGGTGAGTATGCATTTACTGTTCCTAAGGATATTAGTGGGCGGCATACCGTTGTTTTTGGAACTCTGAGCCATCCAGACAAAAGCCATGAAGCCCACGACCACATGGATGCCCCAAGCGAAATCCCAATTCTTTCCTTGACTGCGGTTGGCGTTCGACTACTACCAGAATTAACCATATAAGATGCCACAAGTGATTATTGATGGTAAGCCGTATGAATTTGAGGGGCGTCCCAGCTTACTTCAGTTCTGTCTTGATAACGGGATTGAATTGCCTCATTTTTGTTATCATCCTTCAATGTCCGTCCCCGCAAATTGCCGTCAATGCTTAGTTGATATTGGTGCGCCAGCACGTGACCGACAATCTGGCGAGGTTCAGTTGAATGAGGATGGCCAGCCTGTCATTCAATATTTTCCTAAACTTCAAACCAGTTGCAGTCATGTGATTGCAGATGGTCAGGTCGTTCAGACCGCACGTACGAGTAATAAAGTCAAAGATGCTCAGCGAGATACACTAGAGTTTTTGCTCATCAATCATCCACTTGATTGTCCGATCTGTGATCAGGCCGGGCATTGTCCGCTACAGATTCAGGCTTACAAGTATGGCCCAGAGGGATCCAGATTTGAATTCCAAAAGGTTCATAAGCCAAAAAAAGTAAAGCTTGGACCTCGTGTCATTTTGGATGCGGAGCGCTGTATCAATTGTACACGGTGTGTGCGATTTACAGATGAAATCTCAAAAAGCGGACAGCTCACCATTATTGAACGAGGGGTAAAGAATTATCCGATGACCCCACCTGGAGTGTCATTTGATGAACCCTATTCAATGAATGTGATTGACTTATGCCCAGTGGGGGCGCTTACATCCGAAGATTTTCGTTTTCAATCTAGGATCTGGGAGATGGCCAGTACGCCATCAATCACGACGACCAATGCGAAAGGATCTAATTGCTATTATTGGGTTCGTGATAATCTAGTGTTACGTATAACTCCTCGTCCTAACCCAGAGGTGAATGAATTTTGGTTGCCCGATGAAGATCGCTTGATTTATCAACAGTTTAACGAAAACAGACCCGAGGGTCCATCATTAATGGGAACTACAGACAGTGCTTCATGGGATGCCTCTTTGCAGGGGGCAACTGAAATTTTGCAATCCTCGGCCAAGAAGATGCTTTTTATTGCGTCTGCATATGCGACGGTTGAAGATAATTGGATGCTATTGCAGCTCGCAAATGCAGTGGGCGGTACGCTAGCAGGGTATATCCCGCATGTAGAGATCGGCCATGACGATGGATGGCTTTGTACAGATGACAGGACACCCAATAGTCAGGGATGTGAGCGTTTGGGAATTCAACCGATTGATCTTCCAGTTTGGCGCGCACGGATTGAGTCGGGAGAATTTCAAGGGCTATATATTTTAGAAGATGATCCCGTTGCATCAGGTCTATGTAGGATTGAGTCCCTTATCAATTTAGATGTTATCCTACATTATTACCACACGACCAATCAAACACTTCCACAAGCGACTGTAGGATTACCAGCAACAATGGTTGCCGAGACAATAGGGACATTCATCAATGACGCTGGACGTGCACAGCGTGTGACTCCTGCCAAGGTCATCAAGGGAACCAATCGGACGTTGATGATGCAGATGGGGCTCAGCCGTGCAGACCGGCATGGCACCCCTTTTGATCGGTGGCATAATGAATCTCACTATATTGACTGTAAGCCGAGCTGGGAAATTATCCCTCTCATCTTACAAAAATTAGGCGTTGAAACTACTGTTAAAGGCCCTCGCAGGATTATGCAACATATTAGTGAAACGATCCCATTATTTCAAGGAGCGACCTATGAAGCGATGGGACTCAGCGGCGTTGAACTACCTTCGATAGATATGGAGGTGATTGTATAGAGATGGATTTATCACCAGGATTAGTGGCTTTGATTGGCTTTGGGCTTATCAACTTCATGTTGATTTCGGCATCCTGTTTGGTGTATGCTGAGCGAAAAGTTTCTGCATTTATTCAAAACAGGCCAGGACCTAATCGTGTTGGCCCAGGTGGTTTTTTTCAGCCATTTGCGGATGTCTTCAAGCTAGTCTTCAAAGAGGATACTGTCCCAGAGGGCGCAAGTAAATTTGTCCATTCTTTAGCACCCGTCGTGATGGTGGTGATTGCGATGACAGTTCCGGCACTGATTCCTTATGCGCGCGGGTTTGTGATCGTTGATAGTGGAGTTGGTGTATTGATTATTCTTGCATTGACAAGTATTTCAGTTTATGGTGTGACCCTAGCTGGATGGAGTAGTAATAGCAAATTTTCGCTTTTAGGCGGACTGCGGTCAAGTGCGCAGATGATATCTTATGAACTCTCAATGGGACTGGCTGTTGCGAGTGTAGTGATTACAGCAGGTTCGTTGAGTATTGTAGAGATTGTGGAGGATCAGGCGATGGGCAGCGCTATTCTTGGGTGGAACGTCTTCAGAAACCCCGTTGGTGCAGTATTATTTATCATTACTGCATTTGCAGAGACCAATCGTGCCCCATTTGACTTACCCGAGGCTGAGCAGGAGTTGGTCGGTGGATATCATACTGAGTATAGCGGTATGAAATTTGGAATGTTCTTTTTGGCAGAGTATGTGAACTGGTTTGTTGCTTCGTTTGTGATAGCCACACTTTTCTTTGGTGGCTATCTAATTCCGTTTGAGCCACAATTGTTACAGGCATTTCCATGGCTAGATGGGTCCATCTGGCTAGTCCTTATGCAAGTTGGAAGTCTTTTTGTTAAGGTTTCCTTTTTTGGGTTCTTATTTTTATGGGTACGCTGGACGTTGCCTCGTTTCAAGTACAGTCAGCTGATGCAGATTGGCTGGAAGGTGCTACTACCGGTTGCACTCTTGAATGTCCTATTGATGGCGGTCATTGTTGCTATCATTTCGTGAACGACCATGCTGATTGCTCCGTCCATTCTTTCAGCGGATTTTGCGAGATTGGAAGAACATGCACAGGAGGCTATAAATGCGGGGGCTGATTGGCTACATATTGATGTCATGGATGGTCATTTTGTGCCGAATCTCACCTTTGGACCATTAGCAGTTAAGGCGCTTGGTTCGTTAAAACAGAGGACAGGTGTTGTACTTGATACGCATCTCATGATTGCAGAGCCGATCAGATATATTCAACAATTCGCGCAGGCGGGCGCCGATATTATTACGGTTCATGTTGAGGCATGTCAAGATATTGGTCATACCCTGAGAGAGATTCGCACAGTAGGGTGCAAGACTGGTTTGACCCTTAATCCTGATACATCGCTGGAGCAGTTGGATCCATGGCTCAGTGAGATAGATGTAGCGATGATAATGTCTGTGTTTCCTGGCTTCGCTGCTCAAGCCTATATTCCTGACTCAAGCCAGCGGATCAGTCAGCTCCGATCCATGATTGACCGTCATTGCAGTCAAGTGCTTCTAGAAGTAGACGGTGGTGTAGGTATGGACAATATAGGCGAAATTATTGAATGTGGTGCGGATGTGGTTGTGGCGGGTAGTGCTATATTTGGGGGAATTGTATCGGAGCGAATGTATCAGTTACGTCATCATGCTGCCCCTGTAGCTCAACAGGATAGAGCGACGGCCTCCTAAGCCGTATATCCGGGTTCAAGTCCTGGCGGGGGTACAATCATGCAGAGAGCATTTATTGCATTAGGTTCAAATATTGGTGATCGCTTCGCGTGGCTACAGCAAGCGGTTGATGAGTTATGCGAAATTTCAGATCGGCTGAGATGTTCGCCAGTGTATGAAAATGCTGCGCACACGCTCCACGCTGATGATCAATTTCCTGACTTTCTGAATGCTGTCGTTGAAGCACAGATCAGCATTGGGGAAGAAGAATTATTGGATCACTGTCAAAAGATTGAACGGTGTGCCAAGCGCCAGAGATTACATCCCTACGGTCCTAGGACCTTAGATCTTGATCTTCTAGTGGTTGGTGACATTGTGTGTAATACGCGTCATATAACGTTGCCGCATCCGAGATTGCAGCAACGAAGATTTGTGTTGCAGCCATGGTATGATCTTGCACCAGATTACATGATCCCAAGCCCAGTAAACTCAACCGTGAAAGATGCTCTGGGTAGGTGTCAGGATCTTAGTATATTGGCAAAAATATCCAGATCATTGAAGTCATCATAAATAACGATGATGGTCAAAAATACTAAATTAGAATTGAATGTGGGTGTTAGAATAAGGTCATCTTCATTCAGCCAGAGTGTGAGATTTAAATTGGTCAGGATCTTCATACCATAGGCTATGTTATGATATACCCAGAACTTAGATACATGAAAATCTTACATCATTCTAAGGGGTACTAAAGCACACGGGACAACTAAATAAGAGCGAAAGGTTATAAGTCCATCAGGGATCTTGATCTCAGGCTTGGGGCAATTAACGTATGGGAATTATATACGTGAGTACCCAAAGAATGGAACCATTCTATTTTGGAGAGTATAACAGACACAATAGGATAGAGGAGAATCTATCCTATTGCTTACCATAACATCAACTGAACCTTGATATCATGCCTGTTAAAAAGGCTTTTAACTCTTCGGATTCAAACTGTTCCTATCGTGGAATAGAGTACCGCCGCCTATTACCCGGCACGCAGTGGAAAGCCCATCTCTTGTCAGGGCTTTGCGGAGCATGCAGGTTTGTATGGAATACGTTTCTTGACCAAAGCAACAGGGACTATAAAGACGAACATAAGGATAATCCAGAATTGACCTGGCCGTCATTAAGTAGGAGATACACGTCTTTTCGCCCAACCATTTCTTGGTTGAATCGGTATTCGTCCAACATTGTACGAAACACCTTAAAGCATCAGGCCGAGGCGTGGCAGGCTTTCTTCAAGGGATTACGTGACCATCCTACGTTCCATAATCGGTTTCAACACAATTCGTTTACGGCGACCAAAGGATTGTTTAAGATCCGAGGGAATGATGTCTATATCCAGAAGATTGGCTGGATGAAGTTTCGTAGGAAAGGAGGTAATCCTTATCCAGACGGTGAGCCGATTGAAGTCACCGTGAAGAAAGACGGACGGTACTGGAAGATGAGCGTAATTTACAAAGTCACACATCTACCAGAGACGGTGGACGATGGCAAAGAGATTGGCATTGACGTGAATACCTATAACATTTCTTATTCCTCAACAGATGGTGAACAGGGCATGTTACCACACCCTGACTTAACGGATAAAGAGATTAAGATTCGTCGGTGGCAAAGAAAGTTAGCCCGACAACAGAAAGGATCTGGTAGATCCTTGCGGACAAAGAGAAGGATTGCCAAGTGGAAGCGAAAACAGAAGAACTGCAGAACGAATGCGGCACATCAACATAGCCGTAGATTGTCCAATAAGGCCTATACGTTGAAACTTGAAGATCAAGACTATGTCCAAGTCTGCTAAGGGTACGGTTGAGAACCCTGGAACCAATGTGAAGGCAAAAGCAGGGTTAAACCGCGTCATTCTCAACGCTGGATGGGGACGGTTTAATTCCTATTGCGATTACAAGTTTGGCAACGTGATTCTTGTAGATCCGAAGTATACCAGTCAACGCTGTAATCAGTGTGGTCATACAGATAAAGTCAATCGCAAGACGCAAAGCAAGTTTAAGTGTATGGCTTGTGGCCATCAGATATCAACGCATCTGCAAATGTATTACAGGCCTCCGGGATTGGGGCATCTGCACGTGGAGGAGCGTTCTCGTAGAGACTCCTATGAGCCGTGAAACGGATACGCAAAAGGTAGCCGTCAAATAGATGGGTACTCACGTATATAATTCCCTAACGTATTAATAGGATCTAATGGTGCGGGGACGAGCACCTTCATTAGTTTCTTCAGGATGCTTAATGAGTTGATGAAGGGCGTCTTCAGCTTTTTGTTGGTCGTTCTGGTGGTGTAAATGCAATGCTTCACTACGGAAGAAAAGTGACGAATACATTGATGTAAAATTATACTTGACCGCAATGGATATGAAATCCAGCCCAGATCAACTGAAGACGACAGACTGATCTTCTCAGTAGAAAGAATACACTTCAAAACTGATTATGAAAAAGAATTAGGGAGTGGACACAAGTAGGCACTTGCCCCAGAAAAGGATTCTGAAAGTCAATGTGGAGTGGTTAAATATGTGATGCGTGCTCTCCGATCTTGGAAAGTATATCACTTCCATGATACCAGTTCAACATCTCAGATAAAGCAGACAGGGGATCTCCATAAAAATAGTCGATTAGAATCGGATGCAGGAATTTAGCGGCTTTTCTCTATATGTTACAAGAGAGACACACCTCTCATTATCAATTGATTCAGGGTGCTGTTCGTCAAATTTTTCCGAGATTCAAAGATTTTTCATTACGTCCTAGTCCACTCAATCTGATAAAATCCGTCTTGAGTGGTCGGAGCGCGATTCAGATTACCGATTTGGCCCTCATCAACTCTCAGATGGAACGTTAAGGTTTATGGGTTTGGCCACGCTTCTATTGCAGCCAGATTTACCCTCTACAATTGTGATAGATGAACCAGAGTTAGCGCTACATCCAAGTTCCTTGACTGTACAAGCTGGATTGGTGCACAGCGCCGCAAGTCTCACCCAACTTATCTTAACAACTCAGTTTGTTTCATTTCTCAATGAGTTTAGTCCTGAGGATATTATTGCCGTCAATCATAGAGATTCAAATGCTCTATCGGTAAGTGACGTTCATCATGGATTAGGAGAGTCGTTATTTGAAAGGCGCGACGGTAAGTCACTGGAAGAGTGGTTGAACAGGTATTCTATAGGAGAACTCTGGGAAATGAATGTCCTTGGAGCCCGACCATGATTCGCGTGAATGTTATCGTTGAAGGGCAAACTGAGGAGGGCTTCGTCAAAAAAGTACTTTATCCATATATGTTTGAGAGAAATATCATTATGACGCCTCGTCTTGTACTTCTCAAGCGTTCTAAGACATCAATCGCCCGAGGCGGATTACATAACTATGAAAATCCAAAATGGGATATCCTCCAATGGATTAAAGAGGAAAGGTCAGCGTATTGCACAACGATGTTTGATTTCTATGGACTTCCTGCTGACTTTCCAGGCATGAATGACATGCCTTCAAGATCAAGTCATCCATTTGGAAGAAGCATTAAGCGCAGATCTCAGGAATCGACGAAGATTTCTCCCATATTTACAACTTCATGAATTTGAGGCGCTACTTTTCAGCGATATCAATAAGCTTAATGAGGCACTGAGTACTCTTGAATCAGCG
Source organism: Rhodothermales bacterium (assembly GCA_965220935.1). GTDB lineage: Bacteria > Bacteroidota > Rhodothermia > Rhodothermales > Bin80 > Bin80. The sequence goes on from OZ244857.1 coordinate 900,164, forward strand.
GCCAGGTATCATGATTTGCATCAGATAATCAAGCGTTTAAGAACCCAGAGTTAATCAATGGTAATCCGAATACTTCCCCCTCAAAAAGACTGCTTACTCTGTATCCAGCCTATGATAAAAGATTTTACGGAGAGTTGGTTGCTGGGATGATTGGAATTGACCGTATTCGGGTTGAATGTCCTCATTTTAATGGTTGGATTAATCGGCTTGAACAATTAAGATTGATTACTTGATATACCGGTGGCGCACTTTTTCGGTGCAAGCCGTTTCAGGTAGCGTTATTTTTCAGATCAATCAAGAGTTTACAATTGCTCCCATCAATTTGTCATTGATCATGTTGAATCAGCCTAAAACTTGTGTGTTGTTACTCAGTGCCTGACAATGAAATAACGCCCCCGATAGGGAACAAGTGCTAGCCCATGCCTTAAAAACCAAACACACGCATAAAATAAATCGTATTATTGTTGCAACTGCGATTAGATCGGTCCATCACAGGGCAATTCTCCACCTCCATTTTTGATCAGTTTCTTAAATAAGGGCCACAGATACCTTAGGTTATGTCTGCGTCAATATACTTAGACTATAATGCCACCACGCCTGTTGATCCAAGGGTTGTTGAAAAGATGCTACCATACTTCTCGGAGTATTATGGAAACCCATCCAGCGAATCTCATATGTTTGGATGGACAGCTAGATCTGCCATTGAAAAGGCGCGCCGACAGGTTGCAGAATGTCTAAATATCTCTCGGCCTAGTGAAATCACATTTACCAGTGGGGCCACCGAGGGCATCAACACTGCACTAAAGGGTTTTTCTGAGGCTAACTCGCACCGCGGTAATCATATCATTACCGTACAAACTGAGCATAGTGCAGTACTCAATGTTTGTCAATATCTTGAAAGGAAAGGTTGGCGAATTACGTATCTTCCAGTAGATGCGAGTGGTGTGATAGATCTGAACAATTTACAGGACAAGATCACAAGCCAAACAATATTGGTATGTATAATGTGGGCAAACAACGAGACAGGGGTGATTCAGCCGATGTCAACTATAGCACCAATGGTTAGAGAGCGAGGCATTCCGCTGATGACAGACGCAACACAAGCCGTTGGTAAGCTACCAATTTCAGCTGAAAATGTAGATATTTTAGTGTGTAGTGCGCATAAGGTTTATGGTCCCAAGGGAGTAGGGGCATTATTTGTTCGAGGGAATCTTCGCTATGATCCATTGATTGAAGGTGGTGGACAGGAGAGAGGGCATCGTAGTGGAACTCACAATGTTCCTGCAATTGTCGGGATGGGCGAAGCTTTATCCTTAGCCAATAAGGACTTCACTGATGACACTGACCGTCTTCTCAAATTACGGCAACTCCTTGAATGTGCACTCACAGAATCAGTTAGCAGAATCCAAATTCATGGCATTGAGGCGCAACGTCTGCCGCAAACAAGTAGTATATCATTTCCAGACCTAAATCTGGAGCGACTATTACTGTCAATTCGGACTCTGGCTGTCGGCACAGGTAGCGCCTGCGGAACTGGAAATTATAAGCCCAGCCATGTGCTTTCGGCTATGGGAGTTGAAGATGCTCATGCAAAGCAGACTTTGAGAATCAGTATGGGGCATCCTACTACCGAAGAGGAAGTGTCTCACGCAACTGAGTTAATTGTTGAATCTGTTAAAGAATTGTATCAGAAAAACTGTTATGAACAATGAACGTTGTCAATCGCGTTGCACAAAGTGGAATAGAAGTATATGATTTAGAACGACTCTGGCCAGAGCCCGATATTGTAGAGTTAGATCTTGCCCATTTTCTTGAACAGGGAGTTATTTTACGAGAGAAGCCTTTTCGCTCACAGGTTGAAACATACGATTGGGGTGTGTTCAGTGGTCAACATATTGCAATATACTGTAGCACTGACGCACTAGTCCCTATGTGGGCATATATGCTGATTAGCGCGCAACTTCAATGTGCAAAAAGCATTACTGTAGGACGTAGAGATGATGTGGTTCAGGATCTATTCATAACAGCAATTGCTTCTGAGGATTGGACTCAATTCTCAGACAGGATTGTTGTAGTCAAGGGATGTGGTTCTGGAATTGTGCCTGCAGGCGCCTATGCAAAGGTAGTTGGGGAGTTACAGAAGGTCGCGCGTAAAGTGATGTTCGGCGAGCCTTGTTCGTGTGTGCCAATCTGGCGCAGACCAAAGAAATAGCTGGTTCAGAAGAGGTTTGTACCAATAAGGGTGAGTTCTTTAAGATCTGACATCTGGGAAGGCGGGTGAGGTGAGCAGGTAGAGTATGCCTCATCAACTGTGAAATACCCCCCGCATTGAATAAGGAGCTGTAATGATAAAACAATTATTTCCCTCTTACGGTAAATGGATCACAATCACAGGGAATGCAATTGAGGTCACTGATTGATGATGTAACAGTGAATTAATCACCCCGCTTTCGGCTCTGCTGTGCCATATATCTCTGCCAAATGCTAACATCCTGATTATGCCCTCTTAAAGTGGAGTTAAATGAATGTCCCCCTTCGGGACTAGCCACAAAAAACATATAATCATGATTTTCTGCGGATGCAGTCGCTTTCAGAGTAGTAGGAGAAGGATTGGTGATTGGCCCAGGGGGCAACCCCTGATATAAATAGGTATTGTAAGGGTGTTGAATCCTGTAGTCCCGATAAAATAGACGCCGACGCTTGCCTTCAAGTTCTATGAGTGCAAATTGCACCGTAGGATCAGCTTGTAAAGGCCAGCCCCGACGTAAACGATTCAGATATACCCCAGCAATCCGAGATTTTTCAGAATCTAAGTTTGTTTCCCATTCAACAATGGCGGCGATACTCAATACTTGATTAGGGCTCATCTTAACAGTGCTAGCGTCAACTGATAGTTCGCGCTCGTAAAACAAATGATACTCTCGCTTGATGCGGCGCACGACATTATGAGGATCAGTGAGCCAGTAAAAGTGGTAGGTGTCTGGTAGCATGTAGCTGAATAAATGCAAGGTATCTGTCCCCAGTGATGAGGCCAAAGCGGTATCCCGTAATGCAGCGAGAAAATCATCTGGCTGAAATTTCATATTGAGTGATGCAACCTGAGCTATACGCTCGCGTGTCGTACCGGAAGGAATTCTCAGAAGAACGGGCGATTGCAGTCCCTTTCGCAAGGTCTGCAATATCTCAATATTTGACCGCGGAGCAGAAAATACATAATGCCCAGCTTTGATTTGATTTCCCCACCCCGTCGCATTAGCCAGAAGGCTAAACCTCCAGACCTGATCAATCAAACCCTGATGTTCAAGAGTATCAACCACATCGGTAAATGCACTTCCTGGATGAATATATAAAGATTTCTCACCACGAAAAGGGTGTCCATCTGAAAATAAGACCACGTACAAGAACCCTAGCACAGCAATCAGGATTAAACCAATTATGGCTGAGAATACTCTGCGCATAGAACTATTTTAATTGGTATTTTTGACGCTCCAGCGCACGAGTCTCATCAATAATGCGCTCAAAAAGTCGTCGCATCGCTTCGGAGGATAAAGGGCCAGGGTTGGTCTGCATCACATTGGTGAGAATGATTTTTTCTCTTGCAGGCATATAAATAGGAAGTCCAAGTTGTTGCTTGATATGTCCAATTTTATTCGCTAAAGTGGAGCGTTCGTTTAATAATGTAACCAACTTTTTGTCTATTTCATCGATTTGATCTCGGAGAGGATCAATATCTTTTTCGGACACTGGTGGTTGAGAGGATGCGGTTTTCATGATTTAATTTTGATGATCGCCTAATTTAAGGAACAACGATGGATTCATAAAGTATACCATATTATTGAAATTAGTCTTATCTTAAAGATTTGCTCTGATGATGTATAGAAACCTACTACTCATACTTATTATTGCGTGTTTGTCATCTCCTGCGGATGCACAATTTCGCGAGAGAGTTCCCAGCGAATTTCCTCAAACTAGATTGTATAGTCCGTCAGGTAAGATAGGAGCAGTGCTCAATTCTATCTTTAACCCGAGTGTCTTCCAAATGAGCCATAGCATTGAGATGTCAGCAGGATCTTTTGGTGGAACTGGCTACTCCATGGGAATGTACACCAACACAATGTCATGGCAGTTCAGTCCAAAGCTTGCAGCCCGGATGGATATTGCAGTCGCATATTCGCCGCAAAATCAAATGCCCCATAACAGTGGATTTGCACATCAGTCTCCCCGAGTGTTCTTACGCAATGCTGAAGTTGCATGGAAACCCTCCGATCGATTTCAGTTAAATGTTCAGATTCGTCAAAACCCTTATCCATATCATGGGATGATGGGGTATGGCCCCTATGGATATGGTTACAGGCATGGGGGTGTTCATGGTAGAAATTTTTGGTTCTGATCTTCCCCAATCGGAGTGTATATGGGCCGATTGAAGCTGTTAGGACTTGACGTGTTTGTGGCGATAGTCGGGCTGGGCATCACAGCTCTGGTGTTCTCTGTTTTTGTCAATATTCCATTCCTTCGTAATGCGATCTTGCCTCAGCAGGTCGCCTCAACTGTAGAGATGCCCGTTCCTGTGGGCTACCCCGATGCGACCGATATCTTCCAAGTTGAAATTCGTAATGGAGTAGGGGTTCAGGGAGCGGCTGAGCAAATGAGAGACTATCTCAGATCCAAGGGATATGATGTTGTGGGGGTGGGGAATTATGATTCGTTTGATGTCGCTGAAACGATGATTGTTGACAGAATTGGAAACATTGAAATTGCAAATCAGGTCGCTGCATCTCTTGGTTTATCTTCCGATCGAATTCAACAGGATATTCGTAGCGAATTTCATCTAGATGCTACAGTGATCATCGGTAAAGATTATGGGATGATCCCTCCATTTACACAACAACCAACAGTCATGAACGGGTCAGATCCGCATGATAACAACTAACTCAATATTGAATACCTCCGATCCGAAGGAAAATAAACAACGTCATGGATCTGTACCAGTAAAGGTTCTTGCGAGGGAGGCCCTGATAGCTGTCCAAGAAAAGAAGGCGGCGGATGTTGTCATCATGGATATGCATCAGGCAAGCGGACTCGCGGATTACTTTATTCTTTGTTCTGGCTCCACCGATATCCAAGTCAAGGCTATAGCGGAATCTGTTGAAACACGACTCAAGCGAGAGTTAACAGAAACTCCATGGCATATTGAAGGTGCTGAACATCGACAGTGGATACTGATTGATTATGTAGATCTGGTGATTCATATTTTTACACCAGAAAGACGTGAATTCTATGATCTGGAACGATTATGGAGTGATGCGCCCATTGAAACCGTTGGTGATGCGCCCGTCGCAATGATTCATTCATGAGAGTATCTCATATTTGTTTTGGAATATGTACATTAGTCATGGTTGGTGGTTGTAGCGGTCCGAGTACGCCGACACCCATTGATCCAGATATTCAGTTTGGTCACAGATACACAGGGCGATCACCAGATGGCGATCATATAGTATCCATTACTGAGCCTAACCCGAAATCTCAATACTCCTACTTTCCAGCCACATTTCATCGTGTCATTGTAAGATCAAATCCAGTCATGCCTCAACAAAATGCGGTTCCAGTGGAGATATTGGTCAAGGGAAACCTTCCTGATTTATGTATGGAATTGCACCAATTTGACCATACTCGAACAGAAAATATTATCACTGCAACCTTGGAGATGCGACGCCCCATCACTCACGGTTGTAAACATATCATTTATCCTTACAGGGTTTATCTTCCCTTAGACGATACATTCACGCAGGGACATTATACACTGAAACTCAATGATAGAATTATACCATTTACTGTCATCTATACCGAGGAGGAATAATATGGTAGTGGATGATTTCTGAGAACCTTGCTGTTGTTGAAAAATTGTATTAAATTTGATTCTTCTCAACTGCACACCGTTAGCCCTTGAGAGTCAAAGTGAAATATTTTGTAATATCTTATTTAGGTATCTATGATCGGTTTGGTTTTTGTCATCATCAATGAATGCGTACTGAGTCGTGAATATAGTTTAATCTACGATGCCAAACTCTGTTAAATTCGTTACATGGAATGTAAATTCTGCCCGTGCCCGAATTGAGAGAATCCTCAAATTTCTGGAGCGTCACTCACCAGATATTGTGTGCCTTCAGGAGATAAAGGCAACTGAAGAAACATTTCCTTTTGACCAAATTCATGAACTCGGATATCAGTCATACATCTATGGTCAACCTTCCTATAATGGCGTAGCATTATTGACCCGTGAGCCTGTAGAGGATATAGAATCAGGGCTTGATAATGAAGCCCGAGTGATTGCCGGCACAGTCAATCGTATGCGAGTCATTAATGTCTATGTGCCTAATGGAAGAAAAATTGGTACACCGAAACATGCTTACAAACTTCAATGGCTGGATGCATTGGATCAATTCTTAGAACATCAATATGAAGAACACCGTGAATTTATCCTCGCGGGCGACTTGAATGTTGCCCTAAATGATATTGATGTCGCACATCCAGATAGTTGGCGTGATTCTGTCTTGTGTGACCCAGCGGCTCGCGTAAAGATGGAGGCGATCATGAAGAAATTCTCGCTTAGAAATATTCTCCGTAAGCACATGCCAAGTCCAGGTATCTATACATGGTGGGATTTTCGTACTCGGGGATTTGACTGGAACGATGGTGTCTGCATTGATTATGTGTTGGGGACACCCTCAATTAGCCACTCAAGTACGAATGCATGGGTAGATGTGATGGAGCGCGATCTTGAACGCCCATCAGATCATGCGCCCGTTTTGGCCAGATTCAATGCGTCATCAGGCAAGCGAATCAACAATTGAGGCGATCTCTAAGGAATTCTCAATCCATCTTCATCAGCAGATACTTCAAATGCCTGAAATATTGATTTATTGTCATGTACTTGATGAGACGCGCAAGGACTCCTTAATATTGCGTTGATCTGTCAGTTGTTCAAGGTAGTGATAGATCTCCGTGGAATCTAAAACGCGTAAGCTCGCATCAAAAATGTCAGCGAAATGAGATGCAATATGCTGAGATATGTCATGTAGGATGAAGGGTTGATTCAACTCTTTGCTCATGGAGGTCACTTCGCGGTCTGTAATTCCACAGGGCGTAATTCTTGTGAAGTAATTTAAGTCAGGGTCTACATTCAATGCCAGACCATGCGAGGTAACCCACCGACTAGTGTGGATTCCAAATGCACATATTTTTCGCTCAGCCCCCTCAGACCCAACCCATACACCTGTCCGTCCTGCAATCCTGAATCCTATCAGATTGTATTCATCAAGCGTTCGGATGACAATTTCCTCCAGATGACGCATAAATTGATGTAAATCCCGAAAAAATCGGTCCAGATCCAATAAGAAATAGACGACAAGCTGTCCTGGCCCGTGATAGGTGACGTCTCCGCCCCGGTTAGTATGAACAACTTCTGAGTCACCAGTCGCAAGTAGATGGCGATCATCACCACTTTTTCCCATAGTAAAGACTGGAGGATGCTCAAGCATGAGCAATACATGCGGGAGATGCTCCCCATTTTTTTTCGCTTCAATGAGACGTCGCCGAATAACGTTTTGGAGATTCCAAGTCGGCTGGTAAGCGACCCGCCCAAGGCGGCCCACAATGACGGGTTCTAATGTTGACATACTAATGGGAGAAGTTCACACGTAAATTGAACCCACCATTGATATTTGTATAAGGCAAGCGACGACTATCTCCAATGAAATCCTCATACCTAAGAAATAGATCAGCAGAAACAACATTGCTGAACTGATAGGCGATCTTTGGCTGAAACTGAATTCTTGCAGTGCTCGTTAGGACATCCACATACGGCTCTTCCAGTGCGAGTGAAACATCAAATTCTGGGTCAACTGCAGCCACTTCCATCGCTCGCCGAATATAAAAACTGCGGTCGTCATTGGACGTTCGTGAAAAGGTCATTGAAATACTGAGGCGGTTATTTAATGTGCGGCGAAAGAATGGAAGCCTCAGACCTGACTTTGACCATGATGCCGTTAGCGAAATCTCATTACTCCGATTTTCATTGACCACATTGTTGGTAGTGCTTAAAGAGTATGAATTTGTTTTATTCCAAGCAACACTAGTCTGGATATTACCTTGAAGGGTCAGGTCAAGTGCAACTAATGGTTGAAATCGCTCATTAATTCTGACCGCGTTGACCTCCTCGTCTGGAATTTCAAAGATAATGACAGGGCCCGCCCCCAAAGAGAAATCATCCAACTGCCCACCCCGCAGATTGGATCGAAAATCTGCAGTGTAGGTGCTAGAGTAGGCATGACGCAGAGTCGCCGACTGAAATAGTCTGCTAATTAATGGCCAGTTTGAAATCCCAGAATAACTTACATTCCAATTCGGCAGTGGAATCAAAGCACCATCGGCACCCCTTGTGGCAAGATAGCTAGACTGGAAACTGTCATAGATTTCTCGATTTGTCAGAACCCTAGAATTCAATGTGTCAGGCACATCTCCATCAGCAGTGCATGCATCTGCGCAGTCGGATCTGTACAGATCTAATTGTGACTGAAATAAGTCTGTATAGGAGGCGCCAAATGACCACGCAGAAATGGATAGGTCACTCGTTTGAGTCGTATCGGCCCCAGGTAATCCATTATCCAAAATACGATAGGTTAGGTTTTGTGTGCTGACAGTCTCCTGCCGTAAATTGAGTGTGACGAGAATTTGAGAGGTTAGATTAAGAGACACTCTTCCAGACCAGCGGTCAGAATTAGAAAGAGCATCTGTGACTTGAAAACGATCATTGATGATTCGGCCCTCATCGGGGGCGATGGTCCGGTCAAGGCCAAGGCGGTACCTCAATGATGGGCCTTGACGATTAATGATGGCATCATACAAACTGTAATTTACCTTTACTGCACCAGATTCGTCAATGATGCCAACATTATTTGCAGAACTTTCCCTCGTCCCATTATAGCTAAGCGATATATCTTGAAAACTAGTAACAGAGAGGATCAAGCGCCTGAGCAGTGATTTTGGAGTTAATGCTTGGGGAAATCTAAACCTCGGTCCTCGGGTTGTATCGGGCGCCTGCATCTGATCTTGCAAGGCAGACTGCGCATCAACCGTAAGATCTGAGACAGATTCCTCAACAGTGGCGGTTGTGTCAGCGGTTGACTCCGCTTGTCCCGCCCTGCGCCTTTCTTCACGCCTTTTCTGTAATTCTTCTCGCCGCTGCTGGCGTCGAGTGCGGCGTTGCTCTTGACGCTGTTGACGGCGAGATTGAGCCTCTGACTGAGCCGTATTTTCGGCCTTTTCTAATCGTTCATAGAACCTGATTTTTCTCAGAAGATCTTGAGGGCGCAGACCTAATCCTGCACGAAATGTTGCATTAAGCCTGGTCTGGGCACCAGTATTATTTCCAACAGATCCATTTGACCAAGAAAAATTGGTTGAATAGCCAACATCCTGCATCTGCACCCATGACAGAGCACTAACATTTTGCAGACGAGGTCTGAATGTCACATTGAAACGAGATGAATAGGATTCTGGACGAATCCGAATGGATTGGGGAGTAGTCCGCCCTAATGCTCTTCGAAACACCTGACCGAACTTCAAATGCTGAAGATCAGTCAGTTCAAATGCACTCACCCCTACATCAGATTGAGCAATTGTGCCGCTCTCAATCAGAGACGCTAATGAGGTATTATCCATTCGCGTTTCAACTCCATCCTCATCTTTGAGGATGACTGAAAAAAGCGTGTCCACACCCGAGGCGTTCAGGCTTTGACTAGAATTAGAATCAATCCCTAGATCAAGAAAACTGAACGGGCTGTATTGAAGTGCAAATCGTCGGGTGTGCGAGAACTGATGTTGCTGCCGAGTGGGGAATTGAACGTCAACGGGTAAATTAGAGTCGCGGGTGCGAACGGGATCGGGGCGCTGTCGTGAGGATGAAAAGGATCGGCTCGCAGATAGATTATAATCAAAAGAATTCGGAAGATAATTGAGTCCAATCCCGCTCAATAGTCTGAGTACAGGCACCCCATCTAACCAACTAAATAATCTAAGAACTCGGGGCGTTCGTATCTGCAGCCGATAACCGATAGCGGAATTCCATCTCCAAGAATTACGAAACATCTGAGTTGGCGTGCGCCCCTCTGTATCAGAAAAGGAGTAACTTAAATCCAGACCGTCCACTGTATTGCGCAGTAGTCGAGAACGTGATCCGTTTTTGCCAACACGTGCAGAGTAGGACGACACACTTGAATGTGTCTGAGCTTCTTCACGAATCTGTTGCTGAAGATTAGAAATTTCTTCGTTTGTCAACAGTGAATCTGCTCCAATCGCGTTCTGTAGGCTGACGACACGTATATCACCTCGGTTTGGATCAAAACGTGGAATACTGGAATTTTCCTTCGTCTCATAGCTCACAGGGAGCGTCCACCCATAGCGCTCTGGGATGAACTTGTCCACACTAAGCTGAGAGTTTACAGTCCAGTTCAAGAGGTTGAGCTGTTGGCGATCAGCGAGCGTGCTTGATAGGCTTCCAAAGCCATCAGACTGAGTGCGCATGGACATTCTCAGTCGGGCCAAGTCAGCCAGTTTGACATCCGCTGTTCCAAAGGCAGCGTAGCCAACCTCTTGATCGTAGCCAGACATTCGTAATTCATTGACCCATAGGTTGACTTGATCAAGAATCACCTCTTCGTCTGAGGCGTTTCGTACCCCGATCACAATTGTCGTGACCCGATTCAAGCTCGGGCTTCCACGGACTCCAATGCGAGTCCCTGGTGGCGTAAACTCGTCAATTGTAGGCTGCAAATTGCTATGGACATCGCTCCAGAAAATTTCACTTGGATCAAACGGTGCACCAGTGTCATCTTCGTAGGTGTCACGTAAAAACTTCATTTGATTCAGAGAACTTAATTCAATATTCAATGAATTCAAATCAATAAATGCATCTCTATCAGGGTCAGGATTGCTAGGCTGATTTGTGCGCCACAGATAGTCCGCTCGCTGGGACGACTCGCCTGGAATTTCATTCAGCGGGCTGGGCGTGAGAGGCTGTTCGTATTCGTAATAATCAGAATCTTCATTTGCTCCGATGCGAACAAATAGCTTAGCAATGCCTCGATCCTTTTGCTGAAGGGGTTGGTTATTGACCAGTCCATTTAAATGGACAAACATTCTCATATTCCGGTATCGGAGCAAATTTTGCGGAGATGTATATGTGCGGTAGACGGCGAGATGTCGGTTAGGGCGAAGCTGATAGGCGCGTAGAACCATGGCTTGTTCTCGAGCATCACGCAGCTCACCAGACTGAGGCGCGCGAACCCGGTTTCTGATGGCACCAGAGGGGATTTCATAATTTGGATTTTCTTCATTGTTGACGCTTTCAATCGTTATGCGTGCCCCAGTAATAGGATCTTCAGGAGGAACCATGAGGCCATCGGCATCAGTGGTATTGACAATTTCGCTTGATCTCCATTGGCTCCCTACAAGCTCAAGAGTTGCAAATCGCACAGTGATAGGTGACGTATGTCCAGTAGTCCAGATTCGGATGGACTCCATCAGAGTAAAGTCTTGAATTCCTCCAACTCGGCGAGTAAAGTCTCTAATTGGAATTCGCACGAGATACCAACCCGTCCCTCCTCCCGATTTGGACTCAATTTCGTTAATGATATAATCTCCAGTATTTTGGGGCTTGGCGAGTTCACGGAGCGTGCTAAGGTTAAGTGGTAATTCGTACTGAAAGTAGCTATTGTCTGTATCAGATGCAGAGTTCAGATTAATATCCTCGGAATCGGGTACTCGCGAGTTTCCTGTATTATCGCCAGGGGGGCCTAATTTTTGATGGGCATCAAAGGTATTGAGTTCATGGCCAGCAAAAAAGCGGGTAAACCTCTCTTGCACAGAGGCGCCTCCTGGAAATAGTTGACTGTTGCCAAAGAAACTATCATTCAAAAAGTAATAATAATCGTCAGCAGAAGGATCCAATAGCGCTTTTGCTCTTTCTCGGACAAGAATATCTGGATATCGTGTACTAACAGTTTGATCAAGTGAGGCAAGAAATTCTCTAAATACAAACTGTTCGGTACCAGCGCCCCCTTGCTGTTCAAACAGGTTATTTGGGAAAGAGGGGAGCCCGTCAAGGCCAAGGTCTTCGGTGATTCGTTCGTTGTCCCCGATTGGATTGATTTTTTGATTTTGCTGTCCAGTGGAAAGCCGTGCGAGGGCACCCACGCTCCCGACCTCGGAGAGTGACAGCCCATCTTCTGTATTGAGTTTATTGTCAGGGATTACATCTTCACTGATCCGTCCAATGTCAATGATCAGTTTTGCGTCTTGGTCAGTATCACCTGACTCGGGGAATGGTCTCATGACAAATTCAACAAACTCAATATTTTTTGACGTAAAGTCTGTATTCCCCTCAGTCAAGCGCTGTGTCATTCCACCCCACGCTTCACGCGGATTATCTAGAAAGCGCCCCAAGTCGCGATTATAGTTATAAGGTCCCCGCCCATGTGGGGTGAAGTAGAAATCAAATGTTGTAAGAAATCGCTCACTCTGAAGCGTTTCTCGATTGGGGAACACCTGCTGTGGGCTCACCACTTCCACCGCAAGAGATCGGTCGCCAGGCAACTGTTCCAGTGTTGAAAGATTGAGGCTGTACCATCCAAGGACTCCCCGTGTATCATTAGAGAGATCTTTTTCTGACTCACTTAATTGACTGGAAACACCTATTACAGGAGCGCTACTCAGTAGCCATGCGCCCTGGCGCATGAGCGAAATCAGATTCTCAAATCCTTCAAAATCATCTACATAAGAGATCCCCTGGGTTTCGTCAGGATAAAAATCACGTCCATCTTTTCGAAGGTCTCTCCGTTGGTCTTTGAACGCATTTGTTAAGACATGACTAGGGCGTAATTGCGCAAATTCGCCAGATACCACAATGGAGCTGCTCTCTTTGGTCTGAATCAAAGGAAGCCAGTCAATTGCCCGAGTAAGCCATTGGGGTTCTAACTCAAGTTGCGAATCAATACCCCAGATCGTGTTTGAGATTGGCTCGTCCCCAACTCTGAATTTATCGGTCAGCGATTTTTGGCTGAGACGCATAATTGTACCGCCAGCGGAAAATTCTTCCCGTGGTAGGTATTCCAACCGTGCACCTAAAAGTGTTTTCTGTTGCAGATTGATAAATGCATTTTCTTCCCAATCAATATTAATACTACGGCCTGCAATGATATACGAGTCGTTGATGATGGTTACGGTGCCACCGAGATAGTCCACGATATAATCAGATCCTTCAACGAGTGTATTTCCACCCGATGTAACGCGTACAGATCCTTCAACTAAACCAGAGTACGCTTTCAGATCATAGAATGATGGGATGCCTCCTTTATGCGATCCTTCAATCAGGTAGACATTTTTTGCAGTATTTCGAGTTGCATTGAGTTGTTTTTGAGTATAAAGATCATCAAATACATAGAGATCCTTCGCTTGCACTTTTGCCTCATCACTGAGTTGACTCGCATCAATCAGGGCCTCAATCCTGTTGCCGAACGGCTCTAAGTAGGGAAAGATCAGCAGTCCATCTCCTGGTATGATGGAATAATTTGGCAGAAAGTCAAATAAATTATCTGGAGTTGGTGCGCCGTCTTCGTTAAGTCGGTCAAGTCCGAGGACTTGAATGAGGGTATTTTGACCCGTGACACCTTCTATTGTTTGGGTTGATGCGCGACCTGGAGGTTCAAAGCTAATATCTAGAATGAAATCAGTCGGAAGAAGTCCGCGGTTGAGTTCGTAGATATTTCGCATTTCTAAATACCATGCCGCAGGGTTGAGTTGATTGGACTGCCCAAGGTTGGCGGGTTGTTGAAGGTTTACAGGTTTGAGAAGCTTTAAAGCGAGGCGATCACCGGTTTGACTGTTATCGCCTCCACCGGTTTGACTGGAAAAATCTCCAACCTGTATTTCATCTCCTCCAGCAAGATAACGATAGGAAACTGCTAATGCTTCACTTTCCTGAACGGTTTGACGAAGCGTGATATATCCTAAGATCTCATCCAGTTCATAATCTCGTCCAAGCACAAGTTTTTTAAATTGTCCAACCTGATAATCAACAGTTGTGAGGGGTTGCTCCATAGATGCGCTTTCAAGATAATTTTGGGGAACGGCGGCACCCGCTCGTAATTCATCTTGGAGTTCAGCAGGCTGGTACTGATCAGAATTTTCATTTGGAAGGCGTTGCTGAGTGTAACGATTAGCCTGAGTAATTATTTGTCTTGACTCTCCCAGATCCACCATTGCGACGACTTGCCGTACGTTTTGTTCTTCGGGGGCAACGGGGGTCAATTTCCAGACTTCTATGTCTGTAATATGTGAAAATACACCATCAAGGATGATGTTTGGGGGACTACTTAAAGCAGCGTTCCACCGATTGCGGAAGTAATAGCTGAGAAAATAGTATTTCCTCTGGCTATAATCGGTGGGGCGGCGGCTGAAGGTTGAGGTTTCTGCTCCCCCATCAAGGGAAAGGTTATTTGATTGTCCTTCTTGCTGACTCACGACGGTGGAGAGTCTCAGTGTGCCCAGCTGAAATTCGGATTTGATTCCGAAGAGGCTTTGTCCACCGCGGATGAGCGTAGACGGAGTTTTTAAGAAGACGTTACCTGCCTCAATGTTCTGGATGATTTCGTCTTCATAGCCAGTATACACCAGTTCAAGTTGATTTTGAAAGTCAAAATCTCGATTCGTATCCCAGTCAACATTGATCTTCATCTTATCTCCAATGGTCCCTGTGACACCAAGCCTCAGATCCATTCGAAACTCGGGTGTAATCTGAGCGCCGCGTTGCAGAAGTTCTTGTTGCGCCGTTTTTTCATAGATGAATGCGGGGCGTATATCAGCGCTTCCATTGACACGTAGGTCTACCTCATTTTTACCAAAAATGGTAGAAAATCCACTTTCACGGCCTCCAGGTACAGAAATCGCTAGCCCAAGTCCACGTCGCTGCCGATCTCTAAGATTTCGCCGACGGGTAAGAATTTGTTGCCAGTTACGATTGAGGCTTTGGGAGAGTTTTTGATCCTGATACGCCGGTCGGCTTAGACGAAGGGAATATCTCACATCTTGGTCGGCCACCTGTTCACGGATTCGATAAAACGAGCCAGTACTATCGAGTTCAACAGTATGCGTCCATCCATTAAACAATCTTGGACCTAGAGATCGACGCTCAGTAGGGAAGATATTGGCGGATAATTGTGTGCGTATGAAGTTTGAAAAATATCGTTTGGCGCGTTCGTTCGTATCTGGGGGGGCAAGGGAATCAATACGTGCCAATAATAGACTATCAAGTTGGAGATCTAAAACCATATTACGAACTGAATCTCGACCTAAACGCAACAAAAGTGCGCGGAGAGAATCCACCTGATAGAGAGATACACTATCGGTATCCGATGGTGCAATAGGAGCAGACTCACTCCTTAAACCATCAACCTGAGCAGCCGCACGCGCCAAGAGAATACAAACCAGTAATGCTCCAATAGAGTATACCAGTAGTTGACGAAGTGCAAATACTCTGCTACTGCTTAGTTGCATTTATACTTTTTGACGAGCCATACATGCTCTTTATTTGTGGCCTATAAGAGAACGCTCGTATTAATAAATGCAGATAAATGGGGGTTGTTTTCGTAGTTTAGCAGGACTTAACATTTAACTACATAGAACGCGAACGAAAATACTATGTTCAAATTCATCCTATCATATACTTTGGGGTTGAGTATACTCATTGGTTGCTCTTATGCTCAGGAAAATGAAATCTTGGATCTTTTATTGCTACAACAGAATGCATGGAATGGTGGTGATATAGATTCGTTTATGGAGGGGTATCTCAATAGCGATAGTTTAAGGTTTATAGGATCTGGCGGAGAGGTACGAGGGTGGCATTCTACGCTGGAACGATACAAACAAAATTATCCTACTCGGGATGCGATGGGCACTTTAACGTTTGATCTTCATGAAATTCGGCTACTCGGGACAGATCATGCAATGATCTTTGGTGGCTATACATTACAACGACTTACTGAGCGTTCGACAGGGCTATTTACATTGATTGCCACAAATACAAGTAATGGTTGGCGAATTATTCACGATCATACATCTGCAGTTGAACTTCCTTAATCAAAAAAATCATCATGTCTGAGTGCACTTATTTGCAGGATAAGGTTGTGGTTGTTACAGGTGGGGGTGGTCGCTTGGGGCAGCGACTCGTCACGCGCTTCACCGAAGCTAAGGCTAGGGTCATCTCTCTTGGAAACGAAGGCACCGAAGATTTGGTGCTGGATCTATCTGATGAGATCGCAGTGATCAAATCATTTGAGCGGATCCACCATGAGAATCAAGGGTTAGATATTTTGATTCATGCCGTTGGTACATGGCATGAATGGCCTTTGTTGGAGACGAAGCTAAATGACTGGGATCACATGATGCGCATTAATCTCACAACGGCTTTTTTATGTTTTCGTGAGGCCGTTCGACACATGACAGATTCTGGGGGGAAGATTATCGGGATTGGTGCACGATCTGGACTTGAAGCGGCCGTCGCTCTCGGAGGTGCATATGCTGCAAGCAAGGCAGGACTGGTTCGTTTGGTTGAGGCTGTGGCTGCCGAGCATCCAAAGGTAATGAGTTATGCATTAGCACCATCCGTCATTCGATATCAAAGGAAAAGTGGACCTGGTGTTCATGCCGATGACTTGGTTCATATGGCACTTCAACTATGCTCAGATCCATCTATAACCCCGAGTGGAACCGTGGTGCAAGCTTATGGAGACTGACACTGATAGCGACCCCGCACTGAAGTGCGAGGGTTAAAAAAGTGCCTCCTGCTCACCTGCCCGAGTCGAAACCTATGTTCATCCAGGTTGCATGACAAGTTTAAGCCCCATCCTGAGATGCTTGGCTCAGGCTTTGGAAAATCCGTTTGCAGACACGCCTGAGTGATACAAAAAGGGCGAATCCAAAGCTGTTATGCAAATGACGAGGGTAGACTCCCCAGATGGAGCGTAACCAGAGACCTGAGTGCGGTAGGACCTGCGTCTTCGTTCTAGACCAAAGGCTCACCCCTTTGAATTCATGCCCCCTGCGAGGGCAAGGGTTCATTAGACAAAGGTCAGTCGGGGTTGTCCGAAAATTAGTTGACGTTCGGAATTCTTATCCGATTAGAGATAGACTTCATTTCCTCTTTATGTACAGATTCTGTTGAATCCATAGGGGGTATCTTGTGTTCATTTTGCCTCGGGTTGGGTGCTTTCTCCATGGATGGCACCCGCTCCAGAAGTGCTTTCTGCAGCGTTGGCAGATGACTGGATCCAGCAATGGGGTTGAAGTTCTGCTCGCTCTTGATGATGGACATGGCAATCCATCGGTGATACTGACTTGAGTTCACCCAGCGTTTGATCCGCTTGAGGTTCGCTTCAAGCTCGCTATTGATGCTCTCAATGATATTGGTCGTCTGGAAACTCCTTCCCAATTCGTCCACCACTCCGAGTTTTTGGAGTGTCAGGGTTTCTTCTAAGCCTTCCCGCAAGCTCTTGGCGGCCATGCCTTCTCCTTCTTTGTCCAGCGTATCACAGAGGGTGTCCAACTTCTGCTTGGCTTCGTCATACTCTGTGGTCTTATACGCATCATTGAGTTTCGATTTGATACGTTGTTTTGACGCTTGCCTCACTTTCCCGAGCACATTCTCCCGTTTGTGCCAGGTGCAACGTTGCACCTGAGGTATCTATACGAAAATCCCATATGACATGATCCATTGGATTGGATAATTTGAGGCAGGTTCCTTGCAGTGTGAGCGCGGAGATAAATGAAGGGGTATGCATCAAATCTGGATAATTTTTTGGCCTGTATTTTGATGTAGTCATGGTTATCGTCAGGTCCATAAATATTTTTGCTAAAAAAGGCATAAGGATTTGTTTAATTCTAAGATAATCACTAAATTTGTAGTATCATGATCAACGCAGATAGCACGCCTGTTTTTGACGAGTCATTGCGGCTCATTTTGGTCGCTGTTCTAGGGGAGGAGAATGCTCGGCGCGTGCTGGAACTAGTGTATGAATTAGGGGAAGGGGGTAAGGAGTTGGTGATGCTAGTGATAGAGGAGCTGGTTAACGCAAAGGAAGAGATCATGGATGCCCAAGAGAAGATTGACTATCTTCTACGCAGATTGTATGGGCAGAATCGGGAGCGGTTTACAGATCCAGATCAAATGGAGCTCTTTGGCGATCAGCCTCCAGTGGTAGAAGAGTTTCAGGAAGACGAGGAGGAAGAGGAAACGAAGTCACGAAAGAAGCCAAGAAGTCTTCGTTCAGGTCGTAACAGAGGTCTACCGACAGTGGTCATTGAGATCAATCCTGAGGGTGATTTATCTGATCTCCAGAAGATTGGATTTGAAGTTCATCGGGTGTTCCATTACCAACCTGCGCGTATTGTAGTCTACGAATTTGTGCGTAATAAGTATGTAGATCCAACCAATAAAGAGGCAGGGGTATTGATGGGTGAGTTACCCGATAATGTGAAAGGCAAGCGCACCGCCACGGTGGAGACCTTATCGCAAGTAGTGATCAATAAATATGTGGATCATCTTCCAGTGGATCGGACGCGGAAGCAGTTTTCAAGATTAGGGGCGGATATAGCCACCTCCACACTCAACGATTTTTGTGCACATGTGGCCAACGATCTGAAGCCGCTGTACGATCTTCATCTGCAAGAAGTCCTGGATACATTCAGGCGGATGAGACGCGAATTCCAGTGCGGGATTCGGTCAAAAGTAAAGCATCGGGCAAGAATCATCTTGGCTATTTCTGGCTGTACTCTGCGCCAACGCCCAAGTTGGTGTTTGTGGATTATCAGCCGGGGCGATCCAGAGACGGTCCGCTCAAGATTTTGGATGGATTTCAGGGGAATTTGCAGACGGATGCTTATAGTGTGTATGACGTATTTGACACCTTGGATGGAATTGAGCACTTCAATTGTGTGACCCATTGTCGGCGCAAGTTTGAGAATGTAAAGGCCTCGCAGTACGAGTTTGTTCAAACGAACGTCAAGCGTGTTCTCACGCTGTTCAGGAAGATCTATGCGATTGAGCAAAAGTTACGCGAGCGTGGGGCTTCGTTTGAGGAGCGTCGGATTGAGCGTCAGAGTCAATCTGCCCCCCTGTTTGATAAGCTCAAGGAGATTCTGGAGTCAACGGCAACGATCGGCCCTGAGTCATGGAAGAAGGCCGTGTACTATGCACTGGTTCGTTGGGAGAAGCTCACGCGCTTTTTGGATCACGGAGAGGTGGAGATTGATACCAATCTTGTAGAAAACCGCGTGCGACCCATTGCCATAGGACGCAAAAACTACTTGTTTGCTGGCTCCCATGAGGCAGCGCAGCGGGCTGCGATTCTCTATTCACTGCTCAATACCTGCACCTTGCATGGGGTGAATCCACAGGAGTGGTTAGTGGATGTACTAAAGCGCATTGACACGATGGCCGAAGAAGAGATGTACACACTACTACCTCAACACTGGAAAGCAGCACAGGATGCAGCGCTTCCCCAAGCTGCATAGATCTCACGGCAGAGATACATTCACCGTCCATCCTACTGCACCAGACAATGAGCTGGGCTATGGTTTAGGCGCTGAGGATATGGGATTTTCGTATGGATACGATATTTCTTCTGGTGACCAGCAAACTTGGTCACGCCAATAGGATGCTCATAATGAATCAGCGTATTCCATAGAACCAAATCATCCGGTGTGATCACGCGATCAAGCCGAAGCCCTTTCATCGCGCCAAGATGATCGGGGACCTCAGTTGGATGGGGAACCGGTTCAGAGAGAATGCGTGCATTGGAATGGTTCGGGCGAGGTTGGGCTGCGGGTAGTTGGATATGTTGTGCCTTGTCCAGTGTTCTCAATGCACTGAGACAACTACCCGCCTGCAGTTGCTTGTTCGCATTACGGAAATCAAACGCCTCGCATACACGTCGAGCATGATCGGTCCGACCAGCCGACGGATGACCATCTAAGATCGCCTTCAGACGAGGTAAATCAGAGCGTAATTGGGATAGTATAGAAGTCTTCATAAGATCATTCGTGATAAGTGAAAAATCCTATGATACAAAAAAATTAGCCAATGTTAAGTCTGATATCCGTCACAAGGTAGGGCTAAGACGATCACCATTCCTTGGGCGGCTCCATCCAGTAGAGTCACCTATGCTTTTGAACGTTTTGCCATTCGCCTCCTGAAAGCAACAAAGACCAAAACAGCAGATCTTCTTCGGTGCGGATTTAACCAGCTCAATCGAGGGATACACCGTGCTGTTGAGCGCGGAGAGTCACGAAGATCCTAGGCTGGAATTCGCCCTATCAGTCTTGATGAAAAGGCCCTCAAGCGAGGACATACCTACGCAACGATTGTAGTGATTCGGATCGTGGGGTGGTGTGATTGATGTTGGGTTAGGACGGAGGAAAAAAAGGTACGATAGAACGATTAGAGTCCATTTTAGAGCACATGAAGGATCAGATAGAGACGGTATCTACGGATATGTGGAAGGCCTTCATTGGAGCGGTTGCAAAGGTGTTCCCCCATGCCCTCATGATTCACGATCGGTTTCATTGTATCCAGTATCTCAATAAAGCCATCAATCAAGTACGAAGGCGGGAGGTCAAACAGCATCCAGAACTCAAAGGGAGCCGATATGTACTGTTGAAGAACGAAAAGAATCGTACAAAAAAAACAGGAAGACACCGTCCAAGTGGTGAAGGAATCCAACCTCAATGTGAGTGTCGCTTGGCGGTTACAGGAAGATTTCAAAGCCATTTTTGAATGGGCATCGTTCAAGGAAGCGAAAGCGTATTTCAACTTATGACTTGACGAGGTGAACGAGGGTGGTGTCAAGGAAGTCATGAAACTTGCAGACATGTTTAAGAACCACTTTGATGGCGTCTGCGACGCATTATGGAACCGACAGTCCAATGCAAAAGCAGAGAGGATTAACGGGAAAATTCAAGAGGTCAAAACCATGGGTAGAGGATACCGAACCTTTGAAAATTTCAGAGTTGCTATTCTCTTCTTTTGTGGCGGTCTGGATCTCTATCCACACGATTCGTGATAGAACCTTCGGATTTATTCATCATAGTTGTACAATAATCTCAACATTGTGTTTTCCGAATTAGTAATTCAATGGTTTTGGGTTACTTTCCCATAACATTCGAATCGGGACCATGAACATATTATTTCCATAGGTGGCACAGGTTTCCCCGTCATAAAGCACAGCACCGTATGTGAATTGATCAGGGCATGTAGCCTTGAGTTTACGTAAACCCTTGAAGTCAGAATTCTCGATAGTGGCTCCCGCTTTTACTTCAATTCCTGCAATTTGAAAAGCGCCTTGTTCAATGACTAAATCTACTTCAACTTTATCCTTATCACGGAAATGATAAAATGAATACAGTTGATCGGATGAACTGGACTGTCTTTTCAGTTCCTGAAAGACAAAGGTTTCGAGGAGATGTCCCAGAAGAGTACGCTGTTTTACTAAATCATTTGTATTCAGCCCGACTAGTGCACAAGCAATCCCGGTATCTCCAAAATGAATCTTTGGTGATTTGATCAATCTTTTGAGACGATTTGTATACCAAGCAGGTAAGCGTTCAATTAGAAATTGGTACTCCAATAATGTTAGATAATCTCGAGTTGTATTCCGATTCATTTGTAAACTGGATCCGATATCAGAGATGTTTAAGAGCTGTCCAGTTAGATTGACAGCTGATTGAAGCAATTTGGGTAATACCTCAATCGATCGAATTTTAGATAGATCCAAAATATCCTTCGAAATAATCTTTTCGACATAATTTTTAAGCCAGTTGGCACGTTTGCGGCCGGATGATAGGTTAAGTACTTGAGGATAACCGCCCAAGACGATGCGTTGAGCAAGGTTTGTAGAGAGTGTTTCGGTTGAACATGTTGGAAAATCCCCCGAAAATAACCGCTCCAGAAATGGCTTTGATTGATTCTGTTCAATTTCCTGTTGAGAAAATGGATGCAAGCGAAGTGTTTCCATGCGACCAACCAGTGCGTCAGTCAAATCTGGCATCATCAAAACATTTGAAGAACCAGTAAGCAAGAACATTCCTGCTTTACGATTGCGGTCTACTGCTATTTTAAGTTTTCTGCTCAATTGCGGGACTCTTTGAATTTCATCAAGTATTGTACGATCGGGGCAGTTTTGGATAAACAGGTTGGGATCATTTTGTGCAGCTATACGTACTTCATCATTGTCAAAAGTGAAATAGGTATATCCAAGAGCTTCGCCTACCTCTTGGCATAATGTTGTTTTTCCGCATTGTCTTGGTCCGTGAATGAGAGTAACTGGTGAGGAATCTAGTGTGTCCATAAGTAATGACCTTAAATGTCGGGGGACAAATTTTTCAGAGTTCATCAGATAAGTTGCTATTTTTAATTAGAGTATTGGTAGCCATTACTTGTATGGCTATAAACATAAAAATCGTTTCAAGAACTTCAGACAGGAATGTTGGATCCAAATTTGGGAAATTTTCAAATAGCTACTGATCGCCATTAGTACGATATTGAAGAATGTCGGTTCATATCGTCCAATCATCAAGATACTATGCGTCCAATCATCAAGATACTATGCGTCCAATCATCAAGATACTATGCGTCCAATCATCAAGATACTATGCGTCCAATCATCAAGATACTATGCGTCCAATCATCAAGATACTATGCGTCCAATCATCAAGATACTATGCGTCCAATCATCAAGATACTATGCGTCCAATCATCAAGATACTATGCGTCCATTTGTCAAGAAACTATACGGTAATTGTCAATAAACATACGACAGATCGTTAGCCTTAGTATTGCAAACTTGCTTCAGAGCAAAAACTGTGAAATGTAGAGATATTTACTCGATCGGTGAGTTCGGGAATAAATAAATTTACCCGATCACTCATTTCGTCGGCCGCCTTATTTGTAGATGTAAGGGCCAAAATACGAAATCTCTGATCTCTGGATTCAAATACTACTGGCAATGTTCTATGATAGCCGTTTGAAATGCTACAAGTTGATCTTCAGCAATTGATACTGATTGCGAGTAGAATTATTTGAGCATAAATTGGAGAGGACTCGCTTTTTTGTTCTTTAATTTCTCAATAATCTACATATTTCCAGCGTCTCAGAATTTACAAATCATATCTTCTTAGTGTTCAAGGAATAAATTGATAGTTAGACACAATGATAATGGTGACATAATAGAAAAAATGATGATCTGTGAATTTAGTTTTTTGGATCAATACGATGAGTGGGATTCTCAATATTTTTCCGCCAGAACTCAAAGGTGAGCCACCAATTGACTGAATTTGCATGAGTTACGTTGCCTTCATAGTATCCAGATATCAATTGATGTAGCCGATTGTAATCATACATCGCATTTGAACGGACAGAATTTGAATGCACTAGATCAAGCACGAAAGGCTTCGCTATTGACAGAAACTCATATGGCCTTGGATCAGAATAGCTAGTCCCAGTCTTTGCTTGAATTCGCTTTAAAAGTACAGCAGCTTTACGAGGCAGAAACCATGGTAACATAGATGTTTCACTCACAAGAGGAAATTTAGTCAATACAGGAGCCCTTGATTTGATGATTCGTCTAACCAACTTTGCATTCCGTCTGAGAGCAAGTGGTATATGGAAAATGGATTTAAGAATGGAAGGTTGCACAAAGATCTGAAAATATGGACAAAGTGAATCCAAATATGCTTGCTGTGCAGCAATTCCCACTAAGTTTAAAACTTCCCACCATAGCGCACTTTGGGGCCTATTCCCAACCGTTAGTTTCGTAAACTATTTTGCTGAATTTTCGTCAGAAGAGCACATTTTAGCGTTATAACGACTCATCTGATCTAATAGGCATTTATTTGAGGACAATGGCTCTTCATGCGACGCTGGTTAATTATTCTGCTGCTCATTTGTGTATTCGTTATGATTGATTCCATCATTCACTTATCATCAATGAAACGGAAGTCACGCAAGTATTTTCACAAGAAACATTTGATTCACACCATCCGCAGCTGTTTTGAGCAGATTTAGGATAAGAATGTGTCACGGGGATTTACACTGGTGGATTACCTGATGTCGGGGTTTGCTCATTTGAAGTGTGCTTCGCTACTTGAATTTGATCAAAAGATTCGCAATGGTTCTCCTGCGATCATCGCCAATATGACGCGTCTGTGAACCATATGCCCAGTGATTCGGGTATGCGCAAGCGTCTTGATGAAGTGGATCCGTTCAATTTGCGTGGTGCTTTCAAAAAGATATTTGCTCAATTGCAACGGGGAAAGATTCTGGAGGGTTTTCGGTATATTGAGAATCATGTACTGCTTGCCATAGACGGAACCGGCATGTTTTCATCCAAGTCGGTCCACTGCCTGCATTGCTGTGAAAAGCAGCATCGCAATGGAACGAAGACGTATTTTCATCACATGTTATGTGCTGCACTGGTTCATCCGTTCAAAAAGATCGTGATTCCTCTGATGCCCGAGGCGATCATCAAGAGCGATGGCGCCACAAAAAACGATTCTGAGCGCAATGCATGCAAGCGATTTTTGGAGCATTTTCGACGAGAACATCCTCATTTGAAGACGATTGTGGTCCAAGATGGACTCTTTTCCAATGCGCCCTATCTTCGGCTTTTAGGGTATCTTAATTTAAGAGGGCCTTCCGCCTAAAGTGTGAGAGAAATTGTAAATTTAAGGAAATTTCGTATCATACTTGGTAGGATTTCTCCTACTGACTATGGTTAATTATCCACTTAACAATTTAATCAACAAATGAAAAAGAATTCGGTGAGTAAAAGTTTAGGTATAGAGGCGCCATGGAAGATTTTAGAGGATGCCTATGATGATACAGCGAAACATGAGGACGGTGACTTGTACTGACACATCGTCACTGGAGTGTCCAAAGTGTGGAAAGGCGAGTCCATTTTATGATCTGCGCGTCAATGGCGGCATTTGGATACCTGTAAGTATCAAACGGCGTTGAGAGCGCAGGTTCCCCGGGTCAAGTGTAGTGAGTGTGGGGTAAAGACGGCGCGGGTTCCATGGGCGGGCCCGAGTTCTCGGTATACTTATGAGGAGTCGGTAATTGGGTGGATCAAAGAGGCGAGTCTATTGGCGATTTCGCGTCAGATTGGGCTTGGATGGAAAGCCATTGCGGGCATTGTTCATCGTGGGCTGGCAAGAAAAAAAGAGCAGGTCGTTGCGAACATCTGTGTCGATGAGGTGGCTTATAAGAAAGGACATAAGGACTTTACTGTCGTATCCGATGCCGACACAGCAACGGTGTCGGCATTGGGCGTGATCAAAAGGTGTTGATGCGCTAGCAATTATCCACCGAGCAGTTGAACGGGATCAGGAGCATGGACATGTGGCCTGCCTATATTCGTGCAACCTTAGCTTGTCTGCCAGACGCAAAAAAGAAGATCTGCTTTGATCGGTTTCATGTCGCGAAGCATCTGGGAGATTCGGTGGATAAAGTCCAGCACAAAGCGCTCCTCAAGGAAGGCAATCCGATTCTGACGGGGACCAAGTATAGTTGGCTCAAAAGTCCTCACAACATGTCATTAGCGCAAAAGAGGGCCTTCCATGCCATCCGCACCAGTTCCCTCAAAGCCTCCAAAGCCTGGGCCAAACGTTCAGAAACATGTGGGACTATAAAAGCGCAACTTGGGACTTGGAATAAAACATTGAGTTGGGCTGTCGGCTTGAGCCAGTCAAAGATGTCGCCAGAATGATTAGAAAGCATCTCTGGGGAATCATCAATGCCATTGTTCTTGATGTCAGTAATGGCCCGGCTGAAAGCATCAATAGTCGGATCAAAACCGTCAAAATCCGTGCACATGGATTCCGCAATAAAGAACGATTTGTGGATGCAATTTACTTCCATTTGGGCGGACTTGATCTAAGCCCCAGATACGCAAAATCATGACTTTTTTCAAAAAAAAGCGGAAGCGCCATTTAGATTTAGAAATTCTAAATGATCTCCGTTTGATACTGCCATATTACCATGCAATAAGTGTATAAATTGGAGTAATGCTGATTTACCAGAATTATTGCGATCCACAATAATGGTCATAGGAGCAATCTCAATTATTGTATTGCTCTTAAAACATTAATAACGCTCAATTTCGAGTCTGAGCAATTTCATGATATAGATCTTTCAGGAATATTTTGAAATAACAATTGTTAGCATTAAAAGCTGTTGGGTGAACTACTATCAGCATATAATTACAGAAAAAAAATGAAATTTCTACAAAAATTCGCATTGGCAGATCAACGAGGTTCTTTCAACTAAGGATAACTTGTAGTATCACAAAAAGCACATATCGTTATATAATTTGAATCTAATACCCGTTCCATCAGAATATTATCAATCACTATATCCATTTATGCTGGGAACACTGTGCATACAGGCTTTTACTTCCGCGATCTCAATTATCTCCGCAGTGACACTTTGACATCCAAACTCTGCCAGAATTCAAAAACTTATATATTCTTCGCTGTCATGGACTATATTTTGTGCTTCCGCTTTTTTTTGTGAAAAAGCCATAATTTTGAGTATCTGAGTCTGGCGCTTCCATTTTAAGAGTGGATTGGCCGATTTTTGGTACCCTCTGGATACAAATCAAGTCCACCAAGATAGAAGTAAATTGCATTCTTTAATCGTTCAAGATTTCTGAATCCATGTGCACGGATTTTGATGGTTTTGATCCGACTATTGAGGTTTTCATCTGGGCCTTTAAGTGTCAAGTATGTCAATAATGGTTGTAATGGATCCTCCGATCAAGTGAACTTCCCAAAATCAGATCATTGCACACATGAGTGTACAATCTCACAGATTGCATAGCGACTAATCTGTTAGAAATGACATGGGATAATGTGCTGATGCTGAAGACCACCTGTAAGTCATCATATGCAGATGGTGTTTGTGTGAACGGTAGAAGCTAAAGTTAATGCACCATCTTGGTTTTATGCAGCACTTGAAGTTTTTCTTTTGTCCGCGTAAGCTCTGTCTTCATCCAGTGATGCATAGATGGAATAGGAACAGAATAGAGAAGTCCATCTGCAGCGATCAGCCCTTTTATGAGAAACTTATTAAATAAATCTTTTGCTTCATTAGCGGTGTACATCTTTTTTAGAGATGATACCACTAATTCTTTGTTAAACGGCATTCCTGAGTCAATGCCTGCAATCGCCTCAGATAGACTAATCATTTGATCGCCATCAAAATCATCTGCTCGTTGTCTATAATACATTTCACGCCTTTCCAATCCAGTTCTATTAACAGATTCAAGTCCCTGCGGTGTCATATTACCCTTATCTTTTCTTATTTGCTTAGCAGCAGCCTCTGCATAAGCAGTAATATGCTGTGGCCAGCCACAGGTTTTCTGCGCAATCGCATCCACCCACGGATTTGGATCTCCCTCGGCTCTGCCCTCCTTAACAAGCCAATCTTTGATCACCGCGCATTCAGATTTTTTACCTAACGCTCCTAACTCTACAAAGCACCCGCCCTTGTATCTTGAAATTCCTAAGGATCTCAATGCTTTACTAGTCATTCCCAGCCCACCCATCAGTAGAATGACGGGTTTATTCAGCCTCCCATTGTGGATGTAGTCTAGAACACTCGTCACAGTTCCCTTATGATCAGACTTCACAACATCCTCAATACCAAGTACTTGGGCTTCGTCTAAAATAAGGAGCAGGGGCTTTGAGTCATCCTGAAGAATTTTCATGATTGTAGGGACATGCTTGGCTGAAACTTCAACCGTGGCAGATGCTTTAATACCTGCCTCAAAGCCAAGTGTCCCAGAACTGCCCTTAAATTGCAGGCCGTCTCCTTTGCCAAGACAATGCAGTAGTACGTCTGGATCCCATAGGGCAGGTATGTTGATCACTGCACTTTTCCATCCATCTCGTTTTGCCAGTTTTCCACATTGATCAAGCAAGGCAGTTTTTCCTGCACCCGGTGCACCCTGAATTAGGAATATTGTGCCAGATGATTCTTTCAGGGAGTCATTAACAAGTTTCTTAAAGTTACCCATGATACGCTGACGTCCATGAAAGTATTTGGCAGGACCACGGTCAGCAACATAGTTGGATATGCGGGACGCGTCAGGACGTAATAATTCAGGCATTCTAATGACATACTATTTGGTTTATTAGACAATTACACGGTACAGTGGTTCCATTTCAGCGGCTTTATATGGTGTGATTTGGTTGTTAAGATTAAGCAGATGTGTTTGCACTAGAAATACCATTGCGTGGCATTTTGAACTTCGCAGGGGGAGAGGTTGGACAGACACAGACCTTAACAAGGTGATTTGCGGATATCGGTTGTTTTTGGAGGAAGAGTTATAATAATATGGGTCTGTACCCTCCGCGCTTACGGCATTTCGCGATGAATGAGACGCATATGCCTTTTTCAGAAGACTCTTGTTTCGGCGCCACCTGTAAATCCTACACCTTCGCTCACTTAAAGCAGACACCCATGATCAAACAGCGCACTGTATCCCACAATTGACTCAAATCCGTCGGAAAGTGCACATTGATTTTGGCCACCTTTGAACCACTTTGACATTTCAGAGCGCTGCCAGTTTTGCCTGTAACTTGATGGCTAATTCCCAATTTAATCATTAACATCATCCCTTCCACTATCATCTCCCCGTGCACCGCTTTCCCCAGAGCAGTCTAATGTGAGTTGGTTTCAAAAAGCCTGATGAGGCTCAATCTGTTTGAACGGGTGTGACTGCGTCTCGTGCTGTGTCTCTCCCGAATCACCTGCTCGGTTCTCGGCTCAATCTGTTTGAACGGGTGTGACTGCGTCTCGTCCAGCAATGGCCCTTGATAGGGTTGCCTCATCGGCATAGGTGAGCGTCAGGCCAATAGGGATTCCCCGTGCTAATCGAGTGACTTTGACAGAGAATGGTGTTAGGAGTGGGGTTAAAAAATGCGCGGTCATATCACCCTCTATAGTTGGGCTGACGGCAAGGATCACTTCAGTCACCTGTGAGTTAGGTGCGCTGATCCGTTCAATGAGAGAACGAGTGTGAAGATTATCAGGCCCCATACCATCAATTGGCGAAATCACGCCCCCTAAGACATGATACAATCCCCGGTATTCACCTGTACGTTCAAGCGCTAAAATGTCCTCAGGATCCTGAACGACACAGATGATTTCAGTGTCTCGTTTGGTAGATTTGCAAATGACACAAATCTCGGAATCGGTCAGATTTCGGCAGATGCGACATGCTTGAACACGCTCTTTGGCCTCTAGCAAAGCATTGGCCAATTTCATGACCTCCGATTTTGGCATCTTGAGAACATGTGCAGTCAGCCTTTGCGCACTTTTTCGGCCAATGGTCGGGAGCCTTGAGAACTGCTCAATCAGGTTTTCAACCGATTCCGAGGCGAACTGCATAGGTCAAGAATCTGATTCAGAGGAGTCCGAAACGTTTGAAAGGAGGCTCTCCGCTTGAGCTCTGAGTTCAACTCCGCCCGCCTCAGCTGCTTCTTCTAGGGCTTTGTTAACCCCTGCAACAATGATGTCATGGAGCAGGGTTAAATCATTGACATCAACGATTTCGGGATCCAATTCAATATTTGAGATTCGTTGGTTTCCAGTGGCAGTGACTTTGATTAATCCGCCGCCAGCCTCAACAGTGACTTTGACGTTCTCCATGATCTCCTGTACTTTGGCCATCTGGTTTTTGAGTTCATTAACTTGTTTAAACATATTTTGCATGGTAATGGGAAGAGAGAAATTTATGTTAAGGTGCGTTTTGGACATTAAATTCAAAAGCTTCATCTAATTGCTTGATAGCTGGGGTTGTTGCTTTGAGTTTTACAAATTCAGACTCAGGGTCAATCACGACCTGCGGAAACATGTCTGGACGGGCCGAGAATTTAACATCTGTGGCAGCAAAGTTAACCATTGCATCAAGTGTTTGACAGATGATTGTACGCACAGATGGGCTATTTGCTACGGTGAGGACAGATTGATTTGGGACAGCAATTTCAATAATGTGCTGATTCAGCTGAATGACTTTTGAGTCTCGCAAAGTTGTACTACCCCGAACATTGACATGTGACTCCAGATTCCTGAGCACCTCATTCCAGTATTCTTGAAGAGTATTCAAGTTACTTTGAACAGACGGTTGTTCCGTATTGGTCGGATGGAGTGATTGATCTGGAGATGAGGTGCTTCGCGAAGATTGATTCTGCCGCAGGTTGGGATCAAGTGCTGGCTTACCGCCTAAGGCCAGAGTCCTAGGATCGGGGGCTTGAGATTTTTTCGGTGATGGAGGTGCTTGGGGAGCAGGGGTATACGAAGCTACTGTAGCAGGAGGTTGGCTTTGTGGACGCACTTGGTTAGTAGAAGCGCCCGTCGGCTGGACTGGAGTGTGGGCAAGGTGCTCTAATCGCTGTATCTGTTTGAGCGCTTCGGAGATATCCACACTATCGGCCATTCGTGTCATTTTTACCAGTGCAAGTTCAACACTGAGACGAGGCGAGTTTGAGGTCGGCAATTTAGTCTGAGTTTCTTCTATTACCATTAGCAGGCGAAGGAGTATGATTTCTGAGAACTCTGCCGATGCTTGCACATAGCGTTCTTTAAGATTCTTACTCAGATCAACCAATCCATTCACACCAAGAGTATGAGCGACCAAGAGGTTTCGGATGTGCTCTGCAAGACCATCAAGAAATTCTTTTATATCGTGTCCTTCTGATATGACTTGATGAGCGAGACTAAGAATACCCCCGGATGATCGTTCCTTAATATGACGGGTTGTTTCAAAAAAAAGTTCAACATCAACCACGCGCAGAGCATCTGCAAGGGTGGAATATTTTAGATCTGTTCCGCACAATGCAATGGCTTGATCAAAAACGCTGAGCGCATCTCGCATGGCACCATCTCCTTTCTGAGCGACTAAATGGAGTGCATCATCGTCAGCACTAATATTCTCTCGGTCACAAATTGTAGAGAGATGATTGACGATCTCATGCGTTGGAATTCGTCGAAAATCAAAGCGTTGACATCGTGATAGGATCGTGGCAAGCACTTTATGTGGTTCAGTGGTTGCAAAGATGAACAGTACATGTGGGGGCGGCTCTTCAAGGGTTTTCAGAAGTGCATTAAACGCTGCATTGCTTAACATATGCACTTCATCAATGATGTAGATTTTACGATGGCCTCCTTGCGGGGGGATGAGAACATTTTCACGTAATTCTCTAATATCCTCTACCTTGTTATTGGATGCAGCATCAATTTCAAAGATGCTGAGGCTTCGCTGAGTCTCAAAATCTATACATGAGGGACATCTTGAGCAGGGTTCAACGTTGTCATTTTGAGTACAATTGATTGCCTTAGCCAAAATGCGGGCAGCGGTTGTTTTGCCCACTCCGCGAGGCCCTGTAAATAGATACGCATGAGCGACTCTATTGAGCTTCAGAGCATTCATGAGTCCTTGCGCTACATGCGCTTGAGCGATTAACTCTGAAAAATGTTGGGGGCGATACTTTCGTGCAGTCACTAAGTACTGAGATTCACCCATAATTGTACACAGATTGAATTAAAATAAGACACATGCAACAAAGTCTATACGTAAAAGTAAACTTGTAAATTAGTAAGTTTGTTTGAAACTCTGGATAGATTTTCTCAGACATGCTACTGTTCAAGGGTAGAAGGGTTTTCACAAAACTTTGATTTTATATTACACATGAGTCTAAATATTACTTGGGAGTTCCAAGATAACATCAGAACCTCTATTTTACATGGTCGGATTGATAGTCGCAATGCATCGCTGTTCCATAAAACGATTGAACTCGAAATTAAGGATGAAGATCATGGATTGATTCTTGATTTTGCCCGTGTTGATTATATAAGCAGTGCTGGTCTAAGAGTTGTGTTGCAACTCGCTAAATTATATCGTGGGGATAGGAAATTTGCTGTTTGTGGCTTAATGCCTACCGTTAAAGAGATCTTTGAAATTAGTGGGTTTAATCAGATCATTATGATTTATGATAGTCACGAAGACGCGAAGAATGAGGTCGCAGGATAACGACCAATAATTTGTGAGAATGGATTCTCACATTTCTTGGAATAGAGATGCCCAATGGACCTGGCGTGTTTGAAGGGACTCGCTGGAAGATACCTCCTGAGGAAATTGCTCAACACTCCAGCGCATCTACGCCTCTCTCATTAGATGACCGAGAGGCTGTTTTACATCCGTTTACTGCGCTGAGTAACCATACCCCTATGGTGATCACCCATGGGGAAGGAGTGTGGGTTTATGATGAACACGGTCGTCGTTATTTAGAGGGTGTTGCTGGTTTATGGTCAGCATCCCTAGGATTCAGTGAACAAAGGCTGGTTGATGCAGCCACTCGGCAATTGAGTCAATTGCCATACATGCATATGTTTGCATCAATGAGTCATCCGACAGGAATTGCTCTGGCTAAGGAGTTATTGCGGATTGCACCCGTTCCAATGGCGAAGGTGTTTTTTGCTAATTCTGGATCAGAGGCAGTGGATTCCGCTGTTAAGATGATTTGGTTCTACAACAATGCACTTGGCCGACCAAAGAAAAAGAAATTCATTGCCCGACAGGATGCTTATCATGGCTCACTCATCGCCTCTGCCAGCTTAACAGGGCTTCAAAAAAATCACAAACTCTTTGACCTTCCGCGTTCTGGCTTTCATCACACGACCAAGCCTCATTATTTCCGATTTGCCAAAGAAGGTGAGTCCGAAATAGATTTCAGTGAACGATTAGCATCTGAATTAGATGCTCAGATAGAGGAGGAGGGGCCAGAGACAGTTGCGGCATTTATTGCAGAGCCGATCATGGGTGTTGGAGGTGTGATTGTTCCGCCTGAGGGTTATTTTGAGGCAATCCAAAGCGTATTAAAGAAACATGATGTTCTGCTGATTGCAGATGAAGTCATCTGTGGACTAGGGAGGACAGGAAATATGTGGGGTAGCCAGACGGTTGGAATGCAGCCAGATGTATTGATCACGGCTAAGGGACTTTCCGCATCATATTTGCCGATTTCTGCTGTGGTGATCAATCAGAAAGTCTATCATGCTTTGGAGTCTGGCAGTGATCAAGTGGGTTTTTTTGCTCACGGTATGACCTATTCTGGTCATCCAGTATCGGCTGCGGTCGCTCTTGAGTGCCTCAAAATCTATCAGGAAGATGGCATTATAGACCATGTTCGAGACGTTGGGGGCCAATTACAGGCAAAATTAAGAGCGAGAGTGACACCACATCCGCTGGTCGGGGAGGTGCGTGGACGGGGAATGGTTGCAGGTGTTGAGTTAGTTGCTGTAAAAGGTCAGGGATACCTTCCATTTCCACCTCAGTTTAATATGGGCGCTAGATTAAGGGCCGAGGCCATACAAAGAGGGCTAATCCTTCGTGCAATGGGAGACACACTCGGAATCTCTCCGCCATTGATTATCAATGAAGAGGAAGTAGAGTTTTTAGTTGATACTTTGTGTAAATCCCTGGATGCTTTGAAAGATAAATTGGCAGTCCATTAGCGGCTGCGCCATCTTGTAGAAGTTCTAAACAATAAAATCTATGATCATATCCTATGTGATGATCTAAGTCGTGTAGAACGAGAGAGTCCCGATACCACAGCATAATGTTTAGATGGATCAGGTATGCACCATGACAGAAAGTCTGTATATTCAATGTCTGGGTGAGAGGATACAACATCTATGCCCGTCCGATTCTTTTCAGGTAAAAGCTCGTACAATGCCCCTGTTCTAGCAGAAGTCTCAACAAAGTTGTACCTCTGTATCTGCACCATCTGACCTCATATAATCAGCTAAAGAACTATAGCACTTTGAGGCAATCTCTGCCCTTGTATAAAATTGATCAAGCCCAACTTTTCTTGGGTCCACCCAAGAAGGTATGTGGGGGTTGGTCTCCCAGTGTTTGTTACGTTTTTCTGTTGCAGTGTTTGTCTGCATATTTCCTGTGTAAGATTAGATTGCAACGTTCCTATCTGGACTTCAGTTGGTGGCAGGTCAGACGTGTCCTATCATTACAATCAAATTCACTCCTGTGTTACACAGTGCCCAACTACGAGCATTTTTAGCCCAGCAAACTCATTCAGGTATCGCGGTAATGTTCAGGTGTGACATGTACCATAATACCTACGCTTCAACAGCGACTCAATCCCGTTGGTATGCGCCAACCCTCTGACGTATTCCTGAACAGAAATCTTCACGCTCCAATGTAAACAAATATACGAATTATTCTTCAGTTAAATCACTCTACAAATATCATTGCCGTTGACAGTTTTTTCAAGTGCGTGTCAACGCGCAATACTTCGAGTTATCACAAGAGGTCGCGAATGATCAATAATATGAATTAGGAATTCATCGGGTAAGTTAAATCAGGGTAGATCTTTTCAAGCGTTCACTGATCACACGAACCCCGACAGATCAATAGTCCCCTAGAACTCGTGGATCTATATACCCTTCCACGCCGTTTGGGAGACGTATCAGCGTGCCTAATTCTGACTCAGTTACACGTGTTACCAGAATTCCCTCAGGTACATCAATCTCCTCAGATTCAGTGTTTAATGTTGTGGTCTCAAGAATTGAGGCACCCTGAAATGTGCTACGCTGGTGAGAAATCAACAATGCAATCAATGTCAGAATCAGTCCTAATATTAAAGCCAATCTTCGTAGTCTGCGATGCCACGGACTACGCGTTTTTGTCCAGATGAATTGAGCAGAAAGTAGGAGTGCGATGAAATACAAGCTAATTCCAGTGATAGCATAAGGGAGCTCGTGATGCTTTCCAAAGATTAAATTCCACCATTGTTGCCAGAATGGTGTTGGGAGCTCAGAAAATGGATTCTGGATACGTGACTCTACAATCTGAATATTGTGTATGAGTTGGGGGGTATCTCCAAGCAGTCTTCGCGCAGATTCATAATAGCGAATCGCTTCACCAATGTCGTCAAGACGGAAGTAGGCACCCGCCAGATTATGATATAGTGCACCACTCACATATCCGCTGTCAACCACTGAGAGGTAGAGATCTATAGCTTCTTGGTATTCGCCCAACTGTACAGATGCATTGGCCTCATCAAAGATGGGCAGAACATCTTGCAGTTGCTGCGCTTGTAACAGCCCCGCAGGTAATGTCAATACAATCAATAACTGAACCAGATGTGTCATGAGCCCATAGATTCAATCTCATGGCCTAAAGAACTGAGGATTTGCCCAGCGGTGCTCAGATGCTCTTTCATGAGTGAGCGCTCTGGTGGAACTGGGGCAAATCTGGCGGCATCACATGTGTCAAGAAATGAAACCAGTCGTTGCTGACCTTGCTCCTGGATACCAATCTCTGATAAGACTGTGGTGAGTTGACTCCTCGTAAGTCCCCGCTCGGAAATATTCAATCGATTTCCCAAAAACCCAAGGATTGCCTGTTCCAATGCGCCGTAAAATTTATCAGAATTACCCTTGCTTAGCAGACTTCGCGCATATTTCAAATGCTTCCGTGCGAGTGGATGCGCTTTTCGGTTTCTCGCCCATGCGGTATCAGTTGTGAGACGACGCATTCTTCTGCTCAAAATAGCCGTCGCTCCAAGCCCAAGAATGGGAACAATGAGTAGGAGATAAAACCAGCGATGGTGATAAAGTGGAGAGCGATCTGCTGGGAGCCAGTACGAATTTCGTTTGAGAATTTCAATATCATCTACTGGAAATCCATTGGCAGTAGATGCAGTGGACACCGCTCTTGTGGAAGATCCAGTGACAGTAATGGGATCCAATATGGACGATTCAACGACATAATCTGACTCAGTGGGATCAAAGTAAACAAATTCAATTGTAGGAATCTGGAATGTCCCATTGGTACGAGGAATTAAAAGCCAGGTAAATGTTTTTGTCCCCCCAATCAAATCGCCGATCGCGGTCTTAGATACAGTGACCTCTGGATCATAGATTTCAAAGACTCCCGGAAAGTCTGGTTGTGGAGCTTCAATCAAAGAGATATTTCCAGTACCTTCAATACTCAAAGAGAGTTGCAGCGCTTCACCTACA
Organism: Rhodothermales bacterium; assembly: GCA_965220935.1. Classification (GTDB taxonomy): domain Bacteria; phylum Bacteroidota; class Rhodothermia; order Rhodothermales; family Bin80; genus Bin80. The sequence goes on from OZ244857.1 coordinate 936,372, forward strand.
TCCAATTCGGTTTGATTTAATCGGGTTGTAAGTGAGTACTGTCCGACGGCACCATTAAATCCGTCAGGCGCATTGTTAGGGAGTGCTTTTGAAACGATGTTGATTGCCGACGAGGCGCGTTCAATCGTTGAGTAGGAATTGGAAAAGAATGGACGACTAAATGGATTTCCTCCCGAAGGGCGTACTTCGGCAGCGATGCTCAAAGGATCAATAGAAAGCTCACCTGGGCGCGTTGGAAAGACAGCGACTCGCCGGATGGAAACTAACTGATATTGGATTCCATTCTCTACCACAACCTGCGCATCCTGATTATCTGATAGATCAATCTCTTCGCGCCAGAATCCTTCAGCATCCCAAGAATCCGCTTGACGGCTATTACGCGGAGAAGTCCAGGGTCTGAAGTATAATTTGTAATCTATAGTGACTTGTTCATTGAGATAGGCCTCACGGCTACTTTGGCTTGCACGAATGAAGATGTCTTGCTCGGTTACCTCAGCAGGCGGTTCTGAAATTGGGTCATCAAATAGGCTAAATCCTCCGAAGGGCGATCGCCTTTGAGGTTGTGGGCGCTGAGACTGAGGCACAACAGTGATGGCAACAGGCTGGGTGGTAAATGATTTTTCACCTACTGTGACCACCGCCTCAAAGATCTGTGCCTCTCCCTCTTTTTCTGGCCTATAATGCCATGTATAACTCACGCTTGTAGATACTTGACCGTTGATGATGGACACATTTGAGGAGCGGGATGGATTTCCAGAAATCAGCGCAAGTCCTTGGGCATCAGGAGCATTTGGTGTGACGATTTCAGACGCATCAGCATCAGATATTTCCAAGGTGTAGGATACCGTTTCCTCGGTACCGATGGTAGAGGAGGATATACGCCCAGATACATCTTGTGCGAGGCTAGTGTGAGAGATTACAAGTAAACCAGCAACTAAGAGGATGCTACGCATGATGTCACCAGTCTTTTGTAACGCGTCGAGGTCGCCCCTCAATTTTTTGTACTTCTCTGAGGAGTTCTTCTTCCTCGTTTTCTAATGCTTCAAGAATTCGTTCGGCCTGCTCACGGGTCAGAGGGGTAGACGGAGCGTCAGATTGCTCTGCGGGCTGTTCATCCTGTGACTCCTCTTCACTGTGTTGTTGTTGGTTCTGTTGTGAATCTTGCTCTTGCTGCTGGTTTTGAGTTTGATCCTGGTTTTGCTTTTGCTGGTTTTGAGTTTGATCCTGGTTTTGCCCTTGCTGGTCTTGAGTTTGCTCTTCATCATTTTGCTGCTGATCATCACCGTCAGATTGCTGCTGCTCTTGGAGTTGTCGGCTAACAAATTCAAAATTAAATTTAGCATCTTCGTTATCAGGATCTGCCATCAGGGCACTTTGATAATGCGCAAGTGCTTGTTCTAGTTGTTGACTATCAAACGCATTATTACCAGCATTAAAAGCGGTCTTAGCCGAGGCATCACTGTTGGGAGCAGATGAGAGTGCCTCGCTAAAGGCTTTGAGGGCTTCCTCAAAATTCTCTTGTTTATGTAAAGAAAGGCCTAAATTATTTTGTAACCCATAGTATGTCTGGTCAGTTGACTCAATGGATGAGAGCCCCTTACGATAAGCCGAAGCAGCTTCTTCATACTGCTGCTGTTTCAAGTGGTTGTTGCCCGAACGTCCATGTTGGTTGGGGCTGGAGATAATTTGATTAGCAGTCAGAAAAATTCCAAGAATTGCAGTTAAAATGGTCATGAAAATATTACACGATTCAATGATGATGTCGAGCAGAGATCACTGCATCAAGACACAGCAATAAGAGTGCCAACGCCAGAGGCCATTGATATTTTAGATCATAGTCTTCAAATTCTTCAACAGCCAGAGTAGATTGGTCAAGTTGATTGAGTGCAGGAATCAGTTGAGACAAGGAACTAGAAGTGCGAGCAACCTGAAAATAGGCACCATCTGCACTGAGGGCTTTCAATCCAGCCTCTTCTAATCTCGTAGAAATAATCTGCCCCTGAAGATCTCGCTTATAGCCAGTACGCTGACCACGATCATTATACACAGGAATTGGTGTTCCTGTTACATCTCCTACGCCAGCAGCATAGAGTACAATGTTGGCCTCTCGTGCCTGAGTGATCATTGTTTCCAATCCTTCTACATGATTTTCTCCATCTGATACGATGAGTAGCGCTTTAGACCTTGTAGCATTGGGGTCAATATCAGCTGACGGCACCTCAAAAGCTTGGATGGCCATACGGATGGCCGCGCCAAAATCTGTTCCTGGGGTCGGAAGTAGATCGGGGTTGGCAACGTCAAGAAACAACCTTACTGCACTGTAATCTGTAGTCAAGGGGCACTGAATAAATGCATCTCCAGCGAATATAATTAGTCCGACTCGGTCGCCCTGTAGTTCTCCTAAGATTCGTTTAATTTCGTTACGCGCCCGTCCAAGTCGATTGGGGGCAACGTCTTCGGCAAGCATTGAGGTTGATACGTCAAGTGCAATCAATAGGTCAATTCCTTCGCGTTTGACTTCCCGCAATTGCGTGCCAACCTGCGGTCCTGCAAGTGCAATGGCCATCAGAGCAACGATGACCGTCATCATAAATGATTTATAACGCCTTCGTCGGCCACTCACACTCTGTGACAATCGCTGAACGAGTACTAAGTCCCCAAAGCGATTCTGCATCACTCTGCGCCTCCAAGTAGCATAGAGGCTAAGCAGGACGACCAGTGGGGCGGCCCAAAGTGCCCAAAGGTATGATTCAAAAAGCCAGACCATCAGGGAAAGCGGCGTAGATAGGTTGTTCTAAGTAAAATTTCAATCAGTATAAGAATTAAGCCAGGCCATAAGAAACGATTGAAATGCTCTTCATAGTCTGTATAGATGCGTGTTTCAATTTCGGTCGTTTCTAGTTCTCCAATGATATTATAGATTTCTCGAAGCGCCTGTTCGTTGGTCGCCCGAAAATATTGCCCATCAGTCTGATCACTAATAGATTTCAGCATATCTTCATCAATTTCTACGGGAACCATTTGGCGCTGACGTCCCCCAAAGGGACTATCAACAACAAAAGGGGCTTCTCCATAGGCACCAACACCGATTGCATAGATTCGTACTCCCAATGTAGACGCAACTTCAGAAGCCGTCACTGGATCAATTTCGCCGCGGTTATTTTGCCCATCAGTGAGGAGAATGATCACCTTACTCTGAGCAACGGAATCTTTGAGTCGGTTCACGGCGGTCGCAATGGCCGTGCCAATCGCAGTGCCATCTTGAATGGCTCCAACTTCGACCTCCGATAGCATCGTCTGAAGAAATTGATAGTCTAACGTTAAGGGAGTTTGCGTATAGGCCTTGGCAGCAAATACGATGAGCCCAATCCGGTCCGATACCCGCCCATCAATAAAATCGGACGCAACATCACGGGCAGCTTCAAAGCGGTTAGGTTTGAAATCCTCAGCACGCATACTTGTAGATGTATCTAACACTAAGATAATGTCAATGCCTTCTGCATACTGCTGTTGGGTCACGTCGGAAGTCTGGGGGCGAGCGAGCGCTAGAATGCACAGCGCCATCGCGCCCATCCGAAGGATTGATGGTAACACTGATAAGTAAACGCGCATCCCGCGGGGAGATTCCTGTGTTGCTCTGGTGTTACTGAAGACTAAATATGGACTGTGCCGACGCCGAAACCATACAAACAGGCCATAGGCAGGAATGATAAACAACAGATATAACCAGTGAGGTTCAGCAAACTCCATGATCGTTAATCAGTTAGGATGAGTTTTTCACCAGCTTCTCGCTGATCAAATTTTACTTCTATGCGCCGAACGATGCTTACCGCTTGCTCTAATACATCCCGTCCCTCTGGGATTGTGGGCGTAAAGTCTGCGAATTTAACCAAGTCCGAGATTGACAAGATATGATCAATCTTTTGTGGAACCCCAGAAGGGACACGGTGCTGAATGTTAGGATCTATCAAACCCAGAACTAACTCCTGAGTCGTGGACTCGAGAGCGGGAACCTCAAGGCGATGTTCAATGTAAGTGCGCAATGTGTCAGAGAGCTCCACATAATAGGCTTCCACTTGGTCTCTTGTTGTAAGCGGGGTCGTTTCTAATGCGTGTAGACGCTCAAGAGCAATCTCTGCAGGAGGAACGTCAAGAGGTCGGACTGTATTCGCAGGAGGCTCCTCTACATGACGTTTCCTTTGAATGAAATACCAGATTAACCCGCCGATGATCAGTATTGCAATTCCAATAAGAACATAAGGCAAAACTGATGGACTAAAATCAACGGGAGGTGCCATATCCCGGATTCCTTCTGCATCCTGCGGAACAAGTGATCTAACAAAAATATGTTGAGGATCGGTGGATGCAATAATAGAATCATTATCAAACCTAATAGTTAACGGTGACAGTCTGGCCGTGTCCAAGGAAAAAGTCGTCACTTCGTAGACTGCACTATCAATTCGACTTAGCGAATCAATCTGTTGAGTGCCAGCGGATAATAGATCAATGGGAATAATATCTCCAAATGCAGAATCACGGCTTGGAAACGAAGGAATCTGATCAAACCCGTGTAGAGCTACAAGTGTGAGTGTGAATCTATCACCAACCGTGACAGTATCTTCAGACAAGTAGGCATCAACGCGTTGCGCGTGGGCATCATTAGGGATAATGATTGATATGGCCATCAGGGAAAGGGTGGCAGCATACTTCCTCATCAAGCAATCTGGGCGCGTGCACGGAAAAATTTAGCCAGAGGGTCAACAAAGTCTTCTCCGCATGTGATTTTAACATGATCAACGCGGGCTTTGCGAAATAGCATGTTTAAGTGTTGGCTGGACTGGGTAGAATTTTGAGTGAAGTGATTTCTGACAGATCGGCTTCCTGTATCAATTAATTTAGATTGTTTTGTTTCTGGGTCATACAGCGTGACGAGCCCCAAAGGCGGTAGAACCGTTTCTCGAGGATCCGTGAGTTGAACAGCAACGGTATCATGTCGGCAGGAGACCATTCTGAGTGGGCGTTCAAACCCCTCATCTAGAAAATCACTGATCAGTAAAACGATTGAGCGACGGCGCATGACTCTAAGGATATGATCTAACGCAGATTGGATTGAGGTAGAAGAGGAGTGAGGTTCATGAGCGAACAGGTCTCTGATTAGGCGAAGGACATGGCGTCGTCCGCTTTTGGGAGGGACGTATAATTCAACCTGATCGGAAAACAGTATGAGTCCAACTTTATCATTATTCTTGATTGCGCTAAATCCAAGGATTGCGCAGATTTCAGCAGAAATATCCCGCTTGAACTTATCTTGACTACCAAAATCGCTTGATCCAGAGATGTCCACGACTAGTAGCAGTGTCTGCTCTCGTTCTTCTTCAAAAATCTTGACGAAGGTTTCACCAGTTCTAGCAGTCACATTCCAGTCAATGCTCCGAATATCATCGCCTAATTGATAAGGACGCACTTCGGAAAATTCAATTCCTCTGCCCTTGAAGGCTGAGTTGTATTCACCGCCAAAGACATTATTGACCAATCCTTTGGTACGGATTTCAATTTGACGAATCTTTGGAAAAATCTCCCGAGGTATCATCCATGAATGAGTTTTAGAGTAGAACTGTTTTGAGGAAAAAATGTTGATGACCAATCCTAGCCATACGAAACCCACATTTCCTCGGTGCCTAAACATGTAGGCATTCATCCCATCGTCTGGTGCGGTAGGATGGGCGGATTTTGTTTAGATAGTGCCGTCCAGAAACACCTTAACAGCGTTGAATCGCCGACTCTGCATGTGCTTTGAATTTATCAATTGTGAGGTTGAAGGTTTTGAGGTTTTATGCGTTACTGTACTGAAAACAATGAGTTTCAATATGGTCATCCCGCTGTCGGAGCCGATCTTCATAACTCTTCGTGTCAAAAACCTTACCATCAAGATTCGTAAACCCATACAGAACAGATGTTTCAGCAATTCCCACTAACGGCATAGAATTTAGTTGATCTAGTATTTCAGGTACATCTTCTGCAAATCTGGCGGGTTTTGCTTGTTTTTGAGGATCAATTCCTGCAATAATCGGACGTTTTCTGATCCTTTTTTCTGTGCGTTCTGACGACTGGACACACCACACCCAGCCCCTCTCATATAATCAGGGGTTCACGTTCTGCCCCTACCGCTCTGGTTTCCGCTACGATGAATCAATGTCTACAGTAACCCTAAATCCCTTCGCTATCCCCAGGTATAGAAACTCCCAACTCTCTAAAACAAACTCCCGAAACAGGTTTCGCACGCGCTCTCTTAGATACTTGAGTCGCCCCATGCTCTCCAAGGCATCATGGAACAACACATCACAGAGTTGTTCTACCTGATCCACCAAAAAGGCCAGCATCATCAGGCAGGCAAAGACCGTGGACAAATGCTTGTAACCGTGCCCATAATTATGCTCAAAATTGTAGCCCTGATTCTTGAGGGTATTGATGGTTTCATTTTCAATTCTCCACCGTGACCGGCCCGCTCGCATGATCTTCAGAAGGTTCTTCTCATCAAGGGGAATATCGGTCACCCAAGAAAAACGCGTTGTTCGGGGTTTAGAGTGCTTCTTGGTCCCGGGTCTGGTTTCATATACCTCTAAAAAATTGACTCGCCGATTGGATGCGTTGGCGTCGTTGTGATAGCGAAAACGATACTGAATTCCTTCAACCTCCATCACCACCTCTTGGGTCTGGTCACTGCGATCAATATAGTTAAACATGAACGTATGATCTCCAGGCTTCGCTCCAATGATATATCTTAAATTAAGACACCCTAAAAGCCGAAGATGGGGCGCATTGGAAAAGAGTCCATCTTGGACCACAATCGTCTTCAAATGAGGGTGTTCTCGCCGAAAATACTCCAAGAATCGCTTGCATGCACTGCGCTCAGAGTCATTTTTTGTGGCGCCATCGCTCTTGATGATCAGAGGAATTACGATCTTTTTGAACGGATGAACCAACGCAGCACATAACATGTGATGAAAATAGGTCTTCGTTCCATTGCGATGCTGGCAGTGGACCGACTTGGATGAAAACATGCCGGTTCCGTCTATGGCAAGCAGTACATGATTCTCAATATACCGAAAACCCTCCAGTATCTTTCCCCGTTGCAATTGAGCAAAGATCTTTTTGAAAGCACCACGCAAATTGAACGGATCCACTTCATCAAGACGCTTGCGCATACCCGAATCACTGGGCACATGGTTCACAGACGCTTCATGTTGGCGATGATCGCAGGAGAACCATTGCGAATCTTTTGATCAAATTCAAGTAGCGAAGCACACTTCAAAGAAAAAACAGCAAACCCCGACATCAGGTAATCCACCAGTGTAAATCCCCGTGACACGTTCGTATCCTCAATCTGCTCAAAACAGCTGCGGATGGTGTGAATCAAATGTTTCTTGTGAAAATACTTGCGTGACGTCCGTTTCATTGATGATAGAATGTAGTGAAATGATGGAATCAATCATAACTAATACACAAATGAGCCGCAGAATAATTAACCAGCCTCGCATGAAGAACCATTGCCCTCAAATAAATGCCTAGTTGATCGATGAGTCGTTATAACGTCCAAAATGTGCTCTTCTGACGAAAATTCAGCAAAATAGTTTACGAAACTCACGTTTAACAATAGGCCCCAAAGTGCGCTATGGTGGGAAGTTTTAAACTTAGTGGGAATTGCTGCAGATGTTTCATGATTCCTACGATATTTCTGGACAGACACCAGATACAGAGAATTGAATAATGAGTTCGGCGATAATCCATACGAAGATGGATTGAGGCATAAGTGTATCCTCCTGATGCTATAATCAATTTATAACTGAAGTTAACCCTATTTTCAATTTCCAGAAGGTCCAGTATTTCCAGAGAATTTGAGAATTTTTGACTACAATCTGGAGGATTATCTGCCAGAAATATGCTTCAGTCTGACGAACCGGTCACTCAGGAGAGTTTGATATTCAGGAGTTTTAGCGCCTTCATTTGGGTCGGATTGTAATCCTCAAACAAGGTCACTTCGGGAGAATTATCGGTTGTGATTTTCGGAACGCCCACTACACGACTCAACCCAGACAAAGTTTTCATCACCGACTCATAACTCATGGCGGTTTCGTCATCTGATGTCGTCTTGCTTTGCGCTTTCTCTTTGGCTTCATCTGAGCGTTTGGCTGGCGAGACCATATCTTTTCTTTGCGCTCTCTTGAGTTGCAAGTCATCTTCTAACATGGGCGCGAGCTTCTGACGGAGGTGGTACTCTACATAATAGGCCAACATACACAAAAAGATATGCGCAATAACCCGATGTTCACTGCGATGATGAATCGGGCGTACGCGCAACGACATGGATTTCATAGTTCTAAATGCCCATTCTACCGAAGATAAACGCTTGTAATCGGAGACTAATGTCTCGGGGGCCTTTTTCACACTTGACCGAATGGCATACACGCCGTCCAAGAGTTCGGCTTTTTTAATCGCTTGTTCATTGCGGCTATAGGTAAAATGTCCCTCCTTAATGTCGTCCAGATTGTAGAACCGCTTTAATTTGTGTTTGCCCACAACCTTCTGGACGCGCATGCCAATTTTGGCTTCGTTTTTTAATCGGCACGGCGTCGCCGTGATGGCTTTGATAATCTTGTTAAGTCCCTCATCCGCTTTGTCCAACAACGCATCCCGTGTTTGCTTACTCTTGGCCGCTTGTAAGGGGTTCTTGCACAGAATCAGGGTTTCATCTGGATATAAATCACACTCTAGTTCCACCAGATCCTGCTGATCAAATAAACTCATCTGAATTTCCTTTTGCTCTATCACTTCACGCATTTCCTCTTTCCGACGCTCCTCTTTTTCCTGGTGATCTACCACCTTTCGGATCTCCCCCTTTTGCATACCCGTGATCCAATCCAGCCCCACAGGCATGATCTCCTCTTTAATCTGCTTCTGCTTCAATAACCCCCGATCTCCAACCAATATAACATGCTTTAATCCAAAGGATTCTTGAATCTTAGTAATCTGACATCCAAGCGTTGCAGTATCGGCGGTATTGCCTGGAAAGACCTCTACCGAGACGGGGCGTCCCTCTGCATCGGTGATCAGCCCATAAACGACTTGCTTTTTGCCTTTTTTCTTATCTCGGTTATGGCCAAACTCCGCGAAGAAATTTTTCTCCCCTTCCACATAACTACTGCTGACGTCATAGAGCACCATCCCCCCTTCTGTCAAATGCCGTTTGGCTAACGTGCACTCAATGTCTGCTTTGCACTTGGCCAGCTGATCCATGGCTTCATACAAGTCATCCTGATCAACGTACTTGAGGTTCAATTCTTCGTTGAGGGTATCGGCAGCGGTCTCTTGATTGAGCATGGTACTGGTCCGGAGTTTGCTGGCCGGGTCTAACACGCGGGCGGCAATCATCCCAAGCACCAGGCGACGAAAGCGTGAGTTCTTTGGGGCAATCAGGTCATGGATCTTGAGTTGGGTCATCATGCCCAGGACTGCAGCCACATGCCCGTGGGGTTTGCTACTGCGAATCTCAAAGGCGTCTTTGATGGTTTTGACCGCCGTGCCACCTTTCAAGAGGATACCAATGCCATCAATGATAGGCTGAGGGAGACGGGTAATATTGGAGATGGTCGTTTTGACGACTTTGTTACCAACGCGAGTAGAGGTTCGGATGAGCCAGGTTGGTTTAGAGTTACGGTTCGGAATTTGAGAGACGTACATGGGTACATAAAGAGTTTGATTATATCTAAATATACGACAAAAACCTATATAAATATGCAAAATAAAAAATTTATTTTAAATAAAATACATGGGCACACACATTTAGAGAATAAAAACCAAAAAAACCACCGAAAATCGGCTAAATCAGACGTTTAAGGGGACAAAATGCCAATATCAGGGCAGAAATTGGCGCAGATCAAGAGAAAATAGAGATGCGTTGAACTAAAATAGGCCTATCTCAGGTGAAAATAGGGTTAACTTCAGTTATAATGCTCTCTCAATCATCAAATGGAACATCTGAGCCCGACTCATGGATGATCAAGGCTATTCACACATCTACTTCGCACCACGATTCCACAAAATATAGGCAAAAAATTACTCAGATTATCCAGATTTGATGCAGAACCCCATATTCATCTCCGCGCACACACTGAAGCAACCATTCTAATTTATCAGATCAATTGGATCATGGCACTTGGGATTTTCGTTAGATATTATAAATTCAAGAACCCTATTTGGGAGAGTTGAGTTACAGTGATATAACTAAACTCATTTAATTCATGAAACTTTTTTCCTTGTTTTTTGCTACGTTATTTTTTGTTGCTTTCACATTGACCAACGAGGAGCCTTCATCGTGGTCTATTGACAATTCCCATTCAAGTATTTCGTTTAAGGTTCGCCATCTTGGGATTTCTAATGTCCGTGGAGAGTTTTTAACCTATGATGCAGATATCACGATGGACGGAGATGATTTAAGTTCGCTGGCTGTCAATGCAACTATTGAGACGGCCAGTATTGACACGGGAAATGAACGCCGTGATGGTCATTTGCGTTCGGATGATTTTTTTGGATCAGAAGAATTCCCAAGCCTTACATTCGTGAGCACGGGTGTGACCAAGGTTGACGGTAGTGACTTTCATCTTCAAGGTGATTTAACAATCAGAGATGTCACGCAATCGGTTGTGTTGGATGGAAGTTTTTTAGGGACTGCCATGATGAGAGATACAGAGCGTGCTGGGTTTGAGGCTACAACGACGATCAACCGTAAGGATTTTAATTTATCTTGGGATCAACTGACTGAGGCTGGAGGTGTCATTGTAGGGCATAATGTTGAAATCAGTTTAGAACTGGAGTTGATTAAAGACTAAGGTACCAATGCGTGTGGGCATCATTGTTTTTCCTGGTTCAAATTGCGACCATGATGCCTACCATGTTTCTAGGCATGTGTTTGGTCTGGAAACGACCTTCATATGGCATAAGGAGCAGCATTTGCCTCAGGTTGACTTGGTCATCATTCCGGGTGGATTTTCCTACGGAGATTATCTGCGATCTGGGGCGATTGCCCGCTTTTCATCAATTATGAAAGATATCGTACGATTTGCTGAGACTGGGGGGGTAGTGCTTGGGATATGCAATGGTTTTCAGGTTTTATGTGAATGTGGCCTATTGCCAGGGGTGTTACTTCGTAATGCATCGGTTCGTTTTGAATGTAAATGGGTTCATTTGAGGACTGATAATACTGATACTCCATTTACAGAGTCAGCCGATCTTGGGCAGGTTTTGCGACTTCCAATCGCTCATGGCGAAGGCAATTATTTCGCTGACGCTCCTGAGTTAGTGGAATTGGAGCGCAATGGTCAAGTGGTATTCAGATATACAAGCCCTGAGGGTGATATTACGGCCGAGTCCAACCCAAACGGATCCGCAAACAATATCGCAGGAATTATTAATCGTCAAGGAAATGTACTTGGGATGATGCCCCATCCTGAGCGTGCAGCTGAGCGGGCTCTTGGCGGTGTTGATGGGAGGGTTTTATTTGAGAGTCTTTTGACTTCAAAATCTTGATGTTATCAGGACTGTCGGCTCCGATCACAATACTGCTGTTGGTATCCATCGTTTTAGTGAGTGGGTACGCTCTGTTTGGCAACCAACAATTGATTAGCCGATTAGCTTTTCAGCCAATCAAGATTTCAAAGCAGCCCTACCGTTACATTACTGCTGGGTTTGTGCATGTCTCTTTGCCCCATCTTTTGTTTAATGTCATCACATTATATTTTTTCGGTCCATTGTTAGAAATTGAATTAGGATCTGTCAGATATTTAATTCTCTATTTGGGGTCTTTGTTATCAGCGCATGCACTGACATATTTTCAGAAGCGAGATGACGTTTCTTACAGTTGTGTTGGAGCAAGTGGAGCGATCAGCGGGGTATTATTTGCCTTTGTGCTTTTTGCTCCGTATCAGCTCATCTACATCTTCGCTGTGATCCCTATTCCAGCTATCTTGTTTGCGGGTTTATTTGTCGGAGGCAGTATTTATGCTATGAGGGCCGAGCGCTCATTCGGTATTGCTCATGAAGCACACCTTGGCGGTGCGGTCGGGGGAGTATTATTGACGATGATTTTAGAGCCTGGGGTAGTTCCTTTATTTCTGGACAAGCTTTTTTGATGCGGTTTGGGCTTTCATATGCGATTACATCTCTGCACCGATCTTATTATTGATTGATTTTTCATAACCCAATATCATATCACCAAGAAGCGATTAGAATATTTTGAATGACAGAATCCTCTGCCATGTGACGAAATTCTTTCTGTGAGAATTGAAAAGAATCATCCAAATCCGTCAGCACTGTCAGGATACGACAACCTGATAACTTTCAATATACTGTGAGAATTGAATAGCGTCATCCAAATCCGTGCAGGATGAAAAGACATCCTTTTCAGTTATGTTTATTGGTAAATAGGTGTTATACAATCAATCAAATACATGATATTTGTTTCCAAGCGTGAAATACGTTTATGGGCAGTTGCATGTTTATTGATATTGACGATATACTCCACCTTAGCAATTGTTGGAGATGTGCTTCAGGTTATTCAGTATAGTGGCTGGGGGTTGAGCCTCTTCGTGTTGGTTTGCTGTACGACTCTCCTGTTTGTGGTTACTGAGGGGTTGACCTCTACCCCTGGCTTGAAAGAGATCATCGTGACTATTGTTACCGCGATTGTATACCTGTTAGTACTTTCTGAAATTGATCAACCAGAAGAACGGATTCATGTGGTCATGTATGGTATCGTGGCTCTGGTCATCCATGCAGCGTTTTTAGAGCGGTCAACACATGGACATGGGGTTCCATTAAGTTATATGGCTGCGATTGGAGTGACAGCAATTATCGGCACGATTGACGAAATCATTCAGTTAGGATTACCGAATCGGGTTTTTGATGTCCACGATATATGGTATGATGTATTAGCTGCTGTTCTATCGGTGACATTTAATATCTCTTTAAGATGGGCCAGAAAACCATCACCACAACTTTGAAAAGGTTTCTGGGTCGCTCGCTCACGGAGATATGGATGTCGTGTTATGAATGGCCCATTCTGAGGGTAGCGAGAATTGAACAAAACTCTTCAAGAAGGGGGGACTTGCTCTAAGGCGATAGTCTCACTGTATTTAGATGGGCACTTCATGAGGATATGTTCAGCATTAAAGATTTCTCCATCTAGGAATCCTTCCACGACTAGTTTTTCGGCACTTTCAAAGCTTGCAGGCTTCGTATTGTGATAATGAACTTTCCGAATACTTCCTTCCTCATCTTTCATATGGAAAATAAAGAGGTTTTCATCGGGGTTATAAAAGGCCGTCTCAGGTTGAACCCAGTAGCCGACTACATGAGCATAGGAGCCTGAGGCTTCGGCATCGGAAAAATACATATAACCGCTGACGCGTTCACCAAAACTGAAAAAGAGTAGGGAGGTGAATCCTATCAGGGCAATAAGACTAAAGATCGTACGGGGTTTTCGCATGTAAGAGGTTAGAAGTTAATCTGCAGTTTTGTCAGAGCGTGTCAGATCTTGTACTGAAGATTCAAGCCGTTCAACTTTGCGATCTGTTAAGAAGATAAAGACGATGATCCCTATCCAGATGATCATGACAACGGCAAGGACAACCATCAACTTATCATTATCAAGCATCAGTGATTCAAAGTCACTATTTTGTATCAATAAAGACATTGGGTTCAGCATAATTTTTTGAAGCCATCAAGAATAAGGTGATTATTGATAGAGATTGATCACTATGTTATGTCAATTTTTAAGCGTATTAGTGTGATCCGTGAGTCTTCAGAAAGATTCTGTCAAAACAAGACCTACTCTTGCTAGTGTTGAATTCAGTGACAGACGGGTTAACTACTAAAGGTGAACAGGAGTTCCAGAAGGACATTAGGAATTGAGTTTTATATTCTCATCTTGTGAGTCTGAACATATTAGTTTACGCAGGCAATCGAAAGAAATATTTCGTGTTGAAAATGGAGGCTAACAGTTCACAGCCCGTCTGGTTTACACCAAGCAACATGCATCTTGAATGCGGTTACCCCTCTGGGTCAAATGAGAGGGATCCATTTTCCTAAGTGGCCTGGGGCAAGGCACCATTTAGAGTCAGTTATTGATTCGGTAGCCCTTAGATGAGTTCTTTGAAACAACCCTAAAATTTTTATTCTACCTTATCGTAATCCTTGGATATGTGTTGAAACTGTAATGTGAGATGAAGAGGAGGGTAAATTGATCAACTTTGGAAGATCTCCAATAAATTGGAATACGCATTTAACACCATTAAACAACCGTCTGGAACCTATAAGATCATTGTGCATTGCATAACTCTGATTAAAAGGCTTATTTGTTACGTTAACAATCATAGAAAATTGGTATAACAAATAAGTCTAATTTATTATCTTGAGACATTGGAAGATTATGCTTATCTATGCAAATCAACTGTATCTTCACGGTAACGATTCGGAAGATATAGTCTTTCGTGCAATCAGGCGATGGCTTAAAAAGCAGACGGGTATACAATTTGATCAGTCGCAACTAATATCAAGTGGAAAATATGATGGCCAGCGAGGTCAATTATATTGGGCCTCCCATTTTAAGAGTGGGTTGGCCGATTTTTGGTGCCTTCTGGATACAAATCAAGTCCACCAAGATAGAAGTAAATTGCATTCTTTAATCGTTCAGGATTTCTGAATCCACGCGCACGGATTTTGATCATTTTGATGCGACTATTGATGCTTTCAGCCGGCCCATTACTCACATCTAAAACCACCGCATTGATCATGCCCCAAAGATGACTTCTAATGGTTTTAGCCACTTTTTTCATCGGCTCCAGACGACTGCGTGAGAGCCACCCTAACCAACGGTTCCATGCTTTGAGCGCCCAAGTGCGATGTTTATACTTCCACAGCGTCTGGAACACTTCTTTCATCGCCCAAGCGCGTGCTGTTTTCAGTGCACTGTTTTTCAAGAGACTAAACCGCTTTTTTTGCTTGGCCGACATGCTGGCCCGATTCTTAAGCCAATCATACTTTGTCCCTACCAAATCCAGAATCCCCAGTTTCTTTAACGCACGATTCTCCTCTCTGCGAACCTCATCCACCCCAGCTCCAACATATTTAGAGATATGAAAATGGTCAAATGCAATCTTGCATCGGGTATACGCATCCTTGTTGCAGTGATGTAGGCAGGCCACATATCCATACTCACACTTTCAATCCCTGCAATTTGCTCAGGTGAACAACTATCGTAGTACTCTAATAAACTCTCTATTGTTCGCCCCTCTGACACATGTAACACCGTACCGATCCGATACAATCGTCACATAGTTGTGCCCCTTCTTGGACGCTGTCTCATCTACGCAAATATGAGGCACGATCTTCTCTGGCTTGCGCTCCAATCCACGCTTGATTCCACGATCCATAATATGAGCGATCATCGTCCAACTCACCCCTAAGCGTTTCGCGATCACTGAAATGCTGGTTGCATCATGCAACCAATCCATCACACAGGCCTCAAAACTGGACGTGAATTGCACACGAGTATCGGCCCAAGGAACCGAAATCGTAGTCACGCCATGCTGTGGGCACTGCACACGGGGCACACTCGCGACCACTTCCGTACGATAATCACAGATATTAGTATGGCGCCATCGTCGCTCTCGGTGATCATACCCCGGACACGCCTTCCCACACTCCGGACACCTTAACTCCGCATCCCCCGAAAGCGTTACATGGATCCTCGCCGCATAACGACTCGTCTCCTGCTCAATCTCGGACACGGTGACGCAATACCAATCAAATGATTCACATCTGTTATTTTTAAAGCCATCTTTTTTTTGATAAGTTGAAGGATAGATAAACAAATCTAAACTACTATAAAAATCCTTACCGAACCTTATTCTTGTTACCCTCGTTTACCCATTTCTGAAAATATCACCCAACTTAAAAAATGGGAGGCCCATTATATTCAACATTAAGGATTCTCAGTTGCTATGATAATGATCCTCCATTATGCTCATGGATTTTACGACATCAAGACGATGAGATTGAAGGTCGAATGTGGTCTGTTGAAATTAGTGTAAGAAAGTTATTGGATAAGATAGAAATATCCTGCGTTGTCAGGAAAAACGAGCATAGTGCATGGGAATCTAACCCCGTGTCAGCATCCCAACCAAGACTTATAGAAAATTATTTTGGATATTGAAAAAGCAAAAGTAGATGTATCAATTTCACAGTCAACTCCAGGCTATCAAGGAGCAAGACCTATAGGAAGATGGAAAGATGACTTTCGCGGATTTTTATTTGAAATTGAGCGCAAACAACGCTCTGCGCCCATTGTCATAGTGAGTTGTAATGATGAAAAAAAGTATTTAGTTTATCCCAAAACTCTCCAAGAGACCTTAATCGGTTTGGCTGAGGTTTTCAAGGACAATCCTCAATCCAACAGAAGTTTAATGGAGCAAGTTCTTGGGAAAGATTATACTGTAAGTGATGGAGCCATTTGTGTAGTATCACCACCCAGATCCAATGACGGTGAAGTATCATCACGGATTTTTGGTAAGGAAATGATTCTGGGTTGGGGAAGGAAACGTGACCGAACTTTCAAAATCTTAGCATGGGTTACGGCCCAGCCGAATATTCATAAGTTGAGAAATCATATGCATCCTTCGTATGTTCAGCATCAGATTCTCATTAATGGGATTCAAGGCCACTTATCCGATTTATCAGGGCAACATGCGTCAAAATTAGATGAAATGGCGCGGCAATCTGACGAGGATCGGGAAGCTTTCTTTAATGACCTTGTGAATGAGAAAGAACAACTTGATATGCACTTCAGCACAAGGAAACAGAATTATGGAAATGTAAACCTAAAATTGAAACTCTTGAACATAATTTGTCCTCGGTAAAGAAAAACCCATCCGATATAGCTGAATTTGACCAACTACGAGATGTTATTTTCGTCAAAAAGTATAATCCAACTCCACAGGAATGCTTAAAACTTATTGAGAAATTTTACTCAGATCAATGTACAATTCTCAGTTCGGCCTACAAAAGTGCTAAACCTATAGGGCATTTTGAATCTGGACGCAAGTTGTTAGAATTATTGAATCAACTTGTAACTGAATATCGAGATACATTAATTGAAAAAGGAGACAGTGAGGCTCGTAAAATTTTTGAGAAAAAGGTGTATGCAGCTAATGAATCAGATTCCGTCATGAACAATCCTAAGTTAAGGAGATGCAGAGAATTTGATTACGAAAGCGAAAAAGTTCTAATGTTTAGCCACCTGAAAATCGGTGTCAGTAATGATATTACAAAGACTATCCGAGTTCATTTCCACTGGGACTATCAATGTCAAAAAATTATTATCGGTTACTGTGGTAAACACTTACCCTTGTAGTGATCGCACCCATTATGTTGAGAGCAGTCTACGCACGATCTAATAAGCCGCTTATCATCAGATGGGGTATGAATTGCAAATCCTCTTAGGTTAATGAACTAATTGAACTATGTGCGAAACTTTAGAAAATGGCACAATTCTCCTAAATCTCCATAACACTTTCCTCATTCATATAGAATGGATAATTCTAAACACTCACTGAATAATCTCATGTATAATCATGGTTCCTGAATTTATTGAGATCATAGGTTCACCGTGGAATCTACTGCCACCAGGCCTACACACCTCAAGTCTTGTTGATGTAGAAAATCGCTATGCTTATAATAACCCTCGTCGTAGATTATTTGATGGATTAGTTGAGGCCTCTGGGAATCTGAATTTTGCAGGTTGCCGAAATTTATATTTAAATGGTAGCTTTGTGACAAGTAAGCCCAATCCCAACGACTTTGATGCATGCTGGGACCCTACTGGTGTGGACGTACGACTCCTGGATCCAGTTTTTAATGACTTTAATTTTCTGCGTGCTGCCCAGAAAAACAGATTTGGTGGTGAATTCTTCCCTGCATATAGTTTTGCTAACGAAGGTGGTCAGACATTCCTTGATTTCTTTCAAACCGATAAGTTCTCTGGTAAAAGAAAGGGCATCATTGTTCTGGAACTTCTCACAGATCCAATGCTTAATTCCTGGTGAAATGATCTATAATGATGATCAGTACCGCATCACTTCCGATCAATTGACTAAATTGAAGGAGCAGTTGAAATCGGCACTAGATCTGAATAAGGACGATAGTTGGATTAGACCTATTGAGGTTGATGCCATCAAATCACAAGTTGAAGAACTTGAGGCAGATCTCATACATTACAAAATGCTCAAATCTGGTGAGATTTCAGTCTCGAGGTCGCATTCATTTCAAAGCTTGCCAAAGATGCTAGTTCAAGCAAGGATTGCATGTGGTATGAGCCAATCCACTCTGGCTGATCAATTAGGAATAGCCGTGAAGAAGGTCCAGCAATATGAAGATTCTGATTACATGGGAATTAGTTTGGATCAACTTATCAAAGTTGCACACCTACTCAAAGTTGATATAGTCGGGTCATTTGTAAGTGAAACAAGTGATGGGAACATGATTTTTTTATGGGAAAATTCTGAATCCATCAGGTGGAAAGATTTTCCGGCCCGTGAAATGATTAGACGCCAATGGTTTGATCTACCAAGAGGCGGAGATCTTATTGAAGCTACCCAAAAATATTTTACAGAATCTATTGGCGGGAATTTTACACTGGCACTTTACCGAAAAAAAATGCGAGGCAATAACCTGCCAAATGAGTATGCCTTACTTGCTTGGCAGGCTAGAGTGTTTGAGTGTGCGGGTAAAATCATAGAAAAAAGAGAACTCGCTAAATTCGAGTTGGACCACAGCTGGTTACCAGAGCTAGTCGCATTGACAAGACGTGCTGATGGACATCGTCGTGCACGAAGTTTACTTGCTCAAAAAGGCATTATTCTTGTGATTGAAGAACATCTATCAGGTACTTATCTTGATGGTGCTGCTATGCGTGGGCCACATGATCATCCAATCATTGGTTTAACTCTAAGATATGATCGGTTAGATCATTTTTGGTTCGTTCTATTTCACGAACTCGCTCACATTTACCTCCATCTTTTTCAGGGAACTTGTTATAATTTTTTTGATGATGATACAGTGAATTCGGTAGACGCAATCGAATTAGAAGCTGACGAATTTGCTCTTAACACGCTTATCCCCGAAGATGATTGGGAATGTGCTCTTTCACGTTTTGCTCTCTCGGAAGAGGCGGTGCGACTTGATGCTAAAAATTTGAACGTAGCTGAAAGTATTTTGGCAGGACGCATCCGTAGAGAACGGAACAATTATACAATCTTGAATGAGTTTATTCAGTCGGGGGTCCGCGAACAGGTCAGAAACGATTCATGATATTAAGTAAAGACATGTACATGCCAATTTTAGCATGGCGTACGGGTGAATACCAGGCTTTGTGGTCTCTTAAAGAGAGCATAAAAGAAAAGGTAACTCCATTAATTTGTATACCAGATCTCGAATTTGATTTTGAGAAGCGTGAGTTTAAGAAAACAGTAGATGAGCATGTAGGTCCATTTACTGATCGATTTGAGATTAAGTGGGGACGTCGACCTGTATGGATAGATTTAAACCATCTTCTTGCAGAAAAGAGAATGAGCACAGGAAGTCATCTGTTTGATTACATTTTTGAGGGACTTCGATCGATTGAGGCAAATTTTATTCCAGTAATCAGATTTGATAGTGACCATGATACGGTTGAGGCAGTCAACAAATCTACTAAAATAGATCAAAGAGGAGTTGGTCTTCGAGTTAGACTTGAAAAACTAATCCCCAATAATTCAGAGAGTCAAATATTAAATTTAGCGAGTAAACTATCTTTGCAACCCAATGAAGTTGACCTCATCATTGATCTACAAGCTCCCAACTTTACTCCATATCAGCACTTTGCTAAGGCATTAATATCCAGATTGAAACATTATAAACATCTTTCAGAATTCCGCAATTTTATCCTTGTATCCTCTGCGATACCTGATAGCTCACAGCGGATAGCAAAAGGTATTGATGAAATCCCGCGTCACGATTGGATGTTCTATAAATTTCTTTGTTCTGAATTGCCGAGCGAGGTTCGTTCTCCCATATATGGTGATTATACGACAGTGTATCCCAAGTTTAAAGCAGACATGGACATGCGAATTATAAGGCCAGCTGGAAAAATTATTTACACCACTCCGTCGTCTTGGGCGACATGTAAAGGAGGAGCATTTCGTGACGACCGTAACCAAATGATAGAACACTGTAAAACAATTGTAACTCACCCCAAATTTCAATTTCGTGGATCTGATTTTTCCGATGGTGATTATTTCATATCATTGTGTGCTAATGAAGAAAAAGGTCCAAGTAATCTTACTTACTGGAAGAGAGTCACTATTAATCATCACATTACAACTGTAGTGGATGATCTCGCCAATTTCTGCGATTCAACATCGCCTCCTTGATGTTTTTCATTAACTGATTTTCTGGTATGATTTTTAAGAGTTTTCTGTAAAGAACTACACGTGAGCCACGCAAAGATGATGGAGATGCACCGTTGTTAAGCAGAATCTCCTGAACTTCACTTCGCCAGAGAAGATGGGATAGAATGAAGGGATCAATATGAGGATTCTGTTGGGCTTCACGATAGTGATTAAGGTTAACAAAGCCTTTTAATGTTACATTAACTTCTATCAATCCAATCCAAGTTGGGATGTGTTTTAGTGTGTGTTTCAAGTGCTTGTTGGCAACAACAAGAGTTAATTTATGTAAAGATTGGAGATAGATATGTAATTGCCCTTCAAGTCGACGAAGATTATCCTTTTCGCTTTTAATTTCGTAGCCATGAATTTCATCATCACTCAATATGGCTAAATCCACCCGTCTCTTAGCATGAGCGAGCCCAAGTTCATGAACAACCAGTTCACCACCTTGTTTGTGGTATATACCAGAGCAGTGTCCGACTAGGGCTTTTCGAATGTCTTGATCCAATATGTTCGTTTGAACAAACATTGAATAAAGATACAAAAATTCATTTCAATTTAATGATTTGGAAAAAAAGAATTGGTTACGGTCTGGTTCATCGGGTGAGAATAACAAATACCAAGAATTTCTGTACTGATGTGGATAGATTATGTGCAGATGAGATATTCAGTAGGATTTATGGTTATGAAGGTCATTGCTCAATTGCCTATCGACAATTAAGGGAATTATATACGTGAGTACCCATCTATTTGACGGCTACCTTTTGCGTATCCGTTTCACGGCTCATAGGAGTCTCTACGAGAACGCTCCTCCACGTGCAGATGCCCCAATCCCGGAGGCCTGTAATACATTTGCAGATGCGTTGATATCTGCGTGATCCGCATGGCCACAAGCCATGCACTTAAACTTGCTTTGCGTCTTGCGATTGACTTTATCTGTATGACCACACTGATTACAGCGTTGACTGGTATACTTCGGATCTACAAGAATCACGTTGCCAAACTTGTAATCGCAATAGGTATTGAACCGTTCCCATCCAGCGTTGAGAATGACGCGGTTTAACCCTGCTTTGGCCTTCACATTGGTTCCAGGGTTCTCAACCGTGCCCTTAGCAGACTTGGACATAGTCTTGATCTTCAAGTCTTCACGTTTCAACGTATAGGCCTTATTGGACAATCTACGGCTATGTTGATGTGCCGCATTCGTTCTGCAGTTCTTCTGTTTTCGCTTCCACTTGGCAATCCTTCTCTTTGTCCGCAAGGATCGACCAGACCCTTTCTGTTGTCGGGCTAACTTTCTTTGCCACCGACGAATCTTAATCTCCTTATCCGTTAAGTCAGGGTGTGGTAACATGCCCTGTTCACCATCCGTTGAGGAATAAGAAATGTTATAGGTATTCACGTCAATGCCAATCTCTTTGCCATCGTCCACCTTCTCTGGTAGAT
Source organism: Rhodothermales bacterium (assembly GCA_965220935.1). Taxonomy (GTDB): domain Bacteria; phylum Bacteroidota; class Rhodothermia; order Rhodothermales; family Bin80; genus Bin80. Next base: position 958,355 of record OZ244857.1, read on the forward strand.
GTGTGACTTTGTAAATTACGCTCATCTTCCAGTACCGTCCGTCTTTCTTCACGGTGACTTCAATCGGCTCACCGTCTGGATAAGGATTACCTCCTTTCCTACGAAACTTCATCCAGGCAATCTTCTGGATATAGACATCATTCCCTCGGATCTTAAACCTGAAGTTAACCCTATTTTCAATTTCCAGAAGGTTCAGTATTTCCAGAGAATTTGAGAATTTTTGACTACAATCTGGAGGATTATCTGCCAGAAATATGCTTCAGTCTGACGAACCGGTCACTCAGGAGAGTTTGATATTCAGGAGTTTTAGCGCCTTCATTTGGGTCGGATTGTAATCCTCAAACAAGGTCACTTCGGGAGAATTATCGGTTGTGATTTTCGGAACGCCCACTACACGACTCAACCCAGACAAAGTTTTCATCACCGACTCATAACTCATGGCGGTTTCGTCATCTGATGTCGTCTTGCTTTGCGCTTTCTCTTTGGCTTCATCTGAGCGTTTGGCTGGCGAGACCATATCTTTTCTTTGCGCTCTCTTGAGTTGCAAGTCATCTTCTAACATGGGCGCGAGCTTCTGACGGAGGTGGTACTCTACATAATAGGCCAACATACACAAAAAGATATGCGCAATAACCCGATGTTCATTGCGATGATGAATCGGGCGTACGCGCAACGACATGGATTTCATAGTTCTAAATGCCCATTCTACCGAAGATAAACGCTTGTAATCGGAGACTAATGTCTCGGGGGCCTTTTTCACACTTGACCGAATCGCATACACGCCGTCCAAGAGTTCGGCTTTTTTAATCGCTTGTTCATTGCGGCTATAGGTAAAATGTCCCTCCTTAATGTCGTCCAGATTGTAGAACCGCTTTAATTTGTGTTTGCCCACAACCTTCTGGACGCGCATGCCAATTTTGGCTTCGTTTTTTAATCGGCACGGCGTCGCCGTGATGGCTTTGATCATCTTGTTAAGTCCCTCATCCGCTTTGTCCAACAACGCATCCCGTGTTTGCTTACTCTTGGCCGCTTGTAAGGGGTTCTTGCACAGAATCAGGGTTTCATCTGGATATAAATCACACTCTAGTTCCACCAGATTCTGCTGATCAAATAAACTCATCTGAATTTCCTTTTGCTCTATCACTTCACGCATTTCCTCTTTCCGACGCTCCTCTTTTTCCTGGTGATCTACCACCTTTCGGATCTCCCCCTTTTGCATACCCGTGATCCAATCCAGCCCCACAGGCATGATCTCCTCTTTAATCTGCTTCTGCTTCAATAACCCCCGATCTCCAACCAATATAACATGCTTTAATCCAAAGGATTCTTGAATCTTAGTGATCTGACATCCAAGCGTTGCAGTATCGGCGGTATTGCCTGGAAAGACCTCTACCGAGACGGGGCGTCCCTCTGCATCGGTGATCAGCCCATAAACGACTTGTTTTTTGCCTTTTTTCTTATCTCGGTTATGGCCAAACTCCGCGAAGAAATTTTTCTCCCCTTCCACATAACTACTGCTGACGTCATAGAGTACCATCCCCCCTTCTGTCAAATGCCGTTTGGCTAATGTGCACTCAATGTCGGCTTTGCACTTGGCCAGCTGATCCATGGCTTCATACAAGTCATCCTGATCAACGTACTTGAGGTTCAGTTCTTCGTTGAGGGTATCGGCAGCGGTCTCTTGATTGAGCATGGTACTGGTCTGGAGTTTGCTGGCCGGGTCTAACACGCGGGCGGCAATCATCCCAAGCACCAGGCGACGAAAGCGTGAGTTCTTTGGGGCAATCAGGTCATGGATCTTGAGTTGGGTCATCATGCCCAGGACTGCAGCCACATGCCCGTGGGGTTTGCTACTGCGAATCTCAAAGGCGTCTTTGATGGTTTTGACCGCCGTGCCACCTTTCAAGAGGATGCGAATGCCATCAATGATAGGCTGAGGGAGACGGGTAATATTGGAGATGGTCGTTTTGACGACTTTGTTACCAACGCGAGTAGAGGTTCGGATGAGCCAGGTTGGTTTAGAGTTACGGTTCGGAATTTGAGAGACGTACATGGGTACATAAAGAGTTTGATTATATCTAAATATACGACAAAAACCTATATAAATATGCAAAATAAAAAATTTATTTTAAATAAAATACATGGGCACACACATTTAGAGAATAAAAACCAAAAAAACCACCGAAAATCGGCTAAATCAGACGTTTAAGGGGACAAAATGCCAATATCAGGGCAGAAATTGGCGCAGATCAAGAGAAAATAGAGATGCGTTGAACTAAAATAGGCCTATCTCAGGTGAAAATAGGGTTAACTTCAGATATACCGATGGTGTGCACTGCATTACGGATTTGGGTACAAAATCCATTCTCAGAGATAATCAATTGATTTAGAGTTAAATGATTTAGTCGGTAACACTTGGATGAGTTTTCAGAGATAATCCCATAACATGAGAGGGTGGGGGCAGTGTTAAAGGCTGGAACATATTCGTCAATGATTGAATTTATAGACTTAATGATTCATCGGATTGAAATAGAACCATGATAATATTATGTGGCACAAGCACTCTTAACTTTTCCTGTTAATGATCTCCTCATATTTGGTTTGATTGATAACACATGAAACGAATTCTTCAAATTGTTTTCTGTGAAGGTTTACCTGTTTTGTCATTTTTAGAACCAAATAATCGCTCAAATCCTTAGGATGACTATCGTGACTCAAACGAGTTCGTATCTTGGATAAATCTCCATTATATTTTGGTAGACTAATACAATATGGTGGCCCTTTTTCCTTTGCAGGAATCCCTTCCTCAGCAAGGCAGATACTACCTTTCGCTTTGATAAAGCCATTGTTAAATGAGTCGGTAAGTTTCCATGAGATGTTTTCTGAGTTGTAATGCACCTTGTGTCATTTTCTGGGTGTTTCCCAGTACATAGAGTTCCCATGAAATCACTAGGACTGCCTCAAATGCATCTTTGATTTCCTCCAGAGATTCTTCTGTAATTGACATTTCCAAATCTTCAGAATCAATCGTTAGATAATTACCACATTCCGATCTAAGAGCATTCAACACAGTGCATTCTCGCCGCACGAGGTCCGTATCTGAATCAAATGGCACATTATTAATGACAATTCTCGATTCTGTTGAATTTCCCAACTCGTGTAAAATTATAGTTCCTGAACTCTCTGGACTGGATTTGTCGGCCTTCAGTGGATTGAAAAGATCCAGTGAAACATCTTCAGGATGCTCGGAGGTAGCAACACTGGTATTATTTCTACTCTTCTGGTTAGGAGCCGATGTCTTTTGTGAATAAATACTCATTAGTATATCTGAAGGGTTGTTAATAATGTACAGCGAATTTTACTTTGACCATTCATTTTAGTTCAAATATTACTCTTTGCAGTGTAATCATAGAATCGCAAGGTCAGGGGCGGGGAACTTCAAGTGTCCATTAGCAATTCCAATCGTATCTCTTTGGCATCAGGTCAGTATCCATTAGATCATTGAATCCGTGTTTTTCAGATAGAGTGGGAGATTTTCTTGGATGCGATTGTCAGGATGGATCATGTGGTTTGAACGAGACATGAATCCCGTTTGGCCCCATTATAACCTTATTCTCAACTGTAAGAATGTCATTATATATGCTTCAGCGTCGCAGTTCACTCTTAATCATAAAGTATCAAGAAGAAGTATAACCAGCACCGAGTAAGTGACTCAATTTGTCTTAGTGTGAGATGCTCTTATCTCAAAGGAATGTGCACTGAAACCACATCCATCGTATGAACAACGATTCTTGAAGGAACTGTGTGCCACGAATATACAAGGAGGTGAGTCAATGACTTAACAAACTGTATGAACTGCATGAGGGTAGGCTTCTCTCAACCGCTGTTCAAGCGGAGGTTCAAACCGCCCGTAGATGCTGCATTTAAGAGGTGTGGTGGTGAGCGTGTAGGGAAAAGGCAGGTCTATGAACTTGTTAGGTATGGGTACAGAGTCGAACGAAAGTGAATCATGGATGAGGTGTTGAAAAGAATTTAGACGAGTATCAAGACTGGGGTTTCTGTCTCAACTCCAGGGCAAGACTAAGGCTACCAGTCGCACAAAACCTTTACTTGACATTATTGATTTTATCAATAAATCGTTGATTTTCGTCAAGACCTCATTACATCCTGCGTGACATAAAGATCTATCCATCGCGTCATTACAGGCGTCTAATCGTACAGCATCCAAGTCATCCATCGCCGTGAAGATGTCTTGAAACGGAGTCATATTTAGGCATCTTGGGAGTATGACTGCACTCCATAGATCCGTTCAAGGTTCCCAAACTCGGCCGCAATTTCCAAGTGTTTGTACCCTCGCCATATCACTTCAACTCCCGGTGGAAGTCGCTTTTTTCGCTGCTGATATCCCCCTATAACCGCCTGCTGCAAATCGTCAGGACTTGAAAAACCATATCTCTTGGCAAAGTGACGCAGGGCACAAATCTGGATCTTGGTAAATAGGATCTCTGCTGATGCATTGGGAACGGTGCGCCCAAGGAATGTCAGTAACATTAGCCGCCAAGCCATGACCATGTTGATGGTCACTGCACGATGAAGTTTTGTCGCCGAGCGCAACCGTAAGTCCTCCACTTTGCATCCATTTTTCAGCACGCGAAACAGGTCTTCAATCCACCATCTCAACAGATAATACTCAACCACCTGTTTGGCCTCGTCAAAGGTCCTAACAGGAAGACTCGTCAACAAAAACCACTCAAGGGCATCCGAATCCCCAATCTGAATAGCGGTCATCACTCCGCAGGGTAAATCTACCCGACTAAATCGAATCTCCATCAGGGCAACGCGCCCATCCCGGTTTAACACTCGCCCCGATTTGACCCTGCGACTCAGTCGCTGGATCGGCATTTCATCTGGCCAACCGACTCCAGCCTCAGAGCTTCCCAAATAGTTTTTCCCCGTCTGGCAAATCCGATTATGCATCGCACGAACTAATACATCCACACGCCCACCGCGCAGACACCGCTCCATTAGAGAGGCACTGTCGCCCTCTCGGTCAATGATCACCACCATCTTGGTGGAGCGCCGAATCTCTTTTGCATACACAACGGCATCCTCCCACCGTTGGCGATCAGGATGCTCAACATCGGACGATGTATAGCCACAACGCAAAACCCCCAAAGGAAGTCCCACATCGGTGACGGCTAATGTCGCATGGAGACGAATCCCCTCCGCTTCCGAACTCGTCTGATTGCGTCCAATCCATCACACGCTGGGCGCGTATTGTAGGTGATCTTGGTTTCATCAATTAAACACAGCACAATGGACTGCCCTCGGATTCGCTTCAATGTTTGCATGCGATGTGGCGCCAGAATCCGATCTGAGGTGATCGCCTCTGTATCAGGATGGGCAATAAATTGGTAATACCTGTAACGGCAGCACGACTCATTTCAAGATTCGCTGTGATGGGTTCACCAGGAGAGCGACTCAGCAAACGGACAATCTCCACCAAGCGTTTGACAAACGCTTATGCCCCAAATCAGCCGCTCTAAACTCCTGAGCCGCCCACTGATCTCCATCTAACCCACTCCCAATCTCTAAGATCGGATATACGGGCGCAGCAGATAGCCCTAACTGTGCTCGCCATCTAGTTGGAAACTCATACCACCAGATGGCTTTATTGCTCCAAGGTGGTGCACCAGTAGGCGCGTCCCTTGGTGTGTCCAATCCGATGTAACCCCGCTGCGTGGAAGCAGACCCCAGAATACAACGGGTCCACACAGGTTTCTACCGCTATGCAGTCCATACGCTTGATACATATCCTTTTTCATCTGCCGCAAAGAACCAGAAAGAACATGACTGGCCAAGTTCTTACACTGCACCTATGGACGGATTAAAAATCTGATGCCCTTGCAAACTTGCGTTAACGAAAACAATGTGTTTGTCATCTGTTGCATGATGAGTTTAATCAGTAACTGATAGAGAGTAAAGGTAAAACTTACAGACTGATGTACCAACCATTTTAGCTTGATCAGTAGGTGGCTTGTTTTGTACTGTTCACACGGGAGGGAACCAAGTAAAGGGGGGATGGTTCATAAAGTGATCATTGTGCAAACTATTTTAATCTCATGGCAAAGAAAAAGAATTCCGAGTTCCGTTTCGGGGCGATGGATCGTGGGGCGACTCCATATTTTCATGGGCGTTCAAGTATTATAATGGATTTTCGGGAAATTCTGTCTAATGTCAAGGCATCAAAAAAGGGTACGATTCACCTTATCTATGGGGCCCCTGGATCAGGAAAATCCGCACTGCTTGATCAGTGTAAAACGATTGCCGAAGGTGAGGGATGGGATAGTGTCTATATAGGGGTTGATGCACTTTGGGATCCAGACAAATTACTTAACTCGTTGGGTCAGGATCAAACATACTTGGGAACAGAAAGCGTCCATCAGGTTGGGGTTAAAGGGATTTATTCATGGATTAGAAAACGTACTCGTCCACAGCGCACGGTCAAGAGTATGTTAGAAGATAGAGGCAAGCCATTGTTATTACTGCTTGATGAAGCTCAAGTATTGGGATATGAAAATGTGCCCCCTATTGGCCATGAAGTAGATATGCTCGTAGCACTTGATTTTATCCATAATGGAAAGATGGCAAGACCTATCGTCCTGCTAGCTGCTGGAGTGGGGACATCATTGCCGGCTTTGGAGGCATTGAATATATCAAGGTTTGGTGACGGCAACACCGTTGAACTGGGTGAATTGAGTGAGAAGTCTGCTCGTGCGGTGATTCGCGATTGGATCATTAAAGATGGATTGGCTAAGGGAGAACCAACCGAATGGATTGATGCCATAGAGAAAGATACCTACCGGTGGCCACGACATGTACATTCGTATGCGATTCGAGCAGGTAAATATCTGAGAGAAAACGATGGAGTCATGACCTCCGAAGGGTTGAGGGAAGTCATGGAAAAAGGAATGAGGGGACGAATCCAGTACTACAGGCAGCGCGTTAAAAGTTTTTATGTTGATGAGGTGAAACATTTGGCCAAAGCCATTTCTGGATACCCCGCAGGTATTGCTTTTGATCGTTTAGATATACTATCACCCTTATCAGGAATTTATGGGGAAGCAGAGGCAAAGAAAATTTTTGATCGGTTCATGGAGAAGGGAGTAATTGCAGCCAAAGGGGAGGATGGGTACGTTGTTCCACTACCGTCTATGCACTCATGGCTTATTGATGCGTACGTTAAAGGAAGAAATAAAGACAAGTAGGTGAACGAGATACAACAGAGTTCCCCTCCAAGCTTGGCTGTGATTGCCCTCTGCCAAAAAAGTTGACCTATCAGATGTGAAAAAGAAAGATAAAGGCAGGAGGAGTATACCTTGTATGATGAGTGTGATTATGAGTGCTGGTTTGTGTTGACACCCAATCTTGATTATAGTCTTCCATTCTCGGAGATGAACGATCATGCCATATTGCCTTTTTTGAAGGATGGATGAATCCTTGCAAGAAGAATAAGGGTTTTAATCCTATCCAGTACTTCATCCAACCATCACATGAAAATTCCAATCGATCGAATCCTCCTAGTGTACATTTTACCATCGTTCACTCTGATCGTGATTCTCTATAAAGGCTAATTTTGTAGTGCCTTTCAAGAATGGTTAAGGTAGGGTGCGAGGAGGAGTGTTGGTCATCAGATTCATTGCCTGAGAACTTTACCTACAAGGTTTTGTCTAAGGATGATGTGATGATGTCCAGATACCCTTGATCATTTTAGAAAACGAATCCAAAACCATGTTACCACAACGCTGTCCAATTTGGCATACTCCTGCGAGGGTTGAAGAATTCCATGCGGGGAAAGATTCCTATCATATCTTTTCTCCACGAGTCAATGGTTGTTATGATGTTTCCCAATCTACATCTTTGGACTCATTATACAAACTTGATGATTCTGATAAAGCACTCCTTACGACTTGGCTGATTGAACAGCGTTCTGATGGAGTGACAATACCTGAGTTTGGTACTTGGTGTGATACCCTGATACATGAGCAGGAAGCAATGTCAGATGATCAAAGGTCTGATCATCTGTTACATTACATGAAGAGGTGTTGTCCAGACATTGGAGATCATTTTGAATATCGGATTGACCCAGATCCAATGTTCAACCATACAGATTGGATACGCTATGTGGAGATGCTTGCATTTTCGCAATCATGGAAATCAACTCAGATTAAGTATTTGATTGATTCCCTTGTAGATGAAGGATTGCTAAAACGTCACCATGGGATCCGTCCTCCACAGTTCTGTTTGAGTATAACAAGAAAGGGAAATGATGTTTTGAGTTCCTCCGCGAGAGGTTCGGATAGGCCGTCTATAGGATTTCAGATTCCATAGTCATTGATTCACGTTTTTGACAGACCGTATCAAGCTCTTCTGCGTTTTCAGTATCTTTGGGTGTTATGAACCGAGAAAGGTTTCGATTCAACAATGAACCGCCAGAATTGCACTGGTGCATGTTTGTCTCACCATTCTCCAATCGATAATACTCAGGGATTCATCAAATCCAACCCCTATAATGGGTAAAACAAACGAAATTCAGTCCTCTGCAGTAGCGAGGCTTTTTAGTCCAGGAGTCGTAGGAGAGTTAGCACGAAAAGGAAGATCACCGCTGTTCATCCGTCTTCTGCGTGAATCAAACCTGATTCAACTGGTTCGTCATACTGTGAATATATACGATCTTTTTGAAGAGGCTTTTGAATTGTTAAAATGCAAACGACACAGGCATGAATATTCATATAAAGCTGCTTTGACGAATCAAGTACTACTGAGGAATCACTCACTTGAAGAGGCCTCTCTGCTAACGGAACTCAGAGTCGGTCATTGCAGAGCAGATGTTGTGATTTTGAATGGAACTAGTACGGTGTATGAGATCAAATCAGAAAGAGATTCGCTGGATCGTCTTCCCAAACAAATCAATGCATTTCGGGAAGTATTTGCCAATATCAATGTGATCGTTGGCGAAAATCATGTCAATGCAGTCCTTGACTCTGTTGATCAGGATATAGGCGTACTGATTCTTTCAGATGACCACAAGATTGACATCATTCAAGAAAGTAGAGATCAAGCATCCAAAACAAACCCAGTTGCTATTTTTGACACGATTCGATTACGGGAATCTGAATTAATCCTCCATGATATGGGTATTTCGGTGCCTGATGTCCCCAATACCCGCCGATATCAAGCGTTACGTTCATATGTTACCAATCTTCACCCGGTAAAGGTGCATGATTGCATGGTAAAGACACTAACGCAAACAAGAAGCTTAAAATCTCTTGATTCACTGATCAAACAATTGCCAAGTAGCCTTCATTCGGCGGTCTTGTCTCTTCGCCTTAGAAAACAAGATCATATTCGCTTAGTTGAATCTATGGAAACATCCGTTAGCAAAGCCATCACTTGGGCGTAGTTTGTTCATGTATTATCCTTACTTTCGTGGGAAACACTACGAATTAATCACGATTCGTGAATCTGCCTCAACACTTGCAAAAAGCAACTTTGTGCCCATCATTGAGCCAGTGAGAACACGGCTCTCAGGTCTAGAAAAAGCCTTGGATTCATTGTCTGAACAAGGTGCTAATGCAATTCTTATCACCAATCCTCAGATAGGTGATTTCAAAGAAGATCATACAGAGTTAGTAAAATTTTTCAGTGAAAATTGTACTGGTAAGTCAAATTTGATTCAAGGCATTCTACTTTGCGAAGAGACATCTATTAAGGAAGTAATCCAAATGTGTGATGGGTTTGATCATGATGTTGCACTTATACACAATGGTTTCACTCAGGCTGAGAATCTTGGCAATAGTATTAACGGGGATGGAAGAATCAAGACTCATATATTTATCGAAAATCGTTGTGGAAAACTTTATCGAAAACATTTTGAAAATCATCAAAACAGAATTTTGATTCGAGATGGATTTGAAAATAGACGAAATAGCGATTATCCTACATCTGAATTCTTTTCAGAACTTCATGAAACATATAAGTTTGAAGGGATGAATGGTTTCGGGGATTTTCTGATTGTAGGCAGTCAATTTAGTGAATCTGGAGGTCCCGCTTATGCAGTTGCCATTCATCTGACTTATATTGATCAATATAGAGACAGGGAAATGCATATACAGCATTTCATTTCGGATCGGCGAGATACACCAGTTGACCCTGCGGGCAAGTTTTCTGAAGCACTTTCAAAGCTCATAGCGACAGTCAACGAGAATAGATCTGGCATCCTTACCACATCCGCGGTCGAAGAATTTAAGAATCTACATCAAGAGAATCATTTCTGCGGCCTTGGGTATGTGAAAAAATTATCGATGCTACACCATATTGAAACGCTGTCACGATACTTGACATGAAGACGAAATTTTGTTGTCCAAAGTGTTTCCAAGACAAAGAGTTAGAAAAGCATATCAACTCACAGTTGTCTAAGGAAAGAGGTGATTGTTCATATTGCAAAACAAAGGATGAGATGATAATAGAACCAAGTCAATTATCTGAATATTTTGAACCTCTACTTGATATTCATCAACCTGCTACTGAAGGAAAATTACTTTTTGAGTGGTTAAATAGCGACTGGTCATTATTTGAACATAATACGATCACGAATGATAATTCTCAATTACTATTGAGTGAAATTCTTGGCGACACAGACATCATAGATCAGAAGTTTGCCCCGCATGTGAAGAATCAATCTGAACTGGCTGATTCGTGGAACAAACTTACCGCAGAATTAATGCATACCAATCGTTCTTTCCCGATACAGTTTTTGACTTCACTCGCCTTGAAAAACCGTTTGCAAATCTTAGGTTCAATCAGAGCGATTCATTAAAGTGGTTCAGGGCGAGGATTAAAGAGAATGAAGAGTGCTATGAACCCGACGGGATGGGAGCACCACCAAAAACATATTTATCACATGGAAGGGCAAATCCACCCGGGTTCCTTACTTGTACCTTGGCTCTAACCTGAAACTGCAGTTACTGAAGTCAGGCCTCATCCTGGCCAAAATGTTTGTGTGGGAGAATTCCAGATTGCTCCCAATCTCCAGTTAGTTGATCTTTGCAATCCAAGAACGCTTATTTCACCATTTACGTTTATACTCCAAGATGAAATGAGTCTACAGACTGAATTGAATAATCTCAGAAGTGGTGATATTGAATTTCTTCATAAACTTGGACAGGATTTATCAAAACCTATCAATCCTAATGCGTCAACTGTTGAGTATACGATAAGCCAATATATCTGCGAGTATATTAAAAAAAGTAATCATCAAGGAGTGTCATCTATAACAGTTCTGTTCAGGCGATGGGATCAATTCGCATTGTTTGATCCAGAGACTGCTAAATGTGGACAAGTCACTGAATATCGAATTACTGGTGTTTCGGTTGAGATGGAAGAGATATGATTCAGTGTTGCTCATTTGGGATGAATTAGACGTTTATCTTATTGACAAAGATCAACATACCATGGAGTAACTTCACCAATCCTCTGATTCCATAATATGTTTTCAGTAGTTCTTATGATGAAGAGAGCAATGACTGTATGGGTGTGTTAATTTCAAGTATTTTAGCAAAAGCCTAAATCTTTCAAGAAAATTAATTGGTTGAATTCGGCTTTATGGCTATTTAATCAGAAATGATAGGCACTTGAGAATTACTTGACTAAAGCCGTGAGATCGGCAATAAAATGGGATTTTTTGAGTGGTCAATGATGATTGGCATGGTCACTATGATTGGTTTCTTATGGAAACTGTCTCAGGATATGCGAAAACTGGAATCCAGTATGAATAGGGACATGGGGAAATTGGAATCAAGACTAACGAAAGAGGTCCGAGATTTGGGTGAGCGAGTGGCGAAGATTGAGGGAACTCTCCTTCATGGTATTGGGTTTAAACAAGATAAACCGGTTGGAACCCTGCATGACTTATCTATGGTATATCGTGTGATTCTGATTATAGTATCAATTGTATAATATTCTTTGCTATGAACCATTTTGAGTTCACAGATTCAAGTGCATGTGATGCAACGTCTTGCCAATTGATTGGTTTTGATTTTGCCCAAACTTATGAACGCGTTTCTTGCAGTGGAAATGATCATCTCTTCCATCTCCCGTTGGATCGATCCCAGATATTTCATGAAGTAACCGATAAAATTATTCGTTCTACGTATCACAGAGTGGAATCTGGATATGCGGAGCCGTGGGGCTAAGCCCAAGGGATATGGAAATTCCTGTTCACTCAATCAAATTAGCCTCAATAGGGGAGAAGATTCTTTCATCAGGATGCGAGAATATTACATGTGATCAATTGTACTTTTGCTTTCATTGCTATCAGACACGTCAAACTAATTCGTTCAGCATCGACTTGAAAATGAGGAATTCTATTCTAAAAATTAAAAAGGCATCTCGTCGCGAGGAAATATTTTCTGTGTTAGAGCTGGCCAAATGCTTTGATATTGCTGAGCAACTGAAGTACTTGGATGATCTCACCAATGATGACCCCGATGAGCTACCGATGGATCTTGAATCACTTAAAATGTTATCAATGTTCTTCGTGGAGCATGGTAAATATTTACCTGAACCAGCAATTAGAATAAGTCCTTATGAGCTATTACAAGCTGAGTGGCATTCAACATGGTCATCTGCCGTCATGAAATTTCTTCGTGATGGTAAAATTCGATATGCAGGATTATTGAAGATAGTGATAACCCCAAAACGATTCAAGATACTGCTCCTCCTCACTTAGCTCTTGCGAACATTCGAGAATATATCAGTTCATAGAAGCCCTAGGAGTCGTACATCAATTCCTGATGATGATCATGTATCCAAATCTTGTAACCCAAGGTCTGTTAATCAAAAGACTGTGTACCTCTTCATCTGCGTTTGAACTGAATGTCATAACTGCCAATCAGGGAGTTGACTAAAATTTTTTGATGTAAAAATCTGACCGATGGGATTGATTGTGATCGTAAAGTACTGAGAAGCAAATTGACAATTGAGCGGACAGGGGGGATTATTGCCATTCGTTTATTACGGGGTTCAAAGTTTTATTGATCAAAGAGGTTCTTTCGAAATATTGAGTCGTTACGTGATGATGAAAGCGATCTTACGCATTGTAGTTTCTTTTTGGATATACGGGTTCTTGATTTTGAACCTTACTCACATTAACTGGTATCACGCATCAACTCTTTAATTTCGCGAGTTGGTTTTCTCGTAGATGAACATTAATGTTTGTTGTACACTATCAGTCATGTAATAAATGATTGAGATCACATCAGCCCATATAGATGAGACGGATTAACGTTACGTTTCTGTTACTTGTGATTACGTCTTCTACCGCTTTTGCTCAGACGGGTAAAATTGCTGGTAGAATTACGGATGACTCTGGATCACCTTTACCTGGTGTAAACCTGTTTATTCCCTCTACCTTACAGGGGGCTACATCTGATATTGATGGTTACTTTACGATTCTCAATGTTTCTCCCGGTACCTATAGTCTCCGATCATCATTCATTGGATTTGCCACTCAAACTGTTGAAGGAGTACGCGTCAATATCGATCTAACGACCACTGTATATTTGCAACTTGTGGAGGATACTGTTGGGCTTGATGAGTTGGTGGTGACTGCCGAATTGCCCGTTGTGCAGGCTGACGTTTCCAACAGCCAACTCAATGTAACTTCTGATCAAATTGAAGCATTACCTGTCTCTAGTATCAACAGTGTTGTTGGGTTACAAGCTGGTATTCAAGGATTATCTGTGCGGGGTAGTGGTTCGGATGAACTCTCATTCATGGTCAATGGATTAACCCTGAGAGACGAGCGAAATAACGCTCCTTACACAAGTATTAGTCTCTCTTCGGTTGAAGAAGTACAAGTTCAGACAGGAGGATTCAATGCAGAATATGGCAATGTAAGATCAGGAGTAGTAAATGTAGTAACCAAAGAAGGAGATCGTCGTCGGTATTCAGGAAATGCAATCATTCGCTACAGTCCACCTACTCAAAAACACTTTGGTGCACGGGCAGATGATGCAAATTCATACTGGATTCGCCCCTTTCTTGATAATGATGTAGCTTGGACTGGAACGGAAGCAGGAGGGTGGGATGAATTCACGCAGTCTCAATATCCAACGTTTGAAGGGTGGATATCTATTTCAGAGGAAAGACTCAAAGATGATGATCCTTCCAATGACATGACTCCTGAAGCCCTTCAACAAGCCTTCTTATGGCAACATAGGAAGCCAATGGAGGTTGTTGAACCGGACTATAATGTTGATGTAGGATTTGGTGGCCCTGTACCGTTCGTTAGCCAGTACTTAGGTGCACTTCGCTTTTATGCTTCTGTTCGTGCTGATCAAAGCATGTATCTCATCCCATTGAATTCTGATCGCTACGAGGAATGGTCGGGTCATCTGAAATTGACGGCTGATCTGATTCCCGGCATGAAACTTACGATTGAAGGATTAAGGGGGCGCATCACAGGGACATCGTTAAGTAGAACTGGACAGCCAGGAGTGTTTAGATCTTCATTCAGTATAGCACGTGAATTGAGTCGAGTCAGTTTTATTGATGCTCGAATTTATTCAACGGATTATTGGGCTCCAACCGAAGTCAATAATTATATGGGTGGGTTAAAATTAACCCACTCACTGAGTTCGAATACATTTTATGAAGTTCGCTTGAATGCATTCAGGTCTAATTATGATACGAACCCTGGCCGCTTGCGTGACGAAACACCCGTTGTTTCATTTGGTGGCGTAGGATTTGATGAAGCTCCTTTTGGTTTTCAACCGAGACCAACTTTTGGAGTTGATGGTATGCGAACGGGTGTTGGAATGAGTAATGCCCGTGATACAAGTGTAGTCACTGCCTACAACTTCAAAGCGGATCTTACCAGTCAGTTAAATCGATTTTTACAAATTAAGACGGGAGTAGAGTATAATCTTTCAGATTCAAAAGTAAATTATGGACGGTTTGATGAATTTTTACCAAGTAGTAATTCGCATTCTACATGGGAGCGTACTCCTGTCCGAGGAGCTGCTTATGCTCAAAGTAAACTTGAGTTTGCAGGCATGATTGCGAATCTGGGGTTGAGGTTGGATTACTTTAATGCGGGAGGGGACTGGTACAGTTATGATCCATTTAGTCCAGCGTTTAGTGCACGATTTGCACCTGTTATTGATACGTTACTTACGCAAGATCCGACGAAGCATATATTTTCACTTAGTCCACGAATGGGAGTCTCTTTCCCCATTACGGAGTTTAGTAAGTTGTATTTCAATTATGGGCATTTTCGTTCGTTACCGGATCCGAACAATTTATTTTTGTTGAGAGAGTTTACGACTACGGGTCAGATTAGCCGAGTTGCGAATCCAAATAACCCATTACCCAAAACGGTTGCCTACGAACTTGGTTACGAACAATCACTGTTTGATCAGCTGTTGATACGAATGGCTGGTTATTACAAGGATGTTTCGTTGCAACCATTTTTAACGGAATATATCAGTAGGGATGGGCAAGTGAACTACACGGTGAATGAACCCAATTCATTTGAGGATATACGGGGATTTGAAGTTACGCTTTCGCGTAACCGAGGCAAGTGGGTTCAAGGATTCATCAATTACACGTATATGGTGTTTACATCTGGGTATTTTAGTCTGCGACGAAACTTTGAAAATCCGACGGCTCAACGAGAATTTTCTGAGAGTGATGCCGAACGGCGCCGTGCATCTTCCCGTCCAGTTCCAAGACCTTATGGGCGTTTGAATCTTGACTTTTTGACTCCTGAGGACTTTGGTCCTCGGATTGCAGGTTATCCAATCCTAGCAGATTGGCGCGTGAGCGTGATTACGAATTGGCAACAAGGATCTAAATATACATGGACGGGCGGCGGAGCGATTCCTGGAGTGATCAATAATGTTTCGTTCCGTGATAATTGGAATACCAACCTTCGTTTTACGAAAAATATTGTGATTCGTGGGAATAGAGCCCAATTATTTATTGATATTTTCAATCTTTTCAACCGACGAGCGCTTTCGTTCAATGGATTCATTGATGGTAATGATCAACTGTCTTATTTGCGATCGCTCCACTTACCAGAATCGGATGATTATCAGACGAATATCCCTGGAAAGGATAAGATTGGCTCCTATCGTTCTTATGATGTGGCTTATCAACCTATGCAACGTATTGCTAACCGTGAGAGTATCACCGAGCCACATGAGAGAGTGATCTATTGGGAATTTGAATCTCGCCAGTATCTATCCTACCGAGATGGAAACTGGGTAGCTGCTGATCAGCAGGTTGTTGACCAGGCACTGAAGGACAAGGCTTACATTGACATGCCGAATCAGAGTTTTTTAACGTTCCTTGATCCGCGTGATATTTTCTGGGGAATCCGGCTGTCATTTTAATTGATGCAACATCCATGAAGACATTTTGGATCAGATGGTTGACGGTGACAAGTACGGTCATACTCCTGTGTGTTACATCTCTTCCTGTACATGCTCAATTTATCAATAAATGGCTCTCTGCTGGGTCACTACACAACTGGTATTCCGAAATTGGCAGTGAATGTGAGGTCTGCGGTTTTGTAGGCCGACAGCAAGATGGCTTGCGGTGGCCTGGAATTTATCGGTTTACGGATTCTCAAGCCGCCAAGTCTTTATGGATTGGAGCGACGAACGTTACGGACGATATCGGGACAAACTATCCCTATCGCGTCGTCCATGTTGGACCTCGCGTATCGGGTGGGGGAGAGTTTTTTCCATTACGGTTTGATTTGATTAGCAAGCTGCCACCTACATCGGTATTGGTGGATGGAGCGATTACGGAACCAGAAGCGGCTATGGCGACGGATTTTGATGACGCTACGATTGAATCAGATGTGATGATTGTGAACGAGACCAATTCGCTACTCGGAATTTCTATGGAGCGTAGGATTCTTCAGTTCACTCAAGAATATCATGATAATTATCATATTCTTGAGTATACGTTCACCAATACGGGAAATACCGATGATGATCCAGAGATTGAACTTCCCAATCAAACATTAGAGGGGGTGTATTTCTTTTTTCAGTGGCGCCTCTCGGTTGCTAAGGAGACTCGCTATGTCATTGGAAATGGGACTAGCTGGGGGCTTAATGCGATGTTGGATACGCGTGGTGATGGGGTGAAGGTAGACCCTCCAGATGAGAATTTTAGGGCACAGTATGTATGGCATGGTAATTTTCCCCCTTTTAACGCCTATGACAATCTTGGTGGCCCTATCTTACCCCAAGCATTACCTGCTGTGAATATTGCACCAACAGACACAACAGGCCGCCTTGGTGCATCTCAGTTTGTTGGCGTGGTAACGTTGCATGCAGATACTTCACCAACGGATCCAACGGATGACCCGAATCAACCGACAACCACTTCATGGATCGGATCGGATGACCCTTATACCTCTCAGAATGATGCCTTCAATCCCTCTAAGATGGAAGTTGAATACGAAGTGATGTCGGCTGGCCATAAAGAACCACGTCATGCTGATGTCGTAGAGCCAAGTGGACTCTCTGGTTTTTTGGATCCTGTTGGGGATCCAAGTCTTGGAACTCCTGGTGGATATTCGAATGCGAATGGGTATGGACCTTACACGATAGCACCAGGAGAAAGCATACGCATCGTGATTGCCGAGGCTTCTGCTGGGTTAAGCAGGGAAGCCAATAGTGTGATTGGTCGGGCTTACAAAGAATCGGGTGCTAACGATAGTGCCCCAATTACCTATGCATTTGGTGGACAGACTCATACTATGACCAAGAATGAATGGGTCTTTACAAGTCGAGATTCGCTGTTTCAAACGTTTCGTAGAGCCATTGCGAACTACGAATCAGGATATACGATTCCTCGTGCACCTGCTCCACCGAGTGTCTTTGAGGTTGATGGGGGAGGGGATCGAATTTTGTTGAGCTGGTCGCCTCACGCTACGGAGCCGTTACCCGATCATTGGGAGATCTATCGTGCACAGGGTCAATTTGACAGTACGTACACCCTTGTGCATACCGCCTCATCGGGTGATACCAGTTTTGAGGATACGACTCCGATACGAGGCATTGATTACTATTACTATATGGTAGCCGTCGGAAGTGCTAGCCAAAATAACGGTACTGGCCTTACGCCCAGTGGACGACCTCTACGAAGTTCACGTTATTCAACACAAACCTATACCCCAACGCGCTTGAAACGACCTGCGGGTGCATCGCTGTCGGATGTACGAATTGTGCCGAATCCATTTAATATCGGATCCAGTCCATTAGTGCGATTCCCAGATCAGACGGACAAACTGGCGTTTTTCAATATTCCGGGTCGCTGTACGATTGCGATCTATACCGATCTGGGTGAACTCGTAGATGAAATCGAGCATGTTGACGGTAGTGGAGATGAATTTTGGGATCATACGACCTCTTCACGACAGATTGTATCCAGTGGATTATACATTGCTGTGATCACCGATTTAGATACAGGTGAGAGGATTATTAAGAAGTTTGTCATTATTCGCTAGGCCATGATGAAGCGATTGACTTACCTATTGCTTGTCCTTGCGGTTGCAACCGTGGGATCAGTGAGTGCTCAACAGCAGAAGCTGGCTCAGACAGCGATGAAGTTTCTGGCCGTCTCTGTGGACCCTCGTGCAGCTGCTTTAGGTGATGCTTTGACCGCGGTGGATCATGGTGCGACCTCCCTATTTTACAATCCAAGCGGAATGGCATGGCAGCAGAGTAATCTGGATATTATTGTAGGACAGATGCAATGGATTGCTGAGATCAATTATTCGGTTGGAAGTCTGTCGTTTCGTCCAGGTTCTGGCCGTTTTGGTGTCATTGGCGTTTCGGTATTGATGGTGGACTATGGTAATTTGGAGGAAACGATTCGCTTTGATAATGATCAGGGGTTTTTAGATGTGGGGACGTTTTCGCCATCGGCGTGGAGTTATGGCCTTGGCTATGCACGGACGTTTTCGGACCGTTTTTCGGTGGGTTTACAGGTCAAGATGGTCAATCAGTATTTGGCTAACTCTGTGGTTGGCGTCAATGGGGAAGGGGAGTATATGCGTGAGAATGTTGAAGAGCGTGTTCTGGCGTATGATTTTGGTGTGTTGTATAAGACGGGATTCCGTAGTTTGAATTTTGCTGTCAGTGCCCGCAATTTTGCACCAGAGATAACGTTTAGTGAAGAGGGGGTAGCGCTCCCATTGACATTAAATATCGGTGTTTCCATGAATATGATGGATCTGATTGATCCGGGATCCAATGTACATGAATTCCTTCTCTCGGTGGATGCCGTGAATCCACGTGATTTTTCGGAACAGATCAAGGTAGGGGGGGAGTATACCTTTCTGAGGACCTTTATTCTTCGTGCTGGTTATGCTTTCCCAACCGATGAGCAGGGGATTACCTTTGGTGTTGGCTTGAAGCAATCCTTGAATAGGTTTGGTTTTGGTGCTGATTATTCGTACACGGACTTTGGTGTGTTTTCCAATGTTCATCGTATTGCTTTCAGATTTTCGCTATAGATGAACACCACCTCTGTGATCTGCAGTTTGCTAGTATTTCTGCTTCTGAGCAGCGGTTGTGACTCAGGAACCGCTCCCAGCCTCTATGATCCTGACCGTTCCAGCCTATCTGATCCCACGATTGACACCGTCACTCCTGAGGGCAGTGCACTGGCTGGTGTAGATGTTGTAACGATTACGGGCAGTAATTTTTCACCCCAGCCAGCGGAGAACCTTGTCTATTTTGGTACGGATCGGGGCAATGTCTTGGAAGCTACGTCCACCCAGCTTCAGGTCTTTGCACCCAACAGTCCACAGCCAGAGTTACAGCTTCGCATGTCGGTGGTCGGGGCTGAGAATTTTAGTAACAGTGTTCCATACGGCTTGGATGCACCTTTCATAACATTTGGCGATGTCAAGGATTTTGAAGACATCTACGGAATCACGACCGATGACGCTGGAAACTTATATGCTTCACTCGTTGCATTTGACTTAGCCGTGGGGATCATTAAGATCAACCCCGAGGGTGAACGTAGCGATTACATCAGTTCTACCTTCCCGTGGACCGATCTTGAATTTGGATCTGACAATACACTATACGCGGTCAGATCTGTACGAGCACTCTTCTCAGCTCCTAAAGATGGCACAAACTTTGCAGTGTTTGCTGTTATCCCCAATTCTACAACGCGATTAAACTCCATTGCCATTGATGCCAATGATCGTGTATGGACTTCGGGAACCAATGCTGATCTCTATCGTATTGACCCCGATAAATCTATCCATACCTTTGATTTTGAGCCTGATGTGCGTGATATTGTCCTCTTTGGGGATCATCTATATGTTGCGGGAGTACAAGAGGACAAAGGTATGATTTGGCGATTTCCCATGGATGTAAGTGGTAATTTAGGAATGGCAGAGGATGTCTATGATTTTGGATCTATGGACATCACCCCCTATGCTCTTGCGTTCTCTGAGGATGGGCACCTATATGTAGGTGTTGATGGTACCGACCCAGTTCATTTGATCAACCCTGACGGTGATGGTGAGATCTTGTATCCAGATGTCATCACTCAGCCCATTCGTCAATTTACTTGGGGTTTAGAAGACCAGCTTTTTGCAGCTACCAATTCTTTTGATTCACTTTCGTCGGGCATAATTCGTATTAAGACGCGCCGCAACGGCAACAGGTAATTTGCAACTTAATGAAGATTGTTGTATCTTTGCCTTTACATTTGAATTATTCTTAAAACTAAATATTTTATCATGACTCGTAAAACGTTTCTACTTTTAGCTTCAATCGCACTCTTCAGCACCACTGTGAGTGCTCAGAATTGGGTTGACATGGGACCATTCCCGCCAGATTCATCATTCACTGTTGCCACCCATGGCATTGCCGTTGATGCAGAAGGTAAAGTTTGGATTGATCAGTCCGTGAGAGACTGGGCCTTAGACATTAATGGTGATACGTTGAAAGACGCCAATGGTGACAACTTTCAGTCTGCTCCCCTGTATGTATATAACCCAGATGGCACGCTGGCATTTGATCCGATTCATGCTCTGGGGGGGGTTACACTAGGTAGTTTTCCGAATCCATTCATCAGTGGTGTCCAGACAGATCATAACGGTGATATCATTGTAGTTGCCAGAACGTCTGGATCATCTGGTGACATTTACAGATTTGATCATAAGACTGGTGAGGTGTCAGATTCTACGAATATTGATCCATATTCCCCTGCTTCGCCTGGAATTGATGCCAATGGCAATATTTATTTTGCGAATGTTGGGGCAGTAGGCAGTGCTATACCTATTTACACTGCTGATTTTAGTTTTGCAGGAACTGTGGTAGCTGGTAGTGATGCTCCTGGAGAGGGTAAACCTGGAGTCGGCCGAAACATCTCTGTGTCTGCTGACGGAAATTCAGTCTACTGGGGACTTTCTATTGCTGCTCAACGACATGGTCTTGTTAAATGGACTCGACCTGATGAATTTTCCTCCTACACGACAGATTTCAAAGTTACACCTGATGATGATAATAGCACTCGTGACACTACTGGGTTTATCCAAGAGGGACTCGTATCCGAATCCAGTACTCGTCATCCTATTACAGGGCATATTTGGTTTGGTAATGCACCATCATGTTGCGGAGCAGGAAATCCTAACAATTTAGACTATTATGAAGACTACACTATTCTCACATGGTACGCACTTGATCCAGCGACTGATGAATTAGTTGATAGTCTTCATTATAATTTGCCGGGTGAGTATGGTGGTCAAAAGACTCGTGCGATTGGATTTTCGCCTGATGGACTATATGCCTATGTCGGTCTTTACGATACTGGTGGTGTGATTTCGGTGAAGAAATTCAGGTATGTTAGCCCTACCAACATTGAGCGCGATCCTGTTGAAATTCCTGATGGATTCACTCTGTCTCAAAACTACCCGAACCCGTTCAATCCTCAGACCAATATTGAGTTTGAGATGCGAGATGCAGGTCTTGCGACACTTAAAGTCTATGATTTGTTAGGTAGGGAAGTTGCTACACTTGTGGATGAGCATTTAGTTGCTGGTAAGTATACTGCCACTTTTAATGCTACAGATTTACCCTCAGGTTCCTATGTATATCAACTGGATGTCGCAGGAAACCGTCTCAGTGGTAAAATGACACTTGTGAAGTAGTTATTGACTAATTCACTCAAAAGGAGGGTATCCCCATTAGTAGAAGGGATGCCCTTCTTTTTTGTTTGTGAAAAACTCAGTTTTCTGACATTTCAATAAATAATGGCGTTATATTACCTTTTGAGATTTAATGCCTCCATTCCTGCTATATAGGATAGTAGTTCTATCAAGAAATTAACAACTGACAAACCCTTCCATCCGATCCACCCATCAGCACATGGATGGCTAATTATATAGATATAGAAATGGAAAAATGTAAAGATCATAATACAACCCCATTTAAAGTAGATGAAGATATCCTTACACAAGCATATCTTTATTTGAAAAATTATGCCTACTATGAGAATATGAATTTCTTTCTCAAACTGAGAATTGCTGAATTTGAAGGCGATGTGTTTGAGAAGAAGATTGAAAAACTATCTACCGAGTTTAATAAACGAAGATTTACGTCAAATTCTTTCTTCAAAGAATGTCTAAAGTCAATTGATTTCCATGTACTACCAAAGTCAATCTTGACACTTGAAGAAAAGGATCGGGATGGTCAAAATAATGGGTTATACATCAGTAATATCAGTCGCTCATCTGAGTACCGTGTTTGTAAAGTAAATTATTTTATCAATGCATGTATTGAGCTACATATCATTGAATTTCTCTGGTGTTTAATAGTGGGTCCAATTTTAGAGGAAGACCTAAGTGAACATTGCTATGGCAATCGAATGGATGAAGCAACCAAGAACTTCAGATTTAGAAGAAATGCAGGACAATCTAGGAGACTATTCAAGTACTTTTACAAACAATACAGCTCTTGGCGTGATAGAGGAATCAGTATCGCTTGCGAAATTCATGAAAATAATCAAGATGTGGCATTGCTCTCTCTTGATCTAAAATCCTATTTCTATTCGGTAGACCTTGACTTTGGCAAAATCGATGATAAAATCAAGGAATCTTTGGGGGAGGATGGACATACGTCTGAAATTGCATCAAAGCTAAACAATGCTCTCAAAGAGATGTTTTCCCGTTATAGAGATCTATTATCTTCTCACCTGAAATCAACCCACTCCAGATGTCACGAGAATCTTGGATTGCCAATTGGTTTTGCCTCATCTGCAATTCTAAGTAACTGGTATCTCAGGAATTTTGATAAGGATGTAGTTGCCAAAGCAAGGCCAGATTATTATGGCAGGTATGTGGATGATATTATCATGGTATTCAGAAATCCTGGAACATTTATACCGGGTCAGTTTCCCATCAATGCTTTCGTTGATAGATTCCTTGGAGAGATACTCAAAAGACCTAATGATCAAAGCAAAAAAAAATATTTCTACATTAAAGTAGACGACAATGAAATATCAATCCAGCAAGAAAAACTCATTTTTTATCTACTTGACAAGGAACATCCGAGAGCTCTACTTGAAGTGTTCAGAAAAGAACTCCAAGAACGTAGTAGTGCATTCAGGTTTCTACCATCTGACGATATAGATGGTGAACTTGACAGGTTCGCATATGAAATCCTCTATCATGGCTCGCATAACAAGCTACGGAGCATTACAGATATATTGGAAAATGAAACAGAACTTGTGAGTTACCTCACAAAACAAATAATCCTGCACAGGCTTTGTAAAATAGATCAGAAAAACTATGTTGTCCCTCAACTCAAACGTTTTTTCAAGGGAAAAAATGCACTTCGATTCAATCGGTTATGGGAAAAGGTTTATCAGTACGCAGTAGTGATAAAAGACTATAACTTTATTCAGGACTTCTATGATTCCTTGAGTCAAGAGATTGATAAGGCTGGTGTTTATGTAGATGCAGAAGGCGATAGCCAAGAAATTTCCAAAAATCCAAATCTATCCACAAACATGAAGGACAGTCTAACACGATATAATAATATCTCACTTGGATTATCAATTGCCCTGGTAAACGAGGATTTATTGACGCATTGGCCGCGAAGAAATTATAATAATCCAAGAAACCGAAGTTCATTTGTCGAATTAATTAAAGATGATGGTTTCTTGAATATGGTGAAAACCTTTCGGGAGTCAAACCTTATTCGTCACCACTTAGTGGCCTGGCCAATGGCTAATTATACATCATTCACTGGTGATTTGACGGATGAATCGAAATATGACATCCCTCAATTGGATGAACAAGAACAAAAGCGAATCTGTGAAAAAATCAAACGCTCTCCCAGATTTATCCATTTTGACGAAATGCAAGTGTTTTGTCTAAGATTATCATTATCAAACCAAGTAGACAATACAGTATATAAATGGCAGAAACTATTTCAGAGGCAGTACGAAAAAAATCTTTCTGACTCGTCAATTGAAAGATCTGATGATGATTCACAAACTCAAATACTGGATTATTGCGAGTTATTAGAAGCATTAATTAATGAAGAAAACTTTAGCGCCTCCGATGCGAATCATTGTAAACGAACGCCACTCAACGAAATAGTCATACAGAATAAATCAAAGATTCCAGAGAAAAAGATTCGCATTGCCTTGGCAAACATTAAGATCAAAATGTCCAGTATTGAAAATGCAATACGAAAGGACCGTAAACCGAATGTTAGCTTTGAAAGACAAAAAGACCTCTATGAAATACTGAATTCTGCTGTTCGTGAGAATGCGGATCTACTAGTCATGCCGGAACTCTCAATACCCGTGAGTTGGTTGCCTTTCATGGTTGCCCATTCCCGGAAGCATCATCAGGCGATGATTTTTGGACTTGAACACTGGGAAATGTGCGGGACGGTTTATAATCTTCTCGTGGAGTTACTACCCTTCAAGGTATCTGAAAAATATAGATCGTGTTTTATAGCTGCACGCATTAAAAATCATTATGCCCCCAAAGAAGTAAACTTGATTCAAAGTATAAGATTAACACATCCTAATGTTGACCATTACAGTTATTACAACAAGATCAAATGGCGCGGAATTACTTTTGCTAGCTATAACTGCTTTGAACTATCTGATATTAAGCACCGTGCATTATTAAGAGACAAAATAGATATTCTCTTTAGCTGCTCTTACAACAAAGATGTCAATTATTACCAAAGCATTTTAGAATCTACTATTAGGGATTTGCACTGTTATGTCGTCTATTCAAATTCGGCGGATTTCGGTGGTTCCTGTGTTATGCAACCAGCCAAAACCGAAGAAAAAACAATGCTATACATGAAAGGCGGCCAAAATCCTTCTATCATGGTTGCAGAGGTTGATGTCGCCGCCCTACGAGATTTTCATTACAAATCTACGCAAAATATCAACCATTCTTTCAAACCATTGCCTCCAGGATTTCATTCCGAAAACGAATAGTGGGGGAGGGCATTACAACATTTTGTAGATTCAGATTGATGTTGCGTGCGCCGTGGAAAGGCACTTTCCTTTGGTGAGCTCAAGCCTCATCCAACACCTGTTGCTCCGATTGGTAGCGGCCTTAACGTATTATGGAGATCACGATCCAATATGATGCATTGAGGTAAACGGGCTATAAGAGTAGTCCTGCGACCATGCGGGCCTGAACGCGTAGTGAACGTTGAGCAGCTATAGACTTATTCGTGGAAACTACACGAAAATCTTCAAAGTTTAGTCGCTCAGTTAAATGCCGATCATGACTGCAAATATCAAGGTCAACGACTTCATTAATGATGAGTTCCATACTAATTTCGCACGAACTTCATACAACGAACCATTCATTCAGAGAACCGCATGAAATGCATTATTCTTAAATTTCGGACCTTTGATGCAGGGGCATAGTTTAAGTTTGGGATAACTGAAAAATTAAGGTTTATGACAAAGTATAATTCACATCATGTAGTTCCTAATCCTAAAAAAGGTTGGGCCGTAAAGAAAAGCGGTTCTAGTCGCGTCAGTCAACATTTTAATAGGAAGAAGGATGCAATAGACAAAGGCCGGGAGATAAGCAACAATCAGAAAACCGAGTTTTTCATACATGGTAAAAATGGAAAAATTCAACGGAAAGATAGTCATGGAAACGATCCTCATCCACCAAAAGGTTGAGTTGGATGATATTCATGAACCACCTTCTTGCAGATTATAGGAAATTGGAGCAATCGTAGATACAAGAACTACTTTTCATTTCTCTTGATATTGATGTGTTCCGACATGAATTGATTACAATCGTTTTTTCAAGATCTTCATGATACACTACAAGTCAAGATACATATCTGACTTTGCCCGTTGATTAACCCATGTTGCGTCTTTTTCGTATCGCTCGGAAATATCCATAAGAATTTTACTCACAAATGGAAACTCTATCTTACATCCCTCGGCCCATATTTTGAACTGATCTACAAGGTTTCGTTCTTGATCGCCCCCCTCGTATGGGAGTCGCACTGCAACACCTCTTGCATTGAGTACCCCGATTTTAAATCCGTATCTTATGGATTCAGTACGGATATTTTCTAATACTTCACAGATTACCCGATCTGGCCATTCAGTATTTTGATCAAATGCTGATGCCTTAGATAACCAATCGCCTAATACTTGGTCACATGATTCAATACAATCATGGTCCGTTGCAAGATCACGTACATCCGTAACCCAATTGATTAGCACTTTGACATCAATGTCTCCAAGTTCACTCTGTCCGGGTAGACGATTCAGAACTTGAAACAGTCTATATGCACGTACTACTTGCACCTGATGAATGTTCTCATCATTGACATTCTGTGTATCCATATCTTGATGATTAGTCCTTCGGTTTTTTAAGATCAATAAATAATGAATAAAGCGAGAAGGTGAATCTGAAAACTGCTTTTCCAGAAAAGGAACTTTGCATTCATCAGGAACAAGCACATCCACAAATCCAAATTCCAACTGAGCCAATTCATCTATGGTAATACCTTTACGCTTACCAAGCGATTTTATTGCTTTGGATAAATAATAGGAATGGTGATCAGAGAATCTTGGAATACAGGGATTCTGATCAGCAATTGCCTCCAACAATCGTTTTAAATCCTGAGTATTCACCTTGTCAAAATCAGCACGAAGGGCATACAAAGCATCCCAATAGCGTCCTACATCCATCAAATGATCAATCAGGGTACAGGCCTCGGTAGCAGAATACTCTTTCAGAGGGATATTCATGTTTCTCAGTAATTGATCTCTGATCTGTTTCGGTAGTTGGTCAAGAATCGGCAAGATCTGAGTTCTGAATGGTAGATAGTGAAGAATGTGTTCAATCTCTTCATTACTGCATTTCTTCAATAGGGGCGGCATAGATTCAATTAACAAATTATCATCAAGTGATGAAAAGAAACCATTCAAGAACTTATTGATTTTTTGAGTCGAAACGATGTCAGTCAAGAGGCAGTCATGAATGGCATCTGCTACTTTCTGGGGGGTCATTTTTTGGTGAGCTGTAAGTTCCCCTAATTTATACCCAGTCGAACTCTTGGACAATAATTTCACAATACCATCTATACCATCGGACAACCATATTTGAGTGATTACCTTCTCCTGTAGTAATGGTACCTGTTTTAACCAATGTTTCCTATCAATGCTCGGATCATCTAGCTTTGCAATAGGAAAATAGTCTTTTCCTACTCCAAAGAGGATGGCATAACGTTCATATGAATCATTGGGCAATAGGTCTTTGAAAATATCATATGCCATTTCACAAACATCTGACTCAATCCAAGTATAGGAGTTACCAGCAATGCTATAAAGCAAATCTCCAATTGCCTCACGTATTTTTGCCCTGCATTTTGAGTCATTTGTATTTGTTTGCCAGTGTTTAACACATTTAAGAATCTGTATTTGTATATTTTTATCCACCCGGAATAGACACATTAATAGGTCACTTAGAGTACGCTCATCATGATTCGGCCAATGAAGAGTGATTTCCTGAACTTTCCGCTTAAATTCCATAATTTCACTTTGATCAACAGGCTCAACAGATTCTACCGATCGCCAGCGAGGACGAGTACTTTCTCCAGCATGATCATTTCTGTAATCCATCTGTCGGATACAGATTTTCCAGCCAATTAGGGGGAATCGTTGACACAGTGATTCCAGGACAGTAATTCTATCCTTAACCGATACGGATGTCTGGGGCAGCCACGAATGGAAAATTGCAGAGAGACTTTTTATAGGAGTGTTCCCTAAATTGTCATGAATAGGTATTTCAGAGAGTTTTGCCAAAATGTTGATTACATCTGGAAAATGATCTTTGTGCCATGCCAATCGCTCAAGTGCCCATAAAATATCAGGCCTTAGAGAGTACGAAAACACGTCACCCGTCGTTTTCTCAAGCAGCGATCTTAGTATGGATTCTGATTGTTGTAAATCTTCTTGAAGAATGTTAAGGAACACCTCTGGTGCAGCTTCTGCAAAATCTGGGAAGTCGGGGTAGCGGAACCATAAGAGCTCCTCTGAGAAGGGAGTCAGTAAACGCTTGATTAATCCTGCGATCTGATCTTGTATGTTAATGCCTAAGCGATTCAAAAAGAGTCCCTTTCCATGAAGTGACAATAAAATCAGTGTATCTCGGATACCACTTTGAAGTGCTGCCGAGTGATTACGAATATTTGAGGAATAGGGGGGGGATTCCTGATTATTTTCTGTTGATTCAATGGATGTTTTGGATACTGAAAAGACGTTTTCTGCTATCTCCAAGAACCTTGTTAAATCACCTTCCGTGATCATGGGTGACACTTCAAATAGCACATCAACCCTAGATCTTACTCCGCAGTGTTTACCAATACACCAGATGGGGCTCTCATCCAGCTGATACAAATCAGCAATCGAAATCTCTATGTCTCTATACGAAATTTCGGCAAGCATTGAGAGAATTTTACGATCAGCATCAAATTCCGTATTCCAAGATCCAATGAGTGATAAAGGAATAAGCTTTCTCGCTCTGTCAGATCCATCGGCCCATGGTGGCTTTTGAATTGCAGGAATAGCAGATAGACGACGACGTAAAACTGTTGGAGAAAGCCCTGATTCTCGGATTACCAGATCTACCCTATGCCTTTCAATCCCCATTTCGAGAAGTGCTTTCTCAAGTGAATAACGACCCAAGGTGTCAATTAATATATCTGGGGTTTTACTAGGAATATTTTTCGGACGCACAATAATACAATAATGTTTTCTGTACGCATCAGCAACCTGATGCTCAATTTTATCATCAGCAATTATCGCTATGAATCGGTCAGACATACGGTTGAGTACATCCAGAGAATCAACGGATTCAAATACTAAAGCATTGTCTGAAATAGTCGTCCGAATTTCTTTTTCTTTCAACAAACATGCAATGAAAGCTATTGACTCCAAACGGGAGTCAGAAGCAATAATGAAAGGGCG
Source organism: Rhodothermales bacterium (assembly GCA_965220935.1). GTDB lineage: Bacteria > Bacteroidota > Rhodothermia > Rhodothermales > Bin80 > Bin80. Next base: position 987,938 of record OZ244857.1, read on the forward strand.
TTCTGGCGGGTTTTGAAGCCAATTCAAAAAAGTATTCTTGTAGCCCTGAATGTGAGGAGCAAATAGTCCACAGGTCAATCTAGGTGCAGTTGCATGTGACCACTTATTCCAACAAGTCTCAAGACTGCGAATTCCGCGAACAGATTCCCCCATTTTTTCGGCCAACCAGATTCTGACGAAAAACGTTGTTTCTAACCATTGCTCAAGATCTGATGCATCATAGACACGTACATCATTCCATTCTCCTGTTTCATTTTTTTTAGATACCCATGTATCTTTACCTTTCCAGTTGTAGGTGGTCACGAATACAAATGAAGCTTTAGCCCTCTCTGATTCAGAAAGGTTGTTCAATCTGGCCTTATAATCATTTTCGGCTTTACCCTTCGGATTATTTTGAACACTTAATTCCCATATAGATCGTCCTTTTGGAACATTCAGAGTTGCAAATTCTGCCATGACTTCACCATCAAAACCATGACGTTGGGCATTGTCATATCCAGGAAAATCTACTTTTTGAAGATTTCGACTCGTTTCTTGAATCAAGCGTCGTACCAGTACTGGCAGTAGATTGCGTGCTTCCATATCCCTTGCCCCCCATTTCTCAATATCCAACGCCTTAATGACTGGGTACCCGGGAACATTGTGTGCCATTCCCCTTAATTGATGAGGATGAATCTCATTGCCTGAAATCAAATCTGTTTGCATAGACAATAATTCTGTGGCATCTATTCCAAATACTTCTTGTAAGCGGTTAGCCATTTTCTGCGAAAGAGATGCTTTACCATTAAGCAATTTAGAGAGAGTAGGGCGGCTCACTCCTAACTTCTTAGCAGCCTCCGTCACGGAGATATCAGATGGAATGATCTGATCACGAATGATAGCCCCAATTGTCAGTTTTGAATCAACCATAGGTTTCATAAATATAATGTAATTTGTAACGTTACACGCTACATAATTTACAATGTTCCTAACTGATTGAATTTTCTGTAACAATCCAATCAGTTCGGTACAATTTGTTTGAAATGGCGGATCCTGTAACCAATTCCGAAAGAATTATCAGAGTTTTAAATCAATGACATTAGTGTACATCCCGTTATTGGAATCGCTCACATATGCAAGAGCGGGGGCAAACCGAATGGGTCATTTGTCCTCAGTTGCTGTACATCTCTCACATTCCGTTCCAATGGAAAAAATCATCTATTCACATGAGTAATCCAAATGTCAACAGTGCAGAAATATCGGCTCTCTCCGAAATAGAGAACTGGTTCAAGAGGAGACCGAAGTGGTTACAACTCGCGGCTAAGCGACTCCTTGAATCTGAAGAATTGGGGAATTCTGTAATTCATGAATTAGCTGATTTATGTCAGAAAGAAGTCAAGAGTGAGTTTCCCAAGATAGATTGTAGCATATCGTTAGAACTCTTTAAAGTTCAACATTCTAATGAAGCCCACTTACGCTCTATCAGTCAAATTTCTGGAATCAACAAATTGGCACCCCGTAATCCACTTGAATTTGGAGATAGCAATCTTGCAGTAGTTTACGGAAACAACGGTTCAGGTAAGTCTGGGTATGTTAGGCTTCTAAAACAAATTTGTGGGGCAAGGGATATCATCCGTGATGAGTTACTTGGAGATGTATTTTCTCATGAAGATATCCATCAAAAGGCGGTCATCTCCTATAGTATCGGAAACTCCATCCAAAAATATGAATGGAAGGGTGGGGGAGTATGTGATCACCTCACAAGTATTGAAATTTTTGATGATTCGTATGGGGATGTATTTTTGGGAGATCATGGAGAAGTTTGTTACGAACCTCTCGTTTTATTATTCTTCAGTAGACTGATTGATCTATGTGATGCAGTTGCAACCAAACTTGCTGAAAATGAGAAATCACTTAGATCAAGAAGAATGCCCAGTAGTCCCATTGAATTATCTGATTCAGATCATATCAAATGGGTCAAGGATCTTACTGCAAATACATCGCAAGATGAAGTTGAATTACATTGTTGTTTCTCGGAGGAAGATACGATTAACTTGCAAAATTTACGGAGAAGAATTCTTGAAGAATCTCCCGCAGATAAGGCAAACGAGCTTAGGAATAGAAAACGTTATGCCGAAGAAATAGTCAAGGATTTCGAAGGATACTTCATCAAACTCTCAGATGAGAAATGTCAAGAAGTTATCAACGCTAATCAGACATTAAAACATAAAAAAGATTTTGCAACTGCTGCAGCGGAAAAGGTTTTCAGTGGCACAAAAATTCAAGGAGTTGACAATCCTGTATGGATAGAGTTATGGAATGCTGCCAGAAAATACTCAGAAGAATTCGCATATGTTGGAAAGGAGTTCCCTAATGTACAAGATAATGCGGTATGTGTCTTGTGCCATCAATCTTTGGATGAAGAAGCACGGGAAAGATTCATTTCGTTTGAATCCTATATCAAAGACACTGCTCAGCAACAGGTTGCAGCTGCTTCTGAAGTTGTGTTGAACCTATTAGAGTCATTACCAGATATTCCAAATATTGAGATGGTGAAACCCAAGCTATACACTATTGGTACTGATCATCCTGACTTAATTCAATCAATTGGAGATACGGTCAGAAGCCTTCAAGATAGAAGATTTAGAGTTAAATCAGTTGATTCGATCGACAGATTGCCCAAGGCAGATCAATTCCCCAGCTGGTTTGAAGAGATTCGTAAGATATCAAGAAGTTTTGAAGAAAAAGCTGTTGAATATGATACGGATTCAGCGAATGATAACCGATCCGAATTGAAAGCAATGATTATAAATCTTGAATCAAAGAAATGGCTATATGAGAATAAACAAGCCATCAAGGATGAAATCTTACGGTTGCAAAAACTTGATCTAATTGAAAAGGCGAAAAGCAAAACCGATACCACTGCACTCTCAAGAAAAAAGGGACTTCTCTCAGAGAATCTCATAACGCGGGCGTTTATCCAACGTTTTAATGATGAGCTCAATAATCTCAATGCTCACGAATAAAGGTTGAACTCGTGAAAAACAAAACCAGTAAAGGGAAGGTGATACATAATATTAGACTTGATGGAGCCGATGAAAATCTCGGCAAGGTTTTGAGCGAAGGTGAAAAACGAGTCGTTTCAATTGCAGCATTCCTTGCAGATGTTACTGGCAGAACCCATCCGTCTTCACTTGTTTTTGATGACCCGATTTCATCTCTGGATTTGAATTACGAGGAAGCAGTCGTGCAACGTTTGTGCAATCTCGCATCCAATCAACAAATAATCATTTTCACGCACCGCATTCCACTTCTAGTTATGCTTCAAGACTACGGAAAACAATCTGACATCAAGCCTGAAACCAGATGCATACGATCCAAGCCATGGGGTGCAGGTGAATCTGACAAAACTCCAATGTTTGCACAGAAGCCAATTAAAGCACTCAATGATCTTATCAATGCTAAAATTCCAAAATTAGGGGCTTCCGTTTTTTAAGTGGGTAAAGCCTGAAAAGAAGTGTAAACGATAGGGCTTGAATGAGGTTTAGAAAGGATTGATATAGTATATTAGGAATTTACACCCATCATTCTATCACCCTATTGGTATGGCCTTAAAAACCACAGATATCAACCACCTTATCGGCGTCAAATCCCCCTGGGTGGCATCGAGAATTGAACAAGACACCTCCAAATCATGGGCGAAGATCCATGTCACGCTTCCAGACGATGCGAAGCTGCACTGTCCGCATTGTGACAAGGCGTGTCCTGGTTACGATCATCGTAAGCGTACATGGCGCCATACGAATATTTGCGCTACCGTACGAAGGTTGTGGCGAATGTACCACGGGTGAACTGCCCGGAGCATGGTGTCAGTACCATATCGGTACCTTGGGCAGATGCCCAAGTCCAATTCACCACCCAGTTTGAGGCGCGCGTGATTGACTGGTTACACGATGCAAGTACTATCGCGGCGGTGGCCAATCGTCTGGAGGTGAGTTGGACCATGATATCGCACATTGTGGATCGTGCTGTGAAGCGTGGTAACGCCCGCAAAGAGAAGGAGACGGTGGAGCATATCTGCGTAGATGAGATTGCTTCCAAGAAAGGGCACAACTATGTGACGATCGTGTCGGATCTGGTCAAGGGTAGGGTGCTCTATGTTGCTCCAGGGCGTACGATTGAGAGTTTAAAGTCCTATTATACGACATGTTCATTTGAACAACTCCAGACCCTCAAGAGCGTGAGTATGGGTATGTGGCCTGCGTATATTCGTGCAACACAAGCGTGTGTGCCAGGTGCTAAAAAAGATTGCGTTTGATCATTTTCATGTGACGAAATATATTCAGGGGGGACTCGATACCGTTCGTAAACAAGAGCATCGTGTCTTGAAGCGAGAAGGCATTCTGATCTGATTGGGACGAAGTATGACTGGCTCACCAACCGGAAGAATATGTCGGCAAAACAAAAGAAACGATTTGATCAATTAAAGAACAGCACGTGCTTGGGCGATGAAAGAAATGAACTTGAAGCTGTGGAATTACACGAGTCGTACTTGGGCACTCAAAGGCTGGAAGCGATGGTTAGGATGGCTTGACAGAAGTCGGTTGGATCCCATGAGAAACGTCTCAAAGACGATAAAAAACATCTCTGTGGAATCATCAATGCCATTGTTCTCAGGGTGAGTAATGGACCCGCTGAGAGTATCAATAGTCGGATTAAAACGATCAAAGTTCGTGCACGAGGATTCCGAAATCACGAGCGGTTTGCAAATGCTATATACTTCTATCTTGGCGGTCTGGATTTATATCCAGTAGGCTATCAATATCGCTCAACCCACTAAAAAAGTTGAAGAACCAAAATTATTTCACAATGATATCCTCATTCATTGAAGATGTATCTCATAGCCAGAAGCGCCAAGTTTTTTCACGCATAGTGAAAATGAAAGATGGTGCTCATTTCGATAATTTTTTGACTGAAAATGTAGCTTCTCGTCTGTATGACGAGTCAGAGAACAAAGAATTAGAAGCTTTGTTGAGAAGCTTTGATAGCACCGATTTCATCCGAAAAAATCTCATAGATTCACTAACGAGCAACTCCCGAAAAAGTAAGAACACTTGGGAGGTCGGTGAAGCGATTTCAGAAGCATATCTAACAATGGAGTACAATATTGTTTGGCCTTGGAATGTCACTCGTGATAAACGAAATGAAAAAGCGAGTCTTCCAGGGGCTGATCTTGTTGGATTTAAAGTTGGGACGAAAGTGTTGTTTTCGCGTTTGGAGAAGTAAAAACTTCAACTGACAGATCTACCCCTTCTAGAGTTGTGTATGGGAATGAGGGTTTAACTCAGCAACTACTAAATTTAGTTGAGAATCCCGCCATGTTACACCAACTCATTAGATGGTTGTTTTCTCGTTGCAAAACAAATACTCTCAGGAAGTATTATGTGAGTGCATTAAAATTATTCAGCGATTCAATGGATAAGGCTTATTTATTGTATGGCATTTTAGTACGAGATACTCAGTATGACGAAAAGGACTTAATCTCAACGTCTCAAAAACTTGGATATAGAATTGATTCTCCAACCACTTGCCATCTGGTTGCAATTTATCTCCCTTGTACCATTAGTGACTTGCATCATCGTGTAATTGGTATAGATAATGACCCGTGAAATTCTAGACATGATAGACGGCTCTCGTCAACAAGCCCTTGAGCAGGCTCAGTCCATTCAGATTTCGAATGAACTTATAGCATTTCCTTTGGATGCAGATCATCAACTCATACAGAAAACTGCATTCTATCTTGAGATTTCAGTAATGAGCCTCATTGAGAATGGTCTACCCCAGGAGGATGAGAATAGAAGGGAGATGAGAATTGTCGCTCGCGATGCTTTTCGATTACTCAGGGCTTTACCCAGGCATGATGATCCGTTACAGGATGGACTATTCTTACTGCGCACCTCTGCCTTAGCAGTTTTGGGTGACAAAGGAGTGGATGCTTCCCGTTGGCTTAGAGGAACTCATTGGCAAGAATTACCCATTGATTCAATGGACTGGATGGAACGTACTCGGGCAACTGTGGTGGATGTATGGCTGAGGCTTATTCGAAAGAATGGGTGGAGTGATCGAGATCTTGTTCTTGACCGAGTATCCAGCTTGAGAGACATGCAAGCAATACTTGAAAAAGAAAAGCTCCATCAGTTAGACGCTTCCAACGCAAAATCAACAGCTTTGGAATTGGTTGCACTTTATCATCTCGCCAAAGCCGCAGAAATTTTTGCCCACTACATTACCGATGGTGTTGTTGATGGAAAATATCAGATTCAACAACTACTTGACACTCATTTTGATAGGGCATTGGCTGTATGTAAGCATGCTATGATGATCCACTTAGAGCCGTTAACGAGTATACTTTATGCCGCTACCTCACAAATGGTCGAAAACTCTATATGGAGTGTTACTAGGTCTGTTAATTCTCGTGTAGAATACTTTGTTAAAAATCTGGTTGATCGAGGGCGTGGTGACAAAGCCATTTTTGATGTGCTTCCTCCCCAAAGACGGGTTTTAGCAGAGAAAGGATTACTTGGTTCAAGCCGCCGTGCTGTTGTAGTAAGTCTCCCTACTTCAAGTGGAAAAACAATGATTGCTGAGTTCAGAATTTTACAGGCTTTAAATCAATTCGCTATGGACAGAGGGTGGGTGGCATACTTGGTACCGACTCGAGCGTTAGTTCATCAAGTTTCAAGACAGCTTCGTCGAGATTTGAGTGATCTCAATATAAATGTTGAGCTGGTTAGCCCTGTTCTTGAAATTGATAATATTGAATCAGATCTCTTACTCAATGATCAGAGTGAGAATGAATTCCATGTGCTTGTGACAACCCCAGAAAAAATGAATTTACTTCTTCGTCAAGGCTGGGAATCAAAAATTGATCGCCCCCTGACACTGGTCATTGTAGATGAAGCACATAATATTCAAAATGCTAACAGAGGACTACATTTAGAGCTACTATTGGCCACGGTCAATAGTGAATGTAAATATGCACAGTTTTTGCTCCTTACCCCATTTATAGAAAACGCTCAGGAAGTTGCAAGGTGGTTAGGTGGTACCAATTCTCAGGACATTAGCTTATCCGTGGACTGGCAACCTAATGATCGAGTGATTGGGATTATTCAACCAGAAAAAACAGATCAAATTAAACGAGGCAGTTTCGATTATAAGCTTCATATGAAAACTCTTCATACGACGAAGCATACACTGAGCGTAGACAATTTGCTTGACCTGCAAAATAATAAAGAAATTGCTTCCACTTACAGCCAAGCCCGTAATTCTTCTGTGCTAGCTGCAATTACTGCTCAAAATTTAAGTTCTCGCGGGCCAATTATCGTGATGCACAGTCGACCAGACTGGGTTTGGTCATTGGCTAAATTGCTGAAAATAGATCAGAATAGGAAGTTACCAACGGATAAGATTGCTCTCGTTCAAAAATTCTTGATGCTTGAACTGGGGAATGAAAACCCCTTAATTGATCTTCTTTCATATGGAATTGGTGTCCATCATGCTGGACTTCCAGATGAGGTACGCACGCTCATTGAATGGTTGTTTGAAGAAGAAGAACTTCATTTTCTTGTAGCTACTACAACTATTGCACAAGGAGTGAATTTTCCAGTTTCTGGCGTTGTAATGGCATCGCACCAATACCCCTATGGTAAGAATATGCCCCCTGAAGATTTTTGGAATATTGCTGGGAGGGTAGGGCGAATTTCACATGGAACTTTAGGAGTTGTAGCATTAGTGGCAGAAAGTTCAGAGAAGGTAGATAAATTGCATCAGTTCATCAATCATCAATCAGGAGAGCTCAACTCAATGCTGATTGAATTGGTTCACGAATCTCGTGAGATGTTAAATGACTTAAAGAATCTTGTTTTTCGTAAGCCCCAATGGTCTGCATTTGTTCAGTACTTGACACATACTTACCAACAGATGGGCAAACCAGAAAACTTCAAAGACAAAGTAGAGCAAGTTGTTCGTAATACGTTTGGCTTCAGAAAATTAAAAGCAGCAAACTCTTCCCTTGCTGAAGAATTTCTTGAAGGTGTGCATTCTTAGGGCTCGTCCATAAATAAGTTGAACAACTTCATGGGTAAAATTATGTATTAGGCTCAGATGGATAGATGTCATAATTCCAATTTGGGAGCGTTTTGTTTCTCACTAGCTTCATTTCTTTCATTTGTTGGTTAGTGATCTTGATACCAGTCTGATATAATTTTCTCATCCGAACAGCTTTAATGGATAATCCAGATTTATCAACGGTAGATTGAATGTAATTCAGGAGTGTTTCCCAGCTATCTAATGGTCGACCTTGCCAGTTGCGACTGATGGCGCTAAACATTCGGTGTTCAATGGGGTTCCACTTGCTTGATCCACTGGGGAAATGAGCAACGGTTACCTGTATTTGATAGGGATCACAGAGCGTTTTTTGCAAGAAATATTTCCAAGCGCGTGCTCGATAACTGTTGGAGCCTCCGCAGTCGGCCAGAATGACAAGTCGTTTTGCATTCGGATAATGGTTTTTCCCTTCGGTTTTGAACCACTGCGTAATAGAGTCTACGGCAAACTCAGGGGTATCGCTTGAATCACCGACATAGACACATCCTCGGTGGGCAAGTGGCTCATAAACTCCGTAGGGTATCGCCTTCGCCTTGGCCTGCGATGGGAAGTCATGATCATTGACCTTGATGGGGATCTTGCACAAAATTCCTCCTGCGTTGATAAACCATCCGACTAACTCTTTCTTTTTGGTATCCACACAAATGATAGGAATGTTGTGGATTCGGCAGTGCTCAGTCAAATGTTTAATTCTCTCAAATTGTTGATTTCGTCCAGGTGGAGACAGACGGCTGATACACTTGGAATTGACACGAAGAGAGTAGTTATGTGCAGAGAGCCATTTTCCAATGGTTGTCTTGGAAACCTTGACGCCAGACTTCTGTAGCTCTTTGGCCAATGTTACTAAGGAACGACGCGTCCACTTCAAGCCTCCCATCGGACTGCCTGCCGTGTCAAACTCTAACAGTTGGAGCAGTTGATCGATCATCCAAGGGTTTTTTTTTCAAAGGGATACGCCCTCCACCTTGTTTACGAGTCCGATTGAGATCTACTTTACCTGAGTAGAGTTGATTACGCCCTTTCCAGACCGTTGTGCGACTGAGTCCAAGAAACAATGCCACGTTTGTGTCACCGCCATAACCCCACATGATGGAAAGAAATCCCGCTAATAGACGAATCTGCTTCTCATCAAGAGCGCTGAGAAACAGAGCCTTAACTTTAGAGGTGATCGACAATTTTCGAGAAGAATGAGGCAACATGATTGATGCCTGATCAAGTTGCCGAGTCTTAAGTTGTCGTTTTTGATTAATAGAGCATGCAGAGCAGTAAATGCTCCGTCCTGCAAAACGGACCCGAGTGAGTTTTCCTTGACGAACTAGACTTGAAAGCACATTCAGGGTCTTGACCTGTAACAGTTCGTCAAGTTCAACGGGTTGATAGCCCATTGAAGAGTTTGATACAAGATGGAGAACTGTATTTCGGAGTGTACCGTGACAGGAGAATAGGATCTCGTCATATGCCCAAAGTCCATATTCATCAAACTCAGCGGTTTCTCGAAGCGTGTAATATTTTCCTGCATGAGAGTAGCTGGACAGATAGTCCAGTAATTTGAGTTTTCGATGGAGCGTGCTGGGCGCACATCCTCCAAGGGCTTGACACAGTTGGGCAAGTGTAGCAACAGTCATATGTTGCATAGCTTGGGTTAACATTTGTTGGGTAAAACGAATTGGTTTCATGAGAATAAAAAGTAAGTTAAATCTAAATGTACTAATTCTCTTATTATAAAACAGTAAATCAATCAGTCATGCCATGTAGAATGCAGTGGACAAATGTTCATTAATAGCTTATCTTATAGATAGATAAAGATCTTAATGGGAAAAGAATAACCTATTAATCAGAATAATTTAAGAAAGAATTAGAATAATATTTATATATAGTTGTTCAAGTTATTTATGACCGAGCCCTTATGCTGAATTTATAGAGATTCCTGGACAGCCTATTAGCCTTGTTGATATAACTGGCTTTTCTCTGGAGAGTGTTAAAAAAGTACTCCACGAGTTTAGAAAGCAGGGCATAAGTGATAGGGTTTGGAACAACCAAACCCTATTTAATCCAACGAATCAAGATCTTCCAAATATGATGGGAATATTATTAAGAGTTCCAGAACTAAGAGAAAATCTAAAGGATTTTACTGGAGGGGAAACGCCAGACGGTGATGCATTATCAAATATAATTAAGGATTGGGTTAATGGCGAATCATTAGTTGATATTGCCCGTGTACATTTCAATGAGGATGGTAACCCCATTAAATCTCTTACAAAGTGTTCACAAAAATTGTTTGGTAGTATTATACAAACTACAGCTTGGGGCCTTGGAGCATTGCTTTCAATGACAGGAAATAAAATGTCTGATCATGAAAAACGGACATTCAATAACTTACCTTCATACGTTTATTATGGTGTTAATGATGAAAAAGCCATTTCTTTGAGGTTACTTGGCATTCCTAGATCTGCTGCAGTAAAACTTTCCAGTCATATGGGAGACAGTATAGACCAACCACTCGTGAGCCTCAGAAATCATTTGCGAAGTATGGATAAACAGGCATGGCAGAACATTCTGGGACAACAACAAGGTGAAATCTATAGAAGTGTATGGAGAGTGCAGGAGGGTTTGAATTTAGACTAAGGTAAACACCAGTACCAAAGCCTAAGATCTTAAATAAGATGACATGAATTCCAAAACCATGTTTTTAGAAAAAATAGGGTAGAGTTCAGAAAATCACCCGTCTACGGGTGATTACAGAACAATCACTGAAAGTTTTCCTCTCAATTCTTACAATTGCATGCATGAAACTTATTCATATGAGGCAAGCTGTTCCTGCTATGACAACCATTCTGACTTAGAGTGCGTTCATGAAATTGATTAATGTCCAAATGACTAATTGTGTTGTTGTCTCGGATACCATATCTTCGGGGGCGAATGGCGTGGAGCGAATGCCAGATTAGTGGGGACGTGATAATGAAGGTATTAGATTTATTCCATTGGTTTTGTTGTTAATCCCATATTATTCACTATAATTTAGCGATCAAAACTTTTTTCGGCGCTTCCGCTTTTTTGTGAAAAAAGTCATGATTTTGCGTATCTGGGGCTTAGATCAAGTCCGCCCAAATGGAAGTAGATTGCATCAACAAATCGTTCTTTATTGCGGAATCCATGTGCACGGATTTTGACGGTTTTGATCCGACTATTGATGCTTTCAGCCGGGCCATTACTGACATCAACAACAATGGCATTGATGATCCCCCAGAGATGCTTTCTAATGTATCTATACGAAGATTCTGTCATTGCACGCAGAGCATACCCGTTGGGTCCGCAAGGGGAAGATTTTTCCTAATGAGGTGGAGTTAGGGATTCCGGTCGCGGTCATTCAAAACCAGTTTGGTTTCATTTTAGGCTGGCACATCATGTGGACAAAACCCGATAGTGAGATGACGGTCCCGATCGTGATGAAGTATACCGAGGAGTATGAGACTCTTTCGTCCATCAGTTTTGGCCGCGGGTATTGGTCGCAGGAAAATTATGAGGCATTATGTTCTCTGGATGTAGATATGATTCTGCTTAAGAATGGATACAAAAGCAAGGACGAGAGTGAACGCGATTCAGGGGAAGAGTTTCAGCAGAAGCGTCGGCAGTATGCGATGATAGAATCGTGTATAACGGTCTGGAACAGCATGGAGGGGCACGCATTCGGACCAAAGGAGGGAAGACTGGATTTGCGCGCACCATTGGAGCAAGCGTGGTGGCAATAAATCTGTGTCGTATTGGGAAGGTGCTCATGGAGCGCCACCGAGAAGCATTCCGCCAAGCCGCGTAATTCACCCGAATTCTTTATAAACGGGAGTTGACTCCACCATTGGAGGTGGCAGAGGTGCGTCTGAAAGGCAGACATTCTGCCCCAATAAGACGCTGTTCGCTGAATTAATCCAGATAAGACGACAAGGGCTTATCAAAAGCAGTCCGTGAGATCGACAAACATTAAAATTTTTGAATCTGCATTGAAATTAAAATAAATTCGTATATTAAACCTGCAAAAAATTTTGGACTACGCCGCGGGGGTTTTTAGGAGGCACTCTTACTTGCATAGTACAGAGAAACACGGTGTACAAATATCTTGTATAAACACTTAGAGCGTGATCCATGTAGATATGATATCAGTGACAGCTATGCACTGCCTCGCCGTGCCAATAAGTGGTAATTCAAGGAATTCTCTGACAAACGATTTGCAATATGAAGTTAGGAGTGGGAAATATTCTTCTCAGAAATCATTTATTCATTCATCCATGAGTTAGCTGGAACTGACATGTACCAGATTTTTAGAACTTACCAGACACTGTAGTATGTCCGATCATTTGAACTTGCAATCGATCAGTGTTGTAGTTACGGCTAATTCATACAATCCGTCAATCCTCAACCCTGATTTTCTATCGTTAAAGGGTATCGTTCCTGATGATTGGGAGGTAATTGAAACATTGACCACGCCTACGGTATCATTCGTTAGATATAAAAACGGAATTAGCTGGTTAATTGATAAGTCGCGCCTTAAGGTTTCTGAAGAGGTAGGGCAAGAGTTCAAGGATCATTACCATATTCATCAGGCTGTGAAAGCATACCTAAACACCTTTCCAAATACTCCTTATCAGAGCCTTGGGCTTAACTTTCAGGTGTCAATCTACGTATCTCATCCCCAGATTCATCTGATTAAACGATTCGGAGCGGATTGGATTAGTGCTGAGGAGGGAATTCTTGAAATGATACCTAGTTTCAAATTACAAGCTGAGGATGTCATATGCTTTATTAAAGTTCTTAATACGTCTCTCAAGATGGGGGAGATAGTCGTAGAATGTAATATTCATCATCAGGATCTTTTGAATTCCATAGATCTATGCAGTGCGATATCAAGATGGCCAGAGCGTCAAGTATTTATTCAAAACGCAATACATAGATTGTTTGAAATATGAAACAGACACCTCCAAAGATCATCAGCAGTGATCTTAGCGATTTGGTCCTAAAATCTATATTGCTTGATGAAGATTCTACTCATTTAACAGGAACGTCAGATGGGCAATCGTTCATAGATGTCCCTAGCAGATATAACTCTACTGAGACCTCTCAAAGCACAAGTAGGGATACTGATGGGGGTTCTATCTGGAATAGTTTCCCCGAAAGAAGCTGGCTGAAAATTCTCACCTCTACACAGCCATCATCTGGCGTTGATAGTATTTTCACAAAAAAGTATGATCCTATCATTCATGTAAATAATGCAGAGAGTTATGAGGAGATTTTTCAGATTCTTGCTTTCTTGGGATACCATAGAATGGCTACGCGCCTCAGATATTTGTATGAGACTACACAAGAAGAAGGCATACCAGAAGATGAATCCCGTATGGATTTTCTCTCATTAAAAAAGCTAACTTCATTCTTTGCGAGAGAGGATACTTCTCTGCCTTATCCTGCGATTGGAATATGTCCTGACTCATCATTGCAAGCAGAGTGGTACTGTAATAAAGGATTTATATTGATGAATTTTTTACCCGATGGAAATATTGAGTTTGCAGCTTTAGCAAAGCATGAAGATAGTTCAGAGTCACTTCAGGGCTCCGGTCAAAGAGACATCGCACTTCAAGCCATTCAGCCATTTTTTGATAAATATCAAATACACGACTCGTATGCAGATAGACGATAATCAGCACATACTGAGGTATTGTAAACCTAGTTCCATTAGAAACGGTATACCCTTAGCGAGCGCATTCCTAATAAAAGTTGATCAGGAGTATTTATCGGTGAACTGGTTAGAGTATTTCAGAAAAGGCAATTTGGAGCAGGCAGTCAATTGTGTTCGTAAGATTTTTCTTGATAAGGGCTACGGTATTAGAGTTAATGGCAGGTTTGTCAAATTACAGGTTGGGAAAGTACTATCTGCTATCTTGGAGTCTGGCTCCTCGCTTGCCAGAGTTGAGCATCTCCCTGAAAATGATGATCCATCACATTGTGGAATCTTTGGATATGCGGCCAATGACCTATATGTCGCTGGAATTATTGCATATATGATTCATGTTGAGAATGATGTTTATCCTGGAAAATTGACGCAACATTAAATGCACATATGGGTGGGCTAGACAGATTAGAAAGTGCTGGAGATGTTATAATTCCAAATCGTATCTGGGTTTCAATAGCTAATGTTTCATCCAATTGGTAAGTTAAGTCTTTAATGGCATAATTGGCAATCCGCCGATAAGACTTGTCCAAAATGCAATATACCAATGATCTTGAGGATGCGTGACGAGGATCGCCACTCGCCATACCCAGACTATTTTTGGGGATATACGGGCTTTTTTCTTGAGTATCCCCATCAATGCCGTAACACGGAAAAAGTCACGAATGCAGATATGGGAACATTGGCTCTTAAAGATAATGAAGCGTTTTCAATGGAGCGAGATGAACTAATTCGGATTGCTAACGATTTATACTTCCAGAATATCATCCAACAGGATCTTTCCAGTTTACAGTTCAGTTTGTTTGATTCGTATAGATGCCCTATTCATAGCAGGCTGATGAAATTAATGCGTAAACGAAATCCTGTTGATGACTTGGATATGTGGTATTTGAAGTGTCCAAGCCCATATTCTATAAATTATGGAACGGGGTGTAGCCAAATGATCAAAATAAAATCAATCGCTCAAATTCTGGCAATCAGAGAATTCGCAACTGGGAGAATTTTCTCTTGATCAATTTACCTTTTGAGTTATGGTGTCTTCCGTTTTTTAAGTGAGTAGGGTAAGAACAAGGCGTCTATACGCAAGTTTGCAAGCTTCGTAGATTTTCAGCAATTCCCACTAACGGCATAGAATTTAGTTGATCTAGTATTTCAGGTACATCTTCTGCAAATCTGGCGGGTTTTGCTTGTTTTTGAGGATCAATTCCTGCAATAATCGGACGTTTTCTGATCCTTTTTTCTGTGCGTTCTGACGACTGGACACACCACACCCAGCCCCTCTCATATAATCAGGGGTTCACGTTCTGCCCCTACTGCTCTGGTTTCCGCTACGATGAATCAATGTCTACAGTAACCCTAAATCCCTTCGCTATCCCCAGGTATAGAAACTCCCAACTCTCTAAAACAAACTCCCGAAACAGGTTTCGCACGCGCTCTCTTAGATACTTGAGTCGCCCCATGCTCTCCAAGGCATCTTGGAACAACACATCACAGAGTTGTTCCACTTGATCCACCAAAAAGGCCAGCAGCATCAGGCAGGCAAAGACCGTGGACAAATGCTTGTAACCGTGCCCATAATTATGCTCAAAATTGTAGCCCTGATTCTTGAGGGTATTGATGGTTTCATTTTCAATTCTCCACCGTGACCGGCCCGCTCGCATGATCTTCTCATCAAGGGGAATATCGGTCACCCAAGAAAAACGCGTTGTTCTGGGTTTAGAGTGCTTCTTGGTCCCGGGTCTGGTTTCATATACCTCTAAAAATTTGGCTCGCCGATTGGTGCGTTGGCGTCGTTGTGATAGCGAAAACGATACTGAATTCCTTCAACCTCCATCACCACCTCTTGGGTCTGGTCACTGCGATCAATATAGTTAAACATGAACGTATGATCTCCAGGCTTCTGATATATCTTAAATTAAGATACCCTAAAAGCCGAAGATAGGGCGCATTGGAAAAGAGCCCATCTTGGACCACAATCGTTGAGGGTGTTCTCGCCGAAAATACTCCAAAAATCGCTTGCATGCATTGCGCTCAGAATCGTTTTTTGTGGCACCATCGCTCTTGATGATCAGAGGAATTACGATCTTTTTGAACGGATGAACCAGTGCAGCACATAACATGTGATGAAAATAGGTCTTCGTTCCATTGCGATGCTGGCAGTGGACCGACTTGGATGAAAACATGCCGGTTCCGTCTATGGCAAGCAGTACATGATTCTCAATATACCGAAAACCCTCCAGAATCTTTCCCCGTTGCAATTGAGCAAAGATCATCCCACGCAAATTAAACGGATCCACTTCATCAAGACGCTTGCGCATACCCGAATCACTGGGCGCATGGTTCACAGACGCTTCATGTTGGCGATGATCGCAGGAGAACCATTGCGAATCTTTTGATCAAATTCAAGCACACTTCAAAGAAAAAACAGCAAACCCCGACATCAGGTAATCCACCAGTGTAAATCCCCGTGACACGTTCGTATCCTCAATCTGCTCAAAACAGCTGCGGATGGTGTGAATCAAATGTTTCTTGTGAAAATACTTGCGTGACGTCCGTTTCATTGATGATAGAATGTAGTGAAATGATGGAATCAATCATAACTAATACACAAATGAGCCGCAGAATAATTAACCAGCCTCGCATGAAGAACCATTGCCCTCAAATAAATGCCTAGTTGATCGATGAGTCGTTATAACGTCCAAAATGTGCTCTTCTGACGAAAATTCAGCAAAATAGTTTACGAAACTCACGTTTAACAATAGGCCCCAAAGTGCGCTATGGTGGGAAGTTTTAAACTTAGTGGGAATTGCTGCTTATGCTACAATCAAATACAAAATTCGTGCGTTAAAGATCTCATAGTGTCCATGAAACCCAATTGAGTCAATGGGCATAAACCGAGTCATGTCTGATGTATACAGTGTTATTCACATATCTTTAGTTTGGAATGGTAAATATAAAGGCCCCTAAAGGCGCATTAACCAAGAGTCAAGGCCGCCGTACTGAGGCAAATTCAACTTGGTATACCTCAATCTTAGCCCTTTACTACGGCAATAGAAATATCTTAGTTGTTTCTGCCGTAGGCATTATTTTGGTCATTGCTGGATTCTTTGGATACAACTATATTCAAGAAACCCGAGACGCTCAGGCGCAGGAGTTTCTTGGCGCGATCCTCCTTGAATATGAACAGGATAATTATCAAATTGCCTTAGATGGAAATGGTGCCGTGCTAGGCCTCATGGATATTATAGACAGATACGGTACGACCTCTGCGGGGAATACAGCAAAGTTTTATGCCGCGAATGCCCATTTTGAGTTGCAGGAATACGACCTTGCTTTTGAATTATTTGACAGTTACAAGGCAAAGAATGATTTACTTGGTGCTAGCGCAACGGCTGGACTTGCTGCCATTTACGAATTACGTGAAGATTATTTGCGCGCAGGCGATCTATTCAAACGGGCAGCGGACATGGATGATGACAATTCATCCAGAGCCCCATACTATTTAAGATCGGCTGCCCGTGCTTATGTTGAGTCTGGTGAGTTAGAGTTAGCCAAGGAGGTGATCCTTGAAGCAAAAGAGAATTTTCCAGAGACAGACCTAGTTGACGAATTCAATTTTTTGCTGGGTTTTGTGACTGCCCTTGAGCCTTGAATATGTCTGCCCAGCGCGTGCTTGTTGTAGTGATCAACCAAGCATTCGTAGAACACTTCAAGAAATTCTTGAATATGAGAATCTTGAGGTTCACGAAGTATTGAATGGTGAGATTGCCTTGGGTGAATTACAGAGGTAAGCATTTGTTATCACTCTCCTTGACATCTAAATGCCTAAAATGGATGGACTGCAAGTTCTTGCCAATTGTGTGGGGACATGGCCTGATCTACCCGTAGTCATGATCAGTGGTCGTGTGGATATCAAAACTGCCGTTGAATCTACTCAGTCTGGAGCTTTTGATTTTATTGAAAAACCGCCGGATTTACAACATCTTCTCATCATGATTTGCTCGGCCATTAACTGGGGAAAACTCATCATTGAAAACCACGGATTGAAGAACGCTTTGCATCAGCAGAGCGGCAGTAGTCTGACTCATATAGTTGGTAGTAGCTCTGCGTTGAATTCTATTAAAGGGCTCATCGCTCGGGTAGGTCCTACCGAAGCAAGGGTATTAACCTTCAGTGAACTATGCATGGTAAGGAACTCGCGGCTCTTTGGATCCATTTTTCTCAGAAGGACTAATGATTGAAGTCAATTGGGCTACGATTCCTGCAGAGCGCATAGAACGTGAATTATTTTGGCATGAAAAAGGCTCGCTTACTGGGGCGAATCGTCAGAGGATTGTAAAGTCTGAACAGGCTCATGGAGGCGCATTATTCCTTAACGTAATTGGGGATATGAGTCTGTCTGCTCAAGATAAAGTTCTCCGAGTTCTGCAGGAGAATCAACTAATCCGTGTTGGTGGGGAAAGAATAATTAATGTAAATGTTTGGGGCATTGCGGCCACCAATAAAGATTTCCAAGTTGCAACAGAAAAAGGGGAATTTAGTGAAGATCTATACTATAGACCCTGTGTGATTCTTGTACGAATGCCGCCAGTGAGAGAGCATGAGAGAGATGTACCAATTCTGTTAGATTATTTCGTTTCCCAACGCTCCAAGCGTAGAGGAACCCAGATTAGTTACTCGCACCAGAAGCGGCAAGTATCTCTCGACCTCACCACGGAAAGGACTATCAGAGAAATCTGTAACAACGACTCATGATTCTCAGTGATAATGATACATTACAGTTAAGGATGTCCAGCCACCTCTTGATCCAATATCTTCTGGCAGATCCAGACGCAATGAGTCATGAACGATGATCGGGATTACGCGGAGCAAGTATTTATTCAAAGCAGGCTAAGTGAAAACCGAATGGATGCATATCAAACCGCCAAAAAATAAGCGTTCAGTCAATCATCAAAGATTTTGGATTGAAACGTTCATACCCAACTACCTCATTTATTTTTCGCTATGTATCATAGGGTTGAATGTGACGCATGCAAACCTAGCAAGCGCACAAAATACCTCAACAGAAAGACTCAGTGTCTACCTTGATTGTAATCAATGTGATCTATTACATATTCGGACCGAGTTAAACTTTGTTGATTATGTCCGAGACCTCAGTCAATCAGATGTTCACATATTTGTGACGCGAAGCAATACTGTATTAGCTGGTAGCCAGTATGAACTATCGTTTATAGGGCGAGAGGCATTGGAAAGATCAGAAATTAATCTCGTCAGAGTTGTTTCCCCTGATGCCTCCCAAGAAGATCGGCGAGCCATGATCAATGATGCTATTCGATTAGGCTTGGCGCCGTTTGTAGGTAACCAAAGCGAGACTGATTTAGTTGCTATCACCTATTTGAATAGCGATGATATTGAAGCCGAGCAAGTATTAACTAAGGATCCATGGCGCCACTGGGTATTTAATCTTTATGGAGGAGACTTTGAATTAGACTTAGAATCTAATCGCACAGTATTTGATTCTAGATGGGGCTTTTTTGCAGATCATCGAAGTGAAAAGTGGAAGGCTCGCATTCGACCATACTTCAACTATGATCTTACTCGGATTCAGCGTGATGATAGACCAACTGTACGAAGCAGTATAAGTCGACACGGGTTAGATAGTTATTTAATCCGAAGTTTAGGGCCTCACTGGTCTACGGGAGTTTTTTTAGACTATGTGACACGAAATGATCGTAACCTAAAGCATCTAATTACATTTTTTCCTGGAGTTGAGTATAGTATTTTCCCTTACGAGGTTGCAACAAGGCGTGCCATTACGATTGTCTATCAGATCGGAATCCACTATGCTAATTATTTTGAGACGACCATCTTTGATAAGCAACAAGAATGGTTACCACGTCATGAGATAGACGCTACAGTTGCTATTCGCCGCCCATGGGGTAGTGTTTTCAGTGGGCTTGAAGGTTCCCAATACTTACATGATCCATCCAAACAACGCGCTGAGTTTTTTGCGAGTGTATCAGTACGTCTTTTTGAGGGATTCTCACTACAATTCCAGAGTAGTTTTGAAATGATTAGAGATCAACTTTCTTTGCCAAGCGGTGAATTGCTTATTGAAGAGATTCTTCTTCAGCAGCGTGAGCTTGCCACCGATTACAGTGTCAGCACGAGTATCGCATTTGTCTATACGTTTGGCTCAAAGTTTGCCAATGTCGTTAATACGCGATTCTTCTAATGGCTGAACATTTAATTGCAGAGGACTTACACAAAGGGTTTAAGACGGGGGCAGGAGAAAGGTTAGAGGTATTGAGAGGTGCATCCTTGGAGGTAGACGCTGGGGAAATAGTGGCAATTATTGGAGATAGTGGAACGGGCAAGACTACATTGTTGCATCTACTAGGTGCACTCGGTCGACCAGATCAAGGACGTATTCTCTTCAATGGAGAAGATGTTCTTAACCAAAGCGATGAGTCGCTGAGTCGTTGGCGTAATCAATCCATCGGATTTATATTTCAGTTTCATCATCTGCTTCCTGAATTTAGTGCACTGGAGAATGTCGCTATGCCAGCGTTAATTCGTGGAGATTCTCTACGCAGAGCACGACCGAGAGCACAGATGCTTCTCACGGATTTGGGGCTAGACTCCCGCCTTGCGCATCGTCCATCTGAACTGTCTGGAGGAGAACAGCAACGCGTAGCTGTAGCCCGCGCATTGATGAATCAACCTGCACTAGTTCTTGCAGATGAACCATCGGGTAGCTTGGATTCTGCGTCGGCTGAAGCGTTGCATTCGGAGTTATTAAATCTAAGCCAAGTCCATCATCAGGCTTTTGTGATTGCTACACACAACCCTGCTCTAAGTCAATTATGTCACAGGGTGTTGAGATTAAAAGAGGGGTGCCTCTATGAGGAAAATCCCTGAGATAGTGGAATGATGTGGGACATGATGCTTTACGGAATATGATGGTCTACCTATAATGGAAAAATTGGAATCTGATGGTCTCTGACTGTTCACTTACTGTCGACGATTCCAACCAGCGATCAGGTATAGGCATCTGCATGGAGTCGAATTGTAAGTCAGTTGAATCTATGCTCAAGTATTTGCAGTCAAGCGAGCCGGTGTGCATGATCAGCCCAAGATGGCCAGCATCAATGATTGATACAGCTCTGTTGAGGCTTGGTATCAAGCAGGTCATAAGCTCGCGAACGGACCTTAAGACGGCTACTCTTGCCCCCGAATCATTTGAAACGAAGAGTGTTAATAGTTACACAGAGCCATGGTTTCATGATGAGGCAGCAACGATTCTGTTCACATCAGGATCTACAGATCACCCCAAATCTGTTCTGCATTCCGTTGATCATCATATGATCAGCGCTGAGCGTGCAGTTACAGAATTAAATTTAGGGTCCCACGATAGATGGTTATTGAGTCTTCCACTATGGCATGTATCTGGGATGAGTATCGTTTTTCGATGTCTAATGGCGGGTGCAGAAATTGTAATTCCAGATCCTGATCTCTCGCTCTATGAGGCGATCTCTACCTATTGCGTCACACATATTTCTATAGTTTCCACGCAATTGCTACAACTCATGGAGATGCGCCCACCATCAAGTATTACTTCGGTGATTGTAGGAGGAGGCCCGATACCGATTTATGCGGCTGAAAAGGCCAGAAGAAATGGGTGGCCAATTCGCACGACTTACGGAACAACCGAAACAAGTTCAATGGTCACACTAAGCAATCTTATATTTGCCACCGGATCAGTCGGGCATCCACTGAACGGTCACGAACTATTGATTGCTGATGATCAGGAGATTCTTGTAAGAAGTTCTTCGGTTTGTTCAGGGTACCTCATTGATAGAAAACTCTACAGTATCGTAGATGAAGATGGATGGTTTCACACAGGCGATTTAGGAATGATCAATGAGCGCGATGAATTGTATGTTTTAGGCCGAAAGGATAACATGTTCATCTCAGGTGGAGAAAATATTAGTCCAGAAGAAATTGAATTTCATATCAACAATTTTTCTGGGATTCAAGAAGTAGTTGTGGTTCCAGTACCAGATTCCAAATTCGGCCAGCGGCCGGTCGCTTTTGTGAGAGGACTAGTACAGATCAACGACCTATCTGAATACCTCAATGAAAACCTCCCGAGGTTCATGGTTCCTCAAATTTACGATTGGCCCAAGAGTATTCCTAGAAACCTGAGCAAACCGAATAGAAAATTTTTGACTAATGAGGCAATGCGGCTTCAAGATAACATCACCGAACAACCATAATCTAAGATTAAATGACAGCATCAAAACCGAGCTCGTCAAAATCAAGACCAAGGAAGGGATAAGTGTCAAAGAACCTTGATTGGTCTTGAAATTCATCATTTCCCACTGAAAAAGGGGGCTGAGGTAGTACTCAGTTTGGTCGGAATCCCGATATTGGTAGTATTTTCAAATCTGAAACCGTCAAAATCAGGTTGGGGCGGATGTGGGAATGTATAAGTTTCATTCTACATGGAATTTGTTATGATTTCTTTTTCGTAACTGGTCAGATTTACATTGATAAGAAAACCTCGCCAGATGTTCGGAGTCAAGTTCAGGGACTGCAGTGTTACTTACTCAAGGGATTGGCTTTTTTTTTATTAGGAACACAGCTCAGTGGTCTCTACGTCAATACATACGGCGCAAATGAGCAATTAACTCTGATGGCTGGGGGACTTTTTGGTTTATCTTTGCTGGTGCAACGCTTGTTTTTCCCGTGTATGTGCTCTTTTATTTAATCACCGTGTTGCAGATTACAGCAAATCGACAGACGCTTGGCAACATAATTCAATTTAATCATTTCACAAATTCCAGTAGAACCTAATTTTTCATTGGATGCAGTAAATCCGGATGGTGAGTGGGGCGTGCAAAGATTATTGTGGATGGTGCAAATGTAGAGCACTGGCTTAATGGTGAAATGATTGTATCTTACGAGTTGTGGAGCGATGCGTGGAAAGATTTAATCGCGGAGAGTAAGTGGATTGATATGCCAACATATGGAATGGAACAAACGGGGCATATCTGCCTCCAAGATCATAGCGATCCGGTGTGGTTTAGAAATATTCGCATCCGCTCTTTGCCAGCACCCGGTGTGTAGGAATGTGATGATAGCGGCCAATTTATTTATATGAGTTTGGATGCGCGTTATGTTATGTGCTACTGATGGGCACTGAGTTTCGCAGATTCAGAGCAACCCTGTAGTTTACACGATCCAACCATCGTCTTCCTTTCTATTTTGACTAAGATTTGTTTTTAGTTTATTAGTGTATCCTGCCCTTTATCAGGTATATCATGATACTATGCGCGTTTTATTATGGATATAAAATCTTAAATCCCCTCACCGTTATTTTATTGTCATGAACATCACTGAGAAAATTATCCGAAAACTTAAGTCCGCGGGAGTTGAGAAGGCGGAGGCACATGCCGAAGTGATTACAGAAGTAATTGAAGATGTACTAAAAAAGATTCCAACCAAGGACTATGTTGACAGTCAATTTGCACAACAAGCGGCTACAAATGGTCAATTCCATAAAGAAACTCAAGCAGAACTTGAGAACCAGCGTATGAAGAGGACCGAAGATCGTTCTGAAACGCAAATAGGATTTGCGCAGATAAATGCGAAAATAGACTCTGGATTTGCGAAAATGGAAACAAGGTTTGTTGAACAGGATCAGAAAGACACAGAACTGCGTGCTGAAATGCTCGCAGGGTTCGCAAACCAGACTGCAATGCTTAAATCTTCACAGTTCAGCCTCCTACGGTGGACTGTCGGAAGTATCTTCGTGATTATAGGTTTCTTAGCAACATTAATCTACTTTTTGCTAAGGCAAGGGCCATCCTGACCATCGTGTGCTATCAATAATTCGCTTAAGTCTACTGGTGTGTAAATTTGTGACTTAATGACGGTGATCATTTTCGTTACTTGTGAAAAGGCCAAGTAAAAATTGCCTGATTTTATTCACATATTACCCTGCAGGAGCAATCACGACACATTGCTATCCGCTAACTTCATAGTTTGAGGGTGTTGCAAATCCCCCACTTGGAGCTGAGTTTCCCACAACATTGCTCCAGTCTCTTAGCCTAAAATTCTCTCGTTAATCGTAGCATTGAGGGTCAAACCGCCAGAGGTAATCACAGTGGACACCATAATTTTCTGTTCCTATTGGGGAAATGCTTTGAAGGTTTAATCAGAATATTATCCCAATGGTACAGACCATTAATCCCACCAGTGTTTCAGTTGATAGCATTTGATGTACACCATGGCACTCTCACACTGGAAACCATCGTGATCTAGATATAGCCAGTATGTCCATATGAGGAGTGGGCAAGGTATGACTAATTCAAAATCATATCGAATTTATGTCATCTGGTATCCATATTGGGAATTCAGGATAGACAAGCCAGTCACATCGCGACCTCATCCATCGCGGAAATTGGGACGTCTGGAGCCAATGAATTTATCAACTTTCCAGTCAAACTATTGAGGGGAAATCACTGAGCCTGAGAAAATAGAATGTATCATTCATCTTCTCATTTCACTCCCAACAGACTGCCTCGGTTGATTTCAGGTCTCTTAGACACAGCATCATTCTGGTGTAGAATTGAATGTCCCATTTAGGGGAGCTATGTATTTGTTCCGGATGACATTTTGTCATAGATTTAGACAAATCGTCTGGAGAAAAAGTCAGTCCATTGGGATAGCTCAGTGAGGAATCAAGGAGCATGATTGTGCCTTCTGGAGTACACTGGATACTTCTTGAAAATCTGTTCGTTTGGTGGACAAATATCCCTGAACAAGGCCAGTTCTTGTGAGTTGTACAGTCGTGGGTTTTCAGGACTCTTAATACATGACAAATCTCAAAAAAACTAAACCCTACATTCCTCTGCCTCCGAAGGTTATTCATGTTCAAAAAACACTTCAATCATTAGGTGCTAATTATGAGGCCGTACAGCTGCAAGAATCCACCCGAACGGCTCGCGAAGCATCAGAGGCACTTGGATGCGCGATTGGCCAGATTGTTAAATCAATTGTATTTTGTGCAGGAGGACAGCCTATCCTCGTGCTAGTGAGCGGGAGTAATAGGGTTAACGAAGCCCTCCTCACGAAAATCATAGGCCAGTCTCTAACAGTCGCAAGCGCTGATTTTGTATTACAGCATACAGGTCAGTCAATTGGCGGGGTAGCGCCCGTCGGTCATCCAGTATCCATTCCAACGTATATTGATGAAGACCTCATGCAATATCAACAAGTCTGGGCAGCTGCTGGTGGCTCCCATGCAGTATTTGCGTGCACGCCAATGTTTTTATCAACTTTAGGTACAATAATCCGAGTGCACTAAGTTGAGTTGTAATGCATAAGAACTTTGATCCCATCAAGAGTCAGGTGACGACTAACAATTGCTTCTGGTATCCAATCACGGAGAAGGTAAGACCAACCACCCGTAAGAATGATTGCAGTAGGCTCATTCAATATCCCATTGATGCGATCAATAGCCCCAGTAACTGCATCAATCATCCCATTAATCAGTCCATGTTGCAGGGCTTCTACTGTACAACTTCCTATGGCCCCGTGAGGAAGTTGTAATAACACCGCATCTACATTTGCAGTATAATCTCTAATAGATCGGTTGGCTAATTCAGGACCAGGCATGATGATGCCGCCCTCAAATATTCCATCTTTGCTCACAAGGTCAATCGTAATAGCAGATCCAGCATCAACAATAATTGTTGCGCCTTGTCCAGATGACCATCCCGCACATGCCGCTACTAATCTGTCTGCTCCAAGGCTTTCAATTGGTTGATAATTCACTTTGATGGGTAGTGATAAATGACTGTTAATCCTCAATATCGGTGCAGAAGTTAACTCGTTTAACTGCCGAATAAGGCGCTGGGCAAGATCTGGTACAACGCTGGATAAACCAATTCTTTCAAATGTTTCGCGATCATTCCAGTTGATGAGATACTTCAGAATTTCATCAAGAGTCACAGTAGTGGCATACTCTTGGATGTGATCTCCTACATAGACACCTGCCTTAATTGCACTGTTGCCAATATCAATTGTTAACCATACGGAGTGAGACATTGCCTGCATAAAATTTCTTAGTTCCTGTATCTGTTTGAAGGAGCAAAGCCCCTGATTTATCAATACCAGTTAACAGCCCCTCTGTCTGTTGATTGATTCCATGTATTTTACATGGCTGTCCAATCCAGATCAGTCTTTCAGAATATAATTGACGAATTGTTGATGGAGATATCAACATCAACTCTAAAATATTTTCAAGATGAACCAATACTGATGCCATCAGATAGGCCCTGTCAACCCGTTGTCCAGTGCACAAAATCAATGAGGTGGCACACTGTTCTATCTCGTCTGGAAATTGGACCTGATTAACATTGATTCCTATCCCTAAGATGATGTGATTCATCGGTGCGTTCACCGCTTGCATGAGCATTCCAGAGATTTTAAGTCCATTGATGAGAATGTCATTGGGCCACTTAAATTCAGGGGAAAAGGGTGGAATATGCTCTGCAACTGCACTTGCAACCCCCACACATGCCGCAATAGAAATGAGGCCTTTTGCATCATTTTGAATTGGAAAATCTAAAATCACGCTAAATGTTAGATTCAAGCCCCTATCAGAGATCCATACCTTTCCCTGTTGACCACGCCCATGTGTTTGGTAATCGCAGGCATAGACAGATCCATGCCCTGCCCCTGACTGCACCGCCCCAAGCGCCATCGAATTTGTTGAGGTGACTTGGTCATAATAGTATAACGGGTGTCCCAATGTTCTAGTAGTGAGCAGAGCACTAACTTTCTGACCGAAAGGAATAATTGTAGAATGTAACATTTCTCACGTATTGCTGATGCTTTCCTATAGGGAGATTCAAATCCACGTTCATGGTCACACGATGGGGCACCCATGAGGCTCCGATGGGTCGTAGCTGGATTTGATATGAAGATGCTTCATTGAATAAAATTGTACGATGAATGTTCTGAAAATTCACATGGACTAGTTGATTAGAGGCCGTATCATAGATCAGTGATGAAGTAACGAGGTCATGGCCAGTGTCAGGTCTACTCATTATCCTGATTTCCAGTGCTGGGCGCGACCAGTAACTGGCATCTCTTCGCAGTTCATATATGAAATCATCCTTAAATTGATCTGAGAAATATGGAGGATCTCCAGGCAATATTGCTTGAATCGTATCATAAAGATTATCAGTTAATGTAGAATCTGGATCTGTAATTATGGATCGCTTTCCAGTTGAGTCAATATGAACCAAGCCAGTGGATGATTGATACTGACTTGCTCCTCTATTTTCAGAGAACTCGTATCTGGTGTATGACCAAGAAGAGAGGGAATCAAATGCTTTCAGAATAGGAGTCATTCGGTGTTCCAATAAGATGTCCTTAGCTTGGTTAGCCGATTCTCGTTCATTTTGAGTGGGAGGAGTGGGGGAGGAGGCGCAGGACATCCAAAAGAATAGAAAAGTAATGATGATTACATTTAACAAGAACCGATTGACTATCATCATTTACATATACGTTTCACAAAGAACGGGCGGACTCGTTTTTAAGGATTCTGTGAGATTTTATTTGTGATCAATATGTTTAGAATTGATTGATTCCAAACAAAGCGATTCATTAAAACTTGAATTGCCGATTCTTTTCGTGACTGGATAGATATCTAAATTGAGATGATCATTGTTATACATGAGCATTTTATGGGCACTCTCTGCCTTCTCAAGGTAGAGATGAGCTTGATGGTCGTCAATGATTACGGGCATACGATCATGAATAAATGCAATATCCTGTCGTGCAGGGCGCGTTATAATGACGCATTCATTCTCGGTATAGAGGCCTGCAAGTAAAAGAGGTGCTCCATCTGTTTGACGGATACAATAGGGTTGCTTCGTTTGATCAATAGGTTTCCATTCATAGTAGGCGGTCGCTGGAATCAAAACGCGCCGATGTCGCATTGCATTTCTAAACATCGGTTTTTGATACACAGTTTCTGCACGCGCATTAATTACTGAACGCTTTGTTTTCATCCACGGGGGTAGCATCCCCCATTTCAGTATGCCCCATGTTTTATCGCCGCTGTGATTGATGAGCAAAACGATCACTCCGCTTCCAGGTGCGATATTATAGGAGGGGGGAACACATGATATTTCGTCACCTCCCAGTTGCACTGCATACGATTGGGTGAGGTTTTGGATGATCTGGGTTTGTGCAATACGTCCACACATCAAATAATATTGATTAAAATCAGCAGTCAAATCTTCTTTAAGATTTTTCAAATAGTGTTCATTTTTCACATCATTAGAAAATCACAACAATGCAAATTATCATATTGCTACCGAATCCAATACCATTGGCAGGTCGCTTGCTTTAACAAGAGATGGAAGCATTATTGGTTAATTAATCTCGCGCTCCTTAGGATAGGCTGTTAAGGCCGCTTCAAGTTTTTTGACTCGTTGGCCATCTGTATTTTCTCCAGATGGCACTAGAGACAACAAAGATTTTATATAGTCCTGATCTTCAAAATACTCTTTAATCCTTCGTTGGAACGAGTTGCGATTTTTGGTGCAGACAAGAGCATAGGGCCTGCCCTTGTGTTCAGTCGCATAATCTATATCCAACTGTAGAAGTTTGATGGTATTTATAAGCTCTCTGCGGAGTTCCTTTTTGTAGCTCAGACGCTGAACCTGTGCATTAGGGTTGCGGCAAAATTTTTGGAGTTCTTGATAGTGATCATGTGTCTCAGGGATTTCATTACCATCAATGACCCAGTCCGTGGGTTGCTTGGGTGGTGCACTACTGCGCTCAAGAAGATAATCCGTGGATTGTTGCCAGAGTCGTAGATAGGTTTTCGTCTCGCGAATTGATTTGATATGGTTTAAATTTTTAAGAACATCTGGTAGCATTCGATCGGGTGTGACGGCCTTAGGGAATTCTTTAAGGATGGTTATAATTTCAGTGGACTCGTCGTATAAATTCAAAGATAACAGTAGTTTGAAGAGATTGCAGATTGTCGTAGTGTCTACATGATGTTTACGATTATGATCTGCGTGTGAACGGCTATAGTAATGGTTATCCAACCGTCGATCGGCTTCCTCACATTCTAAGAGTTTCGTGCTATGTTCCAGAGCTGAATGAAGATTTTTAGTGATTGAGTGCATCATATCGCGTAATACCGTATACCATTGTGATTGGACTGGTAGTTTATTGTTCAATAGGTTCATCAGGGAAAGAATGTCCTTCGGATAAAGGTGGATGAACTGCTCAACAATTTTAGATAGACATGTCTGAGCATGCTCAGGGGCAATAAGAAGCATCACATCTGCAAGCGGTTTACTCCCATGGCCATCATAATAATCTATAAGAGATTGATCTACAAATTTTTGGGTGATATCAACAAAACCCGTTTCACCCAGAAGTTTTAGCATTTCGGGCAAGTTGTATGTCTTGTATTGTGTCCTTTCTTTTGTCCACATGTTGACTAAGTGGGAGATAAGGTGGTACATCCCCTTGGAGTCAACATGATTGCGTTGAGTGTTTACCCAGGACACTGCCTGATTAATGTCTCCATCCGCCACAATTTTGAGCGTCATGTCTTTCGGCCATATGACAAGACCACCCAGACGATAGATCTGTTCCAATGTAGGTCCTGCATTACCGGTATAGTCTTCTACTAGCGTCTCGTCTGGATCAACGTTGTCTATGATATATGGCTGAAGCAGTTCAACATCCTTTAAAGAGAGTTCACCAAAAGGTGGATGGCTACCGTCACGTGCTATCCAATTTTCTAAATGCTGGTTCCGGTCATAATGTTCACCCATGTCGGAATAAATGGAGGTTCTTCCCAATACTCTCCATTATATTCGGGTTCACCATAATCATGAACATGCAAGACAGCCGCATACATACTACAATTTGAATGATCAGCCGCCTCTCCTAAAACTCGTGCTACAGTCTCATCAGTCCCCTTTAAGGTATCAAAAGATAGGCCATCTAAGCTGTATAAGTGTTCAAACAACCAGATCAATTTCTCTGGTGTCCCAGATGTTTTCCAGTCAGTGAGGCAGGAACTGATCTTCTCGGTCAGTTTGGTATACACTGGGGCGCCGGTTAATTTCTGGCCAGAGCGAATAAATAAGTTAAAAACAAGAGATATGCGATGTCCTTCAGTCACAGGCTGTACTTCATGTAAACAGTCTGCATAAAACGCGGTATAGGAGAGTTCTGATGGCTCGTGAGCGTCCATCGTGAAGATGGTCTCATCGTCCCCATGTCTGACAACCAGTGCTCCACCTGTGCCCGAAGTAGGTAGTGATAAGGTGAGGGTACCGATCATTTTAGACATTTTTTCTGTGTCTTTGTGAGGTGCGAAGAAACCGCCCTGTTCATAGACCAGAAGTTTGTATAGCTCTGCATCAATCTCTTGATCTTCAAGCCCCAGTCCTTCGCTCACCAGATCCAAGATTTTTTTGATTGATTGAGGCCAAGCACTACCAGTCATTTGAATCTGTTTGGCATCAATTTGCCAGCAATCCCGCACGGATCTGTCCACGAGTGTATTCGTTCCTTGGCCGTAGGGAGCACGTTCTGCGGCGGCAATCAGGGAGTCAATCTGCGATTCAGCTATTGGAAATGACAACGCTCCAACCCCCTCAACAATGATTTGGGGCATCAACACATGTATCGTATCTCCGACACAATAACTTCCTGGGCGATCAATTGACTCAAGCAGTGTAGTCAGAAGTTTAGGAAAGTGGTCAGATTCAATGGCTTGATTGTTCATGATGATAGGGTGATTTAAAGATCTTAATTCTTAGTAAGGCTATAACAGTAGATTCAGCGCATAGGTTCATGAGCATTTAATTAATCAAATTGTTTTGATATGAAGTCCATAGAGGTCTTAAGCGTATTCGTTCTACTTTGATTTCTATGGAATGCTTAAATCATTGATCATGAGATATCTGTTCAATCGTGTGAGAAACTCTGGGGATAGGGGCTAGAGTCCCGACTTCGACGGTTTCAGATTTTTGAGATTTTAAACCCCTTATTTATATAGATTTTCGGGTGGTTTTTTGGTGATTTTGATGTGTAGTGTTCAGTTTTGAAATTTGGTTTTTATGTCGTATATGTGTAAATATAGGTGTTCATGTTTATCAGAGAAATCAAGCGTAAAACCATTAAAAACATTGCAATCCAGATTGTTGAGAGTTACCGCAATCAGGCGGATTCGCATGATTCGGCACATGGGAAGTGTGCATCCAGATGCGGTGGATGGGCTGGTCAAAATCGCCTATCTGGAACTGGCGCGGATCCAAGAGGCGCGTCATCCCACATTATTTCCCGCAGAGTCGTATGTGGATGAGGTGGTGGCAGCCAGAAAGAAGAAGCGCGAGGATAAGGCTCTGGTGATGCGCGGAAGCTTCATGAGATACGACGGATATGTTTGGGCTTTCATGAGGTGATCGGCATGATCAAATGGGGTTTGCAGAGGTGTTTGATTCTTGATGGCGCGACGCTTGCAGGCGGTGTTACTGCGTCTGGCCACACCTGGGGAGAGTAAACTGGGCCATAGCCGAAAGATGTCTAAGGATGCGGGGGTTGAGGTGGAGGAGTTTTACAGGATGATGGATGCGGTCACCGATGATGGCGTTCAAGCAACTTATATCAGATCAAACGTTGGGACGGCTTGGGGGAAAATTAACGGTGCTCTTTTTTGATGTTACAACGCTGAGTTTTGCCAGCGAGAATTCAGATGAGCTACGTAAGAAGGGATATAGTAAAGATGGAAAGCCACAAAGGGTTCAGGTGGTATTGGCGTTAATTCAAACCAAAGAGGGGCTTCCAGTGACCTACGAGCTGGCAATACCACCGATGTAAAGACGCTGGAACCCGCCGTGACCAAGCTCCGTGAGCGGTTTGATTTGGATCAGGTGATTGTGGTGGCCGGGATGTTGAGTAAAGATAATTTAGCCTTACTCAGAAGTTGGAACTGTGATTATGTGGTGGCGGCGCGCTTACGATCGTTGAACAAAGTGCAGACGCAGGCCAAGATACGTCGTGGAAGGTTCTACCAACGGGGCGTAAGGTCCGCGAGCACAAACTTGCAGGTCGGCGTCTGATTCTACGGTATTGTCCGAAGAAAGCCGCACGGGATGTGAAGTTGCGGGACAAGGCGATTGAGAACGTCAAGAACCGCGGAGTCAAAGGAACGGGGCGCGCAGGGCGTTTTCTTCATAGAGAGCAAGATGGCGTCACTGAGGCCGCGATTGAAAAAGGCAAGAAGTTTGATGGGTTACATGGTGTCTGGACGAGTTTAGAGGATCCGTCCCCCGAGCGAATCTATCAGTATTACGGGGAGTTATGGCGGATTGAAGAAGGATTCCGCGTGATGAAGCACACCATGGCCGTACGCCCTGTCTTTCACTGGAAAGAACGTCGTGTCCGCGCACATCTGGCCATTTGTTTTGTCGCCTTTGCCCTATTACGGATTCTACGACACCGATACAACGCAAGGTTTGGAGGGAAACAACGTCTGAGTGAAGGACAGATTTTAGCAGAACTGAGCACGGTAGAAACCTCTATGATTGAGGCAATCAAGCTCACTATCTGCTTCCATCCAAGGTGACCGATGCGGGGGCACGCCTCTATCAGACGGTCGGACTGAAGATGCAGCGTGAGACCGTGCTATTCAAAGAGGGGACGAGCACCTAAAAGACCCCCAATCGGTTTTGATTTTCACGTTTCCCTCTGAAATAAGGGGGCTGGTAGTGCTCAGTTTTTTCAGAATTCCTATATTTGATAGGGCGTTCAAATCTGAAACCGTTGAAGTCAGGATCATGAGATATCTGTTCAATCGTGTGAGAAACTCTGGGGATAGGGGCTTGAGTGATCCATGAGAAATTTCGTTGATTTATGATCAATCGTATTCTCGGCAGGGCTATGGTGAGAACTCGGATGCTTTAGGATCAGTGGCCGTAAAAGCCCCGCCTATTCAATCGTGTTTCCAACAGTTACAAATCCTGATATCTGCCTGTCACCGCAGACTCATCAACTGCCCGACATGCATCGACGATGTACTGCTATTCAAAGAGGTTGCCACCATCCGATACAGATAAACGCCAGCGGGCAGGGCCAAGTCATAGAGGTCAACGGACTGTTTCTTGCCCGATGACAGATTCTTCGCTGGCTTTGTATAGACGCGCCGCCCCGTCATATCCATGATGTCAACCTGCACTTGTGCGGGCCATGGCAGATCAAATACGATGCGTGTGGAATGGGTGAACGGATTCGGATAATTGGCGTGTACGATGAGCTGATTAGCAAGCTCGGTCTCTTGCTGTGTATTGACTGACGACACCACCTCTATGTTAAATTTCAGGCTGTCTTGTGCTTGGTTGGCATCGGTCGCTGTATAGGCGAGTTCAAGAGGAGGTGTGATCTGCGTGGGCGTGCCACGGATGGTGCGTGAACCCGCCTCATATTGAAGCCCATTAGGAAGTGGTAAAGGATGGATGGTATATGCAATCGGATCTTCTCCACCGGTCACCGCAGGCAACACCAGTGGGTCAATCAATTCACCCTGCACATAGGATTGATGGTTGACCTGTGCAACAAATGTCATCCGATACACCTCCAAACTAAATTCAACCGTCACCTCCGCGGCGGCTGCATCCACCACTGTCCAGACAAAGGTCTGCGCGGGAGTGACGCTCGTGGGGGTGCCACCAATGGTGCGCGCAGTTTTATCATAGGACAGCCCCGCGGGGAGTGTTTCGGGGGAGAGCGTATAGGTATAGGGTCTCATGCCCCCAATGGCGAAGGGAAGCGCCAGATCTCTGATCGCAAGGCCCACTGGATAGCGCTGTGCTTTGACCGTACTGGTAAACGACAGCATCGTTGATGCAGAAGAGGTGGTTGCACTGGCCACATTTGACGCTGTCCCTGTGCCTGCTGAGTTGATCGCACTGATCTGGTAATACCGCGTGGTGCCAGCGGAAAGTCCTGTATGCGAATAGCTGGTCGCAGGGGATCCAGTATTGGCCTGCAGATTGGTCCAATTTGACGTGCCGTTGGGCGACACTTCAATCCGGTAGCCCGTAATCGCTGCACCGCCGGTAGTGGTCGGCGCCGTCCACGATAGATTGATGGTCGTTGGCCCAGCGGCCGTGGCCGTCAATCCAGTCGGCGCCGCCGGCCGTGTGGCGGCATCGGTGCTTGCATCGTCCACATTTGACGCTGCACCTGTGCCTGCTGAGTTAATGGCACTGACCCGATAATACCGCGTGGTGCCAGCGGAAAGTCCTGTATGCGAATAGCTGGTCGCAGGGGATCCAGTATTGGCCTGCTGATTGGTCCAGTTAGTTGTGCCATTAGGCGACACTTCAATCTGATAGCCAGTAATATCTGCACCGCCGGTAGTGGTCGGCGCCGTCCACGATAGATTAATGGTGGTTTGCCCAGCGGCGGTGGCCGTCAATCCCGTCGGCGCCGCCGGCGCTGTGATTGTTGGTGTACTGGTCGTTGCACTGGCCACATTTGACGCTGCCCCTGTGCCTACAGAGTTAATGGCACTGACCCGATAATGCCGCGTCTCGCCGGCCGAGAGTTCTGTGTGCGAATAGCTGGTCCTAGTCAATCTGGTATTGGCCTGCTGATTGGTCCAGTTTGATGTGCCATTGGGCGACACTTCAATCCGATAGCCGGTGATCGCTGCACCGCCGGTATTGGTTGGAGCGGTCCATGACAGATTGATGGTGGTTTGTCCAGCGGCCGTGGCCGTCAATCCAGTCGGCGCGGCCGGCCGTGTGGCGGCATCGGTGCTTGCATCGTCCACATTAGACGCTGCACCCGGCCCAACAGAGTTAATGGCACGGACCCGATAATGTCGCGTCTCGCCTGCCGAGAGTCCTGTGTGCGAATAGCTGGTCCTAGTCAATCTGGTATTGGCCTGCAGATTGGTCCAGTTTGAGGTGCCATTGGGCGACACTTCAATCTGATAGCCAGTAATATCTGCACCGCCGGTATTGGTTGGGGCCGTCCACGATAGATTGATTGTGGTTTGTCCAGCGGCGGTAGCCGTCAATCCAGTCGGCGCCGCCGGCCGTGTGGCCGTTGGCGTACTCGTGGTCGCATCATCGGTATTTGACGGATTGGTGCTGTCACCCACCGAGTTGCGGGCATAGACCCTATAATGCCGCGTCGTGCCAGCACTAAGTTCCGTATCGCTGTAGGAGCGCCCTGTGCCCGTGTGTGCAGGAGAAACATTGGTCCAGCCTGAATTTCCATTGGCCGACCACTGCACGCGGTAGCCGCTAATGGCCGTACCCCCGTTACTGCTCGGGATATCCCAGGCCAGATTGATGATGGTCTGCCCACTGGCCGTGGCAGTGAGGTTTCTAGGGGCGCCTGGCCGCGTCGCGGCGGCGGTCGTGGCATCATCGGTATTTGACGGACTGTTGCTGTCACCCACCGAGTTGCGGGCATAGACCCTGTAATGCCGCGTCGTGCCAGCACTAAGTCCAGTATCGCTGTAGGAGCGCTCTGTGCCCGTGTGTGCAGGAGAAACGTTTTGCCAGTTTGAAGTCCCGTTGGCCGACCACTGTACGCGATAGCCGCTAATGGCCGCACCCCCGTCACTGCTCGGCACCTCCCAGGCCAGATTAATGATGGTCTGCCCACTGGCCGTGGCGGTGAGATTGCGAGGGGCATCTGGCCGCATGGCGGCATCGGTGGTGGCAAGGATAGACGATGTACTAAATCCTATTGAATTCCGGGCAGCTACA
Source organism: Rhodothermales bacterium (assembly GCA_965220935.1). Classification (GTDB taxonomy): domain Bacteria; phylum Bacteroidota; class Rhodothermia; order Rhodothermales; family Bin80; genus Bin80. The sequence goes on from OZ244857.1 coordinate 1,023,638, forward strand.
CCAATGGCGTATTGGGTGGATGGCGTTAGTCCAGTGGCCATGTAACTTGTGACCGTAGGTTCAACCGTCGTTGAAACAGCAATTTGAGCATCAGAATTTCTAACAATTCTAATCTCGTATAGCGTGATCGGCGAGCCCCCATCATCGGTTGGGGGTCCCCATGAGAGACTGATCGTGGTCGGCCCTGTAACCGTCGCTGAAAGTGATGTAGGGTCACCTGGCCGCGTGGCCTCATCGGTGGTGGTGCCACTGGGGGTGTCTATCCCATCGCTGAAGCCTTCCTTATTGCGCGCAGTGACTCGATAATATCTCGTGGTTCCTGGATCAAGCCCTGTGTCTGAGGCACTTGTTTTAGTCGTTCGATTCACCACGGCATTCCACGGTTGACGGCCAGAGGTGGAGTAAAATACATTATAGTCAACCGGTGCGCCGCCGGTCTCCACAGGGGCCGTCCAGGAAATATTGATGGTGGTGCGCCCATCCGCAGTTGCCGTCAAATTCGTCGGAGCATCAGGGGGAGTGGCCGCCTTCGTGGTGATCTTCTCAATCCCAGCATAAACACTAATTCGCTCAATTTTATTTGCGGCAGATATATTCACTTGGTGCTCCTTGGCGGCCTTAAGTCCAGTGATGGTGAAAACCCTAGTGGAGGCAGTCACATCTGTCTCAAAGACGTATTTGACAGGGTTTAGCTCCCAAACTCGTACCAAATACCCCGTGATCGGCGAGCCCCCATTATCTGCCGGGGCCGACCATGAAACCGAGACCATTGACGGGCTGGGCGCCGAAATGCTACCAATCGTGGGCGCCCCTGCCCAGGCTTTGTCGGTGGTGCCTTCCTTGGCATCCGACCATGGCCCCCAACCGTCCGAATCCCTATTACGAACCCGGTAACGGCGCGTGGTGTTAGGTTTCTCGTCTTTTGTAGCAAGGCTGGTTGGAATGGTCCCAGTGGTAACATCATAAAAAGTGATCCATTCCTTTGTACTAAAAGACCAGTATTGCACTTGAACCCCATTGATGCGTTTATTCCCACTGGGTTGGGGTCTCCAAGAGATGGTCAGTTTCGATCGCCTATCCGCTAGCGTGGTTCCACCGGGCACGACTCTCACGTTGGTCGGTTTACCAGGGCGTCGTTGATCTGGAGACGCCATTTCATTGGAGTGCGCCGGATGGATGTTCAAAGAAGTAGACTCGCCACGGAAAGGGATTTCTTGCTCATCCTGACGTGGTAACTCTGATGGACTAACAGAAAAATCTCCTAAAAAATGGGGGGGGGGGGGGAATTTTGTGGGCTCACCAAAGATATCAATGAAGCGCTTTCATGGCGATCATCACTTGAACCATCTACAAGGAAAGACGGCTCGCCAAGCTGCCAACCAGATTCTGTAGGACTGAGGGATTGATGGTCCCAAAGCCATGCATGACCCCCAGCATCCGCGGCGATTAAACCAAAGAAGAAAGATAGAACGATGATGAACATGGGTTAAGTTAAGAAAATTTATTATGATCAAATATACCATATAGAAACTTCTTTTGTTCCAAAAGTCACCAAGGTGGCACGAGGATCAGTTGATCTGAAGCTAGCAATGAGATCTGTGATTGGGTTCAAACCTGTTGCCATAGATAATCCTAAAATGAACGCATAAATAAAACACGTCAAAACCACTGTGGCAAGAAACCGAATGTTTGAAAACTTTCGAATGACTATTCTCTTTGACTGCGACACACGATAATCAGTATCCACAAAAATTTAAGAGAGATTCCATCTATTATTAGATGGAATCTATATGATAAAATCCAAACAGATGCGATCTGATGATCCGAATCTAACTTGTCCTACCAATCTTTTTTCAAGTACCCCAGAGTAATATTCCTGCATCGCAGCAATGACTTCCATCTTTTGGATGATCTACTTTAACTATAGGTGTGTTGAACATAGATGGTTGTTGAGACTAAAACTCTATTGATCATATCATTCTTCACTCATTGTAGGAGGATGATACAATTAAATACAGAATAACATGGAGCGAGTTGGATTACTAAAAGGCAAAAAGGGACTTATTTTTGGAGCATTGAATGAGACAAGCCTTTCTTGGGCAATCGCCAAAGCAGCCCATCGCGAAGGCGCAGAGTTTGCTTTATCTAATGCCCCAGTTGCAAAACGGCTTGGAACACTTGATGCTTTGGCTGAACAAGTTGGGAGCCCCATTCTCTGGGCTGATGCAACGAAGAATAGCGACTTAGAAGCACTTTTCAATGAGATAAAAACCCTGTATGGAAAGATAGATTTTATTGTTCATGGAATCGGGATGGGAATCAATGTGCGTAAGCAGAGATCTTATGACCAATTAAATCATGACTGGTATGCCAAGTCATTAGATATTTCTGCGATCAGCCTTCATCGAATCGTCCAACTTGCCATTGAGAATGATGCACTCAACCATGGAGGTTCAATCTTAACGATTTCCTATATCGGTGCCCAACGCTCGTTTTCCCATTATTCTGAAATGGGAGATGCTAAAGCGCTACTTGAAAGTATCGTACGTACATGGGGCGCACGACTCGGTGAATACGGTATACGCATCAATGCCATCTCTCAGAGTCCCACTCGTACCACCGCAGGACAGGGAATTTCTGGATTTGAAGCCATGTTTGAATTCGGTGATCAGATGTCGCCCCTTGGAAATGCTGATGCCGATAGCTGCGGTGACTATGCAGTGACACTCCTAAGTGATCTGACGCGAATGGTCACAATGCAGACCTTGTATCACGATGGAGGTTTCAGTAGCATTGGAATTACTGATGCGATGATTGAACCCATCACCAAGATGACTAACCAAAGAGATGCTGACCAGTAGATTCGTTGGAAACTGATAGATCCAATGCAGAAACTTGTAATGTATGTCCTTATTGGCCTCTGCCTATCTGCGACCATTGCATTCGCAACCCAGATTCACTCAGATCAAGCCAATATTTTATACTATGTAATATCCAAACAAGCCAAACTCTATAGAGATTCCGCGCGGTCTGATCCTTATTTGAGACTTCGTTTCAGAGAGCCAGTCACATTGCTCTCAACAGAAGGAGATCTCGTCCAGAAGGTTCGTACGATGGATGGAGCAGTGGGGTATGTGGATCGTGACAATATTTCAAACATCTGGATATATGTGTCAAAACGTCGTCGACAACTGTCTCTCTATCAGGGTGTGGAGATCATTTCCGAGTTCAATGCAGATTTTGGCTATAACGGATTTTCAGACAAGGTACTTCGTGGCTCCGAAGCAAGCCCCGATCATTGGCGCACTCCAGAAGGTGTTTTTTATGTGGTAAAGAAAAATCCTTATAGTCAATTTTATCGTGCACTCTTGCTAAACTACCCTAATACCGAGGACGCAGAGCGAGGACTTAAAGATGGAATCATCAACCGTCAGGAATACGAAGCCATCCTGCGCGCGGATCATCGAGGCACACCACCACCAATGGCGACAAACCTTGGAGGTCTTATTGAAATTCATGGTAATGGGACAGGACTTGCATCAAACTGGACTGAAGGATGTGTTGCTGTTCGCGACGAAGACATGGACTTCATGTGGCCTTATGTCCAAGAAGGAACCCCCGTTGTGATTGAAAAATAAATTTCTGATTGATGCATTCAAAAAAGCGCATTGAAAAAGGTTCGTGAGTGATTTTGATGGTAACTCGGTTCTAATGGTACATGCAATCTCACCCCAGTTGTGGTTTTTTGATTGTAAAAAATACGGTTATATATACATGCGCAGTAGAATGAACCAATTAGCGGTTGAATCATAATGATTGAATGAGTCGTAAAGTACCTTCGTAAAATTCAGAAAAAATGAGAAGACTACTTGCATTAAATGTATTGTTTCTACTGATTTCTACGACGCTTGCCCAGGAGCGTACACCTAAACCATTAGAACTTAATTCTGATAGTCAAGATGGGCCAGTGTTTATCGTACCCGTCACTGGGATGATTGATAACGGTTTAGCCCGCTATATCGATCGCGCTGTAAGTGATGCTGTGAGTCAAGATGCAGTGCTCACCGTCTTTGAGATTGATACGTTTGGAGGCCTTGTAGACGCTGCGGATAAGATTCGAAAAACATTGCTTGATGCGGAAATGTCAACGGTTGCATTTATTGATAAAAATGCTGCTTCGGCTGGTGCCTTGATCTCTTATGCAGCAGATCGGATTGTCATGGTGCCCGGTTCTTCCATTGGTGCAGCAACAGTGGTTGAGGGCGCTGGTGGAGATGAGGCACCTGATAAGTATCAAAGCTACATGCGTGGCTTGATGCGAGCCACGGCAGAAGCCAATGGACGAGATCCTCGGATCGCTGAATCCATGGTAGATCCCGCTCTTGAAGTTGAAGGCATCTCCGAGAAAGGTAAAGTACTCACACTCAGCGCTACTGAAGCCTTAGAATTAGGTGTAGCTGATGAAATATTAGAATCAACCGATGATGTGATTAGTGCATTCGGATTGGATACCCCCATGTTGGTCGCTCACAGTGAAACAATGGCAGAGCGCGTACTTCGGTTTCTTGGATCTCCAGTCGTCCAATCTATTCTCATGCTTATGATGCTTGGAGGCTTATATTTTGAGCTTCAGACTCCTGGAGTAGGGTTCCCTGGTGCTGTTGCCCTTTTGGGCATGACACTGTTTTTTGCACCTCATTACTTACTTGGACTTGTTGAGGTATGGGAAATCATTCTTTTCGCATTAGGCATTGGACTGATAATTTTAGAGTTATTTATGTTTGCGGGATTTGGAATTGCAGGCATCTCTGGCTTAATCTTGGTGGTGTTTTCCCTTGTGGCCGCACTTGTTGGCAATGTAGGGTTTTCGTTTCCCCCATTTGAAATGGTTATGCCCAGTGTCTATACATTTGCCGTGACTATGGTACTTTTAGTTATTACGATGATCATGACCGCAAGAATGTTTCCAGGCATATCAACATCCAATATATTTGTGTTAACTCCAGAACTCAGAAGTAGCGAAGGATATACGACCGCTTCAACCCATTCGGAGTATTTAGGGCATGTAGGAAGGACGCTGACAGATCTTCGTCCTTCAGGTGCCATGTTGATCAATAAAAAGCGTGTAGATGTCATTACATCTGGAGAATATATTGATCGCGATGTAGATGTGGAGGTTGTTAGTGTGAGTGGAACTCGAGTTGAAGTCAGAATTCACGAGGTATAACGTGGAAGCGCTTATTCCGATAGCCTGTATTCTAGCAGGGCTATTGCTGATTACGATTGAGGTTTACTTAATCCCTGGATTTAATGTCATCGGGATACTAGGGGGTTTATTGATTATTTTTGCAGTCGGCTATTCTTATAGCGAGGCGGGATTACTTGGTGGAACGATTGCTTTATCCGGGACTCTGGCAAGTGTGATTGTGCTCTTCGTGATGCTATGGAGATCTGGAGCGTGGGACAGATTCATATTATCTACCACGCTTAAAACAGAAGCAGACGCAGCAAGTCGCAAAAGCGATGCCAGAGCTCGGTATCTTGGCAAAATTGGAACTGCGATCACTCCACTTCGTCCTACGGGCATTGTGCAAGTTGATGGGGAGCGAATTGAAGTTTCTACAGAAGGGGAGTTTATAGCGGTCGGGAGTCAGATTCGTATCGTTGCGATGGATCGGCGAAAATTTTTTGCCCGACTAGAAACCGCGTCATGACAAATCACCATTGGGCGAGTATAGATAGCGTCAAGCTCCGCCCAATCAGATAACTCGTTTCGTCTATAAGAATTCTTTTCTCAGTTCCAAACTCGGCTCGTTCTATTAAGTAGCGATGCGCAGGATTTTGCCGTCCTAAAACATTCAAGAGATCAAACCTAATCTTAAATGTCCTCGTCATTGAACTAGGAATATTAACAGCCATTCCGAGATCTAATTGACTAAATGGTGCTAAATCATGGCCATCGGCTGTGGGGTCTTCAAATGAGTATTCCTCAAACTGTTCGGTATGGTCAATGTCAGAGCCAAGTAGGTCATAGTAAGCACGTTTATAGGCCCACTTTCGGCCCCATGCCCCATGCCATCGTATCATTCCCTCAAATGCAGGGATAGGTGTGAACATCGCTTTGACCTGTAATTGTTGCGGTACATTCCATGGAACGGGAATTAGTTTTGCCTCTTCTCCACGAAACGTATACTCTCGCTTTGATTCACTTCGCTCAAATCGAAGCGCTAAGTCCATTTTTGTGGTTTTCCGTCTTAGTTCAATAGAACCGCCGTAGACTAAACCGTCTGTTTGTGTTACAAATTGATCAATCCGGGTCATCTCGGTTGAGTCAACTTCAATACTCCACAGGTTTGTGTAATCAATTCTATATAAGTCTTTCTGATCTTTGTAATAATACTCCAACCCGAGTTGCCAATCCGTCCATAGTTGGGCAGATAGATCAACACTATAATGGTTAGAGAGGGGTGCATCCAGTGTTTCGTCAATGGGTAGCCAGAAACGGGTTGACGGCACGATGCTACTGGGGCTGATCGTAGCAATCTCAAATTGGTTCAAAAATTGATGATAAATTCCTGAGGAGAGTTCAAGCGATATCCCATACCCACCGCGATAGAGTGATTTAAGCAACAATGCAACCCGAGGTTCAAAATACCATTTATCTTGAACCCGAAGCCGTGTGATTCGCAGGCCAGAAGTCAGTTCAATCCATGGGACAGGATTCCATAACTGCTGCAAATATCCAGATGAGACATGTGAGTTTCGCTCATGGTTGAGAACTCGGGGAAAGACATGCTGAATTCTGAAGTGGTGTTCAATCCAAGAAATATTCAAGCCGGCTTGTAATCGCCCCCAGCTATATTCTTGGTGTGCCGATAAGTCTAAATCGTTGTTGGAGAGTCCATTTTCATCACTGGTATTGACAGATACATAACGATATACATTAAAGGCAGCATGAACACTATTTTGACGGTCAAGCCCCCCATAGTTATGTGCGAACGAATATTCACCCTTGCGGAAAGAGATCCGCCAATTTAATGCGTCAGCAATGGATCGCTTGACGTACAGACGGATACTACGATTTGTCCATGAATGACGATCGGGAGGGATGATGCGTGTTGTAGGCTTAGGGAGAGCAGAACGCAGTCGCCCTTCAAAATTACTGTTTCCCGTGTAGATAGATACACCAATTTCATGGCCATCTTGTAATTCAAGTTTTGCCGCGGCATGAATATCATTAAAGCCAATATCAGGAATTGACGGGGCCGCCGCGGTTTGGAGCCGATCTACTAGTGTGTAATATCCTTGTTCATACACACGTTTCAAAGGATAAATACTCGCACGCATGAGAAATTCATCAGGGCGATTCCATTCACGCAATAACTGGTTCACACTCCCGCTACGTAAATTACTCCACCAATGATTCCAGATACTTGTTCGGAATGCACCAATCATAGAAAGTCTGCTACTCTCTAAATCCATACGACTAGCAAGGCGGGCATTGAATGAAATTGGATCTACTTGCAGTTCTATCGCTTTGTCAACGGATAGAGAATGTTCAGCGCTTATGATTCCAGCGAGATAGCTTCCGTACTCTGCGTCAAAGCCTGCCTTTCTAACGCTCACTGATTGAATTGCCAAGGGATTGAAGATTCCAAACAATCCTAAATGAATGGGTTCATAGATAATACTTCCATCAAGTTTAAATTGGTGCTCACCAAGCCCACTACCCTGGATGTGAATATCGCTGGTGCTCACATCAATGTAAAGGCCAGCGATATCTGTAAGATTACGCACCACATCAGGCGTCCCTAATCCTGTAATTTGCCTTAACTCTTCGGTACCACGGATATCCATCTGATAGGGGCGGTCGCCGATATTCAGATTTAATTCATCAAAGATCGGAGTGGCAATGACTTGTAAGGGGCGTTGCTCAATAATCCATTCTTTCATCCAGATATTCATGGATTGAATAGAATCAGCTATAAGGACAACGGTATGATCTTGGGTTAAATATCCAATATGGCTGATTCGTATTTTTGCAGAGGGCGCTGGTTGAGAAGATAAAATGAATTGACCATTGATATCTGAGGTTGATCCCTCGGCGGTTTCAATGAGCGCAATGTGTGCACCCTCTAAGGGGGCGCCCGTTTCCTCTGAATACACCGATCCAATGAGAGTAGCAACCTGAGATTTCTTAGGCTGAAGAAAAAAAGTGCCGCTTGATTGGCGATAATAGGTAACGCCAGTTCCGCGCAGTAAAAACTCTAAGTCTGATTCTGCATCTTCGCCAATCGGCCTATTCCATTGGGTATAGCGCTCCTGAAGTGTATTTGAAGCATAGGAAACATCTACCCCCCAAATGGATTGGTAATAATTGACCGCATCAATCAACGGTAAATTAGACTGTGCGGCTGATCGAGGGGCCAACCCAAATAATGATAAACCCAGAATCGCCGCGCAACTTAATAATATGCGCACGAAACAAAGCTATAAGCCAGTCTGCTATACAGTGACGAACTTGACTGCAGACAAGTTCGTCTAACGAGGTGTTAGAACGAATCCGTCTGGAACAGCGCGATAGATGCAGTTTAACTCACGAATAGCACAAATGTCACGAATAATTTCCTCTGCACTCTCTGGAGATTGTTTGAAGATTCCAATGGAACGAGATTTGAGACTTGGAGAGTCAAGAGTGATCTTAACATTGTAGCGCCGTTCAATTTCGGCGAGGACATTTGAAAGGGGTTGTCCAGAGAATTTAAAGCCGCCATCAATCCACGGAACCGTCTCAGGTTCGGTATCAGGTGTTTGAATAATCAATGGTTTTTCACCTTTGGAACCAATATGTGCGGATTCTCCAGCATTTAGAGTCACCGATAGATCAGAATCACTCAATGGAGTGAAGCGTACTTGGCCGGTTTTAACGGAGACATTTGTGGTTGCATTAAGCTCGTCAGGCCAAGATCGAACATTAAATGAGGTGCCCAAAACTTCGGTCACTGCGTCAAACGATTCAACGGTAAATGGAATATTATCGTGCTCAACATTCAAAAATATTTCTCCTTCCTCAAGAGTTAGTTCACGGGAGGATTCACCAAAGTCATTGTGATATTGAATATGAGAGCCGCTGTTAAGCATGAGTGTAGTACCATCAGGTAGCTCATAGGTCAGTTGCTGTCCAAATGGGGCGATCACAGAAGTAGGCTGTTGCAGAGAAAAGATGACGCCCACCGATAGAATAACAGCGATGCAAGCTGCAAGCGCCAACGAATTTCTCAAGGTCATCATGCGAATAATGCGTGGCTGCGTGGCTTTACTGATTAACGTCCACAGGCTGTCACCAACATCCTCAAGTGATTGAGATGAGGGCTCATCAGAATAATAGCTTGACGCAAGCTCCCAGACGCGCAAGGTATCAGGAATCTCAGAGTATTCCAGATTATCTAAAATTTCATCAGGGAGGGGGGGATTATGATCGGTGCGCATGTTCCTGAGATTCTTTATACAACGCTTGAAGTTTGAGACGAAGGTCTTTTAATGCGAGCAATACATGAGTGTTGACTGTGCGGGGATTAAGATTCATGACTTCGGCAATTTCAGCATGGGTAAGCCCTTCAAAGCGACTGAGCTTAAAAGCTTGGCGTCGCCGTGGAGGCAGGCTATCAATCCATTGCTTAACATTGTCCTCAAGCATGCCAAGATTGACTTGTTCGTCGGGTTCTGGAGCCGTTTCAGTGAGAGTTTCATCTGCGTCTAATGTGTCTGAATAATGAGAGTCGCGCAATAAGTTGAGTGCTTTGTTACGCACGATGGTGTACATGAAAGCGAGAAGCGATTTTTCTGGATCAAGCGTCTTCCGCTTTTCCCAGAGTGTAACAAATGCATCTTGCACGATATCTCTTGAAACATCTTCATCTTCAGTATATCTCCAGCAAAACCGAATGAGAGTCACATGGAGTGATTCAAACAACTCCTTAAAAGCATCCCTATCGGATTTGGCTAACCGCCGACTGACGTCCGACAGGTCTTTTGACGAAGAAGTTGCTCTCTTATTTTTGTCACTCAGTTTCGCTGTATGTCTATTCTGTTTCATGTAATACACATGGTTAACGATGCATGATGAATGTTTCAGAAAAAAAATATAGAGTGATATACAATTCTTTTTTCAGTAACATCTTGTATTCATCAATTTTTATTAGATATTAAGCCAAAAAGTTAAAAATTTAGTTGAATATCCATGACGAGTGAATTGAACGGAAATTATGCCATGACTCCTGCAAGAGTTGCGGTCATTAAGTTGGCCAGTGTACCGACTAGAACTGCTTTAACTCCTAATTCCGCTATCAGGGGACGTTGATTGGGAGCAAGTGGTCCGATACCGCCTAATTGTATTGCGATGGATGAGAAGTTTGCAAATCCACACAATGCAAAGGTGGCCATGATAATAGATTTTTGAGAGATAGCTCCTGCTTGTATTGTGTCGGCAAGTTGCAAATAAGCGACAAATTCATTGGCTACAATTTTATATCCTAGCATGGATCCTACTTCTACTATATCTTGACTGGGAACCCCTATAGCCCAAGCAATCGGGGATAGCCCCCATCCTAACAATTTACCCAAAGTCAAGTCAGCCCCAATAAGATGACCACCCCATCCTACAAAAAAATCAATCATGGCCAGTAGAGCGATAAAAGCTAGAAGGATTGCAGAGATATTCAGAACGAGCTGGAGTCCATCACGGGCACCACTTGCGGCCGCATCAATTACATTTTTTGAGTCAACAATTTTGGGGAGTTCAACGCGTCCGAGTGTAAGGGGCTGATGGGTTTCTGGAACGATAATTTTACTGAGGATGATTGCAGCAGGAGCGGCCATAAGGCTGGCCCCGAGGAGATGTTCGGCAAATTTTAGTTGAGACATATCCAGAGGAATGCCTTGCATCGCCGCATATGGCACAGCTAAAAATGCGATGTAAGCAGCCATGACTCCGCCAGCCATGGTTGACATACCGGCACTCATAAGTGTCATGACTTCTGAGCGGGTCATTTTTTCTAAGTAGGGACGTATGACCAGAGGTGCTTCAGTTTGACCAACGAAGACATTTGCGGCAACAGAGAGAGATTCTGCTCCACTTGATTTGAGTAATGTAACAGCAATCCGCGCCATGAACTTTACGATCCATTGCATCACTCCGAGATGGTACAATATTGCCATCAATGATGCGAAGAAAATAATCGTTGGCAATACTTGAAATGCGATGGCCGTTCCCCAACTCTGACCGATGACTAGAGGGGTACCAGAGTCCATACTTCCAGAAGGAGGAATTGCGATATCTCCAAGTACAAATCGTGCACCTTCGGTTGTAAATTCCAAAATTGCGACAAAAAATGTACCGATTCCAGAGAATAGGAGTTTAGGCCATCCTAGTGGTGCGAAGAATTCACCCATGGCATTCCCTTTGAGCACAAAGAGGGCAATGATGATTTGTGAGAAAATTCCAAGTAGAATGAGTCGCCAATTTGCTAAACGCCTATTTTCAGAGAATAGAAGTGCAAGACCAATGATAGTTGCAAGTCCGATCAGAGCGCGACCGATAGAAATAGCAAAATCCATGGGGTCAAATTAGGTTATTGATGGTTTGAATGGAATGTGATCAAATGTACGGATGACATAAACGATCTCTACATTTTTGAAAGATTAATGATGCAGATAATGCATTATTGGCTAAATTAAGGCAAAATGATATAGCCATACTCAATGGTGTCATGTTTCATGGATCACACCTTGATTTTTAAATGAAGGTGATCATGGCGCTAATCATCAAGATATCAGTACCATCATTGGCCTAAGAATTTTCAGAAATGTCTATCTACAGGGGTAAACTTCACCATAGTTCAGAATGAGTGAAATTGATACCAGTCCAATTCTTTATGGACTCAATGATCGACAAAGAGAGGCGGTACTGACAACAGATGGTCCGCTTCTAGTGATTGCAGGGCCTGGATCTGGAAAAACGCGGGTGCTGACATGTCGTATCGCTTGGCTGTTGGCTGCTGAAAAAGCTGCCTCCTATCAAATCCTTGCCCTTACTTTTACCAATAAAGCAGCCAAGGAAATGAATGATCGTGTGAAAAAGCTCATCCCATCTCATATGACCAACGGGATGTGGATAGGCACGTTTCATGCTCTAATGGCTAGGCTATTACGGATTGAAGCCGAGCATCTTGGGTTCACATCAGATTTTACGATTTACGACACAGATGACTCGGAAAGGCAGATCAAGCAACTGATTGTTGACCACAACTATGATCCAAAACAAATCAAGCCCCGCATCGTTCGGAGCTATATATCATTGGCTAAAAATAAGAGGATGACATCTGATCAAATGAAGTTAGAGGCTAAGAGTCGTAGTGCTGAGATAGCTGCTAAACTCTACGATCCATATGCCGTGGCTCTCAAGACATCAAATGCACTTGATTTTGATGATTTACTTGTGAAACCTCTTGATCTATTTTCACAGGTTCCTGAAGTGCTATCAAAGTATCAACGTAAATGGTCGTATATCTTGATTGATGAATATCAGGATACAAATCATGTGCAATACATGTTAGCCAAGAATCTATCTGAGATGCATAGAAATCTGTGTGTTGTTGGTGACGATGCGCAGAGCATTTATTCATTTAGAGGTGCTGATATCAATAATATATTTTCATTTGAGCGTGACTTTGTTGATGGAAAGAGAGTTTGTCTGGAGGAAAATTACCGATCCACTTCAGCGATTCTCACCCTTGCAGATTCTGTCATTTCTAATAATAGGCAACGAATTGAGAAGACGCTTTGGACGGCAAATGAAATCGGTAAACCAGTTGCATTGATAGAAACTCATAGCGATCTTGATGAAGCCCAGCGTGTGGTTCGAATTATCAGGGAGGAAATGCCTCGTGGTGGTTATCGGTTTCAGGACTTTGCAATTCTCTACCGTACCAATGTTCAGAGTCGAGTCTTTGAAGATGCATTACGCAAAGTAGGTGTGCCATATCAGATCGTTGGTGGGATTTCATTTTACCTGCGCAAGGAGGTTAAGGATGCGATCGCGTACTTACGGTTGTTGGTTAACCCTGATGATTTATCCAGTTTTCAGCGTGTGGTGAATTATCCATCAAGAGGCATTGGCTTAAAGTCGATACAGAAGATCACAGAATTTATACGCCAGGAGGCATTAACGCTCAGCGATGGACTCAAACAAATTGAACATCTTCCGATCCAGAAACGTGCTCAGAATGCGCTGATAGGTTTTGTCCAAATGATCCGAGATCATTCTCAGAGAGCACAGCTTGGCCAAAATCCAAGCAAAATTGCCTCCTCACTTTTTCGTGAGTCAGGGTTATTTGATGATCTTGAATCCGATGAAACGATGACGGGTCAGGGTCGGATAGAAAATCTTCGAGAGTTCCTTAATGGCTTAGAGGAGTATGTCAATGAGAACGAAACTCACTCGTTGAGTAGTTTTCTACAAGACATTTCTTTACTGACAGATGCCGACGATCAAATTAGTACAGATCAGGTGACACTCATGACGCTTCATGCGTCAAAGGGACTTGAGTTCTCAATAGTCTTTATAGCGGGCTTAGAAGATGGTGTATTACCGTTAATACGGGAAAACACTATTACACCACAGCAGATTGAAGAAGAACGACGTCTGCTTTATGTTGGGATCACTAGGGCGAAGTCTCGATTGTATTTGTCATGGGCAAAGTCCCGATTCCGATACGGAGGAAGGGTGGAATACAATGCGCCAAGTCGCTTTGTTGATGAGCTCAATGATCAGGATATCAATACTCGTCAATCCGCATTGAAGACACCACCTGTTTCTCGTCGCAAAATTCCATCACATCCTATACCTACTCATCAACGTTCTAAGTCTGGGCCGTCCAAGGCTAAAAAAAATAGAGGAACGTCTCCGAGTTCGGCTACGTCAAAGACTGCTCATTACATGAATGAGCATTTTTCTCAATTTAAGAGTGGTGTTCGCGTAAGGCATAAAACCTATGGAAATGGTAAAATTATCAATGTTGAAGGAGAGGGTTCTTCAATGACAGTAACGGTACGGTTTGAAAAATTTGGCCATCGAATGATGAGAGTGGCCCTTGCTCCAATAAAGATCATTGAATAAGTGATATTTTTACTGATAGTATATAAAATCTATTCTTCATCATTACGGAGTTACTTATTTCATGAGCATTAAAACATGCGCAATAAAATGAAGAGCAGGTATGCGTGAATGTGCTGAGTTGGACGCTCATTGTTGTGATTACTCAATTTAATGACTATTTGGGAGCCTATTCGTGACTATCAGCAAGATCCTGCTGAGTTATCTACTAGGGAGTTCTCGGCATTATCTTTACTTTGGCATGAACAACGTGAGCAGCTAACGGATGTGAGGGGTTTTGACAGGCGCATTAACAGAAAATGGGCTATTGAAACAGGCCAAATTGAGAGACTATATTCTTTTGATCGTGGAACTACTGAGACCCTGATTGAAAGGGGGTTGAGTGCTGAGTTGATCGCTCACCAAGTTCCATCAGGTCAGGCTGAGCGGACAATCGCAATGATCAACGATCAACGGCATGCAATTGAGGGCGTTTTTTCATTTGTAAAGAATGAGCGTGAATTATCTACTAGTTTCATTAAAGAATTGCATGCCATATTTATAAATAACCAAAAAACCACCGAAGCAATTGATCAATTTGGAAACTCCGTCAAGTTGACAATAGAACCTGGCAAGTACAAAAAGATTCCCAATAACCCTACAAGGCCTAATGGTCAGGTTCACGTTTACTGCCCACCTGAGCATGTTGATTCAGAGATGGAGCGTTTGATTGGGTTACACCGAGAACATCTGGCCAATAGCATTTCCCCTGAAGTAGAAGCAGCGTGGCTTCATCATAGATTTACTCAAATTCATCCATTCACTGATGGCAATGGGCGGGTTGCAAGGGCGCTTGCAACAATGATTTTGATTCAAGGGGGGAGTTTCCCGTTGATTGTTCCAGACGAAAGACGCGCTCAATATATTGATGCATTAGAGCATGCAGATAATGGAAGTTTAGATTTTCTTGTGAAATTTTTTGTGGCCACCCTCAAACGGGAATTTATTCATGCATTTGGTGGGGGTGAAAATACCGACCTACATTTAAATCTAAGAGAACGAGTTGAATTGATTGGGGAGATGTTTAGCAAGCCACAAGATGATTTACAGGGAGAAGTTAATGATTCAGCGTACTATGCTCGTGAACTTCATGATCTTGCTATGGATCAATTAAAAGAGTTGCAAGATCAGCTAAAAGAGAAAATACATGCAAAATTCACCCTATCTGTTGATGAAGCAAAGAGTGACAATATAGAACAGAATAATTATTTCCGTAATCAAATTATTCATGCGGCCAGAAAGCTAAACTATAAAGCCGACACCGCACAGTATCGCTCATGGGTTCGCATGTGTATAATAGAGAATTTCAGAGAATGCTCAATATTAGTTTCGTTTCACGGAATTGGAGTTGGCATTACGGGGGTTCTCGTATGCTCAGCCATTTGGTTTGAGAAGATGTTGATGAGTAGAGATGAATTTGAAATAGGAAATATAATTCCGATATGCACAGAGGTTTTTCTGATCAATCCGAAACAGAATCTTCAAGACATAAGGCTAGACTATGAAGATTGGCTGGATTCATCCATTGAAAGGGGGCTTACTTTATGGCAAGACTCACTTCTCAAAGATCAAAACCATGGATAGTGGAGTCAAAGAATCTTCAAATCTATGATGTATCATCACAAGATAAAATCCTTTTCGGTACTGGCAATGTTGCGTGTAATCAATAGCCATTCGCCACTGATACCATTGCAAACTTGCTATACACAATAGTGAAACAAATTTTTCGCCAACTTTCTAATGATTAGGATATAAAAGTATAAACTTCTTCCGCCCCCATTTTCAAGATTTCCGCAGGAAAAAATCCACTGGGTTTGCAAATGTGAAAAAAAATATGTATCATATCACATTGATTCTAAATTCATCTATCATAGTAGTATGCCTAAGAAAGATTTCTTAATTCAAGGTAGCGAGTCTTTTTTTCTGATTTTAGGGTTATTGGTATTATCTGCGTGCGAAGGTCCAGCTGAGCTGCAAGCCACAAAACATTCAGAAGAAGAATTCTCTTTAGATGAGAATTCAATAAAGGAAATTTGGTACTCGCCAGAGTGGCAAGCCATTATGGAATTAAGGAAAAGGTCTTTAAATCTTATATCTCAGGCCGTCAAAAGGAGAGTATCAAAACAGGAACTTAAAGATGCGGTAAACATTGACATTAGCTTGAAGCAATCTACTAATTTTGATGATCTTATATTTCCTGATCATGATGCAAAAGAGAGGTTTCAAGAGTCCGTCTTCAATGCTCACAATGCATTCATTAATAAGTACCCACAAATTCTTAAAATAGACGCGCACGATATGGCTGATTGCGATCTAACGGAGAGTCAAACCCATGACATAATTGACAACATTGATCAACATGATCGTCATATTGCACTAAGTAAAACTTTTTACGATCGTGATGACGATCCTCCAGAGATTACATGTGGTGGTTGGGGGAATTTGGGTAAATTATTAGTTTGTAATGCAATTGCAAGTTTTGGATGCGGTGGCCCTCCAGGATTGATATTGTGTGGATGGGGTTGTTGGTGCATGTTCTGTCAGCAAAGTACTCTAGGAGGTTGGATATGTTAGCCCCCAGTCTAGTCTGTGAGTTATTACTTGGGATTTTGCTTGTGACTATCCTTTTTGGACTACCAGTTCTCTGGAATAAAATTCCAAAATCAATAAAAATATCCTATTATACCAAATTCGTTGCGTGTATATTGCTAATTTTATTGTTCATGTTTGAAGCAAATCCGCCAAAATATTTCATTGCTGTGGTGATCTATATGTTATTGCAACACATATGGGATTTCGGCAAGCTGATCAACAAAAATGATCAAGTAGTTACATAATGCCGGCGATGTGGACAGTCGTATAGCATAACTCCTGATTGTTCATATAAGGCGTTACACCCCAATAAAACTCGTGTCATTTTTATTGGCACACGCTGGTGTTGTACTCGCATAATGACTATATTAGGTGCATTCACTGTACAACGGCTATCATCATTCCATCTCTGACGCATATTGAAGTGCATCAGTATTTTCGAAGATAACTAACTTTCAATAAACTGATTCTGCATATGAACACCGTGGGCAATTCCACTTTAGATAGAGGAGGCATTCAAACTATACTAGGTCTTGAAGATCCGATTCAAGCTGCGCTTGAAGAAATTGCAAGAATGTCTTTCCAGAAGACGGATGGAAAATGGTTGGAGTCCCTCACCTTTGAATGTGCACCTTTGATTGCAGATTGGGACATCAGTCATTGTTGGCTATGGAGCGACTGGCCTGATCGTCCTGCCCATGGTTACGCCAAGCGCACAGATCGTGGGATAGATATTGTTGCTCAACGTCGTAGCGATGGCAAGTACATTGCCATTCAGTGTAAGGCTAGAAAGCTATCAGAGGATGGCACTGGAAACACGATCACATGGACGGAGCTGTCTACCTTTTATGGACTGTCATCTGATTCGTTATGGTCGGAGCGCTGGGTGGTGACCAATGGCAATGCCAATATCGGTGGTCTAGCGCCGGGGCGCGCGTCCCGCAAGCCGTTAAAGTTTATCAATTTGCGGAGCGACCTACTGAAGCAGAAGGAACTATCTTGGTCAGGTGAATCTCAGGTTGGCGCGCGGGTGCAGAGTAGGGATGCCATGCAGCAAGAATGTGTTCATGATAGCGTCACGACTCTACGTGAGATGGCTGGTGGGCCTACAGGTAGAGCGAGAGGGCGTATCATCCTGCCTTGTGGCACAGGCAAGTCACGGATTGCTCTGAGAATTGTTGAGGCGTTAACAGAGGCGGGGGATGTATCAGTGGTTCTGTGCCCGTCTATTGCACTGGTTGCGCAGCTGCGTCGCGAGTTTCTTGCCCATGCCAAGAAGTCCATCCGCGTCATTGCCATCTGCTCTGATGAGACCGCTGGATCGGGGTCGGATTTATCGGTTGATCCAACCTTGGATGTTGGTCAAACGCGTGCATCCGAGGTCAAGGGGCTTGTCACAACTGATCCAAATAGAATCTCAGATTGGATCAGTGAGATTGTGCGAGACAAGGATCAGATTGGACTGATGTTTTCAACCTATCAGTCAAGCCATCAGATTGCAACGGCATTGTCTCAATCGTCGATTCGAGAATTATCCGTAGTGATTGCAGATGAAGCCCACCGAACGGCTGGACTGCGTCGGATCCAAAAGATTGAAAAGAAGATTCGGGATTTTACAATCTGTCATGACGATAGCCGGTTTCCTGCAAAGTATCGGATTTATCAAACGGCGACGCCGAGAGTTTATGATTTGAAAGGACAACCTGCTAAGAATGCGCATTGGATCGTCAGAAATATGGATGACCAGAAGGTGTTCGGAGTGGAGCTCTACCGTAAATCTTATGTGGATGCCGTGAAAAATCAATGGTTATCCGACTATCGAATTATTGCACTCGGGGTGAATGATAAAAATGCTTATGAGACGGCCAACAGTATGGCAAAAGATAGTGGTAAGAAGCTGTCTGTGACGGATTCTCTGCGAGGTTTAGCCTTAGCATTGGTGATGGGCGGGTATTTGCAAAAATCAGATACAGTGATTCGCTCCTCCATCAATTTTGTGAATACAATCAAAAAGTCCAAGGAGATGACGCGGCTTCTGCAGTCGGATGAGGTGCGGGCTTGGGTTCAACAGAGGCTTTCCGACAGTCATGCCTCCAAGTACAGTTTGGAGCATCTTGATGCAGACAGTAAGGTTGCAAAGCGAGAGGAAGCCAAGGCAAGATTAGCGGCTGGAACCGAGGCCAACCCACATGGAATCATTAATGTCGGCATTTTCGGTGAAGGCACCGATGCCCCATCGCTGTCTGCCGTTGGCTTTCTTGAAGCCAGAAAATCGCCCGTTGATGTGATCCAGGCCGTTGGACGCGTGATGCGGCGCGCCCCCGATAAAAAGATGGGCTATATCATTTGTCCGATTGTGATTCCGCCTGGCACAGATGCTGAGACATGGCTGAGAAACAGTGGGCCTGAGGATGGATGGCGAGAATTGGGGCAGATTTTGGTGGCCTTAAGGGCGCATGATCGTCGTATTGAGGATGAGCTGAGTGCGTTAATGAGTCTCATTACACCCTCGGCTCCACCAGAGAGCGTGACAACCATGGTGACGCTGGGACAAGATGCGCATCAGTCACAGCATTATATCCATCAGGGTGCGTCGGGTCAAGTCGTCAATGATGTGAAGCGCGCACTACAGTCGCAGGACCATGGATTGATTGACGTAGACCAATTTGATCGCTCCTCTGACCCCGAGAGAATCGTCTCGGCCCGATTAAACTATGACGGTAGCATTGAATTAAGAGAAGATGGAATTCAGCGAGATAGGCCGAAATCGGATGGTCGATTAGGGCCGGTTAACTATGAGAAGTCCAAAAAGAGGGGCGTGCAGATGTTAAATGGCAAGGTTGGTCAGATCATTCAAGAGGTGACAACTGTGGTGACTATAGGTCAGGACACACATCAGGCCAAACATTATGTTCATCGGGGTCGAGAGGGTAAGGCGGAACATGATGCGGTATCCATGCTCAGTGATCGCTCTGCACGAAAAGGCACATTCATTGACTTGGATAACATAGATGACGCTTCGGATGCCGATAGGCTTATCTCTGCCCGTCTACATCAGGATGAGACCATAGAAATGAGAGAGGCGCATGTTCAGCGCGATCCGCCGACATCGGATCACACTAAGGGTAAGATTAACATTCAAAAAACCAAGCAAAAAGGCGTACAAATGCTTGCGGGGAAAGCAGGCCAGGTCATTTTGACACCCCAAGGAAAGAGAAAAAAATCAGATGCGCCATTATATTCTGATCTTTTTGAGCGTGCAGACAGTGTCGGCATTACGGTAAATTTGCTAGAAAAATCGGGGCTCTCTCCTGAGCGTGCTAAGCGGGATGCGAATCTATTGAAGGAGAGCGTTCAAGGTGCAACGGAATATTTACAACAAGACGAGTTGCAGGGGTTATTAGATCGTCACTTCAGGCTAGATGCTCTCGATGACAGAAAGCGAAAAAGTCAGGCCGACGGGTGTACAATTGCCGCGCTATTATTGATGAATGCATGTTTGTTACATCAACGTATTGCAGCGGGCAAGTGGCTACCAAACATTACCGCAATGGATCAGATCAAAACCTCGGTAGAGACACTGACCAAGCTGTCTGATCAATGGAATGACATTACGCGTCATGATTTTTTACCCGTCTTAGAACCTGCCATTGAGATTATTCGTGTTGTTCGAGATTCTGGACGATTGGAGGGCCTAAATCGTGCGCTTCGGCATCTGGCTGCCGAAGCCGAACACATTGCGGAAAGTTACGCTGATTTAGGGGCTGATCATGCCGGCCCACTGTTCAACGAAGTGATGGGCAATCAGGCATCGGATGGGGCGTTTTTCACGCGCCCACCAGCGGCATCCATCGTTGCCAGACTCTCTCTTGATGTCTTTGAAGAAAAAATGGGGGGGGGGCAAATTGGACTCTCAAAGAAACATGGCTGGATTGCAGGACTACCGACCTCGCCTGTGGGTCTGGGACACTACTTGCCGCCGTATTAACCGAAATGAAGCGCCGTGCACGGGAGCAGGGTGCAGATACAAAAAGGCTTGGCGAGTTGCAAAAACTTGCGGTTGAAGAAGTCATCTCGGGGCTTGATTTTAATCCAGTATCCTTGCAGATGGCCGCTGCCCAGTTGATTGCTGGCAACCATTCGATCAGCTATCGAAAAATGGGACTTCATCGTATGGATTATGGTCCTAAGGGTGACGGGACTGTTGGTGTCGGATCTCTTGAGTTACTGGGCCATAGTAAAATCCTTCCGAGATTAGGTGAATGGGATCATGATTATGACAGCCTAAATAAACTCAAATCGGAGCGAGTGCATCTTTCGCATGAGGATAATCCGATGCTTGAAGATGCTGTAAAGGCCGTGAAAGATGTTCGACTGATTGTGATGAATCCACCCTTTACGAATCGTGTGAATATGGGAGAGAAGTTCCCGCCAGAGATTAGAAAGAAAATGCGTTTAAGTGTTGACAATCTTGACCATACCTTAGCACTATGCGATTCTGAGATGGATGGGGTCGTTGATAAAAATTCAATTCAACCTCTGTTCATTGCTCTGGCAGACAGGTGCCTTAACAAGAAGAATGGCATCCTTGCAATGATCAGCCCTACGATCATGATGACGGCAGCGTCAGCGTTAAAAGAGCGAAGACTGTTGGCTAAAAGATTCCAGATTCACACAATCATCACCAGTCACTCTACTAAACAGATCAATCTCAGCCAGAATACCAGCATCAATGAAAGCCTGATCTTTGCATGTAGACGTGTCGGGGAAAGACATCCGACCCGGATTATCAATTTAGATCGAATGCCATTGGATGATGGCGAGGCAGCCGACCTTCATCAGTCTTTGTTGGACTGCAAGAATGGGCTGATCCCTAATGGATGGGGCGAAGTATCACAGTGGCCGGCTCATCTGATAGAAAAAGGGGATTGGTCTGCGGCCGTATGGAGGTCTCCACGGTTAGCGAAAAACGCATCAAAGATTGCTAATATGCGGAGTTTGATCACTCTTGTTGATCAAAATATGACTCCTGCCTCTACTGGACCAATCTTACGAGTCAGATTCAAAGCCTCAATACCAGAAATTTCTGGTAGTTTTCCAATCCTAAAATCAAAAGGAGCTCAGGGGCAAACACAAATTAAGGCCATTCCAGATGAGTATTGGATTCCGAAAAAATCTGTGGTAAAGGAATTATTTTCTCCAGAACATGGACATCCAGAGACTGAGAAAATGCTCCAGAAATCGGGACACCTTCTCATTACAGCAGGTCAAGATATAAGTACCGCACGCCTCACCGCAGTTGCATCTGAGAAAAAATATGTTGGAAATAGTTGGATGCCAATAACGAATGTGACAATAGAACAAGCGAAAGCTTTATCAGTATTTTTGAACTCAACAGTGGGGCGATTGCAAATCATGCGATCACCGGGTAAAAAACTTCAGTTTCCAGGTTATAGTGCTAAAGAAACGGCTAACATTAGAGTTCCTGATCTAAACGAAAGTCAAATCGTTGAGGTTTTATCGGATTGTTGGGAGCAGACAAAAGATATGAAAGTGCCACAGTTTCGTGAAGGTGAATGTGAGTTGCGACGGCTGTGGGACGAGGCAGTCGCGAAAGCGCTCCAGTGGGATGTGGGCCAACTTGAAGAATTACGACATCTTCTACACAAGGAGCCGTTCGTACGGGGAAAAGGCTACAATGAGTATTAGTGACCTATCGTTTCGGTATCAGGATACGGACCAGATAAGAATGATTCACCCTGAATTCCCCGCAAAAAATCCTTACAGTAAATGTGGCTAATTCCCTAAATTTAGTTTACTCAGACAAAGCTTGAGACACAATTTAGAAATTATGAATACAACACAAATCTTCAATCTAATACCTGATTCAACTATGATCAAACAAGTCTTAAAAGATCTTGGTGAAATCTCACAAATAAATGATTAATTGAGATGTCTTGTGGGTGATTAGAAAAACTTCCAGTGCAAATACTATCTCCCCATAACTAAAATTTAGAAGTGAGAAGCTTTATCGAGTATCCAGACTCACTATGATCAAATTTCTGAGTATACCACCAAGTGCCACTTCTGTTTATACCTTTATGCTGATAAGTTTGTATTTTCATTAAAGTTGTGTAACTTGGTGGATTCTATATTCAAACTAAATAATCATGCGTGATTCCGCTTCTGAAATGCCCAAATCTGGCACTCTTTATCCTCCCCCAGATGAGTTCAGTGCCAACTCTCATATTTCAAACTATCAGGAGTATTTGGCAAAATATCAAGACTCCATTGAAAATCCAGAGAAATTTTGGAGTGCAATTGCTCAGGAACGCATCCACTGGTTCAAGCCGTTCACTAATGTACTGGATGTATCATATGAATCATCAAATGTTAGCATTAAATGGTTTGATGACGGGGAGTTAAATGCGTCTTATAATTGCCTTGATCGTCATCTGTCGGATAGGGGAGATCAGACGGCCTTGATCTGGGAACCAGATAATCCTGACGAGTCGGAACGCATTATTACCTATCGTGAACTTCATGCCGAAGTTTGCCAACTCAGTAATGTGCTTAAGTCGCTTGGTGTGTGCCGAGGAGATCGGATTACAATCTATATGCCGATGATTCCAGAGGCGGCCGTAGCCATGCTCGCCTGCAGTCGAATTGGCGCCGTCCATTCCGTTGTATTTGCGGGGTTTTCACCTGAATCTCTTGCAAATCGTATTCAGGATTGCGATTCAACATTCGTGATCACCGCAGATGAGGGCCTGCGAGGAGGGAAGCGAGTTCCTCTCAAAGATAATGTTGATCAAGCACTCAATTCTTGCCCAGGAGTAGATTCGGTGCTGGTCGTCAAGCGAACTGGAGGCAACATCTCTTGGAATTCTGATCGGGACCACTGGTACCATGACTTGATCCCATCGGCAAGTGCGGATTGTCCAGCGGAATCTATGAATGCCGAATATCCACTCTTTATCCTGTATACATCTGGATCCACAGGCAAGCCCAAAGGACTATTACATACAACCGGAGGTTATCTGGTATATACCTCGCTGACACACGAAATTGTCTTTGATTATCACTCAGGAGATGTCTTCTGGTGTACAGCGGATGTCGGCTGGATTACTGGGCATTCGTACATCGTTTACGGACCTCTCCTTAACGGGGCGACTCAGATATTTTTTGAGGGAATTCCCAGTTACCCTGATGCGTCAAGGTTCTGGCAAGTGGTTGATAAATATCAGGTCAATCAATTTTATACCGCACCCACAGCCATCCGCGCACTCATGAGTCAGGGAGACGTATTCGTAAATCAGACCAGTAGGTCTTCTTTGCGCCTATTGGGCTCGGTTGGCGAGCCAATTAATCCAGAGGCGTGGCGTTGGTATCATGAGGTCGTTGGCAATGGCACATGTCCAATTGTTGATACATGGTGGCAAACCGAGACGGGTGGAATTCTAATTACCCCAATCCCGGGTGCAATCTCTACAAAGCCAGGCTCAGCAACCCTGCCTTTCTTTGGAATTCAACCAGAAATCTTAGACCACTCTGGAACGGTTATCAGCGGTGAAGCCGAAGGAGTTCTCGCGATCCGCAAATCATGGCCGAGTCAAGCACGTACCGTATACAGAAATCATGATCGATTTGTGAAGACATACTTCTCAGATTTTGAAGGCAAGTATTTTACGGGAGATGGATGT
Organism: Rhodothermales bacterium; assembly: GCA_965220935.1. Lineage (GTDB taxonomy): Bacteria > Bacteroidota > Rhodothermia > Rhodothermales > Bin80 > Bin80. Next base: position 1,048,145 of record OZ244857.1, read on the forward strand.
CGTCGGGATTCAGATGGGTATTATTGGATTACTGGTCGAGTTGATGACGTTCTAAATGTCAGTGGACATCGAATGGGCACGGCTGAGATTGAAAGTGCGCTGGTCTCGCACCATAGTGTGGCTGAGGCAGCCGTTGTCGGGTTTCCCCATGCGATCAAAGGGCAAGGAATCTATGCCTATGTGACTCTGAACTCTCATCAAGCGCCATCTGATGATTTACTCAGTGAATTGATAGGACATGTTCGTACTCAGATCGGACCAATCGCTAAGCCAGATCACATTCAATTTTCTCCTTCACTTCCCAAAACTAGAAGTGGAAAAATTATGCGACGAATTCTTCGTAAAATTGCTGAAAATGATTATTCTCAACTCGGAGATACCTCAACGCTGGCTGATCCAGACGTTGTAGATTCATTAATCAAGAATCGTCAGAACTTATAAACCGATTGATGGCAATCTGGGCCGCTCCCTCAGCAGGGGTAGATAAAGGAGCTTGGTAGGTTGCAGATGGCCAGATAGGGTTCACGGCTTCGCATATTGACTTTAAATAATAGTCATGATTACTGAGGCCTCCAATCACGGTAAATACTGGATTAAGGTTAGGATACTCTGTGAGAATCCACTCTGATTGAGAGGTAAGTAGTTGCGTTTCATATTTAATAATTGAGATTGCGACTTCGTCTCCATTTGCAGCAGCATCTAATGTATCAGAAACGAGGTGTTGGAATTTCCAATCGGGATTGGAAATCGTATCCAACAATGAACGGCGGTCAGTGATTCCCATTTTAGATTCGGCCATATCACGCAACACAGTCGTAGGCCCACCATCAATTGCATGGGCTATGGCAGTCATCGTTCGTTGACCAATGGAATACCCACTGCCTTCATCTCCAATGATATAGCCCCAGCCACCTACGTGCATCATGTCAGAAAGATTAGGGCCAGTTTTTGCCAGAACACCACTTCCAGTGCCGGCAATAAATAACAGCCCATTTTCACCAGAAAAAGCTCCTTCCAACGCAATCAGTCCATCATTGGAAACCGTCATCTGATACTGATTATCAAAATCAATATGATGACATATTTGTCCCTGAATTTCTTGAAGAACATGGTTTGAACCGACACCAGCAATTCCGGCGTGGATGCCACACAGTTTACCATGTGGTAGATGATTAAGTCCATCATTGATCAAGTGTGAAATAGTCAGTGCAGATTGATTCTTTCCTTCTCGGAACGCATTCGCTGGGCCTCCACTGAGATGAAAATCAGAAGATTTTCCAAGTGAACGGGCATAGAGCCGAGTATGAGTTCCGCCAGCATCAATCCCGAAGAACCACTGGTTGAAGTCACTCATTCTTGGTTGACAATAGTCGGCTAGTTTTAATAGGTGACGTAGGAAGTGAAAAAACAGTACTGCCCATTTTACCAGAAACATATCTCGCAAGCGGCTGATATAAATTGAGATCACGTCGCCGCATGTAATAGGGGTGATTGCCTCCGATCCATGTCCATGATTCCCAGATTACAGGAGCTTCAGCTGCACGGCTACCTCCCCAAAGCATGGTTGATTCATGTCCAATGATTGGAGATACCAGAGGCGAAAATGTCCGACTATTGAGTGGTTCTTGAATGGTGAAATAGCTCGTATCTGTATGAATACGCTCCCATCCCCACTCGCTTTCGTCTGGCCCAAAATCTTGGGTCAAACGTTCTACAGCATCGTACAGACCAGCCACCAGAGTTGTCTCGCTGGAGTTCACCCACTGGTGATAGATCGTTGCACCGATACTTTGTTCGTCAAATTGATGATCCCAATTTCTAAGATAACTCACCGCAGACTGTACCATCGGCGAGGGGGGCTCTGTAAAGCGCAAAGAATCTAGCATCGTTGATAATGAATGTGCTGCGAAGGTGCTATGCGTATCTGTAATCCATGTTAATGGATTGAATACGTCAGGGTTTATCGCATTAAGGTAGTCAGCGGAATACTTTGCCAATGAGTCATTACTGATGACAATCCCTCCTCGGCTGATCGGATATACATAATTTGGGTCTCCTAATATAAACCATGAACGTTCAGGATTCAACAGAGGAACCTGACGAGGAATTGCTCCGAATTCAGGCTCTCCAAGGGCCATCAAAGACGTATCAGAAGGGACATGAATTCCATCTCCTCTCCAGAGTTTAAATAATGGGGCACGACCATGGATCAAAGAAAACCAAGAAAGTGAGTCAATATCCGAAGAAAAACCTCGCCAATATATCTCATAATTTGATTCTGCAGCACTGAATGTACTGTCAGTTCGGAGATAACCAATCATTTCTTCTCGATGAGGAAAACTCAATCGAACCGTATGAATTGAATCAGTGCTGGCAACCCTAACGATCTTGGGAGAATTTAAAAGGATTGACCATGCCTGACTTGATGTTTTAGCCGCAGGAAAGAAAGGCGTGCCCAGCAAGGATGCTCCGTGTAATTCAAAGCGGTCTGAAACATTCAGGGTTACCTCCTGAAAGGACTGAGAGATGCTATTTCCAAGAACATGACGTTGATAAAACAGAGGCCCCTGAGATGAGGAAACCACCCACGCACTTCCAGATTCAAAATCGTGAAGCAATAATATAGAGCGTAATTGTTTCATGCCTGCACAGACTGAATCTCCTAAATCACACATGGATCCCCTTGGACTACTCATCCAAGCTATCAGGCGCTCAATGGCCAGACTATGCCATGATTCCCATGGCGATGGTTGAATTTTTTGCAGGAAAAATTCACGCATTTGATCAGCATCTTCCCATGCGAGTTGCACACCATGACCGAATGCGTCTAGCATTTTTACGTCAAGAGAATTGAGCTGAGTATAGACTTTCTGTGAAATTTCTCCGAACCCAAGTTGTCTCATCAGACGGTCCGCATCTGTCATTTCAGGGCCATACCAGTCAGTCAATTGGCCGAGTGCGGCCTGCCTCCAAAGGGCAATAGTCCAACCATTAAGTTGTCCTTGAACATAACCAAGTCCTAATAGCGCATCAGAGAGGGAGTGGGCCGTAATTTGAGCAGTATTGTAGTTGTTCCAACGAATGTCTACGTCAGAATCAATGGTTTCTACAGTCAATCGGTCGGGCAGTCTAGACTGCCAGTCATAGGCGATATGCCACATTCCACTGATGACGACAATCAAGATGACGACAATGCCGAGAAGTATCGCGCTGGATTTAACACCAAACATGCTTATCTTTATGTAACGGATCCATTATATCAGTTAGAGGTTAGATAGTTGATTCGTCACCTATAATGTAAGGCAACTTAAAGATTTCTTATGATTAAGCGTACAAAGATACTATTTGGTGTATTAATATTGATGGCCGGAGTTCTATTGGGCATGGGACTTGAATCCGCCTTATCGGATGATACCCGTGATGCGCTCAAAAAACTAGAGCATGCCTTCTTAATTATCAGTCAACGCTATGTTGAGGAAGTGGATTCGGGTGCACTTGCTGAGCATGCCCTGGAAGGGATGATTGACGAATTGGATCCCCATTCAGTTTATATTGATGAGGAGTCTATGCGTCGGGTTGAAGAGGATTTTAGCGGTGGCTTTGAGGGCATCGGAATATCGTTTGAATTTGTTGATGGAGTCGATGGACAAGATACCCTTATCGTTTTGAGTGTCATTCCTGGAGGTCCAAGCGAAAAGGTAGGACTTCACTCTGGTGATCGTATTGTTGAGGTAGACCAAAAGAGTACGGTTGGATTTAGCAGTATTGATGTGCAGCGAACTCTAAAAGGCCCTCGTGGAACCACAGTAGAGATCGTTGTGATTCGGCCAGGATACTCGGCCCCACTAAATTTCTCAATTGTTCGAGATAGAATCCCGTTATATGCGGTTGATGTAGCCTATATGATTGATGATGTAACTGGCTTTATCAAGATCAATCGTTTTTCTGGAACAGCGCATGGAGAATTCCGTGGAGCTGTATCTAAACTTAAGGCTCAAGGCATGCAGCGTTTGATGCTAGATCTTCGTGGTAACTCTGGTGGATATATGGAAATGGCGGTTCATCTATCCGATGAATTTCTCCCAGAAGATGCATTGATTGTATCCCAAAAGGGACGGATACGAGAGGCGAATTCATCATTTAGCGCAACATCTAGCGGATTGCTGGAAGATGAACCCATCATTGTTCTGGTCAACGAGGCATCGGCATCGGCGAGTGAAATTGTTGCAGGTGCTCTTCAAGATCATGACCGGGGGTTGATTGTCGGACGCCGAACTTTTGGAAAGGGGCTGGTTCAACAGCAAGCACTCCTACCTGATGGCAGTGCGATGCGTGTAACCATTGCAAGATATTATACACCATCTGGCCGACTGATCCAAACTCCTTATATTAATGGTGACCGAGAAGACTACTATTTGTCTAAGCGGGAGTTGCAAGCAAATTCCGCTCTCATGAGTGCTCAGGAGATCTTGGACGAAATTCCCGATTCACTGCTATACACGACTGCTGGTGGGCGTACTGTCATGGGGGGTGGAGGAATTCTCCCCGACTATATTGTTGATGCTGATACCGCATCCACATTTTTACGCGAAATTTTCGCTGGGAACATTGCTAATACATATGCCAGAATGTGGTATGATCGCGAAGGCGAGTCTTTGGCTGCACAATGGGGCGGTCAGAGAGAACAGTTTTTTGAGTCATTTAAAGTAGAAGAAGAAGATTTTCAGAAATTTTTAGACTATGCGCAAGTCAGAGGACTCCGTTTTGGTTCTGAAGAAGGTGAATTTGATGAGGATCAGATTAGCGCTGATAGATCTTATCTTGAAGCTCGCATTAAAGCCCGCTTAGCTGTAAGACTCTACGATCTAGAAGCGTTCTACCCGATCATGCACTCGGAGGACCATACATTACAGGAGGCACTCAATCTCTGGCCCAAGGCGAATATTCTGGCTGAAAATTAATATGTGATCATTATTCAATTAGAAAACATTAATTTATTTGCTAAATTAGTAGAAAATATATCTACTCGTTTGGCAAGGTGTATTTTTGGTAGTATATTTAACATTCTTAACTATTAACATTATCTGGAGGATTTGTCCATGAAGCTTTTCTCAAACATCATGCAATCGCAAGATGCTGCTGATGGTGCTGGCACAATCAATGTGCTTGTCAATTATTTTAATCAGGGTGGCGAGTTCATGTGGCCTGTGCTGATTATCCTAATTGTCGGATTGGCCATCGCATTTGAACGTGTGATCCAGCTGATTCTAGCCGATGTGAACACGCGCAAGTTTATTGTTCGTGTTAAAGAGGCACTTGAACAAGGGGGCGTATCTGCTGCTGAGCAGATCTGTGCTGAAACACGGGGGCCTGTCTCTGCTGTGTTTCAGGCAGGGTTAATGCGCTCAGATGAAGGAATTGAATCTGTTGAAAAGGCAGTGGTTGCTTATGGCTCTATAGAAATGAGTTTTCTTGAGCGCGGCCTAGTATGGTTGTCACTATTTATTGCTTTGGCTCCCATGTTCGGATTTTTAGGAACGGTGATCGGTATGGTTGCTGCGTTTGATGCCATTGAAGCTGCTGGCGATATTTCCCCCAGCCTCGTTGCTCGGGGTATTAAAATAGCCCTGTTGACGACGGTTTTTGGTTTGATTGTTGCGATCATACTCCAATTCTTCTATAATTATGCTGTCTCTAAAATTGACCGCATTGTTGTAGAGATGGAAGAAGCATCCATTGAATTAATTGATTCTCTGGTCATGAAAGAGTCTGGCACATCCACCTAAGGCGCTACCTCACATTGGGACTTTACTTTCAAATAGACAAATAATATTATGGTTCTCAATACTGCCCTATACTTAGTTTTAGGACTGATTGGCATTGCTTTGTTAGTGATGCTCGCTTCTGGTATTCGCAGTCTGATGTTTGGGAAGGTCAAGATGATTTCTCTGGCATTTATGGCGGTTCCACCAATTTTATTTCTAATCCTAGGACTGGCTATGCCAACTTGGTCTGATGCAGGCATCATGACCATTGTTATTTCTCTTGTGCTAACATTGACTGCGCTTCTTGTGTCAGGCATCAAGAACTTAGTTTCCTGATCTAAACGCCCTTTATCATGAGTATACTTGCGAAGAAAAAGAAACGTGCTGGAGCGGAAATCCCGACATCGTCCATGGCCGACATTGCATTTTTGCTCCTCATCTTCTTTCTGGTCACGACCACGATTGATGTTGATACTGGTATCGGGATGACATTACCTCCCGAGCCCGACGAAACAACGCCACCACCTCCAGTGAGTGATCGAAACATGTTAAAGATCCTCATTAATGCTCAGGGGCAGGTGTTACTTGAAGACCTACCGTCTAACGTCGGCCAAATACGTGGTGAGGTTTTAACGCATGTCCAGAATAACGGTACTGATGCTCGGTATTCTGATTCGCCATCTAAGGCTGTTGTTTCAATTAAAACAGACCGACTCACTCCTTACAATCTGTATATACAGACGCTTGACGAGGTCTGGATGGCCTACTTTGAAATATGGGATACTGAGGCGCGCTCCATGGGGTATCCAAATTATATTGACTATAGGTCTGATCTGGAATCTGGGCAAGAAAACGAAATTCGAGAGAAGTGGCCCGCTCAAGTTTCGCTTGCTGAACCTGACCCTGGAAACTGAATCAACTCAATCATTATGGCTCATTTTACCAAGAAATCCAAAGCTAAACCTGAAATTTCCACTGCTTCGTTGCCTGATATCATTTTCATGCTTCTCATCTTTTTTATGGTGACTACCGTGTTGAGAGAGCAAGAGGTTCAGGTACGAACGATTTTGCCTCAGGCAGAGGCATTGACGAAGATTGAACAGAAGCGCTATGTCTCCTATGTCTGGATGGGACCCGAAAAACTTGCCGGTAACAGGGTTGGGGATACTAAGGTCCAGATTGATGACGCGGTGATAGAAGATTTAGCGAACATTCGTTCAATTATGTACAGGAAGCTCAGCGAACAGCCGAGGCTCATCGTCTCTCTCAGAGTTGATGAAGAGTCTGAGATGGGAGTCGTGACCGATGTTCAAGGAGAGTTGCGAAAAGCTGGTACACTTCGTATTAGTTATTCCTCTCGTAGGGATATATCAAATATTTGATTTTTATCTGTATATTTTATTGATTGTATTAGCCATGGGGTAGTGATGCGTCACTACCCTTTTTTTTGATGCAATTTCTATTTCAGACTGATTCTACCTGCGTGATATTATGTATGAGGTGACACTAATTTCAGGCGACGGGATCGGGCCAGAAGTCACAGAATCGGCTTGCAGAGTGATGGCTGCGACAGGGGTCCAGATTCGTTGGGAACGGTTTGATTGTGTCGGGTATTCTGGGATGGAGAAGTATGGTCAGCCATTACCAGACGATGTTCTAAACTCGATTCGCTCCAACCGCTTATCTTTGAAAGGCCCCGTCACGACCCCAGTGGGCGATGGCTTTCGTAGCGTTAATGTGTCCCTCAGACAGAAATTAGATTTATATGTGAATCTTCGCCCTTGCAAACAGCTGCCGAGAATCCATACCCCATTTTCTAATGTGGACTTGGTTATTTTTCGCGAGAATACCGAGGGCCTGTATTCTGGGATAGAAAATTATGATGAGCGGCATGAAATTGCTGATTCTATTGCACGAATCTCACGCAAAGGGTCTCAACGGGTTCTTCGCTATGCGTTTCAATGGGTGATGGACCATCAGCGCAGATTGCTCACAGTCGTGCATAAGGCTAATGTTCTCAAATTATCTACAGGTCTTTTTCTGCGCGAAGCATTGGCTATCGCAGAAGAATACCCAGATGTGATGTTCAATCATTTCATTGTTGACAATATGGCCATGCAGTTAGTCCTCAGGCCTGAGACGTTTGATTGCATTGTCACAACAAATCTTTTCGGAGATATATTAAGCGATCTCTGTGCAGGGCTCGTTGGCGGAATTGGAGTCGTTCCAGGCGCGAATATTGGTGATGATATTGCAGTATTTGAAGCGGTTCACGGTAGTGCTCCAGATATTGCGGGCACATCTAGCGCCAACCCTACCGCACTCATCCGATCGTCGGCATTGATGCTAAACTACCTAGGGGAAATCAAAGCTGCGCAGCAGATAGAGTGGGCTGTCACTCGTCTATATGAAGAAGGTCAATGCCTCACAGCAGATGTTGGTGGCACAGCATCCACAGATCGTTTGACAGATGAGATCATCCATTTGCTCCACCAGGCTCCAAACTAATCAGTGTAGGAATCTTTATGGGATATCAACATTCAATATTTATCGTTTTCTCTGGTCTGTCTTATCTACTACTTCTATTGGATACGACTAGTCATGTCACCGCACTCGCTCAAATTACCAGAATCAGCTTGATGATTATGGGCGTGCTAATATTGTGTAGTTTACTGTTGCAAGGAAAACCACACATGCAGCAACGATCTCTCAGAATTATTCAGAGTATTATTATTGTATCGTCGGGGGGGTACTATTATTTCTTGTGGGCATCTGGCATCGTTAGTCAATGGTTTGGAGCAGATGGTCATATGTGGAGTTTGATGATTTCAGGGATACTTCCGATTTTCGGTTATGGATTTCTATCAACATCAGTGAGAATTCTTAACCGCAACTTGAAGTTGCTCCGCAATGTAGATCGTCTGAGAGGTTAACCGATTGTCTAAAGTTTTATAGCCTATGAACAAGTGTTAGTTCGCCGACAATCTGGGCAAACATTAAGAAACCTCAATGCATTTATATTGTATCTATCATTTAATCGGTAAACGGGTGAGATCGTTTCCACTATACGAACGATCTTCTCATCGAGATTTGAAGATTAAACCTTACTTTATATGATCAGATTAGGGCCCGAGCGTCACAAGTTAAGTGACTTTCAATATGACATTCCAAGAAACTTGATTGCCAAGTATCCTGCTGATCCTCGAGATTCCTCACGCCTGATGGTGATTGATCGAAAAAAAGAAACGATTGATCATCGTAGGTTTCATGAAGTCGGGGAATATTTTCAGGCAGATGATGTTTTAGTGGTTAACAATACGAAGGTTTTTCCTGCTCGACTTAGGGGCAATAAAGAAAAAACAGGAGCTAAAGTGGAAGTTTTTTTGCTCCGAGAGCTCAATTCCCAAAGTCGACTCTGGGATGTGATTGTTGAACCTGCCCGAAAGATTAGAATCGGCAATAAACTCTTTTTTAATAATGGGCTTGTTGCAGAAGTCATTGATAACACCACCTCACGTGGACGTACAATTCGCTTTGACTTTGACGGGGATAACGAAACGCTCTACCGAGTCATTGATCAGGAGGGAATCACGCCATTACCACCCTATATAAAACGTGAGGCAGAACCTGAAGACGTTGAAAGGTATCAGACGGTGTTTGCTGAGCATCGAGGAGCCGTGGCTGCTCCAACGGCTGGGCTCCATTTTACGCCCTCATTGGTTTCCCAGCTCATTGAACATGGTGTTAAAATCGTCCCGGTGACACTACATGTTGGCATAGGATCTTTCACCGATGTTGCGGTTGAGGATTTGACAAAGCACAGGATGAATTCTGAGTATTATTCGGTTTCACAAGAGACGGCAGACTCTGTGAATCAAGCCCTTGATTCCACAGTGAATCATGTGACCATTTGTGGAACGACTGTCGTTCGCGCGGTAGAGACTAGTTTGACTGCATCACGGCATTTAAAGGCAAAATCGGGTTGGACAGACAAATTTATTTACCCGCCCTACCAATTTGCAATCACTGAGAGACTCATTACCAATTTTCATATGCCATCAAGTACGCTGATCATGCTCACATCGGCTTTTGCAGGTTTTGACTTACTCAAGGAAGCCTATGCTGTCGCTATTGATGAAAAGTATCGCATGTATTCGTTTGGCGATGCGATGCTAATCGTGTGAGAATGGTGTCAGTGGTTATTCCAGCGGCTGGGGCAGGTAGCCGACTCGGCGGCCAGCCGAAGCAATTTCGGCAATTAGGTGATGCCCCCTTACTTTTTCATACGGCGCAGGTGTTTGACCAGCACCCCGATGTTGACAACCTTGTCGTTGTGGGAGAGCATCAGTCACTTGATTTTATCAAAGACATCCTCTCACCGTTAGAGAAGTTATCCGAAGTTGTGGTAGGAGGGGCAACGAGGCAGGAATCTGTTTATGCGGGGCTCTGTGCTCTCAGTGATACAACCTCTGTTGTATTGATTCATGATGCGGCGCGTCCGTTTATTTCAGCATCCATTATTTCTTCGGTCATCAAATCTACAGTGACATATGGAGCGGCAGCAGTAGCTGTGCCAGTTAGCGATACGGTTCGTTACGGAGGGAGCGGCCAATTTACCAAAACGATTCCTCGCGAGGGGCTGTACTTGATGCAAACCCCTCAGGGCTTTAATTACGCTCTATTGTTAGGGGCTTTTCAAGATGCGAGCCTATCGGAAGCGACCGACGATGTTGCTGTGATTGAACAATTAGGATATGCAGTCCAAATAGTCACTGGGGACTCACATAACATTAAAATCACTACCCAATCTGACTGGAATTGGGCTCAGAGAATGTGGGGGCATATGGAGGACGCTCAATGAACATGAGAATCGGATTAGGATATGACGTTCATCAATTAGTAGAAGGGCGGCCATTGGTTATTGGTGGGGTTACGATCCCACACTCATTGGGATTAGCGGGGCATTCTGATGCCGATGTCCTTCTCCATGCGATTTGCGATGCTATACTGGGAGCGCTTGCAATGGGGGATATAGGATCTCATTTTCCAGATACGGATCCATCGTTGAAAGGTGTAGACAGCCGTAAATTAATTCGCGAAGTCAATACATTAGTACTCCGCGCAGGCTATCAAATAGTAAATATTGATGCGACCGTCGCCCTTGAACGCCCGAAACTTCGCCCATTTATTGACTTGATGAGGCAAGTGATTGCAAGCGATGTGGGCGTAGAACTGGATCAAGTTTCTGTTAAGGCAACGACATCTGAAAAAATCGGAATGGTTGGACGAGAAGAGGGAGCCGCTGCCTGGGCGGTCTGTCTTCTCAGCGGATCGTGATCTGACCCATTACAATGGAACAGTTTCTGACTGATCTTTTGGTTAACACCAGCGAAGTGCCCGTCATCTGGGCGTATTCTGTGGTGTTGTTCATTTCTTGGTTTGAGAATATCTTCCCACCGATCCCAGGAGATGTGGTTCTGGTTTTTGCAGCCTCTCTCGCAGCGGTTGGCCCGATGAATCTATTTATGGTCATTTTATTAAGTGTCATTGGTGGGACATCCGGTTTTATGTGTATCTACTATCTTGGGCGCTATAGTGGGCCTAAATTGCTTGAGTCACAACTGATGCGGTGGATCCCTCAAGAGTCAATCTCTAAGGTTAGCACTTGGATTGATTCTAGAGGGTATGCGGTTGTCGTAGCGAATCGTTTTCTTGCTGGTGCACGAACCGTGATTTCCTTTACCGTTGGGATGAATCGGATGTCAGCATTAACCGTAGGCTTGCTAGCCCTATTAAGCTCTGTTGTATGGGTTTCACTACTTGGCGTTTTGGGGTATGTTGTAGGGGAAGAGTGGGAACGAATCATCTCCTATCTGTCGCACTATGGACAGCTCGTAATTGGGCTAATCTTCGCGTTTATTATTTGGAAAGTGTTACGTACTATCCATCGGATTCGTAAAAAAGTGTGACTATTTTAGATTTGTTACGTATAAGACTCGTCTTAAGTGTATTGAGGACTGCTGTTGCTGGCGTAGCTCAGCTGGTAGAGCAGCTGATTTGTAATCAGCAGGTCGGGGGTTCAAGTCCCTTCGCCAGCTCTTTGATTGATTTTTTGAGGGCACAAGAACGAAGGATTCTCATTACAATTATTTTTATTCGGGCAGGTACCCAAGTGGCCAACGGGGGCAGACTGTAAATCTGCTGGCTTAGCCTTCGGAGGTTCGAATCCTTCCCTGCCCACACCTACCAGCGGGAGTAGCTCAGTTGGTAGAGCATCAGCCTTCCAAGCTGAATGTCGCGAGTTCGAACCTCGTCTCCCGCTCATTTGATTGCCGCCTTAGCTCAGGGGTAGAGCACTTCCATGGTAAGGAAGGGGGCCTCGGTTCAAATCCGAGAGGCGGCTCTGTAACTTATCAACTAATTTACTTTTTCAATTATGGCAAAGGAAGTTTTTAAGCGTACGAAGCCGCATGTGAACGTTGGTACGATTGGGCATGTGGATCATGGGAAGACGACGTTAACGGCGGCGATTACGCGTGTTTTGAATGATCGTTACGGAGGGACAGAGATCCGGTCATTTGATTCAATCGACAATGCTCCGGAGGAGCGCGAGCGTGGGATCACCATCGCGACGGCGCATGTGGAGTATGAGACGGAGCATCGTCATTATGCGCATGTGGATTGTCCGGGTCATGCGGATTATGTGAAGAACATGGTCACGGGGGCAGCGCAGATGGATGGTGCGATTCTGGTAGTAGATGCGTCGGATGGTCCGATGCCCCAGACGCGGGAGCATATTTTGTTAGCGCGTCAGGTGGGGGTTCCTTACATCGTGGTTTTTATGAACAAGGTGGATTTGGTGGATGATGAGGAGTTAGTGGAGTTAGTGGAGATGGAGATTCGTGAGTTATTGGAGGCGTATGAGTTTCCTGGGGATGACATACCGATCGTCAAGGGATCGGCATTGGGGGCATTGAATGGGGAGTCTGAGTGGGAGGAGACGGTGGTTTCGTTGATGAAGGCGGTGGACGAGTATGTTCCGACGCCTGAGCGTGATAAAGACAAGCCATTTTTAATGCCTGTGGAGGATGTATTTTCGATTACGGGGCGTGGGACGGTGGCCACGGGTCGTATAGAGCGAGGGATTGTAAAGACGGGGGAGAAGGTAGAGATCGTGGGGATCCGTGAGGAGAAGACCGATACGACGGTCACGGGGGTGGAGATGTTTAGGAAGATATTGGATGAGGGACAAGCGGGGGACAATGTGGGGTTACTGCTACGGGGGATCGCGAAAGATGAGGTGGAGCGCGGTCAGGTGATCGTGCATCCGGGGTCGATCAAGCCGCATCAGGAGTTTACCTGTGAGGTGTATGTATTGAGTAAAGATGAGGGCGGGCGTCACACGCCATTTTTCAAGGGGTATCGTCCGCAGTTTTATTTTCGTACGACGGATGTGACAGGTGATATAGAGTTACCAGAGAACACCGAGATGGTGATGCCGGGCGACAACACGCAGTTCAAGGTGAAGTTGATCCAGCCGGTTGCGATGGAGCAGGGATTACAGTTTGCCATTCGTGAGGGGGGGCGCACCGTTGGGGCAGGAGTCGTATCCCAAATCCTTGATTAAACTTATCACAATAACGGGTGTAGCTCAACTGGCAGAGCAGCGGTCTCCAAAACCGCAGGTTGTGGGTTCAAGTCCTACCACCCGTGCAACTACAAACTATAATGAAAAACATTGCTGTAAAGACTCGAACCTACCTTGTAGAAGTCGCCGCTGAGATGCGAAAGGCTAGTTGGCCTCAGCGAAGAGAATTAATTAGCCATACTGTCATCACGCTTGTTGCAAGTTTTGTACTTGCATTATTCATATTTGGAGCAGACCGTTTGATCAGTTCTGTTCTTGATGTGATTTATCCAGGTTAATTCTTATAAAAAAGTACTATGAACAGATCTACTGAATTAGAATTTGAATGGTATACACTTCAGGCTTTCTCAGGTTATGAGAAGAAAGTCAAGGAGTTTATTATAGAGACGATTGAAAGTGAGGGACTCTCAGATCAAATCAAAGAAATTCTTATTCCATCTCAAAATGTATTTGTCATGCGCGGTGGAAAGAAAAGTACTCGGGAAAAGACTGATTTTCCAGGTTATATGCTGATCCAAGCGAAGCTTGATAAACGTCTTAAGCATGTATTCAAGGAACAAATTTTCAAGCAAAAAAGGGAAGCCATTCGATGGTTGGGCCCCCGGGACAATCCAGATACAGTCAGAGTGGAAGACATTGATCGAATTCTTGGGCGGATGGACGAGGCACGCGAAGCTGGTGATCGTCCAGAAATCCCATTTGCGACGGGTGACACGATACGTGTGATTGACGGTCCGTTCAATAATTTCTCTGGAGTGGTGGATGATGTATATCCAGATAAGATGAAAGTGCGGGTCATGGTTTCTATCTTTGGAAGAAAAACTCCTGTGGAGTTAGACTACTTGCAGATTGTCCAAGAAGATTAAATTTCTTCATTTAGTTTAACACTACATCAACCCTTTGGAGTTGAATTTTGATAAGTTCATCAAGAGATTTCGGAAGGTAATTTTCAACTTTCGTACTGAAAATTAATTCGTGAGCACGGGTTTTACCGATGGCTTTGTATCCTTGTAATGTTTAGACCAGAGATTGGCGAAGTCTGAACATTATTATGAGATAGTGGCAATCCGTATTTTGATCTGGAAATCCGAGTCCCGTTAATGCTATTTTGGTCTGAGTATAAGGCCTCAAAAAGCCGTACATTCAATAAGAGATCAATAATCCGCCAACTGAAAAGAATTTATGGATGCCAGTCAAATTCAAGATTGAAATAATAGATTTCGTGGACACGGTTCGTTTTGATGCAATGTAGGCGAGTTTTTACTGGGAATCTTGTGGGTACAGATTCGAGCCACAGTAGTAGAAGAGCAACCGCTCTATCCATGACCTGTGCTGACATGGCTTGAAAAACGAAGTCAATCATTCAACAGTGGTGCTTCACATATGTCCATGCTTTGGGTTTACCTCGCCCACGAACAACATTGATCTATTTGTGTGGGGGTGATGACTGAGCGAAAGCGGGTGTCTTCTGGGAACAAAAGAAGATTCAATGTATTAGAATACTTATGGGAGTTTCTTCGCGGGTATGCAGAGCGACCTTACATTTTCAACTAAAATCTAATCTCATGTGGTTTGTAGGTTTATTTATCTTTTTTAGTCTGACTGGAGATCGCGTATTGCTTTTTAGTCTTGAAGGGAGTGGTGTTGAGACTGGCGTTCATTTGTCGGATATGAGTGAGATGCCAGAATCTTATGTCCTTGAAAGCATTTCATTGGTACATTTGATGAGTCAACGATTTGCCCCCCCCCCATTTTTTCTTCACCCAGTGAGACGGGTGTGCAGTTGAGCGCATGTAGTGCATCAGATGTCGTGTGTGAGGAAGGGGCTGGAAGTGATGATGTTATTCATTCAAGCACGCGCCCGTCTTCTGGTCCAAAATCTGATCTGACCAATAAGGATAGGCATTCTTTAATCTTGGAGGCACGTAGACGCCCACCAGGAAAACCCACAAACGTGACCGTTGAACCCTATCAAACCGGGCGCAATGCACGCTTGACGCTTGAAATTTCATGGACGGCCAACCCTAATGGGAATAAAGCCATCACAGGGCATGAGATTGAGTGGTCGTCGGATGGAACCTCAGACTGGAAGGATCTTCGCACGGTTGCAGGCGGACTAACGGAAACGCTTTTCACTGGCCTCTCGCCAGGCACCACGCGCCATATCCGGATCCGAAGTAGGGATGACGACGGCGATGGCCCCTGGTCCGATGTCGTCTCTGGGGCGACCAATGCGGCGAGCAGACCGGGTTTAATTCCATCACGTACAGCGATGGTTACAGGACCTACTACCATTGATCTTTCATGGACAGCCCCGGATGATGGCGGTTCGGCGATCACGAAATATGTCATTATCGTCGTAAAGGTGGGCGATACTAAACCATTTATTACGATAGATGATATTGAACCTACGACGCTGAGCTACACGGTCACTGGACTCACCGCATCCACAAGCTACAATATTTCTATTCGGGCAGAGAATTCTATTGGTCGTGGAGATGACCGTTTATTTGTACCCATTGTTCTCACCACCCGCGCCCCGACCAGGCCGGGTATAGTTCGAACACGTACAGCGATGGTTACAGGACCTACAACCATTGATCTTTCATGGACAGCCCCGGATGATGGCGGTTCGGCGATCACGAAATATGTCATTATCGTCGCAAAGGCGGGCGATACTAAACCATTTATTACAATAGATGATATTGCACCTACGACGCGGAGCTACACGGTCACTGGACTCACCGCATCCACAAGCTACAATATTTCTATTCGGGCAGAGAATGGTATTGGTCGTGGAGATGACGGTTTATTTGTACCCATTACTCTCACCACCGATGCCCTGACCGCCCCGGCCGCTCCGACGGGATTAACGGCCACGGCCGATGGTCCGACGAAGATCAAGTTAACCTGGACGGCCCCTTCGGACAACGGCGGCGCGGCCATCACGGGCTATAAGATTGAGTCAAGGCTGCGATCCGAAACCAGCTTCAGCACTCTCGTCACTGACACCAAAACCACCAAAACGGACACGACACATACCGGACTCGCGCCATCGACCCAGCGGTTTTACCGGGTCCGCGCGATCAATTCCGAAGGAGCAGGGGCGGCATCCAGTTCCGCCACGGCCATCACCGCGGCCGCCACGCGTCCCAGTGCCCCCAGGAATCTGACCGCCACGGCTTCGGGCCGCACCACGATCATCCTAAACTGGACGGCCCCTGCAGATGACGGCGGCTCAGCCATTACCTATTATCGCGTTGGCGTGTCAACGAATCAAGGAACTAGTTGGACCGGTTTGGCCGACGTCCGGGGAGCCACCACCTATTCGCATACGGGACTTTCGGCGGGGACGCGGCGCGATTACCGGGTGGTTGCGGCCAATAGTTCGGGGCGGGGCTTTAGTGATCGCTCGAATGTGGCCAATGCCACGACCGCCGCAGCCACAGCTCCGGGTGTGCCCAGGAATGTAACCGCCACGGCCGACGGGCAAACGGTGATCAATCTGAGATGGACGCTCCCGGCCGATAATGGGGGCAGGGCCATTTTGGGCTACCGGGTGCAGTGGTCGTCCAACGGAAATGCGCCATGGACGAATGTTACGCCTGCACACACCGGAACAGGTCGCACCTACCGCCATACGGGGCTCAGCGCAGGCACGACGCGACATTACCGGGTCTTTGCCCGCAACTCGGTGGGTGAGGGCACCAGTTCTGGTACCGTCAATGCGACCACGGCGGCCGCACCGGCCCTCACCACGCCCGCGGCCCCCACGGGGTTAAGGGCCGAGGCTGAAGGCCCGGAAACGATCAGCCTATCCTGGAACGCGCCCACCAATACCGGGGGCGCAGCCATTACGGGCTACCAGATTGAAGTCTCGCCCAATGGCACCTCTAACTGGGATGATTTGGTGGCCAATACTGGGTCCACCACGACCGGCTATGTCCATGGGGGCTTGGATGCCGGCACCACGCGGCATTACCGGGTCTATGCCATCAATTCGCGGGGAGCGGGGGCCGTCTCCAATGTGGCCAATGCCACGACCCTCCCTGCCACGGTCCCTGCAGCCCCCACAGAGTTGACCGCTGCGCACGATGGGCAAACGACCATCAATCTGTCTTGGAAAGCCCCCACCAATACCGGCGGCGTACCGATTACGGGCTACCAGATTGAAGTCTCGCCCAATGGCACGGACACGTGGACCAATATTACGCCTGCACACACGGGAACGGGGCGCACCTACAGCCATACGGGGCTCACGGCGGGTACGACGCGGCATTACCGGGTCTATGCCAGAAATTCAAAGGGGACCAGTGCAGCAGCGTCCAATGTGGCCAGTGCCACGACCACCGCCGCCGCCACAGCCCCGGGTGCCCCGCCCAATTTACAGGTTTTTCCTACAGGTTTTCATGATGTGAGACTTACCTGGGGACGTCCGCCCAGTGATTCGCCGATCACAGGATACAAGGTGGAATGGTCTACCGATGGTGGCACCAACTGGGAGACGTTGATTGGATACGACGATCTGACTCGGACGAGGTACGAGTTTCTCAGTAGTCGCTTGACGCCGGGGAGCGTGTTTCATTTTCGGGTTCTGGCACGCAGTGCATTGGGAGATAGTGCCCCTTCGGATGAAGTGTCGGTCACAGCCGCCTCGGCCTCTGGGTCAGGCATTGCCACCAATGTACGGGTGCGCCAGACGTCGGCCAACGCGGCGCAAATTTCCTGGGATGCCCCGACCGATCTTCCTTCCGGCCATCAGACGTTTGGATATAATGTTTACAAATCTGATGATGATGGGGATTTTTGGTCACTGTTCGCACGGGATGTCACCACGACAATCTATACCGATGCTCAGGTATCGGCGGGTAAGACCTATGGGTATCGGGTTACCACCTGGATTGGTCCGAGCGAGAACGAAGCCCTTCAGAGTCAGTTCTCCGCCGCCGCTTTTCTAACGATAACGATTGCTACGGCCACCGCCCCTGGCGCACCGACGGGATTGACGGCCACGGCCTCGGGCCCGACGATCATCAATCTATCATGGACCGCGCCAACCAATACTGGGGGCGCGGCCATCACAGGCTATCGGATTGAAGAGTCTCCCACAGGAGTAGCGAACACATGGACCAATTTGGTGGCCAATACCCAGTCCACCACGACCACCTACGCCCATACAGGACTCAGTGCCACTACCACGCGGCATTACCGGGTGCGTGCGATCAACTCGGTTAACTCTGGGGCGCCCTCCAATGTGGCCAATGCCACCACCGCAGCCGCGACAGCACCGGGCGCGCCGACTGGACTGACCGCAACGGCAGACGGGCAAACCATCATCAACCTGTCGTGGACCGCACCTACCAATACCGGCGGCGCGGCCATCACGGGTTATCAGATTGAGGTCTCGCCCAGTGGCACCAGTAACTGGTCGGACTTGGTGGCGAATACGACTGCGACCACATATGCGCACACAGGGCTTTCGGCAGGCGTGACGCGTCACTATCGGGTGCGTGCGATCAATTCGGTTGGACCGGGGGCTGTATCGGCAACAACCAGTGCAACCACCGACACGCCCAATGCCACCGTGCCCGCTGCGCCCACGCAGCTCACCGCGACAGCTACAGGGCGAACCAGCATCAACCTGTCGTGGACCGCACCTACCAATACCGGCGGCGCGGCGATTACGGGCTACCAGATTGAAGTGTCTAATACGGGAACAGCGAACACATGGACCAATTTGGTGGCCAATACCCAGTCCACCACGACCACCTATGCGCACACAGGGCTTTCGGCAGGCGTGACGCGTCACTATCGGGTGCGTGCGATCAATTCGGTTGGACCGGGGGCTGTATCGGCGACAAGTAGCGCCACCACCGACACGCCCAATGCCACAGTGCCCGATGCTCCCTCGCAGCTCACCGCGACAGCTGCAGGGCGAACCAGCATCAACCTGTCGTGGACGGCACCCTCTGATAATGGGGGTGCGACGATCACCGGCTATCAGATTGAAGTCTCTAATGCGGGGGCTTGGTCGGAGCTGGCGACGACCAGGGCGACCACCTATACGCACACCAATCTCGCTGCGGGTACGACGCAGGTTTATCGAGTCCGTGCGATCAATAGCGTTGGCAATAGCGATGCATCCAATACCGTCAGTGCCACCACCGATGCCCTGGCAACGCCCGATGCGCCCACAGAGTTAACGATCACAGCGTCGGGGCCATCGACCCTGGTTCTCTCGTGGACCGCGCCCTTAGATGACGGAGGATCTGCGATCACGGGCTACCGCATTGACACATCGTCTGACGGACAATCGGATTGGACGGTCTTGGTGGCCAGTACACCGTCGACCACGTATACCGTCACCAATCTGCCCCCTCCTGTCTATTTTCGGGTGATTGCGCTTAATGCCATTGGTCAGGGCACACCATCGGAGGTGGTCAATGTCACGCCCAAGGCCTTATCGCTAAGCAGCACGATCAGCGATCAAATCTATCCGATTGGGCAGCCCATCGCTCAGGTGATGCTTCCAGAGGCGCGCGATGGCACCGCGCCCTATACCTACACCTTGACACCCGACTTACCCGCGGGGCTGACGCGCTCGGAGCGCACACTCCGTGGCACCCCTTCAGAACTCACGGCGATGACATCATTTACTTGGGCCGTGCAGGACGCAACTGGGAGCGTGGCCCGTCAAGACTTCGGCCTTGAGGTCTATCGCATGTCCTTTACAACGCGTGTGGACGATCAGGTGGTTCCAAGGGGGCAACCCATTGGAATGCTCGTCCTGCCAGAGGTGAGCGGTGGAAAAGACCCGGTCACCTATTCATTCACGGTGTTGTCCCTGCCGAGTGGGCTTTTGTTTGACCTCCCCACCCGAACCGTCAGTGGAACGCCACTAGCCGTCACCCCACCAACGCCGATGACGTTTAAAGCCGTGGATGTGCATGGCGCGGAAGATAGTCTGAACTTTAGCATTGAGGTGGTGTCTCGAGTCCATGCAGAAGCGCAGACCGCGCTTCCTCACACGTTGACCGTGCATGCCAATTATCCGAATCCGTTTACCCGTTCCACACGCATCGTGTTTGATCTGCCGTGGCCGGCCCAAGTTGAGATAGATGTGCTGGATGTTACGGGTCGGCGCGTTTATGCCCATCCTCTGGTGAGCCTGACCGCGGGGTGGGAGCATGAACTCACGCTGGATCAGTTAGACCTGCCTGCGGGGGCCTATCTCTATCGGGTCATGGCCAGCTCGCTGGAAAGTAGCGCATCAGCAGTGCAGGTCGGTCACTTGATGCGGGTGCAGTGAATGGATGCGCAACCCATAATATTCACCACAACTCAATATATAATTTTTTTTCAGTGCGTTGTAGCAAAATGATTTTTACCTCTATTATGGGTTAGAACCATATGGAAGCCTGTTTTTGGCTCCAACCTGAGGAGAGAATTGAAAGAATCTGCAAGTGGAATCCAAGCAAACAAATCATGCTCTATTCGATCAAAAACTCCGCCTTGAGGTCCTGTAACGGCAAACTATAACACTGGAGGATGTTTCATTTTGAACAAACTGATTGAACGGTT
This sequence comes from Rhodothermales bacterium, assembly GCA_965220935.1. GTDB lineage: Bacteria > Bacteroidota > Rhodothermia > Rhodothermales > Bin80 > Bin80. The sequence goes on from OZ244857.1 coordinate 1,069,139, forward strand.
CAAATCTGTTGTGAATATATGACTAGATTATGCTCTATAAACCAAATATCTGTGAATTTAAATTGTGTGTAATGAATCATCATATTTCGCCATTTAATTTGTAGAATTTCATGTAGAAATCTCAGTAATTTGGAAAGTATTAAAAAATTTCTTAACTTTGTCAGAATTTTTTGGAACCAAATAATTTCAGTGAGGGTTAAAGTGGGCTACTTTAAATTTTTCCTTACAGTGTAAGATCAATTATGGCAACCGGAAAACCCGTAGAAAATCTCATCAAACTTCAAGTTAAAGCAGGACAAGCTAATCCAGCTCCTCCAATTGGACCCGCTCTCGGACAGTACGGCTTGAATATTATGGATTTCTGCAATCAGTTTAATGCGGAGACTAAGGACCGCTCAGGATTAATCCTCCCAGTGGTCATCAGTGTATACCCAGACAAGTCATTTTCCTTTATCGTCAAAAGCCCACCAGCGGCTGTACTACTACTACAGGCACTTAACATCAGTAAAGGAGCAGACGATTCAATTCGAAATAAGGTTGGCACCGTCACTTGGGATACCTGTCGCGATATTGCTCAAAAAAAAATGAGCGATTTAAACGCGTTTGATTTGGATAAGGGCGCTGCTATGATTGCGGGCACCGCCCGATCTATGGGAATTATTGTCACTGGTAGTCCTTTCTGATTATTTTGTATTAGCCCTTGGAATTGAGGCTGTTATATTATTGTAACTAAACTGATTTGATGGCGAAAAAAGGTAAGCGCTACCAAAGTGCGTTGAAAGTAATTCAGGAGTCTGGTGATGGCCCATTCTCATTGCAGGAAGCCACAGACGTCTTAAAAAAATTTGATCCAGCCAAATTTGATGAGTCTGTAGACATTGATCTGCGGTTAGGTGTTGATCCTAGACATGCCGATCAGATGGTGCGAGGTAGCGTTGCACTGCCTCATGGCACTGGTAAAACGGTTAAAGTCTTAGTTCTGGCCAGCCCCGATAAACACGAAGAAGCAGAGTCTGCGGGTGCAGATCATGTTGGCCTTGATGATTATGTGACCAAGATTCAAGAGGGTTGGACGGATGTAGACGTCATTATTGCGACCCCCGATGTGATGTCAAAGGTTGGACGGCTTGGCCGCGTACTTGGACCTCGAGGATTGATGCCGAATCCTAAAAGTGGAACCGTCACAATGGATGTGGGAAAAGCAGTCAAAGATGTGAAAGCTGGTAAGATTGATTTTCGTGTTGATAAACAGGGAAATCTTCATACTGGAATCGGCCGTATATCATTTACGGCCAATCAACTAGAAGAGAATTCACGAGTCTTTCTTTTGGAAATCATGCGCCTTCGCCCATCCTCAGCCAAAGGAACTTACGTCCGATCTATCACGCTATCTACCACAATGGGCCCCCCTGTGCAGATTGCATCAACTGAAGTCATTAATCTTGTCCGATAGTTAATGCCCATTACAAGAACTCAAAAAGAGTCAACCGTCGCCCTGTTAACTGAAAAACTCTCACAGAATCCGTCCCTCTATTTGACAGACTACAAGGGATTGAATGTTGAAGAAATTAGCCAGCTAAGAACCTTGCTTAGAGACGCAGGAGTTGAGTATCATGTGGTCAAAAATACGCTACTCAAACGCGCAATGGCCGATACAGGAGGCTTTGAAGACACTTACGAGTATTTAACCGGGCCCACGGCCATTGCAATCAGCGTTGATCCAAGTGCTGCTGCAAGGGCTATCAAGGCGTTTAGAAAACAATCAGATCAACCACTACCTGAACTTAAAGCGGCGATCATTGATGGCACATTGTTTCATGCGAACCAAATTGATGAGTTGGCTTCTCTGAAGTCAAAAGAAGAATTGCTGGGTGACGTTGTCACTCTTTTGCTTTCACCGATCCAGAACATTGCTTCTGCACTGGAATCGTCGGGGAGCAATTTATTAGCTATTGTTGAATCATTGCAGAAGCGAGACGAGGCTTAACAGCCATTAACCCTTAATCTGCGGCGCAGCTTTCGCTGAGACCGTCGCTGGAAAACTAATAATTTTATCTCATGGCAGACTTAAATAAACTAGCTGAAGAGCTAGTCAGCTTAACCATCAAAGAGGCAAGTGATTTAGCCTCAATTTTAGAATCCGAGTATGGAATCACACCCGCTGCATCTGCGGTTGCTGTCGCTGCTCCAACAGTAGCCGCCGGTGAAGAAAGCGCTACAGCAGATCAAACAGCCTTTGATGTTCTACTCACCAGCTTTGGCAGTAGCAAGATTGGTGTCATTAAGGAGGTACGTGCCATCACCGGGTTAGGACTCAAAGAGGCGAAAGCCCTGGTTGACTCATCACCTGCTCCAATCAAAGAAGGTGCTTCAAAAGAAGAAGCACAGGAATTAAAATCTCGACTTGAATCGGCAGGTGCAGAAGTTGAACTTAAGTAACTATTGGCCAGTAGGCCGAACTTGCAGAATTGTCCTAGCAGTTTAAATGCTGCTGTCACTTAATTAACGACCAGCCCTTAGGCATATCATGTCCAGTAGAAATGGCCAACATGTGGGACGCGTGAATTTTGCACGCTCCCGCCCTGTCTTGGATTATCCAGATTTTTTAGCGATACAACTTGAATCCTTTGAAGAATTTGTTCAGTCAAAGCTCCCGCCTGACCAACGCTCAGTTGAGACAGGGCTGCAACATATCTTCTTAACCCACTTTCCCATTGAAGATGCCAAAGGCCGATATATATTAGAGTTTATTGATTACTCGTTAGGTGGCCCCAAGCACTCAATTGAAGAATGCCTCGCGCAGGGACTCAACTACGCGATCCCTCTCAAAGCAACGCTTAGACTTTCGGCCAAAGAGGATGAAGATGAGGATGAGGCCGAAGAATCTGTTGAGCAAGAAGTCTATCTTGGAGATCTACCTGCGATGACTGAAAGTGGTTCTTTTGTCATCAATGGTGCGGAGCGTGTCATTGTGTCACAACTCCATAGAAGCCCAGGCGTTTTCTTTTCCCAAGCATTTCATCCCAACGGGACCCAGCTGTTTTCTGCGCGAATTATTCCATTCCGCGGATCTTGGATTGAGTTCACTACTGATGTCCAGAATGTCATGTGGGCCTATATTGATCGGAAACGAAAACTGCCAGTGACCACATTACTACGGGCGATGGGTTATAGCGAGACCGACGAGATCGTTCGCTTGTTTGACTTGGCTAAACCATTGAGTGTGCATACGAAAAAAAGCTTCAAAACCTCAGTTGGATCTGTGCTAGCCTTCAATGTTACAAGAAAAGTCACTCCCGTGAGGGTATTTGATGAAGAATCGGATCAGCTCATTGGATACAAAGAACTGGAAACTGGATTTAATATTGAGTTCCAGTCTCGGGATTTAGACGAGGAGACGACGAAAATTATTGATAAGCAAACAGGTGAAACGATTGAGCATGTTGACAATGAAACAGGTGATAAGGTTGAATATATCAATCAAGCAACTGATGAAATTATCATAGAAACGATCACTCGGATCATTTTGCCCGCAGATCATCATATTATACTGGAAGACTGGAAGGTGTTGCATGACTATAAAATAGACCAGATCTATGTGCTCCACGAAGAAGAAGAAGAGTCAATAGATACGAGTACATTAGTTAAAACACTTCGTCGAGATCCATCTACAAATCAGTCTGAAGCATTGGTTGAACTGTATCGTGTTCTTCGCGATAGTGAGCCTCCTGATTCAGATGCAGCTAAAAACATTTTAGATCGACTCATCTTCAATGAAAAACGATACGATCTTGGAGCTGTTGGTCGATATCGTATCAATAAGAGACTCGGATTGAATGTGCCGCCTGAGACTGTGACACTCACGCATGACGATATCGTATGTATTATCCGTAAACTGCTTGTGTTGCGTACTGAACAGAGTGAGCAGGATGATATTGATCATTTAAGCAATCGACGAGTGAGAACCGTGGGTGAGCAATTAGCGGTTCAATTTTCAACGGGTTTATCACGAATGGCTCGGACCATTCGTGAGCGAATGAACGCCCGTGATGCCGATTCCTTAACGCCTCAAGATTTGGTGAATTCAAAGACGATTGTTGGTGTTATCAATACATTTTTTGGTACAAACCAACTTAGTCAGTACATGGATCAGACCAATCCACTGGCTGAATTAACCCATAAGCGTCGAATGTCTGCGTTAGGACCTGGTGGACTCACCAGAGAGCGGGCAGGATTTGAAGTACGAGACGTTCACTATACACACTATGGTCGGCTTTGCCCGATTGAGACACCAGAAGGTCCAAACATTGGTCTGATTTCATCGCTCTGCGTGCATGGGCGGATCAATCATTTCGGATTTATTGAAACTCCATATCGGCGAGTCACTAACGGGAAAGTGACTGATTCTATCGTCTATCTTTCGGCAGAAGAAGAAGATGAAGCTATCATTGCTCAGGCAAATGCAATGATTGATGAAGACGGCCACTTTACCAATGATCTGATTCGGTGTCGCCATCGTGGGGAGTTCCCTTCCGAGAGACCAGAGAAAATTCAGTTTATGGATATTTCTCCCAATCAAATTGTTTCCCCAAGTGCGTCAATCATCCCATTTTTAGAGCACGATGATGCAAACCGTGCATTGATGGGATCTAATATGCAGCGGCAAGCTGTGCCCTTACTGCAGGCTGAGGCTCCAATTGTTGGAACAGGAATGGAGGGGCGTGTCGCGCGAGATTCACGTGCTGCAATTATATCAGAAGGTAATGGCGTGGTAGAATACGTAGACGCCCAGCGTATTGTTATCCGATATCAACAGTCTATCGTAGATCGTAAAATCTCGTTTGAAGATCCTGTTAAAGAATACAAGCTGACTAAATTCCGCAGAACAAATCAGGATACATGTATTAACCAAAAGCCGATTGTAAAAGCTGGGCAAAAAGTAAAAGAGGGAATGGTTCTTACGGATGGTTTTGCGACTCAGGAAGGTGAATTGGCGCTTGGCAAAAATGTTCTGGTTGCGTTTATGCCTTGGCGGGGCTACAATTTTGAAGATGCAATTGTACTGTCAGAGCGCCTAGTAACGGATGATGTGTTTACCTCCATTCATATTGAATCGTTTGACTTGCAGGTTAGAGAGACCAAGCGCGGACAAGAAGAACTCACTCGAGAGATTCCAAATGTATCCATAGAGGCTACAAAAGATCTTGATGAAACTGGAATCATCAGGGTTGGGGCAGAGGTGAAGGCTGGGGATATTATTGTCGGTAAAATAACCCCTAAAGGGGAAACAGATCCGACACCAGAAGAAAAACTTTTACGTGCAATCTTTGGCGACAAAGCAGGTGATGTGAAAGATGCTTCTCTGAAAGCATCATCTGGCATGGATGGAGTCGTTATTGATACCCAGCTTTATAGCAGACGTAGTTCCGATCCTGAATCTAAAAAGCGAGAACACCAGATACTCGCCGAGATTGAAAATACATTTGAACGGCAATTGAATCAGCTCAATGAAGACTTTTCAAAAAAGTTTTTTGATCTCACCCAAGGATGCATTGCAGCTGTAGATATTGAGTCAAAAGATGGAGAAATTGTGATCTCACAAGGGGCAGAAATTCTCGAGTCCGAATTTGAGGATGTTCAACCTTATGAGTTAAATCCCAAGTTCTCTGTGAAGGGAAGACGGGCGACCAATCAGAACCTGAAGCATCTTTTTCGGAATTACTCTCACGCTTATGATCGGATTGATGATACGACCAAACGCGAACGCCATCTGGCGCAGATGGGGGATGAGCTCTCGCCAGGAATTGTGCAACTAGCCAAAGTGTATGTTGCTAAAAAACGCAAGATACAGGTGGGAGATAAGATGGCTGGACGCCATGGAAACAAAGGCGTTGTGGCACGGATTGTTCCAGTTGAAGACATGCCGTTTCTGGAAGATGGAACCCCCGTTGATATTATTCTGAATCCTCTCGGAGTACCTTCAAGGATGAATCTCGGACAGATTTATGAGACTCTTCTCGGATGGGCAGGTCAGAAACTTGGTAAACGTTTTTCTACGCCCAGCTTTGACGGGCCAACCATGGATGATCTGACCGATAATATGGAAGCGGCAGAATTGCCTGTTGACGGAAGAACACAATTATACGATGGCCTAACCGGAGAGCCCTTTGACCAGAAAACGACTGTTGGGCAAATCTATATGATGAAACTCAGTCACCTTGTTGATGACAAGATTCATGCGCGTTCTATAGGTCCATACAGTCTGATCACTCAGCAGCCATTAGGAGGGAAAGCACAGTTTGGTGGACAGCGATTAGGAGAGATGGAGGTCTGGGCAATGTATGCCTACGGCGCTTCTCATGTTCTACAAGAAATGCTTACATTCAAAAGTGACGATGTCCAAGGGCGTTCCAAGGCTTATGAGTGTATCGTCAAGGGAGAAAACATGCCTGCAGCTGGCATTCCCGAGAGCTTTAATGTACTTGTACGAGAACTTCAAGGCCTCGGTCTTGAAGTAGTGCTTGATTAGGTCTTTTGCACGAATTATTATTAACTCACAATACTCAAGTTGACCATATTATGGCATACGGCAATACATCATCTTCAAACAAAGTTTTTTCATCCATCACCATAAACCTTGCTTCGCCAGAAACAATTCTAGATAGAAGCCATGGTGAGGTCTTAAAGCCAGAGACAATTAATTATCGCAGTTTTAAGCCCGAGAAAGACGGATTATTCTGCGAGAGAATTTTTGGCCCTGTAAAAGATTGGGAGTGCTATTGTAGTAAGTACAAACGAATTCGCTACAAGGGAATTATTTGCGACAGATGTGGGGTTGAAGTGACGCAAAAAAGTGTGCGTAGAGAGCGTATGGGACATATTTCATTGTCGGTTCCAGTGGTGCATATTTGGTATTTTCGCACGATGCCAAACAAGATTGGGCATTTACTTGATGTTCGCACCAAGAAGCTTGAAAAGGTCATTTATTACGAAGAGTATATTGTCGTACAGGCGGGATGTGCTGCGGAGCTTGGCATTGAAGATAATCAGCTTATTAAAGAAGATGATTACTACGAAGTTTTGCATAAAATCAGGGAGGACAATAACCGTCTATCTGATGACGATCCAGAAAAGTTTATTGCAATGATTGGAGGGGATGCCGTTGAGTTTATGCTGACGCGCCTCAATCTTGATGAACTTTCACACGAACTGAGGTTCCAGATCAAGACAGAAAGTAGCCAACAGCGCAAAGCCGAGGCGATTAAGCGTCTTACGGTTGTAGAGGCATTTCGAGATGCAAATCGACGTATTGATAATCTTCCACAGTGGATGGTCTTACGTGTGATCCCAGTTATTCCTCCAGAACTGCGTCCATTGGTCCCTCTTGAGGGGGGTAGATTTGCAACCAGTGATCTGAACGATCTTTATCGTAGGGTGATCATTCGTAACAACAGGCTTCAGCGTTTGATTGATATCAATGCGCCCGAGGTCATTTTACGCAATGAAAAACGGATGCTTCAAGAAGCCGTTGATAGCCTATTTGATAATTCGCGAAAAGTCAATGCAGTGCGGAACGATTCCAATAGAGCTCTGAAAAGTCTTTCGGATATGCTTAAAGGTAAGCAGGGACGGTTCCGTCAGAACTTACTTGGAAAACGAGTTGACTATTCTGGCCGCTCTGTGATCGTTGTTGGGCCTGAATTAGATCTCCACCAATGCGGTATTCCCAAAGAAATGGCCGTTGAATTGTTTAAGCCATTTGTAATTCGTAAGCTGATTGAGCGAGGTATTGTAAAGACCGTTAAAAGTGCGAAGAAAATTGTTGATAAACGTACGTCGGAGGTATGGGATATCCTAGAGAAAGTTATTCAGGGTCGCCCTGTCATGCTCAACCGGGCGCCCACACTGCATCGCTTAGGTTTTCAGGCATTTCAGCCAGTGTTGACAGAAGGAAAGGCAATTCAACTTCATCCACTTGTTTGCACGGCATTCAATGCAGACTTTGATGGAGACCAGATGGCGGTTCATGTTCCGTTAGGATATGATGCATGTATAGAGGCAATGATTTTGATGTTATCAAGTCATAACATCCTTTCCCCTGCTCATGGTGGGCCAATTACCGTACCAACACAAGACATGGTACTGGGGCTTTATTATCTTACAAAGTCTCGCTCTGGTTGTAAGGGAGAAGGAATGCACTTCGCCTCCTCATCCGAGGTACGTCAAGCCTTTGATCACAAACAAGTTGACGTTCACGCGAAAATTAAAGTTCGTCTGGATTCTGGTGAATCCGTTGACACAACGGTTGGGCGTGTTCTCTTTAACGAGACGGTTCCACATGGAGTCCCGTATATCAATGATTTGCTGACGAAAAAGAATCTGCGTCGGATTATTGGAGAGGTACTCACGGCAACTGACTTCCCTCAGACTGTTCGATTTTTGGACGAAATCAAACGTGCTGGATTCCAGCGCGCAACAACGGCTGGACTCACGTTTTCATTGGCAGATATCGTTGTTCCTGATGAAAAACTTAATTTGATTGAATCGGCCACAACTGAGGTTACGACCGCTCTTTCAAATTATGAGGAGGGTTACATCACAGATAATGAGCGCTATAATAAGGTCATTGACATTTGGACTCGGACCAACAATAGTGTTTCTGAGGTATTGTTTGAGACTCTCAAAGAGCATGAAGAGGGGTTTAATGCCATATATATGATGGCAGACTCGGGCGCTAGAGGATCAAAAGAACAAATCCGACAATTAGGTGGAATGCGAGGCTTGATGGCTAAGCCGCAAAAAAGTCTTGTTGGATCCGCAGGTGAGATCATTGAAAATCCGATTGTGTCAAACTTCAAGGAGGGACTTTCGGTTCTTGAATATTTTATTTCTACCCACGGTGCCAGAAAGGGGCTCGCTGATACGGCCTTGAAGACTGCAGATGCAGGTTACTTGACGCGTCGTCTTGTGGATGTCGCACAGGATGTGACGGTGACCATGTTTGATTGTGGTACTCTCAGGGGAATTAGAATTAGCTCTCTAAAGGACAACGAAACCGTGGTTGAGCCGTTAGCCGATCGAATTCTGGGGCGCGTCTCACTCCATGATGTTCATGACCCACTGACGAATGAGACCATTGTGCTTGCTAATGAAGTTATTGATGAGGTGAAAGCCAAACATATTGCTGAAACCAGCATTGATCAGGTTGAAATCCGCTCCGTCCTTACCTGCGAGGCTGTACGGGGAACCTGCTCATTGTGTTATGGCCGTAATCTCGGCACGGGCAGACTGGTAGAGTCTGGGGAGGCCGTTGGCATTGTAGCAGCACAATCTATTGGAGAACCTGGAACACAGCTCACGCTCAGAACATTCCATGTTGGTGGAACTGCGAGCCGTATTGAAGCCGATAGTGCGATCAGAAGTAAGTTTGCGGGTAAGGTCATCTATGAGAATTTACGAACGGTTTCATATGACGGCTCCAGTGGACCGATGGATGTTGTTCTCACCCGACAGGGAGAAATTCGAATCGTTGATGAGGAAAATCGACAACTGTTTGCATCACTTATACCATTTGGAGCTGAGGTATTGGTCGCTGATGGAGATATGGTTGAAAAAGAGGCCGTACTTGCGAGTTGGGATCCGTACAATAGTGTGATCTTATCTGAAGTCTCAGGGTCAATTAGATTCCAAGACATTGTTGAGGGGACGACATTGAGAGAAGAGTCCGACAAGTTTATTGGGCGTAAAGAAAAAGTCGTCATTGAAAGTAGAGAGCGCTCGTTGACACCCGCAATTAGGGTATTTATTGGTGATGATGAGTACAGAGAGTATCCATTGCCAGTTCGTGCTCGCTTACAGGTGAATGAAGGAGATGATGTTCAATCAGGCGAAGTGCTTGCAAAAATCCCGAGACAATCCGCTAGAACTCGAGATATTACAGGTGGATTACCTCGTGTGACTGAGCTGTTTGAGGCGCGAATGCCCACCGACGCGGCTGTAGTCTCCGAAATTGACGGAATCGTCAGCTTTGGTGCGCGTAAGCGTGGTGCACAAGAAGTGACCGTTACCAGTCGTGATGGGGTTGACACCCACACATATCTTGTTTCACTGCAGAAGCATATCTTGGTTAATGATCACGATCTTGTGTCGGCAGGAGATGCCCTCTCTGATGGTCAAATCTCACCGCGCGATATTCTACGTATCAAGGGGGCGAGAGCTGTACAGGAGTATCTTGTCAATGAAATTCAAGAAGTCTACCGCCTGCAAGGTGTGGCCATCAATGATAAGCACATTGAAGTGATTGTGAGGCAGATGATGCAGAAAATTAGAGTCACCGATCCTGGTGATACGAAACTGCTTGAAGAAGAGGATATTGCTCGCTTCCAACTGGAGGAACTCAATGATGACCTTTATGACAAATTTGTGGTTACCGATGCTGGCGATTCTGGATTACGAATTGGATCTCTAGTTGATCGCCGCCAGTTACGCGAAATTAACTCAGAAATGAAGCGCCGTGATTTATCTGAAGTGACGGTTCGTGAAACGCATCCTGCAGTTGGCGAGCCGATTCTACTGGGAATTACTCAGGCTGCGTTAGCAACGGATTCATTTATTTCTGCTGCTTCATTCCAAGACACGACTAAGGTGCTCACAGAAGCCGCTATTGGAGCGAAGGTTGATTCTCTATATGGACTAAAAGAGAATGTCATTGTTGGGCATCTTATTCCGGCTGGCACAGGTCAGAGAAAATTCCGTGATATTGTGGTAGGTTCTAAATCGGAATTGGCAGAGTTACAAGCCACGATTGGTGCTGAAATTGAAACATCCTCGCGGGGAGATGCTACGCCATCAGCCCAGCCTCCGATTAAGCGAATCAAGCCAGCGCTTGAACTCAAGATATAGATCACGCTTGAGTGTAAAGAGGGATTCAAGGATTTTGATCAGTGCTTAACTTCTTACAGACGCTGATTAAGATTGGTGGTCGGTTTCACTGAAGCGTCTTTTTTACATTCGGGTAGGTGAGGATTTTTGGACTTTAAGTATGAGAATTTCCGTTCCATAATAGCGTTCATGGCGCACGGATGTTGTCAAATGTTTTAGCATTCGGACAGAGAAATCTCTCTCAATATCTGGGGTAGATATGTCAGTTTCAAGAAGCGCAATCCGATCCTCAAGATTTTTCTCTGAGTCGCCAGCAAAAAATTCTAGTACGGCTTGGGATGGCTCATTTTTTATGTTCAGCTGCAGCGCGCCTTCGTTATTGTCTTGCTTTGACTCGTCACAAAGAATGAGGAGTGCTTCTTCTACTGCGGCCTCAACTCGAAGCGTAAAATCTTTGGACCAAGAATATTTGCTGGAAAAATTATTAATGAAAGTCCGTAATTCGTTAAATACTGAAATATCCAATCGTGTCTGAATGCGCCCGCGCCTCTGGAACGTGAAATTGGATAGAAGGCTGAGTAAAATGGCGATGAGTCCACCACTGACCATGCCATTGTTGAATGCACCAGCTGCGAACTCGTTGAAAAATTCGGGGAGAATACTGCCATTTTGGATTCCAACCCCAATCCAAAACGAAATGCCACAGATCAGCCCACTTTTATAGTTAATTCCGTCCTGAAGTACAATCTTCATCCCTAAGATGAAGAGCATGGCGAGCAATACGATCAGAAATGCCCCCACAACCGGGGAGGGGATGGCTAAGATCACTGCCAGAAATTTTGGATTAATGGATAACAGAAGAATCACACCTCCCATCGCAATCCCACAGGATTTTGATGCCACGCCCGTAAGCTCCACAATTGAGACAGAAGTGGAGTAGGTTGAATTTGGAATAGTTCCAGTAATACCTGAAAGGAAATTCCCAACTCCATCAGCAGAAAGAGCCCCTTGGACTGTACGATAATCGGGGGCGCGCCTATTTCTCCAAGACACTTTCTGAATCGCGATCGCATCACCAACGGTTTCAATAGCACCAATAATCGTAACAAACATAAAGGCGGGAAGAAATGCCCAAAAGACAGGTCCAAATGCCAAATCTACTCCAGGGAATCCAACAGTAGGAAAGCCAACCCAGTCAGACTCAAGAATGGTTTGCGCATCGTAGAGACCATAAAATGCCGAAACGATGGTTCCTGCTACGATCCCAATCATCGGTGCCCACAGGCGAAGCATACTTTTAGCTTTGATGGCTAAAATCACAGTAATGAAAAGAGTTATGACAGCGGGCACGACCGCCGAGGATAAAGGCGCATTCTCTGGTATTTCCACGATCATATCAAAAAGGATAGGCATGACGGTCACTGCGATGAGCATGATTACCGTCCCCGTTACGACGGGTGTCAAGATATGTCTAAATTTAGAGAGACTTCTGGCAAAGAGGATCTGAATTAATGAAGAGATGATCACCAGAGTTGCCATCACGGAAGGACCTCCTTCAATTAATGCTCCGATGCATATTCCAATAAACGCTCCTGACGTTCCCATCAGTAGAATATGTCCAGCACCAATTCTGAATTTCCCCAAAGATTGGAGAATCGTAGAGACTCCAGAGACCACAACAGCAGCGAATACGGCCCAAGCGAGATATTCGTCACTCGCTCCAGCTGCACGGATGATGATGGCAGGGGTTAGCACAATACTGCCAATACAAAGCATGACCATTTGGAAGGCCAGCCCGAGACTTAGCAATAGCGGGGGGCTTTCGTCTGGTTGATATAAAATGTCAGAGTCAGTAGGGGGCATGTTCATTTGAATGCAATAATATTATGGAATATAAGTATAATAGAGCTTATGGTCAGTTCTATGGTACCATGAGTCAAAATTTAATTCATATTTCCCAATATGGTTTTAGAGGAATTATATACCTACCCGATCAAATCAACCCATAGGATTACACATATTCAGGCATGGGTGGAGCCTTGGGGGTTGGACGGAGATCGTCGCTGGATGGCAGTCAATTACGATGGGAAGTTTATGACACAGCGAGAATTTCCCCGTTTATCCTTAATTCAGGCTGTGCCAATACAGCAGTCCCAACTATTACTTGTTGCACCAGATTCCCCTCATGTAATTGTTCACACTCCAGACGAATCAGCCCCGATGGTGAATGTAAGAATTTGGGGTGATAGCGTTGTAGCGCGTTTGGCTTCCGAGATGGTCAATTCATGGTTAAGCACATTTCTTGATCATCAGACACGTCTGGTTTACATGCATGATACACAGTCACGATTCGCCGACTCCGAATATACTCAATCAGGGACTACAGTGTCGTTTTCTGACGGATATCCCTTGCTTTGCACATCCAAGGTTTCGCTTCAAGAGTTAAACAAAAAAATGCGTGAACCTCTTCCGATGGGACGCTTCCGTCCCAATGTAGTTGTTACAGGTGATCAGCCGTTTGGAGAAGATATGTGGAAGCGTATTCAAATAGGAGAAATAACATTTTCGGTTGTAAAATCATGTCATCGATGCGTGATTACCACCGTAGATCAAGATACCGCAATGCAGGGTAAAGAGCCACTGCGCACATTAAGCAGGTTTAGAAAAAGAGATGGTAGCGTTTACTTTGGTGAAAACCTTGTTCCAGAAAATTCTGGATTGATTCGTAGAGGCGATCCTGTTAAAGTCATTGAGTTTAGATCAAAAAATGATTTGAGGTAAAGCGATTTAGAACCCAACAATCCATCATAGGGACATGATGCGGAGATTAGCCTCTGTTAGGATACATCCTTGAAAATTATTTCATTGCATGCATGAGTCATTGCAGTTTGCTACTTTTTTGTTGATTGTGAGTTACATGTGATCCATATCTATACTTAATGAAATGAGTAGTTTCCTGTTTTACTAAACGATTCTGATACCTTCGCTACTAAGATACTACACACGACTGCTCGGCGTTTTCACTATCAAGTTACAGAGATATGACGAGAGCGCATGTGCTTGTACTGAATCACGACTATAGTGCACTGACTGTTTGCACGGTGCGTCGTGCGGTTGTGCTTGTCCATTTAAATAAGGCAGACATGATTGAATCTGTTCCAGATTATGTTCTCAGATCGCCTTCAATCACACTACCATATCCAAGCATTGTGAGGTTAAGAGGATATGTTCGGGTTCCATACAGGAATATCATGTTATCACGAAAAAATGTGCTTCGTAGAGATGGACATCGATGCCAGTATTGTAATACACGTGAATCCTTGACGGTTGATCATGTGATTCCAAAATCTAGAGGTGGAAAAGATCACTGGAAAAATTTGGTGGCCGCATGCATTTCATGCAACAATCGTAAGGGAAATCGCACGCCTGATGAGGCCAACATGAAGTTGCGTCGTCAACCATTTCGTCCAAGCCATGTCATGTTCATTCGAGATTATGTTGGTTCAGTTGAAGAAACATGGAAACCATATTTATTCTTAACATAGGTGTGTCATTTGATGGTACGAATCATTGCAAGGATTTTCTGGACCGTTCCCGTTGTACTCATTGGTTTGGCTGTTAATCAAGGTTTTGTTGCCCATCAATTACGACTGACATGGAGTCAGGGAGTTGAGGCGATGGCAATGGTTGAGGGCTTAGAGATGACCAACCGGGCTGATGTGACCTACGGTTACATTCATCTTCGAGTCACACTTGATGATGGGCAGATTATTGAGAACGAGAGGATGTCCCTTCCACAGGCGCTTTGGTCTCGGGTCAAAGGGCAAGACTCTCTAAGTGTGTCCGTTCAGCCGGGTGCTTCACAAGAAATTGTCATCAATCGTTTGATGCCTGCACACTGGCTCATCGCAGCATCGCAAATGGGTATCAGCCTCGTTGGGGCAATCGTGTCGGGCGTGCTGGCTATTTTTTGGAACCGAGCACTACGAAAATCATCAAATTGAATTATCTGATAATTGGGCCAACAGGGGAGCGAGGCTCATCTGGGTATAAATCTCCAACCCACTCATCATACCCATTGAATAATTGGGTACGAATACGATTTTCGACTCCCTCACTGAGCATCAGTCGCTCTGAGGCTTGAGTCCATCTGGGGTGTGGGATATTCGGATTCACATTGGAAAGAAATCCGTATTCCTTAGGCTGTAATTCATTCCAAAAGGTCCCAGGTTGCTTACGTGTAAATTCAAGGTGCGTGATGGCTTTGGGCCCTTTATAGCCGTATTTCCAGGGTAACACTAGTCGCAGGGGGGAGCCATTCTGTTTTGGTAGGGGTTCGCCATACATGCCGACAGCGACGAATGCGAGTTCATTCATCGCTTCATCCATTCTCAAGGCTTCAAAGTACGGCCATGGATACCAAGTGGCTTTTTTCTGCCCTGGCAATTCATCTGGGCGCGAAACGCAGGTAAACTTAATATGAGTCGCTGATGAATTTGGGTTACACTTTTTAATGAGTGTTGCTAGCGGGAAGCCAGTCCATGGGATCGTCATAGACCAAGCCTCTACACATCTGAATCGATAAATGCGTTCCTCAAGAGGCATAGACTGAATGAGTTCAGTGAGATCCCAAGAGAGTTTCTTTTCAACCTCTCCTGAAACTTGTAGCGTCCATGGAAAGGGCTTGTAATCATCCACTAATGGCCATACTCGCTTTAAATTTCCTTGATTAATGAATTCATAAAAATTGTTATAAGATGATGCAAGTAGCCGCTCAGTGAGCTCGCGCTCGGAGACTTGAAAAGTTTCATTGGGTGGGGCAGGGAACCCATCTCTTGGGGCGTTTTCAGGGATTTTATCTAACGGTCCGTCAACAGGTCCTTTGCTTAGGGCGTTGCATCCTCCCATAGCTGCAAAACCGATGGTACCGAGTCCAAGAGATTTTACGAATTTACGACGATTCGTATACGCAGAATGTGTTGTACAGTCAGTTTCTGCGAGGCCCCAGCTAGGTGATAGAATAATATTTGCCATTTTTTGGAGTTAAATTGTTATCATTAGGAAGCACAAATAACAGGCAAGATACGTGAAAGATCCGAAAGCTTTCAATTTTGATGGAGATTATGGTGATGATTACAAGGAACTTGCTAGTCGTGTCATTCCTGGATACGATGAATTATTCATTGCCACGCTTGCACTTCTGAAAGAGCGTATAG
Organism: Rhodothermales bacterium; assembly: GCA_965220935.1. Taxonomy (GTDB): domain Bacteria; phylum Bacteroidota; class Rhodothermia; order Rhodothermales; family Bin80; genus Bin80. The sequence continues at coordinate 1,085,236 of OZ244857.1, forward strand.
GTTCAGATGCTCGATTATTGATTGTCGGTTGTGGTACTGGCCGAGAAATTGAAGTATTTTCTCCAGCGGCAGAGCAATGGAGATTTGACTGTGTGGATCCATCTGAAGCGATGATTGATGATTCACGTCAAGTAGCCAATCGTTTAGGGGTTTCATCTCGCGTAAAATTTCACAGGGCATACACACATGAACTTGAACTGAACTATCAATTTGATGCCGCAACAGTGATCAATGTCATGCATTTTCAACGTGATGATGGTTCAAAAGATCAATTAATGCAAAGTGTTGCAGAACGGGTCAAGCTTGGTGGAACCGTCATTCTGTTTGATCTTCACGGAAATCAAACAGAGCCCTATTTTCATTTATTCTATCAGGCTTGGAAGCGTTATATGGATTTGCGTGGTTATTCGGGAAAGAAGAAAGAGCGTCTTCTGAAACGTCTTGACTCTGGAATTGCTTATGTGAGTCATGACCGAATCATAGAGATCTGTACAAATGCAGGACTTAGGCTGATTCGCTCTTACTGGGGTGGCTTACTTTACAACGCATGGATCTTTGAACGAGAAGATAGCTGTGGCTTGCTATCTTGAGTGACCTTACAGATTGAAACGAACCCCCAAGCTGGGTTCAAATCGCCTCTGAACGAGATAGTCTGGAACAGTATCAACGGGCTCAAACGTGTAGCGAGCTTCGGTGCGGAGAAAAATAGATTGTCGCACGCGGAGAACAGTCGCAAATAATAGCGCACTTTGCTCAGAAAAGGGCGTGAAAATATCTGTGAAGCCCCGTTCACCTAAACGATCAATGCCCACTTCAAGCGTAAAGAACTCGCCACCTCTGACGAACAGTCGAAAATACAGTTCGCTGAGCGGCTGCCCCCCGAAATGCCTCCGCCAACTATACGCTAACCAGAATGTATTCTGAATTTGAAGTTCAAACTCTGTTAATAGATCATTGACACCGCGCGCTATTTCAAGAGGTACACCAGCAAAACTTTTTGGTGATAGATTCTCTAAATCTGAGGTACTTCTGATAATGCGGTTGCGAGGATTGTTGACACTAAATAATGTTCCAATATAACCAGGTATAAACCCTTGAGAATTATAAAACGCGCCGACTCTGAGTCGAAAACTCAATAAGTCAAGAAACCCAGAACTTCTAACATCTGCACCGAACCCCAACCCTTCTCCATATCGGCTATACCGAGCGTAACTCGCATAAGGTGCAAATACAATGCGTGCAGTCTCAAATACTTCACGTTCTATGTCAATACTCCATGCAATGAGATCAGTGGGAAGATGATTTGAGTAATTGATGCCTATTTTGAGATCAAGTATAAAATCAGCGGAGGCTCGAAAGCCAAGGAGATTATTGAGAAACAGGTCAGCAGTAAATCCTTGGAGGGTAAATCTTTCCATCCCCCAAGATATTTCTGCGCCAACTTTTCTTTCATCCCAAGATGTTGATGAGCGATAATGATTGACAATGTGTCCAATTCCAAGTCTTAAATCTTCTATCGGACCGACGCGAACATACAGATGATCGGTTTGAATTCGTGCAAATTGAATCACTCTTAATAAGTCATAGGCTTGGTTCCAGTCTGGGACGTATCCACCAAGAGGCCCATATCTCAGTGTACCGTTGAATTGTGCTGTAAAAGGATAACGAAAAAAACCGAAGTTAACATTTGTAAACCCTCTCCACTGCGCTCCAATGAGAGACAGACCAGCCGTGCTATTGATTTGCTGATGCGATTGCCACCTTTGTCTCACAAGTTGTTCTGAGAGACGGTTCTCAGATCCAAATCCATACTGAGCAGTACACTCCAAATAAATGGTCAGGCACAAAAAAATGAGCACCAGAAAGGTACGAGACATCATTGGCCAATTATTCAAGATCAAGGAAACACATCTACGACACTTTCATACCAAAACTTGTGAGTGACATCTACAAAATAAATTAGGACTTTTTCTCTTAGAGGCCATTCTGTATCCGTGTAACAGAAAAATTTGCATGTCTTTGAGCCCAGGTATAAAGAGATGATCGCTGACTGTCTTGATGAAGATCTACCATTTGTCACCATTCGTGGTAATGAGCGGCACATTCAAGAGGTCGGATGCGTTGCAGACATTGTGCATATACTTGCACAGTATGAAGATGGTCGGGTAGATCTTGCTGTCAAAGGGATCAATCAAGTTCAAATTATCCGTATAGATCGAAAGAGATTGTACCATAGGGGAATTGTATAAATTTGCGATGATACAAACGAGAATCTCTCATTTCGCAAAAGGGGGCAGTTAATTGCACAACACATTAAACTATTAGAACTATCTGGAAGAACAGTAGATCCTCAAGATTACAATTCCCAATACCCAATTTCTTGGATGATTGGACGTAATTGTGGACTATCTCTGGATCAGCGTGAAGATCTATTGGAGATGCAGAACGAGGATGAGCGTATCAATTTTCTGACACATATCTAAACAGGTTCATTCCAGAGGTACTCCAAAAGCGGGAAACCATGAAGCGAATGATGTCAAATGGACATTTCAAATATTTTCCACCCTCGCATGGTTGAGATATGCTATCAACAAACACCAAGGCCCTGTCAATCACCTTTGGTTTTTGACATGCATGAAGTTTCCGATCTATACTGCAGATGTTGCATCTCGTTCAGTATAGATGGCTTGAATTTTGTACGATACACTCCAGTGAAAGTGAAAGGTTACTCAGTTCAATCGTCTGATTCCACCTGTAGTCATCTATGCCTTAGGTGATGAATAGATACTTCCCCGGTCACATCCAATATCTCCACTTGAAGATGGGCTGGCCAGGGAAGATCAAAAACAGCAATTCCCTCTAAATTAAATACTTCCTCTATAGCGCACTCTGGGGCCTATTGTTAAACGTGAGTTTCGTAAACTATTTTACTAAATTTTCGTCAGTAGAGCACATTTTGGCCGCTATAAGACTCACTGTAGAATTAATTCATCATAGCGCAAACCAGAGCAGTAGGGGCAGAACGTGAACCCCTGATTATATGAGAGGGGCTGGGTGTGGTGTGTCCAGCCGTCAGAACGTACAGAAAAAAGAATCATAAAACGTCCGATTGGCGCAGGAATTGATCCTAAAAACAAGCAAAACCCGCCAGATTGCAGGAGATGTACTGAAATACTAAATTCTAAGCCGTTAGTGGGAATTGCTGATCTAAGGATAATAAATATATTGCTACGATGTTTAATCTGTTTCAGTGCAGATGAGATTTGCTGTGCGAACCTTTAGAAAAAAACTGACAAAAAAAATCAGATCACATCGGTGTTTTCAGTCACAAATCCATTGAAGCCAAAAAAATCTTAGAGTTGCTTCTTATACACTCGTCTTTTTGATGGATCCGCAATGAGTCTTTGACGATATTTTCTTATATTATTTGACTTGTTGATGCCTGTTTCATAATGAACGCGTTATGCCTTCTTAGATTTCTAATTTAGAATGTATAAAATCACCCGCCGAAGTTTCTTACAGAAGTCAGGCCTTGGGGCATTAGGAGCCGTTGCAATGACACCTAATGATTTCAGGGCCCTCCCAACAAAATCCTTACGATTTGGACTTGTAGCGGATTCTCACTACGCTGATCGTCCACCTCGTGGAACACGTTATTATCGGCAATCTCTTGAAAAGATGAGGCAGTTTGTAGAAGTGATGAATCTCGAAAGCGTGAACTTTGTGATGCATTTAGGTGATTTCAAGGATGAAGATGAAAATAAACGGCCAGAAGATACTCTGGAGTTCTTGACAGCCATTGAAACAGAGTATGCAGAATTTCACGGCCCAAGGTATCATTGTGTCGGGAATCATGATGTTGACAGCATTACAAAAAAACAATTTTTGCAAGGTATTGAAAATACTGGTATTGATAAAGATCAATCGTATTATAGCTTCAAGTCTGAGGGGTTTCATTGCATCGTTCTAGATGCTAATTATTATGATGACGGGCGGGATCATTTCTATAAGTATCCAATTGATTTCCAGAACACTCATTTCCCTGACAAGGAGATTCAATGGCTCAGACAAGATCTGATTCAGAATAAGAATACGCCTACGATAGTATTCTGTCATCATCCGTTATTTCATTTTATTCGAGAGGAGAAACAGTTTCATGTAAATGACTTTGAGAAGGTTCAAGAATTACTTCGAGATCATGGGTTGGTTACAGCGGTATTCCAGGGGCATGTTCATGAGGAGAGAGTTCAAGTAATTCATGGGACGCATTACATCACTCAACTCGGAATGGTTGATTATCGTGGACTTGAAAACAATAGTTTTTCGATTGTAGAGTTAGACAACATTGGAATTCACATTGATGGTTATCAGCGCTCGACAAATCAAGTTTTTAGCTTCTGATTGAAAATTTCTTTTTGAATCTTTGTAGTATTATTTGAAACTGATTCACGTAAAACGTTCGCAGATGGGAGGTCTATTGTTGTTATAAAATGCTTAATAAACAGTTCAGAATTGAGTTGATTCCCCAAGATGCACTCTCCATTTGACATCCATTTTCAGGTCACCCATTTGCGCAGAGAAGTGACACGTTATCTGGCATGTGAATTCCTGAGAGAGGTAAACCAACAGGATACTGCTATCTTATCACAGGGCCAGAGTATCAATCATACTGCACTAAAAAATACTAAGCATTGCTGTTCTAACTGAAGTTAACCCTAAAAATCATCAGATTCACTGGGTTTAACGGGATTTTCCTCATTTTTCTTCCCTAATATCCGCTCATTTAGGGATATTTGGGGCATTTTTAGTGGATTTAGGGCTTATTTATCGATTTTTTGCACTTTTTTTGCGTAATTTAACCTGTCCATGTAAAAAGCCTGTGTTTTTTGTGTTTTGTATCATTTTATGTCATATATTTAGGCATTCTTATCCACTCACAAATAATTTATCCTGTCCATGTATGTTGAACAAATACCCAACCGTAACTCCAAGCCAACTTGGCTCATTCGCGAATCCAAATGGATTGATGGTAAATCCGTTAAATTCACCGTCACCAATCTTACCCGTCTCCCACAGGCTATCATTGATGGCATTCGCACCCTCTTGAAAGGTGGCACGGCGGTCAAATCCATCAAAGACGCCTTTGAGATTCGAAGTAGCAAACCCCACGGTCATGTGGCCGCAGTCCTGGGCATGATGACCCAACTCAAGATCCATGACCTGATTGCCCCAAAGAACTCACGCTTTCGTCGCCTGGTGCTTGGGATGATTGCCGCCCGCGTGTTAGACCCGGCCAGCAAACTCCGGACCAGTACCATGCTCAATCAAGAGACCGCTGCCGATACCCTCAACGAAGAACTGAACCTCAAGTACGTTGATCAGGATGACTTGTATGAAGCCATGGATCAGCTGGCCAAGTGCAAAGCCGACATTGAGTGCACGTTAGCCAAACGGCATTTGACAGAAGGGGGGATGGTACTCTATGACGTCAGCAGTAGTTATGTGGAAGGGGAGAAAAATTTCTTCGCGGAGTTTGGCCATAACCGAGATAAGAAAAAAGGCAAAAAACAAGTCGTTTATGGGCTGATCACCGATGCAGAGGGACGCCCCGTCTCGGTAGAGGTCTTTCCAGGCAATACCGCCGATACTGCAACGCTTGGATGTCAGATCACTAAGATTCAAGAGTCCTTTGGATTAAAGCATGTTATATTGGTTGGAGATCGGGGGTTATTGAAGCAGAAGCAGATTAAAGAGGAGATCATACCTGTGGGGCTGGATTGGATCACGGGTATGCAAAAGAGGGAGATCCGAAAGGTGGTAGATCACCAAGAAAAAGAGCAGCGGCGGGAAAAGGAAATGCGTGAGGTTATAGAGCAGAAGGAAATTCAGATGAGTTTGTTTGATCAGCAGAATCTGGTGGAACTAGAGTGTGATTTGTATCCAGATGAAACCCTTATTCTGTGCAAGAACCCCTTACAAGCGGCCAAGAGCAAGCAAACACGGGATGCATTGTTGGACAAAGCGGATGAGGGACTTAACAAGATTATCAAAGCCATCACGGCGACGCCGTGCCGATTAAAAAACGAAGCCAAAATTGGCATGCGCGTCCAGAAGGTTGTGGGCAAACACAAATTAAAGAGGTTCTACAATCTGGGTGACATTAAGGAGGGGCATTTTACCTATAGCCGCAATGAACAAGCGATTAAAAAAGCCGAACTCTTGGACGGCGTGTATGCCATTCGGTCAAGTGTGAAAAAGACCCCCGAGACATTAGTCTCCGATTACAAGCGTTTATCTTCGGTAGAATGGGCATTTAGAACCATGAAATCCATGTCGTTGCGCGTACGCCCGATTCATCATCGCAATGAACATCGGGTCATTGCGCATATCTTTTTATGTATGTTGGCCTATTATGTAGAGTACCACCTCCGTCAGAAGCTCGCGCCCATGTTGTTTGCAGAAGATGATTTGCAACTCAAGAGAGCGCAAAGAAAAGACATGGTCTCGCCAGCCAAGCGCTCAGATGAAGCCAAAGAGAAAGCGCAAAACAAGACGACATCAGATGGCGAAACCGCCATGAGTTATGAGTCGGTGATGAAAACTTTGTCTGGGTTGAGTCGTGTAGTGGGCGTTCCGAAAATCACAACCGATAATTCTCCCGAAGTGACCTTGTTTGAGGATTACAATCCGACCCAAATGAAGGCGCTAAAACTCCTGAATATCAAACTCTCCTGAGTGATCTATTCGTCAGGTTGAAGCGTCTTTCTGGCAGATAATCCTCCAGATTGTAGTCAAAAATTCTCAAATTTTCTGGAAATACTGGACCTTCTGGAAATTGAAAATAGGGTTAACTTCAGTTCTAAGGCAATGCTTTATTTGATTCTTTTGTGTTTCTGTATAGTATCTGGATGCGATCATATCATGAATGAGGGGACAAAGATGTTTGTGCATGATCTGGATAGATCTCAATTGTCTTGTGTACCATTGCGACCTGCACCCGACCCAAACATGCGATGGTTGTCCTGTGAGGTTTCTGTAAAACAAATTGATAATTCTGTAATCAAGACTGGTACCGTACAGCTTTGGATGAAGGAAATGAATCAAATGGATGGTAACGAATCTTACACGATTCTGCCCCTTGTATTTCCAAATTCCCGCACCATTACTTATCAGGTGTCGGAGCGAAAAATCCAAATCATTCTTTCAAATTTTCAGGATCACGAGATTCCAGACTTCAAGTTAGTCATCTTCAAGAGAATTAGGTTTCAGTGAGGTATTCTCAACTCAGTATGGAGATTCTTGATCATGGCTTAGGGCTATCTAGTGGTTGATAGTCTCATTTAGATGCCCACAATATGACAGGAAGACTCTGCACAAAGTTGCGATCAAGTTGCACTGTCATTGGGATCCCTGGTTGATTTCAGATGTGGTCTACACCTGGTACAAAATCGTTTGACTTGATGAGTGTCTAACGCAAAAATGTTGACATGTCTGTCATAAGGTAAAATCATCCGCGTGTTGATTATGTGCGAACTCATTGGTAGGCTATGTGAGATGAATGATGGGCCATATCCGATGATCTGGTTGCAACTCAAGTAACGGCCGATTGAGTATACGAATCGCTCATATAAACATCTCAAAAAAAACTATCAAATATGGAAATAATGAGACTAATCTTGTATCGCCAGTTCTCAGTCGTTAGAAATGGCTAAACATAGAAACTTTTCGCAACTCAATTCTGGACTAACTGGAAGAGATCACTACGATTCTCGTTTCTCTGATTCATTAGAACGACAGGTAGAATGGCTTCGTAGTGGCGCTGGTCAGAAGGCAAACGCCATTTGTAAATTGCTGGATCAAAATAACTTGAATCCCTCAATCATTCTGGAAGTTGGCTGTGGAACTGGTGCAGTGATTGAAGAACTGATGCGACGCAATATAGGTGAATCGTACTATGCTTTGGATTATTCAGACAGTGCTATCAAGTTTATCAAAGAAACGCTTCCCAAAGTACACGCGGTGAAAGGAGATGTGCAGGATTGTTCAATGTTGTTCTCAGAAAAGAAATTTGACTTTGTCATATGTAGCCATGTTATTGAACATCTTGAGTATCCAGAGCATTTCCTGAGTTCTTTAGTTCAAGTTAATTGGGATTATTTGATTGTTGAGGTTCCACTTGAAAACTTACTGTTTGGAAAAATTAAGGGAATATTTCAGGATCAAGGTGATCATCCAGCAGGGCATGTTCAGTTTTTTAGGGCCTCCCATTTTAAGAGTGGGTTGGCCGATTTTTGGTGCCTTCTGGATACAAATCAAGTCCACCAAGGTAGAAGTAAATTGCATTCTTTAATCGTTCAGGATTTCTGAATCCACGCGCACGGATTTTGATCATTTTGATGCGACTATTGATGCTTTCAGCCGGCCCATTACTCACATCTAAAACCACCGCATTGATCATGCCCCAAAGATGACTTCTAATGGTTTTAGCCACTTTTTTCATCGGCTCCAGACGACTGCGTGAGAGCCACCCTAACCAACGGTTCCATGCTTTGAGCGCCCAAGTGCGATGTTTATACTTCCACAGCGTCTGGAACACTTCTTTCATCGCCCAAGCGCGTGCTGTTTTCAGTGCACTGTTTTTCAAGAGATTAAACCGCTTCTTTTGCTTGGCCGACATACTGGCCCGATTCTTAAGCCAATCATACTTTGTCCCTACCAAATCCAGAATCCCCAGTTTCTTTAACGCACGATTCTCCTCTCTGCGAACCTCATCCACCCCAGTTCCAACATATTTAGAGATATGAAAATGGTCAAATGCAATCGGCATCGGGTATACGCATCCTTGTTGCAGTGATGTAGGCAGGCCACATATCCATACTCACACTTTCAATCCCTGCAATTTGCTCAGGTGAACAACTGTCGTAGTCAAACTCTCTATTGTTGGTGACACATGTAACACCGTGCAGGATCCGATACAATCGTCACATAGTTGTGCCCTCCTACAAAAACGGAGATAAATGGGCGTTTTCTGCTTAGTTGCAGGATCCGATACAATCGTCACATAGTTGTGCCCCTTCTTGGACGCTGTCTCATCTACGCAAATATGAGGCACGATCTTCTCTGGCTTGCGCTCCAATCCACGCTTGATTCCACGATCCATAATATGAGCGATCATCGTCCAACTCACCCCTAAGCGTTTCGCGATCACTGAAATGCTGGTTGCATCATGCAACCAATCCATCACACAGGCCTCAAAACTGGACGTGAATTGCACACGAGCATCGGCCCAAGGAACCGAAATCGTACTCACACCATGCTGTGGACACTGCACACGGGGCACCTTCGCGACGACCTCCGTACGATAATCACAGATATTGGTATGGCGCCAGCGTCGCTCTCGGTGATCATACCCCGGACACGCCTTCCCACACTCCGGACACCTTAGCTCCGCATCCCCCGAAAGCGTTACATGGATCTTTGCCGCATAACGACTCGTCTCCTGCTCAATCTCGGACACGGTGACGCAATACCAATCAAATGATTCACATCCGTTATTTTTAAAGCCATCTTTTTTTTGATAAGTTGAAGGATAGATAAACAAATCTAAACTACTATAAAAATCCTTACCGAACCTTATTCTTGTTACCCTCGTTTACCCATTTCTGAAAATATCACCCACTTAAAAAATGGGAGGCCCGTTTTTTAATAAGCACGGTTTTTTGGAACTGGTTTCTACGAGCGGGTTGGAAATATCTGATCAATACGTCTATGCACCCTTCTTGGACAGGAATTCAATAGAGTATGCCTATGGTGATAAAGGCTTATCTCGGTTACTGCTAAAAATGTGCACAGAACATTATTTGCCCATGAGGTTAGGTTATTTTTGGTCTAGGTTTTATCACGCCCACATGAGTGTACTTTGTGTCAGAAAATCATGATGTGAGTTGGGCTATCATGTATGATTAATTTACAGAATTTTTCAATTGTTCAAATCAAGAAATATCCCTTATGACGACCACTACTTTGATTAACTGGACCAAAACTGATGATCAGAATCCAACAAAGTATCCGCATGGAACTTATTATCTTGTATCTAATAAAATCATCCAATTCATTAGAATCTTCTTAATTGCTGCCTGAAAAGCTACCCAGTTTGTATCTGAATTGACATAGTCGTCATAAAATCATTACATAATTTAGTGCGCCTCGGCGTTTATCATAACTGGTTTGTCGGGTAACGATATCGTCACTTTTTGTTGTCTCCGTGTTGATCGCTGGGAATCAGTGCTCCGCAACGGCTCAGCAGGCTTCCTTGGACCTCATTAGCTCTAAGTCTGGGCTTGATCTGTATGAGCTAAGGGCTGAATGGGGAGATTCTGAGCCCAGTGTGGGTGGACTAATGGAAACCACTGTTACCCTGAAACCGCCTACATTGATTCAGCCCAGTGTTCGCGTGGTGAGCTCTGAATATGATGAATACCCCTATGAGTTGTCTGCTAATATTGGTTCCGAACCTGCTATAGTTGTTGGATTAGGGATTTCTCGTAAAAGACCTCAGGCTACTCTGGTTGCGCGTCTGGTCACCTATGACTCAACATCTTCAAGATTACGACGTTATCGTTATATGCGCATTAGAGTAGACTATCAAGAGGGGGGACAATCTGCAAAAAATCTACCCTCATCAGACAACCCTCATCTCAGTGTGAACCGCAGTATACTTGCAGACGGAAACATGTTCAAGATTGCAATTTCACAGTCAGGTATCTACAGAATTGATCGAACATTCTTGGAGTCTCTCACAGGGCTTCAAACAGCAGTTGAGAGCATTGATCCTCAGCAGATTAGAGTGTTCGGTAATGGTGGAGCCCCAGTTCCTGCACTCAATAGTGCTTCTCGAATTCCAGATTTAATTGAAAATCAGGTGTTCGTTCAAGGAGGTGGTGACGGTCGTTTTGACGAAGGAGATGCGGTATGGTTTTATGGTCAAGGGCCAACAGGATGGTCCAGCGAGCAGTTGGCGGATTTGAGGGGAAGAATTTTGACAGATCCTCAGGGCGAACCTATCAGAGAATGGTCACATTATGTTCATCCATTTGACACGACTAATTATTATTTTCTTGATTTTGGGATCAGTGAAAGTCAGGTTTTTGTTCAGGAAACGTACTCAAATGTTCCTGCGACTGCTGTTCTGTCTCAAGTTCAGGGTAGATATTTCCTTGATCTTGACGAATACCTGTGGGGGCGTGAGGGCGGACATTCGGGGCACACCTGGGTGAGCACCATTATTCAAGGGCCTGGTCCAGGTCGAAGCATCATGGAAAATTTTCAACTTCAGGGTCTTAATGCAGGGATGATTCAATATCAGATCAGATCAGCAATTCAGAGTAATCCTCCTGCAACTCTTTACTTCAGAGATGGTACTCAAACACTGTTTAGTGCCAATTTCGGGTCGTTATTCAATTCGCCGACATCTCCGATTGCACGTTCAGGGATTTCAGAGTTCAGTCACGAAGTTAGTGCAGGTCAGGCCATTAATCTGATTGCAGATCTGGAAGATCAGGTTGGTGGTCCTCAGGCTGCTATTGATTGGGTGCGCATCTTTTATCCCAAGTCATTGGAATCAGGTCAGCAGCCTCTTCAATTCAGCACTCCGCTTGCAGAGACCGGCACTTTCACATTTGTGCTATCTGGATTTAATACCGTGCCGATTGCTCTGGATATAACTGAGCCAGGTCATTATCGCTTGTTAGGGATCCAATCTCAGGGCAATAATTTTCTTGTTCAGACTACGGTTAACTCCAAAGATCAGCCGCGAGAACTAATTGTATTTACTCCAGATCAAATTCAATCATTGAACGCTGCATCAGCGTGTGGAACTCAGTGTAATGTTGCATCTCAAAATCTTCACGGCACTCAATCTTTCCCAGAATTTGTAATTATTACTCCGGCTCAATTTTATGCGCAGGCCAAAGAATTAGCTGATCGTAGATCTGCGGAGGGAATGTCCGTGAATGTTGTGAATATCGCTGAGATTTATAATGAATTTTCTGGGGGGCAGCAGGATATTCGTGGAATTAGAGACTATTTAAAGTTTGTTTATGACAGAGCGCCTGACGAGCGACGCTTACTGAAATATGTTTTGCTCTTTGGAGATGGACACTATGACTATAGGAATTTGGATGCATCTGTCACTTTTCCTAGTTTGATCCCACCATTTCAAACTGAAGAATCATGGAACCCAGAGGCATCCTATACGACGGATGATTATTTCGGTTTGTTGGATGACAATGAAGGACTCTGGCCTTTTGCTCGGGGGACATTTAGGGGAGCAGATTCTCGCCTTAACGAGAGAGTTGATGTTGGGATTGGACGATTCACAGTTCATACCATTGAGGAAGCTCAATTAATGATTGATAAAATTATTCATTATGAGAGCCCAGACACGTTTGGACCATGGCGCAATCAATATATATTTTTAGCCGATGATGGGCCAACAGGCACAACAGGGTTGCAGAATGATCGTGATTTGCATACTCAAAATACAGATGTCGTCGCAGTATCTGTGGCAGAACTCGCCCCCCAAGTAAATCAACACAAAATTTATGCACTCTCATATCCGAGGCAATTTCTAAATACATGGAGGATACCTGCGGCCCGACAGGATTTATTGACAAGTATTAACGAAGGGACCTTAGTTGTGAATTTTAGTGGCCATGGCGGCGAACGGGGACTAACACAAGAGAACCTGTTTACAGTTGAGGATTCCAGAAGCTTGCAGAATTACGATAGACTTCCTGTATTTATTACAGCAACATGTTCATTTGGAAGATGGGATTTGGGAAATGAGCAGACGGGTGCTGAAGAGCTGCTCCTCAATCCTGCGGGTGGGGCGATTGCATTGCTGACGACTGTTCGAACAGTCTATACATCTGGCGATGCGACGACTCTTAATGTAGGACTCAATGTTGCACTCAATGAGGAGCTATTTAAGCGTGAATCAGATCATCTGCTTCCCAGATTAGGAGATGCTTTACGACGAACAAAAAATCGAAGAGTCGGATATGAGGGTAATAATCGCAAGTTCAATCTCCTAGGAGATCCTACCTTACGTTTAGGGCTCCCTGCAGATTTCGCCTCCATCACTCAAATTAATGGCAATGAACTTACCGATGACTCAGCTAGAATGCGAGCTCTCGAGAAAATAGAGTTATCTGGAGAAATTCGTCTAAGCGATGGAACTCTGAATGAATCATTTAACGGAGTTGTATCATTGATGGTGTATGATGCGCTAAGACAGGTTCCAATTCCTCCCGAAATCCTGCGCTACATGCCCCAACCTTATTATGAGGTCCGTGAAGATCTAATATGGCGGGGCAGTGCACGTGCTCGTAATGGGAAATTTTCTGCACAGTTCGTTGTCCCCAAAGACATCGCCTATGCCGACCAGCCAGGAAAAATTGCACTCTATGCCAGTGCAGAAGATCAACATTATAACGGCTTTGCTGATCGCTTTATCGTTGGAGGAACATCGGATGACGCAGCTGACGATACCGATGGACCTGAGATTGAATTGTATTTAGGTGATGAGACATTTAGCAGTGGGGGATTGTCCACGTCTAATCCCGAGGTATTTGCCCGTATTTTTGATGAAAGCGGAATCAATACAGTCGGGGCTGGCGTTGGCCATGAAATGCTGCTTATTATTGACGACAATGAAATGGATGCCATCAACATCGGGAATCTCTATGAAACCGACGAGGGTTCATTTCAAAAAGGCTCCGTATCTTACTCGTTTGATGAAGATCTGACTTCAGGCCATCATACACTGAGTCTTAGGGCGTGGGATGTATTGAATAATTCTGGTGAGACAACGATTGATTTTGTCGTTACTGATACAGAAGAGTTGGTGATCAGGAATGTATTTAACTATCCTAATCCAACAACGGGGCCTACAAGATTCGTATTTGAGCATAATCAAGTTCCTGGTACAGCAGTTAAAGTCAATGTACGTGTTTATACGCTCGCTGGCAGATCAATTAGGAGTCTTGAAGCAGAGGATGTGTTATCCGCTGGATCAATGCAAATACCATGGGATGGATTAGATAACGATTATGTACGATTATCACCTGGCGTGTATTTATACAAGTTGAGGGTAGAGACAATGGGATCTGAGGCTATCCATGTTGCCGAAGTCATTGAGAAGCTTGCTGTAATTCGTTAATTTCATCATTATTTTAGACACCTTACCTTACTCTAAGGAAATCAATATGAAGAACTTAAAATTAAGATCGCTTATCATTGTTGCACTTATGCTACTGGTTGTTGCAGGCAAATCCATTCAGGATGCCAGCGCTCAGACTGGTTCAGCTGCAGTCGTATTTCTAATGATTGAACCTGACAGCAGGGCTGCTGGCATGGGTAATGCAGGTGTAGCGCTTGCCGACAATGCGAATGCTCTGTTCTGGAATCCTGCTGGCTTAGCAGATCAGATAGGGACAGAAGTTGCATTGACGCATAGCAATTGGCTTCCTGAGCTAACATCCGATCTCTTTTTTGAATATCTCGTTGCAAAGCACCATATCAAGAATTGGGGAACCATTGGCGCGCATGTGACCTTTCTCAATCTAGGAGAGCATGAGCATCGTGACGAAATCAATACTGACTTAGGTACATTTCGATCGTATGATCTTTCTGTGGGGGTTTCCTATGGATTCAAAGTGACAGAGAACTTTTCACTTGGAACTGGGGTCCGGTGGATTCGCTCAAACTTAGCCAATGTCAGTGTAGGAGCTCAAGAGACAGAGCCTGGGGTATCGGTAGGAGTAGATGTTGCAGCACTATACAAATTCCCCGCATTCTATCTTGGCACCATTGCTGGAGCGTATAACCTAGGATTCAATTTGTCCAACATGGGACCCAAAATTCAGTATTCTGATAGTGAACAGGCAGATCCGATTCCTACGCTCTTCAGAATTGGACAGGCACTTACTCTGGAGTTTGATAGCTATAATAAATTCACTTTTGCTACGGATGCATCAAAGATCCTCGTTCGTCAGCGAGTGAATGAAACATGCATTGATCCCGCAGTACCAGAGACATGCACCACCGAGTACTCTTCGGACCCGTTCTACAAGGCGATTTTTAGTGCTTGGTCACCCATTGAAATTGTGCGTTCTCCGAGAAATGATGATGAAGAGGAGATCCAGAGCCTCTCCGTATTTGATCAACTCCTCTTATCTGCAGGATTTGAATATTGGTACAATGATCTGTTCGCGATTCGTGGAGGTTATTTTTATGAAAACCCCTACAATGGTAACCGTGAATTTATGACATTTGGAGCTGGCATCCGATACAATATTGTAGGAGTTGATTTTTCATACATTTATGCGTTAAAGGAGAATCATCCTCTCGCGAATACAATGCGTTTTTCCCTTCTTCTGAACTTCGCGCGATAGCACTGATCAAAGTTTTGCAGGGATGAGGTGGTTCATAATCTGGACTTTCTGCTTAGTACCTTTGCAGAATGCCCAATCCCAGATCGTTGACCCAGCCAAGTCCCACTACAATGTTGTAGCACTTCGTGTTGAATTTGCACCTGATACCACACGGTTCACCACTGGGGACGGTACGTTCTCTGGGCTAGACTATATTATTGATCCGAAAGTGGATCCTCTACCTCATAATGCAACATACTTTGAATCTCATCTCGATTTTTTAGAGCACTATATCAAAACCGCAAGCTCTGGAAAGACAATAGTTGCTACATTTCTAGTCCCTGAAATCATTCAGCTCCAACGGCAGATGGCAACCTATAGTCCTATTGGAGAAGATTCACAGAGTGATTCAGAGGTATCAAAGCTTGCAGATCTGGTAAACGATGCATGGGACAAGGCTGACCAAGTGAGCACATTTGATCCAATGACCCTACCGCATCGCCACACAGCATTTATATTGTTTCATGCCGGGGTTGGACGAGATATTGAACTCATCGGCACGACCCTAGATAAAACTCCACAAGATTTACCTTCTGTCTTTATGGGGCCTGAATTATTGCAGCGCTTGGGTGTTGAAGGGTTAGAATTCAAGGGGATGTCCGTAGATCATTCAATGATCGTTCCACGTACAGAAACTCGCTCTGGACTGAATGCAATTACGGATGAGCCATTTTTATTGGAGTTATCTATCAATGGTCTTCTAGCTGCCAGTTTTCTCAGTTATTTGGGAGTGCCCGACTTGTTTAATACCGACACAGGAGAATCGGTGATAGGTCCATTTGGCATCATGGATCCTCTGGGAATTTTTGCATATGCTGGATTATTTCCTCCACTTCCTATGGCATGGACACGCTCGGCATTGGGGTGGACGACTCCCCAGATCATTTCTCAGAGCGGTGCATATGATATTGCGGTGAACGAGGTTGCAAAGGTGGAGATTTCAAAAGCGGAATATTTTTTAATTGAAAACCGAGTCAGAATTCCAAGTAATGCTGAACTGACCTTGACAATTTCTGATCATGGAACTATTTCTATGCAGAATATTTCTGAGGTCAGCGATACGTTTAATCGATTTAATGTGGATGCATTTCAGGGTGGGGTCGTCACCGAAGTCAACTCATATGATTTTGCATTACCTGGTTGGGATGCTGATGGGCAGCAGTACAATGGTGGAATTTTGATCTGGCACATTGATGAGCGTCAGTTTGAGCTTGGTGTTAATAATGATCCAAGCCGACTTGCAGTAGATATTGAGGAGGCAGATGGCGCTCAGGACATAGGGTTTGACGGGAATATCGGATCACCGTTTGATTTCTACTATGCAGAGAATCCATCAAGTGTCTCACTTCCTTCGGGGCGTGTTATTTCATTATATGAAAATCGTTTTGGTCCTGAAACCTATCCAAATAGCCAGGCTAATAGTGGGGGTAACAGTTTTGTGACAATTGAGAATTTTTCAGCACAAGGTCCTGTCATGTCCTTTTCAGTGGTAAGAAATCTTGACGGAGTCATTACAAGCTTGCCAATTATTTCGCTTAATACACCGATTCAAAGTAGCGGTAGCGTTAGCCGTGTTGGTGGGCATCTTGCAGTGTATACTGGGAGTGAGGTCATAGTCCCTGAGATCGGTCAAGCCAGATCCTCGGTTCGCCCAGCATTCGGGGGCAAGGATTTGTCTACGGTTACTTCTGAAACTGGTGGGAATATTCAATTTCAACGCTATGAGCTAGAAGGTCAGAAATTGCAATTGATGACATCCATTCAAATTTCAACCCAACTGCCCCCGAATAGCCCAGTCGTCTACCATGATCAGTCATATTATATTCTGTTTGCTGGGAATGAGCGCTCTGAAATCACAAGGATTAGATCTGATCTTTCCGTCAATACTCATGACTTCAATGACAGCGGTATTGGACTTGTATCCACGGATACAGAGATATATGTCGTGGGTCGCACCCAAACAGGCTCTCTTCATGGGGATCCCGAATGGCGTTATCAACTTGATGGCGAGACAGCATCTCCGGTAATGGGGCGTGACCGAACAGGACTGTGGGGCGTGATACCATCTTCTAAATCCATGCTTCTATTACAACCTGATGGAACCACGATTGAAATATCATCAACGACATACTTAGGGCAAGCCCTTTTCACGAGTGCTGTTTCAATGGCAGATATCAATAAGGATGGCATCCTAGATATTATAACGACCGCTGAAAATCATGTTCTTGCCTTTTCACAGGGAGGTGCCCTGTTACCGCCCTTTCCGGTTCAGATTGGTGCATCTGCGACTCATGCTCCATTAGTGTATGAATCAGAGAATGGAAGTGTTGTACTTGTAGCAGCAAGGGATGGAAATGTGTATGGCCTTGAGATAGAACAAGGAGGAGAGCAGATAGTGGGTTTTCCACTTTCGGCTGGTTTCGCAATAGATGCGGCTCCTTTAATTTCAAGTGATACTTTAACTGTTGTAACTCAAGAGGCTAATTTAAGGGGTTATACGATAAGCAATATCTCAACAGTAAATTGGTCACAGCAGTATGGGGGTGCATTAAATCCAAGTTTTGTATCTCTTCGTTCTGAGGGTTCTGTCAGCTCCGCACTTTTAGATGTTGATGAAACTTATAATTGGCCCAACCCTATACGTGAGGGTTCAACCTTTTTTCGTTGCATGACCAGTGAGCCATCTGAGGTATCTGTCATGGTCATTGATGCAGCTGGCTCAATGGTTGATTCGTTCAACTTTTCAACATCTGCCCAAACTTCTCACGAAGTTCAGTGGCAGACTGATGCTGCCAGCGGCATTTATTATGCTCGAATTCAGGCAGTTTCGGTTTCGGGAATAAAGGACTCCCATTTGATCAAACTAGCCATTATTCGATGATGAGTATTTATATAAATTTCATCACAGAATATTGCTTCTGTTTTATCGTTGTGTCGTAGTCAATTGCACGGGGATTAAAAATATGACCACCATAGTGAGGTTTCAATATTATATGCCCTCAGTATCTGCACATTGGTGCACCCAAAATTTCAATGGGCATCATTGTATTGATAATTGAATAAATTCTCAAGAAATTAATGGAATCGTTGTCATTTCTGATCGTGAGGTGTCTTTTTATTTTAACGGGCGCACAGAGATCACCGAAAATTTAGCAACCATCTAGCGCATGTCCACTGATGAAAAATAGGCGGATATGGCCTTGGGGCCAAGATTTCCTTAGCATTTACTGAAGCCAGGACGAATGATTACAGTGTTTCCGATAGTATTCAGCAGGCCATCAACATGCAGAGATGCTGAAAGTTCTGGTTGCATTTTCTCCAAATGGTGACGGATTTGTATTTCACTCCAGTAATGCATCTGATGACAGTACTGAAACAAATTTTTTATATCTGCGGGACCTGCTCACTGAACCACCATAGGTGAAATGAAAGACTTTACGCATGCAATTAGACGCTCTCGTTTAGTGATGTATCAGGGCAAGTGGAGACCACTATGCTGATTGATTGTATGAACATATTGGTCAAAATTCGACTTTCAATCAAGTGTGGTTTATGCATCTTAGTCACCATCATGGGGATTCAATCCGCACAGGCACAGATCTCTCCGAGGTTACTGGATTTTACCCGCCCATCTCTTGACTGGTATCAGATAGAAACCGAACATTTTAAAGTTCTTTTTCACTCAGATGAAGACGGTCAAGGATCAAGCCGGTCAGCGCAGGTCACAGCGCGAATAGCAGAGGAGATCTATCATCCAATTACAGATCTCTATGGGCATAAGCCATCAGGTAAGGTGCACATTATCCTCAAAGATTACGAGGACTATTCTAATGGAGCCGCATTCTTTTTCGACAATAAAATTGAAATCTGGGCTCCTGCACTAGATTCTCCACTGCGCGGTGCACATGATTGGCTTAGAAATGTGATTACGCACGAGTTCACACATATTGTGCAGGTTCAGGCAGCCATGAAGCTCCCACGATCGCTTCCATTCGGTTATATTCAAATTCTAGATTATGAAAAAGTACGCCGTCCAGACGTACTGCATGGCTTTCCGAATGTAATCGTGAGCTATCCGATCATGGGATTGACCAACCCTGCATGGCTAGCTGAGGGGACGGCACAATTTCAGGATGATCACCTACACTACGATCAATGGGATTCTCATAGAGACATGCTACTTCGGACAAGAGTTCTTAGTCAACAAACGATGAGCCTCAGTGAAATAGGGAGTTTTTATTCCAAAAGTAGCCTCTTACGGGAAGGTGTCTATAATTATGGGTTTGCATTTACGACGTATCTGACCCAGAAATACGGGACAGAAATTGTATCAGATATCACAAATCACTTGGGGAGATGGGATACTTGGAGAGTTGAGAAAGCGATTAAGGCAGCCACTGGAATCGACGGGAAGGAGGTGTATAATCAGTGGATTGCGAGACTGGAAGAATCATATCAACATGCAATCGCTCCGATTGACGATGCACAGGTAAAAGGTGATCTCATTGAATCAGAAGGCTTTGCAAATTATTTTCCGCGTTTCTCTGCTGACGGATCAAAACTTGCGTATATCTCAAATCAGGGTGAGCACTATGGTAGGGTGAGCTTGTATGTAAAAGACTTATCAGACAATACTCAAGTTGCATACGATTTGGATATGGCTACCTTTGATTATGTCTGTTCTCTAGGTCATCGCGTGAAATCAAATGTCACTGGTGGCGCTGCATGGAGACCTGACGGGCAGGCGCTCGCTTATGCACGTCAGCGTACCACATCCGAAGGTTATCTATACACAGACCTTCATCTAATCAATTTAGAATCAAATAAATCTACTCCGCTTACGCAAAATGCTCGGGCATCTCAGCCTGCATGGAATACATCTGGCAGTAAGATCGTGTATGTTGCATCAAATGATGGGACGAGTAATCTTAGGCTTTTGGATATTGAATCAAAAAAGAGCACGGCGATCACCAATTTTTCAAATGGTACACAGGTCAGTAGCCCCTCGTGGGATCAAGAGTGGATCTATTTTGCGCAACTAGATCCAGGGAGTCATGGGAATGATCTATGGAAGATCAAATCAGATGGTACAGAGCCAACAGAGATATTACGCACCGATGCAGATGAGCGCTCACCTGTTGTTTCAGGTGGAGTCTTGCACTATGCTTCAGACAGCAATGGGATCTATAATATTTATCGGATCAATGGCGAGACTTCCGAGCAGTTGACTCAGGTATTGGGGGGTGCATTTATGCCCGATATTGCACCCAATGGCGCAATTGCTTATGCGGATTACTACTGGAATGGGTATAAGATTTCAGTGTTAAATAACCCAATTGTGGTAGAATCGGAATTTACTTATTCTCCTCCTGAGTTCATCACAAAAGCCATAGATTCTCACCGTTCATCTAATGATGCAGATATTCATCAAATCGCTCACAATGATGTGACAACTTCCGTTGATCAAGGGGTATCTATTGGCGTTGACTCTCTCTCAGTGTCAGCATATAGGGCTGATTTTACGAGATTTTCAGTGACTCCTGTCATCAGGCTTGACCAGTATGTAGAGCGTCAACTAGAAGGTCGTATCCAGGGGAGGGCCGAATCATTTTGGCGGAATCTTAAATTTGGAACCTATGTCTCTTCAAGGGAGGTACTTGAGGGAATGAGCTTGTTTGGAGGATTCTTGCTGGGGCCAGGATCTCATGAAGATGGTCAACTCCTTGCTCCTGCTAATTTATTAGCGTTAGAGCGGGATGTGTTTCTTCAATTTGACTATTCAAAAGGATTCAGAATGATTTCAAAGAGGTGGTCACCTCAGGTTTCAATCCAGCTCTTCAATATTCAACGGATGGTAGAAAATGGTCTGTCAATTGAAGAGCACCCTTGCACAGCATGTTTGCCAGAAACATCTAATGCCAATTTAACTTATGGCTTGTGGGAGGGAAATATCTATGTGCGCAGTAAGATCAATCGTGGCATGGTCATTGAGGTTGGCTATCGTTATAGCCCATATCGGGTAACAACCAACAGATTTTATTCCAGAGAGTTGGCAGACTGGATTCCCAGTACATCGTCACGCTATTATATTGGCCGCAGTTACATGGCCAATGCCTACATTGAATTTTTACGACCGCATCGCGAGTCAGATATGTTAACTACTGGTATCAAAATGACGGCATCATATCAGCGAGAAGAGGGACGATTGCTTGAAAAATTTGATATCAGAGACGGTCAGCTCGTGCCCATATATGGATCGACTACACTCAATAGGTTGACGCTAAATCTAGACACTGGCACGCGCTTACCTGGTACAATTAATGGAGCATCTCACGGTTTGAATCTAAAATTTCGTGGGTCAACAATCTTAGGTAAAAAGGCAGACTCATTTTACAGTGATTATATCGGAGGACTCTCTGGTGCTAGAGGTTATCCGTTTTATGGATTAGGAGGAACAGAAACCTTGTGGCTACAAACTGCATGGACGTTTGGTGTTTTACCAGATATCAAGCGCCAAATTGGTCCAATCTATCTAGATAAGGCATTCGTACGGTTATATGCCGACGCTGCAAGAGTTTTGCCAGAAAGTCGTTCGTTCAGAAAAGATATTGGCGCGGAGTTACGTTTGATGATGGGAAGTTATTATCTATTACCGACGGCTCTCTTCGTAAGTGCAACCTATGGACTTGACCCATTTGAAGTTCAGTTAGATGATGCCTTTATTACGACACAACCAACGGTTAGCTATGGTAAACAATTGCTGTGGCATTTTGGAATTCTGTTTGGGTTTGATATTTGAATGATCTGCTAACCAAAAAAGGCTAGACACCTTGACACAAACTTTAAGCACGAACTATACTACCCTTTTTCAGTATACTCTTGGGTTAAATGAGTGCTGATATCAATCACGCTAACTTTATTATTTCCATTATATCTGAGTACTTCTCGGATTTGGAATGAGTTATATAGATTGGACCATTATTACGGAGAATTGAATACTCTCTATCAAGGGTTCAAAAACTAGATTTCCCATGACATATTTACCAATAAATTGATCATTCAATGGGTAGACTTGGCAGGAAAATTGATGATTCAGCGGGAAAATCTGACAATAATTATAAAATAATTAACGACTTGGCGGACAGCAACGAATTGATCATCCATTGGCTGATAAGGAGAGGGTAGAAATTTTGAGTTAATTCTTTCCTGATCAGAATTGTTTGTGTTCAATGATTGCTCAACATGATTAGTTAACCCCAAGATAAAATCAAAATACAGCACTAAACTACTTATAGAGTGGAAACCCTAATTCTTATTGTTTCTTGTGTGTTTATTGCAACTGGCTTAGGGGGCATCCTATTTATCGCTCGTAAAAATGCCTCCATAGTTCCTAAGGGAGGACTCCAGTGGGTGTCAGCAGTTATGTGTGTCGCTCTGATTACTCTCTCTACTTTGATCATTGTCCTTTCATTGTCGCATCAACAACACGATCATCACTTAACTGAATTTTCTCAGATTCAATCATTTGAATTTCAGTTGGTATCTACTCAGGAGCCAAGAGATATCAGTGATTACAGAGGGCAAGTTGTACTACTGAATTTTTGGGCCACATGGTGTGCACCGTGCATCACTGAATTACCAGAATTGGATGAATTACAGTCGGCGTATAGTGATGTAGGATTAGTTGTTGTGACGGTGTCTGATGAAAGTTTAGACGAAATTCTATTATATCAGGATTTACTTCCTGAGGAAACTGTTTCTGGTTTTGTAGATCGTTCGGATCTTCCTGAGTCATTCCTCATGGAACTAGCCAATGGGCGCCCTGTGACCTATGTCATTGATGGGGAAGGAATCATTCGGGAGCGTATCCGAGGGGCAGGAAATTTTGAGTATTTTGAGTCATTGGTCACTCCATGGCTGGCGCAGCTGGAGCTTGAAACATGAAATGCCTATTCATCATTTTAGGACTTATTCTTCCTGCAAGCGGTTTTGCTCAGCCCAGTGCGGATAGTTTAGAAGCCATGTTTTCAAAACCGCGCCGTAGCGTTCCGCTTGCTCTGGGTATGTCGGCTCTTGTACCAGGCGCGGGACAAATCTATAATAGAGACTGGATCAAAGCCGCTGTTGCACTCGCTGGAGAGGCTACCATACTGTTTCTTTATCAATCGTGGCATTCGCGTGGAGTAGACGGCCGTACTGCTTATCAACTACAGGCCCACTCTCATTGGAGCCCTGTTCAATATGCATACTGGCTTAATGATTATGCCCAGTATTTGAATCAACTCCCCGATGGTCGGACTGTCAATGTATCACCGATTGAGTTATCTGGGTCTGTATTGAATATTAATCTCAAGCAACCCAATACTTGGACACAATCTGATCAATTAGTCATCAGAGATCTATTTGATGAAATCAGGCGAGTGGAACGCTCAGTTTATCATGGAGGCACTGGCGCTGCTTTTTCACATGTCCTGCCCTTCTTTGGTGAACAGCAGTATTATGAATTGATCGGCAAGTATTTTCAGTATGCTCCTGGGTGGGATGATTATGGAGCTGTTTCAAGAGATGGGCGGGTCACATGGATTGATGAAAACGGAGAATTTATTCCATCAATTGAACCTGAAGCAGGTGAGTCTGATGGTCCTAAAGAAAATGTCTCTCCTAGATTTTATCAGTATGCTTCCGACCATGCGGATGCGAATGGTTATTTACGCAGGGCATCACGAATCACTACACTCTTGGTTGTCAATCATGTCATTGCTGCGGTGGATGCTGCAATCTTTGCCAGATTACATAATCAGCGAATGCGATTGCAATTCGGATTGATACAAGATAGCGGTGGACAAGTGCATATTGCACCGCAGCTGAGATTGATGATTGGTTCACACAATCAATGACTCTGTCTTCGTCGAGAAATTATAATTACGAGCGCTATTGTTCACAGATGATTTAAGTCCATCAATGCTATCTATTTCACACCTAACCTTGATAAGGGTTTTTTCGCGCTAATGAGCTGGATACAAACCCTTACTAAACGCTTTTCAAAATCCTACAAGTATGATCTTGAGGATCCAGAGATTCAGGATATGATTGCTTGGATTTTCTTTGAGGGTGACGGGGTGGAGATCAATATGGTAGAGGCAGTTCGGTGGTGGAGAAAAGCAGCAGAGCAGGAGCACATTGGAGCCATGGTCTCACTTGGAGATTGTTACTTAAATGGAGATGGAATAGAAAAAGACCAAGTTAAGGGAGTTAAGTGGTATATCAAAGCAGCCGAGAAAGGACACAGAGAAGTGCAGTATGTGCTCGCTATCAAATATGTATTTGGTCATGGAGTAGAGGCAGACGATGAGAAAGCCTACTATTGGTATAGGAAAGCAGCTGAGCAAGGCCACGCAGAGGCGCAGTTTATGATAGGTCTCCACTACGGCGCAGGTGATATTGTAGAAAAAGACGAAGAGGAAGCCATTGATTGGTATAGGAAAGCAGCCGAGCAAGGCCACGGAGATGCGCAACAAGAACTCGGAATTTCATACTGCCTGGGTGAGGGAGTAAAGCAGGATTACTTTGAATCATACATCTGGTTTCAAATAGGTAGTGCACATGGAAGCGAAGATCAATCAGGCGAATATTTGAAAATGATACAAGAAAATCTAACGCCCGAAGAACTAAGAATTGCAAAAGAGAAAGCCGATTCACGATATCAAGAGATACAAGATAGGGTCGCCGAGCAAAAAGATTTTTAACATGGGCAAGAAGAGACAACTACGATCGAGTGCGAAGCAAGGAGACGCTGAAGCACAATTCCAACTTAGCATGAAATACAACCTAGAAGGTAACCATAGAAAATCCGCTAAGTGGTACAGAAGAGCAGCGCTGCAAGAACATGTGGATGCACAGGCTCATCTTGCAGATGCTTACTTTTCTGGGCTGGGCGTAAAGCTCAACTATGACGAGTCTTTTAGATGGCGCAAAAAAGCGGCGGACCAAGGATCAGCCCATGCGCAATTTACCCTCGGAGTTTGGTATTTCTATGGTAGACAGGGGCTTGAACGTGACTTTCGAAAAGCTGTTCATTGGTGGACGGAGGCGGCCTATCAGGGTAACGTCTATGCACAGTTTAGTTTGGGTGAACGTCTGTTTGACGGGAAAGGAGTAAAGAAAACGAACTACATAGAAGCCTATGCATGGATGAGTATTTCCAATACAGAGGATACCAGAATAGCCTTTGAGGAAGAATATGTCATCAAAGCGATTTCGCTCGTCCGAAGCAAACTTTCCAAATCGGATTTTAATCAGGCGATTGAGAGAGCAAAGCAGATTCAAGATGTGATTAATGCACAAGCCACTAGTGTGCCAGAATATGCATAACTCACTCCAACGCAGAGATAGTTCTTGAGATGGAATTCAGCGAGACTCACATGTTTGAAATAAAAATTCGGTCAAAAACATTCACTCCAGAGACCACGCTGTAATTACATAGCATAGATCATAATAGGTTGCAAATCATTGTACTGGGCCGTTGCAAAACCTCCCGTCATTCTAAAAGGCATCACATCTATTAAAGGACATATTCATTCTAATGCGCGTAGTCTTGCAAAATTCTCATGAATGACTTTTCATGACATCCTCGTTCAAGCAACTGTAAATGAGCCAACCGTAGGCGAATTGATGGTTTCACCCGATGGGATCACACTTCTCAGAAGGAGTGACCGATGAGACCAAAAAATTCGTATCTTTAATCATGTAATCCGCTTCACACAGTAGAGACTCGCCCAAGAATCAGTTGAGTAGCGCGGTTAATTTATATATTCAATCTCTGCATTAATTTAAATGAACTGGTCAAAAAATTTACATATATGGATTATACTTGGTCTTATTGTAGGACTGGGGTATGGAATTCTTTCTGCTTATATGGGCTGGGGAGAATTTACTCAGAATTGGATTAGCCCATTTGGAGATATCTTCTTGAATGCACTGTTCATGATTGCAGTGCCTCTGGTTCTGGGATCAATCATCACAGGCATCGCCTCCTTATCCGATACTCGAAAGCTAGCCAGAATCGGTGGAAAAACCATTTCCATCTATATTGCAACAACGGTCGCCGCCTTAATCATTGGATTGATATTGGTGAATATCATACGACCAGGCGACACGGTTCCAGATGATGTGCGCACACAGCTACAGGCCGACTGGAGTGATTCCGCTGAACAACGTATGGAGAGCGCCGAATCTGCGGAAGAGCGAGGTCCCTTACAGGCTTTTGTGGACATGGTTCCTCGCAATATTGCAGCTGCGGCTTCAAATAATCGTAACATGCTTCAGGTTGTTCTGGTGGCCGTATTGTTTGGAATATCGCTTCTTCTGATTCCCACAGAAAAAGCGAAGCCCCTATTGAATGTATTTGATAGTTTAACATCTGCAGTCATTAAGCTCGTAGAAATCATCATGTGGATTGCCCCGATTGGGGTATTTGCTCTACTGGCTGATACGGTCAGTTTGATTTCTCAGGATAATATGAGTGAGCTATGGAGCTTGCTGGGAGCATTAGGATTTTATATGTTAGTGGTCATCATTGGCCTCATTGTTCATGTAACCATTACCTATGGATCAATTATTCAGTTTTTGACACCTATTGGAATTAAGAAATTTGTTTCGGGCATTGCGCCTGCACAGCTTGTCGCCTTTAGTACGTCTTCTAGTGGAGCCACACTTCCAGTCACGATGGATCGTGCAGAGAACAAACTCGGCGTAAGCGAAGAAGTCTCTTCATTTGTGCTACCACTCGGGGCAACGATCAATATGGATGGCACGGCGTTGTATCAAGCTGTGGCAGCTGTCTTTATTGCTCAGACGCTGGGTATTGCTCTTGGGTTCATGGATCAACTTGAAATTATTCTTTTGGCTGTACTTGCCTCTATTGGAACCGCTGCTGTACCCAGCGCAGGAATTATAATGCTCATCATTATCCTACAGTCTGTTGGAGTTCCCGCCACAGGAATTGCACTGATACTCGGAGTTGATCGAATTCTGGATATGTGCAGAACAGTATGCAATGTCACAGGGGATGCAACCGTGGCCACTTTGGTGGCATCATCAGAGGGACAACTAGACACAAAATTATAACATTGAGTGTACGCCCGAGAGGATTTGAACCCCTGGCCTTCTGCTCCGGAGGCAGACGCTCTATCCAACTGAGCTACGGGCGCATACTACTCTTATGAACAACGGGTATAGACTGTTTCATTGATAAAGTAAATGTCGTATCATGTGTCACCAACACCAGACTTATGGATGAAACTAGTGATAGTTTGTTGAAGGGTCAATTTGACGGCGTCTCAGGCAATTGGCCTTCATTTGCTGTGATTGGATTGTGGGTGGTCATTGGATTGCTCTCCTATCTAATCGTTGGTAATCTGGCTACGCTCTTTTTCCTCAGCTTGCACGGCGTGTCTATGCAAGATCTTGTGAGCAATCAAGAAGAGATTCTTTTCTGGCATGGGAGTGAGTTATTAGGTGGTAATGCCATTGGCCTTGCAGTAGGACTGGGTGGGGTGGCTCTACTTGCGAGTTGGCTGGATTCATCACGCCCCTTGAAGTATTTACGTATTACAACGTGCTCGCCTAAGGATTTAGGATTGTCCTGTTTAGGTTTTATCTGTTTGATTCCGATTGTGCTGGGATTAGGGATAGTGAATGAGCAGATTCAATTACCAGAGATTCTTCAAACAATGGAAGAACAGCAGATGGTGATCGTTGAATGGCTATCTTCTGGAGGGGGTAACTTTTGGTTAAATCTACTACTTGTTGCGCTTACACCTGCTCTGTTTGAAGAGTTATTTTTTCGAGGATTTCTTCAGCGCCGTGCTGAACGAGCCACAGGAGTTGTTGGAAGTATCCTGTTAACGGGAATACTTTTTGGGCTATTTCATTTAAGGCTTACGCAGGTATTACCTCTCATGGTACTTGGATGTTATTTTGCATACTTAGCATGGAATACGGGGAGCTTGTTGATCCCCATTGTTTTACATTTTCTCAATAATGGTCTGATGTTAGCTTTATCTAAATGGGGGCATCAGTCAATCTCTGATCCAGAGACTATTCCTTGGATTCTCATTCTTACATCTGGAATTTTATTTGTAATTTCTCTAGTATTCATTCACGGTAGTCATGAGAAAAGGCAATACTGACTGGGTAGAAGTTTTTCGTAGCGGCACCGATTATGAGGCTGCTTTAGTGCAGGCGAGGTTACAAGATGAACACATCCCTGCTGTCATCTTGAATCAAAGAGATCATGCATTTAATCTAAATCTTGGATTCTTAGCCAAAGTCAAAGTATTGGTTCCCAGATCTATGGAACAAGCTGCTTCGGATCTATTGGAATCTCAGCCTCTGACAGACGAGGAGCTGGTTGAGATAGCTCTCAGTGAACAGTAATTTAGTTTTGCGCACAAATGTCACAATTATTGACACGCTTCTCTACCGCCACAATTGGTGCATCCATACTGGTCGGTTCAGCTTGGCTTGGGCCCTGGTATTTTGGAGTGGTCGTCCTCATCATTGGACTTATAGGGCAGTTTGAATTATACAAACTCTATGAGCAATGTGGTGTTCAGGCATGGAGAATTACGGGCTTATTATTAGGGGCTGGCTTAGCGCTTAGAACTCTCGTTCCAGACATTTTTTTACTCACTGCTGTGCCAGTTGTAGGACTGGTATTATGGTGTACGTTTACCAGAAGTCAACAGCCACTAATGCGATTAGGTGCAACATTATCTGGAGCAGTGTATCCAACGGCTCTGCTAGCTTTTTTAACAGATTTGCGTACAATTGAGGGATATACTGCAGAAGAAGCACTCGCTTTGACAATCACGGTATTAGTTTTGGTATGGGCGAGTGATATTTTTGCTTTTTTTACAGGTTCTTTCTTTGGTCATCATCCATTAGCACCGTCAATCTCGCCAGGAAAAACCTGGGAAGGGTTCCTTGGAGGAGTAGGGGGAGCAATCATCGCTGCAGTGATCCTAAGCCTTTATGTCAACATGCCACTAGGAATGATTCATTTAATGGTTCTTGCGATTGTATGTACCCTTTCAGGTGCCATCGGTGATCTGGCAGAAAGTCGATTTAAGCGGGTTGCAGGTGTCAAGGACTCAGGCATCATTTTACCAGGGCATGGAGGAGTTCTTGATCGTTTTGATGGAATCATTGTTGCCGCTCCCTTAGCTTACATGTATATAATATTCATTGCCAGTCAATTATAAAATGGGACTTTTGTTTGGGCGCAGGCCGAAACCACGTCAGTTTGATTATACTCCACGCTATTATGATCCCCGTAAAGACGAGAGCCTAAAGCGGCGAATGACCATCCAAAGTCGTGTCCGCCGTCGTAGAAGTCCAATTGCTTTGTATTATCTTGCTGCACTTCTGATCACGGCTTTATATATTTACACGGCAATGGGCCGTTAATCTTACTACATATGGTACAAGAAGGGCGCATCAAGCGGATGCCAATTGAGTTAGCGAATAAAATCGCAGCAGGTGAAGTGGTCCAACGTCCTGCATCGGCGGTCAAAGAGCTGTTAGAGAATGCAATTGATGCCAATGCAACAGAGATTGATGTACTCATTAAAGCATCTGGCAGCTCAATGATCCAGATTAAAGATAATGGTGCGGGCATGAGTGCTAACGACGCCACGCAGTGTTTTGAGCGCCACGCGACCAGTAAAATATCTACCTCAGATGATCTGGAAAATATTTGCACACTAGGGTTTAGAGGCGAAGCGCTCGCATCCATAGCGGCAATTGCTCAGGTGTCTCTAAAAACAAAAACCCAAGACGATTCACAGGGGGCCTATGTACGAATTGAAGGCGGGGAGATCCTTGAAACATCTCCCTGTGCTACAACCACTGGAACGATCATTGATGTGCGGAATTTGTTTTTCAACGTACCTGCTCGCAGGAGTTTTCTGAAAGCGCCCTCAACCGAGTTTCGACATATCTCAGATGCATTCCTCGCTAGTGCATTTGCGAATCCTTGGACGACCTTTAGGTTGGAGCATGACCATAAGGATATTTTTCGACTTATCGGTTCTCGTGCAGACAATTTTCTTGATGCCCTTAGGGAGCGCCTACGTGCAGTTCTCGGATCGGGTATTTCCCAACATATGGTCCAGGTCAATGAATCTTCAAGTTATCTTTCTGTGATTGGATATCTTTCTCATCCTGAACATGCTAAAAAATCTAAAAAGGATCAGCGGCTGTTCGTCAATTCTAGACCCGTCAAAAGCCCAAGCCTAAATCATGCCGTTCACTCGGCATATGATGCCATACTTCCCGAGGGCCAGCATCCTATATACACACTTTTTCTTACAGTAAACCCGCAACATGTGGATGTCAATGTTCATCCAGCTAAACTTGAAGTCCGCTTTGATGATGATAGGGGAGTATATAATTTCTTGCAGGCCATCTGCAGGCGTGCATTAGGAATTGCAGATTTAATTCCTCAGCATTCAGGTGAAATAACTTCGGTCAGTTTTCAACCCAACTCACGATCAGATTCTTGGCGACCGCCGCCCCGCGCTGATGAACTGAGGCCTGTTCATGAGACTCAGTCAGCAATTGTTTATGATGAAGAGCCAAGTCGATTACCGCATGGAGCTGATCAAGAAGCCTCTGGCAAACTATGGCAGATTCAGGAACGTTATATCCTCACCCAACTCAGTAATGGCATCATGGTTGTTGATCAATCATCTGCTCATGAACGAATCATGTTTGAGCGAACACTGAATGATTTTCGTACTGGATCTGGACTTTCACAGCAACTGTTATTTCATCAACTCGTCACTCTATCAGAAGAAGACTGCAATCTTCTCAATGAACTCAATCCACTAATGTCCGCCTTGGGGTTTGATTATTCTATCTCGAAGAATCGGACAGTCACCATTTTTGGGGTTCCATCGCATATCCGTCCAGGGGCCGAGCGAGATATTCTACAAAAAATCCTAAATGGCTATAAAGAAAATTTAGAATTGCTGTCTGAGCCACTTTCAAAAGAAGAAAATCTTGCCAGAAGTGTTGCTAAATTTGGTTCAATGCAGGGGCGCGTTGAACTCAATGATGAAGAAATGCGAACTTTGATAGATCGGCTCTTTGAATGCGAGGAACCTCACTGTACCCCTGATGGAAAGCCAACCGTCTTTCGAATGACACTTGAGGACTTTCAGCGCCGATTTGATCATTTAGGTTATGCAGATTAAATCATTTAGTGACCGTGTATCTGCATATATGAGTCGTACTGCTCAGGCAGTTGGGTGCCAGAAAATTTTAGTTGGTGTCAGCGGGGGCGTTGATTCGGTGGTATTACTCCATGTACTTCTTGATTTAGGATATGAGTGCGAGGTGCTACATGTGAATTATCAGCTACGAGGCATTGAGTCAGACGAGGATGAAAGGTTTGTGAGTCATTTGTGTGAGCAACGCGAGGTGAAATTTCATGCTCATAAGGCTTCTGTTGAGCCATCTATGGTCAGTTCCGGCCGATCTATGCAGATGATAGCTCGGGACATTCGTTACACTGTTTTTGCACGCATAGCATCTGAAAGGCAGTTTTTAGTCGTGGCAGTGGGCCATCATGGCGATGATCAATCAGAGTCTCTGCTCATTAACCTCAACCGAGGAGCGGGGCCTGAAGGAATTGCCGGCATGCGCCCATTACGGTGTTTAGACGGTCAGATTAGTTTAATTCGTCCATTGCTTACAGAGACCCGCACCTCTATACTTGAATTTGCTGAGGCCAATCATCTTAAATGGAGAGAGGATAAAAGCAATCAGGATGAGGCCTACTTTCGGTCAAAGATACGTTCTCGCGTCATGCCATATTTAAATTCGGATGCACTGACTCGTAGTTCTAATCTAGTGAGGCAATGGGTTGATCAGGTCATTAACCCGATGATAGATGAGCATTTTAAACTTGCCTCGGACAGGCAATCTTTAGAGATTGAATATCTCAGAAAAGTTCCATCGGTACTTGCTCATCGCTTAGTGATTGAGGGGGTACGGCAATGGATTCCAAACGCCAACGTCAGTGAAGACCTGATCAAAAGGGTGATAGGGTTAATTAATCAGCAAACTGGAAAACGAATTGAAGTAGGAGGGGGGGCAATATGGAGGGACAGAAACTATCTTGTTTTTAATGATTTAATGGATGACCACCATGTTGAGATATCTAAATTAGATCTTGATTCGACCATAGTCACCTTATCTAGTGGTGCGTTACGTCTTAATGTTACAAACTCAGTCCCCATTCAATTATCTATTCCAGATGGAGTATGGCTTGACGCAGAAAAGTTATGTTTTCCGCTAACGGTGCGAACTTGGTTGCCAGGAGATCAAATTCAGCCTTTAGGAATGATAGGAACAAAGAAAGTGAGTGATGTCTTGACAGATCTTGCAGTTCCAGTTTCTCAACGAGCTAGTACACTAGTTGTGTGTAGTGGGGGCGTTATTGCTTGGATCGTTGGCCACCGAATGGCGCATCAATTTCGAATCACAGACGCAACAAAAAAATATGCCAAACTCTGTCTACAACGAAATTGAGATGATTCATGGCCGGCAGTTGAGGTTGTTTAAGGATGCCGATGCCATTGCCAGACGAGTGTGTGAATTGGGAAGCACCTTGACAAAGATTCATGAAGGAAACTGCGTACTCGTCATTGGAATAATGCATGGTGCCTTTATGTTTACGGCAGACCTTGTTCGAGCGATTAAGTTGCCGTGTATGGTTGATTTTTGGCGTTTGAGTTCGTACGGAGACACGACAGCAAGCCGTAAGTCAGTCAAAGAGATTATGGCACCAATGCTGACAATTACACATCAACATGTCATCTTGGTAGAAGATATTGTTGATAGTGGTCGCACTCTTTCATACACACACAAGGAGATTGTAAAGTATGATCCCAAATCAGTCACTACGGTTTCACTGGTGAAGGTCAAGGGGAGTCCTGTTCATGTTGATCACGTAGGATTTGTTTCAAGTGGCGAATTTATTGTCGGTTATGGATTAGACATTGCTCAAGAACTTCGCGAGCTACCTGCACTATATTATCTTTAATATGATTTGCATAGTTGGAATTGCAAGAAAATATTTTCAGTAATTGAACCCGCCAAAGAAATCGGGCCTAAGAACATATAAGTTGAGTAGGCTTATTGTTAACCGTTACGGGTTTCCTAACCTATAAACACCAACCAACACATTATCTAACACAAACAAAAGGTTCCTACACTGTTTGATAATTTTTTTGCTTCGTGCTTATGGTTGTTGAATCATATTAAAAAGTTCAATTTTGATTCGGACATAATCTTTCACTTTATCAATTGAATTGTCCAAGGGAAATGAAACTGTAAGCGTTGTCGGCCGTCATGTTTATCGCAAACGCCGTAATTGATACACTGAGACGCATCAATCTTGTTTTGGATAACACACGTATTTTTTATCTACAAAATTGGTGAGGGCTCCAATAGATGTAGCATCACCATACTTGTGAAGATTGTAAAGTTGTCCAGTGGGCGTGAGTATGCTGATATCTCCTTCTTCTGATTCATATGTAGAATTACTTGAACAACCCTTACGGAAGTAATATTTGTATGCATGAGGATCTGATACTCCATTTTCTTTCAGAGTTTTTTTCGTTTGATCCTTCCAATAGTTTGCCTGATCATCAGATTTATTGTCATCCAAGAAGGTGCAACGAAACAGATCACGGGTCATCATTCGGCGCGATAAGTCTGCAAGGATTGGATCATTACTATGACACCATTTTTTTAAGCTGTAAATGATGTCAGAATCATCTAACTCCAAAAATTGATTCAGTAGCTCATCATCATCAACCATTTTGAGAGTAATGTTCCGACTCAGAAACCACTCCAATGCTGGAGAAATACCCTCTATCGCTTTTTGATTGCCGTGGGTAATGAGATCTCGAGCTCTATTAACAACTCCATGCAGAACCGCATCAGCAGCTAAGACAGTCTTGTGCAGATACACCTGCCAGTACATCAATCTTCTGGCGATGAGTACATTTTCAACGGCATAAACCCCCTTTGATTCAATTGCAAGGCTAGAATTGGGTCCACCCTCCACAGGATGGACACATAAGGTCCTCAATATTCTGTCTATTCCAATTTTACCCTCTACCACACCAGTGAATTGAGAATCCCTTCGCAGATAATCTAATCTATCCATATCTAATTGCCCCGATATGAGTTGCTTGAAAAAGGGGCGTTGATATTTACCATTCATCATTTGCAGAGCTAAACCTAAGGGCTCTCCTATTTTTGATTGGAGTCTTTTGATCAACGCTTCACTGATTTTTTCATGGGGAATACTCATAAATTTCTGTTCGAGTGTATGCGAGAAAGGCGTATGTCCAATATCATGCAACAGAATGGCTGATAGGGCAGCTAATTTTTCATCTTCTGAAATTTTAGTACCCTTGAGTTCCAAATTTTCTAATGCCTCTGAAAGTAGACCCATGGCTCCCAGCGCGTGAGGGAACCTGCTGTGTTCAGCAGAGGGGTAAACAATGAAGCTCATACCAAGCTGTTTAATTTGACGGAGCCTCTGAACTTCACGTGTTTTTAACAGAGGTTGAATGACCTTCTGAGGAACTTTTATGAATCCATGAACGGGATCCGCAAGGGCTATCGTATTTTGAAGCATGTTAATCAGCGATCAAGTAATTGCATATTGAATGGCTCTACTGCTTATTTTTAGATTAGAATCAACAGGATAGATATGATTACAGAATTACCTGTATGTCTAGAAGTCGGACAGAATTATAAGCCGAAGGCGGAATACAGCATTAGAATGCTACTCAGACCACTCGGTTTGGGTCCAAAATTCTGCTGTCGAAATCAACTTGAAGATCATGGTATCTATTACGGACATCGCCCTTTTGAACTTCATGATGATGTCATCATTTTACCCATGGCGTCCGAAGCGGAAGATTTTTTTGCGATAAAACAGAAGTTAGATGTAACATCAATTAAGTGGTGTCATCATTCAGATTGTGATGTTCCAATACTTTTTTCATCCGAAATGGGAGATGATTTGATTGCGTCAACTTTTTATTGGCTCTCAGGTTGGCAAGAATATTCGTTACGAACACGAGATCAGCATGGACGTTTTCCCTATTCAGCCTCGCTCCAATCTATGCTGGATATAGCACAGATTCCCGTTGTAGACTACTATAGAGACATCCTGCGAGAACAATTTATCTCTGCCCAAATTTCCTTAGATTTGAAATCGTGGGGTGAAAAAAAATGGGCGTTTTGCCCAACAATTGATGTAGATTATTTCAACCATTGGAGATTGGGAATGATTTTTCGTGAGAAAATTGAGTATTTTTTACTAAATAAAAGGAAAGTCAATCTAGTTGAACGCTGGCGGAGATTATTTCAATTTATTCGTAGTTATTTCACCCGTGGAGATGCATTTCAAAATGCATTAAGACAAATGTATCAATTGATAAGACGTTACGGGCGTGCAACCATCTTTCTAAAAACAGATGCTCACGGCCCCAATGATGTACATTATAAGTTGGGTCTACCTCAGATGCAGAGGATGATCAGGGGCCTTCAAACAGATCGTTTTGAAATTGGATTGCACTCAAGTTACCATGCTTATGATCACCCTGAGTATTTGCGAAAAGAACGTAGACTATTGACGCAGATGATAGGAACAGCGCCTATTAGTGTTAGAAATCACTACTTACGTTATGCGCCCGTCACTACAGCTCACCTACAGGCTAACGCTGGCTTTATGATTGACTCAACTCTCGGATTTGCAGAGCGCGGTGGGTTTAGAAATGGAACATGTATGCCATTTTTGATATTTGATTGTCAGAACAATCAAGTCATTGATCTATGGGAGATTCCACTATTAATCATGGATGGGGCTCTGTTTAATCGACAGAAATTATCCTCTGAAGAGGCGATTGCTCACAGCAAAGACTTGTTATCACAGTGTAAGAAATTTGGTGGAGTAGGGGTCGCATTGTGGCACAACGTGATGGGAGAAGAAATGGATTATCCAAGATGGGATGATCATTTTGAGCAGATCATTGAATGGAGCCACCAGCAGGGCGCGAAAATTGATTCGTTAAATCGTACCTTAGAATCGTGGTTAGGCCATCGTCTATGAGGATCAAAATCTGATTGTTTATGGCAAACAAAGGACAGACGCCCTTGATGCGACAGTATTACAGGATCAAAGGGGAGAACCCAAATACGTTGTTGCTATTTCGCATGGGAGATTTTTACGAAACCTTTGAGGATGATGCAGTCAAGGCAAGTCATG
Source organism: Rhodothermales bacterium (assembly GCA_965220935.1). Classification (GTDB taxonomy): domain Bacteria; phylum Bacteroidota; class Rhodothermia; order Rhodothermales; family Bin80; genus Bin80. Next base: position 1,122,088 of record OZ244857.1, read on the forward strand.
TGTTGGGGATCGTCCTCACCAAGCGCGCCAATGGCGCGGCTTCATCTGTTCCATTGGCTGGGTTTCCACATCATGCCTTAGAAAACCACCTCCCAAAACTAGTTGATGCTGGTTTTAGAGTGGCTATTTGTGAGCAACTTGAAGATGCACAATCGACGAAAACTCTGGTCAAGCGAGACGTGACTGAAGTCGTTACACCTGGTGTTTCTCTCAGGGAAAATACCCTAACACCGAGTTTAGCAAATTACTTATTAGCCGTACATAAAGGAAAGTCAAAGATTGGGATTTCCTATGCAGATATTTCCACAGGTGAGTTTATTCTTACCGAGATACCTCCATCTCAACTAAATAATCATCTTCAGAATATTAATCCTGCAGAGATTTTACTTGACAAATCTGATAGTACTTTCATACGAGAGATACGTCAGTTGGATTATGTCGTGACACCTCGTGAAGATTGGATTTTTGACTACGATTTTGCGAACCAAATATTGCTTGAACATTTTGGCACTCATTCCTTGAAGGGCTATGGAATTTCTGGACATGTAGATGGGATTGTGGCATCTGGTGCTGTCCTTCATTATTTAGTTGAAACTCAGAAGGGAAAGCCAGAACATCTAAAAAGAATTCAGATGAAAGTTGATCAGGGCGTGATGCTTCTGGACCCGCAGACTCGCAGGAATCTTGAATTAAATGTTCCCATTCATGGTGATCCCAATTCGCTCACCCTGTTATATTTAATGGATCACACATGCACGGCAATGGGAGCAAGGATGCTTAGATGTTGGCTTTTTGAACCCCTACGAAATGTTGATCGGATCAATCAAAGACTTGATGCAGTTGAGACACTTGTTGATAATTCAGATGTGAGAACTGACATTCAGTCTCATCTTAATAGTGTCTGCGACATTGAAAGAATTGTAGCAAGAATTTGCACGCAACGTGCAACCCCCAGAGAGATATTGAGTCTAGGACTGGCGCTTCGCCAGATTCCTGAAGTCATTGTTATGCTTAACGAAACTGGTTGTCCTGTTTTACAAAAACTCGCTTTCTCAATGGATCCATGCCCCCATGCCGAAGCCATCATTTTTGAAACGCTGGATGAGTCAATGGAGCAAATATTTCAAGCAGGCCATAATTCTGAGCTTGATGAGCTTCATAAAATTTCTACAACGGGCAAACAATATCTGAACAATCTTCAAAAACGTGAATCTGATAGAACTGGAATCGCATCACTCAAGGTTGGATACAATAAGGTTTTTGGATATTATTTAGAGGTTACCAATGTTCATCGTGATAAGGTGCCAGATGAGTACGTTCGTAAACAGACACTAGTCAATGCAGAGCGTTATATCACTACAGAATTAAAAGATTATGAAGAGCGTCTACTTGGGGCGAAGGAGAAGATCTTGGCATTAGAAAATGAACTCCTTCATACATTGCGGTCTCGGTTAGTTTCTCAATCTCAGGGGCTTCAAAATTTAGGAAATCAGATCTCAATTCTTGATTGCCTGATATCCTTTTCTGAGATTGCAGCACGCGAGTCATATGTGCGCCCCGCAATCAACTCCTCCCGATTATTACGAATTATTGATGGACGACATCCTATTGTTGAGCAGACGATTTCTGACGCATTTGTCCCCAATTCTGTGAATATGGATCCAGATAATAATCAGATTTTCATAATTACGGGTCCGAATATGGCAGGTAAAAGCGTTGTCCTCAGACAGATTGGGTTGATTGTATTGATGGCACAGGTCGGAAGTTTTGTACCAGCCAAAGAGGCAGAGATTGGAGTCGTTGATCGAATCTTTACCCGCGTTGGGGCATCTGACAATATAGCTGCAGGGGAGAGTACATTCTTAGTTGAAATGAACGAAACAGCAAATATTCTGAATAATGCTACTCAAAGATCACTGATTTTATTGGATGAAGTCGGTCGGGGAACTAGCACATTTGATGGGCTCTCAATTGCTTGGGCTTTAGTGGAATTCTTGCATCAAAATGCATCCGTTGCTGCACGAACCTTGTTTGCAACGCATTATCATGAACTTAATGCGCTTGAAGAGCAGTTTGCCAGAGTTGAAAATCATCGCATTCATGTTGAGAAGCATCATGGAAAGATTATTTTCCTCAGGAAATTGGTTAGGGGGGGCGCCGACCATTCTTATGGAATTGAGGTTGCTCAAATGGCTGGCTTGCCGCAAGTGCTTTTGAATCAAGCAAAAAAGATTCTGAATCAATTAGAATCTAATCAAACGGTTACAAAAAAAGTATCTCAATGTAGGGAGACGATTCAAATGTCACTATTTAATGAACCCACATCTGATCTATTACGAGATAGATTGAATCAGATTGATCTCAATGATATGACCCCGATGCAGGCACTGCTTCAATTATCGGAGTTGAAAGACCTTTGTTAATCTAAGTCTTAGACATGAGAATTCTCATCGTAGGTGGTGGAGGGCGTGAACATGCCTTGGCTTATGCCTTACGTCATGCGGATACCCAGTTTACTGCTCCAGGGAATCCAGGGACGCAACAGTTTGGTCAGAATATTCCAATTTCGATAACAGATCTCAGGGGAATCGTATCTTTTTCTCGTAATGAAAAGATTGATTTAGTTGTCGTTGGCCCAGAAGTTCCTCTTGCAGAGGGGCTTAGTGATGCTCTTCAAGAATCCAGAATTCCCTGCTTCGGTCCGTCATCTGTTGCAGCTGAAATTGAAAGCAGTAAAGTGTTCGCAAAGACATTTATGCGTAGGAATGGTATTCCCACCGCTAAGTGGCAGTCATTTCAATCCGATCAGTTTGAAGAAGCCAAAATATATGCACAGCGTCTTGGAAAATGTGTGGTTAAAGCTTCTGGTCTTGCTGCGGGTAAAGGGGCAATCATGTGCGAAAATAGGTCAGATTCCGAAAATGCGCTGAAAGAGTTAATGATTGATCAAAGTATGGGAGATGCTGGGAAACAAGTTGTGATTGAAGAATGGATGGTCGGTGAGGAGGCGAGTCTGTTTGTTCTAACTGATGGGGATGACTATTTGTTGTTAGACTCGGCCCAAGATCACAAACGGCTTCTGAACAATGATCATGGCCCTAATACTGGTGGTATGGGCGCCTACGCTCCTGCGCCTATCATGACCCAAGAATTAATCAGTAAAACATGCACTGAAATCGTTGAACCCGTCTTAGAAAAGATGGCCTCAGAGGGAAGACTATATTCTGGATGCCTATATGTAGGACTGATGATTACAGACCAAGGTCCCAAGGTCGTGGAATTTAACTGCAGATTTGGAGATCCTGAAGCACAGGTCGTATTACCACTTATAGATGGCGATCCTATGGAAATGCTTTTATGTGCTGCGACTGGCAGAATTGGCAATTTGAGACTCAACAACCAGTCTAAGTCTGCTGCATGTGTTGTATTGGCCAGCGGTGGTTATCCCGGATCTTATGAGAAAGGCAAAGTGATTACTGGACTCAAAATGGCCAGTGAAGTTACGGGTTCATTAATTTTCCATGCAGGCACTACATCTGATGGCGATAACATTTTGACTTCTGGCGGTCGTGTTCTTGGTGTAACAGCTGTAGCTTCAACTCTTTCAGAGGCAATTCACCATGCCTATAAGGCTGCGGATCTGATAGAGTTTGAAGGCAAACACTTTCGCCATGATATTGGATCAAGTGCCTTAAATCTTGAATGAGAGAATTCTTTGTGAGTTTGCTGATCATTTCTCTGATCATTGTTCGTGTGGTAGAAGCACAAGACACTCTTCGAACTGGCTTTGAAGTGATTGCAGATGTTTCAGAAGCGAGGGCACTTGCGTCTGATCAGGACGGCTTACTTTATGTAGTATCAGCATCGGCGATGCTTCAGTTTGATGATCACGGTCAGATTTTAGCCAGATTGGATGGCACGAATACAGGTGTTTTTGGAGAGCTTACAGATATGGATCCAGGCAATGGGCTCATATGGGTTCTTGCCGATTCTGACCTTGGGAGTCTTCTGAGATTTTCAAAGCAATTATTGCATCTTGAGACAATTCGTGTTTCAAGCAACTCTACAACAGAGTTGGGGCGCTCTCCAAGGCTTGATTTGCGGGATGAATTTAACACCACATTCGGCCAGCCAATTTCAGTGTCAACTGGAATATCAGGGGAAATATTTGTCGTTGATGTATCATCCCAGAGCGTTGTTAAATGGGATGCGAGCCGTCGACTTGAGCGTGTCGTTGGTGAGTTTGGATCAGGTGTAGGGCAGCTCATTGCGCCCACTAGAATCACAACTGATGCAACTTCAGTGTATGTGGCAGATCGTGAGTTAAATCAGATCAATGTATATGATTACTTCGGTGGGTATCGGCTTAGTATTCCAACCTATGGGAATGTACAAAGCGTCACTACTGCTGAGCAAAATTTATGGGTCATTTATTCAAATGATATTTTAATCTATACAAATAAGGGAAGATTATCTCGCCAGCTGGTCATTGAACTTAACGATGCATTGATTGCAGCAGAGCCGATACGAGACTATCTTTTTCTTCTCACATCGGAGCAGTTGCTCAAAGTCAAATTAAATTGATCTGCGGGTGCGCTGTGGCTAATCAAGGATTGGCAGGAAAATACATAGTTGAAAAATCACAACCCCATCAATGACCTATAAAAAAGGCCACCTGCGCCATCATATCTTTGCAGGTCAATGCGATGTCACCTATGTTTTGATATATTTGCCACAGTCAAAATACAATGTGACAAGTATTGACGAATTAAATTTGCCATTTGTGAGTCTACATTGCTATTGTAGAGCGAAAGTTTAAACTGTTGCTGCCACCGCACCCAGATATAAGCTACCTGTGTAAAGCCGCATTTACAGACTTCATAAGGCATATACCATGATTCAACAGAAATCATGTATCTAATTATCCTGAAAGATGGGGAAAACAAGAGTCGTATTGGTATAGCCTGCAAATACCCCCAAGCCACCAGTTACATTTGAGTAAACTGGAATTGGCTCCTGGGTCAATGGATCGTAGAATTCATTGCGTTCAAGCGACAAGAGATACTCATAATAATCTTCACTGAGAGACGAGATAATTACAAGTAATTCGTTTCTTCCGGAGCCTCGAGACAGGTCAAGAGTGGTTGCAGTCCACGAGTAATTTTTTCCATCAAAGAGTCTATCAGTAACGACAAATTCTTCTGCACAGTCTGATTCTCCTCCAACTGTTCCCGATCCATTGACTGGATCAATATCAACTTCTACATCCTCAGAATAGCCACATGACCAACCTGGAGAAGATTCATCCATCCATATCTGGCGGTATACACTATCAGGATCATTTTCTTCAAGGCCATAACGGTTTGATACAAAACGGTAGACGGCTATTCTGTAGTAATTTGCTCCGATCATATCTGAAAAGGAGATCCTAAATTTATACTTAGATCTGTTATATTCAGCGTCGGGAATATCTAGTGAGGGTGCTAAGGGTTCAATTGAGTAGTCTGTTATCTGGACGGGTAATGGTGCTTCAGAAGTCGCTTGAATAGTGGGTTGATTGGGAAATTCTACCACAAGTGTATACTTGATGCCATTTGTGGGTAACCTACCCGTATTTGATACATATCTTCCAAGTCCCTGATAACTCAAATGATCAACCATATTTGACCCATCCATGATTTTAATGGATGCATCTGAAATATATTCTTCTAATATATTAACCCTTGCGGATGCACCAAGGCTTTTATGCATGATAACCGACCATGTACTATCAGAGGAAAAAAAGCTCGTAACGACGGGTTCAGAATCGTAATCAGGGGAATCTACCTCAACAACCGTCTCACAACTCACACAGGTCAGAAACAATAAATACCACAGATTTTTCATTTCATCTTTAAAACTCAAGTCTGTAATTAACAAACGGAATAATTGGAAATGCACTAACTTCCTCAAAGACTAAGTAACTCTCTTGCCGGTTATTCTTGTTTTGATTAACTTTCTCGGTCTGCAGAAGAAATGGATTTCGTCGACTGTATGTGTTATAAGTTCCAAAAGACAATGTACGGTCAGCCCAAGGTAATCGGCGCTTCATCTGCACTGATAGATCAAGTCGATGGTAATCACTCATTCGGACAGAATTTCGATCACCGTATACCGTCAACAAGCGTGAGTTATTTTGCCCTGGAAAATCTTTCGCCCCACCTGGATCATGTCGATAACCATAAAACTGCCCTACTGGTAGCCAAACTGGCTGTCCAGTACCATAGACCCAAACCGCGGATAGATTGACAGATGAACTTAGCTTCCAGATCGCTGTGGCGGACAGATCATGTAGACGGTCAAACCAGTAAGGGAATGTTCGTCCTCGGTTAAGTGTGGGGAAGTTTCTTCTACTCTTGGTCAAGCTGTACCCTATCCATCCAGTGATCAAGCCAGTATTTTTACGAATAAGTAATTCACCTCCGTAAGACCATCCTTTGCCTGTTTCAACCTGCCTCTCCCAGAAATCCCCAGAAATATTAGTTTTTACAGCCCCTTCTGAATACTCAATAAGAGAATCCATCCATTTATAGAAGCCCTCAGCCGTGACTTCATAATTTCTTTGGCGGGAGTTCCATGCAAACCCTGAGGCTACCTGAGTCGCCTTCTGCGGGCGCACTTGATCTGTGGCAGGAACCCATAAATCTAAGGGAAGAGAGAGACCGTTAGCGACGGGTAATAAATGAGAATTTTGCCTCAGGGTGCTGAATGATGTCTTAAAGGCTATCTTCTCTGAGAACTTCCAGCGGGCATTAAATCTGGGCTCAATCGAGGTATATCTTTGGTTTCTCACCAAAAAACTTGAGGCGCGAACACCAGCATTGAATGATAAGTTTGAGAGTACCCTAACTTCGTCTTCAATGTATGCATGCACCTCTACTGCTCCAATCCTGTAGTCTGGGTAATATACCGTATCTACTGGTGCAATACTGACACCATACTGCCGCTCTGAAAATGTTCCAGTGTTGTATGAATGAATGGTTCCACCTACTCCAAATCGGACGTAGTGAGAAGGATTCGGTACAAAATCAAAATCTGCTCGTCCAATGATATCAGTGATACCCGATAGGAACTTACTTTGGTAGAAAGTCTCTACGTTGGATAAATGATCAAGTTGTTTGGTCTCTTCTTGATCGCCTGTTCCAACCCGGTAACGAGTTAATCCAAGTAGGGTATTAGAAAAAATATTAGATCTCCACACTCGGTTCCAGCGCATCGTTGTTGTCAGATTACGCCATCCAAAATTGCCGCGATTTTCATACTGAATATTGCTTAACTCAATATTACGGCGTTCTAGCCCATATGCACGGTCACGACCGGCATAAAAACTCAGGAATACTCTGTCTTTGTTAGATATTATGAGGTTGACCTTTGCGCTAGCGTCATAAAAATAGTATCCAGCTTTTTCTGTTTCGTCCAGAAATGGGTAAACCAACAAATCAAGGTAGGTCCGTCTGGCTGCGACAATAAATGATGCTCTATCCTTTTGAATTGGGCCTTGAATAGTGAAGCTTGAACCGATGATTCCGACGGATGCGGTTGCTTCAAATTTTTTCATATTTCCCTCTTCCATAGTAAGGTCAATCACTGATGATAAACGTCCGCCATAACGAGCAGGAATTCCTCCTGTAATCAACGTAACATCTTTAATTGCATCACTATTGAATATACTGAGAAAGCCATATAGGTGATTTGGATTATAGATTGGAACACCGTCTAATAAAACTAGATTCTGATCTACACCACCACCACGAATATACATTCCAGATGTGCCTTCACGCCCTGACTGGACACCTGGAAGTAACTGTAGTGTTTTAAAGATATCTGTCTCCCCCGCTAAAACTGGAAGCGCACGTATGGTTTCTACGGGTAATTTGATTTGACTCATCTGAATAGATTCCACAGATGTTTCTCCAACTGTGGTCACTTCCAACTCATCAAGTTCAGTGAGCTCAGGGCTTAATTCAATATTTAATTGAAGATCTTCTGTCAATGCCTCATCTAACACATGCGGGAAATATCCTACATGAGAGATGATAAGTCGTATTGAATCTGAAGGAACCGTGATACTAAAAAAACCATAGCGATTGGTGGTAGTACCAGTTTGTATCTGGGGGGCGTAAACGGTAGCACCAATTAAAATTTCAGCACTCTCAGTATCTACCACAAATCCACTGATGACATACCTGATGTTATCTTCGCTTTGATCAATCTGCTGTTGAACGAATGTCCAATCAGTTGATAGGGTGTTATTTGCCTTGGAGTGCGCAGTAAAACTCACCAAAATAATTGCACACCAAAACGACAATATTAATTGAAGTCTATCGGCAGGCAAAGTATATTGAATCAATGAGATCATTACTTATTATGCTAATCAAGTCAAAGAGTCGTATACAAACGCTACTCAAAACCCGAGGCATGGCTTTAAGTCAAACTGATGTTTTGCGACAGATTATCTTTCTGCAGATTCCTGAAACTAGAGGATAACACTGGGTCCATCCGTCTCAGGACAAGACATTCTCAGACGCAGAAATCGGTTTCTAGTTAATACGATACCCTGATGGCAAATTTGCTACCCCAGTTACTATTGCAGCATGTTCGCTTCTTGTGCCCCTCCCACGCTTTCTGCTATGACTCGCCCATGTTGAGACAGTGCCATAACTGCTACTTCGTCCTTTAGATGTACTAACAATCACGCTGACTCGCGTATACTGTCCTCTGGGTAAATCATAAAGGCGAGCATAGTCTAGAGCTCTTGAGCCATTGACAACTCTGTATTTAAATAATCGCGTGTTTGCAATTCCACGGCGGGCTCCAGTCCATGTTTTGTAGGATGTGTTCCACATAACCACGGCACCTGGAGCATTAGGCGTAAGCTCATAGTCTGATGGATTTAGTCTGATACTTGGATAATTAAAATCAGCCACACACATATCAGTATAACTTACGGAGCGAGTAGGATCACTCCCTCCAACAAATCCGAAATCATCTGGATCTCCGCAGCCAGACTGTACACCACTATAGGTTGCATTTTTCTTAAAATCAAACGCGTCACTGACTCGGTCAACTCCGTGTTTTTCTAAAATTTCAGAGAGGTAGTCTCGCATATCTTGAGATGGATTGAACTCAGGCAGATCAATAATATCAGCGACTTGATCATCAAGATGTTGCTTCTTGTAGTAAGTATCCACAAGAGTATACAAGGTGTCTCCTATAATCAGACGACCCAGATAATTTACAAATGCTAACTCTTCTGATGGGAGAAGGTATTTATACTCTATATATTCCTGGAGAGACGCATGAATCAGAATGGGCGCACCTGTTAAGCGAGAATTTTCTGCAACCAAATCGGCAGATATATAAAAATCATCATACGATCTGAATCGCTTGATGGGCTGTTGATCGTGATAAAACTCTATTTGAGGTTCTCCATCAAAAGCATTCTCTCCAGAGATTTGGTTCAGCCTCGCCATCAAATCTAAATCAACTTCTACATATTCGTACTCAAGTTCTATCTTATCATCCGCCTCAATAAGCAGCTCGGAGGCGGAATCACAACCCCAACACACGACACAAAATGCAATAATTACTATAAAACGAAAAGACAAATTTTTCATTGTACTCAAGATAAGTGAATATTGTAGACAAGGAACGATCCGTCTTAAGAAGTTATGATTGATTCAACATAAAGACATCCTGGGCCTCTTGCAAAACATAAAATGTGAATTTCAATCAGTGAGTTAAGAGCAAAATAAGCGCATATACTCTACATTTATGCTCAGGTTAGGTTCCAATAGTGCTAACATTCTCATTTTACTTCATCATTTTTCTTTAATTCACCTGCAATTAACCTATGGACCAGCCTAGTTTAGGTGAAATCTGGCAAGATCTCTACATACCTATCCCACAAGTCCTCAATTTCAGACCTCTAAATGGGGTTCGTCAATGCTTAGATAATCCAGTTTAATTGATTGAGTTGATCTGCGGTGAGCACCAAGACACTAAACATCAGATGACAGATCACCTCCTCATAACCACGGACTCGAATATTTCGCCCTCCAAACTCATCTTTGATCCGACCAAACGCATGCTCTACCGTTGACGATAACGGATTCGCTCTGGTGGGATAAATCCAGCATTCCGCTGTGCCTTCTGTTCACGTTGATGCTCCGCCTTTTTATTGCGTGGATTCTTATCAATGATCGGGACATGTCCAGATGCACGGCTTTCTTCGTGAATCTCTTTTGCATCATAGGCAGCATCTATCAATAGAGCCTCTTACAACCGTAACCATGCTCTCATTAACGCGCTAGAAAAAAACTAATGTCCAAGAGACAGTAAAAATCCATGATTAGGCTAGTAGCTAATCCGAGTCCACGATAAGAAACTCACACTTATGATTCAGGTTATAATCAGCATGATTGGCATTTCACGATATCGGTTTGATGCGACATTCACTCAAATTGTGGAAGCCCCAAATTTTATTGGAGATGATTCAGAATTCAACACCCATCATCGTACGATATTGGATCGTGTGCATATCACTATGGTATTTCATGCCATGGTTACACGAATGAATGCAGGGAATTAATTCACTATGAACAAAGACACAGTCCAGAATTTCACCAACTAGCCAGTGCACTTTCAGCGTTGTATCCAACTGAAAGCTGGGAAAAGCGTAAATTAGATGCAATGTTACCATATTTACGGTGATAACTGGAAATTCTAATGAAAGAAATTTCACTACAAAACTTCCGCTGTTTTCACGAAAAGCAGGTCGCCAAACTTGCTCCTTTAACAGCAATTCCCACTAACGGCATAGAATTTAGTTGATCTAGTATTTCAGGTACATCTTCTGCAAATCTGGCGGGTTTTGCTTGTTTTTGAGGATCAATTCCTGCAATAATCGGACGTTTTCTGATCCTTTTTTCTGTGCGTTCTGACGACTGGACACACCACACCCAGCCCCTCTCATATAATCAGGGGTTCACGTTCTGCCCCTACTGCTCTGGTTTCCGCTACGATGAATCAATGTCTACAGTAACCCTAAATCCCTTCGCTATCCCCAGGTATAGAAACTCCCAACTCTCTAAAACAAACTCCCGAAACAGGTTTCGCACGCGCTCTCTTAGATACTTGAGTCGCCCCATGCTCTCCAAGGCATCATGGAACAACACATCACAGAGTTGTTCTACCTGATCCACCAAAAAGGCCAGCATCATCAGGCAGGCAAAGACCGTGGACAAATGCTTGTAACCGTGCCCATAATTATGCTCAAAATTGTAGCCCTGATTCTTGAGGGTATTGATGGTTTCATTTTCAATTCTCCACCGTGACCGGCCCGCTCGCATGATCTTCAGAAGGTTCTTCTCATCAAGGGGAATATCGGTCACCCAAGAAAAACGCGTTGTTCTGGGTTTAGAGTGCTTCTTGGTCCCGGGTCTGGTTTCATATACCTCTAAAAAATTGACTCGCCGATTGGATGCGTTGGCGTCGTTGTGATAGCGAAAACGATACTGAATTCCTTCAACCTCCATCACCACCTCTTGGGTCTGGTCACTGCGATCAATATAGTTAAACATGAACGTATGATCTCCAGGCTTCGCTCCAATGATATATCTTAAATTAAGACACCCTAAAAGCCGAAGATGGGGCGCATTGGAAAAGAGTCCATCTTGGACCACAATCGTCTTCAAATGAGGGTGTTCTCGCCGAAAATACTCCAAGAATCGCTTGCATGCACTGCGCTCAGAGTCATTTTTTGTGGCGCCATCGCTCTTGATGATCGACTCGGGCATCAGAGGAATTACGATCTTTTTGAACGGATGAACCAACGCAGCACATAACATGTGATGAAAATAGGTCTTCGTTCCATTGCGATGCTGCTTTTCACAGCAATGCTGGCAGTGGACCGACTTGGATGAAAACATGCCGGTTCCGTCTATGGCAAGCAGTACATGATTCTCAATATACCGAAAACCCTCCAGAATCTTTCCCCGTTGCAATTGAGCAAAGATCATCCCACGCAAATTGAACGGATCCACTTCATCAAGACGCTTGCGCATACCCGAATCACTGGGCGCATGGTTCACAGACGCTTCATGTTGGCGATGATCGCAGGAGAACCATTGCGAATCTTTTGATCAAATTCAAGCACACTTCAAAGAAAAAACAGCAAACCCCGACATCAGGTAATCCACCAGTGTAAATCCCCGTGACACGTTCGTATCCTCAATCTGCTCAAAACAGCTGCGGATGGTGTGAATCAAATGTTTCTTGTGAAAATACTTGCGTGACGTCCGTTTCATTGATGATAGAATGTAGTGAAATGATGGAATCAATCATAACTAATACACAAATGAGCCGCAGAATAATTAACCAGCCTCGCATGAAGAACCATTGCCCTCAAATAAATGCCTAGTTGATCGATGAGTCGTTATAACGTCCAAAATGTGCTCTTCTGACGAAAATTCAGCAAAATAGTTTACGAAACTCACGTTTAACAATAGGCCCCAAAGTGCGCTATGGTGGGAAGTTTTAAACTTAGTGGGAATTGCTGCTCCTTTAACATTGCTTGTGGGGGAAAATAGTACAGGGAAGACCTCTTTTCTAGCTATGATTAGAGCATTATGGGACTGTATTTACTCCCATCAAATTCCGAACTTTAAGGAAGCCCCCCGTTTGACTTTGGCAGTTATGAAGATATTGCATATCGTCATAATGGAAGATCCCCACAAGTGTCTACCTTTGGAGGGACACTTCTATTAGACAATGACTTAGAAGCTACCTTTGAATTTGGTGAAAAAAAGATCATGGCCGTGCCTGTCAAAGCAAGTTTAAGGAGTAACGGTGCATGGATAGAAGATTTCAAAGATCGTGAAGGTAACACCAGAGTTCAGGTTAAAACGCACAGGGGAAGATGGGAAGCACCACTCACAAGTATTGATGTTCATGGTAGCAGTACATCATCATTTTCTGCAACACGGCTCACGCTGGCGGCCATTCCCGAACTATCCTTTCCTGAATCGGTAGGGACAATTACCACATTATCTCCTGTAGATGGCTCACCAGAATTCACCTCAGAAGATGCAAATGTGATCGTCAGTTCTGGGTTATTGAATGTTGACTGTAAAGAGAAGAGACCTTTTGCAAGTGCCCCCGCTCGTTGCAAACCTCAACGGACTTACGATCCAGCAGGATTAATGTCCGACCCAGAAGGTGCTTACGTTCCGATGCTTATAGCAGATATGGCTTACACTGGTGGTGAGGTATGGTTAAATTTCAAAAACAAGTTAGAACACTTCGGGTCTAGTGCTGGAATCTTTGATGAAATCAACATCAAACGCTTAGGGAAATCAAGTGGTGACCCTTTTCAGATTCAGATTCGAAAATTCGGTAAAAGGCGGAAAGGCCCTAAGCAAAATTTGATAGATGTTGGATACGGGATTAGCCAAGTTCTGCCTATTTTAACAGAACTCTTATTACCAGATCATAATAGGATGGTATTGTTGCAACAACCCGATTTACATCTTCATCCAATTGTCCAAGCCGCTTTGGGAAGTCTTTTCTGCGAGATTGCTGGTAAGGGACGACAGTTGATCGTTGAGGCTCACAGTAACTATGTGATTGATCGGGTTCGTATGGATGTACACGATCAGAAAACGAATTTAAAACCCGAAGATGTTTCTATTTTATACTTTGAACGTAATGATACCAGTGCTAAAATTCATAATATCAAAATAGATGAATTAGGCAATGTCCTTAACACACCTGATGGCTACGGAAAGTTTTTTATGGAAGAAATAGATAGGTCTATTTGGTTCTGAGATATGTGTGCTATCATTGATGCAAACGTCATGTATGAGGTTTTTGGAAACGAACATCATGAGGCAGGATTACAATTCCGTCGCTGGATATATAGTGGTAGGGGGCGTTTAGTCGTAGGTGGAAGATTAACCACCGAACTTTCAAGGGCTTCGGTAAAATTTAGACATTGGATTTCAGCAGCTCAATTTCAGGGTATGATTTCACGAAAATCAGATGATATAGTCAACCAAAGAGAACTTGATCTCACTGATGAGGGCCGCTGTCAATCCGATGACCCTCATATCATTGCTCTTGCCCAAGTCAGTGGGGTTCGTTTGTTGTATTTCAACGATAAAGCTTTGCAACAGGATTTCAAAAATAAAGATTTGATCAATAGCCCCAGAGGTAAAATCTATACAACGAATGAAGGTCGTGAAAAATTTTCATCAGGCCACAAAGAATTATTGGCACGAAGAGATCTTTGTCAGTCAACGAAATGATTGATTGAATAATAAGACTAGAAATATATGGCAGGTTTCGTCCGGTTCATCACACCGATCTTATGCCGCTTAGTATACTGATTATGGTGTTGCCCTGATATGACCTTCAATCCGGGTCCATGGTGCTCTGCGCTGTACGATGTTCAGAGGTAATGCAATTTGCTACCGAAGTTCGGGTTGAGAATGTGTTATTGTTCAATCAGGGGATCTGATAAATGCTGTCGGTATCGTCGCATCTAGGGATCAATACTTGCCTCAATTTGACGATGTTAATGGGATGGATTTACAACATGGATAAAGGGGGATGTGGTGCCGGCTTTATGATCCTTATCAGATGGAGGGATTAAGTGCCGCGCTCCAAATTTTCTCAGATTCAGTCAACACATCTTCTTGACTGCGCCAATAGGGTGATCAATTCTCAAGTAACATATTGGTAAACTTGTCCGCTTCCTGATTTACCAGAAGAAGAAACAACCCTTCAAACATACCTAGTGCCTGACAAAAAACCCCTACTTTGGGGTGTCACAATTTTTTGCGGGGCTTAATATACGAATTTTTTATTAACTGCTGGGCAGACTCTCCGATTTTAGTCGCGAAATTTTTGATCTGTTTCACCGATCTGCAAACCTCACCTATATTTGATCCAAATTCAGTGCATAGGCCACCGATTTTGCCTAAAATCTCTGCCGCACGGACGCACCTTTCCCAGCTCCAATGGTGGAGTAAGTTTTTTTGTGACTCAATGAAGAGTAATTTACGCCGCTTGGCGAAACGACTCTCGGTATCGGGCCATTAATACCTTCCCGATTCGGCACAAATTCGTGGCGACCACACTTGCACCGATGCTTCGCGCAAACCCCGCCTTACCTCCTTTGGTACGAATACGTGCACCACCATGCCAGAGTTGATACAGGACTCAATCTGCGCATGCTGCCGACGTTTTCGCCGAAACTCTTCCGCCGATTCTCGTTCGCGCTCTATCTTGTTCTTATAGCCCTTTTTGGGAAGAATGACCTCTATATCCAGAGCGCTTAATGCCTCAAAATTCTGAGGCGACCAAAACCCGCGATCAAAACTCATGGATCCAAGGTTTTCAAACTCTGTCCGATACTTGGTGGCGATCTCAATGGTCATATCTACATCTGATTGCGTCCATATAATCTCCCATCCCAGAATCAAGCCATGTTGACATTCGCGACGGGAACCCCCAATTCTACCTGATTGGGCATGGCCTTCCCCTTGACAATCCAACGTGTATGCTCGGCATGGAGCGATAATAACTTCTCTGCATTGGGAATCTTTTCCCCCTCTATCACACGACGATGAACCAAATCTACCAACCGATTGAACTGTTCAATCACCTTTTCTAATGGCGCAATCCGACTTGAACTTGGGTCAAGTTCTTTGATCTTATCCAAGACCAGTATACACTTCTGAATTCGATAGTAACAAATCTTAAAGAAGGCTAAGACCAGCTCTGGATTCGTCTCACGCTTCTTGGTGGTGTTGATCTCCAAATAGGCATTGTTAACCGTAATAATCAAATGCTTTAACTGACGCCAATGTCGTACGCCCCTAAATTGAAGGCCTCCCAGGCCCTTGAAGCAAGCTGCATGGCCAGAATGATTGAATCGCGCAATAACCGAACATCATGGGGTGTCTCAACATGGGTTTCCACCACATACGAATCCGTCCGCGCTTCCAAAGGCGCATCAGATGCAACCCCAAAGACCTCTAACCCATGATCCACGATCATCCGATTGAGGGTCAACCAAATGTCATCGGTGATCAGACTCACATTGTTGATAATCGTCTGCACACGATACAAGGACTTCGTACCAAAATCACTCGTATCATTTTGTAATAAGGTGCGAATGAGCGCAGAGTCATTAACCGTAAACGTCAATCGGTCAAAATCATAATCAAGCCCGAATTTTAGTGCGGCTAAGACAAAGATACGCCAGTACGTCAAACCCGGGCGCCCCGTAGTCTGATCTGTGTTCTCTCCGATCGCCTCTTGCAGGTACATGACAATCCGATCCCGTAGATCTGTGGCCATCCAGATGGACTGCAATGCCAAGATGATTTGGGACGTGTCGTCTCTGGAATTAGGATCTACGAAAAGATCCTCAATGGAGTTCATCCCCAGTGTCGGTTCAGTGTCAAATTGTGCGCGCATGGTCAATGATGTGATTAAATGAACGGTGAAGATTTTTCAAATCTTGATCAATTCAGAAAGAAAAACCCCAGAAAAGTCCTATAAATACAGTGATATCCACCGCCACAGGAAAAGTTTCGATTTTTTCATGAAAAATCTTCAACGCCTAAAATAACCGCAAAATGAACAAGCAAACTATCGGTAAGTACTTGTAAAATATAGCCCTTGCGATCCTATGCTAACCCAGAATTAGAGTTTATTGTCAGGCACTACCTAACAGATGTTCAAGAATTAGTGGCTCATAACAATGATTTAATGGGCCTTTATAATAACTCAAATTCCTTTGGTACACCATCGGAAAATGAAATGGTTGTCCATTACATAATCCACTGCTACGAGCACTTGGCTGGTCCGTGGAAAACATTGCACTTGAATGGTTTAAAATTGACATATGTGTGTTCAATAGACATCCTTTTGCCTGATTGATAGAATGACTTACCCGGGTATACGTATTCAGGGGGCTATTTTGTCTCCAGACATCTTGGTGCAGATTGAGGAGTTGCCTGGCCAGCGGCCGAGTGATTTTGGACTTGATTCCAGTAACAGGGTCAAAGATGAGATTGCGCGCTCTTGGGCTGATGCTCAGGATTATTGGCGCATTTTCCAGAGAAAGTTAGACACGACTGATGATAAAGCGACAACGCTGACCCGCAATCAGTGGATCATCCCATTGATGGGGCTTCTGCGTTACGACATTGCGTATCAAGCGCGGGGTACGATGCTTGATGGACGGCTCTACAACATTAGCCACTATGCGACGAATCGTGCGAACACGCCGGTTCAAATCATTGGGGCAAGAGATCCTGCGGGCCTTGACAAGAAGCCTGATCAATCAGCGCGTAAAATGTCGGCGCATGCGCTGATCCAAGAGTTTCTAAACCTCCATGATCAGCTCTATGGCCTTGTCACCAATGGTCGCCTGTTACGATTGCTCCGAGATAGTTCACGGCTTGTCAAGCAAAGCTACCTTGAGTTTGATTTGGACCGCATTTTCGGTGATGGACTGTATGCTGATTTTGCGCTTCTATACCGGCTCCTTCATGCAACGCGCCTGCCCATCTCCAATGAGATGGCCGCGGAGAGCTTGATGGAGCGATACCATCAGGATTCACTGGATCAAGGTGCACGGATTCGAGAAGGGCTCAGTCGTGCAGTCAAAGAGGCCGTTCTCATGTTTGGGAATGGGTTTCTAAAGCACCCAACTAACACATCTCTGCGAGATGCTGCGAGAAAGGGAATGATTTCAACGAGCGGGATTAACCCAGCCTCTGAGGAAGACGAGTTCAGTAGCACCTACTTTCAGCAGATCTTACGGTTGATTTACCGTCTACTGTTTTTAATGGTGATTGAAGAGCGTGAACTAGTATTTCCTAAAAACACCCCGAAGTGGAAGCGCGACATTTATTACAACTATTACAGTGTGACGCGCCTGCGCCTTCTTTCAGAGACGCGTTATCTTCATTCGGATCGGCATCATAATCTTTGGCTGGCTTTACAGGCCTGTTTTCAGCTTTTTGAGGCCGATGGATCTGGAGATCAACTTGGCATGACCCCTCTGGCGGGTGATTTATTTTCACCTGAGGCATTGAAGGATCTTAATCGGTGCACGCTTGGCAATGATGTGCTTCAAAACTGTCTGCGTACATTAAGCCTGTATCGCCATCCTGATAGTGGTCAGCTGATCCGCGTGAATTATGCAGCGCTCAATGTGGAAGAATTTGGTTCAGTGTATGAAGGATTATTGGAGTTTGAGTCAGAGTTTGTTGAGGCAGGGTATGACATAGGGTTTCAATTCAAAAAGGGCAGAGAGCGTTCAGCAACGGGCTCGCACTATACGCCCGATGATTTGGTGCAGCCCCTGATCAAGCATTCGTTAGACCATCTCATTGAGGCATGTTTGAAAAAAGATGATCCAGCGGCCGCATTGCTGGAGTTAAAGGTTGCCGACATTGCCTGCGGTTCGGGGCATATCCTTTTGGCCGCTGCGCGTCGAATTGGCACGCAGTTAGCGATTGTACAGACTGGGGAAGAGCAGCCATCGCCATCCGCTTATCGTGAGGCGCTGAGAAATGTGATTTCCAGATGTATTTATGGGGTAGACGTAAATCCGCTGGCGGTTGAATTATGCAAGGTCGCTTTATGGCTTGAGGCGCACAACCCGGGTAAGCCTCTGAACTTCCTTGACCATCATATCAAGTGTGGCAATGCGATTGTTGGCTTCGCCCATCTCAACGAAGTTGGACAGGGGATCCCCATGGCTGCCTTCAAAGCATTGTCGGGTGACGACAAGAGCATCGCCGCTGCCTATCGCAAGAGAAACAAGGAGGACATTAAACAGCAGGGGCAGTTATCCATAGACAGTGCCACCAGCCTGCTATCTGTGCCATTAGAAGATATCCTCAATAAGTGGAAAGTGCTTCTCACGCTCCCAGAGCAAACGCCTGCCCAGGTAGAGATCAAGAAACAGCGGTTTGATCGTTTTCGCAAAAGCGCCTCTGCGAAACTTTTGCGGACGATGGCCGATATTCCGATTGCACAATTTTATACCCCTAAAACCTTTGATCACGAAAAATACCTCATGACCGATAGTGAATTTCGTGGGTATTGTAATGGACGGTTAGGGGGCGATGGCATTGATCATGCCAGGCAGATCCGTCAAGACAAGCGATTCTTTCATTGGTTTTTAGAGTTTCCAGATGTGATGGATCAAGGTGGATTTGATTGTATTCTTGGCAATCCACCTTATCTGGGTGGACAAGGCTTGAGTGGAACCTATGGACATCCATTTTGCGAATATATTAAATGGCAGTATGCCCCTGCGGGTCTTAGTGACTTAGTCGTGTTTTTTCTACGACGTATCTACGTATTGCTTAAAGACAGTGGTTTTGCCTCTATCATCACCACCAATTCGATTATTGATGGCAAAATCCGCAGAGACGGATTGGAGCAGGTTATCAGATCAGGGGGCGAGATCAATATGGCCATCCGAGGTGTGAAGTGGCCAGGAGTCGCCAATCTCGTTGTCTCTACGCTGGCGATTCATAAAGGTAAGTGGACGGGCATCAAAATGCTGGACAACCAACCTGCTGAGAGGATTAACACCTTTTTTGAAGACGATGATGAGCAGGTTAAACCGAGTATTGTTGCTGAGAGCTTGAACAAAATGTTTCAGGGGGCCATTTATCTTGGCGATGGGTTTTTACTGACCGAAACAGAAGCAGATCAATTGCGCAGTTACGATCCACGTAACGGTGAAGTCATCATGTCCATCATTAATGGGAAAGAATTAAACAGTCATCCAGATCAGGCGCCAGAAAGGAGCATTATCAATTTCCGAGATTGGCCGATTGAGCGTGCACGGGAATTCCCAGAGCCTTTCTCAATCGTTGAAGAAAAGGTGAAGCCTTTTAGAGCAACACAGAAAGATAAAAGTATTCGTGAATTGTGGTGGCTTTTTTTGAGGTATCGTCCAAATTTAAGTCAAGCAATCCAAGATCTCTCATTCTGCTTTGCTGCTACTGGAACGACCAAGTATCTGAACTTTTCAGTGATGCCGACCAACCTAGTCTTTAGTGTCGCACTTTATGTCTTTGCCACCGACCGCTGGGACCTTTTCAGCATCGTGCAGTCCACGCTCCACGAAGTCTGGGCTCGCAAATATAGCGGCACGCTGAAA
Source organism: Rhodothermales bacterium (assembly GCA_965220935.1). GTDB lineage: Bacteria > Bacteroidota > Rhodothermia > Rhodothermales > Bin80 > Bin80. The sequence continues at coordinate 1,142,327 of OZ244857.1, forward strand.
CAAGATTTAAGCTACTCGTCATCCAACTGTTTCAATACATTTGCTTTCCCAAAAGGACTCTGTGAAACTCCCAACCCCAGCCTCGCAGATATCGGCGAAAAATATCACACGCACCGCAAGGATTTGATGCAAGTCCTATGGCTTGGACTCACAGATATCTATAACCTATTTCACAATCCAGACTTATCCCCCGAAATCGTCGCAAAGATCTCAAAAAAAGATCTGCAGACCGCAGCCACAGGGTATGAGTCAATCCTTGAACTGCGACGCCTGCATATCAAACTTGACAGCGCAGTGCGTGATACGTACGGCTGGCAAGACCTTGATCTGGAGCATGATTTTCATGACATGGAAACACTACCCGAAAATGACCGGCTTCGCTATACAATTAGCTCCAAAGCCCGCCGTGAGGTATTAAAACGGTTACTGGCCGAGAATCTTATCCGCTCTGAGAATCAGTCAATAAATGCCGGTGGCAAAGGAATGCGTAGTACCAAGAAAGTTGAGTCAACAAAGAACTTACCAGATCTCTACTGAGCATAATACTGATGAGTAGAGTAGGAGATTATCAACAAATCAAGCATGATGGTTTTAGAGAAAATAATAATACTCATATAAATGGTGATCCGATTTATGATTCTCTTTATTTTTCACAATTTTAGAAAGTCAACAATAATCTTACTAATTCAAGAGTACGTTTGGTGCTCGCCAAATGCTTAATGTGAACCCCATTGATCTGTTAATGTATACATCCGATGACTAGATAATCATGGATACGATCTAATCGTCTATGTCTAATCTATTGACTGCTACCTTTGATCGCGGACCGACCAAGTATTTTCATGGCCGAGAACAAGTTCTCAATCATTTTCGAGAACTTATTACGAGTGCATTGAAGGTAAACGGGGGATCTACCTTTCTCATTCAGGGTGCAGCGGGTGCTGGTAAAAGTGCTCTTCTCCATGAGTGTGAAAAACTCGCTGAAAAGGACGGATGGGATGTGGTCAAGCTTGAGACTCCCGCAGCCATTTGGGATCCAATTGCTTTACGAACATCACTTGGCATTGGGGGGGGGCGTCACCTATTAATCGCATTACTAAATATTCTATCCACAAAATTTTCAGGGACAAACATAACATCAAACTTGCCTGAGAGTACGCCTACCAATATTAAAATTTTAAAAAGGTACAAAAAGCCACTGCTTCTTTCATTAGACGAATCTCAAACTTTACTGAATGGAAATAGGCCGTCTGAGGATCAGATAGGACCCGCGATTAATGTCCTAAATGCTATTCACAATGGTTTACTGAAACGTCCTGTTGTGTTAATAGCAGCTGGGTTACATCAGATGAAGCAAGCCTTCAAAATGTTAGGGGTCTCGCGTCCATCTGGAAAATACTTTGTGGAACTCAAACACCTTGATGAAAAACATCAAGTATCTATACTAAGAGACTGGCTCATTAAAGAAGGTAAAGCAATCAATGACCCATCAAGTTGGATTAAGGCAATAATGAAAGAAACCTATGGATGGCCTCAGCACATCATTTCGTATGCAGACCAAGCCGTAGATCAATTAAAATCTGATCAATATATGATTACTAATGATGGGCTCAATGCATTATTGGAAAGAGGACGGGATGCTAGAGCGAAGTATTACAGGCATTTGATTGATGTATTTGATGGAGATGAAATTCTTTGCTTAACTATGTCGATTGCAGATATACAAGATGGAAAGCCATTCAGTAAAGAATCTGTAGAATCTGCCTTAAATGAGAAGTTTGGGATTCATAATGGTACAAAACTATTTCACAAATTTGTGAATGAGGGTATATTGGCAAAAGATGGATATTTATATTCAGTTCCAATACCATCAATGCATCAATGGATGAAGTCTGAACTCCAACGAGCTCTAAATGATTTATCCAATGGAAAGGAATCTAAATAATAGAATTCTCATCGCGCGATAATTTTGTCTTGATTCATGGGTCATATACTTGCTAAAATTCAATGGATTATCCACGATAATGGTACCTATGCAAAGGCGGCGTGTGCCAATAAAAGTGACACGAATTTGATTCCATTTTAGTGAATCAGGGCGAGGTCATTTTCGGTGCGATATTGTCATTCATGTGCTGGATTATGAGATTGTTCAATAGTTAGGTTTGTGTCAGTCTGCGGTTGATTGATCCACACTTTGCGTGGAGGCTTTGGGACATCAGGAATTCCATTGATAAATTGTTCAGGGTTGCGATCGTAGGCTCCGCGCCGGCATTGTTGCCACACTTGGTCTGCCTGTCCAAAATGGCAGTTGCTGACCGAAATCATACTCGCACCAGTTGACAATCAACTAATGCTGGCGTTAAGCGGGTTAATCACACAAGAGAGTCAACAGATAAGTTGCCAAATCTCTACAAGTAGAAAAGAGGAGGGGGATTCAATCACCAAGATATAATAGAAAGGAAGGTTCCCTCAGAAGTGTTATTTTTTGAGGTAACCAAACTTTCATTTTATTATGTCATCTACATCTGCACCTGTTCGCTACTACGTTGGATTAGACGTTCATCGTGACACAATCTCGGCGTGTGTTTACGATGCGACTGAGAAGCGTTACTGTGATGAGCAGATGCACACAAGCCGAAGCGTCTCGCTCGGTTTGTGGAATCTACGCGTTCAAAGTATGGGCCTTTCCGCTGTTGTTATGAGGCATCCTTTTCGGGGACTGTGCTCTATGACACATTGACCGAACACGGCGTGGATTGCGCCATCATTGCTTGATTCCCAAGCGCTCAGGCGATCGAATCAAAACCGATCAGCGCGATGCCAGGAATTTGTCCAAGTATTTTGGATCTGGGCTTTTGACTGAATGTTTCGTCCTGGACGAAGAACTCCGAGCCGTGCGAGGACTTTTACGCAGTCGTGAGGCACTGATAAAAAGTCTTCACCAATCCAAAATGCGCGTGATTCATTTTTTGCATGCGCACGGGCACTGTTATACAACAGGAAGCTACTGGACAAAAAAGTTTAAGACTTGGATCAATCAGATTGAGTTAGAGCGTTCCCATGACGAGTTTGTACTACGCGGACACCTGAATGATATTGATTATCATCAGGGACGCATCCAAGAAATTGAACAGCAAGTCAAAATAGCATCCGAGTCCGAAAAGTTTCAGCAAGCAGTTCAGATTCTGCAAGGCTTCCGAGGCATTGGACTGATCTCGGCCATGCAGTTGGTTTGTGAGATTGGAGACTTTCGGCGGTTTGAGAGTCCGACGGCACTGATGGCGTATCTTGGATTAGTTCCATCTCAACACTCCTCAGGAAACACCATCCGCACTGGTTCAATCACCAAAACTGGAAACACACACGCACGAAAGGTCTTGGTGAGCGCAGCATGGAAATACATTTACGTACCTCGGATTAGTGTTGCACTTCAAGAGCGGCAAAAACACTGCAGTGCTAAAGTCATCGCCATTAGCCAAAAAGCACAAACACGCTTATACAAACGTTACAACGCACTGAGCAAACGCAAACCTCCGAAAGTCGCGGTGGATCGTGAACTGGTTGGCTTTCTCTGGGAGGCGTTGCAACTTCCTGTTGAAACAGCCTAAACAACCTATACGATAACTCGTCATGGAGAAAGAGTCCAAAGCAACGATGGAGAGCCCAAGTCCATCCTTTTCGGTAGCGATTATCGCGAGCCCGAGTTTCAAGATCTTGGCAGCTCCGACGTATTCAAATATTGAGCATTATGGCTTTTGCCTAGCATGCGGACACCAGATTGATAGACCGTCGACATTGCTATAAGACTCTTTCTCCATGACGAGTTGTCTATATTTATAACAAAATGTAACCCGAAACTAATACATACCAACCCCCGAAAGGGAACCTTCCTTTCTACACCAGGATGATCGGCATCTCAAGAAGATTCACCATATGGCAAAGACAGATTTAACTCTAATCACTCATGGAAAACATCAGAATGGTCTACCATTTTCTGTGATCAACTGATTTCAAACTCTTGATATTTCTGTGCAATCTTGAGTGCCATTTCTAAGGATTGACTCACATTGAGTCGTGGATCCACGGTTGAATGATAGCGCTGATTGAGGTCTTGTTCCTCCACACCACTTGCCCCTCCCACACATTCGGTAACGTCTTCACCCGTCAGTTCAAAATGAACGCCACCCAGTATTGTATTCATTCGTGCGTGGATGTCAATGACGGATTCCAATTCTGCTAGAATATTCTCAAACTTTCGCGTCTTGATCCCTCCTGACGCAGTTTCAGTATTGCCGTGCATTGGATCACAACACCATAATACATTGAGTCCAGATTTCTGAATTACATCTATCATTCTAGGTAGAGAATCTTCAACTCTGTTGGCCCCCATTCGAGAAATGATCATCAATCGTCCTAGATCATTGAGAGGGTTTAAATGACGAACTAAGCGAAGTAGATCACCAGGCATCATATCATGACCAATTTTAATCCCGATAGGATTGCGGATTCCACGCATATACTCAACATGGGCGCTGTTGTCAAACAGTGTTCTCTTGCCAATCCATGGAAGATGGGTTGATAGGTTATAGATGGCCTTTGCATGTGTCACTTCTCTGGTAAATACCTCTTCATAAGGTAAATGCAGTGCTTCATGGCTGGTAAAGAATGTTACCCTACCTAATCCCCCAATAGGATGATCCGAAACAGTCTTTGCGAAGTCCAGGGCTCTGTGAATCTTTCGGATGATCATATGATACCTCTCAATATAAGGCGCTTCCTGTGCAAAGCTCAGGTTCCAGTTATCGGCATTATGAAGATCCGCAAAGCCTGCATCTGCCAATGCGCGCACGAGATTTAACTGAATCGCAGAACAGTAGTACGCTTGCATGAGGCGATCAGGATCAGGAGTGCGTGCCTCTTGTGTAAATTGGGATGCGTTGATATTATCTCCGCGATAGGACGGTAGTGATAGACCATTGCGGGTTTCGGTGGAATCGCTACGAGGTTTTGCATATTGTCCAGCAAAGCGTCCTATGCGGATGACGGGCATTTTAAGACCGTAGATTAAAATTACACTCATCTGGAGCAGAATTTTCAACCGATTCTTAATGAATTCTACTCTGCAATCTTTAAAACTCTCAGCACAATCGCCTCCTTGAAGCACGAATCTTTTCCCTGCGGCAGCTTCTGCAAGCTGTTTACGGAGTCCCTCAATCTCCCAGGAAGTGACGAGGGGAGGCTGTTTTCTCAGTTCATTGAGAACGGATGAGAGATGCGCCTGATCAAGATATTCTACTTGCTGGATGGCTTGTTTCTGATGCCAAGATTGAGGGGACCAATCTTTGATTACGCTTTTCATCAATCTAATGACGAGGAAAATCTGTAGTTGAAAAGTGACGACAATTTAACGCGATAATCACCAAGGCGTTTAAACATGCACAATTGTTGATGAGTGATCAGGCCATTCACCATGTGTTAAACCTTTAGTTGAATCATTAAACGCGCTTGAAGACCTATCTGAGCAGTGCCTCTCAAAATGAATTTGCATATCGGAGTTGATCGTCTTCTAAGACCTATATTTTCAATGGCGACATCTTGTAGTTCACTTGAACATGTATTACTGAATCACAGCAATCAACTAATGGGTTACTCGGGCCGTCCTATGTCGGTTACGCATCCTTTCACGTTGATCACGAATCTGTCGCTCAACGGCTTCAAGTGTATCGGTGACAGCACAATAAATAGATTCATTCGTGCGAGATGCGGCTATATTTGTGGGTTTGCAGTAGACGACAAGGCGAGCTTTGTACTCTGCGCGTTTGTTAGCTCCACTAACACACTCCAATGCAACTGATACCCCTGAAATATCTTGATGCCCTCTGGACAATTTATTGATACGATTCTCAATCATTGATTTCTCTCGATGAGACAGGGTTGCATTTTCTGTGTAGTATTCAATGTCAAAATCTGACGAAAGACTGCGTGTGGTAACCATTTGATAGGAGATAGTTGATGATCATTAGAATATAATATAAATAATTACCTACTGCAAAATCAATAGTTTGTACTCACATTTTCATCAATCAAATTAAGTCATTGATGAAGGACTGATCATGGTTAACAATCTGGAATCGTCATTACATACGCATAGAACATAAATGATATGTATCAAACGCAGGATTATAATAGTTTCAGTTTAGGGCAATGAATCAGAATTCAGATAGCTAATTTTGTAGCTGAACCAGCACAATAGGGTAGAGGAGTGCTGACAAATCAGAAAATCCAATATTCACATCCTAAAATCACTGGGCAATAACTTCATTCAGGTTATGCCTTTCAAGAAGATGATTATTCAATTAAGAGGGCCTCCCATTTTAAGAGTGGGTTGGCCGATTTTTGGTGCCTTCTGGATACAAATCAAGTCCACCAAGATAGAAGTAAATTGCATTCTTTAATCGTTCAGGATTTCTGAATCCACGCGCACGGATTTTGATCATTTTGATGCGACTATTGATGCTTTCAGCCGGCCCATTACTCACATCTAGAACCACCGCATTGATCATGCCCCAAAGATGACTTCTAATGGTTTTAGCCACTTTTTTCATCGGCTCCAGACGACTGCGTGAGAGCCACCCTAACCAACGGTTCCATGCTTTGAGCGCCCAAGTGCGATGTTTATACTTCCACAGCGTCTGGAACACTTCTTTCATCGCCCAAGCGCGTGCTGTTTTCAGTGCACTGTTTTTCAAGAGACTAAACCGCTTTTTTTGCTTGGCCGACATGCTGGCCCGATTCTTAAGCCAATCATACTTTGTCCCTACCAAATCCAGAATCCCCAGTTTCTTTAACGCACGATTCTCCTCTCTGCGAACCTCATCCACCCCAGCTCCAACATATTTAGAGATATGAAAATGGTCAAATGCAATCTTGCATCGGGTCTACGCATCCTTGTTGCAGTGATGTAGGCAGGCCACATATCCATACTCACACTTTCAATCCCTGCAATTTGCTCAGGTGAACAACTATCGTAGTACTCTAATAAACTCTCTATTGTTCGCCCCTCTGACACATGTAACACCGTACCGATCCGATACAATCGTCACATAGTTGTGCCCCTTCTTGGACGCTGTCTCATCTACGCAAATATGAGGCACGATCTTCTCTGGCTTGCGCTCCAATCCACGCTTGATTCCACGATCCATAATATGAGCGATCATCGTCCAACTCACCCCTAAGCGTTTCGCGATCACTGAAATGCTGGTTGCATCATGCAACCAATCCATCACACAGGCCTCAAAACTGGACGTGAATTGCACACGAGCATCGGCCCAAGGAACCGAAATCGTAGTCACGCCATGCTGTGGACACTGCACACGCGGCACACTCGCGACCACCTCCGTACGATAATCACAGATATTAGTATGGCGCCATCGTCGCTCTCGGTGATCATACCCCGGACACGCCTTCCCACACTCTGGGCACCTTAACTCCGCATCCCCCGAAAGCGCTACATGGATCCTCGCCGCATAACGACTCGTCTCCTGCTCAATCTCGGTCACCTCCCACGGTGACGCAATACCAATCAAATGATTCACATCCGTTATTTTTAAAGCCATCTTTTTTTTTGATAAGTTGAACGATAGATAAACAAATCTAAACTACTATAAAAATCCTTACCGAACCTTATTCTTGTTACCCTCGTTTACCCATTTCTGAAAATATCACCCACTTAAAAAATGGGAGGCCCAATTAAGATAACCTGTACCCGGGGTGGGACTCGAACCCACACAGCTTTAAAGGCCAACGGATTTTGAGTCCGTCGCGTCTACCAATTCCGCCACCCGGGCATACAACATTCTACTGTCTAAATGCTAATATGGATCCTCAAGTCAACCCAAGTAGGCATGAAATCGGATAATTGATTCAATTCCCTGAGCAAATCTATCTAAACCAAAATGCTCATTTGGTGAGTGAATGGCATCAGAATCCAACCCAAATCCCATCAGAATGCTGTCTAAGCCAAGAAGCTGACGAAAGTCCGCAACAACTGGAATGCTTCCACCGATACGCGTAAAAAACGGTGGGCGATCATAGACATCATTAAGAGCCTTGGACGCTGCGGCCATCGCAGGGCTTTCAGTATCTATCAACACTGGCTTAGCTCCATGAAGAATTTTCAAGTCCATGTGCATGGATGATGGTACTCGGGACTCCAGCCATGACTTGGTTAATTTTGCAATCTCATCGGGGTCTTGATCCGGGACTAATCGCATAGAAATTTTAGCACTTGCCTTAGAGGGAAGGACGGTCTTAGCACCATCACCGCAATAGCCGCCCCAGATACCATTGCAATCAAGTGTAGGACGAGATGTAGAAGATTCCAAGACAGTGTACCCAGATTCGGTAACAGGCACATTAACTCCAACCTCCTGAATCCAGATCTCAGATTCAAATGGTAAATTGGCCATGGCTTGACGCTCTTGATTAGAAAGTGGGCGCACATGATCGTAAAACCCATCAATTGAGATACGATGATCTGAGTCATGCATCTGCCCAATCAGATCTGCCAAAACATTGATTGGGTTATGAACTGCTCCTCCATAGGTTCCCGAATGTAGGTCGCGATCAGGGCCAGTGAGCGTAAGCTCAATGTATGTCATTCCCCGTAATCCGTATGTGATTGACGGAATTCCTGGTGCGAATAAACTTGAATCCGAAATGACGACAACGTCAGCAGCTAACCTATCTTGATGTTGCTTGATAAATTCTGGCAGGCTTGTCGATCCAGATTCTTCTTCCCCTTCAAGAATGAATTTTATATTTATCGGTGGCGCTCCTCTAGTCCGCATCCAGCACTCTAATGCCTTTAAGTGCATAAACAATTGCCCTTTATCATCACAGGATCCACGCGCATAGAGGATTCCATCATTAATGGTGGGTTCAAATGGAGGAGAGATCCATAGATCAAGCGGATCAGCCGGCTGGACATCATAATGACCATAGACTAGAATCGTAGGACGCACAGAATCCACCTCGATGCTTCCAATAACGATAGGGTGTCCATCTGTTTGAACGGCCGTTGAGTTATCAATTCCCAAATATTTCATATGGTCAACTAACCAGCCGGCAGCACAATTGACATGACTAGAGTAGGCAGGATCGGTACTGATAGACGGAATTTTAAGTAATTCTATCAATTCACCGACAAAACGCTCTTGATGCGTCTCATAGTAATTCAGGGCCTGAGTAATCATAGAATATAATTATAGTTCGCTTTCATCACGCCATCGAATCAGTCTCCACGCAAAAGTTGAATCCGCACGGGCAAGTAAAAAATTGACGTTTCCATCCCCGCGAAATACCTCACCATTGTCGAGGCCAACAGACAAATTAAACCCCCTTACTGCGATGGCGCGCGTTCCTTGATCATACACCTGTCTGGAAATAATTTGATTCCACTGCAGTTGCACCTCAATCGTACTCTCAAACAGTCGGCGGGTTGTTTCCAGCTCCTGTCCAAATCCCCACTCCCGCTCAATACCCGTATCAAAATCGTTGTAGATAAATACAAAAGATGAGTCAATCAACAATTCATATAAGGAAATATCACGGAGTTCATAGGCATTCCGAAAATTTGTAAAATATCCATCAATAGTTTTTGGATCTCCTAATAAATCCCTAAACGGATCCCCTTCCCCGATTGCGGGTGCAAAAGGGTTGCATGCAGGCGTTATACAGATAATGGCTGTCAGAATAATACCGATATGTATGGATATCTCACCACCGCTCAGATAGGCTAACATGAAATTAACTTGCAAATTCGGCCTTGAGATCACTCCATGAATCCTCCGATCCGATGCTCTGATCATTCCACATCGTCAGTGCCCATAATCCATTTGATTCTTGGATAATCAACCATGCGAGGCGACCTTGTAATGTGTCTGCGACCTGTTGACTTCCATGAGAGATAATGAGTATATAACTTGCATCCAATATATATTCAGATTCACCAAGCTCGGTTGTCATATTTTCTAGGCGAAGCCCATTGCCTGTACTCCCCTTGGATGCCTCAGCCAACGTCACAAAGAATCCATTCTCTCTGGCGCGATCCCAGTTAATCCATTGATCAGGGTCGCGAGCATACGCATCAGAGGAAGGAACAAACTCAAAATTTTCATGAAGCGAGCGCCTATAATTTGAAGTGTTCAGCTCCGTAATTGCTGCCCGTAAATTCTCAATTACAATGTCGGGAGCAACGGGCTGTTGCCATGTCCCGGCCTCTCCTTCGGGGTCTTCAGGAGTACGAGCGCCAAATAGATCACATGCCCCAAAAACAAGTAAGTAGCCGATCCATGCCCAGCGAGTCATTGATCATTCCGCGACAATGTCCTCTGGTTGATAAGGTGCGAGGGCTTCTTCAAAGGTCGCAACTCCATCAAAAAATGCAACGACCTTTCGAATGACATCATCAACTAGCATGTCTGGGCAGGAAGCGCCAGATGTGATGGCAACGGAAGCTGGCCGACAGGTCGGAAGCCAATTCAAGGTAGTCCGCACTTGCATGGCTGGATAATCATAATGATGAATTCGATGTCGGTCCTCAATCTCCTCAGCACCTCTTATGAAATAAGTGGGAATAACCGAATTATACAGAGACACAATCTGGCTAGTGTTTGAAGAGTTATAGCCTCCAACAACTAACGCTATATCCAGTTGCTGTTCTAACATTGCGCGCGCGGCTTCCTGATTTTCATGCGTCGCATAACATAGGGTATCACTGGTATCAACGAAATGTCCTTCTTCTCCGTAACGCTCTACCGTAGCCATGCGTAAAATATCCGTCACTTCTTGGGTTTCGGTGACCAGCATAGTCGTCTGATTCACGACTCCAATACGCGCTAAATCTTTGTCTGGGTCAAATCCTTCACTGTAGCAATCTGCAAAGCGCTCGTAGAAATAGTCACGATCTTTTTCGCCGCGAATGACTTGCGCCAAATCTTCTGCATCATTTGCATCACGGATGACAAGCACTGGAGCATGTTCGTTCGCATGAGAAAAGGATGCCCGGGATTCTTCATGCAATCGCTTTCCATGAATAATAACTGTATAGCCATCCTCTCCGATCTTTTCGCTTCGGCGCCAAACTTTTTTTACAAATGGACAGGTGGTATCATAGGTGCGAACATCAACACCGAGCTGTTTGAGCTCCTCTTTGATTTCCAGGGTCGTTCCAAATGCTGGAATGACTACAATATCATCGGGTGTTAATGCTTTAAAGTCAATCAGCTGATCGCCCATACTTGAGCGTAAAAATTGCATTCCTCTGCGGCGTAAATCGTTGTTTACCTGAGGATTATGGATCATTTCCGAGAGCATATATAAGCGTCTGTCGGGGTGATCAGAAATAGCGCGATAAGCGATTTCTACGGCATTTTCAACACCGAAACAAAAGCCAAAATTCCGAGCGATCCATACATGTACTGGCCCAAAATCCAATAGCGAGGGCGTGAGATCTTTTTTACGAGGATCTGCTGCCATTCGCGCCGTTTTAAGTGTTGAGATAATTGGACTACGATAAAATTGGGGAATATCAAAACTTCGAGGCATTCAACAGTAAATAAATGATAAATAAATGATCAGTTTTTCTTACTTCTATATATTATATGGCACTAAAGTTAACATTTACTATGATCATACATAATTCTTAGCCAATGGGTTGCACTCAAGAGTAAAGTTCATGTATCTATACACAACAATCACGCGACACCACGATCATTCAAGGGTAGAGACCTAATTGAGTCAAATTCTCTTAAATGTACGAAACGATATATGAATCTCAAAGCCCAGCATAGCCTCTTGGAGGTAAAATCTAAGCCACATATTGATGGTGGTATAGACCGCGGAAATTAATGCGACATCTTATTGATGAACCTATTGTATCATAACAAAGTGCACTCAAATATAATAGATTCTGCTAGGACTATCTCAGGGTGTCAATAAATGCTGACACGCCGAAAACCGAGCAAAAGGGACCTGAAAAGTAAATAATTGACCAGATTTATTCAAAAGAATGATTAATGTATAAGAAATCCACATGGTGTGGATCAACCCAGTCTTTTCCCCGAACTTTACCATGTGGTGCACACTCAACTCCTAATCCCTAAATTTCATTACTCGTGGATATTTTATCTCTCATGATTGATTTGATTACCCTGCAGGACTTGCGGGAGCCAGTGGTTTTTTATAGCGTGTGATCTGCGAAATTCGAAAAGGGCTCGTCATACAGATCTGCGTGAGCTGAGAATAGGGATCACAGCTCAAATTTGGAAATTGTATAACGTTTGGCTGTGCTTGAGGAAAAATCTCGCCACCAAAGCCATGCCTCAGTGTGAGAAAGCCCTACACGGAGCGTAGCAAAGGATGGAGGATTGCCCCACCGAAGAGATTATCTGGCAGGATAGATCTTCCGTAGATATGAGCGATGCAGACGGCGAGCACTGTAAGCATTGTTGGAAGGCTGGTAGATTATAATCGTTGAGAAGTAGGCTGGATTACTCGCGGTGACTAAGCTTCGTATGGTGTTAACCTAATCCAAATTTAGAGGTGAATGGAGCGTACAGGTAAGCGGATAAGGACGCAAGAGATGCTATTGATCCCATTTTTGTGTTTGAGAAGGTCCATAAATTTATGCTTGCCAACGTTCTTGTCATCGCTTAATTTCATCCAAATGAATCTCTCATACGCATGGACAATTAATTATTAGGTTACATGATGAATTGATTGAAACCAAGAGGGGGTGTTATTGTTGAAAATATGCTCCTTTTTGTTTCATTGCTGGTTGCTCGGCAGGTGAATCGTCCAGTGTATCAGAAGCCTCACCATGCTTTTCAGGGTCACATTAGAAAAGGTCATACATACTACATTTTACTATTGCGTTATGGAACAGGTTTATCACAGCGGGTTACAACCCATTTTTGTTGATTAAATTATGAATTACAGGCTGTTAGGTCGTACTGGTCTCTCTGTAAGTGAGATCGGTTATGGAATGTGGGGGATGTCTGCGTGGAAAGATTCGGATGATTCCGAGTCAATTAAATCCTTACAACGCTCGGTTGAGCTCGGTTGCACCTTTTATGATACGGCGTGGGCTTATGGTGACGGTCACAGTGAGCAGCTACTAGGAAATCTTGTTAGAGCAAATCCAGATAAACGTCTAATCACGGCTACAAAAATTCCTCCCAGAAACCGTTCATGGCCCAGCCAAAGGGAGCATACACTTGATGACTGTTATCCTCCTTCTTATGTTCGGGAATATATTCGTTTGAGTCTTCAGAATATGAAGGTTGACCAAATTGACCTCATGCAACTCCATACATGGGAGGACTCTTGGCTACAAGACGATAGATGGATACAGGAGCTACTAAGATCCAAAGAGAATGGAGAAGTAGGATTCATTGGTATCAGCCTTAATCGGTGGGAGCCATGGAATGGGGTTCAGGCAGTCCGTAGTGGACTTATTGACTGCGTCCAAGTAATCTACAATATTTTTGACCAGAACCCAGTTGACGAACTCTTTCCAGCCTGCCAAGATCACAATGTGGGAGTGATTGCCCGCGTTCCATTTGACGAAGGCACTTTGACTGGATCGTTATCCTTAGAATCTACTTGGCCCGATGGCGATTGGCGAAATCTCTACTTTGTAGAGGAGAACCTGAAGAGTAGCTTGGAACGTGTTGAGCGTCTTCGTGATTTGGTTCCCGAAGCCAGCACCTTACCAGAAATAGCCCTCCGATTTATCTTGAGTAACCCAGTGGTAAGCACGACGATTCCTGGCATGCGCAAGTTGCAACATGTGGATGCGAATATCGCCACCAGTGATAAAGGGCATTTGAAACAATCTCTGCTCAAATCACTATACACCCACCGTTGGGACAGAGAGCCAACATCCTGGTCCTACTAATTTAACATCCACATATCCTGCATACTGTTACCCCACTTGTCTGTCATTCAAAACACAGTGTATGTGGATGTATCGTATTATATTAATTGTGGTCTCCGTTCTGATTGTGGCACAAGCCTCGGCGCAATCATGGGGGAGCGTTGATGGTTCGGTGATTGAGTCCGACACCGGTCTGCCTCTCCCTGGAGTCAGTGTCTTGGTCAATGATACAAACTTTGGAACGGCTACAGATGAATTTGGAATCTATACCCTACAGCTCCCCGCGGGTAAATATGCGCTAAGATTCTCCTATGTTGGATTCTCCGTCCACATAGATTCAGTAGTAGTTACCTCTAATGCTTTGGTGAATCTTAATATCCAACTCAATCCAACTGTGCTTGAAGGGGAAGAGATTATAGTAGAGGCAGGCATAATAGGAGGGGCAGGTGTACAACAGATTACTCCCGAACAGGTGCGTAGAATGCCGTCTCCTTTCAAGGGATTTCAAGCGCTTCTAGTGTTGCCAGGGGTTTCTGCCAACAATGAACTCTCCAACCAGTACTCGGTGCGTGGGGGAGGCTTTAACGAGAACTTGATTTTTCTCAATGGATTTGAAATTCACATGCCCTTTCGCCCACGACAAGGCGAACAGGAAGGTTTGGGCCTCTTCAATCCTGATTTGGCTCGCAGAATTACTTTGTATACTGGAGGGTTTCCAACTCGGTACGGAGGTAAAATCTCCTCTGCACTTGACATAGAGTACAAAGCAAGTCAAGATCTCACCACCAGTGCTACATTGTCTTTACTTGATGGTACAGCTACCGCCTCCGCAACCAATGGCCCTGTCTCTTGGCAGATAGGCCTCCGTAAAGCACGAGCCCGACGTTTTTTCTCAACTCAAGAACTTAAAGGAAATTATCAACCCGATTATGAGGATTTCCAAACGCACATAAACTATTCATTGACGCCAAGGCAACAACTTGAATTGATTGCTCTTTATGCTAATCACGAATTCCGCCTTGATCCTCGAGGCAGACGGACATTCTATGGCACAGTATCTGCCAGTGGTGGTCCTTCTGACATTCGATCGGTCTGGCTTTCCTATTCAAATAACAGTATGGAAATTGATGGGTATCAGACAGGGCTTGTTGGACTCAGGCATCGTGCTCAATTCGGAACCCGCTGGATTCTTCAACATGATCTGAGTATCTATTCAACGAGTGAACAGGAATCATTCTTACTTGAAGGGAATGCCATATTGTATGACATCGTTACCGATAGTAACGCGGACCGCGTTGAAGTGCCGCGCGGAAATGCACGTCAGGAAGATTTTGCGGATAATTCAATTACAGTGACGACTGCCAATGGTCAGGGCCTCTATAAATGGACGACTGAGCATCATGCACTTGAAACGGGGTGGTCCTACAAACGACTCACATTTAGCGATCAACTCATGGAACAGTCAATTATTCTGAGTACAGCAGTAGATGATCAACCTGTCCGTATTGTGGTAGATAGCTTAATTGGCTCCGCAGATCTGAGTGCATCTCAGATAGGGGTGCATATTGAAGATTCATACAGGATAGACCGAGCTCTTCTCATCAATGGAGGACTTCGTGTGGATTGGTATGATTTCAATCGTGAGTGGACATTTTCTCCGCGTGCAAGCCTTCGTTACGAAGCGTCTAAACAGCTTACGCTGACTGCATCCGCGGGGATTTATTATCAGCAACCCACCTACCGCGAGTTACGTGGAACACCACGGGTGGATGTCTCTCTTCTAGAATCTTTCAATCGGAACCTTCGGTCTCAGAAATCTACTCAACTCACTGCAGGAGCGGAATTATTCATCCCTCGTAGGCGATTATATCTACGCAGCGAAATCTACTATAAGCGACTCTCAGATTTAATCAGTTACTCTATGGAAAATGTACGGATCAATTATAGTGGATCTAACGATGCTACTGGTTACATCTATGGCTTAGATCTTCAGACTCGTGGAGAATTTGTTCCTGGGATGGAGAGCTGGATCAATTATAGTTTCATGGTAGCACGCGAACGCTTTCTTCCACAATACACAACCGATCTCAACAGTGGTTTACGCTCCCGAGCGTCTGACCAGCGTCATACCGTTGCTTTGTTATTGCAAGATTATGTTCCCAGTGATCCGACATGGAAACTGCACATGCGTATATTGTTTGGGAGCGGACTTCCTTACACTCCACCAATTCCAGGAAGACGATTGGGAAATGTAACCGCTCAGGTGCCTGGACAGAGACACTCAGCAAAATTCCCTGAATTCCGGCGCGTTGACTTTGGAACCACAAAAATCATTCATCTCACCAATAAGCCCAAACCTCTTCAGCTGGAGATCACTGCGGAAGTTCTCAATGTCTTTGATATCGTTAATACCGTTACCTATTCCTGGCTCCCTGATGCGACCGGTGTCTGGCAACGCATTCCAACGCGACTAACACCACGTACACTCAATCTGCGATTGAGAATGTCTTTCTGAAAAGATGCTCACTGATTTACCCATATTATTCACTATAATTTAGCGATCAAAAAATTTTATTTATTGAAACGTATTTAGCAGGCACCATGTCGTATTGGGAAGGTATTGATGGATCGACACCGAGAGACATTCCGCCAAGCCGCGTAATTCACGCGAACTCATTACAAAAGAGAGTTAACTCCACCATTGGAGGCAGCAGAGGTGCGTCTGACAGGCAGACATTCTGCCCAAAATAAGGCACTGTTCGCTGAATTGATCCGTATCAAGATCACAACGCTCTATCAATAGCAAGCCTGAAGGTCTACAATCAACTAAAATTTTTGAAGCACGTCTGCAATTAAAAAAAATTCGCATATCAGGCCCCGCTAAATAAAAATGCTCTACGAAGTATGAGTTTTTTAGCAGGCACTGTGGAGACTACCATCTATGCCAGAAACTTGCGCCCATGCTAGAAGATGACTTGCAACTCAAGAGAGCGCAAAGAAAAGATATGGTCGCGCCAGCCAAGCGCTCAGATGAAGCCAAAGCGCAAAGCAAGACGACATCAGATGACGAAACCGCCATGAGTTATGAGTCGGTGATGAAAACTTTGTCTGGGTTGAGTCGTGTAGTGGGCGTTCCGAAAATCACAACCGAAGTGACCTTGTTTGAGGATTACAATCCGACCCAAATGAAGGCGCTAAAATTCCTGAATATCAAACTCTCCTGAGTGACCGGTTCGTCAGATTAAAGCGCCTTTCTGGCAGATTGTAGTCAAAAATTCTCAAATTCTCTGGAAATATTGTATCTTCATAGAAATTGAAAATAGGGTTAACTTCCAGATATAGAACGATGTAATATAGAATCATAACTACATATTGACTCATCGCTTAAGAATAGTTTTGAGACTCATGGGACATTTAATGGTTTAAATGGTATCACCATCTTGTAGGTATCCATTCACTCATTTAGAATCATGACTTACGACACGCATACAAAAGTACAGCCTGTGACCGCTGGTGACGCTCTTCCAGAAGAACGACCAGAAATCACGCCCTCAACCCAGACAATGTCTGGTGCTGAAATTCTCCTTCGCTCCTTAGAAGCTGAAGGAGTTAAAATCATCTTTGGACACCCCGGTGGTGCCGTCATTAAAGTATATGATGAAATGCACCGCATCAATCCGAGTTTTCAGCATATTCTTGTTCGACATGAACAAGGAGGAACCCATGCTGCTGAAGGCTATGCTAAGGCTACTGGTAAAGTAGGGACCGTTCTGGTGACAAGTGGGCCTGGTGCTACCAATACTGTCACAGGAATTGCTGATGCATACATGGATTCTGTTCCAATCGTCGTGTTTACAGGGCAGGTGCCGACTGCACTAATTGGCAATGATGCCTTTCAGGAATGTGATGCCATTGGGATTACTCGTTCAATTACCAAGCACAGTTATCTTGTTAGGGATGTCAAAGATCTGGCACGTACTGTTAAAGAGGCGTATCATATTGCACAAACAGGTCGTCCTGGACCCGTATTAGTGGATTTACCTAAGGATGTGTTATTGGCTGAGGCACCATTCCAATACCCGAACACTGTCAATATGCGGGGGTATGCCATGCCCGAACCAGTGCTTCCAGAAAAACTGCATCGTGCTGCACAGATGATTGGTGAATCAAAGCGGCCATTATTCTATGTGGGAGGCGGCGCCATTAGCAGAAACGCCGCCCAGCACTTGACAGATCTTGCACGCTATACTCGTATTCCTGTTACGACAACGCTTCATGGATTGGGCGCTTTTCCAGAGGATGATGACCTCTCACTAAGAATGCTAGGTATGCATGGAACCTGGTGGGCCAATCAGGCCGTTCAGCACTGTGATCTGCTGATTGCTGTAGGCGCAAGATTTGATGATCGTGTCACAGGTAAGTTAGATTCTTGGGCACCTTATGCTAAGGTGATTCATATTGAAATAGATCAGTCTTGCATTTCAAAAAATATATTTGCAGATTGTGCAATTTTGGGTGACGTTCAGGATGTGCTAGAATATCTAAGGTCATTAGTCAAGCCGAAAGACACCAGCGAGTGGCTTCAGGAAATTGAGGAGTGGCGGCAGGAATGCCCTCTACAATATAGCGATGACGGTAAGTTACATGCTCAGGGCGTGATTGAGCAGTTGCGTGATAAAACTGAAGGTGATGCAGTCGTGATTACCGATGTGGGACAACACCAAATGTGGTCAGCCCAGTATTTTCGATTTCTGCATCCTCGAACCCATATCACCAGCGGTGGATTAGGGACCATGGGCTTTGGAATGCCCGCTGCCATGGGGGCTGCTTTTGGAATGCGTGAAATTGCGTCATCTCGTCCAGTCATTTGTATCAGTGGGGACGGGGGATTTGTTATGAATGCCCAAGAGATGAGTGTTGCAGCTGCCCATAAACTACCTCTAAAGCTCGCCGTCATCAACAACCGTTTTCTTGGAATGGTTCGACAGTGGCAGGAGCTCTTTCATAGAGAACGATACAGCCACACGGATCTATCAGACACGAACCCTGATTTTGTCAAACTTGCAGAGGCGCATCACTGCATCGGACTCCGAGCAACGACCCCCAAAGAAGCACAAGATATCATTGATGAGGCATGGACGGTTAATGATCGGCCAGTCCTTATGGAGTTTCAGGTTGCGAAAGAAGAAATGGTATTCCCAATGGTCCCCGCAGGTGCCGCTACTGGAGATATGATCACCGACCGCATCACACCTAACTCGTTCGTTTAGTATGATTGATGTCTGAAAATCTCATCCTCACACCTCAGCAGATCATTCGAAAAAAGGCTGCTGGTGAACCCATTCAGCCTGAAGACAGCGAAATGATCCAATCGCATACGATTGTGGTTCTTGTTGAGAACTCAATTGGAGCGTTCATTCGAGTTGTCAATATGTTTTCGGCCCGTGGATTTAACATTGACAGCGTCACTGTCGGTGTAACAGATGATTCTAGTGTGAGTCGGATGAATATCGTCACCAAAGGGAATGGGCGGATTATTTCTCAAGTTCTGCGGCAGTTGAGTCGTCTGGTTGATACGATTGAAGTCATTGACTTGACAGAGACCGACTTTGTTGAGCGCGAAATTTGTTTACTCAAAGTATGCTATACTCCACAAACCCGCTCAGAGATTCTGGATGTGAATGATATATTCAGAGGCAAGGTTGTGGATATTACGACGAAGACTATGACATTTGAGCTTCGCGGCCCCTCTCAAAAGATTGATGCATTTATCAAAATGATGCGTTCACATGAAATTATTGAAGTCGCCCGAAGTGGGAGAGTTGCAATGCAGCGCGATTAATTACCTTTTTATCAAATAAATCTTATGAAAGTACATTACAAAGCCGATCCATCACTAATTCTTAAACAAAAAGTCGCAGTAATCGGCTACGGAAGTCAGGGGCATGCACATGCCCTCAATCTCAAAGATAGCGGGGCAAAAGTCGTTGTTGGTCTGCGTGAGGATTCCAAATCTGTTGAAAAAGCATTTTTCAAAGGATTCGCTGTGATGAGTATTTCAGAGGCCGCGGCATGGGGCGATATCGTGATGATTTTGATTCCTGATCAGGATCAGAAACGGGTGTATGAAGAGGAGATTAAACACTATATGATCTCTGGAAATGCCCTTGCATTTGGACATGGGTTTAATATCCACTATGGTCAGATTGAAGCTCCAGACGATGTAGATGTATTCATGGTGGCTCCTAAGGGGCCAGGTCATCTCGTTCGCAGAACGTTTGAAGAGGGCAAGGGCACACCCTGTCTTGTGGCCGTTGCCCAGGATGCTACGGGCAAGGCATTAGACCTTGCCCTGAGTTACGCTGACGCGATTGGAGGTACCCGCGCAGGAGTCATTGAGACGAGTTTTAAAGATGAAACAGAAACGGATCTCTTTGGAGAGCAGGCCGTGTTGTGTGGAGGATCACAGGCCTTGATTCAGGCTGGTTTTGAAACTCTGGTTGAAGCAGGTTACCCAGAAGAACTCGCTTACTTTGAGGTTCTTCATGAGTTGAAACTCATTGTAGATCTCTACTACGAGGGCGGTCTATCCTATATGAATTACTCTATCAGCGAGACCGCCGAATATGGAAATTACTCTCGAGGCGAGCGTATCATTGGGCCGCAGGTCAAACAGGAAATGAAAACAATCTTATCCGAGATTCAATCGGGGAAATTTGCCCAAGAATGGATTCAAGAATGCGAAGCTGGGCAACCCACATTTAAGGCTTATAGAGAAGCGACATCAACCCATCCAATTGAGAAAGTTGGGCAGAAGTTGCGTAAAATGATGGCTTGGCTTCATAAGAATCAGAGTACACCGAAACCCTAATCATGCCCTGTTACAAGCTTGCTGTACTGCCTGGTGACGGGATAGGGCCCGAAGTCACGCGTGAGGCTGAACGGGCACTGATTGCTGCGTCTACGCAGTTTGATTTTAATATAACTCTTGATCGTTTTATCATTGGGGGCGCAGCTTTAGATCAATACGATACCCCTTTTCCAGATGAAACTCGTGACGCATGTCTTGCCGCTGATGCGGTTTTCTTAGGTGCGATTGGTGGACCTAAATGGGATCATGAAACGGGTGACAGGAGATGTGAATCTGCACTGTTAGCCTTGCGTAAAGTTCTTGGTGGATTTGCGAATTTGCGCCCAGTGATCGTGCCAGAAAGTCTTGTGGAGAATTCTCCACTTCAATCTGACCGCGTCATTGGGACCGACCTCTTAATTGTTCGTGAACTCACTGGTGGAATCTATTTTGGTACTCCGAGATCTGATTCTGGGACGACTGGAACCAATACGATGATTTACACTCAGCCAGAAATCGAACGCATTGCCCGATTGGCATTTAATCTGGCCCAAAAACGAAAGGGTAAACTCACCTCTGTCGACAAAGCCAACGTCTTAGAGGTCTCTCAGCTATGGAGAAGGGTTGTGGCCGATATTCAACAGTCCGAGTTTCCAGATGTAGACCTAGAACATCTCTATGTGGATAATGCAGCAATCCAGCTTATTCTTCGTCCAACGCAGTTTGATGTGATACTAACGTCAAATTTGTTCGGGGATATCTTGAGTGATCTTGCGGGAACGCTTCCTGGATCTCTTGGGATTCTTCCATCAGCCACCATGGGTGGGAAGGTTGGGTTATTTGAGCCGATCCATGGCAGTGCGCCAGATATTATGGGCAAAGGGCTTGCAAACCCCGCGGGTGCTCTTCTGAGTGTGGCGATGCTCTTAGAATCACTTGGTGAACATGAGGCAGGGCAATGTATTCAATCTGCAATCGTAAAAACCTTAGATGCTGGAGTTCGTACGCGTGATTTGGGGGGCACCGCTTCAACGAATGAATTTGGAGACAGGGTGCTAGATCATGCTTTTGAGATGATGCCTGTTGTAGTCTGATTGAGTCTATACAGTGGTATTCATACTATGAGTAACGACAGAGTATTAATTTTTGAAACAACCCTGCGGGATGGCGAGCAGGCCCCAGGTGCTTCCATGAATATCGCAGAGAAAATCCGTATTGCTCATCAGCTTGCTCGCCTTAAAGTAGATATTATTGAAGCGGGATTTCCAGTTTCTTCACCAGCACAGTTTGAGGCCGTGCAACGAATTGCTCAAGAGGTAGAAGGGCCCGTAGTTGCTGCCCTCGCACGGACGATTGAGGCCGACATTGATGCGGCGGGCGAGGCACTCCGCACGGGCGATAAAACGCGCATTCATACCTTTGTTGGAACCAGTGATATCCATTTGAAGGCAAAGTTTGGATCTGACCGCTATGGAGAGTCCTTAGCGGATAAGCGTGCGTATGTGTTGAAAATGGTTGATCGTTCTGTTCGTCAAGCATGCTCAATTACCGATGATGTGGAATTCAGCGCCGAAGATGCTGGTCGTACAGATATTGACTTTCTGGTAGATGTGATCAATGTCGCCGTAGAAGCTGGGGCGACAACCATCAATATCCCCGACACAACAGGCTATTGTGTTCCCAGAGAGTATGCTGCTCTGTTCAAGACAGTTTGTGACCGATGTCATGACATTGAAAATGTTATCCTTTCGGTTCATTGTCATGATGATTTAGGATTAGCCGTGGCCAACTCGCTGGCTGGCGTTCTGGCCGGTGCACGGCAAGTTGAATGCACCATCAATGGTATTGGAGAGCGGGCCGGGAATGCATCATTAGAAGAAGTTGTCATGGCCCTCCATGTACGTAGTCAACTCTTTGGCACTCAAACAGACATAGAGACTCGACTTTTGGCATCTACCAGTAAGATGGTGTCAATTGCTACAGGGTTCCCTGTTCCTCCAAATAAGGCGGTTGTTGGCGCCAACGCGTTTAGCCATGAGGCCGGCATTCACCAGCATGGCGTCCTCAAAAGCCGTGAGACCTACGAAATTATGCGGGCCGAGGATGTAGGACAGGATCCTGAGTCGATTCGTCTTGGCCGCCATTCTGGCCGTCATGGATTGTTTAGCCGACTTGAGAAGCTTGGAATCTTTGTCGGAACCGAAAGAAAAGAGGAAATCTACAAGGAATTTGTGGCTTTGGCAGATCTGAAGAAAGAAATCTTTGATGAAGATTTGGTTGCACTTGCTCAGGGGCAGCGGGGAGATTCTCCAGTTATTCACTATCGTCTTGATCACCTTTCGGTTAATTGTGGAACTGGCAGAATACCTCGTGCAGAGGTTCTTCTCTATCATGGCTCGTCGGACACCTCATGTCGTAAAATTGCCGAAGGGGACGGGCCTGTCGCAGCGATCTATAAAGCCATTGATATGGCTGCGGGTAGCCATCATGGTCTAGTGTCTTATGCCATACGATCGGTTGGTGAGGGGAAAGACGCAATGGGAGAGGTTACCGTTCTAATTAGTGAGCATGGAACACTGTTTAGAGGAATTGCGAGGCACACAGATGTATTACAGGCCTCTGCAAATGCATACGTACAAGCCTTGAATCAACTTGAAGGTTTTAGAGCAAGTAGTGGAGAGGAGTTTGTATCCGATGGAATCATGCAATCATTCGGCAGTAATGGAGGCCAAGAATCATGACAATTACAGAAAAAATTATTGCTAACCATTGTGGACGCGACCGCGTTGATTCTGGGGAGAGCGTTTGGGTAGATGTCGATATCCTGATGACTCATGATGTCTGCGGCCCTCCCACAATTGATATTTTTAAGCGTGAATTTGGCGAAGATGCCAAGGTGTGGGATCCCGAGAAATTGGTGATCTTGCCCGATCATTATATTTTTACAGAAAACCATCATGCCAATCGAAATGTACAGCTACTTCGTGCATTTGCACAGGAGCATGATTTACCGCATTATTATGATGTAGGATCGCCCAGATATAAAGGTGTGTGTCACATGGCGCTTGCTGAGGAAGGGTTTAATCGACCAGGCTCGTTGTTAATCGGGACCGATAGTCACACATGTACATCGGGGGCTTTCGGGATGTTTTCTACTGGAGTCGGCAATACAGATGCGGCATTGATCATGGGAACGGGCAAAATCTGGTTACGTGTACCAGAGACGATGCGATTCATTTTTGAGGGGGCATTGCCTCCGTATTTAATGGCCAAAGATTTAATCTTAGCTGTGATAGGAGATATTGGCTGTGATGGTGCCACCTATCGTGCTATGGAGTTTGATGGGGAGTCGGTGTATTCTCTATCTATGCAAGAGCGCATGACTCTGACAAACATGGCTATTGAGGCGGGTGGAAAGAATGGCATCATCGCTCCCGATGAAACGACTATAGAGTATGTGCGCGCTCGCACCGACCATGGCTTCGAATGTATCTACAGTGATGATGATTCTCGTTACCATTCTGAGTATCGCTATGATGTCGCAACACTTGAGCCTGTGGTTGCCAAACCTCATCGTCCAGATAACCGTGCAAGTGTAGTTGAAGTGGCTGGAACGCGTTTGGATAGAGCTTATGTTGGTAGTTGTACCGGTGGAAAGCTAGAAGATTTTGCAGCAGCAGCGCAAATCATTAAAGGCCAAGAAGTTGTCATTGATACGTATATCGTTCCAGCTACGACGGAAATTTCTGAATCGTTACATACTGAGATATTAGATGATACCTCCTTATGGGATATCTTTGTCAATGCAGGGTGTAAGATGGGACAAGCGAGTTGTGCCGCATGTTTGGGTGGGCCTCCAGACACCTTTGGGCGCATGCAGGGGGATGAGGTTGTGATTTCCACGACGAATCGAAATTTCCCAGGTCGGATGGGCTCAAAGCAGGCTTCGGTCTTTCTCGCGTCCCCGTTGACGGTGGCTGCAAGTGCGCTGTCTGGTCTCATCACAGATCCAAGAGAGGTATTGGTATAAGATGGAATCAATCATCAAAGGACTGGCTTATGTGGTAGGGGATGCCATTGATACTGATCAGATCATTCCTGCTGAACATTTGGTATATAGTCTTAAAAAGCCTGATGAACGCCGTATGTATGGCCGCTTTGCGATGAGCGGTGTTCCTGTTGATCAACAAGGTCTACCAGACGGTCATATTCCATTTACTGAATCTGATAAATATCATAGTGACTTTACGTTTGTAATCGGTGGAGTCAACTTTGGTTGTGGCTCCTCGCGTGAGCATGCGCCATTTGCGCTCACTGAAGCAGGGGCTCAGGTTGTCATCGCAGAGAGTTATGCACGCATCTTTTATCGAAATACTATTGATGGTGGATTTGTGATTCCATTTGAATCTCATGAGAAAATCAACGATCAAATTCGTACCAGAGATAGATTGGAGTTAGATACACGCATTGGCCAACTCACCAATCATACCACTGGTAAGGAGTACTTAATAAAACCACTGGGAGATGTCGCTGAGATTCTCAATGCTGGAAATGTCTTTGAGTATGCCAGACAGAACGGGTTAATCACGATGTCATGAAAGAACGGATTGAACTATTTGATACGACCCTACGAGATGGGACTCAAGGTGAGCATGTCACCCTGTCGGTGAATGACAAAATTCGTATTGCCCACAAACTTGATGAGTTTGGAATCAATGTGATTGAAGGGGGATGGCCAGGTTCAAATCCTAAGGATCAAGAATTTTTTGAACGCGCCTATAACGAAGACTGGCAGCAGGCGAATATCTGTGCGTTTGGATCTACCCGCCGCGCTCATAACTCCTCTCGCGAAGATCCTAATTTACAAGCATTATTGAAAGCCGAAACGACAACGATCTCAATTTTTGGCAAGAGTTGGCTCTTGCATGTTGAGAAAGCGCTCAATGTGACACCTGATGAAAATCTGGATATGATCTCTGGGTCCATCCGATGGATGGCCCATAATGATCGTCGGGTTATTTATGATGCGGAACATTTCTTTGATGGTTTTAAGGACGATTCTGGTTATGCCATGTCGTCGTTACGCACGGCTGCAGCGGCGGGTGCAGATGTGATAGTCTTGTGTGACACCAATGGAGGCACGATGCCATCCGAGATCCAAAAGATCACTGAACATGTCTGCTCTGACCTCCCCGACTTTCTCATTGGAATTCATGCCCATAATGATAGTGGGGTCGCCACGGCAAACTCCATTGCTGCCGTAGAAGCTGGTGCTCGGCATATTCAGGGAACGATCAATGGGATTGGCGAACGAACTGGGAATGCTGACCTGTGCACGGTGATTACCTGTTTGCAATATAAACTCGGTTATCAGTGTGTTTCTGAAGAGCAGCTGGCCACACTCTCGGATTTGAGCGCTTTTGTTTATGAAGTATGTAACATGTTACCGATTGATCGGTCGCCATTTGTAGGCCGTAGTGCATTTGCACACAAAGGGGGCATCCATGTATCGGCAGTGATGAAAATTCCGCGTGCCTATGAGCATATGGAACCTGAAGTCGTTGGAAACAAGCGACGGGTTTTGGTTTCAGATTTATCTGGGCAATCTAATGTGCGTTACAAGGCGGAGGAACTTGGAATCTCTTTGAATGGGCGAGAGGAGGCGCGGCGTGCGGTTCATCGAATCAAGGAGTTGGAGCATCTGGGCTATGAATTTCAGGGAGCGGAAGCCTCGTTTGAGCTCTTACTGCGAACCATCAAGGGGGAAGATACCGAGATGTTCAGGTTAGATCGTCTCCGCGTCTATAGTGAGCAGGATGAGAATGGATTAGAGTGGTCTGAGGCGACGGTCGCTGTTTTTGTCGGAGATCACCGTGAGCTGGCCGTTGGTGAAGGCGTTGGGCCAGTAGATGCATTATCACGCGCACTGAATCAAGCGCTTTATCGCTTCTATCCTCGCTTAGGAGATCTTCGTCTTACTGACTATAAGGTTCGTGTTCTCACTCCCGAAAAAGCGACGGCTGCATCCGTTCGTGTCTTGATTGAGCATCATGATATTCATGGGGAAGATATTTGGCATACGGTTGGGGTATCTCCAAATATCTTAGATGCCAGTTGGCAGGCATTGACCGACGGAGTCCGCTATTATCTGTTGCGTACTGTCCATAGAGCACAGAATCCTAACATTCATGTCCGATCATCATCTCCAATAGACTCATCTGAGCCTGTTGAAGCATTGCTGAACTAGCTCTGGCAGTCCTGTCGCCAGTTGTGATGCGAATATTCCTCTATGGAGAATCAGTCTTTGTTGATGTGTCTTGGTAACGTAAAAGTGTCACTTTATCTGTCTTTTTTCATGACAATTCCTTATAGCAAGTAATCCTTGGCTAAACAATGATGATAGACACCGATCCACAGGTTAAAGCATGAAAATCTACGAGACGCATCAACGGATTATTCAAAGTTATTCTGAATACATTCAGAGCTTTATCCATATTTCTGATGAGCAGATAAAAAAGAAGGTTGATGACTCGTTATCTGAGGGTATCCTATGGCCTCAACCACTACTGCAGTTTAATCCAGCCTATGAGAGTGCTGGTAGCATTGAAGAAGCGATCAACGATGGATTATTACACGACGATCTTCGTCACATCTTTAAGGGCTACAGGTTGTATCGCCATCAGTATGAAGCGCTAAAATTAGGACAGAACAATTCTGATTTTGTCGTCACTTCTGGAACGGGATCAGGTAAATCTTTAACCTACATCGGTACGATTTTCAATCATTTATTGGCCAACCCACAGGCGGAGGGCATCACTGCACTCATCGTCTACCCAATGAATGCGCTGATTAATTCTCAGACCAATGAATTCAATAAATATCGGGATAACTACCTCAAAAGTGCAGAGCGAGAGTTTCCGATTACATTTGGTCAGTATACAAGTCAAGAAGATGAAGATCGAAGGGAGCAGATGCGTGCAAAGCCTCCCCAAATTCTGCTCACCAACTATATGATGCTTGAGCTCCTGCTTATCCGAATGCAGGAGCGCCCGATTCGAGATGGGATTTTCAATCATCTTCGCTACCTCGTATTTGACGAACTTCATACCTACCGAGGGCGTCAGGGGGCCGATATCTCAATGCTCATTCGGAGGATTCACTCTCAATGCAAACAGTCTATTTGCTGTATTGGAACTTCGGCGACCATGGTGTCAATAGATGAGTCAGATTCACATTTAGACGATGTTGCAGCAACGGCAAGCACAATATTTGGCCGACCCATTAATACAGACCAAATTATTGACGAAACCTTGGCTCCGTCGCTTGGAGGCACTTCGGGCAGGTGGCCATCCCGTGATGACCTGCATGATGTTATCACCACTGGCATTGATTCTAGTGCGAGTGAATCTGAATTGCTTGAACACCCCATTGCAATTTGGCTTGAAAAGCGAATTGCTCTTGATGTGCGGCGAGATGGTGGACTTGTTCGGCGGCGGCCGATGAGGTTTGATGATGTCGCCAAGACTTTGTCTGAGGATTCGGGGCATTCTCAGCAAACATGCCTCCAAATTCTTAAGCAGATTCTCCTGTGGATTAGTAGAGTAAACAAGAGAATCGAGAAAAAATGGGGGGGGCATTTTCATTACTTCCTTACAAGCTCCATCAGTTTATAGCCCAGACGGGATCCGTCTACACAACCCTTGATCAGGGCAAGGATCGCTATATCACACTTGAGCCAGGCATCTACAAACATGATGATGGTTCTACGCCTATTTTTCCCAATGTCTTTAGCCGATCTACGGGCCATCCATTCATTTGTGTATCTCTAGCTGAAGGTCAACTCATTCCCCGTGAATTCCGCTCAGATGGTGATGGTGTCGACGGCTACTTGATCGTTGGAGACGACATCTGGGATCCACAAGAAGATATCAATCATTTACCAAGTGCTTGGGTGCGTACGCGTGCGGGAGGGAAAAAGGTAGCAGTTCAGGACAAGACTCCAAAATTTCCACGCAAGCTATTTTTCAACGAAAAAGGTGAATGTTCTGAAACGAGCCCCT
The DNA here is from genome assembly GCA_965220935.1 of Rhodothermales bacterium. Classification (GTDB taxonomy): domain Bacteria; phylum Bacteroidota; class Rhodothermia; order Rhodothermales; family Bin80; genus Bin80. The sequence goes on from OZ244857.1 coordinate 1,171,176, forward strand.
TGAAGTATTGGGGGTGGTTTATGGAGGCACCGCTCCTGTTTGATCCTACGGGCGGAGTATTCTATGACCCCAAGACTAGAGAGGGTACAAAGCTAACACTCCTCGGCAGTGAAGGTCGGAGTACTTCAACGACGATCCTGTCATTCTTGATTTTGAAGCACCTCAGTGAGACGGGCTATTGTCTTCAAGATCAGAAGATGTTGAGCTTTACCGATAATCGGCAAGACGCCGCATTGCAGTCTGGTCACTTCAATGACTTTATTCAAGTTGTGCGCCTGCGGGCCGCGATATGGCATGCCCTGAAAACATCAGAAACTGGAGTTCTCGATTATTCAACCTTAGGCGATGCAATCTTTAAATCATTGAATTTACCATTCCTTGATTACGGCAACCGTGATTCAGAACCCGAATTGGCTCAGATCAAAAAAAAATATGATGAGGCTTTTCGCGAGTATCTATTCTTTCTAGCTCTGGCCGATCTACGTCGAAGTTGGCGAATTGTGCTTCCCAATTTAGAGCAATGCGCACTTTTGGAGATTGATTACAAGGACCTTGATCAAATCGTCACCGAAGATGAATTCTGGTCGGATGTAGAGATTGTCAGTCGCCTCAATCATTCTGGGCGCAGGGAATTTTTAACCGCCATCCTTGAGTATTTCCGTCTTGAGTTCGCCATCCACAGCGAGTACTTCCTGAGCCAGGGTCGTCTCACAAAATTCAAAAAAGACTTTCGTGAACAACTCAAGAAACCGTGGACTTTGGATCAAGATGAAGAGTTGCCCTCGCCATATGTGCTTAGGCTTGAGCCCCTCCATAAAAGTGTGCGCCTCTCACATAAGAGTATGGGGGTATCAAGCGCATTTGGAAAATATATTAAGGATTATGCAAAAAGCGTAAATCTTGACCCCGATCATCTACGCGGAGATGGGTATGATGACTACATCTTGCATCTCATGAGAAAATTGAAAGAAGCGGACTATTTGTATGAAGAAACGGCTTGCAACGCCAACAAGGAAGACATTCCTGTTTTTCGTCTTCGGATTGAAAAGATTTTGTGGAGGTTAGGAGATGGTAAGTTAGTCCGACAGGATCCTATCAAAAGACGCTCCTATAAAAAAACATTCAGAGTGGGGCCTAACAAATTTTTTCAGAGCATCTATTCTGCCAACTACACTGAAGGTAAACGGCTGATAGCAGAGGATCATACGGGGCAATTGAGTGTGGATGATCGTCAGGATCGTGAGGAGCGTTTTCGCGCAGACTGGTATAGCGACGAGTCTAAATCAATTCTTGACGAAGATCGGATCTGTAGAGATTCGGTGAGCGCACTGTATTGTTCGCCAACCATGGAGTTGGGGGTAGATATCGGTGGCTTGACAGTCGTCCATATGCGTAATGCGCCCCCAAATGCCTCCAACTATGTTCAACGCTCAGGGCGCGCAGGTAGAAGCGGGCAGGGGGCATTGGTCTTCACTTACTGCTCAAGTTTCTCCCCGCATGACCGGCATTATTTCAAAAATCAACCCGATCTGGTATCTGGCGTAGTTCATGCTCCAAAAATTGATCTGAAAAACCACGAGTTATTGATTACGCATCTCCATGCTCTGACCCTTAGCCGCATTGGTTTAGACTATGGCAGTGGACACGATGCATCATTGATACGGCTTGTCTCTGTAGAAACTCCAGAAATGCCACTTGCTCAGAGCGTCATCAAGGGACTGACGCTTGGACAGGATTCTTTGAAATCAATTGAGTCTACGTTCTTGACGGTTATTTCAGATTTTTCTGAGGAATTGAAAAACAGGCCTAATACATGGTATAGTGATGATTGGATTGAGGAGAATCTATCAAATATGGTTACTCGTCTTGACCATGCGATGAATCGTTGGAGAACCCTGTATCATTCGGCGCGATCACTGCTAAGTAGTGCCTCGAAATCTATCGAGTCGGGATTACTTAAAGTGGGAGGGCAAGAATATAAAAAATATAAGCGGCAGCAGGATCAAGCGACCCGGCAGATTAATCTATTATGTAATGATTTTAAGGGGCCTCGCCAATTCAGCGAGTTTTATCCATATCGGTATTTTGCTTCTGAGGGCTTTCTCCCAGGCTATAACTTTACCCGTCTGCCTCTTCGCGTATTTGTGCCAACGGGTGAGAGTTCTGGTGAATACATTTCACGTCCTCGTGCGATAGCCTTGCGTGAATTTGGACCTCTGAATCTAATCTACTATAATCGGCGCAAATATAGGGTATCGCAGCTGGTCATCCAAGATGCCGAATCTTCATTTATAAATGTTAAAGTCAGTCAACGTGCTGGTTATTTTCTCATGAGCGATCAGGCCGATTTAGAGATCTGTCCTTTTTCTGGTGTCAATTTAAGTGACTCTGGGAATGCCGAACATCTTCATCATTTGATTGAGATGACCGAATCCCGAGGTGAAGAAGCAGCGCGCATTACCTGTGAGGAGGAAGAACGCATATCAAGTGGATATGACATAAAGACATATGTGCATGTTGATGGTGGAAATTTTGATCGTACTCGCACAGCGATCGCGCATCATGAAAAAGATCATCTGCTAACTTTACGCTTCATTCCTACCGCGCGCCTGATCAGCGTGAACCGAGGTTGGCGATCAAGGAAAACTGAGGGGTTTCCAATGGGAATGACCTCTGGAAACTGGAGCAGAAATGTGCCGAAAGTAGATGCTAATGCCAAAGAAGACTCTTGTCTAGTCAAGCTTTGGACATCCAACTTAGCCGATGCGCTTTATTTAGAACTCACTGAATCAACGGGGCTAAACCCTGATGGGGTCGTGACGCTCCAATATGCACTTAAACAGGCGATTGAGTCCGTGTTTCAGGTTGAATCAAATGAGATAGGTGTCACTGAAATTGGAAACCGCGAGTCTCCCAGAATCCTACTTTATGAAGCGGCTGAGGGCAGTTTAGGGATTCTATCTCAGTTCGTTGAAGATTCTAAAATCTTCCGAAAAATCATTCAAAAAGCGGAGTCAATTTGCAGGTTTGGTGATAAGTCCTACAAGGCCCCTGCGTCCTATGATGATCTAATGAGTTACTACAATCAACGAGATCACCAGCGCTTGAATCGCTTTTTGATCCGGGATGTACTCACGAAATTTAAGATGTCCGACTATCAAATTTCTGAGCAAGCCACATCCACAGATTATGAGAACCAGTACCAGAAAATTCTCCGTCATATTGATCCTAATTCTTCAACTGAGCGGACGTTTATTGATTACTTGTATCAAAACGGATTGAGATTGCCAGATGAGGCGCAGAAGCGCGTTCCCGACATCTATTGTCAGCCCGATTTTTATTATGAGCCAAGGATTTGGATCTTCTGTGATGGGTCACCTCACGATGATCCGCATGTACGAGAGCGCGACAAAGATCAGCGTCAGCTGATTATTGCGTGCGGCGATGAGGTTTGGTCATGGCATTACCGCGAAGATCTTGCTACAAAGGTTGCAGAGCGCCCAGATATTTTTAGAAAGATTCAATGAGCGCCTCCTTACAGCCGGGTAAGTTGGTGACCCTTCGTGGGCGTGACTGGGTCGTTCTACCATCTGAAACTAAGGATCTATTGATTCTGAAGCCGCTTGGAGGTTCAGAGCAAGAGTCTACGGGAATTTATTTACCTCTTGGAATCAATGAAGATGTTCCGCAGGATGTGTCCTTTCCGTATCCTAACGCTGAGGATTTGGGGGACATTTCCACAGCCCGGTTTCTGTACGAGGCTTCGCGCTTAACTTTTCGTCATGGAGCTGGCCCATTCCGCTCTTTTGCAAAGCTGTCGTTTCGCCCGAGAGCCTATCAGATTGTTCCGCTGGTGATGGCGCTACGTCAAGAGATGGTCCGTCTTTTGATTGCCGACGATGTAGGCGTGGGGAAAACCATTGAAGCACTACTTATCATCCGTGAAATGATGGAACGTGCTCAAGTGAAGCGTTTCGCAGTGATATGTCTCCCACATCTTTGCGATCAATGGCAACAGGAGTTTCAAGAAAAACTTGGCATTGATGCAGTCATCATCCGTTCAAGCACTCAGGCTAGATTGGATAGAATGGTTCCAGGCGATGTCAGTGTCTTTGATTATTATCCATATCAGATTATCAGTATTGATTATATCAAGAGTGATCATCGCCGTAATGTGTTTATTGAACAGTGTCCAGAACTCATCATTGTTGATGAGGCGCATACCTGTTCCCGCCCAACGGGGGCTTCACTGTCTCAGCAACAACGTCATCACCTTTTGCATGATATAGCACAGAAACCAGATCAGCATCTGATTCTGCTGACCGCAACTCCTCATAGTGGAAAGCCAGAGGAGTTTCATTCCTTGTTAGGACTGCTTAAGCCTGAATTTGAAACATTAGATCTGCCCACATCCTCGCAATCTGAGCGTCGTGCATTGGCTCGGCATTTTGTACAGCGCAAGCGAATTGATGTAGAAAAATGGATGAGCGAAGATACGCCCTTCCCGAGGCGTGATACCATTGAATGGGACTACAATTTACAGGGAGACTATCAGCAGTTTTTCAATGATATCGTTGATTTTGCACGTAAACTTGTTGCTCCACAGTCGGATGGACAGAGGACACAGCGCGCACATTACTGGACGGCTCTTGGACTGCTAAGGGGAATTATGTCTAGTCCGCAGGCAGGAGTCAAGATGCTCAGAACTCGCCGTGAAAAGTTGGAAGCCGTTGAACCAACCCCGACTGTGGACTTGGATGGCGACTATAATCCAGTTGGAGATCCAGAATTCGCCGCCATTACTGACACCGTTCCGACTCAGGTCATGGCGCGAGAGAACTGGACTGAGTATCAACGAAGGCAGTTACGTCGATTTGCTCAGCAGCTTGAAAGTTTTGCTGGAATTGACAACGACGAAAAACTTCATGCTGCATTGGTAATTATTGAGGATTGGATTTTGGACGGATTCAATCCAGTGATTTTCTGTCGTTTTATTGAGACGGCTAATTACTTGGGTGAGCATCTAGGCCCATTGCTGTCCAAAAAAATACCAAGATTGGTTGTGCAAGTCATTACAAGTGATGAGCCAGACGATTTACGCAAACAGAGGATTGAAGACATGTCTGGTGACCATCCACGCCTCTTGATTGCCACCGACTGTTTGAGCCAGGGCATCAATCTTCAGGAGTTATTTTCTGCTGTTTTGCACTATGACCTCCCTTGGAATCCAAATGACCTTGAACAGCGTGAGGGGCGTGTAGATCGGTTCGGGCAACAAGCATCAGAAGTGAGAGTCTGTTTACTTTATGGTAGTGATAATCCGATTGATGGGATTGTGCTTGATGTATTACTGCGTAAGGTGCGAGAAATCAAGCGTTCCACTGGAATTAATGTTCCATTCCCAGAAGATTCTCAGAGTATCATTGATACCATTACGCATGCTCTGCTATTGAATCCAAATCGTAAGATCCAAAAACATCAGACATCTGAGCAGGGGGTACTCTTTGATTTGAGTGAGTTTGAAGAGGCATCTGAGGCGAAGAAAAAGGTTAGCCGTAAAATTGATCAAGCCGTCAGAAACGAGAAGATTTCACGGAGCATTTTTGCCCAAAACACCATTAATGCGCAAGAGATTGAAGAAGATTTAAGGAGCATTGACGAGGCGATTGGAGATCCTGATGCAGTAAAGGAGTTTGTGACTGGTGCTCTAAGAAATCTCTTTGGTACTGAGATTGCAAATGAAAAGAATGGCTTTGGAGTCGTAGCGGGCAACTTACCTAATCAACTCACGGGACTACTGCCTGAGCAGGCGATCATCAAGATCAGTTTTGAGTCACCGTCCCCAGAGGGCTACCACTATGTTGGCCGGAATCATCGTTTTGTGGAGCAACTATGCCATTTGGTGATGGCCAATACCATTGAAAGAGAGGGCAGGCGTGCAGCTCGAGCTGCGGTCATCCGAACCAGACAGGTGCCTACGAAGACGACGTTATTACTTTTCCGGTGTCGGAATGTCATTGAAACCCATAAGGGGGATCATCAGATTGTTGCAGAGGAGATGCTTCTACGGGGATGGAGGGGAACGCCCGACAGTCCTGAATTTCTTGATCAGCAGCAGGCACAGTCTTTATTAGACACGGCTCAGGCCACTAGCAATCTCACTAGTGAAGCGCGGCAAGGATTCCTTGAAAACGAATTAGGAATTCTTGATCGGTTTGATGTTACATTCATTCAAATTGCGGAAGAGCAGTCTCAGAGGCTTGTCGCCGCGCATGAGCGATTTAGTGCGCTGATGGGGCCGCAGCGCTATCAGGTGGTTTATCCAGTCTTGCCGATGGATTTGATGGGGATTTATATCCTTTTGCCTGACTGATAGAATGACTTACCCGGGTATACGTATTCAGGGGGCTATTTTGTCTCCAGATATCTTGGTGCAGATTGAGGAGTTGCCTGGCCAGCGGCCGAGTGATTTTGGACTTGATTCCAGTAACAGGGTCAAAGATGAGATTGCGCGTTCTTGGGCTGATGCTCAGGATTATTGGCGCATTTTCCAGAGAAAGTTAGACACGACTGATGATAAAGCGACAACGCTGACCCGCAATCAGTGGATCATCCCATTGATGGGGCTTCTGCGTTACGACATTGCGTATCAAGCGCGGGGTACGATGCTTGATGGACGGCTCTACAGCATTAGCCACTATGCGACGAACCGTGCGAACACGCCGGTTCAAATCATTGGGGCAAGAGATCCTGCGGGCCTTGACAAGAAGCCTGATCAATCAACGCGTAAAATGTCGGCGCATGCGCTGATCCAAGAGTTTCTAAACCTCCATGATCAGCTCTATGGCCTTGTCACCAATGGTCGCCTATTACGATTGCTCCGAGATAGTTCGCGGCTTGTCAGGCAGAGCTACCTTGAGTTTGATTTGGACCGCATTTTCGGTGATGGACTGTATGCTGATTTTGCGCTTCTATACCGGCTCCTTCATGCAACGCGCCTGCCCATCTCCAATGAGATGGCCGCGGAGAGCTTGATTGAGCGATACCATCAGGATTCATTGGATCAAGGTGCACGGATTCGAGAAGGGCTCAGTCGTGCAGTCAAAGAGGCGGTTCTCATGTTTGGGAATGGGTTTCTAAAGCATCCAACTAACACATCTCTGCGAGAAAGGGCAATGAGTTTGAGGCGAGAGGTCGCCTCTGAGGAAGACGAGTTCAGTAGCACCTACTTTCAGCAGATCTTACGGTTGATTTACCGTTTACTGTTTTTAATGGTGATTGAAGAGCGTGAACTGGTATTTCCTAAAAACACTCCGAAGTGGAAGCGCGACATTTATTACAACTATTACAGTGTGACGCGCCTGCGCCTTCTTTCAGAGACGCGTTATCTTCATTCGGATCGGCATCATAATCTTTGGCTGGCTTTACAGGCCTGTTTTCAGCTTTTTGAGGCCGATGGATCTGGAGATCAACTTGGCATGACCCCTCTGGCGGGTGATTTATTTTCACCTGAGGCATTGAAGGATCTTAATCGGTGCACGCTTGGCAATGATGTGCTTCAAAACTGTCTGCGTACATTAAGCCTGTATCGCCATCCTGATAGTGGTCAGCTGATCCGCGTGAATTATGCAGCGCTCAATGTGGAAGAATTTGGTTCAGTGTATGAAGGATTATTGGAGTTTGAGTCAGAGTTTGTTGAGGCAGGGTATGACATAGGGTTTCAATTCAAAAAGGGCAGAGAGCGTTCAGCAACGGGCTCGCACTATACGCCCGATGATTTGGTGCAGCCCCTGATCAAGCATTCGTTAGACCATCTCATTGAGGCATGTTTGAAAAAAGATGATCCAGCGGCCGCATTGCTGGAGTTAAAGGTTGCCGACATTGCCTGCGGTTCGGGGCATATCCTTTTGGCCGCTGCGCGTCGAATTGGCACGCAGTTAGCGATTGTACAGACTGGGGAAGAGCAGCCATCGCCATCCGCTTATCGTGAGGCGCTGAGAAATGTGATTTCCAGATGTATTTATGGGGTAGACGTAAATCCGCTGGCGGTTGAATTATGCAAGGTCGCTTTATGGCTTGAGGCGCACAACCCGGGTAAGCCTCTGAACTTCCTTGACCATCATATCAAGTGTGGCAATGCGATTGTTGGCTTCGCCCATCTCAACGAAGTTGGACAGGGGATCCCCATGGCTGCCTTCAAAGCATTGTCGGGTGACGACAAGAGCATCGCCGCTGCCTATCGCAAGAGAAACAAGGAGGACCTTAAACAGCAGGGACAGCTGTCCATAGACAGTGCCACCAACCTGCTATCTGTGCCATTGGAAGATATCCTCAATAAGTGGAAAGTGCTTCTCACGCTCCCAGAGCAAACGCCTGCCCAGGTAGAGATCAAGAAACAGCGATTTGATCGTTTTCGCAAAAGCGCCTCTGCGAAACTTTTGCGGACGATGGCCGATATTCCGATTGCGCAATTTTATACACCTAAAACCCCCAATAACGAGAAAACCCTCATGACCGATAGTGACTTTCGTGCGTATTGCAATGGACGGTTAGGAGGCGATGGGATTGATCATGTCAGGCAGATCCGTCAAGACAAGCGATTCTTTCATTGGTTTTTAGAGTTTCCAGATGTGATGGATCAAGGTGGATTTGATTGTATTCTTGGCAATCCACCTTATCTGGGTGGACAAGGCTTGAGTGGAACCTATGGACATCCATTTTGCGAATATATTAAATGGCAGTATGCCCCTGCGGGTCTTAGTGACTTAGTCGTGTTTTTTCTACGACGTATCTACGTATTGCTTAAAGACAGTGGTTTTGCCTCTATCATCACCACCAATTCGATTATTGATGGCAAAATCCGCAGAGACGGATTGGAGCAGGTTATCAGATCAGGGGGCGAGATCAATATGGCCATCCGAGGTGTGAAGTGGCCAGGAGTCGCCAATCTCGTTGTCTCTACGCTGGCGATTCATAAAGGTAAGTGGACGGGCATCAAAATGCTGGACAACCAACCTGCTGAGAGGATTAACACCTTTTTTGAAGACGATGATGAGCAGGTTAAACCGAGTGGCGCTTCCGCTTTTTTTGTGAAAAAAGTCATGATTTTGCGTATCTGGGGCTTAGATCAAGTCCGCCCAAATGGAAGTAAATTGCATCCACAAATCGTTCTTTATTGCGGAATCCATGTGCACGGATTTTGACGGTTTTGATCCGACTATTGATGCTTTCAGCCGGGCCATTACTGACATCAAGAACAATGGCATTGATGATCCCCCAGAGATGCTTTCTAATCATTCTGGCGACATCTTTGACTGGCTCAAGCCGGCAGCGCATGGCCCAACTCAATGTTTTATTCCAAGGCCCAAGTTGCGCTTTTATAGTTCCACATTTTTCTGAACGTTTCCTTGATGGCCCAGGCTTTGGAGGTTTTGAGGGAACTGGTGCGAATGGCATGGAAGGCCCTCTTTTGCGCTAATGACATGTTGTGAGGACTTTTAAGCCAACTATACTTGGTACCCGTCAGAATCGGATTGCCTTCCTTGAGGAGCGCTTTGTGCTCTTGCCGTCGGACTTTATCAACCGAAACTCCCAGATGCTTCGCGACATGAAACCGATCAAAGCAGATCTTCTTTTTTGCATCTGGCAGACAGGCTAAGGTTGCACGAATATAGGCAGGCCACATGTCCATACTCATACTCCTGATCCCGTTCAACTGCTCGGTGGATAATTGCTGAAACCAACGCATCAACACCTTTTGATCACGCCCAATGCCGACATAGAGCACCGTTGCTGTGTCGGCATCGGATACGACAGTAAAGTACTTATGTCCTTTCTTATAAGCCACCTCATCAACACAGATGTTCTCAACCACCTGCTCTTTTTTTCTTGCCAGTCCACGTTGTACTGCACGATGAACAATGCCCGCAATGGCTTTCCATCCAAGTCCCATCTGACGCGAAATCGCCAATATACTCGCCTCTTTGATCCACCCAATCACCGACTCCTCAAAGTCATAGGTATACCGAGAACTCGGGCCCGCCCACGGGACCCGCGCCGTCTTTACCCCACATTCACTACACTTGACCCGGGGAACCTGCGCTCTCAACGCCGTTTGATACTTACAGGTATCCAAATGCCGCCATTGACGCGCAGATCGCAAATCATAAAATGGACTCGCCTTTCCACACTTTGGACACTCCAGTGACGATGTGTCAGTACAAGTCACCGTCACCGTCCTCTGTTTCGCTGTATCATCATAAGCATCCTCTAAAATCTTCCATGGTGCCTCTATACCTAAACTTTTACTCACCGAATTCTTTTTCATTTGTTGATTAAATTGTTACGTGGATAATTAACCATAGTCAGTAGGAGAAATCCTACCAAGTATGATACGAAAATTCCTTAAATTTACAATTTCTCTCACACTTTAGGCGGAAGGCCCAACCGAGTATTGTTGCTGAGAGCTTGAACAAAATGTTTCAGGGGGCCATTTATCTTGGCGATGGGTTTTTACTGACCGAAACAGAAGCAGATCAATTGCGCAGTTACGATCCACGTAACGGTGAAGTCATCATGTCCATCATTAATGGGAAAGAATTAAACAGTCATCCAGATCAGGCGCCAGAAAGGAGCATTATCAATTTCCGAGATTGGCCGATTGAGCGTGCACGGGAATTCCCAGAGCCTTTCTCAATCGTTGAAGAAAAGGTGAAGCCTTTTAGAGCAACACAGAAAGATAAAAGTATTCGTGAATTGTGGTGGCTTTTTTTGAGGTATCGTCCAAATTTAAGTCAAGCAATCCAAGATCTCTCATTCTGCTTTGCTGCTACTGGAACGACCAAGTATCTGAACTTTTCAGTGATGCCGACCAACCTAGTCTTTAGTGTCGCACTTTATGTCTTTGCCACCGACCGCTGGGACCTTTTCAGCATCGTGCAGTCCACGCTCCACGAAGTCTGGGCTCGCAAATATAGCGGCACGCTGAAACAAGATTTAAGCTACTCGTCATCCAACTGTTTCAATACATTTGCTTTCCCAAAAGGACTCTGTGAAACTCCCAACCCCAGCCTCGCAGATATCGGCGAAAAATATCACACGCACCGCAAGGATTTGATGCAAGTCCTATGGCTTGGACTCACAGATATCTATAACCTATTTCACAATCCAGACTTATCCCCCGAAATCGTCGCAAAGATCTCAAAAAAAGATCTGCAGACCGCAGCCACAGGGTATGAGTCAATCCTTGAACTGCGACGCCTGCATATCAAACTTGACAGCGCAGTGCGTGATACGTACGGCTGGCAAGACCTTGATCTGGAGCATGATTTTCATGACATGGAAACACTACCCCAAAATGATCGAATCCGATATACAATTAGCTCCAAAGCCCGCCGAGAGGTATTAAAACGATTACTCGCCGAGAATCATACTCGCGCCAGTCGCCAATCAACTAATGCTGGCGTTAAGCGGCGCAACCACACCAAAGAGTCCACAGATAAGTTGCCAAATCTCTATACTTAGAAAAGAGGAGTGGACTTCAAATTACTCATACGATTAAAGCCCTTTTGCAAAAGGCTCTCTAAGGAAATAGTTGGGGTTGAGGATGGCCTGAATATTTTGCTAAATCTGATTGTGGAGTTTCACTTTTCCAACGCGTCTTAAAGCCAACAATTTTGATGAAGTCGACCATACTGATCCATTAACATTTAATTGACATATATGTCGGGAATCTGCGGTTGGCCCCTTCAGTGTTGGTTTTGATATGTCGTTAGTCACCACACAGCGGCCAAGAGAATCTTCTAAGCGCAAGTTTGCAAATTGTAGTGGACGATTTCTGAAGTTTTTTTCTGAAAAAGAGAAATATCACATCTCAGGGTTCCCTCACACGCAATCAAACAATCAAAATCGCCGCATTTTTTCAATAATCGCATTCAGGACACCCTTAATTGGAGGTTTTGCAAAAAGCTTGAATGTCAGGGTTAATGATAGCGGGAACCCTACTCATACACCAATGTTCAACTTGGTGATTTAATCAACATCTCAATCAATTGTCACATGAGAGACTGGTATATCAAACGTGATAGGTTCACAAGAGTTAGTGAACCATTAAATCAATTGCAACAATACTGTAAGGACGCTTTTGACGAACAGTTTAAGAATGCCCAAGTTGAGTTAATCAGAATTCAAGAACCACTCCATTTTGAAGATCCTGAATACATTGATATAGCCTTTGTATATAGTTCAAAGGGTCCACTTGATGTAAAGACAGGAATGGCATTCACTGGACTCATGTGTTCCAAACTCCCCGAAATTGGTGAAAATCGCTTTCCTCTAATTTCAAAGATAGAGTACAGTGACTACATGGAGAATACTCCTAAAGAATTGATAGCTTAACTTTTCTTACCCGAGTCCAATTAGAGTGATTAGGGTTCCATCAATACTTCCAGACTGAATTTACACTTATTATTATCAAGATGAGATTCGGCTTTAGATTTTGTGTGGATTGAGACATTGAGTACCGAGAGATTAATCTGCGGTTTAGTGATTAATACTCGTTCAATTAAATGTCAAGATGCTTACTCCCAAATCAATGCATCCTTGTCATTGATTACTTTGCTATGATTTCACTCAAATAGGTTGCTAACAACTCATTCTGCAATTTAATTATGATCCTATGAATCCTTTACATTTTATCAGAACTGCTCGAAAACTTGCAAGGGGGCGTGGGGGGAAGCCGCAACAAGTTGATTTACGTAGGGCAGAAAGTGCTGCATATTATGCTATGTTTCACTGTGTTTGCTTAGCATATGCGAATTTACTCGTTGGAGTATCCAACACAAGAAGCGAAGGTGCGTGGTTGCAGGCGTATCGTTCATTGAATCATGGTCAGGTTGCTCAATGTTGCAATAGAATGGACATCATGCAAGAGTTCTCTTTTGAGATGCAACAATTTTGTAGGACATTGAATAGGTTGCAAAAAAGAAGAATTAATGCCGATTATAATCCTAATTATACATTCTATCGTTCACAGGTACTTAACGATATTATTGAGTCTGAAAAAGCGATTGTTCATTTCAATAACTCAGAACTTCCTGAGCGCAAAGCATTTGTTGCTTACGCAACATCCAAATTTCGAAAATTTGATCAATGAGTTCAAAGATACCTTTGTCATGGCTATGATTAAGTCTTCATAGATTAGGGAATCCTTAGTAATCAAGAATTTTGGTAATAATTTTAGGATGGATTTTTGAAGAAGAATCTTGATCAAGATTTCACGCCGTAAAGTGAGCGCGGCAACTCAGGCTATAAATAAGGTCACCAGTTCCTGACTCTATGCTCCAAATTGGTGAACCAATTCCACCACGCGCTGTGCATTCTCATTCCTAAGAACAGCAACCAAAATTAGCCGCATGACTTGTCATTAACAGGCGTGCTATCTGAGCTGATCATGATACTGTGATTGTCTTAGAATTAAACAAATTCTGATGCCTTTTTTAGCAAAAAATTTATGAAATTGACCATTACAATGATAACATTACAGGCCAAACATTTATCCAGATTTGTTGGATAACCCCCTCATTTATCTCCGTGCACGCATTAACAGGAACCTGCCTCAACTTATCTGATCAATGGATCATGGCATATGAGATTTTCGTATAAACACTTTCTGTCAGATCAAACGTTGGGACTGCTTGGGGGAAAATTAACGGTACTCTTTTTTGATGTTACAACGCTGAGTTTTGCCAGCGAGAATTCAAATGAGCAGCCAAGAAGGGATATAGTAAAGATGGAAAGCCACAAAGGGTTCAGGTGGTATTGGCGTTGATTCAAACCAAAGAGGGGCTTCCAGTGACCTACGAGCTGGCAATACCACCGATGTAAAGATGCTGGAATCTGCCATGACCAAGCTCCGTGAGCGGTTTGATTTGGATCAAATGATCCTGACTTCAACGGTTTCAGATTTGAAAGGCCTATCAAATATAGGAATTCTGAAAAAACTGAACACTACCCGCCCCCTTATTTCAGGGGGAAACGATGAAAATCAAGACCGATTGGAGGTCTTTAGGTGCTCGTCCCCTCTTTGAATAGCACGGTCTCACGCTGTATCTTCAGTCCGACCGTCTGATAGAGGCGTGCCCCCGCATCGGTCACCTTGGATGGAAGCAGATAGTGGGCTTGATTGCCTCCGTCACAGATTATAGAGGTCTCTACCGTGCTCAGTTCTGCTAAAATCTGTCCCTCACTCAGACGCTGTTTCCCTCCAAACCTTGCGTTGTATCGGTGTCGTAGAATCCGTAATAGGGCAAAGGCGACAAAACAAATGGCCAGATGTGCGCGGACCCGACGTTCTTTCCAGTGAAAGACAGGGCGTACGGCCATGGTGTGCTTCATCACGCGGAATCCTTCTTCAATCCGCCATAACTCCCCATAATACTGATAGATTCGCTCGGGGGACGGATCCTCTAAACTCGTCCACACACCATGTAACCCATCAAACTTCTTGTCTTTTTCAATCGCGGCCTCAGTGACGCCATCTTGCTCTCGATGAAGAAAACGCCCTGCGCGCCCCGTCCCTTTGACTTCGCGGTTCCTGACGTTCTCAATCGCTTTATCCCGTAACTTCACATCCCGTGCGGCTTTCTTCGGACAATACCGTAGAATCAGACGCCGACCTGCAAGTTTGTGCTCGCGGACCTTACGCCCCGCTGGTAGGATCTTCCACGACGTATCTTGGCCTGCGTCTGCACGTTGTTCAATGAGCGTAAGCGCGCCACCACATAATCACAGTTCCAACTCAACTCTTGACCTATATCTACCGAATAGAAGAAAATTACAACAATTATGAAAAATAAAAAGTTAGCACTTATGGGTGAAATTACCCCGGGCTACTCAACTTCAAACTGAAACCGTCAAAGTCAGGTTCCTATGCTGTTTTCCGACTCTCACAGGTTGACATATCCAGTAATCCATCCATTATATGTACATGGAGGCTTGCCGCATAACAACAATTCAAAATGAAACAATGCTCCGCCAACAATTGCGACGTTCATCATTGATGGTAATTGTATGGATTCTCTCAACTCATTGGTGAAGCCATTCTGGATCCACTGACCCGTTGGTTTTGGCATGATTCATATCAGTTATCTAGATCATTAACGCTGGGTACACTGCGCTCTTTTTTCTGATCAAAACTGCGAGAAGGCATCTCATTCAGTTGTAAGTTATTGACTAATCAAGCACATGTCTTTATTTGTGCAACCATCATATCGTATCTTTTTGCTGCATGGGTACAGTGTTCCCATGTGTCACATGAACATATTTCTTGAGAAAATCAGATTGCTCGTGGAATAAGAATTGTTTACATTAACGGAACTTGGCTTGATGAAGTATGTAGACATTGATAAGTAAAATGTGCCGTCATTCATGGCTAAAAAGAAAATCAAACATGCTCGGACAGGGGCATTTGATCGGGGCCCAACACCGTATTTTCATGGGCGCAAAAGGATCCTGAAAGATTTTGAGCACATCCTATTCAATGTTTGTGCATCAAGAAAGGGGACGATTCACTTAATTTATGGTGACCCTGGTGCAGGAAAGACAGCACTGCTTGATCAGTGCAAAAAAAGGGCAAGGTCAGTAGGTTGGAAAGTCGTACAGATTAGCCCATCCGCACTCTCAAATCCCAGTAAGATGATTGACGCTCTTGGCTACAAGAAAATACCACGTCCTGATACCGTGGCTGTAAGGGCTCGGTCATAAATAACTTGAACAACTATATATAAATATTATTCTAATTCTTTCTTAAATTATTCTGATTAATAGGTTATTCTTTTCCCATTAAGATCTTTATCTATCTATAAGATAAGCTATTAATGAACATTTGTCCACTGCATTCTACATGGCATGACTGATTGATTTACTGTTTTATAATAAGAGAATTAGTATATTTTAGATTTAACTTACTTTTTATTCTCATGAAACCAATTCGTTTTACCCAACAAATGTTAACCCAAGCTATGCAACATATGACTGTTGCTACACTTGCCCAACTGTGTCAAGCCCTTGGAGGATGTGCGCCCAGCACGCTCCATCGAAAACTCAAATTACTGGACTATCTGTCCAGCTACTCTCATGCAGGAAAATATTACACGCTTCGAGAAACCGCTGAGTTTGATGAATATGGACTTTGGGCATATGACGAGATCCTATTCTCCTGTCACGGTACACTCCGAAATACAGTTCTCCATCTTGTATCAAACTCTTCAATGGGCTATCAACCCGTTGAACTTGACGAACTGTTACAGGTCAAGACCCTGAATGTGCTTTCAAGTCTAGTTCGTCAAGGAAAACTCACTCGGGTCCGTTTTGCAGGACGGAGCATTTACTGCTCTGCATGCTCTATTAATCAAAAACGACAACTTAAGACTCGGCAACTTGATCAGGCATCAATCATGTTGCCTCATTCTTCTCGAAAATTGTCAATCACCTCTAAAGTTAAGGCTCTGTTTCTCAGCGCTCTTGATGAGAAGCAGATTCGTCTATTAGCGGGATTTCTTTCCATCATGTGGGGTTATGGCGGTGACACAAACGTGGCATTGTTTCTTGGACTCAGTCGCACAACGGTCTGGAAAGGGCGTAATCAACTCTACTCAGGTAAAGTAGATCTCAATCGGACTCGTAAACAAGGTGGAGGGCGTATCCCTTTGAAAAAAAAACCCTTGGATGATCGATCAACTGCTCCAACTGTTAGAGTTTGACACGGCAGGCAGTCCGATGGGAGGCTTGAAGTGGACGCGTCGTTCCTTAGTAACATTGGCCAAAGAGCTACAGAAGTCTGGCGTCAAGGTTTCCAAGACAACCATTGGAAAATGGCTCTCTGCACATAACTACTCTCTTCGTGTCAATTCCAAGTGTATCAGCCGTCTGTCTCCACCTGGACGAAATCAACAATTTGAGAGAATTAAACATTTGACTGAGCACTGCCGAATCCACAACATTCCTATCATTTGTGTGGATACCAAAAAGAAAGAGTTAGTCGGATGGTTTATCAACGCAGGAGGAATTTTGTGCAAGATCCCCATCAAGGTCAATGATCATGACTTCCCATCGCAGGCCAAGGCGAAGGCGATACCCTACGGAGTTTATGAGCCACTTGCCCACCGAGGATGTGTCTATGTCGGTGATTCAAGCGATACCCCTGAGTTTGCCGTAGACTCTATTACGCAGTGGTTCAAAACCGAAGGGAAAAACCATTATCCGAATGCAAAACGACTTGTCATTCTGGCCGACTGCGGAGGCTCCAACAGTTATCGAGCACGCGCTTGGAAATATTTCTTGCAAAAAACGCTCTGTGATCCCTATCAAATACAGGTAACCGTTGCTCATTTCCCCAGTGGATCAAGCAAGTGGAACCCCATTGAACACCGAATGTTTAGCGCCATCAGTCGCAACTGGCAAGGTCGACCATTAGATAGCTGGGAAACACTCCTGAATTACATTCAATCTACCGTTGATAAATCTGGATTATCCATTAAAGCTGTTCGGATGAGAAAATTATATCAGACTGGTATCAAGATCACTAACCAACAAATGAAAGAAATGAAGCTAGTGAGAAACAAAACGCTCCCAAATTGGAATTATGACATCTATCCATCTGAGCCTAATACATAATTTTACCCATGAAGTTGTTCAACTTATTTATGGACGAGCCCTAAGTGTGCCAGATCTTCTTAAACTGGAGACTTCATCTTTCAAACTCAAGAAGCTCTTTATTCCCAAGATTCTTTCAAAGCGAAGAAGAAAACCTCTACTCCTCCTAATGGATGAGGCTCAGAGACTATCATCTGTAAGTGAATACACAGTGGAGCAACGCGAGAATGTAAAGGAAACCCTTGATGTCATACACAATGCCCATCTTCTTAAGCCCGTTGTCCTCCTTGCAGCGGGGCTACGAACAACGCTTCCTGCCTTGCAAGCATTAGATATCTCTAGGTTTGGAGAAAATAATATCGTGAATTTAGGGCGATTGAGTGAGGAGTCTGAGCGTGCAGTAATTCGCGACTGGATCGTGAAGGATGCAGAAGCAAAAGGAGATCCAACCGAATGGATTGATACGATCGTCAAAGAGACCCATGGATGGCCTCGCCATGTACACTCCTATGCACGGACAGCCTCTGACTACTTGATTGAAAATGGAGGCTTGATGACACCCCCTGGATTGAATGTAATCATGGATGAAGGTAGGAAGGGGCGAATTCAATATTACATTCAGCGCGTGGAGGAGATGAATGGGGACGATGTACTGTGTTTATCCGAGGCGATTTGTGGCGTTGGATCGGGGGAGCCATTCACAAAAAAGATGATCATCTCAGCATTCGCGAATGAATATAGCACAGAGAGAGCGGAATCTATATTTAACAAGTTTTTAGACAAGGGAGTCATAGCAAAAGACGGGCAAGCGTATTCAATACCTATCCCATCCATGCATGACTGGCTGAAGGCGGAACTTCAACTCCATAAAGACCGATTTTTGTTAGCAAATGACAGTACAAAAAAAAACCAGACTAAGCCTAAATGATCATATTCCGAAAAGCATGGCTCATCAAATGGGCATTTGTTTGATATGGAGTAATGACTTCCTATTTTTACATGAATGCCTATCGGTAAGCCATAGAGATTAGTTGTGATTATTGTCAAGTAAGATAAAATCGCGCCTGTCTAATGATAACTAGTGTCATATCATATTTGATATGTCGTAATTATTTTGTATATTTCATGTCTAACCGAGACTATCTGTATACTGACATGAAACGTTACATTATACAATTGGAGGCCGATGAGCGTGCGGAGTTAGAGGCGATCACCAAAAAGGGATCGCATCGTTCACAGAAGGTGATCAACGCGTTGGTTTTGCTCAACTGCGATAAGGGCAAGTTCAACGAGGGGTATAAAACTGGTGCAGAGATTGCTGGCGTATTGCGCATCAGCATGCGCAGAGTTGATCGGATTAAGAAGCGGTTTGTGGAGAATGGGCTGGGGGCGGCCCTTGGAGAGCAGCAGGGTCGTCGTGCGAAATGCCTTCGCAAGGCGGACGGCGAATTTGAAGCCCATCTGGTCGCACTCAGTTGTAGCGAACCTCCCGAGGGACATGCACAATGGTCGCTTCGTCTATTAGCAGACCGAGCGGTTGAACTGGGTTATATTGAAAGCGTCTCTCATGAGACGATACGGCGCGTTCTAAAAAAAACCGATCTTAAGCCATGGCGACGTATTGGTTGGGTAATTCCACCGCAAAGCAATGCCGACTTCGTAGCGGCAATGGAGCATGTGCTTGACCTTTATCGGTGTCCCTACAATCCAAAATATCCAGTGGTATGCATGGACGAGACACCACGTCAATTGATCGGCGAAACTCGCACGGCCATTCCAGCAGCACCGGGACGACCAGCCCAGTATGACTATGAGTACAGCCGCCTTGTTCATGGCCACAGAACCATTGGTCGGTTGGCGTCTAACTAAAGTGACCGAACGTAGGACCAAAACGGGATGGGGCTCACTTTGTGCGAGATATCGCCACACACTTCTCTGATGCTACCCAAATCATATTGGTGATGGATAATCTCAACACGCACCGGCCTGGCGCACTCTACGAAACCTTTGAGCCCGCTGAGGCGAAGGCACTATGGGATCAATTTGAATTCGTTTACACTCCCAAACATGGCCGTTGGCTCAATGTCGCCGAAGTCGAAATCAATGTGATGATACGGCAATGCCTTAATCGCCGCATTGACTCCATTGACACGCTACGTAACGAAGTCGGCGCATGGCAGAGGGCCAGAGATCATATAAAAGGGAAAGTAGACTGGCAGTTCACCACAGACGATGCACGGATCAAATTGAAAAGATTATATTCGACATTTAATGCGTGACATGACACTAGAATTTACGACAGTTAGAAATTTCGTTTTGGAGTGTGCGAGTAGGCAGCGTAGCAGAAATTCCACTCAAAACAAGAGGAATAGTCTGAACGATTTAGGGTGGAGCCTCCTGCAAAGCCTAAAATGTGAATTTCAAACAGTGAGTTAAGAGCAAATTACGGACTCACACTTTTACATTTATGCTCTGGTTGGCTCCAATAACATTTGACATTCTCATTTTACTTCATTCTTACTCAGGCTTGTTTCAATGTTAGGTAAACTTTTGATGATTTTGATATTGACTGCAGCGATTTTAAATTCAGAGGTTTTTCAATATTGGTTAGAACTCTTCGCTGTTGATTAGTGTGATATGATAGATACATTTCTTGACAGTGATTGTCTATCGAAATTAGAATTTATCGCCCAGCCATCACAACTTCGGCCATTGACCGATTTGTACATCATTGTGTAAATCTTGAAATGAACCTGCCAAGTTACCGCCTTGAAGTTGCAACGACAGTCAGAAAACCCACAGAACAACTCAAACGATCATCCACAGCCTACGCAATAAGTATGCTTAACGAGTTGGTTCTTAATGAGATGAAGATCTGTTGATGATTCACATGATCTGCTGTCCCGATCAGGGGAAAAATCAAATGGTTTTTCGCGCGCAACTACGCTTCGTTGCGCCCCCGCTCCAGAACGCAAATTATAGTTGTCGTTAAACTAGTGATACTTGTTGATGAGGTCCGTAGTGAATGGTTAGATGCCCATACACATAGATGCAAAAAATCGAGTTCGATTATTTTCGAAACAACCCGGTCCAGATATGCCAAACTAAGTAGGATTTAATTAAACGGAAGGTGCCCTAAGGAGTGTTTGAGGTAACCAAACATTCATTCAATTATGCATCTCCACCTGTTCATTACTGCGTTGGATTAGATGTTCACCGTGATACAATCTCGGCATGTGTTTACGATACGTCTGATAGGCGTTACTGTGAACAGCAAACGCTCACAAGCTGAAGAGCCTCACTCGGCCCAGACTTCACGGTTTCAGTTTTTTTCGTGTGGATACAGTGACGGGGTGTGCGATGGGAGCAAGAAACACTTCAGAGAAAGTGCTAAAACCGCGTAGGCTAGACTCCACTTGTGACCAGAAATCTTATCAACCAACCAGCCATTGATAAGAGCAAAGTCACACCAACTCCTGTTAATACTTTGAGCCATTTAAGTATGATGGAAAACCGTATCTCCTGTGACTCTTTGACGGAATCAATCTTAGTATTTAATGAATCAAACCTAGCATCTACGGAATCAAAACGCCTGTCCTGTGACTCTTTGACGGAATCAAACTTAGTATCTACGGAATCAAACCTGGTATCTACGGAATCAAACCTGGTATCTACGGAATCAAACCTGGTATCTACGGAATCAAACCTGGTATTTACGGAATCAAACCTGGTATCTACGGAATCAAACCTAGTTTCAACAGTGCTCTTGAAAGAGTCAAGTTCAGTTTCAACTGTAACAGTTGGAATCTCTTTCTGCAGTTCTACAAGTTCATGGGTTTCTGCTTCATCCAGAAATCCTTTTTTCATCCACTTTCGAAACAAGGTAAAAGCACGTGTCTGCAAATTTGATAAAGATGTTGTAATCTGTTCCATGACTGGTAAGAGTTGGTTTATGTTTTAAATAATTATAATCCCATACTGTTCCACCCTGCAAAACACTGAACAGTTCTATCGGGAGAGTGTAAACTAAAAGACACATATGGCAGGGTTGCTATGCCTATCCACCGCTCCTATGATGGCCATCAGACTTCCTGTCATGCCTGCAGATCATACACTTTCGTTTGGGGACCAGTTGGTACCGTATGGGAACCCTTTTGTGCAAGTAATATACGAAAAAGTTACAAACATAATTCAATCTGATCTTTGTATGTCGTAGTGCTCCCACTCCAAGAACACGATCACAATGGATAAACAATGTAGAGCGGCCTCACCGTCGTATTGATGTGACCATTTGCGCACAACTGGAAAATCCATTTAATCCTTAATATAAAGGATGTGGGATCGCATCACTCTGTGTGCCAATAAAAAGTGACACACCCCGATACATTAATTAGTGAATCCTAGGACCGGGGGTGAGTTCATATTTTACGGCTGAGTTCAAGCAACTAATTTACGAACTCAATCACTTTTATTATGAAACACAATGATTCGTTGAACTTCGAATGTGAAGGAAAAAAAGCCCCACCAACGGAGGTCATACCCAGAACCAAGTGCTACCTGTGGTTGCAACGCCTTGCACCAAAGCCAAGACATTCCGTGGACTAAGTCATCAGATCAACTGAAAGCCAGATGCGTGAAAATCGCACATCTGGTATGAAGAACAGGATGTCGGAACGACTGATGGGAGCCTACCAATGGGTCAGTGAGCGACGAAAGCGAATGACCTGTATGACATACGAAAACCGCCGACCTTTTGACTCTATAACTCAGAAACACTCGAAATACTTAACTGTATAATAATTTACACTTTAATATAATTTGGATTTAATGTATGAACGATCTTACGTAAATCAGGTTATGGATTACATTCTTGATGGCTCAATCATGAGCATTATTGCGATTACTGGCCCACGTCAGGTCGGTAAAACAACACTTGCACTTCAAGTTGGCAATCATTTGACACGAGTTAGGATTCCATGGAGATATATTTCTCTTGACAATGTAGAATCTAATATGGTTGGATGGCCTCAGATCAGTGCTCACAATAGCAGAGATATATTCCATATTCATACATCCCCTGATGCGCAAACCCTGATTGCACTGTGGAATCAAGCTCGCGAAGATTCTCTGCACTCAGACAAGGGTTTTGTACTTTTTTTGGATGAGATTCAGACGATTTCTCAATGGTCTAATGTAGTGAAGGCACTTTGGGATACAGATCAAAGAGAAAGGTCCCCTCTTCGCGTGGTGATTTTAGGATCTGCAGCCTGGCGAATGCTGACTGGGTTAAGCGAAAGCCTTGTAGGTCGCTTTGATGAAATTCCAGTTCCCCACTGGTCTTTTCGTGAAGTTGCTCAGGCATTTGGAATGAGTATAGAGCAATATATGTTTTTTGGGGGATATCCTGGTGCACTCAAGCGAGTTCTACCAAACAATAATTTGTCCAAATGGAAATTTCATATTCTCAGATCAATCCTGAATCCTGTCATTGACAGGGACATTGTTGGACTTCAGCGTGTCCGTAAACCAGAACTGATGCGTCATTTGGTAGACTTAGCTCCACGATATTCGGGGCAAATCATTGCCTACGACAAGCTTCTTGGTCATCTCCAAGAGGCAGGAAATATATCCACAATTACCCGCTATCTTGACTTGCTCTCGGATGTGGGACTAATGACCAGACTTTCAAGGTATACCTCATCTCCGCACCTTGGAAAATCATCCTCTCCAAAACTCAATGTACTCAATACAGCAATCATGACATCAAAATCAGATTACTCATTTGATGAAGCAATAGGTGACCGTTCTTTCTGGGGGCGTGTGGTAGAAAGTGCGATAGGTGCACATTTATTGAATACCAAAGAAGTGGCTACACAAGTATTTTACTGGCGGGATAAGAATAACAAACAACTTGAAGTTGATTATGTGATCAAGCGAGGCCCTCATTTACTTGGACTTGAAGTAAAGACTAAGGAGGTCGCTTCACATTCTGGTCTGAAAGAATTTAAAAGTAGATTTCCCCATTCCAAAACCATGATTATTGGCCCGTGCGGTATTCCATTCAATGAATTTTTCTCGTTAACGACAAACGAGTGGGTTAAGGATCAGTTCAAATGATTGTACCAAGAACTGTACGCTCAATCCAGTTACATCAATATCGTGATCCGCTTAATGTAGATCGCCCACTTCGTAACTGGCGTGGAAATCATGGATATGTATTAATGGGAGAGGCGGGAATTGGTAAAAGTACAGAATTTAAACTGGAAGCCAAGCAGGTGGGTACTTTGGACACAATTCCAGCAAGATATTTTCTCCAGTGCAACCTGCAAGATTTTCCACAGTGGCAAAACGGGCCGATTTTTATTGATGGGCTGGATGAATTACGTCTACATTCGCAAGACTCACAAAATGTGATCCTGCAGATCATTGAACGCTTAAAAATACTTGGAAATCCTCAGTTTCGCTTATCAATCAGATCTGGTAGCTGGTTGACCATGAATGAAATGAAGGAGTTGTCATATCATTGTAGTGGTCAACATATTCCTATTCTTCAATTAAATCCGATCACATGGAATGATATTAAACGTATTATGTCATATCACAATATAGATTCAGATTCTTTCATTCAAAAAGCACATGATCATCAAGTTGCACACCTACTTTTCAACCCACTGCTCCTTAAATTTTTTATGACATTAAGCGAGCGTGGCAAATGGCCTGATTCTCTTTTAGAAGTGTTTCAGAAAATATGTTCTGTATATCTACAGCAATACAGGATTCAATCACGCAAGGGCACACTTTCCGAATCTGACCTCTTCAATGGTGTTGGGAAACTTTCTGCTCTCATGCTACTTGGCAATCAAATTAGTTGGACAATTGATGATGAAAAGTCCGATGAAGTATTCTCAATCATGAAAGTACATACTAGAAACACCGACACGGTTTACAGTGACATTGCATCCCGTCTTTTTCAAGGCGATCGTACATGCCGTATCTCCAGCCATCGAATTTTGGGTGAGTTTGCAGGGGCATATTATTTATCAAAAAAGGTCCGTGACCATCTAAGTGCCCGACGGATTCTCGCTTTGTTTACTGGATCTGATGGGTTCGTGTATTCAGACTTGCGAGGGCTTTTAGCATGGCTTGTATGCATTTCTCCAAGGATGAGATCTTATGTGATAGAAGATGAACCAACTGCACTGATCTATGATGGTGATATCAGCACATTCTCTGATAGACAACGGAAACAGCTCCTTGGAGAACTTCAAAAGAAAATTTCACCACTAAACATTTCTCTACCATCAGTTTCATTTGGAGCATTCGCTGGCCGCAAAGCCGGATCATGTATTTGGGAATTAACAAAAACATCCCAAGGGGCTAACAACAAACAGGTACTTATAGACCTCCTGCTTCATACTACCTCTTGTTCAGTCGATCATTTTACGGAGGGGAGCGAGAGAGCTTTTTTAGCCGCTTCAGATCTTGATGTGAACTCACTATTATCAATCATTCGAAATTCAAATTGGCCCTCAAGTGTTCGCTATAATGCGATTCTTACACTACCCACCTTTATCCCAAATCAATCAAATCTGAGCAAGACGTTAAATCAACTACTTGACGAAGTGAACAACAAGTATATTGAGGATAACGGTGGACACCTCAGAAATATACTCTTGGACTATCTTTATCCAAGTACAGTGACATCGTCAGAAATCTGGAATTGTCTTCCCCCATACCCTGCAGAACAGGATGTCTACTATCGTCAATTTTTCATGGAACTCGTCAACAAATCAGGAGAAGATGACATTATTGAATTACTAAACGTTCTCTGTCTAAATAGCACTCAAATCATCCCAAAATTAGATCTGCATCAATTGATAGATATTTCAGTGATATTATTGTCTAAGGTGTTAAAATTACATGGGACCAAACGAGCTGCCTCTGAACTCTATAGATGGTTTGATCTCGTGGAGTTCAATCTGATATTTTCACATATCGTTCCAAGATTTTCTTCACTCAAGTCATTATCTAGACTCGGGGTTGAAGCAATTGTAGAGATTCAAACTTGGCTCAATGAACATCCAAAGATACAGATGGAGCTTATAGAACAGGGGCTATTGACACATCAGTCTGAGATTGGAACTGCTCCACTTCTTGATATGATTGGTCTAAAATTTGTTGGGTATCATCCCCAAGATGGATTTCGTCAAAGATGTCTATCACATGCAGTACATCTTGTTGATTCTCATCCAAAATTAGCATACGAGCTCGCAAGGTGGGCGAAGGACCCAATTGATGTGTGGGGAACTCCGCTTACAGATGACATTGTTCTTGAAGTCATCTCTGACTCAGAGAAATTACTCAACTGGAACCAAAAGCGGCTTGAAAGACCAAATCCCAGACAGGAAGGTAAGAAACACCGAACAGGGTCTGCACAACCTGAAGAATCGCCGATCTATCATCATAGAGTCCATGAATTGAACTATATTAGAGAGCATATTACAGAGCTTTCGGAGGGGCGTTGTACTTCTAACATTCTTCACAAACTTGCAAGTTTATATTTTCAGGATCGTCAAGATCCTCGCAAGAATTCAATGTCTTCCATGAGATCCTATTTAGGAGGAGATCAAAAACTTTTGGATGCAAGCATCTCAGGTTTTCGTGCGCTATTAACACGAGATGATTTGCCTGATCTTACCGATATTTCCAATTATCATCTGAAAGGTCAAAGGTCTCTATATTCTCTTGCTTTTCTAGCAGGAATGGAAGAGGGAGGCGAGAATGCATTTTCTACGTTGAGCGAAGTCCAAAAACAAAGGGCATTAGGATTTCTATTTGTTACCGGTCTTGTAGATCAAGAAACCTCTTCTTCAAATCAGTCTACAGGTTCACCGATTCTCCTCTGGTATAAAGAGGCAGTACTTCACCATCCGAAAGCAGTGGCAGATGTGATGGTCTCGATTCATAGGGCAGCTATTCAATCAAAGAGAAATCTTCCTAATCCTTATTTATTACGTATGGCCAGTGATCAAATATATTCTGAGGTGGCTTCATTAGGAGTTTTTCAGATGTTTTTGGTCTTTCCCACCAGATGTAATGCGATCCAGCTAAAATCTCTGTCTCTTGTCCTTCGGAGTGCATTAGTCCATAATTTATCTAAACTGGAGTTACAGAAAATCATTCTTTATCGATTAGATCGCAAAAACATGGATGCTGGTCAACGTGCTCAGTGGTTATGTGCGGGTATTGCGATTTCTGAAGATCACTGTCTTGGGTTACTTGCTGATTTTCTTTCGGAGAAGGGAGAATCAAGACTTCACTATGTGATGGATTTTCTTAATCCTGATTTACTTGGAATGATTTTCAAGACTATTAAGGATTGGAGCTCTAAGGATATATCTCTATTGGTTCAAGTATTAGGACGTTGGACCGATCCACCAATGATCACTGAGGATGAAAACCCAGACAATGATCAAGAAAATAAGGGTCAGCAACTTGATGTATTTCTTATGGAGTGTCTCATCAAGTTAGGAAAACGCACCGATCGCGATGCTATTGATGAGTTGCAGGGATTATCTTTACACTCTGAACTTCGGCAGTGGAAGAAAGAGATTTTACAGGTACAACAAAAGCAGAAATGGAGGCATCAAGTTGAACGCTGGGAGTGTCTCAGCTTGTTACAAATTCAAAATACCTTAGATGGGGGATCCCCTGTTAATGGTGCAGATCTTTCCGTTATTTCCACTCAAGTTCTTCAAGAGTATGCACATTGCGTGAGAAACCGAAAACCCAATCGTGTCCATCAATTTTGGCAAATGAATCTTGAGAAGGCAATTCCAACCAAACCGCAGTGCTTCAATCACTGCCGCGATATGATAGTTACGTCTCTACAAAAGAAGTTCAATAAATACGGAGTGACTGTCCAACTGGGGGAAGAGCCCGCTGATGGCCAAAGATTCAATATTCATCTGACATTTGATGACAAGTACTGGATTCCGATTGAATTAATAGGTAATGACCACCATAAAATCTGGAGAGCCATCAGTGAAAATCTTGTATCAGAGTTTTTATATGATCCATTCAGCGATGGTTATGGTGTCTATTTGGTACTTTGGTTTGGACCTCAATACATGAGGGTGCCTTTGCCAAGTGGGCAGATACCCCAAAGCCCCGAAGAGTTACGGATATTACTTCAAGATCAATTACCCTTGGAGGCTAAAAGACATATTTCAATCATTATAATGGATGTCAGTCTATCAAGATAAAGATTCAGTCAATTGATCCCGTCACTTTATCAATCATAACCACTCAACAGTAACTACTTTTTTTAGCAATTCCCACTATGTCCTACTCCCATAAACTATTGCATGCCTTAGCAGAAAAACACACTATCTATTGATTGTCGTAGGATGGAGTCCCCACAGAATCAATTATTTTGAAAACAATGAACGAGTGGAAAAAGAAATCCTTCAATTCAAGAGAGTGAATCAACCATTGAGTGAATTTGAGGAATACTTAATAAATGCCTTTAAGGGGCAGTTGCGAATGCCAAAGTTGAGTTAACCCGAGTTCGGGAACCATATCCTTTATAGAATCCAGACTATATCAATATTGCCTATGTATAAGTTCTTCTGGCGACTTAGGTATTGTTAAGGAAATCGAGTTCATTGGACTTATGCGCTCTAAACTCCCAGAAATAAATGAAGAGCGCTTTCCAGACATTTCATTTATTGAGTATGACGACTATATGGAGAATACTCCGAATGAGCTACTCGCCTAACCTTTCTGGTTTGTTTAAACGCCTCATCAGTTAGATTATTACTGGGGGAATTTAGAGTAGCCGCTGCTCAATGGATAAAAAATCTCACAACTGATCAAATTATTTATAAACGATTGCTCACCTGAGTAGAGTAATACAGATTCCTGTTAATGTGTCGTAGAATGGATGTGTCGTACAGAATCAAATTATTTGAAGGCATTGTTTCAAAACGTGTTGAAAATTTTGGATTGAAATTGTAGATGGTAGGGTTTAAGTTCAGTTCTGTTTCAAATTTGAGTCAAACTGGTCACTGTCAAATAGTATGATTCATATACACATTTATTGATTGCATATTTGTATTATGATGGATTGTATAAGGTTATGTGCCCATTCATCTACCAGTCAAAAAAAAGGCAAGTCAACACAATTGAAATAACCCTATTTTGAAAAGCGATGAACGAGTGGAAAAAGAACATCTTCAATTCAAAAGAGTGAATCAACCATTAAGTGAATTTGAGCAACTTGTCACGGATGCTTTTCGGGCCATTTTACAAATGCAAAAATTGAGTTAATCCGAGTTCGGGAACCACTTATTTTTGAGGAGAATAATTACATTGATATCGCCTATGTATACACTTGTTCTGGAGACTTAGGTATTGATAAGGCGATGGACTTACTGGAATATTACGCACTTAACTCTATGAAATTGATGAAGAGCGTTTTCCAGCGATCTCATTTATTGAGTATGACGACTATATGGAGAATACTCCAAAGGCGCTTCTGGCCTAATCTTTCTGGTTTATTTAAACGTCTCATCAGTTAGATTATTAGTGGAATTTAGAATAGTCAATGTTGGTGGGAGTGAACGAGCACGTGTTCATTAAATGAGACATATTTTTAATCAATTTAATTGTGGTTTTATGGACTACTATGTCCGTAACAATGAATTCTCAGCATTTAATTGACATTGCCACTAGGCTTGCACTGGGAGAGGGTATGAAACCTCGTCAGGCTGAACTGCACCGTGCGATTAGCACAGCCTAGTATGCTATGTTTCATTGTGTAGCAAAAACATTGGCTGATGGCTCAACGGGACATACCCAAAGACTCGGAATAATATTGCATGGTTACAAGCCTACCGCTCTGTGCTCATACTAATGCTTTGGTAGCCTGCAATAGAAAAGATATACAGACCGATTTACCCCCAGAAATACGTAAATTTTGTGAACTATTTAGTCTCTTGCATGTGAACCGAAATAATCCAGATGAGACGTTTTATCGCTCCCCTGTATTACAGCGTATTCAGCACGCTGAGAACGCAATTCTGGACTTTAAAAAGGCAAAACTCTATCATCGTAGGGCTTTCGTCACATTTGCCACCACCAGTTGACGCAAGTCGTAATAAACTGAGATGTTTTTTGTTATCGTATGTTGCCAATACTGCATCTGCGTTAGAATGTAACAGAAGTCAAAAATACAATCGTACGTCCAGTCGCTTCAAAAACTTAGAAAAACCAACAATCATTCCCCAAAATACTCCCGCACTACCTCTTTATACAGTTTGACGGCCTCAATGACCTCTGACATAGCAATGTGCTCATTTGGAGTATGAGATAACTCACTAGAACCAGGCCCGATCTTTACAGCAGGAACACCTTGTAGGTAAATCCAGTCGCTAGCAGTAGGAGAACCGTTGAGTTCAGTTTCAGAACTGGCGCTGAGGCAAGCTTTCACAATTTTTTCACCCACCTCAGTGGACACGGGGACGACTCTGTCACTGTGGATTGAAACATCGGATTGGACCAGTTCTTGGATGGTAGCAACAATTTCAGAATGGGTATAGGAGGGAGTGCTCCGTATATCTAAGTACATTGTACAACAATCAGGGATAACATTCCGCGCTGTTCCTCCGCTAATCGTCGTGACATTCATGCTCACTTCGCCTAAGATTGGATGGATCCTGTCAAACTTGAATTTTGATAAGCGCTGAATATCATCAGCAGCCACTAAGATCGCGTTTTCACCAAGAGTATCACGCGCTGCATGAGCGGTCTTTCCCTTTGATTCTAGTCGGAGAATCAATAATCCTTTTTGCGCAACAATCGGTGCGAGGTTTGTTGGTTCGCCAATCAATGCCGCATCTGGGCGAGACAGACTGCCTTCTAATAACTTTTGAAGTCCATTATTCTCGTAATCGGTCTCCTCACATTCGGTCAAGGCAACAATGAGTTGACCATCCTTCGGCTGCCAGCCCTCATATGCCAATTCAAGAAGTGCAGTGGTCATTGCAGCACCTGAAGCTTTTGCATCTACGGATCCACGTCCATAAATGCGACCATCCACATGCGTCGCCTTGAATGGCGGGTAAGGATGCTCCGATGATGGAGGAACCACGTCAAGATGAGAGGCCAAAAGTAATTTGTTTTGTCCAGCCCCAATCCAGAAGTATAGACTGTTTTCAATACGAGTACTCTGAATTCCGAGATGATCTACATAAGACTCGATAAAAGTGCAGATTTGATCTTCTTCTGCACTCAATGACGGGAATTCAATCATTGAATTCAACAAGTCAATGACTGTTTTAGTCTTCATGTCTCTGCTTTGACAATTTCAGTGGCATTGATCTTGTAGAGCACATCTTTAATTCCAGTGATCCACACCTTTGAAACCCCATGATTTAACGCGTCACGCGCAGTATGTAACTTTACTGCCATGCCGCCACTGATCCAACCTTCTTCAATGCCCTTCACTTCATCATCAGCAGAGCAAGAGATAAGCCTTGAAGACGGATCCGAAAGATCTTTCATGACCCCGCCGGTATCCGTAACGAAAATCAATTCTGAAGCATTCAAATGTTCAGCAAGAGAGCAAGCAACCGTGTCCGCATTGATATTAAATCGTTGCCCCGTATGGTCAAAACCTAAAGGTGCAATCACACAAACAAATCCCGCACCTAAAAGCTGATCAATCACGCTCGTATTGATGTCAACAATTTCGCCTACCCAGCCAAAATCAACAGTTTCACCATTAATGACCCAAGGCTTCCTGCGCTGAACTTCAATCATTCGTCCATCTATACCACTTAGACCAACGGCATGTAGCCCGTGAACATTCGCATCAGTAACTAGTGCGACATTGACAGAACCTCGCATCACCCACTCGGCGATTTTTAGGTCCAATGTCGTGGTCACTCGTCGACCATCAATCATTCTAGGTGAATGTCCAAGTTGGTGTGCGAGTTGAGTAGACTGATTTCCTCCACCGTGTACGATGACGGTAGGCGATCTCAAGGAGTGAATCTGGTGCCAGAGGCTGGACATATCATTGATCACAGTTCCGCCAATTTTTAGAACAATGGGTGCACTCATATCAAGGACCATGCCCGTTCAAGGATAGATATCTGTGAGTACAACCTAAATTCTGCCTGTAATAGATGAATAGATTGGGGGCCATCAAGAATAGCATCTTCTACAACCACGCCTCTACGAACAGGAAGACAATGCATAAAAGCGGCATTTCCTAAATGATGGCGTTGTATTTGCCAATTCTGATACTGATCACGTAATCTCTTTTCTGCATCAGCATTCTTGTATCGTAACTGGCTCCCCCAGGCTTTAGCATAAATGATATCTGCATTTTGGCATGCATCGCCTTGATGATCAGATTCATGGATTGTATATCCGTAGTTTGAAGAGTAAGACTGGGCAAGTTTCATAATTTCGGGATCAAGTTCAAACCCCGAAGGGCGAGCAATCGTGACTTGCATTCCTAACCTTGCGGCCATCAGTAGCGCAGAGTTAGGAACGGCATGGGCGAGCGCATTTGGGTGCCAAGCCCAAGACAGTATAAACCGCCTGCCTATAGTTTCACTGTTAAACTGCTCTCTAATTGTTGCGGCATCAGCAAGTGCTTGGCAGGGATGATAAAGAGCAGATTCTAAATTGATAACTGGAACGGTTGCAGAATCAAGAATCTTCTTGAATCGCGTTTCATTCTGATCAAGGAAATAGTCAGTTCCAGTTGCGAACAGTCTCACGCCGAGTGCATCATAGTAGCGAGACAGGACACCAATACCTTCGCGGACATGCTCAACAGATTCTCCATCCATCTTTTTACCATCTTCCCATTCCATTCCCCAAACGCCAGATCCAGGAATAATAACTGAGGTTTGCGCCCCGAGTCGTGAAGCGGCAACCTCCATGGATGTACGCGTTCGCAGCGAAGAATTAAAAAATAATAAGCCAAGATTTCTTTGGATTGACGATCCAGAAGTTCTGGATGGATTGAGGTAATGATAACGAGTGCGATCAAGTTGCTCTTCCCATGTGGCATCATCTTCAAGATGCCAATCAAATAGATGATTTAATTCCATTACGATGTGCCAGCGAATTCAATTGCGACTTCAAATGCTTCGCTAAATTCTGTGATTTGCTTTGATTCGGTGATGAGAGGAGGCATCAGACGCATGACATATGGATCGGCGCTTGCACCAGCAAGTATTCCATTTGAGCGAAGTGAAGCGAGGGCTTTGCCGACTGGATACTCGGTCTTGATTCCAATGAGGCACCCTTTTCCTCGCACCTCCAAAGCATGCGGTGAAACAACAGATTTGATTTCATCAAAAATAATGGGAGCTCGTTCCATAAGATGCTCTTCTTGGATGGCTTCCAGTGTGGCATTGACGGCACTCATGGCAAGCATTCCTCCTCCAAAAGTAGTACCGTGATCGCCATAATTTATTTCAGATGAGAGGCGATCATTGATCAATACTGCACCAACGGGTAACCCAGATCCTAAGCTTTTGGCAAGGGTAATGATATCAGGTGTAAATCCCATCTGCTCCGAGATGCTGAAGGTGCCAGTTCGGCCTATACCAGTTTGGATTTCATCAAAAATAAGTAATACATTGAACAGACTACATATTTCGCGAAGGCCTTGGTAATAAGCGTCAGAGACACCAATAATTCCACCAATACTTTGGATCGGTTCAATGAGCACTGCTGCAATATCGTCTTGATTGAGAATGATAGACTTGATGGCATTTAAATCTCCATACCTTACAAAATGATGATCTTTAGGTAATACTTCATAAAACGGGTCCCTATAATCTGGATTCCATGTCGCGGCGAGACTTCCTAGCGTTCGGCCATGGAATCCATCCACCGTTGAGATGATACCACTTTGGCCCGTGAATCTTCGTGCAATTTTAAGTGCCGTTTCAATGGCTTCTGTACCAGAATTGCAAAAGAAGATTTTATTGAGAGGAGCCATTTCTGAAAGTTGTCTTGCAGCCTTTGCCCTGATATCACTGTAGACAACATTAGAGTAAAAAAGCAGCGTCTCACTCTGCTGTTGAATGGCCTGAACTACGCGAGGAGGGCAGTGACCAAGTGCTGTTACACAGTGGCCTCCGTAAAAATCTAAGTAGCGATTGCCATCAGCATCCCACACATAGCACCCTTGGCCTCGCACCAGCGCGATGGGCAACTTTTTATAAGTAGGAATCAGAAATAAATCCTCATCCTGAATGATTGTCTGGGTATTCATAAATTTGTCTGTGGCAGAAGCCCTGTTTCTATGGGTAGATCATAGAGTAAGTTCATGTTCTGGATCGCCTGAGATGCTGCACCTCTGAGCATATTATCAATTGAAAAACCAATGACAAGATACCCATCGCGCACAATCCATCCTAAATCACAGTAAGGGGTTCCCACGACATAGTTTAATTCGGGAAGTGTATCTTGCCATAGTCGAATGAGACGATGTTGGCCGTAAACTGAGGTGAACCACTGTCCAATGGTAGATGCATCCTCTGCAATGTTGAGTTGAAGTGTTCCCCATATTCCCCGAGTCCAAGGGCCTGATACAGGTACCATACAGAGAGTAATCTCCTCATGGATAAATTGAGTGATTTCAGGTAAATGCTGATGCTCCAGTACTTTATATGCACGTACATTCCCATCTCGTTCCGGGTAGTGGGTGCTTGGCTTAGGGCGAATGCCTGAGCCGGACGCCCCAGTGAGCGCGGTAATTGAGATCAATGCTTGATCACAATTCAAGTGAATGGGCCAAGTTGCAAGTAGCATAGCAGTCGCGAAACAACCAGGATTGGCAATATATTTGCCTGAGTATGGTGCAAATAGTTCAGGTTGGCCATAGGAAAAATCTTTCACCAGTTCGGGAGCAGGGTGCTTGACTTGAAAGAGTGACTCAAACGTTGAAACATCTTTGAATCGAAAATCAGCGCTCATATCAATCATTGCACCTGAGTATCCAGCGCCTATGACCGTTTTGATACTGGCTGCACTTTTTCCATGTTCGGCTGCCACAAAAATTACATCCACATCAGATGCATCAAACTCTGAGACGGCCGTAAATTGAATGCCCTGGTGCCCACGTAAAACAGGATGAGCACTATGCAAGGGACGATCAGCATAGGTACGGCTTGTAACGCTAGAAAGTACAGCATGTGGATGCTGAAGTATCAACCGAATTAATTCACGCCCAACATATCCACTTCCATGCAATACAGCTACACGAATCATGATTTAGCCCTGGCTTTGTGCGCGAGATAGGCCTGCAGTCCACTTAGCTTGGAAAAACTCCGCGCGTCTGCCCCATCCCAAAGCGCAGTTTCTTCTCCATAGGTTGCAACGCCTGTATCAAACATTGAATAGGGACTCTCACAGCCCTGAATCTGAATATTTCCCTTGTAGAGTCGGAGATCAACCGATCCAGAAACAACCTGTTGAGAAGAGATCATCAAGGATTCAATATCTCTCATGACTGGATCAAAGTATTGTCCTTCATGAAGAAGCATACCATAAAAATCACTGAGTTGGTCTTTTTGGTAGCGTTGCCATTTTGTGAGGATAATCTTTTCTAATTCTCTGTGAGCCGTAATAAGAATCATTGGGGCAGGGGCCTCAAATCCGATTCGCCCTTTGAGACCTAAAATTGTATCGCCAATATGAATATTTCGCCCAATGCCATGATTACCACCAAGGTTAGCTAGCTCACAGATCAGCTCCACTGGTGATAGTGCCTGATTATTCAATGCTACGGGTAATCCTTGATGAAACCGAATGCTTAGGTCAGTAAATTTTTCCGAGGATTTGCTGGGAGGCACTGTATTGGGGTAAGCATCCTCTGGAAGAGGCATGATGGTGCCGAGAGTTTCCTCTCCGCCAATAGTCGTCCCCCAAAGGCCTTCATTGATAGAGTAGCGCGTAGTTTTTTTCGGAATATCAAACCCCCGATCTAAGAGAAATTGTGTTGTGTACTGCCGCGTCAATCCATCATCCCGAATAGGCGTGATGAGTTCCATATCATCAGCCATGAGTTGTACGACTGAGTCAAACCGAACCTGATCGTTACCCGCTCCAGTTGAACCATGCGCAATTGCACTCGCCCCAATTTTTTGAGCTACTTTGATGACCTCTTGCGCCTGAATGACGCGTTCGGCCCCAACACAAAGGGGGTAAACACCTCCGCGTAACACATTACCCATGATCAGATATTGGAGGTGCTGTTGATATAAAGACTCACGGGCATTAATATGAAAGTGTTTCTGCGCCCCTAACTGATAGGAACGTGAACTTAGAGATGCTTCATCCAAAGGCGCACCTGTATCCACGGTGACAGTGAAGACGGGTTTGTCATACTTTTCCTTTAAGTACGGAACGCAAAACGACGTATCTAAGCCACCACTAAATGCTAAAACAATTCCCATGCTCAGTGTTTGAATTGGAACATTAAACGTTTTCCAATGATTTAGGATCGGATGGGATTTAAAGGAGAGACAAAAAGTTCTCTAACCACTTTTATGAGGTAGCCGAAATTCAACAATTCACTGTAGAACCAGAGAAGAGCATCAATTTTGAACGTTTTCTTGGAATAAATTGATTAAGTGAGGTGAGATATGTAATTCTTATCAATATATTCAATTCGTGGCTTATACCCAATACTGGTGCAATAAAATTTTTCTTGGTTCTATTGTGATGCTTAAATCAGAGATTGTCGTCATGCATTTTATGAGGCATGCATATCAGTTCATTATTGGGTAAATCTGCGACTAAGAGATTGAGCGATCCATGAGAAATTTCATCGATTTATGATCAATCGTATTCTCGGCAGGGCTGTGGTGAGAACTCGGATGCTTTAGCCGTAAAAGCCCCGCCTATTCATCATGTTTCCAACAGTTACAAATCCTGATATCACCGCAGACTCATCAACTGCCCGACATGCACCGTCGATGTGCCGCTATCCAGAGAGGTTGCCACCATCCGATATAGATAAACGCCAGCGGGCAGGGCCAAGTCATGGAGTTCAACGGACTGCTTCTTGCCCGATGACAGATTCTTCGCCGGCTTTGTATAGACGCGCCGCCCCGTCATATCCATGATGTCAACCTGCACTTGTGCGGGCCATGGCAGATCAAATACGATACGTGTGGAATGGGTGAACGGATTCGGATAATTGGCGTGTACGATGAGCTGATTAGCAAGCTCGGTCTCTTGCTGTGTATTGACTGACGACACCACCTCTATGTTAAATTTCAGGCTGTCTTGTGCTTGGTTGGCATCGGTCGCCGTATAGGTGAGTTCAAGAGGAGGTGTGATCTGCGTGGGCGTGCCACGGATGGTGCGTGAACCCGCCTCATATTGAAGCCCATTAGGAAGTGGTAAAGGATGGATGGTATAGGCAATCGGATCTTCTCCACCGGTCACCGCAGGCAACACCAGTGGGTCAATCAATTCACCCTGCACATAGGATTGATGGTTGACCTGTGCAACAAATGTCATCCGATACACCTCCAAACTAAATTCAACCGTCACCTCCGCGGCGGCTGCATCCACCACTGTCCAGACAAAGGTCTGCGCGGGAGTGACGCTCGTGGGGGTGCCACCAATGGTGCGCGCAGTTTTATCATAGGACAGCCCCGCGGGGAGTGTTTCGGGGGAGAGCGTATAGGTATAGGGTCTCATGCCCCCAATGGCGAAGGGAAGCGCCAGATCTCTGATCGCAAGGCCCACTGGATAGCGCTGTGCTTTGACCGTACTGGTAAACGACAGCATCGTTGATGCAGAAGAGGTGGTTGCACTGGCCACATTTGACGCTGCCCCTGTGCCTGCTGAGTTGATCGCACTGATCTGGTAATACCGCGTGGTGCCAGCGGAAAGTCCTGTATGCGAATAGCTGGTCGCAGGGGATCCAGTATTGGCCTGCAAATTGGTCCAGTTTGACGTGCCATTGGGCGACACTTCAATGCGATAGCCAGTAATGGATGCACCGCCGGTATTGGTTGGAGCGGTCCACGATAGACTGATGGTCGTTGGTCCATCGGCCGTGGCCGTCAATCCAGTCGGCGCCGCTGGCGCTGTGGCCGTTGGTGTATCTGTGGTAGCAACGTCCACATTTGACGCTGCACCTGTCCCTACAGAGTTAATGGCACGGACCCTGTAATGCCGCGTCTCGCCTGCCGAGAGCCCTGTGTGGGCATAGGTGGTCGTCGTGGATCCAGTATTGGCCTGCAAATTGGTCCAGTTTGACGTGCCATTGGGCGACACTTCAATCTGATAGCCCGTAATGGATGCACCGCCGGTAGTGGTCGGCGCCGTCCACGATAGATTAATGGTGGTTTGCCCAGCGGCGGTGGCCGTCAATCCCGTCGGCGCCGCCGGCGCTGTGATTGTTGGTGTACTGGTCGTTGCACTGGCCACATTTGACGCTGCCCCTGTGCCTGCTGAGTTAATGGCACTGACCCGGTAATGCCGCGTATCGCCGGCCGAGAGCCCTGTGTGCGAATAGCTGGTCGTCGTTAATCCAGTATTGGCCTGCAGATTGGTCCAGTTTGATGTGCCATTAGGCGACACTTCAATGCGATAGCCAGTAATCGCTGCACCGCCGGTAGTGGTTGGAGCGGTCCACGATAGATTGATCGTGGTTTGTCCATCGGCGGTGGCCGTCAATCCCGTCGGCGCCGCTGGCCGTGTGGCGGCATCGGTGGTGGCATCGTCCACATTTGACGCTGCCCCTGTACCTACTGAGTTAATGGCACTGACCCGATAATGCCGCGTGGTGCCAGCGGAAAGTCCTGTATGCGAATAGCTGGTCGCAGGGGATCCAGTATTGGCCTGCAGGTTGGTCCAGTTTGACGTGCCGTTGGGGGAGACTTCAATCTGATAGCCGGTAATCGCTGCACCGCCGGTATTGGTTGGAGCCGTCCATCTCAGATTGATGTTGGTCTGCCCAGCGGCCGTGGCCGTCAATCCAGTCGGCGCCGCCGGCCGTGTGGCCGTTGGTGTACTGGTCGTTGCACTGGCCACATTTGACGCTGCCCCTGTGCCTACTGAGTTAATGGCACTGACCCGGTAGTGCCGCGTCGTACCTGCCGAGAGTCCTGTGTGCGAATATCTGGTCGTCGTCAATCTGGTATTGGCCTGCAGATTGGTCCAGTTAGTTGTGCCGTTGGGCGACACTTCAATCCGATAGCCAGTAATGGATGCACCGCCGGTATTGGTCGGGGCGGTCCACGACAGAGTGATGGTGGTTTGTCCAGCGGCCGTGGCCGTCAATCCAGTCGGCGCCGCCGGCCGCGTGGCGGCATCGGTGGTGGCATCGTCCACATTAGACGCTGCACCTGTGCCTACTGAGTTAATGGCACTGACCCGATAATGCCGCGTGGTACCTGCCGAGAGTCCCGTGTGAGCATAGGTGGTCGCAGTGGATCTCGTATTGGCCTGCTGATTGGTCCAGTTTGACGTGCCATTGGGCGACACTTCAATGCGATAGCCAGTAATATCTGCACCGCCGGTATTGGTCGGGGCCGTCCATCTCAGATTGATGGTGGTTTGTCCAGCGGCCGTGGCCGTCAGTGAGGTCGGGGCTGCCGGCCGCGTCGCCGTTGGCGTGCTGGTGGTGGCATCGGCGGTATTTGACGGATTGTTGCTGTCACCCACCGAATTGCGGGCATAGACCCGATAATAGCGCCTCGTACCTGCACTGAGTCCCGTATCGCTGTAGGTGCGAACCGTGCCCGTGTGTGCAGGAGAAACATTGGTCCAGCCTGAATTTCCATTGGCCGACCACTGCACGCGGTAGCCGCTAATGGCCGTACCCCCGTCACTGCTCGGGGACTCCCAGGCCAGATTGATGATGGTCTGCCCACTGGCCGTGGCAGTGAGGTTTCTAGGGGCGCCTGGCCGCGTCGCGGCGGCGGTCGTGGCATCATCGGTATTTGACGGACTGTTGCTGTCACCCACCGAGTTGCGGGCATAGACCCTGTAATGCCGCGTCGTCCCTGCACTAAGTCCCGAATCGCGGTAGGTGCGACCGGTCCCCGTGTGTCCAGGAGAAACGTTTTGCCAGTTTGAAGTCCCGTTGGCCGACCACTGTACGCGATAGCCGCTGATGGCCGCGCCCCCGTCACTGCTCGGCACCTCCCAGGCCAGATTAATGATGGTCTGCCCACTGGCCGTGGCGGTGAGGTTTCGGGGCGCCCCCGGACGCGTGACGGTGGTGGCATTGGCTTTGTTGGATGCAGCACTTTCACCAACCGAATTGATGGCATACACGCGGTAATGACGTGTGGTGCCTGCCGAAAGTCCTGTGTGCTCATAGGTGGTCCCCGTTGATTCGGTGTCATCTTCCACATCATTCCATGTATCTCCTGTACCCGTTGGCGACACTTCAATCCGATAGCCTATAATCGCTGACCCGCCGGTGCTGGCGGGAGCCGTCCACGAGAGGTCAATGGCCGTCGGTCCATCGGCCACGGCGGTTAAACTGCGGGGTGCACTTGACACAGAAGCATTCGTCGTGCCCGTTGCAACATTGGAAACAGGCCCTGGGCCAACAGAGTTGACGGCACTGACCCGGAAATGTCTGGTCTGCCCAGCACGCATGCCACCTACCGTGTAGGTCGTGGTTGTCGAATTTGTATTCGCTAACCAGATTAACCACTCTGAGTTATTTTCGGAGTACTCGATTTTGTACCCCGTAATCGCGGCACCGCCAGTACGGGTCGGGGCGGTCCAAGAAAGCCTGATCCTATTTTGGTCCAATGCCGTAGCCCTAAGTCCAGTGGGAGCACCAGGGGCTGAGTTCGTGGTTGCACTGGCCACACTAGACGCTGCACCTGTGCCTGCTGAGTTAATGGCACTGACCCTGTAATGCCGCGTGGTACCTGCCGAGAGTCCCGTGTGAGCATAGGTGGTTGCCGTGGATCCAGTATTAGCCTGCCGTTCGGTCCAGTTTGAAGTCCCGTTGGGCGACACTTCAATGCGATACCCTGTAATGGATGCGCCGCCGGTATTGGTCGGAGCGGTCCACGATAGATTAATGGTGGTCTGCCCCGATGCCGTGGCCGTCAATCCAGTCGGCGCTGCCGGGGCGGTGGCGGCATCGGTGGTCTTAAGGGTAGACGATGTACTAAATCCTATTGAATTCCGGGCAGCTACACCAATGGCGTATTGGGTGGATGGCGTTAGTCCAGTGGCCATGTAACTTGTGACCGTAGGTTCAACCGTCGTTCTAACAGCAACTTCAGCATTATCATTTCTAGCAATAACAATCTCGTATAGCGTGATCGGCGAGCCCCCATCATCGGTTGGGGGTCCCCATGAGAGACTGATCGTGGTCGGCCCTGTAACCGTCGCTGAAAGTGATGTAGGTCTACCTGGCGCTGTGGCCTCATCGGTGGTGGTGCCACTGGGGGTGTCTATCCCATCGCTGAAGCCTTCCTTATTGCGCGCAGTGACTCGATAATATCTCGTGGTTCCTGGATCAAGCCCTGTATCTGAGACGCTGGTTTTAGTCGTTCGATTCACCACGGCATTCCACGGTTGACGGCCAGAGGTGGAGTAAAATACATTATAGTCAACCGGTGCGCCGCCGGTCTCCACAGGGGCCGTCCAGGAAATATTGATGGTGGTGCGCCCATCCGCAGTTGCCGTCAAATTCGTCGGAGCATCAGGGGGAGTGGCCGCCTTCGTGGTGATCTTCTCAACCCCAGCATAAACACTAATTCGCTCAATTTTATTTGCGGCAGATATATTCACTTGGTGCTCCTTGGCGGCCTTAAGTCCAGTGATGGTGAAAACCCTAGTGGAGGCAGCCACATCTGTCTCAAAGACGTATTTGACAGGGTTTAGCTCCCAAACTCGTACCAAATACCCCGTGATCGGCGAGCCCCCATTATCTGCCGGGGCCGACCATGAAACCGAGACCATTGACGGGCTGGGCGCCGAAATGCTACCAATCGTGGGCGCCCCTGCCCAGGCTTTGTCGGTAGTGCCTTCCTTGGCATCCGACCATGGCCCCCAACCGTCCGAATCCCTATTACGAACCCGGTAACGGCGCGTGGTGTTCGGTCGAAGGAGTTTAGTTGTAAAAGTGGTTGGAATGGTAGGGATATTTTCTGCTTTGTATTCATCAATATAATAATTTTGTGGTGCGTTAAGATAGACTTGCAATTCAACCCCAGTGATGGCTTTACCCCCACGGGGTTGGGGTCTCCAAGAAATAGTCAGACTTGATCGTCTATCCGCTGACGTGGTTCCACCGGGCACGACTCTCACGTTGGTCGGTTTACCAGGGCGTCGTTGATCTGGCGATGCCATTTCATTGGAGTGCGCCGGATGGATGTTCAAAGAAGTAGACTCGCCACGGAAAGGGATTTCTTGCTCATCCTGACGTGGTAACTCTGATGGACTAACAGAAAAATCTCCTAAAAAATTGGGGGGGGGGGGGAATTTTGTGGGCTCACCAAAGATATCAATGAAGCGCTTTCATGGCGATCATCACTTGAACCATCTACAAGGAAAGATGGCTCAACAAGCTGCCAACCAGACATGCCAGATTCTGTAGGACTGAGGGATTGATGGTCCCAAAGCCATGCATGACCCCCAGCATCCGCGGCGATTAAACCAAAGAAGAAAGATAGAACGATGATGAACATGGGTTAAGTTAAGAAAATTTATTATGATCAAATATACCATCTAAAAACTTCTTTTGTTCCAAAAGTCAACAAAGGTGGCACGATGATCAGTTGATCTGAAGTTACCAATGATTGGGTTCAAACCTGTTGCCATGGACAATCCTAAAATAAACGCATAAATAAAATACGTCAAAACCACTGTGGCAAGAAACCGAATGTTTGAAAATTCATAAGGCCATTCTCTTTGACCTCGACAGGATTGGATTTATGCCCATTAGATTTCTCCCTCAAAATTAGGTTTGAATCATTCTGTCTATTGTCCATGAAACGGAACACACTCATGATGAGTATACAGAAAGTTTCCAAATTGCAGTAGATTAGGCTGATGCCCCATTCAAGCCGAGCAACACGAAAGAGTGGAACAAGCTCACATTGGTGCATCTTTTATGATGCTGGTTGCACCTGATTTAGTAGCATATATGAGACCTTGATCCGCGGTCTTCATCTAATGATCGTCCAAAACGACGCATACCAATTAGAACGAATACTCGGAAAATTCATAAAAATTAAGAAATTTAACTGAGCCAACAGATGCAGGATATTCCTTTTTCGGACTAATAAATACAATCCAATATGATGTGCTCGCCCATCAAAATAAATGATTGAACTAAAGGTACTAACCGATCTGAAAACTAGATCTTCAAAACAGGTTTTAGAAGATTTTCGTCTGCGTGAATCTGGTCACAAGGGGAATATCCTGACTGATCAATTTGGTAGAAATCACACATACTTAAGGATTTCGCTAATTGAGCAATGTAATTTGAGCTGCACATACTGCATGCCAGAGGAAGGAATTCATTGGACATCTCCTGAAAACCTGTTAACCGATCAAGAGGTGATTCGTCTTGCCCGCCTGTTTGTTAATCATGGAGTCACAAAAATTCGATTGACGGGCGGTGAACCGCTTCTTAGATCAGGGATTGTACAGATCGTTGAAGAACTTGGAGCAATGCCAAAAATTGAGACACTGGCGGTCACAACGAACGCGCTACTCTTAAAACGCAATCTTCACAAGTTGCAGTCCGCTGGATTGAATTCAATCAATATAAGTCTTGACTCCCTCCAAAGAAAACGGTTTTTAGATATTACCAAGCGCGATGCACTGGACTGCGTCCTTGGAGCCATAGATTTTGTATTGAAATCTGGATATCACGCCCTGAAAATCAACTGCGTTGTGATGCGCGGGGTCAATGACGATGAGATCATAGACTTTGTAAAGTTAACCATTGATCATCCAATAGAAGTGCGATTTATAGAGTTTATGCCGTTTGATGGTAATCAATGGAATGTAGATCAACTTGTTTCTTATCATGAAATTCTTAAGCAGATTCAAAAAACTTTCACGGTTGAGAAATTATCACACCGAGTTAATGAAACAGCAAAATTATATCAAGTTTATGGTGCATCTGGTCAAATTGGGTTGATCACATCCATGACAGATCACTTCTGTTCGGCCTGCAATCGTCTTCGCATTACCGCGGATGGACATCTAAAAGTATGTCTATTTGGTCGCGCAGAAGTCAACCTTCGCCAAGCACTTCGAGATGGTGCCGAAGACGAAGATCTTCTGTTATTAATCAGTGATGCGGTTAAGTCAAAACATGCAAAACATGCGGGAATGCATTTGATAGCAGGTTCTAAAAATCGACCCATGATTGCCATTGGTGGATAACCAAATGGGTTTCTTCATATGCGCATTATTGATGACTCAAGCGCAGCCAGTAGAACTCGCTGTGATGTCCTTTAATATCCGCTATGATAATCCCAGTGATGGTGAAAATGCATGGCCGCATCGAGTGACATGGGTTGCACAGGAAATGGCAAAAGGTGACATTATTGGTGTTCAGGAAGGACTAAGCCATCAAGTGGAACAGCTGGCATCAGAGCTCTCAGAGTACGAGTGGGTCGGAGTTGGCAGAGATGATGGAAAACGCGCAGGCGAATTTACACCGATTTT
This sequence comes from Rhodothermales bacterium, assembly GCA_965220935.1. Lineage (GTDB taxonomy): Bacteria > Bacteroidota > Rhodothermia > Rhodothermales > Bin80 > Bin80. The sequence continues at coordinate 1,215,543 of OZ244857.1, forward strand.
CTTCAAGACATCTATGTTTGAACTGTTGGAGACTAGCACGTTTTGGCTTTCAGAAGATTCAGATCAACCCGGCAGTAAAGGTTGGGATGCTGCTCTGCCACGGATTGCTACGACAGCACATCTCATAGATAAACGAACGGAGATGGAATTTTGATCATCAATACTCATTTTGATCACCGTGGTCAACATGCACGATTACACAGCGCCGAGCTTCTCTCTGAATCGGTCAAAGAGCTTGAAATTCCAGTGCTACTTCTTGGAGATTTGAATGTTACCCCAGATTCAGAGGCCTATCACACGCTGGTTGAAAGTGAGATTTTACGTGATTCACGTATTACAGCTGTCACATCACCATTAGGGCCCGAAGGAACATTCAGTGGATTTACAAAGCAGGGTAACCTTGATGAAGCGCCCCGCATTGATTATATTTTTGCGTCTGATCATTTCAAAGTCAGGACTTATGAAGCGGTAGTCTCTGAAAAGAATGGCCGATATGTTTCAGATCACCTACCAGTTAAAGTTGAGGTGCTGTTAACCAACTAAAATATACATCAGTATTCCAAGGCTCTAAATCAAAGAAAACTAAAAAGCAACAATATTCATCATCTCTTACCGCCCACAACCATTGGCAATCTGTGTGTCAATGATGTAAATCCACTTAGCAACTATATTTTGCAGCACATTATCTATGAGATAGGCTGACTTTGCCTAAAATGCTTGCTATATGTTCTCTATAACAATGCCTACAAATTCAGAAAGGACCGTGAATGTCAAACTCGCCGATTGCCTCAGAGGTAAACTCCCCAATTGGAGTGTACAGGCAGCGCAGACAAACGTCTTTGTGGAGAAGATGAACAACCAGACATTGTTATCTCTCATGTTGGTGGATTAACCGTTATCTTGGAAACAGAGTTCTTTTCCTCTAACACCGTTGAATCGGATGCGCAGAAGCGTCTAAGCGCAAGTTTGCAAAGGCATCAGATTTTTGAGACAATTTTCAAAATAATTTACTGATTTTTTCCTAAAAATCAGTGTTTTTAGCCCAAAATCACCAGATTTCGGGCTTTTTTTGGGGGTTTAAAATTTATTTTTTCAAAAAACCCTAATGTAGTGGACTTTTTTTCAACTTTTTTGGACTCACGCGTATAACTCCTTTTAATTGACCCCATTTATCATGTTTATTCGCGCCAAATCTCGAACCCTTAAATCAGGCAAAAAAGCCACCTGTTTCTCTTTAGCGATTACCTACCGTGTTAACGGTCTTACAAAGCAACGAACGCTCTTAAATCTGGGGAAGCATTTCAGTATTCCCCAAGATCAATGGAGACGGCTCATGCATATGATTGAAGATGACCTACGGGGAGTTCCACGGCTTCCAATGGAGGATCAAGTGATAGAGCGTACAGGGAAGGACCTGGTTGAAAAACTCAAGGCACAGGGGTTTGATATTCATGATCCGCGAGATGATCGAGACACAATTATTACCCATGAAATTGAGCACATTGACTCGCGAACTGTCGGAGGTGAACGTGTAGCATTGAAAGCTTACTGGGGTTTGAAAAGATCCTCAACACCCTGGAGTTTAGCCAAGATCAGATTCACTGGGCGATGGGTTTAGGCGCATGCTCAGTCCTGGCAGTGAATTGCAAACCCGATGATGGAACGCTCAAGTATTTTAGACTTACTCAATGCCACAGACCCGAGTCTGCGATCACTTTATAATGTTGGAGACCGTCTCTTTGATCATCATGAGACCATTATGAATGAACTTTGACCAAAGAGTTGTTGGGCTTTGGAGATACCGTGATTTTTTATGATTTGACCAATACCTATTACATGGGAAGTGAGCACGGGCCACTGCTCAAACATGGACGCAAAAAGAGAAATGATTGCCTATTTGTGACGCTGGCACTGGTTTTAGATGGGTCTGGGTTTCCTCGCAAGGCGAAGATTTATCCTGGCAATGCCCGTGAGCCTCACACACTCAAACAAGCGATTGATCAAACGAATCTAACGGTCATTATGGATGCGGGGATCGCGACAGAGGAAAACCTGACGTACCTAAGAAATAAGGGGTTTGACTGGCTGTGCGGAGTAAAACGCCGACAGTGCCAAAGAAAAAGCCTCACAAAACGTTTCAAACGACGACAAACACAGGGGTACGCGCCTGGTCATTTGGGGTGACAGATCAAGAGCAGCGTGTATATTTGCATAGTGAAACGAAACAGTACAAGATCCTAGATAAAAAGCGCACGGAATTTGAGAAAGCGATTGCGCATCTCAATGAGGGGCTTTCTGTGAAAGGTCGGCCGAAGAAGCTTCAGGTCATAGAAAAAAAGTGGGACGCCTGACCGAGAAATACAAAAAGGTTGCCTACCAGTATGAGGTCAAGGTGATTGAGAAACAAGAGAATCCGACGGATCCAGATGCGTAAGCTGTCGGCCTACGATGAATGCACAGACGCATCGGGGGGCTATGTGTTACGTACGAGCCACACCGGCTGGGATTGTGAAACCATTGCGCGCACTTATTGGCGGTTATCAGAGATTGAACAGACCTTTCGCTCAATGAAATCGGAGCTAGGGTTACGTCCCATCTATCACGGGTTGAGGCGCATCTGTTTTTGTCAATTCTTGCATTTCATATGGCGCATCTGATTCGTAGTAAACTGCGCATTCATGGAATGCATAGTAGCTGGGGAACGCTCAAAGTCAGTCTCAATCATCAGACACGGATTACAACCGTGCTCCCACAAAACAAGACCCACTGCATTCTTCAAGATGTAAATCTAAAACCATTCCAGCGAAAAGTGTTCAAAGCAATGGGCAAAAATGCAAAAAAAGTGAAAGCACTACGCCCGCAAAAAGAAGCGTCAGAAATGGAGTAAAAAGTCATATAAAATAGCGCCTTCGTTCAAAATTCCTGACATCAGGAAACAGCAAAACTGCGGAAAAAGTCCACTACAATTTGCAAACTTGCGTAAGGCAAAAGATCAGTCTTACTGGTGAAGAGATAGAGCAATTTGTTGCAGTCAAATTGCCTATCTCTCTAAAAAAAGCAGCCCAAGAGACTCTTGACTTAGCCATTCAATCTTCAGAATATGACTTTGCTGTTTTGTATCCATACGAAAATCCCATATCCTCAGCGCCTAAACCATAGCCCAGCTCATTGTCTGGTGCAGTAGGATGGACGGTGAATGTATCTCTGCCGTGAGATCTATGCAGCTTGGGGAAGCGCTGCATCCTGTGCTGCTTTCCAGTGTTGAGGTAGTAGTGTGTACATCTCTTCTTCGGCCATCGTGTCAATGCGCTTTAGTACATCCACTAACCACTCCTGTGGATTCACCCCATGCAAGGTGCAGGTATTGAGCAGTGAATAGAGAATCGCAGCCCGCTGCGCTGCCTCATGGGAGCCAGCAAACAAGTAGTTTTTGCGTCCTATGGCAATGGGTCGCACGCGGTTTTCTACAAGATTGGTATCAATCTCCACCTCTCCGTGATCCAAAAAGCGCGTGAGCTTCTCCCAACGAACCAGTGCATAGTACACGGCCTTCTTCCATGACTCAGGGCCGATCGTTGCCGTTGACTCCAGAATCTCCTTGAGCTTATCAAACAGGGGGGCAGATTGACTCTGACGCTCAATCCGACGCTCCTCAAACGAAGCCCCACGCTCGCGTAACTTTTGCTCAATCGCATAGATCTTCCTGAACAGCGTGAGAACACGCTTGACGTTCGTTTGAACAAACTCGTACTGCGAGGCCTTTACATTCTCAAACTTGCGCCGACAATGGGTCACACAATTGAAGTGCTCAATTCCATCCAAGGTGTCAAATACGTCATACACACTATAAGCATCCGTCTGCAAATTCCCCTGAAATCCATCCAAAATCTTGAGCGGACCGTCTCTGGATCGCCCCGGCTGATAATCCACAAACACCAACTTGGGCGTTGGCGCAGAGTACAGCCAGAAATAGCCAAGATGATTCTTGCCCGATGCTTTACTTTTGACCGAATCCCGCACTGGAATTCGCGTCTCATCCGCCTGAATGTATCCGCTATTAAGCACTTCTTGCAGATGAAGATCGTACAGCGGCTTCAGATCGTTGGCCACATGTGCACAAAAATCGTTGAGTGTGGAGGTGGCTATATCCGCCCCTAATCTTGAAAACTGCTTCCGCGTCCGATCCACTGGAAGATGATCCACATATTTATTGATCACTACTTGCGATAAGGTCTCCACCGTGGCGGTGCGCTTGCCTTTCACATTATCGGGTAACTCACCCATCAATACCCCTGCCTCTTTATTGGTTGGATCTACATACTTATTACGCACAAATTCGTAGACTACAATACGCGCAGGTTGGTAATGGAACACCCGATGAACTTCAAATCCAATCTTCTGGAGATCAGATAAATCACCCTCAGGATTGATCTCAATGACCACTGTCGGTAGACCTCTGTTACGACCTGAACGAAGACTTCTTGGCTTCTTTCGTGACTTCGTTTCCTCTTCCTCCTCGTCTTCCTAAAACTCTTCTACCACTGGAGGCTGATCGCCAAAGAGCTCCATTTGATCTGGATCTGTAAACCGCTCCCGATTCTGCCCATACAATCTGCGTAGAAGATAGTCAATCTTCTCTTGGGCATCCATGATCTCTTCCTTTGCGTTAACCAGCTCCTCTATCACTAGCATCACCAACTCCTTACCCCCTTCCCCTAATTCATACACTAGTTCCAGCACGCGCCGAGCATTCTCCTCCCCTAGAACAGCGACCAAAATGAGCCGCAATGACTCGTCAAAAACAGGCGTGCTATCTGCGTTGATCATGATACTACAAATTTAGTGATTATCTTAGAATTAAACAAATCCTTATGCCTTTTTTAGCAAAAAAATTTATGGACCTGACGATAACCATGACTACATCAAAATACAGGCCAAAAAATTATCCAGATTTGATGCATACCCCTTCATTTATCTCCGCGCTCACACTGCAAGGAACCTGCCTCAAATTATCCAATCCAATGGATCATGTCATATGGGATTTTCGTATAGATACGCTGTTTTCACATATGAAGGTAAGGATGAATTCCATGAATACATTGATCGTTGGCCAGAAAATGGGTGGGCCAAAGGTGGATTAGACGATCTGGCAAACTGTATAGAGACAGTCGCCCTGTCCGAGCGTCGGGTCGCAAAAGGAGTTCAAACCCTTGAACTGGGTGTCAGCCAAGCCGCAGGCTATCTACATGTTCATGGACCGAAGTTTATTCCTGGCGAACTCGCAGAAGAACTCCATCAATAGGTGGGAGAGCAAACCAATAGAATGGCCATGGCTATCCTTGTTAATGCGGTAATCTTTCATATGCGCCTGGTCAGGATTTATCCCCAAATCAAATCAATTGAGCAGTGCAAGTCCGACTTTGGAAGGGTCATCAAGCAAAAATTACTTCAATGCTGGCAGACCATTCTAGACATTAATTATTGGCCGATTTTCCAGTTAGCCTGAGATATTTATAAAATCTACCCGAAAAAGACGCACAGCAAGTCATCAATATCTTGGACTTGATTGCAGCAGAGTTGGAACGCTTTGGAGCCGCGGATATCCAAGATTCTCTGGGCGTGTGTTTCAGCAGCTCATTACTGATCGAAAATTTTTGGACCATTTTATACTTTACCCGCTTCGGCAATGCTGCTGACCGAGTTAGCCATCTCAGGTCTGAATATTGATTGGATTGATGCTGAAAAAATTACAAAAATCAAGATTGCAGATCTCGCCTGTGGGACCGGCGCTCTATTAGGTGCAACCTATCATGCATTAGCGTCTCGATATCGGAGAACGGGTGGGAATGATGGATTGCTTCATGCAAAGATGATGGAATCGGTATTGACGGGTGCAGATATCATGCCATCTGCCGTGCATCTTACCGCTTTACACTTTCTGGGATGCATCCCGACCAAGCCTATGGATACACGCGAATTATTAATATGCCTTATGGAGAAAATGGCAGATCAATAGGATCGCTTGTTCTGATGCAAAAGGATGAAACTCGATCTGTCTTTGGATCCGGGCGCAAAGCTCTGACCGATAAAGGAATTATGGCAGACGACAATGAAGGTGCCATTGTAGAAGTTCCACACGGATCTATGGATGTCGTGATCATGAATCCTCCATTTACGCGCCCAACCAATCATGAGGCTACCGCTGTTCCAATTCCTTCGTTGGCTGGGTTCAACACCAAGGAAGATGAACAGAAGAAAATGGCAACCCGTCTCAAAGATATTAGGAAAAACTTAACAGATCCCGCAGGGCATGGAAATGCTGGGCTTGCGTCAAATTTCATTGATTTAGCCCATATGAAACCTCGACCTGGGGGCGTATTGGTTTTGATACTGCCCGCAACGTTCATGCAAGGAAAATCATGGGAGAATGCCCGCAATTTACTGCAAAACATTATGACGAGATCCTCGTTGTAGGAATTGCAGCCTATGGGGAAACTGAGCGCGCATTCTCCGCTGATACTGGCATGGCTGAGTTACTCATCGTGGCGACTCGGAAGAAAAAAACACATGGTCATCTGAATGATATTTTTGTAGACAATGTGTCCCTAGACCCCGAACTCAACTTGAAGCAGCAGTCACAGCTCTGATCATTGAGCGGCATTGACAAGATCAGAAGCTAGATGCAGGAAACATATTGTTAACCAAAACTCAACCCTTAGGAAACTTCTTTCAAACTAAAGATTGGGCAGGCTTCGCAGTTAAAGAGTCATCGTTGCTGATACTAATGCGCTCACTTGCTGAAGGATATCTGATGTTGCCTCAAATGGACTCTCCTGTTTCAATACCCATCTGTGAACTTGGAGTGCTTGGTCGTAGAGGCTTCTTACATCGAGATATCAATGGACTGAACATTGACGGCTCTCCACGCGGACCATTTGATCTTGAACCTACATCAAAGATTCCCGAATACCCAATCCTGTGGGGGCATCATTCAAAAAGAGAGCAGCGGTTGATCGTTACCCCAGATCGGCAGGGAATTCCTATATCTGGGCTTCAAAAAGAAGCTGTTAAGATATGGCGCCAGGGGGCATCTCGCTTACATTTTAGCCTTGGTTTTCAGATCAATTCTCAGCCTTTGGCGGCATGTATGACAGAAGAAATCTCTTTAGGTGGGCCAGCATGGCCGAATTTTATGACCCGAAACGAATGGGAAATTCCGATTGTACTGTGGGCCAACACGACACTCGGATTAATTTCTTCTTGGTGGACTGGAACTCGCCAACAGATGGGACGGTCTATCCTAACGATTACGCTCTTACCTCGCCTACTAACGGTCAATACACAAAGTTTGAGCAATGAGCAACTTGACCTCTGCGAAAAAATGTTCAGCGATTTTCGGGGCCAACAATTTCTACCCGCAAACCAAGCCTATCAAGACGAGGTACGCATTGCGCTGGATAAAGCAGTTCTGGTGAACCTGATAGGGCTACCAGATCATTGCCTTAACAACCTAGCCACCCTGCGTAAACAATGGTGTGCTGAACCAAGTGTTCACAGAGGTAAGTCCACCAAACCCAACGAACAGGAGTGAGTGCCTCAAATTAATGAAAGAATTACCGTAAAATAGTTCTTCTTGCCAACGTCGTCGCTATCCAGTGCTTTGCATTGCTGCAGCAATACCATTGACACTCAACAGTAAGGCATGAGATAAGCGCTCTTTATCACGCTCAGAGTCATTACGGCTACGTCGAATTAATTCAACCTGAAGGAGGTTCAGAACATCAGAGTAAGGGTTCCTTAGTTGTACTGACTTTTGGAAAACAGGAACATGTCCGTAGAGACTGTCTTCGCCAGTGATTTCAATGATCGCCGCTTCGGCCTTTTCAAAATCCTCTAAAATTTGCTGATGGATTCGCTTTGCCGTTACGGGGTCAGAAGCCAGAGATAGATACTCTGATGCAATGTCAAGCCTCGTTCTAGCCATCTCGCGCTGAGCACTGTTGAGAACGGCCTGAAAGAAAGGCCACTCTCTGTACATACGCTGCAAATCTGAGACATGATTTTTCAAGACCTCATCAAATCCTCTACCTGCACCGTACCATCCAGGAATAATATACCGTGTCTGAGTCCATGCGAAAACCCAAGGGATTGCACGCAACCCTTCAAAGTCTACCTGATGCAATGATCCGCGTGACACAGGACGGGAAGCGATGGGCAAACGGCTGATTTGCTCAATCGGAGTAGACGAGGCATACCATGACCAAAAATCTGGATGATGAATCAACGAACGATAGGCCTTCATAGACACATCTGCAATCTGCTCCATGATCACAGCGTCTTCTTTCTCATCTGCAACACGAAGCGGAGCAATCATCATGGCTCGTACAATCTGCTCTAAATGCCGGTGAGCGATGGCAGGGAGTGCATATCTAAATGAAATCACCTCTCCTTGCTCGGTAAATCGAATCCGCCCATTATGGATCACGCGAGGCATTGCAATGATCGCCTGCCCTGCACGACCACCTCCACGGCCAACCGTCCCACCACGGCCATGAAAAAGTCGAAGATCAATCCCAGCGTCCTTACAAATATTACCAATCCGTGCTTTTGCTTTGTGAAGGGCCCAGTTGGCCATCCAGTAGCCACCATCCTTATTACTGTCTGAGTATCCAAGCATAATTTCCTGCATGTTATTGCGATGCTGAAGATGCATTTTATAGGCAGGATCTTCAAACATTCCTGTCAGTAAATCATCCGCAAGATCTAAGTCCTCAATGGTCTCAAACAGAGGAACTACATCAATGGGAGAGGATACGTTTCCGTGTTCAATCTTCCAGAGTCCTGTCTCTTTTGATAATAATAATACCTCCAAGACATGGCTCACAGCATGGGTCATACTAATAATATAGCTTCCAAATGCGCTTGGCGAGCGATCAATGATCTCTTTGATGGCCGCAAAAGCGCTCAACACTTCTTTAACACCTTCGGATAACTCAGCTCCATGGGGGAGCAGAGGGCGTGGATTGTTCAACTCCCTGAGTAACAGCTTCCGCTTTTCACTTTCTTCCATAGCTAAGTAGTTATCACACACGCCAGAAGCATGGAATAATTCACTGACCGCATTGCCATGATGCCGACTATGCTGCCGGACATCAAGTGCAACCATATGAAACCCAAATGCCTCCGCCTGCAAAATCAGATTTCCCAAGCGACCATGAGAAGTAAGATTTCCATACCCAATCTCTTCTAGGGCTGATGCTAGAACTTTTAGATCCGCAACGAAACTCTCAGAATCGTACACCTCATAATCCCCATCACGCGCCAACTCAATACGTTGCATCATATAGGTGATTTTTCGACGAAAAGGTTCTTGGACAAATTGCCTAGCATCATGAGCCGTCAGGCTTAAAGATGCTTCATCAGATCGGATAGACTCATAAAGAACCTCTGGAATTTCAATTAATAACTCAGAGATACTGAGATCACGGCGCAAAAGGCGAAGGTCTTCTAAGTAACGGGCAAGAGCGGTTCTGCGATGCATCGAAAATGTCTTCATGGTGACTTCGGCAGTCACATTAGGATTTCCATCGCGATCCCCGCCAATCCAAGAACGAAATTTTAGGAAGACTGGCACATCAGTTCTAACTCCATAATGACGTTCAATTGCATTTGCAACATCTCTATGAATGCGAGGAACGGTTTCCCAGATCGCATTACGCAGGTAATGCAGACCATTTTCAACCTCATCAATCACGGTCGGTTTGCTGGCACGCACTTTATCAGAGGCAACTAATAATCCGACATGATTTTGCAACTGATGAAGAAGTTCATTGCGTTCTTGCGGGGTTGGTTTATTATTGCGCAGTTGATCAATCAGTGATGCCAAGTGTTGTTGCTTATATAAAATGGTTCGCCGACGGGCTTCTGTCGGATGCGCTGTGATCGTTGGTTGGATATCTAAACGAGATACGATATCCAGTACAGCGTTCAATTCGTATCCTGCGCGCCGTAGAATTCCAACGGCTTCGTCAATGGATTCAACCCGATCAACTTCGGGAAGCAGGCTCGCTCGCTCTCGATTGATTCGAATGATTTCCTGTTGTTCACTCTGGTTCACGAGATAAAAAAAGGTTGTGTAGGCGCGGAGGAGCCATTCTATTTCAGTGAGACGAAGTCCCTGAATGCGCTCAACAACACTCGCTCTGACCTCAGGGTCATGTTCTTTAATAGCCTGTTTTGTCAATTGGCGTAATTCTTCAACTAAAGCAAGCATTTCTGCGCTAGCCTGCGATTGAATCACGCGGCCGAGTAAGCCACCAAGAAGATTGATTTGTTCACTCAAAGGTATAGAAATTCCAGTACCCTGCGCCTCAAAATGCAATTCTTGCCAAGAGTTCATATCAATAAAAGGATTAGATCTGTGAACATAATTAAAGAAAATTGTTATAAGTTACGATAATTAACTGCTTCAGATACTCTGAATAACAATTATTTCGTAAATTACTTTTATATTAGTTATTGTACGACTGATTTGTACATTCTTTTCATCTAATTAAACAATCTTATTTCTAATGACAAAAGCTAAACTTATTGATTCACTTGCTCGCAAAACTGGATTGACCAAAAAAGAATCTCAAGTGGTTCTTGATGGATTCTGCGAAACAGTTTTGGAGGCATTGACACAGGGAGACAGTGTTGAGATTCGCGGCTTTGGCTCGTTCAAAGCAAACCTTAGACCTGCTCGCACTGCGCGTAACCCTGCCACTGGCGCTCCCATCCAAGTCGCTGCGCGTCGTGTGCCTTCCTTCAAAGCTGCCAAGGAATTTAAGGATCGCGTCAAGGAAAGTACGCCTAGCTAATTTGATCCATACTTGACGGATTCCAGTAGTCTTTTGAGATTATAGATCGCAGGTGGAACCTAGTTACCAGAATGCTGTGGATGCCCGCCTGCCATCTATTTTGATCTTGCATTTTGTGGGCAAATAACTACATACCATGTCTCTGACGACATCTATGAGGTATAGTAGGTGAAATTCCCTAAACGGATTTGTAACGATTGAGTCGGGCATACGTCAGCAAATTTTATTTATTGTTGGACTTGGGGCACTGTTGGTAACCTCTCTCTTTATGATTACCACAGTGAGTAAACATGTCTCTTCCCCAGAGACTTCCTTAACTCCACCGTCAACTACGGTTCCGTCTCAAGTTCCTCTATCTGGAGATCTTGCCGACCGTATTCAAGAGATAGATGATGCCATTGAACGAGATACTAGTGACTTTACGCAGTTATTAAAGAGAGAAAAGGTATACATCCTCGCTGAGGGTAACCGGACTGATCTCGCTGCAGATCTTCAACTGCAGATTGCCGAAGAGACAGATCTTGTAGAGGATTGGAAAATGGCTGGTGATCTGTTCTATAGGGAGATGACCGATGAGGCGCAGACTTTACTTCGGAGCCAGATCGCTGATCAAGCTGTCAAGGCTTATCAAAATGTGTTAAATTTAACACCCGATAACCTTGATGTGCGCACCGACATGGCGACTGCTTATCTCAATACTAGTTCTCCAATGTTGGGGGTCACAGAGATCAAAAAAGTCCTTGAAGCCAATCCTGACCATCTGAACGCCAATTTTAATTATGGACTGATGCTCGCTAGAATTAATCGTAGTGACGAAGCAATTTCACAACTTGAATTGGTGCTTGCACTCGTCCCCGATTCCACATCAATACATTATCGGCGAGCGAAAGAATTGATTCTATCAATTAGACAAGAAACTGGCCTGTAATGCGACTTCTTCTAGTCGCCGTTTTTTTGACGGGTTGCAATGTGGGGGCTAATTCTTCAGATCAATCCATTACGATCTATGCCGCGACATCATTGACAGATGTTCTCAATGAACTCGTTCATCGGTTTGATCTCAAATACCCAGAAATAGAAGTTCATACGCAAGTTGGTCCTACGTCATTGTTAGCAAGACAAATTGAATTAGGAGCACCTGCGGATATATTTATGGCAGCAAGTCCTGAATGGACTCATTTTCTTTCAAGAAAAAAACTGCTTCATAAGCCAAGTGATAGATTGGCCGGAAACACCTTAGTGGTGATCGCCCCACAAGCGGCCGACATGTTGAGGAATCTCTCCGATCTCATGCCGATTGAACGGATCGTTTTGGCCGATCCGTCCCATGTTCCTGCAGGTGTTTATGCCAAAAAAGCACTCCAGTGTGCAGGACTATGGGAAATGATTGAACCCAAAGTGATTCCAGCCATGGATGCAAGATCTGCGCTCACCGCAGTCATGAGCGGCGCCGCTGAGTTCGCCGTGGTTTATGGGTCCGATAGTCGGCTTTCACCAGAACTAAAAACGGTGTTTCAGATTCCAGAGTCGTGCACACCAGAAATCAATTATATGATCTCAGTTCTCAGTAGAACATCAAATCCAGAATTAGCACGAGTTTTTATGTCATTTGCTACAGATTCTATCCATCACTCGCTCTGGACCCAGCTCGGATTTAGTTTATAGCACCATGAGCCATTCTTCTTTGGAGTGGTCCATTATTGTACTATCGGTACAGGTTGCGTCAGCGGCCATTGCAATCGTGATCATTCCTGCAATGATGACGGCATGGTATTTAGCACGAAATAAATCTATCGTGACATTCTTCATAGAGAATTTAACCCAGCTCCCGTTAATTCTTCCACCGGTAGTGACAGGACTTCTCCTTTTACTCTTTTTGGGACCTAATGGAGTAGGTGGGCGTATGCTCAATGAATTATTTGGATTGAATCTTGCATTTACCAGCACAGGAGCTGCCGTTGCAGCTGGAATCATGGCTTTCCCATTGTTAGTTCAGACTTTTCGCGTTGCGATAGAACAAGTGGATCCAGAATGGGAAGAGGTCGTGTCCGTTTACGGTGGTGGACGATGGGCTATATTCAGATGGGTGACATTTCCTCTGGCTGCAAAGGGTGTGATTGCAGGTATTATTCTTGGTTTTGCTCGAGCTGTGGGAGAGTTTGGTGCTACCATTGTTTTTGCGGGAAATATACCTGGGCAAACCCAAACAATTCCATTAGCAGTTTTTACTAGGCTAGGACAGGTGGGAACTGAGTCCTCATTGATCCGACTGGTGATTGTGGCCGTTTCATTGAGTGCACTGAGCTTATCTGTCCATGCATATTTATCTTCACGTTTGACACATACTTAGCTACCTAATCTATGAAGTCTACTATCTTGGCCGAAGCGGATCTTAATCATATCAAAGAAGCCGTATCAGCCGCTGAAAAGCAAACATCAGGAGAAATCGTTCCATATATTGTGCGTCAAAGCGCCCAACACGAAGTAGCCGTATGGAGGGGGGCAGCGTTGCTTGCCCTACTGGCCTATGCTATGATTTTAGCCGTTAGATGGTTTTCTGGGTGGGGAGGCACATTGATCACCGAGGGAATTACCCCAGTATTGGTCGTTATTCTGACTGGAGCAATTGGTGCTGTGGTCACTCAGTGGATTCCGGGGTTGAAGCGTAAACTCGCTGGCAATAGGAGATTAGCCCTCGCAACGCATCACCGCGCGATGGAGGCATTTGTTGAAAAAGAAGTATTTCTCACTCGGGAGCGCACTGGAATTTTATTGTTTATCTCTTTATTTGAGCATCGCATTGAAGTGGTCGGTGATTCTGGAATCAATGCAAAGGTAAGCCCAGAGGAATGGACCCACATTGTTGCTATAATTCGAACCCATATGAAAGATGGAAGGTTAAAAGATGGCCTTGTAGAGGGAATTCAGGAGTGTGGGCATCTTCTTGAAAAGGCTGGCGTTGAAATTCGGCCTGATGATACCAACGAACTTGCGGACGACGTGAGTTTTGGACTTTAAACTGTTTCTAAAATTCAAACTGCAAATTAAACTTGAATGCTTATTAGGCGCGGTTTTTCTATGTGTAGGGTTTGCCCCCTTGTTAGTATCAGCGCAGAGTTCTGATTCTGTGGTTGAATTGTTTACTGGACAGCAGCCATTTATTCTCCATCCGTTTATCGTACCGGGCACTCTCATAGTGACGGTTGAAGGGAATCAGCTTGACAAAAGCGAATATCAGTTTGATCCAAGGCACAGTCATCTATGGATTCCATCCATGCTTGATGATACTATTGCAGTTCGCTATAGAATATGGGATCTAAATCTCTCTGAGCGCTATGTCAGAGTGGGGGATCCTCCAATACTCAATGATACGCTCAGCATTATTCAGCCCAGTGCCCCTGCTGAATCTCTTACCCCCATACAACTCAGGCGTAGTGGGTCAATTACAAGGGGAGTCATTGCGGGCAATAATCGTGATGCAAGAATAGAATCTGGGCTTCGTCTACAAGTATCTGGAGAATTATCACCTGGAATTCATGTCAAAGCAGCATTGACCGATGAAAACACTCCAATTCTTCCGGAAGGGACGACTCAGAGACTCAGCGAACTTGATCGCGTATTTATTGAGATTGATACTCCATATAGTTCAGCAAAGCTGGGGGATTTTCAATTTCAATTAGATCAAACTACATTCGCTCAGGTCAATCGAAAAATCCAGGGAATTGGAATCAGTACTCCAGTACCATTGACGGGGATTTCAGGAAATATAAAAGGTGCGGCGGCGACCTCTCGTGGACTTTTCAAAACACAGGATTTAAGGGTTATTGATGGAGTTCAGGGGCCATACCGGCTTCAAGGAAATGCCAATGAGCCATTTATCTTAGTCATCCCAGGCACCGAGTCAGTATATCTTGATGGTGAAAGGCTTCAACGCGGGGAATCCCATGATTACGTGATTGATTATGCCACTGGAGAAATCATGTTTACGACCAATCAACTCATCAAATTTCATCATCGGGTTGCAGTGGAATTTCAATATCGAACTACCGAATTCACGCGTACACTTGCCGCAACTCAGGTAACTGCATCTACTAAAGCAAGACATGAGACTCCTCCCCTTGCATCGTTGGGGATAACCTTTATTCGTGAGGCGGATGGGAAGTCATTTGATCAGGAATTCGGTCTCACAGATTCAGACAGGCAACTGCTGGAACAATTAGGTGATAAGGACGCATCTCGTAGCAGTGCAACCCCGGTCACCTTTGATCCTGATGCACCATGGATTCACTACACCTTACGCGACACGACCATAGCAGGGCAAGACTATTCCATTTACATTCCGATTAGCAGTGCTTCAGAGAGTAGTGTATATCGTGTTGAATTTAGCAGAGTAGGATCTGGCTTAGGCGACTATGTGAGACAAGGTGAAATTACCAATGGCATCGTATACAGTTATAGAGGTCCTAAGCAAGGCGAGTACCTTCCAGTTCGCGTTTTACCCAAACCATCTCAGCAACGGATGATAGATATGGCAGGGAGTTTTTCACCGTTTCGTTATTTAGTGATCTCTGGTGAGTGGGCACAGTCCTACCGCGATGAGAATCGATTTTCTTCCTTAGATGCAGATGATAATGATGCACATGGTTATCGGGTAGGCATTAATCTCTCAAATCTCCCCTTAGCAATAGGCCGAGGCGGCATTAAACTTAATCGACGTATAACTGGTGAAAATTTTGCAATGTTTGATCGCAGTCAGCCGATAGAGTTTGTTCGCTCATGGAATCTGCCCATTGATCGAGACTTAATTCAGACTTATCATGAAACGATTGATGAAGTTGATATTAGTTGGCAATTTTCTGATAGATCCGCGATCAAAGGTACTGTTGGGCGGCTGGAACGACGGACTGTATTTCAAGGAAATAGACAACAGTTAAATCTTAAAGTTGACGAGCGCCATCTACCTAAACTTAATTATCAGTTTGACTTTATCACCAGTGATTCTGATTCAATACAAGGACAATGGATCAGACACAATATTCAGATCAGTAGCCCCCCATTACTGCAGCGACTGCATCTCAGTACACGATTGAAGGCTAGTCAACGCCATCAACACCTTCCGCAGGGACTTCGGGAGGACTCGCGTCAATATTGGCAGGTTTCTCCTCTCATTGAATTCAATAGCGGTAAGTCGAAGATATCTGCGGGATTTGATTGGCGCGAGGATCATCTTTGGGCATCAGGCTATCAACTGCTTCCTGGAAAGAGAACTGCAACCACTAGTCTCAATTATTCTAAGAGATCTGGGGGGGGATTTCAGAGTGAGGGGCGAATTGGAATTCAGCTCACGGATCACACGGATTTTTTTGAAACGTCCCAGGGATTAACAGATGAACGGTCTCTGGTTGCCCGGTGGAGTGGGCGGGCTCATCCATGGAATCGTCTAGTGCGTTTAAATTGGCATTATGAGGCTCTTTCAGAGCAGACTCCAGTGCTTCAGGAGATTTATATACGAACGGGGCCAGAGCTCGGAGAATATGTATGGGAGGACTCCAATGGAAATGGAATCGTGGAGATTGATGAGTTTATCCCAGAAGTGTCTCAGGACGAGGGGGACTACGCCCGGACACTCATACCCTCGGATTCCCTGCAGTCTGTGACTGGTCTTAAAGCGCGGATCAACGTTCACTTTGACGGAGGGCAGCGTTGGCGCGATCCAAAAACCACATGGCAAAAATATCTACGCCAGATCGCGTTACGAACGGCCATTAATATACAAGAGAAGAGTAAAGAGTCAGATCCAATCAATATTTACTTATTAAGGCAGAGCTCATTTCGAGACCCTGTCAATTCCATTCGTGGGGTGTTGAACATTGTTCAGGATGTATGGCTATTCAGAAATAACCCGCGTTATGGGCTTCATGCGTCATGGCGTCAAGTTCGCTCAACCAATGTCTTTGCAGCTGATACTGAAACCAGAAGTATTGATGAATGGCGAACACAGATTCAATGGAGCATTGGCGATATATGGACATTCACGTCAGGGGGAGCATTATCCCAAAAACAAAGCAACAGTTCTGTATTTTCGTCAAGACAATTTGATATTCAAACACAATCTTTCTTACAGGAAATACAGGTATCCTTGACATCAAACGCGCGCGTCACAGCAGGTATTGATTATTCCAAAAAACATGCCAACGATAGGGGAGATGCCACCATCGTGAAGTTTCCATTACAAAGTTCGTGGGACATAGTCGGTCAAGCGAATCTAAGTTTAAGAGTTGAACATTCAAGCATCACTTTAAGTCAAAAATCAAATTCCTCAGGACTTGCACTCTTTGAATTAACGGATGGACGCGGAGCGGGGCGCTCAATGTTGTGGCACTTGAATGGATCGCTACAACTCAGTAAAGTCTTACGTGCTACGATGACTTACTCTGGAAGAAATCCGCAAGATGCTCCACAAATTCACACGGTTCGCATGCAGTTATCGGCTACGTTCTAAATAACATTATTTTGCAAATTTGAAACTCAATCGCAGAAATTAAATGATACGGGTATGATGATGAAAGTACAAGTCACGCTTAATATTTTCCATAACAGATACAAAATCTATTGTACTCAGTCATCAAGATGGTCGGAAGTTGGTAATTCGGTAGATCAGTTGTTTGGAAAATTTGCTGATCTGTATTCAGATTGAATCATTCCCCCCCCCCAGCCAGATTGTTGTAATGATCAGCTATCCTAAGGATTTCTGGCGGCCAATCAATGGATGCAAAAGAGTCTGATACTCTGGTATCATTCAAGGTTAGCCATCAACAACTAGAAAGGGTTAAGTTCCTCACTCTGTATTAATAGCGAATTATTTACTATCTTTGAGCAATCATTAATAAATCCATGGCCTACTTTATGTGTGTGAAATCATTTTCGTATAGGATCGGAATTGTCTGGTTTATAAGTTTGTGCGTCGCTGGATCTACCTTGTCTCAAGATCACGAGGAATTGGAAGCGCTTTTCTGGGCACGCAAAGACAGTGCGCTCACCCGTTTTTCTCAGGCAGATGTAGATTTCATGACGGGAATGATTGCTCACCATGCACAGGCTCTGATCATGTCTTCTTATGCTGAGCCCAATGGAGCAAGCCCCGTGATTCAGACCCTCGCTGCTCGAATAATCAATGCACAAAATGATGAAATTCAGATCATGCAGCAATGGCTTGAGATGCGAAAGCAACCTGTACCACATGCGATGATCAAGGATAATACCTTAATGATTCATGGCGGGCAAAATCATCACATGCCTGGAATGCTGTCAGATCAACAGTTAAAGGAACTTGAAACTGCTCAGGGGGCAGAATTTGATCAGCTATTTCTCGAGTACATGATCATGCATCATGAAGGGGCCGTTTTCATGGTACATGAATTATTCAATACAGATGGAGCAATTACTGGTGAAGATACATACAGATTAGCATCAGATATTCAGGTTGATCAAGTCACAGAAATTGATCGAATGAGGTTGATGCTTGATGAGCTCGACAACTAATCCAATATTTTTCGCGATAAACATGTCTATTCGTTACCTATTCAGTACTACGTTAGTGGTGGTTGCCTTCATGTTACCATGCATTGCAATTGCCCAACAACTCATGAACTTTGATGATCCAAGAGTGGGTCTTGAGGCAGGATTATTTGATGCTGAGGAAGCAATCTGGAATTTAGATAAACTTGCCACAGTTCCACCACCTACAGATTTTGTCGGTGCGATCAACAGTGATCTTGCTTTCAAAGATAATTATGTTTTTCAAGGTAATTATAATGGTGTCCAAATATGGAATGTCTCTGATCCAACAACTCCTATCATTGCAAAAGAGTACTTATGTCCAGCGTCTCAGAGTGATGTGTCCGTCTACGAAAATCTATTATTTGTTTCGGGCGAAGGTCTTGGGGGACGTCTTGATTGTGGAACGCAAGGTGTAGAGGAACGTGTGAGTGCTGAACGTCTCAGGGGAATTCGGATTTTTGATATTTCGGATGTCCTGAATCCCGAATATATTCATAATGTTCAGACCTGTCGAGGATCACATACTCACTCTCTACTTAAGGATCCCAATGATGACGAAAATGTCTATGTTTATGTCGCTGGATCTGCCCCAGTACGCCCTGAGGAGGAATTGTCAGGATGCTCTTCTATGCCGCCCTCAGAAGATCCCGAAACCGCACTCTTTAGAATTGAAGTGATTAAAGTTCCTCTGTCAAATCCATCGGATGCCGCTATTGTTAGCTCTCCCAGAATCTTTGAAGATCTTGAAGCCCCACCTGTTCACGGCCCAACAGATGCAGAAAAAATTGAATTTGAAGAAGCCAGAGCACGAGGAGAATATGTAGTCTCTATTGGCGCGCGAAATTACATATTACCTCCCCAGTATATTGCACCAATGATTGAAGATTATTTTGAAGAGCAGAACATTGGCGAGCCAACAATGGAGGATACGATTTTATTTCGGGAGGCATTGCCTGAGATATTCACTGTGATGATGGGGTTAGAAACGGTTGAAGGTCGAGGACCTGATCAGTGCCATGATATTACATTATATCCTGAAATTGGCCTCGCAGGAGGAGCTTGTGAGGGGTATGGCCTTCTATTGGATATTTCCGATCCAATCAATCCAGTCCGAATTGATGCGGTCGCCGATAGCAATTTTGCTTATTGGCACTCGGCGACATTCAGCAACGATGGATCAAAGATTCTCTTCACGGACGAGTGGGGCGGTGGTAGAGGTGCAAAATGTCGAGATACGGACCCAATGGAGTGGGGGGCTAATGCATACTTTTCAATTGACGAAAGTAACAGAATGCAATTTGAGAGTTACTTTAAGTTACCAGCCCCTCAAACAAAAACCGAAAACTGTGTGGCCCATAACGGTTCTTTGATTCCAGTTCCAAACAGAGATATTTTTGTTCAGTCTTGGTATCAGGGTGGAATTTCTATTACGGACTGGACAGATCCATCCAACGTCATTGAAATCGCTTACCATGACCGAGGCCCTGTGTCTGACGAACAAACAGAAATGGGCGGAAGCTGGTCGGTCTACTGGTATAATGGATATATTTACAGTAGCGAAATTGCACGAGGGCTTGATGTCTTTGAGCTGATTCCTAGCGAATTTTTAACCGAAAATGAAATTGCTGCCGCCAATACTGTACAGCTGGACTACCTGAATGCACAAAAACAGCCAACCTACAAATGGCCTCCTTCATTTGCACTTGCTCGTGCACATGTTGATCAGTTTGAAAGGAATTCGACGATAAGTATGGAGGAGATAGAGTCTCTACGTGCAGAAATTGATGAAGCAGAACAACAGGGGGATCAAGAGATTATCAGCCGAATCCAGCAGTTAGCTGGGACTCCTGATTGATGATTCTCTGGCATCTCATCAATGGTCATTGCAGAGACTATCGAAAACAAATTTTGTCCACAGAAGATTTTACCATAATTTCAGAATAATATGAATATTGTCCTCGTTTCGCGCCTAAGTCTGATGATGTTTATCCAGTATTTTATCTGGGGGGCTTGGGCGCCCACCATGGGTAATTACATGACTTCTATAGGTATTGGAGATGCGATACCCTTAGCTTATGCACTTCACCCGATTGCCTGTATTATTGGACCGTTTTTCCTCGGCATGGTTGCAGATCGTTTTTTTGATTCTGAAAAGCTATTAGGGGTCTTGATGTTGATCGCAGGTGCTGCGATGTCTGCGATGCCACTGGTAGTCGGGACTAATTTATTTTTACCATTGCTGGGGTTACACGCACTGTGCTATTTTCCAACTCTTGGATTAACGGCTTCGCTTGCGTTGCATCATTTAAATAATCAAGAAAATGAATTTCCGATTGTTCGTGTATTCGGAACGATTGGATGGGCGGCTATTGGGTTATTTATGGGTTATGTTCTCAGAGCGGATGCAACACCGATTCCCCTCTACATTGGTGGAGGTGCAGCATTGTTTTTAGGACTATACAGTTTTACCCTTCCTCATACCCCTCCACCTTCAAAAGGTCAGGCAACAACCTGGCAAAAAATTGCTGGTATTGACGCGTTTAATGCCCTCAAGAGCAAATCATTCATTGTATTTCTTTTGGCAGCAATGCTCATTTTCATTGCATTCGGAACCTATTTTCCTTATGCACCCCTCTATTTCACTGCCCTCCACGAGGGCTTCTTTTCTGGAACTGAACTTTTTGCTAATCCCAGTGGGGAAATGGCATGGGGGCAGGTAAGTGAGATATTCTTTATGCTACTGATTCCATTTTTCTTCCGTAGGCTTGGAGTTAAATGGATGTTACTTCTTGGAATGCTTGCATGGGTCGCTCGGTTTGCAATCTTTGCTATTGGAGCGGATGCGGGAGTGTATTATTTCATTCTCCTTGGAATTTTAATTCATGGAATTTGTTATGATTTCTTTTTCGTAACTGGTCAGATTTACATTGATAAGAAAACCTCGCCAGATGTTCGGGGGCAAGTTCAGGGACTGTTAGTGTTACTTACGCAAGGGGTTGGCTTTTTATTAGGAACACAGCTCAGTGGCTTCTACGTCAACACATACGGCGCAAATGGACAATTAACTCTTGATGGTTGGGGGACTTTCTGGCTTATCTTTGCTGGTGCAACGCTTGTTTTTTCTCTTGCATTTGTTCTGTTATTTAATGACCGTGTTGCAGATTACAACAAATCTGCAGATGCATAGCTACATCATTCATTTTAATTTCAATATCATGTTTAATCGAGTATTTTTTCTTACAGCAGCAATGCTATTATTTATTATTGGATGTAATCCATCTGCTGACGAAGAGTCAATTGAAGAACCAGTTACCATGGAAGAAACATGGCAGGATCTTGGATCTGATCAATGGCGTCGCTACCAGGGTGATGGATTGCCTGAGGCATGGCAGGTTATGGATGACGGAACGATACATTTTACTGGCGAGGGCCAAGGGGGCGATATTATAACACTGCAACAGTATGAGAATTTTGAACTTGATCTAGAATGGAAAGTGTCTCCTGGCGGCAATAGTGGAATCATGTTCAGAGTTTCAGAGGAGCATGATGCTCCATGGAGAACGGGGCCTGAGTATCAGATTCTTGATAATGAGGCGCATCCAGATGCCACAGAGGGCGCCGATCGTCATGCTGGTGCAAATTATGACATGCATGCTCCGTCAATGGATGTCGTTCATCCAGCTGGTCAATGGAATCATGCAAAGATTATTGTGGATGGTGCAAATGTAGAGCACTGGCTTAATGGTGAAATGATTGTATCTTACCGGTTGTGGAGCGATGCGTGGAAAGATTTAATCGCGGAGAGTAAGTGGATTGATATGCCAACATATGGAATGGAACAAACGGGGCATATCTGCCTCCAAGATCATAGCGATCCGGTGTGGTTTAGAAATATTCGCATCCGCTCTTTGCCAGCACCCGGTGTGTAGGAATGTGATGATAGCGGCCAATTTATTTATATGAGTTTGGATGCGCGTTATGTTATGTGCTACTGATGGGCACTGAGTTTCGCAGATTCAGAGCAACCCTGTAGTTTACACGATCCAACCATCGTCTTCCTTTCTATTTTGACTAAGATTTGTTTTTAGTTTATTAGTGTATCCTGCCCTTTATCAGGTATATCATGATACTATGCGCGTTTTATTATGGATATAAAATCTTAAATCCCCTCACCGTTATTTTATTGTCATGAACATCACTGAGAAAATTATCCGAAAACTTAAGTCCGCGGGAGTTGAGAAGGCTGAGGCACATGCCGAAGTTATTACAGAAGTAATTGAAGATGTACTAAAAAAGATTCCAACCAAGGACTATGTTGACAGTCAATTTGCACAACAAGCGGCTACAAATGGTCAATTCCATAAAGAAACTCAAGCAGAACTTGAGAACCAGCGTATGAAGAGGACCGAAGATCGTTCTGAAACGCAAATAGGATTTGCGCAGATAAATGCGAAAATAGACTCTGGATTTGCGAAAATGGAAACAAGGTTTGTTGAACAGGATCAGAAAGACACAGAACTGCGTGCTGAAATGCTCGCAGGGTTCGCAAACCAGACTGCAATGCTCAAATCTTCGGCGCTTCCGCTTTTTTTGTGAAAAAAGTCATGATTTTGCGTATCTGGGGCTTAGATCAAGTCCGTCCAAATGGAAGTAAATTGCATCCACAAATCGTTCTTTATTGCGGAATCCATGTGCACGGATTTTGACGGTTTTGATCCGACTATTGATGCTTTCAGCCGGGCCATTACTGACATCAACAACAATGGCATTGATGATCCCCCAGAGATGCTTTCTAATCATTCTGGCGACATCTCTGACTGGCTCAAGCCGACAGCGCAACTCAATGTTTTATTCCAAGTCTCAAGTTGCGCTTTTATAGTCCCACATTTTTCTGAACGTTTGGCCCAGGCTTTGGAGGTTTTGATGGAAATGGTGCGGATGGCATGGAAGGCCCTCTTTTGCGCTAATGACATGTTGTGAGGACTTTTGAGCCAACTATCGTCAGAATCGGATTGCCTTCCTTGAGGAGCGCTTTGTGCTGGACTTTATCCACCGAAACTCCCAGATGCTTCGCGACATGAAACCGATCAAAGCAGATCTTCTTTTTTGCGTTTGGCAGACAAGCTAAGGTTGCACGAATATAGGCAGGCCACATGTCCATGCTCCTGATCCCGTTCAACTGCTCGGTGGATAATTGCCAACGCATCAACACCTTTTGATCACGCCCAATGCCGACACCGTTGCTGTGTCGGCATCGGATACGACAGTAAAGTACTTATGTCCTTTCTTATAAGCCACCTCATCGACACAGATGTTCGCAATCACCTGCTCTTTTTTTCTTGCCAGTCCACGATGAACAATGCCCGCAATGGCTTTCCATCCAAGCCCCATCTGGCGCGAAATCGCCAATATACTCGCCTCTTTGATCCACCCAGTTACCGACTCCTCAAAGTATACCGAGAACTAGGGCCCGCCCATGGAACCCGCGCCGTCTTTACCCCACACTCACTACCCTTGACCCGGGGAACCTACGCTCTCAACGCCGTTTGATACTTACAGGTATCCAAATGCCGTCATTGACGCGCAGATCGCAAATCATAAAATGGACTCGCCTTTCCACACTTTGGACACTCCAGTGACGATGTGTCAGTACAAGTCACCGTCACCGTTTCGCTGTATCATCATAGGCATCCTCTAAAATCTTCCATGGTGCCTCTATACCTAAACTTTTACTCACCGAATTCTTTTTCATTTGTTGATTGAATTGTTAAGTGGATAATTAACCATAGTCAGTAGGATAAATCCTACCAAGTATGATACGAAAATTCCTTAAATCTACGATTTCTCTCACACTTTAGGCGGAAGGGCAAATCTTCACAGTTCAGCCTCCTACGGTGGACTGTCGGAAGTATCTTCGTGATTATAGGTTTCTTAGCAACATTAATCTACTTTTTGCTAAGGCAAGGGCTATCCTGACCATCGTGTGCTATCAATAATTCGCTTAAGTCTACTGGTGTGTCAATTTGTGACTTAATGACCGTGATCATTTTCGTTACTTGTGAAAAGGCCAAGTAAAAGTTGCCTGATTTAATTCACATTTTACCCCGACCGTAGAATAGGATTAATTTGCCCATCTAAGAATCGTCTCATTTGGTGTGAGATTTATTGCTTAGAGATAAGTGTTGTTTGAAACATAGAACGGCGATCTCATTCTTCATTGTTGGTGTACAACGATTTCAAGTATGATTCAATTTCAGGAATTGACTGGAACACTTTATGCGCCCCAGCTTCCTCAAGAATATAATGGGCAAATGTTGACGCAAGACCAATGACATGACAGCCTGCATCTAATCCGCCTTGAATGCCATATTTAGAATCTTCAATGACAATGCACTCAGAAGGTGGAACTCCTAAACGCGATGCACCTAACAAAAATGGTTGACCATTAGGTTTGGGGTGTAAGACATCTTCTACGGTGACAACTGACGAAAAATATGAGGCTAAACCATGGTTCTGAAATGTTCTCTCTTGATCGGCTTTGGTCGCTGAAGTGACAAGCCCAAGAGGGAGGCCTATCCCACGACTAAACTGAACTAGTTGTAGAGCACCTGGCATCAACTGGATCTCATTTGCAAGGGAAGCAAATACGGAATGTTTCGCTTTGATGAGATGTTCAACGGTTGTAGAGCCTGTATCAAAGTGTGTTGCAATATATTCGTACACACGATCCTCTGTCCATCCTTTGAACTTTGGAGATAAGGTTTCTGGCACATCTAAGCCATATTTCTTACAGACAATGTATTGAGCCTTTTCATGGATTGGTTCTGAATTAACCAGAACTCCATCCATATCAAAGAGAATGGCCGAAGGTAGATGTTTGATGAACTAGAAGGATTGCAATTTAGAGACAGATATTACTACGAATCAGTCGGAGTAAGTGGACAGTGAATCTTCTTTTAACTTTTATAGAGTCGCCCCGATAGTTAACAATGGAATACGGAGTAGATACATATTGGCAGTCACGTAAAGCGTAGTGCCGTCATCACCGAAAGCGCAATTGGAAGTAGGCTGAGTCGTATTAATGGTACCAAGATGAGTTGCATCGGGATGAAAAACAAGAATACCACCAGGTCCAGTTGCAAATATATTCCCTCTCACATCTACCTTTAAGCCATCGGGCAGTCCAGGGTGCTCATCGCCCACCAAATGGGTTGCATCAAAAAAGACTCGCCCATTATCAATATTCCCATCAGGTAAAACATCGTATGCCATCCAGATCGCTTGCTCTGGGTTTGAGTTTGATACATACAGCGTCTTTTCGTCAGGAGAAAAAGCCAGTCCATTGGGATGACTCAATAGGGAATCAAGGAGCGTGGTATTGCCTTCGGGGGTTACGCTGAATACGCCTTGAAAATCTAATTCTTTTGATGGATCTAACATTCCTTGCACAAGGCCATACGCTGGATCTGTAAAATATAGTGTGCCATTTGAATGAAACACTAAGTCATTTGGACTATTCAATTTTGCTCCTTGATACTGACCCGTTAAGGTGCTGTACTCAGCTTTTGGATTCATCATATCTCCAATCAATTGTGCGATACGACGATCTCCATGCTGAGCAATGAATAAATTTCCGTCTAAACTCAAGGTTAATCCATTGGACCCAAGTCCACCTTCTCGCTTTGCAGCACCAGTATATCCAGAGGGATCTAAGAATACTTCAACATTGCGCACTTGTTGCCAATTATAGATTTTATTTGTATATACATCAGAAAAGAGCAAGTAACCGCCATCATTAACCCATACGGGGCCTTCTACCCATATAAACCCGTCGGCGAGGATTTCCAGTTGAGCCTCGGGATCAATCAGCTCAGTCATGGCTTCATCTAAAACTTCAATAGAACCGATCATTTCTTGAGCAGACGCAGAAATGGCTTGGCCTATGACCACGAATACTGAAATACATAATATGGAACGTATGAACATCATCATTGACTAATTTGAAATAGTGCTGTCTTTGAGAGCAGGAGTTGACCCAGCTAGATCAAGGATACCTTGGTTGTTTATTTGGGATAACTCTTTGATTGTCCAAGCTTGGTTGCGGTCACTTGTTGCCTCTCTGACGAGGCGCACTTCATTCTCCGAAACTGCAGTTGCATCATTATCCCATGCGCTTCGGATATAAGTAAGTAATGCGGCCATTTCCTGATCATTAAGGAATGTTTTCCATGGTGGCATAATGCCAGTATATACCATATCGCCAACTTGGATTTCTCCCATGACGCCATCTAAGACAATTCTAATCAAGCGTCCTTTATCGCCTGTGACCCAGTCTACCTCGTTCAGAGTTGGAAATACTCCAGTAATTCCCTCTCCACTTGCTAGATGGCAGGATGAGCACCGACTCATATATAATGCTTCTCCATCTGGAAGCGTTTGGGAATTCTGAGATTGACAGTTCTCAGGTAATGCCATCACCATTAGAGCGGCAAGCGAGAAAAACCAGTAGCAAATAAGGTTGTGTTTGTCCACCATTAGCATTTATTGGCCAGATATACAATCACTTGGCACATCGTAAGTATTTAGAATAGACCAAAGATACGAGTTTCATGGCATTTGATCAGACAGTTAGTGTGTGAACCTGTTACATGGATGAATGTAACATAGATTCCCCTGAGTGGATATGTCATAGACGCACCAAAGTTTTGGGTAATCATTTGGATGAGAAGTTGTGTGTTAGTAAACGATAGACTTAACAGAATGGTTTGGTCATTTCACGATTACTGCACACCATTTTGATAATGATCATTTTCGTGTAACGTGGTCAAGATTTAGGATAATAATGGCAAATTACCATAGCATCTTTACGTTTAATTAGCTGAGTAGGTTATGCAGTTTCAAGTAAAGATCTCTATCCCAGAACGCGTTGGCTACTACTGCCGTGAAAACGAAGTCACAGAAGATAGACTTGATCGGTCTTGTCTCTGCCAATCAGAGATGGATTAATGAGATTACGAACATTCTTAAAGCAACAGATTAGACGTGTTGGTTTAGAGGTAAATCGGTTCAATGCCGCAGGATCATTCAGTGCGCGGCGTCAAAAAATGTTGGCCCAATACAAGGTAGACCTAATCATAGATGTCGGCGCAAGTGACGGTGGCTTTGCAATTGAACTCAGAGATGCTGGTTATCATGGGCGCATTGTCTCCTTTGAGCCATTGAAACATCCATTTCAATCTTTACAGGCAAAGGCAGGACGAGACACTGACTGGGAAGTGTTTCAATATGCACTGGGCGAAAAAGAAGATCAAGTTCCTATGAATATATCCAAGGACGATAAATGTAGTTCTCTGCTTAATCCGCTTGAGCGACAGACTCGGGCCTATCCTAGTGCAAAGACATCCTCATCAACAAAAGTTCAAATGTGCAGATTACTGGATCTGTACGGGGTACAATTCCAAAAAGGTAGACACCCATTCTTGAAAATTGATACTCAAGGATACGAGGGACAGGTACTTGATGGGATGGGAGATCTGCTTGATTCAATGGTTGGTATCCAGATTGAACTATCGTTAATCCCTCTATTTGCAGGAGGTCGGAGTTATTCTTCGCTATTGCGAGAGTTGGAAGACCGGAATTTTCTGCCTGTCTTGTTTGAATCTGTATTCATTGACCCCCAGACACAACAGACACTTCAGGTAGATGCTGTGTTATTTCGCCAAGAATTGTTAAAGTGAGTAAGAAGCAATTACAAACATTTGTTTCCTCTGTGTGCCAATAAACCAGTCAATTTCTGAGGATAAATAGATCCCATCATAATTTGAAACTGAGAAAAAATTTAGGGCCTTCCAATTAAGGAACTTTCAGTTTTTGAGAAGTAAAATACTATTCCTGTTCAAATGAATATAATCGCATGCCCCACCCCCAATTTTTATCAGCAATTAAAAGAAGGGCATTAGTTGCAGTTAGAAAACTTCATTTCAGAACCAAAGGCATCCAATTTTGCCCACCTAATTTTATATTCTTCTATCCTGAACGTGACAAACAATTGATTACGATAGATGTAGGTTGCGGATCAGTACCTGAGTTCTCCATCCATCTGATTGAGCGATATGATGCCATATGTTATGGGGTTGATTCCACCGAGAAGCACAAGTCTGCCCTATCTGATCTTGTCCTCAAACACAAAGACCAGTTCATTCATGTTCCTTATGGAGTTTGTGCAGAGAACACAACGCTAAACTTCTTTGAATCTAACGATAATGAAAGTGGCTCTCTACTAACAGATCATGTCAATGTCATCCACGACGAAGGTCGTTCGTATGAGATTAAATGTCTCACACCAAAATCGCTACTTGATCATATTAGACTTGATTCTGCTGACATACTCAAGTTGGATATCGAGGGTGCTGAGTATCAACTATTAGAATCTATTGATTTGCGTGAATTACGGCACTTTCAACAAATTTTTGTTGAGTTTCATCACCATGCAATTCAGAGTTATACCTACTCAGATACATTGAAAGCTGTGGAAAATTTAACCACTATAGGATTTGAAAGTTTTACACTTGACAATCATAACTATTTGTTTCGCCGCTTAAACTAATCATTCCTAATTCTTATGATCTGCTATTATTATTAATCCCTCTGTGTGCCAATAATAAGGTGACATGCGTTCCACCATTGAGACACATTAATCAGGATTTGCGAGACAATACAATTGATTCACAGTGATTGATGGCTGCCACTAAGCCATCAATCATTATATCTGATGAGAGGTGCGAGTGTGCATAATTGTATGCATTAGATGAAAAACTTTTTAAGTTCTTAAGTACAGTATGGGTTGCTCTCACCAGCGACTCAAATTTATTGTAGTCAGCGATCATCCCATTGACACCATGGATTAAGAATGCAATTTCAGGGCTGTGATACCGAACTCTTGAGTCATGGCTATCATATGTAATCACAGGTAGCCCCATGCATAATGCATGGTTCACATTTAGACCGACATAGCCTGGACATACCATTATATCTGAAGCATACATCCAACTTGCGGAGTCTTCAAGATTTGCTATTGCGCCTAGGACAAAAACATTATTCAATCTCTCTTTCTTGATATGTGTATTAACATTTCCTCGCTCCGGTCCATCACCGATAATGATCAGGGATGAATCATTATCTTTAGATAAAAATTTATGAAGATCAAGTAATACCATTAGACGCTTCTCAGGAATTAAACGTCCAATAAATATCAATGTGATGCTCCCTCGGGGAATTCCAAGCCGCGAGCGAATATTTGCTTTCCCCTCGGATTTGAGAGATTCATACAAGCTAAACAGAACATGTGTGTCCAGGGTGTTCCTTGCTACAAAGCAGGATTTATCTAGGATATAGGGGCGAATCATTTCAGCAATTTCATCGGTATAGCATACACAGCCATCAACCCACTTTGCCAGAGCCATACGATAGAAGTCAAATGGATGGCGATGGGAAAATTTTCTGTTATTTGATGAAAAATGCCCCCATAGTAATGTGCCTATATTTTTTCTTTTGGCATTCGCTATTAGCCAAGGTAACGAAATGATACGAGGTGATTCCTCTACGAGAATGACAGCTGGATTAGCTGAAAAAACAGAATTGTAATTTTGAAATAGGATGCCTTTTTGTCCAATCCAATGATTATTCAGAGAATGAATCTTATAATTTGTATTCTGTTTTCCTGAAATTCCAGAAAACGATGAATCTGGATAGCAGCCGGAAAATACAATGAGCCGGCCATGAAGTCGATCATTAAGATATTCCAATATAGGGCGTCGGTACTCAGGTACATGCCGCGTCACATAAGCAACTGGAGCACTTGTTGAATCCATATCTTTGGATAAGACAGATGATTACGGGTGAGAGACCTTAAGTGTAGACATGATCAATCTATTCAACTATCTCAAGTATGGCGCGAACGAGATACTGTGCGTGATTGATAGAAAAGATGTGATTCCCACCTTGCTGATAGTTATTGAAGTAATCCAATTAATTACAGGGAATTTAATGTTACACTTGAGATCATTGATCCAATCCACCTAGATTAAAGACTCAAAATTAGGATTTAAGTTGCAGTGCAATTCGCTGACCAGCACCAGCCGATAATCCAGTGGATAGCGCAAAAACAAACAGATAGTTTTTTAAAAAAAAAGGGTTCTGTGTCAAAGCAGAAATAGTCAACGCTAGTAAAGGCACGGCTCCAGCCAGTCCAGCTAAACGAGTCCAATGATTAGAATCAGCACTCCTATAGGCATATAACCCTGACTTAATAGCTGAGAACCAGAAATATGCCATCAATCCAAGTCCCCAAAGACCGTACTTGTACCATAATCCTATGTATGCATTGTGGACAAATGAATCAGTATCTGTGGCTTGATGAACAATATCATAAAATAAGTAAGAGACACCCGGCCCGTACCCAATTAGGGGATTTCGGATAATTTTTTCAAAAACTGCACTTGTTTCACGAAAGCGATTGACTAGAGAAAGATCCTGCGTCACGGCCATGGAAATAGAAGCAAAACGTTCAATGATTCCCTCAATAATTACATAAAAAAACGGGCCAATCAAAGCATATCCTACAACAATGATTGAAAGACCCATAATTGCAAAAGTACTTAATATTTTTATTCGTGTTTGAGCACCAACAACGATCACGAGCGCGAGACTGCCCAATAAAAATGCAAGCCAAGACCCACGAGATTGTGTCATGATCACGCTCGAAAAAGTTAGGACTAGAGCTAATGTTGAAAGTAAAAATGAAGTCGGATTTCGAGCAGAGACCAGAAGTGTCAGGCTCATCACAGCGCCCATCATTAGTAGACCATCGTTTACAACCACTCTGGCCCCCGCGATGTGGGATAATGAAATGGCATCCGATAAATCGGATGCATAATGAGATACGTTGAGAAGTGAAACCCCTACACACATGGTCACCACGGAAATGAGAATCACTTTGGGTCCTATTTTATGATGAACCACAGAATGTTTAATCGGGAAATAAATTAGAAGAAAAGAAAGAGATAATAATTCGCTGGCCGCCACTCTGAAATCTCCTTGAAACAAGCCCGTGAGTATCAACGTCCCTGGAAGTAACAGAAGAAATATAGTTACTGCCCAGTCAGTTTTGTCTACTAATATCGTTTTAGAATCAAAAACTATATTACGTATTCCCCAAGCAAGTAGTACCATCAATAGATAGCCAGCATAAACAATTTCTGCGATTTGAAATCCTGTTTCATTGGAGGCCATAACTACAAACCCTAAAATGACCACAACAAGATTCAGCAATGGATTGGCGAAGAAAATACACACTGCAAGAATACAGAGTATTGATACAGGAAAAGCAATTGAAAATAGAACAGACCCAGTGGATGCAAGAAAAAGCGTGGCCACAAGCCCCAATATGAGGCTACTAATTAAAATTAATTTCCCACTTAAGAAAACTTTATTTGGAGAGAGCCTAAGTTCAAATGGATCCATAATTTCATCTACTATCGTTTCAGGGATGAACTTAGGACTTAGTCTACGTTACTTGAAGTCAGTTGAGAAGCAATTTGTGAGTAATTACGTTTCCACCAAGCACTAATTAATACATAAATCACTGATATCATAAGGCCTGACATTGTGCTAACAGCACAAATAGCTGCACGCCAAGGTTTAGCCTTCTCAGTTGGGGGGATAGCAGGATCAAGGACCTGAACAGATTTAACAGAGCGCTCTTCAGATAGCCTTGCTTCTTCTAACAAGGGTCTAGCAAATTCAATCAAACTGGTCAAGATGACAGACTCTACTTGTAATTCAGCAAACTGAAATGCCACATCAGGAATATTATCTTGAGGAATTGGCATAAATCTCTCTCTACCCTGTAATGCTTGATTGTAGGAATCGTTTGCCTGCTTTACAGCATTTTGGGCTGCACGAGTTTGAGAGTGATCAGGCCCATAAAGGTAGAGAATCTTATTTAACTCCAGTTCCGCTAAGAAAATTTGTGATCGCCAATCGGTTAACCCTTCCATGAATGCCGCCGCCTGTGTGGGGAGGTCAATGACCCCAGTTTCCTGTTGAAGTTGGCGAATTGACTGAAGAACAATACCAAGACTGTCCTCAATTTCACGGTAGCGGGCCTCTACGGTGACACGATAGGCCCTAGCAGTTTCTGTTGATAACTCAATTCCCAAACTGTTCAACTCTGACACATAAAAATTTGCCATATTCGCTGCCCTCACAGGATCTTTATCATAGACTTGAATTGCCAAATAGTTGTATTCATTATCCACAATGAATTCTGTATTTGCGCTGAGTTCCCCAAGTGCAAATACCATTGGCGATTGGCTGTCTGAAAGATTATACACATCAATGAGATTAAATTCTTCAATTACATTCTGATTGAGAGTACGACTGTTAAGAATCGCAAGTTCTTGTTGGTAGTCACTGACAACCCCTCCGAGAAGTGAGGATGCAGCGGTGCTAGCGCGACCTCCCAGCACACTTGAAAGCAAACCACCCGATGTTTGTCCTGGAATTAACAAGCGGGTTTCAGCCAAATACCAGTTTGGGAGAAACAGACTAATGACAACTGCAGCAACTGCCGTGATGCTAGTCACTCCAATCACAAACCATCTTCGATTGAGAATCAATCTAACAGATTCCCAAAAGATCTCAGATGCTTTGGATGTATTCATCGAGATACAGCAATAATGGTTGCAGTTAGGCCTGTCAATACGGTGATGGCAGATAGGATGATCTGATTTCTCTGAGTTCGGATCTGACGATTTCGAACGGTCAGATCATCAAGCCATCCGACAAATACGGCATCACTCGGTAGAACTATCTCGTTTGCTCCTTGACGTACAAGGCTACTGCTTCCTCCATAAATATAAATACCTTCGGCCACTGGGCCCGCACCTCCTGCACGCTCTACATAATATTTGGCTGGTTTATCAGGAATGAAGGTCACGTATCCTGGTTGAGCCACATGCCCAGTCACTAAGACGGTTCTTTCATTCCGAGGAATGATGAGACGATCACCATCGTAGAGGAGAATATCTTCACCAGTTTCATTAAGGGCAGCAACAATATCTACCGATACATGAGATCCAATTTCGCCAGAGTATGGTCGTTGAAACCCTTCGGTGAATGCTATTGTAAGTTGTTTACCAATGACTGGAGTTTCTCGAGAGGGTCGGACGGGAATTTCAGGGACATCTATGGTATTATCTATGAGACTGCGTTCCAGTACGGCTGCATCTAAGTTTGCGCCTGTTTTTAGTCCACCTGCTAACTCTATCAGTTGGC
The DNA here is from genome assembly GCA_965220935.1 of Rhodothermales bacterium. Taxonomy (GTDB): domain Bacteria; phylum Bacteroidota; class Rhodothermia; order Rhodothermales; family Bin80; genus Bin80. The sequence goes on from OZ244857.1 coordinate 1,249,298, forward strand.
TAATAGTAGTCACACCACCCTCAATTTGATACTCACCAGGGTACGACACCCATCCTTCAATACTGGCGACGGCTGTTTCACGCTCATAGACTGATATATGGTCACCAGGCTTCAGTACAATCAGCGCAATAGAGTCTGTGCTCACATCTCTAATTGTATGATCAAATAGGCTAGAGAATGTACTTTCGTTCCACCGAAGTAAACGTAAACGCATTGATTCATCAAGATCTTGGCCGCCATTTGCTAAGCTGATGATATTTGAAACTGTATCATCAGGGCGCCAGTCATATAATCCAGGCCACGGAACATCACCAGAAACTCTAATCCCTTCGTTAACGACATGATAGGCAGGAATATTAATTCGGTCTCCATCCCGTAGAACTGGATTGAATTCTATATGTCCTGTTGTTTGATAGCGAATAAGATCAACTAAGTCTTCTGTGCCGTCAATATGCTGAATATGAATATTCCGAAGAGCAGGCTTGTGCATATCGTTTATGTTCAGGCGAAAACTACTTTCGGGGACAGCAAAGTCAATCTTGAGGTCATTCTTAGTCTCTTCCGTGACTAAAAGAGGAGATGACAGAGCTTGATGAATCACGTCACTAACACGTGATCTGGGGAGCATTAAGTAGCGGCCAGTATTGATGGCTAAACCTGTCACATGAACATAAAAACTGCGCGCTTGAATGAGTGATAAGCTTACAGGTGTATTAGAGTAACGCGATTCAAGGAGTTCGCTTACTTCTAATTTAACATCAGATAGAGATTTTCCACCGACATTGATTGCTCCTATCTCAGGGAGCGTTAGCGAGCCAGAAACAGATACAGTGATTGGAATTTCAATTGGGGTAACACCGCCAATCATCAATGAAAATACATCACCAGGTCCTAACAGGTATTCCGTTGGGTTGATAGATCCTTCTAAGGCCAATATACCAGATTGTGCAATTTGTGAAATCATAGCACCACGCATCTGAGACTGCGTATCATCTGGAACAGCACTCAGATTTGAGCGTCCAAATACCTGAGAATAAGACTGTAACGGGGCAAGCCATTGGATCAAAACAAGAGCCAGTAAGGCTAAGAATTTATACATCGGCATATGTTAATGATGAGAGTAAGCTAGTGGCCGTTGTAGCAGTAAACTATAGGAGGGATTAGTAGGATCGTTGAAACTGCATACATATATTGATGTTTCATGAATCACTCTTTGTGCATGGTAATAAATCAAAATATTGCTGAAGTTAAAATCTTTGAATGAAAAACATCAAGATTCTTGATCTAATCAACAAGTGTTGTTCCGTTCAGAATGAACTGCTTCAATTAGCCTGACCCACAATTGGCGAACTGCTTCGGGTTGAAAAGTTGATTCATAATGTTTACGGGCTGCAATGGATTTTCTAATCCAACGGTCTTTGTTAGACAATGATTGTAAAGCCAGTGCCACTGCATGTGGGTCATGTGGAGGGACAAGTAATGCCCCCTGCGTTGGATTAACGAGTGCTTCAAATAAGGGGCGCTGTGTAATGATTACAGGTGTACCGGCACTTAATGCTTCAATGATAGCAAGAGGCTGAGCTTCATGGCCTAATGTACTAGGAAGGACGAATATATCAGATTTTCGGTGAAGTTCAGCGATTACTTCTCGATCATCAACCGGGCCATGAACTGTGATGCATTCTGCGAGATTGAGATCATTGATTTTGCGATAAAACATTTCTTTATCACTGTGATGATTCCAGCGGCCAGCGAAATCAGCCTCAATTGAAAGTCCAACTTTTTTTGCAATGAAAATCCCATGCAGTAGATCATAGCACCCTTTCTCTTTGATCATGTGGCTTAAAAACAGTACTCTTAATGGTTTAGATCTTGAATGACTATTGCGTTTAACATTAATTTGGTGATCATCAGCCATGGGGGTGACATAATTCGGAATGACAGACAGTTTTGTTGGCGGAATCCATCTTGCAACTTGGTTGGCGAGTTCTTGACTTAATACGACTACTCGATCAAGCTGGCGCACAAGTTGATTTGCCGTAGCGGAGGTTTTCCAATTTTTAAAAATATCTGCAAAGCTCCCCCAGTGAACAACAGCTACAACGGGTTGATTTTTAGTGCAAGGCATAACGGTGAACATATCACGCCAGTGCCCCATAGTTTGGGCAGAAATGCTGCACCATAAAACAAGATTTCCATCCGACAGGTGATCTTTCAAAGAAGGCTTTAAACGAAAGTAATGAGACAATGTATGTCTAATTCCAGATAATCCATTTGGTAGTAAAGATTGATCGGATAGTGTCATGCTAAAACGATTAATATCATATTCTTCTTTAAGAAGCTCTGCTAGTTGCTCTGTTGCAAGGCTCTGCCCATCAATTGGGGGAGGGTATCGGCCTATGATGTGGATGGATTTAAATTTGTCTTCAGTTGAGGGTCTAATATCACTCATCAAGAAGGGAAGAGAACTCTATTGGCTAGATTAAAATATTTCAACCGCATCATACATCCTAAATCAGAAATTGTGACATAGCATCTATGATAGATCACTCTCGTGTAAGCTAAGATCACGATCGCATTTAGTTAATGGGGGATGAAGCTCCCTAACAAGAAAATCATAGTCGTAAAGGAGAACTGCCAGATTGAGCAATAATTAATGAGCTTGGTAAATGATGTAGCAGATAATTTTTGAACTCATTCTCTAATAGGCTTTGCAAATACTTTGGGTGCAACCGTACGCAGGTCTATCTGAACTTAACCCTATTTTGGCGAATTTCAAGACTCCAGAAGCAACCATGATTCCCACTTATGACTAAATTTGTAGGTTTTAAGAAAAAAAAGTCCCACTTTGTATCTTTTTGAGCAAAATTAGGGCAGGTTTCCCACCTTGTTATCCCACTTTTAATCTTTTTATATCATTAGATGTGTGCCCATGTAGATACGACAAAGTAGGCTTAATAATTTCTGAAATATTGCATAAACTCCTTGAATTAATCAGGCTTTTCACATAACAAGATGTAATTTTTCAAGCATTTTAATAACTCAAAAATAAATAGGGTTAAGTTCAGGTCTATCACCTGAAAGGTTAGACCATAAGTACCTCCATAGAGAACTTCAAGAAATGGTTATGAAAGGTGTCTTAGATTTGAGTATGATGGCCTGAGAACTAAAATCATTCAGGTTGATTATATGCCTACGTTTTTATGACTCGTTAAATTTACCAGTGAATACAGTTGATTGATTTAGTTTGTTTCATATCTTGAATATGATTGTACCCGTTACACATTCGCATGAAAATCTGAAAAATGTTTGTAATTTAGAATATAACATAGTGAGCTTGACCATGGCAGATGTACCAGAATCCAAAGATATTGCGTCTAATAATAACACCTTATCATAGGTGGATCATTTAATTCACGAATATAATTTCAAACAATCACAAATTTGAAGTCCATGAGTGACAACAGAGATGATAACCAACTTCATTGCTCATTTTGTAACCGCACTAGTGATGAGGTAAATTCCCTCATTGCTGGTCAAGATGTATTTATTTGCGATCACTGTATTGCAGATGCTCAGATCATTCTGGACGACTCAGAAAAAACTAAGTCAAAAGTTAAGCACTCTACAACCGCAAAAAGAAAAGTTGCACGCAAGCAATTATTGCCGAAACAAATCAAGAAAAAATTGGATGAGTATGTGATTGGTCAGGATTATGCAAAAAAATCTTTGGCAGTTGCTGTCTACAATCATTATAAGCGAGTTGATGCAGAGCAGTTCGTCACCGACTATAAAGATGTTGAAATTGAAAAATCAAATATCCTTCTGTTAGGGTCAAGCGGTACGGGCAAGACATTATTAGCAAGGACGCTGGCGCGAATTCTGGAAGTCCCTTTTTCTATTAGTGATGCTACTGCACTCACTGAGGCAGGGTATGTAGGAGAGGATGTTGAAACGATCCTGTCCAATTTACTCTCCGCTGCTGAATTTGAGGTTGAAGATGCAGAGCGCGGAATCATATTTATTGATGAAGTTGATAAAATTGCTCGGAAAAGTCATAATGCTTCCATTACGCGTGACGTATCGGGCGAAGGGGTACAGCAGGCACTACTTAAGGTACTTGAGGGAACGATCGCTGGGGTTCCTCCCAAGGGTGGACGCAAGCATCCAGAACAGAGTCTTGTCAATGTTAACACAAGTGGAATTCTATTTATATGCGGGGGCGCTTTTGAAGGACTTCCAGAGATTATCGCTCGCAGACTCAATGTTAATCATATCGGATTTACATCAAATAATGAGCGGAGACATGCGAATTCCGACACATCTATTTTTCAGCATGTAGAACCCGAAGATTTGGTTCAGTATGGATTAATTCCTGAGCTCATTGGTAGACTGCCGGTTTGTGCTGGATTACAATCTCTCTCGGATGAAGAGATGATGAGAATCCTGACTGAACCCAAAAATGCAATCGTCAGGCAGTATCAGAAGTTATTTGCTCTTGATGGCGTTCATCTCGTATTTGATGATGCTGCATTGCATGGTATTGTTAAACGTGCGAGAGCATTGGGGACAGGTGCTCGAGGCCTTCGCAGTGTTTTAGAGCAGTCTATGTTACATATTATGTATGAGATTCACAGTCTGAAAGATGTTGGAGTATGCAATATAACCGAAGAAACAGTTACAATGGGAAAGCCACCCATTTACGAAAAACGCAAGGCATCTGCCTAAAAACATCAGGCAGATAATTACCCATTCTATGGGTTGTCATCTTACTCAAAGACAGTTCATATAGAGTACTCTTCCAAAATACTCTGCGAGTCTTACAGCGAAAAACTGTCAAACAGACGAACTACGCCACTAAGACTTGAGACAGATTTTCTATGATTAATGGGTTTTGTAACTAAATTTGACATAGCACTTTATTCAATTGATCTGCCTTTTTGCAGGAATTCTCTGATTGCAGGGATGATTTTGACATAAGTTAAATGATGGTGATTTATTAGAGGCCGACAGATATTAATCAGCGAGTTTGTTTGGGCAGACGAAAAAGAAGCGTAAAAATAATTGGTAAAACTTCATAGGGATGCCCAAGTCTAATCAAACCCACAGAAAAATAATTGTGTATAAGGTCGTCAATAGAGCGGGTAGTAAGGTTGCCTGAGCAACCATTTTGAAAGACAAAGTCTATCGAGTGCCCGTCTAGAAAAGCACTTAATAACGCTGAATCGCCTATTCTGTATGGGTTTATATCTTCAAAATAAGCTTTATTTTGTTGCGAAGATTTTGCGGCCATTTTCTAAATTACGCGTTAATGGTGCTACTAATGGGAGTTTTCAGCATAAGCCATGTCGTTTGTTACCTTGAATTCACACACCTTTGTAAATCTGCAAGCGAAATGATCTGCGACAAATGTCATATAGAATAGGAACATCAAAGAAAATTTCCTATTTCTGGACGGGCACTATCTAATTCGGACCATATGAATCAGTAGACGGTCCTGCAAACAAACACAACAGTATGGAAGGTGCATATATCAAGCCTATTGAGATTGAGCGGCTTTATGGATGCAATCAGCAGTCACGTTACGATGTGATGCATCAAAGATTGATTTTCCCTGATGAATTAAAATCACTTGAGGCGATTCATGCCGAATCCCGAAATGAGACTCAATGTGATTGGATAATGGGCGCGCAGTCTGGACAGTCAGTTCATAGACGGGTATTTTGACAACTTCCATTTCTCGTTTTGCATCAGCAGAAAGGTCACATGTGGAGCTATGTTTGAATAGGGCAACAGTCTCGGATTGAGATTTATCTAATATTGCAGAAAAATCATCAAGCGTAGCGATAATCTGATAAGACATATTAAGTGATAATATTTAGAATGAGGTACAACAATTAATCAGAACTTGTGTTTACGTGATTTTCAAATAATTGATGCAATGAATAACAAAGAGACAGGCGCAGAAAACGTACGTTGGGATCTTGCTCATCTTTATTCTGATGAGTCTATTTTGAGAGAAGATCTAGACAATATTGACGCTCAGGCCGAAGCGTTTAACAAAAAATGGCGGGGGAAAGTTGATTCATTAACAGCCTCCCAGCTACAAGATGCCTTACATGAATTTGAGACTCTACAAGAAAGACTTGGTCAAGCGTTAACCTATGCCTATTTATATTGGTGCACATCCACAAATGATCCTGCTCGTGGAGCACTATTGCAATATGTTCGTGAGACCTCCACGCAAATTGATTCAAGATTGATATTTTTTACAGTAGAGTGGCAGGAGGTGATTGATGCCCAGGCCACACGGCTGATCAATGATGATGCACTGGTGCATTACAAGCATTATCTGGAGCGTGAGAGACTATTCAAAGACTTTACGATGTCAGAGCCCGAGGAAGCCATTATTGCAGAAATGCATGTCACAGGTAAATCAGCTTGGATGCGTTATTTTTCTGAGACGATGAGCCAAATGCGGTTCAATCTCAGAGGTGAAACTTTGACACAAGAAGATATTCTTGGAAAGTTGCACAGTCATGATCGCCAGATACGCAAGGAAGCTTCAGAAATCTTCACTCAGCAGCTGATTAAAAAAGAACATTCGCTCACCTATATTTTTAACACGCTACTTGCTGATAAGGCTTCAAATGACCGCATTCGCGGATTAACCCATTGGCTACAAACACGAAATATAGGCAATGAGATTTCGGATGAAACTGCGGAAGCATTAATTAATGCGGTTACTAGTCGCTACGATTTGGTGGCTCGGTTCTACCATCTCAAAGCCAAGATACTGGGACTTTCTCCACTCTATGATTACGATCGATATGCGCCTATTTCTGAGGGTAACTCGTTCTACTCATGGGATGAAGCACAATCTATCACTCTAAAGAGTTATCGTAATTTTCATCCGCTTCTTGCAGAAATTGCGGAGCGATTTTTCACAGAAAAATGGATACATGCGCCAGTTCAAGAGGATAAACAAGGTGGAGCATTCAGTCACGGTGCTGTTCCTAGCGTGCATCCTTATGTGATGGTCAACTATACTGCACGAGCCAGAGATGTCCAAACGTTGGCGCATGAGTTAGGACACGGTGTACATCAGTTCCTTTCGCGAGAACGAGGATATTTACAGGCTTCAACCCCATTAACTACCGCCGAAACTGCCTCTGTCTTTGGCGAAATGCTTACATTTCAACGCTTACTCGCACATCAAGAAGATCCCCACGACCGATTGGCTCTTTTAATTGGGAAAATTGACGATACGATGGCAACCGTATTTCGTCAGGTCTCAATGAGTCGTTTTGAGGATGCAATTCACACTGCCAGGCGTGATCAGGGAGAATTGCCAGCAAAAACGTACGGAGATTTATGGATATCTACACAGTCGGCGATGTTTGCCGACAGCGTCATACTGACAGATCATTATCGCCATTGGTGGAGTTATATTCCCCATTTTTTACATACACCAGGTTATGTATATGCCTATGCTTTTGGTGAATTACTTGTGTTAGTACTCTATGCCCGCTACCTCGAATTTCCAGATGAATTTCCAGATCAATATATTGAATTAATGCGGGCAGGAGGGTCGGACTGGCCTCATGTTTTGGTTGGACGTCTAGGCCTGAATTTACAGGATCCAAACTTCTGGGTTCAAGGTCTGGGCGCAATTGAACAGCTTATTGAACAAGCCGAAGCCAGCTATGATGCTTTACAACGCCGACCAACCTTATAACATGTCTGGTGATGCAAGCGCTTGAAATATGTAAAAATTTAGGGGTAGATCAGTGATTTTTTGACGAAAAAAGAGCAGTCATGGAATACTTTTTTGAATGATCAATTCGCGAGTTGAAGTGATTATGGTCCTATAACGGTTTAATCTTACACAAACGCTTCACTTTAATGAAGTTTCAATATGATGCGAGCTGACGTTCGCTGCGGTGTCGGGAATATCAATGGAACCGGCACATAAATTGTGCGTTACCAAAGAATATACTATCCTATGATCATGATAGAGACTGAAGAATCAAAGACCAAAACATTGGATATCCCCACACAAAATAATAGCGTGAGTGATGATTCTGAGATAGATGATGCCGATGATGATGATATTTCAATTCCGTTTGATTATGATATCACATCATTCGGTGCAGACTTTCCAGTGGACGCTCTGGTTCGTCGCATGAATAGTGGTGACATTATTGTTCCTACTTTTGGAGAATATGTCAGTATTGACAGCGGGATTGTAGGTTTTCAAAGGAATTTGGTATGGAGTAAGCCGAAGTCCGATAGATTTATTGAATCTCTACTAATTGGTTTGCCAGTACCAGGAATTTTTCTTGTTAGAGATCAGGATCAAAAGTTACTTGTTTTAGATGGTCAACAGCGACTTCGTACACTGCAAAAATTTTATGACTCATCAAATACAGAAAAAAGATATAGGCTTACTAAGGTTCTTCCACAATTTGTGGGCAAAAGATATGATCAACTAGATCCATCTGATCGAAGACGCCTTGATGACAGCATTATCCATGCTACCATAGTCAGACAGGATCAGCCCACAGATGATCAAACTAGTATCTATAATATTTTTGAGCGCTTGAATACTGGCGGGGTGAACCTTAACCCACAAGAAATTCGCGCGGCTCTGTACCATGGAGAATTTGCTCAACTCCTGATAGAACTTAATCAAGATTCTCACTGGCGTTCACTCTATGGAATAGAATCTAAACGACTTAAAGATTTAGAAATGATTCTTCGTTTTTTCGCTTTTTATTTCAACGGAGAGAATTATGCTAGGCCCTTAAAAAAATTTTTGAATGATTTTATGGGAAAAAATCGAAATCTAGAATCTCACAGTAAACACGAACTTGAAAAAATATTTACCCAAACCGTTTCATTTATAGACCGCCATCTTGGTAAAGATGCATTTAGACCTGATGGAGTGTTGAATGCCGCTGCTATGGATTCTATTATGACAGGCATTGCTAAACGAATCCAAAAAGGGTCCATCAACAATGTAGCCGAGATCAAAATTCAGATTCAGAGGTTGTTCAGTAATGAGCGTTTTATATCTTCAATTAAAACTGGAACGTCTCATGAGGATAAAGTTCACACAAGACAACATCTTGCAAGTGAGGCTTTCTCCAAAATACAATGAGTCAAAGGCAATCTGAAGCTTGGAGGTTGAAACAACGACTTGATGCTACATTTGAACGAATCAGGAGTGAAGATATTGAGAGTATAGAATTGCAAGCGGACTTTGCCAAATACTTATGCGTTTTAATTTCTGGATATCTTGAAAGATCCATTATAGAGATCGTTCAAGAGCATGCACGTCAAAATGGATCTCTTACTCTAGCAAGATTTGTGGAAGCAAAAACAAAGCGATTCACCAATGCTCGTCCCCAAAAAATCAAAGAACTGCTGGATAGTTTTGATCAAGAATGGGGCCGAGAAATTGAGGGTTTCCTGAATGCTGGCATGGGAGAGTCAGTCAGCACGATTATTTCAAACAGGCATCAGATTGCACATGGATTTAGTTCAGATATTACTATTTCACAGGTTCAAAATCACTATAAAGACATTCAAAAAATAGTAGATAAAGTCCAGAGAATTTGCATAGATATTGATGGACTCAGTTAACAGAGTATGAGGAGATCCACAGAAAAAGTATAGCATACAGTTAGATGGATTTTTAGTTGACACCACGGGTTTCCGCTGAAAATGATTCTAGTCTGAAGACCGTAGTGTATCCAAAAAAGCTAATTATTTCAGATATGACGATTCCGGTTCATATTACTGTTATTAATTTAGTTTAATTTTTTCGGCTTATTCAATCACTACCTTTACCGTAAAAGGGAAGTTTCTGTGCTGGAAGTGAGCGCACAATCATGATCTTCTCATTAAGAATAATAAAAATGGGCAAAACTTTAAATCAGAGGAACATTAGAAACGACGAACTTGTCCCAAAGCGCGAAATAAAATAAATCTATAGATTCTTGATGATTGAATTCTGGAAGTCACTAAGACATGTCGATGTCAAGTTATGTTAATATCTGATGTATGTTGTCTGGCTTAATTATCAGTTGAATGATTACGCATTGAGCTTCCTCAGTGCACTTTCACAGCGTTGGTCATTGGAATCAATCGCCATAGACAAATCTTTGCCCTGATATATAGATGATAACACTCTACCGTGTAGTTGAGTAAACTTTGGGGGGACAGCTTCACCAATCATATGACGAACAGTTGAATGTCCCCAAGTATCAATTGCATTGCCCCACTTAAAATCTGATGGGAAGGTTTGTAAATGAGCACATTCCGCAGGACTAAGTACTCTATTTTCCCATGGATGTAATGTACGGTCACTGCCGATATGTCCACTGGCAGTCGTTATAGTAGCCGCAGGCTGGTCAGGAGCCATGCGTCTATAGCTGGAATTTCGAAACCCACGAATCAGGCGCCATGTTCCATTTTTTTCACGCAGCACAGGACGAAGAAGAGGCGCAGAGCATTGATTACAGGTCGGAGCATCATCATCTGCCTCAATGTGGCCACATTTAGGGCATAGGTTAGACTCCCAAGCACTTGCTCCACTTCCAGGTGGAATCGCAGATACCATAGCATATCTCTCGGGACACATCAGTGGAACCCGATGCATTGGGTGGCCATCAACTTGTGCAGTCTCCAACGATTGTGAGTCAAGAGATGGGAGGCTGAGATCAGTCAAGGCCTGATCAAGAGTCACTTTTCGTGGGAGATTAGGCTCACCATGAGTAGGGCGCGGAAAAGGAGCTGTTTGAGACCTAAGTAAAATATTGGCCGCGTCAGAACCTTTTCTAACAAAGGTTAAGAATGCACGGTTTCGATTCTGGGGGACACCATATTCAGAGAGATTGGCCACAAGTGCATAAACATGATAATCAGTATGCAAGCGACGACAGAGCAATTTGGCAGCAGATACAGGGTAGTGATCTGATGGATCATATACTTTGCGTCGTAAAAATGCGGGCACGTTTTCAACTACAACAAATAGGGGTTTGAGTTCTATTGCAACTTGTGCGATAGGGAGTGCGAGTAAATTTCTTCCATCACGAGAGCCATCACTTGCATCTGACTCCTGTCCACGATCACTTCTTGCAGTGCTCATACCTTGGCAAGGAGGGCATCCAGAAAGGAGTACAGGAGATTGATACCCATAGGTTTCCCTATAACAATCAACCACATTAGGCCATGTCTGGCGAAGATCCCCGCAAATAGGCGTCGCACCAGGAAGATTCAGTGATGCAACGGAAATTCGCCGATCCACAATCTCAGAAATTATCTTGAATTTAAAGCCTGCGGCAACATATCCAACATCGCCTGCGCCGCAATTTGAAAAGAGGCTAATTGCTTTCATCTGATAGGTGTGCGGCTTCCATTCTAACACGATCTTGAGCGTTTAGGAACTCCTCATTGGCAGTGATTGCTTTTTGAAGAAAGTCATCCCATGAAATCTGTTCAATTCTTTCTTTCTCTTTCCAGTAACCAAACGAGATGCGTTTATCTCTATCAGAGATTTTAATGAAGTCACATACCAAATGAATCGTCCATTGTCCTGAAAAATTCTTACGCACTTCATGGTTGTTTTTAATAAATTTGTCAAAAGTTTGTAGATAGTTATGGAGCCTATCCCAGTCAGCATTCCGGAATGAATATCCAGGTGATTTGATTTCTACAATATGGAGTTTTTGCCCCATATATGCTAGTGTAAAATCTGGTTGTTTTCTGTGATGGTCAATTGCAAGGACAACTTTTTCAGGCGCTTCCGCTTTTTTGTGAAAAAAGTCATGATTTTGCGTATCTGGGGCTTAGATCAAGTCCGCCCAAATGGAAGTAGATTGCATCAACAAATCGTTCTTTATTGCGGAATCCATGTGCACGGATTTTGACGGTTTTGATCCGACTATTGATGCTTTCAGCCGGGCCATTACTGACATCAACAACAATGGCATTGATGATCCCCCAGAGATGCTTTCTAATCATTCTGGCGACATCTTTGACTGGCTCAAGCCGGCAGCGCATGGCCCAACTCAATGTTTTATTCCAAGGCCCAAGTTGCGCTTTTATAGTCCCACATTTTTCTGAACGTTTCCTTGATGGCCCAGGCTTTGGAGGTTTTGAGGGAACTGGTGCGAATGGCATGGAAGGCCCTCTTTTGCGCTAATGACATGTTGTGAGGACTTTTAAGCCAACTATACTTGGTACCCGTCAGAATCGGATTGCCTTCCTTGAGAAGCGCTTTGTGCTGGACTTTATCCACCGAAACTCCCAGATGCTTCGCGACATGAAACCGATCAAAGCAGATCTTCTTTTTTGCGTCTGGTAGACAGGCTAAGGTTGCACTAATATAGGCAGGCCACATGTCCATACTCATACTCCTGATCCCGTTCAACTGCTCGGTGGATAATTGGTGAAACCAACGCATCAACACCTTTTGATCACGCCCAATGCCGACATAGAGCACCGTTGCTGTGTCGGCATCGGATACGACAGTAAAGTACTTATGTCCTTTCTTATAAGCCACCTCATCAACACAGATGTTCTCAACCACCTGCTCTTTTTTTCTTGCCAGTCCACGTTGTACTGCACGATGAACAATGCCCGCAATGGCTTTCCATCCAAGTCCCATCTGACGCGAAATCGCCAATATACTCGCCTCTTTGATCCACCCAATCACCGACTCCTCAAAGTCATAGGTATACCGAGAACTCGGGCCCGCCCACGGGACCCGCGCCGTCTTTACCCCACATTCACTACACTTGACCCGGGGAACCTGCGCTCTCAACGCCGTTTGATAGTTACAGGTATCCAAATGCCGCCATTGACGCGCAGATCGCAAATCATAAAATGGACTCGCCTTTCCACACTTTGGACACTCCAGTGACGATGTGTCAGTACAAGTCACCGTCACTGTTTCGCTGTATCATCATAGGCATCCTCTAAAATCTTCCATGGTGCCTCTATACCTAAACTTTTACTCACCGAATTCTTTGGGGTTGTCCGAAAATTAGTTGATGTTCAATATTCTGGGAACCATCTACTGGTATCCTTATCCATTCCATATTATCAACATTAACTCATGCTATTACCTGAAGATTTTGGACAGTTACAGCAGACCTTGGAAGAAGCTGGGGTCTCTGGGCAACAGTTACGCGTGTCTCTGTTACGCCACTGTAGTGACTTGATCCAGCACCTCACGCACGATCTTGGCATGCCCAGTGCTCTTGACACTACGTCTGATTCTGCTCAAGAACCCATTCATGCAGATCCAGAAGAAGAGACATCGACAGCGCCTTTGTCGTCGCCCAGTTTCCCCGAATATGGGGATGAGTCCGATCTCCATCAGATTCGCATGGAGGCGCTGGAAGTCTTTGATCACCGCCGTCTTGACGAAGAGACCTATGCCGTGTTGTGGATGGATGTGCTACGCGTCTGGGGTGCACCCTTCTTGCTGTGTATGGGCTCTACTTTGGAAGGCGATCGGCGTATGTTAGGATTTGAGCAGGCCTCCGCACAGAATATCGCCCGTGTGACGCATTTGTTTGCGTCGCTTCTCCATCGTGGACTGTCGCTTGACGATGGACTGCTTTGTATCACCCCCGTCACCGTCACGCTGGATCAGGTGTTAATGGACCTGGGTGGTGAGCGCATTCGCCTGCAGCATTGCCATCTGCACAAGCGTGAACGGATCGTAAGTGTTCTCACCGAGGAGCAACAAACCCAGATGCGGGGGCAGATCAACCGTGCCTTCTCCATTCCTGATGCCAAACAGGCACGGGAGGCGCTCTTGCGGATTCATGACCGCCTCCTGCGATGGAATCGTTCGGCTGCCCAGCGTCTGTTCAAGGATCTGGATCTATGTCTGACCTTGCATCAAACCGGACGGTATGAGCACTTGAGTCGCAGTCTGCGCACAACCTCTTGCGTTACCCATACCGTGCAGTATGTGAATCAGCGACTGCGAGGCATCCGTCACTGGCTGTCTCCCCAGTCGCGTCGTGCACAACTCGCACTGTTGCTGCTGGAACGCGAATCAAAGATGCATCGACTCGCTCATGCTTCGTATCTTTCTTCCATGCAAACGTCTCTGTTTCCTTCCACATGAATGGATCTCTCCAGACGTTGCCAGCAAGAACGACAAAAACCCATAGGTTCTGTCGTTTCTGTTTCTCTTTTTACTCTTTAATCTACCCAATTTAATGAAAACAACCTATCGACAAGGTCTCCCCGAACGAGACAATGGCTTTATGGAGCTCTTTGAAGAAGAGCTTCAAGATGATGTCAGCGCAGGGAAGTTAGTGGATGATTATGTCACAATGGCGCAGGAGATCCTTGCCCTGCTGTTAATTGACAATGAAGTGGAGCATTTATGTGGAGCGTACGCGAAGCATGACGATGTCCATGAGGGGCGCTATCAACGGTGGGGATCCAATCCAGGCTCCATCAAGATTCAAGGGGAGCGACTGCCGATCCGAGTCCCCCGTGTCCGCGATAGGGTGACCAAGAAAGAGGTTCCTCTCCAACGCTATCAGAAGTTGCGTAAACTGCCACCGAAGCAACAAGAGCATTTGACCAATCAGGTCTTCTATGGACTCACGCAGCGTAATTATCGCAAAGTGGTCCGTGCCTTCATCAATGGCATTGCTCCCTTCAAATCCTCGGTCAGTGAGGCATTCATTGAGCAAAGTACGCGAGAGTTGGAAGCGTTTGAACGGCGCCAGATCGGATCCGAAACGTATGTGGTCCTCATGATTGACGGCAAATATATGCGTGAACGCCAAATCTTGCACTGTGTGGGTATTACCGAAGAGGGACAGAAGCGCGTTCTGGGATTCGTAGAGGCGACGACGGAGAATGCTGAGGCCGTTGAGGGGTTATTGTTGAATCTGATTGAACGCGGCTTGCGTTATGAGAAGGGACTGCTGGTCTGCATTGATGGAGCCAAAGGACTTCGTAAAGCGGTCGAGGATGTCTTTGGGGAGTATGCTCAGGTGCAACGTTGCACCTGGCACAAACGGGAGAATGTGCTCGGGAAAGTGAGGCAAGCGTCAAAACAACGTATCAAATCGAAACTCAATGATGCGTATAAGACCACAGAGTATGACGAAGCCAAGCAGAAGTTGGACACCCTCTGTGATACGCTGGACAAAGAAGGAGAAGGCATGGCCGCCAAGAGCTTGCGGGAAGGCTTAGAAGAAACCCTGACACTCCAAAAACTCGGAGTGGTGGACGAATTGGGAAGGAGTTTCCAGACGACCAATATCATTGAGAGCATCAATAGCGAGCTTGAAGCGAACCTCAAGCGGATCAAACGCTGGGTGAACTCAAGTCAGTATCACCGATGGATTGCCATGTCCATCATCAAGAGCGAGCAGAACTTCAACCCCATTGCTGGATCCAGTCATCTGCCAACGCTGCAGAAAGCACTTCTGGAGCGGGTGCCATCCATGGAGAAAGCACCCAACCCGAGGCAAAATGAACACAAGATACCCCCTATGGATTCAACAGAATCTGTACATAAAGAGGAAATGAAGTCTATCTCTAATCGGATAAGAATTCCGAACATCAACTAATTTTCGGACAACCCCCTTTTTCATTTGTTGATTAAATTGTTACGTGGATAATTAACCATAGTCAGTAGGAGAAATCCTACCAAGTAGGATACGAAAATTCCTTAAATTTACAAATTATCTCACACTTTAGGCGGAAGGCCCCTTTTTCATTGTATTGATCAAAATAGTACTTTTCAAATCTTCTCACGAAAAGCTTAAGAGATTGGTTGACTGTAATGGGAGTCCATGTTGGTTCAATGAGCCACGGGGCATCCGCAATGATGGTTTGGAGATCAGATTCGTCTGGATCACTACCAATGACTTTTTCTAAACGACGAATGGCTGAAACTCGCTCGCTAGCAATCTGAGCATAAGAAGCCATTTCTGCAATGCGCGTCTTAGAAAAAAGGTCAACAAGTTTTTCAATACCCCCTTTTTGCCCAAGTGCCTCTTTACTGAATTTTTGCAGGGCCTCCATCAGTGTCATATGTGGGGCAACGGTAAGGATTATATCTGTGAGATCGTTAACATATTCTTGATCATTTAATTCATCCTCAGAGGCTAAGCGTCCGATTTGCTTGCCTAAAGAGATTGCCATTGAGGCCACTTCACTGTCTGCAAAGTGGCTTCTAGCCCTTAATAGTAATGCAGATGCTTCTAAAAATAGATGCTCAACGCGATCTCTTCGAGGTTTCCGAGATGCTGCACCGATGGTTTTTATTTGATCGCCTCCCCACTGTCGGAGCGCCCGCCCATAGTCAGATTCCCAGAGAATATCTTGTCTATCCGTAGTGATTAAATCGTCACCATCATCAGCGTCAATCCACTCCGCATGAAGTTCACCGACCAGATATGATCGAAGAGTAAACTCGCCTGTATAGCCAGCGGGTTTTTCAAAGTCTCTGGTCGTTGCCACAATTTTACCTCTGGAATAGATACGAACGCCAGCCATTTCCTCATTTTTATAAGCATTTTTTGCAAGTCCCATCCACCCAGAGATAGGGAGAGCTGTACCATCTTCCAATTCAATAAAGCGATCAGAAAAATCAACACGGGTACCTTCCATCAGAGGAATGTAATAACGCCCAACATAAAAAGGAGGATTTTCGTGTGGATTTCTTGTATCTATAACCTGAATTCAGATTGAGGGAGCCCAAAACGTACGGAAAGTTGCCGATGAAAGGTCTCTGGACTGGGAACTCTTTTGGGAAGAAAGTTTTGCAATTTAATGATGGTTCCTGATCGCTCTTTGTACGTCCTGTCAAGACCTCCCTTTTCAATCTCAACTGGTTGATCGGTGGGCGCAAGAATTTTATCGTAATCCATAATGAAATGTGAGACAATGTAACCCTTATCAGTTCGTTCACCTCCTGCAGATATGACTTCAATAATTTTACATATTCCAAAGGGAGCAAGCTTACCGATACCCTTGCGTCCCATTACGCATCGCTCCTTATACTTTGAGTGACTTCCCTGAACTGAATCCTCGCGTCGATTTTTCCCACCCATAGAAAATTTTGATTCACATCTAAGGGAGTCATTCCGTGTCCATCATCTTTTACAATGATGGCATATTCAAATTCTTCAATGACATTGTCAGTCGGTTTTCGTCGTGCAAGTAATGAATTGAGCGGGACCTGCACGGTGACATTCTCTGCATCAGCATCGTAGGCATTTGCAATGAGTTCCGCTACTACCGCACTGACTCGATCGTAAAGACGAACGCCTAATTTGTCCACCGTCATACGCGAAATACGCATACGATAGGACTCAATCTCATTAAAATCTCCCATTTATCAGAATGTATGTTTGATCATTGAGTAATTCATTTCAGCGACAGCGACCGACTAACCTCGGAAATTAATACTGTGATGATACTTCTTTTAGCCTTAGATATGAAACTTATCAACAAATTAGAATAGAATTAGATTCTTTTACTCAAATGTAATCATTACTATCTCGTTACCGCGTTAAAAAGTATATGGTATAATATCATAGTACTGATGAAAAAGCATAGGATCCTCACGAATTGATCCTTCCAGTCTTGTACTGATCCAGACTAATGAATTAAATCAAGGCTAATCTATTGGAATACTTCGGAAAATACATGTGCAAACTTCTTGCGAGGTAAAGAAGTTAACTGACTAAAAAATTCAACCTATGTTTCCAAATGAGTTAAAATACTCATATAGATAACTTCATTTGGAAAGACTCAGAACCGTTAATAAATTTTTGTAATACGAAGAGGAAAAATGATCATGTCTGGTGCATGCTCAATCGTCTAACAGATATATGGAATGACATCTTTTCTGCCAATTTCTCTTTTTATAGGATTGTTATCTCCTCTTGATCTGTATATGAATTTTGGGCCTCCCATTTTTTAAGTGGGTGATATTTTCAGAAATGGGTAAACGAGGGTAACAAGAATAAGGTTCAGTAAGGATTTTTATAGTAGTTTAGATTTGTTTATCTATCCTTCAACTTATCAAAAAAAGATGGCTTTAAAAATAACGGATGTGAATCATTTGATTGGTATTGCGTCACCGTGGGAGGTGACCGAGATTGAGCAGGAGACGAGTCGTTATGCGGCGAGGATCCATGTAGCGCTTTCGGGGGATGCGGAGTTAAGGTGTCCGGAGTGTGGGAAGGCGTGTCCGGGATATGATCACCGAGAGCGACGATGGCGCCATACGAATATCTGTGATTATCGTACGGAGGTGGTCGCGAGTGTGCCGCGTGTGCAGTGTCCACAGCATGGCGTGAGTACGATTTCGGTTCCTTGGGCCGATGCTCGTGTGCAATTCACGTCCAGTTTTGAGGCCTGTGTGATGGATTGGTTGCATGATGCAACCAGCATTTCAGTGATCGCGAAACGCTTAGGGGTGAGTTGGACGATGATCGCTCATATTATGGATCGTGGAATCAAGCGTGGATTGGAGCGCAAGCCAGAGAAGATCGTGCCTCATATTTGCGTAGATGAGACAGCGTCCAAGAAGGGGCACAACTATGTGACGATTGTATCGGATCCTGCAACTAAGCAGAAAACGCCCATTTATCTCCGTTTTTGTAGGAGGGCACAACTATGTGACGATTGTATCGGATCCTGCAACGGGTACGGTGTTACATGTGTCACCAGCAATAGAGAGTTTATTAGAGTACTACGATAGTTGTTCACCTGAGCAAATTGCAGGGATTGAAAGGTATCCATACGAAAATCCCATATCCTCAGCGCCTAAACCATAGCCCAGCTCATTGTCTGGTGCAGTAGGATGGACGGTGAATGTATCTCTGCCGTGAGATCTATGCAGCTTGGGGAAGCGCTGCATCCTGTGCTGCTTTCCAGTGTTGAGGTAGTAGTGTGTACATCTCTTCTTCGGCCATCGTGTCAATGCGCTTTAGTACATCCACTAACCACTCCTGTGGATTCACCCCATGCAAGGTGCAGGTATTGAGCAGTGAATAGAGAATCGCAGCCCGCTGCGCTGCCTCATGGGAGCCAGCAAACAAGTAGTTTTTGCGTCCTATGGCAATGGGTCGCACGCGGTTTTCTACAAGATTGGTATCAATCTCCACCTCTCCGTGATCCAAAAAGCGCGTGAGCTTCTCCCAACGAACCAGTGCATAGTACACGGCCTTCTTCCATGACTCAGGGCCGATCGTTGCCGTTGACTCCAGAATCTCCTTGAGCTTATCAAACAGGGGGGCAGATTGACTCTGACGCTCAATCCGACGCTCCTCAAACGAAGCCCCACGCTCGCGTAACTTTTGCTCAATCGCATAGATCTTCCTGAACAGCGTGAGAACACGCTTGACGTTCGTTTGAACAAACTCGTACTGCGAGGCCTTTACATTCTCAAACTTGCGCCGACAATGGGTCACACAATTGAAGTGCTCAATTCCATCCAAGGTGTCAAATACGTCATACACACTATAAGCATCCGTCTGCAAATTCCCCTGAAATCCATCCAAAATCTTGAGCGGACCGTCTCTGGATCGCCCCGGCTGATAATCCACAAACACCAACTTGGGCGTTGGCGCAGAGTACAGCCAGAAATAGCCAAGATGATTCTTGCCCGATGCTTTACTTTTGACCGAATCCCGCACTGGAATTCGCGTCTCATCCGCCTGAATGTATCCGCTATTAAGCACTTCTTGCAGATGAAGATCGTACAGCGGCTTCAGATCGTTGGCCACATGTGCACAAAAATCGTTGAGTGTGGAGGTGGCTATATCCGCCCCTAATCTTGAAAACTGCTTCCGCGTCCGATCCACTGGAAGATGATCCACATATTTATTGATCACTACTTGCGATAAGGTCTCCACCGTGGCGGTGCGCTTGCCTTTCACATTATCGGGTAACTCACCCATCAATACCCCTGCCTCTTTATTGGTTGGATCTACATACTTATTACGCACAAATTCGTAGACTACAATACGCGCAGGTTGGTAATGGAACACCCGATGAACTTCAAATCCAATCTTCTGGAGATCAGATAAATCACCCTCAGGATTGATCTCAATGACCACTGTCGGTAGACCTCTGTTACGACCTGAACGAAGACTTCTTGGCTTCTTTCGTGACTTCGTTTCCTCTTCCTCCTCGTCTTCCTAAAACTCTTCTACCACTGGAGGCTGATCGCCAAAGAGCTCCATTTGATCTGGATCTGTAAACCGCTCCCGATTCTGCCCATACAATCTGCGTAGAAGATAGTCAATCTTCTCTTGGGCATCCATGATCTCTTCCTTTGCGTTAACCAGCTCCTCTATCACTAGCATCACCAACTCCTTACCCCCTTCCCCTAATTCATACACTAGTTCCAGCACGCGCCGAGCATTCTCCTCCCCTAGAACAGCGACCAAAATGAGCCGCAATGACTCGTCAAAAACAGGCGTGCTATCTGCGTTGATCATGATACTACAAATTTAGTGATTATCTTAGAATTAAACAAATCCTTATGCCTTTTTTAGCAAAAAAATTTATGGACCTGACGATAACCATGACTACATCAAAATACAGGCCAAAAAATTATCCAGATTTGATGCATACCCCTTCATTTATCTCCGCGCTCACACTGCAAGGAACCTGCCTCAAATTATCCAATCCAATGGATCATGTCATATGGGATTTTCGTATAGATACATTGAAAGTGTGAGTATGGATATGTGGCCTGCCTACATCACTGCAACAAGGATGCGTATACCCGATGCCGATTGCATTTGACCATTTTCATATCTCTAAATATGTTGGAACTGGGGTGGATGAGGTTCGCAGAGAGGAGAATCGTGCGTTAAAGAAACTGGGGATTCTGGATCTGGTAGGGACAAAGTATGATTGGCTTAAGAATCGGGCCAGCATGTCGGCCAAGCAAAAGAAGCGGTTTAACCTCTTGAAAAACAGTGCACTGAAAACAGCACGCGCTTGGGCGATGAAAGAAGTGTTCCAGACGCTGTGGAAGTATAAACATCGCACTTGGGCGCTCAAAGCATGGAACCGTTGGTTAGGGTGGCTCTCACGCAGTCGTCTGGAGCCGATGAAAAAAGTGGCTAAAACCATTAGAAGTCATCTTTGGGGCATGATCAATGCGGTGGTTTTAGATGTGAGTAATGGGCCGGCTGAAAGCATCAATAGTCGCATCAAAATGATCAAAATCCGTGCGCGTGGATTCAGAAATCCTGAACGATTAAAGAATGCAATTTACTTCTATCTTGGTGGACTTGATTTGTATCCAGAAGGCACCAAAAATCGGCCAACCCACTCTTAAAACGGGAGGCCCTGAATTTTATCAACCGCTTTTGAAATCACTGGTTAAGTGGTAGACAAGACATGAATGAGAATCACAAAGTTGTATTTTTCATTTGATCTTTTTATCTTTGGGGACACACACGCAAATTACTTTGATATCATATGGATCGTAGAACTGCATTACAGCGCATTGCCATCCTCATGGGAGGGACACTCTCAATGTCTACCGTCGCTGGAGTTCTGGGTGGATGCAGTGCTGGAGAAGAAGGAGTCCTGTTTCAACCTCGAACATTGACGAAGGGACGAGATCAAGTTGTGGCGACACTGTCCGAGTTAATTATCCCCGAAACCGATACCCCTGGTGCACGCATAGCCAGAGTTCACGAGTTTATTGATAATATGCTCACCGATTGGTATGATCAAGATGAGGTAAATGAATTTCTCAATGGGTTAAATGACGTTGAACAACGGGCACAAGGCTATGGGGTACAATCATTTATCCATCTAAATATGGATCAACAAGTAGAACTTCTCAGCCAAATGGAGGATGAGACTCAACAATGGCAAGATGGGGGAGAATTAGGAACAACGCCATTCTTTCTTAACATTAAATGGCTGACTCTCACCGGCTATTATACATCTGAGGTCGGGGCGACTCAAGAATTACATCTCAACCCCATGGGTGTATACAAAGCAGATATTCCTTATTCTGAAGTTGGACGGGCATGGGCTTAATTACGAATTGTTAACGCGATACAGATGAATAGGCGGACGTTTTTACAATCATCAGTAGGTTTCACTGCAAGCGTAGGTGCTCTGACTAATAATACTTCTTTTGCACAACCCCGCAGATATCATCACACACTTGACCGAATTGGGGTGCAATTATACACCGTCAGAGATCTGTTAGCCAATGACTACGAGGGGACTGTTCGTGCCATTGCTAATGCAGGATACGATGAGGTAGAAACCGTTTGGGATCCTGAACGCAGCGCCGAGGATATACGATTCCTATTTGATGAAGTTGGCCTAGATGCTCCATCAATGCACGCTCCAATAGATGCGCTTAAAGACAACTTAGAAGAAATTCTTGCGACTGCGAAAATTATTGGGCATTCATTTGTTGTTTGCCCATGGCTAAGTGAAGATCAACGAACAATCACGCAGTATAAAAATCATGTGAAATTGTTCAATGAAGTCGGCGCGGCATGCAAGGAGGATGGTGTTCAGTTTGCCTATCATAATCACGAGTTCGAATTTGAATCTGACGAAGATGGCATCATTCCCTATGATTTCATTCTTGAAGAGACGGATCCTGATCTCGTAAAAATGGAGTTAGATATATACTGGATTGCCTATGCAAATCGTGATCCACAAGATTACTTCAAGCGCTACCCTGGTCGTTTCCCATTGTGTCATGTGAAAGATATGGGAACAGAACGCAAAATTACCCCTGTCGGTGATGGATCCATTGACTTTTCAGCAATTTTTTCTGAGAGTGAGACTGCTGGACTGAAGCATTACTTTGTAGAGCATGATCATCCAATGGACGCTCTTGGTAGTATTCAAACAAGTATTAACTATTTAAGATCACTTGAATTCTAAATGAGTCTGAACAGAAAACTGCGATATGGAATGGTTGGTGGAGGCCCTGACGCATTCATAGGTAATGTCCATCGGATGGCTGCATCACTAGACGGAACGATGGAGTTAGTTGCTGGGGCCTTTTCCTCCGACCCAGAGAAATCAAAGGCACAAGGTCAACGCCTCGGGCTTTCCCCCGACCGATCCTATGCTTCATTTGATAGGATGGCAGAGACTGAAAAATTTCGTGAGGATGGAATTGATTTTGTTTCAATAGTGACGCCTAATCATATGCACTTTCCAGTGGCAAAAACTTTCCTTGAAGCAGGATTCCATGTCGTGTGCGACAAACCGATGACCAATACTCTGGAAGATGCTGAAGAGCTCTGTAAATTATCTGTAAAGTATGATAGAATCTTTGCTCTTACCCATAACTATACAGGCTACCCGATGGTCAAACAAGCGCGTGCAATGGTAATGAATGGCAAAATTGGCGCGGTTCGAAAAATTGTGGTTGAATACCCACAAGGATGGTTGGCAACCCCCCTTGAATTATCTGGACACAAACAGGCTGGATGGAGGACTGATCCTAAGCGCGCAGGTGCAGGTGCACTTGGTGATATCGGTTCTCATGCAGAAAATTTGGCGCGATATGTGACTGGACTGCAGCTGCAAGAGATCTGTGCAGACGTAACAACTTTCGTTGATGGACGGATCATTGATGATGATGTAAATATATTAATCCATTACGAGGGAGGTGCCAAGGGAGTGCTCCATGCATCACAAATCTCTATTGGTGAGGAGAATAACTTAAATATTCGCATCCATGGCGAAACCGGATCACTGCAGTGGTTTCAAGAACACCCAAATTGGCTCTACTATCGTGCTCTTGAAGGACCTGAGCAGGTATTCAAGAGAGGCAATGATTATCTTGATGATACCGCTAAGCACAATACACGTCTTCCAAGTGGGCACCCAGAGGCTTTTCTAGAAGCCTTTGCTAACATCTACCTGAATGCGGGCAGGACCATCGCCGCATATGAAGCTGGTGAAACCCCAGAGCCTTTTGATCTAGATTTTCCTACCGTCCAAGATGGTGCGATGGGGGTTCATTTTATCCTTACAGCATTAAAAAGTGGGCAAGAAAGAGGCTGGGTAGATGCGAAGTACACACCACCACTTTAAATATAGACTGACTTAATCGCCCTAATACTTAGACAATCAAATTTAAATAAATGATGACAAGACCCGTCACACTCTTTACTGGACAGTGGGCAGACCTAACACTTGAGACACTTGCAGAGAAAGCCAGCACCTGGGGCTATAATGGCTTAGAACTAGCATGCTGGGGAGACCATTTTGATGTTCAGCGCGCTCTCAAGGAACCTGATTATTGTCAAGGTCGGCATGAGATGCTTCATCGTTATGGTTTGAAAGTATATTCAATTAGTAACCACCTTGTTGGTCAGGCCGTGTGTGATCACATAGATCAACGTCATCAGGCAATTCTACCTCCACATGTATGGGGTGATGGAGTTTCGGAAGACGTTCAAAAGAGAGCTGCACAAGAAATGTGTGATACATCCAGAGCGGCGGCTAAACTTGGGGTAAAGGTTGTCAATGGCTTCACAGGCAGTAGGATATGGCCATTATTGTATTCATTCCCGCCAAATCATCCAGACATGATAGAGGAGGGGTTTCAAGATTTTGCTGATCGTTGGAACCCGATTCTTGATGTATTTGACGAGGTCGGTGTTCGCTTTGCTTTAGAAGTTCATCCGACAGAAATTGCATTTGATATTACCAGTAGCGAGCGTGCATTGGCAGCCTTAGGACGCAGAGAGGCCTTCGGATTTAACTATGATCCTAGCCATTTAGGATATCAAGGGGTTGATTACGTTGAATTTATTGATCGTTTCTCAGATAGAATTTATCATGCTCATATGAAGGATGTCTGGTGGTCAAGTAAACTGACAAGTGCAGGGGTTTTTGGAGGCCACACAGAATTTGGGGCTACTGGAAGGTTTTGGGATTTTCGCTCCATCGGCCGTGGGAGGATCAATTTTGAGGAGATCATTCGAGCATTGAACCGAATTAATTATTCAGGCCCCCTCTCTATTGAATGGGAGGATATTGGAATGGATCGTGAGGTTGGCGCATCTGAGGCCTGCACATTCATCAAGAATATAGATTTTAAGCCTTCAATGGCAGCATTTGATGCGGCTTTTGCAAATTAAAATTGCGGTCATTTTCTTAACATGTAATATTCTATGCGTTATTGGGGTTCCTGCCCAGACTTACTTTGAAACAGTTCAAGATACCATTCCTGGAACCGATACCCACTATACTATGGTTGCGCTGCCAGGTGGATCATTCATCATGGGAACCCCTGAGGATGAACTTGGGCGTCGTGGTGACGAGGGACCTCAACATGAGATTACATTATCTCCCTTTTATATTGGCATCCATGAGGTGACCTATGATGAATTTCTCCTCTTCTCCAGTTCAGAACATGATAGCCCAGAAAGTGAGACGGGGGCTGAATTTGATCCAGATCTGGTCGCACGCCCTAGTCCACCGTATGAAGATCCCGCTCACGGGATGGGGACTAATGGGCATCCAGCAGTTGGAATGACGCAGTGGAGTGCACTCCAATACACCTACTGGCTCTCAAGCAAAACTGGAATATTTTATAGGCTCCCAACCGAAGCAGAGTGGGAATATGCATGTCGTGCCGCCACAACATCTGCATTCAGTTTTGGGGAAGATGTTGATTCGTTAGATTTGTATGGATGGTATTACGGTAATAGCAATGAAATCTACCATCCAGTAGGCGAGAAAGCCCCCAATCCATGGGGAATTTTTGATATGCATGGGAATGTTGCAGAATGGACTTTAGATCAGTACAGTGCGTCTTATTACGAAATGTTAGATACAACCTCATCAGAAGATCCCTGGACACTCCCGACTCAACTCCATCCCAGAACTGTTCGAGGGGGGGCTTATGATGATACTCAAGAATCTCTACGATGCGGTGCACGATTACGATCGGATCTTGACTGGAAGCGTCGAGATCCTCAAATTCCGCGATCAATGTGGTGGAACACTGATTCTCCATTTGTTGGATTTAGAATTATGAGACCAGTCATACAACCAACCCCACAAGAACAGCGCGAATTTTGGTCAACCGCACTGGGGCAATAAATTCATCATTATTGATTAAATTCACACAACTAAACCTGAATCCAATGAATCAATCAAAAAATTCACTCAATCGCAGAAAGTTTGTAAAAAGCGGAGTTGCAGCTGTGGTAGGTACAACGCTTGCAAGCCAATTTCCTGTAAATTCAAATGCATTCTATGGCGTTGACGACACCATCAAGATTGGTGTCATTGGCTGTGGCGGCCGTGGGACTGGTGCTGCTCTACAAGCTCTCCAAGCAGCATCTAATACAAAGTTGGTTGCCATGGCGGATGCCTTTCCCGATCGTATTGATGAGAGTTATCAAAATATGACGAATCCTGAGGAGTTGGACGAGGAGATGATGGATGTAATCAGTAGGATAGATGTGCCTGTGGGACATCGTTTTGATGGGTTTGACGGATACAAAGAAGTCATTGCCATGTCTGATGTGATAATTTTGGCAACTCCTCCTGGATTTCGCCCAATCCATTTTGAGGCCGCTGTTGATGCAGGGAAACACATCTTTATGGAGAAGCCTGTCGCAACTGATGGGCCTGGAATTCGCCGTGTACTTAAGTCCGCTGAAAAAGCAAAAGAGAAGCAATTGAATGTTGTCGTTGGACTTCAGCGCCGTTATCAAACTGAGTACCTTAAATGGATTGAACAGATTCATTCAGGTGTAATTGGCGATATCATTTTCGGACGTGTCTATTGGAACAGTGGTGGAGTTTGGGTTCGGACGCGTGCCGAGTATGAGGCAAAATCTGGCCGACCACTAACCGAAATGGAATATCAAATGCGTAACTGGTATTACTTTAACTGGCTTTGCGGAGATCATATTGTTGAACAACATATCCACAATATTGATGTCGCGAATTGGGTAAAGCAGGCGCACCCCATCAAGGCTCAGGGGCAGGGGGGACGACAGGTTCGTACTGGTTTGGATCATGGTGAGATTTATGATCATCACTTCGTTGAGTTTGAATATGCCGATGGTAGCCGAGTCATGAGTCAATGCCGACATATACCAGATTGCATGAATCGAGTATCCGAGGCATTTCACGGGACGTTAGGATATGCGCCAGCACCAGGTGAAATTTATAGTGCTAATGGTGAGACAGTGTTAAAGCATGACAGTTCTGATGATCCAAATCCCTATCAACAAGAGCATGACGAGCTATTTGCCGCCATCAATGCTGGGGAGTACAAGTTCAGTGACTCCGAAAATGGTGCCATTGCAACCATGAGTGCAATCTTAGGTAGGATGGCGACTTATTCTGGTAAGGTGGTCACATGGGAGGATGCCATGGGGAGTGAACTTAATCTGATGCCTGAAACATTTGATTGGGATGCAATTCCACCTGTGCTTCCAGATTCAGAAGGCCGATACAAAATCCCCACTCCTGGTGTAAGTGTGGTTTATTGACATGAT
Source organism: Rhodothermales bacterium (assembly GCA_965220935.1). GTDB lineage: Bacteria > Bacteroidota > Rhodothermia > Rhodothermales > Bin80 > Bin80. Next base: position 1,276,840 of record OZ244857.1, read on the forward strand.
GAATATAATTGGCTATAAGTCGTGCTTATGGAATGACCGAGGATTCCCTGTGGGGAATATCTTCATGTAATTGACTCAGAATATTTCTGGCATATGAGTAGCACGAAACTTTATTATTCTATTGGAGAGGTGAGTAAACTTATTGGAGTTGAAACCTATGTTCTTCGTTATTGGGAGAACGAGTTTCCACAGCTTAGACCTCGCAGAAACAGTTCTGGCCGCAGAATTTATTCAGCCAGTGATGTGGATCTTGCCAGACAAATTTATGAGCTACTTCGAGTGAGAAAGTACACACTTGATGGCGCTCGACAGGCACTGCAGGGTAACGACGAAGGACCTGGTAAGATCACCACTGCTCGCGAAGAATTATTGAATCTGCGTTCATTTTTAGAGAACATTAGCCGCCAATTAGAGTAAAATCCTATATCGGGACGTAGCGCAGCCAGGTAGCGCACTTCAATGGGGTTGAAGGGGTCGTGAGTTCAAATCTCGCCGTCCCGACCGATAATCTATCAAAAAATAATAATGATCATCTTACAAGGCATCCCGTGATCGCGATGACGTCTCTAGCGTAGTAGGTATTGTTGTCATGATTGAAATTTGTATTGAGCATGGTTATCATTGTATTTTAATGAAGATTGTTGCACATTGACTGATGATCCGTCAATTGAACATCAATGAGTGTCTGTTTAGACAAAACAATAAATTGCTTTAATTATGGAATCTGATAACCTTGAAAAGTCTCGACAGCAGCTTGCAAGAGACCTTCGTGCCCTAAGGGAGAATAAGCAGGTGTCTTTGGAAACTATTCATACCGAAACCCGAATCATTAAGAATGTATTGCGAGAGTTTGAACAAAATTGTTTGTACAATAATTCAAATTTTCAAATTATCTACCTGCGCTCGCTGACCAGAGCGTATGCGAAAGTGATTGGCTTGGATGAAAAAATGGTCTTACATGCTCTGGATCTGGCGATTGAAGGCAAATACGATGGAAGCCTTAATCCTAACTATGATTCCAAAAAAGGCCGGTCCCCTAAGTCACGTGCTAAAAAATGAGCCAGGGTTAATGCCCCCAACAGTGGGGCATTATCTCCCAAGGTGGATAGTATGACTGGAGGAGGGTAGACAACAGCATTATCTAATTCTTGCTTAATGTGATCTAGAATCTCTGGCCTAGACTGACCAATGCTTCCACCGATAATAATGATTTCAGGATCCAGTACGCACGACAGTCCAATCGCACATTGCGCGATATAATCGGTAGCTCGGCTGATGAGAGTTTTTGCCTTGTGGTCGCCAGCATCTGCGGCCTTAAATACCTCTACTGCTCTTGATGAATCTCGTTTTCCTCCATGAATTTCCGCCCATTGATTCGCGAGTCCGCTTCCACTAGAATAGCGTTCAGTGCATCCCCCAGGTTGCCATAATTGTCCAAGAAAATCTGGGGATGGGACCATGCCTCCCACTTCGCCAGCCGAGTAATTTGCTCCACGAACTACTTGTCCATTTACGATAATCCCAGCTGCAATTCCAGTGCTGATCGTTAGGTATACGATGGGTGAATTTGTTGATGTAATTGAATATTCCGCCTCTGCAATTGCAGCTGCATTTACATCATTCTCAATGACGACTGAACCTTGAATCCTCTCTTCAAGGCCTAGTGTAAGCGGTACTTTGTTCCAACCATTCAAATTGGCAGCTCGCAAGATTGTCCCAGTTTGTGTGTTGGCCATTCCTGGGGCTACGCAACCTATCGCAGTCAAAGAATCACTGTCTTCAATCCCATCATTTATTAACTTCGCGGCCAGGTCAAGCACTGCATCAGGCCCTTGCTGAGGTGAGGGTGCAGATGTTTGAAAAATGATCTGGCGAGGATCATCTTCAGATGCAATTGCGCAGCGGGTCTGCGTGCCCCCAATATCAATGCCAGCAATTCGGTTCATCCATCAACCGAATCGGCTTTCTCTAAATCACGAAGCCAAATATTTCGAAAACGGGTGGGTTCTTTGTGATCCTGAAGAAGTATTGGCAATCGATCGTCGTGTACACGATAGGGAGGCCGGGATTGATGATCAGTCGGACCAGTTAATACAACATTATCTTGAACGAGAATTCCATTATGAATGACTGTAACTCTTGCAGGGCGCTTCACACTACCATCTTCCTCAAAATGTGGTCTCCTAAAAATAATATCATACGATTGCCACTCTAACGGAGGAAGGCTGGCATTCACTAATGGTGGATATTGGCCATATAACGAAGCGGCTTGACCATCAGGATACGTATTGTTGTTGAACGAGTTGAGAATTTGAATCTCATAAGTACTCATTAGATAGACCCCGCTATTACCACTGTCCTGCCCAGTTCCACTATTTGGAGTCGCCCACTCAATGTGAAGCTGAACGTCTCCAAACGAACGCTTGGTTTGAATTGTCCCTGACCCAGATTTGATTTCCATAAATCCATCCATCAAATTCCAACTCGCTGGATAACCATTAGTGTGAACCCATTCATCTAGGTGGGTTCCATCAAATAAAATCAGTGCATCTGACGGAGGTAAGACTGAAAGGGGACCATCAGGAGAGACAACTGGCGGCTGGGGGCGATCAAGATCGTGAACATCCCAAGCATCAAGTGAGGGTATCTGCGCGAAACAGATGGAAGTTGAGATTACCGAAACTACAATAAATATGGAAGAAAATTTACGCATAACGAAATATAAAGTAGAAAATTGGATCAGACCCTTAGATGTGAATAAGACGCGATTGCCCTCACGGCAATGAAATTTGAAATTGATGACTCCCAGACAATTAAGATAGGATTCTAAATTTCGTAATCATTCTTTGAAGAATATGCCTCATTCACATACGATATTTATTGTATATGTGGGAGTTTCAAAATCCATCTATCAAAATGATCATTAAGTTATGAGGGCTGACAACGAGATTTTTAATATTCTTACACCTAATTTAACGATGATAGTAGGTATGTGTTTATTAGGTGATAGAGACCTGTTGATTCGCCGTGGATTGTTTGCTTCTACACTCCATGATTGCATTTAAATATAGTAATGTCTAACCATATAACACGATCCACCACCAATAAGGATTATTTTAAATAGGCCTTGTCAATGATCATTCCAGATTAGATGAATATCCTCATAATCTGGCATTATAACAGTAAATACAGATTGTTCTGAATGATTATGATTAAGGTCCATACTATAGGCAATAACCCGTCGTACTCAATCATTAAATAGTTCTACAAAAAAAGGAAGGCCTAATAGACCTTCCTTGATGTATAATTGTGCAGGATTGAGGGGTCAGAGGCCAAACTGAATACCAATGCGATTCACGGGGCCAAATGTTCCAAAGTTAGTATAGGCGTAGTCCGCACCAAAATTCACACTCCCGAATCCATATTTCAAGCCCGCACCAGCGCTGAATCCCTGCTCCTCACTGACCGCCAACTGCTCAAATCCTCCGCGTAGTGAGACAATCTCCATAAAGGTATACTCCACACCAAACCGAACATGCTCTGCAAAGTCTCGGGGACGCTGCGCATCTACATGCAACTGAATGCTATGCATGTCTGGATTCATGGAGGTCAAATCAACCAAGTTCATGGACATGCCAATCTGGAAGGTCAATGGTAACTCAAAGCGTTCGCGTACATAAGTCTGCTCCCCTGCAAAATTGCGTGCGCTCATGCCGATGACCAAACTCTCAAACCCCGTTGCATAAACAATGCCAAAGTCAAAGGCAACCGCCTGCGCATTGTAATCCTCGGTCGTTTGAATGACGCCCGACTCAAAATTCTGAGAGGTCGCAAACCCCGACCCAATATCCTGAATCACTAACTTCACATTAGCCCCCGCCGAAAAACGATCACCAAACGAGCGCGCATACCCCAATCCAACCGACATCGCCGTTGGAGTATACGTTCCATTTTCAATAAACCCATCATCGTTATTAGCACGAATGGTGTGATTGAAGTCTCCATAGTCTACCGCAGTTAATGATAAGCCCACAACTCCAAAGTTTGTGTTTGTACTCGGACGAAACGCAATGCTAGCTTGCGTGTAGGCAATGTCGGCAATCCATGACATACTCGCAGCTGAGGCATGCATTCGACCCGCCATAAATCCCATACTCCCAGGATTATAGAACATTGATATTGATGAGCCCGATAACTCGGCCGTCATGGCCGAGCCAATCGCAGAAGCCCGCGCATCAACCGACGCACTTAAAAACTTCATGCCCGTCTGGCCGCGCTTATCGGTTTCAACCTCCGTATCTGGGGTCAAGCCCGCCTGACCGTAAGACATTGACACACTGAAACTCAGCAGTGCAACAAACGCCACGAGTGAAAAATGTGTATACTTTTTCATTTCATATAGTTGTTTTAATTGGATACGATAGTTATCTGATGACCGTGAATTTCTGGATGGCTTCTTCTCCGTTGCTGTGATCGGTAATCACAGCAATGTATATTCCACTGACGAGGAGCTGGCGTGATGTCGTCGTGAGGTTCCACAGTTCATCTCCACTTCCATCAGTATGCTCAATTGTATGGACTAATTCTCCAATTTCTGTATAAATTCTGATCGTACATTCTCCAGGTATATTGAAGAATGCCAATCGATCCGCTTGATCAAACCGAATGGTTGGATCCGAGCCGAGATTGACGGGGTTGGGGACGATCCTCGCATCGGCAACCGTGCCCGTAGCTCCATAAGCGGGGCGCTTTAGGTTTACAGGAAGGTAGGTCTGGGTCAGATAGCGGGAACTGCGAAGAGGGGCACCAGTGGTAGTTCCAGTAATTCCATCCACATCTACGCTCTGCGGGCCGCCGACAGCCTGCAGATAATAGTAGTAGTCTGTCCCGCGATTCAGATCCGTGTCCTCATAGGATTGTGCTCCTGGGTCAAGCGTTGCAATGAGTTCATATGCACAAAATGTCTGGTTTGTTGCCGAAGGATCAGCAGGATCCAACGGGTTTGATCCATCAATAAACTCCCGAGTATCAAAATTTAAGCAGTTCTCGTAAATATTGTCTTCAAATCGTGATGTACGATACAGCTCCCATTTCGTACGTGTTGGTCCACCCGCAGGATTCGTCCAACTAATTTCTATTTTGTCTGGACGGCCTATGAGCGTAAATGAAGTCGGTGCATGCGGGGCTTCGCCAACTGGATAGGTTGTCATATTATTACTGGTAGCATATAGATTCATTGCACGCTGAAAGGTCGTAAAGAGTGAATCTCTTGCACTAACGACCCATTGATTCTTTGTCATCTCTTCCAGTCCATGACCGAAGGTATCAAACATGCCATCTCCATCAGTGTCCATCTGATTTATGCTAAAATCAAAATCGCCAGTCTGAATTTGCCCATCCCCATTGGCGTCATACCGAATAAGATTTGTGTTTCTAGTCTCACCTCCAAGTTTAAAAGCTCGTCCAATACGAAGGCTGGCATCAAGAGATAGTCCTCCAACCCCTTCAACAACAACAATTCTGACGCTTTCACCAGGGGCAAAATTATAAGGTCCGTATGCAGTCGTAATTCCATACCCACCTTGATCTCCCATAGACGGATCATTTGTTGGCTCCCAGAATAGCCCAGTTGGCTCAATTCGGTCCGCGTGATGAGGAAACATTTGAGAAGATCCGCCTTCAATCCGATCAGGATTCTCTCTGGTACGAATTCCAAGCTCGTAATAGTCTTCTTGAGGCCTACCATCGGATACTAATTCCTCATCCTGGTGGATAAACCCCATAGTTGATGGCTGACAGGTATTGAGGGTTGCTGTTGTACACCGGATATAAGTAGGGTCTGTGGGGGAGTTGTCGGCATGAATCGTGGCCCGACCAATATGTGATGTTCCAGCCAGACGACCAAGTGTGTCGCCTCGGGGGATAGAACCGCTTTGGCCAAAGAGGGGTCCACCTAATCGATCATATGATCCCTGTGTGTTTGGATCAATTCCAGTCCAAATAAATTGAGATGTAAATGAAATCGGATAGTCTGCATGTCCATCTCCGACCACATCGTTCATTGAAAATTTACCCCAAACCTGTCCGCCACTGACCGCCCAAGCAGCTTGATCTGTCCCCTTCCACCTGTGATTACGGAAAAAATAGGTTTCCTTTAGGCTCTGATCGGGGATCTCAATGTCATCATCGTCGTCAGTATTACCTGTATTGGTGTATACGAACTCTATAATGTGATAATCATCATGTGCCTCATGGACATATGCATGGACTTTTCGGTCCACCGTCACTCCTATGTACGTATTATGAATATTATGAATCATGCGGTCCGATGATAGAGATGGATTAATTTCATCTACAATAGCAACATTGTTAAACGATACAGATCCGTCCACCTCAACGACTGTGTCTTCTGTTCGGCTAATCAGCTTATTTTGTATCGGAAATGTCATATCTTGCCCAAATCTACCAGGTCCAATTCTAGCAACGAAATATGGGAATTTTTGACCGTTAGCATCTGTCCAATCTTTGGTCCCTAACCAAAATGCTTTGCTATAGATGTGCCCAGAATTCCTGAGAATAGCTGGCCACCGTGAGGGTTGTTGTGCAGAATTCCCAACTGCACCGCTTCTGGAACCTGACTCGGAGTAGTTACTTTGAAACGTTCCGATGTCCAACCATTGAACTGTAAATTGTTTTGCACTGACAGTCATTGATGTGATGATCAATAAAAATAGTCCTATTGATAATACTCTGTGATATAAACCAGATTTCATGAAAATAAATTATTAGTTAATGTTTCGCCAATTAACCCGTAATTATGGGATGCTATATAGTTAGACGAATTCCTAAGGTCAATCTCCGATTATTCAGGAATGTATGAAATCGTAAATTTGGCATATCTATATATGCTTTATCATCCAGCATTTGATCCACCTCATTACTTGGTACGGTCTCCCATTCAGATCCGTTTTTTCGATAGTACGTCTGCTCGTCTAATGCCCAGTACCATGCAACTTGATTCGCATCATCAATACTAACGCTTGCAAGTTCTTTAATGACCTCAATTGGTTGAAAGGCTACGTCAGGCTTTCGGTAGTCTCCAGGGCGATCATCGCCTGGAATCCAGAGATATGGAAGATTTTCCTTTTCAGCATAGGGCAGAGTTTCATCCACTGCTGCAATTTCATCAAAAATATCTGGTGGCAAATGTAATGATCCCATGTAACGCGCAAAATCTCCTCCTCCATTAAAACTGATGGCATTATAGAGATGTCGCCGGTTAAATACATTAGAGATATCAAGGAAGACCTGGGCAACACCAAAGCGAGTATTGACATGTTTAGTAAACCGTAGATCAAAGTTCATATACGAGCGCCAACGAACGTTTTGCTGTAGCTCAGGAGGTGCAGATCCTCCACCTGCCCAAATCCAAGGTCTACCTTGCCGCCAATCACCCAACAGGCTGACGCGCCAATCTCCGAGTAATGCACCGTTTAAGACAGATGGAACAAAATCAGATGGAGTCAAAAACAACAAGTTCATACGTGCAAACGGTTCAGCGAGTGGAGCTGAAAGTCGATAGTCCGTAGAATTGCGGAGATAATTTCTCTGGCGGAAAATGTTTTCGTTAAACTGGGCGTAGCCAAAATTTCCGCTTTTCGTCTGGAGAAAGGTATAGTTAATAAATCCCCGTATCCATTTTCCACGTAATTTGGTCAGTGTAATTTCCGCGCCGCGAATATCTTCATAGTTCCATGGCTCCTTGATCGTATAGTTCACAAGACCTGCAAGTCCATTATAAGATACATTGCGAGGTTGTTGTCTAACATCTCTATAAAATCCGCTAATCCTAAGCAAATACTGATCAAAAAGATTCTGATCAAATCCCAATTCATAGGCAACTGTTTGTGGCATCGGATGATCCGGATTCCCAATCACATCAATCCCACCATCTCTTGACTGCCGGACACCGAAGACATCAAACGGATTCAGCATTTGACGGAAGTGGCCATAATTGAAATAAATCTTGCTTCTTTGGGTTATTGGGAAAGAGACGCCTAGACGAGGACTGAGGAAAATCTGTACATCTGGATTTTCTTTGTCTAAAAGTTCATCTAATTCATCCGCACGGTTTCGATAAGCAGGATCAAATGGATTATCGGTTACCCACCATGCGGTGTTTGTGTCAAAGAAATCAGCGCGCACTCCAAGGTTGGCGATCATTCCTTGAAATTCGAATTTTCCCTGAAGATAGGCTGCCCCCTGTATGGGTTGACGCGAAAATGGATAATCTTCAGTAGGTTCTGGTCCAGTCAGAGCTAGTCGCACTCGTTGGTAGTTTAAGTTGATATCACTGACAATCAGCTCGGCCCCAGTCTTGATTTGCAGGACACGACTGAGTTGGCTTGTCAGATCAATTCGCCCAGTGAACACACTGACGTCTGATGTATCCCGTGTATTGGCCCAGTGGCTACCTGTGTTCACGCCAGAACCGAGTAGGTTGCCACCCGCTCCCAAAAAACCAAGTGGTTCTCCACCAACACAATAAGGTAGAGTCATCCCATCATCATTAATATCTGATTTCCCTCCAAAACAAGTAATCTTGTCCATGTTTTGTTCGCCTTCTGGTGTTAATCTACCTCCACCATCGGTATAAGGAACTGAAAAAAACATATTACCCTCAATACGAGATCCGTCGCGTAGATTGGGTAGATGGCTTCTATACTTGGAAGAGAGGTTTTGTAGAGTCGCCTCATAAAAAGTGCTCGGGCTGATGGCATGCGTAAAAGTTGCTCCGATCATTACGTGATCTATATCGGCGAGCGGATAAGCTCCATCAGTAAAAAGGACATTACCACTTCCGCCAATGGCATCGACGTTTCCTGAACCAGCGCTCCACCATGGGTAAGAAGGAAGTTGACCAGAGTCCATAGCAAGATTAGCGCTCGCATGAAATCGATTGATTCCTCGCTCTGTACCTATCATTCCTTGCGCACTGATCTTCATCCCATACCCGAAGTTTGACACAACCTTGCCTTGAACTGTTTGGCTGGTGAATGCATCACGACTCTGAGGGAACAGATATGCAGTTTGCGTTCCTCTGTACGACGCAGAAAATCTTAGATCGCCCAACCGATCACTCATGCCTGGCACTAGCGGACCAGCAACGGTAACATCCACCTCATAATCGGGCTTAGTAATCTCATTATTCTTGCGGTGGGTGTACTTAAAATAGTCTTGCATATCCTGAGGGGTAACATCAAAACCATTTTTTTGCAGACCGTTAGCAATACCATTCCACCCATCAAAGTTAGCATACTGGCGACGGGTATAGGTATCCCATCCACCTTTGCTGGTGCCCTCCCAGGCAACATCGGGGTCTAGAAACGGTCGAATGAACCAACTATCGCAGTTTGGTGATGTAGATGGATAAGTACAATTATCCAAAGATTCCCCAGTTAGTCCATTAAGTGCTTTTGGCTGGGCCGGTTGATAGCGATATAATGCCTCAACCGTATATCGGGTTTTAGAAGGATCTCTGGTTGTTACATTGATAATCCCACTGCGTACATTTCCGTACTCTGCGTTGAACCCTCCTGTCTGCACTTGCACCTCCTCTAATGAGGTAAAACTAATATTAGTGAATGGCTGGTTGGCACGGCCAGTTCGTAAATTCATTCCATCAACAATGAATGCAAGCTCGTTAAGTCCACCACCTCTGATCCGGAGGCCAGGCTCAATTCCAGCTTGAAGATTCAGCACCTCGGTAATTCCTGCAACAGGAAGATCTTCAAATGCCTCCGCGTCCAGACTGGCCACATTGGCTGAGACATCAAGTTGCACAATTGGGCGCTCACTGGTGACAACGAGTTCATCCATTCCCACGGCCTCTTCGGTCAGTTGAATATCTCTGGTAGAGGTTAATCCAGTAGAGACTCGAACACCCTCGACCCTTTGCGTAACGAAACCAACAAAGGATACAACCAGTGTGTAGGTACCAGGGCGGACATTATTGATGAAAAAATAGCCATCCACTTGGGTTGCTGTTCCTTGCGTTGTTCCCTCAATCACAACGCTCGCTCCCGGAATCATTTCCCCACTGGTTGCATCAGTGACGACTCCGTCAATTTTGCCTTGTTGGGCAAAAACTGCAGGAATCATAAACGATAGGAAAAAATAGATAAGTATTTGTTTGAATCTCATATTAAGACCTCCATTTGATATGAAAAGATAAACTGTGAATTGTGGATTTCTGGTGGTTCTATAACGTGTCACCGGTATGCTCGGATTCTTCGTATTTCTGGGCCAGACAAGATGTTGGAAGCACTTTTATTCCATGACGCATCAAGGTAATTCAGAAAATCATACCATTATAATAAGCAAAAAATTTAATAATAATGAGCAAAAATTACTCTCTCGGCTTCATGAAAACGTTTTCTTTTCAAATGCTCTTACTTTGGAGGCAAACTTATGATAATGGATTCGTGAATTTCTATGCAATCTGTGGATTATTATCGGATGAAGGAATGGTTAGATCTTCCATCATTGAGGTTCTTCGGGCTTTTCCACCTATTCAATTTGAGTTAGTTGATGATCTGACGAGTAAAAGGCTTCAAATTGATTCTATCCATCCAGTTATAAATGATGTATTTTAGATGATGCATCTTGAGTTTAATCGTCATCATGCTCCGATACTTTAGAAGCGACTCCGAGGTCAGTGATGGAGAATTATTGATCTTAGTTTACTATTTTACAAACAGATGAATCAAAACTAACAATGGACAATATGCGCCGCACTGTCAGTATTATTGGGTCAACGGGATCAATTGGCACGCAATGTCTCGATATAGTTGAACGAAATCCAGATCAATTACGCGTTGCAGCTTTGAGCGCCAATAGTAATGTGAATTTGATTGTATCGCAGGCCCATACGTTTAGGCCCAAAATGGTTGCTTTGGCAGACGAATCACAGATTGAAGATCTTCAAGTGAAGCTAAGTAACACGGGCATTGAGATTCTTGGAGGAGAGGAGGGAGTTTGTGCATGTGCGACTCATTGCGACGCCGAGATAGTATTGGGAGCAGCGACCGGGATCGCAGGGCTAAAATCTGTGTTATCTGCATTGTCTGAGGGAAAAACCCTTGCCCTCGCAAATAAAGAAACTCTAGTCGCAGCTGGAGATTTGGCAATGGAAACCGCACGAAGAAATCATGCTAAAATTATTCCGGTAGACAGCGAGCACTCGGCTGTCTTTCAGTGTTTAGAAAATGGTGGCACTGATCATGTAGAAAAAATCATTCTCACGGCTTCAGGAGGCCCATTTAGGGACAGTAACCGAAGCGAATTGGATCATATTACCCCTCAACAAGCCCTCCAACATCCTAACTGGAGCATGGGGCCGAAAGTAACCATTGATTCTGCTACAATGATGAATAAGGGTTTGGAAGTGATTGAGGCATTCTGGTTATTTGGAGTCAAAAAAAATCAGATTGAGGTTGTTGTTCATCCTCAATCCATCGTCCATTCTATGGTCCTATTTACTGACGGATCAATGAAAGCACAGCTCAGCATGCCTGATATGCGCCTTCCCATTCAATACGCATTCACCTATCCACGACGATGGCCTTTTCCAGAGGGGCGCATAGATTGGAGCTCTCCACAAACATTAAACTTTTTTCCACCCGATCTGGAAAAATTTCCCTGTTTGCGTCTTGCATGTGAATCTCTTGATGCTGGAGGTAATGCACCAGCCGTCTTAAATGCGGCCAATGAGGTCGCTGTGAGCCTTTTTCTAGACAACAAACTTCAATTTATGGCAATCCCAGAGATGATTGAAAAAGCCCTTACTCATCTGTGTGGGCCTGCCCCAAAAACTTATGATGAGGTGGTCCATATTGATCAAATGACTAGAAATTACGTTTTTCAAGCCGCAAAAAGGAACACCCTGACTCTGTGAAGTATACCACCGTCTAACAATTTTTAGGTGCTTGCTGTGGATATACTTTGGATTCTCTTTACATTCATTCCTGCGTTAATCATTCTCGTGTTCGTACACGAGTTAGGCCATTTCTGGGCCGCGCGAATATTTGGCATGCGGGTTGATCGATTCTCAATCGGATTCCCGCCTAGTATTTTGAAAAAGCGTTTTGGTCAGACAGAATACACTCTTGGTGCAACCCCACTCGGAGGATATGTTAAAATTGCTGGCATGGTAGACGAAAGCTTAGACATGGATTTTCAGAATGTTGAGCCTCAGCCGGATGAGTATCGATCCAAACCTCTGTGGCAGAGGATGATTGTGATCACTGCGGGGGTATTCATGAATTTAGTCTTAGCATTTGTGATCTTTTTTTGCCTCACCTTAGTGTATGGATCTAGTCGAGTAACGCACACCGAAGACATGTCAGTCTTTGTAGCGGATAGCTCCGTTGCTCACCTTGACATAGGAATGCAGACGGGTGATAAGATCATTTCAATTGGAGATCTACCATTTGAGCCTAATGGCAAGTCTATTTCGCTCGCTTCGTTCATGTCTGGAAACGTGATCTTTGAAGTTGAGCGTAGAGGTCAACGACTCTCTCTTGCAGGTCCTGAAAAAATTATGACTCGCTTGCAAGAGCTCCCATCTGGTGGACTCTATGGGTTAGGCATTTATAATTGGCCAAGCATCATTGGGCAAATCTCAGAGGACATGCCTGCGGATAGGGCTGGTTTGCAGGTAGGAGATGAAGTCGTAGAAATTAACGAAGAAGCCGTTCGTTATTGGCCAGAAGTTATTGATAAGATTTCAACTTCAAATGGAGATACGCTTCACGTCAAATATATCCGAAAGAGTGGGCAGAGCGCTGTAGAGAATCATGCCGTCATCGTACCTGTCATGGATTCAAATTGTGAGTATGTAATTGGAATTGGAATCAGCTTAACAGATGTGACTTTTGGCCCTGTGGAATCCGTTGGAGTTGCATGGGAGGAAACATGGGACAATACATTCGCGATTATCACTAGCTTGTGGAGAATTGCAATCGGTAAAGAGAGTGTTCGTGAGAACCTTGGAGGACCTGTAATGGTCGCAAATGTGATCGGGGAGGCGGCTAGTAGTGGTGCTCGTCCATTCTGGTTTATTGTAGCAGTTCTGTCAATTACGTTGGCTATAGTCAATATCCTGCCTATCCCAGTTTTAGATGGAGGGCATCTCGCTTTTTTGGTATATGAATTATTCGCTAGGAAGGAGCCACCACTCAAAGTACGCATCTTTTTGCAGCAGGCAGGAATGATTTTACTTTTGATTCTGATGACATTTTTGATTACCAACGATATTATTCGTGCATTTAGCTCTCGGGATGATTCCAGAGTATTAGATCCACCAATCACATGTCAAGTTGACAACATTGACTCAGAAGCCGATAGATTGTACGATTAGCACATTAACAATCGTTTTCACTGGATGTGAACAACACCTGTAAAACTTTGTTCTATCCAATGATGCTACTTGACCCGCCATTGATATCCATGCGCACAACTCTATTATTTGTGATTTTACTACTAATCAATAGCAATGCTGTAACTGGACAGGAACTCTCCAGAACCTCATTGGCTCGCTCTGCATTGACGACGCCCGAAGAAGTTGAAATTCTTGGAATCTCTGTAGAAGGGGTAGATACTGAAAGCATGCGCAATTTTGCAATTCGCAGTAGTGGATTGACGATTGGCGAAACGGTTACACTGCCCGATGACCCATCTTTCTCTGAGGCTATCAGAAATCTTTATAAATTGCGTGTTTTTTCGGATGTGAAGATTGTTGAAGAGCGCCGCTCGGACGATGGCGTGTATTTAATGATACAGTTAACCGAAGAGCCTCAACTCGCTGAGTTTACTTTTTCTGGGATCAGAAAGAGAGACCGACGCAAACTGAAGGAAGAAATCCCACTCTTCAAAGGGACGCGTGTGCGTCCTGCCGATCTGGAGCGCTCCAAACAGATTATCAAGGATTACTTTGACGAAAAGGGGTTTCTCCTGACCGAAGTATCCGTGATTCAGAGTTCTGGCCCCGAGAATACTATAAATATTGACTTTGCTGTCAATAAAGGTGAAAAGGTGAGAATACGCAAAGTATTGATTTCGGGCAATGAGAATATCAGCGATCGATCTGTTCGACGGAAACTCAAGAATACAAAACCTAGACGCTCGATCTATTTCTGGCGGAAAGCACGTTTTGATCCTATGGAATACGAGCAAGACAAAGTTAATGTGATCAATCACTTTAATTCCAAAGGCTTCTATGATGCTCGAATTGTTCAGGATTCCGTCTGGCTTGAAACGATCAATGGAAAACCAGGGAAAGTTGTGTCACTCAAAATACACGAAGGCCCTAAATATCATGTCAGAAATATTGATTGGGAAGGAAATACCGTTTATACCGATGAGCTCCTGACCTCTGCATTGGGTGTGAAATCGGGGGATGCATTTAATTCTGAACGAATTGACCAAAATTTGTACGGAAATTCATCAAGTAGCGATGTCTCAAGTTTGTACATGAATCGCGGTCATATGCTATTTAGAGTTGAACCCGAGGTCCAAGTTATTGAAGGAGATTCTCTTGACCTTAGTTATGATTTGTATGAAGGAGATATTTTCAATTTTGGAGAAATCAATATCACTGGAAACGACAAAACCAAAGAGCATGTCGTTCGCCGGGAGCTGTATACTGTGCCTGGACAGACCTTCAGCAGAGAGTTAATCCAAGAAACGATTCGCAGATTGTCCCAGTTAAAATACTTTAATCAGGAAAAACTGGGGGCTGGTCCGTCAATAGATCTGGATCAGGAGAATAAGACAGTTAATCTAAATTATAACCTTGAAGAAGTCGGGAGCGATCAACTTGAGCTCAGTGGTACATATGGGCAGTGGGGGGTTATCCTAATGCTTCGCTTTGGCTTTAATAACTTCAGTGCACAGGATTTATTCAATCCTTCCGCTTGGAGACCACTACCCTCTGGTGATGGGCAACAACTTTCTGTGAGTCTTCAAGCGAGCGGGAGGCAGTATCAAAGTTATTCCATTGGATTTACAGAACCATGGCTGAAAGGCCGTCCTACCCCCGTAGGGTTTCAGGTCTCTCACTCAAGATTTAATGGGTTGGACTTTTATGGGCGTCGTAATTTCCGCAACAGGGAGACTGAATCTGAGAGTAATCTCCAGTTTACTAATACAGCTGGACGTATCTTCTATGAACAACGTCTCAAGTGGCCAGATGACAAGTTCAGTACTAGCACGTCACTTGGATTTCAGTACTATTCAAATACGAACTACACATCTGCGCTTCCATCTGGGAGCAGTCAACAGGTGACCATTCGCCAATCATTGACGCGTAGTTCGCTTGACCATCCTATTTTCCCGACCATAGGGTCTACATTTTTGTTGTCAGGAGAATTGGCCATTCCTGTTTCGGACTTTATTCAATACCACAAGTGGACGTTAAGCACATCTTGGAATGTGCCAATCATGCGTAGATTAACCACGAGTTTTTCGGCCGATTTCGGGTATATAGGCTCACTCACGGGTGATGATGTTCTTTTTCAACGTTACATTGTGGGAGGATCACCATTTGATGTTCAAGGTTATCGCAGTAATTTTGGAAAAGACATTGTTTATATGCGTGGGTATCCGTCTCGAGTGCTTGGACCGCGGCGAGGAAATGAAGCTATCGGTGGACGAATCCTAAATAAGTTTACATCGGAACTTAGATTACTTGCTGTACAAAGCCCACAGCTTACAGCTGCTCCGTACTTATTTATGGATGCTGCAAATACATGGGATCAAATTCACACCTACAACCCGAGCCAACTCTATCGATCGGCAGGGTTGGGTGCGCGTCTGTTTCTCCCAATTCTGGGAATGCTTGAGATTGCCTATGGGTACAACTTTGATGAATTTCTTCCCATCAGTGCTCAGAACTCCAATCATGATGGTTCGCGAAAATGGTTTTTCCAATTCACCCTTGGGCAAGGGTTTAACAACTAGCGAATCCTAAACGTATAATGATAAAAACACTATTGCTTAGTTCCTTATTTCTGATCATAAGTGTGACATCCGTTGTTGCACAGCATAAAATCGCCTTCGTTGACTCAGAGAGAATTTATAACAGTTATCCTGAGTTTTCAACGGCTCAGCAATCTTTGGATCGAACAGCTCAGCAATGGGAACAGGACCTTCAAGAGCGTCAGGATGAACTTGACGAAATGTTTGAGGAATATCAATCCAGAGAGTTGTTATATACTTCAGAGACGCGCCAACAAAAACAGAATGAAATCATTGATGCCGAAGAAGAACTTGAACGGCTTCGTGGCCAGTATTTTGGTCCTGAGGGGCAGCTGTTTCAACAGCAGGAGCAGATATTACGGCCTATACAAGAAAAGGTATTGATAGCGATTGAACAGATCGCAGAAGCCGACAATTACGACTATGTTTTTGACCGTAATGGGGATTTTGTTTTTCTTTACACGAATCAGAGTCTTGATATCACTGATTTAGTTCTTGAAGAACTAGGTATTGATGTCACTCGAACATCCAGACAATAATTATACTTTAACTCAATAATTCAATGCGACTTTTTTCGCTCACACATTTTTTAGGTTTTCTTTTCATTGTTGTATTCTGTGGTACAAATTCTGTGGCCGAAGCCCAGATGCTACCTGCCTTACGAATAGGATATACCGATCATGAAGTCATTATTTCAAACATGCCACAAACGCGTGAAATACAGGGCGAGTTGCAAGCTGAATTAGAAAGTGGCCAGAGGATCCTCCAAAGCATGCAGGAGGATCTTGCTGGAAAGCTAGAGCGTTATCAAAAACAGCAGGCATTACTGTCGGATGAGCGCCGCCAAGAGCGTGAGCAGGAACTGATTTCACTTGAAGAGGAACTTCGAGAAAAAGCCTCCGAGTTAGAGCAGGAATTAGTGCAGCGTGAGGTGGATCTCATGGGGCCGATCTTTCAGCGGGTTGATGATGCAATTCAGACGATTGCTTCTGAAAAAGGGCTTGATCTAGTTCTTCGTACGCAGGCGGGCCCGTCACAGCCAATTTTGCTCTACGCCAATCAAGATAGAATCACTGATATCACACTAGAAGTTGCCAGAGAGTTAGGTATTGATGTTGATGCAGCGATGCAACAATCTCAGGGCAACTAATGTAGTTGAGTTCATTTTCACACCTTTATGGAAGGCGTAAGACGCGTTACAACTCAAACGTTTCGCCAGATGAAGGCAGAAGGCCTTCCGATTGCAGTGCTCACAGCCTATGATTATACGTTAGCACGCATTCTTGATCGTGCAGGTGTGGATGCTTTATTAGTTGGTGATTCGGCCTCAAATGTGATGGCTGGTCATGAGACCACACTTCCGATCACTCTAGATCAAATGATTTACCATGCCCAAAGTGTAGTCCGTGCTGTACAACGCGCATTTGTCATTGTAGATTTACCCTTTGGTAGCTATCAGGGCAATAGTCAACACGCATTGATCTCTTCAATTCGTGTCATGAAGGAGGCAGGTGCTCATGCCGTAAAAATTGAGGGAGGCAAGTCAGTCATATCCACCATTGAAATAATTCATCATACGGGAATTCCTATCATGGGGCATCTTGGATTAACACCACAGAGCATTTATCATTTTGGTACGTATAAAGTACGAGCAACCGATCCTCAGGAAGCTGATCAACTTCGAGAGGATGCTCTTGAACTCCAAGAGGCGGGTTGTTTCGCAATCGTTTTAGAAAAAATCCCAGCGCAACTTGCGAAAGAGATTTCTTTATCACTTTCAATTCCAACAATTGGAATTGGTGCGGGGAATGTCTGCGATGGTCAGGTATTAGTGACACATGACGCATTTGGCTTGAATAATGACTTCAACCCGCGGTTTGTTCGTCGTTACCTTAACTTAGAGGATTCTATGACCAAGGCGGTTAAAAATTATGTTGAAGATGTGCGTACACGTTCATTTCCATCATTTCAAGAGAGTTATTAGTCATGAATTTAGAGAGTACGAATCATCATCCAGTTCATTCACGCCGTCAGCCTCTGATTCTTGTCACTAACGATGATGGTATTTACTCGCCCGGAATTCGCGCATTAGCCAAGGCAATGGATGAAATTGGAGATGTCGTTGTCATTGCTCCGATCAGTGAACAGAGTGCGGTTGGGCATTCAATCACGTTAAATAGTCCTATCCGAGTACAAGATCACAATTTTGGTGAGGACATGTCTCATATCCCTGCCTTGGGAATCACTGGAACTCCTTGCGATTGCATGAAACTAGCCCTTCACGAATTATTACATCGTAAGCCAGATTTGGCGGTTAGTGGAATCAACAAGGGGTCAAATGTTGCAATCAATGTGATTTATTCAGGGACGATTAGCGCGGCTACCGAATCTTCAGTTAACGGGATTGACTCAATCGCATTCAGTTTAGACACAACAGATGTTAACGCTGATTTCACTCCTTCTGGAAATTATGCCAAGATGATTGCTCAAAAAGTTCTTAGAAGTCAACTTCCGAGGGGGGTCGTCCTCAGCGTTAATGTTCCGAATATTCCCGAAAATGAAATTAAAGGAATTGAGGTTACGCGCCAGGCAAGATCCCAGTGGGAGGAGGTATTTGTTGGGAGGACTGATCCTTCCAATAAACCATATTATTGGTATCGTGGGATGTTAAACATATTAGATCACTCGGCAGATACTGACAGTACTGTCGTAGATCAAGGGTATGTATCAATTACGCCTCTTCAGTATGACCGCACGGCTCATGGATGCATTGATGTGATGAAGACATGGAGATGGGGAGATTTCTGATTATCCAACAGGGAGTAAGTTCCAGCATTATATATGCTGATCAAATCTTGATTCAGGTCAATCGGTACCCCGATGGCCGTCATCCTTATAATTCAAAGGTCTCCCCTGAGATATGTCACGGGAGATTGTCGGTGTCTTGTTCAATATCTTCGGTTGATTGACGTTCAATCCGAATGGTGACATTCGTCACAAGTGCTGCAATTGCACCAACGGCTGCAAGGGTGGGGGCAAGAAGGACGGCCGCAAATGAACCTCCAAGTCCCAAATATAATGGGAAGTCGGCAAGCACACGCCCATCTTTAATAATGGAAATTTTCCGTACTTTTCCTTCTCGTGCAAGCTCTTTGACTTTGTCAACTAACTCAGAGCCTTCAACTTTGATTTCTTCAAAGCGGTCTCCGAGGCGGTCTGAAAAACTATTGTGGTGTGAGGCCATCTGCTAAAGTGATAAGACAGTTTAGGTGAATTTACGTAATTTTTTGCAGACTGTTGCAACAAAACGAATTGCATGACAGTGATGAGTGCTACTTGCTTAACCAATTGGCTCAAGACATCATTCATGTATCACGTTACTTATAGTTGTCTACTTCATTTAGTTTATCTGGATCATGAAATGCACAAACAGCAAGTACATGATTCGCAGGTATCCAATTCGGGCGTGATGGTTTCGCATGGGGGGCTCATTACAATGCAATAGACTCGTGAGCGACTAACGTTGGAGTTAAATCTTTTCAGATGCATCAAGATTTAAAGTGTCGTTCAGAGCATGATTGAAGTATCTGCGACATCTACCTGTGTGCTATCCTTCTTGAGCAAGAATGTCTATCAGGGGCCATCGGCAAGAGCATTTCTGAAGAAAATTGATCTTTCGGCAGGCGCTCCAATCGTTGCGCAGTTTGAGGATTTATGGGATGAGATTCGGATTGAAATTCTCAACAGAAGACACGGCGTGGAAAAATTTTGTTATCAATTCTTAGATGATAAGCCTGATGCGCAGGTCATCCATTTAGGCTGTGGATTAGATCCTCTTCCAATTGATTTGGCAGAGTGCTATCCAGAGGCATCGTTCTTTGATGTGGACATGGCAAACATGCTCATTAAAGAAGAGATCAATAGGCAAGTAGATGGTCCAGAGATAGCGTTTATAACCGCTAATTTGACAGATATTCCGTTGCTCCTTTCAAAATTGAGTGTGGCAGGTTGGATGTCATGTTCACCGACTCTACTGGTATGTGAAGGCATCTCATATTACATTCCCAAAGATATTTTTCGATGCGTGTTACGATCACTTCAAACCGTAGATGGGGGGCTTGTATTTGAGTACTCAACCACTGATCGCCAGCTAACAGGGACGCCAAAGGCAGAGTTGATTACAGATTTTTTTGAGCGTTTAGCCAAGATACTCAAATGGCCATTTCCCATTGAGCGATATGAGGATGCAGAAGTAGAGGCCCTTGCGGAGTTCATAAGTGGAAGGGTTGGTAGCGTCATGACTCAGTATGATCTAGAATATAGTCGAGTGGGCCAAAATATGATGCAGAAAAGCCCAGAAATGGGAGCGGTTCGGGTTGCTTATATTGATTTTTCCGAGTTGAATATGGGTCGCTATAATCATTTTTGATATGTGAGTCTTGGGTAAAGTTTTTCTATTATCAAGAACGTGTAACGATACCATTTGCATAGAAGCCATTGGAGGTCTGATGATGTTGTGCATTCAGTTCCGATCCATTAATGATGATCTATAGATCTCTCCCAAAGTTTACGAATGGGGATTATAAACATGTTATCACCGTAACTAGCACATGTCTCTCCATCGTAAAGAACTGCACCAAATTTAAATTTATCTGGATGAGCGGACTTTATTTTGCGAAGTCCCTTAAAGTCTGAATCAAATATTGTAGCACCCGATTTTACTTCAATTCCCACTAGCTCAAAAGCACCGCGCTCAATTATCATGTCAACTTCAATTCCATCTCGATCACGAAAGTGATAGAATTGATATCGTTCTACTGACGCGCTCGCTTGTCTCCTGAGTTCTTGAAAGACAAACGACTCAACGAGTTGCCCGAGTAAATTAGGATTACTTTGGAGTCCGCTGGCATTTGCTCCGATTAGAGAACATGCTAATCCAGTATCTCCAAAATGAATCTTCGGTGTTTTGATCAGTCGCTTCATTCGATTCGTATGCCACGGAGGTAGGCGTTCAATCAGGAATTGATGTTGTAATAGTGTTAGGTAATCGCTAAGTGTGTTGCGATTCATCTGCAGTTTCTGTGAAAGCGCAGACACATTGAAGAGTTGCGCCGTCAAGTTTACAACTGCGGTAAGGAGCAGGGGCAATATCTCAACTGATTGAATTTTTGATAGATTGAGAACATCCCTTAAAATGATACTGTCGAGATAATTGTGATACCAATTTGATCGTATGTGATTTGCTGGTCGCGCAAGGGCGGGAGCATATCCGCCTCCAACGATCCGATCTCTAAGGTTACTTCCTAGACGTTGACATTTTTCCAACTTAAATTCACCCTTAAACAATTTTTCTAAGAAAGGAGTGTATTTCGTTTGTTCAAGTTCTTGCTGAGAAAGCGGATGAAGGCGAAGAAGTTCCATACGGCCAACAAGCGCGTCAGCCAATTCGGGAATAAGAATCAGATTAGCAGAGCCAGTCACTATGAATCTGCCGGGTTTTCTATTAATATCTACAGATTGTTTCAGTGTCAGAAATAATTCAGGGACACGTTGAATCTCATCAATAATTGTCAGGGGGGAGCAGTCGCTAATAAAACCTTTCGGATCTTTTTTGGCAATTAGTCGAGTTTCTTGGTCATCAAAGGTGTGATAAGAGTAACCGTATATTTCTCCAAAGTTTTTGACCAGAGTTGTTTTTCCACTCTGTCGTGGTCCATGGATCAGTGTAACAGGTGAATTTTCAACAGATTCATGAATAAGAGGGGTTAAGTGGCGAGGAATCATATTAGTGATTGATACAACCAGAAAGACTCTAACGCTTCGGCAGATTGTCAGTTTCAAGTCCGCTAATTCTCAGATTAAGTTCTTTTATACACCCAAGAGTTACTATAATTGATTGGGTGTGAGATTGTTAGGCACTCGTAAACTATTTTGGAATATTAGGTTTTCATGATATAATGATTTTTTGGTGTGGATGCCTCCCGTGCATCAGTTTTGATAAGAAATTCCATCTTTGATGGATTGGATTAACAAATTTTCAATAAAATAGATTCAGATTGATTCTTATGCGTATCATTTAATGTTATTGAAAGCATGTATTTCAAATTAAATTGCTTCATCATTCTTAGAATGCCCAACTTTAGATAGATTATGAATACCCCTCGTCGGATTGTACTTGTAGGCCCAATGTATCCATACCGTGGAGGAATTGCTCACTTAACCGAAAGATTGGCGCAAGGACTTGTGGAGCGAGACTTTCATGTTTATGGTATTACATTCACTCGGCAGTATCCAAATTTTCTATTCCCAGGACGAACCCAGTACGAAACAGATTTAGATTATCAAGGGGTGCTTAAGTCAGAGAGACTAATTGACTCAATCAATCCTAATACTTGGTGGAGGACGAGTCAGCGAATTCAACAAATCAATCCTGATCTTGTGATTTTCAGGTATTGGCAGCCGTTCTTTGCCCCATCTTTCGGAACAATTGCACGTAGGTTGAAAGGGGAGAAAATCAGGAGAATTGTCTTAGTTGATAACATCTTACCTCATGAGCGTCGTATCGGAGATGTTTCATTGGGGCGTTATTTCTTTAAGGCAATGCAAGGAAGTATCGTGATGTCCAAATCAGTCGGGGAGGATCTGGATCGATTGAACGTCTCTTGCCCAAAATCTTTATCTCCACACCCGATTTATGATAGCTTTGGTAGGCCTGGTGATCCAATAAAAGCTCGAAAAAATTTAAAGATAGATTCAGATACCCAAGTCATCCTCTTTTTTGGATTCATCAGAAAATATAAGGGCTTAGAAGTACTGATTGAATGTTTGAAAAAAATTCATAAGAGACTTCCTAATTTTTACCTTTTAGTAGTGGGGGAGTTTTATGAGGATGAAGATTGGTACCAAGCGAAGATCAATGACCTTGGACTGTCAAATTATGTCCGAATCATTGATCAATATATTCCACAAGATCAGGTACCAGATTATTTTGCAGCTGCAGATGTAGTTGTACAACCATATATGTCTGCAACACAGAGCGGGATAGCTCAGATGGCTTTTCATTTTGAAGTTCCAGTGATTACTACTGATGTCGGAGGGCTTGCTGAGATAATTCCTCATGAGAAAGCTGGATTGATCATTCCACCTAATGATTCAGATGCCTTGGCTAATGCGATCATTCGATATTTTTCTGATGATATGCAGGAGAAGCTAGAACAGGGAGTTAAGCAACATAAACTTCACTATGGGTGGGACAATCTTCTAGATACGGTTGAGTCGTATATGTGACATAGAAATTGGCCAATCCTAACTTCAATGCACTATCCCGACTTCGACGGTTTCAGATTTTTGAGATTTTAAACCCCTTATTTATATAGCTTTTCGGGCGGTTTTTCGGCGATTTTGGTGTGTAGTGTTCAGTTTTGGAATTTTGGTTTTTATGTCGTATATTTGTAAATATAGGTGCTCATGTTTATCAGAGAACTCAAGCGTAAAACCACTAAAAACATTGCAGTCCAGATTGTTGAGAGTTACCGCAATCAGGCGGATTCGCATTATTCGGCACATGGGAAGTGTGCATCCAGATGCGGTGGATGGGCTGGTCAAAATCGCCTATCTGGAACTGGCGCGGATCCAAGAGGCGCGTCATCCCACATTATTTCCCGCAGAGTCGTATGTGGATGAGGTGGTGGCGGCCAGAAAGAAGAAGCGCGAGGATAAGGCCCTGGTGATCAGGGATGCGCGGAAGCTTCATGAGATACGACGGATATGTTTGGGCTTTCATGAGGTGATCGGTGCTTTGTATGATCAGATGGGGTTTGCAGAGGTGTTTGATTCTCGTCAGAAGATGGCGCGACGCTTATTCAAGCAGGCGGTGTTACTGCGTCTGGCCACACCTGGGGAGAGTAAACTGGGCCATAGCCGAAAGATGTCTAAGGATGCGGGGGTTGAGGTGCCGGTGGAGAAGTTTTACAGGATGATGGATGCGGTCACCGAGTATGGCGTTCAAGCAACTTATATCAGATCAAACGCTGGGACTGCTTGGGGGAAAATTAACGGTGCTCTTTTTTGATGTTACAACGCTGAGTTTTGCCAGCGAGAATTCAGATGAGCTGCGTAAGAAGGGATATAGTAAAGATGGAAAGCCACAAAGGGTTCAGGTGGACTTGATTCAAACCAAAGAGGGGCTTCCAGTGACCTACGAGCTCGCAATACCACCGATGTAAAGACGCTGGAACCCGCCATGACCAAGCTCCGTGAGCGGTTTGATTTGGATCAGATGATCGTGGTAGCTGATGGGGGGATGTTGAGTAAAGATAATTTAGCCTTACTCAGAAGTTGGAACTGTGATTATGTGGTGGCGGCGCGCTTACGATCGTTGAACAAAGTGCAGACGCAGGTCATTGTTGAAGATACGTCGTGGAAGATCCTACCAGCGGGGCGTAAGGTCCGCGAGCACAAACTTGCAGGTCGGCGTCTGATTCTACGGTATTGTCCGAAGAAAGCCGCACGGGATGTGAAGTTACGGGATAAAGCGATTGAGAACGTCAGGAACCGCGAAGTCAAAGGGACGGGGCGCGCAGGGCGTTTTCTTCATCGAGAGCAAGATGGCGTCACTGAGGCCGCGATTGAAAAAGACAAGAAGTTTGATGGGTTACATGGCGTCTGGACGAGTTTAGAGGATCCGTCCCCCGAGCGAATCTATCAGTATTATGGGGAGTTATGGCGGATTGAAGAAGGATTCCGCGTGATGAAGCACACCATGGCCGTACGCCCTGTCTTTCACTGGAAAGAACGTCGTGTCCGCGCACATCTGGCCATTTGTTTTGTCGCCTTTGCCCTATTACGGATTCTACGACACCGATACAACGCAAGGTTTGGAGGGAAACAGCGTCTGAGTGAGGGACAGATTTTAGCAGAACTGAGCACGGTAGAGACCTCTATAATCTGTGACGGAGGCAATCAAGCCCACTATCTGCTTCCATCCAAGGTGACCGATGCGGGGGCACGCCTCTATCAGACGGTCGGACTGAAGATACAGCGTGAGACCGTGCTATTCAAAGAGGGGACGAGCACCTAAAGACCTCCAATCGGTCTTGATTTTCATCGTTTCCCCCTGAAATAAGGGGGCTGGTAGTGTTCAGTTTTTTCAGAATTCCTATATTTGATAGGGCTTTCAAATCTGAAACCGTCGAAGTCAGGGAACAGGGAGTTAAGCAACATAAACTTCACTATGGGTGGGACAATCTTCTAGATACGGTTGAGTCGTATATGTGACATAGAAATTGGCCAATCCTAACTTCAATGCACTATGAGATAAAATATCTTAACTCATTAATATGACCAGAAAATGTGTTTTATTTTGATCTGCATTAATCTAGAAACTTAGAAAAGTACACCCGTCATTATTGCCCATCCCCGATTATTTAATATCGTTGATTCTCCAATGTCAGATGCGGGCTTAATGACGTCGTTTTGTCCAGTATAAAATCGTGCTTCCAATGTTAACCTTTGATTCGATAAATGAAAATCAATTCCAGCCCCAGTTATAATTCCATAATCAAAGGTTTCAATAGAATTATTTTCCTCAATGAAAATTTGACTCGGCATGTCAGCTTCAACGAGAATTACAGACTCTAATGCAATTAGTGCTGCTCCTCCAATGAAGATGCGAGGACGAATGATCCCAGTTGATCCTAGCCTCACTTGCAGGAAAAGTGGGAGAGACAGGTAGGCAGATCTAGAAGTCAAAAGGCTCGGGAAATTATTGTACCTCACTCGAGTTTTTGCCCCCATGCGAAAGTATTGAATCTCTCCAACTGCACTGAATCTTCTAAAAACTGAGACTTCGGCAGTTGCACCTCCCGCGATTCCAGAAATAGCATTCCATATGGTTTCACCAGAAGCTAAGTTCCCTGAATAAGTCGTTTGTGTCATTCCAAATTTCAACCCACCAGTAAAAAATTGGGCTTGTACTGGAGCGCTAAAAAGGAAAAGAAAGAGAATGAGCCCGAAGTGTTTATGCATCACATAATTAGTTAATCAATGAAAGTGCAAATTAGTAAACGTTGATGATCTCCGTATCCATACACCCCACTTCTACCAGCATTTGTGTAGAATTGATTAAATTCATAAAGGATCATATAGGACTTTTCTGCAGATATCTCCTAAAAATATACATAAACTGTAAATTAATGTGATCAAGGTATCGATATTGTATTCTGGAAGAGGAATCAAGTATACTTTCTGGTGGGTTGGGTACTATAATTCTTCCATGAAACCATGACATATCAAGTTACTTTACTATGATCATTCATGCTAATTTATCTCACATTATTAATCTAGTGGTTCTGGGGGTACTGGTGAGTTTGACTGCGTATTTTCGTAGGAACGCGCATAGTATCCTAAAATCCACTCATCGCGCACCCCGAGACATCAGTACAATTGCCTTGATTGAAAGGTTTGGTCAGAAGGTTCAAGAGCAACAAAAAACAAACTTAGCCGCCCCCCATCACTCAACAGTAAGGTCAAATTTGAAAGACGAGATACAAACTACTACATCCAGAGTGAATATTTCTCATCAGGATTCGCTCATTACTATTGAAGGAGTAGTACAGGCCTTATGGTTTAGCACAACTCCGATTCATTATTTGATGAGCATTGATGAGCATGTTTACACTGCAATGAGTAGCCTTGCTGGTCAACAGATTGATTCAATAAGTGATTTAAGTAAACATCTTTCCAGTTGGGAATCAGCAGAAATTGGAGAATCACTTCCTGAAGGCGCACTTAATAAACTCATGGGGCATTTATCTGAACCCATCGTCGCCCAGCACATGGAAGATCTTGGAATAAATGTTAAAATGCCAGATGTGTCAAATCAGGATGGATATGATTTGATAATGAATGATAATTACTTCGTAAATGTAAAAACAGTAGCCGATGCCAGTTCATTATCAGATCACTTTCAGGAATACCCAGAAATTCCGGTGATCATCCCCAGCGATATAGCAGGGTTTTCAGGAGAAGCGATTAATCTCAGTGTGTCCAATTCTATTGATACTCTAGAGCATGCGATTCGCACAGGTGAGCAGAGAATTGTATTAACAGATGATTTCTTATCTCATTCTGACATGTTAAGCCATACCGAAAGAGTGAGTGATGCTCTTTTGGGTAATGTAGATGCTTTTGGTATCCCTGTCATTACAGTATTATGTTCAGGTTCGCGCGAAATTCGACTGCTTTGGAATAAAAAGACGGATTGGAAAAATGCTGTTAAGAATGCAGGCTCTGATATAATTGGAACAGGCGGTGGATTGGCAGCCGGAGGAAGTCTCGGCGCATTAATGGGAACGTTCATTTTGCCAGGTATAGGAACTGTTGTTGGGACGTTTTTTGGAGGAGCCACTGGTTCGGTATTATTACGAAAATTTACAAGCAAATTCAAAAAGAGGCGTCTGAGAAAAGCCATTAGAAAATATGAGCCTAAGGCTACGGAAGCCCAGCAGAGTTTTCAGAAGTTTCGAAGTAATGCTCAGAAGAAGACTGAATCATTCATCAAAGGCCAGACCAGTGATCTTCAAAAAGCAGCAAAAGTCATCAAGAATGAATTAGACACAGAGTTGACCAAGGTGATTTCTGAGATTAAGGGTGTCTATACCATCAGTTCCAAGCAAGCGCGCGAACTATTGGATTTAGCAATTAATGATCTCAAACAGTTGCATGACAGGCTCTTAAAATGGCGATGGCAACAGATATTTTGGGGGAAGTCCCTATGGATCTTATGGAAGAAACGAGTTGATGACCTACAAAAGATATGCCAATATCTGGCGTTGGAGCAATCCAATTTGGCTAAATCCGAACCACAATTAAGTATAGAGTATACAATCAATCTACTTCAATTAATCCTATGTTTAGGTACCCAGACTGACACCATACGGGAATTGATTTCCTCATTTGAAATCCACCGTAAAGAAAGAGAAAAGCAATGGGAATTGCTCATAACACAGAACAGAGAAGATCTTATTCAGCAGAGGTTTCAATGCATGAATGCAATAGCAGAGCGTATACGTGATATTCAAGGGAATATTGATTGTAAAGTAGAAAAAATCAATCAGGACATACAACCGTATTCGGATAAGGTAATTGAGGAGTTGGAGAAGCTTGGACTTAATGTCACACAATCATCAGAATAATAATATGCAAACTCTAATCGATATTGATGGGCAAGATCATTCATTAGTTGGTGGGTTGGTTAAGATTTCAGATCTCTATGAACTTGCAGATTGTGGGGGTAAGTGCCTCTTTTTAATTCGGGATGACGAGTTAGAGATACCACTCATGCCTGAAGAATATCTTAATGTTCATGGTGGTGAGGCCTTTAAGACGAAAAAACATCTTAACGAGGAAATACCACCACTATCCAATGGGATAAAACCATTACTCAATGATGTTCGCACCATAGTAACTAACTCGGTGAAAATTACTGGAAAAGAACTCAAGAAATTTGACTCTACCTTCCCTGAAGGTCGTTTGTTTATTGAAACTCAAGGTAAGATAGATGTGGAAATTGAAGATGATATGACAATTGTTCTGCAAGATCAAGACTCTTTTATTGTTATTCCTTCAAGTTCAGGCGATGTGATTGATCACGAAGAATGTGGAAAACATAATCGCCGAGCTCCAAAGGGTTTCAAATACTCAATTCGCATTGACAGAGATAAGTATATTGTAGAATCTTCTACTCTTTCGGGTGCTGCAATATTATCATTGGTGGAAAAGCGCATTGATGAATGGTCTCTCAATAAGAAATGGCATGACGGTAAACGGGAAAGAGTTAGCCCCAACGAGGAAATTGATCTATCTGAATGTGGTATTGAGAGATTTGAAACGGTCCCTAAACAAGCTCAATATGGTCAAATAAATACATATGGATTCTTACCAGAAGATATCCAATATTTAGATAAACATTTTCCATCAAAATGGTCAAAAGTATTAGAGGGAAACGCAAAGCATGGTCTAATCATTGAGGATTTTCCAATCCCCAAGGGATTCATAGCCAGACAAACTAATTTGATGCTCCTAGTTCCAATTGGTTACCCTGGATCACCATTAGATATGTTCTACTTCTGGCGCCCTCTTGAAAAAATTGATGGCTCTCCTATATCAAGCCTGAATTCAGAAACTCACTTCGGTAAACAATGGCAACGTTGGTCGCGCCATTATGATTGGACTCCTGGTCATGATTCTGTTGTTCAGCATATCGAATTTGTTGTAAATATGCTAAATAATGAAGTTCTAACATGACTGCGGCAATCCTATGCATGAATGCCAGTGAATATAATGGTGTCATGAATTATCTCTTTAAAGGAGATGATCTGGAATCCGTAGCGATTTTGCTCTGCAATCAAGGTCGGGGTAAGTTCTACACCCGCCTTATCGTTTCCGAAATAATTTACCCATCAGATTTTTTGTCAGACAGAAAAAAAGACTTCATCTCGTGGTCTTTTGAAGATCTCTTCTCTGCCGACAGGATTAGTGAGATTGATCAAAATGGTCAATCAATTATTACAATTCACTCTCACCCCGACGGTTTTCCTGAGTTTTCTGACGTTGATGATCGTAATGACCGTAGGATATTTCCATCTGTATGTAACTGGTTTGATGACGGACGCCTCAATGGATCCGCAATTGCTTTGCCAAATGGTCGTATCAAGGCTCGGACGGTAGATGTGAAAGGGACATTCAGTGAAATATCCGCTGTATCTGTAGTCGGTGAACAGATCTACATTTGGAAATCAGATCAAGATCAACGAAAAACTGACTATCAAGAGAATCTCTCGCAGACCTTTGGTTGGGGGACACTGAACCTATTAAAATCACTACGAGTGGGGGTTGTTGGTTGTTCGGGCACTGGTAGCATCATCATTGAGCTTTTGGTTCGTAACTGTATCGGCGAATTGGTGATCGTAGATGATGATGATGTAGAAGAAAAAAATTTAAATCGAATTATCAATAGCACTATAGATGATGCCAAACAACAACGATCCAAAGTCTTTTCAATTGCACAGGCGATTGAAAAGATCGGCACAGGAGCGAGGGTTGATACCTACTGTGGGTTAACAGATCAGCCAGAGGTTGTAGATGCCTTAATAGACTGTGATGTGATTTTTGGTTGTGTTGATTCTGCATTTGGTCGTTATCATCTAGATTGTATAGCGAGTGCTTACTTGATTCCATATTTTGATGCTGGAGTCCATATTGAGGCAGATGGCAACGGTAGCATTTCAGTGGCAGATGCGGTCACGCACTATGTTTATCCCGAAGGAGAATGCTTGCTATCTCGTGGAGCATATACTATGTCTCAGGTCACTGCCGAGGATTGGAAACGATTAGATCCTGAGTATTACAATCAACAACGCAAGAGTGGATATTTGGCTGATGTAGGAGAGCAACAACCTGCTGTAATGTCTTTGAATATGCAAGCAGCATGTCTTACATTTAATGACTTTATGGCCCGCATTCACAACTTTAGATTAGATTCTAATGGGCAATTTGCTACTCAGAGATTTCGGTTGGTCCATGGATGCTACGAAAATTCTATAGACAAGAAAACGTCACACCCATTATTTGAGCGTTATATGGGAACAGGGGACGCAAGTTTACTGGTTAGAAATAACATACGTAATGTTAAATAGGAGCTTAATTCTAATGATTCAAGCGGATCATGATGGATTACAATGACTTGGACTACAGAATGAACTGATGATTATCAATACATGATTGTTGAATTGCACAACGATTTAACGAAGGGGTACATCAAGGAAATTCCCCATGATGGATACAAAAGGATTCCGAGGATTTGTGTCACAAGAATCCAATTTATAGTGACAGTATCGTAAGTATATGAATTATTACACGCACAGATAGTCGAGACAATAAAACTATGAATGACCATGACAATCAATAAAGTGATAGTCAAAAACTTCAAGAAGTTTGAGTACTTTGAGTTTGATCTCCCTGACCATGTGGTCATTGTTGGTCAGAATAACTCTGGAAAAACAACACTTCTGCAAGCCATCGCATGTTGGACGGAATTTGCGACTACATGGACAAAAAATTTTCCAGATTTTGCCCGTGACAAGGATGGTAATTATCCGAGTATTCGTCTGAATGTCTTAGTTTTTCAGTCTGTACCATTGATAGATTTTGATCATCTGTGGACGAATAAAAATGTTCAATCTCCTACATCTATATGGCTATCTACCAAATCTTGGAATATCGGTTTTGAGATAATCTTTCACGAGCGGGAGATAGCAGATGTTCGTCCAGTAAATGAAGTGGCAGAAAGTGATATTGATAAATACGTCAAGCAACCTATCAACTCTACATACATTCCTCCGTTCACGGGATTGGACATAAAGGAACCACTATATGATCAATTAGTGATCCCAACCCGATTAGCGCGCAGACAAGGTGGTAGCATACTTCGAAATATGCTTTTTCGTATCAGCCAAGATTCTGATAAATGGGATAAGTTGAGATCTATAGTGCGGTCATTTTTTGGATTTGAGCTAGATGCTCCAAGCGGATCTGCTGAAATATACGTACGATATCGTCACTCAATGAGTGACACATTTTATGAATTAAATAGTGCGGCAAGTGGCTTTTTACAAATCCTGATGGTTCATGCCACTTTACTCTTCAACGAATCTTCAGTTGTACTGATTGACGAGCCTGATGCACATCTGCATATTCTATTGCAAAATAAAATTTATCAGGGTATACAAAAACATATTCGCCAAAATAACTCTCAACTTATTATTGCTACGCATTCTCAACGGCTAATCAACACAGTTCAGAAAGATGACCTCCGTGTATTGGGGCATGAATTATAC
Source organism: Rhodothermales bacterium (assembly GCA_965220935.1). GTDB lineage: Bacteria > Bacteroidota > Rhodothermia > Rhodothermales > Bin80 > Bin80. Next base: position 1,308,774 of record OZ244857.1, read on the forward strand.
AAGATTACGGATAAACGAAGCGTATCCGATACGCTGCATCTTGAGAATGTGGATGTTTGTAATGCCCAGACCGAGTCAGGAATACTCTATATTGAAGGGTCAACGGATATTCCCATTTTGAAGGAATGGGCACGGGTTTTGGAGCACCCCCTTTTGTCTTTTCTTGAGAAACCATTTACATGGGAAACCGCTCGCAATGAATGGCCTGCCACCAGACATTTTGTTGCTCTTCAAGCCATTACCTCTGATATAAAAGGTGTAGAGTTACGTGATAGTAATGGAAGAGACCGTAATAAAATGCAAAAACTGCCGAAGGGAATGATACGTATGTACTGGAATAGGTACGAGATTGAGAGTTATCTTATCCATCCAGATGCGATAATACGATTTGTAGAAGAGAATTATGGAAGCCAAGCGGCACAGAAAGTAGGAATATTCATACGCGAGCAGTTACCTCCTGCAGTATATGAAAACGTATTGGATACATCAGACTACTTCCGACAAATGAAAGCGAAAAATCTTCTATCTCGTTTCTTTGATTCTGCACTTTTGAAAGTTCATCAACGAGATTTCTATCAAATAGCGGCCCAGATGAAGAAAACGGAAATTCATCCCGAAGTCATTGAGAAACTTGACAAGATTGCAGAGCATCTCTCAATCATGTGAGACATGCAATCTATTCACACATGTGCTACCAGTTATCCATTCTGTGACGTTCTCATTTCGCGCAGCCTATAGATCAATCTAACATATGATTCATTTCAAAAAGATACTTTTGAGTTCCAAGCGGAAGACAGATCCATTATACAGGATTACCCGAATGTGCAGTGCCGATTTGTTATTTACATACGAAGGGCTATAAACCAAGATCCCTATCAAATGTATGCTGAACATTGCACTGAATCATGTTTTTAGGAAGATATTCATGAACCAATCTTTTGCTCAATGGTAGTAAAATTAGTTACCTCATGAGTATCCACTGCTTGTATTTCATTTTATGAGATGCGTCAATAATCTATCTCACTATGATGATTCCTTTTCGCTTAGAGAAATTCATTCAACTTATAGGTGATTGATTGGCATGTGGGAGGATATAACCCTTAACTTGATGAATCTAAATGAAATTCTTGATAGATCATCTCGTGCGAAACTATTAAATGTTCGTGACTCTGCATTAAAGAAATTTAAGGCTAAGTACAACATCAACGATCAGGAGATTGAATTAGCAAAATCACAGCTTTTTCAAGACTTGAAGACCGATAGTGGTCCAAATTATAGCGATTCCAAAATTGTATCAGCTTATATCCAATATTATCATTTGCAACATTTTGGACTGGTCTACCAAATTTTTTCAAAGGTTGTAAATCTGATAAGATCTTTGAAATCAGAGCATCTATATGTGTGTGATGTTGGAGCAGGAACTGGTGCTGCATTCTTCGGACTTGAGTCAGTACTACGCGGAGAAACTGATCATTTTCAGGTTAGCTTTGACGTGATTGAGCCAAGTCATCCAATGTATACGGCCCTGAAACTCATATCGAAAGAATATATAAAGGCGTTCAAATCATTATCTTTTGACGTTCCCCGACGGATAAAACCCGAAGACGATCATTCCATTTATCCAAAAGATTCAACTCATCAAATAAAGATTGTGACTGCATTTCATTTAGCTCTACCATATAAAATTACTTCAAACACACCTAGCAAATCCATTAAAATGTTAGAATCTGTTTTAATGCAAATCAAACCGAACATTTGCTTGTTCACCGTGAATCAAAAAAAGTGGATGTCCTTAAACGCACGACACAAGGGTACTTAAAGAGTTCTAAATTCAAGACTGGATCTTGCAAAGCCCCATATATTAACTCTGACAATTTTAAAACCCCGACCGATTCAATGTTTGTTTGGGGAATTTCAGATCACCTAATTAAAACCAGATCAACTGAGTGAGCATTTTGATGAAAAGCAGGGCTATTTCCTCAGTTGAAGTATCTGATGTCAGATGTGACTGCAGATTATAGTTAAATCAAATGGCTGAAACGCTTCAATCATTGCAATCTCATCAGCTCAATCTATTTGATCTAGAACAACATATCGGAGACTTTGAACGGCCACATCAAGTGGGGAGTGCACAAATCACCTACCAAACAACGCGTGATATACTTACGCGCGCGACTGGATTTATGGATGCCTATGATTATACGCTGAATCCTTATTCTGGATGTTCATTTGGGTGCACATACTGCTATGCTGCCTTTTTTGCAACTTCGGTAGACGAGCGGGATCAATGGGGCTATTGGGTTAAGGTTAAGGAAAATGCAATTGAATCCCTCGCAAAGAGAAAGTCTGGAGGATTAGATCATAAACTTATTTATATGAGTAGTGTCACAGATCCATATCAACCTATTGAGCGAAGTCTTAGATTGACTCAACGATTGTTGGAAATTCTATCTGAATCCCATAAGCCTAAACTTGTCGTCCAGACTAGAAGTCCAGATGTGATCAGAGATTCAAAATTATTCAAGACAATCATTGATCGCGGTGGGCGTGTTCAGGTAAATATGACGGTGACCACTGATGATGAAGAGGTCCGATCTTCATTTGAGCCGTTTTGCCCTGCTAATAAGCGCCGTCTTGAGGCAATCTCAAAAATTTCTAAGTCTAACATTGATGCTTGTATTACAATGACGCCCCTTATCTGGGTAAATGATGCCCAAAAATTTGCAGATGATCTGAGTAAAACGGGGGTCAAAAAATTTATAGTCCAACCCTTTCATTTGACACGAGGAAAATTTGTCGCTGGAACGCGAGAGGCTGCACTCAAAATAATGAACGATAAGCTCCTTGACACCTCGGATTCAACCTATGAAGAGCACTATGCAAAAGTATTTGATGTGTTGAGGTGTCAATTAAGTCATCATGGGTGCTTTGGTGAAGGAAAAGATGGCTTTTCACCTCCTTTTTGAGACGGGGCACTCCTTGACATGAAACGATACTTCACCATTTTCTAAATTAGACGTTTACTCAATCATGGTCATTGATTGGTCTGTAAATGACACACGCTTAATACTTTAGTTACATGCCCATTTCAAAAGAAGAAGTTCGTCATATTGCAAAACTGGCCAGATTAAGCTTTACCGAGGCCGAAGAGGATGTTTTGTCTCATGAAATGAGTCAAATACTTGACTATGTCAGCACACTCAATAAAGTGGACACATCAAATGTTGAACCAATGACCCATGTCCATGATCTCGGACAGGTTGTGCGATCTGATTCTGTGAAAGAACGCATCACTCATGAAGATGCCTTACAGAATGCCCCCGATACAGATGGGGAGTATTTTCGAGTGCCAAAAGTCATTGGATAGACTACCTTTATGGGCAAATCTAAATCGTCACGTTCAATCACACCTCAACGGTCTTGGTGGACTTCCCAATCTACTGTTGTGCAGCATGCATTATGTTTGCTGGCCCTGATTGCTGTGGCCGTTTACTTTTGCTGGTCGACCCTCTTCAGTGGTAAGAGCCTTGTCGGTGGGGATGTCGTGCAATGGAGGGGAGTCGCCGAAAGTATGATTGAATATCGAGAAGAAACTGGTGAAGAACCTCTTTGGGCAACCAATGTTTTTGCAGGAATGCCTGGGTACATTATATCCCATGCTCCATTGGTTCCACAGATTGATGAATTGCCCAGGGCACTTCGAAAAATCTCATGGCCTTTCTCACATGTCATCGTGATGTTGGTAGGAGGGTATCTACTAGTATGGTATCTCACACGAGATACACTGAGTTCACTATTGGCATCCTGTGCATATAGTTTAACGACATACTTGCCAGTGATCCTAATCGCTGGGCATAATAGTAAGTTCGTGGCACTTGCTTTCGCTCCATGGCTTCTATTGTCATTTGCGTATGCAATTAAAAAGCCCAATATCATTGGAAGCCTTCTCTTCACAATTGCTTTAGCAGCGAATCTTCGTGCAGGGCATGTACAGATTACATATTACATAACATTTCTGATTTTTGTATGGTGGATTGTCTTATGTCTTCAGGCGCGTAAGCGCAAACAATTAGCAGCATTCTTTAAGTCAACAGGGTTACTAACAATCGGCTGTGTACTTGCTCTCCTGATGGTTTCCGAATTTTACTGGCCAAAATATGAATACAAGGAATTCAGCATTAGAGGAACATCGGCTGGTGGCGTTGCTGGGGGGATGAGCTGGGAGTATGCAATGCGTTGGAGTCAAGGCCCTATTGAAATGTTAACATTCCTCATCGCCGATGCCTTTGGGGGGGCAAGAAATTACTGGGGGCCCAAACCCTTTACTGGCGGGCCTCATTATGTCGGTAGCATTGTGTTGGTTCTCTCTACGATTGCTCTCTGGCGTACGCGAACATGCTTAACTGCCGCGCTGGGAATCGCGGGGGGCTTAATGGTGTTATTTGCTTTTGGGAGGCATTTTGAACTCGTGAATAGGGTGATGTATAATTACTTCCCACTGTTTGATGCATTCCGAGCTCCAGAAACATGGCTCATTACCGTTGCACTGGTATTGGCAATTCTGGCCGCAATCGGTCTGAGGTATACTGTACGCCAAGAACCACCAGGAATTGCAGAACGCGCAAAATGGCGTTCTATCTATATTGTTATTGCAGCATTTTTGGCAATCCCGTTAATCCTTATTTCTTCTGGAGATTATTTTCTCGATTTTGAGCGTGAGGGGGAACGGCAACGCGTATTGGACTATGTCGCACAATCAGCGCAACGAAATGCATCTGATCCTCAGGTTATTGCAGCCACAGATCGACTGATTTCGGAGCAGCTAGTAGCGCCTCGTCAAGATGCATTTAATGCAGATGCAAGGCGCTCGCTCTTATTTATGTTTCTTGGAGGCATTGCTTTATTTGCATATCAGCGCAAGATTTTAGCACCATGGGTATTACAAAGCATCTTAGCATTATTAGTCATTCTTGATCTCGGGGGCGTGGCTACACGCCACTTGAATGCCGATAATTTAAGTCTCTCAAGATATTCTGCACAGCATATCGAGACCTTAGATGTAGATGAGTACATTTTAGCGCAGGAGGGGCAGTTCCGTGTGCTTTCATTGGAGCGTGGGGATCAGACCGCATTATCTCGGCCATCATTTCATCACGAGTCTCTTGGGGGCTATAGCGGGGCAAAATTGCGAATTTATCAGGATTTCCTTGAGAACATTCTTTTTGATGCACGAACGGGGGCTCCTAACGCGAATGCCCTTGATATGATGAATGTCCGTTATGTCATTTCACAGACTCCAGTACTTGGCACCTTAGATGTGGAATATGGGGAAGAATCGGGCTTAACTGTATACGAAAATCTTGATGCTTTGCCTCGGGCATTCTTTGTTGGCGAAACTGAGGTGATTGAAGATCCACGCGAAACTATGCAACGACTTCAGGAAAATAGTTTCAATCCTGCAGAAAGAGCTCTATTGCTCGCGCCTCTTGTTTCAGACATTACGCCCATAGATTCATTAAGTATTACAGAGGTTAATCAGATCAATTACAGTCCAAGAAAAATCAGTTATGATGTGGAATCGGATGCTTCAAGACTCTTGGTGATCAGTGAGGTCTACTATCCGGCTGGATGGGAGGCATTTCTTAACGGAGAAAGAATTCAAATTGAAAGAGTTAATTATCTCTTGCGCGGGGTGGTCATTCCACCTGGGAAACATATCCTTGAAATGACATTCAATCCACCGAGTTATGTCTGGGGGAAAAGAATCTCTTTATTTTCCACAATTTTTGTTTATGGATTTGCAATATTATTGATTATTTACAAGGGCTATCATTATTTGAAGAATCGTAGGGATTGAAATGATCTATTCATGTGAGCGGCAGTGAAGCGTATCTTATTGATCAGTTATTATTTTCCCCCATCTGGTGGGTCAGGAGTGCAGAGACTCTTAAAATTTGCGCGCTACCTCCCCGATTACGGTTGGCTACCGACTGTCTTAACAGTTGATCCTAAGTACGCTGCATTCCCATCGGTGGACGAATCATTACTTTATGAGATTCCTCCCGAAGTTGAGATAGTGCGGACGAGGTCTTGGGATCCATTTCGTATTTATGGACGCTTACAGGGAAAAAGGAAGGATGAGGTGGTGAAGGTTGGCTATATAGAAGGGGAGCAGAAATTTAAAAAATGTGCCCGATGGCTTCGCGGAAATATCTTTTTGCCAGATGCTCGGGTTGGATGGATACCTTATGCTTCTAGGGAAGCACATAATCTCTTAAAAAGCCACAAGTTTCATGCCATCCTAAGTACAGGCCCTCCTCATTCTACGCATCTGATTGGGTTATCTGCACACAAAGCATCTGAACTTCCTTGGGTTGTAGATATGCGGGATCCTTGGGTTGAAATCTACTATGGTGACCAGATGTACGAAACAGTGATTGCCAGAAGGATTCAGGCGCATTTAGAGCACAGAGTATTGAGTACAGCTAGTGCGGTGATATCTGTCAGCAAGCATGTTGGGAAAGGCCTCAAGCGCCGAGTTTCCATGCAGCATTATGAGACAATCCCTAATGGTTATGATCCTAATGACTTATCGAGTACCCATTCCGCACCCCACACTAGAGACAGCTTCGTCATCGCCTATGTTGGGACATACAATTTACTTCGCCACTCCATGGGATTTATAGATTCTCTACGTAAACTTTCTGGTAAAATCTCCTTTGAGGTTCAACTTATTGGCAAGGTGGAATCCGAGGTGATCAACTCATATCAAATCAATAAAATATCAGTGAAAGAGATAGGTTACCTTTCCCATGGTGAGGCACTTGCCTATATGCAGTCTGCTGATATTCTGTTATTGTCCCTACCCGCTATATATGGGAGAAAGGGGGCTGGTAATGTATCTGGCAAAGTTTTTGAATATATATCCGCCCAGAGACCGATTCTGGCACTGGGGCCGACAGATGGAGATCTTGCTGATCTTTTGGAGCTTACTGATTCAGGGAAAATTTTTGAACATGAAGATTACCAAGGCATTACTGATTATTTGAATCACTGTTATAATACAAGAGATAGCCCCTGGAAAATCAATGAAAGCGCTCTAAAAGAATATGAACGCCCATATCTAACTGAGCGTCTTGCGCATCTACTTGATCGTGTAACTGAATAATACGACACTTACAAGATGCATGTCTGCACATTGGTAGGAGCACGACCGCAGTTTGTCAAAGCAGCAGCGCTCAGTCCAAAATTAATAGAATCTGGAGTAAAGGAAACTTTAGTCCATTCAGGCCAACACTATGATTCGCTTTTAAGTCTAGTCTTCTTTGATGAATTGGGGATTCCAGCTCCAAGTGTGAATTTAGAAGCTGGTTCTGGATCTCATGCTATGCAGACTGCTAATATAATGGTGCGATTTGAACAGTTTATTAGGGAAACGGGCCCCTATGATGCCATTATAGTATATGGAGATACAAATACCACACTTGCAGGTGCACTAGTTGCCGCCAAGGGCACTATACCCCTCGCACACATTGAAGCGGGTATGCGCAGTCACAATTGGATGATGCCTGAAGAGATTAATCGGATCGTAACCGATCGGGTATCACAATGGTTATTTGCTCCGACCGAAACGGCCGTTGAAAACTTAGCACGAGAGGGACTTCAAGGTAACACAATCCTTGTTGGAGATGTCATGCTTGATGCGACGCAGATGTTTAGTATGCGCGCAAGAGAGCAAGTGCCACTGGAGACTATTACCCACCACGGTTCAGGTAAATACTTTCTAGCTACAGTACATCGTCCATCTAACACTGATATCAGGGAAAATCTCCAGAGTATCGTCACGGCTTTTGGACAATTACCACTACCTGTTATCTTCCCAGTTCATCCAAGAACGAAATCAGTACTGACCAACATACATGTTTCAGAGAATGTTGAGTTTATTAATCCAGTTAGCTATTTATCAATGCTTACTCTCGCGTCAAATGCTCAACGAATATTTACCGATAGTGGTGGACTTCAGAAAGAAGCATACTGGCTGGGAGTTCCATGTGTCATTTTGCGTCACGAAACTGAATATCCAGAGATATGCCAAAATAATTGGAGCGTGTGTGTAGGAGCAGATGGGAAGTCCATTGTGGAAGCAACCTCCAAATACCCTGATGGTCCACAATCCAAATTTGGTCATGGACCAAATGGAAGTCCAGTTGACATGATAATTTCAGCACTTACTAATGACTGTTGACTGAAATATAACTGATTGGTCCATGTAAGTTAGCTGTTTCTGTGTGCCAATAAAAAGTGACACACCCCGATACATTAATTAGTGAATCCTAGGACCGGGGGTGAGTTCATATTTTATCCCATATTATTCACTATAATTTGGGCCAATGGTACAACTACGAATTCTATCACTCGGGCATCCCGCCACGTACATTTTGGAGAGGCAGACCGAGTGTGGCAACAACGCCAGCGCGAAGCCTATGATCGCGACCCAGAACAATTCATCAATGGCATTCCCCAGATCCTAAAGCCTCCCCAGATAAAGTGTGGATCAATCAACCGCAAACTGACACAAATCTGGATATGGAACAATCTCATAACCCAAGCAGTTAATGACAATATAGTAGCCGAAAATGACCTCACCCTGATTTAGTAATAAGGAATCAATTCGTGTCATTTTATTGGCACACGCAGTTGTCGTAAGTTATAGTCATCGCTGAATAGGATTTCTGGCCACCTGCTTAGGTTTTTCATACACACAAATACGAGCAGAAACAAGCGGACTCTCTGGAGTTTTTACATCCCATTGACCAATGTCACCATGATTAGTTATTGTCTCTGCGCGGTAAATAGTTCAACAGATTCCTCTATTTTCTTTCAAAACGCATGGCAACTGTATTGACTCCAATCGTTACATTCCCGCCTTTATCTGAGACATACATGACACCAGCTTTCGGGGTTGTAGAGCCAAGAGGCCGGCGTGGGTTTAGTCATCTTCATCGCAGTGTGGAGCGAGAATACTGGATGGATCTCATCGTGGCTAAATGAGAAAGCCTCAAAATTCATAAAAATTTGACAACTTGCAAGCTTGCGTTATGATATTTCCAGAAAAGTGTCAATTGTTGATTTTAGATGCTCTGACAACCCTAAATGATTATTCTTAGGCTTAATCCTCTGAATGTCTATATTTTTCAAGTCTTTTGAAGAACAGATTTCAAAATAATTTAGCAATCCACTTAGGCGGCTCTTATGATTAATATGATTCAATCCGTCATTTAAAAATATTACTGGAACACCCATGGCTGTGGCAGGCAGAGCGGTATGAATTCTTGATGTGATCACTACCTTAGCAGAAGCAATTTTTCTCACGTAGTCCTCAGCCAGTTTTTTGGAATCGTAGTTATTGAGTGTTTGATTATCAATGATTTGAGAAATATACTGGATAGGTAAAATCGATTTTGACAATGCATTTGAGAGGCGCTTCATTGCTAATTTATAGAATAATAATTTAATTGGATATTTGAGTATTTGACGAATTAATACTACTGGATTGTATGAAAATAGAACACTTGGTTTGAGGCGATCAAAAGGATCCGTAACAAGAACTCCAGATGCTTCTGGGGGTGAGTTTTTGAATAAGTATGATTTCTTGTAAAGTAACGTTAAGCAACCTGAGAAGTATGTTTTGATTCCATGCTCTTTGAGTATCTCCATTGTATAGTGGTCCCTACAGCCGATCGGCTCATATTTTCGATAATATATCAGAGATTCGGTATTTGTTAATTGTTTTTGAGCCGTCGGGTTAATGTGAAACGAAATAAACAGAGGGTGAATTGAATCTGCGGGTGGCCAGTGATTAGGATTTTGTATAAACCATCCATTGCAAATCAATTTGGTTTCGGGGCCAGAGTAAACATGTAAGTGTTCTCTGTCAATAGACTGAAACTCTATATCAGGCCAAATATAGAAAATGATAAGTGACTGAATCCAGTCGCCCAAATTTACGGAATCTGGGTATCCGACAACTGAAGTATACATCAAAGTAAATTTAAAAGATCTTTAAATTTCTGAGATCGTTTATCTATTGAGTACTGATGAATTATTCTTGCTCTCGCCTTATTGCTGAGGTCATGATCAACATGCCAAACAAAGTCAATCACAGGTTCTAAATTCAATTCGTCATAGATGAGAAATCCTGTATCTCCGATCGCATCAGGAATGCCGAATACCGCTCTACCTATGGGTATACATCCGCAAAGCATGGCTTCGCATAATGCGTTAGGGAGCCCTTCAATCAGCGAGCCTTGAAAGTAGAATGTACTTTTCTGATATTCTATCAATAATAAGTCCTGATTCATTGGCCCAGCAAGAACCATGTTATCTGGTATATGAATAAATTTTTTTGCCATTTCTGGTGAAACTCCAATGATTTTGAAACTGAACTCAGGGATCATACTTGCCAATTTAATAAATAACGAAATTCCCTTTATGTTAAAAGTTCTTTCATCACTGATGTACCCTACTGTTAGTATAATTGGGGATCTCAACCTCAGTGATGGCCTCCAATAATTTGAGTCGTATCCTGTTGAAACCTCTTCCAGTGGTGTCTTAAGTTGAGGCAAAAAAGTTTTGATGCCTGACAGGATAGAATGCTGAGATTGATTACTGTATGAACAGCCATCTTTTAGACTTTTATGGACCACCCAGATTTTGTCACATAAGCGATAGCTTAGTTTTGCAATGCACTGTCTAATATTGTTCTTCGCAAATAATCCGTGAGAAATTTTTTTATAGCTTATTGCATCATAGCCTCCCACAATGATGACGCTGTGAGCGCTAAAAAGCCTTGACAAAAATACTGGAATTAAAGTATGATAATCGTTAAACCAACAAAGAATCATCCTAGAATTATAACCGTGAATAAGAAGCATAATGAGCTCTCTCAGCCTGTTAGATACAAATGAAAAGATATTTCTTTGAGGATGTGAAATGATTCTGATCACTTGGCATCCAATATTTTTGAGCAAAGAAATATCTCTTTTTACAAATGAACTACTGACACTACATACTAAAATGACCTTACATGGTCTCTTGAAAGTTAAGGTCTGTTTGTTGGGATTTATATTGGTTAAATTCATCAACAATTTCTATATCATGATGCCATTGAATGATAGATATGTTATCTTAGAATCCACAGGCGCAAGCGTATCTGAGAGATATATTGCACCAACAGGATGCGTAGAAATTGTGAAATAAATACAACCCCAAACGACACAGCAAAAACAAGGAATCCATTTCGGATTCTGATGATTTTGGATAAGCCCTTTCCCCCCGATATAAGGGTAGAAAATGAATTGAGGTCTTTGGCGAAAGCGGGGTTTGAGGTTTTTCTGCTAGTGTTGGCTCCTGATGACAGGATTTCAACAGAAAAATTGGGGGGGGGCAATATAATTAGATGTCATGTACCTAGAAAATTATCTAATTGGATGCGTGGACTTGCTGGTACGCTCCCACTCCTATCTTGGTTTATTGCACATCAGATTAAGAAACTTCACAAGCAATATTCATTCAATGCGATTCATGCACACGATCTATATATGTGTGGCGGTGCATTGAAAGCAGGTAAACGTTTTGGAATACCAGTGGTTGCAGATTTACATGAGATTTGGCCGTCAGTTTTATCTCATTACGCATGGAGCACACGGTTGCCCGGGAAGTTGTTTATAAGTATTCGTAGGTGGATGATTTTGGAAAAAAAGTGGACAGTGAGTTCAGATAAAATTATCGTAATCACTGACGAAATGCGCAGTCGTTATATCTCATTAGGATGTTCTCCAAAGGATATCATCGTTTTGCCTAATACCATCAATACGGATTTATTTGATCGTTATCCGGTTAATAAATCCATCATTCAGAAGCATCAATCCGAGTTAACTCTTGTGTATACAGGGACGATCAATTCGCATAGAGGCTTAGATTTTCTATTGGATTGCATGCCACTAATTCTGAGACACTGCAAAGTAAGAGTAGTCATAGTGGGGGAAGGGCGCATTCGTACAGAATTAGAAGCGCAAGCAGAATCGTTAGAAATCTCAGATCATGTTATTTTTGAAGGTTGGAGGCCACAGTCTGAAATCAAAAGTTATATTTTGTCTGGTGACATTTGCATTTTGCCTCTTATTAAATGCGAACAAACCGAAAAAGCAGCACCCCACAAACTGTTTCATTATATGTACTTAAAGCGCCCACAGGTGGTGACAGATTGCTCTTATATTAAGAGTGTAGTTGAATCTGCTCATTGTGGTTTAGTCGCCCCATACGGAGATACCGAGGCATTTGCTTCATGTATCATTAAATTATATCGGAATCCCGAACTTCGAGGAAAAATGGGCGAAAACGGCCATCAGGCTATTGTAGATCGCTATAACTGGAACGCCACGGCTCAACCACTAATTGAAATGTACAGTCACATGAAACTGGAGGCACTACCTTGTGTTCAAAGATGAAATGATAGTTACTGATACTGCCATCGGAGAAGTTGCATTTAGAATGATAAACGGAGAAGATCAGGGGCTGATCAGTCTATCTCCATCAGACTGGACGCACAGACAAATTCATGTTTTATTGCGTAATGATGAGACAAAGATTAAGTTTGTTTCGATCAAAAATTGGTGGGAACCTCGTGAGTTAGAACAAGAATTGAAGCATCAAAGTCCACCTATCAGATCATGGCAGGAATTATCTGGCCATTGTATATCAAAATTTGATGGGTTTATATTTTTGAGGAATCATTTTCCCCACTTTTCAAAACACCGTTTTCTCAGAGTGCATCATCAAAAATTCAACATTGCTAGACATCTTAATGCATTAACTCAGTCATATGATGGCAAGGGTAATCATGCTGAGCAAGAACACAAGATTTACAATGATTATTTCAAAGGAGAAAGGGGGTGGTTTTCAGATTCCTCAGACAATGAAAAACATCGTTTTTACAGGGAGTTAAAATTCAGCGATCAGAACCTAAGATATAATAGAAAGGAAGGTTCCCTCAGGAGTGTTATTTTTCGAGGTAACCAAATTTTCATTTTATTATGTCTTCTACATCTCATTGTTCACCTGTTCGCTACTACGTTGGATTAGACGTTCATCGTGACACAATCTCGGCATGTGTTTACGATGCGACTGAGAAGCGTTACTGTGATGAGCAGGTGTTTTCCGCTCACACGCCGAAGAGTCTCACTCGGTTTGTGGAATCTACGAGTTCAAAGTATGGGCCTTTCCGCTGTTGTTATGAGGCATCCTTTTCGGGGACTGTGCTCTATGACACATTGACCGAACACGACGTGGATTGCGCCATCATTGCTTGATTCCCAAGCGCTCAGGCGATCGAATCAAAACCGATCAGCGCGATGCCAGGAATTTGTCCAAGTATTTTGGATCTGGGCTTTTGACTGAATGTTTCGTCCTGGACGAAGAGCTCCGAGCCGTGCGAGGACTTTTACGCAGTCGTGAGGCACTGATAAAAAGTCTTCACCAATCCAAAATGCGCGTGATTCATTTTTTGCATGCGCACGGGCACTGTTATACAACAGGAAGCTACTGGACAAAAAAGTTTAAGACTTGGATCAATCAGATTGAGTTAGAGCGTTCCCATGACGAGTTTGTACTACGCGGACACCTGAATGATATTGATTATCATCAGGGACGCATCTATGAACAGCAAGTCAAAATAGCATCCGAGTCCGAAAAGTTTCAGCAAGCAGTTCAGATTCTGCAAGGCTTCCGAGGCATTGGACTGATCTCGGCCATGCAGTTGGTTTGTGAGATTGGAGACTTTCGGCGGTTTGAGAGTCCGACGGCACTGATGGCGTATCTTGGATTAGTTCCATCTCCTCAGGAAACACCATCCGCACGGGTTCAATCACCAAAACTGGTAACACTCACGCACGAAAGGTCTTGGTCAGCGCAGCATGGAAATACATCTACGCGATCAGTGTTGCACTTCAAGAGCGGCAAAAACACTGCAGTGCTAAAGTCATCGCCATTACCCAGAAAGCACAAACACGCTTATACAAACGTTACAACGCACTGAGCAAACGCAAACCTCCGAAAGTCGCGGTGGTTGCAATCGCGCGTGAACTGGTTGGCTTTCTCTGGGAGGCGTTGCAACTTCCTGTTGAAACAGCCTAAACAACCTATACGATAACTCGTCATGGAGAAAGAGTCCAAAGCAACGATGGAGAGCCCAAGTCCATCCTTTTCGGTAGCGATTATCGCGAGCCCGAGTTTCAAGATCTTGGCAGCTCCGACGTATTCAAATATTGAGCATTATGGCTTTTGCCTAGCATGCGGACACCAGATTGATAGACCGTCGACATTGCTATAAGACTCTTTCTCCATGACGAGTTGTCTATATTTATAACAAAATGTAACCCGAAACTAATACATACCAACCCCCGAAAGGGAACCTTCCTTTCTACACCAGGATTCATCAACTTTCATGTACTTGGCATGGGAAGATCAACAACTACACTACCCCTCTGCGGATGCACTTCTCGTGGCCTCATCGTGCGAATGAACCGCTTTACATCGTTTAAGTTAGCCCTAAAATTACAAAGAAATAGGTATCCATGAAACCTCAGGTGCTCCCACTAACTCAGATGAATTAATTGGAACATTGATTGAATGCCAGAACGGTTAGACGGATTGGCACACAGAGATGTTCATGAGATTTTTGGTTATTCAGGCAAACGGTATTCATCAGGATGTACTGATCATCATGAGATCCACTACCTCCTATACTCAAAATCCACAGAGCGCGAAACTGACTCTCCAGAAATATGGTCTGTGACAGTGAGTGTAAGATTAAATGGACCAGATCTATCCCACTGACTGAAGTCAATTGCGATAAATTCTCGAATAGTTGTTGATTGACCTTCATAGTCAAAAGAAGTCGTAATTGGCTCAGAATCTTTCCCACTTAGTGTATACTCTATCGTATAACGTGTGCTATCAAAGTTGTTAAATCTCAGAAAGTAAGCCTCAAAATACAGAGCCAGTTGTGTCTCTGGGCCAATGGTTTTATTTACATATGGGATTACTCTATCAAAGGTATCAGGAGATTCCATGGATAAAATTTTTATATCACTTAATTCAAGAGAGTTTCCATCAGATTTTAAAGCATCAAGAGAATCTAAATTCAGTGTTCCAATCCCCCAAATGACATCGGGTTGTGGAGGAATAGAATCTGGCGCAGTCCAGTGTAGAGACCACTGCAATGAGATGGGTGAACTACTGTGATCAGGGACTGTCCATGAATAAACTTGCGGTTCTGTAGATGCCCCATCAGGCAGATGATAGCGACGGATCTGGATATTTTCTGCCTCAAAATTCTCTCCACGGGTTGTCAATCCAACACTCAAAATGTAATCAGATGAAGGTTTATAGTCTAACTGTCTAGAGCGCCTCCTCATATAGCGATTTGGACGTAAATCTCTCACATCAATACTCCAGTAGATCTCTAATCGTGTAGAACCATTAGTGTCTAGAAATCGGTTCAAGCGAAGAAGAGGATTTATCTTGATGGTATTTCCATAGACGCCTGTCTGGCTCAATGGAAGGGTTTTCTGACGGCGTAGTTGATGTTGATCATCTCTGAGGCGCATGTCTTGAATGGCTTTCTGAGAAAACTCAAACGGCTGATATGGTACAGCAGTTGGAAGTGCTGTATAACCAGAAACAGCATCGTAGATCGTGCCGTAATGACTATGCTGCATCGCTAACTGCCCAAACACATCCTCCATCCAAGAAAGGAGAATTCCAACGCGCCTGCGAGATCCACGAAGATTGGAAGGAACCAGTGATTCAGATGTACCAATTTGATAGGGTTTACGACGTGATGATTGTACAAAAAGATAGTGAGCATCGTCGTGGATTCCACGATAGACCCATACTTCATTTCGCGGAAGACGGAGCTGATAGGGTAAAATTCTTAGTTGCAAATTCTTTAAGGAGATAACATCCTCCTTCCAAGGTTTTCCATATTTTACAAAGATTCGTCCTCTGTCGTCAACCCTTAGTGAGTCTTTGCGATATTCGTAGTGTTTCTGAGCATAGTAAATTCGATATAAATGCTCTGTGACGCGTTCATTGTTCAAGGTTGCAGGTAGAGGATCTTGAAGATGCCACCAAGAAACAATCCGTTGTGCGTCTGTTGGAGTTCCCTGATCTGCGATAAGTAATCGTGATGACTCATTGACGGGCATCTCTTCATCTGTAATGAGCGTGATCCACCGCAAGTGGCGCTTCAGCGCCTCTGGCTCCGTTACATCGGGATTCGCTGCACCCTCAAGCCATTCTAAATATCTGATTGATGCCTCTGCATATAGGTCAATATTTTCATCCAAAAAAATCTGTGCAATTTCTGATTCCTGAGCATAAATTGATAACACGGTAAATATTTGTATCCAAAAAATGGAAAAAACGCGCATCATCGTAGTTTGATTAGTGTTGTTGCTCACAGTATACGTTCACATGCATCATCGTTGGATACTTCTTATTGGATTATTGATTACATCTACCCTAATGAGTTGTAGCCAGGAAAGTTCATTGTTTACTCTTGTAGAAGAGACAGGTATATCCTTTCAAAACACAATTGTTGAGCATGATGCATTTAACGTTCTTGAATACGAATACTTTTACAATGGATCCGGAGTTGCAGCAGGAGATCTAAATAATGATGGTTTAGTAGATCTATATTTTTCTGCAAATATGGCACCTGATCAGTTATACATTAATCGTGGAAAATGGTCATTTGAAGAGATCACAAACGAAGCAGGGATCATTCATTCATCAACATGGACAACTGGTGTGACAATGGCGGATGTTAATGGCGATGGATATCTGGATATTTATGTTTGCCGGAGCGGAAATGTTTCAACCGACCGTCGACGTAACTCACTGTATATCAATCAGGGAAACCTCAGATTTGTAGACGAGGCAAAAGCCTATGGACTAGATGATCCATCCTATTCTAATCATGCAACTTTTTTTGACTATGATGGCGATGGAGATCTTGATATGTATCTACTAAATCATTCAATCCGAAGATATTCCCATTTTGTTGTTGATTATATGCGCGCTCAAAGAGATTCTCTTGCCGGGGATAAACTCTTCCGTAACGATGGCAAGATGTTCACTGATGTTACCGTAGAATCTGGAATCATTGGGAACCCTCTGAGCTATGGACTCAGCGTTGTGGTTAGCGATATCAATGGAGATTCATGGCCTGACCTGTATATCTCAAATGACTACATAGAAGACGATTACCTCTATATCAATCAACAGGATGGTACATTTTTGGAATCAATTCAATCCTACCTTACCCATTCTTCCTATGCCTCAATGGGTGCAGACATTGCAGACATCAATAATGATTTATTACCTGACATTTTCACCCTAGATATGTTGGCCGAGGATAATTACCGACAGAAGGTCCTTAAAGGGCCAGAAAATTATCGATTTTATACACAGTTACGCATTGATGGATTTCATGAGCAGTATATGAGAAATATGTTGCATCTGCGGAGAGGACCTGATTTTGTTGAAATTGGCCAGATGGCTGGTGTCTCAAATACTGACTGGAGTTGGGCCGCCATTTTTGCAGATTTAGATCAAGACCTTTATAAGGACCTAATCGTGACCAATGGCTACTTGAGAGATTATACTGATTTAGATTTTCTATCAACGACGCTACCCAATGCTTCTCAACAAGCGCAATTGCGAGGCGAAGCAGTGTCTGGTTTAGAAATGGTGAATCAGATGCCCACAACGCGTGTTTCTAATTATGTATATAGAGGCATTGATGGATTGCACTTCCAGAATATGTCCACCGATTGGGGTTTTGATTTACCAAGTCACTCTAATGGGATGACTCTCGCAGACTTGGATGGAGATCTTGATTTAGATATCATCATCAATAATCTTAATCAAGAAGCTTTTCTTTACCGCAATCAAGCGCATGAGCAGGGGAGGGGGCGCGCATTACGCATTGTATTAGAAGGGCCTCCGATGAATCCTCAAGGAATCGGAGCCAAAGTAATGCTTCATAGAGACGATGATTCAATCATGCAGGAAGCCTATTTTGTAAGGGGCTATCTTTCATCATTGGAGCCCGCATTGTCTTTTGGCACAGGGAAATGGCGAAGTGTTGATCTTGAAGTGTATTGGCCTGATGGGCGCTATCAAAGGCTAGAAAACATTGTGACAGGGCAGACAATTCCTTTGAAATACTCGGATGCTGTTGAAGCGATTGATCAAACTCCAATCGAAGTAGACGATCCCTACATTCTTCAGGATTCTTCTAATGTAATCAATTATAGACACATTGAAGACAATTATTCTGACTGGACTCAACACCCATTACTACCTCGAGATTTGGCTCAGGAAGGACCCGCTGTTACAACTGGAGACATCAATGGCGATGGTCTTGTTGATATATTTTTTGGTGGGGGTAGGGGGCAGCACGCTAGTATGCGACTACAACAGTTAGACTCAACATATATAAATATGACTCTTCCAATATTTGAACAGCATGCTCAATTTGAGGATGTGGCAGCATTATTGCTGGACTTTACAGGCAATGGCCTTTTAGACCTTTATGTAGCAAGTGGAGGAGGGCCCGAACCAGCCTACTGGCAGGATCGGATTTATGTAAATTCGGGATTTGGTCGCTTCGTATACATCCCAGATCTATTGCCATCAATGAATACGATCACCAGTAGTATTGCCCCGTATGATTTTGACACCGATGGAGACCTTGATCTATTTGTAGGTAGCCTACATATTCCAGATCAGTATGGACGATCTCCCAGAAGTTATTTGTTAGAAAATACTCCCAATGGCTTTATAGATCGCACCGAAGCGTGGGCAGTCAATTTACAATATCCAGGAATGATTGCAACGGCAGTCTGGGCCGATATATTTGGAAATAACGAAAAAGAATTATTAATAGCAGGTCATTGGATGCCTGTAAGAGTTTACTGTAAGTATGACTCTGAAAGGCTTGAAGATTGCAGCCATTCCCTAGGATTTAACGGGACGAATGGCTTTTGGAATCAAATCATTCCCTCCGATCTAGATCAGGATGGGGATATAGATTTGATTTTAGGTAATCGAGGTCTTAACTCACAAATTCAGGTCTCTACGGATTATCCAGCGACACTTAAAGTTGGAGATTTTGATCTGTCTGGGTCATGGGAAATCGTATACAGTAGCTATGTGAAGGCAATCCATGTGCCTGTTCCATCAAGAGATCAGATGGTCTCTCAATTACCCGAGATTAGGATGAGATTTCCAAAGTACTCAGATTATGCATCTGCGACAACAGATGAAATACTATCCCTGTATAAAGATGACTATCCCGAATTTTGGTCTAGCCATAGTGCGTCAGTAATATTTGAGAATACCGAAGATGGTATCTTCGTGCCTCGTGAGCTGCCGGCCATCGCTCAGTTCTCTCCATTAAGAGATGCGCTTGTAGATGATTTTAATGATGATGGCTTCCAAGACATTCTCTTTGTCGGAAATGATTATTCAAACCGTGCTGAGGAGGGACGCATGAATAGTGGCCGAGGTGGTTTACTTTTGGGAGATGGAAATTTGGGCTTTACTGATGCTGGACCTCAGCATTTTTGGACTAATGGCGATGCCAGACATGTCATTAAAATTAATCATCAAATCATCGTAGTGAATAACAACGGCCCCGCAGATGTCTTCCAAATCAAAGATAAATAAACATGATCAAGACCTATTAGGTACTATATTTATAGGGTTTAGACTGTGGTAAATAAAGTAATACTTAATATGTATAGTGGTAAACTAATTTGGCTTCAGCGGATTGCCAACAAACATTAAGGCGACCAACCAAATTCAATCTACCGTATTTAATAATAACCGTATTGCACCTCATCATTATGCTAAACTTGGAATCTGAAGTGCCGAATTGGATTCAGAAAACACTCAACTCTGAAAACGCATCTGCGATTCTTATGACCCATTTACCCCATATACAATGGCTGTCGGGGTTTACAGGTTCGAATGGATTCATGATTGTGCGAAAAGATGTCATGCACTTAGTAACTGACTGGAGATACGAAATCCAAGCCGCATTAGAGGTGCGTGGATCTAAGATCCATATCGGTACTCATAACCTAATTGATCATGCCATATCCCAAACTCTATTAGATCAATCAGACCGGATATTATTCCAACCAGAATACATCACCTTTGACACATTTGATCAATGGACAAACACTGGAATTAAATTACTCCCCAAAAACAATCTTATCAATCCACTGGTAGCCGCAAAATCCGACCATGCAATTGATGGCATGCGGTGCTCGCAGACCATTTCTGATACAGTTTTTAAAGAAATACTTCCAGAGATCAGAGATGGAATCAAAGAAAACGAACTCGCGGCAATGATTGATTATCATCATCGCCTACACGGAGCCTCTAAAATGGCTTTTGAAACCATTGTTGCCTTTGGAGAAAATAGCGCACTCCCTCACGCGCGGCCGACCGAGCGTAAACTAAAAAGCAATGAACCAATTCTGTTAGATTTTGGATGTGTTGCTAATGGTTATGCTTCAGATATGACAAGAACATTATTTCATGGTTCGCCCACAAAGGAATTTTCATCTGCTTACAATGCTGTTCAGAAAGCACAACATGAAGCCGTCAGGGTTGCTGGTGATAAGGTTACAGCTTCTGAGGTCGATAAAGCCGCACGGTTAAGTCTGGCAGCATCAGGATATGAAAAATTATTTATCCATAGTACGGGGCATGGGATTGGCATAGAAGTCCATGAATGGCCATCAGTTTCAAGTAAATCAACGGATCAACTTCTCAATGGATATACCGTCACCATTGAACCTGGCGTGTATTTTCCTCAGAAGTTTGGTATCAGAATTGAGGATACTATCTTGGTGGGTTTGAATCGATGCGAGCGCCTATCGTCCATTACTCGCGATTTAATCATTGTCTGATAGGTGACATGCGAAATGTATTAGTCATCGCATATTATTTTCCACCGCTAGGTATGAGTGGAGTACAGCGAACTGCTGGATTTGTAAGACATTTGCCAAAATATGGATGGCAACCAACTGTGATCACCGCCAAGCCTGCGGGTTATTTTGCCTATGATGAATCTCTTTGGATCCCCATTAAAGAATCTGGAATCTCGGTCATTAGAACCCGAAGCCTAGATCCTACTCGTCTGTATCGCTCATATACAACGGTCAAGTTTCCATCAGAACGAAAGCGACTTGCATTAGCCTTAATTACCAACTGGATTTTTATCCCAGATAACAAATTAGGGTGGACCATATTTGCGATACCCGAGGGGCTATATCAGCTCAGACAACAACGATTTGATGTCATTTTATCAACCGCGCCCCCATACACTGGACATCTAGTCGGCTACTATCTATCAAAAAAATTAAATATTCCCTTAATTTGTGATTTTCGTGATGATTGGGTTGGAAACCCCCGACATTACTATCCAACAAGCTTGCATCGTAAATTACATCTATCTCTTGAGAACAGGGTGTTGAAGCAATCCTCTGCAGTAATTTCCCATACCCAGCCAATTTTAGATCAACTCAATGAAAGGCATCCAGAAACCATAAAGACTCAGCAAGTAATTCCACACGGCTTTGATCAGCAAGTGATCACAAGCAAGAAACAAAAGATATCAAGCCAGCACCTGAGGTTTTTGTATACAGGCGTTTTTTACGATGCTCAGGTTCCAGATTACTTTCTCCGTGGGTTGAGCAGTTTTCTATCCCGAAATCCATCGCTTCGAACAAAGATTTCTGCAATTTTTGCAGGACTTGTACCCGATAATTTTACCCAATTATTGCGAACCCTTAATCTTGATGGAGTTGTCAATTATGTTGGCTATAAACAGCATAAAGACATCCATCAATTACAGCAAGATGCCGACATTCTCTGGATGACCGTTGGCTCAAAAGTAGGGAACTATGGAATTTCTACTGGTAAGCTATTTGAATACATGGGCGCTAGGAAACCAATTTTAGCATTGGTGCCAGAGGGAGCTGCCCGAGACACACTGCTTCGCTACGGGTCCACTTATCTGGCGCATCCTACACATACAGATGAAATCATTCAGGCGTTTAATCAAATAAAAACTGATTGGCTAAATGGAACTTTCCCCACACCAGACGAAACATTTGTGTCCAAGTTTGATCGTAGTCAACTCACTCATTCATTAGCTCAAATATTCAACACTTTCAGCCAATCGCAATAGGGTAGGGGAATGTATCAGAAACGACTGGATCTAAGGTTGGCATCTACCTTTGATGAATTGGAACATGCCATTGAAGCACTTCAAGACTTTATTCCTACACTGCATCTAGATGAAGATTTGGCATACAGAGTGATTTTACTTGCAAGTGAGGCGCTAACCAATGCTATTGAGCATGGAAACAGGTGGGATGAAAATAAAGAGGTCATGTTTTCTCTAATCAAGCGCAAGAAAAGTATTGAATTGGTTGTGACCGATGAAGGGGACGGACTTCACTGGACGCATCGGGATCCGCTTGAAGAGAAGAACCTGTTGTGTGAGCGTGGACGTGGCCAATATTTTATGAAAAAGATGGCAGATGAAGTATACATAGACGAGGGGCACTGTCAGCTACGTCTTGTATTTCACTGCGCATCTTGACCTCCACTTGCCCTAATTTAGTTTCGTCATTAGTGTTTTTCTGCACACGCGTTAACACACAATTTTGATCACTATCTTTCAGACTGGTGAATGAATCAGGTTATGGTTAATCAGAAGAATGGATCATAATTCATCACATTCAACGCGACTGCATCAGGCATTGAGATGGAGTGCCCCAATCGGGTTATTAACTTGTATTATTGCATTATCTTTTGTATTGGTAGACCGCTCAAATCTACCGATCATGTTTGTCTTAGTTGTAGTGGGCAGTACTTTGTGGTTCATTTGCTGGCGATATGGGGAGTATAGCTTAAAGACCGTTCTTTTATTCGCAATATTGTCTCGATTTGTGCTGATTGGTATTCCACCGTCTCTTTCAGATGATGCCTATCGTTATATATGGGATGGATTGGTTCAGCAGGAAGGGTTGAATCCATATCAGTATGCACCAGAAGATGTCCCTGTTGATGGATTACATGAAGATCCATCGTTTGATAAGCTAAATTCAAAATCATTTATTAGCGTATACCCACCAGTTTCACAATACCTTTTTCGCCTAGCAACTCAATGGCATAGTCCTGATAGCTATCTGAGCTATTATTTAATTAAAGTCATGTTTGTCTTGATTGAATTAATGGCCATATTTGTTCTATCTCGGATGGTCTCAATCGGATTCGTTTTGTTTTATGCATGGAACCCAGTCATTCTCATTGAAACGGCTGGTCAGGCACATACCGAATCACTCGTTTTATTAGCCTTAGCACTAGTAACTTATTTCGCTCAGAAGAACCAAATTAGATGGGCATCTATTTTTCTTTCGGTAGCAGGGTGGATCAAATTGTACCCATTTGTTTTTCTTCCATTCTTGTGGAGGCGTTATGGTTGGAGGTCAGCTTGGCCAGGACTTATCATTGCACTTGTTCTTGCCATTCCATTTGCAGCGCCATTTGTCATCTCTAATGTGTCGGGCTCCCTAGATTTATATGCTCGTTTTTTTGAATTTAATGCTGGTTTATATTATGGACTGAAATCGGGCATGCTGTGGCTAACAGGAGAGGACTGGAGTAAGCAGTTAGGGCCTCTGTTACGATTACTGTTCCTTTGCAGTTTGCCACTGTTATTTATAACAGACAAACTTCAACGTTGGTCATTACCCCAAGCAATGCTCATGACGACCGGTTGCTATTTTGTTCTGACGACAACAATTCATCCATGGTATTTGATTGTCCCAATTTTTTTAATCGCGTGCATTCAAAGTCCTAAATGGCATTGGATCTGGCTAGCGATATGCTCAATGGGGACTTACCTGTTATACACTGGTGGACCATATTGGATTTTCGTCATCTCTGGTTGGATTGGATGGGCTATCATTGCTATGATTACATATCTTCCATATTGGATTCAAAGCATGATGCGATTTAGGGCTAAAATTAAATTTAGAAACCTGATGCCTTTGATACCGCGGTTCAATAGGCCTATGAAGATTCTTGATCTGGGGTGTGCAGAAGGGTATCTTGGTGAAAAAATACAAGAGCATTTGGGAGGTCAAGTATTGCTAGCCGATATCAATTCTATGAACCGTACAAAACTTCCATATTATCAATTGAAATCTGGCCCACTACCTTGGGCATCAAATCACTTTGATATCGTCGTGTTATACTATGTGTTACATCATGCCAAAGACTCAGAGGCACTGCTATGTGAAGCAGTTCGAATTTGTCGCGGTCGTGTGATCGTAGTAGAATCTGTCTATCACAGCCCACTTCAATACAATTTGTTAAAAATTATAGATCGTTTTGTTAATCGAATTAGATCATTCGGCAAGATGAATTCTCAGGAGAAATTTCTACATTTTAGATCATCAACGCAATGGCGCAAACTATTTGATCATCATCAGGCTAACTTAGTTTCTGAATTCAGGACAGGATTCGGCCTAATGACTACTGCGGGGTTTGTGCTTCAACCAGATGACAGATCAAACTGACAATTTTTATGAATCTAGGTTTTTAGACGATTCCGGCATTCACATTATTTGATCTATAATCTTGTCCAGTGAATGATCAGTTGATATTCTACGATATGAGGCATACCTACGAAACCAAGTTAATTGTCTCTTAGCATATCTGCGGCTGTTACGTTTGATGAGATCTACCATTTCTGGTAGGGTTAACTGATGATCAAAGTAAGCCAATGGTTCCTGATAGCCGATCGATTTTAAAGCTGGTAGTTGAGGATCTAAATTCATTGCACGAATGCGACTCACTTCATCTAGTAGGCCTTCATCCATCATTGAATCTACTCTGGCTTCAATTTTTTTGTAAAGGATAGGGCGGTCAAGGGTAAGTAAACTGACTTGATAATTATAAGCTGGATCGGGCTTCTGAGAATGGAATGATGAGAGTGGTCGCTGACTCAACTCAAAGACTTCCAAGGCACGAACTACTCGGGAAGTTTTTGACGGATCCATAGTGGAGGCTGATTCTGGATCTACGGTTACTAATTCTTGATAAAGCGCTTCTTTACCGATTTGTCCAAGTCGTCTCTCAATGCTCAACCGAGTTTGGGAATCAGAAGGGGGAGATGGAGACAAACCGTGAACCAATGCATGAAGATACAATGTTGATCCGCCAACTACAATTGGAACATGGCCTTTTCGTAATATCTGGTCAATTCGCTCAGATGCCTGATCTGCAAATAAACCAGCGGAGTAGGGTTCTCCAAGATTAAGTTCGTCTATAAAATGGTGGATGACCTGCCTTTGATCTTTATTGGAGGGTTTAGCCACTCCAATAGATAATTCTTTGTAGATTTGTCGACTATCCGCTGAGATAATCTCTCCTCCAAGATTTTGAGCCAATCTCAACCCAACGGCAGACTTACCAATAGCGGTGGGGCCAACAATGACATGGATGGGGGAGTATTCACTGGAAGAATTGATTTCAAATTAAGATGTGCTGAATTGCTAGCTAATATGTGGGAAGATTTGTATCAATTTCCTTGCTCCAGGCAAGAGTCCCACCTCGAAGATTTGTTGCATTCAAATGGCCAGCCGCATTCAGGAACCTGACGGCCTGCGCAGACCTTCCACCTGACCTACAATGGACAACCATCAAGTTATCGTCACGATATTTATCAAGTTCCTCCATTCGATCTACAAGTTCACGTAGGGGAATCAAATGTCCTCCAAGATTCGCAATAGTGTATTCCCATTCTTCTCGGACATCAAGAATAAAGGGTTTCTGATTATTATCCATGAGATATTTTAGTTCCTGCACGGTAATTTCGGGAACATGATCCTCAGATAGTGTTGACATCGTGATGACTGGTTAAGTACGTGCGCAAAGTAGTATGGTTAACAAGTAAGTGCTATGATCTTTTTCACGCATATTTGTATCATTTTAATTGCCTCAGAGAGTTTCGTTGGAATAGGAATAATATACGCAAAAGTTTGAAAAATATATGCAAACAAAATTTTGATATCTTTGAAAACTCGTATATTTCAACGATTGATCATCGGCTATAACCTAAATTTACGCAGGTCGCTTCTTGCTATCGCGTTGCGACCGTGCATGATTAATTGTAGAAACGGATAATGGAGCTTCTATCCTTTATCTGGAGAATGAGTTAACGTCAGTTGTATGGCGCCAGTGTCGTCGGGCTGATAAACTTCGTTGTGAACTAATGTGGAACCATAGGGATGCTCTGTGTGCCAATAAAAAGTGACACACCCTGATACATTAATTAGTTTTGTCGTTCAACAGCAGACGTAGCAGATGGAGAAATTATCAGAAAAACGTATGATGTTGCGTTGAGTGAATCGCTTGATTTGGGAAGAATCTACGCATCCGTTGCGTGGGAAAGGGACTTGAACGACGTTTTAGACGGGAAGAAATTTATAGAGAGTCTATGGAGCAGTTTAATGACCAGAAAACCAAGTTAAATCCAACCAATTTCGTGGGGCAGATTAAGAACAAATTTGGAGATATAGTGCGGTAGGTTGCATATTCACAGATCTAATCACATTTTCATTCCGCAATGCACATCATCGCACAGAAGGCATCTGAGGTTTTGGAGTTGTAAAACGCTCCGCTCGCGTCAACCGTTCATGGCCATCTATATGCAAAAAAGGGGGAAATCATCTTGATCGTACCAAGAGAGTCTCATAACGATTATCAATGGGGGTATGCTAATAGAACCCACATGTTCCTCTGCGGAGGTGCAACGTAGACACACCCGCAAGGTCTTTGGGCTTCCCAATCCTGAGCGCGATGCAATGTTTGATGAGGTTACAGCGCAAATGAACAAGAGAAAGCACAGTCCCGATAATTAATTTAGTTGATCATGTCCTCAAGAGCGCATTCCCCACCTCAATCTGGCAAAGACACGATCACTCTACAAGGGAAAGGGTAGAGAGTTTTATCAGGTTATGCGAGACCCAACTCCAAAGCGGGGGAGATGAACTTTGTTTTACCCACACAAAGATATCGATTTTCGTGAGGGGCTTAAAAGACTATATGAAATGGTTGACTTTGAGAATCAGGCACTAAATGAAGATGTCTATCTCTGTCAAGCCAACTCTTAGAGAAGCAACTTGAGGATAAGGGGTATCTGATTGCCAGAAACAATTGAAACGACGATAAGTATGTCAATCAAACGATGATTCGCTAAAACCGAATAGGAGAGATACCGCACTGCGCAACTCAGCGCCCACTGAACGAATCACGCGGTGGGGTGTACAGAGATGAGTAGATAAATCATCCACAGCATCTAACCATGGTTTACTTTCCACATATAAAGCCGTATACACAAACTCCCGCTGAGGGGGAGTCCTCGCATCCCGCGACTGGATGTGATCGAGGGACTGCGGCATATTTTCACGGAAGAAAAGATATTATATCCAGTTTTGAGATTGTTCTCTCTGACACAATTACTCTTAATGCGGGAACTACTTTCTTGATACAGGGCGCACCAGGCGCGGGCAAGACCGCGTTACTTACCAAGCTTTCCGAGAAGGCGCAGGGCGAGAAATGGACATTTGATTGATTAACAGACAGGTGAACAGACCTATCCAACGGCTGATTAACCCCTTTTAGATCAAGGCCTCCCTCTGATCTGCTCAAACCACATATCCAGCGCCCTACACAGAGAGAGAATTCAGAAATCAACAAAGATCGTAAAGAAACTGCACGATCAATGACAAATTTGCCGATCTTTGTATGCTCTCCCTACTTCGCAAAATGTCATATAAAAAACCTGTGATGGAAATTCAGGATAGCGAGTTGAATATGATCCATCGCTACCACCCGATGATTCTGTCCTGTTAAGTTTCCTTATATTGGGGGGGGGGATGCGCTTTCAGCGTGCATCCCTTTTTTGTTTGACCCAAATTCCCAGTGTACTGGAATGATTAGTTGTACGATACGCGCACCAATACACCGCACTAAGTCAACGACTCTCTGGATAGGACTGAATCGGTGTGTGTTAATCTGACACAATGACTGAACACTAATAGACATACACAGTATAAGCACCTACAGCCGTTCCAAACAGGCGATAGTAAATGATTCCATGGAGCATAAAAATCCAACGTTACATAATTATCCTTATGTTGCGTTGGGAATAATTTTACATATAATTAGCATGTGCTTTTAAGTTTACTCAACTGAGAGAATCACTGTAAGATTGGTCACAACCTAATCATTATGTGTATAACTATGGAGTTAGGTATGTATGAATCACCTGTTTTAATAATATTCTGCAATAAATGCTTAAATCCTAACTTATGTTACCTACATATCATTTCTAATGCATATAGTCTAAAGGTATTTGTGGTTTCGCGTAATTTTACTTCAAGCATTAATTTATTCATGTTAGTACCAGTAAGCGAAAAACGTCATAGTCAAGCCGATGATGATTTGCATCTTATCAGTCTCTGGCTACAGGGAAAGAGTCCACATTCTCAAGATGCTTATTCTCGTGATATTGAACAATTTGTAGATTTTGTTGATTTACCACTGAACAGGATCAAGTTAGAGCATTTTTGGGAATGGATAGATCTTCTCAAGAATAAAGAAAATCTACCAGCGACACAGGCGCGAAAACTAGCAGCCGTCAAGAGTCTTTTCAGCTTCGCCCATAAAATTGGTTATTTGCAATTTAATGTAGGTGCCGCTGTGCAATTACCTAATATTCCTGATAACCTAAGTGAACGAATCCTCTCAGAGGATGATATTGAGAAAATTTTTGATCAAGCAAGTAGCTTGCGTAATCAAGTTTTACTGAAACTGTTTTACGCATCTGGTGCCCGAGTATCAGAATTGGTGCGCCTTTATTGGGGCGCTGTTATCCCTCGTAACAATAATAAACAAGGTCAAGTCACCTTACTCGGTAAGGGAAATAAGACCAGAACAGTGGTACTTCCTGCCTTAGTCTGGACCAAAATGATGGAGCTAAAGTCTGAAACTGATGCTACTGAATCAAATCATCCAGTTTTTCGATCTCGTAACGGTGGTCCACTGTCCAGACAACAAATTTGGAGAATAGTCAGAGATGCAGCCCAAAATGCTGGTATCAGTCAAAACGTTTCACCTCATTGGCTTCGCCATGCGCATGCATCTCACGCGCTTGATAACGGAGCCCCCGTTCATATGGTCAAAGAAACTCTTGGGCACAAATCTTTGGCAACTACAAGTAAATATGCTCACGCCCGTCCAAACGAGTCGTCAGCTAACTATTTGAAAATTGATTGACCCAATAAGTCAAAGTTCTGCTGAATTTTGTGGAAATAAGTCGCTGTATCCTTTTTGGCAGGCAGTGCTATCCAATTAACGACTGCCCTGTAGAATCAAAAAGATGAATGTGCTCTAAGTCCAATTGAAACTTTCGCTGCTCAGAAATATCAAAATTTGGAGTACCCGATACGCGGGACACAAATGTAGTTGATCTAATTCTCCCGTACACATACGACTCGGCCCCTAGATGCTCTTCGTATACAATGTCTGCTTCAAATATTCCATCTCCATGCTTAGTGCTAGTTGCTTCAAGTGGCTTGACGATCTCGGGCCTAAAGCCAAGCACAATACCATTGGCATGATTGAGTGAATTGAATTTTTCTGGAATTTGAAGACATAGTTCGCTGTTTAGAGAAACATACATCTGTTTGCCATCAACCTCTTTGATCTGACCATCAATAAAATTCATCTTAGGACTGCCTATAAATTCCGCAACAAATTGATTCTGGGGGTGATTGTATGTAGCAATCGGATTGTCTATCTGCTGAATGACTCCCCTATTCATTACAACAATTCGATCGCCTAATGTCATTGCTTCGGTCTGGTCATGCGTCACATAGATCATTGTAGCACTAAGTTCTTGATGTAGACGTGCGAGCTCAGTACGCATTTGTACACGTAATTTTGTATCCAGATTTGAGAGGGGCTCATCAAATAGAAATACTTTTGGTTTACGAACAATGGCACGCCCCAGGGCTACGCGCTGTTGTTGCCCGCCAGAAAGATGTTTAGGTTTACGTTCCAGAATGTCGGTGATACCTAAAATTTCTGCGGCCTGCCCTACCCGTTGCTTAATTTCAGATTTTGAGTATTTTCGTAATTTCAACCCGAAGGCCATGTTGTTAAATACTGTCATATGCGGATATAATGCATAATTTTGAAATACCATAGCAACATCACGGTCCTTGGGCGGAATTTGATTAACGATTTGATCATCAATTAGAATTGATCCACTCGTCACGGACTCTAAGCCTGCTAACATACGCAGTGTGGTGCTCTTCCCACAGCCTGATGGTCCAACAAGAACCAATAACTCACCATCCAAAACGGAGAAATTGATTCTGTTGACTGCAAGGTGCTTGTTAGCGTAGACTTTTTTAACATCCTTAAAAATTATGTTAGCCATGACGATAAAATCAGAACAGGTTTTGATACAATATAGTATAAAATTGCTAGAAGTCTGATTGCTATGTGTTACTCAATGAATAGAACTTTATATCTTAATGGCATCTTCTAAGGCATCCGTTACAATCTATGATGTTGCTAACGAAGCCGGTGTGGCGATTTCCACTGTGTCTCGTGTACTCAATGATTCTACGGATGTGGCCGAGGACACGAAGAAACGTGTTCTTACAGCAATTGATGAATTAGAGTATCTCCCAAATCGTGTCGCTAGATCTTTGGCACAACGAACCACAAAACTTATTGCTATCGCTTCGCCTACAATTACTACGGCATTCCATAACTCTCTGCTTAAAGGTTTACGAACGGTCCTTGCAGATGTAGATCACGAGTGTGACATTCTTCTCTTTGATCTCGGTAGTTTTAATCCACTTGATCGTTTACGTAATAAATTGAAAGGTGGGAAAGTTGATGGACTTATCTTGGCTGGAATTCCCGTGGCTCCCCATCTTGCGAAAGAATTGAAAGCATTTAGTGCACCAGTAATCCTTGTTGGTAACCACCATACTGATTTTGATTCTTATTATTGGGATGATTCTGATGGCGCTCTTAAAGCAACAACTCATTTGCTACAAAGTGGACATAAACGTATAGGTTTAATTCGTGCTTATACTGATGGCTATGTTCAACTCCAACGAATAAAAGGATACAAACAAGCATTGGAGAAATTCAAGGTTAAATTTAATCCTAACCTTGTGCAGTGGGGCACTACTACAAAGCATGCTGGATTTAGTGAAGAGTCTGGCTATGAAGCAATGAGTAAACTCTTAAAAGTATCACCAGCGATCACAGCAGTCATTGCTAGTAGTGATGTTCAAGCAATTGGGGCATGGAAAGCGATTACTGATGCGCAGTTACGTGTTCCAGAAGACATTGCCTTAATTGGGTATGATGATATTAAGACCAGCTATTATATCGGATTGAGCAGTATTAGTCAGAAGATTGAAAAAACAGGTCGGCTTGCGGCTAAGCGCCTGATTTACCGTCAAAATAATCCCACAGCGCTAACGAGAATTGATCAAGAAATATCTTCCACTCTAAAGATTAGGCGCTCCAGTGATTTCACTAAAAATACAAACTAACATGCATTCAAATACGATTAACAATCAATTAGATCATACGTTAACCGAAACTAACTTCACACACCTAGGGCACAAGTATCAGGGGAAAGTCAGAGACACCTATGATCAAGGAGAACGCCTTATCATGGTAACTACAGATAGAATTTCTGCCTTTGACATCGTCTTGGGTCAGTCGATTCCATTCAAAGGCCAAGTACTTAATCAGTTAGCGGCTTATTTCTTCAAGGCAACAGAGGATATTATTGCTAACCATATTGTGAGTGTGCCAGACCCCAATGTAACTATTGCCCACAAATGTGATCCAGGCAATCTGGAATTTGTTGTAAGAGGTTATCTAGTCGGCCATGCTTGGAGGACATATAAATCAGGGAAACGCTCACTCTGTGGAAAATCTCTCCCAAACGGGCTGAATGAAAATGATCAATTACCTGAGCCAATTCTCACTCCAACGACTAAGGCACAGGTCGGTCATGACGAGGATATTAGCCGAGAAGAGGCCATTGATCAGGAGCTTATAGAATCAGTCACTTTTGACCGGCTTGAAGAAGTTTCTCTCTCTTTATTTCGGCGAGGAACGGAATTAGCGGCATCGCAGGGATTGATTTTGGTAGATACCAAGTATGAGTTTGGCCAAACTCAAGATGGTGAATGGGTGCTGATTGACGAGGTGCACACCCCAGATTCATCTCGTTACTTCTATTTGGAACCCTATAAAGAGCAATTAAAGCAGGGGAAGCCTCAACTGCAACTTTCCAAGGAATTTGTACGTGAATGGCTGATGGATCAGGGCTTTAATGGCCAAGAGGAGCAGGTCCCCCCTGCTCTGCCAGATGATTTTCGGACTCGGGTGTCAGAGCGCTACATTGACTTATTTGAGAAGGTATCTGGGAAAGCATTTCTTCCAGACACTCATTCTGATCCACAAGAACGAATCTTAGATAGTCTCAAGAGTTAGCTCCCATTGGCGGCAATGTTCCTTCAATCCATATTTTACTGCCGTCTGTATGTCGTTCCTGTTTCCAGATTGGCACTTGAATTTTTAACTGGTCTATCAGAAATCTGCAGGCTTCAAATGCCTCTGAACGGTGTGAGGTAGCGACACCTATAAGTACGCTGATCTCTGACCGAGGGACTTCTCCCAATCTATGGAGTAAACATGTTTGGTGGATGTGCCAGCGAGATTCTGCCATATCTATGAGCCGATGCATTTGCTTGAGTGCCATGGGCTTGTAGCTTTCGTAGGTTAGCAAGGTCGTCTCTTGACCATTAGTCCACTGACGCGTCGTTCCTAAAAAAATTGATATGCCTCCTGCCCTGGGAGTCTGCAAA
Source organism: Rhodothermales bacterium (assembly GCA_965220935.1). GTDB lineage: Bacteria > Bacteroidota > Rhodothermia > Rhodothermales > Bin80 > Bin80. Next base: position 1,341,908 of record OZ244857.1, read on the forward strand.
AAACTCAATGCAGTTCCTACATCAATGGGGTCCCGAGAAAGTTGGACAATTCGTTGTTGTGCCTTATTAGCCACCACTCACGGGAGTTATAATGGCGATTTCATCTCCATGTTGGATGCTTTTTGAATCACTGGCATATTCGTGATTGATTGCAAGCCTCATCACGCCTCTATATGGATTCATCACTGGATATTGTTCACATGCGGCATCAAGAAATTCTGCTGCGCTAATGTTTTCGGGGGTTTCTAACTCTATTGAAGATGACTTGAGTTTTGATTTGAGGACACTGAAAAGTTGAATTTTAAATGATGGCATAGATAATCTGAATTTTTGTCTTCTCCTTTATTTGGGAAGTTTGAATAGCACATAAGTAAACTAAAAAGCAACTGGTTCAGTGCGAAAATACATCCCCCCACTATTTTATGCTCAAGGACATCTTAGGTTTTGGGGTATAGTTGACTATTCAATACATCAAAGTGTTTGTCATTAACAGATAGTCTGGCATGATATCATTCCACATGGCATACAATATTCTACGAACAGTAAATCATTGTTAATCTAAATCTCAATACGCGCAGTGGAGAAATACGCGATGCATGAGGCAGGATAATATGAAAGCAATAGACATAATATCAACGACACCACTGCAACAATTCCAGAATCGGATAGATCCAACATAGCTCGGACGGTATTCATAAAATGAGTCTCTTCGGGTAGTCCAATAATGCGAATCGCCCCTGAGCAAATCCTATCCCCCATGCAAGTCATCATCCAATTGATCCCACTACAATCGTCTCCTGTCTGTAGTACTTGTCACCCCTGAACTTAAAACGAATACAGGCTTCCGTCCCAGATGGATCGTGGATGGATTGACCAGATGAGTTGGTATTAGACTGCCATAGAAAAAATGATGGACAAAACTATATCTGTGTTTAGGGGCGAATGACCGGGATTCTTCATCACCAACAATTACGATTCATTTCAATTCCTATGGCACTGAGCGATTTGGCCACCCAGAACAGGACAGGGCGCTGAGTGTGCTTGAGGGAGCGACCTTGCAGTCATTTCCAGAAACCTATAAATTCATTCCAGATGGAGTGCCCTGTTCAATCAGAGCATTGACGCGGCACACTGGCAATTCTGTGCTACCCTACTGGCGAAATCAATTGGACATTTCATTATCAGTCATATAAATGGAAAAAGAGACTGTCGTAGTCATAGAAAACAAGTGTGACATACCTGATCTTAAGAGGCATGGGGAAAAGAAAGGGGGTTATATACGTGACTGTCAGGAATGAACAAGTCACAGTTGGCGGTGTTAGAGAAATCAATCCAACATTAGCAACAAAAATCACATGCTACTGTATACAGGACTCAAACCACCCGAAAAGCCCGAGCCTACAAAAGAACAGGCTTCGCCCCCCCCCACTGGGCGTGACCGAGGCCCCGCAGCATTCTTCCGCGGGCGGAAAGATATTAGAGCCAGATTCTCAACCGTCCTATCCGAATCCATCAGCCTTAATGCGGGGACAACTTTCCTGATACAAGGCCCACCTGGTGTGGGAAAGTCTGCACTCCTCGCCAAGCTATGTGAGGAAAACCCTGAGTGGAATGTTGTACACATTGGGACTCAGGATCTATGGAGTCCAGTAGCGATGTCCCAGTCAATGAATGAGTCATATGATCTGGACCGCCAAGTCGCAGCCTCAATAGGGATTGAGTTCTTTAAGTTGGGGGGAGTGAAGCGTGTGGCTGGGGATGCAAGCCCCGAGCAAGTACTCAAACGCTTATCTCCCAGACATGGACTGATACTTGTTCTTGACGAAGCACAAAAACTGCGGGGGCTACTATCGCAGAACAGGGAGCAGGCCATCTCCACGCTTGATGAGATCCATAACGGTAAATTAGGAAAACCTGTAGTGCTCCTCACAGCTGGGCTGGGTATTTCCGAGAATATTTATAAGACCTTAGACGTTTCAAGGTTCGGGCGTGGCTGTGTTAACTATCTTGGGCGTTTAGGCAGGGAGCAGGAGCGTGCAGTGATTAACGATTGGCTCACGAAGGGAGGAGGAGCAATCGGTGATACGTCTGGGTGGATTGATGCGATAGCATTATGTTCGCATGGGTGGCCTCAACACATCATCTCTTATGCGGTCCACGCAAAGGAGTATCTTGAGTTCCACCAAGGGCACATGACAGATGAGGGTTTGCAATCCGTGCTCCAGCAGGGCGATGAGGAACGAGAAACTTATTACACAGCTCGTCTGAAGGACATCACTCTCCGCCAACGCCAAGTCCTCGCCCGACTCTTCGTAAATGTCCCTAAAAAATCACCCATAGAAAAGGAGTATCTCATAGACGCACTCACCGAGAAATACTCCCATGTTGTCGCCACCGACATGTTTGACGACTTGCTTCACCGCGGGGTGATTGCTGAAACAGAAGAGGGGGGATATAACATTCCCATTCCCTCTTTTTACACATGGTTCACCGCCAATTACGGAGTATACAAAGGCATGGGTGGAGGGAAATTCTCCTGGGAGTGATAGCATACACTATGAGTTTGTTCATGGGCTGTAGTCCGTTCTTGCAGTTGTAGCTCAGGTAGATTCTGCCCTTGGTTTGGTGCACAACGGGGTCCATCACTTGTATGGATTGTAACCCATTCCACGAACATGGGGCTCTGGTAGAGTAAGTGGCGTAGTTTACTCAGATAATCTTCATCCTACGTTCCACAATCGGTTTCGACACAATTCATTTACGGCGACCAAAGGATTGTTTAAGATCCGAGGGAATGATGTCTATATCCAGAAGATTGGCTGGATGAAGTTTCGTAGGAAAGGAGGTAATCCTTATCCAGACGGTGAGCCGATTGAAGTCACCGTGAAGAAAGACGGACGGTACTGGAAGATGAGCGTAATTTACAAAGTCACTAATCTGCCAGAGAAGGTGGACGATGGCAAAGAGATTGGCATTGACTTGAATACCTATAACATTTCTTATTCCTCAACGGATGGTGAACAGGGCATGTTACCGCTCCCTGACTTAACGGATAAGGAGATTAAGATCCGTCGGTGGCAAAGAAAGTTAGCCCGACAACAGAAAGGATCTGGTCGATCCAAGCGAACGAAGCGAAAGATCAACAAGTGGAAGCGAAAACAGAAGAACTGCAGAACGAATGCGGCACATCAACATAGCCGTAGATTGTCCAATAAGGCGTATACGTGAAGACTTGAAGATCAAGGACATGTCCAAGGGCACGGTTGAGAACCCTGGAACCAATGTGAAGGCAAAAGCAGGGTTAAACCGTGTCATTGGATGGGGACGGTTTAATACCTATTGCGATTACAAGTTTGGCAACGTGATTCTTGTAGATCCGAAGTATACCAGCCTACGCTGTAATCAGTGTGATCATACAGATAAAGTCAATCGCAAAGCAAGTTTAAGTGTATGGCATGTGGCCATCAGACATCAACGCGTCTGTGATGTGTTACAGGCCTCCGGGATTGGGGCATCTGCACGTGGAGGAGCGTTCTCGTTAGAGACTACTATGAGCCGTGAAATGGATACGCAAAAGGTAGCCGTCAAATAGATGGGTACTCACGTATATAATTCCCTTTGTAATATATTAGATAGGAGTGTGTCCGTCAGTGGACGTTTTTGTAGCCAAGCCTCTAAGTCTATCAACGCTCTGTGGTAGGAGCGCTAGTATAATCGATTGTATTAGCGCAGGTTTGCCCCTGTAACATGGATGTTAGAGTCATCTACGGGGATAGTTGTTGGTTATCAACACATCACGAGAATATTTGGGAGAATCGTATTGTTTTTCATCTAAATCTCAATACGCGCAATGGAGAAATACGCGATGCGATGCGGGCAGGAAAATATGAAGCCAATAGACATAATATCAACGACACCACTGCAACAATTCCAAAATCGGATAAATCCAACATAACTGGGACGGTATCCATAAAATAAGTCTCTGCGGGTAGCCCAATAATGCCAAATTGCCCCTGAACAAATCCTATACCCCACGCAAGCAATAATCCAATTGCAGTCCCGAATCCACCCACAAAAAGCCCCACATATAGATACAGTTGTTGGATTCCATGTTGAGAGGCACCCATACTTGCCAAGATTCCAATCTCCCGAGTTTTTTCTAGAACAATCATCAACAGCATCCCCATCACACTAAAGGCCGCAACCAGTATAAGAATACTGATGACCAAAGGAACAATTGCTTCTTGCAAATCAACCCATGCAAATAGGCCCCGATACACTTCAAAAACGCTGCGAACAAGTACCCCTAAACCCAACGATTCTTCAAGAGATGATGATATTAATGGAGCTATGGACACATCATCAACCGTCACATCAAAACGAGTGACCTCATCATGATTATATCCAAGTAGGTGTCTCGCAGTATTAATATCTGTAAAGATATAGGTTCCGTCAAAATCTATGAGTGACGTCTCATAGATCCCTGATATCTGAAACTGTTCGAGATGTGGACGAGCACCAAAGAGCGATTTCACAGACGATAGATTTCTTGTTGAAAGAATGGTGACTCGGTCTCCAATTTCAAGGTGAAGATTTTCTGCAAGAGTATGTCCAACCACTAATTGAGGACTATCCATTGGGACTAAATTGGAAGATCCTTCAAGAAGATGTTCTGCCAGATAATTAGGAAGCCGGTCAGTCCCCCATAGTCCTACCCCATCAATGTCTTGGCTGGAACGTCTGAGTAAGACGAACTCTGTCACCACGGGCTGCAGAGAACTAACTGAATCTTGTTGATGGATCTTCAATGCTAAGGCATCAGCATCGCTGAGCGGACCTTGCCGAATGCTCTCTACTTGTATATGAGCACCAAAGCCGCTGATCTTTTGTTGAATTTCATGACTAAAGCCTCGTACAACCGAAAGAGCAAGTAAAAGGGCTGCAACCCCTACAGAGATGCTACCTATGGCGGCAAAAGAAATAAATCTTAGAAACCTGCTACGGACACCACATACATACCTCCATGCTATGAAAACCTTAAAAGGCATGTTAAATCGCTTTTTAGTCGACAAAGATGATCTAGCTTTTTGAACATATCTGATACAACAATATAAGAAGGGTGTTGATCATATCAGCATCTTAATCACTGCTCCATTAGAATCAAAACTTATCCATGAACAATAGTAAACCAGTTATACCAAAGGCCATTAATGAACCTGTGCTTGATTATGCACCTGGATCCGCAGAACGTGGGTCCTTAAAAGCCAAACTGCGCGAACTTAAAGGAACTGAAATTGAAATTCCAGCCTTTATTCATGGGAATGCTGTGCACACGGGAGATACCTCAGAAATCCGCCCACCTCATGAAATACGTCATCGTCTTGGCATCGTTCATCAATGCAGTAGCAAGCACGTACTCCAAGCCATTGAATCTGCACTGAAAGCCAGACATGCATGGTCAGAAATGGACTTCATTGATCGAGCGGCAATCTTTTTGAAAGCGGCGGACTTACTGGCAGGTCCGTGGCGGGATGTGCTAAATGCCTCAACGATGCTTGGACAGAGTAAGAACGCCTTTCAAGCAGAAATTGATGCGGCATGCGAACTCATTGATTTTTTTCGTTTCAATGTTGAATACGCCTCTCGGATCTATAAAGAACAGCCCCAGTCTTCCCCTGGAGTCTGGAATCGTTTAGAATATCGTCCGCTGGAAGGGTTTGTCTTCGCTGTAACCCCATTTAACTTCACATCAATTACGGGTAACTTGCCCACTGCACCCGCATTGATGGGCAATACTGTGATATGGAAACCCGCTTCTACATCCATCTATTCCGCCTACTTTATTTATAAGTTACTTGAAGAAGCAGGATTACCGCCAGGAGTGATTAATATGGTACCTGGCTCTGGTGCAACGATTGGAGATCCAGTGCTCGCCTCTTCCAGTCTTTCAGGGCTTCATTTTACGGGATCAACGGAGACCTTTCAACATATGTGGAGAACGATTGGTGTGAATATCTCTAATTATGAGACCTATCCAAGGATTGTTGGTGAAACTGGGGGGAAAGATTTCATCCTTGCCCATAGTTCGGCTGATCCAGATGCGGTTGCTACCGCTATAATACGTGGTGCCTTTGAATATCAGGGGCAAAAATGTTCAGCTGCCTCACGGGTCTACTTGCCTAAGTCCAAGTGGAGCAAGACTCGAGATGCACTGATTGGACAACTTGACGAGATCTCAATGGGATCAGTAGAAGATTTTTCTAACTTTATCAATGCCGTCATTGATAAAGCCTCCTATCAAAACATTATTCGTTACTTGAAAGAAACGAGCCACTCTTCGGATGCAGAGATTATTGCTGGGGGTAATTATAGTGATGAGGATGGATATTTCATAGAGCCAACCATCATTTTGGTTTCCGATCCAAAGTATCGCACGATGTGTGAAGAAATCTTTGGCCCTGTCGTCACCATTTTTGTTTACGATGATGAAAAGTTTGACGAAACCCTAACCTTAGTTGATCAAACATCCCCCTATGCATTGACAGGTGCAGTTTTTGCCCAAGATCGGCAGATCATTGTTCAGGCAAGCAATGCTCTACGCAATTCAGCAGGAAACTTTTATATCAATGATAAACCGACTGGTGCAGTTGTGGGGCAGCAACCATTTGGTGGGGCGCGCGCTTCTGGAACCAATGATAAGGCGGGCGCTCCTCCCAATCTGATGCGATGGGTTTCGGTTCGAACGATCAAAGAGACCTTTAATCCTCCAAAACACTTTAGATACCCATTTATCAAATCAGACAAATCATGAATTCAGAAACAATCCGAGTCGTACAATACGGATTAGGCCCTATTGGACAAGGATCAGCAAGACTGATCCTTGAAAAGCAGAAATCTGATCAAGTCCAACTTGTTGGTGCGATTGACATTGATCCTGAAAAAGTCAATCAAACCGTTGGCTCTCTCCTCAATGCTGACTCGGACATCCTCATATCAGCCGATGCTGAGCAGGTCCTTTCCCAAACCAAACCAGATGTTGTTGTGCATACCACTAGTTCGTTTATGCCTCAGGTTGAAACTCAGTTGGTGCAGTGTATTGTATCTGGTGCATCGGTTGTCTCTAGTACTGAAGAGCTCCCCTACCCGTTTGATCGATATCCAGAGATCGCAAACAGACTGGACGCATTGGCTAAAGAGCATGGCGTCTCTATTCTTGGCACTGGAGTGAATCCAGGGTATGCAATGGATCTACTGGCGCTCGTTGCAACTGGAGCTTGCACCAATGTGGAGTCTGTTAAAGTACAAAGAAGGGTAGATGCTGGATTAAGACGCCTTCCTCTTCAGAAAAAAGTTGGAGCTGGAATCAGCGTTGAAGAGTTTCAAAACCGTCAGGCGCAAGGAGGGTTTGGGCATATCGGGCTAGTTGAATCACTCAGACTTGTGATGCACGGCCTTGGATGGTCAATTGATCAGTATTCTGAATTGCTTGAGCCAGTGATCTGTGAAGAAACGGTAGAAACTCCATATATCACAGTAACGCCAGGTAGAGTCGCTGGCATCAAGCACACGGCTGAAGCGGTCAGCAATGGGAGCGTGAAAGTGTCACTTGATTTACGGATGTATGTAGGTGCCAAACAACCAGAGGATCGTGTGATTGTAGCGGGGAATCCCCCCATAAACCTAGTTGTTGAGGGCGGAATTTTTGGAGATACTGCAACCGTCGCAGCTTTGATCAACGCTATCCCTCATATATTTCAAGCCTCATCAGGATTAAAAACAGTTTCAGACTTACCTGTACCTAGATGTTTTTTGCCATAACATGGCTAATATGTCGGGGTCAAAAAGGGGATTACATCAATAAAATTGTTGGTCTAAGAGTCGTCCTCATTTGGATAGCTGATCCGGACATGATGGACGGCATGAAGCTGCTCCAACAACACCTTTTTGATGAGATATATATCTCGGAATGTAAGCCCCGTATTGTCTAATTGTCTGTCAGCAATTTTATGATCAATGAGATCGTCAATCAGGGACTGTAATTTATCAGATGTGGCATCTTGCATCGTTCGGCTGGCGGCCTCAACGGTATCGGTCAGCATCAATATGCCTGCTTCTTTAGAGTTTGGTTGAGGCCCAGGATAACAGAACGTTTCTTCGTCAAAGTTTTGATCTTGAATTTTACTGAGCTCTAATGCGCGTTGATAAAAATATTCTGTCCGTGTGGTTCCATGATGTGAGGCGATGAGATGTAAAACCTTGGCTGGTAGGCGATGCTGTTCACCTAGTTCAAGGCCTTTTGAGACGTGACTTATAATGATCTGCGCACTTTCCTGAGGAGGTAATTCGTCGTGTGGGTTGATTCCGCCCATTTGATTTTCGATAAAATATTCAGGAGATGTTAGCTTCCCAACATCATGATATAGCGCCCCGACTCGCGTTAAGAGGGTGTTGGCACCAAGTTCATCTGCCACAGAGCCCGCAAGTGTGGAGACCTGCATAGAGTGATTGCAGGTTCCAGGCGCTCGCTTCATTAATTTCCTGAGCAGAGGGTGATTTGTATCAGAAAGCTCCAGTAGTCGTAAATCTGTTGTAATATCAAACACACGCTCCAATACCCAAAGAAACGGATAAGCCGTCACAAGTAGGAATGATCCGATGCCCGCGAACAGTAGATCCTCTTGGATTTGCGGCCAAGCACCACCATCGTAGAGCCACAGAGTAACAAGTGCTAATCCGTACCCCCCGAAGGCATATGCAGCCGTCAAAAATAACTGGCCCCGGTTGCGAAGATCTCTGGCACTAAATATGGCGACGGTTCCCCCTACGAGCGTTGCCCAAGTATAAGTATAATCGGAATTTAACAAAAATCCTCCAACCAAAGCGATCGCAAAGGTCGTGAGCAAAGCAAGGCGAGAGTCAAAAATCACCGTCAGTAACACAGATACAATGACAACAGGGACAGTATACATGTACTCGGGAGGCGCAAGGCGAATGACGATACCGAATGCGATGACCGTTCCAGCGTATAGGACCGATAGTAAAATCACTGATTTAGTGTCTTCAAAGATAGTGGGACGAGCATACTTGAGGAAGATTGAAAAAATCGTAATGATAGTGAGAGACAATAATATTTTTCCGATCAACTGCAATCGCCCACGAGAAGTGGGCGTCTCACTCCCTATTTCTCGCTCCAAAGAGTCAATCTTTTGTTTTATCTCCTGAGTGATGATTTCTCCATTACGAACAATTTCTTCACCTTTTGCAACCATGCCCCTCACAGGTATAATTTGAAACTCTGCTTCTTTTCGCCTCTGCTCAGTAGGGACTGACTGATAGATGACCGATGGAATGAAGACCGCTCCAATTAATTGAGAAATCACCCTTGATGTTAGCGTAGAATCTTGTTGAAGTACTGTTTCTTCAAGCCATAGCTGAATTCGTTCTCTAGCCTCAAATTGTGTGACTGAACTCGCCGATGGAAGTCGATTAAATGTCTGTTCTACGGTATCTCTTATGATAATATAGGGTGCATAGAGAGAGTCTCTATGGATGTCAAGGACACCTTGAAGTTGTAAGCGTTGGCCGCGGCTTGCGATTCCATTGAGAATTCGTTCAAAAAGAGGCGGGTTTTCAGACTCCAATAATGCATTCGTACGAATCTCAGGGGTTCGTTGCGCATAATCCCAGCCCAGTGCACGCCATTCCGAATCACTCATACGAATTGAGGTCTGGAGTCTCAAATCAATAAATAACAGCGAGTCATCAATGGTAGATTGAGATAGGCTAATCAGATCAGGATTGTTTCCAGCGGCAATGGTATCTCGACGCGCTCCGACTAAATAATCCGTATAGGCAGCGAATGTACGTTCAAGGGATGCTGAAAGCGAATCGGCTGCCAGACGAGTGCGCTGCCAAGCATCTGGCAGAGCATAAAAAATTGGATGAATCGAGTTGCGTATACGCTGCATCTCTGCGCGGAGTGAATCATCCGATTTATAGATCGGAAAGTCTAACTCGGCCACAAGTGTCTCCTTAGTCCAACGATCACCGACTGAAGTCAGAGCATCTGGCCGAGTGCCTTGGTTGAATGCCAGAGATGTAAGAATGACCAAAAAAACAAAAATCCCAAATTTGACACTCACGATGTTCGGTAATGCACCAGTGAGATGTCTCAAATCAGATAGTTTAGACAGTTGCATTGATTAACGCCTTAAAAATCGATGGCGGAGCGATAGCGTCGCCCCCATGCATACGCACAGCAGGCTTCCAATCAAAGTATACCAAGGCCATGCGATGCGGCGCATATCCAAGTCTTGAATCATCGTATCGCTTGGATTCAAGTTAAACATCCAACCGTGTTCAGGACTAAACCATAGTCCAAAAATGACAAGCACCATCGTCACAATGGTGATACTGAATGCAATGACGGCATCCCACTGTTGTGCCTGTTTAATCATGATTCCAAGCAAAAACCCTCCCAATAGTCCTCCGTAAGTAAATGATGCAATGGCTAAGCCAAGTTCAACGACAGGATTGTCGGTGTTTTCAAACAAACTTGCAAAAACGATAAACAGTCCTGCCCAAAACAGTGTGAGTCCTCTTGAGAATAATAATCTGCGCTTGTCAGAAATGGATTTTTTTACAAATCTCTCCACAAGATCAAGCATGGACGATGAGGCCAGAGAATTGAGCGAGGAAGACAGCGTGCTCATGGCCGCCGCTAAAATTCCAGCTAAGAGCAATCCAGATAATCCCGGAGGTAATCCTTCAATGATATAGCGCGGAAACACTTCATCTCCACGGCTGAGTCCTAATTCTTGTGGTGTTAATCCCCCATAGTGAAGCCAAAGTAGTACGCCTATGATCAGAAAGAGTGCAAACTGGAGCGCAATCACGACAGAGCTACCTATCAATGCACGCTGACTATCTTTCAGGTTTCTACAGGTGAGTAATCTCTGCACAATCAACTGATCGGTCCCATGAGATGCCATTGAAAATACCCCGCCCCCGATGATCGCCGTTACTGCAATATAGGGTTGCGTAATCCAATCTGTAACAGAGCCCCCAAGTCCGAGGTCAATAAATTTGAATTTATTGTCTTGAGCGGCAATTTGAAACCAACCCTCAGGTAACCCATCAATCAGAAGATTGGCACATAGGATCCCTCCTAAGATGTAGAGAATCATTTGAACAACATCAATCCAAATGACCGCCCGAATTCCTCCAACCATTGTATAAACAGCGGTAATCACCCCGAGTAGGAGAATAATTTGCCCATAAGAGATCGGGTCTCCCATGAAAGTCATGCCTGCAGAATCAGATATTACTTTAATGGGTATGGCCGTTGCAAATAATCGAACGCCATCCGCTAAAAGCCTAGTCACCATGAAGGTTACCGATGCCGTAGAGCGCATCTGGTCTCCAAATCGATCCCCAAGAAATGCGTATGCCGTACTCATCGCTCCCTTAAAGTATCTTGGTAACAAAAGTGCACTTACAGCAATACGACCCAAGAGATACCCTCCCGTAATTTGGAGAAAGATCATTGTACCCCCGTAGGAAACTGCTGGAACACCAATGATCGTCAATGTGCTAGTCTCAGTCGCCACCACTGAAAAGCAGACCGCCCACCATGGAAGATCTCGCCCTCCTAAGAAATAGTCATCTGTGGACCGCTGCTTTCCACCGAGTCGAATTCCAAGAATCGCAATGCCGATCAGATAGACTGCAATCACGACGAAATCAATAAGTGAAAGCATAATTTGATGATTCGCTTAGGGAGCCAGCCAAGACATTTTTACCAGAGAACAACGAAAAATGGGTTACTAGGCAGTCTGACTATACTTGTGTAAATATTTTAATATTCGATACAAATATAAGCATTTGATTGCAACGAGAACCAGTTATAGGACTCAGCAGAGTCAATTTCAATGAGATACAGGAGGTGTGATAAAGAGAGTGAACATTCACTGCAATCAACTGACGCCAATGGTCTTGAGATTTTAGAAACATACTGGCATTCATCAGCGATTCAAAAATTATCGAATGATCAGACACACCGTTAATTCATGATTTTAATGGGAGCAACGATTATTCAATTCCTAATTTCTTATTCATTTTTTCAAGTGGAATTCCTTTTGTTTCGGGCATCACGAAGATGACCCACAGGAGTTGCCCTACCATACAGATTGCATAAAAAGCAAAAATATTTGCTCCAGAGACCTCTGCAATCATGGGAAATGTAAGAGAAATAATTGCCGCCATAATCCAGTGAACAAAGCTGCCGAGGCTTTGTCCTCTTGCACGAATATTATTGGGGAATATCTCGCCAATAAAGACCCAGATGACGGCACCCTGCCCAAATGCATGGGAGGCAATAAATACTATCAGACTCGCCAGCACCACTGGACCAGTTGTATCGGTATAAAACGCAATTGCTGTGGCTCCAAGGCTCACAATATATCCGATTGAACCGACAAGCATCAACTTTTTACGCCCCAGCTTATCAATCACTGACAATGCGGCAGCAGTCATCATGAGGTTGACACCTCCAATGATGACTGATTGCAATAGCGCAGATGTTCCAGATGCACCTGCCATCTCAAAGATTCTCTTTGTATAATAGATGAGTGCATTGATTCCAGAGAGTTGATTAAATGTGGCGATAGCAACTGCAAGAAGAATGGGGGTAATATATTTGCGCTGGAAGAATTTCTCGGCTAAATGTTCACGGGCTTGTGTAAGCGATTCACGAATTGAACTGAGTTCTTTGTTTACATCAATGGTGTTATCTCCAATCATTTGCAGAACCCCTTGCGCTTCTTTATCACGGCCCTGTGAAACCAGCCATCTGGGGCTTCTCGGATTAGTAAACAGTAACAACGTAAATGCAAGTGCTGGAACGGCCTCTACGCCAAACATCCATCTCCATTCAACGCTACCGAGATCATACGAGGAAATCACAAAGTTTGATAGATAAGCGACTAGGATCCCGAGGACAATGTTGAGTTGGACTATCGCAACGAGTCTTCCCCTCATATGAGCCGGTGCAATTTCAGCCACATACATCGGGGCAACAACGGAAGCTCCTCCAACGCCTAGCCCCCCAAGCAATCTAAATAGTGTGAACGACTCGGCATTCCAAGCCATGGCACTCCCAAGTGCAGATACAAAGTAGAGGATTCCCATCATCATTAGCATTGGGCGACGCCCATATTGATCTGCAGGTTTTGCGAATGCAAGTGATCCAATAATCGTCCCCACCAATGCGCTTGCAACGAGTGATCCATGCCAGAATGCAGGAGTCCCAAAGGCAGAACTTAGGCGCTGATAGGTTGGATCGTAGAGGTCTCGGAGCGCCCCCTCAGCACCAGAAATAACGGCTGTATCAAATCCGAATAGAAGTCCGCCCAGAGCGGCCACAATTGATGCCCAAATTACACGCGCCATGATATTCAAGTATATATTATTAGTGAATTTACAAAACTACTGTGAATTCTGAATCATTTTAGAAATCGGCCCGATATAATCTGCAGGTAAGTGCTTCCATTCACGCGGTTGTGCATGAGTATGAATGCGTTGAGGTTGAATTATCTGATTGACTAAACTATGTTCTACATTTTCTCGCATCAAGTAGTTGTTTTGAACGAGCAAAGGCTGATTCAGAATTTACCGACAAATTAGTAGTCACACAGGTAAAGAAATTATCTATCAGTCTTGAAATGTTGTGCAGAACATACAACATCGACCAGAAACCATATCAAACATATGGATTAGTCTTGAAAATTTTTTGTCTCTAAGGGACGCCACTGCACCCTCCTTGCCTGGATCATGCCCAAATTCGTCATCTATTCCCCCTTATAGTAACGACCCATCAAATCTTCATGATGGCTTCAAAGTGGCATTCCTTTGTTTCTATTTTCAGGCGCTTCACTGGGCACATCTGAGGATATTGAGCCAATTGTTGTCATGGATCAGGAATGATAGACCAATTTGCCCATCCACGATTTTATGCCCCCACCCCAGAAAAGCCTTCAGTCCATCTATTCAGCTCAGGAAAAATCATGAAATCTCACTTGATTTTCAGATAAGACCACATTACCACAGTTTGTGAACCCGATCAATCAGGGGTAGTTCAATCGTATTTAGACTTAGTCTAAATACAATTTTCATTAACTCAACAATTAAATGATTTACAAAAATTTTTTTTCTTGGATTTTTATGGCATTCTGTGCCATTGTGATCAACATGCAGTCGCAGGCACAGGAGATGATTTCTGAGTCAAAACTTGAGCAGGATCAAGAAGCCATTAGGAGTATGCATGGATGCTATGAGGTAACATTTAGTTTTGCCGAGACATTCAATTATTCTGATGATTCGCTCTATACTCCATCCGAAGTCAAACAGATTGATGCTTTGGAATGGGTAGAGCTATTAGAAGACAGTCCCAATTTAATCTCCATGCAACATCTGTTAATCGTCAATGGAGAGCAAACCATTAAGCACTGGAGACAAGACTGGCTATATCAGAATACAGATGTTTATCAATTTGATCATGATCAGCAGTGGACGTATGTATCCCTTTCTCCTGAGAGCGTCTTAGGGCAGTGGACCCAAAGGGTTACAGAAGTAGATGATAGTCCAAGATATGAGGGATCTGCAACATGGGTTCATGTTGATGGCAGAAGTTCCTGGGAGAATACAACAGATGCGCCCCTTCCCCGAAGAGAGTACACCGTCCGTGATGATTATAATGTTACCGTGCGAACGAATCACATTATCTCTGCTCCAGATTACTGGATTCATGACCAAGATAATGATAAAGTTATACGAGAGAAAGGTACCTCAGATATACTCTTAGCACAGGAGAAAGGCCGGAATGTCTACACGAAAGTTGATGATCAAAAATGTCAGTCAGCACAAGACTGGTGGACCAAGAACCATGAGCAATGGGATATCAATCGATCGGAATGGAATGATAAACTTGCTCAGAATGAAAATCTTGATCTTAGAGAGCAATATGAGCGATAATGGGAAGTGTATGGATGTTCTTTCCAATTGATTCTACAATCTTGTTTATATACAGTGTTTATTGTCCGGCACTAATTCCATAGATTAAGACTTCAAAATCATATGTGATGTCTTATTTTAGACCTATGTGTATTACAATTCGCTGATTCTGTATCACCCATTGGATGGCAATTTGGATTACTCAGTTCCTGCAAAGGGCAGAATCAAAATATTAAGCACTTGTTGCAACAATTCATTCACCCTCAATACTGGGTTGTGGAGTAAATATTTTTAGGAGGCTTAGTGATTTGTTGTATATTCTATAAACATGGCTTTCCTACCGATGAAACACTTCCTATTTCCTATCGCAATCATATTAGCGCTCTTATGGGGCTGTGTGACGACTCCGATGGGGGTAAGTGTTACATCAAGGGCACCAAAAGACTCAACATCTTCTACATCATTCGCGCCAAAAAGAGCATGGCTATTCATAGATGGATTTCAGCAGGGGGCAACACCAGCGACCGTAAGGATTCGACGCAACTATGAGATATCAAATATATCTCTGCATGTAGGACAAGATTTTGATGAAGTGCGAAAATACGAATTGGAGCGGAGTGTAACCTCAAGTCGTATTATGATGGACTTTACATTTCAGGGTTCATATGACAGTGGAATGCTAACATTCAATCACACTGAACTTTCGCGTGATAATCAGGGCCATTATGTGATCCCTTACTATGAGAGTCCCATTCAGATCATTGATCATGAATATGATTTAATACTTATAGTATCAGAGTAAGCCTGTTCTTTTTATGAGTTATTCACCAGTTATTTCAAGCCCTTGGTTTGATTGTTTTTCGCTGCTTCCCAGAGCTGATCCAACTCCTGAATGTTCATACTGCTTATGTCATCTACATGCGCTTCTACATATTCAAATCTATTTTGAAATCTACGGTTGCATTCACGAAGTGCATCTTCAGGGTTGATTTGATTTTTTCGAGCGTAGTTGACTAATGCAAATAACAAATCTCCAAATTCATTCCTACGGTCTTCATCTGTGGTGGCCGTCCTAAATTCATGGATTTCTTCTTCAACTTTGGCCCAGGTAGATTCCTCATTTGGAAAATCAAACCCCACATTAGCCACTTTCTCTTGTATTCTATATGCGCACAAGAGCGCTGGTAGCCGTATGGGTACACCACTGAGGACGGTTTTACCTGCCCTTTCTTTGGCTTTGAGAGATTCCCAATTTTGGAGCACCTCTTGAACCCCAGAAACTTTAGTGTCCTGAAAAACATGAGGATGGCGGTCAACCATTTTCTTAGTAATTCCTGTAATCACATCTGCTAGATTAAATTCATCAGATTCTTCGGCAATGATGCTATGAAGAATGATTTGTAATAATAAGTCACCTAATTCAATTTGTAATTCAGCCATATCTCCGTTATCAAGCGCTTCAATTGTTTCGTAGGCTTCTTCTATCAACAAATGACGAAGTGACGCGTGAGTTTGCTCACGATCCCATGGGCATAGTTTCCTCAACTGGCGAACAACATTCACCAACGTTGACCACTTTTGAGCGGAGTCATTTTTCTCAGTATATTTAGGATTGATAAGTTCTTCTCGCATATGAATGGGTTACTCAATAATTTATTTTGTCAGAGATGGTTAATCAGTATTAAACGATTCAATAGCCTTTCCGTGTAGATGACATCAATATTCTATTACCATATAATGAACATCGGATTTAACTTCTTCAACAATCAATTAAAGCATTTTATTATTTTTACCAAATAGACCCATTGATTCTATGTGCAAAAACCTATCCTGAACAAATAAGGCTTAATGATCTATTGTTACAGTTATGTGGTTTAATGCGACTAATAGGTAGTTGAACTTGATTATGACATCCTGAATCTGTATTATCCATTTGGATGATTACTGAATTTTGTAGGAGTTGGGACGATTACCTTGTTCATGCGTAAGACTTATATCTATCACTCAATTACTTTAAAATGCAAAATATCAGTGTAAACAAGGTTCTTTTAATTGGTATCGTTGACGGTATTCCTGATCTTCGTTATACTCAAACGAACAGAGCCGTACTCAATATGCGTGTCATTACCTCAGAAACCTATCTAAACAGAGAGGGTCAGACCATGGAGAGTAAATCTTCGCATACTGTTGTTGTGTGGGGGCAAAAAGCCGAGAACCTCAAAAATCAACTTCAGGCCAACTCGCGTGTACTCATTGAAGGACGCATTCGGAATAGATCTTATGACGATAGTAATACTGGGCAGAAAAAATGGATTACTGAAATTGATGCTCAAACTGCAATTTCCTTAGATGCATCCACCCAGCAAGGTTCATATGCTCCCCCAGCACAACCTCAGCAGACGTATCATCATTCCGTTCCCCCTCAACAAGCTGGTCCACCACAAACACCCCGGAGTGCACCTACTCAGTATCAACCATCTCCCCCACCCCAACAACCCACACCCGCGCCAGAAGCACCTCCATCTTCTGTAACTCCAGAAGATGACTTGCCATTTTAAAATCTAAGGATGGTTGTTATTTAATGCTATTGTTCGCGATTTGAATCAATCATCATGATGTATAGACTGTAGTTATGAATTTTTGTTACACTCTGCGAGACTGGCAAGATCATTCCAGTTTGTTGCAGTAAATTTTAGTTGACGATCTCAAATAGCATCTAACATTTATGGTAGCAACCCAACAAGATGTAACGCCTAATCGAGAGCACTGGACTGGTAGAATTGGTTTTGTTTTTGCTGCTGCTGGTAGTGCAATTGGGTTAGGAAACATCTGGCGATTCCCCTACTCAGTATCCGAAGGCGGTGGGGGACTCTTTGTGGTCATCTACCTCTTTTTTGTTTTAGGAATTGGCCTTCCAGTTTTGTTGGCTGAGCTGAGCCTTGGGCGACAGTCACAAAGAAATCCTGTCGGTGCATTTAAGGCCTTGATTCCTGGCAGTTTCTGGCCTTATGTAGGAGGTCTTGGTGTCCTCACTGGTACTGCAATTTTAGCATTCTACTCTGTCATTGCGGGATGGACTCTTGGATATTTAGGTAAAGCATTGTCTGGAAGTTTAACCAAAGCCACTGATGGGGAAACTAGTGGTGCTATATTTTCTTCGTTCGTTGCAGATCCATTGTGGCCTGTTTTACTTTGTGGAATCTTCCTAATCATGACGCTCTTGGTTGTTCGCGCAGGAGTGGCAAAAGGAATTGAACGGGCCACCAGATTTTTGATGCCTGCGTTATTTATCCTACTGATAGCACTGGCAATCCGAGCAGTAAGCCTTCCCAGAGGCATTGATGGGCTTATTTATCTTTTTACTCCAGATTGGTCTAAACTTAGTTTGAATGTTGTAATGGGAGCGCTCGGGCAGGCATTATTTAGCTTAAGCTTAGGCATGGGCGCAATGATCACATATGGATCTTACGCTTGCAGACAGGAGAATCTTTGGAAGTCTGGTTCATACATCGCAATCGCCGATACGGCTATTGCTTTATTGGCGGGCGTTATCATCTTTCCAACGCTGTTTTTTGCAAGTGCAGAACCGAACGCTGGACCTGGTCTAGTTTTTGTAGTTTTGCCAACAATCTTCAATCAAATACCTTTTGGAGGGTTTTTTGCCATCGCTTTTTTCTTATTACTTGCCATTGCTGCATTGACATCTACCGTGAGCCTTCTTGAAGTCGCTGTTGCATATTTCGTTGATGAGGAAGGTTGGAAACGCAATAAAGCATCCATTGCAATTTCTGGTTTCTGCTTTGCTCTTGCAGTACCGTCTGCTCTCGCCTTTGGGGCGGTTCCACAGCTCGGTGGTGGTGAGCAGTCAATCCTCCCGTTTAATCTTGACTTTCTGACCCTCAATAACAATATCTGGGGAAATTACTCCTTGAGTATTGGTGCGTTTTTAATTTGCATTGCTGTCTCATGGTTTTGGGGAGTTCCCAAATTTCTGAAATCTCTTGAAGATGGGGGAGATAAGTCATTTCCAATGCCTGGACGGCAGATTGTCGGATTTCTTGTCAAAGTTGTCTGTCCGCTATGTGTACTTACTGTCTTGATCTTTATTATTGTCACTGGAAATTACTTCTGATGTATTTCCCAATTTATTTGCACCAACATCCTGCATAGTTTGGACCCTCCTGAAGGCCTTTATATTACAGCTGTAGGATTACTGGCACAGGCTCAACAGATCCCAGTATCTCCGATAGAAATCATTGTATTTCTGCTCCTGCTACTGGCAAGCGCAATTGTTTCGGGTTCAGAAGTTGCACTGTTCTCATTAAGTGCCACGGATAAAGAAGCACTTGTAGATATTGGAGATCGCAAGAGCAACTATGTACTAACTCTTTTAGAAAAACCAAGGCAGCTATTGGTTACGATCTTGTTCCTGAATACTTTGATCAATGTGTCTGCCGCAATTCTTGCTGCATTGGTTACCAAAAACATAGCAGACAGTAGCAACCTATCCAGCGAGCTGATTTATGCATTTGAAGTGGTTGCCCTGACCTTGACGCTACTAATTATCTCAGAAATTACTCCTAAGCTGATTGCTTCAAGATACTCTATTGTGTACAGTCGCCGTATATCTGGTGGACTCGTATTTATTTCTCGCCCCCTGTATCCCGTCATATTTCTTCTAACACAGTTTACAGATACCGTACAGAGAATTTACTATCGATTGGGAAGTACGAAGCCCCCCGATGTATTGTCTTCAGAAGATCTTAAGGCCATGGCCGAAATTGGGAAAGATCATGGATCTATTGAAGAGGATGAGCAACGTTGGATTCATTCACTTCTTGACTTCGGAGAAACGACTGTGCGAAGTATCATGGTCAACCGTCTGGATATATCTGCTATTCCGGTGACTTCCTCACTCCGCGATGCCCTTGATCTAATTCGTTTATGCGGTCATTCTAGATTACCGCTGTATAAGGATCATTTAGACAATATCCAGGGAATTGTTTATGCGAAGGATTTACTTAAATTTCTGAATTTGCCAGACTCCGATATAGATTGGGATCAGATTATGAGGCCGCCTATTTTTGTACCTCTTGGCCGAAAGCTGGATGATCTACTGCAAGATTTCCAAGATCGTAGAACTCATATAGCCATTGCAGTTGATGAATATGGTGGCACAGCAGGACTCGTCACACTTGATGATGTTTTAGAAGAAGTTGTTGGAGAAATTGAAGATGAGCACGATGAAGCCCGAAATACCCTCATCACTTCGGTTGGCCATCAGGAGTATGAAGCCGATGCTCGCATAAGTTTAATTGATCTAAATGAAGCACTTAACCATTGCCTTCAAACCGATGATTACGCATTTGAGACGCTTGGTGGGCTTGTATTTCACTTGGCAGGTGACATCCCCGAGTCGGGATTTACGACCACACATAATGGCTTAGAACTAACGGTCGTCGATGTTGAGAAAAATAGAATTGGAATGGTTTATATTCGAGTCTTGGGTGAACCCAGTGAATCCAATGAGACAAACTGATGACGTGAACTCAAAAGGATTCTCTGAATTTAACACTGATTAAGCTATGTGCCTGATTGGCTTGCATGGACAGTATTAGAGACCACTGCGGAATTTTCGGCGTTTTCAACGCGCCAGATGCTGCGCGTCTGACGTATTTTGGTCTACACGCACTTCAGCATAGAGGACAGGAATCTTGTGGAATTGTTACGTCTGCTTATGATTCTGTTCGTAAGAGAAAGGTGATGAATGCCGTTCGTGATTTTGGACTTGTACTGGATGTCTTTGATGATCCAAGTCTATTTCACAGTATTCTGAAAGGCACATCGGCAATTGGGCATACACGCTATTCAACAAGCGGATCTTCTGTCAATCGTGCCAACATTCAGCCTTTTGATGTTCAGTATAAGGATGGAAACTTAGCGGTGGCTCATAACGGGAATCTTTCAAATGCCCACCAACTTAGGCGCATATTTAGCGAGCAAGGCACACTCTTCCAATCTACATCAGATACGGAACTAATATTGCATCTGATCTCTCAGAGCCGTCAAAAAAATCAAATTGATCAAATTCTTGATGCTCTGACGCAGGTACAAGGGGGGTATGCATTAGCCCTGCTGACTGATGAATGCCTCATTGCTGTTCGTGATCCAAATGGATTTCGTCCACTTTCGGTTGGTAAGATTCAAAAATCAAATGGAGATGGGACTGAAGGCTATTGTATTGCAAGTGAGACGTGTGCGTTTGATCTGATTGGTGCTGAATATATACGTGATGTTGAACCTGGTGAAGTGATCATTATTGATCAGGAATCAACTAAAAAAAGAACATTCATTACAAAGCATTTTGAAAGTCCATATCGTGGTGTCAGTCAATGCGTCTTTGAGTATATCTACTTTTCTCGGCCTGACTCTCTCATTTACGGTGAGATGGTCGACAAAGTTAGAAGAAAGTGCGGCAAGCAATTAGCCCATGATGCTCCAGTACCACGAGTCAAAAGTGAGGAGAAAGCACCTCTGGTCATTTCAGTTCCAGATTCCTCTAACACTGCGACGCTAGGATATGTGAGTGAATGCCAGAAGCTTGGATACAGATGCAAGTATGATATTGGTTTAATCAGAAATCACTACGTTGGGCGCACCTTCATTTCTCCTGGCCAGGATAGTCGCGAATTGCGTGTGCGTTGTAAGTTTAACACGGTTGATGGTCTACTCAAAGACCGAATTGTTGTTGTAGTTGACGATTCCATCGTCAGAGGCACTACGGCTAAGCTCTTGATCAAAATGATTCGTGAAGCAGGCGCAAAAGAAGTTCATTTTCGTATTGCATCTCCTACCGTCATCAGTCCCTGTTTCTATGGCATGGATTTTCCAAGCAAAGAAGAGTTACTTTCGAGTAAGTTTGATAATGTAGAGGATATTGAGAAATGGCTTGGCGTTGATTCCTTAGCTTACTTGAGCATTGAGAGTCTTAGGAGGGCCGTGTCTGATGCACACGATAGTCCTTATGGATACTGTGATGCATGCTTTACAGGGGACTATCCAGTCCCTGTGAGTAGTTTTGTCAGCAAAGAGGCTTATGATTGAGAATTAGCGTCTGGTGGCTCGCATTTGGTGGGCGGTTGGTATCTGCTATGTAAATGATTTTCCACCCTTGGTTGGTACGGTAAAGTTGCATAGAATTCACACCGCAGTGGCTCATTTCATCTCCAAGGAAAAAGGCAAAATCCATCCATGCGGATGCGAGATCGCCGTCAACTGAAATCTGAAGATTCCAGATTCGCTCATCCCACACCTTATCATGCGGCATGCCCACTGCTTTAATAAACCGATCGGTGCTTTGAATACTCAAACCTTCAGTATTAACGCGCGCCATCAAAGCGTCCTTATGCATTACGCTACGAACTATCGTGCTATCTCCGGCACGCATGCCATCAAACAGGCGATCAATTATATTGCGTATTTGATCTTTTTCAGACTGTGCAATGACGGTACTGGGAGTGGCTACGATCATGACCAGAATGATGAGAGTTATGGTATATTTCAAATTCATTACATTAATGTTGATTAGCAACCCACATGAAATATACGTTCTAGTAATTTAATCCGTTAAGCCAAGTTGTGATAGGTTGATGGATATTGTTATCGCTTTTCATATTCAGCATCACTAAACTTTCATGTTAACTCAAGACGAGTATCTGCGATACTCCCGCCAAATTTGTTTATCAGAGATTGGTTCTGCTGGTCAAGACAAGTTAAAATCGTCCTCGGTAGCAATTGTTGGGGTCGGTGGGTTAGGATCGCCTTTGGCAATTTATCTAGCTGCTGCTGGTGTAGGTCATCTTGGGTTAATTGATTTTGATGTCGTGGGCATTAGTAATCTTCATAGGCAGATCTTACACCAAGATGAGTATGTCGGAGTGTCTAAACTGAATTCAGCAAGTAAAACTCTACAAGGTCTCAATCCGCACGTCAAAATTTCAACTCATGAAGTTCGCTTGAATCAGGATAACGCGATGGATATTCTTAGAGATTATCACATCGTTGCTGATTGCTCGGATAATTTTACCACGCGTTACTTAGTCAACGATGCATGTGTTCTATTAGGGATTCCAAATGTTTACGGTAGCGTCTATCAGTTTGAAGGGCAAGTCAGCATTTTCGGTGCGCGAGGTGGCCCCTGTTATCGTTGTCTCCACCCTACTCCACCTAGTTCTGGTCTTATTCCTAATTGCGCAGAAAGTGGGGTTTTGGGAGTATTGCCAGGAATGGTTGGTACTCTTCAAGCCACTGAAGTGATTAAGCTATTACTCGGAATAGGGAACCCGCTGATTGGACGGATGGCAATGATCAATCTATTAGAATCTGATTGGGATACGATTTCATTTCAAAAGAATTCCGAGTGTGCTAAATATGATCAATGTCAAATGATTACAAATCTAGTGATGATTGATGACGAATGTGACTCTATACCGAGCATTACGGTGGAAGAATTGAATCTTTTTATTCGTGATAACATTCCATTTTTCCTACTGGATGTTCGCCAGCCTCATGAAGCAGATTCTCATAGTATGGGGGCAAACCAGATTGTGGCGGTTGAGGAACTCTCTGACAGGATCTCCGATATCAACGCAGATATAAGTGATCAAATCATCGTTCATTGCGAGACAGGAGTTCGATCACTGCGAGCAACGCAAATTCTTCTAAACATGGGATTTCAAGATGTGAAGAGCCTTAGCGGTGGCATTATTGCCTGGATGGAATACTGTAGCCATCAACCTTAATCCTAATGAATAAACCTATCGGCTGTGCATAGTGGTGCATTACAAATGAAAGTTTGAGTCAGTAAAATAACCTACAAAAGATATAGATTAATGAACGATTCGTGTAATTTTTCTTTGCTTATGCCGAAGATGTCTCATAGGAATAGCGCTACTTAAAATTATTATTTGCTTGTAGTTGACTACTTGTGAAATCATAGGTAAGTGTGCTTTTTGTATTATATTATGCCCCCCCCCTAATGGGCCGGCTGAAGGCATCAATAGTCGCATCAAAATGATCAAAATCCGTGCGCGTGGATTCAGAAATCCTGAACGATTAAAGAATGCAATTTACTTCTATCTTGGTGGACTTGATTTGTATCCGAAAGGCACCAAAAATCGGCCAACTCACTCTTAAAATGGTAGAACCAAAAATTCAGACTCAATCATTTGATTGACTTGTGCTAAGCCACTTAGAAAAACGATTGATCATTAGAGATGACCCTACCACACTTAGAAGAATGGTACTCAAACTATCAATTTGTTCTGATGCAAGATAATGAAGACTAATGGGGGTGAGTAGATGATAAAGCCATGTTGCAGAGATCAATCCAAAAGCAATCATGAAGCTCTAAAAACCGACCAATGTTGCCTTGTGGATATTGCTTCTTGAGGATTCTTTTCGAACCGCATTATAATAGACTTGCTCTTCTTCAAGAGATTTAATCGTAGGGGTATGAGGAGCCTTTTCTCCTGGAACTGATCCGTAAAATCGATTTTCAATTAGTCTGTTAGTTAATCTGATTTTAGGAGGCTACGATAATGTTGTTTTATCAGATCGTTAGGAATGATTGAGTTATGTCCAAGGATCTTAACCGTGGTATCCCATGGGCTATCAGGTTGATGCGTAAGGCTAGACAACTGTATTCCAGTATAATCTCCGTATATGGATACAACTTGTTCCATGATGTCCAATTCATCTTTATCAAAGCAGTGACTTAAATCCTTAAATGATCCATCAATATGATTACGACCAAATTTTTTGAATTTTTTGTAGACTATTGGCTCAACAGGTCCGTATTTCCATGCCTCCACTGATTCACGAAATAATGACCGACCATATATTGCTAACATCCACCCATGGCTAATGTAAACCAGTTTTAGCAATTGCATAGGTGTAAGGATCTTACCTTGTTGATACGCTATCCAAAGGATTTGGTGAGCTACCTGAATTGAATCTTTGGGAGGTTTCACTTGCGAGTGTTGTGAATTTTTCAACATTTATGATTGATCTTGATAAAATATTTGTGAGCAGAATATCTTGAATAACAATTCATATTCTGGATCATCAGTGTTCATCCTGAATGGAATGTGATAGCAATCCTAAAAATATACGTAATTATTGCCAATAATGATACGTTCAGGATTTCTCTATTTACATTCTCAACTGAACTATTATCGGTCAATAGTCATCATCAACCAAAGATAAAATGAAAGTAGCACACATTGATTGGCATTAAACGTATCACTAGCATTATCCGCTTAATATCTCTTGGTAAGTATTGGTATTTTTACTATATTTGATAACAATGGATAAAATCATTCAAAATAAGAGTTCATCAAAGATTGATACACAAGTGCCTGTTCATGATCAGAGCACAAACAACGGTCATAACTCCACTAATGATGTAGAGTCTTCGGTATTGATCACCGATGAGAGTTGTTATGGAGAAGGATTTGATGTCAGTCCAATCACTCGGGATGGTTTTAATTCTAAGACGCTTCTCAAGGTATTGCGTCTTATGCATACCGCACGCCTACTAGATGTCAAAATGCTTGCCCTACTCAAACAGGGCAAGGGATTCTTTCACATTGGTTGCAGTGGACATGAAGCGACTCAAACGGCCATTGGTCTTCTGAGCAAGCCTGGGCATGATTGGTTTTGCCCATATTATCGCGATCTATCTCTGGTACTCACCCTCGGGCAAACTATTGAAGAAACACTTTATGATCATCTAGCAAAACCCGAAGGCATTAACTCTGGCGGCCGCCAAATGCCTTCACATTTTGGGGCACGTGGCAAAAATATCTTCACTGTATGCTCTTCTGTTGGATCTCAATACCTCCCCGCACTTGGACTAGCTATGGCGTCTATAAAACGGGGTACAGACGCATTTACATTGTGTTCTGCGGGAGACGGGTCTACCTCTCAGGGAGCGTTTCACGAGGCGCTTAACTGGGCAACCCGTTGCAAGGCGCCCGTCCTGTTTCTGATTCAAGATAATAAATATGCAATCAGTGTTCCTGTTGAAGATCAGACTGCTGGTGGAACCCCTTACAAGATCGCTGGCGGATATGAAGGTCTGGCCAGATATCGCGTGGATGGAACAGATTTCTTCAAGGTCTATTCTGTCGTCAAATCTGCTATCGCTTATTTACGTGAGGGTAACGGCCCAGTGTGTTTAGTTTCCGATGTCGTGCGTCTACTCCCTCATTCCTCATCTGATAATCACCTAAAGTATCGCACTGAAGAGGAACTAATCCAAGATCAAATGGCGGATCCTATCACTCGATTAGAACACCAACTCATTGAATCTGGATTACTTACCGCTACACAGTCAGAAGAGATTCAGCAAGACATCAAATTGGAAATTAATGAAGCCGTACTCAGAGTAGAGAAACTTTCAGATCCAGATCCAAAAACTGCTGCAAAGCATGTTTACTTTGAAGGAGAGCTGGATCTTGAATATGGATTGTCCGAACCCGAGGGTGAACCTATTGTCATGGTTGACGCAATCAATCATGCCCTTCACGAGGAAATGGAGCGTGATGAATCAATTCTGGTTTACGGCGAAGATGTGGCAGGTCAAAAAGGTGGTGTCTTCACGGCGACTCGTGGGCTCACAGAAAAGTTTGGTACTGAACGCTGCTTTAACTCCCCGTTAGCGGAAGCTTCCATCATTGGAACCGCTACTGGACTAAGCGCGGCGGGCTTTAAACCAGTCGTGGAAATCCAATTTGCCGATTATATCTGGCCTGGAATGCAGCACCTGCGTAATCAGGTGGCTTCATTACGTTATCGGTCCAATAACGCATGGTCATGCCCAATGGTGATACGTGTCCCGTGCGGAGGATATATTCATGGCGGACTTTGTCACTCACAAAATATTGAGACTTTTTTTGCTCACACTCCTGGCTTCAGAGTGGTGATGCCCTCATCAGCAGCCGACGCAAAAGGATTGCTCAAAACTGCAATTCGTTGCCATGATCCTGTCTTATTTTTAGAACACAAAGCACTCTATCGCGCTGCGAGTGCCAGAGTGGCAGAGCCAGGAAAAGATTATCTTGTCCCATTTGGCAAAGCAAAAATTCTTCGTGAAGGCACCGACCTGACCATCGTGACGTACGGCTTCTTAGTTCATAAATGCCTATCGGTTGCTAGACAAATTTCGCGTCAAGATCAGATCTCAGTTGAAGTTATTGATTTGCGGTCACTTATGCCCCTTGACTCCGAAACAATCCTTGCCTCACTTCAAAAGACACATCGAATCTTAATTGTGCATGAAGATCATGAATTCCTCGGTTTTGGTGGAGAAATTGCTGCACAGGTTTCCGATATTGGATTTGAATATCTTGATGCCCCAGTGAGACGGGTTGGAAGTAAATTTACCTTCGTCCCCTACGCAGCTCCGCTAGAAAAAGAAGTCCTCCCGCAGGAAGAAGATATATTAATTGCAGCTCGCTCTTTGGTCTGCTGGTAGAGGCTATCTCCTTTCTATCTTGGACTCACTGAACAATTTTGAGGTAACGACGCTTACCCACCTTCACCGTGAATGGAGCATGCCCCTGAATATCAATCTCTAAGCGAGGATTGGTCACCTTGTCACCATCTATACTGACCGCCCCCTGCTCCACTAAACGGCGGGCTGCGCCGTTTGAGGGGGTCAACCCTGCCATCGTCAACAGACTCAATAGCCCAATGGCACCTTCAATGTTGGGCTGATAGGATGGAATGTCATCGGGAATTTGCTTATGAATCACTGTACGTTCAAAATGATCACGTGCCTTTTCTGCCTGATCTTTACCATGATACAGTCGGGTAATGGACAGTGCAAGTTGATGCTTTGCATCTCTGGGATTCTCCGATATCAGTTGGCGTAATTTTGGAAGATCACTGGTTGCTTCGTCACTTGCAAGCTCAAAATAACGGTAAATCAATGTGTCTGGTATTGAAAGCACTTTCCCATACATGGCCTCCGCAGATTCGGCCAGCCCAATATAATTATTAAGTGACTTGGACATCTTTTCAGTTCCATCAAGCCCTTCCAGAATGGGAAGCATAATACAAACTTGTGGAGATTGACCAGCACTCTTTTGAAGGGTACGCCCCATCAGGAGATTGAACTTCTGATCTGTTCCACCTAATTCTATATCCGCATTCACTTCGACAGAATCCTGAGCTTGCGCCAACGGATATAGAAATTCATGGATACCTATCGGATCTCCTTTCGCATAACGTCCTGCAAAATCATCCCGCTCTAACATTCGGGCAACCGTTGATTTACCTGCTAATTGTACAACATCCTGAAACGATAACTTACCGAGCCATTCCGAGTTGTAGACAATGCGTATCCTATCAGGAGCAAGAATTCTTGAAGCCTGCTGAAAATAAGTCTCCCCGTTACGACGGGTTTCTTCAAGGGAAAGTGCAGGACGCATTTTTGAACGTCCACTTGCATCTCCAATCATGCCAGTAAAATCACCAACAATCAGGATAATTTCATGCCCTAAATCCTGAAATTGCCTCAACTTACGAAGAACGACTGCATGGCCAAGATGTAGATCTGGTTTACTGGGATCGCATCCTAGTTTAATTGTCAGAGGAGTATTTGTCTCCTCTGCATGAATAAGCTTCGTACGTAACTCATGCTCTGGTATTATCTCCTGAACTCCTCGCTTGATATGGAGAATTTGTTGATCTACTGGTGGAAAATTCATTAATACCGCTTCATAGTACGCTCTAATTGACGCTTTGAATCCCGCTCTGCTATGTCGGCCCGTTTATCATAAAGCTTCTTTCCGCGAGCAATAGCAATTTCGACTTTGATATTTCCATGCTTAAGGTATAGGCGGAGAGGAATCAATGTGTTTCCTTTTTGTTCTACGGCTTTTTGTAATCGTGAAATTTCTTTGCGATGAAGCAAAAGCTTGCGAGGACGAAGAGGATCATGATTATTCAAATTTCCATGACTGTAGTGGGAGATATGAGCATCCACAAGATGAACCTCCTGCTCCTCAATTTTGCACCACGCCTCAGACAAGCTAGCTTGACCACCGCGAATAGACTTCACTTCGGTTCCTAGTAGCACCATTCCTGCCTCAATCGTATCAAGAATTTCATAATTGCGTCTGGCCTTTCGATTCCTCACAAAAACAGTATCTGACTTTCCCATTTCTACGGGTGATCAGTCTGCTGTACCTCCTGATCCTGCCCCCACCAGGGTTGTTGCTGCATCTTTTCTGGTGAGTAGATTGAGAACGGTGGAAGGTCTTCGCATAGGCCATAATAGTACATGAAATCTCGTATCGCTGTAATGCCAGCAATTGCTATATCATCAAGGCGTAATCGAAGGCTTTCACGAAAAAAACTATCTTTGGGCATCAACGAAGATGGGTTCCAATGATGTGCTGTCATCTCGGCCTCATGGGTGAGCTGATCCAATAGGTCTGTCATGGCTTGGTTCCCATTGCCTTTCAAGCAACAATATAAGCCCCACACCATTGGATATTGGGATAACTCAAACCACTCCTGCCCCAAATCAAGTATATCTGTCTGATTAGCTTGTGATCGCAGGGATTCTCCTAATAGCAGTTGTAGATCCACATTCTGTTCTGGAATGATCTGGACTTCTCTGCCATAATGCTCTTTTAGAATCACTCGTACCATAAATTCTTCTAATACCTGTTCTGGCGAAGACTTTAAAGTTTTCGCCAGATACAGATCGGTGTGAATTTGAATCTGGGCAAACGGGTAACACCAAGAGGAGACAGCACCTCCGGGAATAATATCAAACTCATCAGCACTATTGAGAGCTAATGTGATGGGTAACAATGCAAGATCCACCTGATTCTGACACAGAAGATCTTTACAATAGGCTGCGTCCAATCTCTCAGACTCTATACCTATCGTATGCGCCGCAATCTCAAGACATTCCGCTGGTGGAAAATTCCAGAACGCCACTTGCATGACACGTTTTAGGACTCTCGCCTGCGTTCCTTGATCCGGGATGCTTTGCCCCGTAAGTTTCGCAAATAATATAATTTTGCACGACGCACACTTCCGCGGCGTTTGACTTCCAATTTTGCAATTCTTGGAGAATGAAACGGAAACACTCGCTCAACCCCTACTCCACTGGAAATCTTCCGAACCATAAACGTCTTATTCGTTCCAGATCCACGGATTGCAATGACCGCACCCTGAAAAACCTGAATGCGCTCCTTGTCCCCTTCGGTTACACGCAGGTGGACTGAGACGGTGTCTCCAGCCTCAAAATCTGGTAGCGGATCGCTACGCAACTGTGTGGCTTCTACGATTTTCAGAAGATCTTTAGACATAATTCTTGGAAATGTTGTGTTGTGTCAGATTTAAGCCTGTGCGACGTACTGTTGCCAGAGATCCGGGCGTCGCTCCCGAGTACGCTGTTGCCGAATTTGATCACGCCATTCAGCAATTCTTGAATGATTCCCACTACGAAGTACTTGGGGCACTGTAAGTCCTCGGAAAGATGCAGGCCTAGTATATGTAGGCGCACCCAGTAACCCATCTTGAAATGAATCATCAAGTGCTGATTGAGTATCTCCAAGTACTTTTGGAATCAGTCGCAGAACTGCATCAATCAAGATTAATGCAGGGAGCTCACCACCGCTAAGGACAAAGTCTCCGATGGAAATCTCTTTGGTAATCAGTGTATCTCTGACGCGATGATCTACACCTTTGTAGTGACCAGACAGGATCACCAAGTGATTTTTTAGCGAAAGTGAATTAGCAATTGCCTGATTAAATAATTCTCCATCTGGGGTCAGATAGATCACTTCATCAGCTGAGTTCCCAAATGCTTCTACACATCTGAAGATGGGTTCGGGTTTGAGGATCATCCCAGAACCTCCCCCGTAAGGATAATCATCAATCTGACACTGATCATCTTCGCAATAGCTTCTCAGGCCATGAATGTGAAGACTTGCCTCTTCTTTGATCCGGCGAATGATTGTAAGGTCTACAGCGTTTCTGAGTTGATCCGGCACAGCCGTTAAAAGGTCAATTCGCATTTTATTAGATAATAAGTCCTTCAATACAGCGTATGATCATTTGGCGCTGATCCATATCCGTTGATACAATAAACTCCGGAACGGCTGGAATAAATGTTTCTCTGTTATCTGGACGATCAATGACGTAAAGTGGGTGAGCTTGTGTTTCACAGATATCTTTAAGCGTACCAAAAGACTCCCCCTCTTCACTCAGGACTTCAATGCCGATCAAGTCATGTAGATAGTACTCACCATCCTGTAGAGGGGGTAGATCATCAACGTGCCCATACACGAGAGGTTTGCCCAGCCTCTGAGCATCATCTAAACTTTCAATCCCTGAAAATTGCATCAATATTGTTATGCCACGCTTTGAATTTTGTAGTCGGGCTTTCTCTACTGAGAACGATCTGGCCGTTTCTGGCGAAGAGCCAAGCCAGATTCGTTTTAAGCTACGCACCCTATCGGGATCATCGCTCTCGGGGATCACTTTACACTCACCTTTAATTCCGTGAGGGCGAACCATGCGCCCAACTAAAAGCAGTTTGTCGGAGGTTCCCATCGCGCATGTGGATCAGTAGTTAATCTGTGTGCTTGTTAGGATGCTCAGATGCTTCCTGATTAGAAGTAGCCGGCGCCTCCGTAGAAGATTCATGAACGGTAGATGTCTCATCAACAATTTCCTCAGAGGGTGAATCTTCAGAGGTTTCGTCAGGTTGATTTTGCTCTAACGTCGCATCTGTTGATTCCACCTCTTTACGCTCCTTTTCATCGGCTGCTTTCGCGGCAGATTTTTTACGCTTTTCAACAAGTTCTGCCTCATGCTTTTCAGCCGCCTTTACTTCAGCATCCATGGCATTTTTCCGACTGTTAACAACAGTTTGTTTTGATTGAGACTGAAGTTTGTCATGGTGGCGCTTCTGATGAGCGATGACCGCTTCTTCAATCGCCTCAGGATCTTCACCTTTTCGCTTCAAATGTAACCCTAAAAGGACTCCCTCACGGCTTAGCAGACTACGAACTGTGTCAGTTGGTTGCGCTCCTACTTCAAGCCAATATTTTACCCGATCGCTTTTCAGCGTGACCCGTGCTGGTTCTTCTAAGGGATAATATCGTCCCAGGTCTTCAATAAATCTACCGTCTCGTGGAGCGCGAGAGTCAGCTGCGACAACGGCCCAAATCGGTTTTTTCTTTCGCCCCATACGGCGTAATCTAAGTTTAACGGCCACCTTACTAAATATTTTGTTGGTTAAGTATTAACGCACATTCCGAAGAAGTGCTGACAAATCTACATTCTTGCCACTAGTCAATGTTGACTGAACGCCCTTCATCATTTTACGTATCTTCTTAAAACTTCTCAGAAGTTCGTTCACATCCCGAACTTGATACCCACTTCCAGCAGCAATACGACGCTTGCGAAGTCCATTGATTTCGTCAGGATTTCTGCGCTCCCAGGGGGTCATACTAAGAATCAAACTTTCTGCTCTCTCTATACTGTACTCTGGAATACCATCAAGCGATGACTGTTGGCCCATTCCAGGAATCATTCCAAATAAATCCGACATGGATCCCATAGATTTAAACTTTTGGATGTTAGCATAAAAATCTTCTAAATCAAAAGATTCTTTTTGGATTTTTCGACGAAGAATTTCAGACTGTTCATCATCAAATTCCTGTTGTGCCTTCTCCACAAGGGTAACCACATCCCCCATCCCCAAAATACGACGCGCCACTCTGTCGGGATGAAAAGGAGTCAATTGGTCAATTTTTTCGCCAGTAGACGCAAATTTGATGGGCTTTGAAACAACAGAGCGAATAGACAATGCGGCACCTCCTCGGGTATCACCATCAAGTTTCGTTAATACCACACCATCAAAATTGAGTCTAGAATGAAATTCTTGGGCGGTATTGACCGCATCTTGCCCTGTCATGCTGTCAACCACAAACAAAATTTCTGATGGCTGAGCGATTTGTTTTATTTCGGCGACTTCGGCCATCATTTTCTCATCCACATGCAGTCGGCCTGCCGTGTCAATGATCACGGTATCAAGGGCTTGTTTGCGGGCGTAGGGTATCACTTCCCGTGCCACTCTCGGAGCGTCTTGGACAACGCTTCCATCATCAGAAGTAATAGTAAAAACTGGCACATTAATCTCTTGACCAAGTTTTTTGAGTTGATCTACGGCCGCTGGGCGATAGACATCGGCCGCTGCTAACACAGGGACTCGGCCTTGAGATTGAAGATGAAGCGCGAGTTTAGCACTGAATGTAGTCTTTCCTGAACCCTGTAAGCCAGCAATGAGGATCACCGCAGGTGGCGGGTTACTGACGAGGTTGATTTCGGCAGAATCTCCTCCCAGTAGATGGATGATCTCATCAAGAACAATTTTCACGATCAGCTGCCCTGGAGCAACCGATTGAAGGACGACATCACCAAGTGCTTTCTCTTTGACTCGGTTCGTAAAATCTCGTGCGACTTGATAGCTAACATCCGCTTCAATCAATGCGCGGCGAATGTCGCGCATTGACTCAGCAATATTTACTTCGTTAATGCGACCCTGTCCAGACAGGTTTTTTATCACGCCTCCTATCCTTTGGGAAAGACTTTCAAACATCTATATTTCTGAGTCGGAAAATATAATTTAGATGGATTTTTCTAAAACAGCACATTTATACACTGATGAAAAATGGAATGTTCCATTACGGGTGCGATGTGTATTTAATATCCATTAGATTTTGCCACAGATTTGGGCAAATAGCATGAAGATTGTTTATACTTCATGAATAGGGGGCTGCCGCGCCTACGGGTCATCGGCTACTACACCCTGATTATTGGGGATTGTGTTAAGGTAGACGTTTTTGTGCTTTCTGACTAAGGTTTTCCCGCTGTGCATGCCAATGCCGTCAGTGAAGTCCAATACGATCTGAGATGGCAAATATAATTCCACACCAATAGGATTTTTCACGCATGTTCCTTATTCTATAACTGAATCAGAATGATGTTGTCCAGATGAGATGAGACTGATCCAAGAATGGCCATCGGAGCGTTCAAGCGCCAAAAATCTCCAAGCTAATCAATCAATTGCACTGTCGCAATCGGTTGGCAGCCTTGCCGTTATCTGTTGCCGAAATCTCTTCGGATATCGTGCTTTTTGGATCTGCTGTTCTATTTGTTAATTCGCCCTTGATGATAGTCAATATCAATCAAGCGCCCAGTAATACAAACTCTCATCATAGGAGCATTAAAATTCAATTTCATATCCATCTTATGTGAAGTGAGATGGACTATCAGAGGAGATATAATCAAGCATAATCATGAGGACATTAAATCAGTGGATGTGCTTTACATCTCTCGGCGGACTATTTGCCACTCAGAAACCATTCAAGCATTCCGTTCACCATCACAGGTAAGCACAGAAATTAGACAAAAACGTCTTCTGAGTATATGGAATAATTTTTGAAAAATCAAAATCACTTGAATTGTATTAAAAAATATATATCTTCAATCAGTATGTAATATCGGCTTGAGTAAATAAAAAAACCGCATAACCAAGATATGCCATGATGCGATTGCTTGTCATCTTGACCCTTGTGGTGTTTGCAAGTTGCGACAGTAGTGTTGATATGTCACATAGTGATCGTTCGGTTTCCGTTTCTATTCAGACCGCACAGCAATTTTACGAGGACTATCACAAACGTTACAATAAATCATCAGATGACAGTATAAAAGTCGTTGTACTGGCTGAAATGGTACGACAGTATCCACCTGACTGGACACAGGCTATGGCGTGGTCGGATGGACAGGGAGGTGCTTATGTTGCGACACTGATTGGCGCTGACAAGCCTGCAATCAGTTTTTCGCATGACAGTGTATCTGTTATTCGCACTTTGATGGCCGATGTTAATTCGGATGGTACAGTGACTGGATCCCGATTATTGAAGTTTATTAGTATAGATCATCTTGATCCGACACAGTTTCAGCGCTATGTTAAGCAGTGGATTTTAGGTGATTACGGCGAATCTACGATGATGGTTGCCGAATTTACGCTTGGATTTGAATCTCAGACTGCCCAACTATCATTGCCCCAAGATAGTCTGAAGGTTCCAGTCGGTATCTCGCTGAAAGAAGTTGCGAAATATGGCAAGGTAGGTGGTGTTATGTGAGTGACTATATTAGGGACGGGTGGATATAGGGTGCAGATGGGTGCAAGAATATTCCAGCGATCATTGATCTGACCTGCATATGTACTTCTATGTGTGATAATGATCAAGGACGAACTGGAACAGGAAATGGCAACCCGACTGGTGGTACGTCGCCCCCAGCTGGTGGAGAAGATGTAAAGAATCCAGATGAGAAGGAGGAAGATAAATGCGAATGTTCGGCGCCAGCCGTCTGTGATCTCATTTCAGAGCATGAGAGTCTAAATGTGGGGTTCACGCCTAATTGTTATAGCTTTCGGATGGCGGGGTCAACAGCGAATTTATGGGAGGCTGGAGTGGCGGCAACGACTATGGAAAACACCGTCCTTATGGCATCATGAACCAGAGCGTCATGGACAGAAACTCAGAAATCTAAACCAAAACCCAATCCGACTGACCTCTGGATACCGGTGCCCTGCAGGAAATCGTGCCGTCGGTGGAGTATCAAATAGCCAACACATGCATGGAACTGCGGTCGATATTCATACTGGATGTGACACTACCTATTTCCATAAATTGGCAGAGCATGCTAGATCTCTTCAATTTACCCACACACGATGGGGAAAATACCCCGATTGTCATTACATATTGAGAACAAATAAATCACTGCACAATGTATAAAAAATCATCTTCACTTTTTTTCTGAGTTTCATTTCAGTATGACAGTTGATGGCCAAAGATATACACCTGTCACTCCTGAGGAAATTATTCAAAAACTCATCAGTCAAGATTATAAAGTTGCATTTGATGGTCTAAACGACTATATGAGACTTTCCGAAGATCAACGCACATCGGACGTAAAATCTACACTTGTACAAACACTCAAAAATGAAAATGAGAGAATTCAATCCATTAGACTGCAGAAGGAAGAATATCTCCCCATATACACAAGTGAGGGGGAGGCTGAGGGCGCTCTATATTTAGTAAAAGAGGTCTATAAATTACAAGATCCAGCCACAATTCCACTGATATTACCCTGGTGTAATACTGGAGATTAATATGATAGATTTTGGTCGGCAGGCCTTTGAACCTGTTTTGAGTTTTGTGGAAGAACCTCCAGCGGGAATAACAAGACTACAAATCGGGAGTTGCATCAATACTCTTCGTATGATGGTGAATTTTTGGGGCATGAGTGCATTTAGTGAATCCGAGCATCAACGGATGAAACAGGTCGCTGAAAAATATATTGAAAAGATTCATTTCATTACAATGGATTACGCTATTTCTTTGGCTTATTCTCTGAAGGAAGAATCCCTGCTTCAAATGGCCAGTACCTTAATCAATGATGATTCCGAGATGGCAAAGCGACAGGTTTCCAATATAGATTGGTTAAAAAGAACTACATCCTAGGCACTTGCAGGTACACTTGATGAGCGGCAGTACGTGCCATATGAGGAGCGAAAAAAGGAATTGAATTGATTTGTTTCGTATCAGATGAACCAGACTTGTTGCAGAAGAATCTATTCAAACCAATTCCTCATCCTTAATAGTCAACCCATTTATAAATAAGTCATGGTATGGGTCAATAGCATCCACTACATCAACGAAAAATAGCTCTTCTTGACATCAAAAGGGTTAAGTGCAGCTCGCACTTCCATGTCTATATAATGGAAAAGACGAAACTGAAGCCCGACTCCTATCCCTGCTGACCAAATACCAATGTAATCCTCACTATAAACAAGGCTTTGAGTAAAACCATAGAGATACAAAAGCTTGAAGTAGCTAGGAACTGTCAAGTATCCGTCCTCAATATACCAAATGGGTTGTAGCAGTTCTGTACCAATCCTGATATGGCTCCCTTTTCCTATAAATGCTTCATGTCCGCGTGGAAGAATCAAGGAGTTAGAGTATACTCCACCACTATTTTGTCTGAGCATTGATCCTCGAAATATTATGCCAGTATTGAATTTTCTAAAAAATGACCAGTACTGATCCAGACGAACAAACAGCCCCGACCTTGCAGAACCTGTCTCTCTGTAAATATCCGAGCGGGTATAAATGCCTAAGACCGATCCTCGATTGGGCCACGCATCCCGCCTGTTCTGTTGTAGCCCTATCACAAATTGCGCACCTATATCAAGCCGTATATTTCTTTGAAACTCACTGAAGGATTGCCCCGAATTTCTGTCATACGGCACAGGAAATTGATTGAGGCTAAACCAGCGAGTACGCTCGCTCCTGATTCCAGTGGTAATTCGGGCATAACTATGCCGAACATTTCTCTCAAACCGAATCGGCAGACCAAGTGTCAATACAATGGCTTGGGACTGTTCTCCATAGGTCACATCTTCAATTCTTCCATCTCTGTTAAGAACTCTCACAGTATTGGCACCTGGCTCATTTACCGCTGCAAGCGTTGTAATAACTGGCCCAATGGCAGAGCGAACCAAAGCACGCCCCCAAAGCCTATTTTTTTGAATAAATGCATCGGTGGAATACGTTACTTTCCGTAATAAATCACTCCCATGAATTGCGAACCCACCTCCGAATCCTAATTGACTCTCTGGCTCCTGTGTTGAAAATATGAATACAGGAGTCAACATTCGAGGACGTAAATGCCTCCATAAGGAGTAAGGTGTGCTGGAAAAATTTTGTGGTAGCTCCAGTCTATGGGAAATATCTGGAATTTCATTCACTGGTTTCAGTGTGATGGTTGGTGCATCCTCTGGAGAAAATAACTCTGACATGACATTGAATCTCTCATGTTGGTAGTCCACATATATGAGCGTATGAAGATCTTCCGATAATATGGGATATAATGCCCCATACGTAACATCTGTTAACTGCACGGTTCGCTGCTGCTCTTGATCATAGCAGTATACATTGGTCACATCCCCGATATCCGCAGTAAATAGAAAGTAACGCCCATCAGAACTCCAGAACACTTCGCGAATTGCTCCGTCATTTACAAAGATCCATGGCTTGAATTCCCCGCTGTCTTCTAAACGATAAACCCCTTGATTCTGGTTGTGTCGTGCCAAAACAGCCGTGCCCACATCAGAGTGTGCAATCTGAATGAGATCCACTTGCCTTCGCTCTCGGAGTATCTCTACATTTCCCGTTGAATCAACGGCAACCAGCCTATTGCGCTGACCATCATTTTGTAACGCCCATATACCAGAGGAGGTGGAGACAGGCATATGAACCCGTGCTCCCTTTGTAAGGCGAGAATGCTTCTTAGTCAATAGATTATAGGTGAATACATCTGCAGTCATTTTTAGATCAGAGAACCGATCAGGAACATAGCGAGAATAAATGATCACGCTATCAGATACTGTGAACCAGTGATCCTCGGGAAGAATTATTGGGAAGAGCAGTTGCGTATCTCTGGTTTCCAGATCAATCTTGTACAATCCAGGGGACTGATTTAGAGCAGTTTGATAGACGACAAGCGTCCTCTCATCCAAGAATTGAGGCCATCGATTTGAGACACCATTCCCACTGGAAATAATATCGGATTCTCGCAAGGGTGAATGTGGATTGGGAGTCGTTTCATCACGAAACTCGCGCTTCACTTCCCTAAGGGATTTACCGATGTTTTTTCTTAGATCCAGTCCTGTTGACCTCAACGGAAATCGGTATTTTGAGGCACGCATTTGATTCAAAAATTGCCCTTCATCCCGAGCATGCTGCCAAGAATAGAACATTGCACCTCCAATATAATATCGATTCAAATGAAATCCGTAGCGCGGCCGCTCCATAAGCTGAGATAAACTCCATGGACGTTTGGATGCAGCGGCAGCCTTATATAACATCGTAAAACGTGAATCATTGAGCCTCCCCGATGACTCGGATCTACTTTCAAAATGAATCGCAACCCCTTCATTGAGCCCTGAAGGAAGAGACAGATTGTAGGTTCTGGCCAAGTCAGGGGCAATCCAGCGTGTCAGGCTTCCAAGCCCTGCAGACCCTGAAGCATTAGCCTGAACTGCATGAATCAATTCGTGGGTTGCCACAGCCTCAATCCACGAATGAAAACCTGTTCCAATAATATTCCCCTTTAGATGTGGAATCTCAATTTCTTGACGGAATGGATGAGTATGAACATACCCGTTGGCCCGATCATTGAAATTATTCAGAATGACAGGCATCCACATTGGATTGCTAACATCAAAAAGATTCTGCGCATCAGCGAGTGCGCCTTCAAGTGTTAAGGCAGCTTGCCAAGCCTCAAGTTCACTTCCGCCCTGAAAAATAATCTCAAAATGGGGGGTTCTATGAACTCTATAATCAACACCAATCGGCCTAACAACAGGTTGGTAATACTCGCTCTGCCCCTGAGCAGGCAAATAGACAATGGCCAGAATAAAAGCGGAGATTGATAAGGATTTGAACCCCATTAGAGCAAGATGTAAGAATTAATCCATTTGAAATATTGCATTGGCAAAGTCTCATAGCAATTTATGATTCGTATGCGATCCAAGGTTCAGGACCATTCATTGCTTGAGAAATGAATGGTCCTTCATGCGGAGGGGGAGGGATTCGAACCCCCGGTAGGCAGTACCTACAATGGTTTTCGAGACCACCCCGTTCAACCACTCCGGCACCCCTCCAGTTTGAATCAGCAAAGTTGAAGATTAGATCAATTCGTCATACAGATGGGGGTAATACGCTACGAAGCAATTCTGGTGCATTCATTAACACATGGCTCAACATTTCAGGTTCACGGCCACCAGCAGTGGCAAGATCTGCCCGACCTCCTCCACCGCCCCCAATCTGACGGGCAAAATGACCTGCAATCTTTCCAGCATTAACGCCTAAAGGTAATAAATCATCAGTAACGACTGCAACTAAGTAGGCCTTATGACCGCTTGGATCGCATGTGCCTAAGATCCCGACACTGGATGCATTCAATCGTTTTCGCAGCTCCTGACCTTGAGATCGTAACATGTCCATATCTACGTCATCAATCTGCCCCACAATTAAATGAACATCATGCACCTCAACTGGCTTTTTGAGGAATCCGTCAAGTTGTGCAGTAAGTTGATGATGGCGAAGTTTGTCAATCTGCTTTTGTAAGGAGCGATTCTCCTCAATAAGTTCTGATACTGACTCTTTGAAGAGACGCTTGGATCCCTTGAAGAGTTTTCTCGCTTCATGTAGAGAGGCGAGGTCATCGGCCACTAAATTTACAGCGTTGAGTCCTGCAACGGCTTGAATCCGCCGAATTCCCGAGGCAACTGAACCTTCGGATTGGATGAGAAATAACCCAATTTCTCCTGTCTCTTTTACATGAGTTCCCCCACATAACTCTACCGAAAAATCAGAATCAAAGGTCACTACCCGAACCTCATCACCGTACTTCTCTCCAAAGAGTGCAGTTGCACCTTTTGCCAAGGCTTCTTGAAAAGGGACACTCTCCTCTATTTCACCTTTAATGTCGTTCTGTATTTGCTCGTTGACTCTGTCTTGAACTCGCCGCAGATCATGAGCACTGACACGCTCATAGTGATTGAAGTCAAATCGTAAATAATCCTCGGCCACTAGTGACCCTTTCTGCTCTGCCCCAGACCCCAAAACCTCTCGGAGGGCAGCGTGCATGAGATGGGTAGCCGTATGATGCTTAGAAATACTCTGCCGGCGTTGGGCATCTACAGTAGCAGTTACCTCAACATTTTTTAGGACATCCTCAGCAGGCAACTGTTCAACGAAATGAACAATCTGATGATCAATGATCTGAGTATCTGTGACTCGTATGACTTCACCATCAAAATTTAATATTCCCGTGTCGCCTAACTGTCCGCCTTTTTCTGCATAGAATGGGGTACGGCCTAAGATGATGGCTTTTTTATTGATATCGTAATTGATTACACTCGTCCTTTCTACAACTGTGGTTTCATAGCCAACAAATGAAGAGTCGTGTCTGGCTTGCGGTTTGCCCTGAATGACTCCATCTAACCTGCCCCCACTAAACTTCATAGTGGTATCCACGGATTTCGCTTGACGCGCACGCGCCTTTTGCTTTGCCATTGACGCATCAAAACGGTGCATGTCCACTTCGCGCCCCTGCTCACGCGCCATGAGCTGGGTTAAATCAATCGGAAACCCGTATGTATCGTGTAACAGAAAAGCAATCTCACCAGGAATTCTACTCAGGCACGCCACAGATGTAAAGGATCTTAGGCGCTCTGGATGATCAGGATAGGCTTTTCGAAATAAATCCTGTGCCGAAGCATCTTTACTTAGTTGGATGGCAAACTCATCGGCATCATCAGAAGTTAGCCCATCTATGTACCTGCACACCCGTTCAAACAATTCAAGTCCTCTTCCAAGGGTTGTTAAAAAAGATCGCTCCTCTCCACGGATATTTTCCGTGACGATTTTTTCCTTTTCTCTTAATTCTGGAAATATATCTCCTAGAGATTCAATCACTGTTGGGACTAAACAATGCAAGAATGGTTCTTGTATCCCTAACGTCGTATACCCATATCGAACCGCACGTCGAAGGATTCTACGGATGACATACCCCTGCCCCACATTGCTGGGGATCGCTCCGTCAGATATCGCAACCACAATCCCTCGTATATGATCAACAATCACCCGCATAGCAATACGGATTTTATCTTCATCAAATGTTGGATCAATTAATTCATATCCGCGAATGCCCGAATGAGGAGTTAATTCAGCAACTTTTTCAAACAACTTAGTAAAGGCATCTGTATCATAGGTGCTGACTTTCCCTTGCATCACCGCTGCAAGGCGCTCCAACCCCATACCTGTATCAACATGACAGTCTACCAAGGGATGGAGG
The DNA here is from genome assembly GCA_965220935.1 of Rhodothermales bacterium. Taxonomy (GTDB): domain Bacteria; phylum Bacteroidota; class Rhodothermia; order Rhodothermales; family Bin80; genus Bin80. Next base: position 1,383,947 of record OZ244857.1, read on the forward strand.
GACTGATTTGATTCTGCGTTATATTGAATAAAGACTAGGTTCCATAACTCAATCACCGTAGACAGGTCACGATTCACACATTGGTTCCCAGGAATTTGATGGCGTAACTCATCTGGCCGCAGATCAATATGGATCTCAGAACAAGGCCCGCAGGGGCCTGTTTCTCCCATCATCCAAAAATTATCCTTGGTGCTTCCATAGAGGACTTGGCTTTCAGGCAAGTATCGCTTCCACAAAGTTGCAGCTTCCTCATCCGCAGGAATCTTTAATGCTTTATCCCCTGCATGAACTGTAGCGTATAATCTGTCCTCTGGAAGCTTCCATCGCTTGACCAACAACTCCCATGCCAAATCAATTGCCTCTTCCTTAAAATAATCTCCGAAACTCCAGTTTCCAAGCATTTCAAAGAAGGTGTGATGATAGGTATCATGTCCAACTTCTTCTAAGTCGTTATGCTTTCCTGATACCCGCAAACATTTTTGGATATCGGCCACGCGAACATAGTCCCTGCGCTCTAGACCCAGAAAAACATCCTTGAATTGTGCCATGCCAGAATTGATAAATAACAAGGTTGGGTCACTGGCCGGGATCAGGGATGCACTTGGAACAATCGTATGTCCTTTTTCTCGAAAAAACTCCAAGAACTCAGATCTAATTTGAGAAATGCTTTTAAAGTTGACCATATCACATAGCATAAACCTGATGAAACGCGCTTTATTGGACTCTTGTGCCTTATTAGACACAGACGCAGTGCGTGTAACCTAAAATCAAATTCACCCGTACATTAATATCCTCAACCTCTTTTACTATTACAATGCGGAAGTTTGCAAATTTTTTCATGATCAACTTTTTTCTGATTTTTCTTACGTCTTCACTTCATGCCCAAGATGCCCTCATTCCTATTGATGAAAAATTTTGGGTCAAAGATGTTGATGACTTGAGTGTAAATGTGATGGACGCAGATGTATCAGTTAATACAAAGTCGGGAAGTACCATCTCTGTTCAGGTCTTGCTAGACGATCAAAACAGCGATATTGCCATGCGCTATTTTGAGAATCAAAATTTTTCAGTATCGCTAGATAAGACAACCCTAGTCGTTGCAACAAACCCAGATCAAACCCACAAAGTTTATTATGACTGGCACCACTCCCCAGATATCAATGTAATCATTACTATGCCTCCAGATATTCCTGTAAATCTGCGCACTCTTGACGGGAATTTTGAGGTGAATGAGCTGATCGCAGGTGCCAAAATTAGAACCAGTGATGGCGATATCGTACTTGGTTCAGTCTCTGGCGACAGAATTACAATTCAAACCTTGGATGGAAACATTGAGGCTCAGTCACTTACGAGCCCATTTGTTTCGCTAAGAACCAGTGACGGAGATATCTCAATTGAAACCGTTTCTGGAGAGAGTATTGCTATGCAAACCCTTGATGGTGATATTGAGGCAATGTCGCTGAAGAGTCCGTCCATTTCACTGAAAACCAGTGACGGAGATTTAAATTTAGGAATCCTTGATGGCGAGTCCATAGAACTTCAAACCATTGATGGAGACGTTTTCATTGAATTGGCTGTCGGAAGAACAAACATTCGGACATCGGATGGTGACGTGATTCTCGGCGAACTTCTATCGTCTGGCTCTAAGATGCAGATGATTGATGGTGACATCAGGATTGATCAGGTTTCAGGGCATGTATCACTCACAACGTCTGATGGAGATGTATTCTTAGGCCTTATAGAGCCCGAAGATGTCGCGATATCTGTTATTGATGGCGATATTACTCTTACCATGATTGAGGACTTATCAGTTACACTTGATATATCTGGATCATATGTTACCATGGATGAGCTACCCCAATTTAGTGGAAAAATTAGTGATACCAAAATTGAAGGAGATCTCAATGGCGGGGGTACTCTGATTCGAGCTCGGACATCTGATGGAGATGTTATAGTAAAAAAATGACTTAAACACTATTGTTAATTAGTGCCTGTCCGAAAAATATCGTAGGGACCATGAAACATCTATTCTATATGGGTTTACGATCTTAAAGATAAGGTTTTTTTGACGCGAAGATTTTTGAAGATTGTCCCAACATCGGGATGATACTGTTAAAAACCATTGTTTTCAGCACATTAACGCAATAAAGCCGCAAAATCTTTGATCTCATAATTGAATAAATTCAAAGCGCAAAATACATACAGAGTAGGCGATTCAGCACTATCAAGGTGTTTTTCGAACGGACACTAATTAAGATGTCTGTGGGTTCGGTGCAGACTCTTACTTGTGTAACACTGAGTCAGCATCACACTCTTTAATGATGGCCTACATCAAACAGTGATGTATCTGTCATATCAGGAGGTTATCGTCATTCGCGACTGTGGAACTTTATTGAATCGTCAAAGGGTTATATGATGATTACAAGACCCATCAGTTATCTTGGCGTTTTAAGATGATGGGTTTCTGAATTGCGGAGACGGCCTGAGCAACCCCACGAGCTGCGAGGGATCCAGCAAAGTAGCGGCAACCAAGAAGAATGATTGGCACGGATGTTTTTCTTGCTACTTCCAGAGCAAACGGGCCGATAGAGGGCTTGTGCCTAAGCCTACTTTCCATTCCCATGACGATCAGATCACTCTTTGACACTCGGTCTACAATCGTATCAAAAGGATCATCTGCTAAATGAATTTCTACCTTGTAGGGACCTGAGGCTTCTTCTCTGGCTAGACGCTGGAGCTTCTGTTGTTGTCTTCTTTGCACATCTGTTTTTGCAGACATCGGCAATGTTTGCAAAAATGTTAAATCTGGCGGGGTTGTGCGGGATAAGCTAGCCAAAAAACGTGCCCGCAATGGGCTGTGGATAGGTTGACCGCGAACAGGTACGAGGATCTGCCTTGCAGTAGAGACATCCCATCGGGGCGGAGCCCTCAAAATCACCACATCCGCGTCAATGGACGAGATCAGTCCTTCTAATCGAGATTCAACCCCAGGTTTTTCAATATGAGGTAGGCCAAGAAGGACGGTTTCACACCTATGCTCATTGGCAACACGAGCAATTTCCCCCCATTTATCTGAGGCGATAGTAAACAAAGTTTCTGGGCTTACACTAGGATTGCGGCCAAGTGCCTCAGCCAAAATGTCCTTAGCATCCAAAATGATGACATCATCAGAGAACTGGTTTGGATCTAGTACTGAAAGAAGCATCACTTTTCCCGCATTCGGAGTGCATACAGTTGCAGCAACATTAGACAGGCTTGCCGCACTCGCAGGATTTGCAATCGGTGCCAACACCAAGGGGGCCCGCCCGCGTGAGCGTGCCAACTCAGGATCACTCGCTTCGGCACTTGCATCGGCCACTCGTGCACCGGGTGCCAGTGCCATAAGATATAAAACCACTCCTACACCCAACCATAAGGCAGCGACACGGCCTGCCTCAGGGACAACTACAGCCTGAAATATTGCTAATCCTAAACAGAAAATGACACCCAAGACGGGGACTAATGGAAGCCGAACTTCTCCAGCACGCCTCAAAATGAGGATCGCAGTAGCATGAACCATGGCAAACGAAACTAGAAATATCAAACTCGCAGCAGCGCCAGCCGTCGCAACGTTATCAACGGCAAGCACAATTCCGATCATCATCAACCCTGTTATGATGACTGCTGTAGATGGAGAGCCAGTTCCCTCACGGATCCGCCCTATTTGACGCGGCAATGTTCGGTCGCGGGCCATAGAAAATGCCACTCTGGATGCACCGTATAAATTCGCATGTAAGGCTGATAACATTGACAGAATTCCAGCACCTATCACCAGCCAATACCCGGTTGTTCCTAAGTACTGGTTCACTGCCGCAGCAACAAACCCCTCAGGATTACTCTGAGCGGCGATAAGAATCCCCTCAGGTGGAGATCCTACTGTCACAATGACGATAAGAAGAGGCAAGTAGATCACGAGCGTGATGGCTAAAGATGCATACATTGCGAATGGCAGGGTTCGTTTAGGATTCTTCACCTCGCCCCCCACAGCAGCAATTAAATCAAATCCTTGTAGCGCAATAAATGTATAGCCCATTGCTTGCAAAATCCCCATCGCTCCCTCAGGTGCGAATGGTCGCAAACGTCCGACTGCCTCAGACGGATTCCCGCTTATAAATGCCCAGACTCCACCCGCAATGAGTAAACCAAAAACGACCACCTTACCAATGGTCACGGAATTGCCTCCACCCGCAGAGCGCCCCATTAGGATCCAAGAGTAAAAGCCAATCGCAACCAGAGCCAACAAGAGCACTCCTCTGCCATCTCCGATCCAATTTGCAGATTCTACGACCGCTGGAAATAAACGGATGAAGCCTTCAACGGTAAAGACTGCAAACCCTAGTGCATAGAGGACACCAGCGACGATTGATGCAAACCAGACCACCCATCCCACAATGAATGCAACCTCTATTGAAACGGCGCGCTTAGCATAAGCATAGGTCCCTCCTGACTCAGGATAACGCGATGCAAGACGCACAAAACTAACCGCAGTTAGAAATGCAATTCCACCGTTGAGAATAAATGCCACAATAGCTGCTGGGCCGGCAGTTGCGAAAGCAACTCCAGCAAGTGCAAGAATCCCGCCCCCAACGATTGCACCCACACCAAGTGAGGTAGCACCGAAGCGACCTAAATGCCGCTGCTCACTGTCGCCCATTGGGAATTGGTTTAGTGTAGAGTCTGGTAAATAATCTGAATGGTCTAGTCAGGAATTTATCCATTAATTGATCAATAAAAAACATCCATCTTAAAAATGATCTTTCTCGGGATGTGATTCAAGAATGCGATGCATTAGGGAATCTTTCATAACCTTTCAACGATGAGAGCGGTCGCTCCCCCAGTTCCATGGCAGAGCGTTGCAAGCCCGATTGATTTTTCATATTCTGCTAATGCATGAATGAGCGTGACAATAATTCTAGTACCAGAGCATCCAATTGGGTGCCCAAGTGCAATTGCGCCTCCGTTAACATTCAACTGCTCTAAATCAATACCCATCCCTCTTAAAAACAAGACTGTACTCAGTGAAAACGCCTCGTTGTTTTCAAACAGATCAATACCAGTTGCAGATAAATTGACACGGTTGAGAGCCTTATGAGAAGCCCCAACAGGTGCTTCAATGTAATGGTCCCAGTCACCCGCATACCACGCATGCCCCAAAATTCGGGCAATCGGATCCAATCCGTGACTTGTAACAAAATCCTTACTCGCAAGCAAAACTACAGATGATCCATCGCTGATCTGGCTTGAATTACCAGAAGTGAGAACGCCATTTTTGGCAAAGACTGGAGGAAGGTGGGAAAGTCCTTCAACTGTCGTGTCAGGTCGAATGCCTTCGTCGCTACTGAGAATGCGTTCCTTTCCAAGTATAGAGGTGATTTCCTGGGTAAACCTCTCATGCTTTGACGCGACATCAGCGCGCACATGTGACCGAGTTGCGACCTCATCAAGTTCTGTACGGCTGATGCGTAGAGTTTGAGCAAGGCGTTCGGCTTGCTCGCCCATGGATTCTCCGCTGATCGGATCTTTGAGTCCATCCTGATGCAGTAAATCAGTCAGCGGTTCTTTAGACTCAGAAAGATATTTATATCCCCATCTAGCTTTACTTGAAAGCGCAAATCCAGCGGTAGACATTGACTCTGTGCCACCTGCTAAGATAAGATGTGCAGCACCAGATTGAATCAACGATGTCCCCATGATCACACTCATCATCCCAGAAGAGCAGACCATATCAATGGTGACAGCATCTACGGTATCTGGAATTTGAGCATGCTTTGCCGCTTGTCGCGCGATCAGTTGCCCATGCCCCCCGCTCAAAACATTACCCATAATGATCAAATCAAGTAACGCATCGGGGCTTCCTGCCTGATCCAAAGCAGATCGTAAAATTGGGGCTGCAAGGTGGGCAGGTCCTAGCAACGAAAAACTTCCTCCAAATCGCCCGATTGGCGAACGAGTTGCACTTAACACATATACCTCGGTCATTTCCAAAAAGATTCACAATCTGTTGATGGTATCAATTGAGATAGAATCTCGTTTAGGTTCTTGGATGGCGGCTGACATGTCTTTCCTTGGCACATATGAATAGCAAACTCATTAACATCATAAAATTCAGGGTGATATAAAATAAGAGCATTGGGAAGATAGGCCCGTCTGAGAGCCGAAAGCGTGGAATCTGTCTCAGGTCCATCTCTGGGCCCAGAAATGACAATCTCGTAACTTGGCCCTAAGGCATAATCAAGCGCTGATAGCGCTGCACAAAAGCTGCTAGGCTGATTCCATAACCCCCTGGAAAAGGCCTTAATTGCCTGATGACCAGCATCTTCATAGTCTAAATCACCCGTTATTTTAGACAAGCGAAGCAAGTTCATCATCATGACTGAATTCCCCGATGGAATGACATTATCAAACAATTGCTTTGGCCGCAGCAATAACCCATCGTCCTGTTTTCGGACCATGAAGAAATCCCCATTCTCATCGATGAACTCGGACAATACAGTTGCCGTTAATTGTTTTGCAAGTTCAAGGTAGCGCTCTTTGTAGGTTGCTTCGTATAGCGATAGGAGTCCTCCGATCATGAATGCATAGTCATCAAGAAATCCAGATATTCCGGCGCTTGCGTCTCGCCAACGATGGAATAGTTTACCAGACTGAGGCATCATGTGTGTTTCAATGAATTGGGCACACATTTCGGCATCTTGTATTAACGACTGATTCCCAAGAACCATTCCGCAACGGGACAGAGCCATGATCATTAACCCATTCCAATCGGCCAGGATCTTATCATCAAGAAGAGGTCTGATTCTCTGACTACGATGTTCCAGTAGACGAGTCGATGCATGATGCAATAAACCGTTGTAAGTGAGTGTATCATCTGCCGAGCGATAGAGGATATTGCTACCAGTCTCTCTATGTGTTGCTTCGTCTAAGTAATTTCCCCTTTTTTCAAGATTGAATAATTGTATCGTTGCATTAGCTTCATCTTGAGTGAGAACGCTTTTCAGCTCTTCAATTCTCCAGAGATAATACTTCCCCTCCATCCCTTCGGAATCAGCATCTTCTCCTGTACAATATGCACCCTCAGGAGTACGAAGTTCACGACGCAGATACTCAATGGTATGCTGAACAGTCTGGATATATTCATCTTTTTTTGTGACCTGATAAGTTTCAAGATAAATCAGCAGTAACAGGGCCTGATCATATAACATTTTTTCAAAGTGAGGCACTCTCCAGATTGCATCTGTACTGTAGCGATGGAAGCCTCCGCCTATCTGATCATAGATCCCCCCTCTCCTCATGTGTTGCAGTGTGAGTTCAACCATTTCTAAGGCCTTGGGCGCTCTACTTCGATTCCAATAGCGTAGCAAGAACCTTAATTTTTCAGGCATCGGAAACTTTGGTTCTCTACCAAATCCACCATGAGTAGAATCAAATTCTTGCTCACAATGATGAAATGCACGATGTAGCATTTTCTCAGAGATGTCATGGCCTGAAAGATCTATGTCAGTTGATTTTACAAGCGCTGCTGTAAAGTCAGTCGCCGACTCATGTAATAAATCTCGCCGTTGTTGCCAAATCTCATTAATTCTTGGAATTATTTCCAGCAATCCATCTTGTCCATAGCGATGCGTTTTTGGGATGTAAGTCGAAATAAAGAATGGTTGCTTTTCTGGTGTCATCATGACCGTCAGCGGCCATCCACCACGCCCAGTAGCCATCTGACATGCATCCATATAGATAGCATCAATATCTGGCCGCTCTTCGCGATCCACTTTAATGTTAACAAACGTTTGATTAAGTAACCTTGCAACCTCTTTATCTTCAAACGATTCCCTTTCCATAACATGACACCAGTGACATGTGGCATAACCAATGGAAAGAAAAATAGGGCGATCTGATTCGCGGGCAGCTTCAAAAGCCTGATCGCTCCAGGGCCACCACTCTACTGGGTTATCTTTGTGCTGTAATAGATATGGGCTCTGTTCTGAAGACAGTTGATTACTCATGCGCTCGCAGTCCAACTCCAATATCCATCACATTGGTATGTGTTGATCCAGTATAGATCAGTTGATTTATCGCTTTCAAACTATGATAAGCATCATTGTCTGCGAGCGCTTCATAGAGGTCTATTCCTTTTGATTTGGCTATATTACTCGTTTGTGGAGTAACCCACCCTCCAGCGGCATCTGTGGGGCCATCAATTCCATCTGTCCCTCCTGATAGTAGTACGACATCATTCTGAGCATGTTTTAATTCACATGCAGCTGCGAGTGCTAACTCTTGATTGCGCCCGCCTTTACCTTTTCCCTGAATGGTCACAGTGGTTTCACCACCCCAAATGAAACATTGCCCAGGGCGAAGCTCCAGCGTTTGATGTGCCTTGACAGCGCCTATATCGCGCGCCTCCCCACTTACATTCTGCTCAATCTCTATCACATCATATCCTAACAGTGCGGCCATTTGCCTTGCTCCATCAATCGCATTACTATTTGAAGCAAGAAGATGAAATGATGTACGTTTGAGCATAGGGGAACCTGGGTTTGGAGTTTCTAAACGCTGACCTTTAACCCTGATATACTCCAATACAGCAGGGGGAAGATCAATGTCAAATTTATTGATGATATCAGCCACATCTCGCCAGGTTGTTGGATCAGCAACAGTAGGTCCACTTCCGATGACCGATGCATCATTATCTATCACATCCGAAATGGCAAGCGTAATGGTTTGAGCTGGCCATGCTACTTTTGCTAACTGTCCGCCTTTAATCTGTGACAAATGCTTACGAACTGTATTGACTTGGTGAATATTAGCGCCAGATTCTAAGAGCTCTTGATTGACTCTTTGTTTATCTTCAAGAGTTAACCCGTCAACAGGTAGGCACCATAAAGCCGACGCACCACCACTTAGAAGAACGATCAGAGTATCTTGCTCACCGAGCGAATTTGCAATCTTGATGACATTCATTGCAGATTGTAGACTCCCTTGATCTGGAGTGGGATGCCCTCCCTCAGTTACTTTGATATTCTGAGATGAACGCATCCCTTCTGGAAATGAGCTGACATATCCCCGAGGCACAACCACATGACCCTCAAAACAATACTCTGGAAAACTACAATCCAGCGTGGCTGCCATTGCCATGGATGCTTTGCCTGCCCCCACGACTTTACACGATTCTGGCAGATCTAATTGTTGTATTAATGGGACTAACTTGAATGGACTTACAGCATCAATAGCTGAATGAAAGATTTTCTTGGCATCCAATATTAGATTAGGTGCGGTATCAAATGATTGCCCCTTGTCAGTGTGCATCGTGTGATTTACAAAGCAATGTTCTAATTTTTTAAGAACCCATCATGGACTTTTCTTCAATATGAAACTTAATCAACCAGAAAATGTTAGAGTTCGTATTATTTTAGTGTCTATTCAATTAACTTAAATTTTTCTCCTATGTTACGAAATATTACATTCTTTTTGTTTGCGTTTTTCGTTGCGCTTCCTGCTACTGCTCAAGACCATAGCAACAGCGCATATCTTGACGCGGTGATGATGGATTTTAACAGTGCATCCGAGAAACTCCATAACCTTGGCGATGCCATTCCCGAAGATCATTTTGCATGGAGCCCCGCTGAAGGCATACGTTCTGTCGCTGATGTGCTAAATCATGTGTCGGATGCTAATTTTGGAATCGCGGCCATGTTAGGTCATGAGTCAGATTATGAAGCGATGGATATGGACACGAAAGAAGGTGCTTTGACGCGTTTAATGGCATCACAGAATCATGTTCGTGAACTCCTTGCCTCAATGGCTGACGCTGACTTGACCTCAACTGCAGAGGTTTTCGGCATGACCATGAATCATTATGGTGCGCTGGGAATCATTACTGGACACACCCATGAGCATTTAGGACAACTCATTGCTTATGCTCGCTCTAATGGCGTTGCGCCACCGTGGAGCGAGGGTTGATTTGCATGTGACAGATCTCTGGGAAGTTGCCATGCGCCTGAGCAGGCATACCCAATTGAATCACTGAGACTATTGTTCTGGGAGGCAGACGCGTTGGTAGTGCTGCCTCCCAGTAAAATCTATGGGATCAGAAATCCATTAAAGTTGTTAATCGGTTTTTAGAAGTGGATTTATAGTCAACAGAGATAATCAATTTCCAATCTGACGGCTATATGCTTGGCATCTTTAGTGCAGAATCAACAACCTTTGACCGCTGGACTGCACTTGCTCAGATTTGATCTCTACTCAAGCGTTGATGTCTGTGAATTCAGGAGTCATCACTGTACGAGCGATGCGCCTTAGCAAGCACCACAGATTTAATGCGAGGCATTGACCACATATCCTGATTCTCCTATGCCAACGTACTTATTACGGAGGTATCTGGGGTTTCTTGAAGCGGCTGCGCTTGATGTATATTCTATTATGGCAACTCATCATTCACGATTCAACAGGTCCTGCGGTAAATGTTGAAGTTGTATTTTCGTCATTTTATAATATTGATTCTGTGCGTATACTCGGGCAGGTAGGATACTTGATGTCATGTCCAATCAAGATGCCACATCTAGTCAACAGTGAAAGATTCTGGGCGAAATATGCTTCGGATGGGCCATAAATTGCCTTTATTGCCGACTCAAACCCTCCACATGCACGCGCAGAGTTATTGCGAGTGGCATACTGGAAGGTGCCTAAAATCTGAGGTCAAGAAATCGTTTGCATTGCTGACTTTCAAGGATATTTCCTGACAGAAAACGCTTTGTGTTCCTCATTTAGAAGAAAATCTTCAACATGGAATTCTGATTGACGGACTGGGACCTCACTGCAGTCATAATTTTTCGGGCCTTCCACTTTAACAGTAGAAGACCCGAAAATAGAGTTGACTTATTCAGGAGAGACAATCTGCAGGCGACTCGCAGAGGATCTTGACGCTATAAATCCGAAAATTCAATCATTGAGGTAGAATAATTTACTGACCACCGAGAATGAGTGGTAGACCATCATCGCCTCCGCCGACGATCACCGTCTTGCTGTTTGGAGAATTAGCCAGTTGCTCAGTCGCCTCAATACCCTTAAACCGCAAAAACTGTGATGATAAGCTTGCAGTAATGATCTGTTGGTACGCAGCTTGCCCTTCAGCTTCTATACGCTTACGCTCAGCTTCCAGACGCTCCTTTTCAATGGTAAATTCATAACGTTCGGCCTCTTGCTCTTCCTTAAGCTTGTTCTCAATTGCGACTCTGATTTGGTCAGGTAGACGTACATCTCGGATCAGAATTGCCTCAATGACGACATTCTCCCCCTGAACACTCTGCTTTACAAGAGAAAAAATTTGGTCCTGTAACTCCGTACGGCGCGTGGAATATAGTTCTTCTGGAGTAAATTGACCTATGACCTCCCTCACAACACTACGAAGCTCGGGGCCGATAAGTTTACGGAAATAATCAACCCCATAATTTACATGGAGAAGGGGCAATGTTTCTGAGCTAGGACGCCATCTAACAGAAATATCAGTTCCGATGGATAAACCATTTGAAGAGAGTGCTTCCATGTTTTCAAGCCTTTCTTGAACTCGGACATCATACTTGATGACACTCACCCATGGAAAATGGATATGTAACCCTTCGCCGTAAACGTCTTCAAGGTCAGTCCCTCCAAAGGGAGAGTACCTAACGCCGGCCTGCCCTGAAACCAAGGTTGAAGTCATACAACCCCCAGCCAAGACACCGAAAAAAAGCACAAGACCTAAGATTATTGCCCCTCTGGTCAATAAACGAGTAAAATCTGGAGAATTAGAATTGCGATTCATTTTGAAAGTAGAGATAAATGGTAAATAGTTACAGCATCGTTCAACAGTTTGCTTCCATAGTGGTTGCAGTTATTATGTTACGGTTTTGACATGAAGCAGTTACTTAAAAAGTTAATTGGCACAGGGGCGATTGTGCATGAAAAGACTCAGCTATCTCAATATACCACCATGAAAGTGGGCGGACCTGCTGATTTTTATGTACAAGTGCATACTGCTGATGCTCTATTAAGAGCCGTGAAAACCGTTCGAGAGTTAGAACTTCCCTACTTTGTTCTTGGATGCGGTGCCAATATCGTGATTGGAGATTCTGGATTTCGGGGAGTCATTATTCACAATATGTCTAAGCACATCTCCATAGATCAGAATCAAGCTACTGCTGAAAGCGGTGCAATCGTATATCCTGATCTGATTGAACTTACGGCCATTCATGGTTTATCTGGTCTGGAACACTATGTAGGTATTCCCTCAACCGTCGGAGGTGCACTCTGGCAGAACCTACATTTTCTCTCCCCCGCACCAGAAAGAGAACGCACGATATTCATAGAGGAGGTGATTGAGCATGTAGATCTTTTCACACAAGAAAATGAACTCCGCAGAGTCGGAGCTGATTATTTTGAGTTTGGCTATGATCAGTCAATTTTGCATCATCGCGATGATATTGTCTTGAATGTATGCTTCAGACTTGAACCCAAAAGCAAAGCCTCAATCCATAAAGTGATGCGAGAGAATCTAGACTGGCGTGCATTACGACATCCAGATCTAAAAACTGAACCGAGTGTCGGATCTATCTTCAAAAAGATCAAGGGTATTGGGGCTGGCCGCCTGATTGATGAGTGTGGACTCAAAGGCGCTAGCTATGGCGGAATGCTTGTCACACACCGACATGCCAATATTATTGTGAATCTGGGCCATGGAACGGCTGCTGACCTTGAGGCTTTAATAAAATATGTTCAAGATCAGGTTTTAAAACAAACTGGCTATCATCTTGAAACTGAAATTGAGTTTGTTGGCGAATTCACTTCACCAACCGAGGGGAATCCCGTATTTCTGCCTCGGCCAGAGGGTCTCGTGACAGCCGAGGAGCTTGCTGCAAATCAATCATAATGAAGGCCGCCGATAAATCACCTCAATGGATAACTGGATCTGCAGCTGTATTCTGGAAAGATCTTCGTTTAGAACTACGAAACAAGTCTGTATTGGGCACACTGCTTATCTTTGTGTTAAGCACTATGTTTCTGGTACTATTTGCTACTGGCCAGACTGATCTTTCCTCTCAAATTGAGTCTGGGCTTCTGTGGATCGTCATCCTGTTTACTGCCGCCCTCGGACTTGGACGCACATTTCTATCCGAACAAGAACGAGGGACTGGAATTTTTCTGAGGCTTCATACCCAAGGGATGATGATTTATGTTGGTAAATTAGTTTTTAGCTTTCTAACAATTCTATGTGCTAATTGTGTTTCTGTAATCGTGTATCTCATTCTCTTGGGCATTGAGGTTTCAATTCCTAGCCTCTTCATTCTCGGAATAATTCTAGGAACCTTGGGTTTGGCAGGATCAACGACGCTTTTGGCTGCAATTATTTCAAAAACGGCGCGTGGCGGTCCTCTTTTGCCAGTCTTGCTTTTTCCTCTTTTGATTCCTTTGCTACTATCAGCAGTAGAAGTAACTCAGATTAGTTTGACAGGTCACTCCTCAATCCAACGAAGTTGGGGTATTGCCGCAGAACCCTTGATTACCATGGGGAGTTTCTCTGGAGTTGTCATTGCAACATCCGTCCTACTGTTTGATTATGTTTGGGAAGAGTAGATCAAATCCATATTTATGCCTCGTTATTATAAATTAATTCGTATCACGATCATCCTTTGGATGACGCTTGTACTGATCGGTGCATTCTCTTTTGGGGGGTTTTTGTTGAACATTCCCAATGTAGCAATGCTAGAACACACGGCCAGAAATCTTTATTTCCATGTCCCAATGTGGTTTAGCATGATGGCATTGACGGGCCTCTCAGCAGTCCATGCATTACAATGTCTTAGAACTAAAAGTATTGATAGTGATACCCGGTCAAGTGCTGCCGCGAAAGTTGCAATTTTATTTGGGCTTCTCGGACTGGCAACTGGGAGTATGTGGGCGCGCTTCACATGGTATGAGGGCACCAATATCTGGTGGAATTTTGATCCCAAGCAATCAATGGCCGCAATTCAAGTATTAATTTATGGTGCTTACTTTGCCCTCAGAGGTGCGATAGATAATCCACAAAATCGGGCGCGTATTTCAGCGGTATACAATCTATTTGCCTTTGTCACAGTCCCTTTTTTACTGTATGTACTGCCACGTCAATTAGAAAGCCTTCACCCTGGTGCTGAGGGAAATCCTGCATTTAGTGAAATCACGGACCCGATGATGAGGATCGTATTTTATCCTGCCGTCATAGGATTTATCGGTTTAGGATGGATTTTATATACCCAGCGAGTCCGCCTTTCAAGTGCATTGATTAAACTGCAAACCATTGACAATTGTGATCTCTCTACCATTTAATTTTATGGAGGCCTTCGTATTATTTGATAGGCATTCTCAGATAGACTGGAATTTTGAACGGATCGGTGAAATTAAAGAAAGCAGATATAAATCCATATCTTGTTCATCTTTGATCTGAAGTAATTTCTTAACAATGCCCGTCACAATTGCGATATCAAATGGAAGTCCTCTGCTGATCGCATGAGATGGTGATGAACTCAACAAGCGTTGTTGCCTCCAAGATTAGTCAATCAATTTGATCAACATTGAAATAAGCCCCATGCGCCCACTCATTTACCTAATGCACCTTTTGAGAACAGACCATCGCTTTAATTTTCTTGGTCCCGAATTGGTCCTTCAATATTATTGGATGGAGATGCCTGTCTATCATTTGTTTTGTGATAAAAAAAGTAAATTGTCTTAAACAATCAATGAGATTTTGATGTAACACTACCACTATAGTACCAGCATTGAAAATGGCATTATCCAATGGATTGAACATCAACACCATCAACTATATGGACTTGATAGGTAATGGGAAAACATTCAAAATACCCCCCTATCAGCGAGATTATTCTTGGTCAGAAGAGAACTGGGAAGATCTATGGAATGATATTATCGCAATGATGTCAAAACCCCTGGAGCGTCACTTTATGGGGACTTTATTTATTCAAGAAAAAAAAGAGAGAAACTTCGTTGTTATTGATGGTCAACAACGCTTATCCACATTAAATATTTTTGGTCTTGCCGTGATCAGCACATTGAATCGTCTTGCTGATCAAGGGATTGAGCCCGAATCCAACAAAGAGCGCGCCAGACATCTCCAGCATCGATTCATAGGAGAAAAAGATCCTGCGTCATTGATGGAAAGCACTCGGCTTAGACTCAATAATACCGACAACTTCTTCTACCTCAACTATCTCGTTCAACTCACGACTCCGCCCAATGTGAGAAAATTTCCCAAATCCAATCAGTTGCTCTGGAAATGCTTTCAATACTTTGCATCAAAGCTTCATGAACTTGAAGACGATTCAAGCACTGGTCAAGCGGTGGCCAGCCTCCTATCTGTGACTGTTGCCCGTAGGTTGTATTTTATCTGTATTACCGTAGAAGATGAACTTGATGCCTATACGTTTTTTGAGACTATCAATGCCCGAGGACTGCAACTTACCGTGACGGATCTTCTCAAAAATTATCTATTCTCACTCGTTAGAGTCCCCGCTGATATAGAACTGCTTCATCTCCAATGGGAGTCCTTGCTGATGTCCACTGAATTTGATCGATTCCCCGAATTTCTACGTTATCATCTGTTGTGCCAACACACACAGGTTCCAAGCCATCGTGTGTTTAAGGTTGTTCAGAACCAGACACATTCTAGTGGAGATGTATTTACATTGATGCGCGAACTTGACCAAAGATCTGAGCTGTTTGCGGCAATTTCTGATCCAAACCATGATCACTGGAATGAATTTCCAGAAGCAAAACCATACGTTCGAGAACTTAGCCTCTTTCAGGTATATCAGATGATGCCTCTTATCTTCGCGGCATGGGAATTTTTTTCAAAAGATGATTTTGTGAGAACTCTTAAAGTGCTAAGCGTGATGACATTTCGTTATAGCATCATCTGCAAACTGAACCCCAACGCACTTGATCGAGTGTATCCAAATGTCGCCAAAGAGGTCATCAATCAATCTGCGACATCACCATCTGATGTCTTCACGTTGCTCAAGCCCGTCTATGTAGATGATGAAATCATGCGTCAGAAATTTTCAACCTTTGCGCTCAACCCCCGCGGCCAAAATAAAAAAATCGTCAAATACATTTTAGCACAGTTAGAACAACAGATCAGCGGGCGCCCGTGTGATTTTGAAACAGACCATGGGACAATAGAGCATATTCTTCCAGAACACCCATGTCAACAATGGGACGAAACATTTCCACAAAAATATCAAAGCGCCTCCATGTACCGTCTGGGAAATCTAACACTTCTTGAATCAACTCTAAACAGAGAAATAGGAAATTCAACCTATGATAAAAAAACTACATCCTATCGTGAAAGTACTTATGTAATGACTAGAGACATTCCCAAATTCGCTCCAGAAGAGTGGAACTTGGCGCTTTTAGAGCACCGACAGCGTCAACTTTCATTAACTGCCACTCATATATGGCGGTCTGATTTTGTGTGACGTAGACGATTGTTACCACTTGGAGAAGATGTCAACTCCCAATACGTCATCTATCAATGTATCACTTCACCGTCACGAGCAATTCTGGGTTTCTCAACGTCTCATGCGGGTAGCAAATCATATTTTGTATAGATATGAGCAAGTCTTGATATGAAGAGGCATCATTTGTGATCAACAGTGTGGATCCATCATCAATCAATGACATATCTCAGGAAGTTGCCACAAGAAATGATTGTTCATGTTGAAATTTGCGGAGTCATTTCACTCATATTTCTAAAATCAGAACCCGCCAAAGGAATTGAACCTAAGAGCATGTAGGGTGAGGAGTCAAACATGCTAACCGTTGCGGGTTTCCCATATATCCACTAAACATACGAGAGGAATTGCTTTGGGGTTGTCCGAAAATTAGTTGATGTTCGGAATTCTTATCCGATTAGAGATAGACTTCATTTCCTCTTTATGTACAGATTCTGTTGAATCCATAGGGGGTATCTTGTGTTCATTTTGCCTCGGGTTGGGTGCTTTCTCCATGGATGGCACCCGCTCCAGAAGTGCTTTCTGCAGCGTTGGCAGATGACTGGATCCAGCAATGGGGTTGAAGTTCTGCTCGCTCTTGATGATGGACATGGCAATCCATCGGTGATACTGACTTGAGTTCACCCAGCGTTTGATCCGCTTGAGGTTCGCTTCAAGCTCGCTATTGATGCTCTCAATGATATTGGTCGTCTGGAAACTCCTTCCCAATTCGTCCACCACTCCGAGTTTTTGGAGTGTCAGGGTTTCTTCTAAGCCTTCCCGCAAGCTCTTGGCGGCCATGCCTTCTCCTTCTTTGTCCAGCGTATCACAGAGGGTGTCCAACTTCTGCTTGGCTTCGTCATACTCTGTGGTCTTATACGCATCATTGAGTTTCGATTTGATACGTTGTTTTGACGCTTGCCTCACTTTCCCGAGCACATTCTCCCGTTTGTGCCAGGTGCAACGTTGCACCTGAGCATACTCCCCAAAGACATCCTCGACCGCTTTACGAAGTCCTTTGGCTCCATCAATGCAGACCAGCAGTCCCTTCTCATAACGCAAGCCGCGTTCAATCAGATTCAACAATAACCCCTCAACGGCCTCAGCATTCTCCGTCGTCGCCTCTACGAATCCCAGAACGCGCTTCTGTCCCTCTTCGGTAATACCCACACAGTGCAAGATTTGGCGTTCACGCATATATTTGCCGTCAATCATGAGGACCACATACGTTTCGGATCCGATCTGGCGCCGTTCAAACGCTTCCAACTCTCGCGTACTTTGCTCAATGAATGCCTCACTGACCGAGGATTTGAAGGGAGCAATGCCATTGATGAAGGCACGGACCACTTTGCGATAATTACGCTGCGTGAGTCCATAGAAGACCTGATTGGTCAAATGCTCTTGTTGCTTCGGTGGCAGTTTACGCAACTTCTGATAGCGTTGGAGAGGAACCTCTTTCTTGGTCACCCTATCGCGGACACGGGGGACTCGGATCGGCAGTCGCTCCCCTTGAATCTTGATGGAGCCTGGATTGGATCCCCACCGTTGATAGCGCCCCTCATGGACATCGTCATGCTTCGCGTACGCTCCACATAAATGCTCCACTTCATTGTCAATTAACAGCAGGGCAAGGATCTCCTGCGCCATTGTGACATAATCATCCACTAACTTCCCTGCGCTGACATCATCTTGAAGCTCTTCTTCAAAGAGCTCCATAAAGCCATTGTCTCGTTCGGGGAGACCTTGTCGATAGGTTGTTTTCATTAAATTGGGTAGATTAAAGAGTAAAAAGAGAAACAGAAACGACAGAACCTATGGGTTTTTGTCGTTCTTGCTGGCAACGTCTGGAGAGATCCATCATGTGGAAGGAAACAGAGACGTTTGCATGGAAGAAAGATACGAAGCATGAGCGAGTCGATGCATCTTTGATTCGCGTTCCAGCAGCAACAGTGCGAGTTGTGCACGACGCGACTGGGGAGACAGCCAGTGACGGATGCCTCGCAGTCGCTGATTCACATACTGCACGGTATGGGTAACGCAAGAGGTTGTGCGCAGACTGCGACTCAAGTGCTCATACCGTCCGGTTTGATGCAAGGTCAGACATAGATCCAGATCCTTGAACAGACGCTGGGCAGCCGAACGATTCCATCGCAGGAGGCGGTCATGAATCCGCAAGAGCGCCTCCCGTGCCTGTTTGGCATCAGGAATGGAGAAGGCACGGTTGATCTGCCCCCGCATCTGGGTTTGTTGCTCCTCGGTGAGAACACTTACGATCCGTTCACGCTTGTGCAGATGGCAATGCTGCAGGCGAATGCGCTCACCACCCAGGTCCATTAACACCTGATCCAGCGTGACGGTGACGGGGGTGATACAAAGCAGTCCATCGTCAAGCGACAGTCCACGATGGAGAAGCGACGCAAACAAATGCGTCACACGGGCGATATTCTGTGCGGAGGCCTGCTCAAATCCTAACATACGCCGATCGCCTTCCAAAGTAGAGCCCATACACAGCAAGAAGGGTGCACCCCAGACGCGTAGCACATCCATCCACAACACGGCATAGGTCTCTTCGTCAAGACGGCGGTGATCAAAGACTTCCAGCGCCTCCATGCGAATCTGATGGAGATCGGCCTCATCCCCATATTCGGGGAAACTGGGCGACGACAAAGGCGCTGTCGATGTCTCTTCTTCTGGATCTGCATGAATGGGTTCTTGAGCAGAATCAGACGTAGTGTCAAGAGCACTGGGCATGCCAAGATCGTGCGTGAGGTGCTGGATCAAGTCACTACAGTGGCGTAACAGAGACACGCGTAACTGTTGCCCAGAGACCCCAGCTTCTTCCAAGGTCTGCTGTAACTGTCCAAAATCTTCAGGTAATAGCATGAGTTAATGTTGATAATATGGAATGGATTAGGATACCAGTAGATGGTTCCCAGAATATTGAACATCAACTAATTTTCGGACAACCCCATTGCTTTAACGCAATACCAAACTTAAGGTTCCGATATTTGCCCTGATTCATAAACTCTATTGTTTGTTGATTAATCTTCATGTTTGGGGGCTCATGTAAAAATCTATTGGTTACACACTTTGGTCAATTCAGTCTAGTTCCGTTTGATCTCATCTTGTATCATACACGAGAGAACATCGTAGCGGCCGCGCAGCAGATTGCAGCTGTTTCTGAGCGTAATTGATGTGTCCCAAGATGCCCCATGACCGCCCCACTGTTTATCGCAAACTTGCGTTCATCATCCGTAAAACCTCCCTCTGGGCCAACTAAGATTCTCAGAGAATTGTCATATGGGTTAATGGCTTC
The DNA here is from genome assembly GCA_965220935.1 of Rhodothermales bacterium. Taxonomy (GTDB): domain Bacteria; phylum Bacteroidota; class Rhodothermia; order Rhodothermales; family Bin80; genus Bin80. Next base: position 1,403,822 of record OZ244857.1, read on the forward strand.
GCTGATTGACATGTCTGCTCTATGGTCCGCTATGATGGATCCTTTTATAACAGACTCTTCAAATGATTTAGGCCGATGGAGATTGGGAAGCTTACTCCTCTTACACTGTTTCATAGCCGCAGTCATCACACAAATTGCACGGTCTTCCCTCCAATCGCCTCTAAATTGAGTCCGCCCACTGATCATAGGAATGATTGATGTAACCCCGAGTTCAACGGCCTTTTCAAGAAACATATTATAGCGCCGCTCGTGATTCAACAGCGATAGCACGACGGTGAGTTTGAAGGATGGTTCTCCAAAGTTTGGGTGTGTGGAAAGTACCCGCCCTCGGAGTGCATTGCGGTCCGCATACTCAATCTGTACTCGTGCTGCTATACCTTGGCCATCTACAACCATTATTTCATCGCCCTCTTTAAGCCTCAATACCTTAACAGCATGTTTTGCTTCATCTGGTGGGAGGGCTACATGACCTGTATCTGAAAAGCACTCTGGAGGAGCATAAAAGAACCTGTCCATGACTATATTCCAAGTGATAATCCAATGTGTGCGCGAATTGCAGAGATATCCTCGCTAGTTGAGGCGAGTGTAACGTTAATCAGCCCCGCTACCGTCTGCACTTGAAAACCCAGTCCAAATCCAGGATACCATCCACTGAGAAACCCTGATTCAGCACGATTATGGAGATATCCAAAGTCTGCGAATCCAAAACCATAAGTCAAACGATCAACTAAATATCGGTACTCAATAAGCAGACGACTAGCAAATGAAGCGCGAAATCGTTGCTCATCATAGCCCCGAAGACTTTGCGTTCCCCCGATCCGAAAGAGGTCACTCTCATCGACCTCCCTGCTTCGCAATAACATCATCTCGCCCCCAGTCACTGCTATACTCCGTTTAGAAACTGGAAGATAGACCCGTCCTTGCATCGTTAATCGCCCCTGACGATATCGGCCTTGTTGTCTTACAGAATCAGTGGCTTCAATTAGACGATCAGCATTCTTATATCCACTTTCTCCATGCATGCTCACCCAGTACCCACGGGTAGGGCTCAGTGCGTGATCTACATTCCGAATTTTAATCCCTCCTCCGAAGAACAAAGCATTAGAGATCGCGACTCTTTGAATGCCATCAATTAATTGGGTTCCTGCAAAACTTGGACGCGTGACCTCGCGTGAGGCACTGAAAAAGATCTGCATAGAAGAATCCATCCAATAACCTGATTGTGCTCCATACTCACGCTTTCCATAAGTTGAATCCTGTTGTAGACCTTCAAATGAAATGGATAGACTCAGTGGCAGCCCAAATATTAAGGGACTTTCGGCTTGTACCCTGACAAATCCCAACTGGTCTGATGCTCTGTTAAGAGATAATTCAAGTGTCCGAGCGCCTCCAAATAGATTTCGAAGCGCCAATCGCCCGCTCCCAACCAATGCCCCCTGGCCTTTTTCTCCCCGCTCATAGCCTAGTGCTAAATCAAACTCTCCTGGTGCGCTTTCTGTCACTGGCACATGGATAACCACACTACTATCAGTGTGTCTGTATAATTCTGGAAGTCCGACATAATTGAATACCCCAGAGGTTTGAAGTCTACGCTGAATATCTTCGGAATTAAAGTTTTCCAGTGTCTGTCCTGCTACCAATCCTGACGTATGATACACAAAGGCTGATCTCGTTCGCTTGGCTCCTCGTAGTAGCACCTGTGCAACACGTGCAGGCATACCTTCTTGAATTCGAATCAGGACTTCATGGCGCAGACTATCAATAGGAATAATTGCTTCAATAGCAACTTCTGCCAACACATAGCCCAATTCTGAGTAACGATCAAGAATTGCATCAGCCGCTTGCTCAAGCGAATGAGAAGTAATTGGATCTCCCTTCTTCAAGAAATCTGGCATCATGGAAAGATCTACTGTCTGCGAACCTGTAAAACGTATAGACTCTATCTCTGCACGATGCCCCTGCGAGACAAAATATTTCTGAGAATCCATGTCAATTGAATCAATCACTGCGTACAAATAACCTTGCTGATGTAACATTCGGATCACTTGCTGATCCATCGTTATAGTCGTGTCAGAGGGATTTATGACGATCCATGGGCTATTATTCCCATCGGTAATTATCCGCCACTGAGCATGAGCATTTACACCAATCATACACGCACCGATAGTGATCAATGTGACATTTACATGTTTTATGAATGAACGACTTAAAGTGCGGTATCGTAGCATAAGTCAAGGGGATAGTGCATCAAACTCAAAACACAACAATCATTTCCAAAAATAGCGGGTTCGCGAATCTTCTTCTGAAGTGGTACGATGTCAACCAGCGTGATCTTCCATGGCGTGGGAAATCTGGTCTATATGAGATATGGCTTTCCGAGGTCATGCTTCAGCAAACACAGGTTGATTATGTTCAAAGATATTATCAAAATTTTTTAGAGGCATTCCCAACACTTGATGCGCTTGCATCCGCAGATCTAGATGATGTACTTCGGTTGTGGGAAGGAATGGGGTATTATGCCCGTGCGCGAAATCTACATGTCTCAGCAAAAAAAGTAGTCGAATCTGTTGAGTATCCTGGCACTGCACAGGAACTCCATGCCTTACCAGGGTTAGGGCCATACAGTAGTCGGGCGATCGCCTCAATTGTGTTTGGAGAGGCTGTGGCCGCTGTTGATGGAAATGTTCGGCGAGTGGTTTCTCGCCTGTTTGCCCATCGGGGAAACTCAGCCAAAGAGATTCAAGATTATGCTGATTCATTGTTATGCGATCATCGACCAGGAGATTATAATCAAGCTATGATGGAACTGGGGGCACAAGTTTGTAAACCCAAGCGGCCTCAATGCAGGATATGTCCAGTCAAAATTTATTGCAAAGCTTTTTTGATTGGGACACCTGAAGCATTCCCTGCACCGAAGAAGAAACGAGCTATCCCTCATTACGACGTGGCCGTTGGTGTGCTACGAAACGATGTAAATCAAATTTTTATCCAGCAGCGCGCTACTCATGGGCTATTAGGGGGGTTGTGGGAATTGCCTGGCGGAAAGGCAATTCTGGGTGAGTCTGGTCCAGAAACATGTAAACGTGAACTTTTTGAAGAACTAGGGGTTAAGGTTGTGATTGGTCATCTGATTGGTCAAGTTAACCATGCCTACTCTCATTTCAAAATTACCCTTCGCGCATACGAATGCACGATCTTAGATGGAATGCCTATTTCTGGTGATGGATTGAAAACAGCTTGGGTCAATCCGTCTGAGTTGAACAATTATGCTTTTCCTCGTGCAAATCGGCGTATCTTAGAACTTTTAGCACCTAAGTGACTCATGAACGAAACACTTCTTTACATTATTTTGGGCATCTTGTATTTGATTTTTACAATCATTGGTCGAGTGGCCAAGAAAAGACAACAACCATCTCCTAGTCAAGAGCCATGGTCTTTAGAGGATGCTTTGGCTGATTTGCAAGGATATCCAGAACAGCAACCCGACATTACTCCAGTTCCTGAATCCTATATACCTGATCAACAGATATACCAAAGCCTTGAAGCAGATGACCCTCAGTATTCTGAAATTTCACAGCGCCCCTCTACCCCACCACAATCTGACTCAGAACCAGCCGTCGTCGAGAAATCACACAACCCATCTGCTCTGAGAAAAACTCCCTCAATGCTTGCTGACCAGTTCAAGAATCCCGATGATGCTCAGACCGCAATCATTCTCAGCGAAATTCTTGGTAAACCCAAAGGATCTCGTAGATTCTCAAAGCCCAGATCTCGATATTAGCATGATTCATATGCTATGGATCAAATTCTACCAGTAGAGGTAGGCCTGAGTCATTCATCGTCATCAGATCCCCGCTTAAACAGCGCTGCACCAATCAATCCACCAATTAATCCTAAGATTGCACCACCAATAGTAACAAACACAGGAATTCCCCAAGTGAGCATCATTTGAGTAATGGATTCTGCCTGCTCTCCCCCAGCTTCATCAAAGGCACCAGTGTCTCGGACTCGCTGCAAAGCTTCATCAGGTGATGGTAGAATCCCTACTGCAACCAGCAAGTAGGAAAGAGCAAGTGCCCCCACTGCATACACGAGTCCAGACAAGACACCGATCCCAGCACCCTCACCGCCAGTGAGAGTTAATTTATTCTCCGTTGTATAGTGCCATACACTTGTTAGCCCGCTTGACAGCATCACCATACAACCTAGTATATTTATGACGATCCCTAAAAATGATTGGGAGTTCTGTGGGTCAGTGGCACCAGTAATCTCACCAGCGACTGAAATAAAAACGGCTATAACGGCGGACAAGAAACCACCTATCAGAATAGATTGAAATTTAGGAGACATGAGATTTAGTTTTGCGTTAGGTAAATATAAGCACAGTTCAGATAAAGTTTTACAAATGATAATTCCAGATAATTTTCATACTCGATTCACTGAATCCAACATATTAGTCGTTGGTTCACCTTATCTGTTCATTGAAGATAAGAGTTATGGTCATCTTTGGGTAGACAGGGCATGCGCAAGTAGCCCTCCTGCAACTAACCCAAAAATTGCACCCGTGATAAAGCGGCTCTCGGGGGTATTGTTCCAGATGTTCAAGAGCCCAAACCCCCAATCAATCATTAATGGTATCAGCGAGGCAACCACAATACTTCTCTCGTTTTTATTGATCCATCTCCAGAATAAAAGTGCGATTAGTGGTCCACATACGAAACCAAGCAAAATTCCGTAACAGCGATCGCATACGGGCAATTGAATCCCATGAACATGAGGAGAGCGCTCTGGAATTTGATGGCACATGATGTCAAATGCTTCCATCATTACAAATTGCATGGGCTCACTTAACCACGGAGATAGACTTGCTATGCTTGGCAGAACTGCCAAAATCAACAATGCTCCCACCCAACCAAACCAGTTAATCTCACACCTCATGCGTCAGATTGTTCATGGACTGTCATTTTGGCACATTCAGAGTATAATTTTTACGTAAATCGGTCATGGCATATTCTTTGCAATAGATTATTGTCCAAGATGAAACGTATTTCGGTACGTTTCGGATTCATTCATTGTCACTCTTTAGCAGAGAGTGCTAACACTTTTTCACTTAAACTTTATTATCTATGAATATTCAACCACTTAGTGATCGCGTGGTCGTTCAGGCGCAGGATGCAGAGGAGCAGACTGCCAGCGGCCTTTACATTCCGGACACGGCAAAGGAGAAGCCTCAGCGCGGGGTTGTCTTGGCTGTCGGGCCTGGGCGTGTGGAGAACGGGGCGAAGATTGACTTGACGGTCAAGCCGGGGGATACGGTACTTTACGGTAAGTACTCGGGGACGGAGGTGACGCTGGACAATGAGGACTACATGATCATGCGCGAGAGCGACATTTTGGGAATCATCCAATAATCAGACATTTAACTAAACCAAGTATAGACTTATGGCAAAACAAATTATTTTTGATGCAGACGCGCGCGGCGCACTCAAGCGCGGAGTTGATCAGCTCGCGAGTGCAGTCAAGGTGACACTGGGCCCCAAGGGTCGCAATGTGATCATTGAGAAGAAGTTTGGATCACCGACGGTGACCAAGGATGGTGTGACGGTCGCCAAAGAGATTGAGCTTGAAGACAAGCTTGAGAATGTTGGGGCTCAGATGGTCAAGGAGGTGGCGTCCAAGACCAATGATGTGGCAGGTGATGGAACCACGACAGCGACGGTATTGGCGCAGGCGATCATGACCGCGGGTTTGAAGAATGTGACTGCGGGTGCGAACCCGATGGATCTCAAGCGTGGGATTGACAAGGCGGTGGAGCAGGTTGTGTCCAATCTACGGTCACAGAGTCGTGACATAGAGGGTCGCAGTGAGATTGCGCAAGTCGGTGCCATCAGCGCGAACAACGATGAAGCGATTGGAACCTTCATTGCAGATGCGTTTGACAAAGTTGGTAAAGACGGTGTGATTACCGTTGAGGAGGCCCGAGGTACGGAAACAACGCTGGATGTCGTGGAGGGGATGCAGTTTGATCGTGGCTACTTGTCGCCGTACTTTGTGACCAATCCAGATGACATGGAAACCGTCCTTGAGGATGCGCATCTGCTGATCTTTGACAAGAAGATTTCAGCGATGAAAGATTTGCTTCCGATTTTGGAGAAGATCGCCCAGACGAGTTCACCGCTACTGGTGATTGCCGAGGATGTAGAAGGCGAGGCGCTTGCAACGATGGTCGTCAACAAGTTACGTGGAACGTTACGCGTGGCTGCGGTCAAGGCGCCTGGGTTTGGGGATCGTAGAAAGGCGATGTTGGAAGATATTGCAATTCTGACAGGTGGAACGGTGATCAGCGAAGAGAAGGGGTATCGTTTGGAGAATGCGACCTTGGATTATCTTGGCAAGGCCAAGCGGATTGTCATAGACAAAGACGCGACGGTGATTGTAGACGGTTCTGGCAGTGGGGATCAGATCAAGGCGCGGATCAATCAGATCAAGCAGCAGATTGAGACGACGACCAGTGATTATGATCGTGAGAAGTTGCAGGAGCGTCTGGCGAAGTTAAGTGGTGGAGTCGCTGTGTTAAAGATTGGCGCGGCGACCGAGCCTGAGATGAAGGAGAAGAAAGCGCGGTTTGAGGATGCGCTCAATGCAACGCGTGCAGCGATGGAAGAGGGCATTGTTCCTGGTGGAGGCATTGCACTGATTAGATCCATCAGTGCCTTAGATGGTGCAGACACCGACAATGAGGATCAAGCGATTGGGGTCAACATTGTTCGCCGAGCCTTGGAAGAGCCACTGCGTCAGATTACCGCCAATGCGGGGGTTGAGGGATCTATCGTGGCGCAGAAGGTCAAAGATGGGTCGGGTGATTTTGGTTATAATGCACGGACGGAAGAGTACGAGGCACTGGTCAGTGCAGGGGTGATTGATCCAACCAAAGTGGTGCGTGCAGCATTGGAGAATGCGTCTTCGGTCAGTGGACTACTGTTGACCACTGAAGCCGTGGTGGCCGATCGTCCAGAGAAGGCCGCTGCGGAGGTACCTGCAGATCCGAGCGGCGGCATGGGAGGTATGGGCGGAGGAATGGGCTTCTAAACAGTCCTTTTACAAATATTTTCAACGGGGGAAAGTCATCTGGCTTTCCCCCGTTTTTTATTTATTTGACTCTATATCGCTGATGCACCACTGCGCTAAATCCTTAGCCTGTGATTTGGTCTTACCTTCGGTGTAAATACGTACAATTGGCTCCGTGTTTGATTTTCTTACATGGACCCAGCCATCTGTAAAATCAATCTTTACCCCATCTAGGGTAGAAATATTTTCGCCTGCATGTCTTAGGGCAAAGCGTTTGAGCACATCGTCTGGATCTCCGACCAGAATTTTATTCTTGGACATTACATACTGAGGCAAAGATCGCCAATATTCTGAGAGTGGAATTTTAAGATTTGCCAGATGCTGCAATACCATCACGGTACCAACAAGTGCATCTCGCCCATAGTGGAGATCTGGAAAAATGACTCCTCCATTGCCCTCCCCTCCAAGAATGGCGCCATGCTTTTGCATGGTCTTTACAACATTAATTTCGCCTACTGCGGATCTGTGAACGGGCATTTGAAATTGTGATGCAACATCATCAATCGCGCGTGACGATGATAGATTCGTTGCGAATGCCCCACTACGCATCCTCCACAAGAAATCTGCGGCGATGACTTGCGTGAGTTCTTCACTGACGTAATCTCCGCGGTCATCAATCAGAGCTAGCCTATCCGCATCTGGATCAACAACGATTCCGATGTCGGCATTGGACTCTCGGATATATTGCATCGTTTCTTGTAAGTGCCCTGGAAGTGGTTCTGCTGGATGCGCAAAGCGTCCAGTTACTTCGCCATTGATCAACGTCACTTCGTTAGCACCTAACCGATCTAAGAGAGGAGGAATTGCCAGGGAACCTACAGAATTTATTCCATCAACAACGATCTTGTATTTTTGAGATTTTATTGCATCGGGTTGACAAAATGGTAAATCTAGGATAGAGTCAATATGCTTTGGAATATAATCGCGACTTTGAAGAATTCCAGAGGGAATATTTTGGTGGTCGGGGACTCTGGATAGTTGAGCAAGATCCATGACTGTTTTGCCCTCTTCTGGGGAAAGAAACTCACTTTTTTCATTCAAAAGTTTTAGCGCATTCCATTGCTCAGGGTTATGAGAAGCACTCAGGACGATTCCCCCACGCGCTTCTTCGTAAAGTATAGCCATTGCAACTGTTGGCGTTGGGGATAATCCAACATCTATGACTTCTAATCCGAGGCTACGAAGGGTTCCAATAACAATCTGAGAACATACCTCGCCAGAAACCCGAGCATCACGTCCTACAACGACACGCTGTGGACGGCAATTATCTTGATTCAAACAAAATGTACCGAAAGCCAGACTATAGCGTACAAGGACTAATGCATCTAGCCCAGCGCCGTAGATTCCTCGAATTCCAGAAATTGATTCTATCAGCATTTTTAAGCGTTGTATCTTTCAGATATGAAACAGATTTTGAGTGGATTGGGTTGCCTCACATTGAGTTTTTCTGTCAAGGATCTGAGCTAACTGCGCAATGTATTCTCTTTCACGATTAATTTACGCACTTAGTGGGCTTTTTTTATGTCTCTTCCTTGTAGGTTGGGGGGGTATAGTCACCACCTTAGAGGCTGGGCTTGCTGTTCCCGATTGGCCCACTTCTTTTGGATCTTACCATCCGTTTGATCCAGGATATATTGATCCAGAAAACCCCGACATGCGATGGTGGGAAGATACCCCGGTCATGGTAGAGCATGTACATCGGCTTTTGGGTGCACTAGTCGGGCTCTGGATCGTCGGATTGGCCTTGTGGACATTTATCGCGGATTCACGCCGTTGGGTAAAAGTTACAGCAGCAACTGCTGTAGGTCTTGTCTTGGTCCAAGGACTACTTGGAGGGCTACGCGTGCTATGGACATCTATAGATCTGGCCGTCGCCCATGCAATGGGAGCGCAGCTTTTTTTTTGTGCTGCTTCCATCCTTACTCTATCTAATTCGAAGTTATGGTTTATGCATTCATTTGAAGAATCGCCAAGAATTCGTCAATTGCGTACACTATCTTATATTCTAGCTGGCACTGTTTATATACAAATCTTACTGGGGGCTTTGCTACGTCACCCAGGAGCCGGCATTGAAGTGAATTTCATCACGGTTCATCTGGTTGGAAGTATTATTTCATTATCTTTAATCATTATTACTTCTGGGTATATTCGAGAGTATTTTCCTCATATCCCCCTCTTTCTGGCTGGGGGCTTGTGGATAGCAATTTCTGTGGCGTTTCAGATCATACTCGGAATAGTCACTCTCATAGTACTCATGTATGACTCTACGGTTAATCAGATAGGTTTCTGGCAACTGATCTTAACATCTAACCACTTAATCCTTGGAACAATGCTTATGGGATCTTGCGCTTGCATTATCGCAGGAGTATTGAAACCAATCATTGAGCGGTAGACGATGGATTTAACCAATGGCGCTTCGGAATTACGCCTTTTTCGCTCAGGGAGTGGGCCACTAACAAGCTTCCAAGACTTTTGGGAACTCATCAAACCAGAGATTACCTTTCAGGTCGTTCTGGCCGCCTTAGCTGGCTTTATTCTGGGCATGAATACAGATTTTGACTCATTACTGCTAGGACTTACTTTATCTGGTACAGCATTGTGTAGTGCTGGTGGTGCTGTGTTAAATCATTATTTTGAGCGTCACAATGACGCACTCATGCGTCGAACAGCGCAAAGACCATTGCCATCGGGCCGTATTGCTCCCAACCATGCTCTTGCATTTGGACTTATTCTCATTGGAAGCGGGCTCACTGTGCTATGGTGGATCAATTTGATCACCGTAATCTTGGCTGCCATTACAATTGTATTGTATCTATTTGCATATACCCCACTCAAGCGTCACACGACTTATAACACACTCATTGGAACAATCCCTGGTGCACTGCCTGCTTTGGGGGGCTATACCGCAGTCACAGGGTCGCTCGGAACTGGAGGTTGGATTTTATTTAGCATGTTCGCCTTGTGGCAAATTCCTCACTTTCTATCACTTGCTTGGATGTACCGCAAAGATTATGCACGCGGAGGTTTAGCCATGCTTCCAACCCGAAAAACGAATTCTACAGCGACATCTCATCGAATTCTGATCTACAGTATTCTGTTAGTCATCGTCAGTTTACTCCCTACGGTTTTTGAATATACTGGATGGCTGTACATTGGAATGATTCTTCCCGCAGGTCTCTGGTTTATCTGGCCATCTGCAGGGTTTTGTCTTAGGCAGACGTCACAGCAGGCACGCAGAGTTCTGATCACCAGTATCGCCTATGTGCCGATCTTGGTTCTTGCTCTGATTGCCGATCACTTCTTTTCGTAGAATGTCTCTACTCAATTCTTCGCCATACTTCCTCTAAACGATATCCGCTGGGAAATTCACCTACATGATACCATAGATCTCCGACAACATGCGCCGTAAAGAGTAAGGCGACTCCGACCAGTGCTTCACTGGTGTGATATTCAAGGTATTCCGTGTAAAGTGTATCACTTTCTAATGAGTATCTCCCTCCGCCTGCCAGAACCTCTGCTCCATTATCAGATTGATATCCCCAAGAAAAGTGTGTGGAATTCAAAATTTTAATTGAAGGAGGAACATTGAGAGTTACAATCACAGTGTCTGGATAAATAGACCGCTGAGAGACTAATCGCCAACTCCCCTCTAAATGATTAGATGGTGCTTGTGCGAATACACTAGGGCTGATCAAAAGCCCATTTAATAATAACGTAAAAAGAATTGGCTTCATCATTGCATTTGAGTGATTAGACCCTGAAATTTAATACATTGTTTTCAAAATGTCAACTGTTTCTGCCCGAAAGACTCTGTCAAATTCTAATTCTTTGGACATCAGAGCACTGTCCCTCTCAGAACTGGAGGCTTGGATTGTCGCGTTAGGTGAACCTAAATGGAGGGCAATCCAGTTATTTCGCTGGATGTATTCCTCTGACTCGGTTGACTCGTTCTCCTCCATGACAAATCTTCCAATACCATTACGTAAAGTGCTCTCTAATGTGGCTAAAATGGAGCGCTTAAGAGTTGAAAGGTTCCTTACATCTGGGGACAGGACAATAAAAATTCTTCTACGGCTACCCTCTGGTAAAATGGTTGAATCGGTTTTAATTCCGAGTTTTGATGCTTATGATCATGTGCAACGACTCACCGTCTGTGTTTCAAGTCAGGTAGGATGTGCTATGGGATGTGCATTTTGTGCAACGGGTAAGATGGGGTTTCATGAAAATCTTACCTGTGGACAGATCGTAGATCAAGTCAGTTACATGCGTGAAATTGCATATGAGCGATTTGACCGTGATATATCCAACGTTGTATTTATGGGAATGGGTGAACCGCTGTTGAATTACAAAGCGCTCCTGAGTAGTCTTGAGATTCTGACACACTCCCAGGCGATTGGACTTTCGCCTCGTCGTATTACAGTTTCTACGGTTGGATTGGCGCGTCGAATCCGCAATTTGGCAGACGATGCGCCAAAGATTGGTCTTGCTGTTTCATTGCATTCACCATTTGAATCAAAACGATCCAGTATCATGCCTGTCAATCGTAGTGCATTAACTGATCTTCCTGCATTAGAACCTGCTATGCGCTACCACACCGACAAAACAGGACGAAGACTGACGTTTGAGTATTGTTTATTTCGTGGGTTTAATGATTCACTTGATGACGCTCGCGCACTATCCAAGTTATGCCATAGAGTCCCTGCAAAAGTCAATCTAATCATGTACAACAGCGTTCCAGGAATCAATTTTCAGAAAACCACTGAAACACAATTGCATCACTTCGCTAGGGAGTTATCCGAGAGAGGAGTCATCGTTACGGTGAGGCGTAGTCGTGGAGAGGACATTGCAGCAGCCTGTGGACAGCTCGCAAATCATAATTGATGATCTGCGATGACACATCATAACTGTAGGGAAAAGGGTTTCACTCGCCCAGATAGCGATTACCCATAGTATTACTCGCGGCAAAGCCCCCGAAACCGATGGTTTAGAATGTGGCCGATCACGAGTATGACCGAGCCCACAGAAGTGAGAATTGTCTCGGCATGTTCTCCTAATAGGTCTTCGCTCAACAGTGCGGTGAGGAGTAAGATGAGACCGCTTCCCAGTAAAGTGGGAACTACGGCACGTCGATGCCATTGGTAACTAGGCCACGCCACAAACATGACGATCCCTGCGAGTGCTATGGTCAGACCAACATGTATAGTTTCTGAGGCTATCCATACGAGGGCACTCGTGGCAATAAACGGTACTGCGAGGCAGTGCAAAAAACATAGAGTTGAAAGAATAATACCTGCCGTATCAAGTTGGGGGCGGGTGATACTGGTCGTCATGAAAATCTGTCAGTGATGGTTAAGAGGCATCAAAATTAGCGGATCACATCAATCTATCACAGTTCGTGCCATCGCTTCAATGCAGTGATGGACGATAAACTAAATCAATTAGTTACAACCCTGATGTGATGAGCAAATACAAAATTACGAATAATTCTGATATATCTGCTCAATTATCAAGTATCAGTTCCACCTCGCACTGACTCCATGACTGGTGCCCTATCCGTTCTACTGAGCACATTATCTTTGAGATAGCCTTTTCATCCTTATTTTTACAACAGGCAGGGAAAACATAATTGCATCCTATTTTAGAGAATCATGACACGATCAAACTAATTCTATCATTGAACAGGAATGCTCCAGATCGTACGATTGAGTGGGCAGGTCATCACACATCTTTTGCCTCATCACTGGACGCTGATAAAGTGCCCGACATAGACCGAAGATGAATGGTCTTCAAGAGAGGTTGCCCGCAGTTGATAGAGATACGGCCCCGAGGGAAGTCCCAAATCGATCAGTTCTAATTCATGCCGCCATCCTGCACTGAGATGTACTTCTTGGGGCGCAGTCATGCGCCGCCCAATGACATCCAGAACCTCCACCTGCACCTGCGCGGGCCACGGCAGATCAAAGACTAAATGTGTTGACCTGTAGAATGGATTCGGATAATTCGGATACACTTGAAACGCCTCAGGCAGCCCCGCTTCATCTTCGGTGTTGACCGGTGACACAACCTCTATGGTAAACATCAGACTGTCGCTCGCTCCATTGGCATCGGTGGCCTTGTAGGTCAAAGAGACTGGCGGCATAACGTCTGTGGGCGTGCCACGGATCGTTCGGGCTAAGCCATCATAGCGAAGCCCAAGTGGAAGATCAAGTAGTGTTAAGGTGTAGGTAATCGGAGCTACGCCTGTGACTTCTGGAAGCACAAGTGGAGCAATGGGCTGAGCGCGCGAGTACGTCTGATTTGGCACCGTCTCGGCAAACGACAGTTGATACACCTCAAGCGTGAAGGCTTGCTCAAAGCGCGTTCCCGCCTGATCTTGGACGCTGTAGGTGTACATCTGAGCGGCGGCGACCTCGGAGGGCGTTCCACTCAACATGCGGGTGGCAGCATCAAACATCAGTCCACTGGGGAGCTCTGGGGTTAAGGTGTAGCTGTAAGGGGCAATGCCGCCTGTGGCAACGGGAAAGACGAGGTCTTTCAGCAGCCTCTGCACGGGAACTCTCTGATCGTTGACCGTTTCGGTCAAGGCCAAGGCCTCGGCCTGAACAATCGCAATGGTAAACTGCTGCATCACTGAATGAGCACTGGCATCGGTCGCCGTATAGGTGTAGGTGTTCGGGGCCGTGACTTCGGTGGGGGTGCCACTTAGAATTCGCGTGGATGCGTCAAAGATGAGACCTTTAGGCAATTCTGGGGTGAGTCTGTAGCTGTAGGGCAATGTTCCTTGCCGCGCGGCTGGAAGCATGAGAGCGTCAATGGCTAACCCGACATAATAGGACTGATCATCCAGCGTCTGAGCAAACGATAAGGCCACAGCATCATTATCGGTAATGGTGAGCGTAAACGCTGTGATGGATCCAAGTGTATAGGCGGTGCTACTGACCAGGGTCACGATGACGGTTTCGTCGGGTTCTTCGTCTTGGTCATCAACGATCACAATCGGAATCTGTGCAGAGGTGCCATTTAGTGTGACCGAGGATTGAATCGTATAGTCCGAGCCCTGGGTGGCCGTCCCTGACAGGGTATAGCTGAGTGTGGTCGCCGTGCTGGATGAGGCGCTGAGGGTCACGCTGATCGGATAGGTGCCCGCCGCTTCATCTACGCTGGCCGAGGCCACGGCAAATGTGAGCGCTGGCGTAGTTGCGTCGTCATCATCTCCATCTCCGTCATCACTCGCCGTGGTCGCATTAGCAATGTTAGATGCCGCGCTTGCACCTGCCGAGTTGATCGCACGGACCTGGTAATGCCGCGTCACACCTGCGGTCAGGCCCGTATGCGAATAGGAAGTCGTCGGATGACGCGCGACCAGCGAGCCAAATGTGCTCCCGCCATCGGTAGATACTTCAATCTGGTAGCCTGTAATTCGTGCGCCGCCGTTGCTTGATGGGGCCGTCCAGCGTAGGATGATGATCGTTGGCCCAGAGGCGGTTGCGGTGAGGGATGTTGGGGCGTCAGGCGCAGTCGGGTTTGCCGCATCCGCCGTCGTCGCAGTGGCCACATTAGATGCGGGGCCGGTAGTATCACCCGAATTGATCGCACTAACGCGGTAATGCCGTGTCGTGGCTGCGGTCAGCCCTGTATGCGCATAGGTCGTTGTTACAGAAGCAGTATTGGCAACCAGATCGGTGTCCGAAGATCCCCCATCGGTGGACACCTCAATCTTGTATCCCGTGATGGCTACACCGCCCGTATTTGTCGGCGCCGTCCACGATAGATTGATAATGGTTTGCCCATCTGCCGTTGCGGTCAGCGATGTCGGCGCACCAGGGCGGTAATGGCCGGAGGGGTGCCCGTCTCGCCACGCACCACCTCGGACACAGTGCCGACTGGAACAACAGATGTGATGGCGGTGACCCGATAATGACGTTCATCTCCCCTGGATAGTCCAGTATGTTGATAGAACGTGGCCGTGGACATGGTATGAGGCACCAGATCCGTGAAACTAGTGCCATCGGTGGACACTTCAATCTTGTACCCTGTGACCAGAGAGCCGCCATGGCTCTCGGGGGCCGCCCACCTCAGGTTGATGATCGTATGCCCGCCCGCCGTGGCCGTTAGAGACTGAGGTGCTGTGGGCGCCGATACCGTTCCTGTAATGCGGGCACGCACGATCTCGGACCGACTGCTCTCTCCCTTCGCATTGATCGCGCGTACAAAATAACGATAGGTGGAGTCCACCACAAGGTCCGTATGCGTAAAACTTTGAACCGCCGCTCCAACGCTGGGTTGGGGATTCCATATATAATCAGGCGCTCCGCTGAAATTATAATTCACCTCATAGCCCGTGATGGGAGACCCTCCGTCGTAGGGAGTAGCCCAAGTGACCGTGGCCGATCGATCCGTGCCGGCGGTGGCCCTTACCCCTGGTGGACGATTGGGTGTCACGCTTGGCCCCGTTGTGATGCGGATAACATTGGAGGGGTGGACGCTTTCTCCTGCCTGACTGCTGATGGCAAACACCCTGTAGTGGTATTCGGTTTCCAGAGTCAGACCGGTATGGGTATAGGGCGTCTCTGTGGTGGTGAAGGAGGCATTGGGACCCACCGTAGTCCAGCGATCGGTTCCATTAGGAGACACCTCAATCCGGTATCCTGTGATTCGAAGGGGGCTTGATGCGGGCGCGGTCCATTTCAGGCTCACTCGGGTGGGCGATCCCGAAGTGATGATCAGATTATCCAGCCGTCCAGTCATGAGTAACGGGGGCGTCGGAGTGCCAGTTCCCGCCAAACTGATCGCACTGACCCGGTATTGGCGCGCCTGTCCTAACCAGACCTGCCCAGCATCGGTGGTGTGGTCATGCGAGTAGGTTGTAGTCGTTGATTCGGTACCATCTTCCAGCGTCATCCAGCTGCTTCCTGGAACTGTGAGCGAGAGAGCTTCCACTTTATACCCCGTGATCGCAGATCCACCATCATCGTCCGGGGCGGTCCAAGAAAGATTCGTGGCGCCAGATCCAGCGGTCGCACCTAATGCGGTTGGAGCATCCAGGGGATCCGTGAACGCAATGAAGACAGGATCTGAAAAATGACTGCTTCTAGTAATGAACTGACTAATGCATATTCCGAACAATTACGTACCCATAGGTTTTGCCTATCTGTACATTATTGTCTGTATAGGTCAATGAGGTTGCGGGATGGGCCCTTTCAATTCTGAATAAATCTCCATTATTATCGGCACGAAACAAGGCATAAAAATAAACCTGATTTCCATCGGGGAGATCCGTCGGGGCATCCCAAGAAATCTGGGCTACATCAGTGGACGTTTTTGTTACCCTCACATTCGTGGGGATGCCTGGCCCTGAGGCAGCTATGGCCGTAGTGGAAGATTCATTCGATGGAGCACTTTCTCCCTCCATATTCAGGGCACGAACCCGATAATGAAAGGTGGCACCTGGCGTCAATCGCAAACTCAGATGAGAGAATCGACTAAGAGTTCTTTGGGTATCTCCAACCAAAACCTCCCAGTTTGTGCCACCATCGGTGGACCATTCAATCTTGTACCCCGTGATGGGAGAACCACCATCATTGACCGGGGCAAACCATGACATATTGATTTCGTAAATGCCTGTGGGCGGCCCTGCCGAGAAATTCGTGGGGGGGATCTGGTACGGCTTGACCTGTTGTCTCGGTGGAAACGAGTGTTGACCCTGCTGTCCAAGCCGTGATGGTTGTTGGTGTAATAGACGTTACGTCAGGTATTTCGCCAGCCAAGAGAGATGTACCCTCTAAAGACTCTGGCTCGGAAAATCCATCTGGCAAACTGCCTAGACGCGATCGCCCGAAAAAATGGGGGCAGAAGGGAAGAGTTTACTGATAAGTCACTGTCAGGTGCAGAAATCAAGTAGACAAATAAAAGGAAGCTGAGGGTTGACATATTATAAATAATTTAGCAAGGGAATCTTCATACTGATCTATCGGAAATATATGAATCTTTATCTGCAAGTGCGCAGGATTATTTCAAAGTTACAAATCTCTCATTCGATAGAGATCAAACTTATTACACAACAGTCTGATGGAACCGAAAAAATTAGTTTCCACGCATCGGATCTGAAATCAATGATTAAGTTGCTTTGACCAGTGCGCCTCCAGAAGACATGGATGTCCTTGTTTGAATTTGTGATCGGCGGATTTGCCGAGAGGTGGAAATTTATTTGGTGTAGAGATCATGCACTCAAAATGATGCGATAAAATGTGACTGGACCTGGAATAGATCAATGTGCAGTTTGAATTTTATCTTTCATTTGGTGTCACGTTTTTCTTGCCCAGAAACCAGAGCATGAGAGATTAGAACGCCCTATTAACTCTGATGACTATCACATCATTGTTACGCATGCGTCATCTGAATTGGTTATATCCGCGCCCCCTCACAAATGGCTCCTGATGAAGAGTGTGGCGTAGTTGTGAAAGATGATCATGATCCCATTGAAGTGCTATCGTTACCGCTTTATCCCAGAGCTTGCGAACCTCACATTCGCCTTCTCGAAACTGCGGCGCTTTCATATCTTTTGTCTGCTCCCAGCAATCAACCAATACTCCAAGAATATTTTCATCACTTATATCTGGAACACGAACCTAAGCAGTTTACTTTGCACTGTACACAGGGAACTGGAGGCTTTTTCCAGGAAATAGCATGAATTGCAAACGTCCCGCAGTGGAATTCAAAAACACAGCCGCTGCTTTTGCTTGATTTGGGGTGAGATTGGGTACTGGCATCCACCCGTTACCAACATACTTTTCATCACTTGCAACAGCTGTCAAACGAGCAGAGCTAATGCCCTGCCCTGCCGTAATAAGTAGATAACCAGACTTGCTTAGAATATTCGCTGTTTTAGGATGCTCCTTTTCATTGAAGATTCCTTTTTCAATGGTCTGATTTTTTGGAATCCAGTATCATCAGCAATGGCCTTAATTCTTGTCTGCGCACCTTCTCCTTTTGATTTTAAGGGCCTCCCATTTTAAGAGTGGGTTGGCCGATTTTTTGTGCCTTCTGGATACAAATCACGTCCACCAAGATAGAAGTAGATTGTATTCTTTAATCGTTCAGGATTTCTGAATCCACGCGCACGGATTTTGATCATTTTGATGCTTTCAGCCGGCCTATTACTCACATCTAGAACCACCGCATTGATCATGCCCCAAAGATGATTTCTAAATGTTTTAGCCACCTTTTTCATCGGCTCCAGACGACTGCGTGAAAGCCATCCTAACTTCCACGCTTTGAGCGCCCAAGTGCGATGTTTATACTTCCACAGCGTCTGGAATACTTCTTTCATCGCCCAAGCGCGTGCTGTTTTTTAAGAGACTAAACCGCTTCTTTTGCTTGGCCCGATTCTTAAGCCAATCATACTTTGTCCCTACCAGATCCAGAATCCCCAGTTTCTTTAACTCACGATTCTCCTCTCTGCAAACCTCATCCACCCCAGTTCCAACATATTTAGAGATATGAAAATGATCAAATGCAATCTTGCATCGGGTCTACGCATCCTTGTTGCAGTGATGTAGGCAGGCCACATATCCATACTCCCACTTTCAATCCCTGCAATTTGCTCAGGTGAACAACGATCGTTGTACTAACTCTCTATTGTTGGTGACACATGTAACACCGTACCGATCCGATACAATCGTCACATAGTTATGCCCCTTCTTGGATGCGGTCTCATCTACGCAAATATGAGGCACGATCTTCTCTGGCTTGCGCTCCAATCCACGATCCATAATATGAGCGATCATCGTCCAACTCACCCCTAAGCGTTTCGCGATCACTGAAATGCTGGTTGCAATCCATCACACAGCCTCAAACATGGACGTGAATTGCACACGAGCATCGGCCCAAGGAACCGCAATCGTACTCACACCATGCTGTGGACACTGCACACGGGGCCACCTCCGTACGATAATCACAGATATTAGTATGGCGCCATCGTCGCTCTCGGTGATCATACCCCGGACACGCCTTCCCACACTCTGGGCACCTTAACTCCGCATCCCCCGAAAGCGCTACATGGATCCTCGCCGCATAACGACTCGTCTCCTGCTCAATCTCGGACACGGTGACGCAATACCAATCAAATGATTCATATCCGTTATTTTTAAAGCCATCTTTTTTTGATAAGTTGAAGGATAGAGCTAAACTACTATAATAATCCTTACCGAACCTTATTCTTGTTACCCTCGTTTACCCATTTCTGAAAATATCATCCACTTAAAAAATGGAAGCCCCCCTTTATCCAAAGTGGAATTGCCCACGGTGTTCATATCGAAAATGTGCAAATTGGTCTGGTTTTTTTTCACAGTTTGACTGTTTTCATAATTATGATTCGCTCCCCCGCTTTATTGGATTTTTCTAAGCCACTGTTGACTCATCTCGTGGGTATTTCATTTTTTAGATTTAGCCCCATACCTGAAATAGCTTTCAATAGAACGACTTGTGATTTGCATCTCGTTTGATTAGATGCAATGCGTCTTTTGGGTTAAAGCACGCGGTTTTGAGCCAACCTATTGTTGTGCTAACTCTGATTTGATATGATCATCTACTCCAAATAGATGCCCCGAAACTCTTTTCATATCCCCGTTTAAATCAAAAACCTGTCCATTGAGTATTTCAATCGTCTTTTCGAGTTTTTGGTGCTCTTCTTTTGACTTGGTCCGATCATTATCTATTTGACTGTTTAGATATGACAGAGTCTCTTCCAAACGTGCCGCATTAAATTTAATCTCCAATACATCAGTCTTGAGTTGATTAACTTCAACCGTTAAGTTTGCTAAGTGCTCTTCAACTGCAGTGAGCCTGGATTTGATATTCTCTAACTCAAATTTCATCTCTGACATTTGAATTTTCATCTCTGACATGTCCGTTTTTATGCCCGAAATTTCAGTCCTGAATTCTTTTCTAAATCCAAGAATTATCCTCAGTAGTGGAAGAAATATCGCGAGGTAAGTACCAATTACGGTTGATACAAGTATGATGGCAGATGAATCCATGATGATTTGTTCAAGGTTGTGGTTATGTTACACGGCATTTATCATTGTGTTCCAACAATATTAGCATTGCTACTGAAAATAGTCTATTTTAACGATTCAATATTTCAGTGATCATTCTCCAGATTTGACTTGGAGAAAGCTGCAGTTCCAGCGGTGTGAGACAGTGAAATCATTATTAAGTCACCCTGGACTGATCAATCATTGGTTATGACCATCCTGATTCAACAGTTTCAGATTTGAAAGTCAGCACAAATCAAATGTGCAAATTGGTCTGGTTTTTTTTCACAGTTTGACTGTTTTCATAATTATGATTCGCTCCCCCGCTTTATTGGATTTTTCTAAGCCACTGTTGACTCATCTCGTGGGTATTTCATTTTTTAGATTTAGCCCCATACCTGAAATAGCTTTCAATAGAACGACTTGTGATTTGCATCTCGTTTGATTAGATGCAATGCGTCTTTTGGGTTAAAGCACGCGGTTTTGAGCCAACCTATTGTTGTGCTAACTCTGATTTGATATGATCATCTACTCCAAATAGATGCCCCGAAACTCTTTTCATATCCCCGTTTAAATCAAAAACCTGTCCATTGAGTATTTCAATCGTCTTTTCGAGTTTTTGGTGCTCTTCTTTTGACTTGGTCCGATCATTATCTATTTGACTGTTTAGATATGACAGAGTCTCTTCCAAACGTGCCGCATTAAATTTAATCTCCAATACATCAGTCTTGAGAATGCTTACATCAGTCTTGAGAATGCCTACATCAGTCTTGAGAATATCTACATCAGTCTTGAGTTGATTAACTTCAACCGTTAAGTTTGCTAAGTGCTCTTCAACTGCAGTGAGCCTGGATTTGATATTCTCTAACTCAAATTTCATCTCTGACATTTGAATTTTCATCTCTGACATGTCCGTTTTTATGCCCGAAATTTCAGTCCTGAATTCTTTTCTAAATCCAAGAATTATCCTCAGTAGTGGAAGAAATATCGCGAGGTAAGTACCAATTACGGTTGATACAAGTATGATGGCAGATGAATCCATGATGATTTGTTCAAAGTTGTGGTTATGTTACACGGCATTTATCGTTGTGTTCCAACAATATTAGCATTGCTACCGAAAATAGTCTATTTTAACGATTCAATATTTCAGTGATCATTCTCCAGATTTGACTTGGAGTAAGCTGCAGTTCCAGCGGTGTGAGACAGTGAAATCATTATTAAGTGACCCTGGACTGATCAATCATTCATTGTGGTTATGCGCGGATAAGTGAGTCATAGCCTCATGTAAAGAACCTCACCTGTAATGAGGGAGTTGACTCCATCCACCCTGAGGCTTGGGATCGTCAAACATTTTATCGTCTATATACGAATAAACTAGAAAAGAATTCAAATCGCAACCGTATGGGAATTTATTTGTATCATACACCATTAACTATACTTTTTCCCAATTCTACTGATTGTACATTCTTTTACCGAGAGAGTCTCTAGCATTCACTGCATACAGATTCAGAGTTCGTTGAACTACACCTCATGCTTGTTATGCTCCATTTTGGTCGTACTGCCTATAACTAGCAAAGTCTATGGCCAGTCACCGATCAAGCCTGCACGGGCTGTAGTTTACAGCATTCTTCTTCCTGGACTTGGACACAGATATGTCAACGATGGGAACTGGAATCATCGTGCGTCACTATATACAATCGTAGATGCACTGCTTGTCACTGGACTCGCATCAAGCGAATGGCAACGTCGTCATTTGGTCAATAGCTATCAAACCTGGGCTGCATCAAATGCTCACATCTCAACCCAAGGGAAGAGTCGGAGATTCTATGTAATGATTGGCAATTACCTTTCATCAGAAGAATATAGAGACGTACAACTCCGTAACCGGCGCATAGACCTTGCATCAAGTGTCAGTGACCCTGAACTTCAATGGTCATGGAGTAGTATTGAAGATCTTCAGCGTTATCGGGACCTTCGCAGTGGTTCAGAGTCATGGTCTCAACGACGAGGGACGCTGATTGCAGCACTGATTGCAAATCGGATGATTTCTGGATTTTCAGCACTTATGACAGCAAGGCGTAAGCAGGATCAGATCATACAAGTTGCATTTACACCTAATCCGATGGTTCAAGTTTTGATCACACTCTAAAGTTAATGTGTGGTCCTACTTTTGGGAACTCATCTATCCACAAATCCTTAAAAATAGCATTATTGTCAACAATAAAGGGTCCTTAGCTCAGTTGGTTAGAGCGCTACGTTGACATCGTAGAGGTCGATGGTTCAAATCCATTAGGACCCACCATAGAGACATATTCTCTATTTCGTAATATGATTCACTAACTACTTAACATCATCGCAAAAAATATACAAACCCGTGTCAATGACTCCATTGATGCCACCACCGTACGTGTCGTTGATCCAAAAGGCAAACACGGTGTTTACACACTTGAAAAAGCCATGGAGATGGCTGAAGATCAACATCTAGATCTCGTTGAGATCGCTCCCTACGCGGATCCGCCCGTCTGTAAGATTATGGATTATGGAAAGTTCCAATACGAGAAAAGTAAAAAGGAACGCGATGCGCGCAAAAAACAGCATCAAACACAACTCAAAGAAATCCGATTTCGACCACGAACCGATACCCACGACTTTGAGTTTAAAGCTAAGCATGCCAGAGAATTTCTTTCAGATGGTCATAAGGTGCGAGCCTATGTTCAGTTTAGAGGAAGAGATATCATCTATAAAGAACAAGGCATGGTGATTCTTGCGCGTCTCGTTGATGCTTTAAAGGAAGTCTCCAAGCTTGATCAGGAGCCTCGCATGGAAGGTCGACGCATGACGGCCATCTTTACCCCGATAAAACAAAAATAACGGAACCTGAATATATTTGATCGGTTTACCACCGTTTTATTGAATTTCTGATGCCAAAAACAAAATCAAACAGCGGGGCAAAAAAACGATTCTTTCGGACTGCATCTGGACGATTGAAGCGCGCTCACGCTTATAAAAGTCATATCTTAACAAAAAAGAGCCGCAAACGCAAACGCGAGCTTGGTAAACGAACCCTCATCAATAAAAGTGATGAACCTCGCATCAATCGGCTGTTAGGTTCCTCAACTTGATTGAAACATTTATTACTTATGCCACGTGCACGCAATAGAGTCGCTTCCCGCCAACGCCGTAAAAAAGTACTTCGCTCAGCAAAAGGATACTGGGGAAGTCGCAGCAAAGTCTATACGGTCGCTAAACATGCGGTTGATAAAGGCCTACAATACTCATACCGAGATCGACGCAAACGCAAGCAGCACTTCAGACGTCTCTGGATCACTCGCATCAACGCTGCTGCGAGACTCAATGGGACAACCTATTCTCGGCTTTCCAATGCCCTGCGAAAGCAACAGATTGCACTGAATCGCAAGGTGCTTGCAGACCTCGCCATGAATGAGCCTGAAGTTTTCGCACAGGTTGTGCAGCAAGCTCATCAATCGGATATTTAGCAGATGTTACGTTTTGAGGTTCATTCGTTTTTCTTTAACGGTAGGTACATTCTCTGATTAGGGGCCGAATGTAGAACGGTGACCACATTCCCGCCCCTGTTTGTTCAGGTTTGGCGGGTTTTTTGTTTATTACATGGAAGAAAATCTAGATACTCTTAAGTCAACCATATCTGAACTGGAGCTCGAAATTTCTGGGACGACGCTCTCAAATTCTTCGGAAGCTGAGCAGTTTCGAATCCGCTTTCTTGGCCAAAAACGTGGGATGATCACACATCTATTTAAGATAATTCCCAATCTACCCAAAGAAGACCGCCGCGAAGCTGGGCAACGCTTGAATGCTCTTCAAAGCGCCGCCCAAGCAACGCTTGATTCAGCTAAAACGACCTCTGAGTCCCTTTTAGACCCTACGGCTCAAGTTGACCTTACATTACCTGGACGACAAAATCAATGGAGAGGATCTCGCCATCCAATTACGCTTGCCCTCTCAAAAATCACTGATATTTTCTATCGTATGGGATTTACCATCGCAGAAGGCCCCGAAATTGAAGACGACTGGCACAACTTCACAGCGCTAAATTTCCCTGACGACCACCCTGCCCGAGACATGCAGGACACCCTATTTATTGACGATGACTCTCCAGATCACTCACGCATTATGATGCGGACACATACCTCACCAGTTCAAATTCGCATGATGGTCGCTGGCGAGCCACCATTTCGCCTCATTGCTCCCGGGCGCGTCTATCGTAACGAGACAATCACCTATAAATCTTACTGCCTCTTTCATCAAGTTGAAGGCCTCGTGATTGACGAAGGCATTACGATGGCCGATTTGAAAACAACGATTTACAGCTTTGCACAAGCATTCTTTGGCAAGAATGTGAAATTGAGATATCGCCCCAGTTTTTTTCCATTCACTGAGCCAAGCGCTGAATTGGATATATGGTGGGATCTTCCCGATCACCCTGATGGAGGGCGCTGGATGGAGGTTTTAGGCAGTGGAATGGTCCATCCCAATGTGTTGAAATCGGTGGGAATTGATTCTGAGCGCTATACAGGGTATGCGTTTGGCATGGGCGTTGAACGCCCTGCAATGCTTCATTTTGGGATCAAGGATATTCGCACCCTGTACGAAAACGATATCCGCTTTCTTACTCAGTTCTAAGACGATGAGAATCTCATATAACTGGCTTTCTGATTACATTGACCATGGTTTAGCCCCCACAGATCTGGGCGATGCCTTGACGATGTTAGGACTGGAGGTTGAACAAGATTATCCGCTGACACTGTCACTTAACGGTGTCATCGTTGGCGAAATAAAATCTATCCGCACACATCCAAATGCCGATCGACTCTGCCTCTGTGATGTGGACCTCGGAGATGGCACAACGAAACAGATCGTCTGTGGCGCTCCCAATGTTGAGGTTAATCAACGAGTCCCCGTCGCAACAATCGGCACTCAACTCTCACTCAATGGGGAAACCATTAAGATCAGAAAAGGCACAAAAATTCGTGGGCAAATTTCCATGGGAATGATCTGTGCAGAAGATGAATTAGGACTCTCTGATGATCATCATGGAATTATGATTCTAACAGGACAATCCAACATTGGAGAGCCGATCATAGACTACCTACGTCGAGAGCATCATATCGCTAATGATATCTCCTTTGATCTAAGTATTACGCCAAATCGCCCAGACGCTACAAGCCATCTTGGCGTTGCAAGGGACCTCTGTTCATTGCTCAATGTACCTCTTAAAATTCCCAATACCTCGACTTTTGCGACAAATGGAGATGTGGCTAAAAAAATTAATGTGCGCATTGAATGCCCTAATATTTGTCGGCGATACTCTGCAATGATTGTCAAAGATGTGATCGTTGGCCCATCTCCAATTTGGTTAAAATCTAAGCTACAGTCAATTGGACTACGCTCAATTAATAATATTGTTGATGTCACCAACTATGTTATGTATGAATGCGGGCAGCCACTTCATGCATTTAATTATGATCGTGTCCGTGAGAATAAAATTATTGTGCGTGAATCTGTGGCGCAGGAAAAATTTGTCACACTTGATGGAAAACAGCACTTGCTTGATGATGGTGTAATTTTGATTTGTGATGGACAGGAGCCAATCGCCATCGCTGGAATCATGGGAGGAAAAAATTCAGAAGTGGATGATACAACGACAACCATCTTGATAGAAAGTGCTTGGTTTGACCCCTCCCGAACACGGCGCTCTGCAAAATCTCTGGGAATTTCAACAGATGCCTCCTATCGATTTGAGCGTGGAGTTGATACTCAACTCCAACCATGGGCCGCCATGCGAGCTGCAAATCTGATCAAAGACGTTGCCGGAGGATCTATCCTTAATGGTATTGTTGATGCGTTTCCTACCATTGAACCTTCACGGCAGATCAACCTGAGACTTTCTCGAATTCCCAAGATCCTTGGTATTGAGGTTGACCATCAAAAAATCATTCAAATTCTTAGCTCACTCGGCTTTGATGTTGATACGACTCAAAAAGGAGTGATTACATGTACTGTCCCATCTTTCAGACCAGATATTCAGCAGGAGATTGATCTTATTGAAGAGATTGCGCGCATTAACGGCTTTGAGAAAATCCCATTACATACATCAAGCGCCTTGCAGTTACCTGTTCCGCTTTCTCGACCCGATGATCAATCACGTGAGCTTGCCCATTCGTTTTTGATCGGTCATGGATTTCGAGAAATTTATTCCAATAGCCTCTTGTCAAATGACGTTGCATCTAAATTCTGTCATCCAGTCCTAGGAACTGACTCTCCTCCCGTTCAAACTCTGAATCCGGTGTCTAGATCCATGACCACCTTGCGACCATCCATGATACCTGGGATGCTAAAAGTGATGAGACATAATGTTCATCACTCTCAAATGATTCTTCGTTTTTATGAGTTCGGTCACCTGTTCCATAAAAGTACTACCCAAGCCACCTTTATTGAAAATTATTCTGAATACGATGGACTCCTCATCGGGATGAGCGGTCAGATTCAGCCTCATGGCTGGGATATTGACCCGCGTATTGCAGATTTCTTTGACCTCAAAGGAGAGGTCAGCCAGCTTCTGGCGACTCTCCAACTCACATCCATCAAGATGGAATACCACAATCAACCAACAGACATTACAGATTACCACATTACGCTTTTATCCAAGAAGACTCAAGTTGGTACAATCGGAAAACTTTCTAAATCTATTCAACAATCAAATGACCTACCCTACCCCGTCTTTTTTGCAGAATTTAACTGGACAAGACTGATCGTTCTATATGATCAGACACCCCAACAGACATACGAAACAATTTCACTCTTCCCCGTTGTAGTCAGAGATATTGCACTCTGTGTTGAGCGCTCTCAATCTGTCGGTCCTATGATTACTGCACTGCAACAAGTTGGAAAACCGCTTCTGCAAGATGTGCATGTATTTGATGTATACACGGGGAATCGCATTCCATCAAACCTCAAAAGTATTGCTTTCACACTCCGCTTTGGAGCAAATCGAACGCTACGCGATGAAGAAATTGATCGCGTCATGCAAAAAATTCTTAATGTTTTTTCTCAACAATTTAACGCAACATTAAGAAGTTAATTGAATAATGTGTCGTATATTGAACCATTACCTTATCTTTAGGCGTTAAAGATTCGTTCTAGTAAGTTCCCTAACACCGTATCAGAGGCAGTTTTGCCATCATGCTGATTAACTTAAATGAAAAATCTATGTTTCAGTGTGCATTAGTACGACTTTATGTTCAGACTTGGTGTTGAAACTAAGGATCCATAAACTGATTGACTCCTTTGATGATTGAGAATGACTTAATAAGAGATTTCACGCTGTGTTGCGTCAATTGATAAACTCATTTTACAACAATCAGTAGAGAGCATGTCCACCTTTAAGAATGGGTTTTTCTATCAGGCAAATTGATGAGTGCAGAAGATCAGAATCAAGAGAGAGAGCACAACCTTATTGAACACGAAATAGGTGCATCTTACTCAACTGTGACTCGTGGGATTGCCTCACTGAGACGTTTGAGGGATCACGTACATTCACTTGTGACAGAGCTTGATCGATTAAGAGATGAAAATAAATCACTCGTTCATCGGATCAACGAACTTGAATCTGCCCAGCATCTCAAGTCATCGGGATCTTCTGTAAAATTTGACGAAAATAGAGAACAGCTTCTAGCTCGCGTAGATACCTTCATCAAAACAATTGATGAGTATCTACTGCTTGAAGAAAATCAGATTGATCCATGAAACAGGAATCAATCAGCGTACGCATCTTTGAACGTGACTACCGCCTCTTAGTAAGCCCTGACGATGCAGAAATGGTCTCCAACCTTGCCGCGAACCTCAATCATAGAAGAGAAATTTTTAATCGCCAATATGGGGATCAACCCGATCTGGTTGTTGCTGTCTTCATCGCACTAGAGCTCGCCCAAGAATTACAAGAAGAAAAAGATTCTTCCAATGACTTAATCGGGGCTATTGACCGCGAGACAGATTATCTTGATCGAGTGATTGCACTCTCGTCCCAACAATCCTCACCAGTCACGCACTAGTGGAACTCTTCTGTCTCACTATTGTATTCATCTATGTGAGCGTCCGTAGCGGTTTGGCAAGTGAACCGTTAATTTTATTTAAAGGGAGTTGATTTTGAGTCTGGACACTAGGCCTCAATCCGTATGGATCGTATCTACGCCGAGGATTGCGGAAGGATTTGAGCTTCACCCACACATGTAGATAAGGGTTCACACCCCCCGTTGCGGACGCTTGCGCCTTTATGTCGGAACCATTGTCACATCAATCGGTTTCGTTAATTTTAACTAAACATTATAAATCTATGGACGGCATGCAAGCCGTCCTATTGTTGAGTGTATGTATTTTGGCGTTAAGTATTGGTGCAGGACTCACTTGGTGGATGCTGACAGTTCACTCCCGCAGTTTGCTTGTTCGTGCTCGCCAAGAAGCTGCAGCAATTCTTGCTATCGCCAATGAAGAATCTATTGCCTTAAAAGAAGAAGTCATTAGAAATGAAACTGCGGCATTTGATGAAGGGCGTGCCCAACTCAGCTCCCAAAAAGCTGCCCTTGATAGAGAGCGTGAGTCGTTTGAACAACTCAAGCGACGTTCTCGACAAAAAAATGATCGCAATCGAAAAAAACTCAACAATAGGCATCGGCGCTTAAATAAAAAGCAAGAGTTACTCACTGAGGGGACTCAAATCATTGACACCCTTCAGACCGAGAGCGACAGGGCACTTCGTGACGCCGAAATGCTCCGAAAAGACTTGGAAAAAATATTGAGAAAGGCATCAAAAAAACTCTCAGATATTGATGCCCAAAAGCACAGTTTGGATTCTAAACAATCAAGACTTGATTCTTTAATTAGTGATCGCCTGAGAAAATTGGAGATCATTTCTGATCTATCACAAAATGAAGCGCTCCAGCAATTGCGTGAAGAACTCTTAGAAAAAGCACAAGAAGATATTGCCCTTGAGCTAATTGAGTTACAAGATCAGGCAGATGTAACAGCGCAAGACCATGCGCACAAAATCGTTCTTACAACGATGCAGCGTCTTGCCTCTGATGAGGCAGAATCTAACTCTGTCTCGGTTGCGCATATTCCTTCTGAAGATGTAAAAGGTAGAATCATTGGGCGTGAAGGACGCAACATACAAGCATTTGAGGCTGCGACAGGGGTAGATCTTCTCGTAGATGATACCCCAGGGGCCATCGTGATTAGCTCGTTTGATCCTTACAGGCGTGAGATTGCACTCCGCGCCTTGAATAAACTCATCCAAGATGGTCGGATTCACCCAGGAACAATTGAGAGATTTGTCTCTAATGCTGAGAAAACCATTAAGGGCGAAATCCGCATTCTTGGCGAACGCACACTTCTGGACCTGAAACTACGCGGAATGCACAAAGAACTTGTATCTATCGTTGGTAAAATGAAGTATCGGACCAGCTATGGTCAAAACCTTCTCAACCATAGCATCCAAGTCGCCCGCCTATGCTCAATTATGGCAGCGGAAATGGGACTCAATGCCCAAATTGCTCGACGTGCTGGACTGTTACATGATATTGGGAAAGTACTCCAAGAATCGTTTGATCGCTCTCACGCACTCGTGGGAATGGATTACTGTAAACGCTTTAAAGAATCCATTGATATCTGCAATGCTGTCGGATCTCACCATGATGAAATTGAAATGACTTCCCTGTATGCCCCGATTGTTCAGATCTGTGATGCCATCAGCGGAGCTCGCCCTGGGGCTCGCAATATTCGACGAGATGAATATATTGAACGTCTCCAAGACATGGAGGCCATTGCAATGTCGTTTGATGGAGTCACTCTTGCGTATGCTATCCAAGGAGGCAGAGAACTTCGTGTCATTGTTGAGTACGCAAAAATCTCAGATCAAGGCACCCGTGAGCTTGCAGTGAATATTTCCTCCCGTATCCAAAATGAGCTGACCTATCCAGGCCAGGTCAATGTCACGGTTATCCGTGAATTGAGAAGAACATCTACCGCAAAATAATGAAACATTCCTATATTTTATTACTTCTATTTATGATGAGTTGCGCCCAAGACACCACGATGCAACACGCCCGTGAACTTGCTCAGAAACACTTGATCATTGATGGACACATTGATCTCCCCTATCGAATGACCCGATACACTGAAGATGTCAGTAAAGAAACTTTCGGAGGCGATTTTGATTATCCAAAGGCCGTTGCGGGGGGACTCAATGCACCATTCATGTCAATCTATATTCCTCCCTCTCGCCAAGACATTGGTGGATCCGCCAGACATCTGGCAGATTCACTGATTGATATCGTTGAACAGATTGCCTCTCAGTCACCTGAGAAATTTGCAATTGCGATGCATTCTTCAGATCTCAATGAGCACAAAAGGGCCGGAATTGTTTCGCTACCTCTTGGGATGGAAAATGGTGCTCCAGTTGAGAGCATTGATGACTTGGAGCATTTCTATGATCGCGGAATCCGTTATATCACGCTTACACATGGAAAAGACAATCAAATTTCTGATTCTTCATATGATTCAACACGTACATGGGGAGGTTTGAGCCCGTTTGGAGAAACGGTCGTAGACCATATGAATCGCTTAGGAATGATCATTGATATTTCGCATCTGACAGATAGCAGTATCGCCCAGATTCTGCGCCGAACTAAAGCACCTGTCTTGGCAACCCACTCATCAGCGAGATATTTTACTCCAGGTTGGGAACGCAATCTAAGTGATGAGCTGATTCGTGCGACGGCTGCCAACGGTGGGGTCGTAATGATTGGGTTTGGTGCTTCATTCGTTCGCAATGAGCTTCGGGAAAGAAATGATGCACTCGCTGCATCTATTGAGGCCTATCTTGATGAGAATAGCATGTCCATCCGCAGTAAAGAGGGAGCCTTGTACCGGGAATCAATCCGTAAATCAACTCCGATAGGAACGATACCAGAGGTCGTAGATCATATAGATCATATTGTCAGTCTCGTGGGAATTGACCATGTTGGACTTGGAAGCGATTATGATGGAGTGACTGGACTTCCCAAAGATCTTCAAGATGTATCCACCTACCCAAACCTGATTGATGAACTACTTCGTCGTAGTTATTCGGAGGAGGATATTGCCAAAATCTTGGGGGGTAATGCGCTCAGAGTTTGGCAAGAAGTGGAAAAAATTGCAGACACTTATGACTTAGAAATGACATCCGAAATGAACGCCGACACCTGATCATCGGCTATCCTAGTCTGTTTGAGTGTGTCTCTATCGCGGATCGTCACCCCATGACCGTCAAGAGTCTCGCTATCAATTGTAATACACAGCGGTGTACCGGCCTCATCCATTCTACGATATCTCTTACCAATGGAGCCCTTTTCATCATAAAATACATTCCACCGCTCTCTGAGATCTGAGATCATCGATTGTGCGCGCTCTGGCATCCCGTCTTTTCGAATCAACGGAAAGACTGCCGCCTTGATTGGGGCGACCCGAGGCGAAAAGGCCATGACAAGCCGAGTATCTTCGTCAACATTTTCTTCGCGGTATGCCTCACATAATAACATCAAAACTGTTCGGTCAAGCCCGACCGATGTCTCAACAACATACGGGATAAATCGCGTTCCTGATGGCTGATGAAAGGTCTGCATCTTTTTGCCAGAATACTCTTGATGCCGTCTAAGATCATAATCTGTTCGGGAATGAATCCCTTCAACTTCCTGCCATCCAATAGGAAACTCATACTGAATATCAACTGCAGCATCCGCATAGTGGGCTGGTTTTTCGTGCACATGCCAGCGTAATTTTGAAGACGGAATTCCATTGTTAACATGCCAGTCCCATCTTCTTGAACGCCATAATTCATACGCTTCGATCTGGGTTCCTGGTTCAATGAAGTACTGCATTTCCATTTGCTCAAATTCACGCATTCGAAAAATAAACTGCCGGGCGACAATTTCATTTCGAAACGCTTTACCAATCTGAGCGATTCCAAAAGGGATCTGTACACGAGATGTGGCCATGACATTCTGAAAATTGACAAAGATCCCTTGGGCCGTTTCTGGTCTCAGAAAAATGGAATCGTCTTCACTGGCCACTGCACCAACTTTAGTTTCAAACATCATGTTGAACTGTCTCACATCCGTCCAATCAAAAGCGCCTGAATCAGGGCCTCGAATTTCTTCTTCTATGATGAGTGAATGCAGTGCATTTGGCATATCATCTGCATTAAGTGCTTGGGTAAATTTTTGATGTACCGCCTCAGCATGATCTAATTTACCTTTTGCTTTGAGGCGATCTATATGCTGTTCAATGAGTTGATCGGCCCGATACCGGCGCTTAGATACTTTGTCATCAATCAGCGGATCATGAAAAGCATCCACATGGCCTGAGGCTTTCCAAACCTTCGGATGCATCAAAATTGCAGCATCTAACCCTTCAATATTATCGTTGGCATATACCATTTCGTGCCACCACCTCTGTTGTACATTACGCTTGAGTTCCACGCCAAGCGGGCCATAATCATAGGTCGCTCCAAGGCCACCATAGATTTCTGAAGACTGAAAAATAAACCCTCTCCGCTTACATAGTGCGGTGATTGCATCAAATCGCTTACGACTCATGAGCTATAAAGGATTGAGGACTCTACTGTAAGAATGAGATAAGTTAAACCGAAAATCCGTAGCATTGATCATACCTGATGAGTGTACCATGCTATCTACTCTGGGTCTGACGATCTATTTGACCGCGGACAGAAGCACATTCTGCAGAGCATCAATATCGTCTTTACAATTGTAGACATTAGGAGAGATTCTGAGGGCATTCCCCCGGAGTGAAATAGAGATTTTCCCCTGCGCAAGTTGATCATTCAGGTGTGTGGGTTCTATATGACCTGGTATATCTAACCCAAATAGATGTGGTAGACATGCCTCGTCAATTGAGTATCCGTAATCTTGAATTGAAGATAAAAAATCTGTGACCAATTCAGAACAATAATGTTGAATATGCTTAGGATGCCAGCCAAGGATCTGTGTTAGCCCTTCATTCATCATCGCTGTTTGAGCAAAGGCACATGACTGGCCTCTGTCAAAACGGATTGCTCCAGGGCGATACTCATCGGTATAATTGACTAACGCAACGAAATGATCACTTCCCTCTCGGGCGGTCCACGTCTCTTCCAACGGAATCCCATCCATGAAATATTCTCCCACATACAAGAATGCAGTACCGTAAGGTCCTAAAAGCCATTTGTATCCAGCACAGACTATTGCATCAGGTTTGATCGTATCAACATCAAACGGCACCGCGCCAATTGACTGGGTTCCATCAAGAATCAGGCGTGCTCCAACATCATGAGATCGCATGCTGATTGCAGAAAGATCAAAAGCGTGTCCATTGGCCCAGTGGACTGTTTCCATCGCTACAACTGCCGTACGATAATTGATAGATTCAAGAATATGTTGTGTCCAGTCTCCCATACCTTTTCTGGTGACGGTCCTAATTGTAGCACCAGTTGTGCGGGACAATCGTCTCCACGCATAAACATTACTAGGGAATTGATCTTGAATCAGTACAATATTATCTCCTGATCCAATAGTTAGATTTCTACTAAGGGTTGCAATGCCATACGATGTTGACGGGATGAGGGCAACCTGCTCCTGACGGCAATTAATCAATTTTGAGAATAACTGACGTGCTAATTCAACACCCTCAAAAAACATATTGGGTGTAACCTGTGATGGATCTCTCTTTATTTGAAGTGCACTGATTCCAGCAGTTTCCACATTTTTCATGAGTGGAGACAGAAAAGCACAGTTCAGATAGTGCTGATCTGGCGAAAGAAAGAATTTGTCACTTTGACATGGTAACATATAGATAGAAAGCTACATATTGAATTCATTGCCTCCAAATGAAAAACTGAAGCATTTGATTTTACAGGTGATTAAAAGTCTGAATTTTCCGATTTCAAACCATAAAAATGGGCACAAAAATATGTGTTTTTCAATTGCATTGGTTAATCTGATCAACTAAAAGCATATCGCCTGGTAGAGGTTAAAAAGACAGACTATGGCCGCAAAGTGCAGTGACCTATATTTCTACTGTGTTGATCACGAAAATTGGATGGAGCGTTTCATACGATAGCATCTTACTTGTCAATGATGGTGAGTTTTGAACCATGAAGCGATGATTGAGTTGCAAGGTGAGGTTTATCCTTAGCCGAAAACCGCATGCTCACTGTCAAGAATATCCCTGGTCTCGTAAAACGACGCTGCGCGTATACCAAAGAAACCGAATGGTTTGAATTTAAGGTCAATCACGCAGAGCCAAAAATTATTGGTCAAAATATTTCAGCGATTGCAAATTCAACAGCAATTTCTGGAAGATCCAGTGGGTATATCATCTGGGGCATCCAAGATGAGGATCATCAAATTATTGGGACTACATTTAATCCTGACTCAAAGAGAGTTAAAAAAAGAAGATCTTCACCACTGGCTATCTCGCAGACTTGATCCTTCAATAAATTTCACATTCCATAAAAGTGAGGTCGATGGCAAGCCTGTGGTTGTTCTATTGGTTCCATGTGAGCTTGATAGACCTGTGAGATTTGACAGTGAAGCCTATATCCGAGCCGGATCCCACACCACAAAGTTAAATCGTTTTCCAGAGAAGGAGTCGAGACTATGGCAATTATCAAATACTAGAAATTTTGAACATGGACTTGCTGTTGAGTCTATACAAGTTTCTGATGTCTTTGACCTATTGGACTACCAATCATACTTTAATCTGCTCAATCTCCCAATCTCGCAAAACAACAAAACCGTTCTTCAAACACTACAGCAAGAAAAGATTATATCTGAATGTGACGATGGATCTTGGAATATTACCAATCTAGGTTTCATGTCATTTGCACGAAACCTTACGGATATTCATTCATTGAGACACAAATCAATTAGAATTGCCAAATACTCAGGAAAGGGAAGGTTTGATAGTCTTCGTCAAGAGGAACTATCAGTGGGCTACGCGTCAGGCTTTGCACTTATCATGGACTACATTGATAAATTATCTCCAACCGATGAAACGTTTAATAATGGGGTAAGAAAACAGGGGGCCCGTTTTCCAAGCAAGGCCGTGAGAGAGGTTGTCGCAAATGCCTTAATTCATCAAGATTTTATTGAGAAAGGCACGGGGCCTATCATTGAAATATTCAATGACCGCATAGAAATCTTAAGTTTTGGCGCTCCTCTCATCAACTCAAAACAGTTTGTTAATGCACCGCCACAAACACGCAATAAAGCAATTGCATCTTTATTTCGTAGATGTGGTCTTAGTGAAGAACTCGGTAGTGGATGGGATAAGATTGTACATGAAACAGAAATTCAACAATTACCTGCCCACAAATTACAGTGACACCTAATTCAACCAAAATTACAATTTATGGTGCTAAACCACTTTCCAAAATGACTTCTGAAGATCGTATTCGAGCCATTTATCTCCATGCATGCCTGCGTTTTGTCACTGATGGAACGGGGATTACTAACTCCACCGTTCGGAAAAAATTTGG
This sequence comes from Rhodothermales bacterium, assembly GCA_965220935.1. Classification (GTDB taxonomy): domain Bacteria; phylum Bacteroidota; class Rhodothermia; order Rhodothermales; family Bin80; genus Bin80. The sequence continues at coordinate 1,439,591 of OZ244857.1, forward strand.
AATTGATTCTAGTAATAGTGCTAAGGCATCCCGTTTTATAGGCGAAGCCTTGAATACCTGTGACATTGTGCCCTTGAATCCGAACGTAGGACGAAAATCTATGCAATATATTCCTTACTGGGCAGGGGCATCTGAAAATGGTGAGTAAATACTCGCAACAATCACAGTCCATCATATTTGTTTGATGGTTATTTTCACAATTTTGCAATAACGACACTTAAACTATCTATTATTAAGCGTAGAGGGAGGTAATTTCTTTGATGATGAGAATGAGTGGCAATGGTTCTCGGTTCCTACCAACAATCATGCATTGAATTGTATGCCCCAGATCTATCTCAGAACAATCAAAGGCTTTGTGGCCTTGAATGAGGTGGTGGAGTATCCGTCTACTAAAATTCTGTACAGGTAAACGCCACCAGGTAGCGCCGATAGATCAAGAGTTGTCACATACCATTGCCCTGACTCTCTATACTGGTCATCACCAGAGATGACTTCTCTTCCATTGATGTCAAAGAGTTTGACAGATACAATTCCAGACTCTTCTTCAATATAATATCTGACGACCGTTTGTGATGAAGCTGGATTGGGGAATGACTGGGCTAAAATATTTGTGCTACTCGGTTCAATGACGACTTCCGCAATGGCTAATCGCTGCCGAAGTCCACTTCCATTCTCAGCAATTAGTTCATATACTTGTGGGCCGACATTGGGAGAATCCGTGGTCGTTCCATCTGTCGCACCTTGGCCACTGAAGACCTCAATCACATTGCCTTCAGATTCGCGCCGTTGAACCTTAAAGATCGTAATGCCATAATCGGCGCTGAACCCCCATGAAAGTCTGACTGTTCCAGACTCATCCAAGTTGGCTGTAAGAGTTCCTTCACCTAATACGACACTGCCTCTTAGTAATAGATCTTCAATTTGCATCATAAAATTGGAAATCATAGAATAATTATTGTCTCCTGGACACGATGTAGCATTAAAATCCCGATGTCCCCGCATTTGATCTGGAGAAACCTTATAGCGTTCAGATATAAACCCAAATGTGGCGACTAGCGAATCAATCGCTGGTAGAGTCATCATATCCTGACATCTACTCCCCGCAGATGGATGATAGCAGCCCATGAGGGATACGCCAATATTTCCCGTATTTGCACCACCGACATGGGCGCCCTGAACCAATTGGGGGCCATCTTCAAAAGGAGAATCTTCGTTTAAGAATGGGCGCCCCTGATATAAGCGTCCCTGCTGATCCATCAAAAACTGATAGCCAATGTCGCTCCATCCGCGTCCATTCTGATGAAACTCTTGGATACGATATACCTGCTCCAATCCCTCAGCCAGAGTTGTAGCAGCAAATCCAGCGGTGTGATGCAGGGTCATGTACTTATAATTGGGGCGATTCAGAGGAACAGGTCTTCCTCGAAATGTCTCTGCTCCCCACTCTGAACGCCTTCGGATTTCTGGAGCGCGAATCACAAAGTCCTCGCTCGGCTCTAGTTCCTTATTTATGTAACCTGTCTTCTCCTCCTGATCATCTAAGCGCTGATCAAATGTCCCTGCACTGATGGACTCAATGGTGTCCGTGGAATCAATGCTAAACCGCAATTCAAACTTGGAAGCATCAATCACCTGATCCGCACGATAAGCTGCAAGAAACGCTTCATCGGTAGCGCTGTGAACGATGAAGAGTGGTTTCCATGCCCCCCAGACTCCATCATGGAAAAATCTGACAGATCCCGAGAGTGAATCGCTTGTCGTAAATCCCTGCAAAGCAATTCCAGTGAACGGTGATTGAAGCGCTTGACTGACAAGCTGAACCGATGTCGTTTTGCCAATGAAAGTGATCTCTGAGGTTTCTACCTGAATCTCTTCATGAATCACGTCATGAAGTAGTTGGGCATAGATAGATGGAACAGCACCTGACAGCACAAAAAAGGGCAGCAACCACAAAACCCTCATCTGGCCTAAAAAGACAGGTTAAAGGTAAACCAGTGGGTTTGGGTTAAGCGACCAAAATCAGCGTAAGCATAGTCAAATCTGGTTGCAAGATCGCGATTAATGCGAATATTTAAACTGCCACCAGCGGTCATTCCTTGTTCAGTATCAGGCTCAAAAAGATTCCGATAACCTGCTCTAAATGAAATCAGATCTCTGAATGTATACTCTGCCCCAGCATTCACATACTCGGCATTGTCATTGGGGTGTGTCGCATCAGACATGACAACAAACCTATGAGTTCCATCATTGATGGCATCCCATGCAAGGCCAACTCTAAAAATGAGAGGCATAGAAAATCCATCCGTGCGATATTGCGCATTGACAATCTCAACCGTTCCACTGGTATTGGGGCTTGGGTCTTCACTAAACAAGATGTCACGTCCTTCAATTCGTAATTTGGGGCCCAGATTAGACATACTCGCACCCAAACGAAGACTACTGAGTGGGGTCGTAAACAGAGTTCCTACATCAAATGCGATCGCCGATGCTTGACTATGCCAGATCTGCTCTTGAATCAGTTTTATATTTCCACCAACAGAAAACTGGCTACTGAGATTTCGGGCATAAGAGACCTGTAATGCAAAACTTAAGGTGTTAAACTGCTCTCCTGTCCCTTCTGGTTGGGCTTCAGTGCGCACGGCCATATCTCCGCTATCAACCATGAGCAGTGAAAGTGCAATAGACCCAAACCGATCAATGGATGTGCCAAATGCTACAAAATTATAGTTGATGTCTGCGAGGTAACGTGTATTGCTGAGTTGTAAATGTCGACCAGAAAGTCGGGCAAAGCCAGCCGGATTCCAATACACCGCACTCATGTCATTTGCCTCAGCAACATAAGCTCCGCCCAGAGAAATTGCACGGGCACCAACCCCTAATTTGAGGAACTGTGCCGCAGTGGTTCCAACACGAGTGATACTTCCTTCATCAATGGCCGCAGGATCATCCTGCGCATTGGACGAAGAATTCATCAACACCAAAACAGCAATAAGTCCTATGAATTTAGTCATAAACCTTACTTAATGACTGCGAATTTACCGATAAAGGATCCCTCTGGACTATCAACATGAAAGATGTAAAGCCCATAGGCGAGATTCATATTATCCTTTGTGCGCATATCCCAGAATAGTTTCCCATTATCTAATGAACTGTCATGATAAAGCGTCTCCACTAATTCACCCGCGAGTGTATAGATTCGAACAGTACATTGCTGGGGGACATTGGCAAAGTACAATCGGCGTTCACCACGTGCGGAGCGCGCAATAGGATTGCGCGGCTCAAAGACGGATGTGGCCACGTATGGGTTAGGAACAACATATATATCTTCTAACTCCTGGGCGACTAACGCTGAGTCAGTTTTCGCTGCAATCGTCCTAAATGTAAACTGGTCGCTTTTCGCAAACGGCTTTCTGGTAGAAAGGAACAGAACGTCACCATTGCCAAGTGTTGTGCCGTCATCATCGAGCCGTACCTCCCAAGTAGCGGTCAATTCACCATTGATCTGCTCAAGAAATATGATTCGTTCATTGATATTCCATTGTCCATTTCGATTGACATCTGGGACGAATACCTCAATCTTCTGATTGGCTTGAGTCACATTGACCACTTCAAAAGGAATTGGGAGATTGTTACTGAAACCCATCCCTAATGGAGAATCAGCGAAACGTACTTCATAATCATAGGGTTGGATTATCCGACCCGGGCCAGTACTGGCCACTCTAAACTGGAATGGAATTTCAGACGAATTGCCTACCCAACCCGATGATTCTACATCAAACTCTAATTCATCATCAACCACAAAGACATGGAGCCCTTCAAACACGATATTAGCCTCTTCCCCATCCAAGAACCTACTTTCAAATAAAGGGGCATATTGAAAGGAGGCTTGAACTTCTTCACCACTTCCAACACCAGCATCGCTAAACACATTGATCGTCCCTAATTGACCATTCACGGAAAACTCTTTTTCTCGCTCCAGAGATCGTCCGCCGACGATCTGAACCTGAACGGAATTTTCAATGATATTCGTGAATCCCGTCGTTTGACTTTTCCCAGGTGATGCAGGGATCTTCACAATGACTGGTCCCTCATTTATGACCGAATAGGACACACCTTCCTTCGATTCATTGAACTCTATGCGATAAGGCTGGTCATCGCGAACGGCCAACTCATCAATCACATTAATCGTAATACTTCCTGTGGCATAACCTCTGGCATGCGTGAGTCCCGAAGGATCAAAGGCAGATGGTGAAACATACCCTGCAACTCTGGGCCCCGGAACGACAGCAATCGTATTGACATCATAAATATACTGATCCGTCGTTGGATCATATGTAATGGTTTTGCTGGTTTCACTTGGAGGAATCCCTTGGGTTAGTCCATCGGATGGATCACCTGCAAACCCGCGATCGTAGGCCGCAACTGAATAGTAATAGGTTTGTCCATTGACCACATTGTTAGAGTCTACAAAGGTATGAAACAAGCCTGTGTCATCTCCGAGATCGTAGGAAACGCCTCTCCCTGGAAACGGGATAGGGCTCGGACCGCTCAGTCCATTATCTAAGTCAAATCTGGCATCAACTCCTAAGGCATTTTTTAATGGGGCAAACAAAAATTTACTTCCATTAATATCTGTGATCGTCTGCTGATCGGAGAATTCGTGATCCGTAGATCGGTAGATCACGTAGCCTTCAAAGTCTCGCTCTCGGGTTAATGGATCAATAGACGTTTCGGCAATATCATCCCAATATAACGTCACGCGCTTATCGCCTGCGGCAGCTCGTAAGGTTGGTTTTCGAGGAGGTCGGGCAAAAACGTATCCGACATCATAAATCTGCTGTGATATATTTGCATTGAGCCGAAGGTCTTGCCGGTTCTGACCAACAATCAGAGCAATGGAAAACCGTTTGGTGTCCCCAGCACGAAGTCTGAATGACCCCGATCCATATAAAAAGACATAATCTCCTGGGGACGTTGGAACCACATCAAAGCGTCCAGGCTGCACAAATCCCCACACACGCTCATCATTGCTGACGCGATTACCAGCAAACGGTGGAGATGCAAATGAGGTCAGTCCAAACTGATCACTTTCATCAATATCGGTAAACTCAAAGTTAGGTTCACCCGGCTTAGTAATGTCAAACTGATCCCCAACGGTAGGCACGCCATCCCCTTCCCCAACATCACCGGTTCCGGGAATACCATCCACGCCTACATCATCAATCTCAGGATCCCAATCTCCATCATTGTCAATGCCATCGGTCCACGATTCATCAACATATCCGTCACCATCATTATCAATTCCGTCATCATCCACTCCAGGGCTTTCAAGAAATTTATATCCAAAATACCCTGGAACACGCCCGGCTATATCACTGCGCCCATCGTCATCCCATGCAAAGACCATATTCAGGTTTTCATCATAGAAAGCCCAATCATCTGGCCAGTCATTGGGGCCGCCGACATGCGGATCTCCCCACATTCCAAAAATGACCTTTTCTAAGTCTTTCTCACTTTTATTGGTAATCTTGTAAATCAGAAAAATTACATCCTCAGCCAATGGGTTAGCCCATTGATACAGACGAACTTCAACCTCTAACCCAAGGCCTCGTTTGGTACTATCACTTGGAAAGGGCCAATAACTAAATTCGCTGTTGTTGTAATCATTCATGAAGTAGAGTGTCTCTTTGTCAGCGTTGGACGCACCCTGTCGGAGCGCACCAGGCCACAAATACCGCTCTAATGCTTCGTTGTACCAGTCATCTGGCCAAGAATCAGGTTTTCCATCCAAATCATTGTCACCATCATCATTGGTCGGAATCTTCACCGAGAGTGGATTGACCACTTGAATGCCTCCAAAGTTTCCCACGGGTTCTGCGCACGAAATAGGCTGCCATCCCCAAAAGGTAGAGCCATCAGGGGAAACCTCACCTCCATTGGACACTAGCCCGTCAGAGACGATTCGCATGACATAGACTTGATCGCCATTCTCATCCAGCACTGGTGCGCCATCATCATCTAAAAGAGGCACACTTTGGGGATCACGAGGGCGTCCGTCTTCCCTGTAAGTATCCACAACTTCTGCGGCCACCAAAGGTCCAAATTCATATCCATAGCCAAGTCCATTCCAGACAATATCTGTGATGGTATTTCCAGGAGCAGAGATAGACCCAAAATTAAAAATCTGTGTCGTAATTCTATTGCCATTTAGGATTGCATCTCTGCGATTAGTGATCCCTTCATCGCAATCCTGATTTGCGCCCTTACGCATGGGAATTTTGCCAAGATTTGTAAGCCAAACGTTGACATCCTGCTGATCCCAGCCTCGTTTGCGTTGGATGTTGTAGCGCTGCGCATGAGCTTGGTCAGAGACCAAAAACATGCATAAAACGAAATAAATGCAGTATCTCAAGTTCATTAAAATGACACGGTCAAGCCCACGCGGACCAAGCGAGGTGACGAGTACCAATGGGGGCGGGAGTCATATTCTTCAAGTGTACGGATTCCAGGTAGCCCATAGTTTGGTTCCCATGTTGCATGAACATTTCGCTGGCCAGACAGCGAGTAGGTTGCACGACCAGTATCATTAAACACGAAGTTTTCGTTGAGTCGATCCAAGAGATTAAACACTTTAACAAAGGCACGTACATTTAAATCGCTTAATTTAAATTGCCTGAACAGATGCGCATTCAGATTCAATTTAGATGGCCTTCTTCCGCTACGAGTTGGGAGATCTACATTCTGGTCCAGAATAAATGGGGAATATGGATAACCTGTTGAGAACTGACCATCAAAGGAGAGTCCAAACTTCCGAGATCGAGATATGGTGACGGTTGTGGAGATGACATGACGCTGGTCAAATGAGAGTGGAACCACTTCGAGTTCATTTTCACGTCCAGACAAACGATTAAAGAAGAATCTATTTGCATCGTCATCGCTTCCCTCGGCAATCTGAAACGTATAATCCAGAGTTGCCGCTAAAAATCCATTAGCGGATTTGCGTTTGGTTAACGAAACGGTAAGCCCTGTCACATTTGCATAGGCCTTATTGAGGTAAATATTGTAGAGATCTTCTCCAGCGATCGTTGAGTGCCGAACAAGTTGTAAGGCCATATAGTCGCGGATATTCTTAAAATATCCTGTTACATGGATCGCCAGCATCTCACCTATCTGCTGCTGAACACCAAATTCATACTGGACAGTTCGCTCAGGTCGTAGGTTTGTATTTCCAAACGTCGGGATGCTCCCTTTTGGAAATTCAAATTCTGGATTTACGTAGAGATTTCTCAGAGAGGGCATCTGCGCAAAATGTCCATACGAAAAATGAATAATTCCGCGCTCGGTGATTGGGAACGAAACTCCAACGCGCGGCAAAAACAGATTCTTAGTTGTGGCCGTTTCCAGTTCTCCCTGAGGGTTAAATAGGTCGGGAATAAACGTTCCCTTAGGGTCAAACCGTTCAAAGCGAAGCCCCGCATTGATGATAAAATTATCAAACTCTAATTTATCCTGAGCATACGCGCTCAACTCAAGAACTTTCTGATTCTGATACCGATCATGTGATGGATTTTCAACCGCTTCCACCGTGGGCTCCAAATACCGGTTTCCATCGTAGAGAACAACAAAGTTTTGGCGGCTAAGATTATGTTGTTGCACATCAACTCCCACTTTCACTTCGTGGGTGATTCCAAATTGCCGCGTCAGGTCCGCCTTACCCCTGAGGGACTGGGAATCTTCATAGATATGGAATTTTTGGTTTCCAGCAAAGAGATAGTTATTGCCTGGAAATCCTGTGACATTACCACCTCCAGTTCCACCGACATCCTTCACATAGCGAGGATCCAATGGATCTTCATAAAGAAAATTCTCGTACGCAGCCGACGCATATGACAGTTTTACTGTATAGAATGATCGTTCTGACAGGGTATGTGTATAGTGGAGGCTATGATTCTGATTGTTGCGGCGATTAGTGGCCACGCCATCTGGGTTATATCTATACGCAAATTGAAATCCCTGCCTCTCAGAATTATCTACTAAATAGGAATACTCCAATTGGGTGTTATCGGTAAGTTTGGCCGATAGTTTTGACAGAACATTAAACCGCTGGTTTGGATTCATTCCAACCCGCTCATTGGGCAGTTCAAGTCCAAGTCCACCGACCACAGATCCATCTGGCAGTGTCACCGTACTGTCGGCATAGTCCCACCAAGGAATCCCTTGGATTTCATAGTACCATGGATTGGAATTAAAATTGGCTGAATCACTGGGCAGGTGGTGACGAATTCCATACAAATGTCCATCGTTATTATCATATCTACCCGACACCAGAAAACGCAATCGTTTCCCAAGGGGGATAGGTCCACTTAAAGATCCTTCTATCGTCGTTGAGTTAAGATTAAGTCCTTCGGGGAGTAAAAATAGATCGTTGTTTGTTGTGAGATAGTCACCTGCATACGCGGTCACAGATCCTTCAATCTGTTCTCCCCCCTCTTTAGTAACCAGATTAACAACTGCGGACATGGCTTTGCCATATTCGGCGTTAAATGCCCCTGAAATCACGGTCAGTTCCTCAATCGCATCAATCGCCACTTGGGTGTTGATACCATTGGTAGAGAAAGGGTTACTGACAGCGAGGCCATCGACGAGATAGGAAATCTCATTTTGTCGACCACCGCGAACATGTAACTCACCAAAAGCACCAGTGGTTACCCCTGCGGTGGTTGCAATGACTCCAAAGATACTTTCGACTGGTAATGCTTCAATCTCTTCGGCAATGATTGACTTTTTGGAGGCCGTGAGGTCTTTTTGTACCAAAGGGCGCTCGGCCTGAACAATCATTTCTTCCCCTTCAATCACCGTCTCGGTAAGTTCAATATCAATGCGTGTAGTTTGACCGCTTGTAACCTGAATATCTGTCACTCGCTGCCCTTGATAGCCAAGATATGAATAAACCAGCGTGTATGATCCTGGACGCAAATTAAGTAAAACATAATTGCCGTCTAAATCGGTGGTTGTCCCGCGGCCTGTTCCTTCAATCAGAATAGCGACTCCAATGAGCTCATCGCCAGATGCAGCATCTTCTACATGCCCAGCAATTTTCCCCTGCCCTGACACGGGCATGATCCAAATCACAGCGATAAGACACACGAATCCAAGAAATCTGTACATCATTATCAACTAACTCTCTTGTCGTTCAATTAACTTTAATAATCACAAGAGGTATCTGATGGAAGAGATCTCTTCCACCAGATACAGGATCATGATTACTTCACAAGCACCATCCTGCGTGCCTGTCGGAATTGCCCCCACTCCAAGGTATAAATATATTGACCGCTGGCCACTGAGGCACCTCCATCATTAAGTCCATTCCATGTGACAGAATGTGTCCCTTGAACATACGCTTCGTTATTGACGAGGGTTCTAATAAGTCGCCCTGTCATATCATATACCCGAACGCTCACTCGCTTATCTAATGGCAGTGTGAATGAGAATGACGTTGATGGATTGAACGGGTTGGGATAATTAGAATGGAGTTCAAAATCATCAGGCACAATGACTCTGTCGTTGGAAATACTAGTAGAGAGTCCATCTCCAGAGAGCACACGCATCACTGCACGATGCGGATGGGCTTTGCGAGATGTAGCCGTACGAGTATAGGTTGAATCCGCAGGATTGAACACTTCGTCGTATACAAAGACACTATCATCAATCGCTTGGAACGTCATGGCCACTTCATTTGCTCCATCTCCATCTACATCACCAAGATAGACGAATTGATGGGCACGCCCGCCAGCCCCCTCTAAATAGGTTGTCTTTACCCCAGCGCTGTCCCTATTAACGGTCGTGAACATGTCTTGCTCAGGGTACGGAAATTCCACATGACGCACCCTGTAACTGCTTGGGTCATCTACACCTAACCCATAAAAATCATTGTAATCTACAACGGTCACCCATCTTGGAGATTCACCTGCTTGCCAACGCGAGGCAGTATAACCAGGGCCCGTTCCAAACAACTCAGGGGACCCGTCGCCATCAATATCTCCAGAGCCAATGCCCCAGCCGATGGCATCCCTAATGATGGGAGAAACGAGATTATTTGTCCGAATTTCCAGTGGGTTTTCACCATCTTCATAGTTCAAGAGTGCCACATCGCCAGTATCCCAGATTGGGCAGTACACCTCATCATCTCCGTTTCCGTCTATATCAACTGCGGTACATCCAAATAGAGAAACATCATCAAAATCACTTCCTTGTGCGTAAGCAAAATCACTTCCTTCAGGTGGACTTGCATAGGTATCCGCACCTGTCACATCAACAATTGAAAAATTCAAATTATTCCAAGAAGTTAGCACTAACTCGTGCGTTCCATCGCCATCTAAATCAGCGGGTAGGATTCCATACGGGCTCCCCCCCCCTCGGTTAACTTCATCAACCGAGTCAACTCGACTAGTGAATCTGGCTTCTTGGGTAAATGTGGCTAAATCCGTTCCTAGATCATTTGCGGTCACGATATACCAGCTGTCGTAGATATTGTTTGCACCATTATTACCAAAAAGTAATTCATTGGTACCATCACCATCTACATCAAAAATAGTCATGCGTTCAATTCTCCAACGATCGGGTAGACTCTCATCCCCTCCAAAATCCCATAAATTGAGTGCCAACGCATTAAAACTATTGTCTCCATTAGATTCAACTGAGGCTAGTCTTGGGCCAGGTATTAATGCTCGTACAGGGCTTTCATCAGCAAGTCCATAACCAACAAACAGAAATACCTCTCCCTTTCCATCACCGTCTAAATCACCAGCACCAACGCCTCGGGCATTTTCCTGTGTCCCTACAGTAGCGCTAAACGTTGGGGAGGAATAAATTAATTCCCATGTATCTACGCCAACACTTTCGATAACATGTAGCCGGCCTCCACCCGAATAATCGGAAAGAACAACTTCCATTTTACCATCACCATCCAGATCAACTGGGCCTGCGATACTTCGGGCACCAGAATTGAATCCTGGTGCATATGCAGGAGAGCCCGAGGATAATCCAGGAACTTGTATTCCCCCAACAAATAAATCCTGACTGGGCACCCAAGCAAAATCTACCTTGCTCATTTCTGGTGGCCCCACCGTCTGGGCAGATACAGGAGCAACAATCAGTAGAAAGGTTGCAATTAGTAGTAATAAATTTCTGTGCATTTGTAAAAATAATAAGTTAAGATTAGCACTGTGAGACAGCTAATGATATCTAGCATTCAGTCCAATTAAGATAAATATAGAAAATAATTTCATTAAATACGCACGGATACAATAAAATTTCTGATCAGACCATGATAATTTTTGGGCAGTCTACTCCTAAATTAGAAGACTCAACAATTATAGACGGAACGTTCCCAGGGTGATGTGAGGTGACGTGAAACTCCCTCCCTTGATTTCATCAAAGTGTAAACATGAAAATGAGTCTGCCGTAAAATATTTGAGTATCACATTTATTGAAATCATGTCCGAACAGCTTTGCCGAATTTGGCATACACCTGCAACAGTAGCGGAAGGCGGAAATATCTGGCAGCCAATTTACAGGGTTTATTCACCGCGTGCGGGTGGAGCCTATGAATTTCACGCACTTACTCCTAATGAATCATTAGATTATTTGGATGATGATGACAAATCATTACTTACGTCGTATATGATTGATAGGCGTGATGGAGGTATTGAGAGTCCTTCAATTGGCCATAACATTGAAGAGTTTGTGACAAGTTTAAAACCTAAATCAATTCAACAACGATCTGATAGACTTCTAAAATACATTAAAAAGAACTCTCCACACATTGGCGATCATTTTAAAATTCACACAAATCTTGACGCTGACTTGAATGATATCAATTGGATACGCTACGCAGAGTCTCTTGCGTTTTCGGAATCGTTTAAACCAACTCAATTGTATTATCTGCTCAATGCTCTCAAATCTGATTCGTTGATTTTATTTGATAATGATTCATGTTCTGATCTTTACTGTTGCAGTATAACTAGGGAAGGAGACGATCATCTTCATCAACTGACTGGGAAATCTAAACAGAACAAAGTCTGACGAAAAAAATAACTCAGAATTGCAATTTGATACACTCCACACATCATCAATCATACAACGCGTTGAATTGATTAGAACATAAAGAGATCGTTAACCATATGCAGACAATCTTCTAATCAACATGAGTAGCGGCGTGTGCCAATAAAAGTGACACGAACTTGATTCCATATTATGAATCGGGGGTGAGTTCATTTTTTAGCATATGCCGCATACCATTCACGAAAAAGAATAAAATCTGCGTCATTTTTCGTGACACACAACGTCAATCAATCAAAAATCATAATTGATCTATTAAATGCCTATCAGTGGATCTTTCCCAAATCTTACAGTAACAAATTTCGGCCCTCTGAAGAATGCTGAAATTGAATTGCGGCCCTTAACGGTGTTTGTTGGCCCAAGTAATACGGGGAAGTCTTATCTATCAATCTTAATCTATGCACTGCACAGCTATTTTAGTAGTTACAAATCAGACACTTATTTGAATCACGATGAAGAAATCAATTCACTAATTAATTCGCTGACTTCCAATGATTCTTCTCCGTTCAGCAATCCTTTCTGGAAAATAAACTACTTCTTCAATGCGTTGCGATCAAACCCTTTGAATGCCCCTTCTGATGTTGTAATACCAGATCCAGTGACAGATATAGTTAAGGAGATGTATCATAAGTATCTCGGATTAGATCTACATGATGAGATATCAAGATGCTTTGGTGTTGAAATTAAAGATCTGATTAGAAAAAATACACAAAGTAATTCTACCATTGAATTTCAAACAGCACCTAAGAATCATGATGGATTTATTAATTACAAATTAACTATTGAATCAGAGAAAACGTATTTTGAAACAACGGTATCAGAACATATGCCTCTAAAACTTCTATCCCAATCAGCCGACTTAACACTGGATAGGTCAGGATTATTAACAAGGTTGGTTCTTGAAGATATTTTTGCACCTAAAAATAGCACTCTGAACAAAGATCATATCACATTTCTCCTACAAAATATTGCGCGTTATCTTGCGGTAGATCTCTGTGAGCCATTTAGCCAATCCGCTCATTACCTTCCGTCTGCCAGAACTGGCATTATGCATGCGCACACATCTATCGTTAGTTCAATCGTAAGCAACTCTGCAAAAACTGGAATTCGGCAGAGAAAAGAGATGACTCCACTTTCAGGAATCTTGGTGGATTTTTTAGAAAAATTGGTCTATTTTGGTAGTACCATTCCCAGCAACAATGGAGATCTAAGCCATCAAGATGAAATTGCTAACATTATTGAAGAGATTGAAGGAGCAATATTAAGTGGCACCATCTTAACTGAATCTTCCGATATAGTCAATTACCCCCAGTTTAGATACAGGCCATCAGGATGGGATTCATCAATAGCGTTGGCGAATGCCTCTTCAATGATTTCAGAATTAGCGCCGATATTGCTATACCTGCGTCATCAAGTAAATCCTGGTAATATTCTTATCATTGAGGAACCAGAATCAGGTATGCATCCATCCATGCAAGTGCGCTTTACCCGCCAACTTGTGGCCATGGTCAATGCAGGCATTCGAATAATTATTACGACTCATAGTGAATGGATCATGGAGGAACTTGCCAACTTAGTGAAGTTATCGTCCTTATCAGAATCTGACCGCATGACTATTGATGCTGGAGATGCTGCTATTAACTCTGAACTAGTTGGAGCATGGTTATTTCATAACGAAACAGAGTCCAATATTCCAACTGTATCAAGAATTGACCTTGATGAGTCTGGTTTATACCCTACAGGTTTTGACGATGTAGCAAGAGTCTTATACAGTAACTGGTCTCTAATCTCACGGCTACAAAATTAGCAATCTATGATCTCAATTGTTCAACTTATTAAACATAACGCTACACCTAAATCTGTTCATCAATCAAAACTAAAAAAAGCTGGCTGCCAGTTGGGCAAGCGAAATCTTCCGAATCCAAACGTGATTATTGACTTGGATAAAATTAATAATACAGGTGATGAAAAGTGTGCTGATTTTTTGTTCGCATCTGATCAATGTGGCGGTTGGATTGTTGCCATAGAAATGAAAAAAGGGTCGCCCGACGTAAGCAAGTGTGTCAAACAACTTCAGGGTGCCGCTAAAATTGCCGAATCTTGGATTTCACACGGTGATATTAAAAATTTCTATGCAATAATCGCCTCGGGTAATATGCCTGCATATGGTTTGAGAGAATTAAGAAAACAATCACGTAAAGTACGTTTTCACAACGAGAAGTACCCAATTACTCACATCAGGTGTGGTACAGAGCTAAGTAATGCATTTCACGGAAAGTATACATAAGTATTGGCACAGAGAGAGTCCTCAAAATGGATTTCATAATTCGTTTAATTTTATTCTGAGGACAAATCTGGAAAGACTAATGAACATTGAATCCATTTTCATCTCATTAAATAATAATTGATAGACACCAATTCCCACTAAGTCCATAAAGTAGGGAGTTAGGGGCTTGTTGGAAATTTCTGCTGAATTCGCAAACGTTGTACACAATTATTAAGGAAATCGGAATTCAAACTGTACTTTGTTTCAGGCTGTGAGTCTTAATTGTTAGATAAACCATGGAGTTTTTTCAAGAACAGAATGAATCTTGAATGGTTCTGATTGGCGTAAAAAGGCTGCCGTCAAATAAGCAATATCACCTGCATACTTCAAAGTGATCGGCTCTCCGCAAAAAGAATCCGTTGACGCCCAATTCAGCTTAGTAAGGTTTAATATCTGAAGTGCAAGAGTGCGGAGGTCAGGCGCCTGCTCAGCCGATCCATCAGGCCTATCAGTCCACATTGAAATTTCCAATGGCCTTGGCGTTCCAAGAGATAGCCGAAACGTGTTGTAACCGGTTGTTGATAGGTAGATTTGATTCATAGTTGACTCAACATAGCTTCCACGTCGTAGACTGCCGTCGGTTTCTGCACGATGATCATAGAACCGTACGTTGTGATGAGAATTGACAGATACGAAAGTAAATGTTGCTCTTGGGATAATCTTTCGTGCAGATTTTGTAATTAACCCTCGGTCAGATCGCGACATTTTGGCAGAGTAGTGAAACGAAACTTGATCTATAGAACTTTTTATTTTTTTCAATTTTTTTAGCGTCTCTTCAACCAGTTGAGCCAAATTTTGCTGCCGTTGTTCATAGTCAAAATAAGATGAGTTACCAGAATAGAATTCCCATTTGCCATAGCTATTAAAGACATTAGCAAACCCCATGATTCTCCGACCATCACTTGACTGAGTGTATGAGAGTCCGATGAAAAAATCTGCATCAGGAATTGAATTTGGAAGTACCCATGGCCTCACTCCACATTTTGCTACGATGTTGAGTGCTAAATTCAAGTCCTTCCAATCTGGATTGTCAAGTGTAGGAGTATTAACCATCTGGCAAGGAATGCCTCTTTCAAATAGGAGTCTCTTGATCTTATAGTATGGAGAAGTATGATCATCTCTAGCATAACCCTGCTCTGGTGTATGAATCAGAAAAATACGTCTCAGGTCTGGATCCCCCTCCCAATTGTGATTATCGCCTAAGACCCCTCTCACCTCTGTTTCTGCTTCTTCTAAGTTATCAATTTCTATAATTGATTCGCATGACAACTTTGTTGAGAATGTACGCTCAGCCCCTTTATATTTGAATTGACCAATATGAAGGCGCTGGATTAACTCATTCATCTTGTTGGACATTGACTTGATGCATACTGGAATGATCTGTAGTCCATGCCCTGTGGTATCATAGGCCCCGTATTCCATGATACCATGCCGAATATCAGCAGATAAATGATTTCCCCTGAACCTAACTTTAGGCTCAGGTAAGCGATGTACTAAGACGCTGCCGGGAGCGTATTTTCCATGTTCTACAAGCCGCAGGAACTCTCTGGAAATATCTACATGGGCGTCTCCCAGCTGAATTGGAAATATTTGATCTGCGAGATAATCAATTAAATTCTTTACCTTCTCAACTCTATCTCTTGATGAGCCTTGCTTTGATGCAAGACTGTATTTTTTAATAGATTGATGAAGGTCAAACGAAATATCTGCTTTCTGAAGAGAGATTTTCAACATTTCCAGCGAGCAGTATGGAATGACTCTATCTAATGCGACATTCTTCTCAGATTCCGTATCGTAAAAGAAAATCAAGGCAGACTCAGAATTAAAGCTCAGAATTTTTCCATCTCTCCAACTTCCCTCCTGTGCGATGCACAGACGATTGATCAGTTTCTCCTCATTAAAATTGTTAATTATTGTATCAAGTCTCTGAATATTGACTACCTGACATTTGTAGTCTATACATAAATAATAATATTCATGAAATTGTCGAATCTGAAATTCGTAAGCAGGGTAAAGCCTTAATATTTTTCCAACATTAAAAGGGGTCTCAAGTGCATCACCTCTCCTGTGTGCTGTAATTCGACTAAAACTGAATTTATCAATAAACCAATCATTACCTCTAAGAGCGTCCCTGAGCGTTCCTAATAATTCTCTGTAATAATCTTCAATCACTTGATGTGAAATTGGATTGTCTCCATTTCGGACGCTTAATGGAAAAAGGTTTGCAAACTCTGTTGATTTGACCTGTGTTGCAGCATGAATTGCTGCCTCACGTTGGACAGAATTGTTTTCAAATTTCAGGAGTGTTTCATTGTGCTCTGACTGATACATAGGGGGCGGCAGGCTGAGCGCTGTCATCGCCGTGAGCATTTGTTTAGTCCCTTCGCTTAATGATCTAATAAACGCAGCTCCGTCGGGATCTTTCATGGTTTTTAGCCACTCAACCAGTTTAGGATTTTGTGGGGTTGAATCAAGAACTGTATCCGCAAGTGAAAATCGACTTGGCAAATCTTGATTACGTTGAATTATGATACCTGGATTTTTCACAATAAATGCATCCAGATATGCTTCGCATTCTATGGGAATTCCAGTTCTATAGTCCCGATGAGCAACTGAATTGACAATTGCTTCATCAACAGCAGTTGAAGGGAATTCTGGCTCCTCTATAAAGCCCCCGTGATCTTTTCTTTTTTGATAGCGCTTAAAGAATGCTGATTCTCTAAAGAATAAACGAGCAGTTCGGATCTGTTTTGTTAGTGATCCTTTAAATTCACGCTCAAAGGTTGGTAATCCCCTTCCCTGATAGTCATTTGAAGAAACTTCAAAGCGAAGTAAGCGAATATAGGATGCAGCAAAGAATCTCTGCGGATATAGTCCAAAAAATAGAAGTCCAGCACTGGTAAACCATGGTTTCCCATCTCGCCACATAATGGCTCCTACCTCCTTAAGTAAACGCTGATCGTCAAATTCTTGAGGAAACATAGGCAAATGTGATCTGCGAAATTCTCTAAGAACTTCAAAGTCTATATCCTCTGAATCAAATTCGCAGCACAGAGTATTTTCAAAATCCGATAGCCCTTTTCTATGTTTAAGATCATCTCTCCTATCGTGTGTAAGAAAACTGTTCTGAGGTCCTGTTCTAATCCACGCCTCAGGATTTTGTCCTGGGGTTTCACAAATAGCCATCTGTGCATGAGGAACGAAAATCAGTAGGATCGTTTTCTCATTGCCATTGCTATCAGAACAATTAAATTCACTCGCCTGTGCTGCTTGAGAGTTCAGCAATGTGTCAAATTGAGTTAAACTGTTTTTCTGTGTCTCGGAAAGGTGATCAATACCTAATACAGTTCCGTTCGAGGCGACTCCTAAAACAAGTAACCCACCTTCAACATTGGCGTTGGCAAAAGCTGAAATCGTCTCTTTAAGTTTATCACGGAATTTGTCTAAATTATTTTTTGTAAGCGCAGTATGCCCCTGACCAACCTGTTTCCGATCAAAATGCTGCCCCTCAAAGCTGTCATCAGAGTCTACAGTGATAAATTCAATATAGGCAGAGGGATTCTCAAATACATCTCTCGGTTTTGGCCTCACATTTTTCATGGTATTATTGATTCGCTACATTCAGATTTTAATCTCAACCATAAGCAAAGGTCAGAGAACTGTTGATGAGCCTTAATTTCCCAAATGCTGATCAATGAATTGAAATCCTTAAGTAAAATTGGATCAACCGATATTAATCGTCTATAAATTCACTCAGGTGGAAGTAATTGTTTTTCTTAGCATTAACAATTTCTAAATCAAATGCACGAACTTTGGCAGTTTTATCATGCCCGTCCATAAATAGGAAAATATCTTTGAGGCTCCTATTCTATATGACATTTATCGCCGATCATTTCGCTTGAAGATATACGGAGATGTGTGAATTCAAGGTAACAACAACAGTGTGTATACTGAAAACTCCCATTTTTAGAGACTTTAACGCGTGATCTAGAAAATGACCGCAAAATCTTCGCAACAAAGTCAAAGTTTAATTTAAATCTATAAACCCATACAGAATAGACAATTCAGCGCTGTTAGGTGCTTTTCTGGACGGGCACTATCTAAGGTTTAATCGTCATTATTAGCCAAAAGAATTCTAGATTCTCTCCAAAAATTCTTCATGCCATCATTCGTAAATTCTCGCGTTTTTTAAGATATCAAACAAATATCGGTAATGATGAATTTGGGAGATAGCATCCAGACTACAATTGTTTCCCAAAACTTTGAGTCACAGAATCATTAGCAATTCAGTGTTTCATCTGACACAGAAGTGATCATCTAAATCACTTGCGGGAATAGATCATCTCAACATGGAGGGCTTTCCAGTGTCATTGTTGCAAATTAAAACTGAGATTTTCTTGTCAACAAAACTCTGGACTTATTTGCGGAATTTCTTGTAAATGTTTTAACCAATGGACCCATTGGGGATTCTTACGGAATAGAGAGAATGATTCAGAGTAAATCTCAAATGATATCTGTCCATTTTTGAAATGATTCATGATGTTTTTTTTTCATGAATCAATGAGGATAGTCCACCATGTCAATTATAGATAGAGCATGCGGAAGGTTTCCGTCCCTTCCGCATGCTCCAGAGAGGTCACTTGATAAGAACCATCCGCTTCGCATGCCGGAATTGTCCCCACTCTAATGTGTAGATGTACTGACCACTTGCGACCTGTGCGCCGGCATCTGAAAGACTATTCCATGTTACCGAATGCGTCCCCTGTGAGTAGAACTCATCATTAATAAGGGTTCGTACCAGCCGACCACTCATATCATAAACTCTTACACTCACTCGCTTATCCAGTGGTATGGTGAATGAAAAACTGGTTGAAGGATTAAATGGATTTGGATAGTTGAAATGCAACTCAAAATCCGTGGGAATAATCACTCTATCATCGGTAATGCTGGTGGAAATTCCATCACTGGACAGAACCTTCATGAAGACTCTACTGGGATTAGGAGTTGCCGACACATTGGTTCTGACAAACATGGAATCCGTTGCACTGTAAACCTCATTGTATACATAGATGCTGTCAGGAACCCCCGAAATCGACATGGCTACTTCGGCATGCCCGTCATTATCTACATCTCCAAGAAATGCAAATTTGGTGGCACGTATGCCTAATGAACCGAGCTCATCATCATTATAGGTTGATGTCATGTAGGTCGTTTTTACACCGGCACTGTCACGATTCACCGTATCAAAAATCGTACTCATGGGCATGGGAAACTCAATCTCTTCAACTTGATAACTATCCGAATCCTCTACATCACCACTCCCATTATAATGGAGTATTCTAACCAATTTGGGGGTAGAACCAGCTGCAAAGTTCTGGGGAGTGTAAGGATCTCCCGTACCTATCAACTCTATTTTTCCATCTTGATCAATATCTCCGGCGGTAAGCCCCCAAGGTGACACCTTTTCTTGAATTGTCGCATATACAACATTATCATCGAGTATTTTTAATGGATCCTCTCCTTGTTCATGGTTGAGAATTGTAAGATCAGCCGTGAAATTTGAGGGGCAAAAAACCTCATGATCACCATTATTATCAATGTCAACGACAACACATCCAAAGAATGCGTTGTCATCATCGTTATTATCTGGGGGTACTGCCCAATATTGGGCATTTTCCCTTGCGGAATCACTATATGAATCAGGCCCATCAACACCTATAATGTACAAATTCATATAATTCCAGCTTGATAACACAATTTCATAACTCCCATCTCCGTCAAGATCCGCAGGAACAATTCCGTATGGACTCCCCCCACCACGGTCAACCTCATCAACCGAGTCCGCTCTGGCTGTCCATCGTTTCTCCAAATTAAAGGAAGCCAGTGATGTTCCTAAATCGGAAGCTGTCACCACATACCAGCTATCATAGATGTTGTTAGCACCATTGTTGCCAAATAACAATTCCGAAATGTCATCACCGTCAACATCAGCAACGGTGATTTGCTCCGTCCAAAATCGAGATGGCAAATCACCATCAAAATCCCAAAAGTTGGGCAGATCACTGAATGTATTGTCTCCAGTGGCTTCTACAACAACAAGGCCAGGACTTGGAACTGCAGATTTAATCGGGCTATCTTCGGGAATGTTGAGCCCCGTAAAAACATAAAATTCACCCATGCCATCATCATCCAAATCTCCAAACCCAACGCCACGGGCATTATTGGTAGCACCAGATTCTGGATTCAAGGTTGGAGAAGAATAGATAAGTTCCCACATATCTGCGCCAGCGGTTTCAAGAATATGAACTCGACCGCCTCCAGAATAATCGGTAAGAATGACTTCAACTTTGCCATCGCCATCTAAGTCTGCAGGACCTGCAATGCTTGGGGCACCTGCCTGAAAGCCTGGCGCGTAAGCGGGTATATCTTCGATATCAAACCCCTCAGTAGTACTGGGGCTCCATTCAAAGACAACTTTTTGGGCTACGACAGGCCCTGCGACCAATAGAAGAATAGGTATAGAAAAATAGTAGAATATGTTTTTCATCTGATGTTAATCTTAGTTAGTTGTTAGTGAGTGAGATAAAATAAAGCTTAACCTAACTTGAGCTGAGCGATAACTCTTCATATAACTTTTTCATGAGTGCGAACACTGGTTTGGAACTATCTGTATAGAAAATTTTCATGCAACGAACAGATTGGGTTACACCGTTAAGTGATGATAGCATGTGAGCAGATCATATAAATTATTTTATGTACCTCCAGCTAAAAAAAATAAAGCCTTAATGCAAAAGTCAACTGTACATTTTGTGAGTAAAAACTCATCATACGAGATCATTCTTCCATTTAGTCAGAAAAAATCTGATAACATTTACTGGTTCCAATAGGGATTGCTTAAAATTACGAAAAAAAACTAACAATTTCAACCCAGTAAGAACATCAATGTTCTTATTGAGGAATTGTCTGCAAATAATTGACGAATTTGAAACATCGGGGTGTGTCACTTTTTATTGGCACACGGTCATGATTATTGCATTCTAATCTTTGACAGTTGCTTAAATGAATTATGATCATTAGTTTCCAGAAATTCCCATCACACTCAAGATCTTAAATGCTAACAACTGCGTCATCTGTAGCTATGCTATCCCATCGTGGCTCGTTACAGCTCTGGATGCAATCAGACATGGAGATTATGGGGTTGGAATATTGAAGAAACACTTGATGATGCCGTAGATATGGCCTTCAGAAACCAAGAAGACGCTGGCATTGATATCATCACTGACGGGGAAATGCGGCGCTTAAGATTTTTTACCGTAGGGTTTCATGAACGACTGTCAGGGTTAACTGCTCTTGATCCATTTAGGAGCTGGTGGTCATGATCAGCGGCAACGCTACATAGTGCCTGACAATAAACTCTAATTCTGGGGTAGCATAGCCTGAATTCCCAACACAATATATCGGGGTAATGTGAATGACAATTTCGGGTCATTGAAACTGAATTCTCATGTTTTTATTATTGAGCCACGGAATAGATTGTGTAAGATTATTATAGTTTGCTGAGAGCAGATATGGATTATTGGCGCGTCTGGTGAGTGTCACGACAATTTCGTGTTTAGAGATTTCAATATTGGCGCGATTGCGGACGAACTTTCGGAAGATTGTGCGGGGTTTTTCATTCTCTATGCCTTGGCCAATGCGTCTTGCGAGGATGCGGTAGAGCGTGCTGGCCATCAGCGTCAATTGGAGGTCCACTTCAATTTTAAGAGGAACGCTGGAGCTCAGTGCATCTAAATGAAAAAAATCAATGGCATCGGCGATTGTATTTTCAATGATCATACGTCTGGCATAACGATCAATCAGTGTGGAGGGATCGGTCTCCATCTGATTGGTAATCAGGAGTGTTGGCTGATCGTGTCCGAGATCCATGATAGTCATTTGCCTCAGGGGACCTTGATACCCACGGAGTTGAATCTTTGAGTCCAGGATTCGCGGATTTCGATAGGCGCGCCCAACATTGGTAAGGCGGATTTTTCTCCATTGGTCTGATGGCGTGTTTAGAAGCGTTTTGACGAGTTTTTTAGAGCGTCTTCTGATCGTAAGAAAATGAATTCCGAGTTCGGTAAGCGATTGGAGTTGACTATAAGTGGTAAAAGTACTGTCAAAAACGAGTTCGCGCGGGAGTTGACCTGTCTGATTGCGCCAAAAGTCAATAAATTCTGGAATCTGTTTTTCACGGTCGCTCCGACGTATCTTTGCATTAGCATAGACAAACAAGCGTGCCTCTGCATCGCGGACTACAAGCGATAGGATCCCTTTCTGACTTCGGCTCCGCTTTGAGATATAGTGTTTTTCGGTGAGCGCGTCATCGCCGTGGTAGGGGATGGTATGAAAGTCAAGATCAAAGGAATCTTCTGAGCCAAGCGTGACGCCCAAAGATCGTGCAGCAGGATGCCAGAGTTCCATGAGATGGCGGATATACTCTGGATGAACCCTGCAGGAGTACTCGGTGAGTGTACTGCGCTTAGGCATCGTATTGAGTCCTGCAAACAGCGCTAGACCTGGATCGGCCATGACATGTGAGTTCCTACGAACTCCCCACAGTTTAAGCGCCAGCAGTGCACGTATAGCACAGCCCGCAGGGATCTTGCGACTCCCTGGCATCTGACTGGCCTCTAACAACTGGTCAATCTTCATGCGGGCGAGGTCAGCAGCAAAGAGAAAAATGCCTCCGAAGTCGGTGGTAAATGACACGGGTGAGAGATCCAACTTGCGATGGTCTGCGGCAGGGGACTTGATGACCGTCACGGTATCCATGCGCTGTTGATGCGTTCGTCGGCGAAGCTTCTTCACGCCAGCTTTGCGCAGAATTAATCCAATATTGGATGCCTTCGCTTTTGAGAATATGGTAAATCTCTGTGACGGAAAGCCCGTCATGATTACGTAGTTCCAGAATCCGCGTATCCCGCGTGTTTCGAAACCCGGTCAATAATGGGGTTTGTGTCTCAGGTTTTGGAGGAGGTGCATCGGGAATAAAGAAGGCCGACAGATCAGGATTTTGACGAAACGCAGAGCAGAGGTTTCGGACGGTCCCATGAGAAAACCCAAAGCGTTGGGCGATCTCTCTGAGTGGAATTTGATCTACGAATGCAGCACGTAGGACTTCGTAGTATTTATGGCGCCGGCATTGGGGTTCAATAAAAAGAGGAGCGAGATCTGTCATGATATAAATTAGAATTAGTGATGACAAATCACTAAATAAACAAATTTTGGGGCCCCATTGGAGCAAGAGTTCATAAAAAAGCCTATTTTGCGGACTTTAAATCGATCAATGTAAAGAAAATAGCACCTTTGGCGTGTAGCGATAAAGAGAAAATAAATTGTATAGGTTATGTGATTATACAAACTAAAAATAATTATATAATGACATTTAGAAGGATAAACTACCGTATTAAGCCAGTTTTAGGGGCGCATTGAGTGAATTTATGTCATCCGATATCCACGTTGGGAATTCAGGATAGGATCGCAGGGGCTATATTTTACAAGTACTTACCGGTAGTTTGCTTGTTCATTTTGCGGTTATTTTAGGCATTGAAGATTTTTCATGAAAAAATCGAAACTTTTCCTGTGGCGGTGGATATCACTGTATTTATAGGACTTTTCTGGGGTTTTTCTTTCTGAATTGATCAAGATTTGAAAAATCTTCACCGTTCATTTAATCACATCATTGACCATGCGCGCACAATTTGACACTGAACCGATACTGGGGATGAACGCAATTGAGGATCTTTTCGTAGATCCTAATTCCAGAGACGATATTCCCCGAATGATCTTACCATTGCAGTCCATCTGGATGAATTGTGATCTTCGGGATCAGATTGTAACCTACCTCCAGAAGGTAATTGGAGAGGGCACGGATCAGAGCGTGGGGCGACCTGGGCTAAATTACTGGCGCATCTTCGTGCTCGCGGTATTGAAGTACGGATTGGATTGCGACTTTGACAGAACTGGCCAATAAACACAGCGATATCCGCATCTTGTTACAAAATGATACGAGTGATTTTGGTCATGAGTCCTTGTATCGTGTGCAGACGATTATCAACAATGTAAGTCTGATCACCGATGACATTTGGTTGACCCTCAATCGGATGATGGGTTAGAGGTCTTTGGAGTTGCGTCCGATGCTCGCGGACGGATTCGTATGTGGTGGAAACCCATGTTGAGACGCCCCATGATGTTCGGTTATTACGTGATTCGATCATCCTGGCCATGCAGCTTAGGCCTGGGAGGCCTTTAATTTGGGGGCGTACGACACTGGCGTCAGTTAAAGCATTTGATCATTACGGTTAACAATGCCTATTTGGAGATCAACACCACCAAAAAGCGTGAGACGAATCCAGAGCTGGTCTTAGCCTTGATTTGTTACTATCGGATTCAGAAGTGTATACTGAAGTTCAAGTCGGATTGCGCCATTAGAAAAGGTGATTGAACAGTTCAATAGGTTAGTAGATTTGGTTCATGTGATAGAGGGGGAAAAGATTCCCAATGCAGAGAAGTTATTATCGCCGAGCATACGCGTTGGATTGTCAAGGGGAAGGCCATGCCCAATCAGGTAGAGTTGGGGGTGCCCGTCACGAGTGTCAGCATGGTTTGATTCTGGGATGGGAGATCATGTGGACGCAATCAGATGTAGATATGACTATTCAAATCGCCACCAAGTATCGGACAGAGTTTGAAAACCTTGGATCCATGAGTTTTGATCGCCTCAGAATTTTGAGGCATTAAGCGCTCTGGATATAGAGGTTATTCTTCCCAAAAAGGGCTATAAGAACAAGATAGAGCGCGAACGAGAATCGGCGGAAGAGTTTCGGCGAAAACGTCGGCAGCATGCGCAGATTGAGTCCTGTATTAACTTCAGCATGGTGGTGCACGTATTCGTACCAAAGGAGGTAAGGCGGGGTTTGCGCGAAGCATCGGCGCAAGTGTGGTCGCCACGAATTTGTGCCGAATCGGGAAGGTGTTAATGGCCCGACACCGAGAGTCGTTTCGCCAAGCGGCGTAAATTACTCTTCATTGAGTCACAAAAAAAATACTCCACCATTGGAGGTGGGAAAGGTGCGTCCGTGCGGCAGAGATTTTAGGCAAAATCAGTGGCCTATACACTGAATTTGGATCAAATATAGGTGAGGTGTACAGATCGGTGAAACAGATCAAAAATTTCGCGACTAAAATCGGTGAGTCTGCCTAGCAGTTAATAAAAAATTCGTATATTAAGCCCCGTAAAAAATTGTGACTCCCCAAAGTAGGGGTTTTTTGTCAGGCACTATGTAATAGCAGAGCCATTCTCTGCCCCCGCGGGCTCGTTGAGGAATTTTTATACTCGCGCTTACGAACCTTTCTCCCCTTGAAGGTCCCCTGTCCAGACCCCCACACAATTGCAGGACGAATTCACCCTAATGCGACCTACATGATCGTATGGAAGTCTCTGAGGAGTTTGCAAAAATCATCAATAGAGAGTTCAAAAAAGTTGTCAAAGTAGTAACGCCAATGATCCAACTTATGAACCATCAGCAGCCGTAAATAAAAATTCTCCCAGCAATATATTGAACATTCAACCAATCAGCTGAGGGCGTGGACGCAGAAATTACTCTTCATCTATGCTTTGGCAATTACTTCGGCCGACCCCGTAGCACACCACATATACGCGCCTCTCTTTCCAAAAATTATAGACGTAGTAGCCCAATAAATTTATCTTGCATTTGCCAATCGTGAAATGGTTGAACTGGAGTTAGCCACCCAGATTGCTGAAAGTGGTCAACTGGTTGCTTCAGGTGTCATTGATGTTGAAACTACTTTATTGAAACCCCAGAAATAGTTGCAGACCGAGCCAAAACCATAATAAAATATGTTCCTGCAGAGCCATTAACTCTCGCTCCTGATTGCGGCCTTATTGAAACCGCGCGCTGGGCATCACGGAAAAAACTCCACGCTCTCGTGAAGGGAATTTATATCGTAAAAGCAGAGTTGGATGTCCAACTAATTGTTTCCTCAAATTCAAATCACCCCTCTCAAATCGATTTATGGACTTATCAAAAGCCCCCTTTTTATCGTTCTGACTGGATCGTGATCAAATCCAAAAATAGAATCTTACATTTACATCCTAACTCCAATGAACACTTGATCTTTCCTTTCTGACCTCTGTAACGTTCTTATTATCTTGATACTCATGCCTTTGGCATTCATATTAAACGAAACTAAATTCCGTCTATTGTAACCAATAGTGTTTCTAATCCGTTAAAGGGGCTAAGACTGATCTAAAACATGTGGTATCAGAACATATTGGACACTATTGGTCACACGCCGCTGGTTCAACTCAATCAGTTAGTCAAAAATGTGCCATGCCGAATATTGGCTAAACTGGAGTCTTTCAATCCTGGTGGGTCCGTAAAAGATCGAATTGGTGTAGCGATGGTTGAAGCAGCCGAGAAGTCTGGGCAACTCAAACCAGTGGGAGTCGTTGTTGAAGCAACCAGTGGAAATACAGGCGCTGGTATTGTACTTGCTGCGAAAATTAAAGGATATAGATGCATCTTTACTGTAACCGATAAAGTTAGTCAGGAAAAATGTGATTTTCTTAGAGCCTTTGGGGCTGAACTGATATTTTGCCCAAAAGATGTAGATCCTGATGACCCTCGATCTTACTACAGTGTTGCAAAAGACCTCGCTTCCCAGATACCAAATGCTGTTTATCTCAATCAGTACTATAACAGCGCAAATGTTCTTGCGCATTATACTTCCACAGGACCCGAAATCTGGCAACAAACAGATGGTCAAGTGACCCACTTCTTTGCAACCGCCAGTACAGGTGGTACGATTTCTGGAATAGCGCGATACCTCAAAGAGAAAAACGAAAATATTCAAGTGATTGGAGTGGATCCATATGGATCATCCTATTATACCTATTTCCACGAGGGGATTGTTGACCCCAATGAAGTTTATTCAAATCTGATTGAAGGCGCCGGCAAAGAATACCTTGCTGGGAATATGCATATGGACCTACTCAACGACTATACCCGCGCTACTGATAAAGAGGCCATGCACATGACAAGACAACTCTCAAAAGAAGAATCTATTTTTGCCGGGCAATCAAGTGGACTAGTTCTTGCGGGTGCTCTTGACTGGCTTAAAAACCATCCAAATCAATTCAATTCAAACTCTATGGTCGTCGTTCTTTTGCCAGACTCTGGCATGAAATACATCAGCAAAACGTTTAATGATGACTGGATGAAAGCCAATAAACTACTTTAACCAAAAACCACATAACTATGGACCAAGAAGAACAAGAATTAGAATCCTCAGATTCGAAACTCAATATTGAACTGAACGAAAAGACTGCCCAGGGAGAATACTCCAATCTGGTCATGATCGGTCATTCAAGAGAGGAATTTATTTTGGACTTTATACGAGTGATGCCAGGTGTTCCTGCAGCCCGTGTGAAAAGTCGAATCATTATAACCCCTCAACATGCGAAGCGATTTTTGCGGGCGCTTGCAGAAAACATTGAGCGATTTGAAGAGGCAAATGGAGTTATCATGGATAGTGAAACTCCCGACCTCCCCGTTCAGTTTGGCGGTGGCCATGTTGGCGAGGCATAACTATTTTCTCGTAAGTGCAATGGCCGTAATTCCCCCAAATATGAACATAGCATGAGGTAGAGTGACGGCTATTAGCGGACTAATTTCTTGAGTGTATCCAAAGGGTTCAGCTAATTTTTGCGCAGAAAGATAGATAAATGCAATCATGAGTCCAAGTCCTATCTGAACGGCATGGCCTCCACGCCGTCTCCTGATTGCCATCGGAAGCGCAATCAGCATCACGATAAGATTCGTAAACGGATAAGCGAATTTAGAATAATATCCTACCAAGTCTCTACCAATATTTGCTAAGCCACTTCGCTGCAATGCATCAACATAGTCCATTGCGATGGGAATAGTCATTGATTCAATGTCTCGTTCAGTGCGCGCTAAATCCTTGGGGAAAACCTTCAATACGGTATCAAGGGGAGAGACAATCCTTCGTACCTCTTGTCCAGTATCAAATGATCTTATCACTGCGTAAGAAATATTCCAGAGCGAGTCATTCCACACCATCTGTTGTGCATCAACACGCTCTACTAAATTCCCATTTGTACTAAATTTCTGAAGTTGAACCCTATGAGCTGTGTTGGAACGACGATCAAAATACCCCACAGTGACAATACTGCTGGGATCATTTCGACGATGGATTTCGCTGATATATATTTGAGGAGTTCTACTTTTAATATAGAGTTCGTCATAGGATTGGACAGTTTGATTTGTGAAAGGAGCAATCCATCCACCAACAACAAACATCACTCCACTCGTACAGACACCAAGTAGTAAATAAGGCACCAAGAGTCTTTTGATAGCAACTCCACTCGTCTGAAGGGCAACAAGCTGAAACGATTGTGCAAGCTGACTTGTCGTGAAGATTGCGGATAAAAATAATGCCAGTGGAGACACCTGCTGAATAATTCCAGGCACAAAGCTTGGATAATAGATCATGTAAATTTTTCGCAATGATGCGTTACGGTCAAGAAAATCGTCAATGTGCTCCAAATAATGAATCAAGACAAAGAAAATGATCAATACCACAGTGAGGAGCAAATATGTCAGAAGCATACGGACGATAATATGACGATCCATCGTCGTTAAAATCATATCTTTAATGGTCAAAGATGAACAATCTAATCTTCAATATGTACTTATCTATCATTTGATCGTTCTTACCATGAAAGTACACGAATATCAAGCAAAAGAAATCTTAGAGGATTTTGGAGTCGCCATGCAATCTGGTAAAGTGGCTTCAACGGTATCTGAAGCAGTTAGTGCTGCACAAGAGATGCTCCCAAGTTATGGGGACTTGTTTGTCATTAAGGCGCAGATTCATGCCGGCGGCCGCGGAAAAGGTGGCGGCGTGAAATTGGCACGAGGTATTCAAGAAGTCAAAGATGTCGCTCAGCAAATTTTAAGAATGAATTTGGTGACGCATCAAACAGGTCCAGAAGGTCAGCTAGTACGAAAAATATTGGTCGCACCAGCAGTTAATATTGATAAAGAATTTTACGTCGGGGTCACACTTGATCGTGCACGTAGCCAACATGTTATCATGGCCTCTACCGAAGGCGGAGTCGAGATTGAAAAAGTAGCTGCCGAAACACCCGAAAAAATTCTCAAAATATGGGTAGATCCCGCATATGGACTCCAAGCGTTTCAAGCCCGCGAACTTGCTTACGGTCTTGGATTCCAAGGCAAGACTGCCCATCAAGTAACCAGATTTATAATATCTCTCTTTAACGCATACTTGGGTGCAGATGCTTCTCTTGCTGAGATCAATCCACTCGTCCTTACCAAAGAAGGCAAGGTGGTTGCGATTGATGCAAAGATCAATCTGGATGACAATGCACTTTATCGACATCCAGATCTCGCTGACTTCCGCGATCTGCATGAAGAGGATCCATCAGAAGTAGATGCGAATGCCTCCAATCTTAATTATGTAAAATTGGACGGAAATGTAGGATGTATGGTCAATGGTGCTGGTCTGGCCATGGCCACCATGGATATAATTAAGCTTGCAGGAGGCAACCCCGCAAATTTTCTGGATGTAGGCGGAACGGCCAGCGCCGAGACTGTTGAGGCTGGATTTCGCATCATCTTAAAAGATCCAAATGTAAAGGCAGTGTTAGTCAATATCTTCGGAGGAATCGTCCGGTGTGATCGGGTTGCCCGCGGAGTAGTTGATGCTGCTCAAAACGTTAACATTGAAGTTCCATTAATTGTGAGGCTTCAAGGTACTAATGCCAAGCAAGCACAAATTATACTTGACGAAAGTGGAATCTCCCTTGAATCTGCGGTGTTATTTGAGCAGGCAGCTCAAAAAGTTAGCACAGCATTGGCCGCATAATTAGAAGACAGATTCAGATTTTCTGTTGGGTTCAGTAAGGGAAAAATGGACCATCATCTGCATGATGTCAATGCTACACAGTACAGACTTAAGAGAATCACATCACATTATTATTGCCATTCCATATGGATAACTCACACTCTACTAATCATTCTCGATCCTTTGAGATCAGAGAAGGACTTGAAGGGCTCTCCCCTCTCATCATACAAATGTTATACCGCAGAGCCCCTTTGCACCGACCAATTTCAGATCATGAGCGCTTGTGGAAGATGTTTAATAACGCATCTCTTGTGGTTACAGTATGGAAAAGTGGACGCCTAGTTGGAATCGCACGTGTTCTCACTGATGAGGTCCTGTATAGCTATCTGTGTGATTTAGCGATTGAACCCGATGTGCAAGGATTAGGAATCGGGAAGCGTCTGATGAAATATGTGCAGGAACGCTGTAAAGGAACCGAAATTGTTCTCCGTAGCTCCCTGAGCCGATTTCATAAGCGCTCTGGACTTGAACCTGTTAACGATTTTTGGAAGCTCAATCCAGAGTAGATGATTTTTTTTCAGCATTATCTACTTGAGCGCTTTAATGAGTCTATCGCCGCACTCAAGTCTTATAATTGGATAGCTTTGATTTCTGAACCGAACTTGATTTGATCGTTTTTTCAACCCTTGAATTCAGATCTCGGTATATTACGAGATACGATTAGTGCTTGAAAATTCTTCACAGGAAAACCGAAACTCCATTCTTCTGCAATTTCGGCAGTGCTCTGGAGTTGCTTTGCGCAATGCTTTACATCTGGCATACCCCGTTTCACCTCAACTGGTAGAATCCAACCCCCAGCATCATCTAATCCAATCAGGAAATCTGCATTCAATGAATCCCCCGGCTTTCCAATTAGATCCAGATCTATGATTACTAATTTTTTATTTTTCAACCCATGCTTACTTAAGACGCATCCTCCTCTACCGAGTTTCCGTATGTTAAGAGATTCTTTTGGTGCGATCTTTTTCAAACAATCAACTATACCACTCATAATTTTTATGGAAGTTGATTCGTAATCCGAACCCAATCATTATGTAATGCAGTAGCAACTTTTTCAAATCCCGCTGGATAGAGCCTTGAGTCATCTAGCGTGATTTCATCTACAAGTGAACCTTCGGAATGCTTTTGTTCTGAAAATAACCACACCCCCACCTTCTCTGATTGAATGGCTGAGTTACTACCACCAATCTTGTTGCGCTGAGAATCTGACAATGATGATAGGCTAACATGGTTGGCGAGTGCCTCCATGATCCACTCGCTATGTGTCGTAAGAATGACTCGGACTCCCGCATTAACTAAATCCACAATCTGACCTAAAAGGCTTACCTGCGTAGAAGGATGGAGGTGAGATTCTGGCTCTTCAATGATCAAAACATCCCCAGGATGGACTAAATAACGCAAATACAACACTATGGGAGCAATTTCTGATACCATTGACGATGCATTATTCAATTTCAATATGTTATCATTACTCCATCCATTGGGTTGATAACTAAACTCAGGATATTTTAAAATATGAGAATCTCCTGATGAAATAATTGAACCTCGGAGTATATACTTTTCTATATTTTTGCAAATATCAAGAATCTCCTTAGGCTTATCTTTCGTTTTAGAGATGTAAGACGTTGAATTCTCTAAGCTAATCAACTGCTCTAAAAAATCTGCAAAAATGCCCGTAATTAGCGGCATTTGAGGTACTGGACTAAGTCCAGAAGCTGTTGCGTTTTTCATGGCCGCACCAACAATTGCTTTATGAGCATGTATGATTCGTGCTCGATCGGATGGGAGGTAATAGGCAGAACGACAAAACGGCTCATAAATAATAGCACCATGAGCGTCCGTAATTAGACGCAGAAGACGTCAAGCATTTGGAGCCATCTTGTTTGTTAGCGGATCAATATAATCTTATTGTTCAGTAAAAATTTCAATGTATGATTGGCAGATTTGACCAGATTCTTTCCAAGTTTCAATTACATCTCTTCTGGAATAAAAGTCTCAAACATCGTTCCATCAGATTCAAAAGATAAGTGATGCTCAATCGTCTTGTCATACCTAGTGGCATAGTATGAATGGTCGCAGATGAAGAACCCTCTGCCCCCCTACGCCGAAGTTTGACTATTTCTGTTCCAAAGCATCGAATGATATGATCCTCCACTTGATATCTAAATTTTTTACAAAAAATTGATCGCACGAATGTATCTAAATACTCTGGTATTACCACCTCGCCCGAAGATTTAGAATCAGGTTCTCCATTCAAAATATTTATCTGTTGTCCAATTTCAGATAAAGATTGGCTCAGACGGCGAGTAGCGTCACTATGATCATATTGGAAGATTGAATAAAGTGCTCCAGGTGCTTCTGAAGGTATTGTATGTGAATGAAGGCTAGTAAAGTAGTTATGCAGTGCATAAATCAAAGATGCTAAATACGATTTTCCAGTGTTACTTGGACCAATGAATACCGTTAATGGACGAAGTGTTATTTCGGCCTCCTGAATTGGCCCGAAATTCGAAACCGATAGTTGCGGAAACCTATAGCTCATTGTGACTCGTCAAAATATGACCCACGGAATGCAGACAAATTGAAGTGCGGTGACTACGCTTAAAATGTAGCATTGATCCTGAAGAGACCTCATCATTTTCTAAAATAATTTCAAAATTAATCATGATAATTATCAATGAGGTAGGACTCAGGGAATCTCAGTTGTAGCCCCCATAATGGATGGAGTTTTGATGTCATACAACCCCGACTTATAGGTTTCAGTATCGCATGCAATCTGAATATAAAATCTTTCTGATCGGTATATTATCGTTGCAAAAAAAAATCTTGCTTTATTTCTTTGGCCAATGATCAAACGCAGGAAATCATAGAAGAAACGATCCGTCTCAGAAGTGACGGTAAAAGAATCTCCTTCAAAAACCTGGCCTACCTCCTCTCCTCAAGCCACGGTTACGATCCGCACGGGGCTGCTGAATACGTAAAAACTCTGCCAACCGTCCACTCTTTACATGCAAGTCAAACCCCCAGGATTGAAAGGCCCCAAATGGAACCCACCGAAATCCCATGTTCCAACACTCAAACTCTTTGGAAATATTTAGTGAAGTGGTGACGATTTGATTCTGCTCAAAATCATATCCAGTCTGCCCTTGGACTTGCCATGTGGGGGTGAGATTAAAATTAAATCTTGTATTGACGGTTGCCGAACGGCGCAGAGTCAATTGAGGGCGAGAAATCTGGTAGACAAAACTCAAATCCAGTGACCATTCCTGTTGCCGATCCAACGAACCAAACTGTGAAAATTGGCTTGACCTTGATGCGGCAAAAGACGTGGTTCCAAATTGAGGCATCTGAGGAGTTTCTGTGTCATTGATACGGCTGGAACGCAATCTTCCTCGTAACCTCATACTTCCCCGGACACTCAACTGAGTCAATCTAGCAAACGTAAAATTTCTTAATGAAAAAATATAATTATTAATGATTCGTTGCCCGTTGCTACTCAACTTATAGGGCGAAAAAGATGACGAGAGATTAATGTTTAATTGACCCAAAATATTCGTGCGTGCACTGATTCTCACCGGAGACATTCTTAGAGAATCCGCTGCAAAATTGTAGCTACTTGAGATGTTAAGAGTCAATAGTTTTAGAACCTTAGCCTGATTTGATCCCGTAGAGTCTATCTTCACCTGCTTTGTTTCAAATGTATTGTCAAAGCCGAAGTTAAGAGAATTTTGAAGTCCACTCTGAACGCCCCGCGCTATAGGATATCGGCGAGGCGTGACTCCAGTTGACAGCGTGTCGGCGACTGGGGCATCCGTATCATTAATTAATGGACGCGTATACCCCCAATAATCACTACCAAAGTCTGGCCGGTAAGAAAATCCTACACGAGGCCTGACGGTGTGCCTCACCCCTTGATATGATCCAAGTTTGACTGGAAAAAGGCCGTAAAATGTTGTATTTGCAGAAACACCTGTATTAAATTGCCTCAAAGAAAAAAATCCTTGCTCAGTAGAGGTCTCAATTCTACCGTCATCATTTAATTGCTGGCGCTCTGTAGCAATAAACCATTCCTCAGAATAATTGACGTTAGGAGATACGTTGAGTCTTATCTGTCCAATCAGTGGAAGACGCTCAATTGTAAATGGCACCGAAATTGGAATGCGGTGCGTCGCATTAAAACGAAATCTACCGTCCGACCGCCCCGTCGCAGCTTCATACTTTTGTCCATCAAATAACGCCTCATACCACGAGTAGTTGATGGGAGCACCATTTGCCAATGTATCCCCATTCGCAATCAATTCCTCATCAGAGATAGGACGAAATTCATATCTATTATTGATGCGAGAGGAGATACTGTACTGCAACCCCTCGTACCAACGTTGATTGCGTCCACTAGTCCCACGCTTGAAGGGAGACTTAGTCCTTTGAGAGAATGAAAATTGCGGAAATGATAAGTCTGCTGATCCAGTAGAAAGAACTTGGTTCTGTCGGATATTTAATGAAATAGAGCGCCCTCCACGAAAGGTTCGGTTAAACTGTATTGAAGAGCCAATAGATTGCCGAATGTTATCATCATACTCATCCGAAATCGTTCTTAGGTAACTACTTGATGTTAAGTTTACATTTGCACTCAGCCTAGATTTAGGTGAAAACGTTTGATTATGGTTCCACCGAAAACTTAAATTTCTACGCCTTACCACATCTGGATCTTGACGCTCGCCACTGCGCTCTTGGAGGAAGTCAATATTTAAATTTCCACTAAAGGCATCTCGGCGATTATAGCGAAACGAGGGATTCGCCTGCCAACTTCCCTCTGTCCATAGACC
Organism: Rhodothermales bacterium; assembly: GCA_965220935.1. GTDB lineage: Bacteria > Bacteroidota > Rhodothermia > Rhodothermales > Bin80 > Bin80. The sequence continues at coordinate 1,474,880 of OZ244857.1, forward strand.
TAAACGAATCTGAGCATCCATCTTCTCACTCATCGCAAAATACCAACCCCAGTTGCGCAAGTAGAATCCACGCTCATCCTCTCCATACTGCGGCGCAAGAAATCCACTCCTGCGCCCTTCTTGGTAGGGTAGAAAACCAAATGGCAACCATACTGGTAAGGGAATATTAAAGATATACAATTGAATTGGCCCCGTGTATACCCATTTTTGATCAACGATTTTCATGCGTCGGGCTCTGAGAGAATACGATGGGGTTTCATCAGGTGCACAATTGCAGGTCGTATAGAGGCCATCCTGGATAAACATCGTACTGTCTTCGGTAACCTTTGCAACCCCTGCCTGAATAAATCCTTCCTCAAACTGTGTCCTAGCAGCAGTGACACGCCCCCGCCTATTGGCCATATTATAGGCCAACCTCGATCCAGTAAGTGTCTCACTTCCCTCAGAGAATCTTGGCGCTCCAACAAGCCCAGAATCCGTTTCTAGGCCATAGGCAATGAGTTCATCCTGTTCAATCAGAAGATCTACAAAATGAGCATTAAGACTGATTCCCTCATAGGAAATTGACGCTTGTCCAGACAAGATTCCACGGTCTCCCAAGTCTGAATCAAAGTGCAATACTAATGAATCCCTCGCACTGAACGTAATAGGTGAATCAAGCGTAGTGCTATTCTGAGCCTCTGCTATAAATGACAAAGATGAGAGCAAACAGACAGCGACAGTCTGGGGGATCCAGGCTGAAGAGAAACCATCATTTCTGATTATGGTCATCTAGTTGATCGAACACAAGGCACGCTGCGCCAAGCATTCCCGCCTCATTTCCGAGCGTTTCCTGTACTAAAATCACATTTTCTTGCATCCCAGGAATAATGTAGGATGGAATGATTTCTCGGGCCGGCTTTAACAGCAGATCGCCTGCTTTGGAAACTCCCCCGCCAATGACTATCGTCCGAATGTCAAGCAGGTTTACAATTCCCCCCAAAAAGCAACCTAATTTTTTGCCAGCCCATTCCAGTACAGAAATGGCTCCCTGATCACCATTGAGCGCTGCATCAGTGATGGTGGCAGGCGTGAGATTCTCTAGCCCAGGGGATACATATAAGGTGCTGTCAGGGAAGGCTTCAAGCCGCTCACGAGCATGTCCAACCAAAAATCTCTGCCCTAAATAAGCCTCAATCGCGCCATTAACACCTGCTAAACTTGGAGGGCCATCGTAATTGATTGACACATGACCTATCTCCCCAGCTGCTCCTGTAGAGCCTCTAAAAATTCGCTTATTAAACACAATGGCCCCACCAACCCCTGTACCGAGCGTCACCATGATAAAATGATCATAATTGCGTGCAGCACCATAGCGCGCCGAACCAAGCGCCGCTGCATTAGCATCATTCTCAACAAATATATTGAGACGCTTACCGAGGCGTTTATTGAGGGTCTTCCGCATATCAACAACATCCCAACCGGGCATATTGGCGGGCTTAATGAGCATCCTACGATCCATGTCAATTGATCCAGGGGCTCCGATACCCACTCCGCTGATACGATCTCTGCGCCGCATCAAAGATTTTGTGACCAATTCAATTTGGTTGAGAACATGCTCTTTACCTTTTTCTGCACCTGTTTCTACAGAATTTGTTCTCACTAGCCCGAAGGCTTTGTGGACTAAGGCAGCTTTAATGTACGTACCACCAAGATCAATACCAATTGCTTGCATAAGGGGATTAGTCTTCTACTCTATAAACGATTTCTCCTTCGCGACGCATACCGTACTGCTCACGCGCAATCTTTTCGATAAGCTCATCGCTAGGTGTAGTTTGTAAGAATTTTTGAAGTTCTTGTATTTCTGTTTCAAGTTGTTCATTTTCCTGAACTAATTGTTCATGCTCCAGCTGCCATTGCTGATAACGTACCCAGCTGTAGGTGTCAAACCAAACAAATTGGAGAAGCAACCATGTTGCAATGATCCCACCAATGATGAGTAGACGGGGGGAGCGTGAAGGGCTTGAATCTGAATTTTTCATGATGGGTCAAAGTGGAATTTCAAAATTTAAGTTCTTCAGTTCCACGGAATACTGCAGTATCACCGAGGCTTTGCTCAATGCGGAGCAATTGATTATACTTAGCCAGACGATCACTCCTACTCGCCGATCCAGTTTTGATTTGGCCACTATTGGTTGCAACAGCAAGATCGGCAATCGTCGTATCTTCAGTCTCACCTGATCGATGACTGATAACCGCAGAATACCCTGCCTTATGGGCCATATCAATTGCGTTCAATGTTTCAGTGAGTGTACCAATTTGATTTAGCTTGATGAGGATTGAATTTGCAGCTTTTTCTTGGATGCCTCGCCGAAGTCGTTCTGTATTTGTTACAAACAAGTCATCACCTACAAGTTGAACTTTATTTCCGATCGTTTGAGTAAGCAAAGACCACCCGTTCCAATCATTTTCATCCAATCCATCTTCAATGGATACTATTGGGTATTGCCGCACCCAATCTTCCCAAAGTGATACCATATCCTCGCTGGAGTGTTTCCGACTTGGATCACTCTTCCAAAATACATATGCGCCATCCTCATACATTTCACTGACAGCAGGATCAAGTGCGATGAATACATCAGTGCCAGCAGTAAATCCTGCCTGCGTAGCCGCTTCAAGAATTACCTCAATGGCCTCTTCATTAGAGCCCAAATCTGGTGCAAAACCGCCTTCATCTCCGATTGCAGTTCCATATCCTTTTCTACTGAGAACTTTCTTAAGGGTATGAAATATCTCAGTTCCTATACGAAGTGATTCTGAAAAAGAATTAGCACCCGCAGGCATAATCATAAATTCCTGCATATCAACGCGATTATCGGCATGGCGGCCGCCGTTAATAATATTCATCATTGGGACAGGTAGTGTACAGGCATTCGTGCCACCAATATAACGATACAAAGGGAGCTCTGAATCCGAGGCAGCAGCTTTGGCCGCTGCAAGCGAAACGCCAAGAAGTGCATTCGCGCCGAGTCTACCTTTATTCGAAGTTCCATCTAATTCAATTAGGCGGTGGTCAAGCCCAACTTGATCAAATACATCAAATCCTTTTACAGCATGTGAAATTTCACCATTAACATGTGTAACCGCAGCCATCACCCCCTTTCCCAAATATCTGGATGGATCCATGTCGCGAAGTTCAACCGCCTCAAACTCACCCGTTGAAGCACCACTTGGGACCGCTGCCCGACCGAAGCCCCCCGAGGTCGTTGTAATATCTACTTCAAGGGTTGGATTACCACGGCTGTCAAGTATTTCTCGCGCCATGATTGAATGAACCGCTGACATATGATGTTATTTAGTTAATTTTTAGCCTCAGTGTCCCTAATCATTGAAAATTCTATCTAAGTGATCTCCTGAAAGAGATCATGATCAATCACAGCTGAATGTACATCAATGAGCATTATCTGCGCTGACGAACAATGGTGGTTCCACTAATTGTTAGCCCACGACATGTGTAACTCACCTGTGCTGGTTCACCAGTCGTCCAACGCGTCACATAAAAAATGTCTTCTGCCGTAGGAAAAGCAGTGGCCATCCGATTGACACCTTCCTGGTCTCCAAGCCGCGCATACTGATCAGCAACTAACCAGAAAACGGCCGCCTGTTCGCGGTCTGCGACACCACAGGAAGAGATCGCGGTTGAGTATAAAATGGGAATCGCAGTTTGAGCTGGGCTAAATTCAGGATCTATTTCTAATGAACGGCGAAAATAATTCCTTGCTTCCCGAAAATTTTCCATATCCTGATATGCAAGTCCCAGATTAAAATAATCCTGTGCACGAATCTCTACGTCTGGCATAGCTTCCATCTGACGAAAGGTTTCAATCGCGCGTTCGTTGTCACCATCTTCAACATACATCCGTGTTAAAATTCGCAGTATGGATGAAGTTGGGTCTAATGATAGCACCTGATCTGCAAGGCTGAGCATTTCCTCTCGATATCCCTCTTGCTGGTATAATTCAAATAATTGTGTGACAACTTCAACATTATCAGGGTCTGCCTCATTCTGTTGTTCTAAAAAAGCAATCTGTTCATCTGGCGGAATAATAACAAAATACTTTCTAATCAGTGCATCTATGCTTTCCTCATCACCGCGCTGGTCTCGGAGTTGACGCATGAAATCCAGAGCCCCTCCTATATCTCCTGACTGATAAGCATCTGAAATAAGCACATCAAGATAGTAAGGATCTATCCGAGTCGGTTCCATTTCATAGGCAGCCAAATACGATGCGATCATTTCCGAGCGCAGATCTGCCAACTCATTGACGTTCGTCTGAATGAATCGCCCTTTATTACGAATCCATACAAACTGATCAAACTCGGCTTCTAGTTCAGAAAGGACTGGAATCACCCGTTCATATTGAACAAGTGCAGAGTCAAGCCACATGCGCTTCTGTGCTGGATCTTGCTCCTGATCAGCCAGACTCTGGTAGAGTTCAATAGATCGTCTGAAATTAATATCATTGTTGCGATTAAATGCAGGAGCGTTATAGAGTATCCACACTAGATCAGGTAATGCATCCCGGTAGTTCTCATTCTTGAAATTTTCATAGTAGAGACTATAATGGATACGTGTTTCTTGATCACCAGGAGGGGTTTGTGCACGAACGAATGAAGACACCATCATAGCGATGGTTAAACATAGCACAAATGGAGTAAGAATGAAACGCATGACAGATTGAAGTTTTATTTGTCACATAAGTTAAGCCATGATCATGTAAGTCTACTCATTGAGCGGCATATACAACCAAACTAATTTTAGGACTGCTTATCATGGATTAATAACTCTTTAGTATGATGATTCAACAATTATAATTCTTACCAGTTATTTTCTGTGACCGCCTGAATTTCCACTTTTGGTACGCTTGCGGAACGGATTAACGTAGATTTTAGTCAACGTTTTTATGATGTTTATGGGGGGTTGATTCAAAACAACTTAATTATTCCCAGATTAAAAAATGCCAGTGATCAAGGTCAGGGATCTCCTGAATTCAGTTTCAACATAAATATACTACATTTAATGGTCTTACCACTTATCTGTCCCTTGCCCTTCAACAGTCACACTGCTGAAAATGCCTATCATTTAACCAAGTTTTCGCTTGACAAACCAGCGTTCTCCGATATTCAATGTTGCAGAGACACTAATGAATCTATCTCGGATGAGATTGTCATTTGTTGATCCTCGAGTTCCAACCTCAACTGAAAGATCAACACGAGTTCCAAAAAACAGTGTTGGAAGCCCTATCCCACCTGTAATTGCTGTGATAACAATATCCCTGCCAGCGATAGGGCTCACATAGGATTTATCTCTGTAAAATCCTAAGCGATAAGCCGTACGACTTAAATAGGAGGACTGCAATGAAGCGCCAGCTGGAACCAACTCAACACCAAATGAATAGCGGCGTCTATCTCGCAGATGATTAGCATCAAAGGCGATCAGAGGCAGATTGGTGGATGCTTTTGACCATGGCTCATGTCGAATTTCTGTACTAATAAGCCAACGATTCTGATACGACAATGATACTCCACCACGAAACTTTGCCGGAAGTTTTAGATTGCCTCCACTTGTGGTTTCCAATGTATCTATATTCAAGCTTTCTCCTAAGGTGAGAGTTCTTGTTCCATCAAGATTCCTCGCGAATGCGCCACTCATTGCAACAACGAATTCGTAATCTTGTCCATCTAAGTAAACGGAAAGTCCAACCGTAGGCGAAACACCAAAGAGTCGGGTACTGCTGACAAGATTTGTCTGTAGCAGATCAGCAGAATCAAATATAGTCCGTCGGCCTTCTTCAATGATTCCAAACAGCATATCTGCAGAAACACCAATTGAGGCCCACGGAGCAATCTTCAAACCTAATCCTATTCTAGCTTGATGTAAACCCCCAGATCCCTCATGATTGATCTGATACTCTAAATCTCCACTTTGAGGAGTTCCTATAGATGTATTTACAGAAACTTGATAATTAATACGACTGTATGGCTCATAAGCAACCCCCATACCTAATCTCCCAGTCAAGATGGGAACACCAATTTGAATTGCATTAAAATTGCCTCTGATAAACGCTTCACTGCGTCCTAGTGCATCCTGCGCATGAAGCCTATCAAACTGTGCACCCACAGCAACCCGAACAAACGTTTGTCGACTCCACGAAGCAGGATTTCCGAAGTTCACGTAATTGTACGATATCAAACCAACACTTGAACCACCGAGGGATTGTGCCTGCCCAGACGCAAAAGATGCTAACTCCCCGATTCCGTAGCGTGAATAGAAGGATCCATCATCACGACCTTGGCCGTAGGACCTTCCAGCAATCAAGAAAATCAACAGAGCAATCAATAGGTATGGCTGTCTCATGGGGGAAGAATCATAGTCAGTGATGGAGCAAGTTCTTGGCCATCTAGATCATAAAGAAGCACTGCACTCAAAGAATTAATCTGACGAGGCGCACGTAATTCAAGATGTTTCACTTCCTGAGTACCGAACAAAATACTTTGAATAAATACATTAACGAGTGACCCGCTGAAACGATACTCTCCCTCGTTACGCTGAGCAACTCCGACCGGAAACGGCAAAACTGCATCATCAGTAGGGACAGCAAATAGAGATAATGAATCAGGGGTTGGTCGGACAAAGTGTTCAGGAGTAGACTGATCAGTCAAAGCATGAAATCTGATAATTGCACCATTGATAGGCTGATTTTCAAAGCTTTCAAGATTCACAGTAAAATCAATAAAGGGACCTGCACCGTCTTGGAATAAGACGTATCCGCTCGGAGTCTGTGCTGGACTCATCCGCTTGACCTGTGTTAATGTGCTACTGACTTGATATCTATCCGTCGTAGCTGATGTGATCACTTCTAAGAATGATGTCGCTGCGTTCAATCCAATCACGTGACGGCTCTCGTGTTGAATCAAAGCAAACCCATGAAATTTGGATTCGAAATCATCGCTTTTCAGAAGATCTTCGTTATCACGAACCCATGACTCTGGTAAATTAATAGACGAGCGCAGATCAGAAATTGTAACCGTGAAAATTTCTGGGCCAATATTGAGTTCGGTATCGGATTCAAGCCCAGTGTCATTCCACTCTGCGAGGATTTGATGCAGACCGATTTGAACTGGGGTAAGCGTATCCCCATACTGATAGTTTCGCGAAAAAATCAGTCGTGCTTCGTTAATCGTTTCCGATGGGGCACCTCCAAAAGTGCCCTCAAAATCCATAAACCCATTTGCGAAGATTTGTCCAGTGAGTGGGTCATCAACTGCTCCAACAAGCACACGAGGTGTTGAACCAGTAATGTCTGTTCGAGAAGATTCAGATAATGATAGCACGGGTGCCAACCTTACCGTAGCAGATATTTCATCTTCCAACAGATCAAGCCCCACATCTGTCACTGGATCGCTACAAGCTGCCACAACCAATATCAATAGTAAACAAACAAAACGTAATGTGCGCATGGAATGATAGCGAGCACAGTGATGTGCTCAGATAACGGATAAAAAGGTCAAATTCGTGCCCAAAATCAAAGTCACAAGCGGGAAACGCTGTGGTGAGGAAGGTGTTCCAATTAGGCGGCTTCTGAACTGAATGCCCTCTGGTATAAACCCGTCGCCTGCAAGACGATTTCGCTTGCATCCTCACTGAAATGGAATGATGACTCGGAATCAGGGCTGAGCGATGGGGGGTAGGCAACAATATCAGAAAATTTTGCACCCAAGTCAGATAAACTCATTCCATTGGTCTCACCATTGAGTGATAAGTTCATGTTATCAACAAGATCTTGGGAAATAACGGCATCGGCTTCAATGTGATCAGGGGTATAAATAACAGTTTTTACGGAATCAAACACATCTTTACCGTCGTATTCCGTTGATAACAAAAGTGGCAAAAACCCACTAATCCATCCAAAGGCATGAACGATATCAGGCTTCCACTGCAACTTACAGACTGTTTCTAGGACCGATCGTGCAAAAAAGAGTGCGCGCGCTGTGTTGTCCTCAAAAATGATTCCCTCTCTGTCTTTGTGTAAACCTTTCCTTTTGAAAAAACGCTTACTATCCATAAAATAAACCTGACATCGCGTTCCTGGAATAGCGGTTACTTTCACTGCAAGTGGCTCAGCTTTGCCATCCATCGGAACTTTAGTACCACACAGCCGAATGACTTGATGTAAACGATTCTTACGCTCGCTGATAGTCCCATATCGAGGCATCATGATCCGAGTGTCAAAGCTACCCCCTCCATGAAGTCCTTCAGGTAAACAACGGGTTAACGTTCCAATCTCGCTTTCTTTAGTAAACGGAGCAATCTCTCCAGTGACAAACAGTATATTGGTTAACATTAAACGTTATTCTATATTTTAAAAATGACTTGATTCAATCCAATATGTAGATACTAGCAACTTATATCACTTTCTCGCAAAAGATTTAGGAAACGCTTCCACCATACGATAATTGAATTAGTAATATACTGAATAAATTCGAGATTGCAAAATTAGAAGCATTCATAGCGATAGATATAAAGCCTACTGCGCTAAATGGAGCAGTCCTGATTGATAAAGGTTTAATAGAAAATAATTTATGCATCAACTTTATCATTATGCCTGACTCAATTGAATCCATGCGTGAACATTTACCGATCCACATTTTTGAGGATGCCATTTCGCTTGCGAATACGTTAGCCAATCATATCGGTTCGCTGATAAAAGAACGTAATTCTAAGGGCTTGAATACAGTTCTTGGGCTCCCGACTGGATCTACTCCGCTAGATGTGTACAAGGAGTTAATCCGTTTACATTTGCAAGAAGGATTGGATTTTTCCAGAGTCATTACCTTTGATCTCGCGGAGTATTATCCGATTGAACCTAATCAGCTTCAAAGCTACTATAGTTTTCTACGGGAAAACCTGTTAAATCATATCAATATTCCAGAAGAGCAGACGCATGGATTGCCGGGGAATATTCCAGAATCCGAAGTTGATCATTGGTGCCATTGTTATGAAGAAAAGATTCGTGAATCTGGGGGTTTAGATCTAGTTTTGCTGAGAATTGGACGTAGTGGGCATATAGCCTTCAACGAGCCAGGAAGTTCAAAAAGTGATCGAACCAGAAAAGTGATTTTAGATTCAATCACTCGTAAGGATGCCTCAAGCCATTTTTTCGGGGATGATCATGTCCCTCTTCAAGGATTGACCGTGGGTGTTGGGACGATCTTAGATTCACGTGAAATTGTTCTTATGGCAACGGGCGAGGGAAAAGCAGGAATCATCCGGCGTGCGGTGGAAGATCCCATCAATCAGGAAGTAACCGCTTCGTATCTCAGAGAGCATCCTAAAAGCGTTGTATTTCTTGATCGCGCTGCTGCTGGATCTCTGACTAGAGAACAAACCCCATGGCTTGTCTACGATGTAGAATGGGATCTGGAGATGGCTAAACGGGCGATCATTTGGCTCTCCAAGCGCGTAGGTAAGGCAATCCTGCAACTTGAGGAGGCAGATTTCCATAATAACCAACTCTACAGTCTTGTGTATGCTTACCCAAATATTGATGAAATATGTTTAGAAGTTTTTGATGATCTGCGCCAAAGAATCTATTATCAGAACCAACTTCCCTCCAATGAACGTGTGATTTTATTCAGCCCACATCCTGACGACGATGTAATCTCTATGGGAGGGATGCTTGACAAACTCGTGAAAAATAACAATGAGATCATTGTTGCCTATATGACCAATGGTTCAGTAGCAGTTTTTGATGCTGACGTTTCCAGAAATTTGGCTTTCATAGAAATGTGTCTCAAAGAACTTGGAATCACTGGTGATGCGTCAAAGGCTTTCCGTTTGAATCGCGAAGAAATTCTGAGCTTCATAGCAAATAAGGCACCTGGCGAAGTTGACCTGCCCGCCGTACAACGGATCAAGTCTGCGATCCGCTACTCGGAGGCTATTGCAGGAATTGAGGTCATGGGGCTGAATCAGTCACATGCTCGTTTTATTGATTTACCGTTCTATCAAACTGGGCGGATCAAGAAGAAGCCCGTCGGTCAGGAAGATGCTAACATCATCATTGAGCTGATGAATGAACAGAACCCTGATCACATCTTTGTTGCGGGCGATCTCTCAGATCCTCATGGCACACATAGAATCTGTTATGTTGCAATTCAAATGGCTTTGGAACAATATAACAAGGCGCGCGGAGTTCAGGGCCCAAAGATTTGGCTTTACAGGGGGGCGTGGCAGGAGTGGGAAATTCATCAAGCCGATGTCTTTACACCGATTTCCCGAACGGAGATGGCACGAAAAATTGAAGCGATCTTTAAGCATGAAAGTCAGAAGGACCGGGCGATGTTCCCTGGCGCTTATGATGATCGCGAATTCTGGCAGAGAGCACGTGATCGCAATACTGGTACAGCAGAAGCACTCAACCGACTGGGGTTACCAGAATTTTATGCCGCTGAAGCTTTCGTCACAGGACATGCTTTGTAGTAATCCATGATGATTCTTTGACCAGTGTCTTTTCAAAAGCGGGCTATGGAATCATCATGTCAAGGTCACGATTGATTAAATGCGACAGGAACTTAGTCCACGCTTCTGCAAGTACTGCTGATGATATTCTTCGGCGCGATAAAATGTGCAGGACGGGACAATCTCGGTCACAATCGTACGTTTGAGTTTTGTCTGACGTTGTTTCATTGATAACTCAGCGTCTTGTTTTTGTGCTTCGGTGTGATAGAAGATCACCGAGCGGTACTGCGACCCTACATCAGGGCCCTGACGATTGAGAGTTGTCGGGTCATGGTTTTCCCAGAAGATATCTAGTAACTTGGTGTAGATGATGACAGCGGGATCAAATGTTACTTGAACCACTTCTGCATGGCCTGTCTTGGAATAGCAAACATCCTCATATGATGGATTTACCGTAGTTCCGCCGCAATAACCCACTGCCGTGTCAACGACACCAGATGTTTGCCTGAATAATAACTCTACTCCCCAGAAACACCCAGCTCCAAATGTTGCCTGATCCATGATTGTGGCCGAAATGGTTTTGTGGTGTAACGATATGTGAAAATCAATGTTCCTTTTGGATTTATCCACCATATTACGTAACTTTGCTTTTTAATCATACTCTCATGCACAATCATGCTTAGAATTCTTACGTTTCTGTCAGCATTACTTTTCGCTACTTTTTCTGTTAACGCCCAGACGGGGGTTGGCATGCCTGCACCTGATGGTGCGATGATATTATTTGACGGTTCCAGAGAATCACTTGACGAGAACTGGACCTACTGGGACGGGCCCCGGCTTGCGGCCGAACTCCCTATTAAATGGGAAATAGTAGATGACCCAGTGGACGAAGATAGCGTTGTTAGTAGCAAAGACCCAGCAGCTATTGGTGGACTCTACGGTTCTGCTGATATTGTGACTCAGAAAAAATTTCGTGACTTTCGGTTACATGTTGAATTCTTAATTACAGAATCTGGGGGAAACAGCGGAGTTTACCTCCAAAATCGTTATGAAATTCAAGTCTTAGATGGTGATTCAACCATCCATGGGATGGCTGCGGTGATTAACGAAAAGAAATCTCCGTATTGGCCATATAATGGACTCGGCCAATGGAATGCCTATGATGTGGTATTTCGTGCTGCGAGATTTGAAGATGGAGAACGCAGTGAGCCTGCCATGGTCACTCTCTACTTTAACGGTGTTAAGGTTCACGAAAGTATTCCGATTCAGCAAGTTTGGGGAGGCCCTTTCTCTGGTATAGATGGTGGTAATGACGAGGGACGTGGGATTACTGATACACCAGGCGGGGTCAAGCTACAAGCCGAGGGTCATGATGTCCGATATAGAAATATTTGGATTCTTGAATTAGATCTATTGGAACCAGATACAGATTTTTGAACTGCGCAATCTTGCATAAATAGCCGTTCATCTGATCAATTAGACATCACATCACTGTCAGATGTGCCTCCATGTTTGAACATCATTAGGATTCTTGGAGTATTGTAAGGGTAATCGTCCCGTAAACTGCTCAGTGCATCTTCTATTAACTTGGCTAGTTTCTCAAGCAAAATCAAATGATGATGTGCCAGATTGATGCGTAACATTTTACATCTTTCCGAATTGCTTTGTAATTCTGATATCTTAACAAATTTTTCACACATTTTGACACAACTATTGTGCACAAATGATCTAACAGTCGGGTATAAACGGTAATTAACAGGATTAGATTTCAAATCCTGTGTGTAGTTTTTCTTAATCAAACGTCGTAAGACACATTAATATTATGTTAGATCATCGTGAACAAGGTACTGTTAAATGGTTCAACTCTGATAAGGGTTATGGCTTCATTGAGCGAGATAGTGGAGACAAAGATGTATTTGTCCACTATTCCGAAGTCAATAAAGAAGGTTATAAAACTCTTGATGAAGGACAGAGAGTTGAATTTGCTGTGACAGAAGGGGATAAAGGACTGCAGGCTCAAAGCGTGGATCCTATCTAGATCTATCTATTTACATCCCTGATAGAACTTGTTAGTGGGATTCTTATCGTTGATCTTGATTGCTACATTTTCTGTAGCACCGTGTGGGTTTTTCTCTGGTCTAAACAGAGGCGGTGGTGGATTCCATGTTCGTAGTCTCTGCATCTATCCTTCTTGCGGCCTGTCAACCATTTTATTACTAATCTGGCACCATGCATGCCAGATTGGTCGTTGGCTTGATGGATTATGATTCTGACGGGGTTATTCAGTTGATTCCCCGACAAGTCATTAGCATGATGACGTAGTGATGAATCGGTCTTAATGTGAGCCGGTTATGCAAAATTCAATAGGGGATACGCCGAAGTAAGGACGGTTCAGATAAATTGAATACCGCCAGCGCTAGTTGAATGAATATCTAACTAGCCCCAGTGGCCCAATCCCTACTCCAGTAGTATCTGGGAAAAATCGTCCAAATCTTGGGAGACTGTTGCATTGTCAGCTCATAGGACTAAATTCAACAGTGTATCATCCTCTCAGGAGGCATAGCGTAATTTATTTTCCAGCCACACTGCGATGTCAATCATTTAATTCTTTACCAGAATTATCTCATATCATCAGCGCCCTTGACCACTAAAAACGGGCCGATAGCCAAGGCATCCATATTTGTATTCTTAAAACAGCTCACTGCATCATCGGGAGAAGATACGATTGGCTCTCCTCTCACATTAAAACTAGTGTTGATCAGTACTGGACACTCTGTCCGTGCTTCAAACTCAGTCAATAACTGATAAAAAAGTGGGTGATCTATTTTAGATACTGTTTGAATTCGCGCGGATCCATCCACATGAGTGACTGCAGCAATTGAAGATTGGATATTTTTCTGTTTCTGTAATCCATCACCATGAGTTGCGGCATCATTGACTTGAGCTGTTAACAGCATGTAAGGACTTTTAGTCGTGATTTGAAACCACTCATTACTTTTTTCTTCAAGCACAGCTGGGGCAAATGGTCTGAAACTTTCTCTGAATTTAATTGACTGATTCACATGCTGTTGCATTTCAAGTCTTCTCGGATCTGCTAGAATACTCCGATATCCAAGTGCCCGAGGGCCATACTCCATTCGCCCTTGAAACCAGCCAATTACTTTTTGATTTTCAAGTAATTCTGCAACACACTTACATAAACTATCGTCACTGAGCTCCATATATGATAACGAAGCATGCTCCAGTGCAGATTGAATCTCTTGCCTGTGGTATGATGGCCCAAGCCCCAAACCTTTCATTGCATCTGATTTTGGAGGCTTACGTCGTGCTTTATGATGCTGAAACCACGCCATCAAGGCAGCGCCCAGCGCACCACCTGCATCACCCGCTGCGGGTTGAATCCATATTTGGTCACATATAGATGATTGAACAAGTTTTCCATTAGCGACACAGTTGAGTGCAACACCACCTGCCATGCAGAGATTTTTTTCACCAGATTCATTGACTGCATATCGTGCCATTTTTAACACCACATCCTCAACTACGACCTGAATTGAACAAGCAAGGTTCAAGTCTTTTTTCGTAATGTCTGACTCTGGAATTCGGGCTTTGCCTTCAAAAAGAGATTCAAATGCTTTTGAGTACATCCTTAATCCCCAAGGGAAAGCAAAATATTTTAGATTTAGCCGATAAGATCCATCATGTTTGATATCTATCAATTCATCAAGAATCATTTGAGTATAGATGGGCTCCCCATAGGGCGCCAATCCCATCAACTTATATTCACCAGAATTAACTTGAAAACCACAATAGCCCGTAAATGTGCTATATAAAAGACCAAGTGAGTGAGGAAAATGAATCTCCTTTTCAAGCAAAATATCCGAGCCATGACCGGCGCCGATTGAAGTTGTCGCCCATTCCCCTACCCCATCGGTGGTCAAAATTGTAGCTGATTGAAATGGAGATGGAAAAAAAGCGCTGGCTGCATGGCTTTCATGATGTTCACAGAATAAAACCTGACCATCAAAATCAAGACCTTTTTGAAGAATATCTGGAATCCATAAATTACGTTTAAGCCACACTGGCATCGCTTTGACAAATGATGGGATGCCGCGAGGAACACCGCTTAAATAGGTTTCCAGAAGTCGCTCAAATTTTAGGAATGGCTTGTCGTAATAAGCAACTGAAGTTAATTCATTCGCAGAGATTCCAGCATAATCAAGGCACCATTGAATCGCATTGGCTGGAAATGATGCATCATGCTTGATCCTTGTAAATCGCTCTTCTTGAGCAGCGGCAACAATGACACCGTCTTTAAGCAAACATGCAGCGGCATCATGATACCAACAGCTGACCCCTAAAATATAGGTCACGGGTCTAACCAGTCGGCCAGACTGGCGCGTAATTTTGCAATTTCAGACTTGGCATCTAACTCTTTCTGGCGCTCATTTTGTACCACTTCCTCAGGAGCATGAGTGACAAATTTATCGTTCTGAAGTTTTATCTGAACTCTTTGAAGAAACTTTTCCTTTTGCGCTAAATTCTTGGCTAATCGCTCATACTCCGCTTTAGGGTCAACCATGCCCCGAACATAAACGATTGCAGATCCAACAACGGATGTAGCACACTGCTTAGGCTTTGGGAAATCAACGCCAACCTGCAAAATTTCTGCACGCGCCAGCTTAGTAAAATACTCCTGATGATTCTGTAAAATATCTGCTAAATGACCTTGGTGCGATGATAAACTTACTGACACTTGAATCGCCTTATTCGGAGCAACCCCATACTGACTACGTAGATTTCTGATGGCTGTGATGATCTCTTGAAGAAATGAAAAATTCTTTGCTCCTGTACGATCTATTTCTTCGTGAGGGGATGGCCATTTTGATATCATGCAAGCGTCACCCTTAGCACGAGGACGGAGTCGATGCCATAAATCTTCAGTGATAAATGGCATAAACGGATGCAGAAGTTGGATGAGTTGCTCATAGATTTCAATGGCAATTGCAATCTTTTCCTCCGACATTGTAGATCCTACCTGTGGCTTGACTAGTTCCAGATACCAATCACAGAAGTCATTTCTGAATGTAGTATATAAAATATTTGCCGCCTCATTTAAGCGATAACGTATCAGCGCATCTTCTACGGACTTGATACACTCTACAAGGCGTGCCAACATCCACTTCTCCACTAATTCAAGTTGGTCTATGGATTGAGTTCGATGGTAGTCTTTTTCTGACTCTATGAATCGTCCAAATACATTAAACGCATTCCAGATTTTGTTCGCAAAGTTCCGCCCCATCTGAAACCCTGTTGGATCAAGGCGAATGTCCTGTCCCTGCGCACATAGAATCGTTAAATAAAACCGAACTGCATCTGCGCCATACTCTTCAATTAACTCCAAGGGATCAATTCCATTGCCCAAACTTTTGGACATCCAGCGCCCCATCTTGTCCTTGATCATCCCTGTGATAAAAATATCTCGGTAAGGTATCTCTCCAGTAAAGTAGAGCGATGCCATGATCATGCGGGCGATCCAGAAAAATAGAATGTCATAACCTGACACAAGCACATCTGTGGGGTAAAAATATTTTAAGTCGGATCTGGTATCTTCGTCGTCTTCTGGCCAACCGAGTGTCGCAAATGGAAAGAGCCAAGAGGAAAACCAGGTGTCAAGAACATCCTCATCCTGAACCATATCTGGCTCTGGTTGCTCTATTGAAGCAGTAAATCCGCGACTCTCATCAATTTCTCCATTGGGGTCTGTATAATACCATACAGGAATTCGATGCCCCCACCATAATTGCCGGCTAATACACCAATCACGTATTTCCTCCAACCAGCGGAAGTATTCATTCTCCCACCGTTTAGGATAAAACTTGATTCGCCCATCTTTGACAGCAGCAATTGCTGGCGCTGCGAAGGGTTTCATCTTCACGAACCATTGACGCGAAAGAAGTGGCTCTACAATTGCGTTAGAGCGCTGTGAAATCGGGACTGTACTCGTGTAGGGTTGGATCTTTTCGAGAAATCCCCCGACCTCCAAGTCCTTAACAATCACCTCGCGCGCTTTAAAACGATCAAGTCCTTCATACTGACCGCAGTGTTGCGTCAATGTCCCATTTTCGGCAATCACGCTAACGGCCTCTAAATCATGGCGCTTCCCTACCTCAAAATCATTCTTGTCATGCCCAGGAGTGATTTTTAGCACACCACTTCCAAATTCTTGCTGTACATACTCATCTCCGATCACAGGGATAATTTTATCGGATAATGGTAAGTGAACTGATTGGTTAATTAGGTCAACATATCGCTGATCATTTGGGTTGACTGCGACTGCAACATCACCAAACATTGTCTCTGGACGAGTTGTCGCCACAGTGATATGACCTGACCCGTCAACCAATGGATACTGAATATACCATAAGAATCCATCACGCTCAACATTATCAACTTCCTCGTCTGATAGAGCAGTTTGATCAACGGGGCACCAATTGACGAGATAATGACCTCGATAAATTAATCCTGCTTCGTACAACTTCACAAAAACCGTCTGAACTGCCTTAACATATCCTTCATCCATGGTAAAACGCTCCCGCTCCCAATCGCAAGAATCGCCTAGTCTGCGCTTTTGTTGTAAAATTTGATCTCCATACTCCTGAACCCATTGCCAAATTTTATTAATGAACTCACTTCGTCCTAGATCAAAACGTGTCTTATTGTCGTTCTTCTTGAGTTCACGCTCAACAACATTTTGTGTCGCAATTCCTGCATGATCTTTACCTGGCATCCAGAGGGCTTCTCTACCCTGCATTCTGCGCATGCGTGTGAGTGCGTCTTGAATTGTATCCTGAAGTGCATGCCCCATATGAAGTGCACCAGTCACATTCGGGGGAGGCATCATAATTGTATGAGGGGGCAACTTTGTCTTCCTGTCGGCACGAAAAAATCCATGTGACTCCCAATACTCATACCATTGAGACTCTGTTTTTTTAGGATCATACGGAGAAAAACGCTCGATCGGATTAGTCATTGTTCTGTAACTGTATGACTAACGAGATCCATAGTTTTCAAACATTCCATCTAAGGTATCGGCTCCATATTTTTCTATAAATGCATTAGCAATGACCCATGCGACTGTTGCCTCTGCTACCGTAGAGGCAGCAGGGACACTCGTCACATCACTTCGCTCATAGCGCGTAGGTTGTGGCTTGCCTGAGTCCATATCTACGGTTTCTAAGGGCTTGATTAGAGTTGGTATCGGCTTCATATATCCGCGGACAATGATTGGCATACCATTGGTCATTCCTCCCTCCAAACCACCCGCATGGTTTGTGCGCCGCTGATAATGATTGGAAGTATCAAGGTAGATCTCATCATGAACATTGGAACCTGTGCGAGATGTATTTTCAATTCCGTCTCCAATTTCAACGCCTTTCTGGGCTTGAATTGAGAGGATAGCTTGCGCAATTTGGCCACTGAGTCGTCTATCCCAGTGCACATACGAACCTAACCCTGGTGGCGCGCCAGTTACGATGACCTCGTAGGTTCCGCCCAACGAATCACCTGAACGTTTCACTTCCGTGATATGCTCTACACATGCTTTGCTGAGCTCGGAATCAATCATACGCACCTGACTCTGATCTGCCAGATCATTAAGTGCCTCGGCGCCACGAGTGACCAAAACCTCTCTTTGATGAATATAGTCTTCTTCACTTTGCCATCCTACATCCCCAATCCTCAGAACATGGCTACCGACTTCAATCCCGAATTGTTTAATAAGTTGACGTGCAATCGTACAGCAAGCGACTCTAATCGCGGTTTCTCGGGCACTCGCGCGGTCAATTACTGGTCGGATATCATTAAATCCATATTTTCGAGCACCTTCAAGATCTGCATGGCCTGGGCGTGGCAATGTAATCCGATCAATACCTGCCCCATCTCCATCAATGGACATGACCTGCGGCCACCCACTTTTATCCTGAGTGAATGCAGCATTATTGAGTTTGAGCGCAATCGGGCTTGCGATTGTTTTTGAGAAACGGACCCCAGAATAGATGTGAATGTTATCATGTTCAAATTTAGATCTTCCCCCTCTACCAAAGCCCAACCAGCGACGGGCAAGATGATGGTTAATGACATCCGCCGTCATCGGGACACCCGAAGGCATACCCTCAACAATTCCGACTAGCGCTTCACCATGGGACTCACCAGCGGTTAAATATTTGAGCATTACAAATCTACTCCACTTTCATAGTGATTGATGCATCGTTTTCATAGCAGAGAATCTGAACATCCACAATTGTTGAGTCCTTAATAAATGATTCCATCATTGTATCATGACAAAACACCCTGAAAAGAAATTCAATTACTCAATGACCTTTATACCATAGAATGCATCACAATGTGCCTTGAAACCCTTGGATCAATCTTTACAATGGTGAACACCTGTCATCAACTGTGCTGATAGTGAGATGTAATGATTTGCATGTTGGCTATGACTCAGGAATCGGTCCGCGTCCAGAAAGATTAATGATCGCCTCCCGCGCTGCAAGTGAGCTTTCTCTACGATTCATTCCAGCTATATTCACATAAGGGCCAATAACTAATTCAATGTCTAATCTCTTGAGGCGTGCAATATGAATGACTTGCCGAATAAATGAATGGCGTTTTTCATCCGAAGTCATTGAGATAAATGTACGCCCTTGCGCCCCTTCAACTTTGCGGCCGTCAAGGCCTGAAACATTAATAAAGATCGGTTGCAGCTTGCCCTCATCCCATCCTTGTAAACTTTGAAATGCTCCTGTTTTGAATGGTAAAAGATTCGATCCATTACCGACTGTTCCTTCTGGAAAAACCATTACAGATCCCCTCTGCATCAGGCGCTCTCTCACTTGAGAGGCAAATGTACTAGCATGTGCCTTTTGACGGCGATTAACCAGAATCATAGCATACGATATAGAGATCCATCCAATGATTGGCCAACGGGCAATTTCCGCTTTGCCAGCAAAGCAGACATCTAATTGAGATGCGATGAGAATTGGATCAAGTACAGTCAGATGATTACTCACTCTTAGTGTGGATGGCGACACCTTTGAGTCTGTGGATGCTTTAACATGAATATTGAATATTCTACAAAAATTCCTTGCAGCGACTCCCTGACGCATCATTTTGTATGATAAAAGATCATCCTTAGGTTGAAAGCGCGCGCCGATTCGCGTGTAAATACACCCAATAATCGTTGTAATCAATGCAACAGCTAAGCGCAAGAATACACGCATGACTCATTAATCTTTGATGAGAAACAATATCCGTTCCACAGATCCTAATCTATGAAAATTGTAGGCGAGGGGGCATTTATTATCTGTGGTTTTTGACTTGACATGGCAGCAGCGTGAACGAAAATTTCGCGGATCATGTTCATAATAGATTGGATGAAAGAATTTTACTTTTATGTAGCGAGATAGATTGAGTACAATGATTTTGGTCTGCAGAAAGTACATTGGATGATGCGCATCTCTCGGGGAGTGACCATCATCACTTCTATCAAACATCATTACGAAAAACACGTCCAGACACTCGATTTGGTGCTTAACCTCATCTCCATCTCTGTTGGCACTCTGGGCGATTGCATCATTAATTTAATGGATCATGTCACATGGGTTTTTCGTACAGAAGCGTTTCATACGACAATCAAGGAAAAATGGCTGATGAGGATCATAACACACAAACCGCACAATGCATGACTTAACACTGTTACTTGGAGCCTATATTTATTACATTCAAGAATTTGGTCAATGCTCATTAAACAAATTAGATCATGTGACGATTTATCCATCAGCTCACGCTTATAAACATGAACGTATAGTCTAACGAATTGAATAAATTTGCACTCTATCACCCGAATCAATGAGTGGATGAATCTCAATCATTCTGAGGAGTTATTTGATATCGTATTTACATTCACAGGGGATCCAACCTTGAATTCCCGTGCACTGCGTCAATTAATGTTACTTTCAGATCTTGGGGTGAATATATTGGTGTTGGGAATGGCCGATTACCCTAGATCCCCAACTATAAATATTCCTAACATTACACTGAAATATATCCCGAAAGCAACGGGAACTGGGCCTCGTTTCTTCTTTCAAGTTCATCGAAATTTCAAACGTGCACTCAGTACTATCATTTCCAAGGTCTATCATGCAAGCGATCTTTATTGTCTTGCAGCAATCTCTCAGACAGCGATGCATCATCATGCTAAGTTAGTTTTTGATTCTCGTGAACTCTATACACATCTCCCCGCAACCGTCAAACGCCCTTGGGTACGCGCAGTCTGGTCATTTATTGAGCGCCAATATATCCATCATGCGGACTGCATCTTCACAGTCAGCGAAAGCATATCCAAACATCTGAAGGAACACTATGACTTAGATTCAGTACATTTGATGCTTAATATACCCCCGCTCCCCTCAAAGACTTCAACTCCATCACTTAGAAAACGTCTGAACATCTCTGATAAGATTAAAATCATACTTCATCAGGGAAACTTACAAAAACATCGAGGGATCTCTATGATGGTTGAAGCAATGCGTTACACACAAAATGCTGTTCTGGTTTTTATGGGTGGAGGTCCACTCAGAGAAGAGACTGAACAACTAGTCATTGACTTGAATCTGAGTTCCAAGGTCAGATTCCTTGACTCAGTTTCTCCCGATGACTTACTCAATGTGACGGCTACCGCAGATCTTGGACTCACATTCCTTGAAGACTCCTGCCTAAATCATCGCTACGCACTCCCAAATAAATTCTTTGAATATTTAACGGCTGGTGTTCCAGTTATTGCAAGTAATCTTCCAGAAATTGCAGGGATTATTAAGCGATATGACGTTGGCTGTGTTGTTCCAAGTGGAGATGCAACTGCACTAGGCACTGCGCTTAATGCCGCAGCTCACAATCCTGAACAGCTTGATAAATGGGCTAGTAATACCGCTTACGTTAAAGAAAACTTTAACTTTGACATTGAATCAAAACATTTTCTAACCCCTTATCGCCGTCTCTTAGAATGCTGAATATCCTCCGGTTGCAATTGATACTCCTACTACTAATCGGATGCAGATCTGATACAGAAGTCAAACCTGTCACTAGCGATGATATTCCCTCATTAGCAAACCCGATGACATGGCCAACTTTTGATGAAGCCATTACGACTGCCTCTGAGACTGGTAAACCTATCTTGATTGACATTTATGCACCGTGGTGTGGGTGGTGTCGCAAGATGCAGAATGAGGTATATACCGACGCAATTCTAGTCGAATATGTGCAAAATAATTTTGCCTATGGCCGTCTCAATATTGATGATTCAGAGACCTCACACATGTTTCAGGGGTATACCCTCACATCCCAAGAGCTTGGATACAGTCTTGGAGCAGAAGGAACTCCGACATCAGTATTTCTCACCAGCGACGGGGATTATATTGCTAAATGCCCCGGCTATTGGTCAAAAGAGGATTTCAGTATCGCCCTACGGTACGTAGCAA
The DNA here is from genome assembly GCA_965220935.1 of Rhodothermales bacterium. Classification (GTDB taxonomy): domain Bacteria; phylum Bacteroidota; class Rhodothermia; order Rhodothermales; family Bin80; genus Bin80. The sequence goes on from OZ244857.1 coordinate 1,496,918, forward strand.
CTGGGGCTTGGCAAGAAACTACCTACGAAGAATTCGCCCGATTCTGAATAGCTACTGCTCCCCCATCATATACATCTGGTCGGCGATCTCTTAAAAACAACTTTCTTGCATGGGAGCTATCACATTTCCGAAAATCTAAGTCTTGCATCAGAATGAAAGTCTGGGACTCTGGTGCACGAGCGAGTATAGTTCCCATGGGATCCACTATACATGAGCCACCCCCAAACATTAAGACATCTTCTTGTCCAACACGATTCGCCAGAGCCATATAATAGCCATTCTGGAAAGCGCCAACCCTCAGTTCAGCTTCAAACAATCCATCCGGCCATTCATTGAGAGCTCCTGCCTGAGGTACAACAACCAGGTCTGCCCCTTGCAACGCTAATGCTCTGAGATATTCACTGTAGTGACGATCATAGCATATCGCGACACCAACTCGGCCTGCTGCAGTTGAATAAACGGGGGCCTGCTGACCAGCGACGGTGTAATAATCCTGTTCATAAAACCCATCATACTGGGTAATATGCATCATCCTTGTGACCCCTAATATTGACCCATCCGCATCAATGACTGGTGACGCGTCAAACCCATGATGGCCTTCTCGGGCATATAAATTGAGAATGACCACGGTGCCTAATCGCTTCGCTGCCTTACAAAATAGGTCCGTTGTTTGACCAGGAATTTCCTCAGCTAATGATAATGGAGGCAGATGATTCCCCAAACACTCGGGATAACGGTTTCGCTGATGTTGAGGGTAAAATGGGGTAAAGGCTAACTCAGGATAAACGACTAGATCAGCCCCAGCCTCTGCTGCAATTTCTAATGATTCCAATCCGCGAGTAAGGTTATCCTGAATATCCTCAGATGCAGAGCATTGAATCACAGCAAGTTTCATGTACTTTGATGTAAAGATTGAAGTTTTTCTCAGGTGTTAATTATCACAAACCTTGGCATTCCGTTGAGGTCATGCCTTATTTCAACCTGATATTGAGACTCTTTCTCAAACAGGTCACTCACTAATCCTGCATAGTCAGAATGTGTCTCTAATATAAGAACACCTCTCTCATTAAGTAATCCATCATGAAGGCGATACGCTATGGCTTGATAATATTTCATGGGATCATTCCCACAAAAGAGCGCCCTGGATGGCTCAAAATCGCGGACCATTCTTGGTAGTTGTGAACGCTCATAATCAGGCACATAGGGTGGGTTACTAACGACAAGATCATAGCCTCTTCCTACTTGATTTACGAAACTTTGCGATAACACATCTGCATGGATCAAGGAAAGAGAAATGTCGAGTTTTTCAGCATTAATCTTGGCAATTGAGAGTGCACTCTTACTAATATCACACCCTGTTACATTCGCATTTTGTTTGCGATGTTTAATCGCCAATGCGATGCATCCACTTCCAGTTCCAATGTCAAGCACATGACCTATGTCACTGGGTTTGACTGCACTGATAGATAGTTCAACAAGTTGTTCTGTTTCTGGTCTTGGAATCAATACATCAGGAGAAAGATTCAGGTTCAGCCCGCAGAACTCAGTATACCCTACGACATATTGGATTGGTTCATGGGTCGCACAGCGCTCTGTCATTCGTAGGACCTGAGAGATCTGTGAAGTGTCTATCGATAAGTCATCATGGGCTATCAGATGTGTGGCACTGCAATCAAGGACATCACAGAAAATCCATTTAGCGGTTCTATGAGGATGCTGCACTTCACTAGATCTCAGCTGATCAACTACCTTGATCATTAGATTCTTGACTCTCATAGCGGTTCAATCAGAAAATAATTTAATTGTTGATAGTCCTACGATAATACACGTATAACCCAAATGATTTATATTTCCATGAAATTTGAAACATGCTCTTAATTATTACGAGACTCATTTACAAGAGTCACCTGCTTATGGAATAAACGAATCCATGCTGGTTTTAACATAACGGGCATGAGATAATAAAAGCTTTCGCACTGTTCTGCTATAACCCAATGAATTCAGATATGATTACCACCGCTACTCCATTTCATCATGACGTTCATTGAACTCTCAACATCATGAAAATAATACGAGTGAGCCTGCCCCGAAACTAACAATGCTCCTAAGATAAATCATGTATGGGATGGCTAACTCTCCAAGAGTGAATCGGGAACAAATAGCGTAAAATGGACTGAACAGATTGTAGATAATGTCTTTTTGATATCAGTATATATTTCTCTTTAACCACCATAACCTATCTTTTACCTATTTCAAATTTCATTGCTTTTTGATCAACCCATTGACGCCAAATGAGGTAGTCTACCTATCTAATCACTGAGCATTCCCCACGCAATCATGACTCCTCTAATTTTTGCATTGGCGACTCCGATAATTGGTGCACTTTTATATCCATTATTACATGACCACCAAAAGTTGAGACGATTATTTGATCGTTCCATGTATGTGATCGTCCCTCTTCTAGTCTTATCGCAGATCATCGGCCACGAAATCGCACACCATGGACTGAACCTACAAACTATCCTGCTCCTCTTAACAGTCATGGCTCTGGGAATATTCATTCCGATCATGATTGAGCGTATGTATCTTCAGATTGCACCAACTACCGAGGCGCTATCTATCATCGCAGGGTTTCTTGGGCTTGGATTACATGCCCTTCTTGAGGGTACAAGCTTGAGCGCCGACGTTCCATCTGCCATGCTTCCTATTGTTGTTCATCGTCTGGCCGTTGGGCTTATGATCTGGTGGATCCTCCATCCCCGTTACGGTTCATTCGTTGCCTTACTTGGCATTAGTTGGCTCCTTTTCGCCACGTTGGCTGGATATTTATTTACAGATTTTCTGCCGCACGAATTTACAGGTAGCAACCTGTTTCAAGCATTTGTAGCTGGATCGTTGTTGCATGTCATTTTTCACGAGAATCATCATGGAAGCCCACATCATCATTAAACCTACTGACCCATATTGCTTCATCATCTCGCTGGAGCATGACTTGGTTTTCATGGTTCAATGGTGGTCTGAACTCTTTTGACATCATGGCAATATCTTCAAATTTGAACGTTCTTTTACTTCAGATTCGAAAGCCAGAAGATCCGATGCGTTTGAATGAAGTCGGAGCGTTTGCACAGGCGATTGACATGACTCCTGATCAAATCAACACAGCTGATTTAATCCATTCGCCACCTACAAGACAGGCTCTCCAGTGTGCAGATATTATTCTGATTGGAGGGGCAGGAGACTACTCCGTTCCAGAAGGAGGTCAGTGGCTTGATCGAGCGTTGGATACCATGAGATCCCTGTACGCCAAACGTAAACCCGTATTTGCTTCCTGTTGGGGATTCCAGGCCATGGCTGAGGCCTTAGGGGGATCTGTTCTCACTGAATCGCATCTCGCAGAACTTGGAACGATTCAACTCACAACAACCAATGAAGCAAATACTGATCCTATTTTTAGTTATTTAGCACCTAAATTTTGGGCACATGTCGGCCATCATGACACCGTGATTCAACTTCCAGAGAACGCTATTCGCTTAGCCAGTACATCACTCGTCGCTAACCACGCATTCAAAATGCCTGATGCACCATTGTACTGCACCCAATTCCATTCAGAACTCACTAAAGAATTACTGATTCAGAGATTGAGTACATATCCAGAATACACTGAACACATCGTCGGTGTCCCGTTAGGTGAGTTCATCGTAACACTTCAAGAAACACCAGAGGCAAACAATCTCATTCGAAAATTTACACAACATATTTTTGACGATTGATATCTATACGCCGCTTGAAGTCATTGCTCCATGGGCTGAATATATCAGGGTCGGGGTATGTCTACAACGATCTCTATGCTATGGTCATGTAAGAATTCCAGCGATCAAAAATGCAATAAACGCTAGTGCTCCAATCAATAGAGAATAGGGCAACTGAGTATTAACATGATCAACATGGTCACATGCAGAGGCCATGGACGAGATAATTGATGTATCCGACAATGGGGATGCGTGATCTCCAAACACCCCACCCGAAAGAACCGAACCAAGCATGAGCGATAGTGGGACACCCAAGCCCTCTGCCAGAGGCAATGCCAAAGGAATTAGAATGGCGAAGCATGTCCAAGATGATCCTAATGTAAACGATACGAGGCACCCAATCGCAAACACTAATGCAGGAAGCCACCAAGTCCAAATATCGTCATCCAGAACCGAAACGATATACGGCCCCATTTCCAAATCTCTTGAAACTTGCCCGAGTGCAAAGGCTAAGACTAACAAGGCAACGACGCCCACTAATCCAGATGCTCCCTTGATCGTATAGTCGGTCGTCTTCGCAGGCGATAACAGCATCTCCCCCTTCCGAGGAATCATATAAATTAATAATCCAGATAGAACTGCGACACCAACGGCCCACAATACCGCAGTAGATCCACTGCCTTCCATTAGATTACCATCGCCAGTCACATACAGGCTGATGAAAATCATCACAATCATCACACATACTGGAATCAAAAAATCGTAAATTCGCCCTAAACCTGGTTTTATCGGCTCTAAACCAGCGACTTCGTCTGCAATCATCGGACTAGATCCTGCTCGAATGAGTTCACCAGTTGTAGATGCCCGAACTTCAGCTTTACGCATAGGCCCAAAGCCCCACCCTGACACAGCAAGAAACAGAGCAAATAAAATGGCTAGAATAGAAAAGAAGTTAAATGCAAGTGCACTGAGAAGAGTTGATACTGCAGTACTTTCGTAACCTTGAACCAACAATAACCCCAGTACAAATGCGCCCCAACCGTTTAGGGGTATCTGCATACAGACGGGCGCACTTGTTGCATCACAATAGTAAGCGAGCTTCTCCCGAGGAAGTTTTAATTGATCAAAAAACGGCCTGCTAAGTGTCCCGACGATCAGTGAAGTAATACTGGATTCAACAAATATGAGTAATCCTGTAAGCCATGCCATACACTCTACCCCTCTCCGTGTCTTGGCTAATCTAGACTTTTGGACAAATTTCACAAACGCAGAAACTCCCCCTGATACCTGAACTAATGCAATCAAGCCACCAACTAAAAGGCTAAACAATAAAATCTTCGTATTTGATGGATCGGCAAATACGCCCACTATCACATCAGCCATTTCAATCAATCCACTAATTGGATTGCCATTCGCCAAGATAATGGTTCCAACCAACAGTCCAGTTACTAAGGACAGAAATACCTGCCGAGTGATGAGTGCCAGCCCAATGGCAATCAACGGCGGTAGCAGAACAATCCAACCCATTCTGGTTTACTTCCACTTGATATTACACCCCAGCGACGGGCGCTGAGGCATCGTAACGAATCCAAAATTCAACAACTCGTCTAAGGCTTGCAAAAACTCATCACCTGTGGCTGGAGTCGCACCTGGGCGAGTTTCATCAAATCGGCCCCTGTAAGCGAGGCACAGATTTGAATCATACAAGAAAAAGTCAGGGGTGCATTCGGCTCCAAAGGCTTTTGCAACAGATTGTGACTCATCATACAGATATGGGAATGGGTATTTCTTGTCAATCGCACGCTGTTTCATTGCATCAAATGAATCTTCAGGATATTGCGTTGCATCATTGCTATTTATTCCTATCAGATTTACCCCTTTGCCTTTGCAAGTTTGAGCAACATTGATCAGTGCGTCCTCTACATGAATCACATAGGGACAGTGATTACACATAAATACAACTGCAAGGGCAACGCCATTGGAAAAATCCTTGAGGCTCGCCTCAGAATCAGATCCATTTTGAGGATTACTGACAGGTAGTGTGAATGATGGAGCTGATGTGCCGAGTTCGGCCATTTTTGAGTAGGTTAATGCCATGATCATCAAGTGAGTTTAATTTAAGTGAAAAAGATTTTGAAAATACAGACAACTATGAATCTCCTCTTTCTCGCACACGATGAAGAGGTTCGGTTACACAACGCGCAATATTTGATAGGTGTCCCCCAATGCGCCCTATCGCGGAAGTCCCAATTGTGTATGGTACAACTTTACAAGATGCTAATTCAGAATTGACCAATTGACTCAGTACCTCACGTAACCCCTCGTCAATTTCAACCTGCTGATCCTGAACCTCCTGAGCTTTTTGAATATCGCCTTCTAAAAAACAATCACGGGCAGATTCAAATTGTACTAATGTTTGATTACGTAATTGGCGGATATCATCGGCGGTAGAGTCAATTCTGGGGCTGGTCGCTAATCGGGCAGCCCACTCAATGATCCGTCCAACTTGACCAATGCGTTCGGCTTCCTGAGCGACAGTCAATAACTTCATACAGAGGACTAATTCCCGCTTAGGGTCAATATTTAAGTGCTCCAGTACCGCTCGGCGCACTGAATGCTCTCGCTTACAGATGACGGCTTCCTGGGCAGATAAATCTTCATCTAGAATTTCATTTTCTAACAATCGCGCACTAGAAGCCGAAAACAAACTGTACCCAGTATCCATCATGACCCTGATGTCATCTAAGGAATCTTGAATGAGGGGTGGTTGATTACCTGTGAGAAAGTCTAAGAAGCCCATGTCCAATAGAAACAGTCAACTCGTATATACGCCATGCTTTGAAATATAATCCATGACATTTTCTAATACTAAATATCTTACAGATTTTTTTTCTTCTATGCAGTCTCTGATATACTGGCCACTCAACGACATGACTGGTGCGTCTATGTAGTGAGTTTGCTTGGATAAATCGTCGGAGAATGTGATACGTTCAATTTCGTACCCTGCCCTAGGGTACACAACGATCTGAACAAGCTCCATAATTGCCTCAGGCTCCGACCATGTATGGAACTGAATTAAACTATCGCTACCGAGAATCAGATAAAGTTGAGCATGTCTGTACTGCTTTCTGATCGCTTGTAGCATTTCAATGGTATAGGTAGGGCCATCAAGCGTAGACTCAATATCTGACACTTCAAATGCACTATGGTCCGAAATCGCAGCACGCACCATACCAAGACGATATGAAAATGGGCTAAGTTGAAGCGATGATTTGTGGGGTGGGTCATACGCTGGAATCCACAGGATTTGATCAAGATGCAACTCTGAGCGCACACGTTCCGCAACAATTGAATGTGCGATATGCGGTGGATCAAAACTGCCACCAAAAATCCCCACCTTCATCTGAATATCTACAATGTTGATTCGCCATCAAGTAACGCATTAAGTTGCTCTTCTGCATTAGCACCAAACTGATGGGCTTCATCCATCAAATCGCTTTCTGGAAAAAGATCAACCAGCCGCTGATATTGAGTCATTGCTTTTTGAAGTCGCTCTGGTTGACGCTCAACAATGCTTAACTGGCTGAATTCTATGTAGCATCGCAGTGCTCCAAGTAAAGCATCATCTGCCAAGGGAGTATCGGGGTACTTGTCAAAAAGTAATTCGTATGACAGAGCAGCGGCCTCATACAACCCGCGGCGCTCATATAATTTTGCGGCGTGAAACTGTTTGTCAGCCAATTTGCGACGAAGTTCGCCAACTCGTTGCATGGCAACACTGACAGAATCATGGTCTGAATAACGCTGGATATATAAATTGAATACCTCAACGCCTTGACGCGTTGTGGATTGATCAAGTTCAATCTTAGGAGACCGCTCATAAAAGGTCATCGCTCTTTCAAACTCAGCATCGGCGACTCGCTCGTCAGTTCGATAAATCTCTGCAAATCTTGAGTACTCACTAGCGGCTAGGATATAATCACGATTTTTATAATGAGCACGAGCAAGATTCAATTGTGCATCGGCAGCCCATTCATGGGTGCGTCCATAATCAAACACACCCTGGAAATACTCTGCTGCCCGACCGTAGCGCCCCCTTTCAAAATAATTGACTCCTTTCTCATATGCATTACGTGGAGAGTCATGACTTATGCGCCCTGATCCAGAACACCCTGTGACAATGATAAATAAAACTACTACATATTTGCTCATAAGAAATCCGACTAGTGAAATGATGGCAGTGATAATCCACTTTGATCAATGTATGCCTTCAATATGTACAGAGATAAAAAATACATTATACATCCTTTGGTTCGTACATCCTCAACATTTGACATACAGTATAACGATACCAATTACAGAGTATTTTGTTGATTTAGGCTCCATCAAAATGATTGAGCCAAAAGATCTAAATTGCGTGATGTTCAGATGGGCTTAAAGAAAATGTGATCACTTCCCATACTTGAGTCATTCAATTGGTTCTGTGGCTTTAATGGCAACACTTATATTTGCTTTACAAAGTAGGCTCTCGGTTGTCAATTCAATGGTATCGGTAAGAATTACTCAGCATCTTGTTTCTGTTAACGGATCAACTGTGGGCCGATCGGAGTATGTTCAAAGAAATACATTCCCGAATTCCTGTGATGCCCTCCAAAATGAATCCGCAACATCACTCCATCATAAAGAGGTGCATACAGGATTTGATCAACGAGAACTCCACCTTTTTCAATAGACCCCAGAAGCATTTCCATCATGTCATACCCTATGTGTGCGAATTGGTCAGGATGAGATCCATTATTTGATTGCTTGAAGCTCTCAATAAACCTATGGGATTGAACCCTACGATCATTATCGTAATAAGGATCCACAAAATACGCAGTGATCTGCGTCTGTAGCCTGACCAAATTGAGGGATTTAAACGAATAAGGCCCCAGGATGTAGGGTTGCAATCCAGCTTGTCCAATACTATTGATGCCATCTTGCACATGCCGTGCAGCTTGATTTTCATTGTGATAATCAATAGAAAATAAAACAGCCTCAGTAGATGCAAGGGTGTCTTGATCAATCAATATTGGAAGTCTTGACCAGTCTATGGAGGACTCAACCTCAAACGTAAACAATGGAGAAAAACCACGCAGGTAAAGTTCTTCAATGAATCCTTTGGCGACCTCCTGACTTTGAGCAGATCTGGATTCTGTGATGATGCCAATCTTGGTTAGGCTAAGGTAATCTATGGACGCTCTTGCTATGGCGCGCCCTCTTTCTTCAGCAGTTGCATTTACCTGAAATACATAGTTGTGGCCTGCAGTGATACCAGCGTCTGTGGCTAATGGGGCAATTAATGCGATGTCATGCCTTTCAGTCACTAAGGCGGCTGCCTTGACCTGCTCACTAAATAAGGGGCCAATGATTGCAGTCACACCCTGATCAGCCAAAGAACTTGTAGCCGTAGCAGCACCCTCTGGTGAAGTCCCCGTATCTCTGAATATGACCCTGACCTTTGAATCAGACACACGGTTGTAGGCCTCCACCGACAGCAGAATTCCCCTAACTAATGGTGTTGTGACTCTTGATTCTTTTAATGGAAGTGCAATCCCCAATTGAAAGGCGTTCTCATCCACTAGCCTACGTTGCATTCCAAGACGAGACGCGGCGATGATCCGAGATGCCTCTTGATGGTAACCGCTTGTTGGAAATAAATCCATAAACTCACTCAACAATGGAATGACCCGATTATAATCCCCGAGTCGATATAGAGACTTAGCAGCCATCAGATATGCAGTGGTGGTTTTTAGATGCTGAGGCTGCTCTAAGTACACAGTTTGAAACTCCAAAAATGCTGAGGCATACCTGCCTGCCTCAAAAGTCTCTAATGCAGATCTAAACCTCTGCTCTGCTTCCATGGAATAAGCAGGCTGAGCGTAAATCCTGCTGTCCGATATTAATGCGAACAGCACGATCAGTAAAGCGGTCAAACAAAATTTCATTGGCATATTACTCCCATTCAATGGTGGCCGGAGGCTTTGAGCTGATATCATAGGCCACACGATTGATCCCTTTTACCTCATTCACGATTCTATTAGAGACATATCCAAGAAAGTCATCTGGAAGTTTAGCCCAATCCGCCGTCATCCCATCACGACTCGTGACGGCTCTAAGTACACAAACCTGCTCATAGGTTCTTTCATCTCCCATGACTCCAACCGACTGAACAGGAAGTAAGACTGCAAAGGCCTGCCACACATCCTTGTAGAGTCCATGAGCATGAAGCTCCTCAATAAAGATATGATCCGCCTGTCTAACCAGTTGTAACGATTGATCGCATACCGGTCCTAAGATACGAACTGCTAAGCCAGGTCCTGGAAATGGGTGACGATCAATCATCGCTGATGGTACGTTCAATAAGTGACCAATTTCTCGCACCTCATCCTTAAAAAGCTCTCGAAATGGTTCAAGTATTTCAAATGGATGATCTTCGGTTAATCCCCCTACGTTATGATGTGTTTTTATCGTTACACTTGGTCCCTTAAAAGATACACTCTCTATGACATCTGGATAAAGCGTTCCCTGTGCAAGAAATTTTGGTGTAGCCCCTAGTCCAAAAGAGATTGATGAAATTGCCTCCTCAAATACATGCACAAAAGTATTCCCAATGATCATTCGTTTCTGCTCTGGATCAACAATTCCCTTCAAATTGCTCAGAAAGCGCTCACTCGCATCAATAGCCTCTACTCGGATTTTGAAGTGGTCGCTGAACATTGATTGTACCTGTTCCCACTCCTGATGACGCAGAAGTCCATTGTTAACGAAAATACATGTGAGTTGGTCTCCTATAGCCTGATCTAAAAGCTTTGCAGCAACGCTAGAATCTACGCCGCCCGATAATCCAAGAATCACATGATCATGGCCTACAAGGTCTTTGATTTCACTTGTCTTCTGCTCTAAAAAAGATGCGGACGACCACTGATTATGACAACCGCAAATGCCGCGAACAAAATTCTCAAAAATTCTGGGCCCATCTTCAGTATGAGCTACTTCGGGATGAAATTGGACGCCATAATGTGGTAATGTGGTATGCCGCAGGGCAGCGATTGGAGCACTGGATGTACTTGCAAGAATCTCATAGCCAGCGGGAACCTCTACAGGCAGATCCCCATGGCTCATCCATACCTGTGATTGATCTGTAACTCCGTGAAACAGATGATCAGTCTTGATGATATTGATACTGGCGCGCCCAAATTCCCGGAAATCAGCCGCAGAGACTGTTCCACCTGTGCAATGCACAAGAGCTTGGAATCCATAGCAGATGCCAAGTAATGGCATAGGTAAACCGTCTTGTCTATGCAACTCAAGGAGTTCAGGATCAAGTAAAGGTGCACCTTTCTGATAGACTGAGCTAGGCCCACCAGAGAGGACAATCCCATGCGCAGCAGTAAGATCGGAGACGGGAGCAGTGCAGGGAAAAATTTCTGAGAATACCCCCGCCTCTCGAATTCGACGGGCAATCAATTGTGTGTACTGTGCCCCAAAGTCAAGAACAATGATTCGCTCTCTCATCCTAAATCATTATTTCACATGATTGGCATAGTCTTCTGCTGATAGAAGGTGGTTCACCTCTGTCGGATCAGAAAGAGATATCTCAATCATCCACCCATCTCCATATGGATCATTATTCACCAGCTCAGGCTGATCTTCTAAAGCAGGATTATGGCGAGTAATCGTGGCTGTAACGGGCAGAAATAGCTCAGAAACAGCTTTCACTGCTTCTACTGAACCAAATACGGCACCTAGTTCAAAGTCTTGTCCCTCTGGCTCAAGTTCAACAAAAACAATATCACCTAACTCACTCTGAGCAAAATCCGTGATGCCAATTCTCGCCGTCACCCCGTCATCTTGGATCTGAATCCATTCGTGGTCTTCTGTGTATTTAAGTTGATGTGGTAATTGCATGAATTAGAAAGTTAGGTTGACATCTTCTTTTGTAACATTTGATCCTCAACGAAATGCGTATCAATATCACCCGAAATAAACGCAGGATGTTGCAATAAGTCTTGATGAAAAGGAATAGTTGTCGCAATCCCCTCTAACACAAATTCATCTAACGCACGTTGCATTCGACGGATGGCCCAATGACGAGTTGGCGCGTGAACAATCAACTTTGCAATCATTGAATCGTAATGGGGAGGAATCGTATAGCCCGCATAGACATGTGTATCTGTTCTGACACCGGGTCCACCAGGGGGGTGGAAATTTTGGATTTTTCCTGGAAACGGCAGAAAATTCTGCTCTGGATCTTCAGCATTTATGCGACACTCAATCGAGTGTCCATTAATTAAAATGTCATACTTAGTGAGCCGCTCTCCCATTGCAATAAGGATTTGCTGACGAATCAAATCTAGACCAGTAATCTCCTCTGTCACGGGGTGTTCTACTTGAATACGAGTATTCATTTCCATGAAATAGAACTCTCCAGTTGAATCAAGTAAAAACTCTATTGTACCAGCCCCCTCATAATTCACCGCCTCAGCACCTGCAACCGCAGCTGCACCCATGCGCTGGCGTAAGCCTTCGTCTACAGCAATTGAAGGCGCTTCCTCCAAAAGCTTTTGATGTCGCCTTTGGATTGAACATTCTCGTTCTCCATAGTGAAGCGTCGTTCCTTGCCCGTCTCCCATGATCTGAATTTCAATATGGCGAGGATCCTGCAGGAGTTTTTCAATATAGATTTCTGAATTCCCGAATGAGGATGCTGCTTCGGTTTGGGCCGATTGAAAATGGATCTTAAAGTCTTGGGGTTCCATCACAGCCCGCATACCTTTACCGCCCCCACCTGCACTGGCTTTTATCATGACTGGAAAGCCAATGGACTCGGCAATCCGCTGTCCGTCTTCAATAGAATCAATGATTCCATCAGACCCTGGGATCACAGGAACACCAGCATGGCGCATCTGATCTTTGGCTTGACTCTTGTTACCCATCATGGCAATCGTCTCGGATGCTGGACCAATAAACTTTATGTCATTGTCCTGACAAATCGCACTAAATACTGCATTCTCGGAGAGGAATCCATATCCTGGATGAATGGCATCAGCCCCTGTGATTTCAGCAGCAGCCATGATCCGATCTGGCTTAAGATAGCTCTCGGATGACGATGCGGGTCCGATACAGACGGCTTCATCAGCGTAGCGAACATGTAATGCATTCTCATCAGCCGTAGAATAAACAGCGACAGATTTTAGTCCTAACTCTTTACATGCACGAATGACCCTAAGAGCAATTTCTCCACGATTTGCAATCAAAATTTTCTTCATCAAGCAGGCTAAGACGCTTCAATCAAAAGCAACGGCTGATCATATTCAACGGCATCTCCATCACTAACTAAAATTTCACTTACAGTTCCTGACCGATCCGCTTCAACCTCATTCATCAACTTCATTGCCTCTACAATGCAAACGGTCTGACCTTGACTGACGTGATCACCTACCCGAACGAATGGGTCTGCATCAGGAGAGGGTTTTGCATAGAAGGTGCCTGGTGTCGGAGATAACACAGGATTGCCATTAGACGGTTCATCTGGAGATGCGCTATCAGAATCAGTTGGTGCAATCGTAGATGGAGAGGAAGCTGCTGGCTGTGGTCCAACAGAAACCAGAGCCTCGGAGTTCATGCTTTCCGTCGCAGAAGAGTATTTACGCACGACAACGCGTACACCACCTGCTTCAATTTCAACCTCGGCTGCGTCTGCATCCGATGCCATGGAAATCAACTTCTGAATTCGCTCAAGATCCTTCTCAGACCAAGTTTTAGATATTAGTTTAGTCACTGAACTATGGATGTTGTTGAGATAGTATAATCATTCGCTACTTACTCGGGTAATATAATCACCCGTATCTGTATTGACCCTGATCAGATCCCCTTCTGAGATAAATAGCGGCACATTGACCGTCGCTCCGCTTTCAAGCTTTGCTGGCTTCGTCGCCCCCGTTGCAGTATCCCCGCGGACCCCTGGGTCGGATTGTGTCACAAGTAAGTCTACACTTTTCGGAATTTCAGCAGTTAATGGCGCTTCGGTTTCCGCATGAAATAGAATATCAATCATCCCGCCCTCTTTAAGAAATTCCCTTTTTCCAACCTGATTGGAAGGCAGAGAAAATTGCTCATAGTTTTCCATATTCATGAAATGCATCCCGAGAGAATCTTCATACAAGAATTGATGTTCTCGTCGTTCAATTCGAGCACTCTGAATCTTCTCACCTGCTCGAAAAGTTTTGTCTACAACTCGACCTGTTCGGATATTTTTTAAACTGGTACGTACGAATGCGCCCCCTTTCCCAGGCTTCACATGTTGAAATTTAATGATCTGCCACAGCTCACCGTCAATCTGCATGGTATACCCATTCCTGAAGTCTGTTGTATCCGCCATAGATGATAATCAAGGATTGAAGACGCAATTATATTGAACGTCTTATAAACGAAAGTTACGAATTATCACTGAAAAGAAGCCTCCATATGCAAAAATCTCTCAAGATCTGAAACGCCAAGAATGCCATGATACTGAAATGGCTCTCCATATGTGGTGCCAATGAGTTGCCCGTATGTTCTAGCGCGCGCTTCAACCCAATCAAAAAAGTTTGCATTAGAAATATATGTTTCGGGTTCTGAGCTTTGGCTTTTATACTCTGGGCTGTTAATTTGAGACCTGTAACATTTGAGCGCTTCAGTTCTAGGGGTCCATTCATGGGTCACATCAACAACAAATGAAGGATCAAATAATTGAACCTCAGCAAAGTAAAGCAAGTGTTTTGGGCGCCAGATTGGATCATCATGATTTGATTCAATCTTGTTTAATCCAGAATAAAAACAGGCATCCCGAACAAGATGATGCGCAGCAATATGATCTGGATGACGACATTCACTTGGATGGGTCATGACAATTTTAGGTGTCCATCTGCGCAAAATTTCAATCAAAGGGAGTCGCCCATCAGATGTAATGTTTCCATCTGGTAAACCGAGATTGTCACGTACAGAAAGCCCAAGAGCTTCGGATGCTTTAGCGGCTTCTTGAGCTCTGATTTCGACGGTCCCTCGGGTGCCCAGTTCGCCCCTAGTTAAGTCCAATACCCCAACCCGTAAGCCCTTGCTAACCGACTTGATGATCGTTCCGCCCACCGTCAATTCAACATCATCAGGATGTGCGCCAATCGCTAGAATGTCTAATGGACCTGAGATGCTCATCCGACCACCAGATTCAAAATGCGCCCCGAGATATAAATCTCCTTCTTTACAGGCTTATCTCCCAAAAATTTAAGCACATTTGCCTCACGCATTGCAAGATCTATAATCTCTTGCTTCTCAATCTTTACGGGAACACGGATTGTCGCTCGAAGCTTCCCATTGACCTGTATGGGCAAATCAATCATGTCTTCTACAAGATATCGCTCATTTAGATCTGGCCAGGATTCATAAGCGAGTGATTCTTGATACCCCAGAAATTCCCATAACTCCTCAGAAATATGAGGTGTAAACGGAGACATTAATAAAACAAAGGGCGACGCTATAGTTCTTGGTATTTCCTTCCATTTATAGGCGGTATTGACAAACTCCATTAATGAGGCAATGGCGGTATTCATACGGAGATCTTCAATATCTCCAGTCACCCTGTGAATGGTCTGATGAAGGGCTCGTAATTGCTCTGGTGCTGGCTCTATCTCCGTAATCGGACGTTCTGTGATCAACCTCCATACTCGGGTTAGGAAGCGAAATGTCCCGTGTACTCCACGAGTATTCCATGGCTTGACCTGTTCAAGAGGGCCCATAAACATTTCATATAACCTAAATGCGTCCGCACCAAATTGAGAGATGATCTCATCAGGATTGATCACATTGCCCCTGCTTTTACTCATCTTGTGTGCCCTGACATTCAACTGAACATTTGGGGACTCTTTTAAGAAAAATTTATCTCCATTTTTGATCACATGATCCTCATTAATACGAACGGCCTCAAGAATCAACTCTGTTTGACTATTCTTTCCCCCACTCACTTGATCAGAGCTGACCCATTGTTTCGTTACGTGATTTCGCCATGCTGTGTATTCCAGCTCACCCAAAATCATCCCTTGATGAACGAGTTTCAAGAATGGCTCAGGAGTAGATACAACACCCGCATCATAAAGCACCATATGCCAAAAACGTGCATATAGAAGATGGAGCACAGCATGCTCTGCGCCACCGATATACAGATCCACCGGCATCCAATACTTCTCTAGGTCTGGATCTACAAGTTGGTTTGAATTATTTGGATCAATATAGCGCAGAAAGTACCAACAGGATCCTGCCCATTGCGGCATGGTATTTGTTTCACGGCGCGCGATATTGCCAGAACTAGGATTCGTGGTACGGATCCAGTTTTCAGCCAGTGATAGAGGACCTTCTGGTGTTCCACTTGGCTTAAATTCTTCCAGTTCAGGCAATGTGATAGGGAGAGCATTTTCTGGTAATGAGCAGACCTGATCGCCCTCAAATACAATCGGAATTGGCTCTCCCCAGTACCTCTGTCGAGAAAACAGCCAGTCACGTAATTTATAGTTTACTTTGCGGGTTCCGAGTCCTTTTTCTTCCAGCCAGTTAATGATGCACTCTTTTGCCTCATCAATATGCAGTCCATTAAGAAAATCACTATTAATGGCCGGGCCGTCGCCCGTGTACGCTAGTCCAGTGAAACCCTTTGGGGGTTGAACGGTACGAAGAATTGGGAGAGCATACTTGGCGGCAAATGCCCAGTCCCGATCATCTTCCCCAGGTACAGCCATGATCGCGCCAGTTCCATAAGATGACAATACATAATCAGCAATCCAAATAGGAATTGCATTACCTGACGCGGGATTGATTGCATAAGCACCTGTGAAGACACCTGTTTTTTCTTTCTGTAATTCAGTACGCTCTAAATCGCTCTTACGCGAAGCAAGTTCAACGTAATGAACAACATCATTGCGTTGAGATTTGGTGGTTAAATGCTCTACAAGCGGATGTTCAGGGGCCAATACCATGTAGGTAGCACCGAAGATTGTATCTGGACGCGTTGTATAGACACGAATGATGGATGAGGCGTGATTCTGTACCTTAAAGTCTATCTCCGCTCCTTGGCTACGCCCGATCCAATTACGTTGCATTTCTTTGGTGCTTTGCGGCCAATCGGTATGCTCAAGCCCTTCAAGTAGTCGCTCAGCATACTCTGTAATTCGTAAAACCCACTGTCGGAGCATTCGCCTCTCACAAGGATGCCCCCCAATATCGCTTCTTCCATCAACAACCTCTTCATTGGCGAGCGTAGTTCCAAGCGCTTCACACCACCATACAGGCACCTTGGCTTCATAGGCCAGCCCCCGGTCAAGTAATTGCAGAAAGATCCACTGTGTCCATTTAAAGTATTCAGGGTCAGTTGTATCAATTTCCCTGTCCCAATCATAAGACAAGCCAAGAGACTGTAACTGTTTCCTAAAACGATTGATGTTGGCCTCAGTCGTAATCCGCGGATGTGTGCCGGTTTGGAGAGCGTATTGCTCAGCGGGAAGTCCGAACGCATCCCATCCAATTGGATGCAGTACATTAAATCCACGCATCCGCTTGTAGCGCGCCACAATATCGGTTGCCGTATAGCCCTCAGGATGTCCCACATGAAGCCCCGCCCCACTAGGGTAGGGAAACATGTCTAATACATAATACTTGGGTTTTGTTGTGTCAACATTTACTGGAGTTTGAAAGGTTTTATTCGTCTTCCAGTGGAGTTGCCACTTTTTTTCTATATCCCGAAATGGATATTTTGCCATTATGATCAGACCTTGGCTTAGCGAGATTGTCAGTTAAATTGTGGTGAGCAGATACTTACACAAACGCCTCTTTAACCTTAGAAAAGAACGATTTTTTTGAGTCTGACTCTGTTGGATTAAACGATGGGGATTCTTTCAGTTTTTGCAACAGTTTTTTATCGGAATCTGTGAGAGTGTCGGGTGTCCATATTCGGATTCGAATGAGCTGATCCCCTTTTCGAGATGTCCTTAGTATACCTAATCCTTTTCCTTTCATGCGCAATACTTTGTCTGATTGAGTTCCAGGGTCAATCTTGACAATGGCCCGTCCAGTCAGAGTGGGGACTTCAATTTCTGAGCCTAATGCAGCATCGGGGAATGAAATATTCAGATTGTAAATCAAATCGCTTCCGCGGCGGATGAAACAGTCATGTGCTTTCTCACGAATCTCAATTCTCAGGTCACCAGATCGCCCACCCCGAACCCCTGCATGGCCCTGTCCACGCAAGTTGATCACCATTCCATCTTCAACACCTGCAGGAACCTTGACTTTGATTGAGGACTCTCCATCAAGCCGCCCCTGCCCGCGGCATTCTGGGCATTTTTCGTCTATGAAGACGCCTTCACCTTGGCATCGTCCGCATATAGAAACGCTAACCATCTGTCCTAAGGGAGTATTCCGAACAACTCGCTCTTCTCCCGAACCATTGCAAGTTACGCACTGCTTCAAGTTGGAAGAACCTCCCTTTGCTCCTGTTCCTTGACAGGTATCACATGGTGTCAATCGACGCACATGAACACGTTTTTCGATTCCATCGGCTATTTCCTCTAATGTCAGTTCTAAGTGATGAACCACATTTGCACCAGATTGACCTCGCTCACGAGTTTGCTGCCGGCCCCCTCCAAAGAAATCATCAAAACTGCCACCAAATATATCCCCGAATGCGCTAAAGATATCATTAACATTACTGAAGCCTTGTTGGCCTCCGCCCCCAGCCGCCCCTTTGAGTCCAGCTTCCCCATATCGATCATAGATATCACGCTTTTGTTGGTCACTCAAACACTCGTAAGCAACTGCAGCTTCCTTGAATCGAGTCTCCGCTGCTTTGTCGTTTGGATTACGATCAGGATGATTTTCGAGAGCCTTTTTGCGATATGCTTTTTTGATTTCATCGGATGATGCCGTCCGACTGACCCCAAGTATCTCATAGTAGTTGTCACTCATGCTGAATCTGCCTCAACCCTTTCTTGATCATTGGAAACAGATACAATGACTTTTGCATATCTGAGCACTTGATCTCCAAGTTGATAACCTGCCTGACTTTCGTGAACAACCAATCCACCGTCGTCCCCTTCACTTATAGGTGTTTGTCCGACGGCTTCATGCAGATGCTCGTCAAATTTTGCTCCAATCGATTCTATCCGACTGAGCCCTAATTTTTGCAACTCTCCAAGAAAATTTTCATTGATCAGAGTGACCCCAGATCTCAAAGATTCAAATGCTTGATCTGATGCATCAGTTTGATCTGCAGCAACCAATGATCTTTCCAGATCATCCAAGATAGGTAAAAGGCTTCGTATCACACCCGATTTCGCTCGAATAGACCATTCAATACGTTGATTCTCCATTCGGCGGCGATAATTTGCAAATTCCGCTGTAATTCTGAGTCGTTGATCTTTTTCAGCAGCTAATTCTTCTCTACACTCTTGTACAGGATCATCTGCTAATTCTTCGTTTTGAGAATTCTCTGATGGGTTGACTTCACTATGTGATCCATCATCCGTCACCTCTGCAGGTGATAATTGATCCAGTGATTCATCTTGTTCCTCTGTTAATTCCTTATCCATTGCTTGTTAATGATATATTGAACCTGTGATTGTCGGACGATTAAGGATGGATGCCATTGTCTCAACTAGGGAAATCGCCCGTCCATAATCCATGCGGATTGGACCAAGTAATCCAACAGTACCAGAGTTATCTCCAACACTATATTTAGCTGTTACAATGGAATAAGGGTTGGCCGACTCGTCCTGAATTTCGCTCCCAATCCCTACCGATACCCAGTTATTTGAATCAAATTGGCTACCAGGTGATTGCTCAAAAAGTTGAACTACAAATCCTTCATCTTCAATGAGATCAATGAGTTGACGCACTTCATTCATGCCTTGGAATTCTGGTTGTGCAAGTAATCTACCTGTCCCAGAATGGGTTAATCTGCCCTCATGGGAATCACCAAAAACTGAGGCTGACTCATTAAGAATCAATTGCACGATTCCAGTAGGATCATCCTCAATATCTTTTGTTCGGGTAGCATAATCTTTACGTATGCTCTCAAGCTTTAAACCGGCAAGCCGCTCATTAAGGATTGACACGACTCGGTCAAGATCTTCCCGACGAACATTCGTATTTGTCTCATATATGATAGTTTTGACAAGGTGGCTCCGTACGCTGATCACAATCATGATATTTGACTCTGATAACTGAACGACATCTAAACGCTCCAAGATTCCAGTCGAAATTTTGGGACTAAGAACGACACCTAGGAGGTTAGACATATGACCAAGTAAGCGAGATGTCTCACGAAAAAGTGTATCAGCATCCCCCATCAGGCGATCTAGACGGTCTTTGAGCAAACGGCGATCTATGGGGGACAGCTCAGGAGTTTCCATCAACTCATTTACAAATGCCCTGTAACCAAGCTCGGTTGGCATCCGGCCGGCCGATGTGTGAAGGTGTCTAAGATATCCTAATTCTTCAAGATCGCACAACGTATTGCGAACCGTCGCTGCACTCAACCCAAGGGAGAATTTTTTGGCTAATTTTCGTGATCCCACAGTCCCGGCTGTATCAATAAAATTTCGTACGACTAAACGTAGAATGGCGCTCTCACGATCGGTCAATGACGGCGGAGAGGTTTTATGATATGTAAAACTATCCTTTTTCATATGGACGGGATGGGCAAATTTCTTGCCGTAGAGCAAAAATATACCTTAACGCGTACAAGACTGCCATATTGTCGGTTTATATCTTAAAGATACCCTGAACATTACTTGTGGTTTCAGTTTAACGAACAGTACCAGAGATAGTGCCTATCTTCCATTATACATTTCAATCGTCATATGCGCTTTTTTTCTACTCTAATAGCTAGTATTCTTGGGTCATTTATTGTTCTTGGACTTCTCATCTTAGTTGGTTCGTTGATTATGGCTGGTGTCGTGACTTCAACTGTTTCATCCAGCGAACTGCCCATCTCTCAAGAATCAGTGCTAGTTTTAAGTCTTTCGGGTCCAATTGAAGAGCATGGAACCTCTGATCCATTTTATGATCTTTTTGATGTGCCACAACCGCAAAGTTTAAGCCGCATAAGAGAAGCACTCAAAGGCGCGACTACAGACGAACGTATTGAAGCTATATGGTTGAAGCCTCAGGGCGTGATCACTGGATGGGCTACCTTGCTGGAAATCAGAGAATCGCTCCATGATTTCAAGAAAAGTGGTAAGCCTATCATCGCTTCTGCGTCGGGCGATTTTAGTATGCGAGAAGCTGATTATTTTCTCGCCTCTGCTGCCGATAGTATTTTCAGTGCTCCGAATGCTTTCTTTGAATTTAATGGGTTTTATTTAGGTGCATCATTTTACAAAGGTCTCTTTGACAAGTTAAATATTGAGCCTACGATTGTAAGAGTTGGCTCCTATAAAGGGGGCGTTGAACCTTACTCTCGAGAAGATCTGTCGGCTGAGAACCGGAAACAGTACACAGAAATTCTAAATAACTGGGATGACCTGATGATAGGTACTATTGCTAAGGCAAGGGACATGAGTCAGGAAGAGGTGAATCATCTCATCCAATCGGGCGCATTGCTAACGACCGAAGATGCCTATCAGCATGGCCTCTTAGATGGATTGTTACATAACGAAGATGTAGAAGCCCTGATACGTGAATTAACTGGCCATGATGACGATCTTAACACGGTGAGTCTTGACAGGTATTCCCTATCGTCTAACGAATCGTCTTCTGGTTCAGAGGGAACGATTGGAATCATGACTGCTTCTGGGGTAATCATTAGTGGGAATAGTAGAGATTTAGATGGCTATTTTGGGGCATCTAGCTTCCAAAAATCTATGAAAGATTTTCGGGATGATGATCAGGTTAAAGCTGTGGTACTTCGGATTGACTCTCCGGGGGGGAGCGCGACTGCAAGTGAAGCAATGTGGCAATCTGTAAAGCAAACATCCGAGAGAAAACCTGTGGTGGTCTCTATGGGCGACATTGCTGCTTCAGGCGGCTATTGGCTTGCCACTGCAGGTGATACAATTGTGGCATCTCCTCATACATTGACAGGATCCATTGGAGTCTATGGAGTGTATTTTAGTATTGGTCGGATGTTAGAAACAAAGCTCGGCATCACATCTGATCATGTATCAACTAGTGATTATGCAGACATGTTCTCTGGGATGCGCCCTCTTCGTCCTGCCGAACAAGCTTTACTTCAACGTTCAATTGAAGATACTTATCAAAAATTTTTAAGGCGTGTCTCAGAAAGCCAAAACATGGACGCAGACGCTGTTCACGAAGTTGCTCAGGGACGGGTTTGGACTGGAGATGTAGCGTTTGATGCGGGTCTGGTTGATATTCTTGGGAATCTTGACGACGCTATCCGAATTGCCGCAGAAATGGCCGGATTGCAAGATGGGGAGTATCGGATTAAACGACTTCCCAAAGCCGAGACTCTTCTGGATCAGTATTTAGATCGTTTTCTAACTCATGTAAGGACGTTTATTGAATCTCCGCTTGAAACACAGATTCGCCAAGAGGCGCGTTTATTAAGTGAGGCTATGAAATTGCAGGGTATTCCAATCGCTCGAATGCCGATTGACTTGGTGTATCGTTAAGCTCCACCTACAGACTGTGACTTTCTCATCATCTCAAAGTACCACGAATATATCTCATGAATTTGTTCAAAAAAATTAGCCATCATAGAAAAGGAAGTGCGAATGAATTGAATAGATCTTCGGACCGGTATGATGATCATTTGATTTGTATACTATCACATTGTGCCTCCACGACTTTAATTATGGATGAAGTATTAGCCTATCTCGATCAGGGCTATTCAAAAATTAATATTGAAAAATTAATAAAAAAACAGCCTGATCCTCTCCGTAAGATGGTGGACGCACAATGGATGTTCACTCATGCTTTGATTAGTATAATATTTCCCGACATTAAAGCACATAAGTATCCAATGAATTTTGATTTGGCTGATTCAATTATGACAGATGAGGCATCGCAGGATTTTGATTTTCAATCATTTTCCCATAAGGCTATGTTCATGTATTTTGAGAAATTCGCTCCAGAATTATATCAAATCCTGTTAGAGATTGAAGACTCAAATGAATTATTCAGTCTGACTGAGGGAAATGATGTGGATATTTTTAATGAAGTACCAGGCCCAATATTGGCTGCTCTAGCCGAGTTGGATAAGGCCAGCACTGTCTTTTATGATTGGAAAGAAAAGGGCGGTAAACCTGTTGCACTCTAATAAGTCACAGACTCAAACATTGGATATGATGTCTAAAATCACGAAACTTAATTCTGTCAACTTGCGTGAGGTTTGGCCACACGAAGCATATAATTTTACTCCATGGCTGGCAAAAAATATTGATCATTTGGGAGAAGTAATAGGACTGCGCTTGAAAGATGTGGTGACCGAGAAGACCCTTGGAAAAATGGGGCGTGTTGACATCTTTGCAAAGCAAGCGGAAACTGATGCCATTGTGGTGATTGAAAATCAAATTGAAGAGTCAGATCATGGACATTGCCTTAGCTTAATTGGCTATGCTGCGGTGCTGAAGCGAGTATTTTGGTTTGGGTTGCAAGTAAGTTTAAGCCTTATCACGAAAAAATCATGCAATGGCTTAATGATTCCGACACGATTAATTTTTATGCCGTCAAGGTTTCAGCCTACGGAGATAAGGAGAACTACAGTTACAAATTTAAGGCGGTCGTTGTCCCTCAATCTCATAACAACTCATCATCTTCTAACACGAAGAGCGCAAATACTTTATATGCAGAATTTTATCAACCTATGACTGCTGAGCTCATCGAGAGGGGATTTAAGCCAGTGGGCAAAGGAGGCTGGCGAGGCAAATGGCGTTCATTCCAAACAGTTTTTCCAGATGTTTGCTATGCTACAAGAGCAGAAGATGGAAATATTCAGGCATTTCTGTCATTTAACGGAGAATCTAGTCAGAAAAAATTTAATCACCTAAAAGAATTTAAAGAGGATATTGAAGAAAAGTTAGGTAATGACGTGATTTGGAAAGACTATGAGTCTGGCTGGGCTGGTATTATTCTTCAAATTAGCATGCCATTTAGTTTGACTGAGTCCACAAAACAAACAGACAATATTCGTCAAGAGATCATTGAGAATTTAAATTCTCTAAAAGTCACTCTTGACCCCTACCTAGTGCCCGCTAAAAAACCCTACTTTGGGGAGTCACAATTTTTTACGGGGGCTTAATATACGAATTTTTTATTAACTGCTAAGCCTGCCTTGTTATCAATACTTTTATTTGACAATAAAACTTTTATTGCGTATTATTGTGTTATTCTTCACATTACTATGCAAAAAATGCAAGTACAGCAAACCATTTTAGCGATTTGCCGACCTTGTCCGAGCTCGTCACCTCAAATCATGACAAGAGTCGTCAGGCTCTCGGGAAACTGATTTGCTCAAAGTTCAAGTTGTTGAATACCAAGGGACGACCTCGTATTTCCGGTTGCATGAAGGCGTTATATGTTCTGGAAGAGGAAGGACATGTTTCGCTTCCCAAGCCACAGACGGCTTCCTTTGTTCGTGGTCCGCGTCTACTGGAGGAAAGCGTTCCAGCCCCGGTTGACGTTCCCGCAGATGTGCGGCAGATTCAGGATTTGGAGATTCTTCTGGTCACGGGTTCGCAGGCTCGTGCAATCTGGAATACGCTTCTCGCTCGGGAGCACCCAAAAGGAACGACTACATTTGCGGGTGCTCAGGTGCGGTATTTGATTCGGAGTACCTGGGTGCGGTGGGCTTTTCCGCCGCGGCATTGCATCTAGGGGCACGCGATGCCTGGATGGCATGGGATCTCAGCACCCGTATGCAAAACCTGTATCGTGTCGCGAACCTCAGTCGGTTTTTGATCCGCCCAGAGGTTCGTTGCAAGAATTTGGCGAGTTCCATCTTAGCACGCGTTTTGCATCGACTTCCCTCTGATTTTATGGCCCGCTATGATTATGCGCCCTATGTGGTAGAAACGTTTGTGGGTCCAGACTACGATGGAACTTGTTTTCGGGCTGCGGGATTTCACTATCTAGGGCGTACAAAGGGACAGGGACGGCATGCGTCGGCTACGGATGCGCCCAAGTCAAAGAAAAAGATATTTGCCTATGAGTTGGATCCAAACTGGCGTACACACCTGGGGGTTCCCTCTGTGGACTTATATCCGCGTCTGGAGCCGGGCACTGGATTGGATGCGGACCACTGGGCGAATCAGGAGTTTGGCCGTGCAGAGCTTGGAGATCGTCGTCGCACGGCCCGCTTGGTCAAAAGTGTACGTCTGATGGCCAACACGGTCGGCACACCTAGCACGGCATCCCCCAAGCGCGATTCCGCGGCACTTCAGGGGTACTACAGGTTCTTTGCAAAGGCCGATGAACTCGGCATTTCCAATGAGGATATTCATGCCCCGCATTTGCAACGGACCATTGAGCGAATGCGAACCCAAGAGACGGTGCTTTTTATTCAGGATGGCACCAAACTCTCGTTCAAGACGCGAACCAATACAGAGGGCTTTGATGTCATTGGAGAAAACCAGACCAGTGCAAAAGCCTACGGAATTCATCTCCATGCAACGATTGCCGTGAGTGCAGAGGAAGGACTTCCATTAGGGATCGTGAACTGCAGTTATGGGAAACAGACCCCAAAAACACAGACTTGGCTGGATGGACTGCATGCGGTTGAGAAAGCCAGCGAAACGCTGCCTCGCAAAACCCGTGCAATTTGTGTGATGGACCGAGAGGCCGATGCATTTGAGATTTTGTCCGAACAGCGCGCCTTACAGCGAACCGAGATTTTGGTGCGGGCCAAACATGACCGTGTGCTGGACAAGTCCAAAAACACCCGACTTTTCAGGACCATGCGAAAGGGATCGCCTGCCGGGCTAGTAGAGTTGGAGGTGGAGGATTTGAGTCGTCGGATGAAATCGGGGCGTGTGACCAGTGAAGGTCGGCCGGGCCGAAATGCGCGTATGGAAATTCGCTTCCGTAAAGTGATGCTTCCCCCAACCAAGGATCCAGCGCAAGCCCCCATGCCCGTTTGGGGGATCCATCTACGTGAACTTAACCCACCTGAGGATGCAAAGCCGATTGAATGGTATTTGGTAACGACACAAGAGGTTACAAGCCTGAAAGAGGCACAGCAGATGATTAACTATTACAAGTTGCGCTGGCGTGTGGAAGATACCTTTCGGGTGCTCAAGAGTGGCTGTAAGGTAGAAAAGTTACGGTTCCAGAAACCAAAGGTCCTGCATCGGGTACTGACGGTATACATGATTATTACCTGGCGCATCATGCTAATGACTCTAATGGGACGTGTGGCGGGGGACTTGGAGATGGAGGTGTTTTTCAGAGGATCCGAGGCGAAGATGCTCCAAGTCTATGCTGAGAATTATCGACTTCCTGTTCCCACAAACATATCTTCGGCTATCCTGACGGTGGCTATGATGGGGGGCTATATGAACCGTAAACATGATCCACCGCCCGGTCATGAGATCATGTGGCGTGGCTATTCAAGTTTGCAGATCCGCGCCGTTGCGTATGAGGAGTTGGAAGCCATAGGTAAAGTAAACTGGTAGAGAATCCGTCTGTGTAGACCGGTTGATTCAAGAGTATTTTTCCAGTACTTCAACTCGGAAATCGTGCTGAAATGGAATGGCTTGGAAGGCTATACCATACAAATTCTTGAAATTTGTGATGGATCTACGCATACTTAATTGTCAAAATATACTTTTGGCTACAGGGCAGTGCTAGGCAGACTCTCCGATTTTAGTCGCGAAATTTTTGATCTATTTCACCGATCTGTACACCTCACCTATATTTGATCCAAATTCAGTGTATAGTCCACCGATTTTGCCTAAAATCTCTGCCGCACGGACGCACCTTTCCCACCTCCAATGGTGGAGTATTTTTTTTGTGGCTCAGACTCTTACGCCGCTTGGCGAAACGACTCTCGGTGTCGGGCCATCAACACTCTCCCGATTCGACACAAATTCGTGGCGATCACACTTGCGCCGATGCTTCGCGCAAACCCCGCCTTACCTCCTTTGGTGCGAATACGCGCACCGCCATGCTGAAGTTGATACAGGACTCAATCTGCGCATGTTGCCGACGTTTTCGCCGAAACTCTGGTGTAGAAAGGAAGGTTCCCTTTCGGGGGTTGGTATGTATTTGTTTCGGGTTACATTTTGTTATAAATATAGACAACTCGTCATGGAGAAAGAGTCTTATAGCAATGGCGACGGTCTATCAATCTGGTGTCCGCATGCTAGGCAAAAGCCATAATGCTCAATATTTGAATACGTCGGAGCTGCCAAGATCTTGAAACTCGGGCTCGCGATAATCGCTGGTGTAGAAAGGAAGGTTCCCTTTCGGGGGTTGGTATGTATTAGTTTCGGGTTACATTTTGTTATAAATATAGACAACTCGTCATGGAGAAAGAGTCTTATAGCAATGGCGACGGTCTATCAATCTGGTGTCCGCATGCTAGGCAAAAGCCATAATGCTCAATATTTGAATACGTCGGAGCTGCCAAGATCTTGAAACTCGGGCTCGCGATAATCGCTACCGAAAAGGATGGACTTGGGCTCTCCATCGTTGCTTTGGACTCTTTCTCCATGACGAGTTATCGTATAGGTTGTTTAGGCTGTTTCAACAGGAAGTTGCAACGCCTCCCAGAGAAAGCCAACCAGTTCACGCGCGATTGCAACCACCGCGACTTTCGGAGGTTTGCGTTTGCTCAGTGCGTTGTAACGTTTGTACAACCGCGTTTGTGCTTTCTGGGTAATGGCGATGACTTTAGCACTGCAGTGTTTTTGCCGCTCTTGAAGTGCAACACTAATCCGAGGTACGTAAATGTATTTCCATGCTGCGCTCACCAAGACCTTTCGTGCGTGTGTGTTTCCAGTTTTGGTGATTGAACCAGTGCGGATGGTGTTTCCTGAGGAGTGTTGAGATGGAACTAATCCAAGATACGCCATCAGTGCCGTCGGACTCTCAAACCGCCGAAAGTCTCCAATCTCACAAACCAACTGCATGGCCGAGATCAGTCCAATGCCTCGGAAGCCTTGCAGAATCTGAACTGCTTGCTGAAACTTTTCGGACTCGGATGCTATTTTGACTTGCTGTTCTTAGATGCGTCCCTGATGATAATCAATATCATTCAGGTGTCCGCAAACTCGACACTCTAACCCAATCTGATTGATCCAAGTCTTAAACTTTTTTGTCCAGTAGCTTCCTGTTGTATAACAGTGCCCGTGCGCATGCAAAAAATGAATCACGCGCATTTTGGATTGGTGAAGACTTTTTATCAGTGCCTCACGACTGCGTAAAAGTCCTCGCACGGCTCGGAGCTCTTCGTCCAGGACGAAACATTCAGTCAAAAGCCCAGATCCAAAATACTTGGACAAATTCCTGGCATCGCGCTGATCGGTTTTGATTCGATCGCCTGAGCGCTTGGGAATCAAGCAATGATGGCGCAATCCACGTCGTGTTCGGTCAATGTGTCATAGAGCACAGTCCCCGAAAAGGATGCCTCATAACAACAGCGGAAAGGCCCATACTTTGAACTCGTAGATTCCACAAACCGAGTGAGACTCTTCGGCTTGTGAGCATCTGCTCATCACAGTAACGCTTCTCAGTCGCATCGTAAACACACGCCGAGATTGTGTCACGATGAACGTCTAATCCAACGTAGTAGCGAACAGGTGAACAATGAGATGTAGAAGACATAATAAAATGAAAATTTGGTTACCTCGAAAAATAACACTCCTGAGGGAACCTTCCTTTCTATTATATCTTGGTGGCGATCTCAATGGTCATATCTACATCTGATTGCGTCCATATGATCTCCCATCCCAGAATCAAGCCATGTTGACATTGGGTGATCGCGACGGGAACCCCCAACTCCACCTGATTGGGCATGGACTTCCCCTTGACAATCCAACGCGTATGCTCGGCGATAATAACTTCTCTGCATTGGGAATCTTTTCCCCCTCTATCACACGACGATGAACCAAATCTACCAACCGATTGAACTGCTCAATCACCTTTTCTAATGGCGCAATCCGACTTGAACTTGGGTCAAGTTCTTTGATCTTATCCAAGACCAGTATACACTTCTGAATTCGATAGTAACAAATCAAGGCTAAGACCAGCTCTGGATTCTTCTCACGCTTCTTGGTGGTGTTGATCTCCAAATAGGCATTGTTAACCGTAATGACCAAATGCTTTAACTGACGCCAGTGTCGTACGCCCCCAAATTGAAGGCCTCCCAGGCCCAAGCTGCGTGGCCAGGATGATTGAATCGCGTAATAACCGAACATTATGGGGCGTCTCAACATGGGTTTCCATCACATACGAATCCGTCCGCGCTTCCAAAGGCGCATCGGACGCAACCCCAAAGACCTCTAACCCATGATCCACAATCATCCGATTGAGGGTGGACCAAATGTCATCGGTGATCAGACTTACATTGTTGATCATCGTCTGCACACGATACAAGGACTCACGGTTGAATTCAGTGGCATCATTTTGTAACAAGATGCGGATATCGCTGTGTTTATTGGCCAGTTCTGCCAATCGGTCAAAGTCGCAATCCAATCCGCGAGTACGAAGATGCGCCAGCAATTTAGCCCAGGTCGACCCACGCTCTGATCCGTGCCCTCTCCAATCACCTTCTGGAGGTAGGTTACAATCTGATCCCGAAGATCACAATTCATCCAGATGGACTGCAAGGCTAAGATCATTCGGGGAATATCGTCTCTGGACTTAGGATCTACGAAAAGATCCTCAATGGCGTTCATCCCCAGTGTCGGGGCAAAATTAATTTGTGTTCGAATTGTTAAATGATGTTGAAGATTTTTTGAATCCTGTGGATAGTCTGTATACAAAATGCCCACAAACCCTTACTTTACTGATGATATCACCCAATCAAAAGAAAGTTTTGAATTTTGAACAAAAATCTTCAGAGACGAATTTCGGACCCCATCAAACAGACACTACGACGCCAAACACCATAAAAATATGAGCGTTCAATCCCTAACATATTCCAAATTCTGCCAGGTCTAGGTTTTTTAGCAGGCACTACCTAGACGAGATTAAGGTCCAATTGTCTGCGAAAAAAAACTCATTAAAGTCAACGGCGAAATTTTTAACAATCAATGCCCCAATAATCTGAATTCAATCTCGGTACAACTCGTGTGATGAGCGAATTTGTTAGCATTAAGACCGACTCTGGAAGTACATTTCATTCTCTCCAAAAACAGATCTGCATTACACTGGGTGCGTTATCTTACCTCCATGGACACTGGGTTCTGCACACCACTGATCGCGCAGGATGGCTAAATTTTCAAGGAGTTGCTCTTGCCCTCCTAACAATGTCACCAATATGGCCTTATCCAAATCTTTGCGAGATTGATCTTGATACGCTTCATTTGCAGGTAAAAATACCCTGTCCTTAAAATTTTCAAAAATAACCTCGGACTGATTTAACTGATACTGGGTCAGTGACCTTGGATCTATGGATAATAATTCGGGCATACGAGAGATTGATAGCCTAGATCGCCCCTGTTGCTGCCGGGTACCTGTCCACCAAAAGGCAATTAATCCAAGCGTTGTATTGGCCCACAGTACAAGAGCAATCTCCCACTGCTTTTGAGTTACAAAATTTGGCCAAGCGGTGCCACCAAGCGAAGCCATCTCGGTCATACATGCCGCCAGTGGCTGAGAGTTGAGTCGAAAATCTACATTGTAATGCAGTCTGGACGCGCCATCATGCCATTTTTCCGCGGCCTGTTGTCTGTATCCAGAACGACTGACCGCCTGCTGATCGGGCTCTACGATTAACCGCCGCTCCCGACTGGCATCATGCCCCCACAATACTGGATACTCAGGTCTACGGTCCATCATTGAAACAATATCAAAAGGCCCTCGGGGAGATTTGTCACTGTTGATGCCATTGATGTCTCTGCTCAATAACCCTCTCCGTCCAAGATCACCAAGCTGGCATACCGCAATAGACACTGGTGCCCCCATTCTGGGTAGCAGCAATTGACCGCTTTCTAAGGCATCCATAAACAGTGCTAATGATAACTCCCTAATCCCAGACCCGCTCCAGTCTTTTGAATGGAAAAAACTCCCCATATGCTCTGTCTCGGTTAACTGAAGCCTGCCCGTCCGTTGGGTTTTATCTCTACGACGCTTTTCAATCACTTGCGCGGTGACGCTCGCTTCAAGTTGCGTTGTCGGCCTCCTGTAAACGTTTGTGATGAGTATGGGGGAATCTTTGATCCCATTGTCTTTCTTACGGGTGGCAATCACCAAAACTTCGGCCATGCCAGTATCCGCAGAAAATGCGCGGTCGGTGCTTCCATCGGACGCTATACCTACAACGACAATCTCCTCATAATATTTGCGTAGCAATAATCTGGCGTTTTCCCAAGACTTCCCCTGCATGAATGTGGCGGGTAAGACCAGTGCTAAGACTCCCCCCTGTCGTAGTTTGATATGGGCTAGATCAATAAAGTTTGAGGCGAGGCCTGCATTACCATGTCCAGCGGGGTCGGCTAATTTTTTTCTGATCTCTTTTAGGCGAGCGGACATCTTTGATTGCTCGTCTTCTTTGGTTTGGAACCCTGCAAACGAAGGAATCGGCACCTCGGTCGCCTCATGATTTGTAGGTCGGGTAAATGGTGGGTTCATGATGATTAGATCCATGGATCCATGCGGAACCTCTATCACTGTACCATCCAAGTCGCCTTCCCCAACCCCCTGCCCAGAAAGTACTTGACGCCCTGTGCCAAAGATGGCCCGCGTCTCATCAGCTTCCATCAGATCCAACGATCCAATAGATACCCCATTGCCTTTACTATCTTCACCATACGGCATCGTGATGATTCGGGTATGACCGTAGGGCTTATCTGGATGCATCCCCGAAAGGGTTGCAGCGGTTAGATGCACCGCCGAAGGCATAATATCAGCAGCCGTCAATACCCCTTCCATCATCTTAGCATGCAACCGCCCATCATCGTTGCCCGACCGTCGATGACGAGAGGCAAATGCCTGATAGGTGGCCCCTAACAATGCACCCGTCCCACAGGCCAGATCCGCCACTTTTAATGCCGTAATTTTTTTGGGCACCGACCAGTTTATCTCTAACCGAGAGACCGCCAATTCAGCCAACAGTGTCGCCGATGCAGGAAGCGTATAAAACGTCGCCAGAAATTTACGATCCGTAATCAGTTGCTGAAACATGCGCCCCGATAAGTCCTGAATATCCGCGACACCAAAACGCTCCAACTGCGCGGCCATATCACTTAATATGTCAATGACCTTTTGGGCATCTCTTTCTGGAAGAATTAAAAATAAATCTGAGGCTAAACTGAAAATTGGCCAGTAATTGATGTCTAATATCGCACGCCAAGACTCTATCACATCAGATTGT
The DNA here is from genome assembly GCA_965220935.1 of Rhodothermales bacterium. Lineage (GTDB taxonomy): Bacteria > Bacteroidota > Rhodothermia > Rhodothermales > Bin80 > Bin80. The sequence goes on from OZ244857.1 coordinate 1,529,228, forward strand.
ATAATCGTTCCTAGTTCATTTTTGTAGTGGACTAGCGGATGTATCTTCTCGTGAAGCCGCGCAAGCCGCAGATGAAAAATAACCGCATTGGCTAAGATCGCCATGGCCATACGCGTGGTCTGTTCGCCCTCTTGTTGATGAAGCTTCTGGGCCAGTTGATCTAAAACGTATGCAGGGGCATGAAACTGCAGATACCCCGCGGCTTGGCTGACGCCCATCTCTAAAATCTTGACCCCCGTTGCAATCCTTCGCTCAGATAAGGCCACCGTTTCTATGCAATTGGCTAAATCATCCAAGCCACCCTCAAGCCAACCGCTGGTTGGCCAGCGCTCTGTGTGATCATACAAGTCCCCATCATAGGTGAATACGGCATAGAAATACCTCCCCGTTCGTATGCATGAATCCAAATCGGACTGCTCTACCTTACGCAGAGTGGCCGGCAGCTTGACAGCCATACACTGCTCCACCTGCTCTTTGGTGTTTTTGATCGTCTGCCCTAAACGTTGACGCGTATCAGATTCCACAGTGCGTGCAGGTGAAAACTCTGTCTCCAAAATCACCGTAAGCCCCCCCGCATGAGACACAACAATATCTGGCTGCTTCATCTTCTCCACAAAAACATCCGTCTGCTCCGCACGCACACTCCAACTCGACAATACACCCCTTAGACACTCAGCAAGCTTGGAGTTAATTATCTTTTCAGAATTATTAGGCATGGGTTATGCAGTTATCTCAGGGGTAAAAATATACCTCCATCATACTGATTGGGGTATCTTGCCGACATGGTCTACAATATCTCTGAATGTGATTGCTTATATTACACTGGGTGCGTTATCTTACCTCCATGGACACTGGGTTCTGCACACCACTGATCGCGCAGGATGGCTAAATTTTCAAGGAGTTGCTCTTGCCCTCCTAACAATGTCACCAATATGGCCTTATCCAAATCTTTGCGAGATTGATCTTGATACGCTTCATTTGCAGGTAAAAATACCCTGTCCTTAAAATTTTCAAAAATAACCTCGGACTGATTTAACTGATCCTGGGTCAGTGACCTTGGATCTATGGATAATAATTCGGGCATACGAGAGATTGATAGCCTAGATCGCCCCTGTTGCTGCCGGGTACCTGTCCACCAAAAGGCAATTAATCCAAGCGTTGTATTGGCCCACAGTACAAGAGCAATCTCCCACTGCTTTTGAGTTACAAAATTTGGCCAAGCGGTGCCACCAAGCGAAGCCATCTCGGTCATACATGCCGCCAGTGGCTGAGAGTTGAGTTGAAAATCTACATTGTAATGCAGTCTGGACGCGCCATCATGCCATTTTTCCGCGGCCTGTTGTCTGTATCCAGAACGACTGACCGCCTGCTGATCGGGCTCTACGATTAACCGCCGCTCCCGACTGGCATCATGCCCCCACAATACTGGATACTCAGGTCTACGGTCCATCATTGAAACAATATCAAAAGGCCCTCGGGGAGATTTGTCACTGTTGATGCCATTGATGTCTCTGCTCAATAACCCTCTCCGTCCAAGATCACCAAGCTGGCATACCGCAATAGACACTGGTGCCCCCATTCTGGGTAGCAGCAATTGACCGCTTTCTAAGGCATCCATAAACAGTGCTAATGATAACTCCCTAATCCCAGACCCGCTCCAGTCTTTTGAATGGAAAAAACTCCCCATGTGCTCTGTCTCGGTTAACTGAAGCCTGCCCGTCCGTTGGGTTTTATCTCTACGACGCTTTTCAATCACTTGCGCGGTGACGCTCGCTTCAAGTTGCGTTGTCGGCCTCCTGTAAACGTTTGTGATGAGTATGGGGGAATCTTTGATCCCATTGTCTTTCTTACGGGTGGCAATCACCAAAACTTCGGCCATGCCAGTATCCGCAGAAAATGCGCGGTCGGTGCTTCCATCGGACGCTATACCTACAACGACAATCTCCTCATAATATTTGCGTAGCAATAATCTGGCGTTTTCCCAAGACTTCCCCTGCATGAATGTGGCGGGTAAGACCAGTGCTAAGACTCCCCCCTGTCGTAGTTTGATATGGGCTAGATCAATAAAGTTTGAGGCGAGGCCTGCATTACCATGTCCAGCGGGGTCGGCTAATTTTTTTCTGATCTCTTTTAGGCGAGCGGACATCTTTGATTGCTCGTCTTCTTTGGTTTGGAACCCTGCAAACGAAGGAATCGGCACCTCGGTCGCCTCATGATTTGTAGGTCGGGTAAATGGTGGGTTCATGATGATTAGATCCATGGATCCATGCGGAACCTCTATCACTGTACCATCCAAGTCGCCTTCCCCAACCCCCTGCCCAGAAAGTACTTGACGCCCTGTGCCAAAGATGGCCCGCGTCTCATCAGCTTCCATCAGATCCAACGATCCAATAGATACCCCATTGCCTTTACTATCTTCACCATACGGCATCGTGATGATTCGGGTATGACCGTAGGGCTTATCTGGATGCATCCCCGAAAGCGTTGCAGCGGTTAGATGCACCGCCGAAGGCATAATATCGGCAGCCGTCAATACCCCTTCCATCATTTTAGCATGCAACCGCCCATCATCGTTGCCCGACCGTCGATGACGAGAGGCAAATGCTTGATACGTAGCCCCTAACAATGCACCCGTCCCACAGGCCAAATCCGCCACTTTTAATGCCGTAATTTTTTTGGGCACCGACCAGTTTATCTCTAACCGAGAGACCGCTAATTCAGCCAACAGTGTCGCCGATGCAGGAAGCGTATAAAACGTCGCCAGAAACTTACGATCTGTAATCAGTTGCTGAAACATGCGCCCCGATAAGTCCTGAATATCCGCGACACCAAAACGCTCCAACTGCGCGGCCATATCACTTAATATGTCAATGACCTTTTGGGCATCTCTTTCTGGAAGAATTAAAAATAAATCTGAGGCTAAACTGAAAATTGGCCAGTAATTGATGTCTAATATCGCACGCCAAGACTCTATCACATCAGATTGTATAATCGTTCCTAGTTCATTTTTGTAGTGGACTAGCGGATGTATCTTCTCGTGAAGCCGCGCAAGCCGCAGATGAAAAATAACCGCATTGGCTAAGATCGCCATGGCCATACGCGTGGTCTGTTCGCCCTCTTGTTGATGAAGCTTCTGGGCCAGTTGATCTAAAACGTATGCAGGGGCATGAAACTGCAGATACCCCGCGGCTTGGCTGACGCCCATCTCTAAAATCTTGACCCCCGTTGCAACCCTTCGCTCAGATAAGGCCACCGTTTCTATGCAATTGGCTAAATCATCCAAGCCACCCTCAAGCCAACCGCTGGTTGGCCAGCGCTCTGTGTGATCATACAAGTCCCCTGTCCCATCATAGGTGAATACGGCATAGAAATACCTCCCCGTTCGTATGCATGAATCCAAATCGGACTGCTCTACCTTACGCAGAGTGGCCGGCAGCTTGACAGCCATACACTGCTCCACCTGCTCTTTGGTGTTTTTGATCGTCTGCCCTAAACGTTGACGCGTATCAGATTCCACAGTGCGTGCAGGTGAAAACTCTGTCTCCAAAATCACCGTAAGCCCCCCCGCATGAGACACAACAATATCTGGCTGCTTCATCTTCTCCACAAAAACATCCGTCTGCTCCGCACGCACACTCCAACTCGACAATACACCCCTTAGACACTCAGCAAGCTTGGAGTTAATTATCTTTTCAGAATTATTAGGCATGGGTTATGCAGTTATCTCAGGGGTAAAAATATACCTCCATCATACTGATTGGGGTATCTTGCCGACATGGTCTACAATATCTCTGAATGTGATTGCTTATATACACCGGGTGCGTTATCTCTGAACTTAACCCTATTTTGGCGAATTTCAAGACTCCAGAAGCAACCATGATTCCCACTTATGACTAAATTTGTAGGTTTTAAGAAAAAAAGTCCCACTTTGTAGCTTTTTGAGCAAAATTAGGGCAGCTTTCCCACCTTGTTATCCCACTTTTAACCTTTTTATATCATTAGATGTGTGCCCATGTAGATACGACAAAGTAGACTTAATAATTTCTGAAATATTGCATAAACTCCTAATTAACCAGACTTTTCACATAATAAGATGTAATTTTTAAAGCATTTTAATAACTCAAAAATAAATAGTGCCCGTCCAGAAAAGCATCTAACAGCGGTGAATCGCCTATTCTGTATGGGTTTATAGATTCAAAATAAACGTTATTTTGTTGCGAAGATTTTGCGGCCATTTTCTAGATTACGCGTTAGAGGTACTAAAAATGGGAGTTTTCAGTATACACCCTGTCATTTGTTACCTTGAATTCACACATCTTCGTAAATCTTCAAGCGAAATGATCGGCGATAAATGTCATATAGAATAGGAACTTCAAAGAAAATTTTCTATTTCTGGACGGACACTAAATAGGGTTAAGTTCAGTTATCTTACCTCCATGGACACTGGGTTCTGCACACCACTGATCGCGCAGGATGGCTAAATTTTCAAGGAGTTGCTCTTGCCCTCCTAGCAATGTCACCAGTATGGCCTTATCCAAATCTTTGCGAGATTGATCTTGATACGCTTCATTTGCAGGTAAAAATACCCTGTCCTTAAAATTTTCAAAAATAACCTCGGACTGATTTAACTGATCCTGGGTCAGTGACCTTGGATCTATGGATAATAATTCGGGCATACGAGAGATTGATAGCCTAGATCGCCCCTGTTGCTGCCGGGTACCTGTCCACCAAAAGGCAATTAATCCAAGCGTTGTATTGGCCCACAGTACAAGAGCAATCTCCCACTGCTTTTGAGTTACAAAATTTGGCCAAGCGGTGCCACCAAGCGAAGCCATCTCGGTCATACATGCCGCCAGTGGCTGAGAGTTGAGTTGAAAATCTACATTGTAATGCAGTCTGGACGCGCCATCATGCCATTTTTCCGCGGCCTGTTGTCTGTATCCAGAACGACTGACCGCCTGCTGATCGGGCTCTACGATTAACCGCCGCTCCCGACTGGCATCATGCCCCCACAATACTGGATACTCAGGTCTACGGTCCATCATTGAAACAATATCAAAAGGCCCTCGGGGAGATTTGTCACTGTTGATGCCATTGATGTCTCTGCTCAATAACCCTCTCCGTCCAAGATCACCAAGCTGGCATACCGCAATAGACACTGGTGCCCCCATTCTGGGTAGCAGCAATTGACCGCTTTCTAAGGCATCCATAAACAGTGCTAATGATAACTCCCTAATCCCAGACCCGCTCCAGTCTTTTGAATGGAAAAAACTCCCCATGTGCTCTGTCTCGGTTAACTGAAGCCTGCCCGTCCGTTGGGTTTTATCTCTACGACGCTTTTCAATCACTTGCGCGGTGACGCTCGCTTCAAGTTGCGTTGTCGGCCTCCTGTAAACGTTTGTGATGAGTATGGGGGAATCTTTGATCCCATTGTCTTTCTTACGGGTGGCAATCACCAAAACTTCGGCCATGCCAGTATCCGCAGAAAATGCGCGGTCGGTGCTTCCATCGGACGCTATACCTACAACGACAATCTCCTCATAATATTTGCGTAGCAATAATCTGGCGTTTTCCCAAGACTTCCCCTGCATGAATGTGGCGGGTAAGACCAGTGCTAAGACTCCCCCCTGTCGTAGTTTGATATGGGCTAGATCAATAAAGTTTGAGGCGAGGCCTGCATTACCATGTCCAGCGGGGTCGGCTAATTTTTTTCTGATCTCTTTTAGGCGAGCGGACATCTTTGATTGCTCGTCTTCTTTGGTTTGGAACCCTGCAAACGAAGGAATCGGCACCTCGGTCGCCTCATGATTTGTAGGTCGGGTAAATGGTGGGTTCATGATGATTAGATCCATGGATCCATGCGGAACCTCTATCACTGTACCATCCAAGTCGCCTTCCCCAACCCCCTGCCCAGAAAGTACTTGACGCCCTGTGCCAAAGATGGCCCGCGTCTCATCAGCTTCCATCAGATCCAACGATCCAATAGATACCCCATTGCCTTTACTATCTTCACCATACGGCATCGTGATGATTCGGGTATGACCGTAGGGCTTATCTGGATGCATCCCCGAAAGCGTTGCAGCGGTTAGATGCACCGCCGAAGGCATAATATCGGCAGCCGTCAATACCCCTTCCATCATTTTAGCATGCAACCGCCCATCATCGTTGCCCGACCGTCGATGACGAGAGGCAAATGCTTGATACGTAGCCCCTAACAATGCACCCGTCCCACAGGCCAAATCCGCCACTTTTAATGCCGTAATTTTTTTGGGCACCGACCAGTTTATCTCTAACCGAGAGACCGCTAATTCAGCCAACAGTGTCGCCGATGCAGGAAGCGTATAAAACGTCGCCAGAAACTTACGATCTGTAATCAGTTGCTGAAACATGCGCCCCGATAAGTCCTGAATATCCGCGACACCAAAACGCTCCAACTGCGCGGCCATATCACTTAATATGTCAATGACCTTTTGGGCATCTCTTTCTGGAAGAATTAAAAATAAATCTGAGGCTAAACTGAAAATTGGCCAGTAATTGATGTCTAATATCGCACGCCAAGACTCTATCACATCAGATTGTATAATCGTTCCTAGTTCATTTTTGTAGTGGACTAGCGGATGTATCTTCTCGTGAAGCCGCGCAAGCCGCAGATGAAAAATAACCGCATTGGCTAAGATCGCCATGGCCATACGCGTGGTCTGTTCGCCCTCTTGTTGATGAAGCTTCTGGGCCAGTTGATCTAAAACGTATGCAGGGGCATGAAACTGCAGATACCCCGCGGCTTGGCTGACGCCCATCTCTAAAATCTTGACCCCCGTTGCAACCCTTCGCTCAGATAAGGCCACCGTTTCTATGCAATTGGCTAAATCATCCAAGCCACCCTCAAGCCAACCGCTGGTTGGCCAGCGCTCTGTGTGATCATACAAGTCCCCTGTCCCATCATAGGTGAATACGGCATAGAAATACCTCCCCGTTCGTATGCATGAATCCAAATCGGACTGCTCTACCTTACGCAGAGTGGCCGGCAGCTTGACAGCCATACACTGCTCCACCTGCTCTTTGGTGTTTTTGATCGTCTGCCCTAAACGTTGACGCGTATCAGATTCCACAGTGCGTGCAGGTGAAAACTCTGTCTCCAAAATCACCGTAAGCCCCCCCGCATGAGACACAACAATATCTGGCTGCTTCATCTTCTCCACAAAAACATCCGTCTGCTCCGCACGCACACTCCAACTCGACAATACACCCCTTAGACACTCAGCAAGCTTGGAGTTAATTATCTTTTCAGAATTATTAGGCATGGGTTATGCAGTTATCTCAGGGGTAAAAATATACCTCCATCATACTGATTGGGGTATCTTGCCGACATGGTCTACAATATCTCTGAATGTGATTGCTTATATACACCGGGTGCGTTATCTCTGAACTTAACCCTATTTTGGCGAATTTCAAGACTCCAGAAGCAACCATGATTCCCACTTATGACTAAATTTGTAGGTTTTAAGAAAAAAAGTCCCACTTTGTAGCTTTTTGAGCAAAATTAGGGCAGCTTTCCCACCTTGTTATCCCACTTTTAACCTTTTTATATCATTAGATGTGTGCCCATGTAGATACGACAAAGTAGACTTAATAATTTCTGAAATATTGCATAAACTCCTAATTAACCAGACTTTTCACATAATAAGATGTAATTTTTAAAGCATTTTAATAACTCAAAAATAAATAGTGCCCGTCCAGAAAAGCATCTAACAGCGGTGAATCGCCTATTCTGTATGGGTTTATAGATTCAAAATAAACGTTATTTTGTTGCGAAGATTTTGCGGCCATTTTCTAGATTACGCGTTAGAGGTACTAAAAATGGGAGTTTTCAGTATACACCCTGTCATTTGTTACCTTGAATTCACACATCTTCGTAAATCTTCAAGCGAAATGATCGGCGATAAATGTCATATAGAATAGGAACTTCAAAGAAAATTTTCTATTTCTGGACGGACACTAAATAGGGTTAAGTTCAGTTATCTTACCTCCATGGACACTGGGTTCTGCACACCACTGATCGCGCAGGATGGCTAAATTTTCAAGGAGTTGCTCTTGCCCTCCTAGCAATGTCACCAGTATGGCCTTATCCAAATCTTTGCGAGATTGATCTTGATACGCTTCATTTGCAGGTAAAAATACCCTGTCCTTAAAATTTTCAAAAATAACCTCGGACTGATTTAACTGATCCTGGGTCAGTGACCTTGGATCTATGGATAATAATTCGGGCATGCGAGAAATTGATATTACCGACCGCCCCTGTTGCTGCCGGGTACCTGTCCACCAAAAGGCAATTAATCCAAGCGTTGTATTGGCCCACAGTACAAGAGCAATCTCCCACTGCTTTTGAGTTACAAAATTTGGCCAGCCTCTGCCACCAAGCGAAGCCATCTCGGTTATACATGCCGCCAGTGGCTGAGAGTTGAGTCGAAAATCTACATTGTAATGCAGTCTGGACGCGCCATCATGCCATTTTTCCGCGGCCTGTTGTCTGTATCCAGAACGGCTGACCGCCTGCTGATCTGGCTCTACGATTAACCGCCGCTCCCGACTGGCATCATGCCCCCACAATACTGGATACTCAGGTCTACGATCCATCATTGAAACAATATCAAAAGGCCCTCGGGGAGATTTGTCACTGTTGATGCCATTGATGTCTCTGCTCAATAACCCTCTCCGTCCAAGATCACCAAGCTGGCATACCGCAATAGACACTGGTGCCCCCATTCTGGGTAGCAGCAATTGACCGCTTTCTAAGGCATCCATAAACAGTGCTAATGATAACTCCCTAATCCCAGACCCGCTCCAGTCTTTTGAATGGAAAAAACTCCCCATATGCTCTGTCTCGGTTAACTGAAGCCTGCCCGTCCGTTGGGTTTTATCTCTACGACGCTTTTCAATCACTTGCGCGGTGACGCTCGCTTCAAGTTGCGTTGTCGGCCTCCTGTAAATGTTTGTGATGAGTATGGGGGAATCTTTGACCCCATTGTCTTTCTTACGGGTGGCAATCACCAAAACTTCGGCCATGCCAGTATCCGCAGAAAATGCGCGGTCGGTGCTTCCATCGGACGCTATACCTACAACGACAATCTCCTCATAATATTTGCGTAGCAATAATCTGGCGTTTTCCCAAGACTTCCCCTGCATGAATGTGGCGGGTAAGACCAGTGCTAAGACTCCCCCCTGTCGTAGTTTGATATGGGCTAGATCAATAAAGTTTGAGGCGAGGCCTGCATTACCATGTCCAGCGGGGTCGGCTAATTTTTTTCTGATCTCTTTTAGGCGAGCGGACATCTTTGATTGCTCGTCTTCTTTGGTTTGGAACCCTGCAAACGAAGGAATCGGCACCTCGGTCGCCTCATGATTTGTAGGTCGGGTAAATGGTGGGTTCATGATGATTAGATCCATGGATCCATGCGGAACCTCTATCACTGTACCATCCAAGTCGCCTTCCCCAACCCCCTGCCCAGAAAGTACTTGACGCCCTGTGCCAAAGATGGCCCGCGTCTCATCAGCTTCCATCAGATCCAACGATCCAATAGATACCCCATTGCCTTTACTATCTTCACCATACGGCATCGTGATGATTCGGGTATGACCGTAGGGCTTATCTGGATGCATCCCCGAAAGCGTTGCAGCGGTTAGATGCACCGCCGAAGGCATAATATCGGCAGCCGTCAATACCCCTTCCATCATTTTAGCATGCAACCGCCCATCATCGTTGCCCGACCGTCGATGACGAGAGGCAAATGCTTGATACGTAGCCCCTAACAATGCACCCGTCCCACAGGCCAAATCCGCCACTTTTAATGCCGTAATTTTTTTGGACACCGACCAGTTTACCTCTAACCGAGAGACCGCCAATTCAGCCAACAGTGTCGCCGATGCAGGAAGCGTATAAAATGTCGCCAGAAACTTACGATCTGTAATCAGTTGCTGAAACATGCGCCCCGATAAGTCCTGAATATCCGCGACACCAAAACGCTCCAACTGCGCGGCCATATCACTTAATATGTCAATGACCTTTTGGGCATCTCTTTCTGGAAGAATTAAAAATAAATCTGAGGCTAAACTGAAAATTGGCCAGTAATTGATGTCTAATATCGCACGCCAAGACTCTATCACATCAGATTGTATAATCGTTCCTAGTTCATTTTTGTAGTGGACTAGCGGATGTATCTTCTCGTGAAGCCGCGCAAGCCGCAGATGAAAAATAACCGCATTGGCTAAGATCGCCATGGCCATACGCGTGGTCTGTTCGCCCTCTTGTTGATGAAGCTTCTGGGCCAGTTGATCTAAAACGTATGCAGGGGCATGAAACTGCAGATACCCCGCGGCTTGGCTGACGCCCATCTCTAAAATCTTGACCCCCGTTGCAATCCTTCGCTCAGATAAGGCCACCGTTTCTATGCAATTGGCTAAATCATCCAAGCCACCCTCAAGCCAACCGCTGGTTGGCCAGCGCTCTGTGTGATCATACAAGTCCCCATCATAGGTGAATACGGCATAGAAATACCTCCCCGTTCGTATGCATGAATCCAAATCGGACTGCTCTACCTTACGCAGAGTGGCCGGCAGCTTGACAGCCATACACTGCTCCACCTGCTCTTTGGTGTTTTTGATCGTCTGCCCTAAACGTTGACGCGTATCAGATTCCACAGTGCGTGCAGGTGAAAACTCTGTCTCCAAAATCACCGTAAGCCCCCCCGCATGAGACACAACAATATCTGGCTGCTTCATCTTCTCCACAAAAACATCCGTCTGCTCCGCACGCACACTCCAACTCGACAATACACCCCTTAGACACTCAGCAAGTATAACATTGACGCTTCTTTCCGAATTTGACGGCATCACTTAATCTTTGATGGCAATCATTCGTTGTAGAATGATGAATATCGCACTTAATGTAATAAAATAATAAATGCAAATTTAGACTGATTCTGAATGAGTTAAAGTTGAATATCTCAAGATAAGCATTTCACAACAGGATTCACCAAAAAGTTCAGACCTTCAATACTTGGTCATCAATTAAGACGAACCACGAAAAATTAATGATTTGTGTACCATGGCTTTTAGCTAACAAGGACATCCCCCGTCATCCTGTCCGGAATGGTTAATCCCATCAAAAAAAGTATTGTTGGGGCAACATCGCCCAACTTTCCTGGGTGGATTGGCCCTTTGAATCCATCCTTGATGATCAGATGAGGTACAAGTGCAGTGGAATGTGCTGTATTTGGTGATCCATCCTTATTGCGCATTAAATCTGCATTCCCATGGTCAGCAATAAGGCTGATGCCATATCCCGCAGAATATGCAGACTTAACGACAGTACGCACTGCTCTGTCAATAGCTTCAACGGCTTTGACCGCTGCTTCAAATACTCCAGTATGCCCTACCATATCTGGATTTGCAAAATTGATACACACAAAATCAAACGTTTCTCTGCTAAGTGCATCACAACACCGGGTTGCAACTTCTGGAGCACTCATTTCAGGTTGGAGATCATAGGTATCAACTTTGGGAGAATTGATCAGCAGGCGCTCTTCTCCTTTGAATAATTTTTCGCGCCCTCCACTGAAGAAATAAGTGACATGCGGATATTTTTCCGTTTCAGCAACTCTAAGCTGACGTAGACCAGCATTAGATATTACTTCACCTAGTGTTTCTTTCAAATCTACTTTATCAAAAGCGACGGGTAATCCAAACGTTTTATCATAGGGAGTCAAAGTTGCAAAATACAGATTCTCAAAGGGGGTCACTTCAAAGGTGGCATCGGTTGGTGTTTGGGTGAATGCGTTGACTAATTGGCGGCCCCGATCAGCTCGAAAATTGAAAAATATGACCGCATCCCCATCGCTGATTAGGACTGGCTCCACAATATGTGGTTCAATAAACTCATCCGTGATCCCAGCATCATAGCTTGCTTGGAAAGCGGCAGTGACATTTTCGCATCTCCGCCCATGCCCACGCACTAACATCCGATATGCTTTCGCCGTACGTTCCCAGCGTTGATCCCGATCCATCGCGTGATATCGCCCTATGACAGTGCTAATCTGAGCTAGGTGTCCTGCGGCTTGGTTAAATTGCTCGGCATAATTAATCCCTCCATGAGGAGCTGAATCTCTTCCATCAGAAAATGCATGAACGTAGACTTGATCGCGGTTAAGGCCCTGACGGCTGGCTAACTGGCACAAGGAAACAAGATGTCGAATATGACTATGCACTCCTCCGTCAGAGAATAACCCCATCAAATGAAGCTTGGTGGGTCTGGCATGGCGAGCCGCAGAGAGGAGGACTTCATTCTCAAAAATAGATCCATCTTCAATTGAAAGATCTATTCGAGTGATTTCCTGATGCACAATACGCCCAGCCCCTAAATTCATATGCCCCACTTCGCTGTTACCCATCTGACCAGAAGGCAAGCCAACCGGCCGACCAGAAGCGTCTAACGTTCCATGAGGATACTTAGAAAATAATTCATCCAAAAAGGGCTTATGTGCCTGATCAATAGCACTCACACTTGGATTTTCGGCAATCCCATAGCCATCTAGAATCATGAGAATATGCTTATTCGGCATCTTATCTGAATTATGTCATGACGATTATCAAATTCTGTAATCACGAACAATTTTAGTTGTGATACCAGTCTTAGAGTGAAAAACATTCATTGAATTGCACTTTGGACAGGCAACCTGTTCGGTTCCGTTTCGGTCAATTCGTTTTATAGGGTGATCAAAATAATATTTTCGAGTGGCACAGTAATATTTGCCGTATAGAGGATTTAAATTTTCTATTTGTTTGGGTAGTTGACTCCTCTTTTCATTATATAAACATATATCTGAGACGACACACATCTCACACTCTGGGTTTCTTGCCGTGCAAGTATATCTACCATGAAGAATGAATAAGTGGTGGGAGCGCCCCCATTCCTCTTTGGGAATGACATTCTTGAGACCGAACTCCACTTTTAAAGGGGTATCGGCATGATCAACTAAGCCAATCCGATTCGCAACACGAAAAACATGGGTGTCAACAGGCAAGGCATCCCGATCCCCGAACGCAACCGAGGAGACCACTTGCGCCGTCTTTCTGCCTACCCCTGGCAACTTCATAAGAGAAGCCTGATCTTCAGGAAGTTTTCCATCGTGCTCCTCCATCACCTGAGTCGCCATTGCAACCAAATGTTTGGATTTGTTATTTGGATAGGAAATAGAGGAAATGATCTTAGCTACGTCACTAACAGTAGCATTAGATAAGGCTTCAAAGGTGGGCCAATTTTTGAACAGCCCTGGCGTGGTAAGGTTAACGCGTTCATCGGTACACTGAGCAGATAAAATGACAGCAACAATCAGTTCATACTCATTGATAAACCTAAGCTCGGTTTCGGGCCTTGAAATGACTTCTGATAGCGCATCTATCACCCTAAGAGCACGCTCTTTCTTACTTAAACTCATGAATCTTGAGAGGTTATGCGGTTAACTCTTATTCAAACAATCCTGTTCATTCTGATTGTCCCAACGTTTCCTGCTATGCATTGGGTTGGGTACACTCAAATCTCCGATTCCGCTCGCGTCTCTGTCCTAACAATCTATCCAGGAGATGCCATTTATGCACTTTGGGGGCATAGCGTACTTCGGATATGGGATCCATCCACTGGGTATGATATTTCCTACAATTACGGGACGTTTGATTATAGAAATCCTATTTCATTTATGGCACGTTTTGCCTATGGGAAACTTGATTATCAACTGTCCTTGAATCGCTCACATGCGCTACTACAACATTCTTGGATCACCGAGGAGCGCGGAGTCGTGCAACAAGAACTCAATATGAGCCCATCAGAAATCCAGACACTCTACCAGTTGGTCTCACTCAACGCACTACCAGATAACCGTGTGTATCAGTACAATTTTTTATATGATAATTGCGCCACTCGTATTCTTGATGTACTAGAACATGCTCTACAATATCCATTGGCAGATACCAATTCATTTGATGCGTCATTTCGTAGCCTCATACGCCCCTATCTAAATACAGAACCTGAGCTAGATTTAGCAATCAACTTGGCCATGGGAATTCCAGTTGACCAGATCGTCACAACAAGACAACTGGGTTTTTTACCCGTTGAGCTCCTAAGTCTACTACAGAACGCTCATAAACATAGCGGGGAGCCCCTAGTCGCTCAAACGGATACTCTCTTTGGGTATCCATCAAACCCGATCCCGCGTGAATCAATCTCTCTTCCCACTGCCTTAGGCTGGGGAATATTGATCGTCGGGTTATGGTTATTCATAAGAGATCTTCACAGGCCTCAAAGACGAATATTTGACATGATCATCTTAGGGATTATTTCTGTTATTGGCCTCCTAATTACTTTTTTCTGGTTTATCTCACTACACGAAATCACGCGTCCAAACATGCACATCATGTGGGCTTTCCCAATGCACATCATTGCTGTTTTCGTTACGAAGAGGCCATGGATAAATTTCTATTGGATGTCCTCTATGCTAAGTGCTACGATATTTGTGGTAGGCTTTTTTTGGTGGGTACAATACACTCCACCTGCCACACTTCCATTAGCACTGACAGTTGCACTGCGTAGTTTGATTCTACTAAGGGTACCGCGTACGGGATTTGAACCCGTGTTACCGGCGTGAAAGGCCGGCGTCCTAACCCCTAGACGAACGCGGCAAGTATTATAATGGGTGACCGAGGGGACTTGAACCCCCGGCCTCCAGGGCCACAACCTGGCGCTCTAACCACCTGAGCTACGGTCACCATCTAAATCAATTAAGTTACTATGTACACAAATAGAGCACACAATAATGATACAATCAGTGAATTACTGCAATCTTACCAAAAGCAGTTCCTTCACCATTTTTACCTCTAGCGATAATCAAATACATTCCAGAGGGGACCACTGTACCATCCTGATCACGGGCATCCCAAACTCCCCTACCACCGCGCGCTTGCAAGCGACGAACTAAATCTCCATCCACGGCGGTAATTGAAATTTCTGTCTGTGCAACTAGTCCATCAATATAAATTTGAATGTCTTGATCTGAAGATATTTCAACAGGATTAGGGTATACGAACAGGTCCATCGTTTGTTCAGATGGAGTCACAGCATCACTTACAGCGCTAATCAACCCTTTATCTGTTCCCATGAAAACGCGTCCACTTGCGCCTTCTATTGCAATGGTCAATACTTGATCCGATAATAGCGGAGAATTATCTGACCTATAGTGAGCAATAACATCAAACCCATCAGACTCTGATAATAAATACACCCCGTCTGGGGTTGCCATCCATAATCGATTCGATGCATCTACGGCAATATCATTGATACTAAGTCCGCGTAGCACATACGTGCCATTGGCCCGATCTTCCCATACTGGCCATAGCGCTTCTATAGTAGGGTCACTTGCCGCAGCTAGGCTTGATCTGAAGTATACGGGGCCACCATCGGTTCCAACCCATATCCGCCCATTTAAATCCTCTGTAATTGATTGAATCCTTGATCCTGGAAATCCAGATCCGTTTGAACCAGCAGTAGAATAGTACGAGCACATATCATCCGACGAGTCTCCAGGCGTACCATTCGTATCTAGGATGAGAATTCCTCTCGTCAAATTCAAATTGCCGCTATCTAGCAGGACAATCCATTTGATGCCATTAGAATCTACGAAAATATCACCAAATGAATTGGACTGTGATGCCCCTGGGCATTGAGGCCAAAGCAATCGGCCCCAGTTTCCATCAGGGGTGATAAAGTGGAGTGGATAAGGTGAAAGAGTATTGGTCATCCAAAGCACACCATCATTTTCACTGCTTAGCCCACCAATAATGACATATCCCTGAGTTCCAGAGGCAGGCAGTAGCGTAGAGTTGACATGATCATAGATTGTAATTTCTTCATCGGATGTTATCTGAGCTAAACCACCACCTCTCGAACCTGACCAAGTGGTCCCTTGATCATCAACATGAACTCTCCAGTAGCTTCCCCTATCTCCAAATTGCGTAATAAATCGACCTGTGAAATTTGTCCATTGTCCATCAGATGACATGCGGTAAACACCTGACTTAGGAATTCCAAGTTGTGCAGCGGCCCAGAGTGATCCATCTGTACCTGTAGCCAAGTCACCAAAAGGAGAGTCAAAAGGGCCATCTGGGTAGAGTTTTTCACTAATCAATGTTAACGAAGCGGCCTCATCGGTTGTCCTGAAATGATTCAACCCAGTTTCACCATCTCCTAACCATATATCAGAGCCATTAATCGCGACGGCGCGCAGATCATCAAATTTTGAAGCTAAGACCGTTTCTCTTCCTTGTGCATTGAGACCCCGCACATTAAAGCGAGTCGCAATAGCGAGTTGATCGCCAAGTATACTAAGATCGGTAATCGGTCGATTGGATGATCCAACCCTGATAAAATCACCATCTAATTCCCGTCTTCCGAGTCCTAGTGGTGTTCCAATGTATAAACGATCATGATGATAAATGATATCTGTTATCTTCGGACTTGGCGAAATATTTCTCTGCGAAGTCCAATTCGCTGGGTCCTGTAAATTAGTTCCAGAAAAAGGAGCATGCGCAATGCCTACATCGGTTCCAACCCAGATTACAATTCCCTCGCCTAAGACATGGGCTAAGACCACATCATTCACCGGGGTTGCTGCAGGTATTTTCCCAAATCGACTATATGTGTCACGAACTTCATTGCGCAGTGAATCAAAGATAACCAGCCCAAAGCCTGTTGCAATGAGCAGACTGTCGCCGGAGACTTCCATCGTGTTGATGGTTTTTGAAGGAAATCGATCGCTCCGAAAAATATCAAAAAAGGTAGTGATTTCATTGGTTTCTACATCCAGCCGTTCAAAAACACCATCTGTATATCCAACCCAAACTAGCTGGCGTTTAGAATCCCATGCGATTGCACGGACATTAACATCATACATCCCTTCTGCGGCAGTATATCGGGAGATTTCTCCGGTACTGGGTGAATATCCGTAAATGCCTCCGCTTGATGCGGCCCAAACAATGTCTTGTCCAGCAGAGAGGCTTGTTACTTCTCGTGCACTGGTGTGCGCCGTCCATGAGCGGGCAGATTGAGCGTCAACTCTCTGGGAGATGATTAGTAAGCAAATCCCTGCAAAAAGACTAATACCTCTGATGAACTCGACTTTCATCGTAAATAACTCTGCGGAGACTTGCCATTTCAAGTGCTGCAAGGGCTGCTTCTCTACCTTTATTTTTTGGGCCAGACTTAGAGCGCTCTTCGGCCTGTTCAATGGTATCTGTAGTTAAGACTCCAACTGTAACAACTTCACCACTTCTAGTAGCAATTCTTTGTAAGCTCTCAAAACATGTACGACTAAGGAGTTCAAAGTGAAAGGTCTCCCCCCGAATAATGGCCCCGAGTGCGATGACTGCGGCATAATCATCATTCAAAATCATCTGCTCAACTGTCAGCGGGAGCTCAAATGCACCAGGGCACCAAACTAGGTCAATCTCTTCAACCTCATTTTCCTCAAGCACATCTAAACAGTCTGAAAGTAATCCAATAGCAATATCTTCATAGTATCTACTGACGGCGACTCCAAATACTGCATTAGAGGGTTGTGCTAGTTCGCCCTGTAATTCTCTTATTGGGCCAGTTATTTCCATTTCCATTGAATAAGGGATGAGTTATGGTATATCAATGATGTGTTAAACAAATACCGTTCTGTGAGTTTCCAATCGCTATAGATTATCGTAGCAAGAGCGTGATCAATAGTCATTGTTGCACTACTCACCAAAGGATCATATTGATTCCAAATTTCTCTCATGAGTCATCACGTCGTCTATCTTTGGATAGTGAGGATGTGCGATCATGACCAATGATTATAGAGGCTGACATTCGCGTTGGCTTACTCCAACGCAGACGAATTCTCCTTACTATACCTTCCATGTAATGGTAATCATTATGATGCGAATTATGTCTGGTATTTTAGATGTATTCATTAAATGTCGTTGTTATGAGGCCTTTCAGTTCTCCAAATAGCCATTTTCAGAATTTATAAATCATTCAACCTAATCTGGCAAGGATAGATGAGTATCCTCACAGTCGGATTGCAATGGAATTATCGTAAATCCAGTAAACCCATAAACTGCACTGATCATCGGATTTGTATAGTTGAAAAATGCAAATGGGAGATAATACAATGTCGGGACACCAAGTGCAGCGGCCATAAATGCCCCACAGGTATTCCAGGGGACTAGAGCCGATGTGAGTGTTCCTGAATCCTCCAATGCACGGGAAAGATTCTTCGGATCCAGCCCCCGCTTCACATACTCAGCCCGATACATTCTGCCAGGAACTACGATTGAAATATATTGATCGCTGGCTATCACATTCATCCCAAAGGCTGTGGTAAGCGTCGCCAGTATCAAACTACCCGTACTTCGTGCAGCGCTAAGAATTCGTTCAGTTATGACTGATAGCATTCCAGTCTTCTCCATCGCTGCACCAAACATCATCGCCGAGATGATCAACCAGATTGTATCTAACATCGCTGACATTCCTCCGCGTGTCAGAAGCGAATCCAAAGCGGCATTACCCGTATTCGCGGTAAACTCTGTAAACATGACAATCCAGAAACCCTTGAGAAGTGCTAAGATCTGAGGCATGTCCGATCTGCCAACAAAATCAACTATGACCTCCTGCTGAAAAATCATCGCGGTCATTCCTCCCAACAGAGCACCAATGAGGAGTGCAGGGAATGCCGGCATTTTTTTGTAGATCAATATTAGGACAACCAGAACTGGAATTAATAGGTGGAGACCCAAATTGTACGTGCTTTCCAGAGCATGCAGCACATCTGTTAGACCATCTGATGACGCATTACCAGTCTGTTGAAAAAAACCGATCATGGTATAGGCAATCAATGCTATTGTGATACTGGGAACTGTTGTCCAGAGCATATGCCGAATATGAACGAATAGCTCTGTCTGGGCCATAGCGGGAGCAAGATTCGTAGTGTCAGAGAGAGGTGAAAGCTTATCTCCAAAATAGGCCCCTGAGATAATTGCTCCAGCCGCAATTCCAAGATGTAGTTGAAATGCAGCGGCAACTCCTATCAGAGCAATCCCAATTGTACTGACAGTTGTCCATGAACTGCCTGAAACAATGGCCACGGTAGCACAGATGATACAGCAGGCAGTGTAAAATATCCGTGGATTCAGAATCTGAAGACCATAATACATCATGGTCGGGACAATTCCTGAAAGGATCCATGTTCCGATCAAAGCGCCAACAACCAGTAGAATGAAGATTGCACCCATGGATAAAGAGACCCCCTTCACCATCGCTTCCTGCATCTGCTTCCATGAAAAGCCAAGCCGCAAACCAATCAGCGATGCAAACACCGCAGAAAGAATCAACGCAACCTGATTCGGTCCATAGGATGCATCTTCGCCGAAGAGGTTGACCGAGGCGACTAACAGAGCGACTAGCATACCCACAGGCAGTAAAGACTGCCATAGATTAGGCTTTGACTCCATCGGAGCGAGGGATGTTAAAGTTCAGAACCTGATGCGTGTTTATCAACACGTGAGCGTGCAACTGTAAGATATTCATCTCTGGTCATACCAGGCTTGAATGCGTTGAAATAGTCATCGGTTAATTTCTTTGCAATGCCAGACAGCAAGACCAGCGCTACAACATTTGGAATCGTCAACAGAGCAATAGCCGTATCCCCTATCCCCCAAATTGTATTGAGACTGGTCACAGCACCGATAAAGTGCATGACTACAAAAACAATCTTAAATGGTAGAATAGATGATTTACCAAAAAGATACATGGAGCATCGATCGCCGTAGTAACTCCATGAAATGGCTGTGGAGATAGCAAACAAAAACACGCACAGAATCACGAGATATTTTCCAATATCTCCTAACCCCTGCTCAAACGCTAGTGCGGTCATGGGGGCGCCGTTTTCAACAGCAGGCCCATAGAGAACATCTAATTGCATCTGATCAATCGCGGAAATGGCGACACCATCTTGTGTATTGATGATTCCAGTAAATGGCATTGAATGATTACTATCACTAAAAAATTGACTCACTGGCACTTCGTGCCATGCGTACATGATTCCATTGTTTTCACTCGTGGCTGGAATCCCCTGATCAATGATAATTTCTTCGGGAATATCGCCTGCACCAATTGCTTGGTATCGCCCATCAATTTCAGCCACATAGGATAAATCCCCCTCACCCATCAAGAGTTGGGTCTCAACAGGGTTCTTCCAGACTCCAGTGGTAAGGACAACAAGAGCGGTGATGGTACAAATGACGATGGTGTCAATAAATGGTTCAAGTAATGCAACGGCTCCCTCGGAAACGGGCTCTTGAGTTTTCGCAGCCGAGTGAGCAATTGGTGCCGACCCCTGCCCCGCTTCATTAGAAAATAATCCACGCCGAACTCCCCACAGTATGGTCTGCAGAAGAATCCCAATGCCCGTACCTGCCACACCGGCAGTAGGATTAAATGCCTCGGTGAAAATACTCGCAAGTGCTGGAAATACCCCATTGTAATTGATCGCTAAGATGACGACTCCACCAATGACATAAAGAAGTCCCATGACGGGGGCTAAGACACCTGTGACTCGCCCAATCCTTGAAATTCCCCCGAGAATCACTAATGCCACTACAGCTGATGTTACTCCACCCGTAAGCCATGTTGGAATCAGAAATTCTGCATTCATAAGGTCAGAGACCGTATTCGCTTGTATTGCATTGCCTGACATAAATGAACTTAAAATCAGAGCGGCAGCAACAAACATAGCCAAGGGCTTGAAGGCTTTTCCTAAACCTTGTTCTATATAATACATAGGCCCCCCTGAAACCGTGCCGACAAGTCTACTGCCATCGGTATCAACAACCCGATATCGCTGTGCTAGCGTGACTTCGGTATACTTGGTACACATCCCTAACAAAGCCGTCATCCACATCCAAAAAATGGCTCCTGGCCCACCCCAATGAATTGCAAGTGCAACACCTGCAATGTTACCAATGCCGACCGTTGCTGACAATGCAGTGGTTAAAGCCTGAAAATGGGTCACATCTCCTGCATCGTCAGGGTCATCATATTTGCCTGTTGCGACCTTGATGCCATGCCCAAATTGGCGAAATTGAATAAAGCCTAGCCGAAAAGTCAAAAACAATCCTGCTCCGACTAATATGATGAGCAAAGGATAGGCGATGATGTTGTCAATAAATTGTTGCGCACCAAGAATAAATTCCATGTTATTGTATAATTAAATAAATATGCAACGCTCAGGTGTGGCAAAGATCAAGTGGCTTCAAGAAATAGGAGATCTTAACTCACTTAGGCGTTCACGATAATCATTTTGCTTCAAGATCACTCATGTAGACGTAAGCACACACATCAAATGGTCAACATGATTGACTTGAAGTCTCATTCTTAAATTTAACGTTTAATTTTATTTCTGTTCTCAGCAATTGAAGTTGCAAGATGTACGGCATGAATTATACTCCCCTCATTCGCCTTGTTGCTTCCAGCTATGTCAAATGCCGTTCCATGGTCCGGAGAGGTGCGGACGATGGGGAGTCCCGCGGTAAAATTCACCCCAGATCCAAACGAAAGGGTTTTGAACGGGATCAATCCTTGATCATGATACATCGCCAGTATTGCATCGTAACCGCAATACAGTTTATTGCCAAAAAAAGCATCTGCGGGGAAGGGTCCCAGTGCAATGACACCACGATTACCAACCTCCTTGATTGCTTTCATAATGATATTGCCTTCTTCTTCACCAAGGACACCGCCTTCCCCAGCGTGAGGATTGAGCCCAAGAACAGCAATTTTAGGGCGCGTAATTCCAAAATCCCGAATCAATGATAAATTGGTTTGCTTGAGTTTTGTAACTAACCCATTAATAGAAATTCTGTTAGAGACCTGACGAATCGGAACATGGTCAGTCATCAGGCTAATTCGCATCTCATCTGACACCATCATCATTACCCGTTGTTTAGCGCCCGTTTTTTCTGCTAAATAATCAGTATGTCCAGCAAATTTATGGCCGGCTTGAGCGACTGACAGTTTTGAAATCGGAGCAGTCACTAGGCCGGCCACCTGCTGCTCCCTGACCAAATCCACTGCTTTATCAATGGCGTTCATCGCCATGGTACCAGCTTGAGGTGTCACTTTCCCGAAATCAACAGAAACGTCGCTGTTTGATGAAGTATCAACAATCCGAGCTCCGAACTTTGGCAGCTGTTCATCTAGCCCTTCTACAAGGGGTGGAAGTTTTCTTCCCAAAATATTGGCATGCGTTTTCAAAACTCCCATGGAACCAACCAGCACTGGCTCCACACGCTCTTTAAGGAAAGGATCAAATAGGCACTTCAATACGACTTCGGGGCCTATCCCATTGGGGTCTCCCAGAGTAATAGCGATACGCGTTCGTGATTTGGGGGCTTGAGTCACTATATCAGCGTTTCTTAGGATACGCGTATTCGCGAATAAATTCAGTCAGAAGACGAACTCCAAACCCCGTACCACCGACAGGATGATACGTGATAGATTGTTTCAAGAACGATGGACCAGCCATATCAATATGAATCCATGGATAGTCCACAAAATGCTCAAGAAATTTTGCAGCTGTAATTGTTCCTGCTTCACGATTGCCAATATTCTTTATATCAGCAACATCGCTTTTGAGAGCATCTGCATAATGAGGAAACATCGGCATCGGGTGCAGTAAATCTCCACTCAATTCAGCAGCGCTCAATATTGAATCAAGTCGCTTTTGTGCATCTGAATCCTGCTGAGTCATCACCGCTCCTACTTGGCTTCCAAGGGCAATAACCTGAGCACCGGTCAAGGTTGCAAGGTCAATGACAAGTTCTGGTCTGTATAGCTTCGCATAAGAAAGGGCATCTGCCAAGATAAGACGCCCTTCTGCATCTGTATTGAGCACCTCTACGGTCATGCCAGAATGCATCTTCAATACATCTCCAGGAACATAGGCATTTTGACCAGGCCGATTATCTGTGGCAGGGATTAGCCCGATAACATATAATGGAACATCTAATCTAGCAATCGCTTCCATAGCCCCTATGACGGCAGCGGCGCCGGCCATATCGGCCTTCATATGATCCATAGAATTTTTGGTTGGCTTGAGAGAAAGTCCACCCGTATCAAAAACTATACCCTTCCCAATTAACACTACTGGCCGAGAATTATCTGCCTTTGTCGGCCTCCAAGTCATTTCAATGAGTACAGGAGGATCCATGCTACCTCGGTTGACTCCGAGTAGCCCGCCCATTTTCTCTTTCTCAATATCAGATTTACTCCAGATTGATACATCATATCCATATTTACGCCCATAGCGCTCAACCATCTTTCCAAGTTGAGTAGGAGTCTTGTCGTGAGGCGACATGTTCACTAAATCTCGGGCTGTGATGGTGGCTTCTGATTCTACACGCCCCCGCTCGGCTCCTCGTCTGGCGGATTTTTCATCATGATCAGCATGGAGAACTAATCGCTCTGTAATATTTTTTTCTTGATTTGGATGTGTCTTGTAACGATCATAGTCATACGACGACAGAACATATCCCTCTACAAGTGCCTGCCCAGCGGATTCAGCATCAATGACGGATTCGGGAACGCACAATGCTACGGTCGTTGCCTTTGTCTTCATGGCGACTCTGGCACCCCGTGCAGCGGCTTTGCGGAGTACTTCACGAGTCACCATCTTGCTATCTCCTATTCCGATAAGTGCGACTCTGTGGGCTCGGCCGGAAGCAGGATAACATAATAGCGTTTGCCCTTCGTCTCCATCAAAATCCATGAGCGCAATATTGAGCGCCTCTTCAATTGGGCCCCCAATATTCGTAGCTTTGGCTCTGGCGAGGGACTGGGCAATTGGAAGGATAAGAAGGTCTACATCTAAATCCTGAAGCATAAGTGTCGTAACAGAAACTTTCATTGTTTCAATTGATTATTTATATGTAATAGGGTTCTTCATCTTGAATGATCGCTTCCTCAGAAAAAAACTCTGGGGTTGATCCTAACACAATATCTACGGCATTTAAGATTGGTTGCTTAATAAATGCCCCTGCAGCATTATGATGGCCTCCACCTCCCAAAGTTTGCGCCCAGTGATCAACCTGATATTCTCCCTTAGATCGGAAACTAACTTTAACACCACCACGTATTTCTGTGAACATCGCCATCACCCGCACATCAGCAATGGACATGATCAAATCACTGATGCCATGAACTTCATTTTGATCTGCACCCGTATCCTGCAGTATTTTTTTGGTGATGGTGATATACGCTAATCTCCCATTATGCAAAAATGTGACCCCCTGAAAAATCCTTGAGACTAAGCGCGGCCAAATTCTACTGTGATTTTCATAGACTCGAGTATACACATCAGCGGGAGAATAACTTCCGCGCTCAAGAAGATCGGCCGCCATTGTGAAAACCTTTGGGGACGCCGCAGGAAACCGAAACGATCCAGTATCTGTCATGACTGCGGTATAGAGTGCGGTTGCAATCTGAGAATCAATAAGTTGCTCATCATAGGCACAAATTAAATCATAGATCAGTTCTGCAGTGGCCGCAGCATTCTCATCTCTCAGCATCCATGTAAACCAAGATTCTGGCGCAGTGTGATGATCAATGAGAAGAATATTTCCTTTATATGTGCTTAATGCACGCTCAACCGTTTGGCCAAGGCGATCCTTGCTATTGGTATCCACAACGACAAAGACATCGGCCTTTGAAACAGCTTCCAGATTTTCAATGGTATTCTCGGTCTGTATTTTTTCTGATCCACGCATCCAGTCAAGCGTTTGGGGAACTGGATCTGAATTCAATAACAAAACTTCTTTCCCTAAGTGATTAAGAAACCGTCCGAGTGAAATCTGGGAGCCGATAGCATCTCCATCAGGGCGTTGATGAGTTGTAATCACAAAGCGCTGATAGCTTTGCAAAATTTCCAATATCTCAATCAACATATCATTATCTGAGTCTCCTAATCAAAGTCGCATCATTCTACGAAATCATATCTCCGCCATCCTAAAGGCAACGACAAGCATTCATTGAGCGATTCAGGATGCTTTGCCGCTAGATAACCTTAAACAAGTCTATTTCAACTTTGTTCGCAGTGACTCTGGGGAACCGTATCTTGTTTCAAGAGAATGACTAATATTCCATGCTTCTCGCGCCTCCTAAATCACTGGGCTTCAGATCATCAAGTTGAGAAATATATCTCTTGAGACAAACTCATGACCGGTGTCTTAACCATGAATTTTCAACTGCTGGAGCTCAAAATCTGGGCATCATCCAAGAAAGAGTGAGTTGCATCGAAGAGAGCATTGATGAGTAGTTTTAGCAGAGTCATTTTTAGTCAAAATCTCTTGGATTTAATGTCTCTGATATGATTGTTGAGAACTAATGAATCACAGGACAGCGAGATGCACCACCAGACTCATCATGATTGCCTACAAGAGATGCTTCAATCGTTGAATGAAATTTCTGTCTTGGTCTAAACTTTATTTTGAATTTCTTAGAAGCAAAAGGAACGCCATCAAAAATCATCTTCATTTTATAATTTGAAGGCACCATCTCTATATCATAATGATGCAAAATTGTGGCAACCGAAAATAAAAGATGAATATCTGAAATACTACTGCCCAAACATTGATGTGTGCCGAATCCATAGGGCAAATATACACCTGGAGGCCTATGTTCCATTCTATTTGGCAAGTATCGATCAATATCAAATTTTTGTGGTTCCGGAAAAAACTCTTTGCAGTAGTGGGGCACGCCAAATGGAATTAACAAAATTGTGCCCTGCGGGATTGTATAGCCCCCAAAATCAAATGTGTTAATGACCTTTCTAAAGACAGTGCTAAATGGGTTATACATCCTTAGGGATTCCATAATCACACGCCTTGTCACATTCATTTTCCCAAACCTTTCAAGCGCCGGCTGCTCCATTTGATCTTCTTGATAGAGATAATCGGATTCCTCTTGAACGCGCATGAATATGTCTGGATGTTTGAGCAGTAAATATAGGGTGCTTGTCAGTGTGCTGGCCGTATTATGCATTCCGGCAAAAATTGGAGCCAGACTCAATACTTTGAGCTCGGATTCGGGAAGGGTCTGAGGCGATTTTTGATGAAACTCTAATAGTGCTGACAATAGATCGGTTCCTGCGTAACTCGTATCGTTTTTTTGATATTCCTTTGACATAGATCGGAATATGCTGAAAAGTTCATTTTTTGCACGCTTAAAACGAGCTACTGGCCGAATTGCGTTGATGAAATCTGGGAGATGCTTGAGGGGTGAATTTACACTCAAGTAGCGAAAGAAATAATCCAAATCATCAACTTGCTGAGTCGTTGGAATGTACTCATTACATACCCACGCAAGAGACTTCGCTACATTTTGAGTGCACATATGACTCGCAGTCTCTACACCGTTTAAGGATATTTCACCTAAGATAATATCGCGAATTTTGGATAATTGCTCCATGTAGCGCTCACTAGAAAATCCCTGAGACAGTCCCCTGCGAACTTTTTGATGCTCTTCCCCATCCATTGATAATAGAAGCCGTTGAACATCCATGCCCTCTGCAAAGGAAGAATACATATAGTGGCTACGAAACAGGGACCGACTTTTGTTCTGGCAGAACACATTTGCCTCTGGCCCGCACAGAACCGTGTACTCGTCTCTGAATGCACGAATTCGAAAGATAGGCCCAAGCGTAGTATAGTAGCGTGCTAAGGTAACCGCTGGAATAGGTCTTAACATATAGGAGTGCCCAACGACTGGTAATGCCTTTGGCATCATTGGCGGGCGCGCATATTTAGTTGACTTGAGGGTTGAATTTATTCGTGAGAATATATCACTCTCTGCAATAGGCTTGGTTGCATCGGAAATAGATTTTCGTATAGATCGTCCAATATTATCAATGCGGCCTATCAGTTGAATTCTATCTCTTCTGGCAGCAGTTATTGACTTTGAAAAGACTCTTTCGGAAATCCCACAAGCGTCTATCAGAGCAATGAGCATTGTCTCTTCTGGGCTTGGCACCTCTTCTGTAACAATGATATTTAATGCTCTTAAATGAACATCCAAACCTTCTGGGAGAGGAATTCCTGGGTAACGGCCAGTCAAGTCTACTTGTTGATCAATCCATAAAACTCCACCAGGATCTCGATAAAGGATTTTCTTGCGAATTAGACGATCTATGGTGCGGCGGCGAATATAATTGCAAATTTCAACTGAGGAGAAATGTTCAATCCAACCTGACACACTTGATTTATTTGATTGTTCTTGAAGCACGGTCAGAAAATAGTCCAAAATAATATCGTCTGTCATAGATGCATCAGCTACGATCATCTGGTCTAAATGCGTATCAATTCGATTTAAATTTGCCAAGTCCATGAGCACTGCACCAGCAATGGCATGCCTAAGGTTTTTATCATTTATCTCAACAATCCCACCGTGTTCGCGATCAATGAGCAGGACAATGAGCTCTTCAATAATCAAGAGAGTTTTGGATTGATCTATGTTGCTCATGTAGACATTCAATTCTACTGAAATGGTCTTAGGAATAGATACTGATTATTTCAACAAAACGGTAAAATCCGTGGAGTCATGCTCTGATTTATGCTTCATGATAACTGGGCCTTAGGTTTTCTCAGCATATATTTCAATTCTCCAATCATCTGTATCTAACGATCAAAAATCTTTTTGGACATCAATAAAACTCAGTCGAGTTCTGCAGAGAATTACCATCCCATACGATGGCGGAGTTGTGTAATGTGAGCGATATGATGAAGTCCATGCCATGCATAGATCATCAAAAAGGCTTGGCAGGTTCGTTCTCCATCTTCTGGATGCATGACTCTACGTTGCCAATCAGTATCATCCATTGAACGCATCAATCTACACCAGCGAGAATGGAGGCCATCAAGGAGTTTAAGTGATTCTTGAATTGGGGCATTGTGCGCATCCGTCAAATTAGCCCACCCCTCTTGGTCATAGGCTTTGATCTGTGGAAAATCCTCTGTCAATGCCCACTTAAATCGTATGTAGGCATTCAAATGACTATCCGCTACGTGATGTACAACCTGTCGGAGTGTCCATCCGTCGGGGCGATACGCCGTATCTAACTGAGCGTCATTTAATCCCTCAACTGCTTCATGAAGTAACGAAGGGACACAGGCAATTTTTTCAATTAAATTATTCCTCTCTAAATCGGAAATTTCTTCAAGTAACTCTGGTAGACCTAGTGGATAACGGAGCGGATCAACGTGCTGTTTCATTTTGGAAAGTTAGATTTAAATCAACCCTAAATTAAATGATGTGCTGTTGCAGTGAGAAACAAACTTGACCTCGTATGTGACACTACATTGATAACACTATGATGCTTAAATATCTCCTTGCGCTGGTCTGATCAAAAGCTCTTCTACAACGGTTCGAGTACTCAATTTCCAGCAGTCAAGGACAGTCTTAGCGATGTCTTCTGGGGGCATAAATCGTTCCTCAGCAAGGGTAGTCCCCTCCCAACTTGGCGTCAGGGTTGCACCTGGAAGAATGGTGGTGATTCTAACGCCTGAATTAAGCGTTTCTGCTCGAAGGGATCTTGCAAATCCGAGCAATCCATGCTTTGAAGCCGAGTAAGCTGTAGCCCCAGGAAACCCCTTGATTGATGCGACCGATCCCATAAAAAATACATGTCCAGATTTTGCGCGAATCATTGAGGGAACTAATGCTTTGGTGATCAGAAAATTGGTCATTAAATTGGAATCAACCTGTTCACGAAACAGATCCGCATTCGTTGATAAAAAAGGCTTCGCCACAAAGTGACCAGCATTATTGACTAAAACATCAGGAGGCGACTGAAATCGTTCTTGTATCTCCTTGCAGGCTCTGGAAACTTGTTGTGAATCAGCAAGGTCACAGATCAATGGATATGAATGTGTAGATTTGGCCACTGAATCCAAGCGGGACTTGGAACGACCAATCAAAATGATGTCATGGGATCCATCATTATAAAAGGCTTCAGCGAGTGAAACCCCGATTCCCCTACTTGCACCAGTGATGATAATTGTTGCCATTGATGGTTGCGAATATCTATGATTGATGAGGGATGCTACTTAAGAATAGATAACAAAAATTCGAATTATCCTATTTTTCAGTCCAATTAGCTGTAGGGTATCGTTTACTCTATTGTCATGATTATGGTTCCTTGACCATAGAAGAAGTGTCAATGAGAGATGATAAGGGAGAAAAATGATGACTGAATTGTTGCATATTTTACTGGGCCATCTAAGAAAGTGTAGAAACCGTATGACGCTAACTGCGTAATTATTGATTGATTTTCATCTGAATCCAATCGCATATCTCTCCAACATAGACTTTGAAACCATCAGCTCTGCGCTAAGAAGCGCTGATCTTCCCGAAACGGACTTGGTTGTAGGAATTGGATCGGGTGGTGTTGTTTTTGCTGCAATGACCGCATTCAAACTCAATGTATCGCTAATGATCTTGTGGTTAAAGTATCGTGGAGCAAATAACGAACCCGTTCATTCTGATCCCATACTTTCGCAATCGTTTTGTTTACCTAACGGGATAAGAAGGGTTCTGCTGGTTGATGATGTCGTAGTTTCTGGAAAAACAATGAGGGTAGCCAAATCCATTCTTAGTGATATCAAAGTTACCACTTTAACACTCAAGGGAAACGCAGATATTGTTCTTTTCCCTGAAATTTCATCCTGCGTCCAATGGCCGTGGAATCCAGTTCAGACCGTTGATGACAACCTATCAAATCATGCCTGAAAATTCATACCTCAATTTAGTTATAATAATATGATCAACCGTAGAGATTTTGTGCAATGGGTCATCACCGCAGGAACAAGCGGTTTTGTTCACCAGCATCTGTCCCAAAATTCCAATGAACTTCCAAAACGTCCTTTTGGACGCACAAATGAATCGGTCACAATGCTCGGCTTAGGTGGCTGGCATCTCGGTGAAATGACTGAGCGAGATGCGCAAGCCACGATTGAGAGATCAATGGAAGGAGGCGTTCGGTTTTTTGATACAGCCGAATCCTATCAAAGGGGTGGTAGCGAACGGTACCTTGGAAAATTTCTCGTTCCAAAATACCGTGATGACATCTACCTCATGTCAAAAACAACAGCGACCACAGCCAAAAATGCGCGCCGTCATTTAGAGGAGTCCTTGAAACGTCTCAATGTTGATCAAATGGATTTGTGGCAGATGCATGCGATTACCAGTCCAAAGGACGTTGACCAACGACTGAGTGCGGGAGTTTTAGATGTGATGGAGCAAGCACTGGCAGAAGGAAAGACGCGTCACATTGGATTTACGGGACACACCGACCCGGCTGCTCATCAACGTTTGCTTGAGGTGACGGATGTCTTTCACACGGTGCAATGCCCTATTAATGTCGCTGATGTAAGTTACAAGAGCTTTGCCGTTAATGTACTGCCTATAGTTGTCAAGAGGAATATGGGAGTCATCGCAATGAAGACTCTGGCAAATGGAGGCTTTTTTGGTGGCTCTTCTCATGGTCAGCATGGAGATAAACCCCGAGTGATTCCTAACCGAATTTCAATTGAAGAGGCAATTTATTTTGCATGGTCACTCCCTGTAAGTGTGATTGTTACAGGTGCAGATGATATTGAGCAATTAAATGAAAAAATTTCTCTAGCTCGCAAATTTTCAAATCTTTCCCAAGAAAAGCGAATGGAACTCATTGAGCGTGTTGCAGATATGGCAGGGCGAGATGTAGAGTTTTATAAAGCATAGTAACTCAACAATGAAAACCTTCTTGATTGCTAGTCTCTTTACTTTTTCCGCTCAGTTAGGTCACGCCCAAATCTCTGCCACAATTACTGGAATGGTAACCGATTCCTCAGGCACTCCGATTCCAGATGCTAATGTCTTCATTGCCTCTTCCATGGTTGGAACAACAACCGATGCCAATGGGCAGTATAGACTATCAGGGATTCCTCTTGGCACATTGCGATTAGTTGTATCTCGCGTTGGATATCAGCCAAATCATATAGATCTATTTATTCGTGATGCCAGAGTGTATACCCATAACTTTCTCATCAAAGAAAAAATCTATGAATTAGGTGAGGTAACCGTAGCAAGTGATAATCAAAGATGGCAACGACAGCTTGAGCGATTCACCACGATCTTCATCGGAGAAAGTCCTAATGCACAACAAACGGTCATCATGAATCCTCAGGTTTTAGACTTTTCCGCTCGAGGTGGAGATTTTAGAGCACAGGCAAGTGAGCCTCTCATTATTGAGAACAGAGGGCTAGGATACAAACTGACCTATTTTTTGAACGAGTTTATTGCTGAGCCCAATAGCTGGCGCTGGGACGGAGAGCCATTGTTTGAAAGCCTCACCCCCACTTCTCCAGAAGAGGCATCCATTTGGAATGCCCGAAGAGATTCAGCGTTCTATGGATCGTTTAGACACTTCCTCCTTTCGATCATTAACGATCAGGTAGAAAGTCAGGGCTTTAAGATATATTCACGACCTGGATCTAATCAAATGGTCAGAGATCCGAGAGATGGTGCCGCTCAAGACAATCGCTTTCCAATCAAAGCCTCAGAAATTCTCAAATCAGGTGAAAATGACGATGAACGAATCTTAGATTTTGAGGGGTTTATTGATATTGTGTACACCCTTGAGATTGAAAGTAGCGCATTTCTCAAACTCCAACGCCGAACAGGGCGTGCACGATTTCAGACATCTACCATTCGCCTAGACCGAGGGCCAACCATTGTTGATCTAAAAGGTGACACACTAGATCCATATGGCGTTACATTTTATGGAGGCTATTTTGCATATGAGCGTACAGGAGATCAAATTCCTAAAGAATATCGCCCGTGGATTCAAGGTGATAATTTCTAGATTCATTTTCAGTGTACTGCTCGTTATTTGTCATGCCGCCTCTGGGCAACAGACAGTGCTTGTTGGTAAGGTCTTGGACGCATCTTCAGAGCAACCACTTCAGGGCGCGCATGTATTTGTCGCTTCGTCATTAATTGGAACAGCTTCAAATGTAGACGGGGCGTTTCAATTGAATGATGTTCCACCAGGTGCACATCGTATTGTTGTTTCAATGCTTGGATATGAGTCCACGGCTCTTGATACGCTTTTAAGAGCGAATCAAACGTATGACCTTGATCTAAGATTAAGTTCAGTGACCATAGAATTAGAAGAAGTTGTCATCAATGCAAAGCTTGCTCGGAGATGGCAGAGGCGATTGAAAAAATTTACTCGCCTTTTCCTGGGAGAAACAATCAATAGTGAATTTACAATCATCATTAACCCAGAGGTACTGAGTTTTAAAAGTCGACTTGGAAAATTATCTGCCACAGCAAGTGCTCCCCTCATCATTGAAAATAGAGCATTAGGATACCAATTACAGTACTATCTAAAAGAATTTTCTTACTCTGGAGGAACGCTCAAATATGATGGAGATCCGTCATTTATAGAGCTCACTCCAACAGATTCATCCGAATGGGAGCTCTGGCAAAGTAACCGAGAGATAGCCTTCTATGGGTCCGAGAGACATTTCTTTCTTTCACTCATTACTGAACGTTCTGAAAGTGAAGGGTTTGAAGTTCATCAACGCTCTTCATTTGAGCCAAGCAGTGCCCGCTTTGGGATTGATCCTGTCCATTTGATTGAGCCAGGCCCCACCCCCCTTGAAAAACTCTTCACATTCTCACGAATTCTGGAGGTGACCTATGTTGGTGAATTAGAAGATGACAGCTTCAAAAAATGGCAACGTCAACCCAATTGGCAACGGCCTGGCCCTCAGCGCTCATTTATGGAATTGAATTCTGGTCCAACGCTGATTGATGAATCAGGAGAGGTAATTGACCCATATGGGGTTGTCATGTATGGCTATTTTGCTTTTGAACGAATCGCAGACAAACTGCCGAAAGAGTATCGACCTCCAGATTGGGACTGACAATCATCTATTGATCACAATTGAATTGTAGTGCCAGATTTTGCCGATCGAATGGCGGCATCAAGGATTTCCATCGCTATCATATTGATAGAAAGTGATGACAAAGTGCCTTCTGGATCAACATCTCCTCTCACGACTGCTGCAAGGAATGCAAACGGATCATGATGCGGGGGCCTTAACTCGGCTAACTGATTGAATTCCAGAGGATCGGAATCGTCTACTCTGATTGTTCCATCGGTTTGATTCACAGTATAAATATACCCATCAGTTCCATAGATATCCATGTCCTTCCGACTGAATGGCCAGTTCCACGATGCCTGAATAATGCCTTGACTGGATGGATAGGTGACGATGATTGTCGCTTCATCATCCACCATTCCATAGGGAGGATCAGGTTTGAATATTTGCGTCACTGCGGTTACGCTTATCGGATGCTGACCACCTGCAAACCACGTGATCAGGTTTGCTCCATAACATCCAAAATCAGTAATCGCACCCCCTCCATTCTTTTCTTCGGTTAAAAGCCAAGAAGAAAATTCTGGGCCAACACCAATTTCAATCGGCCCAGAATGCCCGTCACGTACTACAATTTTTCGTACTTCGCCGAGCGAGGGTAGTACACTTTTCGCATAATGAACACTTGGGTACCAAGTTGTTTCATAATTGGTGAGTAAATGAATCCCCGATGAATCCGCAATACTCTTCATTTTCTGAGCATGATCAAGTGAGATGGCCAATGGCTTCTCCACCATGACATGTATCCCTCGTTGAGCGGCATATTTTGTGGCAGATAGATGATCATAAATATTCGAAAATACTGTGATCGCATCGGGCTGGGTTGCATCTAACATCTCCTCAACAGATGAATAGACCATCTCCATATCAAATCCAAATCTTTTCGACAGGCGCAGTGCTAAACCATAATCCGCCTCCGCAATGCCGACCATTTCTACATCTCGATCGTCTTGCCTACCTAAAATCCAACCTACATGTCCATGAACAAGTCCAACTACACCAATTCGGACAGCCTGCTCATCGGACGTGTCTGTAGCAAACGTAGAAGCCTGAACTATGAGCGTTAGAAGTATGGCTGATAACCCCATGAATTAAATAAAGTGGTGATGACGGAAAACCATCGCAGCCTATGCTATGTAACCTTAATAATGCCCCTTTAACCATCAACGGTTTGATATGCTTTAATCAACGCCATCTCTCCTTCGGCGCCTGGATGCATGTTACCATGCTCCATTCCCAAAATTCCATCAAATCCTTTCTGGCGGATATGTGAAAATATATTTTTATAATTGATTTCTCCTGTAGTGGGTTCTTTACGACCTGGATTGTCTCCTACCTGAAAATAGGCAATTTCACTCCAGGAAGCATCAATATTTGGGATCAGATTGCCTTCGGTGATTTGTTGATGATACAGATCGTTGAGAATCTTGCATGATGGACTATTGACTGATTGGCAAATTTGGTAAGCCTGAGGAATTTTGGACAGAAATAGACCGGGATGATTGAAGGGGTTTAAGGGCTCTAAAGCCATCACCAAACCGTGAGGCTCTAAGATATCACAGGCTTGACGAAGGGTTTCAATGACATGTGCAGTTTGGTATCCCATATCTGCACGCAGATCTACAAATCCAGGGACAACCGTCATCCATGTTGCATTGATGCGTTTAGCAACCTCAACAGATTCTTTGATCTCATCAAGAAACTGATTCCTATGGTCAATATCTCCGCTGGCAAGATTTGGCTCACTCCAGTAAATGGTATGTGCAACAAAAACGCCCATCCGCATATTGTGTTTGGCCAGTGAATTTGCAATCCGCTCCTGAGTTTTTTTATTTCGACCTTTCATTCCATTGTCCTCCCATGCAGTAAAACCATGCTCTGCTGCAAAGGTAATTTGATCAATCAAATCATCCCCAGCACTATGCTTAAACATTCCAAAATGCGGAGCATAATGCATGGAAAATTTTCGGTGCCGCTCACTTGGTGAGATAGGACCAATACCTGCCACAGCAGCAGTCAATAGTGAAGCTGCAGGTATAAATTCTCGTCGAGTCATAGTTAATTATTATACATCACACAGGCGGACAGCTTCGCGTAATGAAATCATTGGTGTTCGTGTAGGGATAAATTCTTGACCAACAAATCCAGTATAACCCGTTTCAACGATCGCGCGCATGATGGCTGGGTAGTTCAGTTCCTGCGTCTCATCAATTTCATTTCGTCCAGGATTGCCCCCGGTATGATAATGTCCGATATATTGATGATAATCTCTAATTGTGCGTATGACATCCCCCTCCATCACTTGCATGTGAAAGATATCATAGAGTAATTTAAAGTGCTCTGAATTTAATTGCTTACAAAGCTCAACGCCCCAAGACGTATAATCACACATATAATCAGGGTGGCTTACCTTACTATTGAGTAATTCCATACACAAAGTGATTCCGTATTCCTGTGCTACAGGGATAATGTTTTTGAGCCCCTCAACACAATGATCAAGTCCTATCGCATCATCCATCCCACGCCTATTACCAGAAAAACAAATCACACGCTGGTAACCAGCCTCTGCAACCTCCTTGATTCGTTCAACATACATGGGTATGAGCCATTCATGATTGGATGTCTCGTTAAACCCATCCGTCAGTCGATCTTTACCATCAATGATTGGCCCCATGGACATCGCACAAACGAGCCCATATTGTTCCAAGACAGGCCATTCATGTGGTTCAAGCAATTCAACAGATTTCAGCCCCATCGCTACTGAGGCTTTAGCCAGCTCTTCAACAGAATAGTCAGGGTAACACCACTTGCAAACACTGTGATTTACGCGGCCTCGTAACGAACGGTCAACCGTCGCCCCCAGCACGCTGGTGCCAACAAATCCAGTTAAAGTTGTTTCTATGAAGGAGCGTCTTTTCATTATATCTATGCGTATCAATCTGTGGGCAAGACGCGATCCATCCGTTCGGCCAGTCCTTTAAGGAAGGTGCGATCGCCACTTGCGACCTCGGCGGTTGCCCATCCCTCAAACCCAATCGCATCAAGGGCAGCATTGACAGCTGGCCAATCGCAGTCGCCTTCTCCTAATGGCACTTCAAAACCAGCGAATGGCCCTTCAGTGTCACCTTTTGAACGGCTATATTCCTTGATATCCAACTTTACGATTCGATGTCCAAGTGTTTGTATCCAGTGCTCTGGCCATCCATAAGTAACAACATTACCCACATCAAAATACCATCCTACCTGACTGTGTTCAAATTCATCAACATATTGTGCACACTCAAGAGGGCTCAGTAAGAATTTATTCCAGACATTTTCAAAGGCTATTTTGATTCCCAGTTCACTAGCCATTGGGAGTGCTTTTCGGATTTCTGTTTGTGATTGCGTGTAAGCATCTGCATAGGAAACTCGTTTGTTGACCACACCGGGAACAAGTAGGACGCTGGATGCCCCATAATCATGTGCATCCTGAATTGCAGTTTTCAAGCCATCTAGTCCTGCCGCACGGACATCAGGATCTGGATCAGATAGTGGGTGAGTCCAATGCACAGAATCTACAATCCCATGAATAGGAAATTGTACAGAGTCTCGTGCTTCAATAACTTCGGCTGTTTCAAAGTCATTAGGACTCTCCAATTCTACGCCATCAAATCCTAAATCTTTGAGTAATTCAAATTTTTCCGCGATGGAAAGATCGGGTTCGTCAACCATCGTAAACTTGACAGCTTTACGAATCGTGTGCCTCTTTGGATGAGAGGACACAGATAGCTGCCCAAACGCGAGAGCAGCTGTGGTGAGCGTGCTAGTTTTCAAAAAATCCCTTCGTTTCATTAATGATAGTTTTGTAGCGCGGTCATGGCTAGCAATCGGCATGATTAGCACAGTCTATACTTATGACCCGCAATGTGAATGAGCATCCATAACGATTTCAACTGATGGTAAATCCTAGAACTCGTTAAATGGACATGTAAGTTGGTTTTCTATCATAGCACTTAGTATTGAACTGACAATGATGTCGTACGAGTAAGCTGTGTGATCCCAGGTATTGCGACGGGGGGCGTAGAAATAGGGCCAAACTCATGAGCATCAGGTTCTAAGTCCAATCCAGAAGCGATAAGATCATCCCACATCAACTGCTGACCTGTATACGCGCTCTCACGCCCCAGCACAGCGGTCAATGTGCTGGCCGCAATTTGATTCGTTTCATTGATTGGATTGCCATCACGAACAGAGGCAATGAGGTCAGCGTGTTCCTGAACATATCCATTCGCACCAGGCTCAGGCATTTCATATAATACGCTTCCGTTATGATCATAGATCACGGAATTTTGGGGATTCAAATGAGCAATTCCTTTTGTGCCGACAATTCGGTTAGCGACTTTATTGGTTGATCCAGAAAACTGCCTGCATTTTGCTTCAACAACCACATCGTCAGGGTAAATATATTCTACACTGAAATGATCATAGATATGACCATACTCGGGGCTCGTTCGAGAAATTCGCCCCCCAATACCAAGCGCTTGATTGGGATGGCTCTGGAAAACCCAATTGATGACATCAATATTATGAACAAATTGTTCCACAATATGATCTCCGCTGAGCCATGTGAAGTAATACCAGTTTCGACATTGCCACTCCATGTCACTCATTCCTGATTTACGTTCGCGAAGCCATATTGGCCCAGTTAAATAATACTCTTGTGCTGCTACGATCTGGCCAATCATTCCATCGTGAATACGTCTAATACCTTCTACAAAGCTGGGTTGTCTCCGATAGAGCGTCCCTGCTACCACCGACAGTCCCTTATTGGTAGCGATCTCCCCAGCAGTCATGATTTTCATAGCTCCTGCAACATCAACACCCACTGGTTTTTCCATGAATACATGTTTTTCAGCGTTAACAGCAGCTGTGAAATGCTTAGGTCTGAACCCCGGCGGTGAGGCGAGAATCACCAGATCAATATCACTTTCTAGCACACGCTGATAGGCATCAAATCCCACAAACGCGTGATTATCATCAACCTTGTAGGCATCTCCAATCTCTTGTTTTAGAGCATCTCTGGACGCATCTAACCGATCCTGAAAGAGGTCTCCCATGGCAACAATCTCAATCCCTTCACTTGATATAACAGCATCCCGTGCAGCCCCAGTGCCCCGACCTCCACATCCGATAACGCCAATACGGAGTACATCGCTACTGTTAGCATAGGCAAAATTTCCAGAAGCCATTAACCCCAAAGTTCCGGTTGTGGCTACTTTGACGAAGTTTCGCCTTGTAATATCATGATCAATCATGCTAATTTGGAATGGTTTGACAGAATATAATGATTTTCATCATTAAAATACTTAATTCCTTAGAAATTTACCTGTATTAATTTGATGCTTAATATTCGCGGATCTCTCAATCATAAGAATATCGAGTCCTTCATGATTTTCTGCACTATCTTTCGCGCCTTTCCAATCCATGACACTGTAAGCCGATGTCCATGCATCAGCAATCATTGCCGTGGGTGCTACTACAGCAACTCTTCTTTCATGAGTGACTCCTAATCCTGTCCTAGGATCAATGATGTGAGAATATCTGACTCCATGATGCTCAAAGTAGCGATAACGATCGCCAGATACGGCAATTCCACAATTTTTCAATACAATTGAGTGTTGATCTGACGCTTCTTCAAATACTTGAATCGTCCAGCCATCTAGATTCGGAGGTGCGTCTCCAAGGGCTATATCTCCACCTGCATCTACTGCAGCTTGAGAGAATCCTCTGGAAATCAGAATATTTAGCGCTTGATCTGCAATATATCCCTTAGCGATTCCCCCCAAATCAATTCGCATATTACCCTTTTTCAATTCTACGATTGGTTGATTTTGATCAATTTTTAATAGATCGCTTCCCACGGATTGCCTTGCTATTTTGAGTTCATTTAAGTTTGGAAATGTGGCTCTACGCATAGCTTTACGCCATATAAGAGTTAGAGGACCAATCGTTACATCAAACCCTCCCTGTGACATATATGAAACTTCTTGGGCTGTTAAGAGGACATTCCATAGATCAGTTGAAACTTTCATGGGTTGGTTGTGAGTCTGAGAGAGGTGGCTCACTTCACTATCTATCAAGTAATCACTTAGAATTCCGTTTAATTCGGTCATTCGGGAGAACGCAGAATGAACTGCCTCTGCCGCAGTAAGTGAATCGCCCGCGAAAAGCACAATTCGTACTTCTGTTCCCATCAGTGGTCGAGAGAATTCCAATCGGTTACTTTGCCCAAAGGTGTCTGTAACGAGTGTCACTTCTGAAAGAGATAGTAGAAGAGTAATGGGAATCAGTGCCAGCAAGAAACGTTTCATGTTGCCAATGTCTTTTTGGTCCGAACTTCTCCATTCTGGAAATAAAAATAGCATTAACTTCTGATGTAATTCCACTCCAAACACAGCAACGCGATCTGAGCATGGCGGCAAACTGGAATAAATCAAAGCTTATTCCCTTAGGTTGTTAATCAACTGTGGACTACCCGCACAATGCAAGGAGTGTTCTTTAAACTACGACTAAGTGTATCGGTATGACACACCAATATTTGATGCAATCCCGAGTTAAAACATGCGAATTGAACAAGATGTGTTTGTAGGGTTGTCATCAACTCAATGTACTTGTATTTCCTACGCTCATGAAGATACGCTTCGGCCATCTTTTCAACCGATTGTTTTTGGACAGACACATGAGGTAGTGTACTGTAGATATTAAGTTGACCGTCGTGGTGAGCGTGCTCTACAGGCTTCTTGGAGTGCGCGTGGGCGAATGGTATGAAAATGCAGAAGCAGAAACATTCTTCCGTGATCTGGCACGGCTCAGTGGAAAAGTCACCATCAGCGATCATGAAACCCTCGTGAAATTACGCATACGCTCAAAAACACGATACCTCAAACAAGCAGGATATCAAGAATTCCGCGAAAGAATCCCCTGGCTTGAAAATAAATTGCTACGCATTCAACTCGTGAAACGTGCTTAATTTCACACGGTAAAGTGAGCGCGGAAATTCAAGATAGGACTTCAAATCTGAAACCGACGAAGTCAGGATCACACATTCTGCTCAATGAGAACGGGTAAACTCTGTGTTGTCCAACTTGATGAGAATCATGTATGGGGAACCACTATGTGAAGATGATTACGCTCACTGTCAAATATTGACTCACCGAATGAGCATCTATCTCTTGGTAGCTGCTCTATATACCTCATTTGAACATCTTCATAAAAATATCTGATAACGAAATCCAAGAACTGAACAGGAGCTAACGGCAAGTCAATGGGATGCGACATTTGGAGTATTAACCCAATGTTAGATGAGATTTGGGGTGAACCATCTCTGCGAAATGGCCATCTCGAGCATCATAATCAAAACGAAATGGAAATGGGACTATGTTTCTCATAGTAATATCCGCAGAAATTTCATCATCAAGATAGGCTTGGGGAGCGGTCTGAAATTCTTCAAGAACCGGTGATGGTAAAAACGCAAGTCTATGACGTTGGAGGGAAAAATTTGAAAATTCATAGGACATTTGAATCAATGCACCGTCTAGCATTCTGGCATTATAGATTCGGTTGTTTAGAATTCCCGTGTATACTTCCGAGTAATTTTGGTTTTTTAGGGTTGCTGACAATAAATCAGATCCTTGGAAATTTATCTGAATGAGATTCTCTGGGAGCCGTATCTGAAATGCATAATTTTGTCATTGACCAGACTCTTTTCTACCAAAAGTGTGATCACTCTATTGATCTGCTGCACTACCAGACTTGGTGAAGACATGAGTTGTCAACCTGCTACTTGGAGAAGTTCCTTCAACCTGTCCACCACTGTTTCATTTAAATCGCTTACATGAATTTTCCCTGACTCAATATAGTCAACAACTTTTGACAGATCATCATCACTGTCGTGTATCATTTGGATTTCATTATCGTGTACATCACGATGAATAACGCGTAATTGTTTAATTTCTTCACTAGACGGATAATTAAACTCAAGTTCAAATCGTTTTGAGCGTAATTTGTCAAATTCTTCTTGAAGCTTTTCCACCTGATCACCATTACCAAGTATTCTCACCCATGCTTTACTTCTGGTGATTGATGTGAATAATTGATTTCGGACTCTTGCTAAGTTCAACCCGTTAGAATTTCCCGAGTAACATTCGTGCGCATTGATGATGTAGACCATTCCAGCTTCATTTCCCTTAGCACGGTGTACTCCCGTGAAGGTGATGGAGTCTGTGTTTTTATAGAATATATCCAGATGACTATCAACACCAGCAATATGGTTATTAATGCCCATTTCTATAGTCTTGCTCTTGCGTGTCCAACATTCTCACGGGTTGTGAGGGGAGCCGGATTGATGACCATAATGTCTTCATGGCGAAGTTCATCAGTCTCAAGATTTTCCCGTATTTGAGAGACCAACCATTCTGTTTGTTCTTTCTGGTCTCTAAAACTGATAAATTGAACGAGATCATCAATTGATGAGTGGTCCTCAAGAAATGCGGGACTTGATTCTGAGGTTCTATGTAGAGTTACAAGTTGACCATCCAACAACTCACCTTTTTTCACATAATATCCAACTTCTTCCCAGAATTGGGGATTATCAAACATCTGAACCAATTGGGATATACCTCCATGATTTACATTCCTATATATTCCGAATCCAAGTGCATGAGCTGTTGTAAGAATAGGGCCAGGATTACGATAACATTTTTCTAAAATAATATCGTTCCTTGTGGATTGACCGAATGAAACAAAAGGATTCCCAGAGATATCTTCTCCTAAGAGTTTTTCTGGTGGAGGCAAACTCTCGTCAGAAAGATTCTGTAAATCATCACAAGCATAAATTAGCATCTTCTTATCATTGAGTAATTGATAGCAGATGCGTAGAAACTCTGGCGGGAAATCTTGTGCCTCATCAACCAAGATCACATCGTACAGTTGCTTGAATTCCCAACAGCTTCTTAATGCCTCACCACATGCACCAGAAAATCCCTTTTCATCTCCAAATTTTTTTGCAGACTGAAAATCATAGTAGTTTAGTGCATGGGCCGTACAGAACTGGCTATAAATCCCCTCATTGCCCTGACGTGGTGATCCCCATGCATGCAGTATTTTGATCTTACTCCAGTCGGGATCTTCAAACTTCTGAGCACTAACAAATCTCCTGATGAGTTGGCGGAAATGCCCCTCTAATGAGCGAGTGTAGAAAGTAACAGCAATTCTCCATTCAGGGTGTTGGACATGAAGTAAGCGGCTTTGATGGCAAGAACAATCGTTTTCCCAGAGCCGGCGAGACCTCGGATGCGCTGAACGCCTTCAACAGTTTCAATTGCTGCTCTATTTTGCTGTTGATCAAGCGTAGCAATAGACTTTTCCAGTCGCATGAATTTATCTCCCCTTGATTCTGGCTTCTGAACATTTCTCTTTTGCGTATTTTCTCGTATAAAAGAAACATTCTGAATAACTGACAATGCCTTTGAAAAAACATCCTTTTCTGATCATTCCAATTTGGCAATTGCCGTAACTGCTCTAGTAGTAAATTTTCAGAGTTCGTAATGAAGTGTCCATTGTTCTTACAGTTGGTCATTCTCCTTAAAAGTAATGCAGGACCAAATGATATCGTTTGAACTGGAATCAGTAGATCCCTACCCCTCATTAATTCACTCGTGGTTCTCAGCAAAGATTCTAGTTTGTTCGCAGAGTCATCTTGACGTAAATCATAATCTTGTTCTGTTTCTCCTTCAATCAGATCAATGATCACAATGCCTATCTCTTTTGAAATAAGAAGAGCATCCATGGTGTAAGGGCCTTCAGTGGTTGGAATTGTCGGATGACCGATATACAAGAACCCATTCAATGAAAGAGATGAAATACATTGAACCAGTGTACCTGAAGCAACTGGTTTTTTAGTTATTCCTTTAACTATCTCAATGCTCATGGTCAATGATATAATGAAGAACTACCTAAGCAAACGCTATTACAAAATATATAATCTAATGGTTTCATGGAAATAGGATTAAAATCACCGTAATTTCAAATCATATTGATCAATAATCGTAACTTGATATGGTGGTTCTGCTAGGGCTTCCGCTTTTTTTGTGAAAAAAGTCATGATTTTGCGTATCTGGGGCTTAGATCAAGTCCGCCCAAATGGAAGTAGATTGCATCAACAAATCGTTCTTTATTACGAAATCCATGTGCACGGATTTTGACGGTTTTGATCCGACTATTGATGCTTTCAGCCGGGCCATTACTGACATCAACAACAATGGCATTGATGATCCCCCAGAGATGCTTTCTAATCATTCTGGCGACATCTTTGACTGGCTCAAGCCGGCAGCGCATGGCCCAACTCAATGTTTTATTCCAACCCTTGAGTGCCCAAGTTGCGCTTTTATAGTCCCACATTTTTCTGAACGTTTGGCCCAGGCTTTGAGGGAACTGGTGCGGATGGCATGGAAGGCCCTCTTTTGCGCTAATGACATGTTATGAGGACTTTTAAGCCAACTATCGTCAGAATCGGATTGCCTTCCTTGAGGAGCGCTTTGTGCTGGACTTTATCAACCGAATCTCCCAGATGCTTCGCGACATGAAACCGATCAAAGCAGATCTTCTTTGTTTGCGTTTGGCAGACAGCTAAGGTTGCACTAATATAGGCAGGCCACATGTCCATGCTCCTGATCCCGTTCAACTGCTCGGTGGATAATTGCTAGCGCATCAACACCTTGTGATCACGCCCAATGCCGACACCGTTGCTGTGTCGGCATCGGATACGACAGTAAAGTCCTTATGTCCTTTCTTATAAGCCACCTCATCGACACAGATGTTCGCAACGACCTGCTCTTTTTTTCTTGCCAGCCCACGTTGAACAATGCCTGCAATGGCTTTCCATCCAAGCCCCATCTGACGCGAAATCGCCAATAGACTCGCCTCTTTGATCCACCCAATTACCGACTCCTCATAAGTATACCGAGAACTCGGGCCCGCCCATGGAACCCGCGCCGTCT
Source organism: Rhodothermales bacterium (assembly GCA_965220935.1). Taxonomy (GTDB): domain Bacteria; phylum Bacteroidota; class Rhodothermia; order Rhodothermales; family Bin80; genus Bin80. Next base: position 1,573,366 of record OZ244857.1, read on the forward strand.
TTACCCCACACTCACTACACTTGATCCGTGGAACCTGCGCTCTCAACGCCGTTTGATAGTTAGCGCCTGACAATGTTTCTTGAAACAAAAAGTATATGGCCAACTTGAACATCTGGTGTTCAGATTGAAGACCTTGTTGAAACTTGTGCCATGGCCACTAACAAAGAGTTTATCTAAACCTTAAAATCTGAAATATCTGATTTAATTGATGAGCCGTTGCGAAATTAGATATGCTAGTAAAGTTTCGTCAGCGATTAAAAAAATTGCGTAAACACCATGGCTTGATCAATAACGTGAAGGTATCTTAAATGCACTATCGTAAATCAAATACCTAACGGCTATAAATTAAGGGATGTCGATAAATAACTTTTGGGAATTATATAGATGATTACGCAAACCACCTACCCATTTGACGGGTTCTTGGAGTTTCTAACGGGAACGCTCCTCGCCGTCCATTCAACACCGCTAGTTTGTGCGGTAGACATCGCCAATCCTGGACGTAACAATCCATACATACGAATTTTTTTAATAATTCCCAAACAATTCATGCGTAATCATCTATATAATTCCCTTATTTTTCATGTGATTGCGTTTTTTAGGTGATGATTTCTGTTTGTGGTCTGATTATAATATGCAGAAACAGGATGAGTTCAAAGATAAAAGTCCGCGAAAACAAGATTGAAAATTCATAGTTTTAGGAAGATTAAGGCTTAGTGGGAATAGATGGAGAAAGAGGATATTCGTGAAAAAGTAAATACTTTGGATCTCAATGCAAAGATTGCGAAAATCGTTGCAAGGCAAGCTGAGCTACGACAAAGATTGAGGCGGTTGTCATGGATCTGGAATCTTCTTGATCAATGAATAGCATTGAGAAACTTGTTGCGAAGTTGTCCCCAGATGGAGTTGAATTTAAGGCGCTTCACGAAGTTTTTGATATCAAAAGCGGTTATACTCCATCAAAGAAAAACTCTGATTATTGGACCGATGGCACAATTCCATGGTTTCGGATGGAAGATATACGAAAAAACGGAAGAGTTCTGAGTGACTCTATACAACATATTACCCCATCAGCCGTCAAGAGAGGAGTTCTTTTTCCCGCGAACTCTATCATCATGGCGACAACTGCAACCATTGGAGAACATGCATTGATCACTGTTGATTCGTTGGCGAATCAACAGTTCACTTTTTTATCAAAAAAAGTGAACCGTTCTATTGATCTTGACATGAAATTTATGTTCTACTATGGATATGTATTAGGGGAATGGTGCAAAAAGAATACGAATGTTGCGAGTTTCCCTTCGGTTGATATGAAAAAATTCAAGAAGTTTAAAATCCCCATTCCTCCGCTTGAAATCCAACAAGAGATCGTAAATATCTTAGATACGTTTACAGAGTTGTTGGTTGAGTTGGAGGCTGAATTGGAGGCGCGGCGTCTACAGTATCAGTATTACCGAGATGAACTGCTGAATTTCTCAGGAGCACCTTCAGCCATCCACCGTTCCTTAGGGCTTCATTCAACAGACAAGGTTGAATTTAAGGCGCTAAAAGATCTCGGATCAACATATGGTGGGCTCACTGGAAAGAATAAAAGTGATTTTACAGATGGTAATGCACGCTATATTACATACCGTAACATAGCAAATAATATCTCAGTTAACACGACCGAAAATGAGTTTGTGAAAGTGACTGAAAAAGAAAAGCAAAATCGGATTGAGCTCGGAGATGTGCTGTTTACGGGCTCCTCAGAAACACCAAATGAAGTTGGGATGTCGTCAGAAGTATGTAGTCATCCTGCTGATCCCATCTTTCTCAATAGTTTCTGCTTCGGTTTTCGGTTTGATGACAAAGATCTGTTTGAATCTGGATTCTTGAAATATCTGTTCAGGAGTAACCATATAAGAAAGCAGATCATTAAATGTGCAAATGGAGTGACTCGATTTAATATTTCAAAAAATAGATTTATGAAGATTTTCATCCCCATTCCTCCACTTGCAATACAACGCGAGATCGTCTCTATCCTTGACAAGTTTGAGGCGCTGATTAACGACCTATCCGTAGGCTTACCCGCAGAAATTGATGCCCGCCGTCAACAATACGAATACTACCGAGACAAGCTCCTCACATTCAAAGAAAAAGTATAACGAAGATGCGTCCACCACATATTGAACCAATCGCCCTGTCTCAGGCGCGCGAGTTGAATCATATCCCGGATTCTTATTGAAATCCTTGAGAAAAATGTCTGGAATATTATGACTGCAAAACACAAAAAAGTCCTATTTGATGTCAATGATGAAGTCGTATTTCAAAGTGAATCAATCGGTATGAAAGTTGGCCTGATCGTAAAACTTAATCCCAAGAATGCTGTCGTTGACTGCGGTGATTCAGCCTGGAATGTCCCCTATCAAATTCTGGAGCACATATCTCATGCAGTCACCGATAAACGCGCTCCACGAATTACGAGAATTTTGGAAGTTGACAAGGAAGCTCGACAACTCATGAATCACCATGGACTTAAAGATTGGCAAATAGAGTTTAACGATTCAATCAGACAACTTGGTGCCTGTAAATACCACAAAAAGAGAATCGTTCTCAGCCGATTTATGGCATTAAATAAATCACCTGAACAGGCAACAGATGTGATTCTACACGAAATTGCACACGCTCTGGCAGGATGGGAAGCAGGCCATGGCCCCAAATGGAAATCGATCGCATCTCAGATCGGTGCACGCCCAAGATCTTGTGCCCCTGCATCGCCCGAAATATCAGGAGTTAGTGAGAGTGTCAAAGAAACGATCAAGGTAGGAGATACCGTGACATTTGTTGATAAAAATGGGCAATGTCACGAGGGATCTGTTTTACGCAAAAACCCAAAAACTGCCAGAGTGATGAGCCGAAAAGCCATTTGGCGAGTTCCCTATCGGATGCTGAAGATTGTGTAACGGAATGGATATCCATCGTTGTAGACTGATTTTCACATAATGAGATTGTGTTCAATTCTGACTCCCTATATGCAAACCGACAGAATCTGGGATGCGGTCCGTTTGGATAACTTTGTAATCTCTAATCCGAATTGCACCGAGCGCACGCTCATCATCAAAAGGGATCCAGAATAATCCATCAGAATCTCCAGTCTTCATCTCCCTTGGCTCCATAAAGCCCGTGACATGCGCCGATGTCATTCCCTCAATGGATTCAAATAATATCGTGAACGTATACTGAACATGATAATTATTCTGGTTCTGTAACATCATCACAACCCCATCATTGAGCGCATCCGCTTTGGGATAAAAGATATATAAAAATCGAACCCCTTGATGTTCAAAGAGATCTTTCCATACTTCTTCTCCCGCAAACTGCTGAGCTAAACTGTTATGAGCGATAAATATAGACACACATATGACGACCGCCAAGCGCATAATTATACTCTACTGATCGCGTCTCTGGCGATGTTTGCAACATGCTCAGTCGTAAATCCAAACTGCTCAAAAAGCACTTTGCCAGGAGCCGATGCTCCAAATCGATCAATACACACTGTGTAGTTAGCGTATCGTTCCCATCCTAATGATACAGCGGCTTCAACTGCAACACGAACGGGGGAAGACATTGGGATAACATTTTCTATGTATTGCTGAGACTGCGTAGCAAATAATTCCCATGACGGAAGACTCACTACACGAGTAGAAATTCCCTCTGACCCTAATATCAATGCAGCGCCAACACAATACTGTAATTCACTCCCGGTTCCAATCAAAATGACTTCTGGAATAGCCACACTCGCGCCAGATACAATGTATCCCCCAAGAGCAACTTTATCAACGGAGCCCGTCAATGGTGGAACAGACTGACGAGTCAAAATCAAAGCCGTTGGGCCATCCTGACGGAGAATGGCCTCTCTCCACGCATATCGCGTTTCATTGGCATCAGCAGGCCGGAAAACGACCAGATTTGGAATGGCCCTCAGTGACATGACCTGCTCAACACCCTGATGTGTCGGTCCATCCTCTCCAGTGCCAATCGAATCATGCGTGAATATATAGATTACGGGGAGCTTCATCAATGCACTGAGGCGCATAGATGGGCGCAAGTAATCACTGAACACCAAAAATGTAGCGCAATAAGGACGAAGCCCCCCATATAATGCTAGACCATTGCTAATGGCTGCCATTGCGTGCTCACGCACTCCGTAATAAATATATGTCCCCGAGAAATCATTCTTTGATAAAATCTTTTGCTGCGACCCTTTCGTTTTATTTGATCCCGTGAGGTCAGCTGATCCCCCAATCAATCCTGGAACGGACTTGAGGAGTGAGTTCAATGCAATACCACTAGCGCCTCTGGTTGCCATGTCACTGTCTAGTTCAAGATCTGAAAGTGTCTGGATCCACCCATCAGGGAGCGTGCGATGACGAATCCCCTTCAACTTCGCAAACTCGGTAGGATATGATCGTTGATAATTAGACCTCAATAATTGCCATTCTTCCTGATATTCTGCTCCGCTCGCTGTACAATCCATCGCGGTGGCCACTTCGGGAGGAATAAAAAACTGAGCATCGGTACTCCAACCTTGAACTTGCTTTGTAAGAGAGACCTCCTCAGGTCCAAGAGGCGCACCATGAGAGGCAGCAGTCCCAGCCTTATTGGGGCTGCCATGCCCAATCGTTGTGCGAACACAAATCAATGAAGGGCGATCAGTACAATCCCTCGCTTGTTGAAGCGCCTCGCGAATGGCTTGCAGATCTGTCCCATCAACATGAGGAATGACCTGCCATTGATAAGCCGTAAATCTGTTATGAATATGCTCCGTTGAAGACAGATTCAAGGCGCCATCAATCGTAATCTGATTATCATCCCACAAATAAATGAGTTTCCCCAAACCGAGATGCCCCGCCAATGAAGCCGCCTCATGTGAAATTCCTTCCATGAGGTCGCCATCTGAGATAATTCCATAGGTGTGATGATTGATAAGAGGCAGGCCATCTTGATTGAAGCAAGCGGCAAAATGCGCCTCCGCGATCGCCATTCCAACCCCATTGCCAAACCCCTGTCCAAGCGGTCCCGTTGTTGTTTCAACTCCAGGGGTTGAACCATATTCAGGGTGGCCAGGCGTTTTACTACCCCACTGACGAAATTTCTTGATTTCATCAAGTGGTAAATCATAACCAGTCAAATGTAATAACGCGTAGAGGAGCATGGATCCATGACCCGCAGATAGAACAAATCGATCGCGATTAAACCATTGTGGATCTTTAGGATTATGACGCAGGAACTCAGTCCATAGAACATAGGCCATTGGTGCTGCTCCCATGGGCATACCAGGGTGACCGCTCCTTGCACACTCTACTGCATCAACAGCTAACATACGGATCGTGTCAATACACAGGCGTTCAAGTTTTTTCTTTACCATAATACTATCATTCTAAGATTGCTTCTTCAACGAACATCTTCATGCAACCTAAACTACGACTCGCACTACTAATTCGTTGACCGTTAATGATGATGGAAGGGACTCCCGTTAACCCCATTCCATTAAAAAATTTACGTGACTGTGCCGTGTAATTGGCATAGTCACGCTGAGCCACCGCGCGACGAAAATCAGATTGATCTAAACCAAGATCTCCTAAAAATTCAGCCAGACGATCCACGGACAAACCAGTGGTTGGAGACTGATACTCAAAAACCAAGTCTAACATTTCTTCAAATACTCCGTGATCATTAGCATAATAAAGAGCTGCAATTTCATCAAGTGAATAAGTCGGTCCACCAACGATAGGAACAGGCTTAATGACCACTTTAACCGAATCAGGAAATTCTTCAACCAATGCCTTGATCGTTGGATGGACATTCTTACAGTGATTGCAATTAGGATCAAGGAATTCCATCACCAGTATTGGTGCATCAGGCACCCCAATGATCGGGTCAAAGTCCATGACGATTTGGTCTAAATTATCGTAGACAGGTGAGCCTGCATCATACGAACATAAAGCAGGATTTACATTCGACTGTAAATGAGTATTTTCCTTATCATCTTGATGATCAGGCACAAGTGAGTAATCAAGTAGAAGTACAACCAGTAGTGCGGCTACTGTGGATCCATGAAAAATATTTTCAGTTCGCAGGTTTGATTGAAATGTTCTATGAGGCGATGATTTCAGCAACCCGAAGAATGTAATCGCCGTAATCAAGGTTACAATCGCGAATGAGTACAGACATAACAGGCACCACCCTTCAATAGCAAAGGCTTGTAGTAACGTCAAAAAGAGGGAGTAACTCCAACCTAACACCACAATCACAGCGCGTGCCTTGATCACTAGGCGTTGCAAGCCCCCGAAGTCTCTTGCAATCATCACTCCCCCAATGGCGATCACCATGTAAAACAGCAACCCCCACCAAGCACTTGGGAGTCCTAAAGGAGCCGGATCATTAGAAATGACGCCTAAGCAATTCGAGCCAACCGCACACAGAGGATCATCAGAACCACTGCCATTGTCCCCGTACCAGAGCGCGATATGAAGCGTCAACCCAACCCCAGCGAGCGCGAGGACATAGATAATCCGGTCTATAGTTTTGCGATACTGTAAATTAGCCATTTGTTATAGAATGGTTCAGGTAAATTTATGAATTCTATTTGGGAATTCAATACGTAATGCAAAAACTCGCACATAAAAAATAGCTTTGCATTGAATTGCTGACTTATGCGTATAAGTGATCATGACACGAGATGAATTTCATTCAACTGTTTCCTCAGAGAGAGCTAAGAGCATACTTCGCTTGATTGTTCCGATTACACGCCGTTTAAGTGCAGATTTGCTCACTCCCGTCAGTGCGCTTCTTGCACTACGACAGCATAGCCGCCGTGCATTTCTTTTGGAAAGCATTGAAGGAGGTGAAAACATAGCACGCTATTCGTTTTTAGGATCTGATCCATATTGCATTGTACGCTCTGTAAACGATGAAGTCACCATTGAAGATACCCGCACCGAAAAAATATCTGTGGCTCCCGAATCTGATGTGTTTGAGGTCATTAAACGCTACATGAATGAGTTCATGGAAGTGAAGTTACCTGGATTACCACGTTTGCTCTGCGGCGCAGTTGGCTATGTTGGATACGATAGTGTACGCCTCATTGAGCACTTGCCAAATCCTCCCACTGACGATCACCATCTGCCAGATGCAATCTGGGGGTTCTATGATACCCTTGCTGCATTTGATCGCTTAAAGCACCAGATTGTACTGATTGCAAATATATTTGTCACACCTCATTCAAATCTTGATGAGTCATATGACCAGGCGCTTGAACGCCTCAATGATTTAGAGCGTAACCTTCGCTCACCATTTACAAGTCCTGAGTCCGTCATCCTCGGATCTGAAAATCTAATCTCAAATTTTCAGCGTGAAGAATTTGAAGCGATTGTAAATCAAGCGAAACAATTAATTTACGAGGGAGATATATTTCAAGTCGTTCTTTCTCAGCGCTTTTCGCTACCTTTTAGGGGAGACCCATTCAACCTCTACCGTGCTCTTAGACAAATCAATCCATCTCCATATCTATTTTATCTTGATCTGGAAGAAGTCTCGTTGATTGGTAGTTCACCAGAAGTTCTAGTTCGAATTGAAGATAAACGCGCAGAGTTGCTTCCTATTGCAGGAACTCGCCCTCGTGGAAAAACCATGGAAGAAGACCAGATGCTTGCAGAGAACTTGCTTACAGATTCAAAAGAACGTGCAGAGCACCTAATGCTTGTAGATCTCGGACGTAATGACCTTGGACGAGTATGTAAACTCGGCAGTGTGACGGTTGATCGCTATGCCTATATTGAGCGATATTCACATGTCATGCATATTGTCAGTGCTATCTCTGGTGAACTGCACGATGATATCACAGCCATAGATGTTCTGAAGGCCTGCTTTCCAGCAGGGACCGTCAGCGGAGCTCCAAAAGTTCGTGCAATGGAAATTATTGATGAACTCGAACCCACTCGCCGGGGAATTTACGCTGGCTCCGTGGGATATATAGGCTTTTCTGGGAACATGGATATGTGCATTGCCATTCGTACAATGGTTGTTCAAAATAACCAGATCTTTATTCAAGCCGGCGCTGGCATCGTTGCCGATAGTATACCTGCACTTGAATACGAAGAGACAAAAAATAAAGCTCGTGCTTTAAGGCAGGCGTTACTTACAGCTGCAGAGGGGCTACTGTAACTGAATGTCAACATTTCATGGACATGATTATCTTTGTAGGTTCAATTAAATTTCACCACCATAACATTACTAAACGCGCATGACGATTAAGGATATAAAATCAGCCGTCTTAAAAAAGGGATGGGCGGGAAAGACGTTGAGTCGTAGCGAAACTGCACATAGACTCAATGCAATCATTGAAGAGCATGTCATGCTCAAACACTATTATTCCAACCTGATAGATTTTGTGAGTTCAGAGGATCTACAACGTCAATTACAGGCGATATTAAAGACCATCAGACTAGACATAGGTAAACTCAAAGAGGTTGTCTTTAGCTGTGGTGAAACTGCTTTTAACGGGATATCACTCAAGTCCGAATCATTTCAGCTTACAACGGGAACTCCGTTTGTAGAATTACGAGATATTGAGGGCGGATTTCGTGCTTTATTGGATGCAGAGCGACCGATTCAACATCAAATCCGTTCTGAAGCCGTCCTTACTCGTCTTAGACAGAATTGCGATGAAAGGCTTTCGTTTCTCCACAAGTGTGCGCGGATTGAGACAGTATTTTCTTAAAAAATTTAATGAGCGAGTACCCTTTTACACCGAGTGAGACCGTTGTTGTCTCTGGAATTCAATCCTCTGGTGCGTTGCACATCGGAAACTATTTTGGAGCTTTAAGACAGCATATTTCACTTCAACATCAACATCCATCCTATTACTTTATTGTGAATTACCACGCGATGACTTCATTGCGTGATCCCGATGCTCTAAAAGCGCATACCATTGAAGCGGCCATTACGTATCTCGCTTTGGGGTTTGATCCCTCCAAGGGGAATCTTTTTGTTCAAAGTGATGTACCTCAGTTGAATGAGTTAACATGGATTTTTTTCTGCCTCACACCCGTATCACAGTTGGAAAAAGCCACCTCCTATAAAGACAAGGTTGCTCAGGGATTATCTGCAAATTGTGGATTGTTTAATTACCCTATCCTCCAGGCATCTGACATCCTCATTTATGGCGGAACGGTCGTTCCAGTTGGTGCCGACCAAAAACAACATATTGAAATTGCCCGAGACACGGCTCAGCGATTTAATCATACATGGTCTCCAGATGACCCACTATTTCCACTCCCAGAAGCCCATATCATGAAAAATGTCGACATTGTGCCTGGCGTTGATGGACGAAAAATGTCAAAGAGTTACAGCAATACGATTGGAATTTTTGATGAAGGTAAAGAGCTCAGCCGCCGTATCAAGCGAATCGTCACCGACTCTACCCCACTTGAAGATCCTAAAAATCCCGACCAAGACAATGTCTTCGCTCTGATTCGACTGTTTGCAACCGAAGACCTCCAATCTGAAATCCGAGAAGCCTACCAGCGAGGCGGGTATGGCTATGGACATGCAAAAGCAGAGTTAACCAAACTAATTACTAATTTTTTTGGTGAGGCGCGTGAAAAAAGAAGAGAACTACTCAAGAATCCAGACTACGTCCTAGATGTTCTGAGACAAGGAGGTAAAAATGCACAGAAGCGGGCGGAAATTTGTATGAGTAAGGTGCGAGAACTCACAGGGTTAATTACGACTTATTCGCAGTGATTTTAGTCATTGATAACTACGATTCGTTTACCTACAATTTGGTGCAGCTCATCGGTTGTACAACAGGCAAAATACGTGTTGAGCGCAATGATGCGTTGACACCAGATGAAGTGTACGACATGAACCCTGATGGAATAGTAATCTCTCCTGGACCGGGGCGCCCCGCAGATGCGGGAATCTGCAGTGAGGTTGTCACTTATCTTGGGATGAAGATACCGATCCTTGGAATTTGCCTTGGACATCAAGTGATCGGCGAAGTCTTTGGGGCAACGGTAACCTATGCCCCAAGCCTTATGCATGGCAAAACAAGCATGATTCAACATCACGCAAGTGAATTGTTTCATGGTATTCCAGATTTATTTGAAGCGACCCGCTATCATTCGCTGGTCTTAGATCCTGAATCCATTCCCGATTGTCTACGCGTCACCGCAACAACACAGGATGGCGTGATCATGGGAGTCCGCCATGCATCGTTTCCTATTGAAGGCGTCCAATTTCACCCAGAGAGTATCATGACCAGTGAAGGCGCAAAACTTCTATCAAATTGGCTTGAAAGTCTCAAATTAGGTGATGACTAAATATCTGAAGATCCTTACGCAGGGAGATTTTCTTTCAGCCGATCAGGCGGCTGATGTGATGCATCAGATGATGCAGGGAAACGCAGAGCCTGTTGAAATTGCCGGCATTCTGATGGCGATGAGGGCTAGAGGCGAGACTGTTGAGGAACTTACGAGCTTTGCCAAAGTCATGCGAAAATATTTTATTCCAGTTGACTGTAACAACCCACATGCCATTGATGTATGTGGAACAGGAGGAGATGGGCGCAATACATTCAATATCTCAACTGCAGCGGCATTAGTGTGTGCTGGTGCAGGTGTACCTGTTGCCAAACATGGAAACAGAAGCGTGTCTTCTAAATCAGGTAGTGCCGATGTCCTTGAAGCACTGGGTGTAAATGTAGATCTTGATGCAGAAGCCGTGGCTTCATGTATTAAAAATGTGGGCATCGGTTTTATTTTTGCTCCCCACTATCACCCTGCCATGAAGTATGTGATGCCAGTTCGAACCGCATTGAGTGTTCGAACATGTTTTAATATTCTTGGCCCTCTGTGCAATCCAGCGGGGGTCAATAGACAGGTAATTGGGGCCTTTGATTTGGAAACAGCAAAAATCATTTGTGCAATCATGAACAGCCTCGGTGCAACACATATTCTGACCGTCCATTCAGATGATGGACTTGATGAGGCATCCATTGCTGCCCCAACAACAGTCATTGAACACCGTTCATCTGATCCATCTCCGACAACTTATCGCATAGAACCCACTGATTACGGTCTTAAATCATCTCAATTATCATCTATCTCGGGAGGGGATGCAAAAATGAATGCTTCCATCATTCTCTCAATTTTAAATGGCGATCAAGGCCCTTGTAGAGATGTAGTGATCCTCAACAGCGCATTAGGTCTATTCGTTTCTGGGCTTTATTCATCTTTAGATGAAAGTATTGAGGCATCGCAAAAAAGCATAGATTCTGGAGCGGCTTTTGATTGTCTTAAACATCTACGCTCGCTGAGCAATTCATGACGATCCTTGACCGCATCGTAACAGACGTTAAGTCTGCACTGAGTCGCCGAAAGCACCGTACCCCGATGCGCGATCTCAAAGCTTCCATTGATCCGCATCTACCAACTAAGGATTTTGGGGCCTCTCTTAGAACATCTACCATTGCTATCATCGCTGAAATTAAGCGACGCTCCCCTTCCAAGGGGCTCCTGAGACCAGAGTTTGATCCTTCGGCGCTCGCTGAAAACTATTCTCTACATGGCGCGAATGCACTGAGTGTCTTAACCGAAACAAATCACTTTGAGGGATCGCTTTCAGATCTTGATGCCGCCACTTCCTATACCCATCTACCTGTACTGAGGAAAGATTTTATTATTGATCCTTATCAGGTCTATGAAGCACGAGCACATGGCGCTGACGCAATTCTACTGATTGCAACCATTTTAGATAAGACCCAACTTAGTGAACTCCACTGTCTGGCTACAGAATTAAATCTTGACTGCCTCGTGGAAGTATACGCTGAAAATGAACTTGATAAACTTGATTTTGACCAGATTGAAATTCTTGGTGTCAATAACCGAAATTTGCAAACATTTGAAGTGGATCTTAATCACACCTTAAATATATTTGAATTACTTGATCATGATGTCATTCAAGTCTCTGAGAGTGGACTCGCACATCCACATGATCTGGCCTATTTGTATCAAAATAGAATTGATGCCGTACTCATTGGTGAATCGTTTATGCGTGCTGAAGACCCTGGTATAGCCTTGCAAGAACTTCGTCAGAAAACTGAAATGATCGTCAACGCTTTTTGAATCATGCAGAAGCCGTGAAGATGATCATCCGTCATATTTTCAAATCGTTTGACCCGAAGAATATGTCATGGAATTGAAGTGCATCAATCCTGTATCATGTCCTGTAGAATAAAAATTTGTGGAATTACCTCATTAGCTGATGCGAGATTTTGTGCAGGAAGCGGTGCGGATTATTTGGGCTTTATTCAGCATCCCGACAGCCCTCGATACATCTCTGCTCATCAAGCAAAAGAAATCATTGAGTGGATTCATGGTATAAAGACCGTCGGTGTTTTTGTGAATGTTGATGCCGAAAAAATTAACCAAGAGAGCGCAATTGCAGGCTTTGATCTTGTGCAACTGCACGGAGATGAGTCCCCGTCATATTGTAGACGTATGATTCTTCCTGTGATCAAGTCATTTTCTATTGATTCTAAAACAAGCCCGAGAAAACTCTTTAGAATGCTATCCGAATATGAATCCTGCGTAGCGGCGTTCCTATTGGATACATGGCACCCTGAGCTATCGGGCGGCACTGGGATTTCTTTTGATTGGAGCATTGCAAAATCTCTATCAAGAGATTTTCGTATTATTTTGGCAGGAGGTCTGAACCCAGACAATGTTCAAGAAGCTATCCAGACTGCATCGCCGTGGGGCGTTGATGTATCTAGTGGACTTGAAGAGTACACTGGGACTAAAAACTTTGATTTAGTCACTAAATTCTGCGAATCCATTGAGCAATGAGTTATGACTCACCCGATCAGAATGGGCGCTTTGGCCCCTATGGGGGTGCCTTCGTTCCAGAGATCCTGATCCCCGAATTAAACGCCGTTAATGAAGCATTTGAACAATCCTGGGCTGATGAGTCATTCCAAGATCACTATCGAACTCTACTTCATACGTATGTCGGGCGACCGACACCCTTGACTTATGCAGAAAGGTTGAGCCATCAATTGGGGAACGTACATATTTTCCTCAAGCGCGAGGATCTCTGCCATACAGGTGCACACAAAATCAATAATACCATTGGGCAGATCTTACTTGCCCGCCGAATGGGGAAAACACGGATTATTGCTGAAACTGGTGCTGGGCAACATGGAGTTGCTACAGCAACCGTTGCTGCCCGATTTGGACTCCAGTGCATTGTTTATATGGGGGCTGAGGATATGGCCCGACAATCTTTAAATGTGGCACGCATGCAGCTCTTGGGGGCCGAGGTCCGTGCGGCAACGAGTGGGAGCCAAACTCTCAAAGACGCAACTAATGAAGCAATCCGTGACTGGGTCTCAAACCCAACTGATACATTCTATATTATTGGTTCAGTTGTTGGCCCTCATCCATATCCTCTGATGGTCAGAACATTTCATAACATTATTGGTGAAGAAGTTCAGGAGCAACTCAAGCACACTACCAGTAAGGACACTCCAAATGTTCTTGTTGCCTGTGTTGGAGGTGGATCAAATGCTATTGGATTATTTTATCCATATCTTGATGAGCCTGATGTGATAATGTATGGCGTAGAGGCCGCAGGTGAGGGGCTTCACGCTCGCCATGCTGCAACGCTTACTCAGGGAGATGTGGGGGTTCTTCATGGCGCAATGAGCTACCTTCTACAAGATGATGACGGCCAAATTTCTCTCGCCCATTCAGTCTCAGCTGGCTTAGATTATCCAGGCGTTGGACCTGAACATGCATGGCTCAAGGATCTTGGACGTGTTCGATATTTATCTGAGACAGATGAAGCTGCTCTCAGGGGCGTTTCTCTTCTTTCTAAAACAGAGGGGATTATTCCTGCGCTTGAAACAGCACATGCCATTGCAGCTCTGGAAACAATCGTTGACGAAGTTGAATCCGATTCCGTGATTGTGATTAACTGCTCTGGGCGGGGCGATAAAGACATGCAAACTATAATGGACCGCACATGAGATCCAGACTCTCTACTCAACTAGATTCCCTGAAACAGAGTGGTGAAAAAGCAATGGGAATCTTCCTTACTAGTGGGTTTCCAACCCCTGGTGACACCACTCTACTACTGAATGCGATTGATCTGGGTGGGGCTGATTTTATTGAATTAGGAATGCCCCATAGTGACCCCCTCGCAGAGGGGATCCCCATTCAACACTCAAGTGCAACCGCATTACGATCGGGAGCAACCATGAACACTACTTTTAAAGCGGTGACTGAATTCAGACAACATAGTGACACTCCTCTATTGCTGATGGGGTACATCAATCCGATTCTGCGCTATGGAGTAGCAACATTCTGTGAGCATGCAGCATCCTGTGGAGTAGACGGATTAATTATTCCTGACTTACCCCCTCAAGAAGCATCTCTTCTTAGAGAGCATGCACAAATACATGATCTCAATCTCGTATTCCTTGTTGCACCAAATACCTCAACTGAACGCATGAAGGAAATTGATCTGATTTCTGATGGGTTTGTGTATTGCGTTTCAATTACTGGCCTGACTGGTTCAGGAATAGATGGACAGCAAAGCGCAATTAACTCATACCTAAAACATGCACGCCAAGTGATCACACATAATCACTTAATGGTCGGGTTTGGTATCCAGTCATCAAAAGATGCGCAACGGCTCTCCCAACATACCGATGGTTTCATCGTTGGCTCGGCCGTCATCAAAGAGATTGAGCGATTGTGGAATTCTCAAGAGATTCCATTGCATGACCGCGGGGCATCTTTAACACAATTTGTGCGCTCCTTAAAACAATCAGACAATATTGAAGCATGAGCCGATTCTTAATCTTGACTATCCTGTCCATAGGATGCACTGGGTGCGGTGATGATGCACTCTTTGGGGGAGACTTTCGCCCCGATGCGACTGGACTAGAAGGACAAATCACTGTAATCATTGATTCAACGCTATGGAATGGCGCAGTCGGTGAGGCTTTGAATGTACATATCGGTAGTGCCATAGAAACACTCCCCGCCGTAGAACCTGAATTTGACTTAGTCGCCCTTGGTTTGACCACTAATACCACCTTTGACATGGCAAAAGAACGGAAAAATCTACTATTTGTTGGGTTAATTGTCGACTCTACATCAAGCCCAATCTCCCCAGAAGCGCAATACATCAATGCGATCTTCAGTAATGATTCCGTGAGGCAAATGATTGAAACTGGCACGCCAGCTCTTGTTGCCAGGACAAATCAATGGCGTAGAAATCAGCTCGTGTATTATCTAGCTGGTGCATCATCTAACGATCTTGTTGCATCCATAGAAAAGTACTCTGATCAAATTAGATACCATTATAACGAGATATCAAGACAACGCCTTCATCGTGATATGTTTGATATTGGTCGACAACATGATCTAGAGCAAACCCTGATGAAGCGACATGGCTTTGCCGTTAATGGACAGCATGATTATTTTATTGCAATTGATACCACACAATTTGTGTGGCTTCGCCGTACACTCACAGATACATGGCGAAGCATGTTTGTTTATTACGAAGAGGAAGGTGATCCTAGAAAACTGAATTCCGAATGGATGATTCGTGCACGTGATGCTCTTACCCAGCGCTATATTGGTGGAACTGCTGGTGGTTGGATTGAGGTTGATCGCCGTCGGCCAATGACGTCCCAGGAAATTAACTTTTTAGGTCGTTACGCAATTGAATTTCGAGGTCTATGGCATATGGTTGGCGAAGAGAATGGCCGAAAATTCCCATTTGGAATGGGGGGACCTTTTGTGGCCTATGCATTTTATGATGAACCCAGCCAAAGATTGTATCTGATTGATGGCATGGTGTTTGCCCCTAATTTTTCGAAACGTGAATTTTTGAGACAAATGGAGGTGATTGCTTATACATTTCGCACTCTTGAAGACCAACAAGGTGAAAGTATATAGCTGGTTTTTTTCCACAGCCCTCATTCTCTTGACTGCCTGTGGATCCTCATCAGAAGACTTAGGAAATACGTTGACTGATAGCTTAATGGTTGAGATCTTTGTTGATAGTCATCTGATCAATGCCCGCACTGAACTAGGGTATGGAAATCACATCACTTCTCTGGATTCAATTATTACGTTTCATGGACTCTCACGAATAGAGTATGACCAGCAAATAGATTTCTATGTGCGCCATCCCGATACCTATGTCGCTGTATTAAACAAGGTAAATCAGCGCATGACTGAGGAGTCACGATCAACCACAGGTTTTTAGTGTCAGGCATTCTATGTCTACTACTCCAAGAGTGGCCGTGATTATTGTTTCATATAACGGGTTAGCCGTTATCCAAAAATGTCTTGCATCTGTTGTTCAGACAAGGTGGGATCATCTACAAATTATCTTTGTTGATAATCAATCTACTGATGGTTCCATTGAGTGGGTTGTAGAGACTTTTCCAGAAATTCAGGTCATACAGCATCCAGAGAATTGGCTATTTAGCCGTGCAAATAATGAAGTCATCCGAGAAATTGACACTGACTATGTGGTGCTACTCAACAATGATGTGGCCGTTTCTGATGACTGGCTCCATTCTCTTGTAGACTATGCAGAGCAATATCCTAAAGTAGGCGCACTACAGCCTAAGGTTTTACAATTTCAACGTAGAGATCATTTTGAATATGCAGGCGCATGTGGTGGATTTATTGATCAACTGGGTTACCCTTTCGCCCGGGGGCGTGTCTTTAGTCATACTGAAAAAGATACTGGACAGTATGATGAACCAAGGCATGTTGACTGGGCCAGCGGAGCGGCAATGCTACTTCGTTCTAGTGCACTAAGAGATGTTGGATTACTTGATGAGCATTTTGGACTCCATATGGAAGAGATTGACCTGTGTTGGAGACTCAGGCGGGCAGGGTATGATATTGCAGTGGTTCCTTGCAGTAAAGTCTATCATATTGGTGGAGCAACTCTTCCCAGAAATAGTAGCCTCAAGTTGTATTACAATATTCGCAATAGCATCTTAATGTTATATAAGAATCTGTCAGTAGGTCATTTTCGGAGAGTCTTTTTTCAACGTATCATTATGGATCATTGTATTGCATGTGCATGGTTTTTTTCTGGTAGATGGAAGCTTACCGCATCTGTAATACGAGGTTATTTAGATGCTCATAAATTGCGCCATCATTATCACCCACCATTGACGACCACTGCTTCCCCATCTTATAGCGGAAGAATATTAATTGATTATCTATTTTTTAGGCGACGGAATTTTTCCGATTTACACGAAGAAAAATTTTGCCGTCGGCCTTAAAAAGTTTTGTCGCTAGACAATTTCCCCAGTCACTTGATGTGTGCATAAATAAAAAACGGGGGAAAGCCAGATGACTTTCCCCCGTTGAAAATATTTGTAAAAGGACTGTTTAGAAGCCCATTCCTCCGCCCATACCTCCCATGCCGCCGCTCGGATCTGCAGGTACCTCCGCAGCGGCCTTCTCTGGACGATCGGCCACCACGGCTTCAGTGGTCAACAGTAGTCCACTGACCGAAGACGCATTCTCCAATGCTGCACGCACCACTTTGGTTGGATCAATCACCCCTGCACTGACCAGTGCCTCGTACTCTTCCGTCCGTGCATTATAACCAAAATCACCCGACCCATCTTTGACCTTCTGCGCCACGATAGATCCCTCAACCCCCGCATTGGCGGTAATCTGACGCAGTGGCTCTTCCAAGGCTCGGCGAACAATGTTGACCCCAATCGCTTGATCCTCATTGTCGGTGTCTGCACCATCTAAGGCACTGATGGATCTAATCAGTGCAATGCCTCCACCAGGAACAATGCCCTCTTCCATCGCTGCACGCGTTGCATTGAGCGCATCCTCAAACCGCGCTTTCTTCTCCTTCATCTCAGGCTCGGTCGCCGCGCCAATCTTTAACACAGCGACTCCACCACTTAACTTCGCCAGACGCTCCTGCAACTTCTCACGATCATAATCACTGGTCGTCGTCTCAATCTGCTGCTTGATCTGATTGATCCGCGCCTTGATCTGATCCCCACTGCCAGAACCGTCTACAATCACCGTCGCGTCTTTGTCTATGACAATCCGCTTGGCCTTGCCAAGATAATCCAAGGTCGCATTCTCCAAACGATACCCCTTCTCTTCGCTGATCACCGTTCCACCTGTCAGAATTGCAATATCTTCCAACATCGCCTTTCTACGATCCCCAAACCCAGGCGCCTTGACCGCAGCCACGCGTAACGTTCCACGTAACTTGTTGACGACCATCGTTGCAAGCGCCTCGCCTTCTACATCCTCGGCAATCACCAGTAGCGGTGAACTCGTCTGGGCGATCTTCTCCAAAATCGGAAGCAAATCTTTCATCGCTGAAATCTTCTTGTCAAAGATCAGCAGATGCGCATCCTCAAGGACGGTTTCCATGTCATCTGGATTGGTCACAAAGTACGGCGACAAGTAGCCACGATCAAACTGCATCCCCTCCACGACATCCAGCGTTGTTTCCGTACCTCGGGCCTCCTCAACGGTAATCACACCGTCTTTACCAACTTTGTCAAACGCATCTGCAATGAAGGTTCCAATCGCTTCATCGTTGTTCGCGCTGATGGCACCGACTTGCGCAATCTCACTGCGACCCTCTATGTCACGACTCTGTGACCGTAGATTGGACACAACCTGCTCCACCGCCTTGTCAATCCCACGCTTGAGATCCATCGGGTTCGCACCTGCGGTCACATTCTTCAAACCCGCGGTCATGATCGCCTGCGCCAATACCGTCGCTGTCGTGGTTCCATCACCCGCCACATCATTGGTCTTGGACGCCACCTCCTTGACCATCTGAGCCCCAACATTCTCAAGCTTGTCTTCAAGCTCAATCTCTTTGGCGACCGTCACACCATCCTTGGTCACCGTCGGTGATCCAAACTTCTTCTCAATGATCACATTGCGACCCTTGGGGCCCAGTGTCACCTTGACTGCACTCGCGAGCTGATCAACTCCGCGCTTGAGTGCGCCGCGCGCGTCTGCATCAAAAATAATTTGTTTTGCCATAAGTCTATACTTGGTTTAGTTAAATGTCTGATTATTGGATGATTCCCAAAATGTCGCTCTCGCGCATGATCATGTAGTCCTCATTGTCCAGCGTCACCTCCGTCCCCGAGTACTTACCGTAAAGTACCGTATCCCCCGGCTTGACCGTCAAGTCAATCTTCGCCCCGTTCTCCACACGCCCAGGCCCGACAGCCAAGACAACCCCACGCTGAGGCTTCTCCTTTGCCGTGTCCGGAATGTAAAGGCCGCTGGCAGTCTGCTCCTCTGCATCCTGCGCCTGAACGACCACGCGATCACTAAGTGGTTGAATATTCATAGATAATAAAGTTTAAGTGATAAAGTGTTAGCACTCTCTGCTAAAGAGTGACAATGAATGAATCCGAAACGCACCGAAATACGTTTCATCTCGGACAACAATCTATTGCAAAGAATATGCCATGACCGATTTACGTAAAAATTATACTCTGAATATGCCAAAATGACAGTCCATGAACAATCTGACGCATGAGGAGTGTTGAATTGAATGATGGTCAAGCCATGCATATTTCTAATGAAGTTGTGTTTCTACTAGGCTTAGTGAATGCACAGATTAGGAATCTTCCGATGACTATTGCTAAGCGCACTTGGAATGGTTGAATCGATCATTTAATTGAGCACAATTCAATCAAAGTAGTTAGGTTAATGAAGAGGCCTCACGGGCTAATATTCAAAAGATAATCAGAAGTATGGCCTAAAAACTATGTGAATCTATGATAGAGGGCGCGGAATAATCCCCGTCAGATGATAAATGAAAGAATCTGAAATGCTGAAAGTGGCTATCTCATAAAAAGCCTCCATCATTCAATTTTGAGATATTACCAGTCCATTGTGCGATAGCCACGCGAAAATGAGTAAAAATTATATATTGGCTCGCAATTAGGATACGCCCTCGCTCATTTCAATCATACGCTCAATTGGTTTAAGCGCACGCTTTCGCACTGATTCATCCATACAAATTTCGGGTAATTCATAGTAGATGCAATTGTACAATTTCTCAAGAGTGTTGAGTCTCATATGTGGGCATTGGCTACAATTGCAACCGCTTTCAGGAGGTGCTGGAATGAAATGCTTGTCTGGAGAGTCCTTGCGCATTTGATGCAATATCCCTTCTTCTGTAGCAATAATGAAAGACATCCCATTGTCTTCTCGTGCGAATTTGCGAATCCCGCTTGTGGAACCAATATAATCAGCATGCCGAAGGACTGCTTCTTCACATTCTGGATGAGCTAATACCTTTGCGGAGGGAAATTCTACTTTAAGCGACAGTAACTTGCGCTCACTAAACGTCTCATGAACAATACATACACCATCCCAAATTTTCAACTTTCTTTGAGTTTTGCGTTCAAGCCAGCGTCCAAGATTTCGATCAGGAGCAAAAATTACAGGTTGAGATTCAGGAATCATTCGTAGCAAATGCTCTGCATTGGTTGATGTGCATATGATGTCACTTCGGGCTTTGACAGCTGCAGAACAGTTGATATATGACATCACCAAATGATCAGGATGCTTATCACAAAATGTCTGAAATTCATCGGCTGGGCACGTATCTGCCAGAGAGCAACCAGCATTCAAATCTGGCAAAATGACCTTTTTTTCAGGGGATAAGATTTTCGCTGTCTCCGCCATGAAATGAACTCCAGCAAAAATAATGATATCTGCAGGAGTGGCCGCTGCCTGACGGGACAGGCCTAAAGAATCCCCGATAAAATCAGCCACATCTTGAATGGCAGGTTCTTGGTAATAGTGGGCAAGTAATATTGCATTTTTTTTCTTTTTGAGATCTTTAATCTCCTCGTAGAGATCAAGAGTTGAATCCACAGGGTCACTGACAAACCCAACCTGCTCCACGCTACTGATAAGAAATTCTGGGGTGTGAGACATGATTTCAAACATCGGTCTGCTTAGGGCTGTGTTTGTATACAACTATGGAATGAATTTGTCCCGTGTATCAAGAAAACCACAAATTGATCCCTATAATTACAGTCGCATCAAAGCCTAAATGATCAGTCAATCAATAAATGCCCAACAGATATCAGTTGGCTTCTCTGCGCAAAGATTTGCAATCTTCACCATTTTGAATGATCCATAGGTATAATCAAATCGTTGCATATCACAGCACTAAGAATAAACTCTAAGCACATCTGAATGCTCAGTGCCATAATATCTGTGCAACTACCGAATGCGTTTAGAGATCGTATACTGTCAAACATTTCTTGATCGTACGATAGGGCCTGTGATTCCGAGCCTCAATTGATTAGATAGTTATGCTCATGATTAGAAACTGGGGGCAACCCTTTTACCTCTAATGGCTATATAATCTTACGACAATCTTCTCGGGTTAATGATTTATTTCTCAAGTTCATTTGCAGATCAATGAGTGTGATTGACGCAATTAATATCTATAAATATCGACTTCCACTGGTAGGTCCACTCACTTGGAAAAACACCCGTACTCACTATCGTGATGGACTATTGATCTGTTTGAGTAGCGATGGGCGCGAGGGTTGGGGTGAGATTAGCCCATTGATAGGATTCAGTGAAGAATCACTGCATGCAGCCCTGCAACAAGCCATTCAATTATCTGAGGATTTGATTAAATCTTCTTCCAAATCGCTTGATCTGCAAAGGATTGAGTTATTTCCGTCAGTTCAATTTGGATATGAACTCGCTAGGCACAACTTATATGCTCAAAAACGCGTAGAGAAACACCCAAGCTCAATCGCATGCTGTTGGCTGATTACATCCGAAATGATCAATAACGCCATTGAGCTTGATACACCCCGTTGCAATGGATTTAAAGCTCTTAAACTCAAGGTGGGCCAAAGAACACTTGATCACGATATAGATCTCGTTCACCAGATATGGGAGTCAAATCAAGGATTAGAAATTAGAATTGATGCGAACCGATCATGGACTTTGAGAGACTCCTTATATTTTCTTGATGGGGTTAAGAATATACCCTTGGGTTACATTGAAGAACCTCTGATTGATAAAACCCACATTAAACAGTTCGTAAAATTTAGTCAAATACCACTTGCTCTGGATGAGACTCTGCGAGAGGCTGATTCTACAAAATTCACTCACTATGCAGGTATTCATATTCTGAAACCATCTCTGTCGGGAGGAATGACGAATACTCTTGAAAAAATTCACAGTGCACTCACCGCTGGTACTCGTTGCATCATAAGTTCAAGCTATGAATCTGGTATCGGGATGACTGGATTACTTGAATTAGCTAGTGGTATTGCTGATGAAATTCATGGGCTTGATACTCATAAAATATTTAAGTATGATGTTTTGCAGTTTTCCAACCAATTCGTTGGCCCGAATTTAGAGTTACCACGATCCCCAGTTAGAAAGGCTGATCTTGACTTCAATGTTCTTGATCACGTTTGGGAATCGTCAAAAACTAGTAAGGGCATTTGAAAACACTCAATATATCATGGTTGTAGAGGTCAATATGATGGCGATTCATTTCTATCTTATGATTAAAGACCTTTGATCAAGCAATAGCGCTGCGTCACCGAATAGCTTCAACTGCATAATAGCGCGGAGTCATGCGCCGAAGTAGGGGTCGGATTCCATTGCATGCGCCGTACTCGTCCACTTTTGAGCTCTGACAATTTTCCAACCAGAATGCTCTAATAACCAATCAAACTGCGAATCCTCAAACTCGTGGAAATGACGATCCTATGGATCACTTGGATGGCAGTATGCCGAAGAAAACCATAACCGTAGAGGAACGGTGGCAAGTAGCCTCGGAGCCCTGATTGCGCGCAGAATATTGGCCGGCGAGACCAGATGCTCCAGAATCTCTAATGCAGTGACAACATCAGCATCCGCTCCCAGTTGAGCCTCCATTGATTCCAGATCTCCCTCTGTATTAGAAACAGAGAAACCTGCAGATATCATCCGATGACCAGTTCGTTTGGAGTACCTAAATCAAGAATCTTTGCTGGTGGTTCTACGGCTTCTGAAAGAAATTTGAGGGTTTTATGAAATCTCCGTTCCATGTTCTGTTCACTGAACTAGCCATAGCGCCTTATTTTACAACTACTTCTGACTAGCTTCGGCTACAACCTGATCTTGTACATTTCGGGGCATGGCCTGATAGTGACTGAATCGCGAACTGTGAATTCCCCTACCCTGCGTCATTGATCTCACACGAGTAGAATACTGATACAATTCGGCCTCAGGGACTTGAACAAGAATTTTTTGCATCACTCCCTCAGTTTCCATTCCCTTGATCATGGCTCGCCTCCCATTGAGATCTCCCATTACATCACCAGTATAGCGATCAGGAACCGTCACCTCAACATCGTGAATGGGCTCTAAAATGACTGGATGCGCTTTGCGGAATGATTCTCGAAAGACCATGCGCGCGGCCGCTCTAAATGCATTTTCATTGGAGTCAACAGGGTGCATTCCTCCATCAAAAATGACGAAACGTACATCTCCAACAGGATAACCTGCGACAGGGCCTTTTTGCATGGCCTCCAAAACACCTTTCTGAATTGCACCGAAGAAACGTCGCATATCAATGACTCCTCCCACTATAGCATCTATGAACTCTATGGTTGATCCCCACGCGGTTGTAGATTGGGCCACATTACGAACATTGATGTCTGGCCGCTTACGAAACTCATCATCAAGTGGCTCAATTAATACTGAAATGTCCGCAAATTGTCCTGCACCACCAGTCTGCTTCTTGTGCCGATATGAATCCCTCGCTTCGGTTGTGACGGTTTCGCGATATGCAACTCGGGGGCGGGTATAGTCTACCTCCACATTGACCTTGGATTTCAGTCTAAATTGAGCAATTTTTAAATGCATTGCCCCTTGGCCACCCAGAGTAATTTGACTCAAGTGCGGCTCGTGCTGAACAATGAGGGAAGGATCCTCTGACGTGATTTGATGCAGACCTTGGGCCAACTTGTCTTCTTCTCCCTCTGTTTTCGCTTGAATTGCTTCGCGGAAACGTGGTTCAGGAAAAGGAATTGGAGCAACGACCACATTGTCACCTTTGGTACGAAGCGTATGATTTGTCTGAGTCTCACGTAATTTAACAAGCACTCCCAAATCACCCGCATTCATAGTGGCAACGGTTTCGCGATCCCGCCCACAGAGAACATACAGCTGCCCTAAACGCTCAACGACCTCGGACTGGGCATTTTCAAGATCCATTCCCGACTCTATCACTCCCCTACATACACGAAAAAACGAATAGTCCCCAACATGATGCTCAGCCATCGTACGATAAACGAATGCGACGGGGGATCCATTAGTATCACATTCTAAAGGACTTCCTTCGGTTGACATCATTTTGGTGCTTTCTGACGGAGATGGAGCCACATTATTAATAAAATTCATCAGGCGGGCGATGCCTACATTCGAAGTAGCAGCTGTGCAGAAAACTGGGAAAATGGATCGCGTGAGCATTGCATCACGAAGCCCTGAACGCATTTCGTCTTCTGTTAATTGCTCTGTTTCCAAATATTTTTCCATCAATTCCTCATCACTCACCGCAATATCCTCAACAAGAGCATTATGGAGCTCTTCTGCACGCTGCTGATATTTTTCTGGGATATCACCGAAGGTAGGAGGATCTTGGGATCCAGGCTTAAATGTGATTTGCTTCATTACAAGAACATCTATCAGCACATTCGAGTCATCTGTTGGGAACTGTATAATCGTCACGCCAGCCCCAAATCGATCCCGAATTTGAACTATGAGGGACTCTACATCTGCTTGGGTGCGATCAATCTGATTAATGACAAACATGGCGGCTTTCTCATTGTCGGCCGATGCTTTCCATGCCAGCTCCGTTCCAACTTCAACTCCCTCTTGTGCATTCAGTACAAAAACGGATGTATCTGCGACATGTACGGCCGCAACAACCTCACCTACAAAATCTGGATACCCTGGAGTATCAATAATATTTATTTTGTGTTCATTCCATTCAACATGCAACAGAGATGAGAATATAGACATCTGCCTCTCTTTTTCACTGGGTTGATAATCGCTGGCGGTTGATCCTTCTTCAACAGAACCTAAACGGCTTGTTTTTTTGCCGACATACAAAATTGATTCTGCCAAGGATGTTTTTCCACTGCCTTGATGTCCTACTAACACAATATTACGAATATGCTCTGGATGATAGACTTTCATTAATCTTTGGTAGTATTAAGAAATCAGGTTTACCCCAGAAATATACAGATAGAATGGGAATCTATCTACTTCATTGGGTGGAATTCTTCTCACTTGAGAACAGATTTTCAGAAAATAGTTTAATTGTTGACTACTTAAAAATTATGAGTTGGTTCAAAAGAACAAAAAAAGGAATCCTTACCAGTCGGAGTGGGCACCACGAAATGTCGGCAGGCCAATGGATAAAATGCCCCGCCTGCGGCGCTATCTGTCATCTTCGGGAATTGAATTCAAATATGCAGATATGCCCAAAGTGTAACTATCATTTTCGATTAAGTTCATCAAAATATTTTGCACTTCTTCTGGATGATGGTTCCTACGAGCTTAAAGATAAGGAGATCATCGCAGGCGATCCATTAGAATTTTCAGATAGAAAGAAGTATTCTGAGAGACTCAATCTGGCTCGTAATAAAACGGGGCTTTCAGATGCCGTTCAATCTGCTATTGGAAAAATCGATCATCATACCGTATCCATTGCATCCATGGATTTTTCATTTATTGGAGGGTCTATGGGATCAGTTGTAGGCGAAGTGATTGCCCGAACCATTCAAAGAGGAGTGAACCAAGATATTCCAGTTATCATAATTGCTCAGAGTGGTGGTGCGAGGATGATGGAAGGTGCACTCAGCTTGATGCAGATGGCAAAAACTAGTGCCCATCTGGCCATACTTCATGAGAAGGGCATTCCTTATATCTCAGTATTAACAAATCCAACCACTGGTGGAGTCACGGCCTCCTTTGCAATGTTGGGCGATATTAATATAGCTGAGCCTGGTGCGCTGATTGGATTTGCTGGACCTCGCGTTATTCGCGAAACCATTGGACAAGATTTACCCAAAGGATTTCAGAGTTCTGAATTTCTGAAAGATCATGGCTTCGTTGACATGGTCATTGATCGTCGACAGCTAAAAAGCAAAATAATTCACCTGCTTAATCTTCTACAAGAAGCGCCGTAACTAAAACAGGATCGGGTTTTTAATTATGACTTTTCAGGTCACTGGAACAAGTTAACTATCTTCTATTTTATGAAGACACTCTGGGCGTGCCTTAATTGCTTTTTAACGACAATGAATGGTTCATAGGGGTTTTCGAAGTAGCCAACAAAACCTATATTTGTGACCATCTCACGAACGATTCCGATATTCTAACCGGTTTTTAGAGAATCATCCCGACTTCGAAGGTTTCAGGTTTTTGAGATTTTAAACCCCTTATTTAGTACCCGTCCAGAAAAGCACCTAACAGCGCTGAATCGCCTATTCTGTATGGGTTTATAGATTCAAAATAAACGTTATTTTGTTGCGAAGATTTTGCGGCCATTTTCTATATTACGCGTTAGAGGTACTAAAAATGGGAGTTTTCAGTATAATCCCTGTTGTTTGTTACCTTGAATTCACACATCTTCAAGCGAAATGATCGGCGATAAATCTCATATAGAATAGGAATTTCAAAGAAAATTTCTATTTAGTGCCTGACAATAAACTCTAATTCTGGGGTGCATAGGATCGCAAAGGCTATATCTTGGGCGAACATTGAATACCCACGGGGGGTCACTCATGTTTAGTTGGCTAAAAATTGCTGAAACAGTCACTGAGGCCTCATTATATCATGTTCGTTCGTCATCTTTCATGCAAGAAATGAACTCATCTGACACATCTATTCGATCAGGTGCTCCAATTGAAGCTAATATCGTTGCATATGAGAAAATACAGGATATTCTTGAAGCACAGTACATGTACATATGGGGTACATTTCACAATGAAAAATTCGTGGGTGTTTCCGACTCTTTTGATCATGCTGCCTACCATCCGACACAGGAATTTGGAAGTCTGCCCTTTCTTATTTCGTCAAGTAGGGCAGAAGATGGTAACTAGGATGTCTTCGCATATTCAGTTCGGTGTTTGATATGCGTGATGTGGAATGTGGTTTTCCACATGCAGATGAGGCTGTAGGTTGCCAGAGCCTTATTATTCAAGGCCCAAATCATAGATATACAAATTGGATTTGATTCAAAAGTATTTAATTTAGGGAATTATATACGTGAGTACCCATCTATTAGACGGCTACCTGTTGCGTATCCATTTCACGGATCATAGGAGTCTCTAACGAGAACGCTCCTCCACGTGCAGTTGCCCCAATCCCGGAGGCCTGTAATACATTCGCAGATGCATTGATATCTGCGTGATCCGTATGGCCACACGCCATACACTTAAACTTGCATTGCCTCTTGCGGTTGACTTTATCTGTATGACCACACTGGTTACAGCGTTGACTGGTATACTTCGGATCAACAAGAATCACGTTGCCGAACTTGTAATCGCAATAAGTATTGAACCGCCCCCATCCAGCGTTCTGTATGACGCGGTTCAACCCCGCCTTCGCCCTCACATTGGTTCCAGGGTTCTCAACCGTGCCCTTAGCGGACTTGGACATGTTCTTGATCTTCAAGTCTTCACGTTTCAACGTATACGCCTTATTGGACAATCTACGGCTATGTTGATGTGCCGCATTCGTTCTGCAGTTCTTCTGTTTTCGCTTCCACTTGTTGATCTTTCGCTTGGATCGACCAGATCCTTTCTGCTGTCGGGCTAACTTTCTTTGCCACCGACGAATCTTAATCTCCTTATCCGTTAATTCAGGGAGCGGTAACATGCCCTGTTCACCATCCGTTGAGGAATAAGAAATGTTATAGGTATTCAAGTCAATGCCAATCTCTTTGCCATCGTCCACCTTCTCTGGTAGATTAGTGACTTTGTAAATTACGCTCATCTTCCAGTACCGTCCGTCTTTCTTCACGGTGACTTCAATCGGCTCACCGTCTGGATAAGGATTACCTCCTTTCCTACGAAACTTCATCCAGCCAACCTTCTGGATATGGACATCATTCCCTCGGATCTTAAACAATCCTTTGGTCGCCGTAAATGAATTGTGTTGAAACCGATTATGGAACGTAGGATGATCACGTAATCCCTTGAAGAAAGCCTGCCACGCCTCTGCCTGATGCTTTAAGGTGTTTCGTACAATGTTGGACGAGTACTGATTCAACCAAGAAATGGTTGGGCGAAAAGAAGTGTATCTCCTACTTAATGACGGCCAGGTCAATTCTGGATTATCCTTATGTTCGTCTTTATAGTCCCTGTTGATTTGGTCAAGAAACATATTCCATACAAACCTGCATGCTCCGCAAAGCCCTGACAAGAGATGGGCTTTCCACTGCGTGCCGGGTAATAGGCGGTACTCTATTCCACGATAGGAACAGTTTTGATCAGAAGGTTTAAAAGCCTTTTGAACAGGCATGATGTCAAGGTTACGTTGATGTTATGGTAAGCAATAGGATAGATTCTCCTCTATCCTATTGTGTCTGTTAAACTTTGCCAAAATAGAATGGTTCCATTCTTTGGGTACTCACGTATATAATTCCCTTAATTTAATTCCTAATTTAAACCAACAAAGATTTTCTGCACTTACTGATACTGGAGCATGTGTAAGTAGCATTGATTCGGATCTTGCAGTTAGTCTTGGATTGCAGATGCATGATAAGGCACCCTTATCTGGAATCGGGGGAGTTCATGAAATTCATTCTTATGCGGCGCAAGTTTATATTCCAAGTTTTAGGCATACGATTCTTGGTAGCCTTGTAGGAGTACATCTCAGTGGAGCCCCCCTATCATGCTATACTCGGCCAATCATTTCTATCACACTTCAGGATGGTGTATGAAGGGTGGACTGGATCTGTGAAGCTCATCTATATGGGCTATTCAGCCATAAATGCTATACCTTCAACAGCTGTTCCATTTTATTGGAGTGGAGCATAATCGGGACGTCACCCCAGTCGTGCATGAATATGTTACTGTGTGCTCATCTGACCCTGCCCAAGACTCACCTGATTGATGATGGAAAAACATTACTTGAACACCGCCTCTGATATGGATCCATCAACGTGATGATGAAATATCTCAACAAAAATCTAAGATCAGTCGGAAGAAAAAATATCACAATAATAGCATTAAAATTGTCCTAAACGCATCGAACAGATGACGCTAATTTTCAACTGAAAATGAAGCCCGAAAAAAACAGTCCAAAAATGGACTTGAGAGAGATATCCTATTTTGCACTATTTAATGCCCAAGTCGGGTTGAGTATTTCTTCCAATCAATACTACCCGATATACTCGGCAGATAATTTATCAATCACATAATCCCTTAGTAATGATCCTCAAGTATTTCGCTGATTATGAAAGTGTGAGCTCCTATGCCGCCAAAATCGTATGTGATGAAATCAGCTCTAACCCAACTGGAGTGTTTGGATTTGCGACTGGAAGCACACCAATAGGACTCTATAAATTACTCGTACAGCGATATCTCAATGGTGAGATTAGCTTTAATAAAATTACAACTGTAAATCTTGATGAATACATTGGACTGCCTCCAAACCATGAGCAATCGTATTCTGCCTTCATGCAACATCACCTCTTTGCACATGTGAACGTTAGGCAGGAACATGTTCATTTCCCAGATACAAGTTCCGATCCAAGTAACTTTGATCAGTTGATTCAACAATGGGGCGGAATTGATCTGCAGATTCTTGGACTTGGTTCAAATGGACATATTGGCTTTAACGAACCAGGCTCTTCATTTAGCTCGCTTACACGCGTTGTAAGTCTATCACCCTCAACAATTCAAGATAATGCCAGATTCTTTGATCAAATTGATGATGTGCCTACACAAGCGGTTACAATGGGGATAAAAACAATTATGAATGCACGGAAAATACTACTCCTTGCCTGCGGGCATGAAAAAGCAGATGCGGTCAAACGCTGCTTTGCTGAACCTCCAACAGAAGAGGTTCCAGGTAGTTGCTTACAATCTCATCCAAATCTTACCGTGATCCTTGATGAAGCTGCTAAATCTAAACTACAATAGTTTCGTAAACATGATCCGTTCATGAGTAAACATGAATGTTCATTCAGATTGTGTAGTTTAGTTGTGCACTGACAACAATCTCATCAATCAACTGAGGATCAAATCACTTTGTACTGGTTAGTAGACATGTAGTTGGATGATGATGGTCACACCCCAAAACCCAGTCAAAAGCTACGGTGATCATGAAATGACAGCAGTTCGTCAATGCGAAAAATAGGATCATATATGGATTATATTTGTACGATTGAATGAAACTCTTTCTATTTTTCGCATAATCTGTTATCCACAAAATTCTATCATCAATGTTTAGACTCATTTTTCCTGTACTACTTATCGCTGCATGTGCTCCAACGCAAGAGCCCCCAGTCAATGTATTGTTTTTGTACACCGATGATCAAAGATATAATACTATTCATGCACTTGGAAACGATGAAATTAGGACTCCTCATATGGATGCCTTAGTGCGTCGGGGGACGGCATTTACACATGCCCATACAATGGGAGGCCAACATGCTGCGCTTTGTGCCCCGAGCCGCTCAATGTTGATGACTGGACGTCCCCTCTTTCGTCTTCATACGACCGGTGACAGTATTCCACCTGATCATATTATGATGCCAGAGATTTTGAGGGAAGCTGGATACATCACTTTTGGTACAGGCAAATGGCATAATGATCGCTCGTCATTTCACAGAGCATTCTCAACAGCAGGAAACATCTTCCTCGGAGGCATGCATTGGCCTAGTGAAGGTGGACACGAAGCACCATTACTTCATGATTTTGATCCTACTGGTGCTTACCCAAAAACAGATAGCTATCACGCTGACGGTTACTCAAGTGAGCTCTATGCAGATGCAGCCATTGATTTTCTGGAAGAAGCTTCCACATTAAATCAACCTTTTTTTGCTTATGTATCCTTTACGTCTCCACACGATCCTAGGACTCCACCAGAACCCTATGCCAGTTGGTATGACCCTGATTCTGTTTCACTTCCTCCAAATTACTTACCAGAACACCCCTTTGATAATGGAGAGTTGATGATTCGTGACGAAGTGCTACGAGAGCATCCCCGAACCGAAGCCATTGTTCGCGAAGAGCTCGCCCTTTACTATGCAATGGTGAGTGAGCTTGATGCCCAAATAGGACGAATTATTGAAGCGCTTGAGGCAAATGGGTTCTCGGATAATACACTGATTATATTGGCTGGGGATAATGGTTTAGCCGTCGGGGGGCATGGGCTGTTAGGAAAACAGAATCTGTATGAGCATAGTATGCGAGTTCCATTGATCATGGCAGGCCCTGAAATTCCAGCCGATGAATATAGAGACCAATTGGTTTATATTTTTGACATTTTTCCAACCATTGCAGATTACTTGGGATTGGATACCCCTCAAACTGTTGATGGGCAAAGTTTAATTTCATTTATTGAAGATCCGCTGATGCCCGGACGTCAATCAGTCTTTTACGCCTATCGAGATTTACAACGAGGTGTAAGGACATCCGATGGATGGAAATATATCCAATACCTCGTTGATGGTGTTCATACTGAGCAATTATTTAATGTTAATGTAGATCCATATGAGACAATGAACCTTGTCACCGATTCGTCGCACGACACTCAACTTGATGAATTACGCTATCTTCTGCGACAGGAAAGCGAATCTTGGTCTGACCCGCTGGATCTTTCTGCATCAGATTGGGGAAAGAATTCACCTTAGGTTAATGACGACCCTACTGTTATATCTTTCAGGCTGTGAGATCTTTCGTCCAGAAATTGATCAAGTTGTCATCACCAGGTGGATCTTCAATTCACTGTAAGGTGGATGTTCCCCCATTTATGTGGGCATTAAATTCCTTCAACACCTTTATACTCTGTGTGCAGCGCTTGAATCTAACCCACATCATCGTGAACATTATTTATTTCTAAAATGATGCGATTTAAGATTGATCACCGTAAACCCGAAGAGGGCGACTCAATCATTACCTTTTCTCAGTGGGTACCAACCCCATTGGATGAAACGTTTTTGTTTTTTTCTGATGCGCGTAATCTGGAACGAATCACGCCTCCATTTTTGAAATTTAAAATCCTTACACCAAACCCCATAGACATGCGCGTTGGTGCTCTGATTGATTACAAGTTGAGTTTAAGAGGATTTCCAATCCGATGGCGAACAGAGATTACGGAATGGAATCCTCAACATGGGTTTACGGACATCCAACTTCACGGCCCCTACCGAAAATGGGTGCATAACCATGAATTTTCCTCTGAACGGGGAGGAACTCGCGTTGAGGACACGATTCATTATTTAGTTCCCGGAGGATCAATCATTAATCGATTGATCGTAAGGCCAGATCTATATAAGGTCTTTGCTTATAGACGAGATCTGATTTCGCAAATCCTCGCTGCAGACCAGAAGACTGCAGCTGAATAAAGATCATCATTTCCCAGTGGTTGTTTCTTACCACAGTACTCTCATTGAGAGTAGCCACAGCTCCCTGTTTTCACCAAGATCAACCTAAGAAATGAGGATCGTCTCTTGAGCTTACAAGGAGATCGCCATAGGCCCACCTCAAACGCTTAGATCTCTTTCAAAAATGCGATCAGGTCTGCCAAGGACTGGGAATCAGGAATCAAATCCTCTGGCATGCCAGAAATTGTCAATGGCTTGACACTTGCAATGTCCGATCTACTGATGGTATGCTCATTATGCTCATTTAGAAGCGCAATCGCCGAAGTCGTCTCTGACGCAACAATCCCCTGTAGGGTGTCTCCCTGTACCGTAGAAATCTGCCACAACTCGTACCCGCTGGAAATAGACTCTGAGGGCTGAGTAACAGCACTCATGAGCATGGATTCAGACCAATGGCGCACAGTGGCCAAATCAGGTCCAAAACCTCTAGCATGACACGAGGCGCATGTCGTCGCGTAGATATATGCGCCAGATTCAGGGTTTCCATCAAGTTGGGTTGTAGATCCAGCACTAGCCTCGTCAATCACTTGAAGCAGTGCGCGGGCACGACTGCGAGTTGGTTCCTCTGTATCACGCATCAATATCACCCGATGATTCCAAGATAACTCTGCAGGATCTACAATCCCAGATTCAAGCGCTTCAACAAGTAAAAGTGCCCCTGCTGAATTGTTGAATACTGAAAGAGCAGCATGCCTAAGCCTCGGAGTAAAGCGCTCCCATTGCTGTAATAGATACTCAGCTGCATCACTACCTTGAACTCGCTGAAGACCATTGACTAGTTCTAGTTGAACATCCAGTGGAGCGTCCTGAGTAAATAAAGAAAGCAATACATCGGAATCTACTGATGAGTTAGACAAGAAACGAGCAGCGCGAGCACGACGCGCAACTGATGCCTCAGAATCCTGAACCAGATCAAGGGCAAATTCCACATCGTTGGCCGTGAATGCATCATCAGGTAACAGATTTAGAATGGCACTTGCAATTTGCTCATCACCAGTCTGCCACAGCCAGTCCATAAAAAAAGTTGACTCAGAAGCCGATGGGGAGACGTTGGCCGAAGCCATCCCACGAATGACAGGAACATGCCACCATTGATCTGTCTCATAGCTTCTAGCAATTCGGCTAAATAGTGAGGATTTCTTGTTCTCGCGAACCATCACGGATGACAGTTTTTCAAGAAAATCGGGGTGATCTGGATGACCAATTGCAACAGTGAAGAGAAGATCAGATGGCATAGATAGCAGCGCTGCGAATTGAATCCATTCATCCTCCATATCTTTCCTCAAAATCATTTCCTGTGCTTGAAGAATTGCCTGAGAACTGATGTCTATCATACCAAGCGATTTGAGCACCTGATAGCGTACTCTAAGACTAGGGTCATCAGCCAAAAGCAACAGGTCATTAAGGAAGATATCCGATCCATTGGCTTTTATTTCTGCCAGACGAACTGCATTTTCTCGAATACTTGGGTGTGAGTCAGTCAAACTAGCTTGTATATCCTCCGTCCGAAGCCCACCCAGCCCGTGTAGAGCCCACAAGATGTGTAGACGACCTTCTGCAAACTCTTCAACCGAAAGTAGCTGTCTGAGAATACCGATGGCTACTGTATCAGGTTCTGACACAATTAAACGCTGAGCGGTCATCCTCCACCATCCGTTTTTGTGCACTAAATGATCAACGAGTTCTTTGGTGTCCATCGGGGCGATCGCGTCCATCCATGAAGGCGGTGGTGCTCCATCAGGGGCAATGCGATAAATTCGCCCCATTGTTCGCCCCCGATGAAAATCTCCTTCTTCAACTATCGCATCATCCATCCATTCTGGATGCTCAACAATCTGCCGATAATAATCAACCACATACATTGCACCATCTGGTCCAACACTAAAATTCACAGGCCTAAACCAACCGTCGGTTGATGCCAGAAACTCACGCCCCTCATTGATACGGGATGCCTTAAATCCATTACCGATCGTCTCAACTTTGGCGACATACACTAAATTGTGGACCGGCTCCGCAGTAAATGTAATATCTCTATCATATGGTTCAGGAAATAAACCTCCATGATACCATGTGATCCCACAAGCGGATGTAAAAACCCCTCGATCAGTCAGCAATTGATGCTCTGGGTCTATCGTAATCGGAAACACCCGAGACTCTTCACCATGACCAAGAGAAGCACCAGTCGCTTCACTGATCGCAACATTCAGATTACCTTCCAGATATGGCGCAGCTAATGCCTCATAATAATGGGGATGACTATTGTCATTTAAAAAGTGATTCCCCCATGTGTCAAAGGTATGTCCAAACTGGGAATTACCACTACGCATTTGAAGTTCAAATGTATCAGGCCGGAATCGAATGTTACGATCATATCCATTGGGAGGAAGCCGAACTGCCTCTGGCTGTGAGGGAAAGAAAATCTCTCCGCCAGTGTCTCCAAATGGGTCTGCATATTTTTCAGTCCAAGAAATGGTACCATTGTTGGCAATGTAAATCCAGTTGTCAATCCCATAGATAGGCGTATTTGCATTATGTTGTGGATTGCTGAGTGCAAAGCCAGTAAGTACAACCTCTCGCACATCAGATTTCCCATCACCGTCGATATCTTCAAGATACAGCACATCAGGAGGATCCGTAACCAAGATACCTCGCTTCCAAGGCATGACCCCATTTGGGAGTGTTAATCCCTCAGCAA
The DNA here is from genome assembly GCA_965220935.1 of Rhodothermales bacterium. Taxonomy (GTDB): domain Bacteria; phylum Bacteroidota; class Rhodothermia; order Rhodothermales; family Bin80; genus Bin80. The sequence goes on from OZ244857.1 coordinate 1,608,812, forward strand.
AAAGTGTCGCAGTATCTGGATATCCATCACTATCAGTATCTCTGAGTTGCTTTACTCTTCCCGATCCACTGGCATCCAGTGGATATCCAGGCATTTCTACCACAAACATCTGCCCCAATTCATTGACGGCCATGGCAACAGGATCCTGCACCAAAGGCTCCGATGCAAACAATTCTACCGAAAATCCATCCTCGATCACCAGAGTCGTTAAAGCTTGATCAGGATCAAAAGGTGGCCCCAAAGTGGGTGCTTGCGTGTTGCAACTCCACAGCAGTAAAGACAGAACAATGAGACTGATTGAGCGCATTTATTGATATAGTGAAGCGATGCCATTCGGTAGAGAATGCAATTCTAATACCTCGTCCGAAGACAGCGCACGGTTGAAAAAGGATAAATCATCTATCTGCCCTCTGAATTGTAAACCAATCTGAACGAGCACTTCGTCTATATCCCATGTCATGGTTTGATTCCTTCCCTCCAATTGGCCTGCCAGTTCTCCATTGAGATACCCGAATAAGACTGCGGAGTCTGAATCTGTATTAAATCCATGGAGCACTAAGACGACATGAGTCCAGGATGTGCCTTCGAACGGTGGGTCATTAATGGTGATCATCGGCATGACCCCTGGCGCCATTTCCTCCCATGGATCGTGATTAGGATTCCATATTTCACGATCTGCGAAAGCGGCAAATCTAAATTGTCGAGGGCGATGTCTGGTAAAGTCGACAAATATTGATCCATCATCCCATGCCGTTGGAGTAATCATAATTGGATCACACCACTGACCATCGGTGAGATCTTCATTAGGATCTAATTTCAGCCAAAATGATATCGTCGCATTCCAATTCTGAGTCAGGTAAGAAATATTATCCTTAGCCCTGAAAAAATAAAGTTCATCTACATATTCAGAAAATTTGAGCGCACCACCATGATATCCTTCATCAACAAATGAAATTGATGGATTAGACAGAGTGGCGGGCTTAGCATTGTGGCGGTCGTCCCACCCCTGAGCACGATAAAGCTGAGAATCTCCGAGAGCAACCGAGGCCGCAACTGTTGAATCAAAAGGAACATGAAATGTAAGTGCTTCCCCGAGAGAAGAGACCTGAAACAACAATATAAATAGTATCATAACTCTATGAAAATGCTAGTCTTTCTGACTGATGAAATGACCTTCATTACATGACCGTGTTGTGACATTGAAGGTCATCTATATGAATATACGTTATATTGAATTAATACTTGACGCGATAGAAAGTGACTGGCTATATTGGTAGATCTCTGATCAGTGACAATACATGCTAAAACCATGATGGAAAACGCTCGGCTATGTCTGTTATTTCGGGGAATTCACTTGTCATTAAATCCCATGTTTGAGGTAGTAACTGATAGATATAATCATAGGTCATTGAAGAATTGATGATTTCATTTGAAGGCAATCCAATAAGAGATAAGAGGTAAACTATCAAACTCAACAGCAAGGCCGATGAAATCAGTCCTAACGCTCCACCAATGAGTTGATTCAGCCAACCAATGATGGGTATATTTCTAACGATTTTATCCAAAAACCCAGAAACAATAGACAATACAAGAAATGCTGAAAAAAATACACATAGAAAGCCTATAACAGACGAATATTCCATAGGAATTCCAACCTGATTCTCAAACCATGTCCCGACGGTATCCATGTGTAAATAACCGAATATAAACGCAATCACTAGCGCAGAAAGCCCTAGTACCTGTCGCAAAAGTCCACGTCGGATCCCTCTATATATCCCAAAAGCTAATAATACTACAAGGATCCAGTCAAGCCAATTCATGATAAAAATATTTTATGCTTGGGTAGGAGATTGCATATTTACTATCATTGCAATCACCTTTCCCCAACGGTTTCTGATGAACTTAGAGCGAACCTATTTCCTCTGGCTTTGTTCCCAATAAAAGGCCGTCTCCTTGGCATGCGGTGAAAGGAAATACTGATCAATACACATTCTTTTCGGTAGATCAACATAATTTTCACTGATCATTTCAATGCGAAGCGTACCGCTAAGGTGATGATCCCCGCCTGCATCACACCCAGAGCTATTCCTGAATAATCATCTAATCTTGCCACCCGCGGTCGTAGCGATGGATCACCAGTTTCAAGATAGTCGTCGTTGATTTGATCCGCTCGAAATTTATAATGAACTGCTGCGACACCCGCAGCGACTCCAACAATCGCCAAGCCCCAATCAATCCAATGTCTTCTCTGTGGAGTCATGGAGTTCACACTAGACAGAGAATTATCATCGCTCAGCGGCGGAAGCGATGCCATATAATGGTTCCATATCTCCATCTTCGGTTGTATCGTTTGAGAAAGGTATCCATTTAATTCAACCTGAAACGTGCTGTCACGAAGCCCCCATGTACTATAAACCAAAGGTGTAGATCCAAGAAATCTCCTCCCTAAATCATTTTGAAGCCATACCCCCGCTTTCAAAGGATGTGACTCTATCTGGTGATACATTGGAAAATTCAAACTTGCAAATACAGTATCATTAGCTTCTGACTGGAGCGTCATTTCAACAGGGCGCACACTCCATGATGCTGATTGGACTGTGTTAAGGCGAATGAACCTTGTCTCTGGATGAACCCAAAATGGACTCTCATGGACTAACCCCAAGTATGTGGAATCTGCATAGACATATGCATTTGAATCGTTACTCGTCAAATGTAATAACACTGGTAGCTGTGCCAGCGCAACACTCGGAAGTGCTATCATAACAAATCCTAATACGATTCTGGCAAATTGATAATTAAATCTCATCACCCAAATTTAAGTTGGATAGTTTAATGACATAACGTGGCTCTGATAAGATAATTAATCCATGCCCAGCCTTTCCAATTCTACTTTTTACCCTACCACTCAATTCTATCGTTTGGAGTAATTCTCCATTGTGACGATTGAACGCATAGAAATAATTCCCCATACTGCCTGTATAAACGACATCAGAAACGATTAACGGCTGAGCGACAAGTGCATCGGGGCACTGCACCTCCCACAGAATCTTACCTGTTTCTAATTCAACGGCGCGAAGGGCGCCATCGGATCCTCCAATTACTGCGAGATCATCATCTATAGCCGCCGTTGAAAGTCTAAGTGTTTGATCATTTAAGTCCATAGTCCATTGAATTGCCCCGCTTTCCATGTTCAAAGCGACTAGACGACCCTGAGTCGTGGAAACAATGAGTTTATCGTGATTTGTCTCTGGTGTAACATAGACTGGAGCACCAACATCTAAGGTCCATAGCACACGGCCATCGTATAGAGAAAGTGCGATTACTTCACCATTGTTAACTGCAATGATCACCTTTTGATTGCCAATCAGTGGCCGCGCATAAACACGTCGCTGGCCGTTGAGCTGATAGGTCCATGCGATCTGACCATTGCGTATATCAAAGCGCTGAACTGTTCCATTAGTGTTGACAAAAATCCCTCCTTCACCCCCCACAGGGGCAATGCCAACCTCTATCGGAGCCCCCCGAATACGCCAAAGCATATCGCCGTGTATAACATCGTAAGCTGCAAGGACTCTACGACCCTGTACCAAGGGCACAACAAGAGTGCTATCAATCAATGCGACCGAACCATTAATCGCATCACCAAAACTTTTCCTCCCTACCCGTTTGCCGGACTCTAAGTCAATGATATGAACATCACCACGCCGAGTGGAAACGATAACATTATGGCCAATAATCAACGGTGCATCTGGCCCAAAACCAGCACGAGCATTATACCTCCAATCAATTTCAAGAGGAAGCAAAGGTTCAACCTGAACTTGTGGAGTAGATTCAAGATTCACGAGGAAACGGTTACACCCCGTGAAAAGAATGAGAATTAATAAAGAGGAATTCCTAAAAGTCAAATCCGAAAAAGAACTGACGAAAAAGTTTTTGATCATGGGACCGGAATCCGTCACGGAATCTATATCCTAGATCATATCGCAATACCAAGGCGCCAAAAAGATTCAATCTGAACCCAGCACCCGTGGCCCCAAGTGTCTCACCAGCAAAAATCTGCGGGATACGCTTATGATAGCCATCATTCCAAGTATGAGCAGCATCAAAGAAAAGTGCGCCCCTCAGGTTCACAATTCCTAAAATGGCAAGGGGCGGAACATAAACCGAAGGATTATCAATCAGTGGGAAACGCACCTCATGAGATGTAAACCATGCTTTCTTCCCCCGAACATCAAAAAATGGATAGCCTCGTAAGTCCCAACTGCCTCCCATAAACCATAACCGAGCCTCGCGCCCTTCATTCATACGCCCCAAAAACCTAGATGCAAACGTGATCTGTCGCGTTAATCTTAAGTAATGTCTCAGATCTAATTCAATCGTGATATAATTCACATTTGAATACAATAAATCCGTGGTGTATGCCGCTGACACCCTCCCGCGCCATCCAGCTGCAGGTCCATTATATCCAAATAATGTGTTATCATGAACCAGACTGATTTGATTGCTCAATAGAAGTGCCTGTCGATCAATTCGCCTTACAGGAATTTGCTTGTGGTCCCAACTCAATGAGCTTGTCATCTCTATCCGTAGGAACATTGAAATCGGATAACTCACCGCGCCAAAACCACCCCATATCTCTTCCCAGAAACGAGGTAACTGAGTCGGTGCATCTGGATCAGTCAGATCATATCTCAAACCACCATATCTATAAATACCATATCCAATATTTGCTCTTCGTTGCAGTTGTAATCGTGAAATATTGACGTTCAGACCTCGAAGAAAATCGCCTGTGTACTGACTGGTACTATACAATGTGAGAAAAAACCTGTCATTACCCAAAAGATCTGATAATGACAAAACAGCTGCACCGCCAGTGCCCCATACAGCGCTGGTAGAAATCTGCCCCTGGACAATATCCAGCCCATATCGTTTGCGATACTTGATTTTATCCTTGATTGACGAAGATTCAATCTTTGGAAACCTCCAAGCCCCCGCTGAACTATAGTTGGTGGTCTTAGATTCTTCAGTGACCTCAGGCCGATACAACAAAGAATCTAATTGATTAAGTGTTCTAATAGTAAATCTATAATTCTCAAAGGCCGAGAAAATGATATGCCCATCAGGTGTCCAAACTGGATCAAATACAGCAGTCGTTAGATCGGTCAATTGCCTCTTCATGCGCAAACCTGGCTCTGTCGACCGACTGATATAGATCCCAGCATCGGCTAATGCAAGCACTGGCTGACTTGGCTGAGCATCAATAACATGCAGGTTTTGACCGCTGTAGCGCCCTGTTGAATCTCTTGATGTACTTGTATAAATGATCTGAGTGCCATCAGGGCTCCATGTAGGGGAAAAATCATGCTGATCCCCCGATGTAACATAATCAATTTTACCCGTCTCTAAATCATAGATAAACAGGTTATATGCATGTTGATGCCCAAATGAGGTTCGATCTGACGAGAAGACCAGAGAGGTCCCATCAGGGCTCCACGATGGATCACGATCATCATAGGTGTCATTTGTAAGCTGTCTGAGTATGTCTTGACCTACATCATAGGAGTATAAGTCAATGAATCCACTCTGATTAATGGCTACAAACGCAATATGCTGTCCATCAGGGCTCCAGGTTGGAGAATACAATCCTGTGATCCCTTCAAAACGATACAGGGATCCACTCTTGTTAGATTCAAGATGGTGAGTGTGAATCACATCTGCTTGACCACTCTTTGTCACAAAAGCAAGCCATCCATCTTTAGAAACACTCATCCGGCTATCCAAAAGATGGAAGGATTCAAATTGGCTACTACGCTCACCTTTGATCAAGATGTCTGGTGGATCAATCGGAGCATAAGAGGAATCAACATTGACCGAGTAGATATTACTATAACCTCCATGTTTTGCGGTAAAAATTACCTGCCTCTGACCATCAGTCGTTTGATAAAATACTGGCTTTGAGTTAAAACCTCGAGAGGAAACGTCATCTGTCAATAGACTGGGGCTGTCCGCAGAATTTAGTCTGGGATAGTAAGTGCTTCGAAGCCACATCTGCCATTGATTGCTGATCGTATAAAGATCATCCTGTAAGGTGTGTTCCATGACTTTTCGAAAATCCTTGCTTATCCAAGCATTCTCAATGAGTCTAAGGAGTTTTTCTTCCCCATAATGCTGAGATATAAACCGACACAAAGCCTCTCCTACTTTGTACATCACATAGGTACCGTTGATACGATAAATATTTTCTAAGGGAACCAAATAGTTTGCATAAATTGCATCCCTAATAATCATTTCATGCTGATAATCCTGTGGGCCAGACCAATACTCTGCCAAACCTTCTGTAAACCACAATGGGGGTAAGCGATTTAAAGGGACTCGGTAATCACGATAGACACGTGCAAGCTTATGCATTGTAAATACATGGACTATTTCATGCCTAATAACCCTACGAAAACGATGCAAATTACCATTGGCAGGAATGACCACACGCCCCTTTAAAAACTCATAAAACCCTCCTACCCCATCAGGAATAAACCCATCGGTGACATTGGTTTGCTTAAAGTGAAGTTGGGATGAGTAGAACAGGATGGGGACGCGGCGCGTTACAGAAAAGTTAAACCGTTTTTGTAATTCTGCATAGGCTTCTTCAGCAAATGCCGCCCCATGCTCAGCAAGCGTCTGCATTTCTGGATAGAAATACACATCAAAGTGTTCGGTCTCCAGCACATTCCAGTCAAAATCGTCATACTGGATCTTATTGCGGCCAAAATGTGTGGTATACTGCGCGGAAACCGGTAATACAACTAGTCCCAGAACGATGGACCAGATCCATACAATCCTTCTGCAGCACATATCATTAATAGAGGTTAGATGAGACTACGCCTCCATTAACTCTATGTTCATTTTGGGAATTATAACATGGACGGCAACTTACTTCTTGGGTTTACTGCTCTTCTGATTTCCCGCATCCTCATTTAGATACTGCTTTCGCACCGCTTGTCGCAGCGTCAACCCACCGTAATGCGGGTTCGTGCAAGGCTCCTCCATTAACTGATCTAGTTTCGCGTCTTGAGATTCCTTCTCATCCTTATTGTCACCATTTATCCCCCTTAGTTTGTTGTATTTCCTGTGAATTACTTGGCAGTTATCCTCCTCAGTTTTACCTCCCTCACTCCACGGTTTGATATGATCCGCGTCCATCTTTGAGAGCGGATAAGATTTCCCGTCATGGGCACATTTACGACCTTGACGCTCGTAGACACGCTGCTTCATTCCATTATCAAACGTTCGAAGATTCAAATGCCGTTCATCACCAGTAAGGATATATTCATAAATTCCTCGCTGCTTCGTTATCTCTTGATTCTCAATTAACTCTTGGATATCTTTTCGGTAGAGTCATAGTCTACAGACGTGTCCTTGTGTTCATTATAGAATCTACCCCAGTCTAAGCCCTTCATTAAACCTGGGCGTGTCTTGAAACATGATTTAGTCCATGCGACTACGGCCCTGAAATACTCCCATAGCGGTTCGGCATTTGCGTCATGATGATGCCGTCCCACATATAGTCTTCAACATTGCCCTTACTGATCCATTTAAGGACGGTCTCCAAGTAGTCTTGGCGTATCGGATTCCCTTTTATGTAGTCCGAGCCTAACTCATATGCGGGGCCTTTTGTGCGACTAAAATACCGTTTGGCATCTTGCAGCCAAGGTCCAGTGTAGACAGCATTTAGAAGCTCTTGATTTGTCAGTCTCTCTCCTGCGATGTTCACAGTTCTGAACCAGTCCAGTTTCTCACTTTCTGTTCCAGTGCAGACGTAGACCATCAATTCGTAGTTCATTATCTGGTCGGCTTTGTCTTTCGGGAGATTATTAAAGTAGAGGTTATTGACTGAGAAATTATTGCTAATGTATTGCCCTAGAGATGGTCCTTTGCTGTCCGTCAATCACTTCGTATTGATCATTTTCGTTATTCGCCCAGTACATCACATTCAGGGGGAAATTGTTACTGATTGAGCGGATCACCGCTTTCCGCTGTTGGTCATCATAAACAAATTCTCTCTGATACGGTGGGCGAATATCCAACCTGCCGTTATATCCGACTACACCACCTTCGCGGTTATCAAAATAGCCCTCAACTAACTCATACACTCTGAGACACAACTTTCATCAATCAGATCTGCTTGTTGCGAATAATAATACGAAAATAAGGGCATTTTCCATTGATGCTTAAATCCTTACCGTCATTTCCTTTCCTAAACCGAATAATCTCAAACTGCTCGGGATTATGCTTGTCCAGAAACGTAATAGGCACCCCCATCGCTCCGCTCCAATCTTCTGGAATTTCATTGGTCTTACTCACCTCAATCGCATCGTAGTTGTCGTAGTGCGGATACTGCTCTGGCGAGTATTTCTTGTAGAGAATTAACTCCTCATTGCGCTTTTTGTGATCCAGGTTCGTAAACCAGACAACATTCCTGAATTTGACCAATCCAGTTTCAGGATTGTAAACACTTGATGTAAAATGATCTGGGTGATTTGTCTTGAAATACGCATTCCCTGCATTAAATCCAAACCCCAACCATAGTTTGTTTTCTTTGATCAACGGAAAGATCTCTTTGTAGGTGATTGCATTCCTGGGACCAATAATCAGAAACTTTTTGTCGTACTCAATCAGCTGCGCCACATACTTACGAAAGAGTGAAAACGGTGGATTGGTCACCACAATATCGGACTGCTTCAGAAGTTCTATACACTCAGGACTCCGAAAATCTCCATCGCCCTGCAACGGCTTGACCTCAATCTCGTGGGGGTCTGGGCGACGGTTCCCGTCCTGATCTCCGTTGTATTCCAAATACACCGCCTGCTCGGAATCATGGGATGAAAACAGATCGGGTTGCTGGTTTTTGTAACAGGTCGTAATCAACTTCTTCAATCCATACCACTCAAACTGTTTGGAGAAGAACGTGAAGAAATTACTTACACGCGGATCATCACAGTTGCAGTAGACCACTTTGTCACGGAAGTGATCTTTGTAATGACGTAGTTCATTTTCTATATCGCTCAACTGAGTATAGAATTCATCTTTAGCAGATGCCTTCGCCTTATGTAAGTTCTGGTTATATCCCATCAGGCGATCAGATCGTTGTATTTCAACCGTTTCCCGACCATACCCTTCTACGCTCAAGCTAATGCGCCTTTGAGCTGTGAGATAAGTCCGACAGGTGATGGATCCGTCTTGTTGAGAATAGCAAGATAAAGACTGACCCAATCACTGATGTACATGAGTGATAATTGACGCGCCAATCGACTTTCACCCAGACTGTGAATCTCATGCCAACTATGAGCGTGGGGTTCCAGAAGAGATCGGGTTACATCCAGTCTCCGCTGTGTCCGATGATGATCTTCTTGTCTTTCGGGATATTATGAAAGTAGAGGTCATTGACTGAGAAATTATTGCTAATGTATTGCCCAATAGAGATGGTCCTTTGCTGTCCGTCAATCACTTCGTATTGATCATTTTCCTTATCCGCATAGTACATCACATTCAGGGGGAAATTGTTACTGATTGAGAGGATCACCGCTTTCCACTGTTGGTCATCATAAACAAATTCTCTCTGATACGGTGGGCGAATATCCAACCTGCCGTTATATCCGACTACACCACCTTCGCGGTTATCAAAATAGCCCTCAACTAACTCATACACTCTGAGATACAACTTTCATCAATCAGATCTGCTTGGTGCGAATGATAATACGAAAATAAGGGCACTTTCCATTGATGCTTAAATCCTTACCGTCATTTCCTTTCCTAAACCGAATAATCTCAAACTGCTCGGGATTATACTTGTCCAGAAACGTAATAGGCACGCCCATTGCACCTCCCCAATCCTCTGGGATATCATTGGTCTTACTCACCTCAATTGCATCGTAGTTGTCGTAGTGCGGATACTCCTCTGGCGAGTACTTCTTGTATAGAATTAACTCCTCATTGCGCTTTTTGTGTGAGAGATTCGTAAACCAGTGAACCCCCGATACCCGAATCATTCCCTCTTTCCTGTCTGCCGCAGTTGCATAATCGTCATACCGACTAATAAAGTGCCCTGCCCCGCCCTTAAAACCAATCCCCAACCATAGTTTGTTTTCTTTGATCAACGGAAAGATCTCCTTGTATGTAATCGCATTCTGGTGTCCAATGATCAGAAATTTTTTCTCATACTTGATGAGCTGCGCCACATACTTACGAAAGAGTGAAAACGGTGGATTCGTCACCACAATATCGGACTGCTTCAGGAGTTCTATACACTCAGGACTCCGAAAATCTCCATCGCCCTGCAACGGCTTGACAGCGATCTCGTGGGAATCTGGGCGGCGGTTTCCGTCCTGATCTCCGTTGTATTCCAAATACACCGCCTGCTTAGAATCATGGGATGAAAACAGATCGGGCTGCTGATTCTTGTAACAGGTCGTAATCAACTTCTTCAATCCATACCACTCAAACTGTTTGGAGAAGAACGTGAAGAAATTACTTACACGCGGATCATCACAGTTGCAGTAGACCACTTTATCACGGAAGTGATCTTTGTAATGACGTAGTTCATTTTCTATATCGCTTAATTGCGTATAGAATTCATCTTTAGCAGATGCCTTCGCCTTATGTAAGTTCTGGTTATATCCCATCAGACGATCAGATCATTGTATTTCAACCGTTTCCCGACCATACCCTTCTACGCTCAAGCTAATGTGCCTTTGAGCTGTGAGATAAGTCCGACAGGTGATGGATCCGTCTTGTTGAGAATAGCAAGATAAAGACTGACCCAATCACTGATGTACATGAGTGATAATTGACGCGCCAATCGACTTTCACCCTGACTGTGAATCTCATGCCAACTATGAGCGTGGGGTTCCAGAAGAGATCGGGTTACATCCAGTCTCCGCTGTGTCCGATGATGATCTTCTTGTCTTTCGGGATATTATGAAAGTAGAGGTCATTGACTGAGAAATTATTGCTAATGTATTGCCCAATAGAGATGGTCCTTTGCTGTCCGTCAATCACTTCGTATTGATCATTTTCCTTATCCGCATAGTACATCACATTCAGGGGGAAATTGTTACTGATTGGGAGGATCACCGCTTTCCACTGTTGGTCATCATAAACAAATTCTCTCTGATACGGTGGGCGAATATCCAACCTGCCGTTATATCCGACTACACCACCTTCGCGGTTATCAAAATAGCCTCAACTAACTCATATACTCTAACACTTCGAGATACAACTTTCATCAATCAGATCTGCTTGGTGCGAATGATAATACGAAAATAAGGGCATTTTCCATTGATGCTTAAATCCTTACCGTCATTTCCTTTCCTAAACCGAATAATCTCAAACTGCTCGGGATTATGCTTGTCCAGAAACGTAATAGGCACGCCCATATATCCCTTCCAATCTTCTGGAATTTCATTGGTCTTACTCACCTCAATCGCATCATAGTTGTCGTAGTGCGGGTACTCCTCAGGTGAGTATGTCTTATACAGGATTAATTCTTCATGACGCTTCTTATGAGGTAAGTTCGTGAACCAGCGAACCCCTTTCACCCGAACAAATCTCCTACCATTTTCATCTATCCTATGAGATGCCGCCGTTAAAGGGTAATTATCTGGAACCCCAAACTCTCTATCTCCGCTTGATATGCTAGGACCATACCACATCCGATTTTCCTTAAACAAAGGGAATATCTCTTTATAGGTGGTGGCATTCATGTTACCTATAATCAAGAATTTCTTATCGTATTCCATGAGTTGACCAACATATTCCCGAAACAACGAAAACGGTGGATTCGTCACCACAATATCGGACTGCTTCAGAAGTTCTATACACTCAGGACTCCGAAAATCTCCATCGCCCTGCAACGGCTTGACCTCAATCTCGTGGGGATCTGGGCGACGGTTCCCGTCCTGATCTCCGTTGTATTCCAAATACACCGCCTGCTCGGAATCATGGGATGAAAACAGATCGGGCTGCTGATTCTTGTAACAGGTCGTAATCAACTTCTTCAATCCATACCACTCAAACTGTTTGGAGAAGAACGTGAAGAAATTACTTACACGCGGATCATCACAGTTGCAGTAGACCACTTTATCATGGAAGTGATCTTTGTAATGACGTAGTTCATTTTCTATATCGCTTAATTGCGTATAGAATTCATCTTTAGCAGATGCCTTCGCCTTATGTAAGTTCTGGTTATATCCCATCAGACGATCAGATCATTGTATTTCAACCGTTTCCCGACCATACCCTTCTACGCTCAAGCTAATGTGCCTTTGAGCTGTGAGATAAGTCCGACAGGTGATGGATCCGTCTTGTTGAGAATAGCAAGATAAAGACTGACCCAATCACTGATGTACATGAGTGATAATTGACGCGCCAATCGACTTTCACCCTGACTGTGAATCTCATGCCAACTATGAGCGTGGGGTTCCAGAAGAGATCGGGTTACATCCAGTCTCCGCTGTGTCCGATGATGATCTTCTTTGTCTCGTAGAGTAATCACTGCGAGATGTTTCAGTTCTGGACTAAATCGTGCCCATCCCATGATCTCATTATGATTCATTTCGGGCAAGAGATTTCCCACTGCAAAGGTCTTTGAATTCTCATGAATCTGATTTTTCCACCGGGTATTTGCAGCGGCGAGCTGCTCGCTACTATAAATGACTGGAAAGCGCTCATAAAGCACATGGGCCAATTTGATCGCTAAGTTATCAGGATCAGACAGATTTGATAGACGAGTAGATAATTTTTTTGTGACACCAATTGCTTCTTGCCAATCAGAGGGCTTGACAGCAGTAAGATTGAGTGTTTCAGAAACTGTAAGCAGAGCAGAAAGCGAATACGGGAGAGCGGCACGAGGCTGGATACCCGATGGTAATTCAATCCAAGGAACGTCACGAGCGCGAGCACGCGCAGCTAACTCTCCCCCAGTTGAGATGACCATCACTCTGGCACCGCGAGAATATGCACCATCAAATGCCGATAGAGTTTCTTCGGTATGACCAGAATAGCTTGACGCAATGACTGCTGTATTCGCACCCACCCACTCGGGCACTCTGTAGCTACGACAAACCGTCACAGGAATCTCGGAATAATCCATCGCTAACGTAGATAATATATCGCCTCCAATGGCGCTGCCTCCCATGCCAGCAATCACCACTGCATTGATACCATCACCTGGCCATGTAGAGAGCGTTGCGTTTAAGGCACGCTCACGACCGGATTTTAGATACTCTGGAAAGCGCTGAACATATCCGTACATGCCCTCCAGATCAATTTGCTCCAATGTTTGTTTTTTCATTTCAATAGGTGTAACAGAGAAAACGACATATCCAATTTAAGGATTACTGTGCATAAACCATCGGTTGATCAGACATTCTGTACTTGAAAAATCGAATCTAATGATAGAAAATACCCGCCCACCATAGGCCAAATCAAAGGAATCTGTTCCAGAGTGGTCTTGACTCGGAGTGGCACCCACATAACTGCCAGCCTATACGTTCCCACTTATTCACTTTCTGAATCACGGGCTGATCCCAACCATCTATATTGAATGCAATCTATCCTGTGAAATTTCTCCACTGAAAGGATTGATTGTCGCATGTTAAGTCTTGGGTGTTCTGACAGTCCGTTAATAGATCCGCTTGCCCATATGAGTGATCAGTGCTTCTAGTCGATCGGTATTCCCCGATATTGAGTTAATCTGTTTTAAGGCATTTGACGTGTAATGATGCACTTGCTGACGGGCATCTTCTAAAACGCCAAGCGCGTTCATTTTCGAGCGCGCGGTAGGAATATCCTCAGGAGAAAGCCCAGTTCCAGGGCGAATCTTAGCAAAAAATTCAGCATCCTCACCCGTGGCTCTTTGACGCGACTCTGCCAGTAAATAGGTTCCTTTACCCTCAATCAAATCACCTCCCTGTACCTTCCCCCAGCGATGGTCGTCAGCAATTAAATCCAAGAGATCATCAAGAATCTGAAAAGCTCGTCCTATGGATTTACCAGACTCTCTCAATATCATACAAACATCTGCATTGGCATCACCGATAATGCCTCCCATTTCAAGGGATGCAGAAATTAACCCTCCAGTTTTCCCATCCACCATGTGTAAATAGTCATCTGTGGTGAGATCGGGTTTAAGGCCAATTTCCATGTCCAGAGCTTGTCCCTCACATAATTCGCGTATCATAGTTCCATAGACACGCGTTAAGTTACTTTGGTGGGAGAATCTTGCCTGACTAATACATTCGGTTGCTAATGCCAACAATACATCTCCGCAGAGAATTGCGGTTTCAGTATCCCATAATACATGAACCGACTCACGTCCTCTTCTGCTATCTGCATGATCCATAATATCGTCATGAACAAGAGAAAAATTATGGACTAGTTCCACTGCCAATGCAACTGACATTGCATGTTGAGTGCTCACATCAAAAATTTTAGCCGATAAAAGTGAAAGAACAGGACGAAGGCGCTTTCCACCGCCTGCTATAACATAGCGAACGGAATCATACAACTCATCAGGGCGAAGATCCTTAACCAGTTTTGAGAGACCATCTTCAATCTCAGTCTGAAGATGTGAGAGCGTTACGTTCAGATCCGTCATTCTGGCAGTTTTAACGCTTGACAAATTTCGGAGTTTACTTCATTGAATGAACCCAGAGCATTGACGTGAATGAGTAAACCCCTAGTCAAATAATACTCAACCAGCGGATGAGTCAATTCATGATAAATCTTGAGCCTTCGCCGAATTGCATCGGGTTGGTCATCGCTTCGCGTGATGATGAATTTTGATTGCTCCTCAGGAGGCGGTTTGTTTGAGAGATGAAAATTTTCACCAGTACTAGAATGTATTCGTCGTTGCGATAACCGGGAAACGACATCCTCATTCTCAATGACTAGATTGATGACCGCTGTCATAGACACCCCTTGAACCTCCATAAACTCACACAGCCACAATGCCTGCTGAATGGTTCGTGGATAGCCATCAAGAATAAACCTCTTACAATCTTGTGACTTAATTGCATTTTCAGCGAGCGAACGAACAAGATGATCAGGCACCAATTGACCATTCTCAATATACTTCTCTGCTTCAGAACCCAGCTGAGTGCCTGATTGAATTTCTCCTCGAAGAATTGCACCCGTTGAGATGTGCTTCAAGCCAAATCTAGATGCCAGAAGTCGTGCCTGCGTCCCCTTACCTGATCCCGGTGGCCCCAGAAATATAAGCCGAAAATCTATGTCTGAATCACTCCTGATCTGACCTGTCATTCTTATCCAATGCCTTAAGCCCTAACTCAACCCCAATGGGGACTAATATTCTAACCAGATCGTTGATGATGCTACTGTTCTGCGGGGTGTGTTGAGTCGTTGTACGATTGGACCTAGAAAGATGTTTTTCGGTAGCTTCTATAGCAGAAGTTAGTAATGGGTTAACATCTTTTCCTGGAAGATGACCTTCTCTATTTAGATGTTCTATGACTGTCTGAATGGCAGGATCTAATGCAGATTGAAGCAGTGATTCACGAGTGGATTCCCCCCTTCGCTGACTGTTGGAAGCGAGATAGCCCATTATCACACCAATTCCTAAAACCGTCGCAACACTTCCAATAGGATGTTTTTCAACAATGTCCTTAACTTGAGGAAGAATGTTCATCAGCTCATTGCTTAGAGAGGTAAGATGATGCTCAATGACTGATTCGCGATCATCTAATCTCTGGCGGATATCATCGGTTGAATTATCTTGTCTATGTTCTGACATAACGTATTATCAATTTAATCAATCCCTATTGTGACCCATCTAACATCAACTATCTGTGCAGGATCAGTCAATCATTATTTACTTGCACGAATTCATTCACCCGAAGAGGGCTTATCTTTACGACCGCTCGCAATAAAGCAACCGATTACAAAACCGATCCCAAGCACTGTAGAAAGAGTGCCGATAGGATGTTTAACAACAAAATCTTTCACAGGAGGCACAACGTTAGATATTTCTATACGCAGATCTCTAAGGTGCTTTTCAATTTTTGTCACACCATCACTAAGAGATGAGCGAAGGTCAGTATTTTTCAGCCTTTGATTGTGGTTCTCCATAAGCTAGTGAGCGTTTATTAAAACTTACTTTTTGATGATTTGAATGTCAATTGATAGATGAGCCATGATGTTAGCGCCATCATCATGGCAAGGATGAAAAATCCCCATATCTGACTGTTCAATAAAACTCCAAGCCATAAAGCGGTCGCCGTCAAAAGAAAGGTCACAGATAGAAGGAGTGAGAAGCATAGTACTAAAGCTAAAACAATTTTTTTTCGTTGATCCCAAATGGAGTCTCTAAACTCAGATACAGCGAGTTGAATTTTCAGTTCTACCCATTCATGCAAATTCCTGATCAGTTCTTTGGAATGTAGCGTGATACGATCTGACTTTTTTGTTTTAGTCCTCTCACTGACCATTGAGAAATTTCCTTAAACACACTATGAACGCTTAAATGAGGTGATTGTTTATAAATTACACAGAAAATCAATCGTATCAATTCCATCTGGCTTCCAGCCAAGCTCTGGAGACTGCGTACTTCCCAGAGGTTGTACATTCCAACGCTTCGGAAGTCTCTTACTCACCTGCACCCTCGCCACAATACACTGGATCTGATTGATGATTTGATTCACCGCAGATTCCATTTCATCATCGCTCTGATACTCTACCCACCTGACATGTCCAGGAGATTGTGGTTCAGCGGCCCCTTTGCTGAGTAAAAACTCCAGATCATCTCCATGTGCATGAGGCTGATTTGTAGCCGCTAGATAGGCCTGTTGCATGGCTAGTCTTCCAGCAGTAGACCGATGCGCTGGAAATACTGCACGCGCCAGATCAAGCTGCTGTAAACACCTGTCGGGTTCTAAATCTGAGGGTGCATAGATCAAAGCGACGTTACGACAGCCCATTCCTTCATGAAGTACTATATCCAAAGCTAAATCTGACAGCTCGTCATCCGACTCTTGACCATCCAATACAGCAAGGCCAAATCGATTTCTACGAAACAGGCATTTTTCCGGCAACACGCCATGTTGATGCGTTAATTTGCGAACCTGGGATATTGTTGTGTCACTGCCCGTTGCAATGACTGCCTCGGCCTGATTCCACAATTCATCTATGTCAACAAACCTCACATCAAGGTCTACTCCCTGGTCAAGGAGCGTCTCAAAAAATGCTGGAATGAGATAAGGTGATTTTCTGGACAAAACGCCCACATATGAATGCCCACAGAGGATCACAGCCAGAAAATCCTGCAGCCCTGCCAATGGAATGTTCCCGGCATTGATGACACCAACTCGTTGCTTCCGTTTTGGTGTGTGATCCCTTAACCAGTCAATGATAGCAAATTCAGAGATTGCACCCATCTGCTGATCAATCGCATACCTGAGCGCTTCAATGGTAAATTGATTAGGACAAGAAAGTGTCGCCTCAACTGCATCATCTCGAAGTTGGTATGCATTCGGCGTATTCCATAACTGTGCTGCATGGGATAATGCGGCGAACAGTGAGTTCATGAACGTTCTATTAGAAAGTTACAGCCTCTAAGATCACTTCCAGAAAAGCGGCCTAAGACCTCAAAGCCATCCCCTCTTTTCACGCCAAAATCTTCGGTAAGAATACTGGATACCGAGTGCATATTGGCTAGATCCGTGATGGCCAAAAGCCCAGGTTCACCCTCTGAAAGTGTTTGGTCATGTTCAAAAGGGTCCACGATTTGTACTCGCATCCATGGAGGAGGATAATAGATAACGCCACCCTGTGCATACGCCTGGCTCAATAGTTCACACATCCCGTATTCGCTCCAAATGGACTCTTCTTGAAGACCAAATCCGCTGGCCAGTTTTGCATGTAATTCAGGGCGTGTCAGTTCACGTTGATGTGTTTTCATGCCGCCAGTCTCAACAATCCGCGCGTTACTTGGCAACTTAAATCTATTTGATTCAACTAAATGTAATAGTCCAAAAGCAGCGCCAAAAAAAATTAAAGGTGGGGCATGTGATTCAATTGTCGGCAAAGAGTCTCCTAATAAAAACGTACTGTCATGATGTCCATATCTGCGAATAAGAATCCTTAACATGTTGACTAACGATGACTCGGAAACATACTCTGGCAGGTAGGCCCAGATCGTAAACGGGCCTTCGCCAAAAACGGACTCAAACATCGCACACACAGAGGCCTCATAAACGGCCATCCTCCGTATGTAGTGCCGACTCCTTTGAAACCCTCCAGTTGAGCTACTTAAAAACAAACCTTCTGCCTCAGATACTGGAAATGTGGTGACATCGGCACCTTTGAATGCCGAGATCGGCAAGTACTTAAACCCATAACGACGATAAACTTCGCAGTGCGTCCGCTGGTAGGACTCTATCACAGCGTCAAAACGTTCAAACTCATCGGTTGAACCGAGGTCTGTGAATTGATCTTCTATTTCTGCAAGAGTTAGGTCAATGTGATTCAGCAGATGAATGATTTTACTCGGGAAATACTCCCTTTTTCAATAGACTATAGTTGCTCGGTCCTCAAAAATCTGGCTCCACCCGTTAAATGCTCCCCCAATTGGATATCAATTAATTTTTGTACAAGCTTCAAGCATTAGATGCTCCTTGACCTAATCAAATGACCTTACGTTTTTCAGAATTTATTCTCTCTTTCTAAAGCACAGCACTTGAACCTATCACTCTGGCATTAATCATGAATCGTGCGGATTTGATTCGTAATCGTGCGATTGAGCAGTAACAGAATCACAATGACCGTTCCCCATTGAGCAATGCAGGTCATCAGACTAAATCTATCTATCGGATTATACCATGTATCAGGAGCATAAACGGTTGCAGAAAGCCATAACCACCAACCCAATAATATACACGCGAGAATTGGCACAATATACTTGATAATCATATCCCATGGCCTCCCGCAACTCCAATCACCACTCAGGTTGTCAATCTCTTTTTCCCTGAATGATTGAACACCCTGCTGTATAATAACGATGGCCATAAATGCACCAGATATGATCAGTGCCAGCCCCCATACAAAATCCTGATTCTCAAAAAATCCCAAATTCATCGCCGATGGGATCCCTAATACCAGAACTGCAATTGAAACCCCAACAATTGCATGGGAGCGGTTAACACCAAAATCAATGACAGAACGCACAACGATCTCAATCATAGAAATCAGCGAACTCAGAGCAGCACACGAAAGGCCAAGGAAAAAGAGAATAGCAAACAGATGGCCTGCGGGCATCGTTGCAAACAGCTGTGGCATCCAGATGAAGGTGAGTCCTGTCGCTGCCGGACCACTGGAGCGCATAATGTCAAGCACCTCTGGACGAGACATCTCCTGACCAAGGATTGCAAACACCGTCCCAAAGACAATCATCCCAGCAAAAAGCGAAACAGTATTATTGCCAGCACCAGTGATGAACGCATTCTGAACGACTCCATGTTTGCTTTGCATGTAGGCACCGTAGGTCAAAACCAACCCCCATCCTGCGCCTGTATCCCAAGCATTTTGTGTCAATGCTTCAAGCCAAATTCTTGGATGAGATAGCGTTGACCAATCTGGCGTGAAGAGGAAGGCCAACCCCTCACCAGAACCTTCGAGAAACAGCGTCCGAATTAGGGCAATCACCACGATTACAAGGAGTATAGGAACGAGTACTTTGTTGACCAGCTCAATGCGTCGGACACCTTTCCAAACCGCCCATGAACCGAGCCCAACTGCAAGAGCATGAAACAGAACTGGAAAATAACTGCTCTGAAACCCATCCCATGCCCCTTGAGCAGCCTGAAGGGATAAATCTGGCCCCAGAAATACCATCCGACCCAAATAAAAGAAGCACCATCCAGCCACTACAGTGTAATAAAACAATATTGCGGCAGCCACAAACACGCAGAAAGCCCCCATCCATGAAAAGCGATCACCTGCAAGCTTCGTAAATGTCCCAATCACCCCCAAACGACCTTTTCTGCCCAAAGCATACTCTGCAATGATCAAGGGGACGCTCCACACAAACAAGAATACGAGCCACGCAATCAGAAATGCCCCAGCTCCATCGTCTCCGCTGTTAGTCGCTGCAACGCGTGGAAATCTCCAAATATTTCCCGTACCAACTGCCATTCCCAAGACGGCCAATAGCATCCCCCAGCGAGATGTGAAGCGTTGCTTGTTGTGTCCATTGTCCGATTGCATCATTCAATATTTAGAAGCGAAACATATTTATTATGACATCTAATCACTGCGTCAATAAATATAAAGTAGACGACAGAGAATCTAGCGCACCCAAGCGCCGGGGTTTATGTAAAGAATACAAATTATAGTCAAGATAGTCCTGAATATGTAAATCGTAATACATACTCATCGGGTTACCACTTTGCCCCCCTGGATAAATTCCTCTTCCAGATGGAAAATCTTGACTGAAATCAACCCCTACACGCCAGCTTGCACTCAGCGTCACATCCAAACCATCTGTTAGGCCTAAGGTCTCATCAAAACCTGGGTATGCATAAGGGCCCCGCCAGAGCACATCTAATGCGTCGCTCTGAGTCAAGTGCCGGAATGTCACCCGATGATGTAACCCCCAGGTCCAATTTTCACCATGTTGATTCCGTAATGCTATTGCAGCTTCTTCAAGCGCCCTAGCCATCAGCATGTCTGCACCTTCAATTACTGGAGTCTCTTGAATATCCAACCATTTTGATCCACGATCAAGTAATGCTGATAGAACTGATTCACGCGGCCGTGGGAGATCCTTGAAAACCGGTTCATCCCATGTCAATCGTTTAAGGGCAGCCAAATATTCATATAAAACCAAGGGGCCCTTAGAATCTACGGTTGCATATCCATCCCAGGATGTTAAAATTTGCCGCACTTCTTCTGCCGGGGGCATTAAACCTCGGAGAGAAGAGAGTTTTGGTACGAATGCATCAAATTGTCCCACATAAACATCTCCCTGATAATTGGTTAGGTCTTCCAAACTGTGAGATGCCTTACTGGTTAATAACTCATGAATTCTAAGTGATCGGTAGGCCGGTTGCCAATTATGCGCTAAATAATAGGGGTAATCTGCTGGTGTTGGTTGTTGATTTGTGGAGGTCAAAAATCCCTGATCTGGATTTAACGAGGTGGGCATTTCCTCAAAGGGAATCATGCCAGTCCATTGAGTTGTACTGGTTGTTCCATCTAGGATACCTATCCCATCGCCTGAGGCGCGAATTGGAATAGAGCCAGCCACCCGAATTCCAATTATGCCTTCAGTATCTGCATAGAGGATATTTTGAGATGGAGAATTCCAGTTTCTCAGAGCACTGTCAATCTGAGCAGCATTTTTCGCATGATTCATCTCCCATAATGCAGTCATCATATAGTTCTTCTCGTGTGCAACCCATTTGACGGCTAGAGCACTTGTAGAATCCTGAATGACGGGTCCTAAGTGAGAAATTCGGAGAGTATCAACATAGGGTTCAGCACCCTTAATATGAATGGTGTCGGACAACAGCTCAAGAGGAAGCCACTGTCCATCAAATTCATAACTTCTCTGATCTTGACTCAGATGAAGCTCATAGTAATCAATTGCATCTAAATGTGAATTTGTGTATGCCCAAGCCACATGATCGGTGAACGCCTCAATCGGAATTGGTGCTCCAGGTGAAGTGACACCATAGGTATTCATTGTTGGTGTGACCATATGAACTTCATACCAGATTGAAGGCAAAGAAAGTGACAAGTGCATATCACCTGCTAAAATCGCAGAACCAGTAGAAGACCGATGCCCAGTGACCGCCCAATTATTAGAGCCTTTTGAAGGCCTGTAGCCCCCTATCCCATGATCTTGTAATGCATCATAGATGCGATTGAGTAGATTCATCGCATCGGCAGATGTCATAGAGTGATGCTCTGTCACTAAATGAGATGCATGACTGACAGTGTCATGATCGGGAATAATCGGAATATAAAGAGAATCGTGACGTGGGTATAACTCAGCATAGTCATCAGCACTTAATCGCTCTAGGGCAAGCCCATATCCCGTGTCTTCGGCTCCAAAGGATAAATCAAAATCAAAATATTGGACCAGAAGAATTGACTGCAATGGCGAATACTGCTCTGGAGCATAATCAAATAATTTGAATTCAAAGGGCCATTGAGCATATGAAAGAGTATTGATGTAAGCATTGGCCCCCTCCGAAAACCAACTCAGAATTTCGTAGTCAAGACTCTGTTCATTAACATGGGATTCCAGAATGCGGTGTGCAGCCCATTTCATCCCAGTCGCACGCAGATATTGATCGGTTTCAATTGCCTCGGGCCCGAAGATTTCAGACATTCGGCCCGCAGCAACGCGGCTTATAAAATCCATCTGAAACAATCGATCTTGTGCGGTTACATATCCGAGGGCTATGACAGCGTCTCTGTCTGTGCCTGCAAAGATATGGGGCACCCCCCGCTCGTCACGTTCTATGGTAGCCGAACCATTCAAGGCTGATAGAACCGATGAGGCACTGGCTTTATGTTCAGCAATTCTAGCATTGTGATACAATCCTCGTAATGGGTCAACGAGATTCCCCACTGGCGCAACTCCACTGGGGCCAAGATGCAAGATCCATAGTAATAGAGGCCCCCAAATAAATTGAAAAATAAACTTTAGCATGATGATTAGCGAGTGCCGAATTGACGGATTGGAGGGAGTACATGTTGAATCAATTCATCTGCAACAGCAGCATAATCTCTGGCACCGCGTGAAAGAATTTGAGTTTCAAATACAGTACGCCCGTCCCGACATGCAACCGCCATAGAAGAACATGTGCGTACCTGGGTATCCATCACGGTACTTCCATATTTATCTCGCATATATTTACTGTACTGACGGTGAACTTTCTTACGTCCATGTACATTGGTCAGAATAAACATAGCTGTTTTGAGGCCAGGATTCCATTTTTCACGAATCTCTTTGGCGGTGTCCCATGTTTGCTG
Source organism: Rhodothermales bacterium (assembly GCA_965220935.1). Taxonomy (GTDB): domain Bacteria; phylum Bacteroidota; class Rhodothermia; order Rhodothermales; family Bin80; genus Bin80. The sequence continues at coordinate 1,631,861 of OZ244857.1, forward strand.
AGCACCGTGAACCGATTGAAGTTCAGGTGTCACTGGAATCATCAGGATATCGGATGCAACCAGAGCATTGAGTACATATACCGTAATGGCCGCCGCAGTATCTAAAATAATAACATTATAGATTGCTTGCCCCATCAGGGATTCCTTCAATAAAAACATGTCAGTCACACTGGTCAACTTCTGAGCATGACTAATCATTCCATCGGTGCAAGGTAACAGATCAAAAGAAGGTAATTCAAGGATATGAAGATCAGCAAGATTAATTCGAGAATCAAACAAATTTTGTGAAGAGTGTACAACCTCAGAAAGTTTAACATCCATCATACATGTCAAATATCCTTGCGGATCAAGATCAATGACAAGCGTCTTGTATCCAACAAGATTCAACGCTGCAGCAAGATGCATTGAGGTGGTTGTTTTTCCCGTACCACCTTTATGATTACAAACTGTGATGATTGGCATCAATATGCTTTAACTATAGAATCAATAAATCTAATTTGGCCTGACACTTTAATGAACAACTCCGTTGAATTTATCCTTGCATCTCAATCTCCTAGACGTCAACACCTGCTTCAGAAGATCGGTATCCCATTCACGGTTATGCCAGCATCGGTGGACGAGACGATTGACCCCAAATATACACCAGAAGAGCTTGTTGTGCATTTGGCGTTCAAAAAAGCCCGAGCCATAGCGAAAAAAAAGCCCGATGCCTTGATTCTTGGAGCAGACACTCTTGTGGTTTCTCATGGAATGATCTTCGGAAAACCCCAAGACGACCATGATGCAAGGAAGATGCTGAAGTCTTTGAGTGGTGAACCCCACACCGTGCATACTGGAATTGCATTGGTTCACCATCAATCTGACAGAGTTGTGACGGCTGTAGAAACGACTGAGGTAATATTTGGAGATCTCACCGATAGCGAGATCTTGAATTACGTCAAAACTCAACAGCCTCTTGACAAAGCGGGCGGCTATGGAATTCAGGATGATTTTGGGGTTTTATTAATTGAATGCACTAACGGTGACTTCTATAATGTAGTCGGTCTTCCACTTCGAAGGTTATATGTCTTGCTAACGCAACATTTTGATGATTTAATCAAAATTTATTGACAACTCCTATATACTGCTTCCGAGTAGTCTACAATGCCGTCAATTGGAGGGTTACGCTTTCTTACGGACACTTCTGCATAGTCTATTTCGGTTGATAAATCAAGTATATCCTCAGCAATCAAATAAGCGATACGCTCAATTAGATTGAACCGCTTTTCAGTGATAACTGTTTCCACGATCTCATAGACCGCTTGATAGCACACAGTCTGATTGAGATCATCATTGATTGCAGCATTCTCAAAGTTAAACTTTATCTCTACATCAACTTCGTATCTATTTCCAGTTTTCTGTTCCTCTAATGTTGCCCCATGATGGGCAAAAAAAGTCGCATTGATGAGTCTAATTAAATGCATTCGCACGCGTCAATCTAAACCAATGAATATCATAATCAGTCACAAAATCTCGGAGTAGATCGCTAATGAGAGTCTAGATGCAACATTGGCCATTGCGTAACCCCTCCAAACTGTTTTGCACGCTTCTCTATCTCTGGCCGAGTCATATTGATCAGCTCATAAGGTCCCATATTCTCCACGCAAAATGAGGCGACTGTACTCCCATAGACGACTGCACGCTTGAGAGCATCTAACCCAATGTGTGATTCATGGCTCAAACTACCAGCCATAGCACCTAAAAAAGCATCTCCTGCGCCGGTAGGATCTGTAACATTTTGCAACGGATAGCCTGGAATTATGAAGACCTGATCTTCTACAAACAGCATTGCTCCATGCTCACCTTTCTTGATGATTAGTGAATGAGGGCCTAAATTTAGAATCTTCTGCGCTGCGGTAAACAGGTTATACTGATCGGTCATTTGTAATGCCTCTTCATCGTTAATGACGAGGCAATCAATCGTTTTCAACACCTCTTTTAATGTGAGTGGAGTCTCTCGAATCCAGTAATTCATCGTATCGCAGCATACAAATGATGCATCGTTAACCTGACTTAAAGTATCACTTTGAATGTGTGGATCTAAGTTACCTAAACAAACGACTTTACTATCAATAAATGATCTTGGAACAACTGGATTGAAATGGGCCAATGCATTCAGATGAGTGAAGGTCGTATCTCTAATATTTAGGTTGTCTCTATAACGTCCCCCCCATGCAAACGTATCTTGATCTTCGGCTATTTCTACACCTGAAAGATCTAGATCCATTGACTTAAGAATCTGATAATAGTCATCTGGAAAATCTCTACCAACAACGGCAACTAATGCAATTGGGACTGCCATAGGGCGCGCAGCCATTGCACAGTATGTTGCGCTCCCACCTAAAACTTGATCGGCTTTTTCTGAGGGGGTTTCAATTGTATCAAGTGCCAGTGTACCAACAATAAGAATACTCATGAAGAAAAATTACAATTAAAATTTATATCTTTATTAAATTAAGTAAGTGTCTTCATGTTTAGACTGCGTCTTAATTTATCTATAGTACAATAAAATTATTGAAAATATTTATTGGTCATGGACAGTGAAAAAATACTTATTGAATTATTAACTATTGTTCGCGAAAGACTATCCCGATACGGTCAGGTGGCGATTTCAGAGTTAGGTATTTTCAAAGTGATCTCTCAACCGAGTTCATCCGAATTATTGAGTGAAGACAAATTTTTAGTTCATCCGCCTAAAAAAAATATCGTTCTTGAATCAAACCCCTTAACCCCCACTGATACAACATTGATATCTGGTCTAGCATCAGGCTTAGGGATATCTCATGAATCTTCAAAAAAAACGATAGATATTTTCTTGCAGGAATTATTGTCACAACTGCCAGTAACGATCCCTGATTTCGGCATGTTTAAGCAATCAAATAACGAACTCCAGTTCACGGCTGATCCTAAACTGATTGACCATGTGGTGGGAATATATGCCAAAATGACTCCTATCAAAATTGAAAAGTCCACCATGCCTAGTCATATGGATAAAAATACTTCCATCATCACTTCCAAAGAGAGAACCCCCTGGCCCGCTATCTTTATTCCTCTTGCCCTGATCATCGCTATTGTAGGATACTTTTTCGTTCGTAGTATTATCGGGGACCAAGAAAATTCAGAATCCCCCGATCTCAATCAGGCTGTTGTTACAGAGGGTAACGATCCCACTTTACCCATTGATGAATCTGAGCAGTCCGAAGATGTATTATCCAGTCCAGAAAGGCCTACCAACATATCAACCCTAAATACTCCCTCAGAATCAAACGAGGGGCCTACGAATGTATTTGACCGACAATCTGGAGGTTATACTCTGATCATTGCATCTTTTGATTCGCCCGATCCAGCACTATCTGTCATGGAGCGTTACCGTGAGATTTATCCTTTATTGCCCGTGGATACCTTGATCGGTTCTGGAAAACGCCATCATCGGGTGGCTATTGGCCAGTTCACTTCAATCCCTCAAGCTCTAGCTTTGAAAGAACGCTTAAACGAGATTCCCGAAGATTCGTGGGTATTGAATATTCTCAACAAGGATCTATAAAATAGTTCAATGGTGCAGCATGGAGTATTATCAGGGGATTATTGAGCGATTACAGCTATTGAGAAATCTCAATCTAACGCAATAGAGGAATCTGCAGATTTATGTGCGAGGCGCATAGCAAAGCGTGGACTTATTTCCGAACTTAACCCATTTTGGTAAATCAAGATTCCAGAAGCAACAAGGGTTCCATTCCCTCCCTACACACATGGCTATTAGATTATATGCGTAAGAAAAGATACAGACATCTCACAGACAACCAAGCATCTACCTCCCAAGCCCGAGTAGTTTCTGCTCCACCTAAAAAGAAGTTGGATACTCATACCTTGACAGGATAAATTTTTGGCATGACGAGCATTAAGAATATTCCTCTCTTGGTGAAATGGCTCTGCGAACTCCCAGAGGAAACGGAGTGGGTTGAACTTAAGGCCAACCATGCGGATCCGATCCAACTCGGTAAAAATATTTCTCTATTGCAAATGCAGCGGCCATTACTGGAAGATCATACGGTTATATGATTTGGGGGATTCGCGACAACGATCATCAAGTCATTGGAACCACATTTAACCCACACTCAAAACTGGTACAAAAGGACAATCTTGATCATTGGCTGTCCAACCGGATGAATCCATCAGTTAACTTCCGCTTCTACCAAGATACGGTTGACGATAAAAATGTAGTCGTCTTAGTGATTCCACATGCACTCAATCAGCCCGTTAGATTTAATCATGAGGCCTATATACGCGTTGGCTCTCATACCCGAAATCTAAAACACTTCCCCGAAAAGGAGAGAATTCTATGGCGCATCTCAGAGAGTAGAGCCTTTGAAAAAGCGACAGCGATGGAGTATGTCAATGATCAAGATGTAATGAGAATACTGACTATGAGTTCTACTTCAATCAAGAAAAAATCCCCATTCCCACCCATATACCAGCGTAACTGAAGCAGCTACAAATGGAAGATTTTATTTATCAACGAGATGACGGAGCGTGGGATATTCTAAATCTTGGATTCCTATCGCTTGCTCACCATCTTCCAGATGTGCCTTCATTGGGCCATAAATCAGTTAGAGTATAGTTTACAAGGAATCTGGTCGCCATCACGAAAGCCGTCAGGAAGAGTTTATGTGTGGTTGTGCATCTGGATTTTCAGAGATGATTCAATTTGTTGATCATATGATTCCCACCGATGAGACGTTTATAAATGGACTTGGAAAGCAAAGACAGCGATTCCCAATTTTGGCGGTTCGTGAGGTGATCGCAAATGCGATGATTCTTCAAGAAATGGTGGTCCCCTCGTTGAAATCTTTGACAATCGTATTGAAGCATGACACGTGGTATTCCACTGATTGATCAAAAGCAGTTTATCAATGGGAATTATATACGTGAGTGACCCATAAAAGGAACCATTCTATTTTGGCAAAGTTTAACAGACACAATAGGATAGATACGCAGTCTACCCTATTGCTTACCATAACATCAACGTAACCTTGATATCATGCCTGTTCAAAAGGCTTCTAACCCTTCGGGTTCAAACTGTTCCTATCGTGGAATAGAGTATCGTCTATTACCCGGCACGCAGTGGAAAGCCCATCTCTTGTCAGGTCTTTGTGGAGCATGTAGGTTTGTATGGAATACGTTTCTTGACCAAATCAACAGGGACTATAAAGACGAACATAAGGATAATCCAGAATTGACCTGGCCGTCATTAAGTAGGAGATACACTTCTTTTCGCCCAACCATTTCTTGGTTGAATCAGTACTCGTCCAACATTGTACGAAACACCTTAAAGCATCAGGCAGAGGCGTGGAAAGAATTCTTCAAAGGAACCCGTGATCATCCTACGTTCCATAATCGGTTTCAACACAATTCATTTACGGCGACCAAAGGATTGTTTAAGATCCGAGGGAATGATGTCTACATCCAGAAGGTTGGATGGATGAAGTTTCGTAGGAAAGGAGGTAATCCTTATCCAGACGGAGAACCGATTGAAGTCACCGTGAAGAAAGACGGACGGTACTGGAAGATGAGCGTAATTTACAAAGTCACTAATCTACCAGAGAAGGTGGACGATGGCAAAGAGATTGCCATTGACTTGAATACCTATAACATTTCTTATTCCTCAACGGATGGTGAACAGGGCATGTTACCGCTCCCTGAATTAACGGATAAGGAGATTAAGATTCGTCGGTGGCAAAGAAAGTTAGCCCGACAGCAGAAAGGATCTGGTCGATCCAAGCGAAAAATCAACAAGTGGAAGCGAAAACAGAAGAACGAATGCAGCACATCAACATAGCCGTAGATTGTCCAATAAGGCGTATACGTGAAGACTTGAAGATCAAGACTATGTCCATGGGCACGGTTGAGAGCCCTGGAACCAATGTGAAGGCAAAAGCAGGGTTAAACCGCGTCATTGGATGGAGTAGGTTTAATTCCTATTGCGATTACAAGTTTGGCAACGTGATTCTTGTAGATCCGAAGTATACCAGTCAACGGTGTAACCAGTGTGGACATGTGGATAAAAATAACCGTAAGACGCAAAGTAGATTTAAGTGTATGGCATGTGGCCATCAGATATCAATGCATATGCGAATGTATTACAGGCCTCCGGGATTGGGGCGTCTGCACGTGGAGGAGCGTTCTCGTTAGAGACTCCTATGAGCCGTGAAATGGATACGCAAAAGGTGGCTGCCTAATCGGTGGTCACTCACGTATATAATTCCCTTATCAATCCTCCTCCCAAAACTCGCAACAAAACATTAGCAATGCTTTTTCGAAGATTTGGTATGTGTGAAGAATTAGGCAGTGGATGGGATAAGATCGCTGATGAGATTGAAACATTCCACTTACCTGCCCCCAATGTTGAAGTGATTGATGATTGTACCCGTATAACGATCTATGCACATCGTCCACTATCTGAAATAGACTATCTCAATCGAATTCGTTCGGTCTATTTACACGCCTGCTTAACGTACATTAGTACTGGCGATGGCATCAACGAATCAACGGTTCAACAGCCATTTGATCTAAGTGATATAGATAAAAATCAAGTCACTCAACTATTGAATGAAACAGTAAATGCTGGCGATATTGTCGTCAATAATCCACACATTCATCAACCGAATGCGGAATACATTCCACTTTGGGCAATTCACTCTGAAAAAGATCAATCGGAGTAGGAGGAATTCAACAAGAAGGCGCTTCATCCTTTCTGTGAAAAAAGTCATGATTTTGCAAATCTGGGGCTTAGATCAAGCCCCTCCCCCCGAAATGAAACATTTCTTTCTACCCTAGGAATTCAGATAGAGATTCGCAAGTCCAGTCTTCGGCGTTGCACGGGGCGCAGTGCTATAACTTGGAAACTCACTCAATCGCTGTATCACTAATGAGACCACCACTTTTTGAGTCCTGCCAGATAGATATGGCAGTGTTAATGTTTTGCCCCCAAACAGCACTCACGTTTGAACATGTAGATGAAACGTTCTAAAAATAGTGGCTGAGTGCCTTTCAAATAGAAAATATTATTTGTTCATCAGTCTCTCTCGCACCCTATTCTGCCATTTCAATAGATCTTGCACTTCAATATTTTTCAGACTCCCCCATGGTTCAGCCGAATCTCGAAGTTCGTAACTAAATATCTGGTCATGGTTGACCCAGCGCTTGTGCTTACGATCTAATTGTCGGTTACGACAATACTTAAGCCAACGCTTTTTACCATGCTCATCCAACGATTCTTGATAATTCCGTGCGATATATCTAAATATCAATGGCTCTACGCGGGAATCAGGTGATTGGATGGATCTCCAATCAAAATTGGGGCCTGCTTTCACTACCTGAGACATCAAATACAAATCTTCGGGTGAGAAAAAATTGTCGTAAATCGCTTCATCAGGATCTGTCTTCTTAGAAGAATATATCGCCTTGGTTTGGGTTGATCTATACTTGAGAAACTCAACCAATGGATTCGGGTACTTAGCGTCACCAAGATTCTGAATGTGCTCATGTCGCGCAAGAACTTCACGCTCTTTCATTTTCATCGTACTTAATAGGTCGTGGATTGAGGTCTCATTTGATAGCAATCTCTGAATATCTGACCATGACACTACAAACGGAGATCGGCTTAAATTTAACGAGACCATTGCCTTTCTCGCCATGGATTTGTCGGATTTCGACCACTGCTCAAATGGCTTCAGAAGAGGTGTCGGATCAAAAAAAAGATCAAACCCATAAAGGCGGTGATGCTCTTGATACTCCAATGTGCTTAGGGCTGTTGAGCATGAACGCTTAGTAGGAATGTTTCCCACTATATGGAGTACAGGAGATTGACTCCCCATGATGGACTTTACGACCTGCTTGTTGCGTAGAGTTAATGCATAATTCCAGAGATCCCTGGCTTTTTCACGTACCAATTTTGCCATCAACCACATTTGTGTTGTATCAGAAACTGCATCATGGTGGCCGCTGATTTGATCAGGATCTAAAAATTGACGTGACAATGCCCCTAACTGAAAAGATGGTCCGCCATTCTCTTTTTGAGGCCAATGAGCAAGAGCATTTGGCCTCAATAGAAACACGGCTCGCATGAGCTCCATCGTGTCCCAGCGCGAATTACTATTTTTATATTCCCACTCATAAGGATCACGTAAATTTCTATAAAACAAGGCTCGAGTAAATTCATGATCAAAGCTCATACCGTTATATGCAACACTACATGTTCCATCTTTAATCAATTCTTCATGGATTCGTGCAGCAAATTCATTTTCTGGTAATCCTTCTCTGTAAGCTCTCATCGGCATAATTCCATGAACATTTACCGCACCTGGCCCAATAAATACATCCAGTCCAGGCTGACATAAATATTCTATAGGCTCACCAATCCTCTCCAACTCTTCATTAGTCCTCAAGCCCCCAAACTGAACGATGCGATCACTTAAGGGATACTTACCCCAAGTTTCATAATCATACCAGAAAAATTGCATGGTTTATTATTCAAAAAAAGATTAAAATAGTTCGGTAATGGAATCTGATAGCAGTTGACGATAGTCACTGAAAAGAGATGAACATAATATCAATTAGAATACTTCTCCAGTCCATATCTTAGAAATGTTTCAAACTCATCCGAAGAAACAACCCCACTTAACTGCGCAATTGGTTGAGTTGCATCTGAGCTACGCAATATTGCATACGTTGGAAGTGCTAATGTCCCCGTCATGTCTTCCTGGATGGTCTGAAATTCACGCCCCTTAGGCCCATCAGTATATACTCGGCTGAGCACAAAATTATCTGATAGGATCTGACTAATCTCTTCTTTTTCAAACACATTTACCTCCATCCCCCGACAGTTTGTACATGTGTATCCAGAAAAATCAATAAAGAGCGGCTGCTCTAACATGATTGCCTGAGAGAATGCTTTGGGTAAGTCATCTGTAATCCACGGCTGATGAGTTGTAGGCTCAAATAGGTTTACAGAGTCTTCTAAGCGAGGAGGTAGGTAAACATCTATCCATCCAAGTCGCGCCCCTAAAAGTCCTGGAACCAAATAAATGGCAAGTCCAAAAAACAAAATCCCAAACATCAGATTTCCTGCTCCAATCCGCTGAGATTCGGGTCTCACTGATATTGGAAGATGGCCAATCAAATATAATCCTGTTAATGTTGCCAATACAACCCACAAAGATATCGCTAACGATCGGTCAATGAACCCAAGCCCCCAAACGAGATCGGCATTGGACAAGAATTTTACAGCAGCAGCAATCTCAATAAACCCGACAACTACAGCAACTTCTCGCATCCACCTGCCACTGCCAGGGAGTAGATTGAGAGCTCTCGGAAAACAGGCAAAACCAATAAATGGAATCGCAAACGTGGCGCTAAATATTGCCATTCCAATGATTCCATAAAACCATGCTCCATCGGCAATACTAGGAAGCAGTAATCCAATAAACGGTGCGGTGCATGTGAATGAAACAAGTGTGAGGGCAAGCCCCATAAATAACACGCCTATAAATCCCTGACGCTCCGATCCTCGTTGATTAAACCAATTGGCCAAAGAGGAGGGAAGTCTAAGATTGATTAAGCCAAGAAGGGAAAGCCCAAAGATAAGAAAGGCAATAGCAATTGCTAAGTTAACCCATGGATTTGATGATACAATATGAGCGCCTGCACTCCCGAGGATGGCAGAAAGTCCTACTCCGAAAATCGTAAATGTTGACACAATGGCTAATCCATACATCAGAGCCATACGAATTGGCGCACCCTGAGAATGATGACTGAAAAACGATACTGTCATGGGTATCATAGGATAAATGCACGGCATCAGGAGTGCTCCAAGCCCCGCTCCAATAGCCAGTAATATAAATCCCCATATGGATGGCCTTTCTTCCAAATCCGAGAGTGGAAGATTCTGAAAATCAAGAGAAGGCGTCAACGTCGTAAAACCTACTGGCAAGGGAGAAGGTGTCGGTATTTCAGAAAAAGGAGTCTGGGTTTCAACAAATGCAGATGAAATCGTAATCTGATTAGGCGGCAGGCAGATGATGTTGTTGCATATCATAAACTCAATCTCGGCTATGACCTCCCCATTGACGAAATCTGAGTCAACGATATAATCTGCCCAGACCAGCGCCCTCTCATAGAAATAAGTGACAACCTTGTCAAAATATGGATCAAACCCAGATTGGACGCCAATCTGTTTCAATGAGTCCCTTAAGACGAGCCCCGTAGGAATTGAAACAAACTGAACTGTCAGAGACCGACTCGGTTGGGGGGAATCCAAGGCATACATCCGCCATGGCCCACCTCTGGAATCGTTGTTAGGTAGTTGCCCTTCTACGATCACTCTAGCATCTGACCCGTGGTACTCTGCACTAAGATTCCATTCAACAAGGGGCTGAGCGGACGAGTGGGCTGTTACAGCGACCAAAAAGAAAAAAACAACAATGTAACAAGTCTTAGGCTTGACTACCTGCAGGAACAACTTGAACGCTGAGTTGAGCTTGTACATCGGAATGTAATTTTATCGTGACGGTATACTCACCGAGTACTTTTATCTCCTCATCAATTGAAATAGATTTGCGATCAATATTGAAGCCCTGATCCGCCAACGCGAGAGTTATTTGCTGGGCTGTAATTGATCCAAAGATTCGATTCTCTGTGCCAACTTTTGCCTCAATACTGACACTTGTATCATCAAGTTGACGCTTAATCTCTTCTGCATTATTTAGCTGTTGAGCACGCCGCCTTGTCTGTTGGCGTAATTGATCTTCAAATGCTTGAATAGCGCTGGGTGTTGCGAGCTTTGCAAGCCCTTGTGGAATCAACCAATTACGGCCGTAGCCATTTTTCACAGTAATGACATCCCCCTCATGGCCAAGATTATCAACTTCTGCTAATAGGATTACTTTCATCTGATTGTAGGATGCAATAATTTAACGTACCGAATCAGCAACGTATGGTAGTAACGCTAGATGCCTAGCGCGTTTAATCGCTTTAGCAATCAATCGCTGCTTTTTTGCAGGGGTATCAAGCACCCGGCGCGGGAGCATCTTGCCTTGTTCATTGATAAAGCGCTTGAGGTATTCAACATCTTTGTAGTCAATATATTGTCTAGCCATCTGTGGTTTGTTCTGTGTCTTGTAAAAAAGGATTCTTCTTTTTTGATTGATTAGCATGATAATGAGCAATCATGCTTTTATCCATTGCTAAAATGAGAGATCTTAATACATTATCATCAATGGTCAGCGCACGCTCAACACGTGGGATCATTGTGCCTGGACCTTCAAAATATAAATTTACGTAATATCCATTTCGCTTCTTATCAACAGGGTATGCGAGCTTCTGTACTCCCCATTGGTCAACGTCAATGATCGTGCCTCCTGCACCTTCAATGATGACGTTGATTCGTGCCACAACTTCGGCTGTCTGATCTGCCGAAAGCACTGGTGTAAGGATGTACGTGAGTTCGTACATCTTGCGATTCATACTCATACTTATCCCTTCGGAATGACGATTGGTTAATGGTTAGGTCATGCTCCCATGTTTTCAGGGGAGCAGGGCAATAAAATCTGTTTTATCTTTACACACAAAATAGGTTCCCATTTATGCATTAGCCATCCGATCGGCATAATCGGCTGTCTGCAAAGCATTGAGTAATTCGTCTAGCTCACCTTCTATAATCTTTCGCAATGGATAATTTTTTGAGTCTCCCTCTAATCGATGATCTGTCACTCGATCCTGTGGATAGTTATAGGTACGAATTTTCACCGAACGATCACCTGACCCAACCGCTTTTCTGCGCACTTCATCTCGCTGAGCATTGATTTCGGACATTTTCTTTTCATAAAGCCTGGAGCGAAGGACTCTCATAGCTTTATCTTTATTTTTATGTTGACTCTTTTCATCCTGACAAGTCACGACGAGTCCAGTTGGAAGATGCGTAATCCTGACAGCAGAGTCTGTTGTATTGACGCTTTGTCCTCCAGGGCCACTGGAGCGATAGACATCTATCTTTAACTCATTTGTAGCGATCTCAATTTCTATATCCGATGCCTCTGGAAGGACTGCAACACTTGCAGCAGAAGTATGCAGTCTGCCGCTTGATTCAGTTTGGGGCACGCGTTGAACACGGTGAACACCATTCTCGTACTTCAGATTTCCAAATACATTAGTTCCTGTAATACCAAATACGACTTCTTTGAATCCTCCAACACTTCCATCCGAGCTGGTGATGGGAGTCAGTTTCCATCCTTTTCGTACGATATAGCGTTCATAAAGGCGGTACAGGTCAGCTGCAAAAAGAGCCGCTTCATTTCCACCTGTACCTGCACGTATCTCCATAATTGCATCTCGGGTATCGGTAGGATCTTTGGGGATCAAGACCCGCTTGAGTGTCTCTTCCAAAAAGGGCAACTTAGAGGTAAGAACTACCAGCTCCTCTCGTGCTAATGCAACAAGTTCATCGTCTTCATCTGTGCTGAGAAGGTTTTGTAACTCCTCTATTTCCCTTAACGTTGACTCATACTGATCAATAGCATTGGCAGCCTCTGATAATTCTCGATGTTCAGGACCAAGCGTCGCCATTTGGTGAGGATCTGATGCGATGGCCGGATCTGAAATGAGATCATTCACCGCACGTAACCTTTCCTTCACCTCCAATAATTTATTCAAATCAATCATCTTATGAATCACTGATTCAATGAATTGAATGCAGTTCTATGCAACGAAAAATTAAGATCAACTTAGTTCGTATGATAGCTATTGACCGAGTTAGGGGGGTGTCAGTTATTATTGGCACACAGAGACACTGGTTATGAAATAAATCTCCAACGTTTGGTTAGTCAGAAAATTCACTAGGTTCTAATATTCCACATTTTGCCTATGCACACTTATGATCTTTATAGTTTTGTTTCGGAATTCCTTTCTTCTTTCTTCATAAAAAGAATTGAAATCACATATTGACTCTGGCACATTTCTTAACATATGGGTAATGCAGTAATTATCCTTGAAGTCAAGTTTCATCTCACGGAGCCACTTAGCGGGCATCATAGCTCCCTTTTACCCTTCAAGCAACTGAAGATTGGGGAGACTGTCACGATTATCTTGAAGCTGACTTACTTCATCTTGAGAAAATTCATCATTAAGCTTACTTGAGTAAAAGCATGATTTGGGAAATATGAAAATGCTGTCGCAGATCTAGATGATTGAAAATCAGAGAAAGCAGTGGGAAAACTCGTTTATCGTTAATCCGCATTTCAGTCAAATCATCAATTTCGTCACTATTGAACTCCTGGGATTTTCCCTTAGAGCTCATAGTGTCCTTAATTTGAGCCAATGGAAAGGCATGGTGAGTGCTCTGAATGTTTTGTCGAAGTGCAGAAAGTAATGTATCCAATCCACTTCCCCAAATCCCAGAGGGCTTGAGAAAACTTGCAATAAGCCACTTTCGAATACTTCTCTGTCATCCTTAAAGTCCTTTCCAGTAAGATAACTTGCTTCCGCTTTCCTTGCGAAAAGATATAGGCAATCGGTAGCAACGCACTGTCAGCTTTAAGTGTTTTTCCACAGAATCCAAAATCTGATACTAATCCAACCGTAAGTATTAATATCTCTTTGATTGTATGCCATTTTTCTTCCAAAATTCTCATGTTTTCTCGATTGAAATTCTGAACTTTGAAACCTACACTACTGATATCACATAGCATCAGACCTGCTTTAAGGACCCAATCCTTGGAAAGAGAGAAACCTGATCCTATTCTGTTCAATTCATCAACTAATGAGTGAACCTCTTCTCTGGCATCTGTATCCCACTGTGCAACTACAATAGAAAGTAAGAGATCCGAATAAGACAGATGCTTACCCCCACTGTTTGTCCGAATAAAAATTTGAAGAACTTTCTCGAGTTCTTGACTTTTCTCCTCATAGTAGGCTACTGTAGGGCGAATGCGAATGCCCTCAAATAGTTGGTACAATGGCTTGAACAGAACATCAATGGACTGATCACCAATATCACTGCTAACAAGCCATTCAATTATTGCCGGTCCGCCGTTCTCAAAAGTTAATATTTTGTGCACTGGGAACCAGCATCCAGTTTTTTTCTTGGATTGATCTTCAGACAGAAATTCAAAATGATAATACTTATTAACCCTATCTTCTTCGGTAGGAGACCACGATAAATCAAGATATAAAAGGCGCTTAGTGAAGGCTTCACTGTTGCTCCAATGTTTGTAAGGAGTTTTTTTGGCAAGAGAACCACGAAGACCAATGTTCAATGCAGTAAGTCGCTGCTGACCATCAAGAACACAAATGATATCACGGTCTGTAATCTGGCCAATTTTGGGGCAGTGAGGGTTGTCCCGTTCATGATAATTCAACACAAAGTCATAAAATTGATACAGTTTGGTGTTTTCTCGTTTGACCTTCCAACAAAGAAAAGTGCCGAAAGGATACCCGTGCATCAAGCTGTCAAATAGAGTATAAATCTGTTCTGGTTGCCAGACAAATTCACGTTGTATAGCGGGCAAGACAATTTCGCGGTGCTCAATTTTTTTGAGTGTATTAGCAATTGTGACTTCCTTTTGATATGACATTTGTGTATTATGAGTAATTTGCCCACAAGTCAAGGGTTATTTTATGAGAGCACATTTTTTGTAGCCTTGTAAGCATTTATGAATGTGTTACTGGTGTATGTTCTGATTTAAAATCGCACTCAATAGGATGTCGTAGCATGAGGAAATTCTTGAACTGACGCCTCTTGGATAAATTGCTTAAAAGTAGTTCCAGAATTGTCTACAAGACGATCAACATCAGACAATGGTATGAGTAATCGGAATTTTTTATTCGACTTCTCTATGGAATCAATCAGCCTTGCATTTTCAAGAGCTGGAAGTATCTTCTTGAAAAAATAGTTTGATCTTTTTCCTATACGTTTACTGATTTCGCCTTCATGGATAGCAGTGGCTCGGTGATACATCCTCATAAATTTCAATGTTAGTTTCAGATCATCATCAATATCAATCAATCCTACTCCCACGGAATTTGATTCCGCTTGCGTGTTTGTATTGAGATGAAACCCCCGGGTTTGAAGTATAGAGTTTATTTTTTGACGATCGAAAAATACTCGAGGACCCTCTTCAGAGTTCTCACCAATTACCACTGAGTCAAATGTGCATCGATCAAAGACTGTACCACCAAGTTCCTTAACATTATCAATAGATAGTTCTGCAAAACGACATTCTTGAAATATGCAATTAATCAATTCAGACTCAGCTAGGCTAGTGTTATTGAAAAAAGATTTAGTGATTTTAAGATTCTTAAGTTTGCGCTGATAAAGAAGATTAACTGGAAAATTGAGATCCTGCATTGAGTGAGGTCCCTTAGAGTTCTCGCTTAATTCAAGCATCAATGCAGCACAGTTTTCATGGATATAGGATATATACCATTTTCCATCAAGTAAATCATGTATGTATGTCAATAGATGATCAATGGATAAAGTGTTCGTCCTAGGGTCTACGAGATATCTTGCGGCTTCATTTATCACCAGTGGTGCTAGAGAACGAACATCCAAAATGAGCCTGGCTGTTGAGCAATCACCCCTACTTAAAGCACGAGCAAGAGATTGGCCTAGATAAAAATCTTGAAAGTCTTCATGGTCAAACCTTACATATCCAACCCGTCTATTCCCATTAGCGGGATCCTGACGAAGAAGCGCATGATCGTTAATACGCTTGCAAATTTTTCTTGACAAGTCTGGCCTCATTTTCTTTTCCTCAACAAAAACTTTCACAACTAGCTGTACAGTATCAAAATCCAAGGATGTTACTGAATTAACCCACATTTCAAAAGATAATTGTGAGAGCAGTTCATGGTGTTCATCAAGTTTGAGCAAAGGCGACATTTCTCTACCTGACTGGTCAATCCATTTATGCTTAACTTCTCTATCAACAATTCCTTCAACAAAATCAAAAAAGAAATTCGTCTGCGAACGCTCTATTCGATCTAACAATCTATTGAGCTCAGACGACCCTTTCTCCTCTTCTGCAACATCAATGAGTCGACTAACCAGTATAGCCCGAGTCAAAACTGGATGGTCATCCATGCCAAGTCGGGATTTTACTCGCTCATAAAGTTTATCTGGCTCTGGAATATTTCGTTTGGTTGCATACTCACGAAATACATCCCGATTCCATCGATCTAAAGCAAAATGATGAGTCTCTAATCTATGATCAAATCGTACAGAATCAACTAGTCTGGAATCAGAACGTAACGATGACTCATAATAACCTCTGCGAACAGATACTAAAATTGTTCCTGTGGATGACAATTGCTCTATCAGGTGACCGATAGCCGAGACTGCTTCTCCAGATTCGGTCTCAGAAAGCATTTCCTCATAGCCATCAAAAGCTGGAATGATTGCACCCATCTTGACGAGCTCTATAAATGAATCATAGTACAGAAATTGAAATCGCAAACTATTTGATAGAAGTGCGATTACAGCATCATCAAAACGCAGAAAAGAACGCCCTCCAAGTGGCACAGGCAGAATCAGGGAAGTCGCCTTTTTGTCTTTGAATTTGTTCGCCTGCTCAACGGCAATCTGTTCAATTAGAGAGGTCTTACCCTCGCCAGCATCAGATGTCAAATAATAGACCGTAGTCGTTCCAGCAGCGCGAACGCCTAACTTACTGAGAATCTCATTTTTCGCATCCGAGAATTTGCAATCGTTGGAATTATTATACCAATCTAATAACTTTCCACTCGGAGACACATAGTGGTCTGGAGGATCTACATGCCTAATGATTCGGTCAGCCAAGAAATCAAGCCGCGCCAAGTAAGTCCGAATCCACTTCTCGGCCATCCATTCTGACTCATCATGTATTACAATAATTCCGTCTCCGCCCTCACGAATCTCTGCCTCTACATCCCGACCTCGAATAGACATAAGCAACCTGCCCTTTTCAATAATCACCCCACCATCTTCATCAGCGAATGTGTTTACGATACGCTTGAAATTTTCATATTGCATCTTTAACCTCAAATAATTATAATCTAATCAACATATAATTTTGAGTATACAGGTTCCTGTGCATGTGCTTCTGTCTACGATGTACATTTGGAATGATGTGAATGATCTGTGCATTCTGCATCAAAGCATAACGAATCCCTGGCCACATATCATCATCACCGGATACTAATATAAGCGGCACCATTTGATGAATTGAATAATGAATTAAATCCACTACTAACATTGAATCAACCATTTTTTGCTCCGCTTTATAGAACGCCATCCTCGGGGATATGTTACAATTAGCATTGGGGCATGTGTCGCGATTGATTAAAGAATTTAGAACTGAAATAGAGCAATTTTGAGGCTCAGCACATTTTTTTAGTGGAAATCTCCTGATATTCATGTCTTTGGGGGGCGAGCGTAATCGAAATGTATGGGTAAATTCATTGTATACATCACTTACAAGCGTTGTCGCCAATTCAGCATGAACTACATAATCTATATTGTTCGCAATAGACAAGGTAAATGGAAAACTCGCACTAATTTGTTCTGTTAATAAATTTGCCTTTCTAGTGAGTGCTTTCTTCCTAAACCAACCCCCGTATAGTCGGAGTTTAACGTTTTGCTTGCCTGCAAAATTTTGGGGTTTTATTTTACGGAGTATTTTTTCGCATATTAAAGCCAGACCATCATTTTGAGCGGATCTGGGAAGATTATCATAATCAATTAAAATGATCATATAGATTGTTTATTTAATATATCAAGTATTTATGCGTCAAGTTGTCTGAGAAATTTCATCTGTGGGCCTCACAGAACCGTACGTGAATCTCGCAATTCATACGGCTCTTTCTTACAAAAACAATCTTTGACGCTCGTAAGTCGCGTCTTCCCATTTTAAGTTGGGCGGTCAACACCCATATAAAGGCCGCCCCCCTTCGCTCCGCTTCAATTGCAGAGACATTCCGGCTAATACGAGGTGGTCCGCGCGCGTGGGATACCTTGGTACTCAATGACTTGCAGGACTGCCCGCTAGCCATGCTTCCTTTACATTATTCCGACAGGGTTGTTTCAAAGTTAGATAAACTTTGATGATTTCATTGTGATTGGTAGAGTTTAAATCCAGAGGCCTTTCAATATTGGTTAGAACCTTTCTCTGTTGATTAGCATGATCCATATATTCATTGACTGACTTGATTATCGTTTGATGAGAGCCATAGTGAATGGTTAGGCACCCCTACCCACTAGTTGCAAGAATTGAGTTACCTAGTTTTGAAACAACCCCATTCCGAAGGGTTCCTACGTTCCATATGAGCGCTTAGATCACAGTCCCGCCATCTCTGCACCAGAAGCCCCTAAACAGGTGCCCTCAACCTCGCCCCAAGATTACCTCACTACCTTGGTTTTGACTATCGTATAAATCCTTTCAACGCGTCATTTACGGTTCATTTACATTTGATTCTCACCCAATAGGTTACTAACCCCACCTTTTCCCACATGCTCACCAAAATAACAATTGAATACCTTATCTGTGGGTGATTTACAACCCCCGCCTGTAAAGCGATTGCGGAGGTCCTACGTCCAAGTTACTCAGAGTACTTTCGCTAAGTTATGATTTAACTCCATAAATCTTTTGTGCACAAGAATTGAATTAACCCATAAGTTCGTCTCAGATTTCTTCATTTCACACAAAACCACATAAAACCCCTCCTATAAACGCAAAGTACTATACAATACTCAATCTTGTAGCATAGATTTTGGTAAGTCCAGCATTGATGCCTCCCTGATAAACTGCTCAAAAATACTTCCAGATTGATCTACAAGTCTATCAACCATTGAGAATGGAACCATCAATCGGTAAATAGTACGTAAATGACTATTAGCATCTATCAAGCCTGTTTTTTTTAGTTCTGGAAGAATCTTATTCTTAAAATGATCTGATTGTTTACCGAGTCTCTGTTGAATTCCGTGATCATTGATTGTCGTAGATTGATTGAACATACGAATGACTTTAAGTGTCATCTTCATATCTGAGTCCATTACATCTTGAATGGGGTTCTGATTTATTATATCTTGATATGTGTTTAATCGTAAATCCAACCCCTTACTGGTGAGCAAAGCCAATACTTTGGATGGAGTGTAAAATCTGCGTATATCCTCGTCTGAATCACTGTCAATTGAAACTGCATCAAATGTGCAATTTTCAAAAATTGTGCAAGATATTTCTTGAGATTGAGTATCATCAAAAATTATCTCTTCAAATTGACAATCATAAAATAAGCATTCATGAATTTTTGAATCATTGAGGCTTGTTGAACGAAAAAAAGAGTTATGGACTTTAAGTCCGTACAAATTCCTCTGCTGCAAGGCATTCGGTGGAAAATTGATCTCTTTGATAGAGTAAGGCTTTTGGGTGCGTTGAGCTAGTTCAAGCATTAACATTCCACAATTTTCACGGATGTAGGATACTCGTCGCTCGCCCACTAATAATTGCTCAAGATCACCCCATACATGATCAATTATTATCTCGTTCTGAGAAGTTAGATAGCGTGCTGCTTCAAAGATTGCTGATTGCGTCAGTGAATTAGCATCTAAAATCAGTCTTACATTTGACCTATCACGAGAACATAACCCACGAGCTAAGGCTTGTCCCAAATAAAATTCTTGATAATCTTCGTGATCAAATCGAATTCGCCCATATCTAGTAGGGCCTTGTAAGTCATCATCCCGCAAAATCGAATGATCTTCAATATATTTAGCAATCTGGCGCTCCTCATCACTATTTTTATTTTTTTTTGATGCAAAAAATTCAACAAAAAGTTGAATTACATCAGATCCGAAGGCACCCACACCACTAATCCACATCTCAGATGCAAGAGTAGCAAGTAATTCGTGATGTTCATCTAAAGTAAGTAATAAAGGAGCGTGATATGTCCCTGAACGATTAATCCATTTTTCATTGGCCTCGCACTCAATAATTGTCTCTATTAAATCAAAAAAATAACTTACCTTCGGCTCACCAAGTCTTTGCAAGAATTTATTCAAGTCCTTCTCATTCTTAGCCATATCTATCAGCCTTCGTACTATAACTGCTCTGGTCAAGACAGAATGTGCTTCTCTCCCATCTAATCTATTTTTAATCTGATCATAAAGTACATTTGGTGAGCTGATCCCGCGCAGTGTGGCATATTTTCTGAATATTTTTTGATCCCATCGCTTCAAGTCATATCTATGAAGAACCACATTCTGATCTGACATGATTGAATCTAATAATTTAGATTGAGAATCAAGTGCTCTATCAAAATATGCTTTACGAGCGGCTACCAGAATTGTCCCTGATGAAGACAATTCATTCACCAAACGGCCAAGAGCCGAGGTTACCTCATTAGAACTCACATCTACTAAGACTTCTTCAAATCCATCAAATGCTGGGATGATTGCATTCAATTTTATGAGTTCAATGAATGAATCGTAGTACAAATACGGAAAACGAAGTCTATTCATGAGGGAGGCAATCACAACATCATCAAATCGCGAAAAGGATCTGCCCCCCAATGATACAGGTAAAATCAGAGATGCTGTTTTCTTTTCCTTGAAAGCTTTCGCCTGTTCCACAGACATTTTTTCAATCAAAGATGTTTTTCCTTCGCCAGCATCAGAAGTCAAAAAAAATACCGAGGTTGCTTCCCCAGGATATTCTGTAAGGTGGTATCTCAGAATGGATGCTGAATCATTGGCTCTTTTCTTCTTGCGGGGTTGATTATGAGAGTCAATACTTAACTGTGGTGAAACGTAATGCTGAGGAGGATTAATATAATCTATGATCCGATCTGCTAGCCGATCAAGTTTTGCCAAATAACGACATATCCAATGATATGCATATATTTCTTCCTCCTCATGAATCACGACTATTCCTCTATGAGGGTCACTTTTGATTCTTCCAGAGATCGGTTTGCCTCCGATATCTACTAAAAATTCTCCATGTTCTACGATTACTTCACATCCATCATCGGCAAATGTCTTCAGTATTCGTTCAAAGTCATTAAATTGCATTTCAATACCGATTAAAATTTCCCCAATAATAACAATTAGTGGATAGATGATTGTAGATATTTTGCCGCTTTTTCTGGGAGTTAGGAATCAGATGTGTGATAGGCGTATCATAGAGCAAAGCATATCGTATTCCAGGCCACATATCATCATCTCCAGATACTAATACAACATGCTCATTTTGTCTACTTGCAAAATGAATCAAATCAACAATCATCATTGAATCGACAAGTTTCTGTTCAGGGCGAAAGAACATTTCCGAGAGCGCTACTTGACACTTCACATTAGTGCACTTTCCGCTATCCCAAAAAGAGTTAACCACTGAAATAGAACAGTGATCCTTTGCTACACAGCGTTTGGGAGGGAAACATCTTACATTTATTAACGGCGGTAGAGACCGAGATCTATATGTGAATGGAAAATCATTTCCCTGATCACATGCCAGAGATGTGGCTAATTCAGGTTCATCAACTTTTCTCAAACGGTTAAATATCTTTATTTCGCAGGGAAAATCCTGTCTGATTTGTCTAGACAAATTTTGAGCCATCTTTGTGTACTTGTTTCTTCTATCCAACCAACCTCCGTATAGTCGACAGCTGAATTCTGGTTCTCCAGAAATAAATTTATTTTGAGGGATTTGGTCTATTAGCAACTGAATAACCTGACTGAGCTTTCGTCGCTTCAAATTCCCAAGATT
The DNA here is from genome assembly GCA_965220935.1 of Rhodothermales bacterium. GTDB lineage: Bacteria > Bacteroidota > Rhodothermia > Rhodothermales > Bin80 > Bin80. Next base: position 1,653,685 of record OZ244857.1, read on the forward strand.
ATCGTAATCAATCAAAAGAACCATTCGTGATGTTATACTAATGCCTGTTTTTCTTAGGATAGATGCAATAATGATTGATCACTTAGTGCTATGTTTGCCCCACTGCTAAAGCTATCTTTCGGATCTGATCAATCAAATCAGTGAACTGACCCAGATTTAGAGCCTGAGAGCCGCTCTGCGAGTAATTTGATGGTTCATTATCAAGATCAATGATGAGTCCATCAGCGCCAGCGGCAACCGCTGCACAGGCCATGGGACAAATATAATCTCTATGACCTACTCCCTGAGAAGGATCCACAAATACCGGAAGATGGCTCTTTGCTTTTGCCACTGACACCGCAGAGATGTCTAATGTATAGCGGGTAGCAACCTCAAACGTTCTAATTCCTCTCTCACACAAAATAACCTGATTGTTACCTGCTCTCATGATATATTCCGCGGACATGATCCATTCCTCTACGGTTGCTGCAAATCCTCGCTCCAGTAATACGGGCATGTTTAATTCGCCCAAGGCTTGCAGTAGGCCAAAATTCTGCATATTTCGGGCTCCTACAAGTAAGATGCTCGCATACTCTGAAATCTTATTAAGTAGCTCGGTCGTACTCACTTCCAGCATCAACTTTAGTCCAGACGCATTAACTGCTTCATGCATCACCTTCAAGTGATCCTCTTCCACGCCGTGATAATCATAAAAAGATGTTCGGGGCTTCAAAACAGTTCCTCGAATGAAAGAGACCGAAGCTGATTTGAGTTGAGATGCTATTTGCTTTATCTGCCCAGCATCTTCTATATTCGTCAAAGCAGCAATCACTGTGATTGAGGGGCCTCCAATTTTGATCCCATCTACATCAATCACTGAGGAGGCGTCACGCCCAGCGCGACTGGCTAATTTGTATGGCTCCGTCACACGCTGTACATCAGCAACGCCATTTAGTCCCTGAAAGATCCTGTGATCAAATCCAGGTGAAACACCAATAGCACCTAACACAGTTTGACTCACTCCGCTAGAACGATGCACATCAAACCCAAATGCATTGAGTTTCTTGATCACTGCTTCAACTTCTTCTTCCAAAGCATCATTCTTCATAAAAACAACCATGTTATCCAAGATCTATTTTCGTGTTTAACTTTACCCTGTGTAAGGCGTTCAGCGGTAACGGTCAAGTGCAAAGTTATTGCCTAAATAATGCTGACGAACCTGTGGGTCAGATGCTAGTTGTTCTGCAGTTCCAGACTTCATAATTTTACCATCAAAAAGAAGATAGGCCCGATCAGTGATAGCCAATGTTTCATGTACATTATGATCGGTAATCAATATACCTATATTCATGCGGGCCAGTTGGCAGATGATCTCTTGAATATATTCAACCGTAATTGGATCAACCCCTGCAAATGGCTCATCAAGTAGAAAAAAATTGGGCTCAAGGACCATGGAACGTGCAATTTCAGTTCTCCTACGCTCTCCTCCAGATAGTGTATATGCCTTTGATGTTCGGATGGATTCTAATCCAAACTGGGTGATCAACTCATCTACTTTTTGATCCCGATCCTGTCGCGATAGTTTCTGGAATTCCAAGACGGCATGTAGATTTTGCTCAACCGTTAACTTCTGAAAGACACTGGTCTCTTGAGCCAAATATCCCACTCCCCTGCGAGCACGCTGATACATAGGGAGTGGTGTAATATCCTGATCCCCAAGAAAGATCTTCCCCTGGTTGGGTCGCTCCAATCCAACGATCATATGAAAAGACGTTGTCTTGCCAGCGCCATTAGGCCCAAGTAAACCAACCACCTCACCGCACTGAACATCCAGAGACATCTGACTTACAACCGTCCGTTTTTTGAACTTCTTAGTTAATTTTTCAGCTCTTAGTTTCAGTGTTCCCATTGTTGTATCCACATGATCAATTCTCCTAACATCTGGGTTTTAACTGGGCGTTGGTCGGGGTTCCAATCCAGTCCCTCAAGATTTAAGTCATTAGGTAGCGCATTTTCTGGATACCGCGTTCCTCGCACATCCGTGCTGAATGAAAGCGTTTGAAGTGAGTCTCCTTCAAACTCCATTCGGATTGCATCACCAGAGGCTTCCAATGCTCCATCGGGTAAACCGTTCTCATCAGCACTAAAGTATATGGCTTCTGCATTAGGGCCAACTTTAAATATCCGCAGAGAATCTCCCTGCCTCGTGCTCACTAATGTGCGACCTTTCACCTGATTAATCCGATCAATTGAACGATCTTGCTCTGCGACAAATGCATTGCCCCAGATCATCATTGAATCCATTTCACCACCGTTCAAGACAACCTTCACCGTATCTCCCGTCAATTGTGTGAGATCAGTCCAAATTCGTGGCTTCCCATATAGCCACATCTGTTCATAGGAGCCATCGGATTCACGCTCGTATACCACTGAGTCTCCAGTTGCCGAAAGTGAACCATTCCACATGCGAACATTACGTATTGCATCTAGCCTAGAACTGTTGTATCCATCTTTAATATACATCACATCTGAGCGGATAATTAATGTGTCAACCGTGAGTGAATCGTGATCAAGATTCATCATAATAGGATTTCCGCGGATAATGCTTAATGAATCTTCTGCATTGTATTCAAGCCGCTGACCAGCTATCCATGTAGAGTCAGCATCATTGACAGTCAGATAACGTACAGATCCTAATGCTAAAGAGATTGAAATTTCACGATAATGTCGCAGTGAATCTGCGAGTAGCACCCCTTGTCCTGACTCCATCATTACATCACCACTCACATAGGCAATCTTATCGTCTGTCCAGTATTTCCCAGAGTCTCCATGGAGCGTCATCGTTGAATCCATGATGGTGAGTCTTTTGGGAAATTCAACCCAATCTTCGTCTATATAATAGATTCCCAGCGATGAAATCGCTGTAATCTCTCCATCCGACAGTTGGACATCCCCCTCAGCCCGTCCAACCTCCAATTCTTCATCATAGTCAAGAGAATTAGCCTTTAGCGTATCTCCTTCATTAATCAGAACAGCATTTCCAGTGAAGGATGTCCTACGTCGGGTGACATGTCGAATCGCCCGATCAGAGGTGACTACAGTTGTTTTGTAGGTCACGCGCACATCTCCATTGATGAACTGTATAAATTCCCCCTGATTTTTCTGACCAACGAGTGAATCTCCCACTATAAACACAGAGTCAGTGTCAGCAAAGGCATAATACTGATCACCGCTTCGATGATTTGATCCCTTGGGCATCAAACCAACCACCAATAACCACAGCGCTGCCGTCCTCATTGATCAGAGGTGATCTTGGCCTGAAACTTGCCAATTTGATAGGAGCTCAGATCCTCAGTGGCTTCAAGCCCTTTTCCAGAAAGTACCTCTTCGGGTGTACGTATGGTCACGAAACTATCCGTTTGCAACAGCTGATCACGCTCCCACCATTCAATCCATTCAGTCATTAGAGTTCGGTCGTCACGAGTTTCAATCTTTACGCCTCCCTCCGCAGTAAAGTACTCCTCGCTCTCATGATAAGAAACTTGATCTGCTTTTAGGAAAGCAGATACGACACCTGTTGAATCAAAAATTTCAATTTCTACCTTCCGATTGACCCCATTGAGGTGCTGAATGAGAGAATCTCCCTCTCCTACCCACTGAACATGATCTGAAAAGATATTTAACCTTGGAAGACTCCCATCAACATCTGTGCTCCCTTGAGACAGAAGAATTTGGACACCCCAGCTCTCTTTGGTTGAAACTGATTGCGGTGACTCTGAGGTTTGAGAGAAATCACGACGAGTGCAGGATGACAAAATCAAGGCATAAGATAAACTCACCAAAGCGAAGATCAAGACATGTCTTGCACTTACATATATTTCTTGATTACTTACAGGGCTCGTTTTCACAGGGTAAATCTTAAATTGATTTAATCTATGGTGTTACTTTCAATAAATACAATAATCCACAGTAATAATTTTGCAATAGGTAGGTGGGCGGGGGTTATTTTGTTTGCAGGGCGGCCAGGACCTCCCTAGCATCGTTTCTGGACTTAATGGCATAATTCCTAGTTTGATCATTCATTGGAAACCTTAATAGGTCTTCTACGGTCTCTAAGGCTTTTTCCACACATTCAAGACTCCGAATCGCTAAGGTGTCATAAATGCCATCTTGGTAGGTCAGTTGAAAAAATATCGTATTAAGGCAAAATTTGCTAATATGAACAATATTTTTAATCTCATGATATTTTATTTCTACAGCCGGGTATTCTCTCGCCAAAGCTATTGTTTTGTCTAAATCGTCACTAAAATAGTCTATCTCCTCTATCATGTGATTTTGCACGGCTTCTTGGAAATCCACATCAACCCAGATCGTTTTTTTTGCGCTGTGGCGGCTGCTGTACAGAATATCAGTAGTAACATCAGAAAGACTCTATGCATCATTCAATTTGACTCATTTTGTATCTGGCTTTTCTTCATTTGAGCAAATCACGATTGATAATAAAAGCAAAAATAATAAAAACCAATTGAAAGATTCCGAATAAGAAAATTAATAAGAGAAATAAACTCAAACACCTAGTCAGGCAGTGATAACCAATGCATAAAATTAATAATCATATCAAAAACCTTTCTGACCAGTACGGTTTTCACCTTACCAGTCCCTAAATAGTGCCTGCCCAAAAAATATCGTAGAGATCATGAAATATCTATTCTATATGGGTTTACGAACTTAAAGATAAGGTTTTTTTGACGCGAAGATTTTTGAAGATTGCCCCAACATCGGGATGATACTGTTGAAAATCATTGCTTTCAGTACAGTAACCCAATAAAACCACAAAATCTTCAATCTCATAATTGAATAACTTCAAAGCGCAAAATACATACAGAATAGGCGATTCAGCGCTGTTAAGGTGTTTTTCGGACGGATACTAAATATTCAGAAAAATCCGTAGGAGGGGGGTATGTGAAGTATCAAAGCGGTTATGGAGTCAGGGAAGGATACCCAAAAATAAACAAAGATCAAACAAGTTACCCCAAAACTTATCCCAATTACTGCCTTTAGACCATATGTATCTTTCCTCTTTGAATCCATGTTAGGCATTAAAGCACCCCAGAGAATTTAATTCGGATTAGTTCAATGCTTCAAAAAAACCTATAACAAAACCGATAATAAAATCGATTATAAGATAGATTAAAATCCATCGAAACCACTTCTGATATTTTATTACTCTGACTTCTAATTCGGCTACTTTTTTCTTCAATTTCTTCTTTTCTTTTTGCACCTTATCCATTTTTATAATAATCACATCCCGCAGGGTATTCTCATTACTATCCATCATTCTTCCGAATCAGGTGCTCAATGCTATCCTTTTTGGAATCTGTCAAAAGATACTTCCTACCTTTCTGATATCCGTTCATTTCGTTGATAGGATAGTTGAAAAATGCCCTGTTAGTCCTTGAAGAACGTGAGTCTCCTGATCGAAATTCCACAGACCGTTGAGATCAACGAACGTAAGATAAAAAATGATGGATAAGGAAACGACGGCAGTTTCGGAATATCATATGCCCAATTGGATTCAATCATAGATTTAATCTGATATACACAACACATAATGAGCGGGAAACGAGATTCGAACTCGCGACCTTCTGCATGGCAAGCAGACGCTCTACCAACTGAGCTATTCCCGCAAACAGAATGACTTAGACGCTCATTAAACATATCTGTTTCATAATCAATGTCTAAGAACCATAGGGTTTTAGAAAACCCTGCTTGACAAGAAGTTCTGCATTTAAAATTGCGCCCCCAGCTGCGCCTCTCACAGTGTTGTGGGAAAGAACGACAAACTTAAAGTCAAGTACCTCGCACGCGCGAACTCTCCCTATACTCACGGTCATGCCCTTGCCTACGTTCAAATGTCTACGGGGCTGGGGAAAACATTCGTCATCAAATACATGGATCAACTTCTCGGGCTCGGATGGTAAACCCAACTCCGCTATTGGACTAACATACTTATTGAACGCCTCACACACATCATCCTGAGTTGCTTCGGATTTTAACTTTACCGAAACACATTCAAGATGCCCATCAAGAACTGGTACACGATTACACTGAGCACTGATCACTAATGATTCCTCGTGTAGTTGGGAGTCAACTATGGATCCGAGTAATTTATTCGGTTCGTGGACCAGCTTATCCTCTTCTCCGCCAATGAATGGAACAACATTTCCCAATGCATCCAGAGACGACACCCCTGGATATCCTGCGCCTGATAGAGCTTGCATCGTTGTTACTTGAACTGCCTCAATTCCAAATTTGTCATGGAGCGGCTTGATGGCGCAGGTCAAACCCACTGTAGAACAGTTAGGATTCGTAACAATATAGCCTGTGCTATGCCAGTTTTGATTGTGAATAAGGGCCGTGTGGTCTGGGTTGACTTCAGGAATCAATAACGGCACAGTTTCATGCATTCGAAAACTTTTGGCATTGGAAATCACTGGATATCCAGCCTTTGCTAATCTGGGCTCGGCATGGTCAGCAACAGAAGCGTGTAACCCCGAAAAAACAAAATCACATGGAAGACTATCACTTAAAGGTCGTATCTCCATAGAAGCAATCTCTCTGGGAATTGAAGATGCTCCAATCCAATTGACTGCATCGGTATAATGGCTTCCAGCCGAGCGGTCAGATGCAACAAGTGCAGTCACTCTAAACCAAGGGTGTCCATCTAAGAGTTCAATGAATTTTTGGCCAACAGCACCTGTTGCTCCAAGGATCCCTGCCCTAAGTACATTCATCACCGTGAAACTACTCTTGTTCAGCGTAGATGGTACTGATATTCATGATAAATGTGCCTGTAGGCGAGGATAAAAATTGAGATCTACTCCCAAATGAGGTGATCGCCGATGTTAGGCGCAATAATTCATTGCATCCGAGACATGGGACTCAATCAAGTGATCAATATGACGGCATCGCCATTGGAGCACTATCTGATTGAGTTCATCTTGATCAATCAGAAATGTGTCATGGCCATGAGGGCCTTCCATGATGGCGAGTTCGGCATTCGGAAGAGCGGCGAAAAGCTCTTCTTGTTCTTCAAGAGGATACAAAACATCCGATCGGATTCCAATTACAAGAGTAGGCTGAGTGATTGCAGAAAGAGCTGCATGATACGATTTTCCACTCTGAGCAATATCGTGCGTATCCATTAAGCGCGTAAGATAGACATAGCAGGCTGGATCAAATCGATTGGCAAGTTGCTCACCATGATGTTGAAGCCATGTCTCAGCATTGAATGCACCCGATTCATGAAAACTTCGCCCAAATCGGAAATTGAACGATGAAAATGAGCGATACGAAACCATCGCCATCATACGCGCGGTGGCTAACCCCTTGAATGGTGGGGCGCTTGGTTCATACATGCCATCCTTCCAATTAGAATCGGCATAAATCGCCTGACGCTGTGCTTCACTCCATGCAATACACCAAGGAGAATGACGACCACCTACAGCAATGGGCACGATTCCACGAATGTAATCTGGTCCATAGAGGGCCCATTCAAGTGCCTGCATTCCGCCCATACTTCCGCCAATAGCAAAAGCAATCCCCTTAACACCCAAACGATCCAAGAGTAATTTATGAAGCCTGACAGTATCTCGCACCGTTGCCTGAGGTAATGACCCTCGGTACGCCTCCTTAGTTGATGGATTGACAGAGATAGGAGAGATACTGCCATAAGGAGAGCCGATGACATTAGCACAAATAACAAAATACCTGTCGGTATCCAGCGCTTTCCCTGGTCCAACACATTCAGACCACCAAGACTTGGCGTTCGGAGAGCTCGTCAGAGAATGTCCAATAACGATCACATTATTACACGCCTCATTCAACCGTCCCCACCGCTCAAATCCAATAGAAACGTCCTTCAGGACAGCGCCGCTGTCTAATTCAAAGGTCGGTATGACTGAAATTCTAGGCATGAAACACATCACACGGTGACGCACCCAGAGGGTACGCCACCGTGAATACGAGTTTAGACTAAAACGCTGTCACTAGCAGGAGTCAGAGCTTGTGCGAAGTCTGATTTAATATCGGCAATGTGCTCAATTCCCACAGAGACACGAATCAAATCTTCAGTCACACCAGCTGAAATCTGTTCTTCCTGAGCTAACTGCTGGTGCGTTGTAGATGCAGGATGTATCACAAGAGTTTTTGCATCACCGACATTGGCTAGGTGGCTGGCAAGTTTTGTATTATTGACAAATGCCTGACCAGCTTCTAAACCACCAGCGACACCAAAGGAAAGAACTGGTCCATAGCCATTGCTGAGATACTTCTTAGCATTACTGTGATACGGATGCGACTCCAATCCTGGATAGCTCACCCATGAAACTTCTGAACGCTCCTGCAACCATCTAGCAAGTTCTAAGGCATTATCACAACTACGCTGTACACGTAGAGACAGTGTCTCTAAGCCTTGCAGTAGAAGGAAGGATCCAAACGGATTCTGGGCAGGACCAAAATCACGCAATCCCTCAACTCTAGCGCGAATGATAAAGGCGACATTAGCACCGAGAACTCCCTGTGGTCCGAAGACATCCCAGAAACTCAGACCATGATAGCCTGGAGACGGCTCTGTAAATGTTGGGAAACGTCCATTGTCCCAAGGAAATGTACCTGCATCCACGATCACACCCCCAATTGTGTTTCCATGCCCACCAATCCATTTCGTTGCACTGGCGACGACAATATCGGCTCCATAGTCAATAGGACGGGCCAGATAACCTGCTGCACCAAATGTATTATCTACAACCAGTGGGACACCTTTTCTTTTGGCAACTTCGGCAATCGCCTCAAAATCTGGTACATTGAATTTAGGATTCCCAATCGTTTCAATATAGATTGCCTTTGTGCGATCGTCTATGAGTGCTTCAATTGAGCGAGGACTATCTCCGTTAGCAAATCTTACACTGATTCCAATTCGAGGGAAAGAGACCTTGAACTGATTATAGGTTCCACCGTAGAGATAACTAGATGAAACAATGTTGTCCCCTGCCTCTGCCAGAGTTGATAGAGCAAGAAACTGGGCCGCTTGACCGCTAGAGGTCGCTAATGCTGCAAGCCCACCTTCAAGTGCTGCAATGCGCTTTTCAAAAACATCATTGGTTGGATTCATAATCCGACTGTAGATGTTTCCAAACTCTTTCAATGCAAACAAATTTGCGCCATGATCCGCGTCATTGAAGACATAGGACGTCGTGGCATAAATTGGCACCGCGCGAGCATTGGTTGCAGGATCGGGTTCCTGCCCAGCATGTACCTGAAGGGTTTCAAAATGATGAGATTGACCGTTTTGTGACATGAAATAAATAAGTTTGATTAAAGGTTATGTCAATGTGTGAAGCACGATGTCGGCATTTGACCGAAAAGTTCTGACCAACCCATAGACACCTCTTCCTGGTAGGATGGACGGAAGAGGTTGGACTGAAACCTATTCAGGTTTACGCCCCTCCGCTCATCTATCCCCGCAAACGCAGGGCAGGAAGTGGCACCTTCCGCACGAGGAGTCCAAACCTCGCGGGGGGTTGCCAGGGCTTCACAGGGCCTGAACCCTCCACCCTTCTCGATGAACTGCACGACTATGTGCAATAACCAAATATACGAAAAATATTTAATAAAGTTCCCGTTTGGGAATTTTTTTTCAAAAAAACCTATTTTTTAGAAATTTCAAGAATTATCTGCGGGGCAAATCGCCCGCCCCCTTGGTTGGCAAGGCAATAAATCCTGAAAGATAGGCGTCGGCATGTCGTGCTGCCTCGCGCCCCTCACTGATGGCCCAAACCACTAATGACTGACCCCGACGCGCATCACCAGCTGCGAAAATTCCAGAAACATTCGTCTGGTATTCACGGTTTGTCTTGAAACTACTTTTATGATCAAGCTTCAAACCAAGTGGACCTGCGATTCCATCAGATTCTGGGCCAGTGTATCCGATCGCAAGTAGAACAAGGTCAGCAGGCCAGATTTTTTGTGATTCAGGGTGCTCAATGATCTTTTGATTTTTAATCTTAGTGCGAACTGTTTTCAAGTGTTTCACTTCTCCGTCGGTTCCAGAGAATTCTTTTGTCATAATACTCCAATGCCGATCAGCGCCTTCTTGATGTGATGAGCTAGTACGGAGAATCATAGGGTAATAGGGCCATGGTTGATGCGATGGTCTTTCATCTGGGGGGGTTGGTAGTAATTCAAATTGCGTCACGGATTTTGCGCCCTGTCGATTAGCGGTTCCTACACAATCACTGCCTGTGTCCCCACCTCCAATGACAATGACATCTTTACCTTTGGCATTAATATGAGTGATGTTTTCTCTGCACAGATCATCGCCTTCATTGAGTTTATTCTGTTGACGTAAATAATCAAAAGCATAATGAATTCCATTCAATTTGCGACCGCGAACAGGTAAATTCCTTGGCTTAGTCGCTCCTGTGCAAATGATGATTGCATCAAATTCTTTGAGTCGAGAGGGGGCATAAGATCCCCCTACATCAGCGCGCGTCACAAACTGAATGCCGCTCTTTTTCATCACATCTAATCGGCGATCTAAGACCCATTTTTCAAGTTTGAAGTCAGGAATGCCATAACGAAGAAGACCACCTATTCGATCATCTCGCTCTAATACCGTCACGCGATGTCCAGCCCGATTCAATTGATCAGCAGCAGCAAGTCCAGCAGGGCCTGATCCTATGACGGCTACTTTTTTTCCAGTTCTTCGCAGCGGCTGTTCTGGTTGAACCCAACCAGCGTGAAACGCATACTCTATAATTTCCTTTTCAATTTGTTCAATTGTGACAGGATCATCAATAATGCCTAAAACGCAAGCCGTCTCACATGGCGCAGGGCAGATCCGTCCAGTAAACTCTGGAAAATTATTGGTCGCCGTAAGACGCTCATAAGCCGCCTTCCACTCCCCTCTATAGACGAGGTCGTTCCAGTCTGGAATGACATTTCCTAATGGGCATCCTGACTGGCAGAATGGAATTCCGCAATCCATGCATCTTGCAGCTTGTTTACGCAGGCGCTGCTCTGTAAAGGGAGCATAGACTTCACGCCAGTCATTAATTCGCTCACTGACAGGGCGATGCGCTGGCATCTCCCGTTCATATTCAATAAAGCCAGTCGTCTTGCCCATACTTAAGCCGCAATTGCAATGGAACCAGACTCCTTGGCCAGACGCGCCAACGCTTTACGATATTCTATAGGCATGACCATAACAAAATCGTCCAATGCAATTTCCCAGTTATCAAGTGTCCACTGCGCCGCATGGCTACCAGTTAATTGCAGGTGCTTTTCAATCAAATCGTGCAACTCAAAGATATTCTCCACGTGCTCAACTGGAAGTAACTCCACTGACTCCATATTACAACGCCCATTCCTGAACTCCTTAGTTCCATCAACCACATAGGCAATTCCTCCACTCATTCCAGCGGCAAAATTTCGACCCGTTTCTCCAAGAACAACCACACGGCCTCCAGTCATATACTCACAACCATGATCACCAACGGCTTCAACCACAGCCAGCACCCCACTATTTCTCACACAGAAGCGTTCGCCTGCTCCACCATGTATGAAGGCCTCTCCACTGGTCGCTCCATAAAATGCAACATTACCAACGGTAATATTCTCATGAGGAATATAGGTCGCCTCTGGGGGAGGAGAAATAATAAGCTTCCCCCCTGAAAGCCCCTTTCCAAAATAATCATTCGCATCACCTAGAATATTAAATGTGATCCCCTTACTCGCAAATGCTGCGAAGCTCTGCCCTGCAGAGCCAGTACAGTTGAATATGATCGTATCATCCTTCAATGGATTATTTTGATAACGCTGAGAAATCGCGTGACTTAACATCGTACCAACCGTACGATTAGTGTTTCTAATTTCTATATCAGCGACAACCTTTTTTCTGCTGTTAAGAGCAGGCTGTGCCAATTGAATCAATGTGTGATCAAGCGCGCCGTCTAATCCATGATCCTGCTCTGATACACTGTATTTTGTGAGCATATCAGGTACTTCAGGCTGAACCAAGATCTGAGACAGATCCAGATGACGTGCTTTCCAATGTGTGATATTTCGCTTGGGCTTGAGCCTATCTACACGCCCACACATTTCCTTAAGGGTTCTGAATCCAAGTTTAGCCATGATTTCCCTGAGCTCCTCCGCGACAAACTGCAAATAATTCACAACATGTTCGGGTTGTCCAGCAAATTTCTTCCTGAGCTCAGGATCCTGTGTCGCAATGCCTACGGGGCAAGTATTGAGATGACATTTGCGCATCATAATGCATCCTAAAGCAACCAGCGGAGCTGTTGCAAAACCGAACTCGTCGGCTCCCAAAAGGGCGGCAATAGCAACATCTCGCCCAGTTTTCATTTGCCCATCACACTCAACAATGATACGACTCCTGAGTCCATGATGGACGAGCGTCTGATGCGTTTCAGAAAGCCCAAGTTCCCATGGAAGTCCAGCGTGCATGATGGATGTTTTTGGCGAAGCCCCTGTACCACCATCAGTGCCACTTATTAAGACAACATCTGCCTTGCCTTTTGCAACTCCTGCTGCAACTGTTCCAACCCCGACCTCCGAGACAAGCTTGACGCTAATTCTTGCATTGGAATTTGCATTTTTTAAGTCATGAATGAGTTGAGCGAGATCCTCAATAGAATAAATATCATGATGTGGGGGCGGCGAAATGAGCCCAACATATGGGGTTGAGTGTCGCAGTTTTGCGATCCAAGGATAAACTTTTGTCCCAGGAAGTTGTCCACCTTCTCCTGGTTTTGCACCTTGTGCAATTTTAATTTGAATCTCATCAGCACTTTCAAGATAATCAATTGTCACGCCAAATCTACCAGATGCGACTTGTTTGATCCGACTTCTACGAGGATTATCACGGCCGTAACGCTCTGGCCCCTCACCGCCCTCACCCGTATTGCTCTTGCCACCAATGAGGTTCATAGCCATAGCCAGTGCTTCGTGGGTTTCCCCACTGATAGAACCATTGGACATCGCCCCAGTCTTGAAGTGCGTGACGATCTCAGTCCAAGGCATCACTTCATCAATATCAACTGATGTAGATTTATTATAATCAAAGGTTAAGAGCCCCCGAAGCGTGTTGGCAGCCCCTTGATTGATTTCATCTGAAAATGCTTGATAGGATTCATATGATTTAGCGCGCGCTGCCTCCTGCATATTTGCAATAGCGCTTGGACTGAATGCATGCCGCTCGCCACCTCTCCTCCACTGATAGTACCCCCCCGCATCTAACGGATATGTGCCAGAAATTTGCTTTTGGGGAAATGCGCGATCGTGGCGCATTTTCACCTCCTGACCAATCACATCAAGGCCAATTCCATCAATTCGTGATGAAGTCCCAGAAAAATACTCGTTCACCACATGTAAACCAATTCCGAGTGCCTCAAAAATTTGTGCCCCCCGATAGCTCTGCAACGTTGAGATTCCCATCTTTGACATCACCTTCAGGAGTCCATAACCAATAGACTTGATATACTTGTCAACGGCCTCAGACTCAGAAAGATTTGTGATCACCTGATTACGAACCATTTTTCGCACACTTGACAGGGCGACATAGGGGCATATGGCCTCAGCCCCAAAACCGATCAGCATGGCAAAATGATGAACCTCTCTTGGTTCTCCGCTGTCAACGATTAGTCCGCAACGAAGACGTAATCCTTTATTGATCAAATAGTGGTGGACTGCTCCAGTTGCTAGAAGAGCTGGAACTGGAAGTTCATCTTCACCTGCCTGGCGATCAGAGAGCACAATCAGGCTAGAGCCACGACCGATGGCCTGTGCAGCCTCCTCCTGCAAGCGTTCCAAAGCCATGGATAACTGCTCAGGTTGGAAACACATATTTAGCGTTGTTACCCCAGATATCCCACCACAGATAGAGGCTAACTCAGATTGTGTGAGAATTGGCTGCTCAAGTCTTAACTTTTCACAATGGTGTGCCGTCTCACGAAATAGATTCCCACTACTACCCAAATTCATGGCCAGCGATGTAACCATAAACTCACGAATAGCATCCAGCGGTGGATTGGTGACCTGAGCAAATAGCTGTTTAAAGTAGTCGTAAAGTAATCGGGGCTTATCCGAAAGGACAGCGAGAGGTGTGTCGTTCCCCATCGCTCCAAGCGGCTCTTTAGCGTTTTGTCCCATAGGCGCCATGAGAAGTCGCAGATCTTCAAGCGTGTAACCAAACATCTGCTGAAGTTGTACGAGGGGATACTCAATACCTGTTGGCTCTACAGGTGGAAGTGTATCTATAGTGGTCTGATGTTCGTTCAGCCAGACACGATATGGGGCACGCGAAGAGATTTGCTCCTTGATTTCTTCATCGTTAATAATGCGCCTTTCATCAAGGTTAATCAAAAACATCCTACCTGGCTTAAGACGACCTTTGTGAAGAACATTTGATTCGGGAATTTCTCCAACCCCTGTCTCAGATGCAAGGATGACATGGCCATCTTTAGTAATTGTATATCGCGATGGGCGTAGACCATTACGATCAAGAAGTGCGCCAGCGTATTGCCCATCAGAAAAAAGAACATCAGCAGGACCATCCCATGGATCCATCAGATTACTATGATACTGATAAAAGGCACGTTTCTCATCAGCCATATCTTCCGCTCGTTCCCACGCTTCTGGAACGAGCATCATCATGGCATGTGGCAAAGAGCGTCCAGTATGATGGAGTAATTCCAGTGCATTGTCTAATGCCATAGAATCACTACCTCCCTCACGAATGACGGGAACTAAATGGCGGGTGTCATCGCCAAAAAGATCACTCCGAAACATGGCTTCCGCAGCGTGCATCTGATTGATGTTACCCCGAAGTGTATTGATCTCTCCATTGTGACAGAGATAGCGAAACGGCTGCGCCAAGGACCATTCTGGAAATGTATTGGTGCTAAATCTTGAATGAACCATCGCAAGTGCGCTTTTTAACCTAGTTGATCTCAAATCAGGAAAATAAGAAACCAATTGTGTCGGCATTAACATTCCCTTGTAAACGATAGTTTTAGCCGAGAGGCTAGCGACATAAGCACCCGTGAGCCGATGCTCAATCACGCTATTTTGAAAAATTTTTCGAATCACATAAAGCTTCCTCTCAAAAGCATCTAGGTCCAAATCACTGTTTCGCTGAATAAAACATTGCCAGATCATTGGCTCGGTCATTTTTGCACTGAGTCCAAGCACGTCAGATTCCACTGGAACTTGGCGCCAGCCTAAACACTGAAATCCTTCAGACTCAATGATGTCTTCCATAAGTGATTTGCACTGAGATTGGTGCCTTGGAGGAATAAAAACGACACCTACTCCATAATCACCCAATTCTGGTAAAGCCATAAACTCTTTCTCAAGAAACTCGTGTGGCAGCTGTAATAGAATGCCAGCACCATCCCCAGTGGTTTCGTCGCAACTACATGCTCCACGATGGCTGAGTTCTTCCAGTATCTGAATTCCCTTACTCACGACCTTATGGGAGGGGCTTCCATCAATACGGCAATAGAGTCCAACCCCACAGGCATCATGTTCAAATGTAGGGTCATATAATCCGCATGGTTCTGTCATCATAGTTACCCGTCCATTATTGGCCAATAATAATCGCTCATTTGATTACTCATACCATATAATAAACGCATTTTACTACACTTATGCAAGATTTGTTGAATGCACACAAACGTACATTTCGGAAAAAAGGTAGAACTGACTAAATATCTCATGCAAAAGTATATTTAATCCTTATTTTTTAAGGAATTTACGATATAATTCTGCAATAAATAATTTCGAATAATTTTATTTTTGTTATTATTTAGGTATTCTTCCGTATATTTGCTATACTGAGACGGATCAAGTCTGATGTCTTAACCCCATTTTCGAACTGTCATCTTAGATTTTGTCATATTGTTTAATTATTCTTAATACTCATTTTTTCTCTTAAATCATACTAAATGAACATGATTAATCGCTTCAATTTTTTTCGTATTGCTTTACTGATACCGATGCTTCTAACCCCGTTATTGAGTCATGCCCAATCGGTGAGCCTCGGTGCTGATTTTTACAACCGTTATATCTGGCGGGGCTATGATTTTGGAGATTCGTTCAGTATTCAGCCGGACTTTTCACTCAGCGTTGGTAATTTTGCATTTGGAACTTGGGCATCTTACTCCATCAGCTCTGATGGTGCATCTGCAAATGAACATGATCTATATGCCTCATACAGTATCGGTCTTCCAAACTCTGCGAGTATTGATCTGGCTGTCACAGATTATTATTTCCCCAACGCTTCAGGTGAGGGGGGCGATTGGAGTAATTTTGATGGTGATGGTGATGGCGCACATTATATTGAATTGATGGGCTCAGTCACTTTACCTGAATCGTTCCCATTGACTCTCGCTGCGGCATTCATGGCGCATAATGACCCCGATAACTCTATCTATATAGAGGCCTCAGTTCCTTTTTCAGTTTCGGGCGTGGATTTAGGCGCTACACTTGGTTTAGTTGGAGGTAAGAGTGGTTTCTATGGAGTAGAGGATGCTGCCGTCGTAAATATCGGTATTTCTGCTAGCAAAGATCTTCAGATTACAGAATCATTTGCGTTACCACTAAGTGTTGGATATATTCTTAATCCCGAAACCGATAAGTCATATCTTGTTTTCGGTTTCTCGCTTAGCCCATAATTGGATGGTATTTCAGATTTAGCCTGTCTAAAGGTACGCGGAATCTTCTCATGTTCGCGTACCTTTTTTTTGAGGATTAATGTATCGCAGGGTTTCTCTGCAAAAAAATAATGCCGCTAGTATGCCACAGGGATCATTTTTGCACTCATGCGTCTACGACCTTAACATTTGTTGCAGTAGATTTCAGCTGATTGTGCTGGCAATTCTTGATACGATCACTTAGAGGATACTGAATAAATTATTAGCGCCGATTCAATCCTTAAAATGATCTAATTAATCAAATTAGGGTTTACTAGTTTTAGTATTTTCAGTCGTACATCTCCAATCATTTCTAATTCCATATAAGAGATGAGTATGGTGTATATGTGTCTTGCTTAGACTATAAAATGATAGCCCCAATTCATGCCGCAAACCCAGAGGGTCTGATCCCGTTGGCCAATACACTGTCTCGTAACGAAATATTTGATCGTTACCGTCAGACGCGCGGAGGTGTGGCCCGGACTCATTGGCAGATCATTTACCTGAAAAGTCAGGGAAAGCATGCCGAGGACATTTCTGAGGTCACAGGTTATACGACAAGTCTGATTCGTCAGATCATTATCCGCTACAATGAGGAAGGACCTGATAATTTTATTGAAGACATTGAACTTCCAGAGCGAAACAATTCGGATTATCTACGAAAAACCAATGAACTTGACACAGCGCGTCAAGCTCAGCAGGAAATGCTCGCACCAAAAATTCCCCCACATCCAGAGCTTAAGATTGACGCGTTCCTTAAGACTGCGACCGAACTCAGTGGAGATTATTATGATTTCTCTCTTTCTGAGGATGGGGTTTTGACTCTTGTTGTAGGTGATGCCACAGGTCATGGAACAACTGCAGGTATGATGGTTGCTGCCACAAAGGCCTTGTTCCAAGGGTCGGCACATGATTGCGATCTCTTAGGAATTATCCGTGGAATGTCCAAAACGCTCAAATGCGTTAATCTGCCGAGTACCTTCATGCACATCACACTGGCCCGCTATAGTGATGAAACGCTCAGACTCGTGGGGGCTGGGATGCCGCCACTTATCATGTATCGGGCCGCTAGTCAGACGGTTGAAAACATCATTCTCAAAGGGATGCCCTTAGGTAGTTATACTGATTTCCCCTATGAAAAATTTGAGATTCCCTTCGCTCTAGGAGATACTGTTTTATTTATGAGTGATGGACTTCTTGACCTGTTAAGTCCATCGGGTGAAATGTTTGAACTTCGACGGGTAAGGCGCATCTTCAAAGAAGCTGCCCACCGCTCTCCAAGTGAAATCATTGCTCATATCCGAAAGGCTGGTATCGCTTGGCGCGCTGGAAGGCCATTGAAAGATGATGTGACTCTTTTGGTTGTTCAGCGCAGCGACGAACCTGCCGTTCCAGAATCATCAATTGATGAACTTGAATCTTTCAATCAGCCATAACGGATATTTGAGTTCAGGTGAGACACCTGAAGATCATACTTTAAATGGGAAGAAGTATGGTCAGATCTGAACTTATGCATTAATTGTATCTAATTGAATCATTGTGCGTTAAATGCCTTCAATCAAACGGTGTTATTTGACGTGGCTATACTGATTGATGGCAAAGCGATTGCCTCCGAAGTACGTAATGATGTGCGCATTGGCGTTGAAAAGTGGACGTCACAAGGACATGCTCCCCCCTTCCTTGCAGTAGTCTTAGTTGGAAATAATCCAGCCTCAGCCGCCTATGTTCGTGGAAAAATTAAAGCTAGTCACGAGGTAGGGATTGAAGGAAAAACCTATTGCTTTGATGAGACAATCTCCGAGCAAGAGCTCATTGATTTCATTGATGACTTAAATGTCCGTCCTAATGTAAGCGGCATTTTAGTCCAACTACCTCTACCCAATCATATTAATTCAGATAGTGTGATTGCAGCGTTGGATCCAAACAAAGATGTAGATGGATTGCACACTGTCAATGCAGGTCAATTAGCCACGGGTTTGTCTGGATTTATACCCTGTACGCCTGCGGGAATTGTAGAACTTCTCAAGCGATCGTCCATACCTACACAAGGGAGACACGCTGTCATCATTGGGAGATCTAATCTTGTTGGACGGCCTCTTGCTAGCCTACTGCTTAGAAAAGATAATAATGCTACGGTCACAATTTGTCATAGCCGTACACTAAATCTTGTCGAAATCTGTCAACAAGCTGATATCCTTGTCGCTGCCATTGGACGACCTCATTTTGTGACTTCGAATATGATCAAACGCGGTGCCACAGTGATTGATGTGGGAATTAATCGAATTGATGATTCATCTTCGAAGCGTGGCTACCGCCTTACTGGTGATGTAGATTATGAGGCAGTATCTGAATTTGCGGGTTACATCACACCAGTACCTGGCGGTGTTGGCCCTATGACGATTGCCATGCTCTTAAACAACACACTAATTGCTGTCAAAAATAATCATTAATGAAAGCTACCGCTCAAGAAGCGCAATCAATAGATACCACCCAAGTTGTAGACACGACATCAGCTGTCAGTGACTCATTGACAATGCATAGTCCAGTTGACACCTCAGCTGCAAGCACCTCTACAATTCCACAGGCCTTTATGGATGCAGGCACTTTGGTATATGAGGGACGGTTCTCGGAAGCTTGGAGCGCTGTATCAATAGATATCGCTTCTGGCATTGCAGGTATGGCTCCAAAACTTGTTGGAGCCATTGCAGTGTTGATCATTTTTTATTCAGCCTACCGAATTCTATACAATCTACTTCGACGGATTCTCAAACGAAGTAATGCAGTTCAAATTGGGCTGCAGACTTTGGCCATGCAGTCATTCAGACTTCTCTCGTTCATCCTTATTGGAATCACTATTTTACAAACGCTCGGTGTTGATCTCGCCGCCCTCATAGCTGGTATAGGAGTTGCTGGCATTGCTTTTGGCTTTGCCGCCCGCGATACTGTTGAAAACATCTTATCTGGCGTCAATATTCTGACTGATAAGGCGTTCCGTATTGGTGATACCCTAATTGTATCTGATACCTATTGTGTGGTTGAAAATATTACACTGCGCACCACGCGACTGCGCACACCGAAGAATGAAGTTCTAATCATTCCTAACCAGCAAATGGCAAACGAACGAATTCTAAATCATACCATTGGTGGGCAGCTTAGAATTGAGATCCCTTTCTCCATAGCTTATAAAGAACACCCTGCCGAAGCACGAAAGGTTGTTTTAGATTTGACAAAAGATGATCCACGCCTCCTCACAGACCCTACTCCTAAGGTGATTGTCGTCGCCTTAAATGACAGCAGTGTTGATATGAGTCTCTGGGTCTATGTGTCTAATCCTAGTGCTGAGCGCCAAATCATTTACTATTATACCGAGGCAATCAAAGAAGGACTAAATCAAGCTGGCATTGAAATTCCGTTCCCTCACATTCAAGTCATTCAAGAATAAGGTTTCTGATAAGATTTTCTCATTTGATTGTCAATTCAGGAAAAACCGTGTGTCTATATTATATATTCCGTCATATTTGAGGTATCCCTAATTAGATGACTTTTTGCAATATCGAAAAATTATTCTCGTCTAAGTTACACCTTTAACTCCATATCACGCTCATCAAAATCTTTTATGCGTTTCAACTTTCTATGGATATCCATGCTATGCATCTATTACATCACTGCACCCGCATCAAGTGCCCGACCTGCACCGCTGATGTGCTACTTTCCAGCGAGCTGGCCATGACCCGATAGAGATAGGCCCCCGCAGGCAGGCTAACTGATCCAGCGTGAGTTCATGCTCCCACCCCGCGGTCAGGCTCACCAGAGGATGGGCATAAACGCGCCGACCCGTAACATCCAGCACATCTATCTCAACTTGGGCCGGCCACGGCAGATCAAACACAATGCGTGTGGAACGGGTAAACGGATTCGGATAATTGGCATGCACGGTCAACGTCTGCGGAAGCGCGGTCTGCGCTTCTGCATGGACAGTAGACACCACCTCAATGCTAAAGTTCAGACTATCTTCCGCGCCATGCACATCCACGGCTTTAAACGTCATCGGCGTTGGTGGGGTGACGGCTAGTGGCGTTCCACTGACGGTTCGGGTGGGGAGGTCAAACAAAAGCCCACTCGGCAGGGACAACACCGTGAATGAATAGGTGACCGGGTCTTTTCCACCGCTCACCTCTGGCAGGACGAGCATTCCAATGGGTTGCCCCCTTGGAACCACCTGATCGTCCACACGCGTTGTAAAGGACATGCGATAGACCTCAAGGCCGAAGTCTTGACGGGCCACGCTCCCAGTTGCGTCCTGCACGGCCCAAGTAAATGATGTCATCGCCGTGAGTTCTGAAGGGGTGCCACGGAGTGTGCGCTCCGAGCGCGTCAGCCCCGCGGGTAAGTCGGGTGTCAAGGTGTAGGTATAGGGCATGGTGCCATCGGTCGCCTCTGGAAGCATCACCTGAGCGATGGGCTGCCCAATCGGATAGATTTGATCGCTGATCGTGCTGCTTAGCGATAAGGCCTTGGGCGTGACATTGACCACCTCTGATGGTGTGCCCTGACCAATGGCATTAAGCGCAATCACCCGAAAATAGACAGGAGGGGGCAGATTGGTGACGGTATACGTGGTCGACGGTGTACTGGCCACCAAGACCGTCCAATCCGATTGTCCATCAGACGATGTGTCAATGCGGTAGCCCGTGATCGCAGATCCTCCGTCATCTAAGGGCGCGGTCCACGAGAGAACCAGGGTCGATGGCCCCGACGCTGTGATCGTTAACTCTGTGGGCGCATCGGGCGTTGCCAGGGCATCGGTGGTGGCACTGACGGTATTGGATGCATCGCTATTGCCAACGCTATTGATCGCACGGACTCGATAAACCTGCGTCGTACCCGCAGCGAGATTGGTGTGCGTATAGGTGGTTGCCCTGGTCGTCGCCAGCTCCGACCAAGCCCCCGCATTAGAGACTTCAATCTGATAGCCGGTGATCGTCGCACCCCCATTATCAGAGGGGGCAGTCCACGACAGGTTGATGCTGGTTCGCCCTGCAGCTGTCGCGGTGAGCTGCGAGGGAGCATCGGGCACTGTGGCATTGGGCGTGTCGGTAGTGGCGCTACTTGTCGACGATACAGCCCCCGGTCCAACCGAATTGATCGCACGCACCCGATAGTGACGCGTCACGCCTGCCGAAAGCCCTGTGTGCGCATAGGTGGTCGTGGTGGACTGGGTATTGGCCACCAAATTGGTCCATGTGTTCGCTGTTCCCGTATTAGACACTTCAATCTGGTAGCCCGTAATCGCCGCGCCGCCGGTATTGGTAGGTGCGGTCCACGACAGGTTGATGCTGGTTCGCCCTGTAGCTGTCGCGGTGAGCTGCGTGGGCGCAGCGGGCACGGTGGCATTGGGCGTGTCGGTGGTGGCGCTCCTTGTCGCCGATACAGCCCCCGGTCCAACCGAATTGATCGCACGCACCCGATAGTGACGCGTCACGCCTGCCGAAAGCCCTGTGTGCGCATATGTGGTCGCAGTCGTATTCGCCACCAAGTCCGACCAGTTACTGGTGCCACTGGGCGAGACCTCAATCTGATAACCCGTGATGGGCGCGCCGCCGGTATTGGTAGGTGCGGTCCACGACAGGTTGATGATGGTTTGCCCGTCTGCCGTTGCGGTCAGTCCAGTCGGCGCGCCCGGTGCTGTCGCGGCTGCGGTGGTGGCATTGGCCACATTAGAAGGCGCCCCAGAGTTAACCGAGTTGATCGCACGCACCCGGTAATGCCGCGTGGTAGTGGCACTGAGTCCTGTATGGGCGTAGGTGGTCGCAGTGGATCTCGTATTGGCCTGCTGATTGGTCCAGTTTGACGTGCCATTGGGCGAAACCTCAATCCGATAGCCAGTAATATCTGCGCCCCCCGTATTGGATGGCGCCGTCCATGAAAGATTGATGATCGTCGGGCCCGAGGCCGTGGCCGTCAATCCCGTTGGCGCATCAGGGGCTGTGGCCGTAGCAATCGTTATCGTTAGAAAAGCGGCGGCGGAGAACTGACTCTGAAGGGATTCGTTCTCGCTCTGACCAATCCAGGTGGTAACCCGATACCCATAGGTCTTACCCGCCGATACCTGAGCATCGGTATAGGTTGTCGTGGTGACATCCCGTGCGAACAGTGACCAAAAATCCCCATCATCATCAGATTTGTAAACATTATATCCAAACGTCTGATGGCCGGAAGGAAGATCGGTCGGGGCATCCCAGGAAATTTGCGCCGCGTTGGCCGACGTCTGGCGCACCCGTACATTGGTGGCAATGCCTGACCCAGAGGCCGAGGCGGCTGTGACCGACACTGCATCCGAAGGGGCACTATCTCCCGATGCACTGCGTGCCAGAACCCGAAAATGAAACACGCTCCCCGGCGTCAAGCGACTACTGAGAAACTCGTACCTCGTCCGAGTCAGATCGTCGTATCCAATCAACGTCTCCCAGTTGGTGCCACCATCGGTAGACCATTCCACCTTGTATCCTGTGATCGGCGAATCACTGGGCGGACGTCCCCAGGTAAGTCTCACATCATGAAAACCTGTAGGAAAAACCTGTAAATCGGGCGGGGCACCCGGGGCTCTGACGGCGGCGGTCGTGGCACTGGCCACATTGGACGCTGCTGCACTGGTCCCCTTTGAATTTCTGGCATAGACCCGGTAATGCCGCGTCGTACCCGCCGTGAGCCCCGTATGGCTGTAGGTGCGCCCCGTTCCCGTGTGTGCAGGCGTAACATTGGTCCACGTGTCCGTGCCATTGGGCGAGACTTCAATCTGGTAGCCCGTAATCGGTACCCCGCCTCTATTGGTCGGGGCTTTCCAAGACAGATTGATGGTCGTTTGCCCGTCGGCCGCAGCGGTCAACTCCGTAGGAGCCGCAGGGACCGTGGCAGGGAGGGTCGTGGTATTGGCCACATTGGAGACGGCCCCCGCTCCCTGCGAATTGATCGCGCTGACCCGGTAGTACCGCCTGGTGCCGGCATCCAAGCCCCCATGGACATAGCCGGTCGTGGTGGACCCAGTATTGGCCACCAAATCATCCCAGTTAGAGGTGCCATTGGGCGAGACTTCAATCTGGTAGCCCGTAATGGCTGCGCCCCCGGTATTGGTGGGCGCGTTCCAGGATAGGCTGATCGTTTCCGGGCCTTCAGCCTCGGCCCTTAACCCCGTGGGGGCCGCGGGCGTGGTGAGGGTCGGTGCCGCCGCCGTGGTCGCATTGACGGTACCAGAACTGGTGCCCTCACCCACCGAGTTGCGGGCAAAGACCCGGTAATGTCGCGTCGTGCCTGCGCTGAGCCCCGTATGGCGGTAGGTGCGACCTGTTCCGGTGTGTGCAGGCGTAACATTCGTCCATGGCGCATTTCCGTTGGACGACCACTGCACCCGGTAGCCCGTAATGGCCCTGCCCCCATTATCGGCCGGGAGCGTCCATCTCAGATTGATCACCGTTTGCCCGTCGGCCGTGGCGGTTACATTCCTGGGCACACCCGGAGCTGTGGCTGCGGCGGTCGTGGCATTGGCCACATTCGAGCGATCACTAAAGCCCAGCCCCGAACTATTGGCCGCAACCACCCGGTAATCGCGCCGCGTCCCCGCCGAAAGTCCCGTATGCGAATAGGTGGTGGCTCCCCGGACGTCGGCCAAACCGGTCCAACTAGTTCCTTGATTCGTTGACACGCCAACGCGATAATAGGTAATGGGTGAGCCGCCGTCATCTGCAGGGGCCGTCCAGTTTAGGATGATCGTGGTGCGGCCCGAAGCCGTGGCCCTCAAGTTCCTGGGGGCACTGGGGCGCGAGGCGGCCGCGGTGATGGCCGTGGCGGAACTGGATGCCGCCCCTGCTCCTTCGGAATTGATCGCGCGGACCCGGTAAAACCGCTGGGTCGATGGCGCGAGTCCGGTATGTGTCGTGTCCGTTTTGGTGGTTTTGGTGTCAGTGACGAGAGTGCTGAAGCTGGTTTCGGATCGCAGCCTTGACTCAATCCGGTAGCCCGTGATGGCCGCGCCGCCGTTGTCGGTGGGGGCCGTCCATGTTAACTTGATCTTCGTCCGACCATCGGCGGTGGCCGTTAATCCCGTCGGAGCGGCGGGGGCGGTCAGGGCGGCGGTGGTAGGTTGAACCAATTTAAACGAATCATCACTACCAATGGCATTAATGGGTTGTACACTAATGGTATATTTCGTGGATGCCATAAGCCCAGTGACCGTGTAACTTCTAACTGTTGGTTCAACATCAACGAAAGTTTCAGTACTAAAATCCTCGCCAACAAGAACGCGTACCCTGTACCCCGTGATCGGCGAGCCTC
The DNA here is from genome assembly GCA_965220935.1 of Rhodothermales bacterium. GTDB lineage: Bacteria > Bacteroidota > Rhodothermia > Rhodothermales > Bin80 > Bin80. The sequence continues at coordinate 1,678,764 of OZ244857.1, forward strand.
CCGTTTCTGTGGGTGGAGTCCACGAAATGTCAATGGTGGAAGGCCCCGTAACCGTCGCTGTAAGTGTCGCAGGTGAACCAGGGCGGGTGGCGCGACTAGTGGTGGGTTGAACAAATTTAAACGAACCATCACTACCAATGGCATTATTGGGTCGTACACTAATGGTATATTTCGTAGATGCCAGTAGCCCAGTGATCGTATAGCTTCTAACTGTTGGTTCAACATCAACGAAAGTTTCAGTTGTAAAATCCTCGCCAACAAAAACGCGTACCCTGTACCCCGTGATCGGACTCCCCCCATCATCGCCGGGTGTCCATGAAACAGTAATCATGGAAGGGCTGTCAACTTTTGCTGTCAGTGTAGATGGTGGACCAGGGCGGGTTCGCCCGTTGGTCGTTCCAGAGACGACATCGGACCAGGGACCATCCCCGTCGGCATCCCTACTTCGGATCCGGATATGGCGCGTGGTGCCTGGCGAGAGGCCAGTGAAAAGCGTTTCCGTTAGTCCGCCTGAAACCGTGCGAAGATCCTTCCAGTCTGAGGTTCCATCCGACGACCACTCAATCTCATGCCCTGTGATGGCTTTATTCCCATTCGGGTTGGCCGTCCAGGAAATGGAAAGGGTCTCGCGTGCATTGCGCCCGGTTTGATAGGGTGCAACGGTCACGCCTGTGGGTTTTCCGGGCGGGCGTTGGCCTGCCGTCGTCTCATGGAAGCGTTCTTGATCCGTGTCAGAAAGCGGAGTCGACTTTGAAGAAAGTAGGGCGTCGCCTGCAATCTTATTCTCACCGTCACGCTCTGATGCACTCAGCTGCACACCCGTCTCACTGGATGAAGAAAATTGGGGGGGGGGGTAATCTCAAAAAGTAGTCACTCACATTTGTATGGAGAGAGTCAGCACTCACAACAGATCCGTGAGCCATAAAAGAAACGCAGAGTAAAGTATTGAGAATTAACATAATAAATTAATGAGGTTATGAACCGTACCAGTCACTAAAAAACAGTCTACAATCAAAAGACTGTAAAGGTTCCTTATGAATGATAACTACTGTGCTACTGTTGTGTTGATTAACTGCCAAAAACATCCAAAATATTAGATATCAATTCTCTAGGAAGCCAAAGGAAACAACGCCGAGTACAAAGAAAAACTTAGTGCCTCTAGACCATTCTATCAGCCCAAAATACATTTTGGGCTTCTACTCAGTCTTTTTCAAGATGACACGTGATAACCGATAGATGCAGATAACAAAATCCTGTGTGAGGTTTACTGAGCGTGAATAATTGTTGCTATGATTCTGCCCAGGGAATCCATCCATCCCACTTATGACCAAAATCAAATTGTTCAGGATATAGACATTCAGCGAGAATTTCTGCCGACTCAACAACTCGGGGCCCAGGCCGATTAAAATACTGATTCCCATCGGTCACATAAATTCTGCCATTCTTCACAGCTGACAGGTTTTTCCATTCCAGATGTGAGGTCAGTGGCTCCATCTCACGAAGACATCGCTCTATACCAAACCCGCAGGGCATGATTGCAATAACGTCGGGTTGTTGCGATATGAGGTCGTCCATTGAATAGTATCCTGAATGCTTGCCAGACTCGCTAAATAGATTTTGGCCTCCAGCAAAATCTACAAGAGTCGGAACCCAGTTCGCTGCAATCATCAATGGATCAGTCCATTCAATACAAGCGATCCTTGGCTTCCAGGCGATTTTTTGAGTCTGATGATGGATTGACCTTAGTCGATTTTGCAAATTGGCGGTTAATTCTACTCCCCTATCTGGAACACCTAGTGCACTTGCAACCAACTGGATGTCAACCCATATATCTTCAAGCGACATGGGTTCTAATGAGACAATAGCAGGCGCGGAGCTCACCAATCTGCTGACCGCTAGTTCAACATCCTTGAGACTCACAGCACAAACTTCGCACTGTGTTTGTGTGACGATGAGCGTTGGTGACAGTTGATTCATCAGATCGGAATCAACCTTGTATACAGATAAGCCCTCGTTAACGATCCCACGAACCTGATCGTCTATTTCACCACTGGATAATTCAGTTTGTACCTTTGAAGAAGAGCATACGGGGATGTGTTTGATCGTAAGAGGATAGTCGCATTCATGTGATTTACCAACAAGATTCTTTTCAAATCCAAGAGCACATACAATTTCTGTAGCACTGGCAATGAGAGATATAATGCGATGATCCATTTAGTTCAAATCTACTAGATATTCTTGATCTGCTCATAATTAAATCATGTGCATATTTGACTGAATATAACGCTCGTCTAAGACCATGGACTTACGGTTTGTGTAATAAGAGAAAAGATTAAACCTGCGGAGCGGGTCTTCTGCTGATCGTTTTTCTCATTCACCTGAATTTACCCAAGATTCCGTTATTTTTGTGAATATATGGCAAAGTGCCTGAAAACGCATAAACATCATCTATTAGCAAGACGGCTTACTCAACGAAAAGAGCGATCTAAGACTGACGGATCTTATCTTAGTCCCATCGCATTCAATCAGGTGCTGAGGATTGACCTACCAGTACCGCTGGATAGTGTCCAATATGATGCTCACAGCCTTTCACTTCAATACCGTCGACGCGGTCCTCCTCTGGAATGTCCCCGCCGGTTGTTTCCTCTATAACTTGATGCCGATCCGCCTCGTTGAGGGCGAGGGCCCTGTTTATAATTCGCTGGCCGGGGTACCGTCACTTTATGGCTGAGACGAAGCCTCCCACGGTCACGAATTTCCATAAGTCTGACCGTAAGCCTATCTCCGACCTGTACAAAATCATGAGGGCTGTTTACCCATTCCCATGAAAGTTCGCTCTTGTGCACCATGCCCTCTTTCCCTGGCAAAATCTCAACAATCGCGCCAATATCTGTAACACTCCGCACAGTGCCTTCATATTCTTCACCAACCACTGGCATGACAACTAAAGAGCGAATAATTTCAATTGCATGCTCAACTGAGTTCTCATCTGAACCCGCAATCGTTACATATCCCAAATTATCCCTTTCTTCTACCTCAATGATAACCCCCGTATCAGCCTGAATTCCCCTGACGATCTTTCCTCCTGGCCCAATAATTGCACCAATTAAATCACTATCTATCGTGATCTGAGTGAGTCGGGGGGCATGAGGAGACATCTGATCCCTTGGAGTTTCTAAAGTCTCATCCATTATATCAAGGATATGCAATCTTGCATCTCTAGCCTGCTGCAGTGCCTGCAACATGACATCGCGTGAAAGACCGCTGATCTTGATATCCATCTGGCAGGCAGTGATCCCGTCACGTGTGCCAGTAACCTTGAAATCCATGTCTCCGAGATGATCCTCTGTCCCAAGAATGTCTGTCAGGACAACATGCCGGTTTTCATCGGCAATCATTCCCATAGCAACACCCGCGACTGCTTTACGAAGAGGGACACCAGCATCCATCAGTGCAAGACTCCCAGAACAAACACTCGCCATGGATGATGAACCATTAGATTCCAGAACATCTGCGTTCACACGGATCGTATATGGAAACTCGTCCTGATCTGGAATCATTCCCTGTAATGCACGCTCTGCTAAGTATCCATGTCCAATTTCACGCCGACTAGCTCCTCGTAAAAATTTGACTTCGCCCGTTGAGAATGGCGGAAATTCATAGTGGAGAAAGAAATGCTTGTCCTCTTGGTCAAATACTTGATCAACAGGCTGCTGATCGCGTGTTGTGCCAAGCGTGACCGATGCCATCACCTGAGTTTCACCACGAGTAAATATGGACGAACCATGCACGCGCGGCAGATACCCCGCCTCACACCATATAGGCCTGACAGATTCAGGATCACGACCGTCAATTCTTCGGTGATCGGCCATGACCATTTCACGCATAACATCTCGTGAAACAACCGATGCAGCACCACGAATGTGATGTTCAACAGAGTCGAGGTCATCCTCGGGGAACTCAGCAGAAATTGTTTCTACGGCTTCTTCAACAAGATCAGAAAGCCCACCATAGAATTTTTTCTTTTCATAAGGTGCTCGAATGTGAGACTCTATCTTGAATTGAATGAGTTCCCGGACTCTCTGAACCATTTCTGGTTCAGGAACATCAACTTCATATTCCATAGACTCTATCAGGCCATGTGTCGCTTCAAATTGAGACTGTAAATCAAGTTGAGATTGACAGATCTTTTTGATAACCACATGGGCGGTGGCCAGCGCCTCAACAATTTCTTCTTCTGAACATTCATTCATTTCCCCCTCTACCATCATAATTGCATCTGTTTTCCCTGCGACCACCAGATTAAAGTCACTTGACCTTAATTCGTCAACTGTCGGGTTCACAATAAATGCGCCGCCAATACGACCAATCCGAACTTCAACAATTGGCCCGTCAAAAGGGGAGCCAGAGAGCATCAGAGCTGCCGATGCGCCAATTCCGTATAGCATATCGCCATCGTTCTCACCATCGGCGGAAATAACCGACCCGATGAGTTGGACCTCATTTCGGAAGCCCTCGGGAAACAAAGGCCTGATAGCACGGTCAACAAGTCGAGACGTAAGAATCTCCTTGTCATTGAGTCGTCCCTCTCGTTTGATAAACCCGCCTGGAATTTTACCTCCAGATGCGAATTTTTCACGGTAATCCACAGTCAGTGGAAAAAAGTTGTGACCAGATCGCGCGGAATCTGAAATCACAGCCGTCGCTATGACCATTGTATCACCAGCCCGCACTATTACAGCACCTCCAGCTTGCTTGGCCAGTCTACCCGTTTCTATTGTTATTACTTTGCCAGGTGCATACTCTGTCTGCACCGTTATTGCTTTAGGTTTCATCTATCCTCTTTAAATTTATGTTCTCTGAACAGCTGTTAATGAAGTTCAGAAAACCGTGCCTACTTTCGTAGACCCAATGCCTTAGCTATAGTCCGATAACGCTCAATATCCTTATTCATCAAGTAGTTGAGCATTCTACGACGCTTACCAACGAGTTTCAATAGTCCGTGTCTCGTTGCATGATCTTTCTTGTTTCTGTTCAAATGTTGCGTCAAATGACGAATTCGTTCCGAGAAAATCGCAATCTGAACTTCGGCCGTTCCCGTATCCGTGGGGCCACTACCATATTTTGTAGCAAATTCTTCTGTCTGTTCTTTTGTTATCATCCTGTTGTTATAAAATGCCTTGTACTAATCTGGTCCATGTCATACACCTCTATCAAAGGGTAAATGATGTTGACTTGATAAAATCAACACATCAAACCAGATGCCAATGAGAGTGTTCCAAAATCGCTCTTGAAATCTTTTCGTCCCCCATCATGGCCGCCCGAAGTTCGTCTAATGAGTCAAAATATTGCTGATCACGAATCTTCTCAATGAAATAAACCGTTAACTCTTTTCCGTAAATAGACCCCTTAAAGTCTAGCAAATGGACCTCTAAATGAACCCCCTCACTATCTTCTATGGCCGGCCGCGTTCCAATACTCATGATACCACCCCTGCGCTGACCAGAGACATCAACACTGACCACATAAACGCCGTGCGCGGGAATCACTTTATCAGGATCTATAAGGGTAATATTTGCAGTTGGATACCCCAAGTTCCGCCCTCTCCCATCTCCATAAACCACATTTCCAGTGAGTGTGTAAGGGGATGTTAATAATGTTGCTGCGCGAGCGACATCTCCATTTTCTTGGAGTAGATCTCGAATTTTGCGAGATGAAACCACCGACCCATCTACAGAATGAGGGGAAACCGTCAAAACACTGAAGTTCAGAAGTTTTCCCTGAGAGATAAGTAAATTCAGATCTCCTTTACGATCATTACCGAATCGGTGATCATAGCCGATCACAATGCTATCAAGTCCTATAGATTTGACAAGAAATTCTGTTATAAACTGTGTTGCACTTAACTGAGAGAATTCATGAGTAAATGGCACGACCACCATTCGGTCTATTCCAAGAGAAGATAAAATTGATTCACGCTCATTGATCGTTGTAAGTTTGGGTGTTTTTTCTCCCAGTAGCACCTCGCGCGGATGGGGATCAAAGGTGATTAAACTGCTGAACCCATTGTACTTTTGGGCGAGCGCCATGAGATGGCTAATAATTTTACGATGTCCCAAATGGATCCCATCAAAGATGCCGACGGTAACGATACTGTGATCATGCCGTGTCACTGAGTCAAGCCCCTGCTCAAAGATCATGAGTTTTCAAGTGTATTGATGAGATCATTGAGCTGTAATGCTTGTTGAACATGGTAGCAACCTATTGCGGTTCGTCGTAGCGCAATGAGGTGCGCTCCAACACCTAAGGTTTGTCCTATATCGTGGGCTAATACCCTAATATAGGTTCCTTTGCTACACTCCACTGAAAAACGAATATCCGTACCACTGACATCCAGGATCTCTGCAGTATAAACTGTCACAAGATTGGGCTTGCGAGAAATTGTTTGTCCACGCCTTGCCTTTTTATAAAGTCGCTCTCCTTGAACCTTGATCGCAGAATACATGGGTGGAATCTGCTCAATGGTGCCAATCTGATTTTCAATCGCACATTGAATTTGCTCTGCTGTGATGCCAGAAATACATTTTTGCTCAGTCACCTCGGTTTCTGAATCCATTGATGGCGTCGTTTGTCCCAGGCACATGGTTGCTTGATATCGTTTTGATAGATTCATAAACGCCTGTTGAGACTTGGTTGCTTTTCCAAATAATAGGATCAATAAGCCTGTGGCTAAAGGGTCAAGCGTTCCAGCATGCCCGATCTTGGTTGACTTTGGAAAATATCTCTTTAACCGTCTAATGCAATCGTAAGATGTCCATCCAGTTGGCTTATCTAGTAAGAGTGCAGATCCCATCAAGCCAGCGGCAGATTGGAGGCTTGCCATCAAGGACACATCCAGTACATCTACCGATTCAAGGCGTAGTAACGTCATCTGTTTATCAATTCTAGTCGCGAGAGGGGCTCTGCCTGAAAAATTAACGCCTATCAATGAAATAAGTTAATATCCACACATTAAATTGGATTACGAGTTTGAACGTGTCACGTTAATCTTCTCAAACAACGCATCAATGTGCTGAATGTGTTCCTGAGAGTTATCTAAAAAAAATCTAATCTCAGGAATCGTACGCAACTGATGTCGCATCCTCAGTGCAAGAGATTTTCGGATGGATGGAATCTGATTAACAATCAAGTCAAAGATTTCTTGACGAGATTCCGATGTGTCACTCATGACGCTAAGATCAACATTGGCAATTGAGAGGTCACGCGTCACGCGAACGCCTGTCACAGTGACGATCATAGGGGTATAACACTCGCGTGCAAGGATCTCCGCAATTTCGCGGTGCATTAACTTAGCAACGCGCTGCGTTCGCACGCTCATGACTATGATTGGACCTCAAGTGTACGTTTCGTATGAACCATCTCAAAGGCTTCAATTTGATCTCCGACTTTGATATCATTATAATTCTCTACACCTATGCCACATTCATAGCCCGTTAAAACTTCGCGTACATCCTCTTTAAAGCGCCGTAAAGATGCCAGTCGTCCCTTGTAGATGACGATTCCCTCTCTTAACACATGAACTGTATCCGCTCGGCGGATACGACCTTCGGATATATAACAGCCTCCAACTGCACCAATTTTAGGTACTTTGAATATCTCTCGCACCTCTGCGACTCCGATAATTTTTTCTGACTCTTCGGGAGTGAGCAATCCTTCAAGCGCATCTCTCACATCTTCAATTGCATCGTAAATGATTGAATAGGTTCGTATATCAATTTCTTCTCGCTCTGACGCTGATCTTGCACCAGCAGTGGGGCGTACCTGAAATCCAATGATCACAGCATCGGAAGCGGAAGCAAGCATCACATCGCTTTCTGTAATGGCCCCTACCCCGGCATGAATAATGTTGACGGCCACCTCATCGGTGGAAATTTTATGAAGCGAATCACTGATGGCTTCTACTGAGCCACCAACATCCGCTTTGATAATGAGATTGAGTTCATTAAAGTCACCAAGTGCCATTCGGCGCCCAACATCTTCAAGTCGAACATGTTTGTACTGACGCATCTTCTGCTCACGCCAAATCTGTTGACGTCGTTGAGCGACATCACGGGCTTCTGCTTCCTCATTCATGCCAGCAAGTTGATCTCCCACAGTAGGTTGGCCTGGAAGCCCCAGAACCAATGCTGGTTCGCTCGGACCGACTGATTTGATCTGATGATCACGTTCGTCAAACATCGCACGAACTCGTCCACCATAAATGCCAGCGACGAATGGATCCCCTACTCTGAGCGTTCCATTTTGAACAAGAACCGTTGCCACATTACCTCGTCCTCGATCCAGTCGACTCTCTATGACAATTCCTATAGCGTGGCGTTTCGGATTCCCCTTTAACTCCATGAGATCTGCCTCAAGAAGTACTTTTTCTAGGAGGTCATCAATCCCCTCTCCTGTCTTGGCAGATACGAATGCGCATTGAACCTTACCCCCATATTGCTCAACTAAGACTCCATGATCAGACAGTTCTTTCATGACCCGTTGGACATCTGCCTGCTCTAAGTCAATCTTGTTGATTGCGATAATTAGCGGAACACCAGCAGCTTTGGAATGGTTGATCGCTTCAATGGTCTGAGGCATGACGGAATCATTGGCGGCTACAACCAAGATGACTACATCTGTCACTTTGGCTCCACGGGCTCTCATCGCTGTAAACGCCTCATGTCCAGGTGTGTCAAGGAATGTGACCACCCGATGATCGTCAAGCGAAACCTTGTATGCGCCAATATGCTGAGTAATTCCTCCCGATTCTCCAGCAGCGACACTTGCGTTACGAACATAGTCAAGCAAAGAGGTTTTGCCATGATCCACATGTCCCATGACCGTCACTACTGGAGCACGAGGGATCAAATCTTCGGGGTGATCCTCGTCGATGTTAATATCCTCGTCGCCAAATTCTGTAATGAATTCAATGGTATAATCAAACTCATCAGCAACGTAAGCGATGGTATCTGCATCAAGTCGTTGATTGATGGATACCATCATCCCAGAGCTAAATAACATACTGATGACATCCGTAACGGGAATGCCCATCAAGTCCGCAAGCTCACCAGTGGCAATGAACTCGGTGACTCGTATGTGGCGATCTTTCTCTTCTTGTTCAACCTGGACATTAAGACGCTCCTCAGCACGTTGCTGTCGACGCGCTCGTCGACGTCGCTGGCGCACCCTAGCAGTCCCTTGGTCAAGACTCCGTAATGTCTCTTGAACGGACTGACCAACCGCCTCGGAGTCTATCTTTGATTTTCGCTTTGACTTTCCACTAGTTTTCTTGTCTGGATCGGTAGACTTGCCATCGGATTGGTTTGTAGACTTCTGAGTAGATGAAGTTACTTTTTTACGCTTACGTTTTCGTTTACGCTTTCGCCTTCCTGCAGCCTCATCATCGGTCTCTACAGTTGCGAGATCAATTTTACCAATAATTTTTGTGCCCTGAAGTTGATACCTATCGGCAGAAATGATTGTATCTTCATCTGAAGATTCAAGTTTTTCAATTTGCGTATTTAGTTGATCATCGGAGGCTGGGAGCGATATATCCTGATCAATCTGCTTAGCTTCATCAGGTGCTATCTCACCTTGATTAGAGTCCGCCTGAGAATCAAGAGCTTCGTCAATCGCTGGATCTGCGGATTCAACCTCCTCCTGCTGAATATCTTCTTCCTCTGATTCCTCTTCAATTGGGTCAGTCGTAGCTTCATCAATCTGCCCTGAGACGGGCTCTTGTTCAATGGCTGATTCCTCTGTGATCAGGTCAGCCTCTTCCTTTTTGAGGGCTTCCAGTTCATCCGAGGGTTCGGACAGAATCGCAGTGTCATCGGTTTCTGATGGTTCCACTGATTGAATTTCTTCACTACTCTCCTCTAAATCAACATCATTAGTTTTTTGATATTCTTCGGCGCGCTGGGCTTCTCTAATTGAGCGGAGTTCTCGAATACGGGCATGATCCTTCACATCCTCAGCAAAATGTTCTAATAAATCAAGGTATGCATCTTCGGACGTGATTGCAGCCCGAATACCAGAACCAGATAATGCATCAGCATATCCATGTTCTTCTATATACTCGACAATTGTATCAGTTGTCCGATTTAATTCCCTTGATACTTTATGGAGGGGAATTTTTTTGAATTTCTTGGCTGAGTCAGTTGAAGGCATTACGGTATTTTTTCTGTTTATAGTGGGATGAGAATCTCACTATAAATTGAATTCTTCCTCCAGTTCTTCGTCTTCCTCAAATTCTGACTTAATTGAATCCATAATTCGTTTAGCAACCTCAGGATTTAAATTGCTTCGACGAATCAGTTCATCTACGGATAACTGGAGAACTGCCTTGGCGGAATCACATCCAATTTCTCGAAGCGTGTTGATGATTTCTTGACTGAATTCATCGGAGAATTCTCCAATTTCTACATCTTCTTCATCTCCAGGGATTTCTCTGAAAATGTCCAATTCCACACCAGTCATTCGGGCCGCAAGTCTAATATTGATTCCAAGCTTTCCGATAGCTTGGCTGACCTCGTCGGCTTTAACAATAACCTTGGCTTTCGGAGGATCTAGTGCATCATTGATGGTCACCGAAACTGGAGTGGACGGTGAGAGTGCACGCTTAATCAGCAGAATAGGGTCCTCGGTCCATTCCATGACATCAATATTTTCATTACTGAGTTCACGAACAACTGCATGGATACGATTCCCTTTGAGTCCTACGCAGGCTCCGACGGGATCTATTCGTTCGTCATGCGTAATGACAGCAACTTTCGCCCGATCTCCTGGCTCTCGCACGATGGATTTGATTTCCACAATCGCTTCATCAATTTCGGGGACTTCTAATTCAAACAGGCGCTCCATCAGCTGGGGTGCAGAACGACTAATGATCACTTGAGGGTTACTACTTGCATCTCTACGCACCTCTTTGACTATAGCACGGATGATATCTCCTTTTCGATAACGATCTCTGGGGATTTGCTCCTCACGAGGCATGATGAGTTCTACTCTATTGTGAATCACTAATATTTCACGTCTTCGAATCTGATAGACTTCACCGACGACTAATTCACCAACGAGATCGGTATAATCTTTATAGATATTATCTTTTTCATGATCTCGGATTCGGTTATGAAACGTATAACGTGCCGTCTGAACCGCGCGTCTGCCAAAACCAGAGATTGAAATCTCTTCGGCGACTTCATCATCCACCTCATAATCATCTTCAATCTTGACCGCATCATTGAGCTCAATTTGCGTCACTGGATCAACAAGATCATAATCTTCAACGACCTCACGAATATGGAGAATCTGCATATCCCCGTGATCAGGATTAAAAATAATTTCAAACGCCTCATCAGAGCCAAAGCGAGTTTTAATCATGGCCCGCATGACATCTTCAACGATGAGTTGGAGCGAATCCCGGTCAATACCTTTCTCCCGGGCAATTTCTGCAAATGACGAAACAAGATCACTATTATTCATTACGAAATATTAAGGATTTCTTACCAAGGTAATTGAACTTTGGCCCACAGAATATCTTCAAAAAGAATCTCAACCTGTGAATTACCATTCTGAATCTGGATAAATGAGCCTTGGGCACCTACTAATTTGCCATGAACCTCTGTAGATGAATCTTTGTCTTTACGATAATGAACTCTCAGATCACGGCCTAGATGCTTCTGGTACTGTCGGGGGATTTGCAGTGAACGATCGGCGCCTGGGCTTGACACATTAAGGGTATAGGCACCAGGCATTACCTCTTCGGTATCCATCAAAAATCCAATCTCCCGGCTGATTTGAGCTAACAGATCAACTCCGAGGGTATCATCACTCTCAACAAATACATCCACAGCGTGGGAGCCACGGCTACCCCGAACGCATAGATCAACCAAAAATACAGGCCCGTTATTCAGTAAGTCTTCAACTAAGGTGCGAACGCGCCCCTCAAATCCAATCGTTTCCATAAATGATTATATTAAAAACGCCCAGTCTCGCAAACGTGACGGGCGGAGTTCAAGCAAATTAAACAAAAAAGGGCTCAAATTGAGCGCCTCTCTGCCGTCGGGTATCCAGTGCAAGTGGCAATCCATGTATGCAACTAGACACACAATAGGCATTTAACCATCAATAAAATTCTTGGTTCCAATCAAACCAGAGTTGGTCTTCGCTCTGTCTCTACTGTTTCTGGGTAATCCAATGTATAATGAAGTCCGCGGCTTTCTCTTCGCATCTGGGCGCTCTGAATAATGAGATAGGACACAGCGATTAGATTTCGGAGCTCACAGAGAGGGCTTGATATGCGGGTTCTGTTATAAAATTCTTCCACTTCTTCATAGAGGAGGCGTGTTCGCCGCAGTGCGCGCGCTAACCTTAGATCGGAGCGTACAATTCCTACATAATTCCACATCGTCCGCTGTAATTCTTCACGGTTATGTGAAATGAGGACCCATTCACGTGGTCGCTGTGTCCCTGAGGCATCCCAGTCAGGAATGGGCTCTTGAATGGTTCGTTTTTCTGCAATTTTCGGAGCGACCTGAACAGCTCTCTGACCAAATACCAGCGCTTCTAGTAATGAGTTACTAGCGAGGCGATTCGCTCCGTGCAATCCAGTATAAGCAACCTCACCAATGGCTAATAGTCCCGCAATACTGGTTCTGGCCATAGAATCTGTTTGGACACCTCCACACTGATAATGAGCAGCAGGGACCACAGGAATTGGATCTGTAATAGGATTAATTCCCAGTTTGCGGCATGTATTGACGATGAGGGGAAAAGATTCTTCTGTTTTGGTAGAATCAAGATGAGAGACATCAAGCAAGACATAATCTTCGCCCCGATGTTTGAGCTGATCATCAATGGCGCGAGCAACAATGTCACGGGGGGCTAATTCGGCTCGAGAATCATACTGTTCCATAAATGCTTCTCCACTCTGATTCATCAGGATGCCTCCATGACCACGAACCGCTTCAGAGATTAGAAATGTGCGCCCTTTATGAGTCGTACCATGATACAGAGCCGTGGGATGAAACTGAACAAACTCCATATTCGCCACGCGAGCTTTGGCGCGATATGCCATTGCAACCCCATCTCCGGTGGCAATGGAAGGGTTCGTGGTATGTTGGTATACTGCGCAACAGCCGCCCGTTGCTAATATAGTTACGCGGGCAAGAAACGTATGAATGTCTTCGGATTTTTCATCTAAAACATAGGCACCATAGCAATTTATGTCTGGGCGTAATTTTGTTACATGTTGCCCCAAATGATGATCGGTAATTAAGTCAACAGTGTAGTGGTAGTCGTACACTGTGATGTTGGGATGGGACATGACCTTATCAAGAAGCACCCGGTCAATCTCGCGGCCTGTAGCGTCTTTTGCATGAAGAATTCTTGGGCGTGCATGGCCTGCCTCGCGTCCTAGATGTAGCCGCCCCTCACTTTTGGTGAATGACATACCCATCTTGATGAGCGATTGAATTTCTTTGGGGCCTTCGGTGACGACATCACGAACAATATCATGATCACAGAGTCCTGCCCCTGCAACGACCGTATCTTCAATATGGCTTTCGGTGGAATCATTTTCGTCCCATACCCCTGCGATCCCACCTTGAGCATAATTCGTGTTGGATTCTGCGGTTTCTTTTTTCGTGATGATGGCAACTTGTGCATGATCTGCAACTCCAACAGAGAACCACAACCCAGCGATACCGCTTCCTATGACTAAATAATCGTATTCGTAGCGGTGCGCCATCAATTATTGTAATAGATACGCTTTGATAAAGCTGTGAATATCCCCATCCATGATAGACTGGACATCAGGAATCTTGAGTTCTGTTCTGTGATCATTGACCATTGTATAGGGTTGGAAGACGTAAGATCGAATTTGACTTCCGAAGTCAATTTTTTTCTTTTGCGATTCACGTTTGTTTTTCTCCTCTTCTTGGATGGCCAACTCTAACCGATACACTCGGCTTTTAAGCATTGTCATTGCACGTTCTCGATTCTGAAGTTGGCTACGCTCTTCTGTACATTCGGCAGCAACGCGAACCTGTTCACCGTTTGATAGTTCACCTTCCCAGATCAACCGCACCCCCGTGTCTAGCTTATTAACATTTTGGCCTCCTTTACCTCCAGAGCGAAAGGTTTGGAGTTCAATGTCTGCTGAACGGAGATCAATTTCTATTGTGTCATCAATTTCTGGATAGACAAAAACGCTGGCGAATGATGTATGGCGGCGTGAATTTGAATCAAATGGGGAGATACGAACTAAGCGATGTACACCTGATTCTGCCTTGAGGTAACCATAGGCAAAGTCTCCCTGAATACTCAGGGATGCACTTTTAATTCCAGCAACTTCTCCCGCTTGATGCCCAAGAAGGTGTACATTGAATCCTTGTCGCTCCGCGTAGCGGGTATACATCCGCAATAGCATTTCGGCCCAGTCTTGACTTTCGGTGCCTCCAGCCCCAGGATTAATGGTTAGAATTGCGTTGCGCTTATCATCTCCAGCGGAAAGCATACTCCGCAACTCCAACGACTCAATGGATTTTAGCAATGCTTCGCAGGATTCAGCAATCTCTGCGTCAAGGTCTTCGGACTCTTCTTCGGAGAGTTCAATCAATACGGATATATCTTCTGCATGCCCTTTGACTATGCTATAGTCGTCTATCCACGTATTTTCTGAGGCGATTGCGCGTTCATTCTCTTGAGCCGATTCTGCGTCATCCCAGTAATCGGGGGCAAGGCGTTTTTGGCTTAGTTCTTCAACTTTTTCAGATCGCTTATCAACGTCAAAGATAGCCTCCGAGCGCATGGGCACGCTCAATTAAGTTTTCGATATCTGGTCTGGATAACATCAAGGTAAAATGATTTATACTAAAGACTGAAGATTGTCTTACTCAAACATAAATCATAGGTTTAACTAAGAGCATGAAATGCTATCGTATAGTCTGAATATTCGGGACTATTGTTACTTGACTTCCCAGTCAAATTCAATACACCTGATGTTAACTGGAATCTAAAATTTCAAAAAATGCTTCCTTAAACTCCTCCTTATTATGCCCCATTTGATTGAAAAAGGGCAATCCGCGCACAATGTACTCTTCTACCTGAAACACTTCTTGAACTTTATCAGTCCATTGTATATTCGCCATAAAATCTTGTTTCCATAAATCATTGGATATGAGATGTTCTCCTTTGGGCTCAATAAATAACTGGAGAATATTTCCAACTTCTTCACCTTTTTTCCGAAGAAATAAGATAAAGTCAGGCTCAAATCCCTCCCCATTTTCAAAAGAGTAAAGTTTTACGGCCTTTTCATTTCTCAGAAGAAAAAAATCATCATATCGTTTTTTGAGGTTTTCGGCCTCGTAATACAAATACTCAATGAAGCGCTTTTCCTCGCTTGTTCCATAACTCGTATCATAAGCGTGCCAATCTTCATCAATTGGATTAATAAGGTTTAGGTTCGGTAAATTGCTCTCCTTCCAGCTAAGCCCTTTTTCACCTTGAATTTTAATTTTCAGTGTCTTATCAACAAAGCACTGGCTGATTTTCTTACGCGTGAACTCAGTTGTTCCGACGAATTCTGCCCTACGACGCTTCAAACTAATCTCAATTTGATTAAGGGCATATTGTACAATTTTAACACTCTGACGAGCAGTTATTCGTTCAAGATCTTCACGATTTCCTCGAACCTGAATATTCACATTTCTTAGGAATAATTCCGAAGTTTGAAACTCTAGTGTACTTCGGAGGTGTGGAAAATATCTTTGTAGGTTAACGAAGTGAAAAAAATCATTGGAGTCCATGGCAAAATCCAAAATAGATCTGTCAAATTCTGATACATTCAAGTTTTTAGAAACCACTGTAGAATTATTGCCACATTGACTTCCCCCTTCGTCATTGTGATTAAAGGCTGATATTTCGGTGACTTGTCCTGTCATCAGAGTGTGTGGAAATACAAAGTTTGTTTCTATTTCGTAGGATCTCAATTGGCCAATACTTTCAGGTAAGAACTTGCTTCTCCGATCATTGACCCACACATAACCGATCTTATAAAACTGTGATTGCTTAAAACTGTCTTTCAGACGTAGATGTACTGTACGGCTTTTTTCATCATGCATTCCGATTTTTTTAAGTGCTCGCTTAAGCTCATCAATGTATCTTGGATTATGGGAGCAGTGATAATGTAGCTCCTCCAAAATTCTTAGATTGTGTTCTATATTTCTATCGTACTTACGCTTTTCTGGTGTGGCTTCTGG
The DNA here is from genome assembly GCA_965220935.1 of Rhodothermales bacterium. Taxonomy (GTDB): domain Bacteria; phylum Bacteroidota; class Rhodothermia; order Rhodothermales; family Bin80; genus Bin80. Next base: position 1,695,065 of record OZ244857.1, read on the forward strand.
TAAATCGGGATCCATAAACGGGAAATATCTGGCACCCCGCCCTATGAGTTGCGCCTCTGACATAGTTGTTGCGCCAATCCTTTCGCCTCTACTATCTCTAGTATTATATAGGCGCACAATGTCAAATAAATTTAGAACGTCCCATCCCTCATCCAACTTATTGACTGCAAAAATTACTCGAAGATCATTAGATTTGTCTTCCAGATTGTTTAAGTCTATCTGAAGATCCTCAAGATCTATAAGTCTGTTTACATTTGCGGTCTTCCCGTCTCCAAAATCCCCTTTTAACTCAAGTGCAAAATCATCAAATTCTATTCCGCATTCGTCAATGATATATTCAAAAGCTCCTGATAAGGTCATGTCGTTCACTGATGAATTACGAATTTGTCTAAGATTATCACCAGACAATCCATTGACCATGGATACAAATAAAGTCTCATTTTCGGCCGATTGGGCAATAGTTTTGGACTTCATTAGAATCACAGGCTTACAAAATATTCCATGTGCTTCTGCTACTTTTCGCCTGTATTGACTTAACACCATGGCTTGTAGCATTCGATCATGCGGAGTTAAATCGGCCTGCCTTAATTCAATATCTTTTGAATATCCATCCGCCCTAAAATGCTTTAATTGGTAATCATAAATGACCTTGTCGTAATACTTTATCTTAATTTCACTGTGATTGAGATCAGCAGTAGCAGTAAACTCCAATAGAATATTTTTAGAGTGTTGATCAAAAATAGATGTGACGGTATTTTCCCAGCTTTTGAGCCCAGTAACCTCGGTAGATGTTAAATTGTTTCTTGTGTGTGCATTTAGATGGTGAGCCTCATCCGAGATCATAACTATTTGGTGTTCCTGAAAATCTTCCATTGTTACAGCATCTTCTCTGGGATTGAGCATTCTTGTGTGTAACCCTTGAATTGTAGTAAAATGAATATTGATCGTTTGAAGATTCGCTGCCTCAAAGGTATCAACTGCTTGAACTTCCACTTGCTTACCATCAATGCGTATGTTCTGACTGAATAAATATTTCAGCGATTGTGAGTTAAGAAAATTATCTCTGGTTTTTTCAATTATCTGATTTGAGTTTACAAAAAACAGGAAATTCCTATAGCCCCGACGATAAAGATCAAGTATTAAAGCAGCCATCAATACTGTTTTACCGCTTCCTGTTGCCATGTGAAACAGCAAATGAGGTCTTGGTGATCTGTGGTTATACTTATCAATGTAGTAAAACCACCGTTCAATTGCTTCAACTTGATAAGGACGAAGATTAATTCTTTGGGCAAGATTGTCAGTGATATTGGATGGTAAGTCTTTTTTTAAGATATCCTGCTCTGACAATGTGTCAAATGTTTCAAGAAGACTCCGTTTCATAGATCTATTTTGTAGAATTTTCTGGTAATTTCTACATTTTCATCAGAGATTGAAAACCACTCATCGCCGAGTGAATGGATGTTAACATATAAATGATTGGCATCCATACAATCTTTCAGCGCTCGCTTCGCATCATCCATGGAAAGATTCGTAAATTTTTCTGATGCAAAAGATTTCATATTGACATCATAGCGAAGAAAACCAGTCTTTTGTATTTCGTTTTTGATGCAAAGTAGAGTTTTGAAGTCAGTAGCTGCGTCAATTTTCTCCATAAATTGTGAGTTAGAGTCTGCAAGTTGAGCATAAATAAATGAACCACCTCCTGCCCAGTCAACTACCTTAGAAACTCCACCCTGTTCGCCTTCAATGACCTTTTTTAGGCGGATCTTGATTAAGTCATCAACATAGTTCATCTGTTCAATTGCAATCCATTGACGCCCCATCTTGTGAGCAACTGCTGGCGTGGTGCCTGACCCTGCAAAGAAATCCATCACAATATCATTCGGATTTGTTGATGCGCGGATGATTAGTTCTGCAAAGGCTTCTGGCTTTGGATAGGCAAAATCCACTTTCCCAAATATCTTATTTCGTTCTTTGGTTGCTTTCTGATTCATGTATTGATTATCTGCACCTTCAAGGCTTCCAAGTAAATTATATTCGCTTTTGATTTCACTTAAATAGCGCTTAAAAATAAAGCCTCTCTGATTTTCAGAATGCTTTTTTCTAAATTTGATTTTTCCAGATTTAATGTAATCTCGAAGTCTCCCTCCCGAAAATAGCCACTGGCGATTTTCGGGAGGGAGATCAACTTTCCCTGTATATGGGTTCTTAATTGGAAAATAATAATCACCCGACCGAGCACTTGGATTATCACTTGCCCATGGTCCATTGGGATCATTGTCGGGGTTCTTGTAATTCTCAAATGTCTTTTTTTTACCAACTAATTCAATCTTGGACTTATCCTTTGCATAGATGAGTGTATTTTCGTGCTGAATATTAAATCCAGTTCTCGCATCATTAGTTGTTGACTTTGTCTTCCTTATTAAATCTCCCACGAAGTTCTCTCTTCTGAATATCTCATCCATCAACACTTTGAGATAGGCCTGTTCATTATCGTCAATATGGATAACTATCAACCCATCATCTGTAAGAAACTGTTTGGCCACTTCAAGTCGATTACGCATGAACGTGAGCCACGAACTGTGATTGAATCTGTCATTATATCTGAACCCATCATTCCCCGTATTGTAAGGGGGATCAATGTAAATCAATTTCACTTTCCCCGCATAGCGAGTTTTCAGTGAATGGAGAGCTAAGAGATTATTACCCTTAATCAGCAAATTGTCATCTTCACGCACCTCACCTACTGCACTGGAAAATGCCCCCCCCCCCCCCCCATTTTTTCTGGATTGACACTCCAGCGCTCCCATCCTGTCAACACCTTTGGCTCAAACAATCTTGTAATGTCATCTGGAGACAACACAGTGTTCCAGAATATCTCTTTTCTCCCCCGATCTTCCTTTGTCATACCACCCTCCAAAACACAGTCCTTGTAAGGCCATGTAAGGACTACATCGCGTGACTGACTTAAATGATTCCCTCGCCCATCTACCAGACCAATACGATTTTTGAATGCCGTGTAACTGTTTGGGAGAAAGGTCTTGTTTGACACAAAACTTTGGAATTTCACCTTGTCAAAAACCAGGGTTTTACCAACTTTGACAAAAAAGTGTGATTTGATTTTTTCGGATTGAAGTAGCAGTTCAAGAAGCCTTTTATCCAAACGCAAGGCCGCTTCAATGACAACATTTCGGAGAATCTCTCCATCAGAAATATACTCAGACTCAGACTCTAATAACTTGATTAAATCGTTAAAGAGATTTTGCATGTTTGATGCTTATGACCGTGATTGTTCGGTTTGAAAGTTTATAAATTGATAGATCAATTAATGTTACCGTTAAATAGTATTCCAAATAAGACATACGGGAGATCATCTCAAAGTCAAACCCTCAAAACCAGAAATATACGAACTTCTAAGTATAATCATTACGAAATGCCGTAAAATTTACGAGTCAATTCTGCATCTTCTTTGGAAATTGTATGCACTTCATCGCCGAGCGAGTTGAGGTTTACATATAGATTATTGGTATCCAAGCAATCCATCAACAAACGCTTTGCATCATCCAGAGGAATATTGAAGAAATCATTATCATCAAATGGTTCCAAGTTAACATCATATCTGAGAAAACCTGTTGCTTGAATTTGATTCTTTATCGCATAGAGTTTTGAAATATCAGTAGCGATAGAAATTTGATCTACAAAAACCGAATTTGAATCCGCAAGCTCTGCATAAATAAATGATCCACCTCCAGTCCATCCGATAGTTTTTGATATTCCACCTTGCTCACCTTCAATCACCCTCTTCATTCGTTCAATCGTAGTATTTTGGATATAATCCATTTGTTCAATTCCAATGAATCTCCGTTTCATTTTATGTGCGGTGCTAATAGTGGTACCGCTTCCTAAATGATAATCTAGCACAATATCTCCTTCATCGGTTGACAGTTGTATAATTCTTTCCATTAACCCCTCTGGTTTAGGATTAGCAAATACTTTTTGCCCAAATAACTGTTTAAGGTGTTGTGTGCCATTTGTAGTTGTTTGTAAATCTCTCCACAAGGTAGTTGTAACTTCCCCTCGTGATTTCGCTTCAGACCAAAATCTTTTTCTCTGAGGACCGGCTTCGCCAGAAATACCAAATACAATCCGACCATCAGCGAGTAATTCATCAAAAACTTTTTTTTCATTTTTCCAACTATTTCCTTTATTGGGCTTATATACCACTCCTGTATGTGGATTAGTAATTTCATATAACTGATTAGGTCTTTTTCCCCCAACCTGGAAGGGATCTGCCACCCATTTGCCTCTTGCATCATTATCTGGATTTGAAAATTTACTTTCATCACTGGGGAGTCTAAACTGAGTTCTATTTTTCTTCAACTGTTTTATATCCTTTGAGTACAATAACAAATGAGTATGTGCATTGGAAATTAAAGCTGTATTGGTCACTGACTTTGTGGAATTCCATATGACATCAGCTACAAAATTATCTCTTCCAAAAATTTCATCCATCAATATTTTACAATAGTGCGCCTCTTCATCAGACAGTGAAATCCAGAATAAACCATCCTTAGATAATAATTCTCTTGCCGCTTCCAAACGATTTCGCATAAACGTCAGCCATGTTGAATGCCTGAATCGGTCGTTATACTGGAAACCGTCATTTCCTGTATTGTAAGGGGGGTCAATAAAGATCAATTTCACTTTCCCCGCATAGCGAGTTTTCAGTGAATGGAGAGCTAAGAGATTATTACCCTTAATCAGCAAATTGTCATCTTCACGCACCTCACCTACTGCACTGGAAAATGCCCCCCCCCCCATTTTTTCTGGATTGACACTCCAGCGCTCCCATCCTGTCAACACCTTTGGCTCAAACAATCTTGTAATGTCATCTGGAGACAACACAGTGTTCCAGAATATCTCTTTTCTCCCCCGATCTTCCTTTGTCATACCACCCTCCAAAACACAGTCCTTGTAAGGCCATGTAAGGACTACATCGCGTGACTGACTTAAATGATTCCCTCGCCCATCTACCAGACCAATACGATTTTTGAATGCCGTGTAACTGTTTGGGAGAAAGGTCTTGTTTGACACAAAACTTTGGAATTTCACCTTGTCAAAAACCAGGGTTTTACCAACTTTGACAAAAAAGTGTGATTTGATTTTTTCGGATTGAAGTAGCAGTTCAAGAAGCCTTTTATCCAAACGCAAGGCCGCTTCAATGACAACATTTCGGAGAATCTCTCCATCAGAAATATACTCAGACTCAGACTCTAATAACTTGATTAAATCGTTAAGGATATTTTGTTGATTTCCTGAATAATCCTGATTTCTGTTCATGATTGATGCCATTCTAACTTACAATTGATCTGTTATTAATGTATCGGGGCCGGTCACCTTTTATTGGCACACAGTACGGTCCCATTCTATTTTCAACTAATATACTCAGATATCATGTTGCAAGACCATGCTGAGGCAAAATCTATTCATGGGGGGACGGTTTGGCCCAGATGGTTAAAACCAACTCCTCACCATATAAATTATACACGGGGGTTTGACCTGAATGACTTTTGCATATGCTTAATATAGTCCTAACTCCCTCACCACGAGATTCAAGGATCACTTTACCAGTAGATGAGGCTTTTATTCGTGATAAAAAATTGACCAATAGCTGATTTCTAGTGAATACGCGATACGCCATTAGCTCAATGGTAATTGCATTGGGTAAGTCACCAGGGCTATAAATCTCAATCCGGTCTGAAAATAAAAACATCCGAATCTTAGATCCACGGATTGAGTAATCTCTGTGCGCCACAGCATTGACGATTGCCTCACGAATTGCGCGGAGGTCATACTGAGGATACTCAATTCGTCCAGCAGGCTTACGAGCAGGTTTCAGCATAAATCGATCTACAAACTTAATCGCACTCTCAATCTGAGTATCCACAGTGCTCTCAATACGCTCACTATGGACTAAGTCATCCGAAGTAAATTGAATACTTTTATACACGGCTGCTTCAATATATGCGTTCTGCATGTAGTTCTGAGGTGACGTACCGAATATCAAAAGTCCTGTAACAGTTGTGCGAAATAAATCATCATCAATTCTTGAAATTACTTTGGTGTTTCTTAGTAAATCAACCCATGAAAGAGTCTTGGAGTGCCCTCCAAAATAAGATTCTAATTTACTTTGATCAAGATCATCTATTGTGGTACCTGGAACTAATTGTTCATCAAAAATAAATGTGCGCTCCCTTTCTTGGTATAGCCGGGGAAGCATAGGCCCTTTGAGCAATTGTTTAGTTGATCCAACGCGCACATAATGACGACCACTGCTGGTAATATGAACATATAATCCTTTTGGAATTTTGACTAATAAAATTGTAGCATTTTCACCGTTCGGCATGGGAAGATACTCCCACTGGAGTGAGGGATTTAATGGCGGATCGCAGCTATTTGTAGCTACATTGATGATCCAGTGCTCAATATCCTTGAGACGATCTTTCGGAAACCCTCTAACAATTCCATCGTCATCTACCCCTAGGAAGATCGTACCTCCGTTAGAATTGGCAAAAGCAACCATTTCCGAAGCAATTGCATCCTCGTTTGGTGATCGCACGCCATGCTTTGCCATAACTACTTGTTTAAATTCAGAGTGAGAACCCTCTCCAAGAGATAACTGCTTAAAAATTTGATTTGTTGTGTAGTGCATAGTTTTCTAAAATCCGTATCGTTTCCTCCGAAGACGAAATGCTTCTTCGCTACCTTCTATGATGGCTGCAACAAGTTCCTTTATTTGTGATTTGTCAATACTTCCTGCACCCATCACTTTCCCTACTTTATTATCTGAACCCAATGCAACGATGAGTTCAGCATCTCCATTCACTGGAACATTAGCATTATGGGTGGCAATTAGAATTTGGCGCTTGAATTTTTGTTGACGTAGAAGATCAACGATGATGTTGTAAACATATTGATTGTCAAGATCATCTTCTGGCTGGTCAATGAATATGGGTTGATTTCGTGCCGAAAGTAAAAGACTGATGATGGCCGTGTTCTTCTCACCTACCGATCCAGTTTCAATTGTCTTAAACGTTCCATCCTTCGCGCGAACCTGCGCATGAACTAAATCCTCTGGCAAATAAGACTCCATTTCGTCTATTCTTGCATGGTCAAATTTTAGCAGTGCATTGAAAAAATATTTGGTGAGTGCTGTCTCCCCAACAAGAGACGCAACCTGTGAATCATCTGCAACTGTAGATTTGCCTTTATCTTTTGATGAGTTGATGTCTGTTCTAAGTGCTTGAAGAAGTGTTCTTAGGTTATATGGCACTTCGCTATCAGCAGAGAAGACATAATCACATAAGACAAGCCAGTCACATTCTTGAAGTCCAGTGCCCCCAAACCATTAATCTCGTCTATTTTCAAAATCATTCCGATCACGAAAAGCATGAATCTGGATGCGAACATCTGCATCAATATCTTCAAGAGCATGAGCAATTTTCATACGGGCATTGTATCGATCGTGATGAATCAGTTGCAGTTCAATCTGAACATTCTTAATTTTTTCTTCCACCTGGTTTAATTCGTCTTCAATATTTTTGATTGAACCCTTTTCATGTTCTAATCTTGCACGTTCTTGAAGGAGTTTTTCGTGATTAATTAAGTGTCCCTCTATATTCTCCGTTTCTTTAATTAGAGCATTGTATTCTAATTTGATTTCGTCGTAGTTCGGTTTCCAGTTTTCTAATTGCTCTGAACGAATTTTTTCACTCAGTATCTTAATGGCCTTGACCTGATCATTAAGTGCTAGAAGTATCTTATCTCGGGTACTACGAATCTGATCTGTAATTGATTGTGACCAGAGTTCCTTCGGGGATGATTCAAGCTTTTCTTCACCTAAGTCCTCAACAGGTTCAATTGAACTCAATAAAATATTACTAACATTATTTATCTCTCTTAATTGATCATCTATCCACCTACGTTCTTGCTCCACTTCATTGAAACGAGTAAATACCTGCTTATGCTTCTCTTTTTCAAAGAATGCAATCTTGTCTTGAACTTTCTGTAACGCAGTTAACACCGCGGGTGCGTTATTTTTTGATTCAACCAAACTGGTACGTAATGATTGACATTTACGAAGTGCAGAGGTAAGCCTTTTTTTATCCTCATTGAAGTTGCGACGAGCACTGCTGTCCATTAATGAGTCAATCTCTCTACGCTGGGACACTGGATCATGGGCAATCTCAGCAATCTGTCGCTGAGATAAAATTCGAGGTGCAATCAAAGTTCGAACATCTAATGGAACTGATTCAGAATTATCTTTGTCTGAATGAAGTGTAGTGTTAATTCTATTTGAACATCTGATGACGCGATATATCCTTCCAGCTATTACAATTTCTACAATGATTTGATAGTCAGTAATCAGAGTTCCTCTGCTTTGACCAAAATCTTGTTGACTCTTCATTGAGAGAATAGATCGGATAGAATCATATACATGGCTATTCCTGTCCGATAGGTCAGCATCCCGATCACGGTCTAATACATGCCGTAAATACTCAATTACGGTAGATTTTCCACTCCCACGCCCACCTATAGTGTTGTGAGGCAGGGACTAAGTGGAATTGTAATTTCTTCAAAGAAGTCTGTATTACGGATTATAATTTGTTTAATGTATGGATAATCTGACCTTGGGGGGCCATGATCCATGCGGCGAAGACGTGACTCTGGATCAAGTAGAGCTATAGAATTCCTTCAACATCAGGAACCTCCATTTTAAGCCACGAAAATCGCGAGCCGATACACTCGTATTTCCTCGGATCTGAGCACTCAATTAAAGACCAATGTTTCTGATTCCGATAGCGTTGTTGTTCATCAGTCGAGAGATTCTTCCAATCATATCCTCGACGGGCCACATCCCATTGAAGTAGTAAATCTTGAAACCCCTCTGGCAATTCAAAGAATGATTTGGATGTCTGAAACCCATCCCAATCCTTTCGTGCGATTGCATATTGTCTCAAATGGCCTTTCATTTGATCAATTATATCTCCAGTATTCTTAGAACGTAGACCCGTTTCTTTAGCGACTCCCCGGTTGCTATCGGCATGAGCAGGAAGTAGAACTAATTGCATGTCACGTTCACCCGATTCTGGACGACAGTACTCAAACAAGCGGTCTATAAATGTGCTAATTGATTCGCCATTTGTCAACGGAATACCGGTTTGAGGATGGAAGCGTTCTTTATTTCCAAACATATGCCGGATTGTACTATTGATATTCTCAGTAGACGTTTCTGATGAGAATATCACTAAAAAATGAATAGGACGCTCCCCACCAATACTAAATTCAACCCTGGAAGAATCACGGGTATATGAAACCCTTGATTTAGTAATTTCTCAGATAGTTGATCAAAATGAGGTTTTAGATAACTATACCCGTCAATACTATTATGATCGGTGATGGCTACGAGGTCTAATCCTTTCCCATTTGCTCCGTTTTGACAGGCATTTATGAATTTTGACGCGATCTTGTATAGATCCTGTGACTTACTTTTCTTAAAATTTTCAATCGCCAGTTTCGTATTTTCACCAAATTTTTTCTCATGATCAAATGGAGTATGCACATGTAAGTCACAACGGAGCCATTGGGCGCCTTGACCAATATTATTTTTAGGTTCCGATGTTGACATTCCAATAAAATTCACGGAGCTGCTAATGATAATCTACACAATGTAAATCAGATCCCCCATTTATAAGCGAGTAAATGTATAGAAAAATTTGAAAGTGCTTTCGCCTTTTCTTTGAACCGCTCTACGAACAAAATCAATTGCCTGAGGTATATCCAATTTCTCAAAGAATTCTAGCCAGTTTACAGTAGGTATTCTTCTTTGATCCTTAACCTAAATGCACTTGATATAGGTAGTCAATCTTTCCCAATAGATGATGGCTTGCAGTAGCGAGAGACGTGATGTTCGTCTTCAATCTTCAGATTAGACATTAAGGAATTGCTCTTATTATTGGTTTAATCATTTGCATGGCAGTCTCTTTGTTAGCTGAACCCTGTAATCTAAGTGGAGGCTCTCGATTTTCCAGAGTTCCTGGAAATTCCACACTTCCGTCAGGCATGAAATTGACTAGTGCACAAGCAGGGGGAGAATTCCATTCAATTTGAAGTGTTCCGTCAGGACATATGCCTATCTGAGGATAAGGTAAAATCCTTCCAAAATGTGAGAAAAACAAAGCTATTTGCATCAGAGAGGCAAACTGCATAGCAGGATTATCATCTATTGTAATTTCATTTTGATACCTTAAACGGTTAGCAATTTTCCCATATTCCATCTTATAAAAATCTCTTCCTTTTCATGAGCATTTTGAATCTGATAAGAAAGCTGCCTGGGCTTGAAAGATATAATAGAAAGGAAGGTTCCCTCAGGAGTGTTATTTTTCGAGGTAACCAAATTTTCATTTTATTATGTCTTCTACATCTCATTGTTCACCTGTTCGCTACTACGTTGGATTAGACGTTCATCGTGACACAATCTCGGCGTATGTTTACGATGCGACTGAGAAGCGTTACTGTGATGAGCAGATGCTCACAAGCCGAAGAGTCTCGCTCGGTTTGTGGAATCTACGCGTTCAAAGTATGGGCCTTTCCGCTGTTGTTATGAGGCATCCTTTTCGGGGACTGTGCTCTATGACACATTGACCGAACACGGCGTGGATTGCGCCATCATTGCTTGATTCCCAAGCGCTCAGGCGATCGAATCAAAACCGATCAGCGCGATGCCAGGAATTTGTCCAAGTATTTTGGATCTGGGCTTTTGACTGAATGTTTCGTCCTGGACGAAGAGCTCCGAGCCGTGCGAGGACTTTTACGCAGTCGTGAGGCACTGATAAAAAGTCTTCACCAATCCAAAATGCGCGTGATTCATTTTTTGCATGCGCACGGGCACTGTTATACAACAGGAAGCTACTGGACAAAAAAGTTTAAGACTTGGATCAATCAGATTGAGTTAGAGCGTTCCCATGACGAGTTTGTACTACGCGGGCACTTGAATGATATTGATTATCATCAGGGACGCATCTAAGAACAGCAAGTCAAAGCAGCATCCGAGTCCGAAAAGTTTCAGCAAGCAGTTCAGATTCTGCAAGGCTTCCGAGGCATTGGACTGATCTCGGCCATGCAGTTGGTTTGTGAGATTGGAGACTTTCGGCGGTTTGAGAGTCCGACGGCACTGATGGCGTATCTTGGATTAGTTCCATCTCCTCAGGAAACACCATCCGCACGGGTTCAATCACCAAAACTGGTAACACTCACGCACGAAAGGTCTTGGTCAGCGCAGCATGGAAATACATCTACGCGATCAGTGTTGCACTTCAAGAGCGGCAAAAACACTGCAGTGCTAAAGTCATCGCCATTACCCAGAAAGCACAAACACGCTTATACAAACGTTACAACGCAAACCTCCGAAAGTCGCGGTGGATCGTGAACTGGTTGGTTTTCTCTGGGAGGCGTTGCAACTTCCTGTTGAAACAGCCTAAACAACCTATACGATAACTCGTCATGGAGAAAGAGTCCAAAGCAACGATGGAGAGCCCAAGTCCATCCTTTTCGGTAGCGATTATCGCGAGCCCGAGTTTCAAGATCTTGGCAGCTCCGACGTATTCAAATATTGAGCATTATGGCTTTTGCCTAGCATGCGGACACCAGATTGATAGACCGTCGACATTGCTATAAGACTCTTTCTCCATGACGAGTTGTCTAAATTTATAACAAAATGTAACCCGAAACAAATACATACCAACCCCCGAAAGGGAACCTTCCTTTCTACACCAGTATTATCAGAAACCCTTGTAGGACTCAGAATGGTGTGGGAAGTCCCATTTTCAAGCCCTATATCTGAATTATACTGCTCCACACATTCTCTCACATGACGGTTCGTGTTCAAAAATACACGGACATTTCGAAAGGACGAATCATCCAAATCCTTCCAATCAAACAGTGGCTATCGTCAACAAATATTGTTGTCATAATTAACGAATTATTAGTGAAAGTTTTATGTCGTCCAGATCTGATAAACTTTTGGGCATGGGAAAAAGTCTACTATCTCTTGGGGGAAATCAGAACGACCTGTAAACTGGAAGTAAATCTATAAGCGACAATAGACAAACATAGAACGGACTGTTACACTTTTTTCTCAAACTAATGTTCCATCTGAAGTCTTCAGTGTAATTTCACTAAGTTGCACCTTAGGCAAAACCTCTGGATCAATCCCAACCTGAGTTAGAGACTTCCTTTTTCTCAGAGTCACTGAGGATAGAATTGAATGTTCCATTGGGATGTATATATTGGATTCATGATTGAATCTGTTCATCCAGAATATGAGAATTACAATGACAGAGCAAAACCATGGTTGTTACACCTCACCTATGATTGTTTCTTGCATCTGGCCAATAATCATAGATTTTTAGTCGCTCCGTTATCTGCATTTCCATCACGGACATTGGATGACATCTAGCAACGTAATTTTGAAAATATTTTGATTGCTAAACTATGGTGATTTTTTTGGCTTTAGATCTTGTCCATCTATGGCAATTACATAGAACACTGCATTATATGAATCAAGATTCTGATTAATTCGTTGAATGCCTTTCTTTTGAGTTTCCTTTATTGAATCATTTGCGGATGGCATGCGATTCAAAGAGGTAAAACATATTCAATCTTAGCTTAGAACATTTTTACATTATTATGGCGCATAAACTTGCAATCAATGGTTTTGGTCGTATTGGCCGCCTTACACTCCGTTCAATCTTAGAACGTAATCTAACTGCGTTAGAAGTCGTTGCAGTCAACGACCTCACAGATGCAGCCACGCTTGCTCATTTATTTAAGTATGATTCAGTCCATGGTCAGTGGTCTGGCCACGTATCTGCAGATGAGAATCATCTTCTGATAGATAGTCACAAAATTCCCGTATTAAGCGAACGTGATCCCTCATCATTACCTTGGATGTCGCTCGGGTGTGATGTTATAATTGAGTCAACTGGATTTTTCCGCGATCGCGCCAGCGCTGCTAAGCACCTAAGTGCTGGTGCTAAAAAAGTTGTCATTTCTGCACCTGCAAAGGACGAAGTTGACGCAACCATCGTGATTGGTGTCAACGATCATGTCCTAACCGGACATGAAGAAATCATATCAAATGCTAGTTGTACAACCAATTGCATTGCCCCGATGATCAAGGTTGTTGATGAAGCATTTGGAATCCAAAGTGGATTGATGACGACTGTTCATGCCTATACTAGTGACCAGCGCATTCAGGATGCTCCTCATAAAGACCTCCGTCGGGCACGTGCTGCCGCATACTCTATTGTTCCAACCACCACGGGAGCCGCCAAAGCAGTTGGGCTGGTTCTACCCCATATGAAAGGTAAACTTGATGGGATGGCGCTGAGAGTCCCAATCCCAAATGGATCACTTACGGATCTGACTGTTCAGGTGTCTGCAACTCCCACGAAGGAGAATGTTAATTCAGCATTTAAATCTGCTGCGATCGGTCCCCTTGCAGGAATTCTTGAATATGCTTCGGATCCAATCGTATCCATTGACATCGTTCATAATTCACATTCTGTCATTTTTGATAGTCTTGCAACGATGGTTCAAGGAAATACAGTAAAAATTCTTGGCTGGTATGACAACGAATGGGGATACGCAAACCGTGCGGTAGATATTGCCGCGCTATTGCTTTCAATAGATAGCTAACATCATGGAGAATGCCAAAATTAACGATTGCAGATTTAGAGTTGCACGGCAAATGTGTGCTTGTTCGTGTGGATTTCAATGTGCCTTTGCACTTATCGTCTGATTCTGATTACTATAATGTAACTGACGATACTCGAATCCGTGCTGCGCTACCGACCATTCAAACCATCACAGAATCTGGAGGAAAAGCTATTCTGCTGAGCCACTTAGGACGCCCAAAAGGGACTCCTGATGAGAAGTTTAGCCTCGCTCCTGTTGCAGATCAATTAAGTCAGATATTAAGTACAAACGTTCGGTTTTCAAGTGAAACCGTTGGACCTGTTGTAGAGAAGACCATCCGAACGATGCCTAATGGAAGTATTCTTCTGTTGGAGAATACGCGTTACTTTTCAGGTGAAACCACAAATGATCCCACACTCGCTGCGGAACTTGCTCAATTAGGAGATATGTTCATTAACGATGCATTTGGGACGGCTCACCGCTCACACGCTTCAAATGTGGGCGTCGCAAGTCACTTCCCTGATCACGCAGCGGCTGGATATCTACTTGAAGAGGAACTACATGTGCTTGGAAAAGCGCTACAATCTCCCTCCCCTCCTATGGTTGCCCTATTAGGTGGAGCAAAAGTATCAGATAAAATGGGGGTCATCGCTAACCTCACTACGATTGTAGACCACATCCTCATTGGAGGTGCGATGGCCTATACCTTCTTACTGGCCAAGGGAGTTAGTGTTGGAAAATCTCTTGTAGAGAAAGAGCGTCTCCATGATGCATCCGACTTGATGGACATTGCTGGTGACAAACTCCACTTACCTAGTGATCATATTGTAAGCACATCTCTGGATACACCGTCGGATAGTCAAACTATGGCGGGTGGCATTGATGATGGCTTACTCGGGGTTGATATAGGTCCTCAAACCATCGCCACCTACTCCGACTTACTACGCCAAGCTAAAACCTGCATTTGGAATGGTCCAATGGGTATTTTTGAAGTTTCTGAATATGCATCAGGAACCAATGCCATGGCCCAAGCAGTCGCATCTGCAACCGATCATGGTGCAGTCACTATTGTCGGAGGAGGAGACTCTGTTGCAGCGATGACTCAGGCGAATCTCCACCACAATGTTTCCCATGTATCTACTGGTGGTGGTGCAATGCTCAGATTCCTTGAAGGAAAATCACTTCCTGGAGTTGACGCACTGACAGATATCAATGAAAGCGGTGAATCGTCCAAAACATAATGGGATTAGAATCATCAGAGATTAAGGCGCTTCAACTCCTGAACTGCATAACTTGCAGCTCTGGCCGTTAGCGCCATATATGTGATGGATGGATTCTGGCAGGCCGATGAGGTCATACATGCCCCGTCAGTAATAAATACATTTGGAACTGAATGGCACTGGTTGTGCGCGTTCAGAATGCTGGTGGCTGGGTCATGTCCCATACGTGCAGTACCCATCTCATGGATTCCAAGTCCTGGCTCTGCCCCAAGCTCCCCCTCAGCATAATGGTCAAACATCTGAATGTTTTTCGCTCCTGACGCATCAAGCATCTCGGCTGCTGACTGTTTCATATCCTCACGCATAGCCAATTCATTTTCTCCCCATGTACAGTGAATTTGAAGAACTGGGATCCCCCATTTATCTGTGATTGATTCATCAAGGGCCACGTAATTTTCATATCTGGGTAATGTCTCACCAAACGCTTCCAGAACCATTTCCCAGGGACCAGGATTTCTAAGTTCATTTTTGAGTGGCACTCCAAATCCTGGAACTGTTCGCCTCCAAGATGGCCGAGATGCTTCCCCCTGATATCCGAAACCTCTCAAATAATCGCTCTGATGTGTCCGCTTGGACACATTTCGAAATCTTGGAATATAAATCCCATTTGGGCGGTTGCCTTGATAATATCGGTTTTCCCCGCCGACTAGTTGTCCCGTCGCTCCAATATGAAAATGGTGATCCATCAAGTAATGTCCTAAAACTCCACTATCATTAGCAAGTCCATTGGGGAACCTTGATGATTTTGAATTCAGCATGATTTGCGTTGAGCCGAGTGCTGAAGCACATAGAAATATGACTCTTGCGTAGGCTTCTCGCATCATTCCTGTTTGACGATCAATATAGCGAACACCGATGGCTTTCCCTTTCTTATCATCATAGATCACGCTATGAACGATGCTCTCGGGTTGCAGTGTGAGATTCCCCGTTGCAGAGGCTGCGGGAAGTGTCGCACTCAGGCTACTGAAGTATGCTCCTGCTGAACAGCCTCTATAGCATTCACCGCAATAATGACATGCCGCCCTCCCAAGGTGAGGTTTCGTAAGAATTGCAGCTCGCCCAATCGTCAGTAAGCGATCGTCAAAATGTGTCGATATCGCTTCTTTGACTTGTTGCTCCCCCCAGTTCAAGTCCATAGGAGGAAGAAAAACGCCATCTGGACACTGATCCAATCCCTCTGGTTGCCCCGTAATTCCTACGAATTTTTCCACATAGTCGTACCATGGAGCGATCTCTTCATACCGAATTGGCCAATCAATGGCGGCTCCATCTCTTAGGTTCGCTTCAAAATCCAGGGCACCCCACCGGTAGCACTGTCGCGCCCATAGCAGGGAACGTCCACCAACGACATCAGCTCTAATCCATGTAAATGGATCACGTTCAATATATGGATTTTCGTTGTCATTGATAAAGAAGTGTTCGGTGTGTTCGCCAAAAGCATATGTGCGAGATTGTACTGGGTATATATGCTTATGCCTGCGTGAGCCTTTACTGTTTCGGGCGGGAAATTCCCAGCTTTCTAGAAATTCTGTGATATACCCTGCGCCATGAACAAGATTTAATCCTCGCTCTAACAAAAGCACATCCAGCCCAGCCTCTGTCAGCTCTTTTGCAGCAAATCCTCCACTAATACCAGATCCAACAACAATGGCATCACTCTCTGTGTGAGGCCGTGCGATATGTGGAATTTTCGGGGACATCTTCAATTTCTCGGTGCAGTCCTAAGTTACAATATATTTACGCGGGTAGCGCAGGTTTTGCTCAGCCAGACAATTCACATATTACCACTTTGTCAGGTGCTCACATGCCAAGATATGCGATGGAAACCCCAGATATAGCCTACAAAATAAGTAGGTTCATTTGATGTTTTTTAATGCGCTGATTTATTAATGGGCCTCCCATTTTTTAAGTGGGTGATATTTTCAGAAATGGGTAAACGAGGGTAACAAGAATAAGGTTCGGTAAGGATTTTTATAGTAGTTTAGATTTGTTTATCTATCCTTCAACTTATCAAAAAAAGATGGCTTTAAAAATAACGGATGTGAATCATTTGATTGGTATTGCGTCACCGTGTCCGAGATTGAGCAGGAGACGAGTCGTTATGCGGCGAGGATCCATGTAGCGCTTTCGGGGGATGCGGAGTTAAGGTGTCCGGAGTGTGGGAAGGCGTGTCCGGGGTATGATCACCGAGAGCGACGCTGGCGCCATACTAATATCTGTGATTATCGTACGGAGGTCGTCGCGAAGGTGCCCCGTGTGCAGTGTCCACAGCATGGTATGAGTACGATTTCGGTTCCTTGGGCCGATGCTCGTGTGCAATTCACGTCCAGTTTTGAGGCCTGTGTGATGGATTGGTTGCATGATGCAACCAGCATTTCAGTGATCGCGAAACGCTTAGGGGTGAGTTGGACGATGATCGCTCATATTATGGATCGTGGAATCAAGCGTGGATTGGAGCGCAAGCCAGAGAAGATCGTGCCTCATATTTGCGTAGATGAGACAGCGTCCAAGAAGGGGCACAACTATGTGACGATTGTATCGGATCCTGCAACGGGTACGGTGTTACATGTGTCAGAGGGGCGAACAATAGAGAGTTTATTAGAGTACTACGATAGTTGTTCACCTGAGCAAATTGCAGGGATTGAAAGTGTGAGTATGGATATGTGGCCTGCCTACATCACTGCAACAAGGATGCGTATACCCGATGCCGATTGCATTTGACCATTTTCATATCTCTAAATATGTTGGAACTGGGGTGGATGAGGTTCGCAGAGAGGAGAATCGTGCGTTAAAGAAACTGGGGATTCTGGATTTGGTAGGGACAAAGTATGATTGGCTTAAGAATCGGGCCAGCATGTCGGCCAAGCAAAAGAAGCGGTTTAACCTCTTGAAAAACAGTGCACTGAAAACAGCACGCGCTTGGGCGATGAAAGAAGTGTTCCAGACGCTGTGGAAGTATAAACATCGCACTTGGGCGCTCAAAGCATGGAACCGTTGGTTAGGGTGGCTCTCACGCAGTCGTCTGGAGCCGATGAAAAAAGTGGCTAAAACCATTAGAAGTCATCTTTGGAGCATGATCAATGCGGTGGTTTTAGATGTGAGTAATGGGCCGGCTGAAAGCATCAATAGTCGCATCAAAATGATCAAAATCCGTGCGCGTGGATTCAGAAATCCTGAACGATTAAAGAATGCAATTTACTTCTATCTTGGTGGACTTGATTTGTATCCAGAAGGCACCAAAAATCGGCCAACCCACTCTTAAAACGGGAGGCCCGATTTAATTAGCTCATTAAACTGAATACCCCTATCAGGTGGGTCACTGATTTTGAGCATTTGCTCAGGGCAGTCATGCACAGAGGTACCTTGAGGCTTGAATGTTGGATGTTTTCTTGAACGAATGCTTTTTACACTGACATACCTTTGTTGATAAACACTTTCGTCAAGAAATGCGTGCTGTCCGAAGAAAATTTGACCGATTGAACGACAGTAATCAACAAAACACTTTGATCCTTTAAGCTGCTGTATGATCTGAAACGATTTGCCATGTTTACCGTGTTTCATTTCAATATAAATGATCCAATTGCGATGACTACCTTCGCTGCTGATAATTAGTGCCCGTCCAGAAAAGCATCTAACAGCGCTGAATCGCCTATTCTGTATGGGTTTATAGATTCAAAATAAACGTTATTTTGTTGCGAAGATTTTGCGGCCATTTTCTAGATTACGCGTTAGAGGTACCAAAAATGGGAGTTTTCAGTATACACCCTGTCATTTGTTACCTTGAATTCACACATCTTCTTAAATCTTCAAGCGAAATGATCGGCGATAAATGTCATATAGAATAGGAACTTCAAAGAAAATTTTCTATTTCTGGACGGACACTAGTTACAAAATCACCCCTTTTGCATTCTCCCTTAATATGTCGGAAAATACTTATTGGCGCAGGAAACATGTCAGATTTGATCGGGATTGTATCCTCAGGAGGGTTAAGGATTTTCAATTGGTAGCCTGCCGAATTTCCTTGCCCAGATTCATAGAGTTTAAGAAACGTCCCTGTCATACTGATTTTGTGCTACGGTTATCAGGGCTTCGTCATTGATGAGATCGTGTAGAATATCAAAGTCAGTCTCCCATATGATGGCATCATAAATCTTGTTCATTTGATTAATGGTATCATCAAAGCTATAAGCATTAATTCCTTGTTGCTTAGTGATCTCCGCCTTCTTGAGTGTCTGATAGTGGTGCGGGCGTGTCCCAATAAAAATGACACGAATTTGATTCCATATTATGAATTGGGGTGTGTCACTTTTTATTGACACGCAGAGTTGACGAATCTTCAACAATTATATAATGATTCAATCACTTACTAAGAGTTAAAATTAGGGTGCAGTTGATTCTGTTACGTGGTTGAAGAGAGTTTGATGGAACAGTGCATTTTGAACCCTATCCGTTTGAACTTCTATAATAGATGGTCCTGATGTGGTAATGGACGACCTGATTGATTCCCGAAACTCAATACATGAGCTCACTGCTGAATAAGGAATGTGGAATTGCTCGGCAGCATTTTGAAAATTCAGTCCATGAGGAGTTCCCAGAACTTTTTCAAATGCCTCGCTCTCCAAAGCTATTGGGAGCATATTAAATATTCCTCCGCCATTATTATTGATTACAATGATGGTGACGTTGCACTCTTTCAATAATGTTAGGGAGTTAATATCATGTAACATAGCAAGATCTCCTAAAAGTACAATACCCTGTCTAGAATCAGAATGAGCAATTCCAGCAACTGTGCTTAATGTGCCATCAATGCCACTCGCTCCACGATTAGCATAAACTTGTATATCAGAACGCTCTCTCCTATTTAAGAATGTCTGCAAATCTCTGATCGGCATGCTATTCGCACCAAAAATCCATCCTATCTGTTTGAGTAAATCGGATAGTAGCCATGCCACACATGGCTCTGAAATTTCCTTACCTAGTTCTGTGGAAAGGACACTTGATACATGTTGATCCGCTTGATACCAGTGATCCAACCATGATTTATTCGTCATTTTTTCGGATACATCATTGATGACTCCACTGCAAAATTCAGTAATTGATGCCTGTATACGGTCCGTGACTACATGAAAAGGATCAATGCGAATAGGTGCAGGCGAAATTATTGCATAAGTATCCGCTGAAGCATTCACTAAATACTTTTGCAATTCCTTAGAAACAGATGGAAGTCCAAAGTGCAAAATGACGTCTGGAGAATATCTTTGGCAAAACGTAGGGATACGAACGATTAAGTCAAAAAAATTTATAAAATTTTCAACTGAACCTACGGGAGCACAAATATCTGCCAGAAGAGGCCAACCTAAGTGTTGAGCCAAGTCTGCAATAGCCTTTCCATCTTCTTGTGTGCGTAATCTCCCAGCGATGATCAGCCCACGCTGCGCATTCAAAATAGTCTCACTCAGGTTTTCAATAGAGTATGATCTGCTTACCTGTACATTGTAGGAGGTTTGTGGGCGTTTTGTAGGTGTCCATGAAATCGATGGAATTGATTGGTGTTTATCGTCCATTTCTATCAATGGCTCTCTGAACATGCAATTCAGATGTACAGGACCATTGCGTGATTGATAGACAGCATAATCAATGGTAGAGCGTACGGATGATTCTTGACAATTGCTATCTGGAGCAGGCAGATCCGCAAACCATCTTGGATAACGGCCAAAGATGTGAATTTGATCAATCGTTTGATTAGACGCAGTGTCACGAAGATCTGATGGTCGATCGGCTGTAAGGCATATCATGGGCACATTATCCATTGAAGATTCAACCACGGCAGGCATGCCATTAGCAACTGCGGTGCCTGAAGTCGTGATCCACACACATGGCTTATGCGTAGTGCGGCCATAACCAAGTGCAAAAAATGCACTTCCACGCTCATCAAAATGAACGGTTACATGGGCGGCTGGGTGACTAATGGCTGCCAGTGATAAGGGTGCACTCCGAAACCCTGGCGCGATGATAAATTCATCAATACCACAACGGATGAACTCGTCAATGATCAAGCGTGCTCGCTCGGCATTCGCTTGAATCATCATTCTTTACATCCCGGGTGACGTGAAGATGTGTTCAATTTAAGAAAATCTTCAAGGTCACCAATCTTGTGCCCAACCTCATTCCACTCATCTATTGGCGTTGAGCCCCGAACAATTCCAGCCCCAGAGTAGAGTCGAAGAATAGATCCTGACACTAATGCAGATCGTATGGCGACGGCGAATTCTGCTTCATTTACTCCGATCCAGCCAATTGGACCCGCATACCAACCCCTATCAAATGCCTCATTGTCTTGAATAAACTTCAAAGCAAGGTCTGATGGATACCCTCCAACGGCGGGCGTCGGATGCAATGCTTCTAACACATCAAGACTTGTATACTCCTGTTTCATGATTGCGCGTAACCTAGAAACGAGGTGTCTTTCAGAGGCCAAACGCATAATTGAAGGGAGTGTATCCATGGTAACATGAGCAGCCAGTAATGAAACCTCTTCCTGAAGACTCATCCGTACAAATTCATGTTCTCTCTGCTCTTTCGCACTTCTGACTAATTCGTCAATCATTCTTTCATCGTCAATATCGGATTCTCCACGAGGGCATGTTCCTGCGACTGCTTCGCTTTCAATTGATCGCCCCTCTCGTCTGAACAACCTTTCTGGAGAGCCTCCTATAAATGCTCCATCTGAAGTTGGTTCAAAAAGAAAATGAAAACAGTTGATATTGATTTTTTTTAGATAACGAATCAATGCGATTGGATTCAAATCTTCAGTCACTCTTACAGCTGCCTCTCTTGCTAGAACCACTTTATCTAGTGGCGTTGATATGAATTGATTAAGTGCATACTGAACGGCCTCAGACCATTTTTGGTAATCTGGACGAAAGGTATGGTCAAGAGCGGTCAGTCGTTGCCCAGAGTCTCGTGAGTTGCAAGACAGATTATCGATCTGTTTGATGATGGAATCTAATTGATGTAGATCGTCTGGGAAGACAAGATTACAAACGAGAAGGGTCGAATGAGATTTTTTCTGAAGTTCAAATCTGGGTAGAACGAATCTCCACGAACCGAATGAAGTCCAATGCTTTTCAATTGGTGCATCAAGGTCAAATCGAATCCCACCATAATATCTGATACCTTGATTGCAATCTGAAAGTCTATCCATAAGATTTGTGCGCAACTCTTTCAGGTCAGTCGACTGAGACGAGTAATGGTAATCTGCCTCTCCAATTGCCGCAACCTCAATTCCATAATCTCTACCAGACCAGTAAATTCGCCGACCGGCGGGTTGACCAGCGAGCCAATCCAATGGATCTACTCCTTCAACTTGAACAGACAGTTTGACAATCTGTGTTTTCGGTAAGATGGACTGATCCTTAAATTGATGAATGATGGCATGTTTTAATTCATGAACAGAATCAACATATCTGTGACTAATCATGAACTATTCTCGCCTCCCATTTGCTTTTTCCTCAACACATCTTGAACAATACTCTGCTCAATATCCCGAAAATCTGATAGCGTAATTCCTTGACGCAATGCACCACGAATGATGAATGACCTTAAGATGTGGTCAGGAACTGGAAGTCTGTACATTGCATTCCAACACCTACTTACAACTGGGCGAATTAAATAGATCAAAACGCCCCACCGTAGAAGTACAAAGCCAATCAAGCCTACAGAGACAGCATGATATTTTCCCGACATTGCTAACAGAGACATGGTCGTTGCATAGAGTAATGCTTGTAGCAATACAGCATCAAATATCCTAAGGATTAGAGAAAAATTGCAACTGACCAAAGACGGGGCAATGATTTGCCAAATCATAAAAAATATCACCACAGTTATGGCAACCTGCCATGGATTGAAATACATGACTCCAATAGCCAGAATCCAGAGTGACAAGGTATGCGGTGATCGTAGCCAAGTATCCGCGAGTGCTAATTGGACTTCAATCGGCTCCCGCTCAAAAAGCTCAGCGGCATATTCATTGAGATGGTCAACTGTGGTTTTATACCAGATACCTGATTCGGTCAAGATGCCCTGAGGAGTGTTGTGATACTTAACTGCGCTCTTTGGCCAAAGCGGCCATCTCATATTACAAGAATTTTGTCAAGTTTGAACCTGATCTCTGTAAGATTGTTGCGATTAGTAGCATCATTGTGATCCGATGTTGATAAAATATCTCAGTTGACTCGGAGAAATCGTCACCTGACGCAACATTAAATCAGAGGGAAATTCAACCGTAGGTTGTATTCGCCCCGTGGTATCAGCATAGATTTGGCCATAGGAAACCAGCGCACGAATAAGGTCTGTTTGCTGTGTCTCAGAAAATTTTGATAGAGGTACCTGATACGTAATCGTCACCGATTCAGGTTCTAATTGAACAATACTTTGGGCATTAGGAATTCCGATAATCTCGACTTTGACCTGCTGCTTTTGCCCTTCGGTATATTGAGGCGCAACTGCTGTCAGCATCGTTCTTTTATGAGACAAAATCACCAATCCACTAAGAGAATCACTTAATTCCACATAATGGTATATCGTATCATTGACGCCAAATAAAGTATCAATTTCCGTAGCCCATGAGTAAATTTGACGAACCATTGACGCTGGTCCAGATATCTGGATGCTATCAGGATCAAGTTGGGGTGTACCTATGAAGAAATGTGGTGGACGAGAGATTTGAGTCACTCGTGACTCAATTGGAATCCGGCGCTCTACTCTCACCTCTTTTTGAACATCAATTCTTTCAGGAACGATAGATTCAATGGACACTCGCTCTGGAAGACCAAGGAGTAGTTGCGTATCAAGAGTACTTATTTCGGAATTAATTGTAATCGGATTCCCCCAATACCTCACCCATAATTGTTCCCAGATGAGGCTATATCCAGGGCCATATAATGTCGTTCGGATGGCCTCTGGCAGAGGGTGAGTGAGCGCTGAGTCCTCATCTAATCCTATAACGCAGGATGACGATATTTCCTCGCCTTCCAGGTCACACATAGGATAGTCTACAGATAGGTAGTAATTCTCGTATAGGCTAAGAATAAACCAGATAAGAACGGACGCAGACAAACTGAAAATCATAGTACGGCGGCGAATCCCAGAGGGCTTTGATGGTTCATTGAGCTTCGCTTGTTCACCCAAAATAACCCATCTCACATCACGCCATAACTTCTCTAATCTATCAATCATTGCGAATGATAATCAGTGGATATAAGCATTGATTTGCGTCAAAATGTATAACATCATCAAAATATACTAATTATGATCTATTCTCCAACCAACTCACACTGCGTTGTGTCAATGAAAACTTCGTTGGCAACGATTAGGATTTTCAATGAATAGAGGTGGTCTACATCGTTGGGATTTGATTTTTCACAAGACTATTCAAGTTCTTCATGACTATTGAACTGATGGGCTTGACGAGAGATTTCTATCTGGCGATTCTTGTCAAGCCCAGAAGCCCAATGCCAGAGAATCATCAGACAGGAGATGCAAATGATCATTGGTTACTAAATTTCGGACCAGAGCGGTCATTCAGGATATAAAAATCCGAGGTTTGGTTATTGTGCCAAAAATTTCAGTTGATGACTCTGTAATCATCACCCTCTGACCACACCCAACGGCGTTATGCGATGGATGCCTGTTCCTGATACGTCATGTATGATGATGCACATCTCCATGCAGTCAGATAATCGTGCTACTATCTTTTTTGATCTTCAAATTTATGACCCAGACGAACCGAGTCATTTATCGGCGCAACCCAGTAAATCTATTCAAAACTAAAATCGCTGGACATGTAATTTTCTGGATAATCCAAATTTGCACCAAAAGCAAGGCATTACCCACTTGAACAAAGTCTTACAGTATGCTCCAATGGTTGCTACTGGTCAGGAAGCTGTAGTGCATTTAACGACTGAAGATTGGTATGTCGTTGCTGATACTCTCTTTCAGATGGATACACCCAAAGAGTTTTTGCCTGAAAGCATCAAAACTTTCCGCTTACGCGACGATCATAAAGCCATTGAGTTAGATACCGGTGAGCTACAGATCAGCATAGAGATGTTCTGAATCCGACAGTCATTCAAGACTGTATAAAGAGATGACTGCTACGTAGAGCAAAGTAGTTATGTACTGTCTGATGATACCACCTAATTTATTCTGCCATTGAACAGTGAATTGTTCAGATTTTCCACATCGCCCGATAAATGGTCAGCCTCATCACTGGACGCTGATAAAGTGCCCGACATAGACCGAAGATGAATGGTCTTCAAGAGAGATCGCCCGCAATTGATAGAGATACGGCCCTGAGGGGAGTCCCAAATCGCTCAGTTCTAGTTCATGCCGCCATCCCGCGCTGAGGTGTACTTCTTGGGGCGCAGCCATGCGCCGCCCAATGATATCCAGAACCTCCACCTGCACCTGCGCAGGCCACGGCAGATCAAAGACTAAATGTGTTGACCTGTAGAATGGATTCGGATAATTCGGATACACTTGAAACGCCTCAGGCAGCCCCGCTTCATCTTCGGTGTTGACCGGTGACACAACCTCTATGGTAAACATCAGACTGTCGCTCGCTCCATTGGCATCGGTGGCCTTGTAGGTCAAAGAGACTGGCGGTATAACGTCTGTGGGCGTGCCACTGATCGTTCGGGCTAAGCCATCATAGCGAAGCCCAAGTGGGAGATCCAGTAGTGTTAAGGTGTAGGTAATCGGAGCTACGCCTGTGACTTCTGGAAGCACAAGTGGAGCAATGGGCTGAGCGCGGGAGTACGTCTGATTTGGCACCGTCTCGGCAAACGACAGTTGATACACCTCAAGCGTGAAGGTTTGCTCTGTGCGCGTTCCCGCCTGATCTTGTACGCTGTAGGTATAGGTCTGAGCCGTGGCCACCTCGGAGGGCGTTCCGCTCAGCGTGCGCGTGGTCGCATCAAACATCAGTCCACTGGGGAGCTCTGGGGTTAAGGTGTAGCTGTAAGGGGCAATGCCGCCTGTGGCAACGGGAAAGACGAGGTCTTTCAGCAGCCTCTGCACGGGAACTCTCTGATCGTTGACCGTTTCGGTCAAGGTCAAGGCCTCGGCCTGAACAATCGCAATGGTAAACTGCTGCATCACTGAATGAGCACTGGCATCGGTCGCCGTGTAGGTATAGGTTTTCGGGGCCGTGACTTCGGTGGGAGTACCACTTAAAGCCCGCGTAGACGCATTAAAGGTGAGACCCTTTGGCAACTCTGGGGTGAGCGTGTAACTGTAGGGAGGCGTTCCTTGCCGCGCGGCTGGAAGCATGAGAGCGTCAATGGCTAACCCGACATAATAGGATTGATCATCCAGCGTCTGAGCAAACGATAAGGCCACAGCATCATTATCGGTAATGGTGAGCGTAAACGCTGTGATGGATCCAAGTGTATAGGCGGTGCTACTGACCAGGGTCACGATGACGGTTTCGTCGGGTTCTTCGTCTTGGTCATCGACGATCACAATGGGAATCTGTGCAGAGGTGCCATTGAGTGTGACCGAGGATTGAATCGTATAGTCCGAGCCCTGGGTGGCCGTCCCTGACAGGGTATAACTGAGCGTGGTCGCCGTGCTGGATGAGGCGCTGAGAGTCACGCTGATCGGATAGGTGCCCGCCGCTTCATCTACGCTGGCCGAGGCCACGGTAAAGGTGAGTGCTGGCGCAGTTGCGTCATCCTCTCCACCACCGTCGTCATCATCCCCATCTCTGTCATCACTCGCCGTGGTCGCATTAGCCACATTGGATGGCATCCCTGCACCTGCCGAGTTGATCGCACTGACCCGGTAATGCCGCGTCACACCTGCGGTCAGGCCCGTATGAGAATAGGAAGTCGTCGGATGACGCGCGACCAGCGAGCCAAATGTGGTCCCACCATCCGTGGATACTTCAATCTGGTAGCCTGTAATTCGCCCACCGCCATTACTTGATGGGGCCGTCCAGCCTAGGTTGATGATCGTTTGCCCAGAGGCGGTTGCGGTGAGCGATGTTGGCGCGCCGGGCACCGTCGGGTTTGCCGCATCCGCGGTCGTCGCCGTGGCCACATTAGATGCGGGGCCGGTATTAACCGAGTTGATCGCACTAACGCGGTAATGCCGTGTCGTGGCTGCGGAGAGGCCGGTGTGCGCGTAAGGAGGCGTTGGGTGACTCGCTACCAGATCCGTAAATGTGTTACCATCCGTGGATACTTCAATCTTGTATCCTGTGATTTCTGCACCACCCGTACTTGTCGGCGCTGTCCAACTCAGATTGATCGTCGTTTGCCCTGAAGCGGTGGCGTTGAGCGACGTCGGCGCACCGGGCGCCGTGGCTACAGCTGCGGTTGTGGCCATGGCCACATTGGACGGTGTACTTGTGTCCACATTATTGATGGCGCTGACCCGGTAGTGCCGCGTCGTACCTGCACTCAAGCCCGTATGAGAATAGGTCGTAGCCGTGGATTCGGTATTGTCCGCCAGATCGGTCCACTCCGAGGTGCCATTGGGCGAGACCTCAATCTGATATCCCGTAATGCGCGTGCCACCCGTACTTTCGGGTGCTGTCCAACTCAGGTTGATGATCGTTTGTCCATCGGCCATAGCGGTCAGCGATGTCGGCGCACCGGGGGCGGTGATGGCCGGAGGGGTGCCCGTCTCGCCACGCACCACCTCGGACACAATGCCGACTGGAAAACGTCCCGTGATGGCGGTGACCCGATAATGACGCGCATCTCCTCTGGATAGTCCAGTATGTTGATAGAATGTGGCCGTGGACATGGTATTAGCCACCAGATCCGTGAAACTAGTGCCATCGGTGGATACTTCAATCTTGTATCCTATGACCAGAGAGCCTCCATGGCTCTCGGGCGGAGACCATCTCAGGTTGATGATCGTATGCCCGCCCGGGGTTGCCGTCAGAGACTGGGGCGCCGTGGGCGCAGTCACCGTTCCTGTGATGCGGGCACGCACGATCTCAGACCGACTCCCCTCGCCCTTCGCATTGATGGCGCGTACAAAATAACGATAGGTCGAGTCCACCACTAAATCCATATGCGTATAACTTCGGATCGCCGGTCCAACGCTGGGCTGGTTATTCCATATATAATCACGCTCTCCGCTGAAATTATAATTCACCTCATAGCCCGTGATGGGAGACCCTCCGTCGTAGGGAGCGGTCCAGGTGATGGTGGCCGATCGATCCGTGCCGGCGGTCGCTGTCACTCCTGGTGGACGATTGGGTCTCACGCTTGGCCCCGTTGTGATGCGGATGATATTGGAGGGGTGTATGCTTTCTCCTGCCTGTCTGCTGATGGCATACACCCTGTAGTGATATACGGTCTCCAGGGTCAGCCCAGTATGGGTATAGGACGTCTCTACGGTCGTGAAGGAAGTAATGGGGCCCACCGTAGTCCAGCTATCGGTTCCATTAGGAGACACCTCAATCCGGTAGCCTGTGATTTGAAGGGTGCTCGCTGCGGGTGCGGTCCATTTCAGGCTCACTCGGGTGGGCGATCCCGAAGTGATGATCAGATTATCCGGCCGTCCCGTCATGGCCAAAGGGGGCGTCGGAGGGCCAGTCCCCGCCAAACTGATTGCACTGACGCGGTACTGGCGCGCCTGTCCCAACCAGACCTGCCCAGCATCGGTGGTATGGTCATGCGAGTAGGTTGTAGTCGTTGATTCGGTATCGTCTTCTAGCGTAATCCAGCTGCTCCCTGGAACTGTGAGTGAGAGGGCTTCCACCTTGTACCCCGTGATCGAGCTGCCTCCATCATCGGCGGGGGCAGTCCAGGAAAGATCCGTGGATTCAGATCCAGCGGTTGCACGTAATGCGGTTGGAGCATCCGGGGGATCCGTGAACGCAATGAAGACAGGATCTGAAAAATGACTGCTTCTAGTAATGAACTGATTACGACCATATTCCGAAGATATTACGTACCCATAGGTTTTGCCTATCTGTACATTATTGTCGGTATAGGTCAATGAGGTTGCGGGATGGGTCCTTTCAATTCGAGTGAGAAAATCTCCATTATTATCGGCACGAAACAAGGCATAAAAATAAACCTGATTTCCATCGGGGAGATCCGTCGGGGCATCCCAAGAAATCTGGGCTACATCAGTGGACGTTTTTGTTACCCTCACATTCGTGGCGATGCCTGGCCCTGAGGCAGCTATGGCCGTAGTGGAAGATTCATTCGATGGAGCACTTTCTCCCTCCATATTCAGGGCACGAACCCGATAATGAAAGGTGGCACCTGGCGTCAATCGCAAACTCAGATGAGAGAATCGACTAAGAGTTCTTTGGGTATCTCCAACCAAAACCTCCCAGTTTGTGCCACCATCGGTGGACCATTCAATCTTGTACCCCGTGATGGGAGAACCACCATCATTGACCGGGGCAAACCATGACATATTGATTTGGTAAATGCCTGTGGGCGGCCCTGCCGAGAAATTCGTGGGGGGATCTGGTACGGCTTGACCTGTTGTCTCGGTGGAAACGAGTGTTGACCCTGCTGTCCAAGCCGTGATGGTTGTTGGTGTAATAGACGTTACGTCAGGTATTTCGCCAGCCAAGAGAGATGTACCCTCTAAAGACTCTGGCTCGGAAAATCCATCTGGCAAACTGCCTATGACGCGATCGCCCGAAAAAATGGGGGGGGGGGGCAGAATGGAAGAGTGACTATGAATCGCCCCACTTCCATCATTGGAAGCCAGTAAGACTACTAAAAGAAAATTAAGTATTGGCATTGTCAAATTTTAAGTAGTTGATTGTGAAACACCTTGCTGTTGGTTGTCTACAAATCTGGATAAAAGCACCAGTGCGTAGTTGTAGTTTTTTACTGGGTTTTGATAGATGATTTCTCAAAATGGGCCTCCCGTTTTAAGAGTGGGTTGGCCGATTTTTGGTGCCTTCTGGATACAAATCAAGTCCACCAAGATAGAAGTAAATTGCATTCTTTAATCGTTCAGGATTTCTGAATCCACGCGCACGGATTTTGATCATTTTGATGCGGCTATTGATGCTTTCAGCCGGCCCATTACTCACATCTAAAACCACCGCATTGATAATGCCCCAAAGATGATTTCTAATGGTTTTAGCCACTTTTTTCATCGGCTCCAGACGACTGCGTGAGAGCCACCCTAACCAACGGTTCCATGCTTTGAGCGCCCAAGTGCGATGTTTATACTTCCACAGCGTCTGGAACACTTCTTTCATCGCCCAAGCGCGTGCTGTTTTCAGTGCACTGTTTTTCAAGAGACTAAACCGCTTTTTTTGCTTGGCCGACATGCTGGCCCGATTCTTAAGCCAATCATACTTTGTCCCTACCAAATCCAGAATCCCCAGTTTCTTTAACGCACGATTCTCCTCTCTGCGAACCTCATCCACCCCAGTTCCAACATATTTAGAGATATGAAAATGGTCAAATGCAATCGGCATCGGGTATACGCATCCTTGTTGCAGTGATGTAGGCAGGCCACATATCCATACTCACACTTTCAATCCCTGCAATTTGCTCAGGTGAACAACTATCGTAGTACTCTAATAAACTCTCTATTGTTCGCCCCTCTGACACATGTAACACCGTACCCGTTGCAGGATCCGATACAATCGTCACATAGTTGTGCCCCTTCTTGGACGCTGTCTCATCTACGCAAATATGAGGCACGATCTTCTCTGGCTTGCGCTCCAATCCACGCTTGATTCCACGATCCATAATATGAGCGATCATCGTCCAACTCACCCCTAAGCGTTTCGCGATCACTGAAATGCTGGTTGCATCATGCAACCAATCCATCACACAGGCCTCAAAACTGGACGTGAATTGCACACGAGCATCGGCCCAAGGAACCGAAATCGTACTCACGCCATGCTGTGGACACTGCACACGCGGCACACTCGCGACCACCTCCGTACGATAATCACAGATATTCGTATGGCGCCATCGTCGCTCTCGGTGATCATATCCCGGACACGCCTTCCCACACTCCGGACACCTTAACTCCGCATCCCCCGAAAGCGCTACATGGATCCTCGCCGCATAACGACTCGTCTCCTGCTCAATCTCGGTCACCTCCCACGGTGACGCAATACCAATCAAATGATTCACATCCGTTATTTTTAAAGCCATCTTTTTTTTTGATAAGTTGAAGGATAGATAAACAAATCTAAACTACTATAAAAATCCTTACCGAACCTTATTCTTGTTACCCTCGTTTACCCATTTCTGAAAATATCACCCACTTAAAAAATGGGAGGCCCCTCAAAATATACAAACATTGAGATAATTTAGACGCATACAACCATCATATCCAACAAAAATTGAAGAAACAAATCAATGGGAAAATATAAGAAATCAGACTCCTATGAATGAAGACAGATATAGAACCCTCACTGTTACATTACTCTATGCCAGTGGATTCATCTGACCTGCATAACCATGGAAAAACCAACATTTTTTCATCTGGATCAATCCAGAAAATTAGTCCATTATTTGGGCAACTTCTTTTCAAAAAAACTGCTGGATGATTTTCATTTTAGCAATCATATACAAATCCTTCTACAGCAATGGAGCAATCACCAAGGCAACAACAGCTATCAATTTAATTAAGATATTTAGGCTTGGCCCAGATGTATCCTTGAAAGGATCCCCTACCGTGTCCCCAACAACTGCAGCCTTATGTGCTTCACTGCCCTTACCCAGACTCTTCCCATTAATTGTCATCCCTCCTTCTATGCGCTTCTTCGCATTATCCCAGGCACCACCAGCGTTAGATTGAAATATGGCAAATAGAACGCCCGAAACAGTTACGCCAACCAATAAACCCCCTAACATATCAATACTTATGAATCCTATAATCACGGGCACTAAGATTGCGAGTAGGCCAGGTGCAATCATTTCGCGAATCGCTGCCGCGGTGGAGATGTCCACACATTTGGCATATTCAGCCGTTGCAGTCCCATCGCGCAACCCTTTAATTTCGTTGAACTGGCGTCCAACTTCAACGATCATATCAGCCGATGCTCGTCCTACAGCACTCATCGCCATGGCGCTAAATACATAGGGAAGCGTTGCACCAATCAATAGTCCAGCCAATATGTTTGGCTGAGCAACATTAATGGTTTCAAGACCTGTCTGCTGCATGAACGCGGCAAATAGCGCTAATGCCGTCAACGCAGCCGACCCAATAGCAAATCCCTTTCCAATCGCCGCAGTTGTATTACCAACAGCATCAAGCTTGTCAGTCCTTTCCCGAACTTCGGCTGGAAGGTGCGTCATCTCTGCAATCCCGCCAGCATTATCACTGATCGGTCCATAGGCATCCACGGCTAATTGAATTCCAGTCACTGATAACATTCCAACCGCAGCGATGGCAATGCCGTAAAGCCCAGCCATAGAAAATGCACCAATGATGGCTAATGCAAGCACTAGTGCAGGAACTCCAGTTGAATACATGCCCGTCCCTAGTCCAGAAATAATATTTGTTGCCGCACCCGTGATACTCTGTTTGGCAATTTGATACGTGGGCCTAGTGTTAGTCGCCGTAAAATATTCTGTCGCTAATCCAATCAAAACCCCTGCAGTTAATCCGATCAACATAGCAAAAAAAACACCTACAGCAGTATATGAACGCTCCCCAACAATACTGGTGGTTGCAACCCACTCGGCAGGAAGCATCCATGAAATCACAAAAAATGCGAGCACGGCCATGACCGCACTCGCCCCAAACTCACCAAGATTGAGCCCTCTCTGTGGATTACCACCTTCCTTGACTCGAACAAAAAAGGATCCAAGAATAGAAACAAGAATCCCTACCGCACCCAATACCAACGGAAGTAAAACTGCACTCAAACTCCCAAAAGCTGCACTGGAACCACTAAAAACCGTCAGAAACCCTGTCCCTAATACCATCGCACCTATGATAGATCCAACATAACTCTCAAAAAGGTCTGCGCCCATTCCAGCCACATCCCCAACGTTATCCCCAACGTTATCGGCAATGGTAGCAGGATTTCGTGGATCATCCTCTGGGATACCCTCATAGACCTTGCCAGCAAGGTCGGCCCCAACATCAGCTGCCTTTGTGTAAATTCCACCTCCAACGCGAGCAAATAACGCAATAGATGATGCCCCAAGTGAAAACCCCGAAATGACTTCAATCACTCGCATAGGAGTCCAGTTGGTCAATTCACTGTAGACCATAAACAGTCCACCAAGCCCCAAAATTCCTAGTCCTACAACACATAATCCCATCACCAATCCACCAGAAAATGCAATATTGAGTGCTGGAGCCAAACCACTACGCGCGGCATTTGTCGTTCTTACATTCGCCTTTGTGGCGACACGCATCCCAATAAAGCCGGCAGCTCCACTACACAGTGCACCCACAAAAAAGGAAAGTGCTGTCATCGGTGACTGCCCACTATCAGAGTCACTGATGAGTCCTGTAAAGACTAAAATTGTAGCAACCGAAGCGACAAAGATCGCAATGACACGATATTCACGTTTTAGAAATGCCTGTGCTCCACGAGCAATATACCCTGAAATTGCAACCATCTCCTGTGTACCTGGATCCTGTTTTGAAACCCATCGTGCCCGAATCCAAGCGAATAAAAGTGCAATGATACCACAAAAGCACACGATAAGTATTAGATGAATTGATTGCATAATCTGTTAAAAAAATTCAATTAGCTAAGCGAAGTTTAATACATGATGGTTCAATCCTTAGTCCTGATGACTCTGCTCTGATTGAGCAACATCTGATTGTGTTTTTGATGACCGAACCCGCCGATTAAATCGGTTCATCGCTGTTTGTATTCCTTCTGCAACAAACATAAGTGCTGCATCCCGGGCGCGATTGAGGGCATCATCAATGACCTCAACTTCTTTATGTTCAAAGCCAGAGAGAACATAATCTGACTGATGTCCCCGCTCAAATTCTTGCCCGATCCCTATACGTAATCGAGGAACGTTATGATCACCCAAAACATCTATGACATTTT
This sequence comes from Rhodothermales bacterium, assembly GCA_965220935.1. Lineage (GTDB taxonomy): Bacteria > Bacteroidota > Rhodothermia > Rhodothermales > Bin80 > Bin80. Next base: position 1,729,142 of record OZ244857.1, read on the forward strand.
GCATTCCATTATGCCCTCCTGCACTTCCTCCACTGCGCAATCGAAATACGCCAAGCGGTAAGTTAATATCATCAAAAATAACTAACAGCTGCTGACACTCCAAATGCATCTTCTTCTGAAAGCTACGAGCGGATTCTCCACTAAGATTCATCCAAGTCTGAGGTTTAGCAATCGTCAATGGATACCCTCTCCAACTCCCTGTACCACTAATTGAGTTCGTTCGCGGATCTAATCTTAGGATGATTGCACATTGATGAGCAATCCGATCTATGATTTCAAATCCAACGTTATGGCGAGTTCCTTGATACGCCTCACCTGGGTTGCCTAACCCAAAGATTAGGCGTTGTTTATTTGACATGTGCCAGCACGCTGCCAATTTGATTCAGGTTATTCCTCGGTCTCTTCCTCTGCTTCATCTTCCGCACCATCTTCAATTGTTTCTTCCTCCTCAACACGAGGACGAACAACCGACATTAATATTTGATCTTGCGGTGCAAGAAACTCAAGCGCCTCTTCATCAAGATCACGAAGATAAATTGAATCACCAATTTCAAGATGGCGAACATCAATGTCTATCTGAGTAGGAATATCTCGGGGATAGCACACAACGGTAAGTTCATTCATAAGATATCTCGGAAGGCCTCCCTTTGACTGACCTACTGATGTTCCCACAAAATTTAGTGGGACAGACAGAGTAATCTTCTCTCCCGCTTGGAGGGCTTGAAAATCTACATGCATTGGGCGATCTGTCACTGGATGATACGCAATGTCCTTGACAATACACTCCCAGTTATCATCTCCAAGGCTTAGATTCACAATATGCGTTCGATTCGTAAAGATCAGCGGGTGTAGGCTCTGCTCACTCGTCACAAAGGGGTGTGAATCCACATGCCTACCATACAAAATACAAGGAACATTGCCTTCACGACGTGCAGCCTTAGCCGAAGACTTTCCAGGCGTTCTCAATTGAGCATTAATTGTGATTACGTTCATAGATCGTTACTGATTAAATAATGTAGATACTGAATCGTCGGTTGAGATTCTACGAATTGCGTCGGCAAACATTTCTGCGACACTAACAACTTCAATACGAGAAGATTGGCGTTTAAGAGGAATACTGTCGGTGACCAAGAGTTTACTTAAGACAGATGCTTCAATTCGCTCGTAAGCTTTTCCAGATAACAAAGGATGAGTGCAGGCGGCCATGATTTCATGGGCACCGGCATCCCTGAGAGAGTTTGCAGCCTTGGTGAGCGTTCCTGCAGTGTCAATGATGTCATCAATCAACAGAACATTCTTCCCTTTCACTTCACCTATAATATTGACGATCTCAGCCTCATTCTGATGGGGTCTGCGTTTATCTATCACAGCCAGCTCAGCATCTAAATTATTCGCATAGGCCCGTGCCATCTTAATCGCTCCTACATCAGGCGCGACAACGACAAGATTGGTCAACTGAATTTTTTGGAAGTAACCTGCGAACACTGCAGAAGCATACAAATGATCCACAGGTACATCAAAAAAACCCTGAATCTGAGACGCATGAAGATCCATGGTTAACAAGCGATTGATCCCTGCGGTTTGCAGTAGATCTGCCATGAGCTTCGCAGCAATCGGAACTCTTGGCTGATCTTTTCTTTCTTGACGCGCATATCCAAAGTAGGGGATCACGGCATTGATCCTATCGGCGGAAGCGCGCTTGGCTGCATCAATTAATAGAAGGAGCTCCATCCAGTTATCTGCGTTTGGGTAGGTGCTCTGTACGATAAATAGGTCTCTACCACGAATTGACTCTTGATATTTTGCATAGAGCTCACCATCTGAAAAGATCACACGACTCAGCTGGCCGAGTGATTGACCGTATACTTCAGCAATCTTTTCTGCCAAAGCGGGGTTACTACTACCAGTAAAGATTCCAATGGGTAATTCGCGAGATGACATTAATGAGTCTAATTATGCCAGAAGTTGCCCGGGGAGGATTCGAACCTCCACCGACGGCTCCAAAGGCCGCTGTCCTGCCATTAGACGACCGGGCAATTGTGAACAATGATTGATACTAAATTAAATTTAAAATAGCTGGACACTTATTTTCAAGCATCATCGTATATTGGAGTTAAGATCTACTCAGAATGAACCTAAAACCAAGCGATTTTATGGATGATTAAGCAAAAATATTTATAAATTCCGTGTTAAACTCACTATATATGGAAAATGCTCAAATTTACGCACATGCTGTGATTTGTTGGGTAATATTAGGATCTGAAGCCTTAAAATTTTTCATGTTTACACAAAACCTCAACAGACCATATACGAAAAAACGGTTTGAAAATCATTGATCAATGTAATTGTCATGACTTCTGGCAATCCAGAAAAAACCGTCACCATCTGCGAATCGGATCATAGGTCATAGTCATACAAATAGCCTCCATCAATTAACCTCTTAATATCAAAATTTGCCAGTTGACTGAAAAAGGGTCTCTTTGGGCTAAACTATCATTTTGTCTGAATATAGACGGATCTTAACGACCATCAATCAAAATGTCAAGTTTATACAATAACGAAAGTGAATGTTCCCTGTACGATTTTATTCAGGAAGCTCAGGGTATAATATTGAACCCTCTAATCAATAAATCAAATGAAAATGATTAAATTTACATGCTCATCATTTCGGATTTAATGAATTTCAATCTTGAGGTCTACCAATTTTCAACCATAGGTAGAGCATTTCGGTCTAGCATGATGCATGGTCAAACTAATTGACAACAGTCTACATCCACGGTGTCTCACAATTTCAATTAACATCTATCCATATGATCCTCTGGCTTCAATTAGCCATCTTGCATCGGAATTCTCAACCAATTAATCAGAATTGATGAGCACTCCTACGATCGGAATTATCGGAGGGATGGGGCCTCAAGCTGGATTAGACTTGGCTGCTAAAGTGATCTCAGAAACAACGGCCAATACCGATCAAGAGCATCTTCCAATGGCACTGTTGTCCTTCGGACACCTGATTGGTGATCGAAGTGCATATGTATTCGGTGATCCAATCCCAAATCCAGCCATAGCCATCGCATCTGTGGCGCGTAAATTAGCCCAACTTGGCGTTGAGGTTGCTGGAATTCCCTGCAATTCCGCCCATGCCCCTCAAATCATGAATGTAACGAAAGAAGAACTAAAGGGTGTGAACATCCGGATTTTACATCTTATTCAGGAAACAATCCGCTATCTGAAACAGTCTACACCAGATATCACACATGTCGCACCCCTTTCTACATTAAGTGTTCACCGCTTAGGTCTCTATGAATTTGCACTGCAAGATGCCAATTTCTCGGCTGTAATGCCATCCGAAGATGTCGCAGAAAATCTGGTGCACCGGGCAATCTTTGACCATGATTTTGGAATCAAAGCACATTCATCCCCAATTACATCTAAGGCGAAAACGATGATCTTAGATGCAATTGATCACTGTTACAGAAAAGGAGCACAGGCCGTTATTTTAGGATGCACTGAGCTACCCCTGGCTGTTTCAGCTGCAGATCATGTCCATCTGATTGATCCTGCCCGTGCTTTGGCAAGGGCCTTGATTCGCGAAACCGCTCCAGAAAAACTAATTCCGCTCAATTAAATTTATTGCAAGTGAGTACTTCATCGTTGACCATGAGTATAATGGCGCTAAATGCAACTGCCTAGATTGAACTTCCATCATTTATGCTACGAACCTTGATCACAGGCGGTGCTGGATTCCTGGGATCTCATCTCTGCGACCGACTACTTGATGACGGTCATGATGTTGTTTGTATAGACAATTTTCTCACTGGATCCCGAGAAAATATTTCTCATTTAACCGATCATCCACATTTTCAATTCTTGGAGCATGATGTGACAAAATATATTACAGTAGATGGCCCACTAGATTATGTACTCCATTTCGCAAGCCCCGCTTCACCTATTGATTATCTGCGACTTCCAATCCAAACACTCAAAGTCGGTGCACTAGGAACTCACAACGCACTTGGATTGACGAAAGCTAAAAATGCATGCTTTCTTCTGGCATCCACCAGCGAAGTGTATGGCGACCCGCAAGAGCACCCACAAAAAGAGTCCTACTGGGGAAATGTGAATCCCGTCGGACTGCGCGGAGTCTATGATGAAGCAAAACGATTTGCTGAAACACTTACTATGGCATATCATCGTTTTCATGGGGTGCAAACGCGAATCGTGCGGATCTTTAATACATATGGACCTCGAATGCGCCTCCATGATGGTAGAGCACTTCCTACATTTATGCGACAAGCGCTCTGTGGAGAGGCCATCACCGTTCACGGAAGTGGAGAACAAACCCGATCTTTTACCTATGTGGATGACACCGTGGAAGGAATTGTACGACTCCTATATAGCCAAATATTGACACCGATCAATATCGGATGCTGTGAGGAGATTTCTATTATTGAATTTGCAAAAAAAATTATTGCTATGACCAATAGTTCAAGTATAATTGAGCATCATCCACTACCAGAAAATGACCCCAAAAACCGTCAGCCAGATATTTCGTCAGCCCAACAGCTATTAAATTGGTCCCCCCAAGTTGACCGTGAAGAGGGGTTGCAACGGACGCTTGCTTACGTATCGGATAAGATCACACATTCTATAAACACCACTCATGCACCTCAATAACTCTGAATCATCAATCTATATTGCGGGGCATTCTGGGCTCCTGGGAAGAGCGGTGGTCAGTCAGCTTCAGAATAATGGATACCATAACCTCATCGTTCGGCCTAGCTCTGATCTTGATCTTCGCTGTCAGAAATCCGTAAACGATTTCTTTAAGCAGACTAAGCCTGAATTTGTGATCCTTGCCGCAGCTCGCGTCGGAGGAATCCTTGCCAATGATCAATTCCCCGCAGATTTTCTTACTGACAATCTTTCAATTCAATTGAATGTTCTCAATGCAGCGCATCAATCTGGCATCAAGCGACTGATCTTTTTAGGCAGCACCTGTATCTACCCTCGCGAAGCGCCCCAACCCATTAAAGAAACTGCACTGCTCAGCGGACCACTTGAGGTTACCAATCAGTGGTATGCGGTTGCAAAGATTGCAGGGGTTCTGCAGTGTCAGGCACTCCGACAGCAGCATGGCCGTGATTTTATTGCTCTTATGTCCACGAATCTCTATGGACCTGGTGATAACTTTGACCTCAAGACTAGTCATGTGCTACCCGCACTCATGCGACGACTCCATGAAGCCCATGTATCTGGAACCAAAGCGATCTCTGTGTGGGGATCTGGAAATCCGCGCCGTGAATTTCTTTACAGTGAAGATATGGCTAATGCCTGCGTATTTGTTCTCAAAACTCCCGAAGAGGATCTGATGCACATTGCACCTGATTCAATGTTGAACGTAGGGTACGGAGAAGACCTCAGTATTCGAGATCTTTGTGGTATGCTTCAGCAAGTCATGCAAACCGATTGTATCCTGAACTTTGATCCTTCAAAACCAGATGGTACTCCACGCAAGTTAGTTGATAATTCTCGACTGAAACAATTAGGATGGACTGCGCCGACTCCTCTGAGAAAAGGAATTCGTATGACGTATGAATGGTACAAGTCTCAACAAATTAGCCTAAAGCATTAGCTCTGAATAAAACCTCTCCATGAGAGTTTAAACTTCATCTATGCTTCAATATTAACTATATCTATATCATTATAATCTTGATGACTGCCATCAGTGTTGATCATATATTAATTTGATGGCTTTCTATCAATGCAGGCCAGTGTAACCGCATTTTATGATGGTGTGTCACTTGTCCGAACTTATTCACTCCATGATCTCCCTTAAATCTTACATGAACTCTTGTCATGACCAATAAAACAGCACTCATCACTGGCGTTACTGGCCAAGATGGCGCTTACCTCTCTGAGCTTCTATTAAGCAAAGGGTATACCGTGCATGGCATTAAGCGCCGCGCAAGTCTCATCAATACGAAAAGAGTTGATCATCTGTTCGGCCATCCGATTGCGCATAAGGAGCGCTTTCATCTGCATTTCGGGGATTTAACTGACTCGACAAATCTCATTCGCATTGTGGAAGAAGTTCAACCTGATGAGATCTATAACCTTGGCGCACAAAGCCATGTTAAGGTCAGCTTTGATACGCCCGAGTACACGGCAAATGTTGATGCTGTTGGCGTGTTAAGGTTATTGGAATCTGTGCGAATCTTAGGACTCACCGATGCCATTCGATTTTATCAAGCATCTACAAGCGAATTATTTGGGAATGCTCCTGAATCCCCACAATCGGAAAAAACTCCATTTCACCCTCGTAGCCCTTATGGTGCTGCAAAACTATATGCGTACTGGATCACCGTTAATTACCGTGAATCTTATGGAATGTTTGCTTGTAACGGGGTCCTATTCAATCATGAGAGTCCCTTACGTGATGAGGCCTTTGTGACGCGTAAGATCACCAGAGCTGCTGCTCGAATTAAACTTGGGATTGATCAAAAATTATATCTTGGAAACCTTGATGCAAAACGAGATTGGGGGCATGCGCGTGATTATGTCAAAGGGATTTGGATGATTTTGCAACAAGAAACACCCTGCGACTATGTCCTTGCAACTGGTCAAGCAACTTCTGTACGAACGCTCTGCTCACTGGCATTCAATGGGGTAGGACTACCCTTAGAGTGGGTTGGCAGTGGAATTGATGAGCAGGGACGATGCAAAAAAACTGGAAAAATTTTGGTAGAAGTCAATTCACATTTCTATCGACCTGCTGAAGTGCATCATTTGTTGGGGGATGCCTCACTTGCTCGGAAAGAGTTAGGATGGGAACCAACAACGACCTTTGAAGAAATGGTCCATGAGATGGTGCAACATGACTTAAAACACGAGCAGGCAATTTTAGACATCGGCGAAAACATTTAACCTCTCTGAGATGGATCAGCCCTTGAGCGGAATTGTTCTGGCTGGCGGCACTGGAAGCAGGCTTTATCCTCTGACCAAGGTAACCAATAAGCACCTGTTACCCGTTGGAAATTATCCAATGATCTATCATCCCCTGTTACGACTCCGCGAAGCTGGGATTACCCGCGTCGCGGTTGTCACAAGTCCAGAACATATGGGTGATGTGGTAAATCTTCTTGGAAGTGGCCGTGATCTGGGATTGGATTTAACCTATCGTGTACAAGATAAACCTCAGGGAATCGCACAAGCTCTAGGACTCTGTGAAAATTTTGCCCGAGAAAAACCATTTTTGGTGGCGCTCGGCGATAATATTTTACAAGATAACCTATCAGATGAAGTAAAGATTTATCAAAGACAAAAAGGTGGTGCACGTATTCTACTGAAATCAGTCCCTGATCCAGAACACTACGGAGTTCCAGAGTTTGAGGGCGCTCAAATTACTGGTATTATTGAAAAGCCTAAGCATCCTCCAAGTGAATATGCGGTCACTGGACTTTATTTCTATGATGCAAAGGTTTTTGACTACATCAAAAAGTTATCTCTTAGCGGACGTGGAGAATATGAGGTGAGCGATCTCAACTCCGCATATGTGGAACACGATCATTTGACGTATGGAATATTGAAAGGTTGGTGGGGTGATGCTGGAACCATTGAAGGTTGGCATCAGGCTAATGAACTTGCTAAAAACCTTGAATATCCTATTTTAAACCAGAAAGAATCTCTACCCGAATGATCTGGAATAATGGCCGTGTCCACGACTGTGAAGTCACACATCTTGGTCGTTATGACGATCACCGCGGCTGGCTATCTGAATTATTCCGCCAGGATGAATTGCCCATAGACATACATCCTGTCATGGCATATATCTCATTAACGCGCACTGGAATCACTCGTGGGCCACATGAACATATGGATCAGACGGATCTATTTGTATTCTTTCATGGATCATTTAGAATCTATCTCTGGGATAATCGCAGGGGATCTAGTACATATTTGACCCGCCAGATTATTGATGCGGGTGAGGTTGCACCAACAAAAATACTTGTCCCCCCTGGTGTCATCCATGCGTATCGCAATGTAGGTAAATCTGATGCTTATGTCATCAACTGCCCCAATCGACTATATGCGGGCAAAAATAAATTACACCCCATAGATGAAATTCGCTGGGAAGAACGAGCTGACCACAACCTAATGATTGACTGAACTAGTGAAACTCATAGTACCTATGGCTGGGTATGGTAAGCGATTGCGTCCCCAGTCTTCAATCACCCCAAAGCCATTGATGACGGTTAAAGGTCAGTCTATGGTTGAACGGATTATTGCAAAGTTTACCTATACCCTGCCAAAGAGTATTTCTGATGGTATATTTATTCTTGGGCCTGGCTTTGATCACAGAGCCTATGACATTCTTGAGTCCGTTTGTGCCAGATATGATATTCAACCTCATTACGTGACCCAAGAGCAACCATTGGGGACTGCACATGCTGTCATGTGTGCTCAGAATTTTCTGGAAGGAGAGGGCGTTGTTGTCTATGCCGATACTGTTTTTGATATGGATTCAATCGCTACATTTGGTGACAGCGATGTGGTCGCATGGGTCAAAGAAGTCAGCGATCCGAGCCGATTTGGCGTTGCTGTTAGAGATCAGGAGCGGATTGTTGCATTTGTAGAAAAACCACAAGAATTGATTTCCAATGAAGCCCTCATTGGGATTTATTACATCCAAAACCTAAATCAACTCAAGTCAGCCATCAAAACACTTTTTGATCGGCACCTTTGTGGAAAAGACGGCGAGTATTATCTCACGGATGCATTTGATCACATGCTAAAGAGTGGGCTTATTTTTTCCAGCACGACGGTCAATGCGTGGCTTGACTGTGGCACGCTTGATGCCTTCATGGACACGACATGTTACTTGTTGGATCATGAACCCCAGATAGACAATAGACCCGATTGCCCTAATTCAATCATCATTGAGCCCGTCTACATTGGTGAAAATGCCTGCGTCACAGATTCAATCATTGGGCCTTATGTTTCGGTGGAATCAGGTGCACAGATTACTAACTCTATTATCAAAAACAGTATCATCTTTGAGTCTGCAACGGTTCAAGATTCAATTCTTAAAGGTTCTATGGTCGGTGCACAGAGCACGGTCACAGGAAAGGCAATCCAACTCAATATTGGGGATCACTCTAACCTGTCGTAATGTCTGAATTCATACTTCAGATTCACTGCGATGATAACGTTGCGGTTGCCCTTAAACCGCTGAAACCTCATACAGAAATTTCACCTAGCATTCAGTGCCAATCTACCATTCCACAGCGCCATAAGGTCGTCATAAAATGTATTCCAATCAATAGCCCTGTTGTGATGTATGGAGTGACGGTTGGCCGAAGCCTTCGGAACCTTCGGGCCGGAGACAGGCTCAATCAATCTGACCTCATTCACGATATATCTCCATATACGCTTGATAATCATCACACACCTCCACCTTGGAGAGCACCTGACATCTCCAAGTGGTCAAATACTACATTTGCAGGCTATCACCGAAGTGATGGACAGGTCGGGACTGCAAACCATTGGATTGTGGTGCCAATGGTTTTTTGTGAAAATCGTAATATTGATGTGCTACGCCGCGCATTTGAAGATGAGCTAGGATATAGTCATCACTCAGCATATCGTCAACACGTCGCATCGCTGGTGAATGCTCATCTTCATGGGCGCTCGGTGTCTGTGCAATCAGAATTGAAGTCTAAGCGCGTATTTAAAAATATAGATGGCATTCATTTTCTTACTCACCAGTTAGGATGCGGTGGGACTCGGGAGGATGCTAAATCTCTTTGTGGTCTATTGGCAGGCTACCTCAATCATCCAAACGTTTTCGGTGCAACCATCCTTAGTCTTGGCTGTGAGAACGCCGAAATCAACCTTTTGATGGAAGAGGTGCACCGGCGAAATCCTAACTTTGACAAGCCACTCTATCTGTTTAGTCAACAATCATTTTCAAGCACTGATCAGCTCATCACGCACGCCATCAACGATACGTTTGCAGGATTAATGGAAGGCGATCAATTTCAACGCGAACCATCTCCTCTGAGCAAGTTAACGGTCGGCCTTGAATGTGGAGGATCAGATGGCTTCAGCGGAATTTCGGCTAATCCAGCCATGGGGCATGCGACTGATCTACTTATCGCAGCTGGGGGACGTGCTATCTTGGGAGAATTCCCTGAGCTATCTGGACAAGAGCAGGCATTGATTGATCGCTGTCTAAAGAAGAGTACGGCGACCCGATTTATAGATCTCATGGAAAGTTATGCTTCCCTTGCGCATGCCGTAGGATCTGGGTTTGATATGAACCCGACATCTGGAAACATCACCGATGGCCTCTTGACTGGTGCTATGAAAAGTGCTGGCGCTGCGCGTAAAGGTGGTACATCACCGATTACTGATGTGATTGATTATCCAGAGTATGCTACCTCGTCAGGTCTGAACCTTTTGTGTACGCCAGGTAGTGATGTTGAATCCACGACTGCGATCGCTGGATCTGGAGCTCAAATTATCCTGTTCTCCACTGGAATGGGAACGCCCACTGGAAATCCAATTGCCCAAGTGATTAAAGTGAGTAGTAATTCTTTATTGGCTAACCGTCTTCCTGATCTGATTGATTATAATGCTGGAGCCATCATTGATGGTCATGAAACTATTGAATCTGCGGGCGCTCAACTATTTGATTTGATTGTTGAAGCTGCAAGCGGGAATTACACTCCTGCATCCGCTCGCTTGGGTCAAAACGATTTTATACCCTGGAAGCGTGGACCCTCGCTATAGGGAAATCTAAATTTCTCCAATAACAATTTATAGTCGTCAGTATTGATCAGACCGTATTATAGTGCGACCTTGTTCCCGATAATTTATCTTACTGTGATGATCATTTATTAAATTAGACCGTAGGACTGCCAATGCATTTTCTGCCATCGTAATATTTTAAAAGTATGAATCTTAATAATTTAGTAACAAGGGCGATTTGACGCGTATGCCCAAAAATCTATTCATTTTGTGTTTTACACATAAAAACTCTCTTTGATTGATCGCAGTCAATAGGTCTATTAAATGTTAAGAAGTTTCACATGCATCGTCTCAATAGGAACATTCAGTTTTTTCTTAGCCCTTTCTTCTGTAGATGCACAACCGAGTAATGAGACACTTATCCATGCCATGGCCTTATTGGATGAGGCATCAAACAAGAGAAATTACGAGCAAATCCTTCAAGCTCGCAGTATTCTTGAAGAGATAAGTGCTGTGGACAGCCTCGCCGTGTGGGCTCACTACTATTCTGGAGCTGCGTCTAGTGCACTGGCGAACTTAATTGATGAGGGGATAGTCTCTGCCAGGCGAGGTGATCTTGCAGGTCATATTAACAATGGCATTGCACATCTTGAGGCAGCTGTCAGAATTGACCCAGGTTTTGCAGATGCTTGGATCTTGCTCTCTACTTCCTATGCACACAAAATTTCTGTCCGACCATTTAAGCTTATTGGATTGAGACGTAGATATAATCGTGCAATGTCTAAGGCCATTGAATTAGAGCCAAACAATCCGAGAGTGATCTTATTGAGGGCCATCATGGACTATAGTCTGCCAGGGATTGCAGGAGGTGATAAGGTTCGTGCAGAAGAAGGGTTTAACCTTGCATTATCAATACTTGCCGAAGAAAATATTACCCATCCTTATCAACCAAAATGGGGATTGGATCAAGCCCATGCTCGACTTGGAGTCATTTATATGGATCGCGGTGATCTTGTAAGCGCCAGAGAATCCTTTGAACAATCTCTGCAGATCAATTCGGATTATGGATGGGTTCTTGAAGATCTGATTCCAGCGCTTGAACAACTAGAATCAGAATCATAGTTCATTCATTATATCACAGAGATCTAACTTAGTCTCAAAATTTTCGTAGTATTGCGCGTTAACTTAGTTGAGATGTTTCATCATCCTTCCAGTGATGGTGCCTAAATCATCGTCAGTTTCATACTTTCCTGCCAGAATAGATGCCAAGAATCAACCGATATATAGTGCATGTGCGTTCAACGAATATAGAATCAATGTTTATTTTAATCGGTTAGGATTAAGTCATTATTTGTCTATTAAATTTTTCCTGAATTGACGACCAACAATCATCCAAACCTACGTGAAGAGGATCTTGCTTATCAAAAAGAGATCTTGCAGGATGTCTCACGCACATTTGCTTTGACGATTCCTCAGTTACCTCCTCAACTTCAAGTGGCTGTTGGAAACGGTTATCTCCTCTGTCGCATTACCGATACGATAGAAGATGAGGAGGCGCTTTCTGCAAAAGAAAAACGTGAGTATTGTGACCGGTGGTTAGATGTATTAAAAGGTAAGAGTGACGCAAAATCATTCTCAGAAGATCTCTCAAACTCGCTGACACTCTCGGCTACTGAACGCGAAAACGACCTGATCATTAACACCTTTCGCGTCATACGAATCACGAATAGCTTTTCTGATTCTCAACAAATGGCTCTTCACCGCTGTGTGAGTATCATGGCTGATGGCATGGCTGAATTCCAGCAAGCTGCTAGCCTAGAAGGGCTCACCGATATTGACCATTTCAACCGCTATTGTTATCATGTTGCAGGGGTTGTTGGTGAAATGCTCACGGAGCTCTTTTGTGACTACTCTCCGCAAATCGGTGAGCGTAGACATGATCTTTTTGCATTAGCAGCTTCATTTGGTCAAGGCCTGCAGACTACCAATATTCTGAAAGATATTTGGGAAGATCAACGACGAGGTGCATGTTGGTTACCCCGTAGCGTTTTTAATGAATTAGGATTTAATCTACTGACGCTCTCCCCCGACGAGACAGATCCTCAATTTGTTGAGGGATTAAACTCTTTAATCGCTATCGGGCATCACCATCTAAAAAATGCGTTACGATATACTCTTATGATCCCATCCTATGAGACTGGCATTCGGCGCTTCTGCCTCTGGGCGCTCATCATGGCTGTCCTAACCTTGCAACGCATTTATCAAACCCCTGCATTTAAGAGTGGACAAGAAGTCAAAATTTCTCGACGGGCTGTGAAAGGTGTAATCGTATCCACTAGTGCTTTGGCCCGCTTTGATTCAGCTTTGAAGTTACTGTTTTCTAGTCTTAGCCGTCAATTACCGAATGTATAATTCTTGTTGAATCACTGAATTGAGTCAGATATTTCAATTATCTATATATTCACGAGACATGATCAATTCTTGGATTAAATCGCTCCGTCTTGTAAATTTATAGTCACGAGATGATGTGCACTTGATTTTCAATATATTTTTCTGAGAAAACACTGAAACCCCTACTTTTTGAATTGCCAGTGGTGATCTATTTTCTCACGAACTCGGCATACCGACTCCGAAAATACGCTTTCTTGGGAGTTTTCGTCATAGGTGCTTTCATAGCTCATGCAGATTCTTTTTCAATGTTGGCGGCTGCGTTTCGCTGTATCTTCTCTTTACGAGGGCTCAATTACCCTAGCAGATTGGACAGAGCGAAGTGTTTGGCAGCTCAGATGATTCTAATCATTGAATTTCATATGATACGGATGAAAGTATACACCTGTGGATCTGACCCAATCTGTATTAGTCCATTCAACATCAAGAGGTGAAACGCCTATGAACTACTGGGTTGATCACTCCATAAGTCACATTCCGTTTCACTGCACCCGCATCAAGTGTCCAGTGTAGACTGAGGATTGCTGATCGTCCAGAGAGGTTGCAATCATCCGATACAGATAGGGCCCCGAGGGCAGATCAAGGTCGGTTAGTTCTAGTTCATGGCGCCATCCTGCGCTCAGTTGTACTGCCGGGATGGCCATCACGCGTCGGCCAAGGACATTGAGTACCTCCACCTGCACCTGTGCTGCCCATGGAAGATCAAACACCAGATGCGTGGACCGATCAAACGGGTTCGGATAATTGGCATACACCCGAAACTCCTGCGGCCCCCCTTGGTTGGCTTCGGTCTGTGTCGGCGATAGGATCTCTATGGTAAACTTCAAACTATCTTGCGCCCCATTTTGATCGGTGGCCGTGTAGGTCATCGGGACGGGGGGTGTCACCTCCATGGGGGTTCCATAGATCGTGCGTGATTGCGCATTATATCTGAGATTAAACGGAAAATCCAGTAGCGTCAAGGTATATGCAATGGGAGGTACACCGTCTGAGACCTCAGGGAGCACCCATGGCGCAATCGGCTCCCCTCTTGGATACGACTGATCGGGGATGCTCTTGTTAATAAAGGCCATCTGATAAATCTCCAGACTGAACGTCTGCTCAGTACGCGTTCCTATGCGATCTTGTGCGGTGTAGGTATAGGTTACAGCCTCAGCGACTTCTGAGGTCACCCCGCTTAACGTCCGCGTCTGCGTATCAAAGGTGAGCCCGACCGGTAGCTCAGGCATGAGTGTATAGACATACGGTGCAACACCCCCAGTTGCGGCGGGTAGTACGTGATCGGCAAGCGGAATCTGGACGGGGTACCTCTGGTCGCCAACGGTTTCTGCAAACGTCAAGGACGGAGGCGCTTTGACCTCTATGGTAAAGGTCTGTGTAGCCGACTGGGCATTGGCGTCGGTGACCGTATAGGTAAAGATGGTTGGGGCCATCACTTCGGTGGGCGTTCCGCTCAGCGTCCGTGCATCAAACTTCAGACCTTTGGGAATCTCTGGGGTGAGGGTATAGCTGTAGGGGCGTGTTCCATATCTGGCTTCGGGAAGCTCAAGATCTTTGATGTCTACTCCTACGAGATAGGACTGGTTGGATACCGTCTGGGTAAAGGATAGGTTTGGCACATCGTTGTCCACGATGGTGAGCGTAAAGACATATGGGCGTCCGAGATTGTCGCCGGTCAAGGTGATGATGATGGTTTCGTTGGGCTCGTCATCAACATCATCAACGATTGTGATCAGCAGGTTGTCCGAGATGGTGTAGTCCGCGTCTTGGGTGGCCGTCCCCGAGAGCGTGTAACTCACCGATGGGCGACCGGTCACTTGGACCTGATAGGTGCCGGCTGTTTCATCAATGCGGGCCGATGCTCTGGTAAATCTAACCTGGGGTTGCGTCGCAGCCCTGGTCACTACATTGGACGGCAGGCTTTCGCCAACACGGTTGATTGCACTGACCCGGTAGTGACGGTCAGAATGATGATCCGTGTACGTGGTGCTCGTTTGACGCTCACCAAGTGGGGTCCAAGGCGGCTGCCCATCCGCGGACCACTGAACCTGATAACCTGTAATGGCCTCGCCCCCGTTATCGGCCGGCGCTCGCCACGACAGAACAACTGGCAGAGTTGATGTGGCGGTTAACTCCAGCGGATCACTTGGAATCGCTGGCGTGGCACGATCCACCGTCGTGCCATCATCCACATTGGATACCATCCCGGTTCCTTGTGCGTTGATGGCACCGATGCGGTAATGACGTGTCACACCTGGAGATAGTCCACGATGGATGTGGATGGTTTGGGAAGACCCTGAATTGCCCACTAACTCTGTGTAACTGCGGCCTCCGTCGGTGGAGACCTCAATCCGATAACCGATAATAGCCCCGCCCCCATTGTCGGTTGGAGCGGTCCATGAGACGATCAGTATCGTGCGCCCACTTGGGGTGACACTTACTGCAGTCGGCGCATCGGGGGCCATGATCGCATCTGTAGTCGCATTCGCTGGAGTAGATGCGCTGGTGCTCTCGCCCACCGAATTACTCACATAGACCCGGTAATGGCGCGTTGTAGACGGATTGAGTCCCGTATCGCTGTAGGTGCGATCCGTGCCCGTATGCGCAGGAGAGACATTTGTCCAAGGAGCATTCCCGTCGGCCGACCACTGAATGCGATAGCCCGTGATGTCTGCGCCCCCGGTGTTGGTGGGCGCGTCCCAGGTCAAATCAATCGCAGTACGCCCGTTGGCCGTGGCACTGAGATTTCCAGGGGGACCGGGCCTCGTCGCCGTCACCGCAGCGGTGGTGGCATCGTCGGTCGCAGATGCGCTGGTGCTCTCGCCCACCGAGTTACTGGCATAGACCCGGTAATGCCGCGTTGTAGATGGATCAAGCCCCGTATCCGAGTAGGATCGCAGCGTGCCCGAATGCGCAGGAGAGACATTTGTCCACGGAGCATTCCCGTCGGCCGACCACTGAACGCGATAGCTCCTAATACGTGCGCCCCCGTCACTGGTCGGGAGATCCCATGTCAAGTTAATCGTGGCACGCCCTGACGCGGTGGCGACAAGGTTTTGCGGGGCCCCGGGCCTCACAGCCGCAGCGGTGGTCGCATCGTCGGTGTTGGACGGCAAACTCTCTCCCTGCGCATTGATGGCATACACCCGGTAATGGCGCGTGGCACCGCCCAAAAGTCCCGTATCGCTGTAGGTGGTGCTCGTTGATTCGGTGTCATCCATCACATCCGCCCAGCCCGCAGTTCCATCCGACGACCACTCAATGTGGTACCCGGTGATGGCCGTGCCCCCAGTGTTGGCTGGCGCCGTCCACGACAGATCAATCGTCGTTGGCCCATTGGCCGACGCACTCAAACCCGTTGGATCACTGGGAATCGTATTGGTACTGCCATCTACGGTCGTCGCACTCGCTGTAATGGATGCCGTCCCCGTATTTGTCGTATTGATTGCGCTCACCCGGTAATGGCGCGTGGACCCTGCACTAAGGCCGCGATCAATAAAGGTAGTGGCTGTACTTTCGGTGTCATCTTCTAGCTCCGCCCAGTTACTCGTGCCATCGGCCGACCACTCTATCTTGTATCCACTCACCGCACTGCCTCCATTGTTGGACGGCGCCGTCCACATAAGCACAATCAAGGTGCGCCCACTGGCCGTGGCGGTCAAACTGGTTGGATCGCTTGGAACCGTATTGGTGCTGCCATCCACGGTGGTCCCCATCCCGGCGGTAGACGCGGCGCCTGTATTCACAGAGTTGATCGCACTGATCTGATAATGCCGCGTGACTCCCGCCGAAAGCCCGCGATGGATATAGGTGGTTTGTGTTGATCGGGTATTGGTGACCAGAGGGTTGTAATTAGTGCCTCCGTCGGTTGACACATCGATCTTATAGCCGGTAATGGCTTCGCCCCCATTGTCGGCCGGCGCCGTCCATGAGACGATCAGTATCGTGCGCCCACTTGGAGTCACACTTACTGCAGTCGGCGCATCAGGCGCCATGGTAGCTTCGGTGGTCGCATTCGCTGAACTTGACGCCGTTGCACTCTCGCCCTGTGAGTTGCTGGCATACACCTGATAATCATAGCGCGTGTTTGGACTTCGCCCCGTATGACTGTAGGTCCGTGTCGTGCCCGTATGCGCAGGATCAACATCACTCCAGCTACTGCCTTGATCAGCCGACCACTGAACGCGGTAGCCCGTGATGTCTGCGCCCCCGGTGTTGGTGGGCGCGTCCCAGGTCAAATCAATCGCAGTACGCCCGTTGGCCGTCGCATTGAGATTTGCAGGGGGACCAGGTACGGTGTTCATGCCCGCTGTGACGACATTGGACCAGGTGCCGGTGCCCGCCGAATTGATTGCACCGACCCGGTACTGACGCACGGTGGTGAGCGTTTGACTGGTATGGGCGTAGGTCACCCCATCATCCATAGTGTCATCTACAACCTCCGTCCAATTGCTACCCCCGTCCGTGGATTGTTCAATCTCATAGCCCGTGATGACGCTACACTTGTCGCTCACCGCTGGCGCGGTCCAGGCTAAATTAAAGGTGCTGGTGCCATCACTGGTGGCGGTGAGCCCCGTTGGGGCAGCCGGAACGGCGACGGTGCCCGTGGTCGCATACGCCGCGTCGGATAAGTCGTAGGTATCTCCATCATCGTCCTCGGTTTGAACCCGAAACCCATAACACGTAGTGGCCTCCAGACCGGTAATGGTGGCGCTGGCCGTCGTTGAAGCCTGCAAATCCCCCCAATAATCCCCGTCATCATCGCTGCGGTAGACATAGTATTTCCCTACTGATAGGCCTGCTGAAAGATTGGTTGGAGCCGTCCACGATACATCCACCGAGGTGTTGGTGTTTCTGGTGGCCATGACCCCCGTCGGAACGCCTGTCGCATTGCGGGCCGCCGCCGTCGCACTGGCCACCACCGAGTAGGGACTCTCCTGATCATCGGCATTGACCACCTTGACGCGGTAATAAAAGTCTCCACCTGGGGTGAGGAGACTGCTCAAATGCCCAAAAAACGCGAAGTCGTCGTTTTCGGTCGTCTCCGCCAACACCTCCCAATTCGTGTTGTCGGTGGACCATTCCACCACGAACTTCTTGAAGGCCGCACCCCCAAGGCTAGACGTTGGAGAAGGATCCCATTGAAGGGTAATTAAATGAAATCCGTCCACTCTGGCCTCCAAACCGGTGGGTGCAGCGGGCACGGTCACCGATGCCTGCAAGACACTGGACGCTGCACCCGCGCCACGTGCATTGATCGCGCGAACCCGGTACCAGCGTGTATCCCCCGCCGAGAGCCCTGTATGAGAATAGGTGGTCCCCGTCTGACTGTCCACCAGCTCGGTAAAGGTCGTTCCGTCTTCGGACACCTCAATCTTGTAGCCTGTAATCGCGCTCCACCAGGTCTGCGTCGGCGCGGTCCAGGCGAGCCCAATACTCGTGGCCGCCGGGGTTGACATAAGGGCAGTCGGCGCGGCGGGCGCGCCAAAGGTCAGCGAAACGGGGTTGGATAGGTCTTTCT
The DNA here is from genome assembly GCA_965220935.1 of Rhodothermales bacterium. Taxonomy (GTDB): domain Bacteria; phylum Bacteroidota; class Rhodothermia; order Rhodothermales; family Bin80; genus Bin80. Next base: position 1,747,863 of record OZ244857.1, read on the forward strand.
CTTTTGCTAAGGTGGTCCAAAGGTTCACACGATATCCGTAGGTAGTGCCAGTGGTCAAGCCATCACTATCGGTATATGTCAATGCAGTGGCAGACAATGAGGTGGAAAGTGCTCGCCAGCTGTCCCCGCCATCGGTTGTCCGAAATATCTGATAACGACTGATCCCCTCACCCATTGGTAGATCCGTTGGGGCCGTCCACGAAACCGTCACCTCCGTTGCCGATGTCTGCGATGCGGTCACCCCAGTAGGAACGCCCGTTGAAATGAATGCCCCTGCAGTAACGCTTCGGACCGCAGACGCAGGGCCCGCCCCCGCCGCATTGACCGCACGTGCCCGGTAGTAAAACGACTCACCGGGTGTGAGTAAACTGCTGTAGTGATAAAACTCTCTGGCAGTAGGAGGTAATGTGACTAACTCCTTCCATGTGGAATTATCGGTAGACCATTCAATGGTGTAATTCGTAATCGCTGAGCTCCCTATACTGCTTGGCACATCCCATATTAAAAAGGCTTGATGATACCGAATAGCGGAGGCACCAAAACTTTGTGGCGCGCCGGGCGGGGTCCCGATGGTAATGCTCTGAACCGCGGTCGGTTGGCCGGCTCCGCGTGCATTGATGGCACGGACCCGGTAATGACGCACATCGCTGGCCGAGAGTCCCGTGTGCGAATACGTAGTCCCCGTCTGACTGGCCACCAGCTCGGTAAAGGTGTCGCCATCGGTAGAGACCTCAATCTGATAGCCGGTGACGGCGCTTCCCCAGGTCTGAGCGGGTGCACTCCAAGACAGATCAATACCCATGCGATTTGATGCCGACACCGCTGTAAACGAGGTCGGCGCACTGGGCGCACCAACGGTCAGCGAATCGGGCGGCGAAAGATCGTACTCAAAGAACGCATCGGTTTGAACGGCCACACGATAGCCGTAGGTATTCCCAACCGTCAACCCGTCATCATCAACATACGAGGATGCTGTGTTGCTGATACTGCCGTCAAGTTGCTCCCAAAGCTCTCCGCTATTGGCCGTCCGATACACCTGATAGAAGGTAATTCCATCTGTAGTACCCTCCGCATCCGGCACATCCGTCGGGGCCGTCCACGACACTGTGACTTCACCTGCCGCCGTCTGCGATGCCCGCACATCAGTGGGCACACCCGCACCACTGGCACGAGAAATCGCCATCGCACTAACAGACGTAGAAGGCGGGCTCGCCCCCGCAGAATTGACTGCACGCACCCGGTAGTAAAACGTCTGGCCTACGGTCAGCAAACTGCTAAAATGTTCATAGTATCCAGTATTGCCTGCAGCGGGCTGGTCCACAACCTCCCAGTTGGTATCATCGGTAGACCATTCGATGATATGGCTGGTAATCGGCGGCGTGATCGTAGGTGTCCGATCCCAATTCAGAACGATATTATGAAGCCGCGAGGCACCGGCTGTTAATCCCGTTGGCGCGGCGGGGGGCATGGTGGCCGCGGCCATGGTCGTGAACGCATCCGACCACGCGCCAAAGCCCATCGAATTCTTTGCCCGCACCTGGTACTGACGGCTCGTCGCAATCGTCTGACCCGTATGCGCATACATCACCGCGTCATCGCCCGTGTCGGCTGCGACATCACTCCACGTATCGCTGCTACTGGCGCGCTCCTGGATCTGATAGCCCGTGATCGCGCTGCACTTGTCACTCGCCGGCGCTGTCCAACTCAAATTGAAGGTCGTCCCCGTGCCCGTGGCCGTCAAGCCCGTTGGGGCCGCCGGAGTGGTGACCGTCCCCGTCGTCGCGTAGGCGGGGTCGGAGAGGTGGTAATAGGTATAGTCCGAATTATTCACATGCTGAACCCGGAACCCATAGCAGGTGTTCTCGGCCAGACCCGTGCGGGTTTGTGGGTTTTGGGAAGATAAAGATGAGGAACTAGGATATGAATCTCCTTGGTCGGTTGTTGTGTAGATTATGTATTCACTATTATTATTCGCTTCGGACGGAGCCGTCCACGAGACCTGAATGGAGGTGCCACTTTGCTTGGTTGCCGTGACGCCCGTAGCAATGGCCGTATTATCGCGCACGATCGCGGTCACACTGCTCACATTGGACGGCCCGCTGACCTCATCATCGGTGTTGGCCACCTTCACACGGTAGTAAAAGGTAGTGCTCGGCGTGAGCCGGTCGCTGACATCTCTAAACTCTGTATTACGGATATTCCCACTCACCCTCCCGATCACCGACCAATTGGTGTTGTCGGACGACCGCTCAACGATGAACTCCTTGAAGGTGCTGTTGTTGAGACGTGATTGCGTATACCGATCCCACATAATTTCGTGTATAAGAAACGCCTCCACCGTGACGCTCACATTTAATGGCGGATCCGGGGCCGCGCTCTGGGGAATGGCGGCTCGCGAAGATGCATCTCCATCACGCACATCCTCGCTTGGCTCTACATGCCAGTCCATGACACGGATCCTTTCAGGCGGAGTCTCACTTAGATCACCATGCCCGTCAGTGGACGCTAATCCATGCTCCTCCAACTGGAGGGACTCATCTAAAAAATGGGGGGGGGGGGGGTAGATTCGGAATCCCTGATGTTTGAACCATCCTCAGCGAATGCGCTCAATGGGGAAGTAGGAATTTCTGAGTTCGATAAACATAATTGGACACCCGCAAGGAGCAGTAATAAAATGACAGATCGGTGCATCAATATCATCGGCAAAATTTAAAATGAAGGGTATAGACTTGATCAATCCTTTTTAGCATTTCTGATATTATCTTCACATTGTGCAGACCATACCCACCGAACTCAGATCCTAAGATCAGAAACGATTGATAAAAAATTTGGGGGGGGGGCTTTTTCATCCGCAGTGGCAGAAAAAATTCCTCCAGAGAAATGTCAAAAATATACGCATTGGAACGCTGTAAGTTTACGCCAAAGATACGAAAAATCAGATACATAAATGACCGAAGCATCCTATTCGTGCCCGTCCGAAAAATACCGTTAGTGATTTATTGAACTCCGATGGGGGCATATGTTGGACAGAGGTCCGCTTTACTCTGCGCAAATTGCAGTCAGTAGCCGGGGGAATTTCACACTTGGGCCCTCACAGATCCGTACCTAAATCTCTCAATTGATACGGATCTTCCTATACAGATGTTCAGCGACAACTAGAATTTTCGTTGGGCTTGTTTCAATGTGAGGGAAATATTTGATGATTTCATTGTGACTGGCAGGGTGTAAGTTCAGATCTGTTTCAGATTTCAGTCATACTGGTCACTTTGAATAGAATGATTCATATACACATTTATTGACGTATATTGGTATCATGATGGGCATTGTGTAAGGCTATATGCCCATATATCTACCAGCGCCAAGTGGAAGTTTCAACTAAGATTGAAACAATCCATTTTCGTTTTGGAGGGGCAAGCAACGAAGAGAAGTTGCGCGCGAATAATCATTTGATATTTGTCCCTCTGATCATATGAATCATCAACAGAGCTACTATATCAGCAAGAACCAACTCGGTAAGCATACTTTTGGGTAGGCTATGGATGGTCGGTAAAGTTGCCCTGTGAGTTTTACGACTGCCTCTGCTGTGCAACTTCAAGCGGTAACTTGGCAAGTTCATTTCAAGAATCACACAATGATATCAAATCGGTACGTGGCCGCAGTTGTGATGGTTGGGTCTAAAAGAGAGTATCAATTGTAGAACAGAAGCTAACCCTATTTTAATTCCAGAAGATCCAATATTTTCACAGAAAAAGATAAAGCTCCCATTTGCGTATAATTTCATCCATCGGTATCACCGCATTTGATCAATCGGCGAGTGATGCGGTGGTACCGCGATTGAGTTGACGGCTTCTCCAAAGATAGTAGATCACCGGGATCACCAGAAGTGTTAACACTGTGGAAGAGATCATGCCTCCCACCATAGGAGCAACGATACGCTTCATGATCTCTGAACCCGTACCCATCCCCCAAAGAATGGGTAATAATCCTGCCATGATGGTCAGTACGGTCATCATCTTGGGACGCACCCGATCCACTGCACCGACAATGATGGCATCGTAGAGATCCTTCAATGAGTTCATTTGCCCAAGCATCTCTTTTTCACGATAGGCCTGGTTCAAATAGATTAACATGATGACTCCAGTTTCTGCAGCAACCCCAGCAAGAGCAATAAAACCAACTCCGACAGCAACGCTCAAATCATAATTGAGCATATAGATCAGCCAAATTCCACCAACCAAAGAGAAAGGTACGGATAACATGACAATCATACTTTCAGAGATGCTTCTAAAATTCATGTAGAGCAACAGAAAAATTACCACTAATGTGAGAGGCACCACCAACTGCAAACGTTGCTGAGCACGCTGAATATACTCGTACTGACCGCTCCAAACGATACTATATCCTTCTGGTAATATGATCTGTTGCTCAACAGCCAGACGAGCCTGATTCACATACGTACCTATATCAATGTCACGAATATCAACATACACCCATGATGTTTTACGTGCATTCTCACTCTTGATCACCGATGGTCCCTTCTCAATACTAAAATCTGCGACATAACTCAATGGAATCTGAATACCCGTCGGGGTTGCAATGAGAACTCTGCCGAGGGATGGTAAATTATCTCGTAATTCCCTGCTGTATCGAACATTCACTGGATACCTCTCCAATCCCTCCACCGTTTGCGTCACATTCATCCCACCAATCGCCGACATGATCACATCCTGAACATCGCCAACAGTGAGCCCATGGCGGGCGGCCTCTTCACGATTAATCGTGTAGTCAATGAAATTGCCCCCAACCGCTTTATCAGGAAATGCAGACAGCGTACCCGAAAGGGTTTGCAATACGGCGGAAACTTGCTGACTAAGCTCGGAGAGCACCTCCAAATTCGGCCCCATTAGCTTGACCCCAACAGGTGTCTTAATCCCCGTAGATAACATGTCTATTCTGGCCTTGATAGGCATCGTCCATGCATTGGTCAATCCAGCAAAGTCAATGGCATCATCCATTTGATCAATCAGAGAATCCAGGGTCATCCCTTGACGCCATTCATGCTCTGGCTTGAGCATGATCGTGGTTTCAAACATGGACAACGGAGCAGGATCGGTGGGCGTTTCAGCGCGCCCCGCCTTGCCAGTCACATGTTCAACCTCAGGGAATCTCTTGATAATTTTATCAGTCTGCTGTAGAATTTCTTTTGCCTTCGTCACACTGACCCCAGGATCCATGGTCGGCATGTAGAGGAGATCTCCTTCATTGAGCGGAGGCATGAATTCACTTCCTAACTTCCCAATAGGATATACCGTGACTCCAAGAATCATCAGTGCCGTCGCAATCGTCAGCCATCGAAAACGAAGAACAAACTCAATCAATGGGCGATAAGCGCCAATTAATAAACGAACGACAGGATTCTTTTTTTCTGGCAGAATTCTGCCTCGTATCAAATACCCCATCAGAACAGGAACCAAAGTGATGGACAATAAGGCAGACGCAGCCATGACGTACGTCTTCGTAAATGCCAACGGCATAAATAGCCTCCCTTCCTGAGCTTGAAGTGTAAACACAGGAAGAAATGAAAGCGTAATGATGATCAGAGAATAAAAAAGTGATGGGCCAACCTCTTTGGCAGCATCCATCACGATTGGCCAATGATCTTTTTTTCCCGCATCGCGCTCAAGATGCTTATGGACATTTTCCACCATCACAATCGCAGCATCAACCATCGCTCCGATTGCAATCGCAATTCCGCTGAGGGACATGATATTCGCATTCAGTCCTTGGATGTCCATGATCAAGAACGCAATGAGAATCCCCAAGGGTAACGTGATGATGATAACAATTGCACTGCGTACATGAAGTAGAAACATCATGATCACCATCGCCACAATAATACTTTCCTCAAGTAGCTTCTCTCTAAGATTGTTGATGCCTCGAAGGATGAGATGACTACGATCATACGTGGTCTGAATCGTCACCCCCTCAGGTAATCCTTTTTTTAACTCTTCCAATTTTGCCTTTACAGCATCAATCGTTTTGAGGGCATTTTCGCCAAATCGCATGACGATAATGCCACTGACCGTTTCACCTTCCCCATTCCAATCAATGAGACCACGTCGGAGTTCAGGGCCGAGATGTACATGTGCAATATTTCGAACAAGAATCGGCGTGCCATTCTCGTCAACTCCAATCGGCGTATTCTCCACATCCTCAATGGATTGGAAATACCCAAGCCCACGTACCATAAATTCGGTTTCGCCCATCTCAATGAGTCGGCCACCTACATCGGTATTGCTACGCTGTAAGGCATCACGAACAGTGGGCAAAGTAACATTATAAGCGAGAAGCCTGTTTGGGTCAACCTCCACTTGATATTGCTTCACATATCCCCCAACCGAAGCCACCTCCGCTACTCCAGGCACAGTCATCAACTCGTAGCGAAGAAACCAATCCTGAATTGAGCGTAGTTGCTGTAGATCATGACGATTGTCGCTATGGAGTACATATTGAAAAATCCATCCAACCCCAGTTGCATCAGGGCCCAATTCAGGTGTGACTCCACTCGGCAGACGGTCGGAGAAAGAATTCAAATATTCAAGAACTCGACTTCTTGCCCAGTATAGATCCGTTCCATCTTCAAAAATGATATAGACAAACGAGGAGCCGAAAAATGAATGTCCTCGTACAACTTTCGCATGAGGTACGGCTAACATGGCCGTGGTCAAAGGATAGGTGATCTGATCTTCTACTACCTGCGGAGCTTGCCCCGGATATTTGGCATGGATGATCACCTGAATGTCACTCAGATCTGGAATGGCATCCACAGGCGTATGAAACAGAGCATAGAGACCTATGCCTCCTGTAAGTAGAGTCAATGCAATCACCAGGAAACGGTTCTGAATGGATCCCTCAATGATCTTTTCTAACATGGTCTATCTAACTTAGACACTCAGTGATGGTGATGGTCGGCAGGAGCCATGGTTTCAGAAGGCATCTCAGGATTTAAATCCGCCGCTGTTGATTGAAGAGGCGCGCCTGCGGCTAACATTTTCTGAATGGCCTCTTGCAGTCGGCTTTCGCTGTCTAACATAAATTGAGCAGACACCACAATTTCTTCATTCCCCTGCAGTCCTTCAAGAATTCGGATATAATTGTTATTGGATCCACCTTCTTCACCGAGCAATACCTCCCTCGGTTCAAACCTTCCCCCACCGCGGGCAATAAAGACGATGGCGCGTGCGCCCGATCGTATGATGGCCTCTGATGGCACAACCACCGCATCAGAAATGACCTTCCCCTGAAGTTGTACATTAACATACATGCCTGGCTTTAAATCTAGGTCAGCATTGGAAAAGATGAGACGAACATGAACATCTCGTGCCTTTTCCCTTAGGTAAGGGTAGATATAGGAGACTCGACCAGTGTAGGTCTTGTCTGGAAGATAAGACAAGCGCATTTCCACGGGTTGTCCATCACGGATCCAGGGCACTTCGTTTTCAAAGAAACTTGCGTGAACCCATACCGTACGCAAATCAGCGATCGTAAACATATCTTCTCCAACATCTACATAACTCCCTACAATGGCATTTCTTTCTATCACAATTCCAGTCGTCGGAGCGGTGAGAACGATCGTTTTTCTGATCTCACCGGTTCGTGATAGACGATCAATCTCCGCTTCAGGAATGTCCCAGTACTCAAGTCGGGTGCGGGTAGAGGCTAATAATTTCTCAGCATCCTCTAGAACCGAAGGCAAAGTACTCCGAGAGGCCTGTTGGACATTTTGAAGAGCAAGCACATACTCTTGTTGCGTGGTAACCAATTCGGGGGAATAAATCTCAATCAGTGGATCACCTGCCTGAACTTGGTCTCCCACAAAATGAACATGCAGATTTTCGATCCAGCCCGATACCTTCGTGTTGACATGATAGAGCTGTTCTTCATCATATTGTACCTCCCCAACCGTTCGTATCATTCGTGTAAAATTCATACGCTGAACCTGTTGAGTTCGAATCCCCATGTTTTGAACCATAGCTGGATTAATTAATACACCACTCTCAGATTTCTTTGGATTCTGATCAGCATATACAGGAATCAAATCCATGCCCATTTTTGACGTACCCGGACGGTCATAGATTTCAGATGGATCCATCGGGGCCTGCCAGTAAAGGATTTCTCGGTCAACATCTGGAGATGGGACCCCGATGGGGTGATCGGCTTGATGAATTGAAACGCGTCCTAGAAAAAAGCCACCTGTAAGAATCACGATGAGTACGAGGGATATTCTAAGTCGTTTTAAGAAGTGTTGACGATTCATGATCATAAAGAACGAATAGGTTAGAATTCATCAGCGATGAATTCAGAAAGTGAATCTATACCGAGGGCTCTTTCAAGGGTCGCAACTAATGCCAAATATTGAGCTAATGTATCGTCGTGACGCATCCGAAGAGAAAATAATGTCCGCTCTGCGTCAAGCAAATCTAAAAAATCAGTGGCACCCGTTGAGTAGGAACCTAAAGTAGCTTGAAGCGTGATTTGAGCCTGAGGAACCAGACTCTCCTCAAAGATCTCTAGCTGCCTCGCTCGATCCCCTAATTGATGGATGAGATCTTGAATTTCTGTGGTGAGAGATGCAACAAGAGCCTCTTGACGTGCTTCAATCTGACGACGTAGCAATCGGGCTTGCTCAACCTGTGCTCTTCGTGGACGACGATTCATAGGGACTTTTATCGTCGCAGCCACCCCAAATGCATCTCGCCCCGTTGCTGTTTGGGGCATAGCACGGCGTGCAATATCGAAATAAGTGACACCAACGTTGAAGTCTGGTCGAAATTGCTTCAAGGCCAATGCAAATTGGTCATCCGCGCGTTTTGAAGCAGTTTCCAAAGCATGAATCTCAGGACGTTGCACTAATGCTAGATCAAGTAGATGGATTGCGTCCAATGAAACGTGAACGATGGAATCAACCGTGACTTGAAATTCAATGGGCATCAAGCGATTCAACATGCGGGACAGGGTCTGCGAGGCCGCATGCCTCTGCGAGGATAAGTCAATCAGTAGAAGTGCTAAAGAATTTCTCTCGAGTTGCGTCTTGAGGATAGCCTGTTGTACATCAGCGCCCACCTCGTAACGCGTTGAAGAAATATTCTCAAAACTTTTTAGCCTCTCAATAAATCCAAGAATGTGCGATCGCTGTCGTTGGATACGATAGATCGTGAAATAAGCATGCTTGATCTGCAGAAGTAGATCTTTTTCAAAGGCATCAGTTTCAAAACCTTTAATTTGAGCCGTTCGGGTGGCAATTGATTCAGTAAGTCTCAACTTGCCAGGGTATGGAATTTCTTGCTCTATGCTCCATTGACTTCGCTGAGCACCTCGAGCTGTCAGCACAGGCGCAGGCTGATAGACAACTCGAATAGATGGATCTGGAAGTGCCGAGATCTGATCGCTTTGTAACGATAATGCCTCAGATTCTAACCTTGATGCTAATAATTCAGGATTAGATTCCCGTACCTCAGTGAGCAAATCTCTGAGATGCACCAGTGTATCAGGTGCGGTCTGGCTCACCACCTGAGTGGGCACTATAAATAGTAGCAGGATGTTGAGACGAATCGCCTCAATCAAAAATAATCGCTTCATCATTTTCTGAATGATAGGGTATCATGCATATTGAGATGCAACGATAAGCACCTCACGTATAGCCTAATCAAAGTCCTATCAAATCAGAAAAATACCCAAGGTGGAATGCGTATGGTGGAGGGAATGAGGAACACTGTATCGTGGCGATGAAGTAAAGCGAATCATACTTGCTTTGATACTCGTCTCATGACGCGGAGTTACTGTACGAGGAAGCGACCAATGATCTAGCAATGACCAAGGGGCGTGATGTAGAACTCTGATGATCGCAATATCAGATGTTGCATCAAAACCACAACAAAATGTGATGAGACTTGAACAATGTTCATGCTCACCAGAAATAACCAACTGATCGGATGGGCAAGGATGATGATGTCCTAAAGGTGACGGGGAATGAGAATTTCTATCATGATGTTCATGCGAAATCGTATCTTCGCACTGAGATTGAAACCACGGCGCGAGTGCACTCATAAGCAAGCTCATGTTGACAACGATGAGGACAATAGAACGGATCTGTGATGTAAACATGAAAGATCTAACTATCACTTAAACTATGTTCATAATCCAATCTGAAGCGAAATACGATTGACAGCACCAAAGACCCCAAATTGTGTGTAGGCATAGTCTGCGCCAAATTGAAGATTCCCAATCCCGTACTTGAGACCAGCACCCGCACTGAATCCTTGTTCCTCACTCACACCTAACTGCTGGAAACCGCCGCGCAGAGAGACAATGTCCATCAAGGTATATTCCAACCCAAATCTGATGTGCTCTGCAAAGTCACGCGGACGCTGGGCATCCACATGTAACTGAATGCTATGCATATCTGGATTCATAGAGGTGAGGTCTACAAGGTTCATGGACGCTCCTATCTGGAAGGTCAATGGCAGTTCAAACCGCTCCCGTACATAGGTTTGCTCTCCTGCAAAATTGCGTGCGCTCATGCCTATCACCAAACTTTCAAAGCCCGTTGCATAGACGATACCAAAGTCAAAGGCAATCGTTTGTGCATTGTAGCCCTCGGTCGTTTGGATTACCCCACTGTCAAATTCCTGAGATGTTGCAAATCCCGTTCCGATATCCTGATAGACGGCCTTAATATTAGCACCCGCTGAAAAGCGATCTCCAAAAGATCGCGCATACCCAATCCCTATGGCCATGGCCGTTGGACTATAAGCCCCAGTTTCCATAAAACCATCGTCATTATTGGCGCGAATCGTGCCAATAAAATCACCATAGTCAACTGATACGATCGAGATCCCAACGACACCATAATTGATTGCACGACTTGGACGAAACGCGATACTGGCCTGAGTGTAATTGATATCGGCTATATAGGTCATGGTGCCCGCAGTAGCATGCATTCGGCCCGCCATGAATCCCATACTAGCAGGATTATAAAACATAGAGACCGATGAACCCGACAGCTCCGCAGTCATCGCAGATCCGATCGCAGCTGACCGCGCATCAACAGAAGTGCTTAAAAATTTCATGCCCGTCTGGCCTCGCTTATCTGTTTCAACCTCTGTATCTGGTGTTAAGCCAGCCTGACCATAAGACGCTGAAACACTGAACATCATCAGTGCGACAATCGCCATTAGTGAAAAATGTATGTGCTTTTTCATTTCAATATATGATATGTGTGTGATGAGTTCTAAAGACATAGATTCAACCCATCTACCTGATGACAGTGAATTTCTGGATGGCCTCCTCGCCAGTATCGTGATCTGTGAATACTGCAATGTAGATCCCACTGACAATCAACTGCCGAGAACTAGTCGTGAGGTTCCAGAGCTCATCCCCACTCCCGTCTGTGTGTTCAATTGTGTGCACCAACTCTCCTATTTCTGTATAGATCTTGATGGTGCAGTTTCCAGGAATGTTGAAGAATGCAATTCTATCCTCTTGGGCAAACCGAACGGTTGCATCTGCGCCTAAGTTTACTGGATTGGGAACAATCCTAGCATCTTGGACACTTTTTGTGGGCCCATACGGCGCGCGTTTAAGATTCACTGGCAGGTAGGTTTGTGTCATATAGCGAGAGCTACGAAGAGGAGCTCCATTTGGAGTACCCGTAAGTGCATCGGGATCATTGGACTGCGGTTCACCCACTGCCTGCAAATAGTAATAATAGTCTGTTCCACGCGTGAGATCTGTGTCAGCATAAGATCCTGCATTACCATCAAGCGTTGCAATGAGTTGATAACCGCACCGCTGCTGCTGTGTAGAGGCAGGATCAGCAGGATCAATCGGGTTGGATCCATCAACGTATTGCCGAGAACCAAAGTCAATACAAGCCTCATAGATATTATCCCAAAATTGGGAAGACCGATAGACTTGCCACGCTGATCTACCTGGTCCCGTTGAAGGGGTATCCCATACGAGATCAACTTTATCAGGGCGGCCAAACACGGAAAATTTAGCAGGGGCATGAGGGGCTTCCTGAATAGGATATACCGTCATGTTATTACTAGCCTCATAGAGATTGATTCCTCTCTGAAAGACCTGAAACAAAGAATCTCTGGCGGTAACCACCCACTGATTCTTCGTCATTTCCTCTAATCCATGCCCAAAGGTATCAATCATCCCATCACCGTCAGCGTCTCTCTGATTAACACTGAAGTCAAAAGAACCCGTCTGAATGGTGCCATCGCTATTGGCATCGTAGCGAATTGGTTCATCCTCCAATTTCCCGAGTATAAAGGCTCTGCCGATTCTTATTTGAGCATCCAGAGATAATCCTCCAACGCCTTCAACAACAACAATTCGTATGCTCTCACCAGGCCCAATATCGTAAGGGCCATAGGCCGTTGTAGGCGAATATCCGCCCTCTTTTCCAGAAGATGCATCTTTGGTGGCTGCCCAGAATTGACCACTTGGTTCAACCCTATCAGCATAATGGGGCCACATTCGGCTGGATTTACCAGAAAATAAATCAGGATTCTCTCGAGTGCGAATGCCTAATTCGTAATAATCTTCCCAGGGTTGTCCAGGAATCGTCAGGGGTTCATCCTGATCCATGAATCCCATTGTGGAGGGTTGACAGGTATCCTTCGTTGAGATCGTACAGCGAATATAAGTTGGATCTGATGTGGAATTATCAGCGTGGATTGTTGCCCTTCCTACATACGATGCCCCCGCTAATCGTCCTAAAGTATCTCCTGGAGCAATCACCCAATCAAAACTCTCTCTGATGATCGGCCCTCCAAATTGATCTAACTGTCCCTGAATGGATGGGTCTACTCCCGTCCATACATACTGAGCGGTAAAGGAAACTGGATAATCTGCGTGGCCATCACCAACCACATCAATCATGTTGAACTTCCCCCATGCCTGTGCTTCACTCACCGCCCATGCTGCTTGCCCATTACCTTTGTATCGGTGAATACGAAAAAAATAGGTTTCATTCAAGCGTTGATCTGGAAGCTCAATGTCATCATCGTCGTCAGTGTTGCCTGTATTGGTATAGACATACTCTATAATATTAGAGTCATCATGGAATTGATTCACATAGGCATAGGCTCTTCTGTCAACAGTAACCCCAATATAGGTATGGTGGATGTTATGAATCATCCGATCCGCAGGTAGGTCGGGATTTACAGCATCTAAGACCACAAGGTTATCAAAGGTCTGAGATCCATCCACTTCAACGACCGTATCTGGGGTTCTGCCTATGATCTGATTCTGAACGGGAAATGTGAATTCTGCGCCTGGATCACTTGGTCCGATCCTTGCGACATAATAGGGAAATTTCTTACCACTTGGATCAGTCCAATCTTTGGCACCAATCCACAACGCTTTCTGAGAATGATGTCCTTGACCACGCAGGCTACCAGGCCATCTCAATCCAGCTTCGGCATCGCTCAGAGCACCTGATTCAACATAATAGTTATGCAGTGTGCCAATATCCAGCCACTGTACTGTGAACTGAGCTTGAACAGAACCCTGTCCAACAATGAGCAAAAATAGCCCTATTAAAACTGTTTTCAAAGAATAAATAACGTTCATGAGATTATAAGTTATTTGAATGTATCGCTCCCTTACTATGATCAGCAAAAGAGCCACGCAAACTATAATGTGATCCGAAGCCCAAGTGTGACTCTTCGATTATTCAGAAATGTGTTAAACCGCATATTTGGCATATCAATATAGGCCTTATCATCAAGCACCTGCTCTACTTCGTTTTGCGGGACATCTTCCCAATCAGATCCATTCCAACGAGAGTAGATTTGCGTGTCCGCGGCCCAATACCAGGCAGTTGTATTTCGATCATCTTCGCTGATATCATTCAGTGAAGCGAAGGCTTCAATCGGTTGATAGGCAACATCTGGGTCTCTGAATACACCGGGCCGATCATCACCTGGAATCCAGATATAGGGAAGTGCCCCACTCGCCGCCTTTTCCGCGTACGATAGTGTCTCATCTACCCTGTTTACCTGATCAAACATATCCTCGGGCAAGTGGAGCGACCACATGTAGTGATCAAAATCTCGGTTCTCCCTGTGGAACCCAGTCGCACGATACAAATGACGCCGATTGAACAAATTCGAGATATCCACGAAGACCTGTGCACCGCCAAGTCGGGTATTGATATGCTTGGTGAAGCGAAGATCAAAATTCACATAACTGCGCCAACTTACATTCTCCTGCAACTCGGGGGGTGCCCCTCCTCCTCCACTCCAGCGCCACTGCGCTCCCTTGCGCCATTCTCCCAGAAGACTCACTCGCCAATCCCCCAGTAGATCTCCATTTAAAATGGATGGAACGAAGTTGCTCGGCGTCAAAAAGAGTAGGTTTCCACGAGCAAACGGTTCGGCTATCGGGGTTGACTGGCGATAGTCAATTGAAGAGAGAAGATAGTTTTGCTGCTCAAATGAATTCTCGTTAAACTCAGCATAACCAAAATTCCCCGATTTTCTTTGAAGATAGGTGTAATTAATAAAGCCTTGAATCCAGTCTCCTCGTAACTTGGTGAGCGTAATTTCGGCTCCCCGCACATCAGCGTAGTTCCATGGTTGCTTGATACTATAATTGACAACCCCTCCAAGACCATTATACGTCACATCTCTAGCCTGATCGGAAACATCTCTGTAAAACCCACTGATTCGAAGTAGATATTGATCAAGTAGATTCTGATCAAAGCCCAACTCATAAGCTACGGTCAGAGGCATTGGATGCTCTGGATTTCCTAGAACATCAATTCCACCAATACGCGATTGCCTGACGCCAAATAAATCAAACGGATCTAGCATTTGACGGAAATGTCCATAGTTGAAATAAAGTTTACTTTCTTGAGAGATCGGAAATGAAACTCCAATGCGAGGGCTAATGAAGACCTGAACAGGAGGATTCTCCTTATCAAGAAGTTCATCTAACCCCTCTACGCGCTGGCGATATGCATTATCAAATGGATTATCTGCAATCCACCAAGCCGTGTTGGAATCAAAGATATCTGCACGGACACCCAGATTCGCAATCATTCCCTGAAACTCCAGTTTTCCCTGAGCATAAACAGCGCCCTGAATCGGTTGACGATCGTAGGGATAATCTTCCTGAGGCTCTGGTCCTATCTGTGCAAGGTTGACGCGTTGATAGTTGAGTTGATAATCACTCATGATGAGCTCAGCTCCAGTCTTGATCTGTAATACCCGGTTGACTTGACTGGTCAGGTCAAAGCGCCCAGTAAAAACACTTACATCCGACGTGTCCCGGGTTTTGACCCAGTGTCCTCCAGTCGTGATCCTTGATCCCATTAGATTTCCCGATGCGCCCAAAAAACCAAAGGGTTCATCTCCCACACAATAGGGTACGATCTCTCCGTCCCCATTGAGATCTGATGTTCCTCCAAAACATCTGATTTGATCCGTACCTTGCAGCTTCTCCCCTTCGGTGGTTAACACACCATTCACAGTATAAGGGACAGAGAAGAACTGGCCGTTGTCTACATAGGAGCCATCACGAAGATTCGGGAAACGCGTACGATACTTTGAAGAAATATTTGAAAGATTGATCTCGTAAAATGTACTCTGATTTAGTGTGTGGGTAAACGTAGCACCTACCATTGTATGATCGCGATTGGCGACTGCAAACGTTCCATCAGACAGCACAATTCCTCCGAATCGTTCATCAACATCTAGCATTCTAGAGCCAGAGCCCCACCAAGGATACGCTGGAATATTGCCGCCATACATTTGAAGATCAGGGGCCTCCTGATTTCCACTCATTCCCCGTTCAACCCCTCGCATTCCCCGAATGCTGAGTTTCATTCCTCGGGCAATATCTGAAACAATTTTGGCCTGAATCGTTTGGTTGGTGTAGGCATCTCTAGACTGCGGGATAATGTATGCCGTCTGCGTTCCTCGGTAAGAGGCCGAGAAACGTAGGTCTCCAAGTTTACTTCCATATCCTGGAACTAGAGGGCCTGCGACCGTGAGATCTACCTCATAATCAGGTTTTGTAATCTCGTTATCTTTGCGATGCGTATACCTGAAATAATCCTGCATATCCTGTGGGGTCACATCAAATCCACCCGCATCGCTACTTTGAAGTTTTTCTGCGAACATGTTCCATCCTTCAAAGATATTGTACTGGTTTTGAGTGTATGGATCCCATTGTTTCGTCCCATCCCAAGCCACCTCTGGATCCAAAAAGGGGCGAATGTACCAACTATCGCAGTCTCCTTGTGTGGTTGGGTAGCTGCAATTCTGCAAAGACATTCCTCCAAGGCTGTTGAATGATTTGGGTTGAGGTGGCTCATAGCGATAGAGTGCATCTACGGAATAACGTGTTCGTGATGGATCCTTCGTGGTCACATTCACGACTCCGCTCCGGACGTTTCCGTACTCTGCATTGAATCCACCCGTCTGAACCTGTACCTCTTCCACCGAGGTATAGCTGATATTAGAAAATGGGTCATGATGGCGGCCCGTTCGCAAATTCATACCATCCACTACAAAGGCAACCTGATTGAATCCACCACCGCGAATACTCAGCCCCGGTTCAATTCCAGCCTGCAAGTCAAGGACTTCCGTAATACCACCCACAGGTAGATCTTCAAATGATTCAGCATTGAGGCTGGCTACATTTGCAGACACATCCAACTGTACGATTGGGCGCTCACTGGTAACCACCATTTCCTGCATTCCAACGGCTTCCTCGGCCAATTGAATCTCCTTGGTCGTTGTCAATCCCGACGATACTCGGACTCCTTCCACACGTTGGGTAATATATCCTACAAAAGAAACCACTAATGTGTAAGTGCCAGGCCGTACGTTATTTATGAAGAAATACCCATCAACCTGCGTGGCAGATCCTTGGGTTGTTCCTTCAATGACAACACTGGCGCCAGGGACCGTTTCTCCTGTAACAGCATCGGTCACAACCCCATTGATCTTGCCTTGTTGGGCAAAGGAGGTAGTTACGAAGAATATCACAAAAGCAGAAATGATGAAAAACGACTTGGCGAAGCTCTGCTCTGACCAATATGTGAATTTGGTGAAGTAAGATATGAATTTCATTAAGAGTCCTCCCATAATGGAAAATATATAATTTGTGGGTAATTAAACCTGCGTCTGAGGCCATGATCCAATGCTAGCACTTTACCCCCCCCCCTATTTTTTATACGATATGACATGCAGGATACATTTGGATGATGATAATTCTTCTAAATATACAATAAATATAAATAATTATTTCATCTTGACCAAATTATCTTAACCGACAAGCACTCCAAGTCCGTTCCTACACAATGTATCAAAAAGTCAATTTGATATTCCTATGTTATTGGAGTGAGGTGAATTTACGGGTGTATGGAAAAAAGCGGCACTCAGGCATCAGTTTTGTGGGGGAAAATTTTTTTGCCCCGCACGAATGTCACCAAGAATATTCATCTGATACAACTTTATCTGGGTAAAATGGGAAGTTGTTTTGTATCCATCCGCTCTCAATCTCCAATTAACGCGGTTAGTAGTGCATCATTAGTTGGGAATGAACGCATATGGCGAGTCAGTGCTTGCATCGCTTCCATAGGACGACGACTATTGAGAA
The DNA here is from genome assembly GCA_965220935.1 of Rhodothermales bacterium. Taxonomy (GTDB): domain Bacteria; phylum Bacteroidota; class Rhodothermia; order Rhodothermales; family Bin80; genus Bin80. The sequence continues at coordinate 1,765,545 of OZ244857.1, forward strand.
CTTGAAACATTCGGTTGTGTTTCTGAGCTGAATTTCCCAATAGTAAATCTTCATTGCGGGTTCCAGTTTTTCTGAGATTGATTGCAGGCCATATTCGTCGATCTGCCATCTCTCGATCAAGAACAATCTCTGCATTACCAGTTCCTTTGAACTCTTCAAATATGACCTCGTCCATTCGACTTCCTGTTTCAATGAGTGCTGTGGCCATCAATGTTAATGAACCACTGTCTTCAATATTTCTTGCACTGCCAAACAAGCGTCTGGGTATTCGCATAGCACCGGAATCCAACCCTCCAGACATCGTACGTCCTGAGCCCTCTCCCCACAGATTAAATGTACGTCCTAGCCGTGTGAGTGAATCCAATAGAAGGACGACATCATCTCCTAACTCAACCAGCCGCTTTGCGTATTCAAATGCTAATACAGCCACACGAACATGATTAAATTCTTCTTGATCGCTGGAACTGGCGAAAACTGTTGCTTTCGTACTTCTTCGAAAATCAGTCACTTCTTCAGGGCGCTCATCAACCAATAATGCCACTAGATGAACATCTGGATGATTCATTGTCAGTGATGAGGCAATCTCTTTGAGGATCAGGGTTTTCCCCGTTCGAGGTGGTGCGACAATCAGTGCTCTCTGTCCTTTCCCAATTGGACATGCAAGATCAACGACCCGCATTGTAATATCATCTGGATTTTTCACAAGATTCAATTTAGAATCTGGATAAACAATTTGACCTTCCTCAAATTGCTCCACCTTTGACCAATCATCTGGAGCAATGTTCATCACCTTTTCAAGATCTGACACTTGCAAGTCTCCCTTCTTTCCAGGGCGCAAAAATCCTTCAAGAACCACGCCGTCACGTAGCCGATAACGGCCAATCAACGCAGGCGGGCAAAAGGGATCGTTTTCATTTTTTGGCATGCCAGATCTAAGTTCTCGGATAAACCCGAACTTACGATCGCCAATAATTTCAAGCATGCCCGTGAAGGGAATCTTCGGACGCTTCGATCTAGAAGCCATTATCTTTGTACCACTTAGGTTATCAGATACAGGTTAAATTGAATAATCGCGGCTGAGAGTCGGCGCGCGAAGAAAGGTATAGTTGAGTAAACACCTACAGATTATTAATGTTCACCATGATCAAATATGAAAAGATTTTGTGGAACCAAAACATTACCTACATCGCAGGGGTGGATGAAGTCGGCCGTGGGGCATTGGCCGGTCCAGTCATTGCGGCAGCTGTGGTTTTTCCATTAAACAAAATTCTTTCTGAGATCGCCGACAGCAAGACATTAAGTGAGCGGGCTAGGAATCGATGTTTGGAAATCATTTGTTTATCTGCCATTGACCTTGGAATTGGATCTGCGAGTCCACAAGAAATTGATGAATTAAATATTCTTCATGCATCTCTTCTGGCAATGAGAAGAGCGATTGACGCACTGGACAATAAACCGGGCACGGTTCTTGTGGATGGGAATCGCTCAATCCCAGATCTGTATTGCCCCCAGATCACACTCGTCAAAGGAGATCAACGTAGTCAATCCATCGCTGGGGCATCTATTGTGGCAAAAGTGATGCGCGATCGTCTGATGAAGAATCTGAATGATCAATATCCCGAATATGGGTGGAATCAAAACGTTGGATACCCAACTAAAGGCCATTACGCCGCGTTGGAAAAGCTCGGCCCGACCATTTATCATCGCAGGACATTCCGATTGCGGTAGGCGATGGCACATTTCTTCGCGACATCAATCGGATCCAACCCATCACTATCCAGCATAAAATGTGCCTTTGAATAGATCGGTTCCCGCAATTTGAGTAGCTCACTAACTCGAATGTTCATCTCATTTTGTAAGAGCGGGTGCCCTTCATCGTCGCATAACAGCGGCCGTGCCGTTTGATCTTCCATCAACCGAGACACGAGTTCTGGCACCCCCACACGAAGATAAATTAGCCAAGACTGATTCATGACCCATGAAAAATTTTCTGGTCTATTTAGCGCGCCGCCCCCGAGTGCGCAGACAATGTTGTCTGGTAGAGACATCAGCGCGGCGGTTTCCAAATCTCGAAACCCCTCTTCACCGCTTTCGGCGAATATGTCTTGAATAGTGGAATCAGCAAAAGATTCTATATTATTATCTAAGTCAACGAAGTTCTTTGAGAGCAACACTGCTAACCTATCTCCGACCACACTCTTGCCGCACCCCATGAACCCCGTCAGGCAAATTCTACGCTCACTCATCTTATGACATTATCGATCTGAGTTGGCATCGTATTCCTGATACTATTCTCATATGTTGATGATGTCGGATTTTACGATTATAAGTCATTGATTTATGGCCGCTTAACCGAAGAGTAAATCTTTGAATCTTGCATAGGAAAACAGCAAGTGATGGTGAACAAGGATTCATGAAATTCGTTCGTTAGAGTTTGATCGTAGCTGTATGTTTTTCTTTATCCGTTGGTCATGATGATTCAGTTAAATGTGATTTTGGTGGATGTAGCACACACTAAATAGAACAAAAGAGATAATCCTCAACTCGGGACATACTCACATTTGACGAGGCGATATTCACGCACTAATTCTGCTTTTGCCTGTTGTAGATCAGCGTACCCTCTCTGAGATCATTTTGATTGTCTCCCGTTTTCCAAGTGATTTTTGGATTGTAATTTAGGGCCGCTTCAATGTTTCTCAGTGCTTAGATGGTTAATTTGATGAATAATTTCCACCGATCAAAATCTGATATGCATCTCCACCCCATCCAGCCACTCAATCATCTTCAACCCATCTCTAGGTGTATGGACATTGACCAGTAGTGATCCTGATGTTTTGATTCAGAGACAAACATATGCGGTCAATTTACGAGTGGAGTGAACCTTGCACATCACTCTATCTCTAACGGAGAACATTCTTATCAGACTGTTTCAACGCCAGCGGTCAACAAACTAAGAAGTATAGTCCTTCATACTATAACTTTGACCCGTCATCAAATCCCTTACATGTGAAGCTCTGAATTGATGAATAATAAACCTCCGAATGCACAATCGGGGCTCGGGCATCTCAAAACAGCAACGTAAAGCATTATCAATCTGATTCAATCAAGAGTATAACATCATGCTAAAATCTCTTCCACCTACATTCCGCATTCAAAAAGCGGAATAGCCACCCACCACCATTGGGAATTGCTTCACGATTTCTATGGTTTGCTCACAATCTGACCTTTTATCTTAGCGACAGAATTAATTCGTTTCATTGCGACAATCACATACAATATTTTCTGAGCCAAGTTGTTTATCTAAAAAAACCGATTATTGATGCAAATTATGGGAATTATATACGTGAGTAACCCACCTACTAGCATTACCTCTTCTTGATGGTTTGTGGAGGCGTATTGAGCAGTATCTTGGTGGATTGCTCTGCATCCATTGGGATAGAGGCATTTACATCCTTCCAATCTTACTCTGACGGCCTCTGCGTTTAGAAGGCTTTTTATTTGAAGCCTTGAGATCTTTAGATGATTTGCTCATCATTTCCGCGGATGTTTATTACGAATGATGATCCGTGCGTATTTCCTTACACCGTTAATATAGGGGTATCCAAAATTAGTGCCAGTGATTTTGGTAGTAGCCATTTCCCCCAGTATTTCAAACTGCTCGGGATTATACTTATCCAAAAAGGTAATAGGCACCCCCATCGCTCCGCTCCAATCTTCTGGAATTTCATTGGTCTTACTCACCTCAATCGCATCATAGTTGTCGTAGTGCGGGTACTCCTCAGGTGAGTACTTCTTGTATAGAATCAACTCCTCATTGCGCTTTTTATGATGTAGATTGGTGAACCAGCAAGCATTCCCTAATCTCCCCTTCACTATGCCATCCACAATTCGGTAGGCACTGCCCTCCTTCTTTGTTTCCACCAACTCATGGGCATACTCCTCTGGTACATCAAAAAGCATATCACGACCGCCAGTTCCATAACCCAACCACATTCTATTTTCCTTGATCAACGGAAAGATCTCTTTATAGGTGATGGCATTCTGATTTCCAAGTATCAAAAACTTCTTGTCGTACTCGATGAGTTGCGCTACATATTCCCGAAACAACGAAAACGGTGGATTCGTCACCACAATATCGGACTGCTTCAGAAGTTCTATACACTCAGGACTCCGAAAATCTCCATCGCCCTGCAACGGCTTGACCTCAATCTCGTGGGGATCTGGGCGACGGTTCCCGTCCTGATCTCCGTTGTATTCCAAATACACCGCCTGCTCGGAATCATGGGATGAAAACAGATCGGGTTGCTGATTCTTGTAACAGGTCGTAATCAACTTCTTCAATCCATACCACTCAAACTGTTTGGAGAAGAACGTGAAGAAATTACTTACACGCGGATCATCACAGTTGCAGTAGACCACTTTATCATGGAAGTGATCTTTGTAATGACGTAGTTCATTTTCTATATCGCTTAATTGCGTGTAGAACTCATCGTTCTTTCCCCGCTTCGCTGAATGTAGGTTTTGATTTTTTGACATTCTCCATTGATTCAACCACCTTTCGCCAAGAGCCACCCACCCAACGCGAGTCCTATCGTCAGAGCTACCGAAATCATGGCTATCAGGATATTGAATTTTGTGTTGAGTGCTTTCAACTCAGTTCTATAACTTTCGGCAAACATTTTGATAAGTTGTAAAGTATAGTGAGATATTTTACTACTTGTGACAATTCACCATCCTACTGCAAGAGCGAAGGTCAAGCCTGCACCTACCAAAACAATTAAAAGATTGTACTTGGAGCTCTGAGCGTCAATTTTAGATTCAAGACGTGAAACAATGTTAGCTGATGCCATGTCACTAATGCGTTCTGTGAGCTCGTTTAACTCTCTTTGCATACCGTTACGTTACCGCTCACGACTCCACTTTGATGCGTCTTTTTCTTGTTTTAGAGAATCATCCTCTATCTCAGGTATGTCAATCTGTTCTCGGCCATACTCCTCAATCAGCCAAGTCTGCATGGATGGGATCGGCACACCATAAACACCTCCAGGTTTGTGGGAGAGTATTCCACTGTGAAGCATATCTTCAAAGAACTTTTCGGATTTTTCTTCTCCATACTTAGGCATCAGTACATCTATAACCTTTTCCTTCTCTAAATATCCACTCTGTTGAAGATCGGGTATAAACGAAGCGATGGCCTGCCTTTGCTTCAGGCTGAACTCCTTAGCGCGGGTTTCATAGTAGATTTTGCGAAACTCATTACCCTTTTCAAGTATAACCCGCAAGCCCTCATCCGTCATTTGACGGTTGTTGGACTTAAGACAACTAGCTGCAGGCTTAACATAGGAAATGATGTGCTGTGGCCATCCATGCGTCTCCTTGACAATCGCATCAATCCATGGATCAAGATTTCCCTTAGCGCCACCTTCTTTTACGATCCAGTCACGAATGACCTTGCGCTCAGATTCCTTGTCCAATCGACCTATATTTACTAAAGATTCTCCTACAAACCGTGATATTCCCAGCGATTTAAAAGCAGACTCGGTCGTGCCAAGTCCAGCGGCGAGAAGCATGATTGGCTTCCCGAATCCCCCGTTATGAATCATGTCCAACGTGTCTCTTACCAAATGTTTCTCTGTGGGAGTATCGTTAAGATTACCCAGATACTGCGCTTCATCAAGGACCAGTATGAGTCCGCGCCTTGGGGCAAAATTCTTAAGAATGTCCTCAGCGCTTGCACTCCCCTGTATGCGTTTAACATGAGCGCGCCCAAGAAACTCTACTCCATAACTGAGTGCCACCTGCTTGTCAATGTTGTACGATTTATCCAGTGCTTGTGCCATGGATGCTGGGTTGTGCAAGTCCTTGAGATTTATTGTGGCGACTGTCCATTTCTCGCCCCGCGCCTTCTCGGAAAGCACTTCAAGTAACGCGGTCTTACCCGCGCCAGGTGCCCCTTGTATAAGGAATGTGGTACCCCCTTTTTTTGCGCGATAGCGTTTAAGTGCGCTGGTAAAAGTATCAATGATTTCTTGCCTCCCGTGAAAATATTCAGCTGGACCTCGATCCTCAATGAAATCAGAACGCATCATGTTTATGGAATGTTGTACCTGACAAGATACGGCAAATCCCGAAACAAAACTGAATGGATGAGACGATAGATTGTTGGATCTGCCCCCAGAAAATATATTTGGCTCGTTCGTAAATTATCAAATCAATCCATTTTGAAAACTCTAAATTCTTCCCATAATGCGAAATACAGATGTTGATGCTTCGAAAATGCTCAACATGCGGCGACCGATCCCTACAAGCCATAGTCTAAAACGGTATGCCACTGACTCTTGATGATAACAGCACATGCATGAAATTACTACCGTTGATTGATCTGAATCTGGTCATTTCATCCAAAATCATGTAGAACCGATAATGATTTAATCTTCATCGGAAACATTTACACCGTTAATTATTTATACTTGCAAAACGAAAATATGATTTCTTTTTACAAGGATGTTGGATCGTAACGCATCACCAAAAGTGTGTCAAGCACTAAGTCGACAAGCAGCCACAGCTCTGCTTGGCCCTCGTCAAGTGGGTAAGACTACACTGGCCTTAGAGATTGCCAATACACATGAAGCAGTGTATCTTGACCTACAATCCAGCAGTGATAGAGCACGTCTGAATGACCCTAAATTATATTTGCGTCATTACGAAGACCAACTGGTCATCCTGGACGAAATTCACAGGGTGCCAGAGCTGTTTTCTGAATTACGAGGCCTCATTGACGAAGGAAGGCGGCGAGGGCTGAAAACTGGGAGATTTCTTATTCTTGGATCAGCGACCATGGATCTACTGAAACAGGCAGGAGAAAGTCTGGCAGGGCGAATTGAATTTGTGGATCTCAATCCTATAAGTGTTCTGGAAGCAGACGTAAATGACCAGGATTCTCTATGGGTTCGAGGTGGTTTTCCAGACAGTTTTCTTGCGGCCACTGACGCTGACAGCCTCATATTTCGCCAGAACTTCATTCGGACATATCTGGAGCGTGATTTGGCAGAATTTGTGCAGGTTCGAATCCCTTCTGAAACCCTCGAGCGACTGTGGACTATGTTGGCGCACAGCCAGGGAGGCCTATTGAATACGGCAAGACTAGCGACTAACCTTGCCGTAAGTGCCCCCTCTGTGAGACAGTACGTTGATCTACTGTCTCGTTTACTGTTGGTACGGCAATTGCCCCCCTATTCGACCAACACCCGCAAGAGACTTGTAAAGTCTCCAAAGGTCTACATCCGTGACAGCGGCCTGCTACACGCGCTACTGAGCATTGAACAGTTTCACGATCTGACAGGACACCCTATCGTCGGAGTGAGTTGGGAAGGATTTGTAATTGAGAATCTCCTTTCTGATGCGAACCCCAGAATCAGGTACAGCTTTTACCGAACCTCCGCAGGAGCTGAACTTGATCTAGTACTGGAGATTCCAGGGATCCAACACCCCATTGCCATAGAAATCAAGCGCTCCCTCACTCCAAGCCTCGGCAAAGGATTCCTCAATGCCATTCGTGATATTAACGCAGAGCGTGCCTTTATTGTGTATGGGGGCAAAGAACGATACCCAGTGGAGAAATCAATTGAAGTCATTGGACTACGAGAAATGGCCATCATGCTTTCAAAACCTAATCTGCTACAATCATAGTACCTGCGGCGTGGCATGTGACTAAAAGTGATCCCAAGTTGATAGAAAGCGGAAAATGCTCAATGTTCCGATCTTTTTTCTCCAAACAGCCGCCCCCCTCAATTGTACAAGACCCTTTGGATGCACATTGATGCTCACGTCAAATGTCTACCTATGCGTTACTTATTGAGTATGATGGAACAAACTATAGTGGATGGCAGCGCCAACGTTCTCATCCAACTATTCAATCTACGATTGAGCAAGCCTTAAGGGTATTTCTTCGTGACGATAACCTACACATTATTGGGGCTGGTCGCACAGATGCTGGAGTGCACGCACATGGGCAAGTTGCTCATTTTCAATGTGAAGCCATTGCCCCCGATCAATTCTCACGCCTCACTAATGGATTAAATGGACTGCTTCCTCCATCAATTGCCATCCGCGCTTCTGTCAAAGCACCAGATGATTTTCATGCCCGCTATGATGCGATCCACAGATCATACCACTATCTAATCTCCTGCAAACCTTTTGCTATTCAACGACATCAACGCCTACTGATACAATCCCCTCTGGATTTTGAACGCATGAACTGTGCTGGAAAATTATTGATTGGGACACAACACTTTGGGGCATTCTGCCGAACAAATAGCGAGACGACTAATCGTGTTTGCACGGTCACACGCGCAGCGTGGAAACAAGAATCTCTACCTCATCATTGGAGATTTATCATCCACGCTGATCGCTTTTTGCACGGCATGGTACGCTCAATTGTCGGGACAATCCTAGAAATTGGACAACACAAAATGCCGCTACGAAGTCTGGAAGACATTATACGCAAACGAGATCGCCGTAATGCTGGCCCAACCATAGCAGCACACGCATTAACCCTGAATCGTATAGACTACCCCAACCCACTGTTTCAATCGTGATCAATTCATGCGAAAATACTGGATCATAGCATTACTATTGATTGGATGTGAGCGCCCCTTTATTGAAATTTCCCAACCCGAAATCAGAGTCATTGCACCAGATCTATCTATAGCACAAACCTCACGAGTGATTACCATTCAAGTACAATCATCTCATTTTCGATCTCTGGAAGAGGTATCTCTCAATGGAGTTCCAATGACTGTTACGCCATCAGGGCCCGAATACTGGCTCATTTCAGTAGGGCTGCGTCTCGGATTAAATACGTTCTATCTTGATGCTACTGATCTTGAGGGAGTTACCAACAGAGATACGATTCATGCTGTCTATCTGCCTCACAGAGTTTCAGTGAATGCCCCATCTTTACCCGAAGGGCGCGGTGGACACTCCATCGTACGATTGCACAATGGAAGTCTGATGGTTACTGGTGGAGCTCTCCAACAGGGAGGGCCTAGTCAAAAAGAATCATTTTTACTTACTCCCAATTCTGGTGCATTCACAAAAATGCAGGCGCACCTACAAGAACCCCGAACTGGACATACGGCGAATCGTCTTCCAGATAACCGAATACTGATTGTAGGAGGTAGCCAAGTTGAGTCTCCAGCAAACGTAAGTGATTTAGTTGAATCTGTAGAAATTATTGACCCCACTGCAAATACTCCCGAATTCATCACTCTTCCAGTTCGCGGGCAGCCCATTCGAAGAATGTACCATACCTCCATTCTTCGTGAGTCATCTGGTGAACTTATCCTTGACCTGATTGGCGGGATTGGAGACATTCGGTATGGGACAAATCCATTACTTGGAACCCGACAGGATATGCGATCCTTTAGAATTGAAGCAAACCAGCTGGTTGCACTTAATTCACGAGCATCAGCACCACTGATCTTTGAGCCTGTTTCAAGACATACTGTAACCCAGACGCAATCTGATTCGTATGTCCTTTTAGGGAGTCAATTTTGGAATCAAGTAAATGTCAATGTTAATATGAAAATTACCTATTCGCAACTATCTGAAATTCGCTATGCACGATTACCCCAGCTCACAATCCCCCGCACCGCGCACTCTTCAGCGAGTATTCTGAGAGGGTTTGTTGCTGTCTTTGGTGGTCAAGATAGGGAATCAGAGGTCGTTTCAAGTATTGATCTGTTCCACGAATCAACCAACACATTTTTTACATTGAAGCCATCCACAGCTATGGTCCCCCGCCACGGGCACTCGGTGATTTCTACTGGATTACAATCCGTTCTGTTGGTCGGAGGATTTGCCCCAAATGGAACCGCCCACACAACGTCCGAGTATTTACGTATATCTTCGGACTAAACCTTTAATTTCCTAAGCCATGAAGATTAATCAGATTCTTAATTGGATTGTCGTTGCAACCGCAGCCATTGCTGTGATTTTACTGCTTGATGTCATTCTTGGTCTCATTGTCGGAGTTGCCAAAACAGCCGTCCCAATCTTGATTATCTTGATCGGCGTTGGATTGATCCTGCGATTCATCGCGTCTCGCCACACTTGACGAAAGTATGTCATTATCCCGACTGCTTGAACCAGATCGGCGATTTATGCGATCCGCTCTGCAACAAGCAGAACAAGCAAAGGATAAAGGCGAAGTGCCTGTTGGTGCGGTTATTGTAAAAGATGGTCATATCATCGGACGAGGACATAACCTTGTAGAATCTTTCTTAGACCCCACAGCTCATGCAGAAATGATTGCCATTACTGCTGCTTGTGAAACCCTTCAATCTAAGTACTTGACCGGCTGTACGATGTATGTGACGCTTGAACCATGCCCAATGTGTGCGGGTGCTATCGTCAATGCACGCCTTGATCGGCTATGCTTTGGAGCGCTAGATTCTAAGGCAGGAAGTGTTACCTCTTTATATCACATTCCCCAAGACCCCCGATTAAATCATCACGTCGCAGTGGTCAGCGGAGTTGAAGCAGATCAGGCAGAGAATTTGCTGAAAGAGTTTTTTCAAGAACTCAGAAAAATAGCCACCAACTCATAGTATAACATGAGCGCTGAGATGCAGGATATTATCATTATCGGCGCCGGACCTGTTGGCTTAGCCTGTGGTATTGAAGCCGCGCGCAATAACCTGAGCGCTACAATCATTGATAAAGGCACGCTTGTGAATTCTCTGGTTGGATACCCAACTCATATGGAATTCTTCTCTACCGCAGAACTCCTTGAGATTGGGGGGCATCCCTTCCCCACCTTGAATGCAAAGCCAACTCGACCCGAAGCACTCAAGTACTATCAAAGAGTTGCCGTTGTTGAATGCCTTGACCTACGATTCTATGAGCAGGTCAAACACGTTGACGGGGTTGATAACCACTTTGAGGTTATCACCAGTAAAGGCACACATCTCTGCCGAAAGGTGATTGTCGCTACAGGTTTTTTTGATATTCCAAACTACCTCAATATTCCAGGTGAAGATCTCCCAAAAGTAACACATTACTACCGAGAACCCTACGCCTATGCTGGGCAAAACGTCGCCATCATCGGTGCAAAAAATTCCGCGGCCAAAGCTGCACTAGAATGCTATCATTACGGGGCCACCGTTACCATGATCCATCGCGGAAGCTCTCTGTCAAATAAGATCAAATACTGGATAAAACCTGATATCGAAAATAGGATCACCGAAGGCAGTATAGATATATATTTTGATACCGTCGTAAACTCTATTGAAGATCACCGCTTAAACCTCAATGGGCCTAACGGGACGTTTTCTATTTCTAATGACTTTGTGATCGCTATGACCGGCTATCGCCCAGACTATCATCTTCTCAATACATTAGGCATTAAATATCAGGACGACTCATTTATGACCCCAGTCCATGATCCCGAAACCTTTGAAACTAATCGTGCTGGCCTCTACATGGCTGGCACCGTATGCGGAGGATTACGCACCAGCCGATGGTTTATTGAAAATGGTCGCTTTCATGCTAAACAAATTATGCGTCATATCTCCACAGGATCTGTTTTGCCGATGAATTTATCCGAGCGCCCGTGGAAAACCTTAGAATAATAAACCCCATCATTGTCAAGTGCGAACACATCTATAATTGGAACTGATCACAAACATTGTGGCTTAATTTGGTTATAATACCGATTGCTTAGCCCCCGCTCAGCGACCAAACTCCATCCTCCTATGGCCATTGGATGACATCCTTACCACTTTTAGATCACATTACATCATTCTGCCGTGAGTATTATCAGCACTACACAACTCAGAATGCAGATCACTACTATCGAATATAAAATTTGACTGTCATGATTGAACAAATTTTTAAGCACTCCAATGTAGGCCGTACCCTTATTTTATTTTCTATACTGAGTCTACGAGTTTTCGTGATCAATCCAGTATATGGAATTGAAGTTGTTATGTTAAACGATAGCCTTGTAACCGTTACCCGTCATCTGCCCGCTGACACTTACACCAACACATCAAGAACCGGTGATGAGTTAGATCTACGACAACCATTTGAAATTTTTGTGGATAAAAAACTATTATTTGAAAGTGATCCACCAGACGACTTCACCGTCACTATTCGACTTCTCTCTGGAGAATCTACGCTTGCCGCTGATCAAACCATGACCGTCACCGTCCGTGGATCAGGCGATGCATCAGCGGTTGACTTTGAACCCGTTTCAAATTTCACAATCACCGTCAACGCAAATGAACGCAGCGGCTCCGCAACGTTTCGCCTGACGCCTGTAAACGATATCGTTGATGAGATTGATGAAATGATCACCATCACCAGCACAAGTGACATGGTATCTGGATCGGCAACCATTAGCCTAATGGACGATGACCCAGCACCTCGGGGAATCACCCTAAATACTAATCCAGTGGCTGTCTATGAAAACGAAGGTAGCCAAGTCGTTACGATTACTGCATCCGTTGAAGGCCGAACCACCTATGGTCAATCCCAGTCAATCCCCATCTCTGTAAGCGGAACCTTAGCACCTACCTCCGTAGACTTTGCAGAGATTCCTGATTTTACCATTCAAATTTCAGCAGAACAACAATCAGGGACTGGGACTTTCACAGTAACTCCAACCGATGATAATGTCGATGAGACTGATGAAACATTAACGGTGACAACCACCCAAGCCAATGTACTCAATAAATCATTGACACTTCCCCTACGTGATGACGACCCTGCACCCCGCGGAATCAATATTGTCCTGAACACCAATGCCGTCTATGAAGACTTGGGGGCTCAGGAAGTAAAGGTCTCTTTGCAAATTGTTCTAGGACCCTTGCGAAACACATATGCTACCGATCAAGTCATCACCTTAACAGCTACTGGCACAAATAAGGAGGGAGTTGTTAGTTTTCAAGCCGCGCAGAGTTTTGATATTGTACTTCCTGCTGAAAGCCTCACTTCGTCAGAGATGTCATTTACAATCACACCTGTCAACAATCTAATTGACGAAGAGAACGAAATCATAACCATCAATAGTCGCTCACCTTTGATCACCGGACCAGGTATCATTAATGTCGTTGATGACGATGTAACACCGTCTATTGAACTAAGCGTCAATCCATCCTCTATCAACGAAGGTGCTGGAGCTACTGCGATCACAGTAACGGGTACGTTGAGTAGCGATGTGGTCTTTCCAGAGGGCGTAGTGATTCCGTTGACTGTTGCAGGCTCTGGAAATACATCATCCGTAGATTTTAGATCGCTCCCTTTCTCAATCTTACTTATCCGTCCAAGAGAATCAACCGGAAGTTCTACTTTTTTTATACATCCCATTGATGATTCTGAAGATGAAGATAACGAGACAATCACTATTTCGAGTACCAGCGATTTAGTGAGCAATTCCACAACGATTCAACTCGTAGATAATGATGCTCCACCCAGTAATATCAGCTTATCCACTTCCCCATCCACCCTGAATGAAGGTGATGGAGCAACCAGCATAACCGTCACTGCATCTTTGGGCTCTTCTTCAACCTTTTCTGAATCAACATCATTTGTGATAGATGTGACAGGATCTGGTAATTCTAATGCCGTCAAATACTCCTCAGTCTCAAACTTTACAATAGTATTTGGTCCTGGTGAATCTACTGTAACTGAAACTTTGGTGATCACACCCACTGACGATGAAGTCGACACTGATCATGAACAGATTACAATCTCTGGCCGTGATCCATTAATCACTAGTAGCGCTCTAATTGAATTATTTGATAACGATGATGTGATGAGGTTGAGTATTTTTCTCAGATCTGAGCCGAGTATTATTTCTGAACGTGATGGCGCAACGATCATTACTGTCACGGGATCATTTGGTGATGCTCAAACATCCACACAAGACCTAGTCATTCCTCTTACAGTGACAGGATCTGGACTTGAAGATGCCGTTGATTTTACAAGTGTCTCAGATTTGAATCTTACGATGACCGCTGGACAACCCAGCAGTAGTGTCACCTTTATTCTCACGCCTGAAGATGATCTTAATGACGAAATTAATGAAACGGTCACCATATCAAGTAATCATCCTGATGTAGTAAGTGACGCAACCGTGATTATTCAAGACGATGATGAGTCAGGGCAGGTCATTCTAACTGCAACGCCTAAAACCATTTTTGAAGATCTTGGTCCACAAACGATAACGATCACTGGGAGAATTGATAATCGCGTTGCGTTCACCGAAGATCAAACGTTTGCGCTGTCAATTAAAGGGTCGGCTGGTCCCAATGCAGTTGACTTTGAACCCATATCTGATATAGATTTGCAATTTGAAGCAGGAGTCATTGAGTCAACTATATCCTTTACAGTCACTCCAATTGATGACCGAGAATTTGAATCAGATGAAATTCTTGTAGTCTCCAGCACTGATCCATCTATTGCAGGGAGCGTATCTATTCATCTCTCTAATGATGATGAGAATCCGCAACAAATCACATTGTCTGTGACCCCCTCCTCCATTCAAGAAAATGCTGGATCCACAAAGGTCACAGTCAAAGCAATGATCAATGGCCCTTCTCAATTCTCATCAGCTGTAGAACTACCGCTGACTGTCACTGGGAACAATGATCCCAATGCTGTCACATTCCTTCCAGTTACAGACCTTGTTCTGAGGATACCGCCAAGAACATCAACAGGTAGCATTGATTTTCAGCTCACACCTCAAGACAATACGTTTCATCAACCTGATGGCGTCATCTCAATTCAGAGCACCAGTAAACTAGTGTCAGACCCTGTTGAAATTACCCTCATCAATGACGATCCTCTACCTAATGCAGCGCGACTTTCAGTCAACCCTAATTCAATTTCTGAATCTAATGGATTGACGTCAGTAAATGTCACTGCAACACTTCAGGGGGAAACCACGTTTAGTGTAGATCAAACCATAATCATTACAGCCGAAGGGTCTGGTGCAAGCAGTGCGGTCAATTTTACATCCATTCCAGATTTTGAGCTGACGATCCCTGCGCAATCCTTAACTGGAGGTACATTGATTCAATTGACGATTGAAGATGACTTGGTTGATGAGCAAAACGAAGTCATTACCTTTGGCAGTGCCAACTCTCTCATTACCAATGAAGCGACTCTTACACTTGTGGATGATGATGCGACACCGAGTGAAATCTTGCTCTCTCTTAATCAATCTACACTCCTTGAGAGTTCGGGTAATGTAGAAGTAACAGTGACAACAACTCTGATTGGAGATTCACGCTTTGCATCAGATAAGCCATACAATTTGAGTATCACCGACAGTGGTAATCCTAACGCTGTTCAGTATGTAGCCAATGCTCCATCTACTGTGACTCTCCCCTCTGGACAGTCTCTTACACGAACGACCATAGAGATAACTCCTACCGATAATTTGTTAGATGAGACGGATGAAGTATTAACGATCACAATCAGTGATGAATCCATCACTGCAACAACGGCATTATCTATAGTTGATGATGACGAGCCACCAACTGGATTCGTGGTTAATGCAACACCTGAACTCATTGTTGAGGGAGATGGGGCAACCCAAGTGACGGTCAGCGCCTCGCTCACTGGTGCGTCTCGCTATGCAACGCCTCAGATGCTACAGATTTCAGTTTCAGATGCTCAGGATGGATCTGTTGGATACGAAAATGTGCAAAGCTTTATGATTGATGTTCCAGCAGGAGCACAGTCTGGGCGTGGAAGTTTTACCCTGACTCCACAGATCAATACAATCCCAGAGCAAGATGCAGTCATCACCATCACCGCAACGCATCTGTCCACAACCGTGACTGCAACAATCATACTTCAAGATGATGATGCATCAACACAGCGTATTGCGGATGTCAATGAGGGGCTCTTGCCCGATCTCACCAGAGCCATGATTTCTAGTTCTGTTGGTGCAATCAGCGCCCGATTTCAGTCAAATCAGCGCGCTTCATATAAGTTCACTGACAACCTATCACATGTGGCGATGAGGTTCCAGAATCATCACGCCAATCGCCCCCTAGCACAGCATTCATTGGCCTCTCAACTCATGCATATGAGCCTTGCTACATCCATCAAAGACAAAATCTCAATATGGTCCTATGCAGATTATCGAATGCTCTCTGGAGATGGAAATGATTTCTCAGTTGATTATGATGGAGGGTTGACGGGGATTCACGCTGGTGTTGATCTGGCTTTAAATCGGTTTCTGGTTGGGCTGGCCGTCTCACAATTTTTCGGTGATGTGGACTTTGAGCATCTTGGCAGGAGTCTTCAATCTTCTGCTGAAGGCCTCTACAAACTCAATACATTGACCTTCAATCCTTATGCTAGTTGGGCCTGGGGCTCTGGCTCCAAAGTTTGGACGATGCTTAGCCTTGGCTCTGGGAATGCAGAAGTAACTGATCCCGAAACCACCCCTGAAGAGGCCAACACTACTCTGAATGCCTTTGCGGCTGGTGTTGATCTGCGACTCTTCACCGCTCCGAGTGGGTTTACTCTCACAGGATCTGGAGCCTTATGGGGCGGATTGTCAAGTCTGGACCAGAACATCAGCCGGATTCGTGAACTTGATGTAGGCGTATATCGCTTTCAGGTCTCTGTTGAAGGTGCCTATGCTATGGACCTTCACAACCTTGGTACGCTTGAACCATTTATTGAAACAGGACTTCGCGGAGATGGAGGTGATGGCCTCACTGGTGCAGGTATTGAGATGGGCGGAGGTACTCGACTTGATTTGAACTCTGTAGGTCTTCAAATTCAAGTACAGGGTCATGTGTTGGCCCTTCATGGGGCCGATGTCAGTGAATGGGGCATTGGTGGATCGGTACGCTATGCACCAGGTGGCCGCACTGGTCCGAGATTTGAGATTAACTCAACAACAGGTCAAGCACCTGGCCATCTACAGCAAATCTGGGAAGAAACCCGATGGCATCAGCAAGGCACATTCATTAACCGTGGAACAAGGCTACAATCAAGAGCTGGATATGGATTTAGACTCGGTCATGGAACGATGACTCCTTACGCAGGTGTGACTTTTGGTTCTATGTCAATTTCCCAGATGGGGGCTGATTATCGTTTAGGATCACATCTAAGTGTACGTTTAGAATCCACTTACCAGATGACGTCCTATCGGCAATCTCCTTCGGTGCGTGCCTCTGTATTATTGCGATAATTTCTTTCAATTTGATTTGAGGTAAACCGCAGCGTTGATCTCATAAGTATATCCTATCGCTAAATGACAAGATCATACCATCTACTCCACTGAGTATTCTAACCTCATTATAATTGATTATTTTAACCATGCTTCGTAAGTTATATCTCCTTTTGACTGTCATCATTGTAGTGGCCAACACTACTCTGGCACAGTCAGGCCGTATTCCAGTCACTGCCGACAGTGGAATGGTTGTCTCCAGTCATCATCTTGCCTCAAAAGTGGGCATGGATATTCTCAAAAATGGGGGTAATGCAGTGGATGCAAGCATCGCAACGGCCTTTGCGCTTGCGGTAACACTTCCGTCTGCGGGAAATATTGGCGGAGGGGGATTCCTCGTTTACCATGGCGCAGACGGCTATGTGACCGCATTCAATTTTCGTGAGAAGGCACCTTTGGCTGCTACCGAATTGATGTTTCTGGGGCCAGATGGCATGATCAAAAACAACTCTAATCATGAGGGAGTTCTCTCTGTCGGTGTTCCAGGAACCGTTGCTGGCTTATGGCTTGCTCATCAACGCCTGGGCAGCACTCAGTGGAGTGATCTGATAGACCCAGCTATTGCCCTAGCGATTAATGGCTTTCCCTCAACCCGAGCGATGCAACCCTTTCTTGATCAACTCGCGCAAACATCTGACACTCTCTACAGAGCGACACGGCATGCCTTCCTGAAAGATGGAAAATTTGTTTATGCGCCAGGCGAACTGTGGAAGCAACCAGACTTAGGTGCCTCACTAACTCGAATCCGTGATCAAGGGCATGATGGATTCTATCAGGGCGAAACTGCTAAACTCCTAAGTGATTTCATGACTCTTCATGGAGGTCTCATGACTCTGGAAGATCTCACACTTTACACCGCAGAGGAGGTCTCTCCAATTCATGGAACATTCCGCGGCTATGACATCTATGCCATGAGCCCTCCGAGCAGTGGTGGCGTTGCATTAGTGACCATGTTGAATATCCTTGAACCCTATGATTTGAATTCCTTAGGGCACAACTCTTCAAATTACCTTCATCTACTTACTGAATCAATGCGCCGTGCGTTTGCAGATCGTGCGGAGCATATCGGTGATCCTGAATTCAACCCTGATATGCCAGTGACGCAGCTAATTAGCAAGCAACATGCAGACCAATTGCGTGCGACGATCAATGAAGAGTCTGCGTCTCAAAGTGATCCAGACGGGTTAAGTCGGATTTATCTCACTCCAGAAAGCGAGGAAACCACTCACCTCTCTGTCGTAGATGCCCATGGAAATGCCGTTTCGCTAACCTATACACTAGAACACAGTTATGGGTCACAGATTGTCGCAGATGGAACAGGCTTTCTGCTCAACAATGAGATGGGGGACTTCAATGCAATTCCAGGCGTCACAGACTCTAATGGCAGAATCGGTACCCCACCTAACCTCATTGCCCCACAAAAGCAGATGCTCAGTAGCATGACCCCTACCATCGTATCCAAAGATGGTAAACCCTATCTTGTTGTCGGTTCTCCTGGTGGACGCACTATCATCAACACGGTTCTACAGATCGTTTTGAATGTCACCATCTTTGACATGAATATTGCACAGGCTGTCGAGGCACCACGCATTCATCATCAATGGCTCCCGAATGTGACTCGTTTTGAACCTTGGGGCCTCTCGCCTGACACTAAAGCTCTCTATCAGGTGAAAGGGCATCAGATTGATGTTCGAGGATCGCAAGGGCGCGCACACTGCATCATGATTGATGGTGATCAATTTTTTGGTGCGGCGGACTCACGCAGCTATGACGGACGTGCTATTGGATTCTAGCGTATGTCTTCTCAACTCCCAAAACTTCGCCGTGTTTTAACAACTTGGGACTCCTCTGCCGTCTTGATAGGCATTACAATAGGTGCGGGTATTTTTGCCGTTCCTCAGCAGATTGCACTGAACATGGGTTCAGTCAGCGAGATCCTATGGCTCTGGTTAGGATGTGGTGTGATTGCCCTGATTGGCTACCTTATTTATGCCGAGCTTGGAACGCGCTTGCCTGAGACTGGTGGAGAGTATGTGTATATTCATCGCGCCTTTGGACCACTGGCTGGATTCATCTTTGGCTGGGCGCAGATCTTTATTATCCGCTCTAGCCCATTGGCTGGACTCTCTATTGTGACGGTTGCTTATTTTGAGTTTTTCTATGATTTATTTCCTTGGCAGGAAATCGTCCTAGCACTCTGTATTATCGGAGCGATCTGTTTCTTAAATTACTCAGGCGTTCAGCGTGCAAAAATCTATCAGAATTTTTCTACTGTTGCTAAGGTTGGAGGGTTACTTCTTTTGGTCATCGTTGGACTCATCGCTTTGCCAGGTCAAGTAAACAACTTATCAGATACGGCTGTGAGTCAGAGTAGGCTTGGCTTCACGGGTAGTATTGCTGATACAATGCTATTGATTTTATTCACGCTGGTTGGATGGGAACGACTTGGATATGCCGCTGGGGAGATGAAAAACCCAAATCACGCAATTCCGCGCGCAATGTTGTTTGCATTTGTGGTTGTGTTCATCATTTACATGACGACAAACGTGGTCTATCATGGTATTTTGGGGCTTGAGGGTGTTCGTTCTACAAATCGAGTTGGTGTAGATCTTGCAACTGCCCTCTTAGGCCCTATTGGGGCAGGTGCATTTGCGATTCTGGTAATGATTTCGGCTACGGGAAGCATCAATGGAACTGTCATTGCCGCTCCACGTGTCTACTATGCGATGGCGAAGAATGGAATATTTTTTCGTTGGCTCAACCATGTCCATCCTAGGTTTAGAACTCCTTCCCGCGCTATCCTATTACAGTGCGGCTGGGGCGCTGTCATCCTGCTAGCCCGAGGATCTTTTGAGACGATTGCGACGGGAATGGTCTTTGCAATCCTCATTTTTTATGCAACTAATACAGCCGCATTATTTGTGCTCAGGCATCGTAGAATCGGAGAGGATAATAAGATATTTAGAGTGCCTGGCTATCCAGTATTACCTGCTCTCTATTTGGCACTGCTACTGACCTTGATCATCGTCAGGGGCGTTCTAGACTGGCAACAATCACTGATAGATCTGTCTTTTGTACTATCAGGGTTTCCTGCTGCAGCATTTTTCTTTTGGCAACGTCGTAGAACGCATTCCATAGAGCAATAGCCCTGAGATTCATCAAGGCATTAGTTTATTAATTACAATTTTCTTATATTTTGGTATCATTCACATAATCTACTTGGTTTTATGATTCGTTCTATTTTGTTACTCGCTGTGGTGTTGGTTCTTTTCGGGTTTGCACCATCAGGTTCAATCGGCACTGGTCCTGGGCAAATCAGCCCCCGCAAAGCTTATGCGCAGGGAAAATCTCTCACTTTCAAAGTTTTAGCTTGCAAAGGATGTCCGATCCAAAAATCTGAATTAGACCGTGATCGTGCTATGAGTCTTGCTGCAAGTTTGGAGGCTGTTTACGCAGAAGAAGAAACTGGATCTTCTGATGATGAAGTCGTCAAGTCACTGTGTGGCCCAGAGGTTAAAGATTGCGGCATTCGTCTGGAGGTCGTCCATTATTTTCTGACGCGCCGTTACAAATTACAAACTCCTGTTCGTGGCATTCAAAACGAGGTCATTGATGAAAATTAGCAATCTAATCAGAGGAGGCAATTGGGGGCCTTGGTTAAGCCTGTTCTGTGCTTTTCTATTGACCTTGCTGGCAAATCCCACCCATCAGGCCTTGTCTCAGGGGACTCCATGGATCGCTGAGCCTCGCACTGGCAGTGTCAGTGTTTCCTATTTTAACCAGAATGCGACGGAATTCTTTCGGGGGACTGAAACTGTGAAAGGACCACTCGCTGCCACTGATGCAAGTCTTGGTCAGAATACGATATGGATCCATGCGAACTATGCGTTAAGTGATGCGGTTGGCTTAGATCTACAGACCGCCTGGGCGCAGAGTTATGTAGACGGGGCGGTTGGTCCATCAGGTGGTCAAGAGAATTATAGTGGACTCTATGATACTGAACTATCAGTTACATGGCGGTTTGTTGATGAATTAGTTGAAAACAACCTGCCAAGTATCGCAGTGCGCTTTAGTGCAACGATTTCGGGCGGCTATGATACGGGGTATATCAATTCACTTGGCGATGGCGGAAATTCATTAGAATGGTCTCTCATTGCAGGAAAATTCTTTAACCGCATTGGAGGATCTGCTGAGGTTGGATTTCGTCAGAGAGGATCCACAACCGTCAATGCCTCAGCTGTTGGCGCAGTTGAAGGGGATGAGATTGATATTCCCTCCGAACTGTTTGCAAATGTATGGGTGTTTGTGCCTTTGGGCAATCGGTTCAGACTCGGAGCTAATTATCGCCTAACAAATGCAACTTCAGGAATAGATATTGGTGGTGAAGGCTTTTCTCCAAGTCGGTTCCCAGGGCTTGAAGAGGATTCTCAAATTGTTGCTGGTCAGCTGTTTGCCGATGTCTTTAAAAGTGTGAGTGCACATGCACTTTTCGGAAGTGTCATCGGCGGAAGAAACACGGCTAAATCTACGGTATTCGGATTTGGTCTTAGCGTTGGATTAGGCGGTGGCTTCGGCGGTGGACTCTAAGCGTATCTAGTGTCCGTCCAGAAATAGAAAATTTTCTTTGAAGTTCCTATTCTATATGACATTTATCGCCGATCATTTCGCTTGAAGATTTACGAAGATGTGTGAATTCAAGGTAACAAATGACAGGGTGTATACTGAAAACTCCCATTTTTAGTACCTCTAACGCGTAATCTAGAAAATGGCCGCAAAATCTTCGCAACAAAATAACGTTTATTTTGAATCTATAAACCCATACAGAATAGGCGATTCAGTGCTGTTAGATGCTTTTCTGGACGGGCACTATCTAACTGCCCCATTTCTCATCATTCAAACAGTCCATTGAAGATCTCTCTCAATGGGCTATTGATTTCTTCTATCCAAGTGAATACATTCATTCAGTTTTCTCATCAATGTGTCTCTAAGTTCCTGCGATTCGCGGTGACTGTGGTGGGGCTTTGCATCATCACCGTGGTCGGTTATGCTCAACCCATTGACACAAATTTCTGGGATTTATCTGACCCGACCAATGATATAACGATTGATCATTCTGATTGGCAGGCTATTGTTGATACTTATCTCATCACTGACGATCCCTCAGAAATACATCTTTTTGATTACGGCGCTTTAATGGAAAACCCCTCTGATCGACAGCGCCTTACCGACTATATCAATCACCTTCAAAAATTGGATCCCCGTCAATATTCAAAGGATTCTCAGATGGCTTATTGGATTAATTTGTACAATGCCCTGACGGTGAGCGTTATCGTAGATGCCTATCCTGTTGAGTCAATTTTAGACATCCATCATGGCGAGAATCCTGGCACGGGTCCATGGAAGGAGACCGCTACTACCATTATGGGAGTAGATTTAACATTAGACAATATAGAACATGATATCCTACGTCCGATCTGGCAGGACAATCGTATTCATTATGGAGTCAACTGTGCAAGCCTTGGTTGCCCAAACTTAGCATCGGAGGTTTTTACCGAATCTAATTTAGAGAGGCTCTTGGATCAATGTGCTAGAGACTATATCAATCATCTACGTGCAGTGGAGCTCTTAGATGAATCATTTGGAGTGACTTCCAGCTTATATTTTTGGTACATGGAAGATTTTGGTCACTCTGAGGAAGGGATACTCAATCACCTAAAAAATTTCGCAGACGATGATTTAGCCAAACAGTTGCGTGAGTTTGAGGGAACGCTGGATCACGAATATGATTGGAGGCTTAATGACGCAGTCACTCAATAACGATTCCGTCATCTTGGCTGATGTGATGATTGTGAGGAGACTGTCTGATATTATGATCTGCTCTAAATGCACCAATTTATCCAGCAAACGTGACTTGACATTTTTTGGTGATTCGTACATTAAGTGTTGTATCTGCAAATGGGTTTGTAACGAGTAGTAGATATTCATACAGTGGATCCTATTCTCATCTGATATTATTTATTGTTAATGGGCTCAATAGAGGACTTTTTCAATCATCCTAAAGATTTACAACATCGAATCTACGAGGCACTTCGTGCCTTCCATGTAGATGAACTACCTGGGCCTGAGGTCGCCAAAAAATTTGGATTTACCTACGCATCTTTTCGAAATCTATGCTATAACTATCGGCAGGATCCAGAGCAGGTTCTCTTTCCTAACCTGCATTTCCATCACGAAAAATTGGATGACATTTAAGCGAACGTGATTTTGAGAATTTTGTTGTTTAGCCAGGGAATTGATTGCTCTGTTTTTCCGTAATCACAATTAATGAGTAGTGGGTTATGTGTTCGTCGTGCCAGTTTCACAATGATCTCTGTTTCAGTGATTGTGATTCTTGCTCGTTTTGGGACTAGGTATCTGAACAGAGTGCGCGTTTCAGTCGCCTCCCATCCTGGTCCGACTCGGAGTGCGAGAATGCGGTATAACAAACTCGCATGACAGTCAGTTGGACATCCACATGAATTTTCATTGGAACTGTGGCGCTGAGCGCATCCATGTGAAAGAAGTCAATGGTATCGCTAATCACATTTTCAATGATCATGCGACGGGCATATCGGTCAATGAGTTTTGCTGCAGAGGTTTCCATTTGATTGGTGATCAGGAAGATCATTCGGTCGTGTCCAAGTCCCTGCACTGCAATCTGTCGGATTTTTCCGTCATACTCTCGCATCGTAACGGTTTGATCTAAAACACGGGGGTTGCGATACTTGCGTCCGATGTTGGTCAGCTTGACCGTTTTCCACTTGCTTGGAGGTTCTGCCCGTACACGGTCAACTAATCCTGGGTATCGTTTTCTCAGGGTGATAAACATAATCCCCCGTTGGGTTAATTTTGAGAGCTGCGCATGCGTGGTGACTCCACTGTCAAAGACCAGTTCTTTGGGAAGCGTTCCTGTGCGCTTTTGCCAATCGTCAATGAAGTCCTCAATGGCGCGGGAGTGATCCTGACGGTGGTGTCTGCATACGAAAAGATTCGTGCACTCGCATCTCGGGCCAAGAACGTGAGAACGCCCAGCTGGCGCCGACTTCGTTTACTGATATAATGCTTTTCTAACACGGCCTTATCTCCATGATAGGGAATGGTGTGAAAGTCTAGATCAAACGATGTTCCCTCTTCCAGATTCGTCCCCAGTTTAGCCGCTGCGTCAAACCACCCATGAGTTGCGCTCTGTGTGAGGCGAGGGTCGCATAGAGCAGTATATTCACTGAGCGTTGATTTTTTGGGAATGGCATTGAGTCCAGTAAAAAGCGCCAGTCCAGGATCAAGGGGCTCAGACATAATGTGAGATGGTCGCCCAATGCCCCACAACTTCAAGGCTAGTAACGCACGAATCATATGACCACATGGAATCTTCTTGGATCCAGGAAAATGATCAACCACGGCATCCATATCCATTTGTGCCAAATCGGATACAAACAGAAAGAGCCCTCCAAATGACGTTGAAAAAGATTGGGGTGATACATCTAACTTCCCAACATCTGCGGCGGGAGCAACGATCGGCTTAGCCTGCCGTTTTCGCATGGCGAGTCTGGGAAGGTTTGCTTTACGGATCACTTGGTCAATATAGGAGGGTGAGGCCGTGAGTCCCTCGCTTTGAGGAGATCTCGAATATCATAAATAGACACCTGATGGGTCGTCCGTAGAGCAATAATCCGGGCCTTGAGAGAATCTGCAGGTAAGGGCTGTTCAGTGGGCGTTGAATCAAACAGTGCCATCTCTGGATTTTGTGAAAACTCAAGGCAAAGATTTCTAAGATAGCCGTAGGAAATTCCAAACTGTTCGGCAACTTGCCGTCCGGGGACATCCTCAACATGGAAGGCACGGAGCACTTCATATTTTCGTTGTGACTTGGTTTGGGGTTTTAGGAAGAAGTCGGGATTCTTTGTCATAATATATAGTGGATAAGTGTACAAGTATCCAAACTAAATATCAAAAAGTCCCTATTCTGCTCAATAATCGCGTAATTATGCCATTTATAGATCTTTTATTCCGATTTTAAGGAATTGTAATAATTACACTGACTTGTGATATAATGTACACTGATATACTAAATAATGTGACTTATGACCGCTATTTATCCGAAAACCCTAACGTTGACCCGCCAAGACTAACCCATGACGCCTTTTAACTTAGAGCACACACTCCGCCTCTGGTTTTGATTGATTCACAGACAGGTGAACAGACCTATCCAACGGTTGATTAACCCCTTTTAGATCAAGGTCTCCCCCTGATCTGCTCAAACAACATATCCAGCGCACCTACACAGAGAGAGTTCAAAAATCAACATAAATCGTAAAGAAACTGCACGATCAATGACAAATTTACTTATCCTTACACGCTCTCCCTACTTCGCAAAATGTCAGATAAGAAACCTGTGATGGAAATCCAGGCTAATTAGTGCCTGACAATAAACTCTAATTCTGGGTTAGCATAGGATCGCAAGGGCTATATTTTACAAGTACTTACCGGTAGTTTGCTTGTTCATTTTGCGGTTATTTTAGGCGTTGAAGATTTTGATGAAAAATTCGAAACTTTTCCTGTGGCGGTGGATATCACTGTATTTATAGGACTTTTCTGGGGTTTTTCTTTCTGAATTGATCAAGATGTGAAAAATCTTCACCGTTCATTTAATCACATCATTGACCATGCGCGCACAATTTGACACTGAACCGACACTGGGGATGAACTCCATTGAGGATCTTTTCGTAGATCCTAATTCCAGAGACGATATTCCCCGAATGATCTTAGCCTTGCAGTCCATCTGGATGAATTGTGATCTTCGGGATCAGATTGTAACCTACCTCCAGAAGGTAATTGGAGAGGGCACGGATCAGAGCGTGGGTCGACCTGGGCTAAATTACTGGCGCATCTTCGTACTCGCGATATTGAAGTACGGATTGGATTGCGACTTTGACCGATTAACAGAACTGGCCAATAAACACAGCGATATTCGCATCTTGTTACAACATGATGCCACTGAATTCAACCGTGAGTCCTTGTATCGTGCGCAGACGATCATCAACAATGTGAGTCTGATCACCGATGACATTTGGTCCACCCTCAATCGGATGATTGTGGATCATGGGTTAGAGGTCTTTGGAGTTGCGTCCGATGCTCGCGGACGGATTCGTATGTGGTGGAAACTCATGTTGAGACGCCCCACGATGTGCGGTTATTACGCGATTCAATCATTCTGGCCATGCAGCTTGCTTCAAGGGCCTGGGAGGCCTTCAATTTGGGGGCGTACGACATTGCAGGTTGGCGTCAGTTAAAGCATTTGATCATTACGGTTAACAATGCCTATTTGGAGATCAACACCACCAAAAAGCGTGAGACGAATCCAGATCTGGTCTTAGCCTTGATTGTTACTATCGGATTCAGAAGTGTAGACTGGTCTTGGATAAGATCAAGGAACTTGACCCAAGTTCAAGTCGGATTGCGCCATTAGAAAAGGCGATTGAGCAGTTCAATCGGTTGGTAGATTTGGTTCATGTGATAGAGGGGGAAAAGATTCCCAATGCAGAGAAGTTATTATCGCCGAGCATACGCGTTGGATTGTCAAGGGCAAGGCCATGCCCAATCAGGTAGAATTGGGGGTTCCCGTCGCGATCACCCAATGTCAACATGGCTTGATTCTGGGATGGGAGATCATATGGACGCAATCAGATGTAGATATGACCATTGAGATCGCCACCAAGTATAGGACAGAGTTTGAAAACCTTGGATCCATGAGTTTTGATCGCGGATTTTGGTCGCCTCAGAATTTTGAGGCATTAAGCGCTCTGGATATAGAGGTCATTCTTCCCAAAAAGGGCTATAAGAACAAGATAGAGCGCGAACGAGAATCGGCGGAAGAGTTTCGGCGAAAACGTCGGCAACATGCGCAGATTGAGTCCTGCATCAACTTCAGCATGGTGGTGCACGCATTCGTACCAAAGGAGGTCAGGCGGGGTTTGCGCGAAGCATCGGTGCAAGTGTGGTCACCACGAATTTGTGCCGAATCGGGAAGGTGTTAATGGCCCGACACCGAGAGACGTTTCGCCAAGCGGCGTAAAAGTCTGAGTCACAAAAAAAATACTCCACCATTGGAGGTGGAAAAGGTGCGTCCGTGCGGCAAAGATTTCAACCCAAATTGATGCTCTGCGCACTGAATTTGGATCAAATATAGGTGAGGTGTACAGATCGGTGAAATAGATCAAAATTTTTGAGACTAAAATCGGAGAGTCTGCCTAGCAGTTAATAAATAATTTCGTATATTAAGCCCCCGCAAAAAATTGTGACACCCCAAAGTAGGGGTTTTTTGTCAGGCACTAATTACGTCCCAGAGCACGATCTATTTGAGGATTCATTACAGGATCGTATTATAGATTTACGTACCACTCATCAAGCCTCAATTTATGCCATTCGGGATATGCTTGAAATTGAGGGACGCACCGCCTCCCCTTCCTATATCAGCAGGGTGATAAGAAATGCAGGATTGCCAAAACTGACGAGGCGAAAGCGTAAATCAGTTCTCCCCACCACTCCAAATGGGCAGGAATCGTCCTAAGAGTTTCGAAAAGAATTTTAATTTTCTTGAAGTGCATACATACTCATAATTCAAAATTTGCGTTCAATGTATAATTTACCGACCATCAGACTCTTCAGTTGATACTGAGTGGATCCCATGATAAACGACCATTCGAATCTGACAAGATTAACCCATTAAACAAGTCATCGTCTTTCAATCACAATTATCAGAAGCCTACAACCTTGCTACACGGGGCATCTTGAATCATTTGGACGGTCAAATTAATTCTGTTCTACAGGTATAGAAAAATCCGACATGAGAGATGTCATCAAGGCTAAATGTGTTCAGCAACATTTTAACGGCATGTTTCAGGCATTTTCCCACCCATAAACTAATGCTAAAGCCCAACGGATGAATGAAAAATAAAAGATAACTAAACTATTGAAAGCAGAGCGGAAGATTTAAATGATACTATTCCTCTGCGGTAATGATTATCTACAAGAAACCGATAGAATCCACCCTGTTGTATTGAGTTATCGGTGTGCTATACTGGCCAGAACATATGATTGATTTTCAATGACATATCTAGTAGCGCCATCCGCATTGGGAAACAACCGAGCGGCATTGAAGCCAAATTGTCTGCAAAGTTGATAGAGTTTGATACACTCAGAGACAGGTATCGTTAATTTGAGAATTGACTGATCTGCGGGGAGATACTCTTCAAGGCTGTTAATGATGACATGTTCACCTACGTTACCATGAACCGGATGGACTGTAAAAACTCCATACTGTGCGACTACATTTATTGAAACAGATCCACTCACACGCAGAAATCTCACTGGGTCATGAAAAGTGTCATGAAAGGCCCCTGTGTCAAATACAAAAATAGATAGTTCTTGACCAGTTTGCCAATCAGTCTGTGACAATGCGTGATTCGTTGCAAAATAAGCCGCTATGAAGGGATTTGTCGTGCAGTCAAGGAGTCGGGTTGGGAGTCCATGAAGTTGCGCGAAAGCCATAGCGTCAATTAATTCTTCAGCTGGCCATTGAGTAAGATCTTGCAGATACTTTTGAAAGTTATGATCAAGTAAATTTCGTTCGCGAAATCCCACCGAATCATTAGGAACGACACTTCCAGTTTCATCACAAGAATAGATGAAATCTCGCAACATTGAAAATTCTGCCCAAGCTAAGTCTTCCGAATGCAAACGATCGGTAATCAATTTTCTAAGCATTGCAATTGACTTTGGGCGTAGAATTGTCGGGATAAGATCCCATTGAGCATTACCCTGTCCACGATAAATTATCTTCTTATCATCCTTAGTTTTTTGTTGCAGAGAACTCAGCTCGGCCCACAGTGAGTCTGCCGTTTCCAACTTTTTTTCTTTGATCATAATCTTGCACTGATAATGATCAATCACATTCAAGACCGACGAGTATATGGTTTGGCACCAATCATATCACCAGAATCAACATGCTCTATGATTGTTGTGTAAGGGAATATGGTTCTCGTATAAATATTCCTAGGTTCCATATCGTCTCTGTCCCTCACGATTACCTTATGAGTTGGTGCCCAGTCCAGTAATTTAGGCAAATCATGATAGAAGACTGCCCATATTGATTGATCACTGAGAGTGATTTTTTTTCCGTATTCTTCAATCTTAAGAATCTGAAGTTCCATGTATCAATTTTTGATTAGTGAGTTGAATTAGAAGTGTCGTATTACTTTGTTAACCATTTGTTCCGAACTTCCATACAATTAGAACATGTGTCTCCATACTTCTGGCCTAACCAATAATGGACAAATACTTCTCCTAACATCGCATCTTTGATGTCATTCAATCGAAGATGATTTTTGATCATTTCATTACACGACGAGGCATAATGTTGATTTTGATGATTATTGAAATCGTGCATTTATTTCAGGAGGATTGAATTGAATATATTTACATCAACACCCGATAGTCCTGATGGAAAATTCAAGGCCAATTGTGTGTTTCTGATTAGTTACTCGCTGCTTGTCTTTATCTGCACCACAAAAATCAGCAACACACAGCAACTATGTTCTGAAAAGATACTGAACCTTGAAAAAGATCTGACGGCTACTCTGTCGGAAATATTTGTTCTGTCCGTCTGCTCGAGTGTACTGATCTAGATTATGAGTTGAGCCTACATGGAGAGCCGTAAATGCGTTGACTTTGTAGGTTAATAACGGATCCACTTCAAGTGACTTGGTAAAATCACTGTATTGAACCACTGTACGCATGAAAAAATGGCGAGTAAACTGATACTTCACCCGAGTGCGCACAATGTATCCTTTGAAAAAGTTTTCACCTGTCTGTTTGTCTGTTAGTTTGGAATAGGAGAACTGTGGGCGTATAGTCATGCGTTGTGTCGGACGTACTAGCCCCCAGATATTAAAATCTAAGCTATTGCCAATTTCTGGCTCGTCAAGGAATCGAGCGATGGATTCCCCCACACTTACATTGGCCCCCAGATTGACTTTTTTGCTAAAATTAGCGGAAACGAATCCGTTCATACTCGTCATGCCGTCAAACTGGATACCCGCAAAATTTTCTTCTCTGTACCACCAGTTAATTTGCATATTCGTTTGTGCCTTAAACTGGAAAGAGATAGATGGCCGAAGAAATAAACTTTTCTGAAGAGCATCAAAATTCCAACTAGTGCCTACCAATAGATTGGGTCTGGTCCGCTCTACAAGTGATAGAACCTTTTCTGGGTAAATCGTTACCCCCTGCCAAAGATAAACTCTCTGACGATTATTCTGGCGAACAAACCCATTATCAGCACGAAATGTAGGACTTATGGCTTCATACCCTCCCTCAAATGACCAGTGGCGCGCATCGCGGTCAAACTCAATGCTTGTTGCGTATCCGCTATAGGATTCCCCGTCAAGTGCTCCCGTATGCATATCCTTACCAAATGTGATGTCTCCCAGATCCTCATTCAACTCTTCGTCTGTCGGCTCAACATGAGAGCTATACACGAACTGTCCACTGAGGGTATATTTTTGTAAAAACCTTGCAGCTGCATCTATGCTGACCGTTGACCCTGAACCACCCTCATCTAGTCGACGATCCGTGACGAGTGCACCAACGAATGAATCATTATTGAAGCTGTGCCTCACTCGCAAAATATTTGAAATACTTCGTCCACCCTCCAATAAACGACTCTCTTCCTCAAAAGGTAGCAGAAGTGGAGAATTATTATCTCGTGCCCCAATATATGCCACATCCACAGACCCAAATCTCCCAGTCAACTTGGACGCTCCGATCGGATCATTAATGGATCGGGTGTAGACCGTCTGTATCTCAGTACTGAATAATCCTGACCCTTCCTGAAAAAACGGACGTCGCTCATCAAAAAATAGTGCAAATGTAGAGTTCACATCAATCTGTGCCTCATCTGATTCAATTTGGCTGAAATCTGGATTCACAGTCAGATCTGCAGTAATCTCTGATGTAATTCCATACTTGAGATTCAGTGATGGTTCAATTGTCATACGCTTGTTTATGAAACCAGAATTTGGCAGGTCATTATCTCGGAGGGCACCTGCTCCGCCACCGGTCAGCGATGGGAGAATTTCAAGATTGCGCCCAGCCTTCACACCATGAATTCCGCTAATCTCACCGAGTTGACAACTCATACATGGATCATCCTGGCTAACGGCTGCCCATGAATATTGGCTTCTACTTTCTCGTGGCCGCGTGACCCAGAATGTGGCTCCCCATGTCTGAGACTCTGCATTGGGAAATCGCAGGCTCTTAAATGGAATTGCCATCTCAATCTGATAACCATTCAAAGTAATCTGACCTGCGGACCAAAATAATATATTAAACCCATCATCTTCTTGATTTGGTGAAATAAATGAATCAGCTTGTATGCCGAGCGGGTTTGATGCGATAAAATACATGCCCTGGCCGTCACGATTTGGATCAAGGACCACTCCTGCATAATCATCCTGCCAAATCTCATCACGATCACTGATGTTCGCACGAATGGTACTCGGATCATCTATAACAATGACTCCCACATAAAGATAATCTTCATCATAAGTCATCATCCCCATTAACTCGACTGGAGGTCTGTCCATATCATTGGGAAAAAATTCTGTAAAATTATTTACAGGAACTACTTTATCCCATCCGTCATCATCTAGTTGCCCGTCAATTTGAATCTTTTTCGTAGTTTTTGTAATAGTCAGAGATGGCCCGATATTGGGTTGAAATTCATTATGGTTTTCCTCAACAAGACTCTTGGCGATATCCCCTGAATCTCCATTTAGTGATTGAGATTGGGCTGGTAATCCGACGAGACAAGCACACAAGTAAATCACTGACAAAAGTCTTAACATTTACCCAATAAGTTTAGCGTTACAGTATCGCACTACAAGCGTATGTGCTCGTTACGAAAAACTGATCCGCATTGTTACGCTCATTCAAGATATTTTTAGAAACCTGTTCTTGATATCTCTCAACTCAATACCAATTTCTACTGAAAATGCTAATTTGAGACTCTTTTCTGATCAGATGTCTATCGACAAAAGTTTTGTCGATAGACAGTATTAGTAGACCCATATCATTGGAGCGATGCTGGGAGATCATACGTTCATGTTTAACTATATTGATCGCAGTGACGAGACCAAAGAGGTGGTGATATGGAGGTTGAAGGAATTCAGTATCGTTTTCGCTATACGCAAGTTTGCAATGGATCACATTTTCGAGTCAATTATTTCGAAATTTCTCTCAAAAATCTACGAATCTTGCGTATAGTCGGATCAAAATCGTTAAAATCCGATTCCGCAATAAAGAACGATTTGTTGATGCGATCTACTTCCATGTGGGCAGACTTGATCTAAGCCCCAGATACGCAAAATCACGACTTTTTTCACAAAAAAGCGGAAGCCCCAGAATTATGGTAACAGACTTCCGCTGAGGCTTTTGCAAAACCTCTGCGTTTCAGCAAAAATATTGTACTGACGTACCTGTGACGTATTTTGGGGAATTGACAGAGAGGTTTTGCGAACGGTGCCATTTCAAATAGTATTCCAAACATGTGCAATGAACGAGAAAAGTTGTTTTCTTCGCATATCTACAGTTTCAAATACAACATTATGGCCTGGATCTTATTGAGCATGATGTAGGAGGATACGTTCCATATTGGTCAATATGCCGTGCCTGCCCAAGAACCTATAGCATAGTGCCTCTTGTTAGCTTTGTCTGAAATGAACTCGCTATTGATGAGTGGCAATCTGCAGAGGTTTCTTTGGTAACATTACTCCGTAGTATTTGATAATATAGAGCATTTTACACGACGGCTAAACAGTCGCCAAAAGTCCTGCGAAGTATCCAATTTTCAGTAGTTCCAAGGCCATCTGCTGAGAGAATTAATTGGTAATCTCTATGATGATCAACTAAATTATTGACGGTTTCTTCTTTCAAATTAATATCCAAACATAGCAATGTGTCTTTACCATTGCCTGTCAATTGATAGACCGAATTATGTGCAAAACTCTCATCCAGTCTGCTCAGAGTATAAAACAATCCATAGCCATTTTTCAGCGAAATCTCAGTGATGACATCCAAGAATATATCATCATCAAAACGTATAATCTGACTCATAGATTCAAGGTACTTCTTAAAATCACTTCTATTGTCTTGTTGAGACTTGGATGGATTAGATTTGAACTTATTTTCAGGGAAATAACTTTCTGTCAGATGATAGACCCGAAATCCGACATCAAGAAAAATTGAAGATTGTTTAAGAAAATTTTTCCCAGCCTTTTTCAAGCGATCAATACATAAATCTGAAACTTTCTTGTAACCCGCTTTGAAAGCACCATGATGACTATTGATGATTTCTGGAATTTGAATCAAGATAAACTGAACATCTTTATGATGTTCGGAATTCAACTCCATAATTGCATGCCCGGTCGTACCAGAACCAGCAAAAAAATCCATCACCACATCACCGTGATCAAGAAACCCCATCATGAGCCTTTTGGCCACTTCAACTGGCTTCGGATGGTCAAAGTGAATTCCCATTTTTTTGAGCTTAGCTTCATCACTAGTTCCGTAGTACAATAGCGATGGTAAATTCTCCATCATGTTCTCCTCAAGAAGATACTTTCGTTGGGGTTGAGTTGTCTCGTCATTTCCAAACACAATTCGGCCATCTTCTAAAAGTTTCTTCATAGTTTGAGGTGGATTCCTCCAACCTTTTGATGGAACAGGACATGGCTTCCCAACGACTGGATGTATCAGGGGAATTAAGTAATCCTTAGGAGCGGGTTGACTATTGGGCCACGCCATAGATACAGATCTGTATACCTTACCTTGATCGTCAATAAACTTATAGGCCGCTTCACCCCCAGAGATGCTCTGACCTTGATCTTTCAACCACTTTTGATAATCACGATTTGCATCCTCAAGAGTATATATTTCTTGATGTTCATCTGTCGCTTCAATTCCAAGGATAGATAGGGCCTCTGCCATCTGGGGACTGGTGATTTTTTTACCAACCAAAGAAAAATAATGAGATGCTTTTTTTAACATCATGGCAGCATTTTTCTTGGGAACTGTTAACTCGTTTTTCTCTCTAAATTGCTGAATATCTTTTGCAAAGATCAGAACCGATTCATGCTGATAGGAAACTGCTCCACTATCTCCTTTAGGATTTCTTTTATCCCAGATAATTTCTCCTATAAAATTCGCATCTCCAAATACCTCCTCAAGCAACATTCTCAATCGATGTCCCTCATTCTCGTCAATATGAGTAATGATAGCCCCATCTTGACGTAAGAGGTTTCTTGCAGCATAAAGACGTGATTGCATCATGTTGAGCCATTGAGAGTGTTTCCTGCCATTGGTTTCTGATAATGCAACTAATTTAACTCCTTCCTTAACCGTACCAGTTTTTTGCCAATAGGCCTTTTTATCTTCAACGAAATTGTCAAGGTAAATAAAATCACTACCAGTATTGTAGGGTGGATCAATATAGATACACTTGACCTGCTCAATGTAGCTACCCTGAAGAAGTTTCATGACCTCAAGGTTATCCCCTTCAATGAAAAGATTTCTGGTTTTCTCAAAATCTACACTGCGGTCAACATCTGACACAAGCGTGCTCAGGCTTGATGAAAATGCGCGGTTCTTGGATTCTTGCTTCCCCACCCATTCAAAACGAAATTTTTCTATGCGTGTGGTTTGGTCTGATGGAAAAAGACTGCGCAATTGAGCTTCATCCAATTGCCCTTCAGCATCAAATAGGTCAGGCATAATTCGATACAGTTCAGACAAACGTCGTTCGTTCAAATCCGGACTTTTAATGTTGATTTTTCGTGGTTCGTTCTCTGCCATAATTCTAGTCTAAAAGTCAAAGAATGTCTCACCTACTGCTTTGATGGCTTTTTGATCAAATGTTGTGGTATTATTGACGGGTGCTAAATAACCTTCCATTCCTAATGCTTCAAAGTGTTTCAGTGCAAACTGAATTTTCAAACGCTCTTCTGACTTAAGTTGACTCAGGTCACCCGTTCCCTTGGTTTCAATCACAAAGTAATACCTTGCTTCCTGATCTGGTTGATTTAGGTCTCGTTTTTCCATCACTATGCAGAATCTGGTGTATAGTTACCAATCGGGGTTGGAACTTTGTATGATTTTGGCAACTTCAAAAATAATCGAACGGTTGAATGACTATCAAATGTGATGGCCATATTTTTTTCTACGGCTGAATCATGGATCACATGATCATAAAGTCCCCGATTAGGTGTTGGTGTAAGGTCACGTTTTGTTTCTTCCTCAATTTGAAATAAATCGCTCAGTGATAAAGTTTCCCCAGTCTCTTCATAACGCACGAGTCGGACCATCTCGTTATCAAGAATTGTACGGAAAATATCAATAGCCTCCACAATGAATTGCATAGGATTCTGAATAAGCATTGACATCTGCTCATCGGGTATTTGATTCAAAACTTCAATGATTGATCTTTTGCATAGCAGTGTATTCCGAGATATTTCTTCTAAGAAATTAATGGAAGGGTGTTGAGCTCTGATATCAATATCTGAAGCACCGAGATGTGTATCCTCAATCACTTCATTACTCATTTTTGACCATCTGTGTAATGAGACATTAATTTCATTTTTTGAAATCACGAGATTTGATAATGCTTGAATACTCTTTTCAATGAGCGTTGGCTCATGAAAGTAAACCCTATATCGCGTTTCTCTGGATATTCTCTCCCACAGTTGTGTAAAATTTTTCGACTTTAGACGGTTCTCCGCTCGTTTGATCTTGACTGGAGTCTTGTGATCATCTTGAATTG
Organism: Rhodothermales bacterium; assembly: GCA_965220935.1. GTDB lineage: Bacteria > Bacteroidota > Rhodothermia > Rhodothermales > Bin80 > Bin80. The sequence continues at coordinate 1,801,715 of OZ244857.1, forward strand.
TAGGAGTTTGAGCACTCTCTCCAAATTCCTCCTGTAACTCCGCCTGATAATTTTGAACAAATGCGCGATAACTTTCATTCGGCACGACGGTTAAGCGATTCACTTCTTTGCCTTCTGGTGTTTCTTCTGGATCACGATATCGCTTGCCATCTTGGTTGATGCATAAACGAAGTCCCCGTCCAATCTCTTGACGTTTCTTAACCTGACTGATGCTTTCATTGAGTGTACAGATCGTAAATACATTTGGGTTATCCCATCCAACCCCTAACGCTGAATGCGAAAAAATAAATTCAAGTGGATCATCAAAAGAAAGTAGTTGCATTTTTTCTTTCAAAATTCGATCATAAATGGCTTTACTTCCCTCACCCTCCATAGATTTTTTATGGTCGGTGAAGTCACCTTTAGCCGTCTTCGCAAAATACCCACCATGAACATCCTCAATATTGGAGGCGGATTTGCCATAAAATATCTGATACTGATGTGTATATTCCTCAATAAACAGGCGGCGAATCAAGCCATCAGTCTCAGTGTAGTTCGCAACTCTATCAATGAAAAATAGAGCAAGTGGTTTGATTTCCATCGGGACAAGTTGTTGCTTTCGATGAAAATGATTTGTTATTGTATGGCGAATTTGTTGTCGAAAAATCTCTTCCTTATTCGCTCCAAGCGAATCGCCCTCAAGAATTTGTTTACCATTACGGAACCTAACAAAGCCTTCTCCGCCAAAGATATCCGTAGTACCTATGTTGTCCACAATCCAATCATGATAGATTGGATTGTTGGTTTTTTGCGCCAGATTATCATGCCTTCGTATGGTTAGTGATTTTTCTTTAATCTCCCCACCCTTTAACCGAACATTAAGCAAAATGGTAGCTGTGGGTGCTTCTCGGCTGAGATTCACGCGTCGAAACTTCATGGCTACATTGCTCTGAGTATTCTTCTCGTAGATGGATAAGACTGATATTTTTTTGACGAGCCCGTTATTGTATGCTTCATAAGGAGTTAAGCGATTGATGATATTCTTAGGATTGCGATGTGTCGCTGAATATCTCAATTTGAAAAGTGGATTGAAGGCTGCTAACCTGCTCTGCATATTCGGAGTATCCATCCCTTCCTGTGGCTCATCCATAATGATCGCTGGTTGTACTCTTTGGAGTTGTTCAAGTAGGTTTCCACTGTCTCGATCATCGGCATTAATGATTTTAGTATCACTGTCAAATGCCTGTTTGTTCATCACCATGATTGATAAGTGATTCGTTGAGCAAAAACTCTTTACATTTGCCAAACGCCGACTGTTGTATTCAACAACGAACGGTTTAACCCCATACATCTCCCAAAAATGCTGCTGAGTATCGCGCAGAGTAGAGAGAACACCCTCACGAACAGCCACACTTGGAACAACAATCATGAATTTGTGCAGTCCATAATCTTTGTGTAGTTGAAAGATCGTTCGGAGATAGACATAGGTTTTCCCAGTACCAGTCTCCATCTCAATGGTGAAATCTGGTTCATCAGTTGGAGCAAAATCAACAATTCCATGCTCTATAGCAAGTGCCGCAACATTCTCTTGAATTTTCTGGGCAGCTACATGTAAGACATTACTAGATACATCGCCAGACCACATCTTATCTTCCGAAGGGATATAATGCGCACCTTCAAAAACACGAATCACTGCATCTATCGCATCTTTCTGATGTGGGAGATTTGGCTCAAAATGAATTGCCATCGTCTGGTTATTTTCTCTGGTATACTATATTTTAAGATTTAGAGTCATTAGAAATTGATCAAACTTGACAATCATACTTCCGAGCCGTTGTATAACCTTTCATGAACAATAGAGCGTGCGTCAGATGTTCAATATTTCTACTAAATCGCATAGGTTTAAGGCCCCCCAAGAATGATTATTCGAATGGATTCACGAAAGATCATTTTCGCTGATTTTATTAATTTTGAAGGAACCGCTGGTTTGACTTAGATGGTCTCGTTAAAAATCAAATCATGTATATTCTGGTTAATTCAATGATATGGATGGATTTGAAATCCTTTACATCTAGAACTCTTAGAGGTCCGAATTTGCAGAATGAAGTTTTTCCTGAGCCCTTGCTAGCTCTGATTTCATCCAATCATGCATAGATGGAATAGGGACGCAGTAGAGATAACCGTCCTTAGATATCACTCCCTTCTGTTTGAACTCTTTGAATAATATTTCAGATCTCTCATGCCCATATTTCTTGGTTAGTGCTTTGGTGACTAGTTTTTTTGTGAAGGATTCTCCAGCGTCAATGTTTGAGAGTGCTTCAGATAAACACATGATCTCGTCACCATCAAATTTGTTGACGCGCTGAGTGTAATACCTTACTCGACTGTCATGTCCCTTTTGTAGTATCGCCTCCAAACCATCTTTTCGCATTTCTCCATAGTTGGCCTGTAAGTAATCGGATGCGAATTTGGAATATGAATGTATATGTCTTGGCCATCTATGCGTTTCGGCAACAATGGCATCAATCCATGGGATTGGATCACCTTTTGCCCTTCCACTCTTCGTCAGCCAAGCGTGAATCACTTGGCGTTCAGACTTCTTGCTTAATGGCCCTAATTCTATGACACAATCATCGGCAAATCTGGATATTGACAACGATTCAAAGGCATCTAATGTTGATCCAACACCAGCCACAAGTAGAATCAAGGGGCGCGATAGACCTCCATTATGGATATAATCAAGAACGTCTGTGACGACTCCTTTCTTTTCAGCCGGTATAACATCTTTTATTCCCAGTGCTTGTGCCTCATCAAGGATAAGTATTAGGGGCGCCGTATCTTCAGTAAGTATTTTCAGAGTTGCATACGCGGGTAAGTCAAAATTCACCTCTACACCTCCTTGAAGTTTGTCTACTGAATCAACTCCTGCTTCCCCAGATATTTTCGTAATCTGTGGCTTTCGCTTCTTCCCAAGAGAAAACATTAATTGGTCTGGGTTCCATAATGCCCCAGGTTTAATCTTCGCAACACGCCACCCGTCTCTAACTGCAATCTTTTCGCACTCATACAACAAGGCTGTTTTTCCCACGCCAGGAGCCCCATGAATCAAGAAAGTAGTTCCCCCCATTTCGTCTAGGGATTCCTGGGTTAGAGTAGAGAAATTCCTAAGAATTTTCTTGCGACCCCGGAAGTGCTTAGATGGACCGCGGTCACGCGCTACAGGAGAGTGGGAAATACGTTTATTCATTCTCATCAACTCTCTACTTTCGCATATTTATTGTTTATGGCAATTCGGAAAAGACACGCTATAAATATAGTGAGATTGGAATCTTATAACACCAACCACGAATGTTCCCGAATTCTATCATGACGACTGCTACCTCATTCAAAGTGAGTGATAAGGCAAACAGACTTTGAAGCGATCTTCACCAGCGATCAAATCTGGATCTATTTGGTTATGCTCTCTCATTAATTGAATAATCCGCTTTCTGACTCTCATACCAAAATGTTCAATATAACCGTAATCTCGCAGGACTTCCTTGATTAATTTATTTCGGGCAACTCTTACAACCCCATGCTTCATTTTCTCAACCGTGACACCATTAGGAAGACTCCCAGGAGAAATGACTTCTAATCGGTCAGTATACATGGCTACCAACCTTCGTGATAAAGTCAGAATTGTAAAGGAGTTGTTGCCACTCATCTTGATGAGTCCGATCGGGAACTGTCTCCATTTTCAACATGACACGAAAATAATTCTCAATCCTATAGCAATCTAAACTTTCTAATCCTGTGTCAATTACCGGCTTCATTTCATACCTAACCAGTCGTGCGGATTGATATAATTGACCTTCTTCCCATGCGTTGCTTCCCGTGATGTGCTACCTACACGTACAAACGTGACACATGCATTACCGCGCTTTGGCTTGTAAGGTTTGCTTGGGCTATCAGAATGAATCTCGATAACCCCAACTAATTGACCACCATCAGCTCTGATAGTGGTAAATACAGGTATCATTGAAGGTTGAATATTTTGGCGAGAAATATTCATGCCCCACTCTTCAACTAATTTCGGATCTCTTGACAATCCAGAAATTTTACCATCATCTTCTACTCCCATCAGTATGACTCCCCCCATAAGGTTGAGCATTGAAGACATTTCTTTGGCGAGGCTTTCTGGAGTGATTGCATCGCGCTTGAACTCAACACGAGAATTCTCGCCTGTGGCAATCAGCTCAATCAAATCCGCCTTTGTCATCATAATTTAAATCTATCAAACCAAATTTACACTCTGACTTGATTCTAGAAAAACTCACCTACGGAATAGTTTGATTGCAAATGGCCTGATGGATGCTCCCAGCGCTCCCCCAGAAGCCCCGATTAGAATCCCTACCATAATGGTTACAAATGGAACTAGTATGCCTGATATTCCGCCAAAGAGTGCCCCTATGATCTCCATTAATCGCTGCGTTGGTTCAGGAGCAACAACGAATGCATGAATCACAAAAGCAGCCCAACTTAACCCTGTTGCAATACCACCAACGATCCAAGCACGCTCAGCACGAAATAAACCTACGGTAATGCCACCTGCAATACTCCATGCCCATCCTAAAAGAAAATGGAATAGCACCGCTATCATGAACCCAAGCCATGTCCTAAACTGAAGAAAAATCATTTGCTGTAATCGTATTTTGTACAAAACGTGTGATGCGATGGCCTGCCTCAATAATTTTATCGTCAGCGGTCGCATAAGAGCATCGCACAAACCCAGCTCCACTGGGGCCAAATGCATCACCAGGAACAACTGCAACCGATTCCTCATGAATCAGTCTTTCTGCAAACTCTTCTGAACTTAAACCCGTGGATCGAATATCTGGGAAGCAATAAAAAGCCCCCTCAGGCTCAAATGTTGGAAGCCCCGCTACTCTTAGACTATCCACGAGTATTCTTCGCCGCTTATCGTAAGCTTGGCGCATTCGCTCAACATCGGAGTCGCAGTTGTTGATGGCAGACAGTGCTCCATACTGAGACATCGTGGGAGCACTCATAATCATATACTGATGAACCTTATATAAACTATCATAAATTTCAGGTGGCGCAACTAAATATCCAAGTCGCCATCCAGTCATCGCATATGCCTTAGAGAACCCTCCTAAAATAACACTTCGCTCACGTAACGATTCCACTGACCAAGCACTTGCATGCCCCTTTTCTTTTGCATCCCCGTAAATGAGTTGATCGTAAATCTCATCCGATATGAGAATCAGATCGTGCGCCTCTACAATTTCTGCAATTTGTTGAAGAGTTTCATGGCGAAGAATCGCACCTGTGGGATTGTTAGGGTAGCCGATAAAAATCATGCGAGTCTTTGAAGTGATTCTTTTAGCAATGTCATCAGCAGTCACTTCAAAATTATTCACGGCACTCGTAGGTACATATACAACTTTACCATGAGCAAACTGAGCAACAGGAGCATATGATACAAAACATGGCTCTGGAATTAATACTTCGTCACCAGGAGTTAAAAGAGCCAACATGGCCAGCTCCATAGCTTCACTGGCTCCAACGGTAATCAATACCTGATCGGCATTCACTTGATATTCGTACAAATTGTATAAGTGTTCTGCAATGGCTTCACGTAATTCCATGAGACCAGAATTTGAAGTATACCCAGTCTTTCCAGCAGCCAATGAGGCAACTGCGGCATCAATAATCGGGCTTGGCGTAATGAAGTCTGGTTCACCAATTCCAAGCGAGATCACATCATCCATTGAAGCTGCAATATCAAAGAATCGACGAATGCCGCTGGGGGGAATAGATTGAATATGCTTAGGGAGTAGATGCATTACACAAACTCTACACCTTGTGCGAGGGGAAGTTCTCTCCCATAGTTGATCGTGTTGGTTGCTCGTCGCATGTAATGTTTCCAGGAATCAGACCCACTTTCTCGCCCTCCACCTGTTTCTTTCTCACCACCAAAAGCCCCACCAATTTCGGCTCCACTGGTACCAATATTAACATTTGCAATTCCACAATCACTTCCTGCAGGACCACAAAAGATTTCAGCTTCTTGGACGCTGCCTGTAAAGATGGCGCTTGAAAGACCTTGGGGAACGGAATTTTGAATGTTGATGGCGTCTTCTAATTCGTCATATTCATGAACATAGCAGATAGGGGCAAATGTTTCAGTTTGAACAATGGGCGCTTCATGAGAAATTTCAACGAGTGCTGGTTTAACATAGGCACCACCCGATGGGACATCAGACCGAACACGCCCTCCACTATGAACACGCCCTCCCTCAAGTTTGGCCTGTTCTAGCGCCTCATCCATTGATTGAGCAGCATCTTGGTCAATGAGAGGGCCAATCAGTACACCCTCCTCTCTTGGATCACCGATCTTGATTGATGCCCATACATTAATCAGTTTATCAACGAAAATCTGTTTTATACTATGATGTATGATTAATCGACGTAGAGTCGTACATCGCTGACCAGTGGTGCCAACTGCTGCAAATGTAATGGCTTTTGATGCGAGGTCAATATCTGATGTTGGTGTCACAATAAGGGCATTATTCCCACCAAGTTCTAACAGAGAGCGTCCGAGGCGGGCGGCAACACGTTGTCCTACGGCTCTCCCCATAGCGATGGATCCAGTCGCAGAAATCAGGGGTAATTTGTGAGAATTGACCAAAGCCTCACCTGTTTCTCGACCGCCCAGAACAACAACACTTAACGCGTTTGGCGCATCTTCAAAGTCACCAACAACCTTCATCAAAAGTTGATGACATGCCAAGGCAGTCAAAGGAGTTTTTTCGGAGGGCTTCCAGACAACTGGATCTCCACAGACCAGTGCTAATGCAGCATTCCACGACCATACAGCTACGGGAAAATTAAATGCAGAAATCACACCTACAGGCCCCAAAGGATGCCACTGCTCCATCAACCGATGCTGTGGGCGTTCACTTTGAATTGTAAGTCCATAGAGCTGCCGACTCAGCCCCGTCGCAAAATCGCAAACATCAATCATCTCCTGCACTTCTCCTTCTGCCTCTGATTTAATTTTACCCGCTTCTAAGGTCACGAGGTCTCCCAATTGCTGCTTGTGTTCTCTAAGTATCTGACCAAACTGGCGAATCAATTCTCCACGGTGTGGCGCAGGAACGACTCTCCATTTCAGAAACGCCTGATAAGCAGATTCACATCCGCGCGTAACATCTGATGGCGCAGATGAACCTACTTCTTGAATCAAACTACCATCAATTGGGCTACTAACTTGTATACGAGGTCCCTTGGCAGCTTCATTCTGAGATCCGATCAAGAGACCAGGCCCTATACCATTAATTCCCAGTGAACTAAGAATTGTCTTTTTATTCATATAACTTATTTGTGATTTGAAAAATGTTGTGTCTAAAATGATCAACAGGAATCGTCAAAAACTGAGAAACTCTAATGCACAATCACTCATGATTAATGACTAAAATGAATTAGGATAATTACTAATTTGATCTCTCTATGTTCTGTTGCTTATTTCTTTGAAAACCTTTGACAAATGATGTTAGAAATTTGTGATCATAAAGTTAATCATGATTTTTATTCTATGAGCATCTTACAATCCGTTGATCCACCCCTTATGTTCATTGGAATTACCCATATTATTCACTATAATTTAGCGATCAAAACTTTTTTCTTTTAATTGGAGCTTTTTTTCAACTAACCTGATTTACTTTAATAAGCCTATTATATGGGGTGTTCAGGGTTATCTCGTTGGAGATTTACCTGGATGATTCGTGGAATTAGGTGACGATAAATCAACTTCACCTATTAAGTGATAAACAAAACATGAGTAAAAAGCCAGAAAAACCGGTGATCTGTAGGGCACATTTTAACGAATCAGTGATCGTAGAATCCGCTGAGCACAATCATACGAGTTCGGATGCGGGTGCGATTATCATTCGGTCCATTCTAGAGCGGACGGGGATCATTAATGTCTTAGTCTCTGGGTTAGAAGATCCTCGGGATCACGCATAAGTTGGCGCAGTTATTGATCCAATGTATTGTGATGTTGATGCTCGGATGGGGGCTGTTGGATGTCAGCAAAGTCAATGTGGATCCAGGGCCTCAAGCCAGTCAAGACGAGGCGACAGTGTCATCAATGCTCAATTGGCCTCCCATGTCAAGTCTCCTGTCTATTCTTAGCACTGCTATGCGCGTTTGAGTGCAGCGGTGTTGAAGTTAGGCCTTGACCACGCGCATTGGTGGACAGCGCTTAGCCACCTTTGTGTGTGATGTGGATGCGCATGGCAATCAACGCGGGAGCAAATACAACGGGCACTATAAGCGAACAGTGCCACAGTTTGCAACATGCGGAGAAACCGGGGATGTCATGGCATCGCGGTTACGCCCAGGCAGTGAAACCAAGGGGGTAAAAGAATTTCTTCTTGATCTTTATCGCATCGCTGATCGCGTAAGTTTGGATGCGGGCTTTAACGGGGAAAGCACCTATGTGCCTCTGGAAGAAAATGGCGTCTATTACCTCATGCGTCTAGCAATCGGTTGAGAAAGATGGCCGAAGCGTATCTTCATGAGCGTAGGGAATACAAGTACATTGAGTTGATGTATAAAGCGGATACTTGGGTCCATGCACGCCGAGTCATATTAGTGATTAGACCGCGCTCAGAAGAGTTGTTTGATGGATATTATTTTTTGATCACGAATCTTTGAGAGTATTCAGACGAAGAATTAGCGACATTGTACAGTGAGCGTGGCAAGGCCGAGTTGCAGATGAAAGCGGCCAGTGAATTTGCGTTTTCGTCATCAAGTCGCAAAAAGTCATCGTATAGGGGTCGTCCGATTGAGCATGAGTCGTGTGAGGAGGAGGATGAGATCAGGCAGAGAATTGTGCCCGCCTACAACTCTACATGCTGATCTACCAGTTGCTCCATGTTGGTCGCTGCATCATGCACGGTGCGTCTGAGCTGGACACCGAGTCTGAAGCGTCTGATAGCGATGACACCGCAGAACAAGATACAACCATATCTTCTGGCCCAAGTGAACGCCCTGTTGTTGAGGAAAAACCTCACATGCACCTTCATCCTGCAACGACTCAAAGTCGGGGCCACGATCGCTCGTAGTGGGCGCTATATCAAGGTTCGCATTGCCTATACGGCCGTAGACGCGTGGAAACAATTTTGGGACAACTTTGAAAAGTTAAAGTGGAAGGCGGCACCCCCTCATCCGAGGTTTATTTAGACCGTTTGAAAAATAGGAATATTCATTCCATGAAAGAGGTGCGTCCATGCAGTACGAATTGCAGTGAAACTGCCATTATTACAACCAAAAAATAGAGGAAAATCGCGACAGTCAGTGTCAAAATCACCAAATTTGTATCCGTGATTGTCAATCCGACACCCCAAAATTCAACCATTCATGAGAAATGAGTAATTCTCAGGTCAAATCGCTCAGCCATGAATATTATGGGTCTAAGCAAAAGGGGCAACTCGTCAAGCCCATATCATAAAGCATTGATCTCAACCTGTCAGTGAAATGATGATGCTTGTCTTCAAAGCCTGAATCTTGCTTTTTGATGGCGTGTTATTGCATGGGATTCTTATCAGATTCAACAATCAGTCAACGATTTCTCTCTTCTACGTTACTGATTACGAAACTTTTTAGTTGCTGTTTAGTGTACTATTTTGAAATACCCTACTATATCACTGTTTCTTGAGAGTCCAATGTTCGGCGTAGGATTTCGTTTTCATTCCCCGTAAATACAGTTCATTTACGTTGAATTCGAGAAATTGTGATCGTCATAGTTTGGAATCTTATCATTACAACCTTAGACAGTAAAAGACCGATGTTCTCCGATATGTAGCTTAGCCGCATCGTATCAGTTGTCCATAAAAAATATCTTCATCGGGTAATACATTCTTCCAAACGGTCCTTCGTTGTAAGAATTATGTGTTGCATCTAAATGAACATGCTCAAGATGAGATATTCTCTATAGATTTTTTCATTGGAGAATTCGTGATGTTTTCAATTCTACGATCAATTCTTATTTTGTGCGCTTCCGATAGTTTTTTCCTTGATAAATTAATCGCAATTCCTGAAAGAGTAATCACTCCATCTGAATATGCATAACAACCATTCATATACCCAACTGACCGCCCGAAATTTTGGGCCGATTAAGCGAGCTGAAATTGAACTCCGCCCTCTCTCGGTTTTCATTGGCCCAAGTAACACTGGAAAATCTTATTTAGCCATTCTAATTTATGTTTTACATAAATTTTTTGGTACTCGGGGATCTCGATTGTCGTATGGTTATCATGCTGGGTTTGAGTCTTTATTACGCCCCAGTTCACATGAGGAAATCTATCAACTAAGTGCTTCACTTGCAAGACTTGCTGAAAATCTGTCTGATTTTCAGAATAATCCTTCCAAAATTCAACCCGAATTTGTACTTCCTGAGCCTTTCGAAGCATCCTTTAAGTCAATTCTCAGCAATACAGACACTGCTCTATTGGAGGAAGAGATTATTCGTTGTTTTGGACTCGAATTAGATGGGCTGCTTCACATGGATGGTGATTCCAACCCACAGATTCATATACGTCGTCTCGCAGATGAGCCTGATAACTATATAGATTTTCAATTTTCACTGAAATCTGAGAATCCTCAGTCTCGAATTACCATCCCAATGAAAATGCCCGTCAAGTTTAATGGACATTCCTCCATTCCTTCTCCAAAATTCTCTTTTCCTACTGAAGCTGAGGGTTATCTGGAGCCTGATGGAGATACAATCAATATACTGGGGAGTCGATTGTTAAGGACTATCTCACCTTATATCGTAGCCAGTGTATGGGAGCCCTTTGGACGATACGCCTACTACCTCCCTGCGGATAGAACAGGAATTATGCATGCTCACAAAGCGATAGTTGGGGCAGTATTAGGACATGTTGCAATGTCTGGAATTCAAGCAACTCCAGACATGCCCCAGCTTTCGGGAGTATTATCTGACTTCTTGGAGATTTTAATCTCCTTGGACGATACCCAGCGTTATCCATATCACCTTAGATATAGGAAACCCTCTACCCAATTAGAAAAAATATGTGCTACAATGGAAGAGGAAATTCTGATGGGAAGCATTCATACTCAGAACTCAGAAATAACCAAGTATCCTCAATTTGTTTATCAGCCAAAAGGGTGGGAAACTCAGTTGCCTTTAAAAAACTCATCATCCATGGTATCTGAACTTGCCCCAATTCTATTATACTTACGTCACCGAGTACATCCAGGAGATGTTCTCATTATTGAAGAGCCTGAATCTCACCTGCATCCAGAAGTACAAGTAAAATTAACCCGCCAACTTGCAACAATTGTCAATGCAGGCGTTAGAGTCATTGTAACTACCCATAGCGAATGGATTCTGGAAGAACTGGCTAATTTAGTCAATTTATCATCTATAGCTAAGAAAGATCGTGATAGTATTGACGGGAATGAAGAAGCCCTTGATCCTAATGATGTGGGTGCATGGCTATTTCAGAAAGAACATCAAAAAAATGGATCTACTGTGGGGAGGATTGACGTAGACGAATCAGGACTCTACCCTGCAGGATTTGATGATGTAGCAACTGCACTTTACAATAAATCTGCACGAATCTTTAACCAGAAGACAGAAGACTGAATGGATTCTATCGTTGAACGATTAAAGAAGAGTGTTGAGACCGAAGCAACCATCGTTAATAGGCTTTACAAGGATGGCTGTTCGCTCAGTAAACAGGGGCTTCCAAAAGAAAATGTAGTCATTGATATAGATAAACTCAATGCTGTATCTCAGGATAAACATGCTGACTATCTATTTGCATCTGAAGATTGGGTAGTACCCATAGAAATGAAGAAGAACCGTCCTAGAATAAGGGTTTCTGCTCAGCAATTACAATCTACTGCCAAAATGATTGAAAATTTATCAAGCGGAATAAACATAAAGAATTTTTGCCCAATTCTGGCCTCGGGCAGTTTGCATAAAGAACAGAAACGGCGTCTGTACAAACCATCTAATCAAATACGGTTCCGAGGAAAAAAATATCGAATAGAACTACTGAAATGTGGCTCCGAATTAAGTCAGATCCTTAAATAGAATTATTGATACGAGCCCTCAATAGTTACCACTTTAGATCTATCAAATCAAAAAGACATTTTATACAAATGAAGCTGAACTTGGAGATTTATCTGATGATTCGTGGAATTAGGTGACGATAAATCAACTTCACCTATTAAGTGATAAACAAAACATGAGTAAAAAGCCAGAAAAACCGGTGATCTGTAGGGCACATTTTAACGAATCAGTGATCGTAGAATCCGCTGAGCACAATCATACGAGTTCGGATGCGGGTGCGATTATCATTCGGTCCATTCTAGAGCGGACGGGGATCATTAATGTCTTAGTCTCTGGGTTAGAAGATCCTCGGGATCACGCATAAGTTGGCGCAGTTATTGATCCAATGTATTGTGATGTTGATGCTCGGATGGGGGCTGTTGGATGTCAGCAAAGTCAATGTGGATCCAGGGCCTCAAGCCAGTTAAGACGAGGCGACAGTGTCATCAATGCTCAATTAGCCTCCCATGCCAAGGCTCCTGTCTATTCTTAGCACTGCTATGCGCGTTTGAGTGCAGCGGTGTTGAAGTTAGCCCTTGACGGACGCGCATGGTGGACACCGCTTAGCTATCTTTGTGTGTGATGTGAATGCGCATGGCAATCAACGCGGGAGCAAATACAACGGGCACTATAAGCGAACAGTGCCACAGTTTGCAACATGCGGAGAAACCGGGGATGTCATGGCATCGCGGTTACGCCCAGGCAGTGAAACCAAGGGGGTAAAAGAATTTCTTCTTGATCTTTATCGCATCGCTGATCGCGTAAGTTTGGATGCGGGCTTTAACGGGGAAAGCACCTATGTGCCTCTGGAAGAAAATGGCGTCTATTACCTCATGCGTCTAGCAATCGGTTGAGAAAGATGGCCGAAGCGTATCTTCATGAGCGTAGGGAATACAAGTACATTGAGTTGATGTATAAAGCGGATACTTGGGTCCATGCACGCCGAGTCATATTAGTGATTAGACCGCGCTCAGAAGAGTTGTTTGATGGATATTATTTTTTGATCACGAATCTTTGAGAGTATTCAGACGAAGAATTAGCGACATTGTACAGTGAGCGTGGCAAGGCCTACTTTTCATACAAACTTTTAACTTGACATAGTTGATTTTGCGCAAAATTATTCATTTTTTGCTCTGATGATGGCATTGTAGCTCAAAAACGGTCCGTTTGCGAAAGAATTGATTTGCTAGTTATGAACCATAGTCATTCAGGAGGATGCAATTCACTGAAAAGCCTATGAAGGGATCTCAGATTTAAGCGTCTTCATTTTTCGGATACTCCCCAGCCTTGCGACGCTCCCGATCTCCAAACTCGGCTCCTATTTCTAAACGTTTATAGCCACGCCACATGACCTCAACACCTGGAAGACGATGCTTCCTCTGCTGATATCCGCCCATAAGGGCGACCAAAAAGGTCGCGGATTGCAAATCCTCTGGTTCTGGAAACTCGTAGTCCTCTGCGAATAGTTGCAGAGCACGAATCTGACTCTCAGTAAACATCATCTCTGGTGATGCATTGGGAACCGTGCGCCTAAGAAACGTCAACAACATGAGCCTCCAAGCAATCACCATATGGATGGTGACTGCACGATGAAGTTGTACCGCAGATCGCAAACGCAAATCCTCTACTTTGCATCCGTTTTTTAAGACGCGAAAGAGATCCTCAATCCGCCACCGCAACAGGTAATACTTAACGATTTCTTTGGCATCTTTCAAGGTATGGACTGGAAGACTCGTCAATAAAAACCATTCCAATGCATTTGAGTTTCGGTCCATCTCTCCAATCTGAATCGCTGTCATAGACCCACAGGGTAAATCCACCAGACCATAGCGTATCTCCATCAGGGCCTCTCTTCCATCCCGACCTTCATGGACGACCCGACCTGACTTTACTCGACGACTCAGCCGCTGGACGGAAAACTCAATCTGACCGGCCGGCTCCTTGTTCCGGAGTGTTTCAAATAGTTTTTTTCCGTCGGACAGATTCCGATTATGCTTTGTGCGAACCAACACATCCACACGCTGACTGCGCAAGCATCGCTCCATCAGAGAGGCACTGTCGCCCTCTCGATCAATGATCACCACCATCTTGGTGGAGCGCCGAATTTCTCTGGCACACTCAATCACATCATCCACTGCATCTTCCCACCGTTGACGATCAGGATGTTGCCCCATTGGATTGGACGGTGTATACCCACAACGCAAGACACCTATTGGGAGTCCCTCGTCGGTGACGGCTAACGTCGCATGCAGACGAACCCCCTCGGCTTCCGAACTCGTCTGATTGCGTCCAATGACCTCCAGTCCATCACACGATGGACGCGTATTATAGGTGATTTTGGTTTCATCAATCAAGCAGAGGGCGATCTTCTGACCTCGAATTCGTTTCACCGTTTGATCGCGATGCGGTGCCAGAATCCGCTCGGGGGTTATGGACTCGGTATTTGGATGATCAATAAACCGATAATATCCTGTAACGGCTGCAAGATCCATTTCAATATTTGCTGTTATGGGTTCACCAGGTGAACGACTCACTAAACGGGCAATCGATACTAAGCGTTTCGTTAAACTCTTATATCCAAAATCGGCTGCCCCAAACTCCTGAGCCGCCCAATGATCCCCATCTAATCCTGCTCCAATCTCTAAGATCGGATACTCTGGTGCAGCAGAGACACCTAGTTGTTGTCGCCATTGTGTGGGAAACTCATACCACCAAATGGCTTTTTTGCTCCGTGGAGTCGCACCAGTGGGAGCATAACGTCCACGCCCTTTGGTGTATCCAATCCGCTGAAACCCCGCTGCATGAAAACAACTACCCGAATACGAAGGATCAACAAAGGTTTCTACGGCCCAGATACGGATGTGGTGATCTTGGTACATATCCATGCTCAGGTGCCGTAGGCAACGAGCGAGCAAATAACTGGCCAAGTTTTTGCATGTGACTTTTGGGCGGATGAGAAAACGGCATACCCCCATCACATGCGACAGATGTGCACTCCGTTGTTGGTCAGACCACCCGATCCAAGCTTCACGTGATTCTAACTTCGGAGCCGATGCTGCAAATCCAATGGCGCCAAGATACCCGTGATCACTGGCGAACAGGTACTTTTTCTGATACCCAGCAAACTTGGTTACCCCCAATGGATGTTCATGGGCAATCAATGTATTCCAAAGGGCTAAATCTCCACATGTTTTTACCAATTCTATCCGCAATCCTTTAATGGACGCAATACGATTGGGAACGTTATGTGGTGGAGGAACCGGGTCTGCAAGTAAGCGTGCGTTGGGACGATCTGAACGCGACTCCGCAGGTGGAAGGGCAATCTTAGTTTCTTGATCCAGAGTGACTAAGGCCGACAGGCAACTTGAAGTCTGAACGTTTCCCGCCTTTGTAATGAATTTGAATTCCTTGCAAACCTGACGCGCCAAATCGGTGCGACCGCTAGACGAATGCCTCTTTAAGACATCATTTAAGCGGGGCAAAGAATCCCTTAAACAGGATAAAATGGGTGGCTGATAACGGCTCATACCACCAATATACAAATTTCAGACCCTCAATGTCAAGTCGAAGGTTTGTACGATAGGTAGGACAAGGCCGAGTTGCAAATGAAAGCGGCCAGCGAATTTGTGTTTTCGTCATCAATCGCAAAAAGTCATCGTATCGGGGTCGTCCGATTGAGCGTGAGTCGTGTGAGGAGGAGTATGAGATCAGGCCAGAGAATTGTGTCCGCCTACAGCTCTACATGCTGGTCTACCAGTTGCTCCATGTTGGTCGCTGCATCATGCACGGTGCGTCTGAGCCACTCTGCGAAGCGACTGATCTAGACCCCGAGTCCGAAGCGTCTGATAGCGATGATACCGCAGAACAAGATGCAGATACAACTAGTCCTTCTGGCCCAAGTGAACGCCCTGTTGCTGAGGAAAAACCTCACATGCACATTCGTACCTTCATCCTGCAACGACTCAAAGTCGGGGCCACGATCGCTCGTAATGGACGCTATATCAAGGTTCGCATTGCCTATACGGCCGTAGACGCGTGGAAACAATTTTGGGACAACTTTGAAAAGTTAAAGTGGAAGGCGGCACCCTGCCCCTAACACCCCATAAGCGTTGACTTGTTTAAAAATTGACTCCCTCTAGCGATCCTTAATTGGCTGTTTTAAAATCTGATTGGATCGCAATCAGTATTAGGCTGTGTTCATTTTGAACGATTCCTTATAATTTCTGATTAAACTATTGTAGTCAATGAAGAAAGCAGTAACGCGTGTGCCTCTAGAAGGATGATTGGGCAGTTTTGACCTCGTTTCTTCCGATAAATTGGCATGAGTTAGTTCAGGAATCTGGTGCATTACGGGGTTTACGTAAGGATAAATCACCAGAAAATATACTGCGAACTTTATTGATTCATCTCGGATGTGGCCATTCATTACGAGAGACGGTAGTACGCGCTCGTCAGTCTCAAATAGCAGACCTGTCGTCAGTTGCACTATTCAAGTGCCTAAAAAAATCACGCGCATGGTTACGTGCTATGTGTATTGCACTATTTCAGGAACATGGGATTGGGGTATCAAAGGGAAATGCGCGCGTTTAATGCAACGCATATAAGTGAATCTGGTCGTACGGAACCCTTATTGAGTTACACTTCAGCATGACTCTACCTCAATTAGGATGTGATTTTTTCAAATTGACCGCGACAAAGGGAGAATGAACAGGAGAGTCGTTCAAGCAATTCCCCATTAAGAAGGGGACTATATTTTAGCAGACAGAGGATATTCTACATAGTTCTGGAATACAACATGTGGAAAAATTGGGGGGATATGTGACTGTACGTGTTAATACGGGTGCTTTATATTTGAGATCAAGCCTGGCACCCCTTTTGATTTATTGTCATCCGTAGAATCCATCAAACAGGCAGGAGAGACTGGGGTCTGGACAGCCTTCGTCAAACCATCATCGCATCCTGCTATCCAAGGGCGTGTCTGGGCCTTACGCAAAACAGATGAAGCCATTGAGGAAGCGGAGAATCAAATCTTCAAGACTGCACAGCGCAAAGAAAAAAAACCAAAAATGAAACGTTACGTTACGCGGGCTATGTGATTCTGTTTACGACCTTCCCTGCCGATGAGTACTCGGAAATAGATGTTCTGGAATGGTATCGGTTGCGCTGGCAGGTGGAATTAGTTTTCAAGCGATTCAAATCATTAGCACAGTTAGGACACCTGCCAAAAATGGATGAGGAAAGCTCACAGGCTTGGCTCTACGGAAAACTCATGGTTGCACTACTGACCGAAAAGATTGTCCGACATGCACGGACTTTTTCCCCCTGGGGATATCCTCTGGAGACGAAGTGAATGGAGTGATTTTAAGTTCGCACAAAATCAAGTTTTGAGAGCAATTGAACCTTGCTATTCATTGAATGATATGATTGAAAACTGGGCAACTATCTCTAAATCGCAGGAACTATCAAATGAGCAGTATTTTCCAATTCTACAAACAAGCTAACGCTTATGCCCTAACACCCCCTCATCCGAGGTTTATTTAGACCGTTTGAAAAACAGGAATATTCATTCCATGAAAGAGCTACGTCCATGCGGTACGAATTGCAGTGAAACTGCCGTTATTACAACCAAAAAATAGAGGGAAATCGCGACGGTAGTGTCAAAATCACCAGATTTGTATCCGTGATCATCAATTCGACACCTCAAAATTCAACCATTCATGAGAAATGATCAATTCTCAGATCAAATCGCTCAGCCATGAATATTCTGGAAATTCTATGATAATACCTAGTATTCAACGTATAATCACCCTGGAATTAATCATGTATCTCTGCAAGCTTAGAAGAATTTCAATATTCCTCTATGATTTCTCTCATTCAAATCAACAGATGTTAGTGGTGTCACGGCCTCGTATCATTCCAATAAATTCAGTTAGTGCATCCATACGGGAATAGCATTCGAGTCTCAGTCACATCTGGTTTCATGATCAGAGTTTATTCAATGGCTGGATAAATGGGAAAGCGCTCAATGCGATGAAACATGGAGTGAATGATATCCATCCTATAACGTAACACAGCTTCGTAGACGACATCCTTTGTAGTGTAATCAACCTCAATCATTTTCCCATTAAATCCATACTCATCATTATTACCGGGCATGAAGATCACAGTATTCGTATCGTGATGATAATCAACGTCTGACAGGAACGGCGAATAGGTTTCACGGCCACGTTCACGGCCATATTCCCAAACCTGCTGAATTGTCATCGCTTTCTCGTCAATGTGATATTCAACTGCCCGGCTGAACTGAGTCGCAGCGGAAGCTCTTCCAATCCCATTGTCAAATAATAACAGAGTTCCATGGGGGGTTAACTTTGGTGCATGCTGATACCATGCCCATGAGAATTCCGAATGATCACTAAATCCTGCAAGCACACGAAGGTCAGTAATGGGGCGTCCGTTTGCGTCTAAGGGCTGTAGGAGTTTAGTCTTTAAGTCTGTGCCATCTCCTGATAGATCCCAGCCTCTATGCGGTGCCAAAATCCAAATCACCTTGTTATTACGGGTCAGCTTCACGATTCCTTGATGACGACCAGACACGATGATTGCATCGTTTTCTTTATCGTAGGCCAGGCCATTTGCATGGAACCAATCTCTGGCATCACCAAACCATGTGCGCCTATATGAGTCTACTGATTCTCTGAGATCCCAAACCGTGACTATCATTCCAGTTTCGCGATCAATTTCTATGACATGGTCTTCTACGGTAGGGAGTTCATGTTTACTCACCGTGACCAATAAGTTTCCGCTTGGAAGTTCAAGAACGTTATGGTGAAAGTTGTATCCCGGTAAGGCCCACTCATTAATGACTCTACCTAACATGTCCATCTCATATATGTGATGGGTGGATATATCACCGAAATAGAGATTACCATTTCGGAGTCGCTCCACTCCGACATCATAAAACAAGCGGTTTAGTGTTGGATGATTGACCATGTTGGCATACCATCGGATATGTCCGTATTGATCAAATATGAATGGAAAATTTGGCGGTCCAAGAGCATAACTAACAAGGTTCATACCAGACTTTTTCCTTCCAGTATTCACATGAACACGGATAACTGGAAGTTCTACTATGAGTGGTGGAGTCTCAATCAGGCGAGTTTCTTGTCCTAATAATTGATTCTCACGATTATAGAATCGAATCTGTAAGCGATTGGTGTGTGAGGGGTAGAGACCGAGGACGGGCAGTGTAAATGAAGTGTCGGATTCTTCAAAGCGATGGATAAGGCTTTCTTCGCCATCGTAAGGGCTAACAATTTCCAGTTCAACCTGAACAGACTGGGCGGTTTTCAGTGTGAGCTCTGCTGCAAGGGGAGTATAGCCTGTTGGATTTAGGATCAGGCTTTCACTGGTGATCAGATGCTTGAGTTCTTTTACAGTCGGAGCTGGATCGATAGGTCCACTATCACAGCCGAGCATGACAGAGAATACAAAAGCAAGCAACCAATATCTCGGAGGAGATATCATCAATGATTTTGTGGTTCTATGAGAATTTTATATAGCATTAGAATAGAACAACGCTTCGTTATAGTGCGTCTCTAATAGGTGCGTATAAAAGTTTTGATTGAGACGTTAACGTCCAATCATCGGACACGCGTCACATGACCCACATGATTGGATTTATGTGTAGGTGACTCAACGACGATGCGGTAGAGATACAGGCCTGCGGGAAGGTAGGATCCATCCATCTCTATCGTCTGCGCCCAGCCCGCGTTCATAGTCACCGATGGCAATTGCATCACGCGTCGCCCCATGACATCCATCACCTCAACCTGTGCTTGCGCCGGCCACGGGAGATCCATGACCAGATGTGTTGAATGCACAAATGGATTCGGGTAGTTCGCTTGTAGGACCAGAGTCTCTGGCAGTGCATCTTGCTCTGTTGCAACGTCAGAATAGACTTCAATACTAAACTTCAGACTGTCTTGGTCCTGATTTGCATCAGTGACCGTGTACGTAAAAGGTACAGGCGGCGTGACTTGCGTCGGGGTTCCGCGAATGGTTCGGTTACTATATTGGAGACCAAGTGGAAGATCAAGAAGGTTAAGGGTATACTTGAATGGAGGGATACCCGTGGACGACGTGGGTAACACGAGCGGCGAAATCGGACGTCCAAGAACATACGATTGATCGCTGACCTCACTAGAAAATGCTACCTTACTACAAACACTTCCCCCCATCACATCATCAATCGTGCTTAACCAGTTTTGAAAGTCTTGATCGGCTGGTGAACACAACCCTGAATTTGAGTCAAAGGTCAGAGAAGTCAGGTGTTTGAGTTGGATAAAACGCATCGGTAATGCGCCCGCCAATTGATTATGGCTCAGCGATAGACGTGTGAGGTTGGTCAGGTTTCCAAGTTCCGCTGGAACGCTGCCAGTAAGTTGATTATTCGCCAACTCAAGTTGCCCATGAAATCGGGGTCGATAAAAGGGCGCATCCTCATCAAGTCCTCCAAGAGTTACAAGCTGCCCAAGTTCTGGCGGGATGCTCCCAGTTAAGGCATTGTCGGACAAATTTAACCCGTCCAGATTCCGCAGTCGGCCGAGTTCGGGGGGAATTGGACCGGTCAGCTGATTGGATGTAAGGATCAAATAGTTCAGATTCCGTAAACGGCCAAGTTCGGGTGGAATGGCACCTGTCAGGTTGTTGTTATCCCCGAAAAACACTCTCAGATTTCTCAGGTTGCCGAGTTCCGGCGGAATCGGTCCCGTAATCTGATTGTTTCGAAATTGTAAAATTCTTAGGTTGGCAAGGTCGCCGAACTCAGATGGAATGGATCCCGTCAGATTATTGAAGGCTAATTGTAGGGTTTCTAAACTTGAGAGCTTTCCGAGTTCAGGAGGAATTTGTCCGGTCAGATTATTGCTTGCTAAACGTAGAGTTTCTAGATTGGAGAGCTTTCCGAGTTCAGGAGGAATTTCTCCCGTCAGATTATTGCGTGTAAACGCTATGGTTTCTATATTTACAAGGTTGCCGAGTTCGGGAGGAATTTCTCCTGTTAGATTCTCATAGATAGTAAGGCTTCTCAGATTTGTAAGATTTCCGAGTTCAGGCGGGATTTGTCCAGTCAGATTATTGTCCCATATTGCAAGAGAATCCAGATTTGCAAGGTTGCCGATCTCAGGTGGAATCGGGCCGCTCAGATTAGTGTTTCGTATAATTAGGTCGGATAGGTTTTCAAGATTACCGATCTCGGGCGGAATTGTACCTGTAAGCTCGGTGTCTCTCACACTTAGTTCTACTAGATTATTGAGATTGCCGATTTCAGATGGGAGTTGCTCAGGCCACTGGTTATTGATAAGATTAAGTGTATCTACCTGTGTGAGGTTTTCAAGTTGCAGGATATCCGCCCTAGTTAATGGCATTTCCCATAACCATAGTTTTCTAAGCCCTTCCAAATTAGTGAGTTCAGCTGGGATCGGGCCACTCATTTGGTTTGAGCCAATCTGCATTTGCTCTAAACGCGTGAGATTGCCAATCTCTGGGGGAATTACCCCAGTCAATTGGTTCAGATGCAGATGAAGCCACACCAAATTTTCTAAATTTGTGAGTTCAAGCGGAATCTTTCCCGTCAACTGATTGGCGAATAGGGAAAACCCTAGTAGATTTTTTAAGTTGCCGAGCTCAGGCGGGATTTCTCCAGTTAAATCATTATCCCATATGGAAAGGTATCTCAGATTTGTAAGATTGCCTAACTCAGGCGGCAAGGATCCTGTCAGATGATTGTTTGCGAATTCTATTTCAATCAGATCCGTCAGATTGCCTAACTCAGGTGGTATAGACCCTGTCAAGTTGTTATTTCGCAGAGAAATTTTTGTTAATAATCCGTCAGTGAAGAATAGTCCGCACCACTGATCAAGCACCTCAATACTCTCAGGCATCTGTGCGATGCTCCACTCTGAATCATCTGGGCACTCTTCGTAGCTCCAATTATGCCCGTTCGTCAAGACATAGAACGCTTCCAGAATTGGAAATAAAGAATCCAGATATCCATGATTGTCACGGAGTACAGATTGTTCTGCTGAGGTTTCAAACTCACTCTCTTGAATCACAGAAAAAATGGGGGGGGGGGGGGGGGGGATTTTCTGATATACCAACAGACCTGCTGACACTCATCTGAACTTTTGATGGATCACCAGATGCCAGAAATTCTACCTGCACCGCAGGGACACTTCCGCTCAAAAATGAATCTTCTCCTGAGATTCCCAAGAACTCGGAGGTTTGCTCCACGACAGAAAAAACTCCCAAGTGGAGATTGGTTAAAACGAGAAAAAGAGCAATCATTATTTGGTGATGGATATTTGATTTAACGAAATTTGTACCAACTAAAAGCGTGAATTTCAATCAGACCAATGGAATTGCCTACTTTACCAAACTGAATATAGAAACGTTCCTTTTGAAGCCCATCTCGTTCGTTATTTAATCAATGCTATAATCCGCCAATGGTTCAGACATAGCAATAAAAGAAGCGCATTCAGAGCTCCTTAGATTTTAGACACTGTATGATGCGCACACTTGACACAACCCTGCCTTGAAGACTTCTGGCTAATTACGTTTCATTACAACGAGGTCCAATTTTTCATTGATTGTCATTTTTGCTATCCCTTTTGAGCCCGTCACTTTTAGATCATTTGTGTAGAAGGCGCTTGTGTAACCACGACATAATTGTATGCATAGGAAGAGCGGATATTGATAATTGTGAGAATTTTAAACTCAGCGAGCGGAAGATGCAGAGGTAGAAGAGTTTTATGTATTTGATGTGAAAGTATTCAAATACAAATGCGAAACAAAAGTCATATTCAGAGCAACCGCACTTGAAAACTAGTGTCCGTCCAGAAATAGAAAATTTTCTTTGAAGTTCCTATTCTATATGACATTTATCGCCGATCATTTCGCTTGAAGATTTAAGAAGATGTGTGAATTCAAGGTAACAAATGACAGGGTGTATACTGAAAACTCCCATTTTTGGTACCTCTAACGCGTAATCTAGAAAATGGCCGCAAAATCTTCGCAGCAAAATAACGTTTATTTTGAATCTATAAACCCATACAGAATAGGCGATTCAGCGCTGTTAGATGCTTTTCTGGACGGGCACAAACTACTGCAACCACATTAATCTTGCCTCCCCTCAGAATCAGCATCCTCAATCGTTGATTCGGATTCGCCTACCATGCTAGTTGAATCTTCTTCTGAGTCTAACCTTTCCTCATCAGAACTCGTCTCTAAATTACTCTCAGAAGTCTCTGTGGCTTCATGGGAACTGGACTCATTCTTATCGGAGCTAGCTTCATTGTCATCTTCAACAGATTCTTCTGATAGCTCCGTCTCAGGTTGGCGTTCTGTTGATTGAGATTCCTCAGGGGTAGGCTGCTCATCAATAGATGACTCCTCCTTAACACCCTCTATATCAAGTACAGAATCTTCTGCCTTAGAGTCGGCTTCTAGATTTTCCTCCTCTTGCATCTTTTCCTTGATGGATTCCAATCCACTTAATTCGCCAACAGTCGTTGGACCACTTGTAACCTGCTCTCGCTTCTTATGGCGTCGGACTGCTCGCTCCGCTTCACGTTGCTCCGCGCGCCTCGCACGCTGCTCATTCTGCCTGGCTTTAGCCTCTTTCTGCCTCTCACGCGCCGTTTCGCTCATGATGATCTCTTTCTTATTGACGTCAAGACGAATAACGCGCAGATTTAGGGTATCTCCCTCCTGATAAGGCGGAAAATCACCACTTTCATATTTGTTTTTTAGCTCGCTTCCAGGAACAAAGGCTTCAACCTCTAGCGGTAATTCCACCACGACACCTTTTCGACCAATGCGAATAATTTTTCCCTGATGGTCAGATCCCTTCTCATATACCATAGAGAGGTTTGTCCATGGATTCGTTTCAATTTGCTTATGTCCCAAAGCTATGCGCTGGCGCTTCTCGTCAACATCAAGAACAACCACAGAGATCTCCTGTTTCCTTTTGACAACTTCACTGGGATGGCGGACATTCTTTGTCCATGATAAATCGGACACATGCACCAAGCCATCAATTCCTGGCTCAATCTCTATGAAAGCACCAAAGTGTGTCATATTTCGAACATGACCACGTAACACTGTACCTGGAGGGTAACGGGCGGCAATTCCTTCCCAAGGGTTGACCTCAAACTGCTTCATCCCAAGCGAGATCTTTTGTGTGTCATGATCTACACTTAAAACTGACACCTTAACGATCTGACCTAACGATACACGCTGCGATGGATGACGAATATTACCCGTCCAACTCATCTCCGAAACATGCACCAACCCCTCAATGCCCTGCTCAAGTTCTAGAAATGCACCATAATCGGTAATAGATACAACCTTACCCTCTACAACCTGATCGGGCTTATAACGCTCATCAATATTGTCCCATGGGTGCGGCTGCAACTGCTTGAAGCCAAGCGAAATCCTCTGTCGCTCCTTATCATACTCCAACACAACAACCTTAAGCTCCTGATCAAGCTCTATAATTTCGGTAGGATGTGAAACCCGCCCCCATGTGAGATCAGTGATATGAAGAAGCCCATCAACACCCCCTAAATCGACAAAAACTCCAAAGTCCGTAATGTTTTTTGCAATTCCCTCCAAAATCTGCCCCTTCTCCATCGTGGCAAGAATGCTCTCACGTTGAGATGCCAGATCCCGCTCAATCAATGCCTTGTGAGATACAACAACATTTTCATTTTCAGCATTGATTTTCACGATTTTGAATTCCATCTTCGCGTCAAGGTACGAATCAAAATCACGCACAGGCCTCACATCTATCTGAGACCCTGGCAAAAATGCCTCTAGCCCGTCAAGTAAATTGACCGACATGCCCCCTTTAATCCTGCGAACAATCACACCTTCTAAGATAGTGCCATTCTTATAGGCATCCTCTACACTCTCCCAACGTCGAATCTGCTCGGCTCTGCCTTTGCTAAGGACAAGTTGGCCATGATAATTTTCCAAGCGCTCAAGGTAGACCTCAACCTCATCTCCCTCCGAAACATCCCCATCAAACTCACTCTTGGAAATCACACCATCACTCTTGAATCCAATGTCAATGACGACATCTTTCTCGCCCACTGAAATAACACGCCCAGTCACAATCTCATCTTGTGAAACCTTACTTAATGATCCATCAATCAATTTAACGAGATCCTCTGAATGCGTTTGATCCTCCTCAGCAGATTCAGACTCCTGCTCAAGACTATCAAGAGAAATGACTTCACCGAGAATTTCTCCTGTATATCCAATTCTAACAGTCTGCTCTTCAGATGCCTCAAGATCATCAGATTGCGAGAGATCCCCACTGGTCAGAGGTTCTGACTCAACATCTGCATCTGATGCCTCACTGATGACAGATGATTCAGTCTCAGAGTGTATTTCGCTCTCTGGAGTAGGCGTATCGTCAGTTGCCTCTGTGGCTGATTGGTCTTCATCGCTAGTGTGAGAATCTCCTAATGGAGTATCAGTGATTTGACTTGATTCTGTTGAACTGTCGGAGGTTAGCGCGTCATTGTTATGAGCAGACTCTCCCTCTTGACCCTCTGGGGCGGCTAAATCGGGGGTCGTCGTATCTTCAGTTATATCAGGGCTATTTGCCTCCTCTCGGGAAGCATCATTTGTAATTGTTTTGTCTTCTGACATATATTATTGGGCTGATGGATAAATGATGTCTTCCAAAACATCAACATCAGAAAAATTAAAAATAAATTAACGTACTGCTGGAAGAATGACAATTAATCACACAGTACACCGAAACAGCCCACTTTAACTGTCATTGGATAAATGATGTTCCCGAATGTGTTTAAGGATTACTTCCGCCTGCTGATCAATTCCGAGATGATCTGTATTGATCACGATCGCTTCAGATGCTTTTCTCAGCGGAGCAATCTTTCGATTGGTATCCTGATGATCCCGTTTTACAATGGCATCATGGACCTCTTCAAACGAGGTCTCTACCCCCTTAAGTTGAAGCTCATCAACCCTGCGCTGAACCCTAACTTCAATTGATGCTGTCACAAAAAATTTTTGATCAGCATCGCGAAACACAACAGTCCCCATGTCACGTCCAACGGCTATTATTCCTGGATTTCGTCTATACTCATCACCAAAACCTCGCTGAATTCCAAGAAGCCAATCCCGAACATTCTGCAACTTAGCAATACGACTGGAAGTTTTTGTGACTTCAGAGGTGTAAAGCTGTGATGTGACATCCTTGTTGTCAACATACACTTTCATGACCGAATCAGTACATTGGGGATTTAACTTTAAGGTGGGCAGGAACTCAGATGCACTATTTTCACTACATTTAATTTGGTTTTTGATAAATCCTAACGCGACTCCCCGATACATAAGCCCCGAATCCATATAAACCATGCCCGACAGTTTAGACACCGTTTGCGCCGTGGTGCTTTTTCCAGATGCCGCAGGACCGTCAATTGTAATAATCACTTCAACCTAAGATGCGAAAACTCCGTCATGAAGAAATTATTCGGTCCTCCACCGATAGTGTTCTTAAATTACCTCGACATCCCATCACTGTTGTGCTAGACAATATACGCTCTGTCCTCAATGTAGGATCTATATTTAGAACTTCTGACGGTGCACTCATTGAACGGATCATCCTCAGTGGAATAACAGCGACCCCTGATCACCCCCAAATGCAAAAATCTGCACTAGGTTCTCAAAGCATCGTACCATGGAACTACGAACCTAACCCGTTAGTTGCAGTTGATCTGCTTCGTCATCAGGGATATAAGATTGCCGCATTAGAACTTACCGATTCCCCTACCTACCTATCTGAGGTCACAAAAGATCAATTCCCCCTCTGTTTAATGATCGGTAATGAACTCTCTGGAATTGATTCTCGACTCCTTGGCCTAGCAGATTACGCTTTGGAAATTCCTCAATATGGTGCCAAACAGTCTTTGAATGTAGCTGTTGCTTACGGAATTGCAGTCTACCATCTCATCGGAACCCTGCGTGGTCTAGATTAAACTCCAATGGACGAGCCACTAGATTTACAGACGCATTTTCCTGGTATCACTGATTCTCAGTGGCAAGATCTAATCTTGAAAGACCTTTCTTGGGAGCCACTTGAAGGCATCAACATTCAACCTTATTATCGCCGAGGAGCCTATGATCACCAACATCTATTTAATCATACTGAATGTCTCACTTGTGTGGAATCTCAGTTAGACCAGATTTTATCTGCTCAGCAGGCAGGCGCAGCATCTCTCAGCTTTCTTGTCAATGAGCCGATAACACTTTCTAAAGATATGCCCGTGGGCGAACTCCCCCTGTTTTTTCGAGGAAAAGCAATCAGCTATGATTTTTTTCAATCTCTGTGTGATGAGGCGATTCATAGAGGGCATACTCCAAGTCAGCTTCAAGGCGCAATCGCTTTCCCCGAAGATGTTGATCATGATTTAGTATTGAGGGCCGCAGAATGCACTCAGTTATGGACCCACGAAATTGATTTATATCAATGGCATTATTTAGGCGCATCACTTGTTGAAGAGATCGCTTGCGCATTTGCTCAATTGTCAGATGCGATGGATGAACTGGCCGATCATATCTCCCCGACGCATCTCTATGTGCGAGTCCCTTTAGGTGAACGACTTCTTCTTGAGATCGCCCGATTGCGTGCCCTACGCATTGGACTATCTCAGATCCTCAAATCCTATAAAGCTCCTATCAATACCCTTCCGATCATGGGTGTCCCCAGCCTGCGCTATAAATCTGTTCTAGATCCCGATACGCATCTGATTCGCAATACCCTTCAATACGTCGCAGCGATGATTGGAGGTTGCAATGTCATTGTCTCATCAGACGTTGACCATCAACTAATGATCCAGCATGTGTTACGACACGAAGGGAAACTCGGCGTGACCACCGATGCTACGGCAGGATCTTGGATGATTGAGCATCTCACCGATGCCCTCGCCAAAGCAGGATGGCGTTTATTTCAAACGATTGAGTTAAAAGGAGGACTTCAGAAGGCCAGATCTTGGATTGAGACAAAAATTCAGCAAACTCATGATAAGCGCTGTCAGCAGATCCGCACTGGCGATCACACCGTTGTAGGGGGCAATGACTATCTCTCTAAATCCATTCCAGAAGCGATTCCCGAGAAAAAAAGTTTGATTGCTCCATTAGAGTCAATTCGTTTACGGGCTAATGCACTTCAACCTACGGCCTGTCTCCGCGTCAAAGGAAATGAGTCCCCATGGCTTAAACGTCTCATAGAGCTATGTGCATTGAAGATTGATGAGCATCAACCAATGATGACGGTGATCAAGACTTCAGATGGATTTATAGCCAAAAACTCAGGCAATCAACAGATTTCATTTGATGATGGGGCACCCCTAGATATAACGGCCGATCGGTTGCTGAAATTACTGGAGCCCCATGCGACCTGATTTTTCTTCCATCTCACTAAGTAGAGATGGCATCACACCCACCATTGAGCGATCAGAATCGGAATTGTTGCGGACATGTGATCAGATGGACTTAACCTCATGTGAGCACCTCGATTACTCAGCTGGGCTCCCTCCGTTTCTTCGAGGCCCATATCCATCAATGTATGCTGGTCAACCGTGGACGATCCGACAGTATGCTGGCTTCTCAACCGCAGAAGAGTCAAACGCCTTCTATTTACGTGCAATCGCAGCTGGACAGCGTGGTCTATCTGTAGCATTTGATCTCCCAACTCACCGCGGTTATGATTCAGATCATCCTCTGGTGCGCGGTGATGTGGGGCAAGCGGGAGTCGCAATTGATAGTATTGAGGATATGCACTTGCTTTTCAAGGATATCTCTCTTGCTGACATGAGCGTTTCCATGACAATGAACGGTGCTGTGCTCCCCATCATGGCCTTTTTTATCGTTGCTGCACAGGAATCTGGAGTCACACCTCAAAAGCTGACAGGCACGATTCAGAATGATATTCTTAAGGAATTTGTGGTGCGCAATACTTACATTTATCCGCCTGACGCATCCATGCGAATTACTGGAGATATTATTCAGTGGTGTAGCCAGAACATGCCCAGATTTAATCCTGTTTCGGTCAGTGGTTATCATATGCATGAGGCAGGTGCTCCTGCTTCATTAGAAGTTGCCTATACCCTTGCCAACGGATTGGAATACGTTCGTACAGGGTTAGAGCGTGGATTAGATATTGATGCTTTTGCCCCAAGAATCTCATTTTTCTTTGGCATCGGTATGAATTTTTTTACCGAAATTGCAAAGCTGCGGGCCGCCAGGCTACTTTGGGCACGGCTAATTAAGCCGTTTGCACCAAAAAACCCCAAATCAATGGCCCTAAGGATGCATTGTCAAACATCTGGCTATAGTTTGACTGCACAAGCCCCGCGTAATAACATTGCCCGAACGACTCTTGAAGCCCTTGCTGCTGTGTGTGGACAAACCCAATCTCTGCATACAAATTCACTTGATGAAGCGTTGGCACTTCCCTCAGAGGATGCCGCCAGAATTGCGCGTAATACTCAGCTAATTCTTCGCGAAGAATCGGAGATCTCTCGTGCGATTGACCCCTGGGGAGGCTCTTACGTCGTTGAATACCTCACCCATACTCTAACCCATCAGGCATGGAGTCATATTCAAGAAATTGAGTCGCTCGGAGGGATGACCAAAGCCATTGCCTCTGGACTTGCAAAGATGAGAATTGAAGAGGCGGCGGCCGAAAAGCAAGCCATTATTGATCAGGGAAAAGAGATCATCGTTGGTGTCAATGCTTTTCATACTGAAACACCCTCAGATCTATCTCTGCTTCGCATTGATAACGATAAGGTACTTTCCAATCAATTTCAACGTCTGAAAGATTTAAAACAAGCCCGGGACTCAGATAAAGTTCAGCAAGCCTTAACTCATCTCCGTGCAAGCGCATCCCGAGAAAACGTTAATTTATTGGAGGCGGCTCTGCCTGCAGTACGTGAGAGAGCAACTCTAGGAGAGATTTCCTCAACATTAGAATCCGTCTTCGGTCGCTATCATGCACATCATGAACCTATCTCAGGGATATATTCTGCTACTATGCAATCCGATGAAACTACCCTACGCGTCCAGTCATTATCCAACAAGTTTGTAGAACTTACAGGACGGCGCCCTCGAATTCTAATCGCAAAGTTAGGCTTAGATGGACATGACCGTGGATCTCGCGTGATCGCAACCGCATTTGCCGATCTTGGTTTTGATGTGGACATGGGGCCACTTTTCCAATCTCCTAATGATGTAGCCCAACAAGCCATAGAAAATGATGTGCACATCACGGGCATTTCTAGTCTTGCTGGGGCGCATCAAACATTGGTCCCTGAATTGATGAATATTTTCCAGCGCGCTGGGCGAACCGATATTCAGGTGGTCGTTGGTGGCATTATCCCTAACGATGATCATCCATTATTATATCAATCGGGTGTTGTCTCAATATTTGGGCCAGGGACAGTGATTGCAGAAGCAGCACAAAAAATCATTGAAATCCTCATTGATCATGCCGCTCAGTCCTGATATCAAATCTTTAGCTGAAGGGATTTTGTCTGGCGACAGGGGGTGCCTTAGTCGGGCCATCACACTTGTAGAAAGCACCCACCCCGCTCATATGGACAAGGCTCAGATATTACTTCATCAGCTTCTTGATCATCGCCATTCAGCCCTCCGCATTGCCATTACTGGGGCACCGGGCGTTGGAAAAAGCTCGTTGATTGAAAAGCTTGGCCTTCATCTTGTCAAATCTGGACACAGGATTGCGGTTTTATCTGTTGATCCATCAAGCCCCAAAACTGGAGGTAGTATCATGGGGGATAAAACAAGAATGATTCAGCTGTCCAATCATAAAAATGCATTTATTCGCCCCTCGCCGTCGGGAAATACCCAAGGTGGTATCACCAATGCCACTCGTTCTACCATCCTGTTATGTGAAGCAGCTCGCTATCATCCTATTCTGATTGAAACTGTAGGAGCAGGACAAGGAGACTATACCGTAAGCAATGTTGTTGATTTTGTTCTTCTGCTAGTTTTAGCTCACGCTGGCGATGAATTACAAGGCATTAAACGTGGTATCCTTGAAACTGCTGACCTGATTGCAGTGACAAAAGCAGATGGGAGTATGAAAGCAGATGCATCTATCGCTGTCAAAACATATCGACGCGCCATAGCAATGAATCCACACAAATCAGAGATTCCCAAAGTCCTAATGACAAGTGCACAAGATAATCTTGGAATTGCCGATATTTGGGAATCTATCACGGCCTTAGAAACCGATGCGATCCATCATGGACGTTTTCAACAACGCCGCCAACTGCAGATCAAGGATGCAATTCTTGAGACAACAAAAATGCTTTTGCTCTCTGACTTTAATGCATCACCGCACCTATCAACAACCCTTGATCACCTGAAACAGCAAGTGATAGATACCGAGTCTACAGTTCATCAGGCCGCGCATATATTACTTGATCAATATCATTCAGACAAACATAATCACAAGAACCAATGACCCAACCATTAGCTCTCAATGATTTTATTCGCACGATCATCAATGAAGATCTAGCTGCAGGTAGACATGAAAAAATTGTTGTTCGCTTCCCTCCAGAGCCGAACGGATTTTTACATATTGGGCATGCAAAAAGCAGTACCCTCAATTTTGGATTGGCAAGTGAATACGGCGGCCGTTGCCATCTGCGATTTGATGATACCAATCCAGAAACAGAAGATCAGTTCTATGTTGATGCCATTAAGAACGATTTGAGGTGGCTCGGCTTTGACTGGGGGGAGCATGAATACTATGCATCTGATTATTTTGAGACGCTGTACGAATGGGCCTGCATACTGATTCATAAGGGGCTTGCTTATGTGGATGACTCACATGAGAACGTGATCCGACTCACTAGAGGAAGCGTCACAACCCCAGGTGTGCACAGTGACTATCGTGATCGCTCTCCAGAGGAAAATTTTGAGTTATTTCAGGCCATGCGTGCAGGTGAGTTTGAAGATGGTGCATGTGTGCTCAGGGCAAAGATTGATATGTCCCACCCTAATATGAAGATGCGTGACCCTCTGATGTACCGGATCAGACATAAGAGTCATTATCGCCGTGGAGATCAATGGTGTATCTATCCATTCTACGACTGGGCGCACGGTCAATCTGATGCAATTGAGTCAGTGACACACTCAATTTGTACCTTAGAGTTTTCTGCCAACCGAGTCTTGTACGACTGGTATCTTGACGCTCTTGAGATTCATCCACGTCCTCGGCAGTATGAGTTTGCTCGACTCAACATAGACTACCATGTCACTTCAAAACGTCAGCTGATAGCGCTTGTACAGGAACATGTCGTTGACGGATGGAGTGACCCACGGATGCCGACACTTGCAGGACTTCGCCGCCGAGGAGTCCGGCCTGAGCCAATCCGATCGTTCTGTAAATCTGTTGGCACAACTCGCGTTGATAGCACACAAGACCCCCAGCTCTTAGATCATTTTATCCGGGAAGATCTTAATCATCTTGCTCCTCGTGTCCACTGTATCCTAGATCCATTACCAGTAACGCTCACCAACTGGCCTAAAGATCATGTAGAGGCGCTGACCGCATCCTATTGGCCTCATGATATTCCACGCGAAGGGGCTCGCGAAATTCATATGTCACGTGAAATCTTGATTGAACGCAGTGATTTTTCTGAAATCCCATCCAAAGGGTTCCGACGGCTGACGCTTGATGGCATTGTTCGTTTACGCCATGGCTATATTATTCGCTGCAATAAAGTTGACAAGGATGACCAAGGGCATGTCATACGCTTACACTGCGAATTTATAGAGGGGACGCTCAGTGGAGATACGACCTGCTCTCTTAAACCAAAAGGGACGATTCACTGGGTAGATACTACAAAGTCACTTGGTATCATCGTACGAGACTATGACCGACTTCTCAGTGACTCATGTGTGCATGAAGATCTCTGGGCGAGCCTCAATCCAAGTTCTCTGATTGAGTACAGACATGCTAGAATTGAACCAAGTATTGCTGATGATCCATCTGATCTGAGATATCAATTCGTGCGACACGGCTATTATTGGCGAGATCCAGAATCTACTGACCACTCTTTACCAGTATTCAATTGTATTGTTCGGCTTAG
The DNA here is from genome assembly GCA_965220935.1 of Rhodothermales bacterium. Lineage (GTDB taxonomy): Bacteria > Bacteroidota > Rhodothermia > Rhodothermales > Bin80 > Bin80. Next base: position 1,835,060 of record OZ244857.1, read on the forward strand.
GGATTCTTCATCAAAATCAGACACGCCTGTTGATAAAAAGCCCGAAAAACCTAAGCCTGTCAATCAACAGCGCCCCCTGACAACCGATGAAAAACAATGGCTCCAGCGCAGCGGACTTGGTGCAGCCGTTGGATTAGCGATTTATGCAGTTGAGGGTGCGGTAGAATTCTTTGAATCTGCATCTTTGTCTGCTCCAGAAGTTTCTGTTGGAAACTGGATGGCAAACCATCTGCTTCCCGCCTTAAGCGGGCGCGCAATCTCTGAGCTACCATTTACCCCCAATGACTTTTCTGAACTAATTCAGTTAGCTGATAATGAAGTCGGTAGTGCTCACGAGATACGGATGGTCTTAAAACTCATGTTTGATTCCAATGAATCCCCTGCACAACTTCTATCTGACATTCAGGATTCAATGATTGATGAACCAGAAATCATTCGACCACTGATCTCTGATGTCTTGAACAAATATGCTGATCGTGTCACAGCCTATGCAAACGGAAAAGTTGGATTATTGGGCTTTTTTGTAGGACAGGTGATTCAGCGCGTTGATGGTCATGTGAATCCTAAGCAGATCCAAGAAATGGTTTCTGAAGAGTTGGCCCGCATCACTACTTCCTAGGAAGTTCAATACTTGGTTTGGGCCAATGCATACGCAGTAAGTTGGATTGGTGCTGATTATCACCTACTGAAATCCCCGCACAATATCTTCGATAATTTCGGATTTATAAATTTATAGACTCATAAATGAATCATAATAAATCAAATTGTGTTATAGATAATCACTATGAAATCACTTTCAACCTCAACACTTCCTGTCTCTACTCGCAAAGCCTTAATCAAATTGGGAACCGACATCACGGTAGCACGAAAGAAACGACGTATTTCAACGGCTTCAATGGCGGAGCGTGCTTTTTTAAGTCGTAGTACCCTTGCTCGCATAGAGAAGGGAGATCCAACCGTTTCGATGGGGGCTTATCTATCGGTATTATCAATTTTGGGGCTGGCCACCCCTATTGGACACATTGCTGACCGCACCAATGATACGCTTGGACTTGATCTGGACGAAGATCAGCTCCCCCAGCGGATACGATCTGGGAGTCAAGTTAGGATGAAGCGATGAGTGATGTCATTGAGGTTCATATTGACATTCATGGAAAAACACATCGGCTAGGTCACCTAAGATATCTGGCAAAATCACGCCGCCAAAGTTCATTGTTTGAATATTCAGATACTTGGCTGTCGCATGATGAGGCATTTGCAATTGATCCCGCCAACTTACCGTTGCTACAACGACAACATTATTGGACTGGAGAAAAGACTGCGCTACCTGGGGCAATTAGAGACTGCGCACCTGATCGTTGGGGACGGCAGCTTGTTCGCCGCGCATTTCAAAAAATGGGCGATCATAGACCGCTTTCGGAGATAGATTATTTATTAGCCATCAATGACTATACCAGAGTTGGATCTCTAGGGTTTAGACTTGATGGTGAGTCCAATTTTCAGAATCATATTGGGCAATCTACTGTCCCGCCTTTGATATCGCTCCCTGCCCTATTGAATGCTACAATGGCTATGCAGTCCAATACGGAATCGGCCAAAGATCTGAGACTTTTGCTCAATGAGGGGTCACCACTTGGTGGAGCGCGCCCAAAATCGGCTGTGCTCAATAGCGATGGATCTCTGGCTATTGCTAAGTTCCCCAAGATTGACGACGAGTATAGTATCCCTCATGGTGAGGTCCTAGCACTCAATCTCGCAGAAAAAGCGGGAATCAATGTTGCTAAAAGCAGGCTTCAAATGGTGGGCGAGCACCCTGTTACACTCATCCAAAGATTTGACCGAATTCATCAAGTGAGGATTCCGTTTCTGTCCGCTATGAGTCTACTCAGAATGCAGGATGGCGACAGTGCTACCTATACTGATATTGCAGAATGCATTCGTATGCATGGCGTATCTCCGATAAGTGATTTACACGAACTCTGGCGTCAAATTGTATTTAGCGTCATGATTAGCAATTTTGATGACCATCTTCGTAATCACGGATTTCTGTATGCTGGTAATAGTCAGTGGTTTTTATCTCCTGCATACGATCTTAATCCAGTACCAAGATACAAGAAAGCGCGTGAGCTAACCACATGGATCTCCGAAGAGGGGGCAGATGCCAACTTAGAGTTCGCCTACAGGTCTGCCACTTCTTTTGGACTGAAACTCGACGATGCGAAAAAGATAGTGGAAGAGGTATCAGATGCTGTCAGTCGCTGGCATCAAATGGCACAGCGACTAGGGATGAGCAAAACTGACATGGAGATTTATGAGACTGCAATATCCCAGGAATCATAGGTGCGTATTGTCTCTTATGACGCTCTGTAAAAACTTTCGAAGATCATCCACCTGTTGTTTGAGTTGTTTTCCATCTGCATGCGCAAAAGGATGCCTGAAGCGTATTGGACAGCCAGTGCGAAGCACAAAACAAGCTGATCATAAATTAGGTAAAAAGGATAGTGTCTATCTGGCGTAGAAATGAAGGTTGCATTTCGGGGGTGGTATGTATTTTGGGGGTTATATTTTGTTATAAATTTAGACAAATCGTCATGTAGAAGGTTGTTGGAACATTATAATCTCGCTTTTGTAACAACTGTTTTTATCAACATGATTTACCTATTAGCATGAGAACGTATAACCTTTTTATCAGCTATTCATGGAGTCATGGAGATGCCTATGACAGGCTCATTTCCCTGCTTAGGGAAAAACCCTCTTTCCGATTTAAAGACTATTCGTTTTCCAAAGACGATCCTATTGATTACGCTCATACAGTAACTCAATGCGTGAGGCTATCAACAACCAGTGCTGCCATGTAGCGTCATTCTAATAATGGCTGGAGAATATGCTACATATAGCAAATGGATTCAAGAGGAAATGGATCTTGCCAAGAACGGGTTCAGCGTCCTAAACTTATTATAGCTATTAAACCACAGGGTAGTGAGAGGCTTTCAGCGGTTGTTCAGGAGGCGGCCGACAAAATTTTTGGATGGAATTCTGATAGCATTGTTGGGGGAATTAGAGAGTTAGGATAATGGAAAAAGCCATGCAAAACGAAGAGTATTTGCAACTTTACAAGTTACATGCTGAATTTGCCGATAGGGTGAGTCAGCGGCGTGAGGGGGCCAACAGATTGTATACAGGACTTCTTACTGGACTCATGGTGGTTGTTAGTGCCTTATTAAGTTTGGGGCCATCCAGTGAGTCTGTTAATGTGGCTTTATTTATGGGGTGTGGGATTTTCGGCATGATACTGTCAGCGTCGTGGGTGATTGTCATTAGATCTTACAGGCAGTTGAATACGGGAAAATTTAAAGCACTTCTTGAACTTGAAAAACATCTATCATACCCGTTTTTCGCGCGCGAATGGGAGTTACTTCATCAAGGGAGAGATTTTCGGAGATATTGGAAGTTAACAGTCGTTGAAACTGTCCTTCCAATTACATTCTTTTTAGCATCAATACTCGTAATTTTTTTGTGTTGGGTCATCCAATAAACGTCAATTTCCCTGCTACTTGATTTTTGTTATAAATTTTGACAACTCGTCATGGAGAAAGAGTCCTTTAGCAATGCGACGGTATATCAGTCTGGTGTCCGCATGCCTACCCTATGCAGTTCATACAGTTTGTTAAGTCATTGACTCACATCCTTGTATATCCCTGGCACACTACCTCGAAAAATAACACTTCTGAGGGAACCTTCCTTTCTATTATACCTTTATGGAACCTATGTCGTCAAAAAGGTATTTAAAGATGGATATATTACCTTGTAATCCTATCTCATCAAATATTATTTTATTAATGAACATCACTGAGAAAATTATCCGAAAACTTAAGTCCGCGGGAGTTGAGAAGGCTGAGGCACATGCCGAAGTTATTACAGAAGTACTAGAAGATGTATTAGAAATGATTCCAACCAAGGACTATGTTGATAATCAATTTGCACAACAAGCGGCTACAAATGGTCAATTCCACACAGAAACTCAAGCAGAACTTGAGAACCAGCGTACGAAGAGGACCGAAGATCGTTCTGAAACGCAAATAGGATTTACGCAGATAAATGCGAAAATAGACTCTGGATTTGCGAGAATGGAAACAAGGTTTGCGGAGCAGGATCAGAAAAACACAGAACTGCGTGCTGAAATGGAAACAGGGTTCGCAAAGCAGGATCAGAAAAACACAAAACTGCGTGCTGAAATGGAAACAGGGTTCGCGAATCAGGATCAGAAAAACACAGAACTGCGCGCTGAAATGCTAGCCGGATTCGCAAACCAGACCGCTATGCTTAAATCTTCGCAGTTCAGCCTCCTCCGGTGGACTGTCGGAAGCATCTTCGTGATTATAGGTTTCCTTGCAACATTAATCTATTTTTTGTTAAGGCAAGGGCCATCCTGAAGAATCGTGTGATAACAATCAATTCGTTTAAATCTTCTATTGTGTAAATTTGTGAAATAATTACGGATCGGCATTTTCTTCGCTGAAGAAAATGCCAAGTAGAGGTTGCCTGATTTTGTCTCCATTTTACCCCAGCCAGTCGCAATTACAACATATTGCATTCCGTTAACTCCATAGGTTGAGAGTGTTGCGTGGCCCCAGCTGGGGGAGATGAATCTCTCATAACATTGCTCAAGCCTCTTTTTCAAAATCTCTAAAATACTCGTCTTTAGGAGTAGCAATGAGGATCAAACCACCAGAGATAATCACTGGAGCACCATTATTTTCTGTTCCTGTTTGGGTAATGCCTTGCTCTACCTGTCGCACAAAACCTTTACTAGACATTGGTGATTTTATCAGAAAATTGTTGATTTTCACAAAATCTCATTAGATCCTCCGCGTACATTAAGATCTAGCCATCGCATCATTACAGGCGTCTAATCGTACAGCACCCAAGCCATTGAATCACTGTGAAGATGTCTTAACACGGAATAATTTTTAGGCATCTTGGGAGTCTGACTGCGCTCCATAGATTCGTTCAAGATTCCCAAAATCTGCCCCAATTTCTAAGCGTTTGTACCCTCGCCATATCACTTCAACTCCCGGTGGAAGTCGCTTTTTTCGCTGCTGATATCCCCCTAGAACCGCCTGCTGCAAATCGTCAGGACTTGAAAAACCATATCTCTTGGCAAAGTGATGCAGGGCACAAATCTGAATCTAGTCAAGATTAGTGAGCATTTGTAGAGTGAACTGAGGGAACAAATTACTCTTGAGTTATCTGTTGTACCCTGGTAGTTTGAAAAAAGTTTATGCTACCTGATGGCTGACAAGGAAGATCCTATACATATTCACCGTGACCTGGCCTGAAAGTATTGGCTTCTACTGATATTTTGCCCTCAATGATCACTGATTTTCTCGTCCAGAATAGCGTATGTTAGCGACCAAATATTAGAGATTCATCCTAACTTATGATCATTCCAATATGGGTAGAAAATAACAAGAGAGCCTACATTCAATTGGCCTGAGGTAAACTTAATGGTTCTACCACATTTGAATAAGCAGGATTTGATTGATTCACTCCAAGTTAGGAGTGTGCCATCGCATGGCCACAGATCAATGGGTAGCCCTTATTCAGATAGACGACGGACTGCATTGCGAAGTCGACGGATACATGTCTGCCGCCCCAAGACTTGGAGTAACTCAAAAAGGCTTGGTCCAGCGGTGATACCACTGATGGCTAAGCGCACAGGGTGAATGATCCGCCCGGCTCCAACAGCATGGCTCTGAGCAAGATCTCTGAGTTTGGATTCTAAGAATGGCGCGTCAAATTCATCCAACGATTCAATCTGATCAGAGTATTGGTTCAACAGATCAGCAGAATCGGACTTCCATCGCTTTTTAAGGCCAACAGGGTCATAGGTCACTGGATCGTCAAAAAAATATTGATAATATGCAGTCAAATCGCTGATGAACTCCAACCGATCACGAATCAAATCAATCACCTTACGTAAATAAAGATCATCCGAAATAGCCACTCCACTTGCACTAAGTAATTGACGACTGCGGTTAATCAAAGTGTTCGTATCCATACGCCGTAGATGCTGAACGTTAAACCATTTCAACTTTGCAAGGTCAAACTGGGCAGGTGCAGATCCTACTCGCTCCAAGGTGAATTGCTGTTCTAGCTCATTGAGTCTGAATACCTCGTCATCTGTTCCAGGATTCCACCCTAACATCACAAGAAAATTGACGACCGCCTCTGGCTCAAACCCTGCAACACGATAATCACTAACATTGAGGAGAATACCCTGACGCTCTGCACTGCGCTTAGACAGCTTCCCACCTGTTGGACTCAATATCAAAGGCAGGTGGACCATTTGGGGGGGCTCCCACCCAAAAGCCTGATACAGTAGAATATGCTTCGGCGTGGATGAAATCCACTCATCACCACGAATGACATGGGTAATTTCCATGAGATGATCATCAATGACATTTGCAAGATGATAGGTGGGCATCCCATCCGATTTAATCAATACCTGATCATCAATGCTCTGAGATGTGACATCTACTGATCCTTTGATCGTATCATTGAAGCGGATTGTTTTGTTTTCTGGTACACAGAGACGAATGACGTAATCTTCCTGCGCTTCTATGCGACGCTGAACAGATTCGCTGGACTGCGTGAAGCTATTATCCATTTTGTGCCGCGTCTTAAATCCATATGCAATATTGTTTTTACGAAGATCGGCGATGTCCTGTGGCGTATCAAAAGCATAGTAAGCATGGCCGGAATCTACCAGAGTTCTGGCATATTGTATGTAGGTGGACTGACGTTCAGACTGTCGGTATGGACTATAGTTGCCGCCTGTATCGGGGCCTTCGTCAATCGTGAGTCCGCACCATTTCAATGATGCAGTGATATCACGCTCGGCATCGGCCACGAATCGAGACTGATCGGTATCCTCAATTCGTAGGATCAGTTTCCCACCACGATGCCGTGCAAAAAGATAACAGTAAAGAGCGGTTCTTAATCCACCCATATGGAGATACCCCGTAGGACTTGGAGCAAATCGAACACGAACAGAAATGATATTAGGAGTTTAGAGTGAACTGTTTACAACCCGTATGAGACAAATTTGATCCATCAATGGAACTGTTAACGCAGTTTATGGTGCAAGTGGGTTTGTTCTAAATAATCTCTAACGATGAAATTTTTTTGCTTCTATATTTTAGCTACAACCCTATTCGCCGCTTCTGTAGTGGGGGGCGCGGCCGCTTATCAACGCACCGAGTCTACCGCATTGGATCAAGGTGTGACTGTGGCACAGATTGATGGCGAAGCACTTTCACTGGAGGATTTGAAGGCGAAGTATACAGAATCTGTCGGAAACCCCGCCATATCCTCTCCCGATTCACTTGACGATTTTATAGATTATTTCAATCGTTACGTGAACTATAGAGTTAAGGTAATTGAAGCCCGTAATGCAGGGTATTTGGAGCAAGAAGATCTCCAATCAGAAATCAATGAATATCGCAATTCATTCGCTCAGCCTTATCTCATGGATAATTCTGTGGTCAAGCCCATGATTGACACATTGGTCAGTCGCCGGAGCGAATTCATTCAAGCGAGCCATATCATGATTCGGATTGAATCAGACCTCTCTGCTTCTGACGATACGCTTGATGCATGGAATAAGATCGTCGCACTGAAAGATTCTTTGGAGTCTGGCATTCCTTTTGGTGATCTTGCGCTTAGGCACTCTGAGGATCCATCGGCTAGTAATGAAAACTCCATCCGAGGATATCGTGGAGACCTCGGAATGTTTAATGCAGGGCAGATGATTCTGGCCTTTGAAGATGCCGCCTACTCAACACCAGTTGGAGGAATATCTGATATCGTTCGTAGTACATACGGCTATCATATTCTTAAAGTTCATCACCGAGAAGACAGAAAACCCGATCGTATGGCCTCACATATTATGGTGAGATTCCAGGGAACAACATCTGCAGACTCCATGCAAGCCTATGCTAAAATGGATAGCCTCAATTCTTTGATTGTTCAGGGAACTCCGTTTGAAGAGGTTGCCATGGAATACTCCGATGATCGCGGCTCTGCTTCATCGGGTGGTAGTTTGGGAGCATTTATTGAGCATCACTCTCCCAACATTGACAAAGCATTTCATGATGCACTCTATGGTTTAGACTCACTTGGTCAGGTTTCCGAAGTCATTGAAAGCGCATTTGGATTACATTTGATCAGATTTGACGAACTATCTGAACTACCCACTTATGATCAAGAATATGAAAGTATGTCTAGACTCGTGCAGTCACTCCCCCGCCTGAGAGCTGCTGAAGATGATCTGCAGACATCATTGCGCCAACTTTATACAATTAATGTTGATACCCTTGTGTTAACCCAACTGATTGAAGGTATTCCAACTGACTCTATTGAGACCTATCTGTCTACGAATCATTCTGAGAACTCTACACCTCTGATCACACTTCAAGATTCTATCTACACGGTCAATCATTTTGTGAATTTTCTTTCTGAGCAGGTCACTGGCTCAAATACTAATCAGACATCTCTTGAATTTATTGACTTTTATGTTGATGCATTTCTGAATGATAAGATTATTTTTTATCATACCTTTGAACTTGAAAAATCTGACATAGAGTTTCGCAAGATTTTGCAACAATTTACCGAAGGACTTGCCATCTTTGCCATCATGGAGGATTCAGTATGGAATGCAACATCTGAGGATTCGATGGCCTTAGCTCAATATTATCAAGCCAATCCAGACCAATTTGTATGGCCAGATAGATACAGAATCATTGAAATATCTGGATCCCCCGACTCACTTCTCGCCGAAGCCATTCAACTAGTGGATACGGCTTCAATGGTTGACTTACAGCATAAAATTACGTCAGATTCAACTTGGACTTTACGCATAGATTCTGTCTTAGTCGCCCAAACAACAAACAGCATTTATGATCGTGCAACTCAACTACCATCTGGCGATCATACTGAAATTCTGTCTGATAGAAGCCGTAAACTGGTCTTGTATATGGATGGTATAGAGCCTGCGAGAAATAAAACATTTGATGAAGCTCGATCCGAGGTGATCACTTATGTCCAAGCCATTGTTGAAGAAGAATTTCATCAGCGCCTGCGCAATAAATACAATGTCATTACTTTCCCTGAACGCCTTGAATTGGCATTCAGTAATGGGTATTAGACTTGGACTCATTACACTGCTTTTGTTGAGTGTTATCGGCTGCGGGCAGTCTAAATCTTCTGGCGAGTTTGTTGCCCGAGTGGGGGATGCCTATCTGCACCATTCCGATCTCAAAGAAGCACTTGAATATCTCCCCTCCGATCTAAACTCAGCTCAGGCAAAATCCCAAATCATAAATCAATGGATCGGCAATGAGCTCCTTTATCAGGAAGCACTGCGCCAAGATCTTAACAATCGCGAAGATATTCAGAAACGATTAAATGAAAGTGCGCGCTCGGTTCTCATTGATGGAATTATCTCTGAGTTTGATAAACAGGCTGACAATACCATCTCATTCTCTGATATTCAGCAATACTACCTAGCCAACATGGAGCACCTAAATTTTTTTGAACCATTCGTTCAAATTCGTTATCTCAGCCACCGAAGTCAGGATACTCTGATCCTTGCAATGCAACAGTTAACCCAAGGCACGGTCACCGACTCTATCTTTGAGGAGATTGTCAGACGTTACAGTAGGTCACCCGAGAAGGAACTTAAAATGGCGCAAAATTATTTTCTTGAAACCACACTCTTTGTCCATAATCCTGAGGTCAGTTCTTTTTTGAGGAATACCACAGCCGGTAGTCCACCCCAAATTATTGAAGTGGATTCTATCTATCATCTGATACATGTCATAGATAGACGCCCATCAGGTGTCACTCCCGAACTTCCTTGGGTGGAAGGATTCATTCGAGAACAATTAATGATTAGATCCCGAAAACAGAACTACTCTCAAAATGTCCAAAGACTTCGCTTAGATGCGGAGTTTAACAATAAAATTGAGATCAAATGAATCTGCACTTTCAACCGTTATTAATGGTACTTACATCAACTGATAAACTTCCTCACGCATTTGCATTTTAATGCTAAACAAACTTCAATTACTGCGGTCTTTTGGACTGATTGTACTCTTCATTTTGCCCTGTACAGTCACGCAATCTCAAAATAAAGTCATTGATGAGATTGTCGCAATCGTAGGGGAAAATAAAATTCTACTTCGATCTGAGATTGATGGGCTTGTATCAAGCATCACCCAACAACAAGACATCCAGTACAGTGATCAGATATGGTATCAAACGTTACAGCAACTCATTGATCAGGAAGTTCTGTCTGAACATGCACGACGGGATACAAACATTGTGGTCACTGATGATCAAGTCAATCAGTCACTGGATCAACGTATCCAAATCATGTCTCAGCAACTAGGAGGTGAAAGCCGCTTAGAGGAATTTTACGGGCAGAGTATCATCCAAATTCGTGCTGATCTCCGAGAAGAAATCCGTAGCCGGCTTCTAGCAGAACAATTTCAAAATACCAAACTCAGAGATCTGCGAATTACGCCTACTGAAGTTCGTGAGTGGTTTGCACAATTCCCAACTGATTCATTGCCTGTGTTGCCCCCAATCGTACGCGTCTCTCACATCGTTAAATATCCTGAAGTTCTTCCAGAAGCTCGCGAGGAGGCCTCAGAGATCATTACTGCCATCCGAGATTCTATCGTCATTGGAGGGCGTACTCTGGAAGAAATGGCAGTACGCTACTCAGAGGACACAGGATCTATTCAGACTCAGGGTAGATATGAAGATATGCTCATGGGCGATTTGGTTCCAGAGTTTGCAGCGATTGCGGCGAGAATTGAACCTGACCAGCTATCTCAACCATTCCAGAGTCCCTTCGGGTTCCACATCCTACGTGTTAATCAACGCGTCGGGGATGTGATTGATTTTAGTCATATTCTGATCAATATTGATAAATCAAGGTCAGATCCAACGAAAGCCATCACTGAACTTACATCTATCAGGGATTCTATCATTACCTATGATATTCCTTTTGAATTGATGGCAACGCGCCACTCAGAAGAAGAATCATCTTCGGAAATTGGTGGGCGAGTGGTGGATCCAAATTCTGGCGAACGGGATCTCTTCTTAGATGCCCTTGGCGTGGACTGGAAAACAACCATTGATACACTAGAAATTGGACAAATTAGTCATCCGGCCGAAGTCACCTTACTTGACGGCAACCTAGCCTGGCATTTAGTTCTCGTCCAGCGTAAACTCCCCACCCACCGTGTGAATATTGACACCGATTATTCGCGTATTGAATCTCTGGCATTAGATAATAAACGTAATGTTGAAATTCGCCGATGGCTTGATATACTTAGAAAAGATGTATTTATTGAGCTACGTGGCAAAGCATTGGAAATTCATGTAAACCTTGGAGATCTCACTGTTGAAACCTGATGTAATGGCCAATCAAGAGAACATCACCGAGGAGATTTCCCCCGCCTTAGCAGAGGCCCTGCCTAAGGCTTGTCAGCGCTTAGAAGCAGAGATATCTAAAATAATTGTTGGACAAAAGGAGATCGTCCGAAGTATCCTTGTCGGTCTGTTAGCCCAGGGACATATTCTACTGATTGGTGTCCCAGGCCTCGCGAAAACTCTCCTGATCCGTACTTTGGCCGATGCATTAGCATTAGATTTTACTCGGATCCAATTTACCCCTGACTTGATGCCTGGGGATATTACAGGTACTGAAATCATTGAAGAGGACAAACGAACTGGCGGACGTGCCTTCCGATTTGTGAAAGGACCAATCTTTGCAAATATTGTTCTGGCCGATGAAATCAATCGGACCCCTCCTAAGACTCAGGCTGCACTTCTGGAAGCCATGCAGGAGCATCGTGTGACTGCAGGGGGGCATACATTTGAATTGGAAGCGCCATTTTTTGTCCTCGCTACCCAAAACCCCATTGAACAAGAAGGGACCTATCCCCTTCCTGAAGCACAGCTTGATCGATTCATGCTTAACTTATGGCTGGACTACCCTTCATTTGATCAGGAAGTGGAGGTTGTCCGCTCCACTACTGCAGGGCAAACGACAGAGATTACTCCAGCGATGACACAAGCCGAACTGCTCAACTTTCAGACATTGGTGCGACATCTGCCTGTTGCCAATAATGTGATTGAATATGCTGTTCTCCTCACCTCCAACACCAGACCAAACCGTGAGGGTACACCTGAATTTGTTAACGAATATATTGCTTACGGAGCGGGGCCACGCGCCTCTCAATACTTGATTCTGGGCGCTAAAGCTCTGGCGGCAATTGACGGAAGATTTACCCCGTTGATCAGTGATGTGCAGACGATGGCCTCGCCCGTGCTCCGTCACCGTATCATTGCTAATTTTAATGCTGAAGCCGATGGGGTTTCAGTGCAGGATTTGATCAAACGCATCCTTGACACGGTTCCTTCGTAATGCCCGCTTATACAGAACTCATGTATGCTATTCATACATGGTCTATCAACTAAGCGGTTTATAGTTATGATGGCCTTGTCTTTAATGGCAGGGAGTTCATATCACCCCCCTTGCCTATACTCATGAATAGCCGACCATCTTCAACCCTGTCTATTGGACTTGGGTATATGCTCTTGGCCGTCCTCTTCTTTAGTGTGATGTCTGTACTAGCCAAGTTGATTTCTCCCACCATTCCTACTGGCCAAATTGTGTTTGTGAGAGCATGTGTAGGAAGCCTTCTTGCCTATTGGGGAATTCGGGTGATTGGGGTACATGTATGGGGCAATAACATCAAGTTATTACTGTTTCGGGGAATCACAGGATTTGCATCGCTGATGTGTTTCTTTTACACCCTTATTGCATTGCCACTTGCCGAAGCAACCATTCTGTTTTACACCTCTCCGTGTTTGGCTGCGATCATTGCAACTATCATTCTTCGTGAGCGGTTAACGATGGCCATTATTCTCGGCTTACTGGTCTGCATCGTTGGCGTGTTATTTGTCATTCAACCTGAATTTATTTTCAATGTTGAGCGATTAGATGTTCTTTCGGTGATTGTCGGGCTTATCGGTGCTCTGATGGCGGCGCTTGCATTCGTATCGGTGCGAAAACTTCGAGAAACCGATCACGCGATGGTCATCATTTTCTATTTTTCGTTCGTCTCCATTTTTGCATCTGCTCCGTTTGTAGTCAGTTCCTATGTACTCCCGTCGTTAACAGGCTGGATCATACTAGTGGGTATAGGACTGTCCACACATGTTGCTCAATTTTTTCTCACGAAAAGCCTTCACAACGTTGAGACCTCGCGCGCGATGGGTGTGAGCTATATTCAGGTTCTATTAGCAACTTTTTGGGGGATCATAATATTTGGAGATTTTCCCAATCTTCTTTCTGTCCTAGGAATGATCTTTGTTGCTGTGGGGAGTATTATCTCTGCAAGGAGTCAGGCATCTACACATCCAAATCCTCAACATTCCGGGCATTCTCCATGATAAAGCGATAACGAACAGAGGCGTCCCGCCCCATTAGCCCAGCGATGGTGTTTTCTGTGAGGGTTTTCTCATCAATAGTGACTTTGAGTAACCGACGTTTTGCTGGATCAAGCGTTGTTTCCTTAAGGGTTTGTGGCATCATTTCACCAAGCCCCTTAAACCGTTGGACATCAATCTTAATCCGCGGATTTTTCGCGTGCAGACGATTTTCAATTTTGGATTTTTCTTCTTCATCCAGCGCCCAAAATGTCTGCTTGCCCGCATCTAATCGATATAGTGGTGGCTCAGCAACGAAAATGTGTCCACGATCAATGAGTGGTCGCATATACCGATAAAAGAAGGTTAACATTAATGTTGCAATATGATGTCCATCTGAATCCGCATCCATGAGTAGAATGACCTTGTGATAGCGGAGTTTGTCGGGTTCTATATGGGCACCCATGCCACATCCAAGCGCCTGTGTGACATTTGATAGTTCTGTATTATTACGCAATTTACTGGCGGTGGCCTGCTCGGCGTTCAACACTTTACCGCGTAGGGGCAGAACGGCTTGTGTCTTTCGGTCTCGCCCCTGTTTTGCAGAACCACCTGCGGAGTCGCCTTCAACAATAAAGAGTTCGCCTTCAGCAGGATCCATGGAGGAACAGTCGGCCAATTTTCCAGGAAGCGTTAGCCGCCTTTTCTGACGCGCTTGTGAACGGGCGGACTTTGCGGCGGCGCGGCTTGCTTGTCTAGCTCGGGCCGATTGCAGGACACGCGCTCCAATGGCATCACTGGCAGATGGATGCGTATTTAGAAACTGTTCTAGGGCGATACGAACGGTACTATTAACATGCGAGCGGGCTGATGGATTATTCAATTTGTCTTTGGTTTGCCCCTGAAACTGTGGATCGGACATGAACATATTGATGACACCAAATAGTCCTTCACGAATATCATCTGAAGTGACATCCACTCCACGGGGGATGACCTCATGAGTATCCATCCATGAGCGTACGGCCGTTCTGACTGCATCTTTGAACCCTTGTTCGTGCGTACCTCCGTCGCGCGTGGGGATTCCATTAACATAGGATTTGAGGCATTCGCGGGTAGACTCTGTCCATTGAAGTGCAATTTCCAAACGTATTGAGGATTCTTGCAGGGTATCCTGAAGAATTGAGAACACCTCAGAATGAACAGGTGGGCTCTTGCTTTCTCCAATCAAATGGGCAAGGTAGTCTACAATGCCTCCGTCATGAATATATTCTACCTCATCCCCTTGACATTCATCACGAAATACAATCCGCAGTCCACGGTTGAGATAGGTTTTTATCTCAAGCTCTTGACGGATGCGTGTAGAGTCAAATTGGGTTGATTCAAAGATTTCGGGGTCTGGTGCAAAGAAAATACTGGTCCCTGTTGACCTTGTCCGTTTTTGAAGGTCAATTAATTGACTGACGGGGTGACCGCGCTCAAATCGCTGTTCGTAGGTAGATCCACCGCGTTTGACACGGGCAATGAGTTCTACAGACAATGCATTTACAACCGACGCACCGACACCGTGCAACCCTCCTGATGTGATGTACTGATCGCCTTCAAATTTACCGCCAGAATGTAATGTGGTAAAGATCACTTCCAGCGCTGGAATTTTTTTCTTTGGATGAGGATCAACGGGAATTCCACGACCATTGTCCTGAACCGTCACGCTCTTGCCATCCTTGTGGAGTGTGACTTTGATAGAATCGGCATACCCATTAACGGCTTCATCTACGCCATTGTCTACAATTTCCCACAGTAGATGATGTAACCCAGGTTTTCCAGTCCCGCCTATATACATGCCTGGACGTTTTCTAACCGCCTCTAAGCCTTCGAGAACAATAATGTCTGATCCTGAATATGATGAACTCATGGTAATTGCATTTCAATCGGTTCTAAGGCGGTAGGACTGAGCTCTCCACGCTGAATAATTTTTTTTCCTTTACCTCCTCGACGCGCACTATCATACTTCGTCCTGCGAATTGTCTCTATTCGTCCACGGGATGTGGCGACTGACAGGCCATCGCGAGTATTTGCTGACACTGTTGTTCCAATGACCTTATCATCATCTGCAAGGCGGATTCCAATGACACCTTTTGATGGTCCAGTCCTGACTGGAACTTCACTGGTTGGAAAGATGATCACTTGTCCTTTTTTTGATGCCATGCACACAAACTCATCTCCAGCTGCTGGCCACACACCAAGAATCTCATCATCTTCTGCAAGGCGCATAAACGTTCTGCCCTTGCGTATTGATACATCTGAAAAAATTCTCAATGGTTGCTGTAACGTCATTCCACTGGACGTCACTGAAATCACATAGCCTAGCGCTTCATTCGTATCAGGGTTCTTGGCGACACCAACCATTCTCGGATCACAGGGGATTGCACCAATCACCCGCTCTTTGTCACTAAAATCAAATAGCTTCTGCATTGGAATACCATGACCTGTGGTTGACACAATATCATTGACCCTAGCCGTATAGGCGCGTCCATGATTGGTCCACAGAACCACTGTTGACCGTGTTCCTGCACTTAGGGCCCACCCAACCTGATCTCCCTCTCTGACACGTATGCTTTGTAAGTCGGAGTAGGATCCTTGTCGTTTGATCCATCCTGAGCGCGTCACAATCACCACAGCATCCTCATCTACAATAAAGTCATCTTCTGAAAATTCATATTCACGTTCATCAATGGATCCTACCGCGGTGCGCCTTGGAGTTGAGAACTGTTGTTTAATTTCTTTAAGTTCGCTTCGTACTACTTTCCAGCGTGCGAGTTGGTCGTTTAATAGTTCACGTATTTCTCTGGCCCGAATCCGCTTGAGTTCTAGCTCTTCTCGGACGCTATCGATCTCCATTTGCGAGAGTTTATAAAGTCTTGTGTCCAGAATTGCATTCACTTGAGGATCCGAGAGAATGAATCTATGGCGCAGGCGCTGAGCGCTATCAGCTCGATTTCTGGACGATCGAATGATCTTGATCGCTTCATCTAGAGCGTCAAAAATCATCTCAAATCCTTCAAGAATATGAATTCGCTCTTCTAGTTGGTTCAACTCATGGCATAGTCTTCGCGTAACAACTTCAAGGCGAAACTCCAGAAAATGCTCTAAGGCTTCCTGTAGGTTGATCCGTTTAGGCTCACATATCTCAGGATTTGTTGTTGGAAGCAGACAGGTCAGATTCACATGAAACCTTGATTGTAAAGGGGTATACTTAAAGAGATAGCCCATGGCAGCCTCAACATTAGCCCCTCGTTTTAAGTCCAAAACAATTCGGATATCATCTGTAGATTCATCTCGGATGTCCACGAGTTGGGGGACTTTCCCATCAGAGATATGATTTGCAATTTTCTCAACTAAGTCCCCTTTGTTGATTGCATAGGGAATTGAGGTGATGATCACACTTGATTTGCGTTCTACCGTATAAGTTCCTCGAATGACAATCGTCCCCTCTCCATTCTTGTAGATCTGATGTAATTCCTCTTTGGAATTCATCATTTTGCCGCCAGTCGGGAAGTCTGGCCCTTGGATATGCCTATCCAGTAAACGACTAATTGCATTCGATGGCCATGTGTGATTGGTTCTTCTAAGCAGAGAATCTACCATGGAGATTGCTGCGCCAACGACTTCTCCGAGATTATGGGGAGGAATACTTGTCGCCATCCCGACTGCAATGCCCGTTGCACCATTGACAAGTAGATTAGGAATTTGAGCGGGCAGTACGACGGGCTCAGATAGTGTTGCATCAAAATTTGGCCTGAACGTCACTGTATTTTGACGAAGTTCTTCAAGTAGTGACATGGCCAATGGCAGAAGCTTTGCTTCGGTGTAGCGCATCGCAGCAGGCTTATCCCCATCTATAGATCCAAAATTGCCATGTCCATCTACTAGTGGGTCACGCAATGAGAATGACTGCGCCATCCGAGCCATTGCATCATAGATAGCATTATCTCCATGGGGGTGATACTTCCCCATGGTATCCCCAACAATTGTGGCGCTTTTTCTGTACCTTGCATCGGGATACAGCCGGAGTCCTGTGAACATTGAGTATAGAATTCGTCGCTGTACTGGCTTGAGTCCATCACGGATATCGGGGAGCGCCCGGCTGGTGATGACAGATAATGCGTAGTTCAAATACCTTGAATTAGCAATTTCATGAAGGGCGGCAGCCTCTATATTACCGTTCGTTTTCTCAGACATATTGATTCATTCTGGTATAACGGTGATTACCTACATCCACAAAAGGGGAGCAGCATTCAAGATTGGACTCAAAGGGTGTTTAGTGATCAACATTGTAGATATAAAACCGAGCATCTTTGACCTGATGATTTAACTCGGATAGTAACTGCACTATCCGTCATGTTTGCTACGAGGTAGACACATCGTTCTAATTTTTCTGACGAATTTGAGGTTGTGTAGGTTACATCCAGAATCAGAAACATCATCATGAAAATGTAGGATCCAGAGCATCAATCTCATTGATAGGTTGATCCTATGGGCATTTATGAAGTTCGGTATCATTAATCTCCACAGATTACCAGTGCAACGCGAGTATCAGTTTAGTTCTGATCATCAACATCATGTTCAAAAATCCATCTTCCTGTTAGATGAATGTTGTCTATCCATTCTGGGCAACAAACTGAGGGGCTCGCCTGTTGGTGGAAATTTTTGATTTTCAGTGTCAGGGGCTTAGGTCAAGTCCGCCCAAATAAAAGAGAATAGCAACGCGGAATCTTTCAAAATTTCTGTACCCTTTTGCGGTGGATTGGACACGTTGTATTCCCCCAATCAAGCGTTCTATATTGGCATTGGATTGCGGGTGCCATAGTGCGTTACAAACGCCTTCAGAGTACTCATTGAACATCTTGGCAGTCTTGGTCATTTCCTGGATGTGTGTTTTCTCTACACTGTTAATCCAGTTATCTAAATTCTTTCGGGCTTTCTTATAGGATTTGCAATGATAGATGGCATTGAAGTTGTCGCGTAATTGCAGAGCAGTGCCAACTTCTAAATTGCCATCCTTGATCGCCTTGAAGGTCTCTTCCTGGGATTTTGATGGATTATTGTTGCTCTTTAACGATGCAAAATCGACGCCCCTCAACTCTTTGGGTAGCATTTTCTTTTCGCGCTGGCCAACCTTGTTAATAGACTGATTAAGGTGTTGGGTTAAGTAAAACTTGTTATGAATCAAGATGGCTTGCGGAAAGAATATTTTGCACGCTTCTATTAAGGTTTTTGACATATTTGTTGAAACTGTCTCTACTTTATCCTGAATACCCAAAAAGAGAGGCGCTAATAGGGCAATCATATCTTTCTTGCCCGTCACTTGTCCGACATCAAGAACCACTCCTCTGGTGGAATCACAGACGAACGTAGCATCAGTATGACCGTGCTTGAGGACATCCTGATTGATGCTCACATGCGCCACCGATTCCATTGTTCTTATCTCTATTTCACGCTTCATATTGTTATTATGATTGATTCAATTGCTTAAAACTATATTCAAAAAACACTGTCTCCATCTAATTCGTGCTCTCTTTGACAGTTCAATCCCTAAACTCTTAGGTGTATAGTTGATGTCCTCGCCCAAGAAACATTCTTGATGGTCTTGATCTTTGAAGATACCTGAACTATAGGGACACTGAAATGAACAAAACACTTGCATCCAGAAAGATTCACATAATGCCATGAACGCTCTGTTCGGCGATCGTACTGCGTACTATGCTTCTGTGGACTGTTGTCTGAATACGAAATATGGACGCCTATGCGACCATGATTCTCATCTATCTTCACCCACTCAGTGCTCCATTCGGAATTGAGGCCAGAATTGTGGAAGATTTCGGGACGAGTACTGTTAACAGCGGATGGCTTCATAGTATAACAATTGATTAATCTGAGATTATCATTTGCACCGAAATTGATGTAGGCATCGTTTTCAAGTAATGCGGATCATGTTTATTCATTGGATGGATTCAATGAAAGAAATTTCTTTTGATTCCAGATCGTAAAGATCATACACTAAGAAATCTATCTCCTTTTCCAGATCGCTGGTATCTTTTCCAAGTTTTTTGTTTCTCAATACCTGTTCTACTAACTCTTCAATGGATGAAGACTTTTCATTTGGCTTTGGGATAGGGAGTTTCTCAACGAATTGCTTCTTGTATCGCACACCTGCGCCCCCTAGATCAGTTGCAATCTTGGGCACATAAAATGCAACTACTGAAGAATTTAGGATACCTAGTAACTGCTTTAGATTGCTTGCCGCAATCATGAATGCTGACGCTTCAATATGTATCCCATCTTGTACTAAATGAAAGGCAGGCTCATTTGAGCTTATATCTGGCCAAACAATTTTATCTAATTCAAACTCCTCATAAAAATTACAGCTGCGTAAATTGTAGGGAGTATGCCCTTGGTCTTGTCTATTAACTATGTCTTGATAAAACTTGTCTAAATGCTTTTTGATTGCAGGATATTGTTCAATATCAAGGGGAGATTCACCGTCGTAGCCATTGTGTGATGCAATCAACCAATTAGCATCAATATTTGCATCATAACGCTTTATATCATGTCCTTTCAGGATGGGCTTCAAAATTTCAGATGATTGAGAATCTTCCGCAATAAGTTGATTTTTGGTAGTCTCATTCACCAAGAATGCATCATTAAAACCAGTCTTGATACCTGCGTGTATATCCGCACCTGATTTTTTCAGTGAGATTCCTATGTGATCCATCTTGCGCTTAATAGTCGTCTCTATTGGTGATCCAATAAACCAGGGTCCATCAGAGGGTGAACTTATTCTCACAGACTCTTGATCAATTAAATCAGCGATGTTGATATCAATTCGTTTATCCAACTTGATGCCTCTTAATGAATCATTATTTTTGCTCTTTTGAACGAAAATAATATTTGTATCAACGGTAGCAGTTTCGAATACATTTGGCCCGAGATTGATCAGTTGAATAGGATTATTGAAATTAAAAAATTCTCGCAGTTTTTTGCCATAGGCTGTCCTCATCCATTTATTACTTGTGATATAAGCCAGAATACCCTGTCTGCGAGTAATATTAATCCCCCGCTCATAGAAGAGACAATAAATGTCCCCACTCCTTGTGTATGTCACATAGTTTTGCTGCTCTTCGTACCGTTCACGAGCTGGTGAGTCCTTCATTTTCTGTAATTGCACGTACGGAGGATTACCAATCACAACATCAAATCCATTTCTCTTTTGGAGCCCACCAAAAATTTCTGGAAACCATATCGTTAAATCAAAATCTTTGCCAGTATGCGCACGCATCAACTGATCAATCTGACGTTTAAGAATCTGCTTTCTACTCGGATTGTTCTCGTGAAAATAGAGTTTCTGCTTTTCGCTCAATTCTTGAAAATCAAAATTAAATAGATCCTGATGATCTACCATCAGGAGGGAGTCTCCGCAAATAATTTTGTAATCCAAATTTGGAAGAGGAAGAATTGACCGTCTATCCTTCTCATCTACGACAAGAGATAACCACAATCGAAGTTTTGCAATTTCTACCGCACCTGAATCAATGTCTACACCATAAAGACAATTCTGAATCGCCTCACGCTTCAAACTGTAAGTGTCTCTGTCAACAGAATCAGCATTTTCTATATAGTGCGTCAGAGTGTCTCTAATTCCTACAATCTCATTCATCATTCCAACGACAAAAGCCCCAGATCCAACGGCCGGATCACAAACTCGAATTAATGAAAGTTTCTGATCAATCATGATCGCATTTTCTATGATTGATCTGGGTAGCATCTCTGTCTGTCCGCTTTTTAAGTCTATATCAGTTTTGCCATAAGATGCTTCGCTACACTTGATCAGTAGCTTGAAATCTTCTCTGTCAATAGAATCTGCAAATTCCGTATACAAGTAGTTCAGTAAACTCTCCTGACACATATATCTAACAACTTTCCTGGGTGTATAGAACGTTCCTTTAGATTTTCGCTCGTCAGATCCGAGAAGGCGCTCAAAAACCTTTCCAAGCATTTCTGGATCAATGGCAACCTCCCGCTCTAATGGCTCGTCTTCCTTAACAGTAAAATTGTAGCGATCAAATACATCCAAAATTCCGTTGCCAACTTCGGCTAATGGATTGGGGCTTGTAGAACCGCTTGAAAAAAGTTCATCAGGTAACAAAATATCCGTGTTGACCCAATCATAATTGTTTATTGGGTCAAAGAGCCCCCCATTGAGGAATGGAATCTTGCAATTAAATTCTGTATAGTAATCATCAATCTCTCTTCTATCATGTCGGAGGGCATCATAAAAAAGTGGCTCTAAAAAATCATTGAAAAAGTTTTTGTCTGCGCGCCTGTTAAAAAGATCTCGTAAATAACTTTTAGATCCACTGCCCCATTGCCCCCCTTTCTCAACCCCTAACCATCCTTTTTTCTGTAAGAAATAGAGAAAAACGATCTGCCCCAAGAGCTTTTTTGCAAACTCATCAGTTTTGATGTTTTTCCTTTCAAATTCATCACTGATGCTGGAATTTACATCTTTCTGCTCCTCTAAAGAATTTTTCAGATTCTCAAATAGTCCTTTGTATTTGTAAAAGAATTCTTCGGTTACAATTTCAACACTGAAAACGTCTTCAATATCTGTCAGTGTGGGATTTTTCTGATCGTTCATCAGAACTGGAACGATCAACTTCTGCGCTGTATGACTCGGTTCATTCTCGCCCACCAGAAATGAAAATCGTGTTGCGGGGCTCTGAAACGCTTTCGTTCTAACGATTCCATCCACACCTCTCTCTAACTGATCAAATATTTTTACGTATGAAAAACGCCAGTCTTCTAACTCTTCATGATAAAACGATACCAAGGCACTATCGCGGCCTGCATAGCCCCTTAAATACCAAGCAATGAAATTTCTTTGCATTACTTGAGCACGCCTGACAGATCCTTCCCGCATTAAGTTGACAGATAGAATATCAAGAGTTTTGCCAGCTGGATCTTCATATCTGGCAAGACATTTATACTGCTTTATTGTGCTCTCAAAATGAGACGGTACATTGTTTTGATCTAGTATGTTGGACTGAACAGGTTGAACATCGTTGAGAAAGTTTGCCATAAAATGCAAAAATTTATCCTCCCTAAATCGGCTGGTAAATGTATCGCTGACCAACTTTGAAGCAAGCTCTTGTCTCATCTTAACTTTTTTCCGAGTGCAGATATTGAGATAGAACAATTTCGCTCTTCTCTTTCATGGTTGAATGGGTTAGCAAATTGTTTTTTAATAAATTGTCAAGTTGTGCATCCTCAATAATAGAGACCAAGACGGAAGGATCCATCTCTCTTTCAATAAGTTTTTTCAATTTTTGAATGGTAAATTCTGGAACGACACCATACCTTAATGCAATTATCGCCTGCCTCAATAAATCCCTATCATCCTGAGTCAGATTCTCATTCATCCTATCCACCTCAACTTTTAGCCTTTTCAGAATATAATTTTCATTTGACCTACCCTTTCGCGGTTGAGCAAGATTATATCCAGATAATGTGAGCGAGTTAAATCCATGTTTATTGACTTGTAACAGTTGGTAATAGGTCTTAGGATCAATCATCTTGGCAGGGGTATCTCGCATGCATTCAAAGTATCTTACCGCCTCTAAGAAACTCAAATCGCGGGTATCATGCGCGTCAGTCATCAGAAATTTTTTTAAAGCACCCTTTCTAAAAAACGTGATGAGCCCATGCGATGTCTCATTATAATTGAGTCCGCTACGAGCTTTGCGTGGCAAGTTCTGTATCTTTCTGAATAATTCTGACTCGTTATCTCTGACATTCCGGAGTAGTCTGATATACTGAAGTTCAGATCCCTGACTTTCGTCAACGCCTTCATAATTTCTTTTGTCTTCAAGCTGGTCATAAAGGCTATTACCAAATAACTGCCACCCACTTGGTGCCTCTTCGTTAGTGAGATACTTGGCGTCTTCACCCAAGATCTCATGGATGTTTGAATTTTAGATTTGATGTTATCTTTCAATCCAAGATGTTCATCTGCCTTTGAGGTAGGAAAAAAATTGTACACAAATAAATTGGTGTGTTTTGTTCCAAGACGGTTGATACGCCCGACTCTCTGCATGACTTTGATCGGATTCCAAGGTAGATCATAGTTGACCACTAAATTAGATCTGTGAAGGTTGGTCCCCTCTGATAAAACATCGGTCGTGATCAACACTCTTATATCATCTTTTATATTCGCACTGTTTTGATCAAAATTGTACCTGATCAAGTCACGGGATAATTTTACAGACAACTTCTCCCGTTCATATTTTCCCCATCCGCTACAATAAAACATCACACTTCCTCCCATTTTTCGCTCAAGATTATCGTATAATACTCCCCCGTTTCTTTTGATTCGGTAAAGATCAGTAACCGACCTTCAGAGAGACGCTTATCTTGATTAAGCTGGAAAACGAACGCATCAAGTTTAGGGTCTACCTTAACTTTTTCCCATAATGATTTAATCTGTCTCAGCAATTTGAGATCTTCAAGTAACTTGGAATGAAACGATTTTCTGAATTCTGTTGAATCGTATTTCTTTACTCTTGGTGTCCCCTGTTCATTGATCAATTTGAGTAGTTCGGACTCGTTATCATTATCAAGATAGTCTATAATATTCACATCCTTTCCGATATACACTGATCCACCCTCATACATTCTAACGAATAGTTCATGAGACTCAATAAAACGATTGACCGTCTTCTTGAATGCATAAAAACTACTCTCAAGTCGTTTGACCAAGATAGCTTTCATGAATCCTCCTATATTGATTTGTGATTGTTTGACTAATTCACTTGGATCCTCTTTTAGATAAAGCATTGGAGTATACCTTGAGTAGTTTATCTTTTTCAGTAAATTAGTTGTCTGATTAAACACATCCTCCACATCGCTATCAAACTTGTAGACCATTCTTTGAGGATCACCTAATTTCGGAAACGGCTGTTGGTTTAAATCCTCAGAAAAGAATTCTGTAATCTCATTCCGAGTGCGTCGCACCATTACATGCCTTAATAGCTTATCTCGTAAATCTTGATAGGAGTTCATCAAAGCCTTTTTATATTCCGAAGAGGTCTCAATATACTCTGAAACTCCCTTTCTCAAATTGAAAAAATACTCTTCTAAGTTGGGGATTCCCGGAATTGTACTTTTTCGGGGCACTTGAAAAAGTTTTAGCTGACTATAAACATCATCAATCTGATTGTTGAGGGGCGTTGCCGATACCAAGATTACTTTTTTGCCCCAACAGATTTTGTGGAGTTTCTCATACCGTTGGGTGTTTTCATTCCTAAACCTGTGAGCCTCGTCAACGAAGACATAATCGTACTGCACCGCTTTGTTTAAGACGTGATCCAATTTTCCATGTGAGACGACTAGTGCGGCTCGGACACCAAAATCCCTAAACGTTTCTTCCCAGTAATCCTGTAAAACTGGTGGAGAAACAACCAACTTTCTACCGCCTAACTCCTTGGCTAACAGTGCTGACACATAGGTTTTTCCTAAGCCCACAACATCTGATAGGAATACTCCATTGTACGCGTCAAGAATTTTCAATGCAGAGGATACAGCTTGTTGTTGGTAATGAAGCTTGCGAAAACCATCGGGGAAGTATACGTCTTCGTCACTATCAGCAATCTCTATATCATCTTCAAACCACTCGTACAAGACTTTAAGAAAAATTTCATATGGAGTGATTGAACGATTCATCCAAGTCTTTTCCCTGACAGTCTCTACATAGTCCTGAGTTATATCTATTGAATCTGCCCATAACTTTTCAAACTTATTAAGCGCGAATTGTACATCAGAGCTATTTTTCAATTCAACATTAAATTCAAGGTTTTCGGTCAACCCAGATGCTGAAAAATTACTTGAGCCAGTGATTACCCTCCCGTAGTCTCTATCATCCTCACTAAATCTGCTGATATAAACCTTAGAGTGAATATCGGCATGAGGATAGGCCCTGAACTCAAGCTTCTTTTGCTTAATCAGATCTATGAATTTGTTGATGCCTTCCTCAATGTTAAAACTATCTTCCGAGTTCTCCATCTCATGGATTGTTTGCGCTTTTAGCTTCTCTCTTGTTTGTTTTGAGGAATCAAATCTCATATCAAAAGCGCTGGCATTTCCGATTAATTCATAGGCTCTTTTATCAACATTGAGTCCAACTAATATTCTGATTTTGCTCACTGAATCTAATGACTCAGAAAGTTTGAAAAATCCACTGGTTCTAAAGTAGCCAACGAGGACATCAAAAAATTCAGTATCCTTGACCAAAACTTTAAATCTTTCAAGCAGGTTTTGCTCTCCTTCGTTTGTAATAAAGGTTAAATCAGAGGATTGATCCATAACTGATAATTGATTATTGACCAAATATAATGACAATTAGGCCTATTTAACTTAGACCCAACATATTCTGCCCCTCTCTTACTCAATGGTGGCAGAACGCATGAAGAGGAAAATACAAGAAATCAAACCAGTGCAAGTGACCATAAAGATGTGAAAACTTTCGTATGCTATTCTCTTTTTCTGATCTCAAATGTAGTACATAGTCAGGCATTTTGAACTTACATTAGAGTCATGAAATCAAATTCCATCTGATCTATCGTAGCGAAAATTATGGATGAATGGTAGCCCCATATTATTCACTATAAGTTAGCGATCAATTTTTTTCTTTTCGCAAGTTTGAAAAACAGGAATATTCATTTCATGGGAGAGGAGTCCCATGCGATACGAATTGCAGTGAATTTGCCGATATTACAACGAAAAATAGGGGGGCGCTACAGTCAGTGTCATAATCATCAAATTTACGTCCGTGACCCTGAATCTGTACATAGATGTTCTGTTACATTCAGGATTTTATTCATGTATAGTCACAATCATCAAATTTACATCCGTGACCCTGAATCCGACAACCAAAATTCAACCATTCATGAGAATTATCAATTCTCAGACCAAATCGCTCCGTCATGAATATTATGGGAAAACAACGTCCTAAATTGACAGAAATTCTAAGATCATTGAGTCAATCTTCAATTGTCAATTTTAACTAACACCATGTGTACTCCATTGAAACGAGCATCACGCTGTATCTCATTTACGTTCCAATCAGTATATGAGTTCAGAACATAAGTAACGTTAGATGTAAGCGACGACAATTTACGAAAATTAAACTGTATGTCACGCAATACCGTATCGGTGCTGTGATACAAGTTCAGGACATAGGGTCCATAAAACGTATGATTTCTAAGGATTGTATATCCTCCATCAAGTGATAAGACCTCAACCTCATCTGATGGATTATCGGGGTCTAATGAAAGGGGGAGACGTATTTCTCCAGTTGTAGAATAATCATTGTTGATCGTTAGATCCACAGACGCTCCCAAGATTAAATACTCAAAGTTATCACTATTATTAACGCTTCGATCTTTGATATGATAAGTATAAAATCCGGCATAATACGTACCCACTAGACGGTCTATAATACTTTGATAGGTTACATCTCCATGTACATGAAGATGGCTTCCTGCGAAGATACCATGCCCATTTGTAACGTTTGATTTGATGATGACTGGCTCAGAAAAGGCCTGATTATTTGTGTGTTCCTGAATGACTTGAGAACGAAAATAGTCATAGTAAGATTTACTGATCGTCCGAATGTAAACACTTTGAGTACCAAAATCCTCCAAAGGTTGTATCTGAGCCAAAGAAATCGTAAACTCTTCTCCGTCAAAGGGAGCATCTTTAATAAATGCACGGTTAACTTTTGGTTGTTGAACATCGGGTTGAAGTGGGTCTTGGATCAAAAAACTTCGCATCTGCTCTTCCAATTCTGGGCTCCTTACGATGAATTCCTCCGCCCGAATGTCTGGATTTGTAATCAAGAGTTCATAATAATTATCCGTGCCACCATGATCTCGAACCTGAATGTTAAATTGTCTCTCCGAGCCTCGCTCCGAAATCTGGACATCTATGACTTCTACGGGATCTGGGATGCGGTCTGTGGCTTTTACTGACTTAAATCCATCGTATCTATACGAAAATCCCATATGACATGATCCATTGGATTGGATAATTTGAGGCAGGTTCCTTGCAGTGTGAGCGCGGAGATAAATGAAGGGGTATGCATCAAATCTGGATAATTTTTTGGCCTGTATTTTGATGTAGTCATGGTTATCGTCAGGTCCATAAATTTTTTTGCTAAAAAAGGCATAAGGATTTGTTTAATTCTAAGATAATCACTAAATTTGTAGTATCATGATCAACGCAGATAGCACGCCTGTTTTTGACGAGTCATTACGGCTCATTTTGGTCGCTGTTCTAGGGGAGGAGAATGCTCGGCGCGTGCTGGAACTAGTGTATGAATTAGGGGAAGGGGGTAAGGAGTTGGTGATGCTAGTGATAGAGGAGCTGGTTAACGCAAAGGAAGAGATCATGGATGCCCAAGAGAAGATTGACTATCTTCTACGCAGATTGTATGGGCAGAATCGGGAGCGGTTTACAGATCCAGATCAAATGGAGCTCTTTGGCGATCAGCCTCCAGTGGTAGAAGAGTTTCAGGAAGACGAGGAGGAAGAGGAAACGAAGTCACGAAAGAAGCCAAGAAGTCTTCGTTCAGGTCGTAACAGAGGTCTACCGACAGTGGTCATTGAGATCAATCCTGAGGGTGATTTATCTGATCTCCAGAAGATTGGATTTGAAGTTCATCGGGTGTTCCATTACCAACCTGCGCGTATTGTAGTCTACGAATTTGTGCGTAATAAGTATGTAGATCCAACCAATAAAGAGGCAGGGGTATTGATGGGTGAGTTACCCGATAATGTGAAAGGCAAGCGCACCGCCACGGTGGAGACCTTATCGCAAGTAGTGATCAATAAATATGTGGATCATCTTCCAGTGGATCGGACGCGGAAGCAGTTTTCAAGATTAGGGGCGGATATAGCCACCTCCACACTCAACGATTTTTGTGCACATGTGGCCAACGATCTGAAGCCGCTGTACGATCTTCATCTGCAAGAAGTGCTTAATAGCGGATACATTCAGGCGGATGAGACGCGAATTCCAGTGCGGGATTCGGTCAAAAGTAAAGCATCGGGCAAGAATCATCTTGGCTATTTCTGGCTGTACTCTGCGCCAACGCCCAAGTTGGTGTTTGTGGATTATCAGCCGGGGCGATCCAGAGACGGTCCGCTCAAGATTTTGGATGGATTTCAGGGGAATTTGCAGACGGATGCTTATAGTGTGTATGACGTATTTGACACCTTGGATGGAATTGAGCACTTCAATTGTGTGACCCATTGTCGGCGCAAGTTTGAGAATGTAAAGGCCTCGCAGTACGAGTTTGTTCAAACGAACGTCAAGCGTGTTCTCACGCTGTTCAGGAAGATCTATGCGATTGAGCAAAAGTTACGCGAGCGTGGGGCTTCGTTTGAGGAGCGTCGGATTGAGCGTCAGAGTCAATCTGCCCCCCTGTTTGATAAGCTCAAGGAGATTCTGGAGTCAACGGCAACGATCGGCCCTGAGTCATGGAAGAAGGCCGTGTACTATGCACTGGTTCGTTGGGAGAAGCTCACGCGCTTTTTGGATCACGGAGAGGTGGAGATTGATACCAATCTTGTAGAAAACCGCGTGCGACCCATTGCCATAGGACGCAAAAACTACTTGTTTGCTGGCTCCCATGAGGCAGCGCAGCGGGCTGCGATTCTCTATTCACTGCTCAATACCTGCACCTTGCATGGGGTGAATCCACAGGAGTGGTTAGTGGATGTACTAAAGCGCATTGACACGATGGCCGAAGAAGAGATGTACACACTACTACCTCAACACTGGAAAGCAGCACAGGATGCAGCGCTTCCCCAAGCTGCATAGATCTCACGGCAGAGATACATTCACCGTCCATCCTACTGCACCAGACAATGAGCTGGGCTATGGTTTAGGCGCTGAGGATATGGGATTTTCGTATGGATACAATCCATCCGCCTCCACTGTTAAGGTATACGTGACTCCAAGTTTTGGATATGTATTGGGAGAAACATAGAGCCCCCCGCCATAATGGGACAATTCAACTTCAGAGCCATCACTGCCTTCAATAGTGACTACAGCATGTTCAATGGTGGAGGGGCTGGGTATGGGATCTTGAACATTCAGCGTTCTTTGCAATGATACCTGCCAAGGAAACTCAAGACTGAATGGTGCAATTACAACGATCTCAGATTGGGCATTTGGCAGTTCAATCTCAATCACATTCTCGCAACCCACAAATACGAGAAGTAAAATTATAGAAGGAAAGACTCTGGTCATCATTAGAACTGAAACTTATAGCTGATGGACGGAAGAATGGGAAAATAGGTCACTTGCCTGTAGGTCCGCTTTTCATTTTCAAACCCTGTTCTTGTATCCAAATCCCGTGTCTCTCTGGCGATGAGGAAAAAGATATTCTGGCGATTGTATGCATTATAGAGACCAAAACTGAGCTCAGAAGAACGAAATTTACGCCGCGGAAAATGCACCGTTAGATCTAATTTATGATAGGCTGGAATGCGATAGTTGTTCCGTGAAGTATAGACATCCACGATCCCTCCCCGATCACGGTAGCGGGTAGGATTAAGGGTTACTGAGCGTCCACTAGTATACACCCAAGTAGCCGACACTTTAGTCTGACCAAACTCATACATCATGGCTACCGAAAAGTCATGCCTACGATCATATTGATGAGGAAATACTTCCCCCCTGTTAAGTTCTACAATTCTACGCTGAGACCATGAAAGGGTATATCCAACCCATCCCGTCAGGGAACCAAGCTTTCGATGAATAAAAAATTCTGCACCATAAGCCCAACCTCGCCCCGATGTCACCGTTTCTTCCCAATCGGTGCTGGACCCCACAAAATTACTTCCCTCTTTGTAGGCAATTAATCCGTTACTCTCTCTATAGTAGGATTCAATGCTCACATCTAAGTTGTGCGACTCAATGGTGCGGGCGAGACCAATGGCAACCTGCCAAGCCTTCTGAGGACGAACCAAGGGGGTACTAGGGAGCCACAGATCCGTCGGAAGACCTGCCCCACTATTGGATAACTGTTGAATGAACTGCTGAGCTTGCGTATAAGAAGCCTTCAAAGCCCACTGCCGACGCAGTAAGAAAGACAGGCAATTCGAGGTTGAATTGACGCATAGTGTACTCCATCTACAAGATACCCTGCGACATGAACTCCGCCATTGGACTTTAGCCATTGCGTTACGGTGAATTCGTCTTCTAAGTATGTATTCCACTCCATTGAAGGTGTGCGCAAAGAGCGGGTAACCGTGGTGTCTGTCCCAAAGGCTTCATTCAATTGGCGATGATTCTGACGGCTGGGTCTGAACAAATGCCTTGTTATGGCTCCCCCGAAACGAATATAATGATCAAGATGTGCTTGATACTCAATATCCGTTTTTACGGCAAAATCTTGAATCCCACTAGAGTATCGGCTACTTCTGGTCGTCTGCGTGTCGTCAGTATAATACTGTTGATCAAAGATCTGTGATCTGAATGTGCTATAAATAAACATCGTATTTGCAAACATTCGTGAATTCACCACACGACTCCATCGGAGAGTGGATGCGATATTACGCCAACTAATTTGAAAACGATAGCCTTGATCAGGATTTTTTGTTCTTTCATATCCTTTATCCTCTCCTATGTAGTGCCTGACAAAAAACCCCTACTTTGGGGTGTCACAATTTTTTGCGGGGCTTAATATACGAATTTTTTATTAACTGCTGGGCAGACTCTCCGATTTTAGTCGCGAAATTTTTGATCTGTTTCACCGATCTGCAAACCTCACCTATATTTGATCCAAATTCAGTACATAGGCCACCGATTTTGCCTAAAATCTCTGCCGCACGGACGCACCTTTCCCAGCTCCAATGGTGGAGTAAGTTTTTTTGTGACTCAATGAAGAGTAATTTACGCCGCTTGGCGAAACGACTCTCGGTATCGGGCCATTAATACCTTCCCGATTCGGCACAAATTCGTGGCGACCACACTTGCACCGATGCTTCGCGCAAACCCCGCCTTACCTCCTTTGGTACGAATACGTGCACCACCATGCTGTTCCAAAGAGTTGATGCAGGACTCAATCTGCGCATGCTGCCGACGTTTTCGCCGAAACTCTTCCGCCGATTCTCGTTCGCGCTCTATCTTGTTCTTATAGCCCTTTTTGGGAAGAATGACCTCTATATCCAGAGCGCTTAATGCCTCAAAATTCTGAGGCGACCAAAACCCGCGATCAAAACTCATGGATCCAAGGTTTTCAAACTCTGTCCGATACTTGGTGGCGATCTCAATGGTCATATCTACATCTGATTGCGTCCATATAATCTCCCATCCCAGAATCAAGCCATGTTGACATTGGGTGATCGCGACGGGAACCCCCAATTCTACCTGATTGGGCATGGCCTTCCCCTTGACAATCCAACGTGTATGCTCGGCATGGAGCGATAATAACTTCTCTGCATTGGGAATCTTTTCCCCCTCTATCACACGACGATGAACCAAATCTACCAACCGATTGAACTGCTCAATCACCTTTTCTAATGGCGCAATCCGACTTGAACTTGGGTCAAGTTCTTTGATCTTATCCAAGACCAGTATACACTTCTGAATTCGATAGTAACAAATCTTAAAGAAGGCTAAGACCAGCTCTGGATTCGTCTCACGCTTCTTGGTGGTGTTGATCTCCAAATAGGCATTGTTAACCGTAATAATCAAATGCTTTAACTGACGCCAATGTCGTACGCCCCTAAATTGAAGGCCTCCCAGGCCCTTGAAGCAAGCTGCATGGCCAGAATGATTGAATCGCGCAATAACCGAACATCATGGGGTGTCTCAACATGGGTTTCCACCACATACGAATCCGTCCGCGCTTCCAAAGGCGCATCAGATGCAACCCCAAAGACCTCTAACCCATGATCCACGATCATCCGATTGAGGGTCAACCAAATGTCATCGGTGATCAGACTCACATTGTTGATAATCGTCTGCACACGATACAAGGACTTCGTACCAAAATCACTCGTATCATTTTGTAATAAGGTGCGAATGAGCACAGAGTCATTAACCGTAAACGTCAATCGGTCAAAATCATAATCAAGCCCGAATTTTAGTACGGCTAAGACAAAGATACGCCAGTACGTCAAACCCGGGCGCCCCGTAGTCTGATCTGTGTTCTCTCCGATCGCCTCTTGCAGGTACATGACAATCCGATCCCGTAGATCTGTGGCCATCCAGATGGACTGCAATGCCAAGATGATTTGGGACGTGTCGTCTCTGGAATTAGGATCTACGAAAAGATCCTCAATGGAGTTCATCCCCAGTGTCGGTTCAGTGTCAAATTGTGCGCGCATGGTCAATGATGTGATTAAATGAACGGTGAAGATTTTTCAAATCTTGATCAATTCAGAAAGAAAAACCCCAGAAAAGTCCTATAAATACAGTGATATCCACCGCCACAGGAAAAGTTTCGATTTTTTCATGAAAAATCTTCAACGCCTAAAATAACCGCAAAATGAACAAGCAAACTATCGGTAAGTACTTGTAAAATATAGCCCTTGCGATCCTATGCTAACCCAGAATTAGAGTTTATTGTCAGGCACTAATTAGGGCCCCCATTTTTTATCTCTCTCCATTGTTGCTTCATTCATTGAATCCATTAATTTAAGTTGATTCCGCTCCCTGCTCTCTGAATCTATCGTGCGGTTTTCCCGCACTCGGAACACCACATATCCATCTTGATGTTTCTACAACAGAAGTCTACCTTCCTGTTAACATCTCCATTTTCATATCGTGTATTATTCGTATAGAAGACATTAAACTCTGATCATAAAAATGATTGAATGCTCAAATAGAAACAGATTCAATTTAATATAGTACTACATAATTGTTTATGCATAATAGTACTATTATGAATGCAAAAATAATTGAACGGCGCATGTAGATAAGATCGTAGAACGGGTATCAAGAGTATCTCACATGCGTTTAGTTACAATAACGGGGCCACGCCAAGTTGGAAAAACGACCATTGCTCATCAGGTTCGTCAACGGTTAATCCAATCTCAGATCCCATGTTGGTACATTCCACTAGATAATATGTTAGGGGCCACATCTGACTGGTCTCAACTACAATTGAATGATAATGGATCGGAGAATCAATTTCAACCCGATGAACGGAAGCTTCGAGAAATTTGGCTGCAAGCCCGCGAGGCATCCCTCAATTCACAGAAAGGCTTAGTTCTGTTTCTTGATGAAATTCAGATTGTTCCTCACTGGTCAAATATTGTAAAGGGGCTGTGGGATGAAGATAAACGCGAAGAATATCCTCTTCGAGTCGTGATTTTGGGCTCCGCTGCCTGGCGAATGTTAATTGGGCGTAATGAAAGTCTTGTTGGGCGATTTGATGCATTCAAGGCGTCTCACTGGTCACTTCAAGAAATGAGGCAGTTGTTTGAAATAACCAGTGACGAATATATATTTTTCGGAGGATATCCCGGTTCTATTGCTGATAAAATAGATGTGGATGACCTATCAAGTTGGAGAAATTATATTAACGATTCAATCATTGCCCCTGTTATTGATCGAGATATGCTAAGGCTTCAACGTATCCAGAAGCCTGCCTTGATGCGCCAGCTGATTGAATTATCTCTGAACTATTCTGGCCAAATCATTTCCTACAATAAGTTACTCGGCCATCTGCAGGATCCAGATAATATTTCAACAATTGTGGATTACTTAAATCTGCTTTCTGATGCAGGCCTCATCGTCGCTCTTTCCAGATATACGCCAGCACCTCTAATCGGTAAAACGTCCCTTCCTAAATTAAATGTGCTGAATACCGCTCTCATGACTGCTCCTACGGCCTTTTCATTTGGTGAGTTAAAGGCATCACAGTCTATGTGGGGACATGTAGTAGAATCGGCCGTGGGTGCTCACCTATTCAATACCCGCGAAACAGCAACTCGGATTCACTACTGGCGTGATAAAAGTGGTAATTATGAAGTTGATTTTGTTATTGCCCGTGGACCTCACCTCATAGGCATTGAGGTTAAAAGTGGAAATACGCAATCATCAAGAGGTTTGAATGCATTTAAGAATCGTTTCCCGAATGCCAAAACTACAGTTGTCGGCTCAACTGGCATTTCATTGGAGAAATTTTTTTTACGCACCACTGAAGAATGGATTGAAGAACTATGAGCACAATCATAGAGCGTACTGTTAGTCTTATCAAACCATTCAATAAGAGATACTCAAGCATTGATCGTTTAAGATTATGTGATTTTGAAAATTCATCAGGTTATGTGCTATTAGGCGAGCCTGGAATAGGAAAGACGACCGAGCTTCAGAAGGAGGCACAGCGAGTCGCGGGCTCAACATTTGTTACGGCAAGACTTTTTTTAGCAAGTGAACCTAAAGACCACCCCGAATGGAAAGCAGGCCCCATTTTTATTGACAGCCTGGATGAAGTACGTCTCTCTGACGGAGAACCAAAAACTATTGTAAACGAAATTGCTCTACGACTCAGAATCTTGGGAAATCCACAATTTCGTCTGTCATGCCGATCAGTGGGTTGGTTGGGAATTGAAGTATGGAAAGAGTTTGACTCCCTACTAGAATCCTCCACAGTTAAGAAATTGCGACTGAACCCACTGGATGATAGTCATGTCCACAAGATTATTATGGAATCTGGGTACGAATCTAAGTCCTTTATTCGGCAGGCATATGAGCATGAAGTAGGAGCATTTCTTAAAAACCCATTTCTACTCAAAATACTGCTTAAATCCGTAAAAACGGGGCCATGGCCAGATACCCTGGCCATGGCATTTGAATCTGCCTGTTACCAATTATCGAGAGAATTCTGTGACGAAAATAACGATTATAGATTCTCATCTGATTTCCCATCAATAGATGCAATCCTGACTGCTGCTGGCCAGCTTGCTACATACTTATTGATTGCGAATAAGATAGGTTGGTCTTTAGATAATAATGATGAGCGTTATATCGGATCAATAAAGGATATTGTGACGCAAGACCAATCTGCCCTTGAAGCTGCGATTAGCTCGGGGTTCTTTACGGGAAGCCACACATGTCGAACTCCGATTCATCGGCTAATGGCAGAGTACTTAGGCGGACGATATTTACATGAAAGCATTCAAAATGGACTGAATCCGAATCACGTCAGGAGCCTCTTCCTTGGAAATATGGGTCCCCCCCTACCCGACCTTGCAGGGCTTTTAGCATGGTATGTTGCATTAAATCCTAGTCTACAATCGACAGTAGGTTTTGCGGATCCAATAGCAATTATTAATTATGGAGGAAAAAGTATCCTACGCGATGAGAGCCATCAATATTTTTTCAATAATCTTGGAGAGTCTATTGATCCTGACCATGCTCAGTTCAACGACTACATTATTCAATTAATTGCCGACAATCTTAATAATATATTGATCTGTGAATTGATTGATGCACCTAAACTATCAATGAACTTGCCGTTGCTCATGTACACTCTCCTCAGGAGCATTACATGCTTCCACGATAACATGAGTATGGATGCCAAAATTGCCCAAGTGGGCCAAATGAAGGCAAAAAAACAGGCTATGTTAGATATTGTTCGTGATACAAGGTGGAAGTCAAATACTCAATCTGAGGCGCTCCTGGTGTTGAATTTAATGCTAATCAATGATTCTGAGCGTCATGACATCTATGGAGAGCTCATCATGGATATAAGAGACAATATTTTAAAGGATCATGGATACCAACTTCTGGGCACCATTCTGAAATGCTTATATCCTGAGGAAATACATCCTACTGAAGTATGGGATTATTTAGAAGAATCAATATTTTCATCTCGTCATAAAGTTTATCTTGACTTTTGGGAAACTATAACCGCTAATTCTAATTCATCCCAAATCAGAGATCTCCTAGATTCGTTGTGTGATCAGGCCGCTGATGTGATTCAAAAATTAAATAGGCACCGGCTCGATCATATCGTATTAGATCTTCTCCTACGAGGATTGGAGTTATATGGCGATCAAATGGAAATCCCAGAGCTCTACCGTTGGTTTAGGATTGTTGAATTTGATGATACTTCATCTCAACTGATTCCAATAGGATGGACAGCTACTACTGTAAATGAAGATCATCATTTAGCAAGCGTAGCAATCCTTAACTGGTTACGTCATCGACCAAGTATTCAATACGGACTCATTGAGCATGCCCTCATTGCACAGGAGTTAAAAATTGGGGTTAGATCACTCAGTCTTGACATACCATTTAAGTTTGTTGGCATAGATGCGCCTGATGGATTTCGTGACCGGTGTCTTAATCGTGCTGTAGAACTCTGGCACCTCCATCCTAAGGCGGCCATCAGACTTGCAGAATGGTCAGTTCATAACTATGAAGGATGGGGAGATCCACTTTCTGATCAGATCGTGAGCGATAAATTATTGGGTATTTCAGGTTTAAACGAATGGAATCACAGGCGGCTTAATCGCATCGTAAAGGATCCATCAATAGAACCCGAGCCAGAGCATGTGAAGAATAGGGCGAAATTTCTAAAACAAAAACATGATCAAATAGAACAGATTCGTCAGCAAATAAACGAGCTATCTGCTGGAACCTGTTCACCTGCATTGCTCCATCATCTTGCCAAAACCTACTTTGGTGGCTTTGCTGACGACGGTGAATTCCAGATCAGTCATTTAGAATCTTATCTGCAAGGCGACGAGGAACTGATACGGTCTACACTATCTGGATTCCGCAGCTTACTCAGCAGAGATGATTTGCCGAGCCTTGAGCAGATAGCAGATCTTCACAAGACTAAGCAATATTCATATTTTGCACTCCCATTTCTCGCAGGTATGGAACTAGAAAACGAAACAATACTGGATCGTTTCTCCGAACAAAGATGCCGTAGTGCAATAGGATTTTATCATGTTACAGATCTACGCCCGTTTTATTGTAATTCACACGGCACTATTAGTATTGATGAATATGACCTTCGCCCCTGGTATGAATATGCCCTGAAACGTTATCCAGAGCTGGTTGCCGATTCTCTTGTTTTGGTTCATAACGCAGGTATCCAAGCCAAGCATTCACCAAATCAGCATCTCTTTAAGATGGCTTTTGATAAGAGATACGTTCAGATATCGCCCCTTGCCGTAGAACGGATGTTCACGGTTTTCCCCACTCGATGCAATAAACACCAACGTAGCGCACTGCGCCTGGTTCTATGGACTGCTATTCTGGCCGATAGAATGTCTGCCCAAATAAAAAAAATTGTATTGAAGCGGATAAATCGAAAAAAGATGGATCTAGCGCAACGAGCGATATGGATTGGTGCAGCATTACACGCCGATAGAAAACAGGGCCTTCCAGCATTAGTTGATTATCTTTCAGAGGGGCAAGAATCACGACTCCGACACCTATTGAATTTCTTGGCGCCAAATGGTCTGAAGCACACACTACCAAATATTGATGTATGGAAATCTAAAGAAATCCTACTGCTAATACAGACTTTTGCCAAGCGATTGCAACTTTATAGTTTTCAAGATCAATCATACTTCCGTAGCTATGATAAGGGGTTTTATGGAGAAAAATTTGAGTCAATCTTTATTCCTTGCTTCAATAAGCTTTCCGAACGTTGCGACAGGATCTCAGTGAATGGTCTTGACTCACTACTCAACAATTCGTACTTGATGGCTTGGAAAGAAGAAATTTTCATAGCGCAAGACAATCAGACAAGGCGATGTGATGGGTTCATCCAGCCCGTTCTGAGCATTAAGGAAGTTCAGAAAATTTTCATGTAAAAACCCCTGAATAATGGTTGGTTTCAACACCCCCGCCACGTCATTGGGTCTTACCAAGCAGTGCAGAGGTATCTATCTTCTTTTGGAAAAGAACGCCTATCCCACAGAGGAAAACGCTTGGATGATACGGAAATGGATAGAAAAAAATCCAACCATCGTTGGTTTGATTGCAGGACGCCTTTCTTTTTATTCTAAACCATTCGCTCCACTACAAAACATGAACGGAAAATCCATATTGCACGCATTACGTTGTATGATTCTATGACACACATTGACAGAATCTCATCTGCAAATTGCCGAATCACTAACTAGTGTCCGTCCGAAAAATGCCGTTTCGTGATTTTTTGAACTCCGCTGGGGGGCATATGTTGGACAAAGTGTTGCTTTACTCTGCACAGATTGCTACTTGACGATTGTTTTTAAGGGTGTAAACTGGAATAATGGCAATTGTATATTGCCATTTTCTGGGTCTGAAACGCACCTCTCCCAGTTAGCCCCAGATGACCACTTTTTACCTTTCTCTAATTTCGTGATTGGCTTACGCCGCGCGTCGGTATCGCTGTCGCTGCTTCCGCGCCTGTTCAAGAATAATGGTTCCTAACCGATGGATGTTTGCGCTCAGCACCGATAGTGCAACCGCCCGCGCAAACGCTTCTGGTTTGACCTCTCGTACCACATCCATCCTCCGATGGTTAAGATTATTCATACACGATTCCACGGCCGAATGTCCCTTCCGCGCTTCCTTGTAGTCTGGTGTACTCTGACGCTCTTGTTCCGCTTTGGTCGGATTCCCCTTACTTGGCATCGCTGTGACCTCTAACATCGTATCCAACTCTTGTCGCACCATAGGACTATAAAAAGACCGATCAAACGAACAGGTCAGATTGAACTCTGGAAACTGCTCTTGCACCTCTCTGATCAACTCTACCGCGATATCTTTATCGGTCCCATTCCACAGAACCCCATGCCCCAAGATAAACTGATGTTCATCTTCTACCACAGCTACAGGAACCCCTAACTCAATCCCTACCTTGCCCTTAACAATCCAACGCGTAAATGGCTTGAATATGGAAAAGACTTTCTCCGCGTGTTCAATCGTTTCGCCCCGAAGAATCCGACGGGTGATTTGATCTGAAAACATGATCAGATAGTCAAATGATATCTCGTGCTTGGCGGTCTTCAAGTCCTCTAACAACTCTACCTCTTTCTTCAAACATTGTCCTGACGTTTGCCGTGCAACGATCTCCAACCTTTTTGCTTCAATCAAGTCAAGAAGCCGAACGGCTTTCAGACGGATCTTGTCACAACGGTCCAAGTAGGCTTGAACATAACCCTTTCTGTAGGCATGCTTTCTGCCTTTCCGTGCGGACTGAAACGCGTTGTATATCTTTCTGAGTAGATTCTTGTTTTGGCGCCATCCCGTAAACCCAAAGAATCTAGACCACTTTAACGATAGCACGATCAAACAGCGCGTTGCATCCCACAACAAACTCAGATCGGTCGGATAGTGCACATTGGTCTTTACCACCTTTGAATCGCTCCGACACTTCAGCGTTCCACCAGTTTGACCAACGACCTTATGGCCTAACTTGACAATCAATACATTGATCTCCTCTAAGAGTTGTATCGAACATTTTGACACATTATCATGAATACACTGGCGGCTGTAACGCTTGAAATCATCGGCTCCGTGTCCCATGATTTGGCGTAAGACCCTCAACTCATTCGCCCAAACCGTCAGCCGATCATAGTCACAGTTGGTCGCATGTTTTAACCCAGCCAACAGGACAATCACCAATAAGTCCATCCCTGGACGCCCTCGCCTGCGATTCTTCTTGGGCTCAAAGTATTTCTC
This sequence comes from Rhodothermales bacterium, assembly GCA_965220935.1. GTDB lineage: Bacteria > Bacteroidota > Rhodothermia > Rhodothermales > Bin80 > Bin80. The sequence continues at coordinate 1,875,329 of OZ244857.1, forward strand.
CAGCAAAAGATATAATAGAAAGGAAGGTTCCCTCAGGAGTGTTATTTTTCGAGGTAACCAAATTTTCATTTTATTATGTCTTCTACATCTCATTGTTCACCTGTTCGCTACTACGTTGGATTAGACGTTCATCGTGACACAATCTCGGCGTGTGTTTACGATGCGACTGAGAAGCGTTACTGTGATGAGCAGATGCACACAAGCCGAAGAGTCTCGCTCGGTTTGTGGAATCTACGCGTTCAAAGTATGGGCCTTTCCGCTGTTGTTATGAGGCATCCTTTTCGGGGACTGTGCTCTATGACACATTGACCGAACACGGCGTGGATTGCGCCATCATTGCTTGATTCCCAAGCGCTCAGGCGATCGAATCAAAACCGATCAGCGCGATGCCAGGAATTTGTCCAAGTATTTTGGATCTGGGCTTTTGACTGAATGTTTCGTCCAGCTCCGAGCCGTGCGAGGACTTTTACGCAGTCGTGAGGCACTGATAAAAAGTCTTCACCAATCCAAAATGCGCGTGATTCATTTTTTGCATGCGCACGGGCACTGTTATACAACAGGAAGCTACTGGACAAAAAAGTTTAAGACTTGGATCAATCAGATTGAGTTAGAGCGTTCCCATGACGAGTTTGTACTACCGGACACCTGAATGATATTGATTATCATCAGGGACGCATCCAAGAAATTGAACAGCAAGTCAAAATAGCATCCGAGTCCGAAAAGTTTCAGCAAGCAGTTCAGATTCTGCAAGGCTTCCGAGGCATTGGACTGATCTCGGCCATGCAGTTGGTTTGTGAGATTGGAGACTTTCGGCGGTTTGAGAGTCCGACGGCACTGATGGCGTATCTTGGATTAGTTCCATCTCCTCAGGAAACACCATCCGCACTGGTTCAATCACCAAAACTGGAAACACACACGCACGAAAGGTCTTGGTGAGCGCAGCATGGAAATACATTTACGTACCTCGGATTAGTGTTGCACTTCAAGAGCGGCAAAAACACTGCAGTGCTAAAGTCATCGCCATTACCCAGAAAGCACAAACACGCTTATACAAACGTTACAACGCAAACCTCCGAAAGTCGCGGTGGATCGTGAACTGGTTGGTTTTCTCTGGGAGGCGTTGCAACTTCCTGTTGAAACAGCCTAAACAACCTATACGATAACTCGTCATGGAGAAAGAGTCCAAAGCAACGATGGAGAGCCCAAGTCCATCCTTTTCGGTAGCGATTATCGCGAGCCCGAGTTTCAAGATCTTGGCAGCTCCGACGTATTCAAATATTGAGCATTATGGCTTTTGCCTAGCATGCGGACACCAGATTGATAGACCGTCGACATTGCTATAAGACTCTTTCTCCATGACGAGTTGTCTAAATTTATAACAAAATGTAACCCGAAACAAATACATACCAACCCCCGAAAGGGAACCTTCCTTTCTACACCAGGATGAGACCCGCCCGAGTATCAGCATCCAATAGGATCGCCAAAAAGCCGAATAGATACTTTATTGTATCATCACGGCTATTTGGGTCCAGCTCAATCTCATCAAGCGGAACTCGATCTATGGCGGACTGAAAATCATAAATTTTTCTCATAATTATATGTTAGTTTGCTCCGAAGATTTTCGAAGATGTGTAGGTTTAAGGTGAAAAATAGCAGGGTTTATGCTGAAAACCCCCATTTATCGTACCTTTAACGCGTAATCTAGAAAATGGCCGCAAAATCTTCGCACCTAAAAAAAAGATTTTTTGAGGCTATAAACCCATACAGAATAGGCGCTTCATCATGCCTACTTTATTTTTCGGACGGACACTAGTTAAATGATGGATATATGATACCTGTAGGTTGACCTTTGAACGAAATTAATACTCAGATCAGATGTACTGTAGTTAAAAACAATCGTTTAGTCAGTGATACCATCATCATAATTACAGAACATATGAACAGATATACACCATTTGCTAGTTCAAATATTTAAGACTTTCGTGTCCACATATCTATCTGACATTGAAGCCAATTGCCCAGTTGAAACCAACTCCTCAAATTTTTCTAATTTAATCAAACCATTTGCCATCATAATAGTAGACACAACCTAATTTTTGAAACCCGATCTTCATGAGTTCTACCCTGCTGACACAGAAACAAGATTATTTCGGAACCCGAACCTCTTTCCACTCCCCAGACGGACCTGTCTGGATGTATCGCCTAGATAAGCTGGACATAGATAGCTATTCTTTGGATAAACTTCCCTACTCTATGCGCGTGATGCTTGAAGCAGTGCTTCGTGGCTGTAATGGATTTAGCGTCACTTCCGACAACGTTGAACAACTTGCTCAATACGATCCAAAATCGCCTCTGCGTGCTGAAATCCCATTCTCACCGGCCCGCGTTCTGCTACAAGATTTTACGGGCGTACCAGCCGTGGTTGACCTTGCTGCCATGCGTAGTGCGATGAATCGTGCAGGCGGTGATCCATCCAAAATTAACCCCCAAGTACCGGTCCATCTCATTATTGACCACAGCGTTCAGGTAGACTATTATGGCATCCCTGAGGCACTACAATTGAACTCAGATCATGAGTTCAGACGCAATCGTGAGCGATATGAATTCCTACGCTGGGGACAACAAGCATTTGATAATTTTTATGTCGTTCCCCCTGCCAGTGGTATCTGCCATCAGGTGAACCTAGAATATGTTGCACGATGTGTATGGACGAGCAAAGAAACTGATGATGTTGTGGCATTCCCAGATTCGCTGGTTGGCACAGACTCGCACACCACTATGATCAATGGCCTCGGTGTCATGGGTTGGGGAGTTGGAGGAATTGAAGCCGAAGCCGTCATGCTTGGACAACCGATCTATATGCTGATGCCCGAAGTCATCGGATTCCGCCTCACCGGGTCACTTCCCGAAGGTGCCACAGCAACTGATATGGTATTGACTGTCACCCAAATGCTTCGCGCTTATGGAGTAGTCGGTAAATTTGTAGAGTTCTTCGGCTCTGGTATTGAAGCACTTTCTATTCCTGATCGCGCCACAATTAGCAACATGTCCCCCGAATATGGGGCAACCATGGGATTCTTCCCAATTGATGAAATTACGTTGAACTTTCTCAGACGTACGGGGCGAGATGAGAATCTTATACAATTAGTGGAGTACTATACCAAAGAACAAGGACTGTTTTTGACTCCTGATTCTCCAGAACCCCAATACTTAGATGTTCTCCATTTGGATTTAGGTGATGTAGTTCCAAGCGTTGCAGGCCCGAAACGACCGCAAGACCGAATCCCTGTTCCTGAACTAGGTTCATCTTTTCGCAGATCTTTTAGTGCCCCTGCAGGCCCTCAAGGCTTCGGCCGCCAAGCATCTGAACTCACGCGAACTATTGAGTCCACTGATCTAGATGATCCACTGAGCAATGGAGATGTTGTCATTGCAGCCATTACCAGTTGCACTAATACAAGCAATCCGAGCGTCATGATTGGCGCAGGGCTTGTCGCTAAAAAAGCTGTTGAGCGTGGACTCAAAGTGGCGCCTCATGTTAAAACAAGCCTTGCCCCAGGATCTAGAGTCGTCACTGAATATCTTCAAAATGCTCATCTGATGCCGTATTTGGCTCAGTTAGGTTTTGACTTAGTTGGTTATGGTTGTACAACATGTATTGGCAATTCTGGGCCTCTACCCGAAGCTGTAAGTAGTTCCATTCAAAAAGGAGATCTCGTTGTAGCAGGTGTCCTCAGTGGAAACCGAAATTTTGAAGGCCGTATTCATGCTCTGGTTCAGGCAAACTATCTTGCATCCCCGCCGCTTGTGGTCGCCTACGCTCTCGTAGGAACAGTTGATATTGATCTCTCATCCGAACCGATTGGATGCGATCTTGCTGGTCAAGATGTGTATCTACGTGATATCTGGCCGACAGCAAAAGAAATTACACAACTCATTGAAACATCAATTACTCCCGATCTCTTCCTTGAGGAATATGGCGGTATTGAAACCTCAAACGAAACATGGAATGACATTGAAATTCCCAGCGGATCAATCTATGAGTGGAATTCCGAATCTACATATATTCAAGAGCCACCATTCTTTGAAAGACTCACCCGTGAGCCATCTAATGTCGCTCCAATTGAAAATGCACGCGTCTTAGCAAAGTTAGGCGATTCAACTACGACAGATCACATCTCACCAGCAGGTGCAATTCCCTATGAATCACCCGCAGGAATTTATTTGACTGAACATGAGGTTCTTTTGCGAGATTTTAATTCATTTGGCGCTCGCCGCGGCAATCATGAGGTCATGATGCGGGGCACATTTGCCAATATCCGAATCAAAAACAAGCTCGCCCCTGGTACAGAAGGGGGCATTACAAAGTGCTTCGTGAGTGATGGAGAAGTCATGCCCATTTATGACGCTGCAATGCTCTATCGTCAAGCTGAGATCCCCCTTATCGTCATCGGAGGAAAAGATTATGGTATGGGATCTAGCCGCGATTGGGCCGCTAAGGGAACGATTCTTTTAGGAGTCCGAGCGGTCATATCAGAAAGCTTTGAGCGTATCCATCGGTCTAACCTGATTGGGATGGGCGTGCTACCCTTAGAATTTATGCCTAACCAAACCGCTGATACTTTGGGATTGGACGGGACTGAATCCTACAGCATTGAAATTCCCGATTCGGCTGGAACGGTTGTTGATGTTTCGGCTGTGCGAGATGATGGAAAGACCTTTCATTTCCAGACACAATCACGATTGGATACCCCCGTAGAGGTTGAATATTATCGCAATGGAGGAATACTCCATTACGTGTTACGTGAGTTTCTCTCGGAAGAATAGCCCCCACCGCCAGGCGTTTCAATCCGTAATCTGTCGCCTTTGTTAACTTGACGCGTAAACTGACCAGATAAAGTAATTCGTTGCCCATCAGCGGTCATCAGGATGTTGTGCCCCTTCCTGCCAGAGGCCCCGCCATTGAGTCCCCATGGTGCCAGGCGACGGCGCTCACTGAGCAGGGTGACGGTTGCTTCCGCCATAAATTCATACTCTCGTACAAGCCCATCTCCGCCTCGAAATTTTCCAGATCCTCCACTGCCCTGTATGAGCGAATATTCTTTGATCTGAAAAGGAAACTGCATTTCTAATGCCTCTATAGGGGTATTGCGGGTATTACTCATGTGCACATGAACCCCGCTTAATCCATGTCTATCAGGCGTCGCCCCCATTCCTCCCCCAAGTGTTTCATAATAGGAATAAGCTGTTCCATCGGTCGTCTTTCCACCAATCGTGATGTTGTTCATCGTGCCTTGACTCGCGGCGGGAATGTCATTGGGTAACACTTTTGCCATTGCCCCAAGCACTGTATCAGTGATTCGCTGAGATGTCTCTACATTACCGCCTGCAACAGGAGCGGGGTGTGACGCATTCACCAGTGTATTTTCTGGAGCGGTCACGCATACAGGGAAGAAACAGCCCGCATTCACCGGGATATCTTCTTTGATCAAGCACAACACAACATAATAGCATGCTGACGTCGTCACCGATAGTACAGTATTGAGTGATGCATCCAGTGTTGGGTCTGTTCCTCCAAAATCAAACCTAATATGACACCCATCAATTTGAACTGACACGCAAATCTTGGCTGTTTTACCGCATGCTAACTCCAGATGGTCTTCGTACTGATACGTTCCATCTGGCCAAGTTTCGATGGCAGATTCAACGATCTGATGACTATAATCCAGAAGTTGGGTCGCATATTGACAGACTTCCTCTTTTCCATACTCTGTCAGAAGTGCTGAAAGGCGCTGCTCCCCAACTTTGTGTGCTGCATGTTGAGCAGATAAATCGCCCTGTCTCTCAGTTGGCGTGCGCACATTCGCCAAAATCATACGCAAAATGCTCTCATTCAATTCCCCCGCCTGATAGAGCTTCACTGGCGGAATAATAATTCCTTCCTGAAAAATCTCTGTTGACAAAGGAAGTGATCCAGGGCTCATACCACCTACGTCAGCATGATGCGCGCGGCTGGCAACAAAAAATACAATCTCATTACCTGAAAAGATGGGCGAGATCATCGTAATGTCTGGCAAATGATTCCCCCCATTAAATGGATCATTCAAAATCACAACATCACCTGGGCTCCACTCTGAAAAAGTCTTGATTGCAGATGCACAACTTGCAGGAATAGCACCTAAATGAACGGGAATATGGGCTGCCTGAGCAATCATATACCCCTGCCCATCAAATACAGCACACGAAAAATCGAGGCGCTCTTTGATATTAGGGGAATAGGCAGTTCGACGAAGTGTACTGCCCATCTCCTCGGCTACACCAACGAGTCGATGCCGATAGACCTCAACGAGAATTGGATCAATGCTCTTCATCCATATTTATAGTTCAAATGAAGATTCAACCACTGATCTACGCCTACATCCCAATCAGGTGTGATCAGTATAGTAGAGTCGTATTGAACGACCAGTGCAGGACCTGAAAAATTACATTTTGGAGTTAATATGTCTCGGTCAATCAGAGGAATATTCAGCAACTGACCTGCACCGAAACATACAGAAACCATAGGAACATCAGCTAAATCAAATGTTGATCTGCTGTGATCTTGGATTGCTGGAATTTGAATTGTGCTGGGGAGTTTAGCACTCAGTCGAACTGCAACAGACTCCACCGGTAACTCTAAATCTGAATGCCCATACCTCTGATCATGCTCACTATGAAACCGCTTGACGGTCTCATGAATTCCTGCGATATCAACAGGGAGTTTCAACGGAATGGTCAATTCATAACTTTGCCCTACATACCTTAAATCAAGACTGCATTCAAGAAGCGGAGCATTCTCACTTAAGGATAACCTATACAGTGCGATAGATTTTAATTGATCAATTGTTTGCAGCAATTGACTTGGCACTTGATCTGCAATCGTAGATAAGAATGCCTGGGAAGCCTCGCTTGACAGATCGGCCGTCAACAACCCGAATGCACTGAGAACGCCTGGATGGCGCGGAATCAACATTTTATTGATGCCCAGAGACTGAGCAATTTCACATGCATGCAATGGGCCTGCCCCACCAAAAGGAACCAGCACATATGATCGTGGATCATAACCTCGCTCCATTGACACATGTCGGAGTGCTCGCTCCATGATCGCATTTGCAACTCTCACAATTCCAAGTGCAGTCTCTTCAAGAGATAACTCAATAACATCAGCAAGTTTTTTTATTGATTTGTAGGCGGAGGATTCGTCCAAGATCGTTGATGACTTTCCACCAAGAAATTGTGCTGACACTAAGCGCCCAAGAACAAGATTCGCATCGGTAACAGTTGGAGTTTGGCCGCCCTGTCCATAGCATACAGGACCAGGTATTGCACCTGCACTTTGTGGCCCCACGCGCAGGATTCCTCCTGTATCAATTCGGGCCATACTCCCACCACCCGCACCAACGGTATGAATTTCAGTACTCGGCATCCCCACGGGCACCCCCCCTACCATGCTCTGAGTCGTTTGTGGAATTCTCCCTGGACACAATGCTACATCTGTACTTGTCCCGCCCATATCAATAGTCATAATATGGGGATTGCTTGTTTGAAGCGCTTGCTGAGACAATGAGAATGCGCCTACAACGCCAGCAGCGGGTCCACTCAAAACAAGACGCGCTGCCTGAAGTGATGCTTGCTCTGATCTCAATGTTCCTCCATTAGATTGCATGACATATAATGACTTGGATCCAAGGCCATCTCGGAGGCGACTGAGATACTTCATAACCAGTGGACGAACATAGGCATTGATGACCGTTGTTGATGTACGCTCATATTCTCTGTACTCTGGAAGGAGATCTGAACTAAGTGTGACTGGTAAATCTGGGATCTCTTGCTCTAAAAGGGCAGCAACACAACGTTCATGAGTTTCATTGATAAAAGAAAATAGTAAGGAGACCGCAACACTCTCAACCTGATTCTTTCTCAGAGCATCAATGATCTCCGAGATTGAGGTCGTATCCAATGGATGCTGGATATCCCCGCGATGATTAACACGTTCATTGATTTCAAATCGTAATGACCGAGGAACGAGTGGTGGACTTTTTGATTGAGAAAATGCATAGAGCTCAGGGCGATCCTGTCGGCCAATTTCTATGACATCTGCAAATCCCTTCGTGGAAATGATCGCTGTCTTTACCCCTCGCTGTTCAAGGAGTGCATTGGTTGCTATCGTGGTGCCATGCATAATTGATGCCCCTTCATCTACTGAGAGCGAATCAAGTCCTTCAAGGATGCCTTGACTCTGATCATCAGGATTGGTGGGAAGCTTGATCACTGTAATCTGAGCCCCATCAATGAGGACAAAGTCCGTAAATGTGCCTCCTACATCAATTCCTATACAACTTGGATGAGTTTGCATCTCATTTTTATTGGGCGGACTCATCTAACGTCAAATTATGAAATTAAACCGTAGATGTGTTGCACGGAAATTTGATGTACTGGAATCATATTCCTGAGTATTCATTCTTGATGGGGATAGCGATTCTTGTTGCATTGCCGAAATCTTCGCAACAAATTGTGCGTCATTACTGACACAAAATGTCTGTGAATTCAAAGCGAAATTTAATACATCTTTCTAATTTACCTGCCTTTTATGATTCCCTACAATGAGGGTGCATTGGATGCCTGAAGGATTGGACTATCAGTTGCATTTCACATCGGTTAGTCTGAGTTACTGATTCATGATCCGTTCTACGCCATTGATCGCTCACCCGCGTGTGACATCTCATGTCTGAAATTTTTCGTAAATTTAGAAATACAACCATTTAACTTTGACGTGAACCATGCTTGTTCAAACCGAGGGGATCGTGCTACGATCTATGCCCTATAGAGAAACCAGTAAGTTGATCACTTTGTATACGCGAGAACTTGGAAAAATCACAATCATTGCCCGAGGTGGCCAATCCATTAAAAGCCGATTTGGAAGCACTCTGCAACTGCTATCTCATGTACAGGCAGTGATTTTTTCACGTCCGACACGCTCCATTCAGGTTCTCTCTGACTGCTCGCATCTCACAATCTACTCCACAATCAAAGAAGATTTAGAAAAACTGGCCGTAGGCCAGAGAATCTGTGAATTGGTCTTGCAAATCACTCAGGAGGGACAGCGATCTTTTGAGCTTTTTCAACTCCTTGTTAATGTACTTACTGCGCTGGATAACCCAAAATCAAATGGGCTCGTATTGAAGCTTTACTTTCAACTCCAATTCACCGAAGAGCTGGGGTTTGCCCCTGCATTTACCAAACAATCTGTTGAGGATGTAGAATCGTCTGGAGGCTACTTAATCCTCAGTGATGGCACGATCTCTAACGAAGATGTAGCTGAAACCTCAACCGTCTATGCCTCCAGAGGAGTTCTTAGGGCATTCTCAATTCTGTGTCGTTCAAGCTTTGATGTGGTCCAAAAGCTCAAAATTACCAAAAAACAGTACTCCGAACTCTATCAACTCATTAATCAATTCATGAGTTACCACATGCCCGAAGTCTTTCCTCTTCGAGGACAAAAAATCACAGATCAGCTCCTGAAATCCAACAAGTCGTAAGGAAAATCTTACGAGGCGCATCATCACTGGCGACGGATCACCTTTTGATATCTCTGGAAGTAGTCGTGCGCCTTCAGAGTATCACCACTGAGAACCAAATATCGCGCCATATTGTAAAGCATCACGGGTGATTGAGGATGGTTAAACTCTATCCAATGCAACAATTGGCTAGCACTCGTAAGTGCGCCTTGCCGTATTCGCAATGCTGATAAAGTATTAAGGTATCTCTCAGACGGAATTCTCGCGGCCACTTGCTGCATCACCTCCCCTGCCATTACCGTGGACTGCTTAGAGGCAAGTTGCGCGGCCTCAAAATGGAGTGACTCATTAAATGGCTGCCAATACAATAGTGATCGCATGTGAGCGAGCGCCTCAGCAGTGTCTTGTTGAGCAAGACTTCTCTGATAAGCCTCCAACAAAGATTCATAGGGAGGCTTTTGAAATGTCACCGACATAGAGGCCAGTGAATCCGCCGAAAGCCCCGATGTCTGGTGTTTCATTAAAACCCGATCAAACTCTTGCCATTGCTGTTGCTCTGTCAGGCCCTTCGTAAATGGAAACCCGAGCCTGAGCCGCGCAATTAATAGTCTCGCATAGGCGGCATCAAAAGAAGATGGCTTCGCTATCACAATTCTCGACGATTGACCGACCCATTGACGCTTAATCTCATATAAAAATGCCTGCGCTATCAAATCATGCCCCATAGCCGTTGGATGAAGATGATCGGTAAATAGCGAGTCTGTACTCCCAAATTCAACGAAAAACTCAGTATTTATAACGGTTGCACTGTAAGACGGAGCCACATTCTTTATTACTTGATTGATGGCCTCTGGTGCTCTAAATCTGACAGGGTCATAATCTTTGGCAAGCGTCAATGTCATTTTTGCCGCCGATGTATCTGATTGACTCAAATACTGTTGCCCATTACGCCACTGCTGGTCAGCGACGCTATGATCTCCTAAAGGAGACTGACTTTGAATATTTGAGACAATCAATCCAACATATGTTTGAATTTCTTCTCTGTTGAGTCGCTTGAGAATGGCCTCAAGATTGTCTGCGAAATTCTGGATTCCAGAGAGATATTCTGGTCCATCTTTAACAATGGAGACATTGGTTGATGACTGTGCCATCATTGTCCGTGAAGATGGCACTGGCGGGGCAATGATAGCTTCAAACTTACGAAATAGTACACTCTTCTTAAACCAGAATCGAACGCGGATAAGAAATGGGTTTGGCTTTCCTGCCCCAGCTCCGAAAGCACCATAGTATTCATTATGCCCTGCATAAATCAAAACGAGATCTGGCTTGATATCTACCACATGAGGTATCATATCTCTGATGACATGGCTACTCACGGCCGTCATTCCGAGATTGATCACTTCAATCTGTCGTACTGGATCAACGGACCGAAGTCTGGTAGCAAAACGCTCTGGGAAGGCCGAATAGAAGAGATAAGGGTAGCCAGCAGTGGATGATCCCCCAAGGGCGACCACTCGAAACACCGAATCTGGCTTGTGTTTGAGAAAAGGATTATAAGCAATTTGCGGGGTAAAACCCCGAAAATAACGCGCAGCATACGCAGGGTTCACAGTCAAATAATCTGGCTGTTCTGCAACAGGAATCACGAATTTTGTATACCCGAAGAGCCGAACCACTCCTTCGGCTACCACCAGTAGCACCAACGGCAATAACACTAATGCAATTTTTGTAAGTAATGTGCGCATTATTATATTGTAGATGCTAAATTTAGTGATTACCTGATTATGATGTTCTATCTTAGATGCAGGAAGTATTTTCTCACTGATTGAAGTTAGTATTTATGAATTCTACCATTCACGATGTCGCGTATCTCGCTGGAGTTTCAATCTCCACAGTATCCCGCGTGATCAATAATTCTGCACCCGTGAGTGAACAGAAACGAACACGCGTCCTTGATGCCATTAAGACCTTAAACTTTATTCCAAACCCCGCTGCCCAAAGCCTAATTCGACACTCAACAGGTACCATCGGGGCGATTTTACCTCATGTGATTGGGGAATTTTTTGCAGAGTTGTTAAGCGGCCTTGATACAGCGGCGAAGCAGCACAACTATCTGCTGATGATCAGCGCCTCAAGACGATTGGAGAATGACTTCATTACGGCCCTTGAGGTGATGAATAAACGAGTGGATGGATTAATCGTCATGGCGCCAGAGTTGACGACTGACCAGGTCATCTCTCTTGTGGATCCAACAGTTCCAATCGTGTTTTTGAATACGGACACAACATCTTCTGAGATCTATTCCGTCAACTTTGACAATTACGGTGGAATGGTAAAAATTGCCAATCACATTAAAGAACTTGGTCACACACACGCCGTGTTTATCGGAGGTCCTGATGATGCGATTGATGCCATTGAACGAAAGCGTGGCTTATTAGACACTCTCGGTGATGCTGTACAGGTTGACTACTACACTGGAGATTTTACGTTTGAATGTGGTTATGAGATAGCAAAAAAAATTGTCCATGTGTCCCCTACCCCGACTGTGATTGTAGCAGTCAATGATTTGAGTGCACTTGGCGCGATGCGTTGTGTGTTACAACATGGACTAAAAATTCCCGAGGACATTGCAATCACTGGATTTGATGGCACCAAGAGTGCCTACTTTTCAACGCCGTCATTGACGACTGTGAACATCCCTATTGGACTTTATTCGGCCAGTGCAGTCAATGATCTCGTCAACCAACTCTCAGATCATCCAACCGATGAGAGAACGCGGATACAAACGCCCATGGAGCTGATCATTGGAGAATCAACTCAATTGAATCACGCCTGAGCACTGTGATAGAACTCGCACCATGAATTGATGAGAAAATGGACGCAAGATGAGACATTTTGTACCCTAGTTTTAATTACATTCGCGGCCGTTATAGGATGTACTGAACAAGGAAATACATGGCAATTTGTCGAGATTTCTCAGCAGTCAGGACTTAGCGGATTCAAACACATTAATGGATCTAAGGGCGACTGGTATCTCCCAGAAACGTTTGGGGCTGGTGGGCTATTTTTTGATTATAATAACGATGGTTGGATAGACCTTGCTCTGGTTGGTGGCCAATCGTGGGATGATCAGCGCCATCGCGGAGTTTGGCTTTTTGAGGGGGACGGAAATGGATTTTTCACAGATGTCACACAAGAAATGAATCTCTCAAAGATCCATGCATATGGAATGGGACTGATTGCAGGTGATATTGACCGTGACGGTGATCAGGATCTATTCTTAACCGCATTAGAGAAGAATTTTCTCTTGATCAATGATGGCTATCAATTTATAGATCAGACATCTGATGCCGGTCTTGATAGCCCCTCTGAATGGAATGTAGCCGCCATCTTCTTTGATGCAAATCGCGATGGATGGCTGGATTTATATGTCACAGGGTATGTACACTGGAGCCCCGAAACAGACTTATTTTGCTCACGAGATGGACTTCAAAAACGATATTGCACCCCCGAACTCTATACAGGAACACCCGGCCGGTTCTACCTCAATCAAGCCAATGGCACCTTCGTTGAGCAGACCCAGGCCTCTGGACTGATAGACTCTGGAAAGACATTAGGCGTGATCACCGTAGATATAAATAATGATCAATGGCCCGACATTGTCCTCGCCAATGATACCGATCCTGATCTTCTTTTTTTAAATCAGGGCGATGGCACCTTTGAAGAAGTTGGACTCTCAAAGGGCATTGCCTTTGATTCGCGAGGGCGTGCTCGAGCAGGAATGGGAATTGATGCAGGAGTCGTTGACTCAACAGGCAATCCAACCATCTTTATCGGTCATTTTGAAGATCAAATGAATGGAGTTTATCGGTATTCATTCTCGGGATTTTTTGAAGATAGAGGCCCAAGTAGCGGGATAGGATCCATCAGCTTTCCCGTTCTAACATTTGGAATGGTGCTATTAGACGGGGACTTAGATGGTGACTTAGACCTTTTGGCTGCAAATGGACATATTAATCCTCAAGCCACAGAGCGCAGTGACATTTCTAGCTACCAGCAACCGCTTCAGTTTTTTCGCAATAATGGGGCTGGTATCTTCAGCGAAGAAGCATTCAGCCTTGGCCTCACGCACAAAATTGTAGGCCGTGGTGCCCTGACAGCAGATATTGACAGAGATGGAGATCAAGACTTGCTCATCACCGAGAACAATGGCCCGGTATATTTATTTCGCAATGATTTAAACCCTAAGCCGAATTCTCTCAGCATCCAGATTGAAGGAGCTTCTATTGATGCAACCGTGATTGCTCAGACTGATGGCCATAAACAGTTTAGGCGCATTCGGGCAGGTCATAGCTATGCTTCGCAATCTGAGCAATTGATGATCTTTGGGCTTGGACACCATTCTATCGTTGATACACTGACCGTCAATTGGAGTAGTGGATCTATGATACAACGCACTAATGTGAGTGCTAATCAAACTTTGTACTTCCAAGAAAGGTGATTCTAAGACACTGTGGACTTACGCTGACGGTTATGATGATCGGATGTATGGATGCACAACAGCACACCGATATCTCACACCTGATTCATTCAAGCCATGAAACCTTGGCGTCAGGCGACTATTTGAAATCATTAAGTCTTGCCGACAGCGCGCTGATACTGAACAACAGGTCATCGGATGCTCATTTTCTGCGGGGGCGTGTCTATTATGAACTTCAACAATGGGACAATGCCAAAGCTGCCTATCTGACCGTCATTGACTTAGAGCCTGACTACCCTGGTATTCACCACAATCTGGGGAACATCTACTACAACCAAAGAAAATACCACAGTGCATTGTCTGAGTTTGTACAAGCAGCTCAAAAACAGCCGTCAGCCATGTCGTGGCATGCAGCAGGTTCTGCCTATCGTGCTCTGAATCAAGCTGATAGCGCATCATCAGCATTTATACGAGCGCTTTCAATGGATTCTCTGTACCGGCCTGCACACACTAGTTTTGCAGATATGCTAGAACAGCAGGGCAATTACTCCGAATCATTGAACCATAGTCGTCTCGCCCTTCATCTTGAACCCGATCATTTTCCTGATCAAATCCGATTGGCAAGACTTCTGCTTCATCAAGAACAACCAGATCAAGTCATAACTTTGTTGGAGCCCCTGCTTCTTCAATATCCAAATGATGCTGAATCTCGATATATCTTAGGACAAGCGTTGAATCGTAAAGGGTTCTCAGAACAGTCGCGCTACTTACTATTAGAATCTGACTCCCTGAGACAAATTGATCAGCGAAGGGGCCAGTTAGCGAACTTAGCTGAGAATCAACCCGAAAATTTTCAAGCCCAAATAGACTATGCAATTTCTTTGAGGCGCTCTAGAAAACTCCACAAAGCCATGAAGAGATATCTCATTGCGCAAGCTTTACGTCCAGATAATCTGAACTTACAGTTCCATCTATCAACTCTTGAGATTGATCTTGGTGATCTTGGGCGTGCAGAACAGAGGTTAAATCGAATCCTCTCTTCTGATTCAACCTATGTCATGGCTTGGTTAGCACTTGAACAAGTTTACACTCGGACTAGACGATTCTCCGCTGCACAAGGTGCCATTGAGCAAGCTGTAAAGATTGACCCGAATCATCCAGCGGTGGAACGATTTCTGTTGAATAGTCCAGCGCCTTAGTTTCAGACATAAATTCGAAATTTGAATAGGCCGCGATCAAAGATACTTGCACCGAAAAGTCCTATATTTTGACGCTGAAAATGGACGCTATAATTAGACTATCTATGTGATCAACATTTTTTTTGTCTTATAATATCTATTTTTGATAAAAATCTCCAAATTTTATGTAACTTAGTCCTATACTACCTTTGTTAGACTTTCTTATGAAAGCGCTTTCATGAATCCTTGCACAAGTCGTATATTTTGATTTTAACATTACAACTGTGATTCTCGTTGGTTTGAAATGAGGTCATATCTAATGAGACTCGCACAAATTGATTACTTATGAAGCAAACATTTACTTCCTTACTCTTAATTGCGTTCACCATTGTGGGCGTTTCAAACGTTTTAGCGCAGGCTGGAGAGGCATTTCCAGATGACTTTATCTTTTTTGTCAACGGAATCAATACCGAGATTCCAGATTATGACAATAGGATTCAAGTGGTTGATGACCCTGATGACGCGACCAATAAGGTTTTGCAATATAATTACGCCGATTTTCAATTCTATACTTTTCATTTCTCGGACGATGCCGCAGTCGGTGCAGATTTGACCAAAAATCAATCTGATGGCGATGTGTTGCATGCACGAATTTGGGTTCACCCCGATAATGCTGGCAAGGGCAGGTTGCATTTTATGTTTGAGGATAAAACCGATGGAAGTGGTGCTAATGACGGCACTGCAGATCTCCCATTTCGGCTAGCTTTGCAAATTCCTGATAAACTACGAGATGGCCAGTGGCATGAGATTTCGGCTCCCCTTCCACCCCGAACATTTAAGGAGTTAGAGGATGCAAAAGCTGCAAATCAACTTGATGGATTAGACAGCTTGTGGGTGTACGCTGGTGCTTGGTCCTCGGGTGGATTTGGGGTTGGTATTGATGATCGCATGGGGCCAAATACCACACAAAACTCGAATCTCTGGAAAGAATTTGAGTGGACGAATGTGCAAAATGTTGGCATCCAGTTTGATAACAATCAGGGTGGTGGGGTCGTTTATGTAGATGATTTCTACATTGGGGCTGCTGATTTAAATCTCTCCGACCAAGATGCATCTGCAAGTCCAGCAATGGGTGTGAGCGGGATGGCCGTTGAGGATCAAAACGTCATATCTTGGGCATCAATCCCCGATGCAGGCGGCTATAAAATCTATTACAGCTTTGGTGAATTTACCAACATATCTGACTCTGGGGTTTCACTACTTCAAACGCTAGACAAGGATCAGAACGAATTTAAGCATATCATTGAAGTCCCACATTCCAGCCTGTCGCCTGTGACTCTCTATTATGCCGTCACCACTGTCAGTGCATCTGGAGTTGAGAACGAAGACATTTCAATGAGCACGACTATGATTGAGAATGAGAATTTTCCAGTCCAGCCCTATATAGCTCAGCTCACTGAATCCCAATCTGAGCATCTCTTTGATTTAATCTCCGATGATTCGTTTGACGATATAGGAAACGGATTCCCTATGGGCTATAAGCCTTTTCATTTGAACATGGAGCGCTCTAAGCCAGGAGATGGTGGAAGACTTAGTGAAGATGACGATTTGAGCGGTAAACTGTGGGGCGGATATAGCGCTGATCCTCCTGAACTCTATGTTTATGTTGAGGTAACCGATGATCAGATTTCCCTACAGCCATCAGAAGGCAATCCCGCAGATGGCTGGCAACATGATAGCGTTGAGTTAGGCTGGGGTAACTATGATGTGAGAGAGGTTGAAGGTGGAACAATCTTTACAGGATCCCCTCATCAGAATATGGAGCGCGGAGACTTTGCGGATTATCAATTCAGGATTCTGGGACAAGGAGACGGAACAAAAGATGGAACTGAGGCGATTGCATTTACTGGCGTGAGTATTGATGCAGAAGCCGAAGGTAGTGGCGCTATTTATGATGTCCTCACCAGTGGTCAGCAAACCATTGGCTACAAAATGCTTTCCCTGTTCCCATTGGATCAAATTCAAGATCTTGATAACAATGATGCGGTCGTTGCATTACCCACGGGTGACAAAATTGGATATTTCCCCTTTAACTTTGTGCTCAACGATGGAGATGGTGGCGATCGCGATAACCAAGTTCAATGGTCTATCAAGGCCAATGCTGATGGCCAGTGGTGGAATACCCCCGCACAATGGCCTGCCGTGGCTCTTGTAGGCCTTGATGCCCAGAGCGATATGTCTACCGCAGGTATTGCTGTTTCCGCTAGTACTGATGGCGCTGCAATCACTGCGCTGACTCTAACCGAAAATACGACTCAAGAGTATTATCTCAAACTCAATTCACAACCATCAGCAAATGTCACAATTGCGATTACTGTGCAGGATGGGACAGACATCACATTGGATAATGATGGGAATGCAGAGACAGAATTTACAGGCTTAACCTTTACGACCGACAACTGGTCCGCACCTCAAGTTGTCATGGTGACCGCATCCATAGATTCAGATGGAGATGATGATACGCTCACACTTGTTCATACAGCATCAAGTACTGATCCAAGCTACAGTGGGCGGACCTTTGAACTCAAAGTCACAGTGATCGATGCCCATCAGACAAGTCTTGATGATGCCAACGAGCTTCCAAAAGAAATTGCTCTTGACCAGAACTATCCGAATCCATTTAATCCAAGCACGCTGATTCAATTTGCACTACCCGAATCAGACATCGTGACACTCCGTGTATTTGATTCTCTTGGACGAAATGTTGCTACCCTGTTAGAGGCTCAACTCCAACCTGCTGGTGTACATTCGGTAGAATTTAATGCCTCTGGATTGGCATCAGGCGTCTACCTCTATACGCTTGAATCAGAATCGTCATTACTGCTTACACGGCGAATGCTATTACTTAAATAATGCATCCTCTATCGGGGCGTATAAAGCATACGGGATGGTTGCTTTTGATGCTTTTAAGTGGGGTAGGCGGCGTTTCTGCCTACCCTTCTGTCGGTCCAACTGGCAAGATTGCTGGTAGAGTCCTTGAAGCAGGTACAGATCTAGGCTTACCCGGAGTTAATGTGGTACTTCAGGGCGTTGCAATTGGTGCTGTGACTGATTCAGACGGATATTATCATATCCTGAATGTCCCCCCTGGCACGTATAGTGTTCAAGCCTCATTTATTGGCTTTGCCACCATTACAGTCCAAAATGTACGTGTTGTTCAAGATCAGACATCTACAGTTAATTTTGAATTGCGAGAAGAGCTGATTGAGGGTGAAGAGGTTGTCGTTGTGGCCGAACGCCCAATTGTGGAATTAGACCGCACAACGACAACTTCAGTGATTGATGCTGAGCAACTTGAAGTACTCCCCGTCACTAATGTGCAGGATGCCATCAACCTTCAGGCCGGTGTCGTAGACGGACACTTCAGAGGTGGACGGACTGGGGAAGTCACCTACTTGGTCAATGGTGTGCCCATCACTAATGCTTTCAATAAAGCGGCAGCCTTTGATATAGAGCAGAATATGGTATCCAGCCTTGAGGTCATCAGCGGTGTATTTAATGCTGAATATGGCCAGGCCACCAGCGGAGTTGTCAATATTGTGACAAAAGATGTGCCTAATTCATGGAGTGGCTCTGTCCTTGCTTACGCAGGCGCTATCGCAAGTGAACGCGATTTAGAGTTTATTCAACGGATGTCTAACTCTGGAGAGTCCCTACTAATTTCTGATTTTGCCTCTGATACCGTTTCCTATTCACAAGCCTCAACTTTGCCAAACCTTGTCGATATTCAGGCCTCTCTTGGAGGCCCCCTGCTTAGAGATAGACTTGGCATCCAAGGTACCGTGCGATACCTTCAAGACAATTCACATTTTATAGGGCGTAATTTGTTTTCTCCCTCTGATTCATCTCAAAATCTAAACACTGGGCTTCCGCCGAACGCTTGGCGTATCTCCTCCTCCGGTGACGGAAATTTTGTACCGCGTAACCGAACCGAACGTATTTCTGTCAATAGCACTCTGAGTTACTCAATCACTTCAAGACTCAAGTTTGACTATAACGTATTTCTTCAATCAGGTACCTTTGAACCATATAGCCATTTCCGAAAGTATACCCCCGATGGCATCAATACTGTCCATTTCTTCAATCAAACCCATATTCTCGGGGTACGCTATACCATTGGCAATAATGCATTTGCTAACCTGTCGTATAGCTACCTCCACGACAAGACCGACGTCTACCTCTATGAGTCGGCATTTGACCTTCGCTATGTCAGTAGCGATTTTGGTTTCTTGCAAGGCGCTAATGCCTTTGCGGTTGGTGGAAATGATTTGTCTACGAGTGATCAACTCACAGCCACCCATACAGTCGTCGCAGACTATTCTCATCAACTCAACCGGGTCCATTTGATGAAAGTTGGAGTCCAGGGACGCTGGCATTCCTTGGATAACCGAGACTTTGGCATTGAGCGTTCCTTTAGAACGTTCAATCTTCCTCAGCCATCCCCTGATCGGTTCTCTGATAATCTCCTACAAGCTAAACCCACAGAGCTATCGGCCTATGTGCAGGATAAAATGGAATTTGTCGGACTGATTGTCAATGCAGGGCTACGTTTTGATTATTTTGACCCCGATTACCTGAGCCCTATTGTTTGGGGACAAGGTGAACTGAAAGAAATTCCTGATCCTAAAAATCCAGACAATACTATTTCTAATCGGGAACCAGCCAAGATTGACATGCAGATTAGTCCTCGATTGGGGGTCGCATTTCCTATCTCTGAAACCGGTGTCATGCGATTTTCCGCAGGCTTATTCTTCCAGATACCATCCTTTGGACTCCTATATACCAATCCAGAGTATGAGATTAACCCTACCTCCCTATCAAACTCATTTGGCAATCCGAGCATTAACCCAGAACGCACGCTTTCATTTGAAATTGGCTTGCAACAGGGGTTTACACGCCGCATCGGAATGGAAGTGACGATTTTTTCAAAAGATGTTCGAAACCTAACAGGTCAGGAGATCTCTCGTACACCCCAAGGTGACTTTGTGATTCGGTGGATCAATCGGGATTACGGCACTATTCGGGGACTTACATTTTCGCTGTTCCAGCGCCCTGGTGGCCCTATTAGTTGGACGCTTGATTACACGCTCCAATTTGCAGAGGGCACGTCATCAAGCCCTGGCGAAGCCTTTGGCCGCCAGCAATCTGGTCTTGATGAAATTCTCTCACTGGTGCGATTGGACTGGGATAGACGCCATGTCCTGAACAATACCCTCACGATTGAACCTGTTTCAGGACTATCCATCACATTCATCAATCGATTACAGAGTGGAACTCCTTACACTACTGTAAGAGAATTTATCAGATCTGTCAAAAAGAATAATGCTAGCAAGCCCTTAATCTTCGGTACAGATGTTCGGGCCTACTACAGAATACCAGGAATTCAACCCAACGTCCAGATATTTCTTCAAACTCAGAACCTGTTTGACACAATTCAGGAGGTAGGTGTCTATGAAGACACGGGACGTGCGGATGAATCTGTGACACTAGAACTGTTTCGGCGCACAGGCGCACAGGTCGGTGGACTCAACAGCCTAGACGAATTTTTTTATCGCCAAGAGCATTTTGGAGCGCCCAGGAAAGTGAGTCTCGGCATCAACTATCGGTTTTAATGCGCCGTTATTATCCTTACAAATGTGTGATCGGTATCGGGCTCTTTTGCGCCCTGACATTTAGCGCATTGGCACAAACTATTTCCCCCGATCTCAGAGGAGATGAAGATTTGATTGCACGGGGTGTCATGGATGGAAATTTGATTGAAACGAACTTTCGCAATCATGGCGAACTGGCGCGCTGGAATGATATTCCATGGGGCATTTGGCCACGTGGAATCGGAGGCCGTCATATTGACGGTGTTGGCATTATGGTGGCAGGGCAAGTCCCAGGCGAGCGCCTCAAATGGGGAAATTTCTTCCCCTCAGCGCAAGGAGATACAATTCTGAATCCCGTGATTCTCACCTACCGAGACTTTGGAAAACGACTGAGCCCTGATGGATCCTTATGGGGATGGACGCCGCTTCCTGGATTCATGAACCAGAATCGCCTAGATCCAATCACCGCACTGCGGACACCAACGCCTGCTCTCAGTGATGATCCAAACTCTTGGCCACAATTCTGGCCGGACCGACTTAATAACCCCGATGATCCCGGCTGGCCTGGCAACTGGAATGGCTTTTTTGGACGAGGCGTCTTCAATGCCGATCTTGAGAGCTTTTATGTGATGGATGACTTCACGGACATGGAGTATGCAATTGACCTTGAAACCAACCGACCCAACAGCGAATACGGAGTCTTTTATCCAAGTAGCAGCGACTCAACGATCGGTGGGATGGGGCTCCAAACTCAAGTACGTCTCTTTCAATGGGCGAATGTTCTCGCCGAAGATCTGATGTTTATTCTTTATCGAATCACCAATGTTACAGATAAAGATCATACAGATCTCTATCTAGGCCAGATTATGGATTATGGGCTAGGTAACGAAGAAGGGGATGAAAATGCCGCCTTTGACCCTCAACAAGATGTCGCTTTTGGATGGGATCAAGATGGCCTTGGTACACGCCCGACCGGAGGTAATTACCCGCTCGGTTACACTGGATTTGCATTTCTTGAGAGCCCCGCGCGGTCTATGGACGCAGAAGATAATGATGAAGATGGAATGACCGATGAATCAAGGTTTAACGGGCCAGGTACGCTCATTGAAGGTCAACAGCAGATTCTTGCTGTCGCCAACTCTATGTATAATATCTCTGACTTTGAATCGTATTATGGTCCGATTGAATCACGCCCTGCTTTTCAGGCGGGACGGTGGTGGACGGGAGATGAAAATCTGGACTGGGTTGGATTCTCTGACGATAACGCTAACGGAATCTTAGACCCTGGCGAGGCGCTCAACAACGACGTGGGGCGCGATGGCCAAGGCCCCTTTGACCTTGGTTATCCAGGACCTGACGATGGCGAGGCCGATGGAATTCCGACCTTAGGTGAACCCAACTTTGATGAATTAGATGTGGATGAATCGGATCAAGTTGGCTTAACTGGCTTTGATCTGCAGACTCGCCCCTTCTACGAGAGTGGAGACAATCTGCGCGATGATGCCTGGATGTGGGACCGTATTGCAAACTATGCACAATTTCCTCTGGGGACAAAACCAGAGGCCTTTAAGGCGGACTTAGAGCCTTTCATTCTTTTCTCTTCTGGCCCGATCGGGCTTGCTCCACAAGGAACTGACTTTTTTTCTACGGCATGGATCTTTGGAGAAGACGAACGAGATTTCTTTAAGAATCGTCGAACTGCTCAAAGTATTTTTAATGCCGACTATAATTTTGCTCAGCCTCCATTTCTGCCAGACCTGACGGCCACTGCAGGAGATGGGCGCGTCGTCTTGAGCTGGGACACGGTAGCGGTGCGTAGTTTTGATCGATTTACCCAAGAGTTTGATTTTGAAGGATTTAAACTTTATCGCGGTACCGACCCACTGTTGTTTGATGCACGCACCATTACTGATGTTGACGGAGTCGCGACCTTCTTCAAGCCTATTGCTCAATGGGACTTAGTTAATGATATACAGGGACCTGTCGCGGTCCTTGAAGGAGAAGCCGTCTACTACCTCGGAGATAATTCAGGCCTTCAATTCTTTTATATTGATGAGGATGTCACCAATGGACTCACCTACTACTACGCACTCGTTGCTTATGATCGTGGTTTCAGGGATCTGGATGATCTGTCAAAAGAAGCCATTGATCCTCAGGAAAATTCTTTTAATGTAAGTGTGAATCAGGCAGGACGCTTGACTGGATTTTCAAAAAATGCTGCTGTTGTGACTCCCCGATCTGCCCCTGTCGGGTACATCCAAGGGGGAGCAAATGAAGATCTCAGTTCCGTGACTCATGGCATCGGATCTGGCTCCATTCACGTCAGGCTTCTCCAAGAAATGCTTGCCGATTTTGATGCAGTTTACCGCGTATCCTTCTTCAGCGAACCGATTTCAGATGTCTCTGATCTCTATCGTACCAGTGGTTACGAAATCTCTAATTTTTCCTCTGATGAAACACTGATTAATCGCGCGCCTCTGGTTGAATCCACCCCTCCGGCAGACGGTTTTATCATTGAGATTGATAATATTGATTGCCCTCACCCACTGGGTTGCCCCATTGATATGATGCGAACTGGATTTCTGGCTAATGTGGGGACTAAAACCGAAGTTTATGATCTTGATCCACGAAACTTGGATGGATATTCCACAAACTGGATTGCCTCAGTTGACAGAGATACAACGTCGGCATTTCGCGCCTCACCAGATGATTATCAGCTGATCTGGGTCTCTGCTGATGATTCGCTGTATCGCTCGCCGCGCTTTTTTGGCTTTTTGCGGGAGCGCGTGCCGTTTTTTGCAATTAACACCTCTAAGAATGTGCCTGCAGAGATGTTTCTTGAAGACATCAATGATAACCGTATTTTTGACGCAGGCGATGATGTCATCATTGCCGAACGATCTGGTACGCGCGGCCCTTGGAGATTTCGATATAGAATTAAGTTTCGGTCTGCTGACGGGAGCAGCTCTGTTGCACCAAGCCCTGGAAATTCTTTTCATATCAGTTCCAAAAAGCCGTTTGCAACGGGTGATTTCTTCCAGTTTACTCTGCGTTCATCTACGATAGACTCTGACGCTGCACGTAGTGAATTAGATCAAATTGCAGTTGTCCCTAATCCGTATGTAGGCACCTCATCATTTGAACCGCGTAGTCAGATTGAAGGACGAGGCGAGAGACGCGTTCAATTTATCCATTTACCACCTCAGTGCACGATTCGTATTTTTAATATTCGCGGTGAACTAATCCGTACCCTAGAACATGATGGACTCACAAGCGATGGGGCCATGTGGTGGGACCTCCGTACCGAAGAACAACAAGATATTGCCTTCGGCGTGTATGTATTCCATGTAGAAGCACCCGGGATCGGTGAACATATTGGCAAATTTGCCCTTGTTAAATGATCTCAGCGATTCGCTTACTGATAGGCTTGATGCTGATCTGCATAAGCACTGAACGAGTGAACGCGCAGAGTCGTACAGGTACAACCGCAGCTAGTTTTTTAACTCTTGGTACTGGCGCTCGCGGGCAAGCCCTTGGTCACGCCTATACAGCCATGGCCACGGGGGCTGACGCACTGTTCTGGAATCCTGCTGGCGCTGCACGCCCCTATGGAAATCATTCTGGCGGCAGTGTATTTCTCTCCCATTCCAGGTGGTTTGCAGATATTGACTACAATGCGGCCGCAGTCGTGGTTCCCGTCTTTGGTGATCATATTGTCGGATTAAGCGTCACCGCGGTCAATTACGGAGACATGATCGTTCGTACCGTGGCCTTCCCTGAGGGGACAGGAGAAACCTTTCGTGCGAATGATTTTAGCTTAGGACTCAGCTATGCCCAACCACTGACTGAATCATTTTACTTTGGTGGGACGGCCAAGTATGTGCGGCAAGATATTCGCGACATGACGGCCAGCACCATTGGATTTGATTTTGGATTTGTACTTCAATCAAGGTACTTACGTGGCCTTACACTTGCGGCCTCTATCCAAAACTTTGGTGGAAAGATGCAGATGAATGGCGTCAATAGTATCGTATTTGTTGACATAGACGAAACGATTTCTGGCAACAACCCTGATATTGCTGCCCGAATTGAAATGGACTCTTGGGATTTACCGCTTTCCTTCAAGTTTGGACTTGCCATGCCTGTTGTTCAAACCGGGATGGTTGAAGTCTCTGCTCTGGCCGACATTCAACAAAGTAACGATAATAGTTTGAACAGCGACGCAGGCGCCCAAATTAGGATTCATAATCGTACCTTCAATCTTGATCTCAGAGGAGGTTATAAAGATCTTTTCCTTGATCATGTAGACAGCCACTTGACCTTGGGGGCTGGCATTGATGTGCGAGCATTCGGTGTTCGTCTTGGATTTGACTATGCCTATACGCCATTTGAACTTCTCGGACAAACACAGGTGGTGGATTTTCGGATATACTTCTAACGCATTAAGTTGTTATATCCTCGTATTATTACTCATCGGGTGTTCAACGCAGGTGAGTGAGCAGAATCGCCCCATTGCTGAGGTGAACCAGTATAGCATTACCGTTGGAGATTTTGAGCGTTCATATGTTCAGAATCTGATCAGTACAGGGCAGAATGACACGCCAGAGGAACGTTATCATCATCTTGACCTTCTAATTGAGCAGCAACTCTGGTATGAAGAGGCGCTTCGCCGTCATTTGAATTCGGACAGTCTAGTTAATCAATTCAAGGCATTAGCCCTCAAGCGAGCCATCGCAGGGCGCTACTATGAACTTGAGTTTGTGGAACGTCTTCCACCTATCACTGAACTTGAAATTCGGCAGGCCTTTGCTCGCCATAAACAACCCATCATGGTCCGACATCTCTTTTACCGCCGCGAATCTGAGGCTAACGCTTCCTATGCTAGACTGATCGCTGGCCATTCATTTCTTGAAGAAGCCCAGCGCGCATATCAAACCGATCAATTTGACTCAACGGCCGGTTGGCTTGGGGAAATTAGATATTTTCAAGTAGATGATGCATTTGCAGAATCTGCGTTTGCTTTGCCAGTAGATAGTTTTTCAAGCCCAGTGCGTAGTCGTCAGGGTTGGCATATTATCAAGGTTGAAGACCGACACGCGACTCCCATTATCACTGAGTCGGAGTTTCAGACTCGAAAGGATGGAATTTCTAATCTCATCAGACTTCGGAAACGGCGATTAGGAGGAGATAAATTTGTTCGTGAATTTATGACAAATTTAGATGTTCAAGTCATACCAGAGGGCGTAAGATCACTCACTGCAGCACTTGGTCGCTTAACTAATAATTCCGCAAACCTTGTTGACCAAATATTTGATACAGCTCCCCTACCTTTGACACCAGATACTCCGCTCGCATCATTTAGACTCAACGGAGCAATCCATACTTTTACGGCTGACGATTATTTTTTATGGTTTCCTGAGTTACCTCTTTCGGAGTTGACTTCAAACGCATCTGCTTCGATAGGACGCGCTCTCCGAAATGAAGCGTTTGCATTAGCAGGAGTTTATATCGGGCTTGACACGGACGAAAACGTTTTAAAAGATTGTGCAATCTCTATCAAAACTTACTTGGCTAATTCTATGCGTGAATTAGACCTTGATAGCACCATGATTAATGCTCTTCGAGTCAATGCCTTTGTTCATGTAGATACAACACTCTTTGCCCAAATCATGAATTGGTAATGCAAGAAGATGACCGGGTGGAGGCTTCACAATGTATTCATTAAACTCTCATCCAACATAAGGCTCTGTAGCCCTCCGTCATGAAGATTATTTGCAGCGCGTTAAACTACGACTACAACATTCTGGGTGTGTATCAGCGTACACGCGCAAAGTGACCGACATGAATAGATTGACTTGCAGGTGCCTCAACGACGACGCGATAGAGATACAGGCCTGCAGAAAGGTTGGATCCATCAATCTCTATCGTCTGCGCCCATCCTGCGTTCATAGTCACCGATGGGTATTGCATGGCATGTCGTCCCATAACGTCCATCACGTCAATCTGCAGTTGTGCAGTCCAGGGAAGGTCCATCACCACATGCGTTGAATGCACAAATGGATTAGGATAGTTCGTTCGCAGGGCAAACTTCTCTGGCAGTGCATTTTGCTCTGTTGCAACAGGGGAATAGACCTCAATACTGAACTGCAGACTGTCTTGGTCATTGTTCGCATCTATGACCTTGTAAGTAAAAGACACTGGCGGCGTGACTTGTGTTGGAGTTCCGCTGATGGTGACGTTGCGGAAATTATATTGGAGGCCCAGTGGAAGATCAAGAAGGTTGAGAAAATATTTATAGGGAGGAAATCCTGTGGTTACTTCGGGTAATTTGAGCGGGGAGATCGGGATTCCGAGCGGATACGATTGATTGCTCACCTCACTAGAAAACGATAGGACGCTACATATTTTACTGCCCATCACATTGTCAATGGTTGCCAGCCAATCTTGGAACGCTTGCTCTTCGGGTGAGCACAAGCTTAAATTGGAGTCAAAGGTCAGAGACGTCAGGTTGTTGAGTTGGATCAAACTCATCGGTAATGCGCCCGTCAATTGATTATGGCTCAGCGATAGACGTGTGAGGTTGGTCAAGTTGCCAAGTGTCGCTGGAACGCTACCGGTTAAGCGGTTATTCGCCAAATCAAGGCGCCCGTGCGGTCCACCCAGATAAAACGTTGTGCCCTCCTCAAGCCCCCCAATCGTGATAAGATCGCCGAGTTCTGGCGGGATGCTTCCTGATAAGGCATTGTTAGATAAAATTAATCCATCCAGATTCTGTAGACGTCCGAGTTCGGGCGAAATGCTCCCTGTGAGTTCATTGAACCCAAGGTTCAGATAGTTTAGATTCCGCAGACGACCAAGTTCTGGCGGAATCGGACCCGTAAGCTGATTGCTTCGGAGCATTAACATTCTTAAATTACCCAGATTGCCGAGCTCAGAGGGAATAGCATCCGTCAGATTATTGAAGGCTAATTGTAAAATTTGTAAATTCCTAAGATTCTCCAATTGTGGAGGGATCGGACCAGTCAACTCATTCCGCGCTAGTATTAGGCTCCGTAGATTGGTAAGATTGCCGAGCTCGGATGGAATGGCCCCATTCAAATAATTACCAACCATTGACAGACGCTCTAATCTGGCAAGATTACCCAGCGTGGGCGGAATCGGCCCTGCCATCTCAGGTTCATTAGCTATGGTGAGAGATCTCAGGTTGGTTAGTTTGCCGAGTTCAGATGGAAGCGGTCCAGTCAGATTATTCCCAATTATCACAAGAGAATCCAGGCTGGCAAGGTTGCCGATCTCAGGTGGAATCGGGCCGCTCAGATTAGTGTTTATCAAGCGCAGGATAGAGAGTTTTTCAAGATTACCGATCTCGGGCGGAATTGTACCTGTCAACTCATCGTTAAAAAAATTTAGTTCTATTAGACTGGTGAGTAGGCCGATTTCAGATGGCAGTTGCTCAGGCCACTGGTTATTAGTAAGATAAAGGGTATCCAGCTGTGTGATCTTGCCAAGTTGTCTGATATTCGCCCTAGTTAAAGGCATTTCCCACACCCACAATTTTCGCAAATTCTCCAGATTGGCGAGCTCATCTGGGATCGGGCCTGTCATGTTTGATGAGCCAATATGTAGGCTCTCTACGTTTGTGAGATTGCCAATCTCTGGTGGAATGACTCCAGTCATTTCGGTTCCAGCCAGACTGAACAGATGCAACCGGTCCAGCGTGGTGAGTTCAACAGGAAATGTGCCCGTCAGCGGGTTATTGCTAAGAGCGAGAGCCCCTAACTGTTTCAGATTGCCCAGCTCGGGTGGAACATGCCCCGTCAATTGGTTGGTGCCAAGAAACAATGCTCCCATCTGATCCAAGGTGGTGAGTTCTAGTGGAATGGGGCCGCTCAGCTGATTTCGGTAGAAACTCAGAAAGGTGAGATTCTTCAGCTTGCCCAGTTCGGGGGGAATGATCCCGGTCAGCTGATTCTCATCAAGGAGTAAGTGCGTCAGATCTTTTAGGTCGCCCAGTTCTGGGGGTAACGATCCAGTCAAGTTGTTGTTTGACAGAATCATGCGAGTTAATCGTCCATTTGAGAAGGTGAGTCCGCACCAGTGCTGAAGTTCAACGATACTCTGCGGTGCCTGTGAGATGTTCCACTGGGAAATGGCTGGGCATCCTCTGTAAGTCCAATCGTCCCCGTTTGTAGAGAGATAAAATGCTTTCAGGGTTGTAAACAAAGAATCCAAATAGGTGCGACGGTTTGCCGAATGATTAAACGCATTTTCTTGAATCTGAGAGAAAAAAGGGGGGGGGCGTTATTATCTACACTTAATCCCAGATGATCTCCAGAAGCATGGGCGTCTAATTGAGTAGCAACAAGACTCGACTCAGCTTCATGGATGAGACAATCGCCCCAAGAAGAGATCATCACCAACAAAACAATAGCCACTATTCGCCTGAAGTTCATGGGATTTACAACAAATCAGAAAAATAAGATACGTATTACGCCAAGGATTTTTATCTTGTTGTCTGCTGAATGACCAAAGATTCCATACGTAAGTTTGCACATTGTAGTTTATTTTTTTTCGCAGTTTTGCAGATTTCAGGAATTTTAACAAACAAAAACAGAGTCCCAAATTTAACGGGAGTTACGACTTCGTTAAAGTAGCAGATCTTAGAAGAGACGATGTACAGGATAAACAAGCCTATTGAACAACACTCAATTTCTCGCCATTTGTTTCTATAATCGTCATGATTTGAACGAAATATTCAAACACAAGGGGGCATCCGCGTGAACAGATGCCCCACTGAGAATGTCTTAATCTATACTACTTATCCCACCACATACGAGTTGTAAACTCATCAGGTCCCTGAGCCGCGATAGCAGCCGCATAATTAGTGGGGTTTGCTACCGCTTCTGCCTCTCTGTATCTTAGGCGGCGAGGAATCTGTCCACCAGATTGATTGCCAGGGAAGTTGATCGGGGTAAGTTCTGGAAAACCGGTCCGACGCCAATTCGCATAGGCCTCATACTCGTTCAGTAATACAGCAGCCCAGATCTGCTCATTGATCATCTTCAACCCCATTGAGGCATCATAAGGATTCGCCTCTAGATACGCCTCAATATCAGCACTTGCAATCTCAGCCTCTGCTCCGTACATGGCTAAATACTCCATCGCTGCACG
The DNA here is from genome assembly GCA_965220935.1 of Rhodothermales bacterium. GTDB lineage: Bacteria > Bacteroidota > Rhodothermia > Rhodothermales > Bin80 > Bin80. The sequence goes on from OZ244857.1 coordinate 1,905,366, forward strand.
GACACCGTTTGCATAATGAGTTCCAGCATCTCCACTGTGCCATCCGCGCACGGCAGCTTCAGCTTTGAGAAGCTCAACCTCGGCATAGGTCATCAAGAATAAAGGATCATCTACACCCTTGATTACATCATTCGGAACCATGTAGACATTCATTCCACAAAGCTCATCATCGTCTTCGGTCTGACACTCAACCCAGCTGGAGTGATGCTGTATACCAAAATCCATATTTGTGGCGCCCGAAACACGACCGTTTGGCATCCCAACGGCATCTGCACCAGCAATAGGAGTCTGTCCATACACAAAGAGCCTTGGATCGTCATGGCTGATCATCCAATTGACAAAAAACTCACTCATCCGAGGAGATCCATCGGTTGCAAACACTTCACCATTGCCATTGCGTACGTTCGGTTCTGCGCCGTGTGGAATAAAAGCAATATCATCATTACTTTCCATGGTTCCACCAGCAATGGCTTTCTGAACCCAACTTTGTGCAGCACTTGGATCCACCTTAACAAGACGCATTCCCAGACGAAGCATCAGTGAGTTCGCTAGTTTTCTCCATTGATCCACATCTCCTCCATACATCAAATCCCCGTCACCAAATGATGGTTTACTATCATCAAGTCCCGCGGCCGCAGCTTCTAATCTCTCAAGCATATTTGGATAAATGAACGATTGAGCATCATACTTGGGTTGAGGAATCCCTTCGGTGAAGCCCTTTCCAGCCTCAGAATATGGAATGTCACCATAAAGATCCGAAACTCGATGATAGCCAATCACAGCAAGGATATGAGTGATATGATTCATATTAGACATGGCAGGATCCTCTGCGGTTTGAATCAAAAGATCCTCAATGTTTTTAACCGCATTCTCATAATATGTATCCCACAGTGCAGCCGAGTACGATCCAACATATCCATACTTGTCACCTGCCCAGAATCCAGGTAAGGTGGCAAAATGCTGAATCATGGTAGAACTATAAATGAGATTTGTGCGCCAGTTCTCATATCTTCCTCCACCAGTGGCCAGTTGTAGGTAGGTGATCTTAAAATCAGGATTAATCTGATCGGCTTGCGTCGGATTTATATTCATCTCCTCAAAGCCTGAATCACATGAGGCAATCAAAAGAGTAAAACAGAACGTAGCCGCAAAAATTGCAAATCGTTTGAATTGAGTCATTTGTATGTATGTATTCGGTTGTAAAGGGCTACAGTCTAACATTCAGATTGAAGCCGATGCTTCTGGTTTGAGGAACGCCAGAATGCTCAAGTCCAATTCCTTGGTTGGTGCTATTATAAAGCGATTCTGGGTCAATGTTATCCACATTACTGTGAAGCAACCATAAGTTCCTAGCAACTAATGAAAGAGACGCAAACTTGATGGGGGTGCGTGCAAACAAACGAGTTGGCAGAATATAATTGATCTGAACCTCCCGAAGCTTGACAAAACTTGCGTCATAGACAAACTCCTCACCTATAGTTCCTCCACCAATCCGACCAAAGTAGTCCTGAGCGTCAACCTTAACAGCATTGACCTCTCCAGCTTCATTTACACCATCCCCGACATACGCATCCTCGCTGCGGTCGACTAAGGTATTTTTATGAAGTCCGTTGGCATAGCCAGCACTGTTAGTGACCGAGAACAGGTCTCCACCAAAGCGCAAGTCAAACAACATATTGAATGAAACATTCCTCCATCTTAATCCGCTACGGATTCCGCCGCTAAAATCAGGAGTACCATTGCCCAAGACACAAAGGTCCGACGTGCGCATAGGTAGTCCCTCGTCATCATGCACAATAGGACCAGTTGAATCACAATCAGATGCACCTTCACCTGACGGTACATTTTGACGGAGGTACTTGCGCCCTTTAATGGATCCATAAGGTTCTCCGACATCAGCGGTGACAAAGTTCCCGCGGTGACGACTTTCTCCAAGTACCAGAGAAGTTTGACCTTCAACAAGCTCAACAACCTCATTCTGATTCTGGGAGATGTTTACATCCAAATTCCAGCGCCAATCACCAGACCGAACAGGGGTGGTGGTCAACAGAAGTTCAACGCCCTGATTGGCAATCTCACCAGCATTAATGACCTGACGGAAGAAGCCAGATGCATTTGAAATCGTCGTTGAAAGGATTTGATCCGTCGCTACTTCAGAGTAGTACGTTGCATCAATCCCTAAGCGATTATCTACAAAACGAAAATCTATTCCAAATTCAATTCCCGTTGTTTGAGACGGTTTGAGGGTTGACAGAGGGATATTACCTTGTGCAACACGTCCTCGTGGTTGACCAAGATGTGCAGAGTCCAGTGTATAGGTCAATGCCAACTGATAGGGATTTGTATCTCCACCAACCTGCGCCCAGGAGCCACGGATTTTCGCAAAACTGATGAAGTCAGGCATATCTAAAGCATCCGTTAGGACAAGGCTCAGCCCAATAGATGGATAAAAGTAGCTATTATTTTCCACTGGTAAGGTCGATGACCAGTCATTGCGAGCTGTCATAGTAAGATATAGCCACTCATTGTAAGCAATCTCTGCAGATCCATAAAATGAGTTGATCCGCTTTTCACTATACCCATACCCATAATTACGAGAGCTCACATTCGTGACCACTTCAAGTCCAGGTACACTGTAGTTCCTGCCATTCAGATTTAGGTCTTCGCGCTCTCTCCATAGGATGTTTCCTCCTGCTGTGGCCTGAATTCCAATGGAGCTCGTGAGTTGACGATCAACCGTTAAAAGGAAATCGGTATTGATCTCAGTAATTTTAATTTCTGATTCATTCTGAGATCCGTTCTGCTGATACGCCGTTCCCCACGGAGTGAGCTGAGTACGACGCGTGGAGTATGTATCTCCACCGAAACGCCCCCTAAGTTGGATGCCTTCAGCAAATTGATACCCAAGAGATACAAAGCCAATAAAGCGTAAGTCTGTATCCGAAAGCTTGTACTGATGCGCTGCCCAGTAGGGATTCTGTTGAAAGTTATTAGAGAATGGATGTAGTTCACGTCCATCCACATCCTGTCCAAAGTCTGTGCAGTTAGACTCTTCCAACGGGCACCTCATTGAGGTGACATCCACATTCCGGGCCAATTGGTAAACAGAATAATTCGCATTTCCAGGAGAGTCACTAAGTCGTGGACGATTATTCACAAACTCTCGAATGACATTCATCTTTGCGTCGGCGGTCAATCGTGGACCGAATTTTGAAGTGCCTCGCAAAGAAGCGGTTGTTCTTGTAATTCCAGAATTAGGACTGATTCCATCATTTTGTAGATGAGATAATCCAATTCGCAGTGTACTGATCTCATTCGCAGTGGTCAGGGCTATGCTGTTGGTTGAGGTCAGCCCAGTGTTATAGAAGGATTTCACAGCATCAGGTGCTAAACTGTAGGGTTGCATAGTACCGTCCCATGTGATCGTTTCTTCGCCATCAAACTTTGCACCCCAAGAATAAGCGTTCAGCGAAATTGCATCATCAACAGTTTCGGGCTTGTTACCTCTGGATCCTTGACCATATTCAGTCTGCCAATCCGTATTGACGAGAACGTTTTCAAAGGTTGTATTGCTGGAAAATTCAATCCCCAGCCCAACTCCAGGCGTTGCTTGCTTGGTCGTAATCAAAATGACACCATTTTTGGCGCGAGTTCCATAGAGTGCTGCAGCAGAGGGCCCTTTCAGGACTGTGATTTTATCTATATCGTCTGGGTTAATGGAACCGATTCCATCGCCCCCATCACTACCGCCCCACATTCCAGCGCTACCAAGAGTGGAATTATCAATCGGAACTCCGTCAACAACATAAAGAGGTTGACTATCGCCGCCAAGTGTAGATGCTCCACGAATGATGACTCGACTGGATCCAGCTGGACCAGTTGCAGGCTTAGTCACCACAACTCCTGCCACTTTCCCCGAAAGCGAATTCGCAACATTATTCTCTCTGGCTTCGCGAAGATCTTCTCCTCCTATTTCGGTCACAGAGTAGCCAAGAGCACGCTCTTTACGCTCTATTCCACCTGCAGTAACAACAACTTCTTCAAGTAAGCCCGTATCTTCGGATAGAGAGATTTCAATACTGCCTTGTCCCTCAATAGCCACCGTTTGGCTCAGAAAGCCAATAAACGTAACCGTAAGTGATGCATCAGGACTGGCAACCTCTAAAGTAAAGTTACCATCTGCATCAGTGGCCGTGCCATTTAATGTCCCAGTTTCAACAACTGAAGCCCCCGCAAGAGGCACATTGTCTACTTCGGAAACAACCGTGCCTGAAACAAGATGATCTTGAGCATACACGAATTTGATTGCTACATTGGAAAAACCCAACAAAACAAACAACATGCATAGACTCGATTTTAGTAAGTATTTTTGCATAGGAAAAAGTATAGTTATGTTGATAAACAAGAAAGATCTTCATTAAATTATCTCACCAAACACCCAAATATAAGAAAAATTAACAAACTGATTGTAATATCACCAATTAACTCAAAAGCATGAGTCGGTTGTACTCCGTGTTCATCTTATTGTTAAATCACAATAAGTCTGATGTGCTTCTGTTATATTTTTGGGGATGATTGCATAGTATGATTCGTTCCACCAATTTTGAAGCGTGCATTTTATGTTGCCTTTATAACCTATATCTTCGTGAACCATAAATCCAAAGGAACTCTCTGACAGGTACGAACTTTGATCCGATATGTGACAGATAGAGGGAAACCAAGTCTATCGCTATCTCTCTGTGAGATCTGAGTTTAGCGCTGCACCTGACGTGAAATAATCTTCCCCCACATCAATGTGGTGAATGAGAATTCTTGCTCTCGTCATTCTCACGATCATTCTTGATGCCCTGCCTCGATGAATTTTAGCACACTTTGTAAAACTACTCACAGTGATCTTGCCCCTCTGTTCAAGGTGTTTAAGTAGAAGGCGTTCTTTGTCGCCAAGTTGTATCAATATGTCGTCTGAATTTGACACTCCTCGCATTAATTTGCGTGCTTCATCACTCGCTTCTATACACCTATCTTCAAATCGTACAAATACCGATTTAGTCCAAGGGTTAAACTCCTGAACATAATGAGGTCTATGATGACTTACAGGGATTTCAATCACCACCACTGAGCGGGTTCTGCTAATATTAACTTTTTCATGCGCGTAGACTATCTGTGGGGTGCAATGCTTTTTCAGAGCTCTGTTGAGTGCAAAAAGTTCTTCCTCTGGATCTTTAACCCCTGACAAGATCCCTTCATCAGTGACACCAATCAACAGGTGGCCACCACATGTATTGCCCAGTGCTGTTATCTCTCTAGCAATCCGCTGGCTTTCTGGTAAGCGATGCTTAAATTCTATTTGAAGCCCCTCACCTTGGGCAGCCATTTGCTCCAAATCTTGTTTGGTCATTTCTCAGAAATCCCTGAAAGGCAGTTATGTATCTAATCAACTTGGTTTCCTGAGTAGCAGAGAGAATCAATCCTCTCATTTCTCATGCTTTGCAGATCGAGACATTAAATGCTCAACTAAGTCATGTGGACGATGTCCTTCAAAGAGAATACTGTAAATCGCTTCTGTAATTGGCATCTCAATGTTTAAACGTTGGGCCATATGATAGACCGCTTGGGTGGTTGTTATTCCCTCCGCAACCATATTCATTGAAGTGGTAATCTCTTCAAGCGACGCACCCTTACCGATTGCTTCACCCAAGTGACGATTGCGGCTATGTTTACTGGTACAGGTGACAACTAGATCTCCGAGCCCTGTCAATCCCGTAAAGGTAAGAGGCTCAGCACCCATGGCGCATCCTAACCTCTGAATTTCAGCAATGCCACGGGTAATGATTGCCGCACGAGCGTTGTCTCCAAAACCTAGTCCATCGCTGATACCCGAGGCAATGGCCATGATATTCTTCACACTTCCCCCGATTTCCACACCTCGCACGTCGGCATTCACATAAATCCTCAGCTGTGGAGTCATGAACACTTGTTGAATAAGATGCGCCTGATCTATATTAGTCGCAGAAGCAACCAGTGTCGTTGGTAAGTTTGCAGCAACCTCCTCCGCATGACTTGGCCCATAAAGCGCGACAAAATGTCCAGCAGGAATCGGTGGTGACAAAATATCCGCAAGCACAGAGGTCATGGTCATCTCAGTTTTTGGTTCAATTCCCTTGGCGACAGAAATGATCGTAAGGCCTGAATGACTGTAGTTCAATAGCTCGGTAATCAAGCTCCGCACCGCATGGGATGGTGTTGCGATGACCCAGAAGTCAGAACCCTGAGTTGCCGAGGCGAAGTCCGTTACAACTGAAACAGAGCTGGGAATCTCAACTTCAGGTAGATAGTCTGGGTTACGCCATGTTTTGGTAATTGCATGAGCAATCTCAGGCCTCCTGGCCCAAAGCCTTACACGATGTCCCTGTGACGCAAGACTGACTGAAAGTGCGGTCCCCCAACTCCCTGCACCAAAAACTGTAATCGTGCTCGGCATTCAACTAGCCGAAACTATAGCTCGCCTCGCCGATGCATCCCATGCGCCAGCCTGAAATGTTTAATCTGATTCTCTGTCCCAGAAATCAGTCTCTTAATATTACTTCGGTGGGCATAAAGAATCGCTATGGCAAATACCGTCCCAAACAATAGCAAACTCCGATCTAAAGTCTCAATATTAAAGACAAACTTGCGAATAGCAATGGTTGCTGGAAACATCAGCGCAGCAATAATACTTGCCAGAGAAACATATCGGGTGAATACCAAAACAATCATAAATATTCCAATAACAATCCACATCGTCTGTGGTGTAATCGCAAACAAAACACCTGCCGCCGTATTGACCCCCTTACCTCCACGAAACCCAGCAAAGATTGGAAACATGTGGCCTAAAATCGCTACAATTCCCGCCAATAGGGAAATCACAGAGTCAACCTGAAAAAATGCTGGATGATCGGGCAGTTGATCAATTCGGATTGTCGCAATGACTCCCGCTGCCAATAGTCCCTTACCAACGTCAACGATGGTTGATAGCAACCCGGCCTTCCACCCTATCACGCGAAAAACATTTGTTGCACCAGCGTTGTTGCTTCCATGCTCACGAACATCAATTCTGTAGAGCAATTGTCCAACCCACACACTACCAGGAACAGATCCTGCAAGATAACTCAAAACCAAAATAAGTGCAATGGAACCCATTTTGAAAAATTAAATGAAAAAATCCTTAACGGGGCTGGATGACTAATATACTGAACCAATGTTAATTGGTATCTCTTGATGAGTCGTCGCGATGCGATGTATATCCTCACTAACCGATGGTGGAGCAATTGCAACCAAGCCAATCCCTAAGTTAAATGTATCACGCATATCCATCTCTGGAACTGCACCCCGCTCTTGAATGAGTCTAAAGATGGGAGGTCTCTCCCATCCATCGTAATTGACCTTGATTTGAAGTCCATCAGGAAGAATACGGCGAGTATTTCCTTCAATTCCTCCACCGGTCACATGTGCAAATGCATGAGTAATGTTCTTTAAGTCACGCACAAGAGAAAGATAGCATTTGTGAATAGCAAGAAGCTCTTCTTGAATACTATTTCCCCTTAATTGAGCAGGCGTATCGTTGAGAGAAAATCTTGAAAGTGTTCCTAGTAGGACCTTACGGGCTAACGAATATCCATTAGTGTGAATTCCAGAGGAAGGAAATCCCCACAGAATGTCTCCCCTCTGAACGTTACGTCCATCAATGATTTTAGTTTTATCAACGACTCCGACGATGACTCCAGCTAAATCGTAATCGGTGAGGGAATAAAGATCAGGCATTTCAGCTGTTTCACCTCCTATCAGCGCAATGCCTGAGTTTTTGCATGCTTGAATGAGTCCCTTCATCACCGATTCAATCACTTCTTCTGATAGCTCGCCCGCGGCAAAATAATCAAGAAAATAAAGTGGCTCAGCGCCACATACAGCGATATCATTGATGCAATGATGAACGATATCCTGCCCGATTGTTTCGTGAATTCCAGCTTGCACGGCAACTTTGATCTTCGTTCCAACCCCATCAATGGACGATACCAATACTGGTTGCTGATACCCAGAAATATCAAGTTGAAAAAACCCTCCAAATCCCCCCACACTACCAATAACAGCAGGAGAATGGGTTGACTGAATCATTGGCTTCAAGCGATCAAATACTTGATTTGCTTTGTGTATATCTACCCCCGATTCTTTATAGGTCGTCATAGTCTTCTTCTAATCATAATTCCAAAATCATTCTACGCTCTACTTTATCAACAAAAGAATGTACTGTACCACCTGACATGTGATTATTTACAGTGCTGAACCCATGAAATCTTACAAAATATATACCCTAAAGATAGTAACTAAATTACAGCAATTCCCACTAAGAGTTTAAAACTTTCATCTATAGTGCACCTTAGGACCATTCTCAAACGTGATTTTTGCAAACTATTTTGCTGAATTTTCGTCAGCAGAGCACATTTTGGCGGCTGTAATAACTCATCTCATCATGCTGATCAACTAGACATTTTTTTGAGCACAATGTAATAGGAACTTATCCGCTGGTCGCCTGAATTTTCAATTAAATCAATCCTTAAGCATGCGAGCTTGGCGGCAAAATACGATTGGTGTTCAATGACCGCCCGACAGGCACCATCGGCAGTGGGAAATAGTCTGGCAGCATTGAAACCAAACTGTACACATAACTGATAGAGTTCAAGGCACTCTTCAACCGGCAGTGTTAATTTGAGAATTGAGTGAGGAGCAGGCAGGTAGTTCTCTAAACTCAAAATTTTCACGGAGTCACCACGCTCTTCAGAGATTGGGTGTATCGTGAAAAGTCCCTGCTGAGCAACTACATTTTTAGACACTGAACCTCCAACTCGTACGATCCTGACTGGTCCACAAGACTGGTTAAGAAGCGACCCCTTTGTGAGTACGAGGATAGCTATTTTAAGTCCAGCATACCACTTGGAATAGTTTAACACCTGACTTGTAGCAAAATAAGCAGCTACATAAGGGTTGGTTGTCCAATCCAGAAGTCTTATGGGCAAACCATGGAGTTGAGCCATTGCTAAAGAGTCAATCAGTTCTTCATTTGGCCAATTTTGAAGATCATGTAGATACTTACTGAAACTCTCATCCAGTAAATTGGACTTTCGAAAACTGACGGAATCGGAAGGGATAATACTACCTGCATCATCGCAACGATAGATGAAATTACGCAAAGAAGTAAATTCAAGCCAGATCAATTCGTCTGACTTCCACTGATCTCCAATTAAATGTGATATTTGTTCTTTTGATGTAGAACGAAACAACGATGGCAAGAGATCCCATCGGGCATCAGAATGTCCCCGGTAAATGAATTCAAGTTCGGAATTCGATTTTTTGTGCAGAGCACCCAACTCACTCCAGAGTGCATCAGCACTCTGAAAATTCTTCTGTTCAATCATGGCCAAATGATGCTGAGTATAAAGAGATCTTGGCTAGTCAGCTCTCTTCGCACCAACCATTTTACCAGAGTCAACATGCTCAATGATGGTTGTGTAAGGATACACCGTATTAGTATATATTGCCCATGAATCCATATCTTTCTTCTCCCTGAGGATGACCTTCTGGGTTGGTAGCCATTCTACGGATTTAAGAGAATCAAAATAGATCACATCCCACTCAGACTTATCGTCAAGAATGAGTTTTTTTCCGTAGTTTTCAACCTTGCTGATTCGCAACTGCATCAAATTAGAGTGTTGTGACTGTGACTGAAAAACTGCAATGTCTTAAATAAATATAATCACGCATGTTGCAATTTATTAGATTGAAACAATGGCATGTCATCAATGGTTCACTCGCGCTCAACCCTTTGATTCACACCTGGTGGAATTCTAACCCTACCTTTTCCCAACGCGCTCACCACGACACCTCTTTAATACAGCAGCTGTGAGTGGTTTACAACCTCCGCTGTTCAGCGGGACCTACCTTATATAGCTTCTATAAATGGTACTAAGTTATTGGCTTACCTCAATTATATCTAGGTGGCACACGTCAATTCTCACCAACCTCCCTACTTTAGATTGTGGGAATTGCTGATCTATCAGTTGGTCCATATTGGACGTTGCATCACGCACGGTGCGTCTGAGCCATCCTCCGAATCTGAAGCGCCTGATAGCGATGTCGCCACAGGACAAGATGCAGATACAACCAGCCCTTCTGGCGCAAGTGAGCTCCCTGTTGTTGAGGAAAAACGTCACATGCACATTCATCCTCAGCTACTCAAAGTCGGGGCCGTGATTGTTAGCAGTGGGCGCTATATCAAGGTTCGCATTGCCCAGTCGGCCGTGGAAGCAATTTTGGAAAAACTTTGAAAAGCTTAAAGTGGAAGGTAGCGCCCTGCCCCAGCGCCCTCATCCGAGTTTTCTAAGATCGCCTGAAAAGTAGGAAATTTTATTCCATAGGAGAGGTACGCCCATGCGGTGCGAATTGCTGTGAAATTTCCGATATTACAACCAAAAATAGGAGGAAATCGCTACATCAGTGTTAAAATCATTAATTTGAATCGTGATTCTGACAACCAAAATTCAACCATTCATGAGGAATGATCAATTCTCAGGTCAAATCGCTCCGTCATGAATATTATGGGTCAATGGAATGATCTGCGTATCATAAAGAACTAATCCCCAGATCCAGGTTTAGGACTGAAAAATTCCTCTAGCTTGTTACTTTTTTGCGCAAACTCCTGATAATCTGGCATGGGCTCTTTCATTGCTGTGATGTTCGGCCATATCTCCGCATAGTGAGAATTGAGATTAAGCCATTTTCCGTCAGGTTCATCCTCGCTTTCAGGCTTGATCGCTTCCACTGGACACTCTGGTTCGCATACCCCACAATCTATGCATTCATCTGGATGAATAACGAGCATATTCGCCCCTTCATAAAAGCAATCAACTGGGCAAACCTCTACACAATCCGTGTGCTTACAACGAATGCAAGCATCCATCACAATATATGTCATTTAGATCACATTAATGATTAGTGAATTCCTCATCAAAGTCAGTGGGATCATAGTTTAAGATTGGGCCTAACCATCGCTCAACGACACGCAGATTCATCCCTTTTCGATGAGCGTAATCTTGAACTTGATCCCGCTCAATCCGACCCACTGAGAAATATACGCTCTCTGGATGAGCTAGGAATAATCCTGACACCGACGCCGCTGGCGACATCGCATACGCAGAGGTCAAAGTCATTCCTATTTGATCCGCCCCAAGTAAACGAAAGATTGTACCTTTCTCAGTATGATCAGGTTGGCAAGGATAGCCAGGCGCTGGACGAATACCCGTATACGCTTCATTGATCAGCTCTGACTTGTTAAGGTCTTCATCAATTGCATATCCCCACAGATCTTGTCTTACCTTCTCATGCATGTATTCAGCCATGGCCTCTGCAAAACGATTTGCAATAGCCTTCACCATGATGGCCGAATAGTCATCCGCCTCAGACTCAAACTGCTTAGCAATCTCTTCGACCTCGGGGCCAGATGTCACCGCAAATGCGCCGATGTGATCATCTTCTTGGGCAATAAAATCCGAAAGCGCATAATTGGGGCGTTGATTGTTCTTGACCATTTGCTGACGGAGTGTATACAAGGTCTCACCGTTATGTAACTGAATGTCATCTCCCTGCTTAGTTGCCCCCCAAAACCCTACAACTGCTTTTGGGGAAAACCATTTCTGAGCAATGATCTGCTCCATCATCATTTGAGTATCCTGCCACAGATCACGGGCAGCTTTGCCTACAGTCTCATCTTCAAGTATTTGAGGATATTTCCCTGCTAAATTCCAGTTAACAAAGTAGGGTGTCCAATCAATGTACTCAGCGATTTCAGATACATCAAAATGATCAAAGACTTTACTGCCTAGATAACTAGGAGCAGGAATTGTTACTAAACTGAGCTGATGCCCGTGACTGCGAGCAACATCAATTGGATGGCGAGGCTTAGGCGGCCCCCCTGAGCGACGGTCACGCATCCGCTGATACTTTGCTTGTTCAGTCTCTACAAAGAGGGGACAGTCATCGCTTGACAACAAGGACGAAACAACGCTAAATGCTCGGCTTGCATCACTGACATGAATGGTGGGGCCATTATTTCTGGAAGGATCAATTTTCACGGCCGTATGGGCTGGTGATGTGGTCGCCCCTCCGATCAACAACGGCTGCTTCATGTCTAAGCGTTGCATCTCACGCGCGACATGTACCATTTCATCAAGGCTTGGTGTAATAAGTCCTGAAAGCCCGATAATATCCACCTGTTCTTCCTTTGCTTTTGCTAGAATATCTTCACATGGAACCATGACTCCCATATCAATGATTTCATACCCATTACAAGCTAATACTACACCAACAATATTCTTGCCTATATCGTGCACATCGCCTTTAACCGTTGCCATCAGAACTTTGCCATTGGATGCATCTTTGATGCCCATCTCTTCTTTTTCGGCCTGCATGAATGGGTCAAGATATGCGACAGCTGCTTTCATCACTCTTGCAGATTTGACAACTTGCGGCAGAAACATTTTCCCCGAACCGAACAAATCACCAACAACATTCATCCCATCCATCAGTGGTCCCTCAATCACATGCAACGGTCGCTTGGCTTTTGCGCGAGCCTCTTCGGTATCTTCATTGATAAATTCTGTGATACCATTGACAAGTGCATGTTCAAGTCGTTTTTCAACCGATAATTCCCTCCATGAGAGATCTTTGTCTTGCGACTTACCTTGTTGACCTCGAAACTTTTCAGCATAATCAACGAGCGCTTCTGTGGCATCCGATTTACGGTTGAGAATCACATCCTCTACCAATTCGCGCAATCTAGGCTCGATTTCATCGTAGATATCTAATTGCCCTGCATTGAGGATGGCCATATCCATTCCTGCTGGAATAGCATGATACAGAAATACCGAATGCATCGCACGTCGGACGGGCTCATTCCCTCGAAAACTAAACGAAACGTTTGAGAGTCCGCCAGAGATGTGGCAACCTTGACATCTATCCCGAATGACTTTTACCGCCTCAATGAAATCAACGGCATAATTATTGTGCTCTTCAATACCCGTGGCAACGGCAAAAATATTTGGATCAAAAATGATGTCTTCTGCCAAGATTCCAACCTCTTCGGTCAGAATCTTGAACGCGCGCTCACAAATCTCTATTTTGCGAGACGCTATATCGGCTTGTCCTGCTTCATCAAAAGCCATGACAACGACCGCAGCACCATAACTCAAACATTTTTGAGCGTGCTCTCTAAATAGCGCCTCTCCTTCTTTCAAAGAGATTGAGTTCACAACAGATTTGCCCTGCACACATTTTAACCCTGCCTCAATGACTTCCCACTTTGAACTATCAATCATAAATGGTACACGAGCGATATCGGGTTCGGCTGCGATTAAATTCAAAAAGGTTTGCATCGCTTTGATGCCATCCAACATCCCCTCATCCATGTTTATATCAATGATCTGGGCTCCGTTTTCAACCTGCTGACGCGCCACCTCCACAGCCGCCGTATAATCCCCACTCACAATGAGCTTCCGAAACCGTGCAGATCCAGTTACATTTGTCCGCTCGCCAATATTTACAAACTTCTGAGAGGCTATATTCATCACCAATTCCAGCGATTAATTCAGAGATGATGAAAATTCTTAGTGATCTTTACATATGAAGATCTATACGAGGCATCAGTCATGCAATCAGGTTTTTCCAATGAATACCCGTATCTGCATACACCACTGTAGTCACAGATCCATGCGCCAGTGACGATGTGTGCAGATCTCAGACACGGAGGGTCTGATTGCTGGTCAATATCCATTTTTCTATGATTTATTAGGATAGCTCAAAAGGTTCTAAACCAGCAAGTCTGAGCGCGGTGATGCTCTTGACTGGGTTACGTGGCTGCATCCCTTCAACCCTCTTGACGATAGCGCGGATATGATCGGGCGTGGTTCCACAACATCCTCCGAGTATATTCACAAACCCCTCTTCTGCCCATTTGAATACCTTTGATGAAGTTTCGTCAGGAGTCTCATCATACTGTCCCATCTCGTTAGGCAAGCCTGCATTAGGATAAGCGGCGACCATTGTGTCAGAAATTCGTGATATCTCAGAGATATATGGACGCATTAGATCTGCACCTAATGCGCAGTTAAACCCTATACAGAATGGCTTTGCATGACGAACAGAGTACCAGAATGCTTCAACAGTTTGCCCTGACAGTGTGCGCCCAGAGCGATCTGTAATGGTACCTGAGATCCAAATTGGGAGCTGTTCAAGTCCTGTATCCTCAAGATCTTTTATCGCTTTGATGGCGGCTTTACAATTCAGTGTGTCGGTGATGGTTTCAATCAAATACATATGAACTCCTCCATGATTGAGGGCTTCAACCTGTTGTTTATAGCACTGATAGACGTCATCAAATGTAACTTCTCGCGCGCCTGGGTCATTGACATCTGAACTCATTGAAAGCATTTTATTGAGAGGTCCAATTGATCCAGCGACAAAGCGTGGCTTATACGGTTCTTTTTCTGTCCACTGATCCGCAGATGCTCGGGCAATTCTCGCTCCTTCAAAATTTAGATCAAAGACGGACTGACTTTCAAGCCCATAATCTTTCTGAGCAATCGTGGTTGAAGAGAAGGTATTGGTCTCGGTGATATCCGCACCCACTCCAAAATATAGGTCATGTAATTCTGCCACACACTCTGGTCGAGTTAGGTTCAAAATATCATTATTCCCTTTCATTTGACTGGGGTATTTTTCAACAGAGAATCGTGATCCACGGTAATCTTCCTCGGTGAGATTCATGCGCTGAAACATCACTCCCCATGAACCATCCAAAATGAGTATGCGCTCCTTCGCTATACTAAATAATTGGCTAATTCGATCTTTTCTGCTACTGCAATTGTTATTTCCTTTGGTTATAACTATCATTCAAGTACAATTAAGTCAATACAATGTCATTTTGGTTTTAAACCGAGTAGTCGACAAATAGATAATGCTAGGCTAGCTCTATTTAGCGTGTAGAAGTGGAAGTCATTAACACCCTGTTCTAATAACTTCTGGCATAGCTCGGCAGCTACATTGGCCGTAATTAACTCCCGTGTTGATTCATCTTTATCGGTCCCCTTATACAACGTATAGAGCCAATCGGGTAGTTTAACCTGACAGAGTTTAGCAATGCGTTCTAGTCCTTCAAAATTAGGTTGTAGCATGATTCCTGGAACAATCGGCATTGTCACACAGCCTGCTCTGGCACGCTCAAGAAAAGAAAAGTAGGTATCTGGTTCAAAAAAGAATTGGGTAATCGCGCGGTCGGCTCCAGCATCTTGTTTTGCTCGTAGATATGCGATGTCCTGATCCCATCCCATGCTTTCAGGATGTTGCTCTGGGTAACATGAAACGCTTATTTCAAAGCGTGCGCCGGGTTCAATTTCGCATGATCGAATTCCTTGAATGAGATCAACACTGTTTTTGAATCCATTAGGGAATTGTACAAATTTTTCCCCAAGTCCTTCGGGAGGGTCGCCACGAAGTGCAACGATATGACGGACTCCTGCATTCCAAAATGTGGCGGCAATCTTGAGAATCTCTTCCTTTGTGGCGCCCACACAGGTTAGATGGGCAGCGGGTAAGAGCGGGGTATCCTGTGCAATTTTTGATACAATTTTTTGGGTTCGGTTCTGGGTAGATCCTCCTGCTCCATAGGTCACTGAGACAAACCGAGGCCCTAACGGGGATAACCGAGCCACTGATTCCCACAGCTTGGACTCCATTTTATCCGTTTTGGGAGGAAAGAATTCAAACGATACATTCGGAGGTAATGTAGATTGCTGGGCTATCACGGCAAGTTGACTATCATTGACAGATCCATGGTGCTTAATACACTTTGTTGAACTCCAAATCAGAACACTGAGTCCTTGCTCAAGAGAATCAGGCGGATCAAATCTTAGGGGTGGGCGAGTAAATAGCCCTGCTGCCTCAATCCATTGTTGCAGATCGTCTTCTGAAATTCCGAGTCGTCGATGCCCCTGATCTTTTCGCAAAAACTCCAAATGATGCGGAGCAAAATCAACAATAAGGAGCTGACCTCCTGGTTTTAGAATACGCGCCGCTTCATCAAGAACTTTCTCTGGCTGATCAAGATAATGCAATACTTGGTGGATGATCACTAGATCAGCACTGTTGTCCTTAAAGGGGGTATTGGCCGCATCACCGTGACGTACGCGTGCGTTATTGATGCCCGCTTGATTAAGATTTGTCCTTGCCACGGTTAGCATATTGTGAGAAATATCAAGCCCCTCTGCCTCGTGTGCCTGAGGGCCGAGTAGGACAAGCATCCTGCCAGTGCCCGTCCCTAGATCAATGATACGTTCGAATTGATATCTCTTTACACAACCTAATATCGCTTGTTCTATTGCAGTTTCTGGGTAATGGAGCGCACGGACATGATCCCAGTCTTTCGCAATTTCGGAAAAGTAAGACGCCGCTAATTTAGCGCGAGCTTGGCGAATCTCCTGAAGGGCTTGATCATCCGAATTGAAGGGCGAGCTATTGAGATCTAATCCTGAAAATAGGTCTCGCAATAATCGTCCAGCCCATCCTTGATTTTGAACACGATAAAAGACCCATGCACCCTCGGGAAGTCGCTCAATCAGGCCTGCGGAGGCCAGAATTTTTAGATGGTTTGATAGGCGGGGTTGACTCAGTCGAAGAATTTGTGCCAGTTCGCCAACAGACAGATCCAAATTCCGAAGTAGAACTAATACACGAAGCCGAGTTGTCTGCCCAGCAGCTTTTAATGCATCTACATAAAGATTGGGAGGAGCGGTCATATTAATAAATATAAACTTTTTATTATATGTTTATTTTCAAAAATGTTCCTGAAACATCACTTGTTGAATCGTGGACTTGTAGTAGGGGTTCTTAGATGGTTGCCATTGATGAGCATGGGGGTGATGCTGAGGTCTGCACCGATCTTTAATCTATTCAAGGAGTTCAACTGCAACGTGTCTGACAATTATATTCATGATCACGTCAACTGCTTGAATCTGTAATTCCACCTCATTTTGTTGTTTAGTGATCAAAATTTCGTATATTTGCATCCGCCGGTGTTATGTTGTTTACGTAATGAATCGAAAATTTAGCGCTATCCTAATTAGATATACACTCTGCCAGCCTCCTGAAAAAATGGGGGGGGGGGGCATTTTCTCTGTAAGTATTCCCCATTACTACCGAAGCTCAGAGATCGTTTTCTCTGGTTAAGTCCCGCCTACTTTCGGCCCTTTAAGACTCGCCACAGGGCGAGTATCTCCAATTTATCGGAAAATATTCTGCAGGTTTTCCGTTGCTGTAGCTCACTCCATCATCGTGGATACACGGCTTGATTGTATCCAATATTGTTCATAACTACCATGAAGTTCCTTGATATTCTAAGATATTTTAATCCATTTCGTAGGGATGAAAAATCAGATTCCCAATCTGATAAGTACACATTTGATGTAGCCTTGGAAGCGATATCCGAAGATACGGAAGTGGGGACCAACGCCCTGATTGAAAAGGGTAGCACTGATGGCCAAAAAGATTTACCTCCGCAGAATTGGGAGGGTCTCAATGTTACTGAAGAACAGGTTGTCAAAGCATATCAGCGCCTCATTGATGCTGAAACGAAAGCCTATGATCGCGATCAACGAGAGCTGATATCAAAACTTAAATCCTTTAATCCGCGCCTTTTCCCTTCGGATGAGGTTTCTGACGATTTTTCAGATGAGGATCATTCAATCATAGTAGATCAGGCAAAGTCAGACATGGAGACAACAATTTCAGAAAATAAACCTGCAATTGAAAACAAACTAACCCGAGTCTGTGATGTAAGGGAAGAGTATCAGGCATTCAAGGACAAAAATAAATTGAATTATGATTTAGACCTTCCCGTAGGGTGGCGGAATAAATTAAAGCCTTGGCTATTGCTTTTTGGTGCTGTGCTTGTTGAGTCCGTCATCAACGGGTGGTTCTTTAAAAATCAAGCTGATGGAAAGTTCATAGAATTTATTTGGCAAGCATTTCTGATAGCTGCCGTTAATGTATGTGTTATAGGATTATTAATTAGATCTTCATGGAAATATCTCTATCATATTAGATCACATCTCAAGATCTGGGCCGTCCTTGGTCTGGTCATTTTTTCATTGACTGCATTTACGTTTAACTTGGGAGCGGCTCATTTTCGAGATGCGATCCCTGAAGAGTACCCAGACTCAGGCGATGAATGCTTTAGCGCGGCCAAGTATGAGTTTGCAGGACAAGAAGCGCTCTGTTTGCTGTGGAGCGAGAAAACCAAGCTTGCAGATTTTCAGGCGTATGCATTCTTCATTCTTGGAATAGGCTTTATTCTTTTTGGGGTCTTCAAGTGGATGGACATCTTTCCCGGTTATCCAGGACATGCAAAGAAACAGCGTCAGTTACAAGAGGCACTGAAAGACTTAGATAAGGAACGTGATTCATTAATCTCAAAGTTGGAGGAAATCTACAAGATTGCCAGACAGAAACTGTCATCATCATCAAGCATTCAAGATCATCAAGCAATTATAAGTTTGATCAATGGAGTAGACGACAATAATGATAACACCTTTACACCTACAATCCTTGACGATCATAAACTTGCATTAAAACTGCGGGGCAATATCCAAGATAAATACAAAGATATGCGAAATAGTCTTCATTACGGTGCTCAACATTGTGTTAAAGCATTAACATTCTACAGGAAGGCAAATCGCGCTGCAAGAGAAGATATCGCAAGTGTACCATCTGACTGGGATCAACAATGGATACCAGACTGGTACATCCCCGAAGATCCAGGTGATGTAGGACTATGCTCTTCGGAATATGCTGAGTCTCTACACGACAGAGAATTGATGTACATTGAAGGTTCCCTTGATCCTTCTTATAGAAAAGCGCTTGAAAAAGTTGATTTATTATCCAAGCCTCCACAGAAAAAAGAAGTCCCCATCATTGTCCAGATTTAGATGATTGACGCCCTGGATGCTTCTATTTACCCACGACATTAACAAATCTCATAGTAGTTTTAATGCCATTTGATTCAATCAAAAATGATCTTGATAGCCAAAAGCGTGGAAGCCTCTCAACAGTTGAGATAGAGCGTATTGCTGAGCAACGAGGAATAAATAGTCAACCTTTGAAATCAGACAGTGTACCTGATATCAGGGAATTAATAATTATAAACATTTGTCAAGGCTTGCATACAGAAACTTTGTCGTGTTATGCTAATGATGAAATTGATGTTCGCTCAAAAGTTCATCCCTATCTAATTAAAACAAAATTTGACTCTTCAGAACAGTCGGATTGGATCAGTGATATCCCTCAGGAAGATTCATCAATTATCTTTTCTGCAATCATGAATAATAACCGATATGATTTAGATGAAACTGGGAGAAAAGCTCTCAATGAGCAAAACGATTTAATCCAATTCAAAAAAGAAAACAAGCTTGATCGAGAAGCCGAATACCCTGACAATCAAAGAAAAATTTTTTTGATCATTGGTGGAGTTATATCTGTGATTGGTGTATCTACGCTTGGACTCCTTGCTTCTCAGGATAGCGATTTTAGTACCTTAGGGGTTTTTGGCGCAACACTACTGATCTTATTGATCAATTCAATTCTGGGCATCATTTCAGCTGAAGTATTTCGTGCATGGAATCACTGTCGTGAATCTCTTCGGATTACTTCAAAAATTCTTCTCTTTATTTTAGTTACACTCGTAATCATCTTCAATTTGGGTATCGGTCATTACAGGGATGCTATGGATCCAAATTACCCGCCAATCTCTACATCAGAAGCAAGTGATCCTAATAATTCTGAAACACAAAGTGAGTCAACTCAGATTGTGAGTGATAACGAAAATATTGCTACTTCAGAACATAGATCTAGTCAAGAAGCGGCTGACTTGTTATTCAGCAAATTCATCGTAATGAATGACTTCTTTTCATATATCCTTGTCATTTTAGGAATCATATTGTTTGGGGCAATAACTTGGCTGATGTGGAAAAATGATGATGAATATTTGCTGTATGGGCGGAAAACTCGTCAATTTAAGCGTCACATGAAAGACTGGTATACCGTTCAAAAAAACATTTTAAGTAATCTACAAACTGAACGTGATCAAATCACTAATCGTCTTAAGGAATCTCAAATTGATTTTGTAAAAGAACGTAACTCTGTATTAACGATTTATAAAAACTCCCTCATTACTGCAACTAATCTAATTGACGATATCAGAGCTACATGTGTGATTTCAATCCGTATCTACAGAACAGCAAATAGAGCAGTTCGTCCGAAGTTAACCCCACCGCCGCCCCAATGGGATGGGGGTTGTCCGAAAATTAGTTGACGTTCGGAATTCTTATCCGATTAGAGATAGACTTCATTTCCTCTTTATGTACAGATTCTGTTGAATCCATAGGGGGTATCTTGTGTTCATTTTGCCTCGGGTTGGGTGCTTTCTCCATGGATGGCACCCGCTCCAGAAGTGCTTTCTGCAGCGTTGGCAGATGACTGGATCCAGCAATGGGGTTGAAGTTCTGCTCGCTCTTGATGATGGACATGGCAATCCATCGGTGATACTGACTTGAGTTCACCCAGCGTTTGATCCGCTTGAGGTTCGCTTCAAGCTCGCTATTGATGCTCTCAATGATATTGGTCGTCTGGAAACTCCTTCCCAATTCGTCCACCACTCCGAGTTTTTGGAGTGTCAGGGTTTCTTCTAAGCCTTCCCGCAAGCTCTTGGCGGCCATGCCTTCTCCTTCTTTGTCCAGCGTATCACAGAGGGTGTCCAACTTCTGCTTGGCTTCGTCATACTCTGTGGTCTTATACGCATCATTGAGTTTCGATTTGATACGTTGTTTTGACGCTTGCCTCACTTTCCCGAGCACATTCTCCCGTTTGTGCCAGGTGCAACGTTGCACCTGAGCATACTCCCCAAAGACATCCTCGACCGCTTTACGAAGTCCTTTGGCTCCATCAATGCAGACCAGCAGTCCCTTCTCATAACGCAAGCCGCGTTCAATCAGATTCAACAATAACCCCTCAACGGCCTCAGCATTCTCCGTCGTCGCCTCTACGAATCCCAGAACGCGCTTCTGTCCCTCTTCGGTAATACCCACACAGTGCAAGATTTGGCGTTCACGCATATATTTGCCGTCAATCATGAGGACCACATACGTTTCGGATCCGATCTGGCGCCGTTCAAACGCTTCCAACTCTCGCGTACTTTGCTCAATGAATGCCTCACTGACCGAGGATTTGAAGGGAGCAATGCCATTGATGAAGGCACGGACCACTTTGCGATAATTACGCTGCGTGAGTCCATAGAAGACCTGATTGGTCAAATGCTCTTGTTGCTTCGGTGGCAGTTTACGCAACTTCTGATAGCGTTGGAGAGGAACCTCTTTCTTGGTCACCCTATCGCGGACACGGGGGACTCGGATCGGCAGTCGCTCCCCTTGAATCTTGATGGAGCCTGGATTGGATCCCCACCGTTGATAGCGCCCCTCATGGACATCGTCATGCTTCGCGTACGCTCCACATAAATGCTCCACTTCATTGTCAATTAACAGCAGGGCAAGGATCTCCTGCGCCATTGTGACATAATCATCCACTAACTTCCCTGCGCTGACATCATCTTGAAGCTCTTCTTCAAAGAGCTCCATAAAGCCATTGTCTCGTTCGGGGAGACCTTGTCGATAGGTTGTTTTCATTAAATTGGGTAGATTAAAGAGTAAAAAGAGAAACAGAAACGACAGAACCTATGGGTTTTTGTCGTTCTTGCTGGCAACGTCTGGAGAGATCCATCATGTGGAAGGAAACAGAGACGTTTGCATGGAAGAAAGATACGAAGCATGAGCGAGTCGATGCATCTTTGATTCGCGTTCCAGCAGCAACAGTGCGAGTTGTGCACGACGCGACTGGGGAGACAGCCAGTGACGGATGCCTCGCAGTCGCTGATTCACATACTGCACGGTATGGGTAACGCAAGAGGTTGTGCGCAGACTGCGACTCAAGTGCTCATACCGTCCGGTTTGATGCAAGGTCAGACATAGATCCAGATCCTTGAACAGACGCTGGGCAGCCGAACGATTCCATCGCAGGAGGCGGTCATGAATCCGCAAGAGCGCCTCCCGTGCCTGTTTGGCATCAGGAATGGAGAAGGCACGGTTGATCTGCCCCCGCATCTGGGTTTGTTGCTCCTCGGTGAGAACACTTACGATCCGTTCACGCTTGTGCAGATGGCAATGCTGCAGGCGAATGCGCTCACCACCCAGGTCCATTAACACCTGATCCAGCGTGACGGTGACGGGGGTGATACAAAGCAGTCCATCGTCAAGCGACAGTCCACGATGGAGAAGCGACGCAAACAAATGCGTCACACGGGCGATATTCTGTGCGGAGGCCTGCTCAAATCCTAACATACGCCGATCGCCTTCCAAAGTAGAGCCCATACACAGCAAGAAGGGTGCACCCCAGACGCGTAGCACATCCATCCACAACACGGCATAGGTCTCTTCGTCAAGACGGCGGTGATCAAAGACTTCCAGCGCCTCCATGCGAATCTGATGGAGATCGGCCTCATCCCCATATTCGGGGAAACTGGGCGACGACAAAGGCGCTGTCGATGTCTCTTCTTCTGGATCTGCATGAATGGGTTCTTGAGCAGAATCAGACGTAGTGTCAAGAGCACTGGGCATGCCAAGATCGTGCGTGAGGTGCTGGATCAAGTCACTACAGTGGCGTAACAGAGACACGCGTAACTGTTGCCCAGAGACCCCAGCTTCTTCCAAGGTCTGCTGTAACTGTCCAAAATCTTCAGGTAATAGCATGAGTTAATGTTGATAATATGGAATGGATTAGGATACCAGTAGATGGTTCCCAGAATATTGAACGTCAACTAATTTTCGGACAACCCCATGGGATGAGGATTGGAAGCCCGACTGGAAAAGTTTGACTCCTGTTAGCACTGACTTTCTATGTTCTGGGGAAGATGCTCTTACAATGACGCAACACCGACAGCAGGTCATTAATGAACACATTAATAATTTGGAAAAAATTTATCACAAATTTATTGAAGAAGTTTCAAGTTATGGCCCTCAAATAAAGCCATCTAACGACTCACTGAATTAAATTCATCTGATATTTCTTCCCACCTTTCACACTGCTCATATCCACATTTAACCCCCAATGATTGCCTTGATTCATAGCACTAGATGTGCCATTCTGCTCTTCTGTATGATAATTATTGGCGGATTCTCAGACTCTGATGTCTCTGCCCAAGAATGCCCACCTACTGAAACAGAAGTAGCAGATACAATTCGTATCGCCATAGTTGTTGATCATTCTAGTGCGCCTTCCGAATTTCAGATAAATGAGGCTATAACTGGAATTGAGAATGTACTCAATTCTGTAAAATCCACTGATAGCACAGAAGTCATTGTAACGAAACTTAAGAATCATCATTTAGACTCAAACTCAATATCTCTGTATCAACCAGCCTTCAAGCTTGATGATGGAGAAGGAGTAAAAGACTGTGAGTGTAATGATTGGTTGAAAATTTGCATTCCTAAGGATGAGTATAAACGACTTAAGCATGATCATGGCATGAAAATTAATATTAATGTTAAGGCATTCCAGGAGAACATACTCTTTAATGCTGATTCATTGTTAAGATTAGATCCAGAGGATGATTCTCCGATACTACGTGAGATCAGATCACTTGACCATAATGTGTGTAATGAAAAATGTGATCAGTTATGGATAATTTCAGATATGTTAGAAAATTCATTGCAATTCAATTTTTATGAGTCAGTTCCAAATTTCCAGAATGCTGAGAGTAAGATTAAGAGACACTTTGGATTTCCTCAGAACATTGGCAGTACCATAGTTTTCAATATTAACAGATGCCATGGCGATGGAGGACAAATTCAGGAATCGGACAATTTTGAACCTTTCTGGAATGATTACTTTACACGTGTCACTGGGCGAAAGCCTAGTTGGGAATATCTGCCAACTGGAGGAGATTGCCCCGAACAAGACGATTCCTGAGTTGTCAGTAGGACACCACATTTAGAAGCCTCTAACTTGAATTTTTACAAACTTTTTTTGAACTCCATTCGCGGACTGAACACTTTAAAGTTTCTGTCAGTCAGATCATTATTTTGATTTTACTCAATTATGCTGATCATATAAAACTGGTACCATTGTTCAGGTATCACTGCTTGTGAGCTTTGATCCGATACTCAGAGCATTGTGGATTTTGCGCCATCACTAATTTCATAGATTCAACCCACTGAATTTTGTGAAATCACCTATTCTGGCATGTCACTCACCAATCAATAGAAATCCATATCTTGAACAGATGGCTTCTATTCATCGTTTATCACTTTGATTATTGCTGATAGACATACTGCTCAATCTGCACGAACCTCTCTGTATTGGTAACACTGATTTCAAATAATTTTGCATCATAGCGTTCTGTACCCCAGAGAGTTCAGAAATCATGAATCTCCGAGCCATATACCGCTCTAAACTACATGACTTTGATTCATAGTCCCATTGTAATCTATTGAAATGGTCATCAAAAACTCATACCATTATAGTGGCATTTGAAAATCCTAATGATAGAAGAAAAAGAACTTGAATGTAATCTTGAAGAAGAATTCGTACAGAAATTGAAAGACATTAAGTACAAATATAGATCTGATATTAATGATCGTGCTGGACTTGAAGCTAATTTTAAGAAAAAATTTGAAGATCTGAATCGTGTTAATCTGAGTAACAGTGAATTCCAGCGTCTACTGACCGATGTAGTTACTGCCGATGTATATCAAGCCTCGAAGCTTTTGAGGAATATAGGAACGTTTGACCGCGAAGATGGCACACTCCTTAATTACACTCTCATCAATACCAAAGACTGGTGTAAGAATTCGTATGAAGTGATTAATCAATTAAGAATCAACACCGACTACAGCCATCATCGCTATGATGCCATCATCCTGATCAACGGTATCCCTGTTGCCCAAATTGAACTCAAAAAATATGGGATCAGCCCACGTCAGGCAATGAAGCAGATCGTTAACTATAAACAAGACTCTGGTAATGGATATACTAATACTCTACTCTGCTTCGTCCAACTCTTCATTGTCAGCAATGGGATGGACACCTTTTATTTCCCTAACAATAACTTGAAACACTTCGCTTTTGATGCGAATGAACAGTTTCTTCCTGTCTATAAATTCGCCGATTCAGACAACAATAAAATCAGCAATCTCTTTGATTTTGCAGACCATTTTCTCGCGAAGTGTACACTCGGTGAAATGATCAGCAAGTACATGGTCTTAATTGAAGGAGAACAAAAACTTCTGATGATGCGCCCGTATCAAATCTACGCGGTTAAGTCCATCATTGAATGTATCAATCAAAATTGTGGAAATGGCTATATATGGCATACAACGGGGTCAGGCAAGACCCTCACCTCCTTCAAAGCATCCACACTGCTGAAGTCAAACCATAACATCCATAAGTGTATTTTCGTTGTTGACCGTAAAGATCTTGATCAACAGACTCGGGATGAATTCAATCGATTTCAACAAAACTGTGTTGAAGAAAACACTAACACCGATACGCTTGTTCGTCGTCTCCTATCCAACGATTACGCTGATAAAGTCATTGTAACTACTATCCAAAAACTTGGACTTGCGCTCAGTGAAAACAATCAAGCCTCAAATAAATCTGGTTCGAAAGAGCATGTAAATTTCAGTCAACAACTCAAAGTTCTGAAAGATAAACGAATGGTATTTATCTTTGACGAATGTCATCGCTCTCAGTTTGGGGAAAACCATCAAGCAATTAGAAATTTTTTTCCACAGTCTCAATTATTTGGCTTCACTGGTACTCCAATTTTTGAAAATAACGCTACTGTAAGAACAATTAATGGAGACACGTCAACACTAAGAACCACCGAAAAACTATTCCAGAGGCAACTCCATGCCTATACAATAACCGATGCCATAGAAGATGAATATGTTCTCCGATTCCATGTAAACCACTTCAAACCTAAGGAGAGCGAAGACATGAGCCAGAGCATTACACCTACAAAAACGGCTGTCGTCAAATTTATACTTAAAAATCATGATATCTCCACATGTAGCCGACGGTTTAATGCACTGTTTGCCACGGCCTCTATCAATGACGCTATTGAATACTACCAGATTTTCAAAACGCTTCAGTCCGAGCGCCAGAACACTGATCCCGAATTTATTCCTCTCAAAGTTGCTGTCATCTTCTCTCCACCTGCGGATGGCAATAAAGACATTCAACAGATTCAAGAAGATTTGAGCCAAGAGAAAGAGGATAACCAAGACAATCCTGAGGGTAAAAGAGCCGCCCTTATGGCTATGATTAGTGACTATAATAAACTGTACAGAACGAATGGGGATATCAACAACTTTGATATCTACTATCAGGATATTCAGGGACGTATCAAAAATCATCAATACAATAACATTGACTTGCCCGACCATGGCAATGAGAAAATTGATATCACAATCGTTGTGGATATGCTTCTGACTGGCTTTGATGCTAAGTATCTCAATACTTTATATGTGGATAAAAATCTCAAGCATCATGGACTCATTCAGGCATTCTCTCGTACGAACCGCATACTTAACGGTAGCAAGCCTTTCGGCAATATTGTTGACTTTCGCCAACTACGCGAAAGCGTAGACGAAGCCATTACCCTCTTCTCTGGTGAATCTCTTGAGCAGAGCCGTGAAATATGGCTTGTAGAGAAACCTGATGTTCTGATAAGAAAATTTGAAAATGCATTTTCTAAATTTGATGAGTTCATGCAATCTCAGGCACTTGAAACCAAGCCCGATCAAATCAACAACCTGAAAGGCGACCATAATCGAGTACAATTCATCCAAAAATTTAAGGATGTTCAGCGTATCAAGAATCAACTTGACCAGTACACCGACATTACCAACGAGCAACAGTTACAACTCCAAAGCATTATCTCGGATCAGGAGCTTATGAGGTTCCGTTGTGCCTATCTTGAGACAGTAAAGCGACTACGAGACACTTCTACAAACGGGACTGAGACCGTTAATCCTGAATCCAAAGAACTTGATGCTGAGCTAGTCCTGTTTGCTTCTAATCTTATTGATTATGACTACATTATGAAACTCATTTCAAAATACTCAAATCAGAGTCCAAGTAAACAAAAGATCACCAAAGATCAGCTCATCATGTTAATTCAATCCGACGCCAAATCCCTAAACGAATATGATGACATTACCGAGTATGTAAAATCATTGAAGGAGGGGCAGAGCTTTAATGAGACTCAAGTTCGTGATGATTATGAGAAGTTCAAGATTCAGAAGCAGACTATACAAATCAGCGATATCGCCAAGACTCACGGCCTCACCAACGAATCCCTATCAACCTTTGTAGACACAATCATCACGCACAGGATACTTGACGGTGAGCATCTTACCGAACTGATGACGCAGCTTGAACTTAGTTGGTATGAGCGACATCGTAGAGAAGAATCTCTAATGGCAGCACTAATACCCATTCTAAAAAAATGTACTCGAGGTCAAGAAATTTCGGGGCTTAGTGCCTATGAGCATGTAAGTGTAGATGAGTATCAATAGATCAAAGGCACTTCTGCCTCAACTGCGATTTCCAGAATTTGTAGACGTGACGAATCTCCCATTCAAGGCATTGGACGAAATAGCTCATGTTGGACGGGGAAAGCGTCTGACGAAAAGTCAACTAGATCCAGGAGGAAAATTCCCCGTTTATAGTGGGGGAATTACTCCAATGGGCTATTACGGAAATTTCAATCAGCCAGCCAATACAGTAACGGTTGTAAAATATGGCACTGCTGGATTTGTGAACTACATTAATCAAAAGTTTTGGGCTAATGATGTGTGTTATTGCATCAAACCTGCTGATGGGAGAGTCTTGCACAATAAATATTTATACTATTCCCTCAAAAGCATGCAAAAAAGTATTCAGTCTCTCACAATGGACGCCATCCCCGCACATTTACCAACTGATTCAATCAAAAGATTTCACATCCCGATCCCCTCTCTTTCTGAACAACATAAAATCGCCGAATGTTTAGGTTCGCTTGATGAGTTAATTTCTGCACAGGAGCGCAAGATTGAAGTCCTGCGTAAGCACAAACAGGGCCTGATGCAGAAACTTTTTCCACAATCTGGAGAAAGTGTCCCTCAACTGCGATTTCCAGAATTTGTAGATTACCCCGAATGGAAATATAGACAACTCAGTGATGTTCTTCATTATGAGCAGCCAGTGAAATATCTAGTTAGAAACTCTCAGTATGAGAGTTCAGGCACTCCAGTTTTGACTGCAAATAAATCCTTTATTCTTGGGTATACTTGCGAAACAGACGGTGTCTACCATGATTTGCCCGTAATCATTTTTGATGACTTTACTACTGACTCTAAGTATGTTGATTTCCCATTCAAGGTTAAATCATCTGCAATAAAAATATTGAGAGCTCGTGGAAGTAACCATCTACGGCTGGTGTACGATTTGATGTCCAGAATTAGATTTGACCCAGCAGAGCATAAAAGGTATTATATATCTCAATATCAATACCTAAAGATTCCTTTATCACACATATCTGAGCAGCAAAAAATCGCCGAATGTTTAGGTTCGCTTGATGAGTTAATTTCTGCACAGGAGCGCAAGATTGAAGTCCTGCGTAAGCACAAGCAGGGCCTAATGCAACAACTTTTTCCAAACCCTCACAGGAATGAATAATTTAGATGACATTGCATTAGAACTCCGTAATGATGACACTAAAATTCAATTGTTATACGCTTTTAACTCGGTTGGGAAAACTCGACTTTCAGTTGCATACCAGAATACAACCATGGATGATAAAGGACAGCACACGGGTATCTATTATAATGCATACAGCGAAGATCTCTTTGTATGGGACAATGACATAAATAACCAAAAATCTAACATTAGATTGACAGTCCTTCCAAGTGATCTTAGTAGCCTTCATGGGAACCTCACAGAAGAAATGATTCATGCTAAACTGAAACCATATCGAGTGAGATTTGACTTTGTCATAGAGATGCATCCAGATGTGGAACAAGGTATTAAATCCTTTTCTTTTTTTTCCAAAGATTCACTATCAGATGACTTCCAATCTATAAAGATTTCTCGTGGGGAGGAACGAATTTTTGTATGGTGCTTCTTTCTGGCAATGATGGATGTAGAAGGTTGGGCAGACACTCAATCTCAATATATCTTTATTGATGATCCAGTCTCAAGCCTTGACGATCACAATATCTTTGTTACTACTGGAACGCTCTATGACCTGATTGAGGCACATTATGATGAACGGAAGATCATCATTGCTACACATCATGTCGGACTATTCTCTATTCTATGCGACTGGTTAAAGAAAGGGGAAAAGAGCGCTCAATTTAGAGATCATACGAAGGCGAGAATTCTAAGTCATAAATACAACAGACTCTCGCTGGAAACTCACAAGAACGATGTGTTTCTCTATCATCTCCGATTAATTCAGATCATTGAGGCAGCTCGGAAAGAAAATCGTCTTAAAGCCTATCATTTTGCGCTACTACGCCAATTGCTGGAAACGATTTCGTCATTTCTAGGAATCGGTAGATTCAGCTATGCGCTAGAACATATAGGCTATACGAATGCAGATGAGATTGCCCGAATTGTGAATACCTTATCTCACAAAAAGGTCTATTATTACGATTCGGATCACCTCGTACCTGATAGTCAGGAATTATTTGATGAGGTCATGGAGAAACTTAATACACATTTCAATTTCATAACTCATACTACATCATGACCGAGAAAGTAAAGCAACAACTAGGGGCAACACTCTGGGCGATTGCAGAGAACCTTCGAGGTGCAATGAATGCAGACGATTTTCGCGACTATATGCTAGCATTTCTCTTTCTCCGTTATCTATCAGACAATTATGAGCGAGCGGCAAAGAAAGAGCTTGGATCTGAGTATCCCAGCAAGTCTAATATTGACAATGAAGGACAATCACCTCTTTCTGTCTGGTACGAACAGAATCCTGAATACCAGTCAGCATTTGAAAAGCAGATGCGTCGCAAGATACATTATGTCATTGACCCCGAGTACCTTTGGAATAATATAGCAGACTTGGCTCGAACTCAGAGCGAGGACTTGTTACAAAGACTTGAGTCTAGCATGAAATATATTGAGAATGAGTCATTCCAGAGCACATTTTCGGGTCTTTTTTCAGAAATCAACCTCTACTCAGACAAGCTAGGCAAAACCTATACTGATAGAAATGTAATGCTCTGCAAGATCATCACTCAGATAGCCGAAAGACTTGCAGAGTTTTCCACAAACACTGACTCACTCGGCGATGCATACGAATATCTGATCGGCCAATTTGCCGCGGGATCGGGCAAGAAAGCTGGTGAATTCTATACACCCCAGCGTATATCAGATATTCTGTCTGAAATCGTAACGCTTGACGGTCAAAATCCTCAAATCGGTAGACGAAAAAATCTAACCAGTGTAATGGATTTTGCTTGTGGGTCAGGCTCTCTTCTTATCAATATTCGCAAGCGCATGGGGGCTCATGGAACCGGTAAGATGTATGGCCAGGAAAAAAATATTACCACATACAACTTAGCGCGCATGAACATGCTACTTCATGGAATGAAAGATACAGAGTTTGAGATCTATCATGGCGACACATTGACCAACGATTGGCCAATGCTCCGTGAATCTAACCCTATGAATAAACCCTATTTTGATGCCGTAATTGCTAATCCACCTTTTAGCTACTCATGGAATCCTAATGCGTCAATGAGAGAGGATATGCGCTTTAAGAATTATGGATTAGCCCCAAAATCTTTTGCAGACTACTCGTTCTTATTACATGGATACCACTATCTCAAAGAGGATGGCGTAATGGCCATCATCCTCCCTCACGGCACATTATTTCGAAAGGGGCCTGAGGCGAAAATCCGCCGTAAGTTGGTTGACGACGGTAGTATTGATACAATCATCGGACTGCCAGAAAAACTGTTTTACTCAACAGGTATTCCAGTCTGTGTTCTTGTCCTTAAAAAATGTAGGACTGCCAACGATATTCTCTTCATCAACGCTGCCGAGCATTATGAGAAAGGAAAACGCCAGAACCATTTATCAAAGTCACACATTGGTAAAATCATCACTACATACCGGGATCGTCCACCAAGCGTGGAAAGATTTGCTCGTAGCGTTATGATGGACGAGATAATTGCAAATGACTATAATCTGAATATCGCTCGCTATGTGAGCTTAACCGAACCAGAAGCTGAAATTGATCTTGCTGATACTCATAAACAATTAATGGAAACTGAGAGGCAGATACATGAATCAACCAAAAAACACGATACATTTCTTCAAGAGCTTGGGTTGCCTCAATTATCACCATCTAATTGATCTGTCAATACAACTTGCACTACGGAAACTGTATGTTATACTTGTAGTGGATTGATTTCATTGTTTTCCTGTTTCAGGAATTTTCAGCAAGCCCACAATTTTCAAACGCCACCAAAATAATTCAAAAACATTTCTGTCTGGAATCTATCTCGCGTCTTCATATTTCCGTTCAGTCTCCTGATCAAAATCACCTGCCAATCTACTTAAGTAACCGCGCATATACGACACCTCCCTCCACAGTTTAGCAATCTCACCCATTAGTCGTGATTCCATCTTTCGCATCTCACCCATTAGTCGTGATTCCATCTTCCGCATCTCTCGGGCTTGAGTTATGGATAAGCGCCACAAAAACCCCAAAATGCTAACCATGAGAGTAATCATTGCAATATCCATAATCGTAACTGATTCCATTTTTCTGCCGACCTCTCGGCTATTTATTTAGTGCCCGTCCAGAAAAGCATCTAACAGCGCTGAATCGCCTATTCTGTATGGGTTTATAGATTCTAAATAAACGTTATTTTGCTGCGAAGATTTTGCGGCCATTTTCTAGATTACGCGTTAGAGGTACCAAAAATGGGAGTTTTCAGTATACACCCTGTCATTTGTTACCTTGAATTCACACACCTTCGTAAATCTTCAAGCGAAATGATCGGCGATAAATGTCATATAGAATAGGAACTTCAAAGAAAATTTTCTATTTCTGGACGGACACTATTTAGATACATTTCATTGAAGCGGAATAATCTCCACCTCCTATGTCTTACCAAAGTCATCATTCAATATACGAATTAAATTTATGCTGATCTGTTATAACTTCTGTCCTTGCATGTAAATTACATAGTGCCTGACAATAAACTCTAATTCTGGGTTAGCATAGGATCGCAAGGGCTATATTTTACAAGTACTTACCGATAGTTTGCTTGTTCATTTTGCGGTTATTTTAGGCGTTGAAGATTTTTCATGAAAAAATCGAAACTTTTCCTGTGGCGGTGGATATCACTGTATTTATAGGACTTTTCTGGGGTTTTTCTTTCTGAATTGATCAAGATTTGAAAAATCTTCACCGTTCATTTAATCACATCATTGACCATGCGCGCACAATTTGACACTGAACCGACACTGGGGATGAACTCCATTGAGGATCTTTTCGTAGATCCTAATTCCAGAGACGACACGTCCCAAATCATCTTGGCATTGCAGTCCATCTGGATGGCCACAGATCTACGGGATCGGATTGTCATGTACCTGCAAGAGGCGATCGGAGAGAACACAGATCAGACTACGGGGCGCCCGGGTTTGACGTACTGGCGTATCTTTGTCTTAGCCGTACTAAAATTCGGGCTTGATTATGATTTTGACCGATTGACGTTTACGGTTAATGACTCTGCGCTCATTCGCACCTTATTACAAAATGATACGAGTGATTTTGGTACGAAGTCCTTGTATCGTGTGCAGACGATTATCAACAATGTGAGTCTGATCACCGATGACATTTGGTTGACCCTCAATCGGATGATCGTGGATCATGGGTTAGAGGTCTTTGGGGTTGCATCTGATGCGCCTTTGGAAGCGCGGACGGATTCGTATGTGGTGGAAACCCATGTTGAGACACCCCATGATGTTCGGTTATTGCGCGATTCAATCATTCTGGCCATGCAGCTTGCTTCAAGGGCCTGGGAGGCCTTCAATTTAGGGGCGTACGACATTGCAGGTTGGCGTCAGTTAAAGCATTTGATTATTACGGTTAACAATGCCTACTTGGAGATCAACACCACCAAGAAGCGTGAGAAGAATCCAGAGCTGGTCTTAGCCTTCTTTAAGATTTGTTACTATCGAATTCAGAAGTGTATACTGGTCTTGGATAAGATCAAAGAACTTGACCCAAGTTCAAGTCGGATTGCGCCATTAGAAAAGGTGATTGAACAGTTCAATCGGTTGGTAGATTTGGTTCATCGTCGTGTGATAGAGGGGGAAAAGATTCCCAATGCAGAGAAGTTATTATCGCTCCATGCCGAGCATACGCGTTGGATTGTCAAGGGGAAGGCCATGCCCAATCAGGTAGAATTGGGGGTTCCCGTCGCGATCACCCAATGTCAACATGGCTTGATTCTGGGATGGGAGATTATATGGACGCAATCAGATGTAGATATGACCATTGAGATCGCCACCAAGTATCGGACAGAGTTTGAAAACCTTGGACCCATGAGTTTTGATCGCGGATTTTGGTCGCCTCAGAATTTTGAGGCATTAAGCGCTCTGGATATAGAGGTCATTCTTCCCAAAAAGGGCTATAAGAACAAGATAGAGCGCGAACGAGAATCGGCGGAAGAGTTTCGGCGAAAACGTCGGCAGCATGCGCAGATTGAGTCCTGTATTAATTCTCTGGAACAGCATGGTGGTGCACGTATTCGCACCAAAGGAGGTAAGGCAGGGTTTGCGCGAAGCATCGGCGCAAGTGTGGTCGCCACGAATTTGTGCCGAATCGGGAAGGTGTTAATGGCCCGACACCGAGAGTCGTTTCGCCAAGCGGCGTAAATTACTCTTCATTGAGTCACAAAAAAAATACTCCACCATTGGAGGTGGGAAAGGTGCGTCCGTGCGGCAGAGATTTTAGGCAAAATCGGTGGCCTATACACTGAATTTGGATCAAATATAGGTGAGGTGTACAGATCAAAAATTTCGCGACTGAAATCTGTGAGTCTGCCTAGCAGTTAATAAAAAATTCGTATATTAAGCCCCGCAAAAAATTGTGACACCCCAAAGTAGGGGTTTTTTGTCAGGCACTACATAGAAGATTTCATTATACTTCTATGAATTAGATGAGATGTTTATAAAGAAATTCTGATTGCAATGCAGGCAAAATTCTGATGTGCAAACCCTACTTGACCCTGTTAATGGTCAAAAGAAAAATAAATCATCAATCAACCAAATTGTAGAATCAATTTATAACTGAAGTTAACCCTATTTTCAATTTCCAGAAGGTCCAGTATTTCCAGAGAATTTGAGAATTTTTGACTACAATCTGGAGGATTATCTGCCAGAAATATGCTTCAGTCTGACGAACCGGTCACTCAGGAGAGTTTGATATTCAGTAGTTTTAGCGCCTTCATTTGGGTCGGATTGTAATCCTCAAACAAGGTCACTTCGGGAGAATTATCGGTTGTGATTTTCGGAACGCCCACTACACGACTTAACCCAGACAAAGTTTTCATCACCGACTCATAACTCATGGCGGTTTCGTCATCTGATGTCGTCTTGCTTTGCGCTTTCTCTTTGGCTTCATCTGAGCGCTTGGCTGGCAAGACCATGTCTTTTCTTTGCGCTCTCTTGAGTTGCAAATCATCTTCTGCAAACAACATGGGCGCGAGCTTCTGACGGAGGTGGTACTCTACATAATAGGCCAACATACATAAAAAGATATGCGCAATAACCCGATGATGAATCGGGCGTACGCGCAACGACATGGATTTCATGGTTCTAAATGCCCATTCTACCGAAGATAAACGCTTGTAATCGGAGACTAATGTCTCGGGGGTCTTTTTCACACTTGACCGAATGGCATACACGCCGTCCAAGAGTTCGGCTTTTTTAATCGCTTGTTCATTGCGGCTATAGGTAAAATGTCCCTCCTTAATGTCACCCAGATTGTAGAACCTCTTTAATTTGTGTTTGCCCACAACCTTCTGGACGCGCATGCCAATTTTGGCTTCGTTTTTTAATCGGCACGGCGTCGCCGTGATGGCTTTGATAATCTTGTTAAGTCCCTCATCCGCTTTGTCCAACAATGCATCCCGTGTTTGCTTGCTCTTGGCCGCTTGTAAGGGGTTCTTGCACAGAATCAGGGTTTCATCTGGATACAAATCACACTCTAGTTCCACCAGATTCTGCTGATCAAACAAACTCATCTGAATTTCCTTCTGCTCTATCACTTCACGCATTTCCTCTTTCCGACGCTCCTCTTTTTCCTGGTGATCTACCACCTTTCGGATCTCCCCCTTTTGCATACCCGTGATCCAATCCAGCCCCACAGGCATGATCTCCTCTTTAATCTGCTTCTGCTTCAATAACCCCCGATCTCCAACCAATATAACATGCTTTAATCCAAAGGACTCTTGAATCTTAGTGATCTGACATCCAAGCGTTGCAGTATCGGCGGTATTGCCTGGAAAGACCTCTACCGAGACGGGGCGTCCCTCTGCATCGGTGATCAGCCCATAAACGACTTGCTTTTTGCCTTTTTTCTTATCTCGGTTATGGCCAAACTCCGCGAAGAAATTTTTCTCCCCTTCCACATAACGACTGCTGACGTCATAGAGCACCATCCCCCCTTCTGTCAAATGCCGTTTGGCTAACGTGCACTCAATGTCTGCTTTGCACTTGGCCAGCTGATCCATGGCTTCATACAAGTCATCCTGATCAACGTACTTGAGGTTCAATTCTTCGTTGAGGGTATCGGCAGCGGTCTCTTGATTGAGCATGGTACTGGTCCGGAGTTTGCTGGCCGGGTCTAACACGCGGGCGGCAATCATCCCAAGCACCAGGCGACGAAAGCGTGAGTTCTTTGGGGCAATCAGGTCATGGATCTTGAGTTGGGTCATCATGCCCAGGACTGCAGCCACATGCCCGTGGGGTTTGCTACTGCGAATCTCAAAGGCGTCTTTGATGGTTTTGACCGCCGTGCCACCTTTCAAGATATAATAGAAAGGAAGGTTCCCTCAGGAGTGTTATTTTTCGAGATAACCAAATTTTCATTTTATTATGTCTTCTACATCTCATTGTTCACCCGTTCGCTACTACGTTGGATTAGACCTGAAGTTAACCCTAAAAATCATCAGATTCACTGGGTTTAACGGGATTTTCCTCATTTTTCTTCCCTAATATCCGCTCATTTAGGGATATTTGGGGCATTTTTAGTGGATTTAGGGCTTATTTATCGATTTTTTGCACTTTTTTTGCGTAATTTAACCTGTCCATGTAAAAAGCCTGTGTTTTTTGTGTTTTGTATCATTTTATGTCATATATTTAGGCATTCTTATCCACTCACAAATAATTTATCCTGTCCATGTATGTTGAACAAATACCCAACCGTAACTCCAAGCCAACTTGGCTCATTCGCGAATCCAAATGGATTGATGGTAAATCCGTTAAATTCACCGTCACCAATCTTACCCGTCTCCCACAGGCTATCATTGATGGCATTCGCACCCTCTTGAAAGGTGGCACGGCGGTCAAATCCATCAAAGACGCCTTTGAGATTCGAAGTAGCAAACCCCACGGTCATGTGGCCGCAGTCCTGGGCATGATGACCCAACTCAAGATCCATGACCTGATTGCCCCAAAGAACTCACGCTTTCGTCGCCTGGTGCTTGGGATGATTGCCGCCCGCGTGTTAGACCCGGCCAGCAAACTCCGGACCAGTACCATGCTCAATCAAGAGACCGCTGCCGATACCCTCAACGAAGAACTGAACCTCAAGTACGTTGATCAGGATGACTTGTATGAAGCCATGGATCAGCTGGCCAAGTGCAAAGCCGACATTGAGTGCACGTTAGCCAAACGGCATTTGACAGAAGGGGGGATGGTACTCTATGACGTCAGCAGTAGTTATGTGGAAGGGGAGAAAAATTTCTTCGCGGAGTTTGGCCATAACCGAGATAAGAAAAAAGGCAAAAAACAAGTCGTTTATGGGCTGATCACCGATGCAGAGGGACGCCCCGTCTCGGTAGAGGTCTTTCCAGGCAATACCGCCGATACTGCAACGCTTGGATGTCAGATCACTAAGATTCAAGAGTCCTTTGGATTAAAGCATGTTATATTGGTTGGAGATCGGGGGTTATTGAAGCAGAAGCAGATTAAAGAGGAGATCATACCTGTGGGGCTGGATTGGATCACGGGTATGCAAAAGAGGGAGATCCGAAAGGTGGTAGATCACCAAGAAAAAGAGCAGCGGCGGGAAAAGGAAATGCGTGAGGTTATAGAGCAGAAGGAAATTCAGATGAGTTTGTTTGATCAGCAGAATCTGGTGGAACTAGAGTGTGATTTGTATCCAGATGAAACCCTGATTCTGTGCAAGAACCCCTTACAAGCGGCCAAGAGCAAGCAAACACGGGATGCATTGTTGGACAAAGCGGATGAGGGACTTAACAAGATTATCAAAGCCATCACGGCGACGCCGTGCCGATTAAAAAACGAAGCCAAAATTGGCATGCGCGTCCAGAAGGTTGTGGGCAAACACAAATTAAAGAGGTTCTACAATCTGGGTGACATTAAGGAGGGGCATTTTACCTATAGCCGCAATGAACAAGCGATTAAAAAAGCCGAACTCTTGGACGGCGTGTATGCCATTCGGTCAAGTGTGAAAAAGACCCCCGAGACATTAGTCTCCGATTACAAGCGTTTATCTTCGGTAGAATGGGCATTTAGAACCATGAAATCCATGTCGTTGCGCGTACGCCCGATTCATCATCGCAATGAACATCGGGTCATTGCGCATATCTTTTTATGTATGTTGGCCTATTATGTAGAGTACCACCTCCGTCAGAAGCTCGCGCCCATGTTGTTTGCAGAAGATGATTTGCAACTCAAGAGAGCGCAAAGAAAAGACATGGTCTCGCCAGCCAAGCGCTCAGATGAAGCCAAAGAGAAAGCGCAAAACAAGACGACATCAGATGGCGAAACCGCCATGAGTTATGAGTCGGTGATGAAAACTTTGTCTGGGTTGAGTCGTGTAGTGGGCGTTCCGAAAATCACAACCGATAATTCTCCCGAAGTGACCTTGTTTGAGGATTACAATCCGACCCAAATGAAGGCGCTAAAACTCCTGAATATCAAACTCTCCTGAGTGATCTATTCGTCAGGTTGAAGCGTCTTTCTGGCAGATAATCCTCCAGATTGTAGTCAAAAATTCTCAAATTTTCTGGAAATACTGGACCTTCTGGAAATTGAAAATAGGGTTAACTTCAGTTAGACGTTCATCGTGACACAATCTCGGCGTGTGTTTACGATGCGACTGAGAAGCGTTACTGTGATGAGCAGGTGTTTTCCGCACACAAGCCGAAGAGTCTCGCTCGGTTTGTGGAATCTACGCGTTCAAAGTATGGGCCTTTCCGCTGTTGTTATGAGGCATCCTTTTCGGGGACTGTGCTCTATGACACATTGACCGAACACGGCGTGGATTGCGCCATCATTGCTTGATTCCCAAGCGCTCAGGCGATCGAATCAAAACCGATCAGCGCGATGCCAGGAATTTGTCCAAGTATTTTGGATCTGGGCTTTTGACTGAATGTTTCGTCCTGGACGAAGAACTCCGAGCCGTGCGAGGACTTTTACGCAGTCGTGAGGCACTGATAAAAAGTCTTCACCAATCCAAAATGCGCGTGATTCATTTTTTGCATGCGCACGGGCACTGTTATACAACAGGAAGCTACTGGACAAAAAAGTTTAAGACTTGGATCAATCAGATTGAGTTAGAGCGTTCCCATGACGAGTTTGTACTACGCGGGCACTTGAATGATATTGATTATCATCAGGGACGCATCTAAGAACAGCAAGTCAAAGCAGCATCCGAGTCCGAAAAGTTTCAGCAAGCAGTTCAGATTCTGCAAGGCTTCCGAGGCATTGGACTGATCTCGGCCATGCAGTTGGTTTGTGAGATTGGAGACTTTCGGCGGTTTGAGAGTCCGACGGCACTGATGGCGTATCTTGGATTAGTTCCATCTCAACACTCCTCAGGAAACACCATCCGCACGGGTTCAATCACCAAAACTGGAAACACACACGCACGAAAGGTCTTGGTGAGCGCAGCATGGAAATACATTTACGTACCTCGGATTAGTGTTGCACTTCAAGAGCGGCAAAAACACTGCAGTGCTAAAGTCATCGCCATTACCCAGAAAGCACAAACACGCTTATACAAACGTTACAACGCACTGAGCAAACGCAAACCTCCGAAAGTCGCGGTGGTTGCAATCGCGCGTGAACTGGTTGGCTTTCTCTGGGAGGCGTTGCAACTTCCTGTTGAAACAGCCTAAACAACCTATACGATAACTCGTCATGGAGAAAGAGTCCAAAGCAACGATGGAGAGCCCAAGTCCATCCTTTTCGGTAGCGATTATCGCGAGCCCGAGTTTCAAGATCTTGGCAGCTCCGACGTATTCAAATATTGAGCATTATGGCTTTTGCCTAGCATGCGGACACCAGATTGATATACCGTCGCCATTGCTATAAGACTCTTTCTCCATGACGAGTTGTCTATATTTATAACAAAATGTAACCAGAAACTAATACATACCAACCCCCGAAAGGGAACCTTCCTTTCTACACCAGAGGATACCAATGCCATCAATGATAGGCTGAGGGAGACGGGTAATATTGGAGATGGTCGTTTTGACGACTTTGTTACCAACGCGAGTAGAGGTTCGGATGAGCCAGGTTGGTTTAGAGTTACGGTTCGGAATTTGAGAGACGTACATGGGTACATAAAGAGTTTGATTATATCTAAATATACGACAAAAACCTATATAAATATGCAAAATAAAAAATTTATTTTAAATAAAATACATGGGCACACACATTTTAGAGAGTAAAAGCCAAAAAAACCACCGAAAATCGGCTAAATCAGACGTTTAAGGGGACAAAATGCCAATATCAGGGCAGAAATTGGCGCAGATCAAGAGAAAATAGAGATGCGTTGAACTAAAATAGGCCTATCTCAGGTGAAAATAGGGTTAACTTCAGTTATAACAGGATTTTACCTGAACAATATTTTCATGGATACATAGCGCATGTACAAACTCATTTTTTAGATAAAATTGTTGGATTGAGATCACTCTACAAACTCAGATCATTAGGATTCATGCGATACAACTCAACCCTAATTTACAGGCGCCTCATCACAGATGGAGAAAAAATAGGATGACAGACTAAAGAATCCCGATGAAACAAGTATGACATATCGTCTTTCAAACTACAATTGAATCGTGCCCGCGCCATTAACACTACATATAGGTGCTACCAATAGGAATACTTGGCATGGCGTCAGGTCTATTTACTCAAGGAGTGATACTGTAAGAATTTTTTAACTTTGTTTTCTGAACACGATATGAATCTGCAGTTTAAACTTATTGATAA
Organism: Rhodothermales bacterium; assembly: GCA_965220935.1. Classification (GTDB taxonomy): domain Bacteria; phylum Bacteroidota; class Rhodothermia; order Rhodothermales; family Bin80; genus Bin80. Next base: position 1,946,094 of record OZ244857.1, read on the forward strand.
TGATTTCATTCGTAGTCGCGCTACTTCGGTGTTTCTCTTTTTATCTGGAGTGTTCATTGCTGGCAACATTCAGGCCCAATCAGATTCGTGGGAATTGGCTTGGAGTGATGAATTTGACTACACTGGTCTTCCAGATGTCTCACGTTGGTCTTATGATGTTGGGGGACATGGATGGGGTAATCAGGAAGAGCAGTTTTACACCGATAAACGTGCTGAAAACGCCCGTGTTGACGGAGATCAACTCATCATTGAAGCGAGAAGAGAGCTCTTCAGTGGGCGGAACTACACATCAGCCCGATTAGTCTCCAAAGAAAAAGGAGACTGGACTTACGGGCGAATAGAAGTTCGTGCTCAACTTCCAGCTGGCAGAGGCACTTGGCCAGCCATCTGGATGCTTCCCACTAACAGCCCCTATGGGAATGGGCGATGGCCACAGACTGGTGAAATTGATATCATGGAGCATGTCGGACATGCTCCAGGGACAATTCATGCCACAATTCACACTGACGCATTCAATCATGCTCAAAATACTCAAAAAGGCAAGCCAATCAATGTTGAAAATGCATCAACCGCTCCACATGTTTATGCGCTTGAGTGGACACCAACTAAACTTGTTTTTTCCGTTGATGGGAATGATTATTGGACATATACCAAAGGATTATCCACTTGGAGACAGTGGCCATTTGATACTGACTTTCATCTCATCTTAAATATCGCAATCGGTGGGACATGGGGGGGCCAACAAGGGATTGATAATAGCATTTTTCCACAACAAATGCTCGTTGATTATGTGCGTGTCTTTCGCTATGTTGGTCTGCCAGTTGTCACCTTTGATCTACCATCAAATATTCAGCCTGGTCAAAGTGTTTCATTCACTGGAGCTGCGTCTGATCCCGACGGAAAAATTCGAAGAGTTGAACTCTATCAGAGAGATGGTCTCATCTCCAGACTGATCCGTGATACCGATCAATGGAGCATACCAGTTGAAAATGTCTCGGAGGGATGTTATCTGTTACGTGTCACTGCCATTGATGACGCTGGATGGTCAAACCATTCAGAAGTGAAACCCCTTAATATAGGAAATACCTGTCCACAAGCTCCCTATCTGATGGCCCCCCACCCTATCAGTGAACGGATTGAATCTGAATATTTTGATTTAGGAGGGGCGGGAGTTGCTTACAGAGACCTCTCATCTGAAAATGATGGAAAAGGAATTAGGTTAGACGAAGGAGTAGATGTTTATCCTACAATCGATGGCGCAGGTTATCATATCGGCAATACCTCACGGCGAGAATGGGTGAAATATACTGTTCATGTAGACCAATCTGGAATCTACGATCTCCAAGTCCGTCTGGCCAGTCAAGTAGATCTAGTCTCATTCTCGCTTGAATTTAATGATGTAACTAAAATTGATGAATTTGAAAGCCCTATATCAACTTCGGACTTTCAAACCATACGTGTAACAACTGATGAGGGCATTGAACTGAACGAAGGTACGCAGGTCATGAAGCTGACTATCCATCGTGGGACACCAAGTATTAACTGGATGAGATTTCGACTAAGACCATCGCGAACGAATAATGAGGAACTTCCAGCGCAAGATCAAACCAGTCTCTTAGGAAATTACCCAAATCCATTCACAACCTCAACTACAATTGATTACCGAATCGGAAGATCTAGCCATGTAGTCCTTGAACTATTCAATACTCTCGGCCAACATGTCCGAACATTGGCCGATCATCACCACCAACCTGGCCATTATTCAGCTAGGTTGAATACCGATGGACTTACTCCAGGTATTTATATATATAGATTATCCGGTGATGTCACAACCAATGCCCTACTCTCTATCTACTAGCCTCTCGCATCACATAAAAACAGAAATTCATCAAAAAGGTCATTTGGGCATCCATACGAAAATCACATATGCCTATACTGCTAAGGTAGATATTTGCACCGCATTCAGATGATGTCATCAATCAGTCTTTCTTCTGTTTAACAGGAATGTGATCGACAAATCTCTGCGGTATAGATCATGTAGATTGCGGGAGAGGGTCATCTACCATACTATAAGGTAGAGAAGGCGTTCTATTTCTTCGGTAATCATCTCATTTAGTATCAATCTCCAAGCGTTTCCGTGGAATCACTTCATACACATGTAGCGGTTAAGTCGAGAATAAAGGATTGTAGATTCACCAGAGTCTACTGACTTATGGCTCTACAAAAATTAGAGAATTACATGACGAAGACATTTAACAAAACGGTACAATCTGGTAACCTTGACAGAGAGATTACGATTATAATACTATCTCATCTTTGACACTATATCTTGCTTACTAGGTAACTCAAAAGATCTACCTGAAGTTTTATGGGGTTTGATTTTTTTCGGAAAAATTGTCGTAAATTGGGATTAAGTACGTAAATTGTTAGGATTTTTCTGTTTTTTCTGTGAAAAATTCACGAATATTCTAAATTTTCCGAACATGCTGTTCTCTGACTCGTATCAATAATATGTTACATTTTTTCACTTAAGAACCCTTCTATTTAATTATGAGTAGTCAACTTCACAATTTATCTGCTGCAACCAAGCACCGCTTAAATCACATTGACAAAATCACCCCTCCTGACTTGGAAGACGATTTTGGTGTCAATACATTTAGCATTGATGAGATGCGCAAGCGACTGCCAAAAGTCGTTCTGCAAGGCATGATCAACTGCATCACTAAAAGTGCACCAATTGATACTCAACATGCCGAGATTGTTGCTCTGACTATGAAAGAGTGGGCACTAGAGCGTGGCGCTTCCCACTTTGTTCACTGGTTTCAACCATTAACTGGCGGAACTGCTGGAAAGCATGACAGCTTTATCAACCCTACTGACGTTGGAAAAGCGATTACGACCCTTGGAGGTAAAGACCTGATCCAAGGAGAGCCTGATGCCTCGAGTTTTCCCAACGGTGGACTTAGAGCCACCCATGAAGCTCGTGGTTATACTGTATGGGATCCTTCCTCTCCAGCATTCTTAGTAGAAAATGAAAACGGTAGCTTTCTAGCAATTCCAACATGTTTTGTCTCTTGGACTGGAGAAGCGCTTGATCACAAAACTCCCTTACTTCGCTCTATTGATGCACTCGATCGCCAAGCCCGCCGCGTATTGCGAATGCTTGGCGAGAATGTTGACCGCGTTCAGACTACCGTTGGTGCGGAGCAGGAATACTTCCTGATTGATGAAGAGTATTATTATCGACGCCCAGATCTTTACAACTCTGGCAGAACACTTGTTGGAAGCCCACCCCCAAAAGGCCAGCAGCTTGATGATCATTATTTTGGAGAGATTCCAAGCCGCCAACTCGCTTGCATGTTGGATGCCGAAAAAGAACTTTATCGACTTGGAATACCAGTGAAAACCCGCCACAATGAAGTTGCTCCTAGTCAGTACGAGCTCGCTCCAGTATTTGAAACTAGTGGTATTGCATCGGATCACCAACAACTCATTATGATTACACTCAAGCGAATTGCGCGTAAACATGGATTTGTTGCTTTATTACACGAAAAGCCGTTCGCAGATCTCAACGGATCTGGTAAACATATTAACTGGTCTATCTCTACGGATACCGGCGTAAATCTCCTTGATCCAGGAACGACTCCCCACTCAAATCTAACGTTCCTGATTTTCTGTACAGCAGTCCTCCGTGCTGTCTATAAACATCAAGACCTCCTTCGTATCTCAGTTAGCTCCGCAGGTAATGATCACAGACTTGGTGCCAATGAAGCACCCCCAGCAATTCTAAGTGTCTTTTTAGGTTCTCAACTTGCAGGTGTATACCAAAAACTTATTCAGGGTGATGAGTTGAGCTCTGAAAAGGATGCAGACCTATTCTTGGGCGTGAGTATGTTACCCCTGATCCCTAAGCATGCTGGTGATCGTAACCGTACGTCACCGTTTGCATTTACGGGCAATAAGTTTGAATTCCGCGCCGCAGGATCTAATCAATCTCTTGCATTGCCCAATGTTGTATTGAATGCATCCGTTGCAGAATCTCTCCGAGATTTCGCTAATTCTCTTCGCGATAAACTCAGTGGTAAGGATAAAACTGATCCTGAAGTATTCAAAGCAACCGTCTTGGATATATTAAGAGAAAATGCCACAGAGTTTGAGACTATCCTTTTTGAGGGCGACAACTATTCAGATGAATGGCATGCAGAAGCGGAGAAGCGCGGACTATTAAACCTCCGAACAACCGCGGATGCATTGAGTCATTTTGACTCCGAAAAGAATACAACGCTCTTTTCTTCGTTTGGCATTCTCACCGCTGCCGAACTCAAAGCACGTCAGGAAATAGCGCTTGAGCAATATGAAATGACGATTGATATAGAAGGCCGGACTCTTGAGAATCTTGTGCAAACTCAGGTTATCCCTGCCGCCTTTGAATATCTCAATGAGTTAACTCAGACAGCATCTCAAGCTAGACAAGTTGGAATGAATGTCACGGCCTCATCACCAGCGATTCGTACCGCTACAAACGTGACAAAACATCTTGAAGAACTCATTGATGCGGCTGAGGACTTAACCAAGCAGTTGGATACTCATGTAGAAGATCTACAGGCGAATGTTCAGCATAAAAAAGATGGAGTAATCCCTGCGATGCTCAAAGTTCGTACAGTTGTCAATGCATTAGAGGGCATCATACCTCAAACGAAGTGGCCACTGCCAAGCTACAGCGAAATCCTTTTCATTCATTGATTTTCATACGGGGACTTCATATTCAATGAAGTCCCTATTTTGTTAGTCACCGACGAGCCAGGTCACAAATTGATCTTGGCTTTTTCGCTTTAAATCGGGAACGGTCGCATCTTCGGCTGGATACCCCACTGGAAATAGAACATAGGGTCTCTCATTCCTGGGACGCCCTAAGATCTCGACAAGAAATCGCATAGGACTTGGAGTATGCGTCAATGTTACAAGACCCAAGTTGTGGATTGCAGTGATGAAGAACCCGCATGCAATTCCACAGCTTTCCTGAACATAATAATTTTTGAATCCATCATCGCCAGTATTTTTGGCAAAACATACCACCAACCATGGTGCAGTGTCAAGAAATGGTTTTCTCCAATCGGTACCGATCGGGTGTAGCGCATCAAGCCATTGTTTGGGCATTCGACGCTTGTAACTTTCACGCTCTTCCTCTTCTGCAGCACTTCGGATTTGTGATTTGATCTTAGAATCGTTGACGGCTACAAAATGCCAGGGCTGTCGATGGGCACCGCTCGGAGCAGTTCCAGCGGTAAGAATAGCATGCTCTATCAGCTCACGAGATACAGGTTCAGAACTGAAGTCCCGAACCGATCGTCTCTGTTGCATCTGTAGATAAAATTGCTGAGCCCGTTCACGCATTTGAAGTGGCGTATAATGCGTGAACTGTAACAGGTGGCGAGGATGCGGTTCCATTTTATGGTGAAAGTCGTGCGAGTGTCCTAGGAAACGGAATTGTTTCACGGATATGCTCAAGACCACAAATCCATGCGACTGTTCTTTCAAGACCCAAACCAAATCCACTATGAGGCACAGTTCCGTAACGGCGTAAATCAAAATACCACTCAAAAGCTTCTCTGGGGAGGTGATGTCGCCTCACTTGCTCTTCTAAAAACGCAAGATCATCGGCCCGCTGCCCTCCCCCAATGATCTCCCCAAATCCCTCTGGGGCCAAAATATCCATTCCCAATGCTAAGCGCTCATCCTCTGGATCTCTTTTCATATAAAATGCCTTGACGGCCTCTGGATAACGATGAACGATAATCGGTGACTCATAATACCATGTGAGTAGTGTTTCGTCACTTCCACCAAAATCACTGCCCCATTCAAACGATTCAGCCGAGCGCCACCATTGAGGAAGATTCCGTAATTCTTCCTCAATTTGCCCCAATCGGATGTTTATTTCAATCTCACGCGCATCAATGCGGCGTTTTTTCCAGTCTTTAAGTTGTCCGTAATTCTGTTGATTACTACGACTCTCTTTTTCAAGATCGGACTTCTCAATATGTAAGTCTTCCTCTTTGTTGACTACCTTGAGACGTGTCTGTTCACTCTTTAGAAGTTGGACGGCCTCAGTGTAAGTCATCCGGGGAAATGGAGATTTTACTTTATCAAGTGCATCAAGATTTCGCCCTAGCAGCTCAAGTTCATCTTGACACTCAGTTAATACATCAGATGCAATTCTAATTAAAAAATCTTCAGCTAACGACATGTTCATGTCCAAATCGTAAAATGCCATTTCAGGCTCAATCATCCAGAATTCGGTCAAGTGCCGACGAGTTTTTGATTTTTCAGCGCGAAACACAGGGCCAAAGGTATAGATCTTATTAAACGCCATGGCCATCACCTCTCCGTGAAGTTGTCCACTCTGAGTTAAATAGGCGGGATTACCAAAATAATCTATTTCAAACAGTGTACTAGTGCCTTCAACCGCATTCTTTGTCAACAGAGGTGCATCCATCTGTAGAAATCCACGTTCCTGGAAAAAATTGTGGATGCTCATGATAATACGATTACGGATTCGCATCACAGCCCATGGGCGACGACTGCGTAGCCACAAATGCCGGTGATCCATCAAAAAATCTACACCATGGGACTTCGGGGTAATCGGATAATCCTCAACAAATTGAATCACTTCTAACCTAGAAACCTGTATTTCTACCCCTCCGATCTGACGCTCGTCTTTCAGAATTTTACCAGTGACGATCAGAGAGCTTTCTTGGGTTGCATTTGATGCGACTTCCCAAGAAGTGGTGTCAACATCCTGCTGATTTACAACGCATTGAACCAAGCCAGTTCCATCTCTGATAACCATAAAAAACAGCTGCTTGGATGTACGCTTTTGTTGCAACCAGCCTCGCAATGTGCCAGTTGATCCAACATGTGACGTAAGAGTGTCTATTGTTAGAGATCCCATTTCAATTCTTCTCAGAGATTTTTGTCATCCAGCCATAAGATTTTTTTACCTATCACAGTGAAGTGAATCAGCTGAATTCACCAAACCTACTTATGTCAGCAAGATTTTCTCGGATATTATTTCTCTTGGTATTGAGTTGTATTTCCATAGTTCGTAAGGCCTGACCCTTGGTTCGTACAGATGCGATTTGATGATGCTGATTGACCACATTTCACGTGTATGATCGGTTGCCATACTTTATCTGTTTGAAATATAGTGATCTTCGCATACCGAACCAATTTGGTGGACTCATAATGGAATGGCTACTACTGAGTTCCAAGTATTCTTGCAATATCAGGGGGTTTCCAGTCGGGGGGCTTCATCCATTTTCCGTCCTCACGTGAATAACTTCCTTGACCAAATTTGCGCAGATTAGCCTCGTCAACTTCGCACAATAATTCCTCATCATCAATCCCAAACGCAATCAATGTGCCCATTGTAACAACTGATATATCTGCACATCCATCAGCGACGCCTTCAAGATCCACAGGCTTATCAGCGGCTAACTCACACTCTTCTATTGTGACACTCTGATTTTGAAATTTCAATGAAATCCCTAATGCCTTGACAGTCTCAAGGGCTTCCTCAAGAATCAGTCGAGCGCGTAGTTCGCGCGTAGAAGCATCTGGAATCACTACACTAGATGGTGTAGATTGTGCTGCCTTTTTCATAAATGCTTTGACGCGTCCATAATGATCTGTTGGCATTACAATAATGATAGAATTAATTGATAAAGTCCAAGATAAGATGTTTGATTATGGTGTTTTTTCTCTGGTCGCCATAGAATCTAACAGTGAATCGTAATATAGAGGGTAACGTTATTTCAAATCTAATTGATGATGATGTCATCTCTTCCGACTAAGAATTTTTTAAACCCTCATCCAAATTCAAGAGGAACTAGTCCCTTGACAGCACGGTGGATGAATGTAAACTAAGCTGGTTCAGTGATTTAATCGTCTATGAATTGGTTCATTGTACTCAGCGGAAATATCAACAATGATTGTTCACTAATAAGATCCAGTTTCTTCAATACTGTTACTTATACCTTATGCAATCGGAACTCTGCACCCACCAATAGATGATATGTTTAGTCATGTCTCCAAAAAAATAACGGTTCAGTTATGCACCTCGTATTGATGCCAAAGAATCAAGTAAGGCATCATAGAGCTCAGAATGAACTCCCCAATCAAGACGATCAACGATACCTCGAAGTGTCTCATTAGGAAGAGGACGTTCTTCATCTGTGAGCATTGCTTTAAGAATCAAATGTAACTCTTCCTCATCCTCATACAGCACAGGAGCGTGTAAGAGTGGACGATGAAGGTTGTCAGGAATCAATTCTGGATAACTAAGCCTGTTAGGCAATAACGGATGACACCCACAGTAAATGGCTTCTAACATAGCAACTCCAAAAAATTCATGGATGGATGTAGAAACTACAATATCCGCGCGATGCAACAGTCTGCTGTACTCTTCAAAATTTTCAGCATACCCATAGTGGAGAATCCTCTCGGCATATCGCTCAAAGGCAACGTCAAATTCCGATGGCTGCTCTTCAAACCGCTTTCCAGCAAGGATAAGACGAAATTGGTGCCCTGAATCATCTAGGCGATTCATGATTCGAAAAAATGCCTCTGGGTTCTTATCATACTCCCATCTTTGATTCCATAAAACAATCGGAGGAGTACCTTTTGACTGGGATGGATCAGCGTAACGGGTATGCGCTTGAAGATCCATTCCGAGGTGCATCACTTTACTTTTTTCACGAATTTCTGAGACGGTATGAAGATGGGTGTAATCTGGGAAGACACGCAATAACCCAGGAAGAGCACGAATAAATTCTTCATAATGAAACTCGCTGTTGAAGATGATCTGATCAGATGCAAGACACGATAGATAATTGATGTAGGCATAGGAAAGATCTCGCTGAGTCTCAGCAGGAAGCGGATAGGTCAATTGATTCTCGTGCAGATAGTAGACAACTGGAATATCACCAATATCCCTCCGGACTAGTGCCAGAAATGCTGGCACATTGACCATACTTGTGGCCAAAATTATATCTGGCTTAAATCCCTCAGCAATGGCATGTCTAGTTTTACGTGCTAGGGTCTGAGCACCTCCTTGAAGTCTCCATTTCCAAAATCTCGCAGACATTGTAATGAGACTATAGTCATGCCGGCTGCTACGAATGAGTCCATCAACAAAATTCCTGTGAGAACCTCCATACCAGGGTTCTAATGCCAGAACATTCATCGAGATTTCTTTTGAGGCTTCTGGCTTTTGGAGCCTAATTTCTTCTGAATCTCTTTGTTTTCCTTTTCATTCAATGGCCGAACAATTGATAAATCCCTAACCTGTAGAAGATCTCTCAATGCATTATCCATCACTTCTTCAGACGTAACTTTGACTTCCTCGCCTGGTGGAATCTCTAATTGACGTCCCTCCAATCTCACAGAAATTGTTTTTTTATTCGTGTTTTTAATAATCATCCCTCTGCGATGCCGGGTAATCATGATAGATTGTGTTTAGTTCTGAAATAAATTACGACTATTTTTTTGAAGAGTCTATATCATTTGCTGAAATTGATGCATATTTTTCAATACACAAGGATTGGCTTGCTAGTTTAATCTCACCTGGAACATTTGATGCAATGACGACCAGATGTCCAGCCTGCTTGGCGTGATCAATGATTGTTTTTACTAATTCTCTTCCCTGTGCATCCAATCCTACCGTTGGTTCATCTAGCAGCAGAACCATCGGCTCGTGGAATAACGCGGCGACAAATCGCGATCTTTGCTGCATACCAGTTGAATATGTTCTAACCAAAGAATTGGCGTGAGATGTTAGTCTAACCAAAGACACGATAGATTCTATTTTAGTCATCTCCATTTTCATGGACCTTGCCTTAGCAATAAACGCCAAGTTCTCATACAATGTGAAATCCTCGTATAAATTCACATATGGTGCTACAAGTCCTATATGCAGAGGGCAGTGCTCACGAGGAATTCTATGACCCGATATGGTCAATATTACCTGACCTTCACATGGCTGGAGTATTCCAGAGATGATCTTGAGAAGTGTTGATTTTCCAGAACCGTTTGCCCCTGTGATGGCGAATACATCTCCTGAGGTAAGCGCTAGATCAACATCACGAAAGATAGTCCTATAGCCATATTTATGGCCCACCCCACTTACTGATAAATTGATCATGGACGAAAACACAGGACTAAACTACACAATTTTTAACGCTAACAAAATAGAGATGTTGAGCCAGCAATCAGGCATTAATTGGAATGACTGCATCCACGATATAACATGATATTCAACAGATGGTTGTGTTCAAGCATGACTTAGATTTTTAATAGTGAATGATTTGATACTCACAAATTCTCTGAGGTCTTTGACCTTAGCCCTGCCCTTGGTCACGAAATTATGAGAAGGAAAAATGTAGTCATCCGGTCTAACTGGGAGAGGCAGTCTCAGTCTCAGTCTCAAAAATCGGCGATATATAAGTGCCATTATTACACAATCAAGTAGCAATTTGTGCAGAGTAAAGCAACACTCTGTCCAACATATGCTCCCCAGCGGAGTTCAAAAAATCACGAAACTCTATTTGTCAAGTAGCCGAGGAGTGAGATCCGCTCGGCTTCTTAGTGATTGTCATCTGGCATCTTTGGAAAGGAGTTAGATTTGAATCTATCATCATGTTTAATGACTCATTAAACAACTCCCAACATCCTAAATGCCATGATCACGATTGCAACCATCAGAACAATCCGTATCACTTTTTCACCTCTTCGTAATGCCATTCTAGCCGCGATAAATGCACCAAAAGCATTTCCCGCAGCCAGCACCAGACCCAGTAGCCAATCCACTTTACCCATCAGTGCATACAATAACAAGGCGGGAGTCGTATAAAGGAGTACAATGGTGAGTTTATGAACGGTTGTCGTTAACAAATCTAATCTCAGCAAGTGGACAAAGACGGCCATCAGCATAAATCCGACACCTACTTGAATAAAGCCCCCATAAATTCCAACCGCCAGAAGAGATGGACCTGCCCATATAGAATGTGCCGTTTCGGGACTAGCATTTGAGTAATTACTTGGAATCAGCATGCTAACAACGATCAGAATCAAGATACCAGCAAGAATTTTTTCAAATAAACCATCATCAATTTGAGTTCCAAAGAAAGCCCCTGCGATGGCCCCAGGAATTGTCCATAGAGCAAATCTTAGACTCGCCTTTAGCCGCGTTTTTTTATCATTGGAGAACGTCAGTACGGCGACAATGTTTTGCACTATAATTGCAACTCGATTCGTGCCATTAGCGACACCTGCATCAAGCCCAAGAAGAATTAACACCGGCAGAGTGATGGTGGATCCTCCACCAGCCATCACATTGATGACTCCTGCAGCTATGCCAGATATAAACAGTATCGGCAGTAATGCTTGAATCTCTGGCATGTGATCGCCTCAGCGGCGGACCAAAGCGATCAACTTTCGTTTATCCTCAAGATTTGATTTTTCACGAGAGAGCTTGAATCCAGCGGGGTGTTTCCAATCATCAAGTGCATCAGCATTGATTGCAGGACCACGCACAATGTGATTCATCAACTGCCCTTTATACACAATATCATCTTCAACGACAGTTCCATCTCCATTATAGAACACAATGGTTGCCCGTGCATCATAGGATTCATCATCATCCCATGCATCTCTATGAGCTTCAGGCAATAAGTCCCATACAAATCGATTGCGGACTACCTTATTCAGAAATGGGCTAATCTTCGGCTTCCAGAATGATGAGAGGAGGCCAATGTCTGGAATGGTAGCGGAGATATTGAGCATGTACTCTGGAATCAAATCATCTGGGCGGAGCAGACCGAAAAGCCCACTAATGATCACACTATTCTCAAGGAGGCGGCGCTGCGCTCCGGTAGGTAAACCCTCAAAATCAACCGCACTAAAGAATGGATCGGGTGCAAACCGCTTACGTGCGGCCATTAATGGTGCACTGTAGGCAGATGTCGCAAGATCTACTCCATACGAGACATCATCCGCCCCAAAAATTTCCTCAAGGACATCTGCTTCATCACGCTGTATGATACCAAGGAGTTGATCCATAACTTCTCGGCGTTCAGTAATCAACTGATGAAAATAATTGAATGTTGTCTTGGAACGATAATCAAAAACATCGGGTGCAAAAGGATTTCCGCCGCTAGCCATATAACTAGCCGATGCAACCAAGACTGCAAATCGATCGTCAATAATACTCCTCCCCACTCATGACTCCGTAGTCGGAGTTGATGTGGAATCTATGATTTCCTCCATTTCAGTATTGATCTGCTGAGCTTGTTCGTTTGCCTTAGCAACGACTGCTTCCCCCTCAGACTTTGCAGTAGCATTTTCTGTTGAGGTCTTAATATTCTCAGCAAGATTGCCAACCTGCTTGGCTAATTCTTCAAGATGAAATTTGACTCGACGTCGCATCTGGCTGCCTTCTTCGGGTGCAAGCAGTAACCCTAAGGCAAATCCAACGCCTCCACCCATAAGCAACCCCCAGCCGAGCGCTCGAGTTATCTCTGACAAACTATTATTTTTTGACATTACCCAGTGATATGTTCAAATACTTACACAAAAACAGTCTCTTGAAATTCTAAGAACCGAAATATAATAAAATCAGTGCAAAAAATCAAGATCGCTTCTTGTGTCTGTTCTTACGCAACCGCTTTTTGCGCTTATGCGTTGATATTTTATGACGTTTCCGTTTTTTGCCGCAAGGCATAGAATTTAGTTGTAAGAATATTAGACAAAGATACGTAAACTATAGAATAGTGTTTTAACTTGATTGGGTTACTTAGTTCCATTTTATCAAATAGTTTCTATAAAAAACTTATATTTCTGTAAATCAGTGCCGCCAATGATAATCTACGACTATAATAAACCAGTTCCTGAAAATCTTCAGCTACATCAATCTGAGGATTTCAAATATATTGATTCATATAATAATCCTCATCTGCCACCAGTTGTATTTTTACATGGTCTTATGGGAAATACTGACTGTTGGTATGATGCTGCATCTGCGGTTGTGATCTCTGGGTTTCGTGCAATTATACCGTTTATACCTATTCAGGATATGCCCCTAGGGGATACGAACGTTTCAGGCATTGTCAAGTTTATCAGTTCTTTCTTAGATCACCTTAATCTTGATCAAATCATATTAGTTGGTAATTCTCTCGGTGGACAAATTGCCGTGAGATACGCAAGCCAGAATCTAGACTCTGTGATCGGCTTACTCCTATCGGGCTCATCGGGAATTTATGAGATGGAGCTTGGTAAAACCACCTTTAGACGTAGTGACCGTGATTTTATTCGCTTAAAGGCAGAAATGACGTTCTATGACCCTAAAATGGTCAATGATGACTTGGTTGATCGAATCTGCGAGATTTCAACGAATCGATCTCAAGCGCTACGTTTTTTAAGGGCTTCTAGAAGCTCTATGACTGACCTCATCGTAGGTGAGTTACAGAATCTTGACATGCCAGCGTTTCTCATCTGGGGGCTTGAAGATCAGATCACCCCAATTGACGTTGGTTATGAATTTCAAAAACTTCTTCCCAATGCAGAGCTGCACCTCATTAAAAACTGTGGGCATGCTCCAATGATGGAACATCCCGAAATATTCAATAAGTTAATGGTCAATTATCTGAATTGTACCTTTAAAGACTCCCCCGCTCTCGTTGAGGCATAACTCAATTCACACATACATTGCCTGTATTCTGATTCTATCAGGACTCGGGTGCTCTCCTGCCCTGCATCCACTCTATGTGGATTATAAGTACAATTTAGTTGACACTATACCGCAGAATCAAATTAAGTTAGCCCTTCAAGAAGCGGGATGGGAGATTGCAATTTCGCCCTCAGAGAATTCTGTAACGACTGCAAATCGAGAGATACGAAACTGGTTAATCTATAAGGTTGTGGTGTATATGGAAGTCGTTCCTATTGGCCCAAAGCATGTCCGCCTTCTCATTCACCCATACAGAGTGTTCGTCACTGGTACACGTAGCAAAATCCCATTTCTAAAGTCTGGAATTCGCCGCCGCGTCATCAATGATATCAATCTCATATTTGAGTCCTACGATATCGTCGCAGTTGGTGAAGACTTGTAATGAAGCACACTCCGTTTAGATCAGTTGATGACTTACGCTGTATTGGATCTGTAAAATTCAGGGCACTTTCTGTGATAGTTGATCAAATTTTATTCTCGTTGTTTATGCTGCAGTATGATTCCTTCTGCACTCTTTGTTTTCTTTCGTGACCTCTCCGCAAATAATAATCGCGAATGGTTCAATGAAAACCGGCATCGTTATGAGCGGGATGTAAAGGATCCATTGCTCAATTTTATTCGTGATTTCTCTGGTCATCTCTATGGTATAAGCCCGCATTTTTTAGCAGTTCCAAAAGTTGGTGGATCCCTGTTTCGTATTCATCGCGATGTTCGGTTCTCAAAGGACAAACGACCGTATAAAGAGGCTGCTGGCATTCACTTTAGACATTCAGCAGGTAAAGATGCGCACGCTCCTGGTTTTTATCTACATTTAGCCCCCGAGGAAGTTTTTGCAGCCATTGGAATTTGGGCACCTGGCAGTAGAGAGTTATTGACCATTCGCCAGCAAATTGTAAAAATGTCTGATGAGTGGATCAGAGTTTCACGGGATAATGATTTTATAGACGTGTTCTCAGGAGAGTATGAGCATCAGAAACTCAAGCGTGCCCCTAAGGGATTTGACCCGAATCACCCGCTGATTGAAGATTTGAAGTGCAAGCATTTCGTCGCCTCATGCCCACTCTCAGAGGAATTTGTTACGGCCAATGATTTTCCTAGTAAATTAGCAGATACCTATCGGTTTGGATCTGAATACATGAAGTTTCTGACTCGTGCTCTTGGCCATCAATGGTAATGAATCAGAGCCATGAATACCATAAAGTGAAGCACATCTAATCAGTACAATGCGCGGGTGGTATATCACGAATTTGCACTTCCATTCCATTATAGATATTGCATAAAGATCAATGACTGATCAATTTGTACATAGAAACCTGTAGGAATCAAAATCCAGTCCAACTCTCTGATATCATTAGTCATGCGCACTAGATTAACTCAACTGTTTTCAATTATATCCAGACATCGAAAACTACTCACTGATCAACTTTATTACGGACATTTATGTTAATCACTCGGCTATTTATCATTTTCATGTCGTCCACTGCGATGATGATACACATCCAGTCTTCCAGAAAATGGTCAATTTACGATACCCTATCCGTGTGTCAACATTTCGTTTTTCATATTGATATGAGAGACATTATTTCACAGGTTTAAGAAAATGTTGTACATTTGTGGCTGTACTTGACCCGAAAACTACATCACTCCCATTTAGACACTCCGAGCGAGAGATGACCAGCGGAGCCGGTGAGTTATTTAGAAACTTTTAGTCTAAAATAGCACCAAATAACCATGCCTTTCCCCCTCAGTGTCACATATTTATTTATATTGCCAGATACTGGAGTTGCTGCATCCATAGGGGATCATCCATTCCGCCCCCCCCCATTTTTTTGCGATTTCTATTTTAGAGAGCCTCTATCATAGCTTTCGCGATTCAACTTCAGTAGATCATCGGGGATTCCCATATTGGCCGTTACTGGGCATTCAGATAAGGGCGCATTCAACACAAACCATTACATCATCTACGTTAACCCGCCTGTCAAAGTTAACCATGGGTGGAAAACTTCATGCGTCCAACGTTGGATAAGGAAACACACAGTTGAAATACTCCGGTTACTATTTTCTTCTTCTGTTGCGGGTCTTAACCTTGATCAATAAGATTCGTGATCACATTCTCTGTACTGTGGGAATTTATACTTTCACCCAAGATTTTGATTTAGAACCAATACCTTGTATTGCCTGCTACACGATATACTGTGACTATTCACGTTCTTCCTGGTAATGATCATATTTTTTGAAAGTATGATCATCTCAAATGTTAAAACTTATGTTCTGTTGTTCACTGATTGTAATGCTACACAATTCTCACAAGAAAATCATTTCATGTAAGTGGCTACTATCAATGAACGCGTCATGCAGGTATTGAGGACTTTTTTTCATTGGATTCCGCTGTTTCTTCTTGTAGGAACCCATGCTTCATCAACACTGGCTCAAACTCCTGCGATTGAATTAAATGTGAGGAGCCCCTTATCTGTCATAGAAGGACGCACCTTTCGGGTCACTGTGAAATTAGCTTCACAGCCAACAGGAGCCGTAACCGTGAACATCACAGGTAATGAATCAGTGGATGTAAGCATTGATAAGACAACCTTGATGTTTACGCCTGACAACTATGCACGCCCCCAAAGAATATTGTTGACGGAAGATTGGGATGTAGATCAGGATAATGAGATCTTCAATCTTCTTTTCAGTGCATCGGGAGGCGGCTATGATGCCGTCACGCTGAGTCTAAATACGGAAATCATAGATAACATAAATTATTTGGAATTCGGAATTTTGATAGCTCCATCAGCGTTGGAGAAAGTGGTACATACAATAATCAAGTTTGGCTTACATGAAGACCTTCAACGGATGTGAAGATCAACCTAAGCGTTGAGGATCCAAATCTCTTAACACTCACGCCCTCAACTCTGACGTTCACACCTGAATCCTACGGAGATCCACAGATTGTCTCGGTTCGTGGGATAGATAATACAACAATTGAGTCATTACGAAGAACAAGGGTCAATCTTTCTGCCTCAGGTGCGGTTGAATATACAGGAATAACGCATCAGTGGGGTGTTGCAGTTGTTGACGATGAGCCTTTAACGCTTAATCTAATCGAAGGAACATCCAAGCGCCGCTCCATCTGGATGAATCCAAGGCCTGGAAACGGAGATGTGTACGTGTTTTTGAGGAGTAGCAACCCTGCCATTGTGACCGTTTCCCCCGAAAGATTAAGATACCCTGAAGCCGAGGGTGCCCAAGTGATTTCCTATTCCATCAATGCTGTGGATAATGAAGAGTTAGGCGACACCTCTGCTAAGATTGAAATCGTCGCAAGTGCAAATCATCTGCCTCCGGGTGCAAGTCAACCACTACCACTTCGTGGATGGGTAGTTACAGTCGTAGATGACGAGAGATTATCGCTTGCAATCAGCGGCATCCCCGACAAGATCAGTACCACTGCTCCACTGACAGCTACGTTCACATTCAACGGAGACGTCACATGTTTCGTGAATGGTGATGTGACAGTCATCGGCGGAACTAAGAAAAAATTCACGCCTGTGAATGCATGCACCTATACTCTGGATATTGCACCGAACGGAAATACTGATGTCATTATCACTGTTCCAGCTAACTCCGCCACCTATGCTACTAAAACTGGTCCCCCAACCCCCGTGTCTCAAACTGCTGTCTGGGAAGTAGCTGAGCCATCAGTGACGATTGGAGATGCTACTTCTAACGAAGGTGATGAGATCACATTCACCGTCACTCTACAAAACATATGCCTGAAAAAATATCGGTGACTCCGAATTTTCAGAATCGCACTGCAACCAAAGAAACTGACTACAAACAGAATGTCGCTCCCCTTTCTTTTGCAGGCACCGCAGGAGAGACACAAACGTTTACAGTAGAAACTATTGAAGATCTTCAGGTTGAGGAAGATGAAACGTTTATCGTCGGATTGACGATACAGGATCTTTTGAAACCTTTACATCTATCAATACCTGGACAGGTACGATTATTGACGATGATTCATTGCCAACAAATCAGCCGCCAACTGTTACAATCTCATGTGTCCCCTGCAGGGTCAATCCTGAAGGCCAGATACTCTTGACAGCCACAGCAACAGACCCTGATGGCGATCCACTCACCTACGATTGGAGTGCAACCCAAGGAAGTTTCAATGGGCCCACTGATGGAAGTTCTGTGATCTGGATCGCCCCAAATGAAGTCGGCATCCCAACGATTAGTATTGAGGTATCGGATGGATCTGGGGGTTCCGCAACTGCCGAGACAGAGGTAGAGGTCTTCAATCAAGACCCCGATTTTGAACAAGCCAGTTACATTTTTGAACTACCCGAGAATCAAGCAGGGCCGTTTAATCTTGGCACCATAACCTCCACTGATCCTGAGGGTCAAGCTCTGGAATACCAAATAGTGGATGGGAACCCTAACAAGTTCCATCTATGACTAACGGACGGAATCGTAAAATATATCGGTCATGGCGAAGATTATGAAATGAAGCCGAATCAGTTTGACTTAACGGTTAATGCCTATGATAAGTATAGAGGAATGAATTCGGTAGAAGTTGTAATAAATGTCATTGATATGAATGAACTTCCTGTGGTCACTGCCTTGTGTGATCCGTGCAGATCCCCCCCGCGATAACAGAGTTTGCCTTGAAGCGATGGCTACCGATCCAGACGGTGACCCTCTCACTTATGCATGGCAAGCAGCTACCGGGATATTCACTCATGCGAATGAATATGTCACCTACTATACAACTCCAACTGATACGGGGCGCGTAGAGATCGTTGTTGAGGTATCAGATCCATCTGTAAAAACCGCATCAGGATCCGCTACCGTGGAGATCTTCAATCGCTCTCCTATGGTAGATGCATCCACTTATAGCTTTGAAGTGCCCGAAAATCTCGTCGGTCCTCAGATACTTGGTACAGTGTTGGCTAAGGATCCCGATGGGGACAAGATAAACTACGAGATCCTATATGGAGATCACACACGATTCGCTGTTGATAGTCAGCGCGGTATGATTCAATATATTGGATCTGGGGAAAATTATGAAATTGAACCCAATCAGATTGACTTAACCGTTGGTGTTCAAGATCCGTCTGGAGCAAAAGATTCAGTAGGAGTTCTGATCAAGGTTATTGATGTGAATGAACTCCCTGTGGTTACGGCCGTCTGCGATCCGTGTACAATCCCTCGCAACAGTAAGGTCCGACTTGAAGCAAGTGCAACCGACACTGATGCGATCTTCTCTCCTATGTCTGGAGTTCAGCATCAGGGGTATTCGTTAATGCGGATGAGTCCATCGCCTACTGATACGGGCCGCGTAGAAATTGTAGTTGAGGTATCAGATACTTCTGAAAAATCCACATCAACATCCGTCACTGTCGCTGTCTTCATCAATCTCCTGCATTTGAAAGATCCATCTATATTTTTGAACTCTCTGAGAATTTAGACGGGCAAACTTCGCCTGTTTCCCTTGGACGAGTTTGCCACAGACCCAGACAAAGACCCCTTGATCTACGCTCTCGATTCTGGGGAGCAACAACGCTTTAAGATAGATTCTCAGGAGGGCATAATCCAATATATTGGATCAGGCGAAAGCTTTGAAGTTTTGCCCAATCGCTTTGACCTCCAGATACGCGCACAAGACAAGTTTCAGGCAGATGCCCAAACGGGGTAGTGATTGCTATTACCAATGTGAATGAAGCGCCTGAGGCGTTCAATGATCAGGCTGTGACCATTGATGTACTCGCCAATGATACGGATCCAGTCAACGATATCCTGCGCGTCCAATCTGTAGAGCAAGCGTCTCATGGGACATTAGAGATCAATTCGGATGGACTTGTCATCTATTCGCCTAAATCAGACTTCAACGGCACGGATGAATTCAACTACGTTGTAGCCGATGGGCAAGGGTTGACCAATCGTGCATCGGTAAAGGTGACGATAATTCCTGCCAATGACGGACCGATCGCAGTTGGTACAATCCCAAATCAATCTCTTGATGAAGGTGGAGAAGGAATAAGCATAGATCTATCCAAGCATTTCCTTGATGTAGACGGAGATGTACTCACCTATAGCGCACGATCTGATCTTAGTATTGTACGGCTTGAAGTGACGTAAACAATTCTCATGGTGACTCCTGTCAACTATGGTCCTGCGGCTGTTGATATTATTGCATCCGATCCAGTGGGGCTCACCGCAATTCAGCGATTTGAAATAGATGTAAGTGATCGCACTCAGCGCGCAATCGTTGAGCACATGCTGTCATCCACAGCACGAAACCACTTAGCCAGCTTACGCATGGCTTTGGGGCGCGAAATGGAATCTGCTACCTGTCTGGCATCTCGGCTTAAAATACTGGGACGAGACGTACCACTCAGACGGGAGGAGGCTCCCACTTTACCCTTGCAGGTTTGGCGTAACACCACCCAAATGCTGTCGTCAACGCTCATGCCGAGAAAAATTGAAGGCGGACATATAGATCCTAAACAGTTCTCAATATTTGAGGGTCCATCAATGCAACTCGCATTCCAAGCCCTTGGAATCCAAAATTGGACATCATCCACTCCTGCAGAGTTTCTTCTCGGTTGGGGTGACCGAGAGACTCGGGATGAACACTGCACAGTAAGAAGGCGCTGGTTTGTCTGGGGGCAGGGAGACATGCAGAGATTTGAGGGAAGCTCATCTATCTACGGGTATACTTCAGGCTTTGATGGAATCTTGTCAACTGCATACTTGGGAATAGATGCTCGTTTAGGAAGTCAATGGTTGGTGGGCATCGCACTCTCAAGGAGCAGGAGTGCGGGGGACTGGATTGTGTCCACTTCAGGTGGAAGACTGACGCAATCCATGATTAGTGTCTACCCATATGCACGATGGTCTGGTAGATCCATATCAATTTGGACATCGGTTGGCGCTGGAAGAGGAGATGCACATAACAGGCGGAATACAGGAAAAACTGGCATGAGTCCATCAAGTCTTCAACTCGGTCTCATTGAATTTAAAAAGCGACTCGGTGCGGTAAACAAGCTTGGATTCGCCATTCTTGGGGATGCTGGTTTGGCAAGACTAAATACTGAAACTGTTGCCAACAACCGATCATTAAAAGATGCGGATACAGGGATCTGGCGAGAAAGCATTGATGATCATAGTGTTGTTGTAAACCAAGTGAGAATCGGTGTAGATTTAGCCCTCCCCATGCACCTTGGAAGTGCTAAACTGAAAACATTTGGAACCGTACATGGCTGGCATGACGGCGGGGCAGGCCAAACAGGCAGTGGCATAGAGATCTCTGGAGGATTTCAGACTGCGCTTCACATGATACGCCTTGATGCTCAGGCACGAACTCTTGCCTATCATTCTGTAGACGGCTACAATGAACGCGGGATCGCACTTACACTCACCTTTGGGGAGCGACGCAAGCACCAAGGATTTTCATTTGAAATCGCACCACGATGGGGTAGCCAGCCACGATCCACCCATCAACTCTTTCAGAATCAGAGCCTACATGCCCGTCACCTCCATGCCAGACAGCCCGATCGGTGGATCATTGATGCACATGCCAACTATGCCATCTGGCTATCAACTTCGTTCAAGTTAAACCTGCGAGGCAGCTACGATCACCAGTTCAGTGGGCCTGGCTTCGGTATTAGCCTGATACATTCAGATAATCCAGAAATCTCAAATATGCGAGGACCTCCCTAATCATAGAATAGAGAAAATCATTGAACTCCCCAATTAATTCTCCCTCACGAGAATGCTATCCAATTTGGAGATTCTGTTGGGATTTGCATTTAGAACGCCTACTGCGTCAGGATGATGAGCCATCATTGGCTTGAACTCATAAAGGGGAATGGGATGAAACCCGATTTAACTCATGTGTATCTTGATCAATGAACAGATTAGACATTAATTCAGTCCAAATTAATCTGAATTCTGTGTTTTTCATGCCCAGACCAGCGATCCTTGCTCTAGAAGTAGCACTTAAACTGTTACTCAAATTGGATCAATTTGTGGACATGAATCACTACAAGAAACAAAATGATGATCAAGAAAACATATGTGGATTAATACAAACTTGTAGATGTAACTTACTTCCATTATGGCCGACTAGATCAAGTCTCAGATTCTAAAAATCATGACTTTTTTACAGAAAAAGCCAGACTCCCATAAAAGTAACGATTGATTTTTGAGTGCACTGGAAGTTCTCCTCTTACATTTGTGCTATCATGTGGTCGTCCAGGTGTACAGACTGAATACACTACGATGATAATTGAAATCAACTTGGCCGAGTGAAGGGTGAATATGAGCGGGTTGGGAACTGACACGCTCCTGATGATTTCGTAATGCCATTTTTATTGACATGTCCAATATAACGTCCCAGAATGCTGACTTCCTCAAATATATCAGGTGAAATCCTAATCTCTTCGTAATCAGAATTCATTGGCTCTAATCGAAGTCCTTTATGATCCATATAGACTCTTTTAAGCGATGTCTCACCATTGTAAAGAATTGCACCAATACCCCCATCAGGGATATCATCATCCACTAATAGTACGTAATCGCCATCGTGAATTTCAGCACCGATCATAGACTCACCCCGAACACGAACTGCAAAAATTCGGTCTATGTTAGGAAAAACCGTTTCCATCGTAATCTCTCCAAGGTTAGATTCTACTGCTTCCTGTAGTGTACCAGCAGAAATTTCGCCGCGAATAGGAATTCCCAAAGCGAGCTGCCTTTTTTCATGTTTGAGCTGGTAGCCCCCTTCAGCATGAATCAAATGTCCTTTTTTGACGAGAGCCTTTAGATTCTGTGTGATACTATTTGATGACTTGAATCCAAATTTTTCTCGAAAATCTTCATAGGTTGGCCATCCAGATTTCTCTTGATCATAGTTGATAATAAAGTTAAGCACAGCTTGTTGTTTCGCAGTTAATGGTCTTGGCATGATAAATAATAATATTATGTGAATATATATTAAATATAATCATTTTCTATCACTTTTGTATAACTTTGGAGAAATCTTGTCAGAATCGCTAGATATGAGTTGGTCATTAATGTAGCAATGTCCATCATTTTCGTTGAGCTGATATTCGGGCAGATCTACTTGTTGTTTAAGCCAATACACTCACTAAATTCTCCAATCATGATTGTTCAACATAGGAGTAGGTCTGGGTGGCATTGTTAATCCTATCTACTGAGAAGTCAAGTTACCATTCGCTAATGCTCAACATTTTAGTCAAATAAACTAAGTTGATTTGATGGATTGCGAATAAATTGGTCTGTCCGCAAGGGCTGGCTGAGTTGATTGAGTTTATGACGCTTACATGTCACTTCAAAGAGTTGCATTAGCGTCTCTGCCCATATCCCCTCGCCACGCATACGGTGTCCAAATCGTGAATCATTAAGTTGACCAGAACGCACCTCCTTGATTCTATTAATTATTTTATTCTTGCGCTCTGGCATGACACGATCTAACCAGTCCTCAAAAAGCGGTGCGACCGCTCCTGGCAATCGAAGTAGTATATACCCTGCCCGAATCGCACCGCGGTCTGCTGCAGCATCAATGATTGCAGGTAGCTCTTCATCGGTCAATGCTGGAACAACGGGCGCAACCATAACGCCAGTCGGTATACCAGCTTGGGAGAGTTTTTCAATCGCATCTAATCGACGATCCGGACTACTAGTACGTGGTTCCATGGCGCGAGCAATTTCATTACGTAGACTTGTAATTGAAACCATGACATGAACTAGCCCAAGTTCTGCCATCGGCTTCAAAATATCTATATCTCGGGTCACAAGGTGATTCTTCGTAATGATCCCTATTGGATTTCGATGATCTGACAAAGCTTTTAGACAGTTACGTGTGATTTCAAGATGTCGCTCTACAGGCTGGTATGGATCGGTATTGCCTGAAAGTGAAATCACGGCAGGTTTCCATGAGGGCTTTCTTAGCTCCCGCCTCAATAATTCAGATGCATTTCTTTTGATCAAAATTTTTGTTTCAAAATCAAGCCCAGAACTCCAGCCTAAATACTCGTGACTCGGGCGTGCATAGCAGTAAATACACCCGTGTTCACATCCACGATATGGATTAAGTCCCCACATATATCCGATATCAGGGGAATCATTCCTGACAAGAATTGATCTCGAAGTATCTTCAAAGAATTTGGTATGCGACTGCCTCAAGTCATTTGGATCCAGGGCATCTAGATCCAATTCTATCTGCACAGGATCAAATCTGGTGGGTGGGTTTGTAGATGTAGCTCGTCCTTTTGGTGCAGGTATGGATTGACTCTGGATTGCCATTAAATCATCTGATGGTTCACTCATATGTGTCACTTTTCTGTATGATCGCATTGCCTAAGACTACAATCTCCTAATTTATGATTCTGACTTTATTGATGAGGAGGGTCTCTTTGATTATAGAATTTAAGTGGCGGTCAATTAATGATTTTTTGTTGAAAAAATATCCGCAGAAAAAGATTTGGTCACCCTGATGAATCCATGAATCTGCTATATCACTGCTTACCACATTTCTAGCAAAACGTTCCGCCTGAATGATTGATCTATCAACGTTATTGATAAAGAACAGGATTCTATCTGAGATGTACATTGTAGGTTCAAACATCACAGAAACGAGAATGACAATTTGAAAGATCTCGAATTTTCCATACCCTCTTCCAGCAGTTTAGACCTCTTGTACATTTCCATTCATGCGTTTTGGTTTAATTCCATATTATTCACTAGATTTGGGCTTATGAACCTTGTACATGCATGATTCATGGTACATTTGCCATGACGCTCATTGGTAGATATTTTCAGGATTCAAGCATAGCATCAGATGTGTGTTGATACGCTCCGCTATACAGATGGAAAATTTCATGTTTTGGTGTTACACTAGTTATCTTCCAATCTGATATACGCAAGAGTAGGAGGATGATTATCCTGCAATGTTGTGTGATCTGCTTATGAGTCTGCTGAAATCAATCTAAATCTTAGAGGAACTTGTGATTCTCACATAGTGCAGAAACCCAGCCAGGCCAAAGATTGGTTGGCATCGTGAAGTACTCTATACATTTTGGAGCACAGAATTTCATTGAACCAGATATATGGAGTGAATGTTTTGATATCGCTCTTGGTTACGGGTGAATCTTTGTCACCTGTGACTCTTGAAATGTTTACTATATTTGGAATGTGAGCAATCTCTAATTGATTATTGTGAATGAGTTCAGAATCTACTGTTGTTAAATTGGATTACGGAAAAGAGGGCCTTTTGCTCAATCTTGATGGCCTCAATGCCACGGTTCTCAGACCGCATTATCTTGATGGCTTATCTGATGAGCATGCTTCATTCATTGAGTCAGTTAGACATCCATACAATTGCCCTCCTTTAAGAGAAGTCGTTTCACCTGACGAAACACTCGCCATTGTCATTCCAGATATAACACGTGCACTGCCGAGTGACCGTATATTACCATGGCTTTTTGATGAACTTGGTGGAATGAACCCTGAAAATGTGACAATCATTGTCGGAACAGGTGCACATCGCGCCAATACGCATGACGAACTATGTCGTATGGTTGGTCCTGAGATCGTTGCCAAATATCAGATTGTCAATCATGATGCCCAAAATCCAGATTCTCTGCTCCAAGTAGGACAAAGCCCTTATGGCTATGATGTCTCGTATGCCTCAAATTATGTTCTCTCAGATCGCCGAATCCTGATGGGATTCATTGAACCCCATTTTATGGCTGGGTTTAGTGGGGGATATAAGGCCGTCTTTCCAGGGATTACAGACATCAATGCCATACAATCCTATCATGGATTTGAAAATATTGCCCACCCCAATAGTACATGGGGAACGCTCGAAAATAATCCTACACAGAATCATATCCGCTCAGCTGGAAGATTACTATCAGTAGACTTTCTGATCAATGTGACTCTCAACTCAGACCGTAATATTACGGGATTCTTCTGTGGAGACGTTGTATCTGCCCATCAGGCCGGCTGTATTTTTTCTAAAGAAACAGCAATGATACAAGTGCCTGAGCCATTCCCAATTGTCGTTACTACTAACAGTGGATATCCGTTAGATTTGAATCTATACCAAAGCGTTAAAGGGATGTCTGCTGCTCACTCAATTACAAAAAAAGATGGCCTAATCATTGCTGCATCCAGATGTAATGATGGATTTCCTGAACATGGGGCATTTAAGGATCAACTCCTGCGTTGGAAGAGTCCAGATCAAGCGTGGGCATCCATTCAAGATCCTGATTTTATGGAAGCAGATCAATGGCAAACACAAAAATTACTGCAAATTCTACAAACATGTCGCGTCAGTCTGATGAGCGAACTTGATCCGCAATTAGTCAAACGAGCCCACTTAACGCCAATTCGCGACATTAGAACTACAATTGATAAGGAGTTGGCACGACTAAGTCGGACTGATGCCCCGATTGCGGTGCTACCGGAAGGGCCCCTAACCATCGCATATGCCAATTAATATTTGAGTACTTTCTGGAGCTCTTTAATCATAAAATCTGCTACAAAACGATTACCATTCTGATTGAGGTGTACGCCATCTGTGGTTAAAATCCTTTCGGTAGATTTGTCCCTATGCTGCGAGAGATAGATCTCAATAGATTTTCATAAATCGCAGAGATGAACCTCTTTGTTCTTAGCCACATGACGCGTAATCTGTGCGTATTCTTTCAGACGTAAATTTACAGGCGAGTCACTCTCGGTGTCCTCTCCGATCACACTTGGAGTACAGTAGCCCCAGACAAGCTAATCTGATCGACTAGCTGTTCTAGACCTTCCTTAAATATGTCAGGCTCTGTACCCGTGGTATGGTCAAATTCGTAATGATGCCAAACATCATTGATCCCAATATAGATTACGACATGGGTTGGATCTAATGATAAAACGTCATCATTTAGTCGCGCTAAAAGATCGGGCACCTTATTACCACTTACTCCAGCTCCTATAACATTGATGTCAGGGTCAAGAACCTTAAGCGAATCAGACACGAGGGTTACATAACCATCTGAAGTGACTCCAGCCTCTGTTGTTGAATCACCCAGAAAAATGATTCTGGATTGTGCATTAACACACTGCATCGTAATGAAGCAAAGAATGATTAAACAATAGCGCATGAGAGAGAGATTTGATTGATTCCTTAACACAATCTGGTCGCATTTAGATTCCTACGGTAAATAATATGGATTGAAGCCCACAGGTAATTTATCACGAGGTGATTGATCAATTATTGATCGTCCAGAACACACCAAAACGCAACTGCCCCGCAGGAAGTGGATAGTCAGCAACCAGCTCATTGCCAGCCATGAGACCTGTACCGCTGGTTAAATTTTCATAAACGACATAAATGCTTGCACCACGAATGTTGCCTTTGACTGCTACGTCTAAGATATGGGATTCTTCAATAAATTGTCTTTGATCAGAAGGTAAGACTAACAACCCTGTAGGTGCATGTAATGTCCTACCCGTCATGGCACTCCACCATCGCCCTCGCAATGAAATATCAAGGTGTAAATCCCTTTTGAATAACACCGCGCGAAATCCTAAATGACCTGACAGTGCCCACTTGGGGAGAACGAGCTCTGAATTATATCGTGTTCTTCCAGTTTGAGTTAACCCCGAATTCAAGCCAAAATAGAATCCTTGATGGGTATCTGGCCTAATCTTCATCCATAACCCCGCCCCCGATGCTGTGAATGAATCAAACATGACGCTCACTGAATCTGGAACAATCTCCATGTAATCATGCACATTCTCAGCCACGGTCAAAAATCCATATGACCCTACTGATAATTGTCCACTATGAAATGTGATTCCAGAATTTGATTGTAAAATACTTCCAGTTGTATCTGAAACTGATCGTAAATAAGTTCCCCATCCAAGGGGGGACTTAAGTGATCCATCATAAGCGATTTCTATGTAAGGAGTCAGGCGATTAAATGTGACTTCACCGCGTAATCGTCCTCGGGGAGACCAATTGTTCCCATTACGACTCTCAAACCCAGCCTGGGCAAAAATAAAGCCTGTATGAAAGTTGAGGGAGTCACTGACGTTGCCCATGAACAATGAGACCTCACGTTTCTGAGCGAGGGCATTGCCCCTAAGGAATTGTTGCCAATAGCCATCCATTTGGGCACTCAGTTGATGATTTCGAAATCTCATGTCTCTCAGAAGAGATAGCCCTATTCTTCTGTAGAGCCCGCCGGTTTGAATATAGCTTAGAGTTTGAGTAGAAAGATATGCCGATGCTGTAATATATCGTGTTTTGACAGTCCCTAATAAATCATTCCGAACAGTCCGTCGGGTATGATCTCTGCCGACCACCTGAGCAATGAGGCGATTGTATCGTTGATCACCACCTCCTATGACACCGCTGTGTGCTCCAAGCCTACGCTGATTATGTAAATACAACAACTCCAATGACCATGAAACTCTTTGATAGCGTGTTCTAAAAAGAACCTGCCGTAGCCTCTGTAAACGACTTCCAGGGTAATCACCTGCATCAGAAGCCCCAGCGTAACCAAATAGCCCCTGAAAATGACCAGGTTGATTGAATGGGCTCCCCCTTTGCTGTGCATGTAAGGCTGTTACTCGTTGCAAACTATGATCCCCAGCCTGATAATGCAGCTGAGTATGGGGCTTTTCAGCATTGACCGTCCGAAGTTCTGACTGAATTCCCAGAATTGATTGAGGTAATGCAGAATTTGTTTCTGGGTTTCTTAGAAGTGCAGTCGGAAGCAGATCATAACGGGGGCGGCCGGTCAAAAGATCATCAAATGGAATTGGACCAAAATTAAGTTGCACCGCGTGGGGAGCAAGCCCATATATGCTCCATGCGTTAGGCCATGCGAACGCATTGAAATCATATACAAAACTTCCGGGGATTTCAGAGAGTGCGCTGGTAATGTCATGCTCTGCCGTTAACAGGTCATCATCGGGTAGATCCACATCTGCACGTAATGACTGAACACTATCTGCAGAGGTCTGTGCATGTGCAATGGAGCCACTTGACAGTAGTACACAAAACAAAATCGTGCGAGGCAGATGCATCTTACCTGCGTCGCAAATAGTCCAAGTTGTCTTCGTTGAAAGGACGCTCAGTTACCTGAAATACATCATAAAACTCTGAGGCATCTGCCACATTACCTGCAATGAGCATGGAAAATTGAACAGGAGTGATCGGTAATAAATTCCCGGCGAAGCGAAGACTCGTCCGCACAATCGGTAGAGGAAGTTTAATTTTGGGCTTTGGCTTGATCCCCGCAGACTTAGTCACGATATCTAAAAGGTCTATGTAAGAAAACCTTTGACGACCTACGATAGGAATCGTCTGTTGAGAGACTTCAGGAAGTGTCAAAGCCTGAACGGTGGCCTCGGCGACTTCGTTGACAGAAACGGGTTGTAACTGATAGCGCCCACTTCCGAAAATAGGAAGAACAGGAAATGGACGAATCAGAGTATTGGTTACCACTGTACAAAATTCCTCCCGCTCCATCTGTGGGTCCCCAAAAATCAAACCAGGCCGTAGAATACACCAATGAGGAAGTCCAGAATTACGAACCGCCTCCTCTGCAACCCATTTGGTGGTTTGATACTCTGTTTCTCCATGCTGTGACGCACCATTGGCGCTAACAAAGACCAGATTCTTTACACCCGATGCCTTAGCGGCGCGTACTACATTTTGCGTTGCATTAGTATGAAGTGCCTCAAAGGTTACTTTTTCAGATGGAATTTCTTTAATGATACCCACTAAATGGATGATCCCGTCAACATCCTCCAGAAATTTCTCCAGTGGATCATTGATATCACCGCGAACGATTTCAATCTCTTTTCTTTCAAATCCTTCTGGGGCACCACCGCGTCTCAGTAAAGCCCGAACTTGGTACCCATGTGAAATCAGTTCGTTTAATACGTAGTGGCCAACAAAACCCGTTCCCCCTGTTAAAAATATGCGCATTAAATTATCGTTTTTGAATCCTACGCCTGTAAGGACTATATGATGCGTTCCATTGACTCACTTATCAAATGCGTATTATAGCGGGTAGTTTGCGTGGTCAAAAAATACTGCGCCCAAAAAATCTAACCACACGACCGACTACAGATCGGGTTCGGGAAGCACTATATGCCTTAGTGGAATCTAGGATGTCACTTCGTGATGCAAACTTAATGGATTTATTTTCTGGGACTGGTGCACTCGCATTTGAGGGAATGAGTCGTGGTGCTAACTCTGCCATCCTTGTGGAGTCTGATCGCCGCGCTGTCAATGCTGCTCGCAAAAATGCTGAACATCTTAATCTGTCACACAAATGTCAGTATTTATGTGCAGATGCCATAACTTTTTTGAAATGCTATCAAGGACCACCAATGAATTTAATCCTCGCTGATCCCCCCTATGAGATTGAAGCATTACCAGATTTACCAGATTTGGCATTACGGTGTCTATCGCCTGGGGGGCTGTTTGTCGTTGAACACGATTCCCGAATTAAATTCTCTGGTCACCCATCACTGAATACATCAAGGGGATATGGTCGCACCCATGTAAGTATATTTATAGATTAATTTCATGAAACTGGCAATTTATCCTGGAACGTTTGATCCTTTCACGCTGGGGCACTTAGACATTGCAGAGCGTGCACTGAATGTGTTTGACGAATTAGCCATCATCGTAGCCGCTCACCCAGAAAAATCAACGCTATTGAGTGTCAATACTCGAGTTGAGCTCATCAAGGAAGCAACGACTCATATAGATGGTATCCGAGTGATCAGCTTTCAGGGCTTAATTGTAGATCATGCAAAAAATTTGGGAGCTTGTGCGCTCGTGCGAGGACTGAGAAGCTCTCGTGATTTAGATTATGAGTCACAGATGGCACACACCAATCGTATGATGCTTCCCACGCTTGATACTGTATTTTTCCATACTTCTGCGGCCCATGCATTTACGAGTTCATCTCTTGTTCGTGAGATTCTAAGTTGGAATGGAGATATTCGTCCCTTTGTGCCGCGAGTGATTGCCGAAAGTCTCATGAATTCTAATTACTCTGATGAGATTCATTCTTACAGAAATCAGACCGATGCGTGAGATTTTTGATGATAATCATTTGTGATTCATCGCTCAAATTGATAAAATTATTCTGCAAAAAGTCCAACACTTCTCTGATCTTGAAGTAGTCTGGGGGCTGGTCAAGTGAATCAATCCTCTCCATATGTTTAAGGAAATTGAGATTGTGGTCAACTAATATTAGGCTTGATTGGGTTGATCAAACCTCCATTGGATAACGTCAAAAGCCTCCTGCTTTGCAAACATGGATTGTAGTTTTCATAGATGTATGAACATGGCGTTCAGTGTGATCTGCGCTGTTGGGTTTGATGATAGATCTTGAATCCCGACTATTGGGTATCTTTCAATCCAAAAGCAGCCAGTAATGTGGCCCGTACGGTAGTTCATCGTATTTAATTTATACTATCTATTGATTAATGCTTAACATGATTGAAACCTGTTTCATCAAGATTACAGATTGATCATTCAAAGGAAACTGCGAATCAATGTCGGCATCATACACTCTTAATTTGGAACATGCATGAATTATTTTGGTAATCACGTTTTTCAAAAATAAACTCTGTTTGTACAACTTGAACTTGCTCAATACTTCAGGATCAATAGGATAATTAATCGTATTAGTTACGCCCTTCTCTATGTCTAAGTCTCGTTCGGCCTTCACCATCGTTGACTGGTCAGGCTTAACTCTACTTTGGCTTTTCACAATTACTGTTCTTGCTGGATTCGGCACCTTTGGGCTGAATCCAAGTCTGTTGACTATGTATCCAGATGCTGCCGGATTCTATGGATACGCGTTTATCATTTTCTCACGAGGACATGTGATTCTTGCATTGATTGTACTTGGACTTCTATTGACGCCAAGGATTAAACTCCGATGGTTATCTCCACTGATCATTGCGTCAATTATTTCTCTGGGAATGGAGCTTCTGGGGACAAAGACAGGATTCCCATTCAGCGGTTATGAATACACGTCGCTCATGGGGTATAAAATCACAAACTTGGTTCCAGCATTAATCCCTATCAGCTGGTTCTTGATGGCATTCCCCTCTTATGTTCTAGCGCGAAAAATATCAACGAATACCTATTTACAGTGGGTGATTGGAGCATTTCTGCTAACCGTGTGGGACTTGACACTGGATCCTGCAATGAGTGAGCTCACGAACTACTGGGTTTGGGACAATCATGGCCCGTATTACGGAATGCCACTTGTGAATTTATTAGGATGGTTTGGAACAGGTCTATTGATCATGGCTGGATTCCATTATTCAGGTGCGGGAAAGATGGCAGATCAAATCCATCCACCCATCATGGAATTTTATTACTTCACGGTGATCTTACTTTCATTGGGAATGACACTTTTGGCAGGCTACTGGCTGGCCGTCATTCTGACATTTGTGGTTATTGTGGGGCTTAGAGTTGTGCTTTCTCAAAAAAGCAAAATCGTTACGACTCAATAGATTCTATGACGGTTATTGAGCATGTGAAAGCGGGACTCTCAAGCAGCGTTGCTGTAGCAGAGAATCTGGGTATGACCATTCCAAAGATCTCCGGAAAGTTGCTGCGTCCCATTACGGCACTTTCTTTTGTGAACCCCGGCCGCCAGGACTTGCTTGATGACCGATTTTGGCATGGATGTCTAGCGATTCAGATGGTTCATGAAGCCTCTATCTATCACGATGATGTGTTTGATGGAGGATTACAACGTCGCAATGAAGCCACACTTCTCGCAAAGAAAGGAATCGGCGCCTCAGTCCTAGTTGGAGATCTCTATCTCACTGGTGCCTATCGGATGGCTGCGTTGACTGAATGTGATGATTTTTTAATTGAATTTATTGAAGCTATAGAGACGATGGTTCGTGGAGAAACCATTCAGAATTCTCAGGATCCAGTCAAAAATCATCTTGATCAGTACGAGCAGGTTGTTCGCATGAAGAGCGGTCAACTGTTCGGAATCGCAGCAGCACTGTCAAGTTGGAGTGGAGATTCTAATCATTCTCCAGAGCAGTTACAAAAAGTTGGTATTGATCTTGGGATCTTATATCAATTAGTAGATGATTTTCTTGACTACTGTCCTAGCGGCCAAACTGGCAAGCCTAAACTGCAAGATTTTAATAATCACATATGGACATTTGTATTAGGTTCATACGGCAATGAATGGTTTGATCAACCTCCTAACCAAGCGATCACCGAATTTTTTAGATCAGAAAATCATAAATCTATGGCTGAAATAGCGTTAGATCATGTTATGCAGCGTGGAGATGCGCTCATTAATCAAGTTCGTGATTTGGACGCGCAACCCATCATGATTGAGATTATTGAAAAATGGATTGACCGGTGTGCTCTCGCTTCTCATACCAATGGAACCTGTAAAACCCTTCCTCCACTGCCTAAATCAGGGCAATCATCAGCCGCTGCACAGATCGCGATGCGAGCTCAAAAACTTGGACACACATCTGAGTGGGGAAGCTTCTTTCAGAGAAATAGCCGAAGCTTTTCTTTTGCCTCCAGACTTTTTCCATTTGAGGAGCGGTTACTGATCACTGAAATATATTTGTTCTGTCGTTTTACAGATAACTTGGCAGACAAAGAGAACGACTCCACAGCGCAATCCTATGAAATCTTGAATGAATGGGATCAGATTGCGTATTCTGCTTATCAAGGGCATTGCACAGGTATTCAAGTTGCTGATGTAGTCATGTCTAAGATGGCAAACATGGATATCCCCTACTCTCTGATTGCTGAACTCATTGAAGGGATGCGTATGGATGTTGAGCCTCTCACCTATGCCTCAATGGCAGAGTTAAGGGTCTATACTTATCGCGTGGCATCGGTTGTGGGTGATTGGATCACTCAAGCATTTGGAGTTAGAGAATCCTGGGTCTTAGAGCGGGCTCATGATTTAGGCCATGCCATGCAATTGACTAATATTATTCGTGATGTCGGTGAGGATTTAGATATGGGAAGAATTTATCTCCCAGCAGATCTGATGGCTACCCACAATATTACGCCCGAATCCCTCAGAGATATACAAGTGGATACTACGAAAACTGGCGATGTATCAACGGATTACATATTGCTCCTTGAACAAATGATGATTGAGGCAAATTCGGCCTATGATAGAGCCTATGAAGGCATTCCTTATTTGCCTCGCCGGCTACGCCATGCAATTGCCGTTGCTGCGCGTGTTTATCGTGGTATTCACGATGAGGTTCGTGCGAATAACTACAACAATCTGTCCTGTCGTGCTCATACATCCTCAATGAAAAAAATCCTGTTGGCGCGTAAAGGAATTAATCAACTTCGGCGTGTTTCGCAAAACATTAATCAATCAAACATCTTAGAAAGTGCTTCATAAATCAAATACTACCCTAGCGACTCAATACCGTGCTGTTGTGATTGGTAGCGGTTTTGGAGGCCTTACCGCTGCTGTCCGGCTGCAGGCAGCAGGAATCTCAACTACACTAATTGAGCAACGCGGACAGCTCGGTGGAAGGGCTGGTCAAATCATTGACTCAGGCTATACATTTGACACTGGCCCAAGTTTAATCACTGCTCCTCCTCTGTTGGAAGATATTTTTCATACGGCTGGAAAACGATTGGATGACTATGTTTCTCTGATGCCTCTTGATCCGTTTTACAGGGTTTGGTTTCATGATAATACCTATATAGACTATCGTTCGGATCTTGAGCAAATGAAGGCCTCAATGGCACGGTTTGATCAACGTGACGCGGATCGGCTTGAACCTTTCTTCACCAAGCTTGCCCCAATTTATGATGCTGTCATCACAGAAGGCCTCGGAGCACGCCCTTTTGATTCATTAGGGAAAATGATTGGCTTTATCCCGCGTGTGGTCAGCCTTGGAGCATGGATGCCAGTATCACAGTTTGTTCAACAATATTTTCGTAACTGGAGGCATCATTTTCTTTATTCTTTTCATCCACTCTTTTTAGGTGGTAATCCATTTCGAGCGCCATCAATCTTCCTAATGATTCCTTTCCTAGAAAAAGAGGGTGGTGTCTGGTATGCCAACGGCGGCATGTTTAGCCTTGTGAAAGGCTTAGGGCAGCTTTTTCAAGATATTGGCGGAGAGATTCGCCTCCATACATCGGCCCTACGCATTGAAGTGACTGGTACAAGTTCTTCTCGTCCGAGAGCTACGGGCGTTCAGGTCATTGATAGAAAAGATAATGTCCAATTCACACTTAACGCAGACATAGTGGTGAGTAATGCGGATGTTGGACATACCTACGGGAAGTTACTTGGAAAAGTCAAACGTCAACGCTGGACGGACTCTCGGTTAAAGCGGATTCAACAATCAATGAGCTGTTTTCTCATGTATCTCGGTGTCAAAAAGAAATATCCAAAGCTTTCGCATCACACCATCATATTAGGCCCTCGCTATAAGGGTTTGGTTCAGGATATTTTTGATCGTAAGATACTGGCAGATGATTTCAGTATGTATCTACATGTTCCGAGCCGAACCGAGCCGTCTATGGCGCCGTCAGGGGGCGAGAGTATCTATATCTTAGTCCCAGTGCCGAACTTACGCTCTGATACAGATTGGGGAGATACTGCAGAATTAATGAGCGACCGTGTCATCAATGCACTTGAAAAATGGGGATTAGAAGATTTGCGATCTTCCATTGAGGTTCAGCATATCTTCACACCGAATGAGTTTGAATCTGAGTACAATTCCACTTCGGGGAATGCTTTTGGAATTGAACCGCGAATAACTCAAACGGCTTGGTTTCGTCCTCACAATCGAAGTGAAGATATAGAAGGCCTATATCTAGTCGGCGCTGGAACTCATCCAGGGGCTGGGGTTCCAGGTGTTGTCCTCTCTGCAAGTGCTACAATGCATGCGATCAAAGAAGATTTTAGGATTTAATCAAGTGCTTCCTAAACTCACTATTGTGCGGGCAGATGAGACGACTCATGCCTGTAATCGCCGTGTTAGGGAATCCACATTGATGCTGCCCTGATTCAATCCATCCTCAGAACCATGGATGACTATTTGCTATGAGAATATGATGCGTGCACTGCAGAGGGTTAAAGAAGCAATGTGCTAATTTCCCGCTCGTATTTAGTCGTTGCGTATTCTATGGTTAGTATGATACACCCTTTGATACGTTAATCAACACAGTATACCTTATGGTGAAGGTAATATTTCGTTGCCCTGTTTGCCACCTTTTATGAACACATACCATATATAGAGAGAATGAATTCTACCCTTGGCGGATTTTGATCTATTCATAAAAATTTGAAATATAGATCAAGTCCCTGAAAAAGATGAATTAGGTCACTATTCACTATGTTTCTCACAATTGTTGGTATCACTACTGTCTCTTTCTTAGAAAATTTGTGTCTGAAAGTCTCCTGAATATTTAAGATTCGGAACAGAATTTTGAGAATGCCGTTATATTGACTATATTACCCAGTGAACCTCATTCTCTTGTAAAAAAAACATTCAACCTTATATCATGGCCAACACAGTTAAAATTGCCCGTAAACTTAATTCCGCAGGAGTTCAGTGGGACGAGGCACAGACACATGCAGAAGTCATTACTGATGCTGTGGACGATGCTCTTGGAGAAGTTGCAACCAAGGATTTTGTTGAAAATCACCTCGCTCAACAGGACGCAAAAATGGATAAGGGATTTGCCCAAAATGGACTTGATATAGCCAAGGTGCGCATTGAAATGGCCGAATTACGTGCTGAATTTAAAAGTTCTCAGTTGAGTCTCACTCGTTGGATAATCGGATTAGGTACTTCAATGATAGGTCTCATAATTGCATTGGGCAGCATCATAATTAGTAATAAATTATTTTGATAATTTGAGAAAAATTATTCTTCCGTAATTCACGCCATCTCCATTATCTCTTGTAGGTCGGTAATTCATTTCATAGAATTTTTATATAGGTTCAGAAATTTCTGGTATACCCTATGATTAATTAATTCCATTGATGTAGAGTTTTGGGGCCAAATCAAACTTAAAACATGTTCAAATAATAAGTAATCATCTGAAATCTGTTATCTTTACAGTGATTTCGGAATGAAATTATTTGTACATGTCTCAACATTCTGCTTTCCTCTCAAACCTTAGATCGCGTAACTGGCCATCTGAGTTAAGCTCTGCGACCATCCAATCAGGTGAGCTGTTTTTTGGTCAAGGATCTCTTGCACTTGAGGTCATGGTTGGGAACCCAATATATCAACCAAGTAATGTGGGGATTAGACATTTATGGAAAGACAGCCAAACCAAGCACGGATGCCATTAATTTCCCATAATTTGAGTATAGCCTTGCATTCGGAATATTTTATTATAGTCTCTGGTAAATGATAATCTCTTATACATCATGGTTTTCAGTCAATATGATACACCCTTTGATACGTTAATCAACACAGTATACCTTATGGTGAAGGTAATATTTCGTTGCGCTGTTTGCCACCTTTTATGAACACATACCATAACAGAGAGAATGAATTCTACCCTTGGCGGATTTTGATCTATTCATAAAAATTTGAAATATAGATCAAGTCCCTGAAAAAGATGAATTAGGTCACTATTCACTATGTTTCTCACAATTGTTGGTATCACTACTGTCTCTTTCTTAGAAAATTTGTGTCTGAAAGTCTCCTGAATATTTAAGATTCGGAACAGAATTTTGAGAATGCCGTTATATTGACTATATTACCCAGTGAACCTCATTCTCTTGTAAAAAAAACATTCAACCTTATATCATGGCCAACACAGTTAAAATTGCCCGTAAACTTAATTCCGCAGGAGTTCAGTGGGACGAGGCACAGACACATGCAGAAGTCATTACTGATGCTGTGGACGATGCTCTTGGAGAAGTTGCAACCAAGGATTTTGTTGAAAATCGTCTCGCTCAACAGGACGCAAAAATGGAAAATCACCTCGCTCAACAAGACGCAAAAATGGATTCAATCTATTATAAACTGGATTCAAAAATGGATAAGGGATTTGCCCAACAGGATTCAAAAATGGACAAGGTGCGCATTGAGATGGCCGAATTACGTGCTGAATTTAAAAGTTCTCAGTTGAGTCTCACTCGTTGGATAATCGGATTAGGTACTTCAATGATAGGTCTCATAATTGCATTGGGCAGCATCATAATTAGTAATAAATTATTTTGATAATTTGAGAAAAATTATTCTTCCGTAATTCACGCCATCTCCATTATCTCTTGTAGGTCGGTAATTCATTTCATAGAATTTTTATATAGGTTCAGAAATTTCTGGTATACCCTATGATTAATTAATTCCATTGATGTAGAGTTTTGGGGCCAAATCAAACTTAAAACATGTTCAAATAATAAGTAATCATCTGAAATCTGTTATCTTTACAGTGATTTCGGAATGAAATTATTTGTACATGTCTCAACATTCTGCTTTCCTCTCAAACCTTAGATCGCGTAACTGGCCATCTGAGTTAAGCTCTGCGACCATCCAATCAGGTGAGCTGTTTTTTGGTCAGGGATCTCTTGCACTTGAGGTCATGGTTGGGAACTCAATATATCAACCAGTAATGTGGGGATTAGACATTTATGGAAAGACAGCCAAACCAAGCACGGATGCCATTAATTTCCCATAATTTGAGTATAGCCTTGCATTCGGAATATTTTATTATAGTCTCTGGTAAATGATAATCTCTTATACATCATGGTTTTCAGTCAATATGATACACCCTTTGATACGTTAATCAACACAGTATACCTTATGGTGAAGGTAATATTTCGTTGCGCTGTTTGCCACCTTTTATGAACACATACCATAACAGAGAGAATGAATTCTACCCTTGGCGGATTTTGATCTATTCATAAAAATTTGAAATATAGATCAAGTCCCTGAAAAAGATGAATTAGGTCACTATTCACTATGTTTCTCACAATTGTTGGTATCACTACTGTCTCTTTCTTAGAAAATTTGTGTCTGAAAGTCTCCTGAATATTTAAGATTCGGAACAGAATTTTGAGAATGCCGTTATATTGACTATATTACCCAGTGAACCTCATTCTCTTGTAAAAAAAAACATTCAACCTTATATCATGGCCAACACAGTTAAAATTGCCCGTAAACTTAATTCCGCAGGAGTTCAGTGGGACGAGGCACAGACACATGCAGAAGTCATTACTGATGCTGTGGACGATGCTCTTGGAGAAGTTGCAACCAAGGATTTTGTTGACAATCGTCTCGCTCAACAGGACGCAAAAATGGAAAATCACCTCGCTCAACAAGACGCAAAAATGGAAAAGCGCCTCGCTCAACAAGACGCAAAAATGGATTCAATCTATTATAAACTGGATTCAAAAATGGATAAGGGATTTGCCCAACAGGATTCAAAAATGGACAAGGTGCGCATTGAGATGGCCGAATTACGTGCTGAATTTAAAAGTTCTCAGTTGAGTCTCACTCGTTGGATAATCGGATTAGGTACTTCAATGATAGGTCTCATAATTGCATTGGGCAGCATCATAATTAGTAATAAATTATTTTGATAATTTGAGAAAAATTATTCTTCCGTAATTCACGCCATCTCCACTATCTCTTGTAGGTCGGTAATTCATTTCATAGAATTTTTATATAGGTTCAGAAATTTCTGGTATACCCTATGATTAATTAATTCCATTGATGTAAAGTTTTGGGGCCAAATCAAACTTAAAACATGTTCAAATAATAAGTAATCATCTGAAATCTGTTATCTTTACAGTGATTTCGGAATGAAATTATTTGTACATGTCTCAACATTCTGCTTTCCTCTCAAATCTTAGATCGCGTAACTGGCCATCTGAGTTAAGCTCTGCGACCATCCAATCAGGTGAGCTGTTTTTTGGTCAGGGATCTCTTGCACTTGAGGTCATGGTTGGGAACTCAATATATCAACCAGTAATGTGGGGATTAGACATTTATGGAAAGACAGCCAAACCAAGCACGGATGCCCACTAATATTGATCATTCTATATGAAAATAAGGCCAGTTTATGCGGAGCTTCTGGCGAAGACCCTCCCATTCATCACAATATGAATCAGGACCAAGCTGAGCGGCTTTGCCAAGAACTGCTGAATCAGCCTGACAGACACATTGCTCTGCGCTTATTCTCTCAAGTATTGCCATCCTTCAATACTAAACTACCTGGGCTCAGAAATGAGGGCCTACTTGCACTACATGAACTTGAGTATGGCGTGCCCCAACGCCCTGATCTGCAACATGCAAGAACAAATGTCCAATCTTCACTCAATCAGCACGGGTATGAATTGCTCAAGTCTCTTGGATTTTCTGTTGAGCCTCTTGACAATTTGACCAGTGTCCTCAGAAGTAATGACCGCAAAACAGCTCTGGCCGTTATGCTACATGAGAGAGAAACAGTTGAACATGAATAACAACGTTTAATCAGCTTTCTCCTGTAAACTATGCCTTCAGAAATGCAGATAAAGAAGATCTTAAATGGATCATCTTCATTCAGAAAAACCTTATTCGCCTTTATTCAACGGATATTAATGTGCGAGTAGGTCGCCGAGGCCGAACGGAAACTTATATTGAGTGCCAACCGTGGTTGCTTTCTGATGAGCAACTCCATTATCTCTGGCACATTTTCTCTGCCGAGGCACTTACCCCTAATGGGAGTCTTTATCAACTATTAGAAGGATCCTCTCGCTTCGCTGGAGATCTCGCCAAACAACTCCAAGAGCGCATCTATGACCGTGTTGTTCAGACTCTTGCTCAGGGAATCAGTCAAGCCCGAGGCATTGAAAAACCCGATAGTGAGGACATTAGTCTAACTTATGAAATGGCCTTAATTGTACTGTTTAGACTACTCTTTATCGCTTACGCTGAGGATAGAGATTTACTCCCATATGGACATAATGATGCTT
The DNA here is from genome assembly GCA_965220935.1 of Rhodothermales bacterium. Lineage (GTDB taxonomy): Bacteria > Bacteroidota > Rhodothermia > Rhodothermales > Bin80 > Bin80. The sequence continues at coordinate 1,986,888 of OZ244857.1, forward strand.
ACAAGAGAAGATCATTGAAAGTAAAGGCTCAGGAACTAGCCGATGCCGTCATCAAGAACAAACATATCGCTGGTGGGTCCACCACTGGCGGGAAACGGTTCATCTCTTTGAAGAGGTTGCACGAGGAAATTCTGAATGGGGTGTCCCTGCATATGGAGGAGATTTATTTCTGGATGAGGAAGAGGTTTCAAAGGCAGGTGCTGTCCTTTCAAAGATCTCACTCCCCAATGAATGCTTTGAAACAGCTTTACGCGATCTATTAGTCTCACAAACCCCCGAAGAGCCCGGCCCTGTAGATTTTCGCTCTCTCGGGGTGCGTGAGTTTGGCACATCTACGAAGGACTCTTAGAGTCTGGCCTATCCATTGCTGAGATGGATCTTGTACTGAAAAAACAAAAAAACGCCGAAGTCTATGTTCCAGCCAAGGAGTGTGAGACACCCATAGTTGCACAAGGAGAAGTTTACCAGCATAGTCAATCAGGAGCACGTAAATCATCAGGAAGCTATTATACTAAATCTTTTGTAGTAGATCACCTGCTAGATGGGGCATTAAAGCCCGCACTTGACGATCACTTTAATCGCTTAGATCAGTTAGGCGATACCGATGCCAGCGATGCATTTTTTGATTTTCGTGTTGCTGATATTGCGATGGGATCTGGTCATTTTCTGATCAGTGCGATTGATATGATGGAACAGCGGATGGCTGATTACCTCGCAGTGCGCCATCTCGCTGGCGTTAAGAATGAATTAGCCGAGCTCCGATCAATTTCCGTGGCAACTCTGAGAGAAACTGGTCATGATGTCCCCGCCGAAGATAGTCAGCTTCTTCGGCGCCTCATCGCGCGACGATGCATATATGGTGTGGATATCAATCCACTTGCCGTCCAGCTTGCGCGACTTGCTGTTTGGATTCACACGTTTGTATCTGGATTACCCCTATCCTTTCTTGATCGCACACTGATTCGTGGTAACTCGCTGGTGGGTATGGGGACAATCAATGAGTTGAGTGAAACGCTTACAAAATTTTCGTCACCACTATTCAATCTTGATCCTCAGAGCTTGCTCGGCAAGGCTGAAAAGCCACTCCGCCGATTAGCTAACAGCGATGACTCTTCACTGGCAGACATAGAGACATCACGAACTGCACAGGAGATGTGCGTGTTGCACTTTATCACACAAACGTTCTTTGCGATCTCCTTACAGCTGCACCAATTGCTGATGATCCTGTCATAAAGGAAGTCCTTGGCGAGTGGGAAGAACTTTCAGATATACTGGTGTAGAAAGGAAGGTTCCCTTTCGGGGGTTGGTATGTATTAGTTTCTGGTTACATTTTGTTATAAATTTAGACCAATCGTCATGGAGAAAGAGTCTTTTAGCAATGGCGACGGTATATCAATCTGGTGTCCGCATGCTAGGCAAAAGCCGTAATGCTCAATATTTGAATACGTCGGAGCTGCCAGGATCTTGAAACTCGGGCTCGCGATAATCGCTACCGAAAAGTATAGACTTGGGCTCTCCATCGTTGCTTTGGACTCTTTCTCCATGACGAGTTGTCGAATCGGTTGTTTAGGCTGTTTCAACAGGAAGTTGCAACGCCTCCCCAGAGAAAGCCAACCAGTTCACGCGCGATTGCAACCACCGCGACTTTCGGAGGTTTGCGTTTGCTCAGTGCGTTGTAACGTTTGTATAAGCGTGTTTGTGCTTTCTGGGTAATGGCGATGACTTTAGCACTGCAGTGTTTTTGCCGCTCTTGAAGTGCAACACTGATCGCGTAGATGTATTTCCATGCTGCGCTCACCAAGACCTTTCGTGCGTGTGTGTTTCCAGTTTTGGTGATTGAACCAGTGCGGATGGTGTTTCCTGAGGAGTGCTGGGATGGAACTAATCCAAGATACGCCATCAGTGCCGTCCAAACCGCCGAAAGTCTCCAATCTCACAAACCAACTGCATGGCCGAGATCAGTCCAATGCCTCGAAAGCCTTGCAGAATCTGAACTGCTTGCTGAAACTTCTCGGACTTTGATGCTGTTTTGACTTGCTGTTCTTAGATGCGTCCCTGATGATAATCAATATCGTTCAGGTATCCGCGTAGTACAAACTCGACGCTCTAACTCAATTTGATTGATCCAAGTCTTAAACTTTTTTGTCCAGTAGCTTCCAGTTGTATAACAATGCCCGTGTGCATGCAAAAAATGAATCACGCGCATTTTAGATTGGTGAAGACTTTTTATCAGTGCCTCACGACTGCGTAAAAGTCCTCGCACGGCTCGGATCTGGACGAAACATTCAGTCAAAAGCCCAGATCCAAAATACTTGGACAAATTTCTGGCATCGCGCTGATCGGTTTTGATTCGATCGCCTGAGCGCTTGGGAATCGAGCAATAATGGCGCAATCCACGCCGTGTTCGGTCAATGTGTCATAGAGCACAGTACCCGAAAAGGATGCCTCATAACAACAGCGAAAATGCCCATACTTTGAACGCGTAGATTCCACAAACCGAGCGAGACTCTTCGGCTTGTGTGCATTTGCTCATCACAGTAACGCTTCTCAGTCGCATCGTAAACACACGCCGAGATTGTGTCACGATGAACGTCTAATCCAACGTAATAGCGAACAGGTACAGATGTAGATGACATAATAAATTGAAAGTTTGGTTATCTCAAAAAATAACACTTCTGAGAGAACCTTCCTTTCTATTATATCTTGAATCTGAGGAGAATCCAAAGATTCGGGAGGCCGTTAATGCATCGCAGAAAGCCCTTGATTCCCTTTCAGTGATTCATTTCCCGATCGCATTCCCAGAGGTTTTCCTCCGAGGCAGGCCTGGGTTTGATGTGATTCTTGGGAACCCTCCATGGGAAAAAGTTAAAGTTGAAGAACATGCTTTCTGGGCAAGGCATTTTCCTGGATTACGAGGTAGATCTGAACGTGAGCAAGAATCTGAAAGACTTGCCCTAAATACCGCACGCCCTAATCTTGTTATTCTTTATGAGGGAGAAATAAAAGAAAAAACGCATCTCCGTCAAGCCATTGTGAGTGGAGATTACCCAGGGATAGGTTCTGGAGATCCAGATCTCTACAAGGCATTTTGCTGGCGATTCTGGAGGTTATCAAGTAAAGATGGGGGTTATTTGGGGGTCGTGTTGCCGCGCAATGCGGCCTCTGGAAAGGGATCATCTGATTTTCGACAAATCTTGTTTAACGAATCTGAGCGCGTTGACTTGACTACGCTGACCAATCGTGCGGGTTGGATCTTTGAAAACATTCATCAGCAATATAATATTATTCTCTTGTGTGCAAAACATGGTCAATCCAAGGCTAACTCAATCACATTAAGGGGCCCATTTACGTCACTATCAAGCCTGAATGATGCTCTCTCAAAAACAGACCCTTCAACCTTTTCTTATCAAGAAATAAGCCGCTGGAATGACACCTTAACAATTCCTTTGTTACCAAACTCTGATTCCGTTGAAGTCTTTGCCCAGCTCCGTAAATCGCCTCGGTTGGACTTAAAACTAGACGGGCAGTGGCGAGCTGGCCCAGATACGAAACTTCATGCCACCAATCAAAAACCATTGATGGATTTGGAGAGTCTAGAATGTCCAGAGGGCTACTGGCCAGTATACAAGGGAGAATCCTTTGATTTATGGAATCCCGACACTGGAATCTATTATGCATGGGCCAACCCAGAGCCTGTCTTAGACTACCTTCATCAAAAACGCTGGCGATCTGGAAACAATCATAGAAGCGTACACTCGGAATTCTCCCAAGAATATCGTTCAAAACAATTGACTCTACCAAGTTATCGTGCCCGCATGGCGTTTCGTGACGTATCAAACTCAATAGATCGGAGAACCGTTATTACTTGCCTAATCCCGCCCAAAGTATTCATTGCTCATATGGCACCGTATTTTCTCTGGCCGAGTGGGGATGAGAAAGATCATGCCTATTTGCTTGGCGTTCTTTCATCAATACCTCTTGACTGGTATGCGCGAAGATTTGTAGTACTCCACCTAACTTATTTCATAATCAACCCGTTTCCTATCCCCCGTCCAAGCCGTAATAATCCCCTTTGGAAACGCTTCGTTATTCTTTCTGGAAGGCTTGCATGCCCCGATCAACGCTTTGCTAAATGGGCAGGCAAGGTTGGCGTTGACTTTGGCCCCTTAGAGGAAAACCAAAAGGAAAATATGATTCATGAGTTGGACGCTTTGGTCGCTCACCTGTATGGACTAGTGAATCTCAACTCATTCACATCTTTAAAACATTTAGGAGAAACTGGGATTATGAAACCCGGCTTCGCGGTGTACTTCGTCATTTCAACAGATGGAGGGCAAAATTATGATTACACGCGTAAGCGTAAACCCAGAACCATTGGAGTGGGCATGGCATCGCAGTCAAGTAGATCCAGAAAAACTGCGCAAACGATTTCCAAAATATACTCAGTGGACGAATGGTGAATTAAAACCAACATATAAACAGTTAAAGGATTTGGCTCGCTATATGCATGTCCCAATTTGGACCCTCTTTCTCTCAAAGTCTCCACAAGAGGAAATGCCAATTCGCGATTTGCGCACTATGGATGGTCAAGCAATTGAACACACCAGATCTAATCTGCTAGACATGATCTACCGGTACATTCATCGTCAATCGTGGTATCATCATTTCCTCTTGAGTGGAGGAGAAGAAACTGTTCTATTTGTTGGAGCTGCTTCCATTAATGGTGATACCAACACGACTGCGAATCAAATTCGCGATCATTTGGAGTTTAATGAGGAAAAACGAGACACATTAACTACTTGGTCAGATACATTGAACTATCTGGTTGATCAATCAGAAAAGATCGGCATTATGGTAATGATAAGTGGTATAGTTGGGAGCAATACAAGACGAAGCCTTGACCCTAATGAGTTTCAGGACTTTGCGTTATCCGATGAATTTGCCCCTCTAATATTCATCAATGGTGTTGATGCAAAAGCATCCCAAATTTTCACACTTGCGCATGAACTAGCACATATCTGGCTGGGAAATTCAAGTATTTCTAATGCACCTCCCAATTTTATGCCCAAGCAAAGAACCGAGCTCTGGTGTAATCAAGTTGCAGCTGAGCGACTAGTTCCCAAAGACTCCTTGCGAGATACATCAAAAAAATATTCCCCTATTGATGAGAATATTCCAAATCTAGCTCGCCACTATAAAGTCAGCACACTCGTCATCGTTCGGCGCCTTTTAGATATTGGATTAATAGAATCCTCTGAATTTTTTGAGTACTACAATACTGAGATTAGATGTGAAATAAAAACCAGTCAAAGTGGTAGGAGTGGGAGTAATTTCCATGCAACTTAAGAACTAAGGTTGGCAAAAGACTTGGCTCAGCGATTTCTGCACATACCATTTCAGGTGATACTCCCTTCACCGAGGCATTTCATTATCTCGGCATTATAAAATATCTACTATAGAGGCTTTTGCAAAAAAATTTAGGATTGAGCGTTGAATAATGCATTTATTGGATACAACTATCTTGATCAATGCCAAAAAGTATTATTATCAATTTGATTTTTATCCTGGATTCTGGGAGGGTTGATACTCAGTATTCAAGAGGTGTATGCCGAAATCTGCGTAGGAGATGACGACCTTAAGAATGGTCTCATAACAATAGGGCCAACTTTTTTCTTGAAAATCCACCCAATCTGGAACATCATCTAAATCGCATCTCCGACTATATTCTGATTCAAGAATACAATGAATTTGAAATTCATAACCTGTCCAGATTATTACTTGATTCAGCACGCTATGGAAAGAAATTTTATCGTGGTAACCCTTGAGACTCTCCGTCCAAAGGGCGCTAAAATCAAAATCCCACAAATTTGCAAAGAATTTAACGTTGAGTGCATTACACCATATAAAATGTTACGCCAAGAGAACGCACGATTTACACTGGATCCTGAAACATGATCAAAAATCCAATCCTTGTTGACAATCAACATGGCAATACACTGGCTCAAGCGCTAATAGAGATACTTAGTCATCCTGATCTGTCAAGCCAAGAAGATCAAAAACGTCATAAACTTCGGATTGCGACCGCCTTTTTCAGCCCAGCTGGATTCAAACATATTGCTGATCATCTCGCAAACATTCCAGATGTCAGGCTTCTTCTTGGTACTGACCCTAGCGGGCTACCAATATCTGATTCAAGACACATAGACGAAACCCCAGAAAATCATCAACATCGACGCATTGAGACTGCATGGAAAAATCAGATTAAAAATATAGCATACGATCGGGATCAATTACCATTTACACGGGCCAGCCGCACAGCACTCATCGCGTTGATCACTACTCTACGATCTGGTAACTTGCAAGTACGCCGATATACAAACGCATTTCTTCACGCCAAAGCATACATCCATACATCAGATGATCACGATGGTATCATTGCTGGTTCATCTAACCTAACCCATGCAGGTCTCACTCAAAACCTTGAATTAAATATAGGATGCTTTGAGCCATACATTGTCAAGAAATCTGCGCGCTGGTTTGATGAGCTCTGGGAGGAAGCCGAACCATTTGATTTGGCTGTCATCTATCAGGAGATCTTTAATATCCCCTCACCATGGGTCATATTTCTTCGGGTACTATGGCAACTCTATGGTCAAGAGATAGAGGAGGAGATCCTTAAGGATAAAAACCTTCCGCTAACCACTTTTCAAAAACATGGGGTTGCCCGCGCCCTCCGACTCATCCGCGAAAGAGGTGGCGTGATTGTATCCGATGAGGTCGGACTCGGCAAGACATTCATCGCTGGAGAGATTCTACAGATTTATAGCGAAAACCGCCAGCGCGCATTGTTAATCTGCCCCGCCGCCTTACGTGACACGACTTGGAAACAATTTCTGAGCGACTTTGAAATGTCTAAGGCTATTGAATGTGTCTCCTTTGAGCAGTTAGCTGTTGATAAGCAATTGAGAGATAAACAACGCCCCAACGCGACCAGCCGCCACCTGCAACGGAATATTGAAGAATACCAGCTCATCATCATAGATGAGGCCCACAATTATCGTAACCCAAACACCCCCACCCGAGCTGCTGCACTACGTCGACTACTGTTTGGTCAAAAACGGGATCTACTACTATTAACTGCAACCCCCGTCAACAACTCGTTAGGGGACCTCTACTACCTTATCCAATTCTTCGTAAGACAGGATGCCCATCTCGCGAATCAAGGAATTCTATCCATCCGGCAGCGCTTCATGGAAGCCATGCGAACAGATCCAACCGATCTAAGCCCCGATGTGCTCTATCCAATCATTGATGCAACTACGGTCAAACGAACTCGTGAGTTCGTAAAAAACCATTACGCATCCGATACCATTAAGGTGTCCGATGGAACACGAAGGTCTATTGTATTTCCGAGGCCCGAGGCCATCACTGTTCGCTATGAACTGGAATCTCAGTTGCCTGGATTTTTTGATCAGCTTGAAGCTGCCCTTGATTCCGAAGGTGACAAAAATATTCTCTTCGCTCGCTATATGCCCAATGCATATCGCAAAGCCCCCTCAGATCCCGATGAAGATCGGCATCTACATGCTATGACGGGGCTACTGCGTTCAGGCTTACTGAAAAGATTTGAGTCGTCCTGCTTTGCTTTTAGGGAAACCCTGAAAAAAATGATTCGGCAGCATAAGCAATTTCTCCAAGCGATTGATAAAGGACATGTTGTGACCACAACCTTTTTACAGGATATTTCGGGAGATGACATCAGTCTCTTTGATGACTTATTCATAAAACATTCCGAAGAAGTTGCTGATATCAAAGACTATGATATCAATCGGTTGAAAAAAGATGTGCGGCGCGGTCTGAATCTGTTGGAAAATTTAGCCGCCTCGGCTTCTTCCATCTCTGAACAAGGTGACGCTAAACTCCAAGCATTATCCGACGAATTATTTAAAATTGCCCAACAAGCAGAGTCCGAAGCGTCTCACGCTATTGATGAAGCCCAGAAGCGAAAAGTGCTCATCTTTTCATCCTTTGCCGATACCGTCAACTGGATATGGAAATTTCTTACAAATCAAATCAAACACCGTCCAGAACTGAACGGCTATCAAAATCGCCTCGTTGCTGTGAGTGGATCAAAAAGTATTAGTGGAATTTCAAAGAATGATGCAGCGATCGGATTTGCTCCAGTATCCATGCAGGTAGAATCAGGTGAGGATACCGATAAATTCGATATACTCGTGACCACAGACATCCTTGCTGAGGGCGTCAATCTTCAACAATGTAGGCACATTATCAACTATGATGTACCCTGGAATCCAATGCTACTGGTTCAGCGCCATGGACGTATTGACCGCATCAATAGCCAGCATAAACGGGTATTTCTGCGAACTATCTTTCCGACCGACAGGCTTGATGAACTTCTGAATCTGGAATCACGGATTCTGGGAAAACTCGCCATGGCCGCAGCAAGCGTTGGCGTCGTAGCACCTCTGGAAGAAGGCGCGCAGGGTGATCAGGTCTTCACCGAAACACGCCAAGAAATTGAACAATTACTCAAAGAAGAACCTTCCCTGTTTGAACGCGGAGGAACCGTTGCTGCAACCCAGACTGGCGAAGAATATCGTCAAACACTCCGCAAAGCCCTCAAAGAGTCCCCAGATAAATTATCAACACTACCATGGAAGGTTGGCTCAGGCATGGTCAAGGGTAAAGACCGTGGCCTATTTTTCTGTGCGGTTGTTGGAGACAATTCAAATTTTCAAAGAACCTACTTGCGCTTTGTCAAGACAACGCATGAATGGAAACCCCAGATTAACACTTCAGATATCATTGATGAACTTGGGACATGCCTGCGTATCATTGAATGCCAAGAAAATACCCCAACTTGGATGCCTAATCATGTTCAAGACAATGTCTATGATTTCTGGGACATTGCACAGAAGCATATCTGGGACGACTGGATGGAGCAAACAGATCCCGCCAACCTCCAACCCAAACTTGACCGAATTAATCGTGAGGTGGCAGCATTTATCCGCCGACATTCTCCTCTAAAATTATCCCCGGATAAATGCCGACAGGCACTTGATATTGTTGAATCCCCATGGCCTCGGCGCGAACAAAATGAACTCCGTCAAATCTTCAAAAAAGACGCTAGCACCCCCGTGGAATTCCAGGAACTGTCAGGTCAACTGGTAGATTATATTCTAGAAACAGGTTTGGAGACAAGTCACCCCCCTGATCCATTGCCTCCCATTGAAACTGATGATGTCAAGCTACTTTGTTGGATGGCCACAGAATGTGAAGAATAATGCACATTCTGATACCAGTACATGGCCGTCCACACCATAATCCTTAATCAATTACACACTTCCATGTCTACATCTTTAAATCCTCGTGTTGCATCAATGCAACCTTCTGCAACTCTCGCAATGGCAGGGCGCGCAAAAAAACTTAAACGTGAAGGGGCTGATGTCATTGCATTAAGTGCCGGAGAACCCGATTTTAATACCCCAGAGCCAATTGCTAAAGCTGGAATTGAGGCCATTCAAGATGGGTTCACACGGTATACCCAGAACCCTGGAATGCCAGAGCTACGTGAGGCCATCAGTGCAAAGTTTGCCTGTGAAAATAATCTCAATTACACACCAGATCAAATTCTCTGCTCTAACGGTGCAAAACAATCCGTTGCCATGGCCGTGGCCGTTCTTGCACAAGAAGGTGATGAAGTTCTTATCCCTGCTCCCTATTGGGTCAGTTATCCAGAAATGGCCAGATTCTCTGGTGCAACCCCAGTGATTGCCTCAACCACCGCTCAAACTCATTATCGCTTGACCCCAGAAGCCCTTGATGATGCGATTACAGAGCGAACCCGTATCCTCATACTATGCTCTCCATCAAATCCTACTGGATCGGTTTATACGAGTGAGGAATTGGCCGCATTAGTTGAGGTCTTGCATCGTTATGAAAAGATTGTCGTCATTTCAGATGAGATTTATGAACATGTCATATATGATGCCACCCATATCCCGATTGCCACCCAAAGAGGCATGATAGAACGAACGATCACAATCAATGGGTTTTCCAAGTGCTTCGCGATGACTGGATGGCGACTCGGGTATATGGCTGGCCCTATTGATATCATCAAACAAGCGGCCAAGTTGCAGGGGCAATTAACCTCGGCCCCCAACAGCATTGCCCAGAAAGCTGGCGTGGCTGCACTCAACATGGATCAAGCACCAATCAAATCTATGGTTCAAGCATTTCAGAAGCGCCGAGACTATTTACTTGAGGGACTCAATTCAATTTCAGGCGTGAATGTCCCAAAACCCGAAGGTGCCTTCTATCTATTTCCACAGGTTAGTGATTTCTATGGCACCGTTACGCGGTCTGGTCGCCAAATTAATTCAAGTGAAGATTTATGTTTTTACCTCTTGGAAGAACATCTCGTTGCTCTTGTCCCTGGTGCAGCCTTTGGCGATCCAAATGGAATTCGAATATCGTATGCGTCGTCTATGGACGAGCTCCAAACCGCATTCAATCGTATCAAGACGGGGCTCGGTGAACTCGCTCCGAGGTGAACACATCTATCAATGAATGATATAACATTGTTCACTGTCCTATCTCCACATATTGCCAGCATCAGAACTCACTCCCCGTAACCGCTATCTGTTGCATGCTGGGCTATTTCTTGTAACACTTTTATCCACATCTGTTACAGGTGCAGTTATCTTCATCGGACGTAGTGTGGCTTGGACGGCAAGTGACGCATTGTTCAGTGTTGCTGGAATTCCCATTACACTCGCATTTTTTGCAGACGCATTCACCTTTGGTGGTGCACTGATTGCGTTTTTAACCGTCCATGAATTTGGGCATTATATTGCTGCACGTTTACATCAAGTGAACACATCTCTTCCCTATTATATCCCCGCTCCACTCATTGGAATTGGAACGCTGGGGGCTGTCATTAGTATCCGCCAACCCATTTCAAATCTCACTAAATTATTTGACATTGGTGTTTCAGGGCCTATCGCAGGATTCGTGATCGTTGTCATTCTTCTAATGTGGTCTATGGTTCATTTGCCTCCACCAGAATTTATGTTTGGCGTTGGAGGCCATGAGTCATTGCTCGAATATATCCAGTTAACTGGAAAATTTCCCGATACCCCAATATCTGACGCACCCCCAGGAAATAGACTGACACTGGGTGCAACCCCTTTGTATTGGATGTTAACACAAGCTTTCGCTGATGTGCCTCCATTATATGAAATGTATCACTATCCCCTGCTATTTGCCGCATGGTTAGGACTCTTTTTTACATCCCTGAATTTAATGCCAGTCGGACAACTTGATGGAGGTCACATCATTTATTCACTCTTTGGGCCAAAATGGCATGCCATCATTTCTCGTTCATTCGTATTTATCTTGCTCGTCTCTATGACATCTGGCGGCACATTCATACTTCCCGACCTATTGTCTGGTATCTTGGGTGGTGAGTTAATCGGGCACATTTGTGCCTGGATTACGCTGGCCGCACTCCTTGTTGTGTTCACCCAGAAAGCATTCGGCCTTGAATGGTGGTGGAAAATGACTCTGATTATTCTATTTATTTCATCCTTTGCCATGATCATTCCGGATGCATTCAGATGGTTCGCCTACTTTGGCTGGTTGCCATGGTGTTTTTTACTCACATTCTTGATCAAAGTAGACCACCCGCCCGTCCCACTCATACATCCACTAGGGACTAGGCGGCGACTCATCGGCTATCTTACACTGGGGATCTTTTTTCTCTGCTTCAGTATCAAACCTATATATAGTGTATAGATACCGTATGAAAACTCCATGCCTATTCATCATTATTCTGGTGACCTGCTTCATCGCAGGATGTGATTCGGTCCCCAGTCCGTTGAATGAGACCGATGATCGACCCCCTCTGATTGAGCAATTTTCAATCTCGCCTCGTCGAGTCGTTTATGCTCTATTAGATGAATCATCCATTGTCGGCGATAGCGTTACACTATCACTAAGTATCAACACACAAGTGCAAACATCCGGCACTGATATAGCCAGAATTGACTATGCAATTCTATCCCCTGATATACGGAGAGATCCCATTGGTGTTGGTAGCCTCGTTGCAGCACAAAATGGGAGATATAGAGGAAGAGTCAACCTCACGCTAAATGCATTTGAAGTGCAATCATACCCAGTGATTATTTATGTCATTGACACAAATAATCAACTTGGAGGCGAAGCCAGAACCACGTTAGACTATGCCCGCTCATTTGAGCCAAAATCTCCTCCAGTCATCAATACATTAACCATCCCTATGACCATTCAGCGCCCCTCCGCTGGTCAGCCTCCCAAGGTGGAGTCATTCCAAGTTGAAGTCTCAGACCCCGACGGGATCAATGACGTAGAGATGGTTGAGTTTTGGAACATTGATAAGCCTACAGACCGCGTGCTGTTATGTGATGATGGAAATCAGCATCCGTGTGGAAATAGTGACGAAAGCGGAGATAGCCAAGCGGGTGATGGCATCTATACGCGTCTGATATTTATTCTCAGCTCTAACGCTTTAGGTGTCAACACATTTGTATTTGAAGCCATTGATCGCTCAGGACTTCGGAGTGAACAAGTCCGGTACAATGTTGAAATCATTCAATGACACGCTACATCCTTTTATTTGCGTTTCTATCCTTTGGCCTATCACTTAAGGCGCAGAACCTTGTACCCTCTCCAGGAATTCTGGCCAATAATATCACCAATCTTGGCGTATCTGGTGAATCTATTTGGATAGGCCCATATCTGAATGTATCTCGTGATGGCGGCCAAACCTGGCAAGCGGCAAATGTTGAATCGTTTGAAGGATTTACCAATTCGGTCTATTCAATCAGTGTAAAAGACCCGTTTATCTGGGTCGGGGTTGGACATCAATACACATCTACCGCCGATGATAATAATTCACAAATCATCAATGAACCCCGTGGACTACTATTTTCCTCCGATGGAGGCAACTCATGGTTACTGCGTACCATTGATCCCCCATCAGATAGCGATCCAGTGACAACAGGCCTGATTGATAACCCGAATGATACGTTGATCGCTTATGGATCAGCCATGCTTTCTACCCTACCAGTGACTGTTCTGCCCCTAAGCCCGCCGTGGGACATTGACCAGGACTCCGACTCGGGGACGGTATGGGTGGCTGGGCAGTTGGCGGGTATTCGCCGCAGTCGAGATTTGGGCCTTACTTGGGAGCGTATCATTCTTCCCCCAGATACGACCTCCTATCTTGCTCCAGAACTTGGCTATGATTTTCCATTTTTTGTCCAACCCGTAGGCATCCCCGAACCACTCTTTCAAGGATATAACTTTCAAGCCTTTTCGGTTCTTGTAGACCTTGATGGCGTGGTTTGGGTCGGGACAGCTGGCGGGCTTAATCGCTCTGGTGATGGAGGCGTTAGATGGAACCATTATACCAGCGAAGATGGGTTATTAGGAAACTGGGTTATTTCAATTGAACAGCAGGACAGAGGATCTCTCCCCCCTGCGATTTGGACTACAAATTGGCCTGCTGTTGGAAGAAATCAGCGGTATGGCGTCTCTGTTACCAGAGATGGTGGACAGACATTTCAGACCGCTCTGCATGGCGAACAATGCTATGATTTTGCATTTGATGGTCCCAGAATCTATATCGCTTGTGCACGAGGATTATATCGGTCCACTGATGATGGTGTTACATTTTTCGTTCAAAATAATTTTATTGACCAAACCAATCCATCACGAAGTGCCAGAGAAGGCGCATCTGTCTACTCTGTCGCCACCACAAATAATGCCGTATGGGTTGGATCACAGGATGGATTATTTAAGAGTATGGATCAAGGAAAGTCTTGGGAAATTTTCCGCACAGAAATTCCACTTGATCCATCCGACCTCCCTTCAATTATTCCCGCCGATAGAGTCCCTCCAGTCTCCACCTATGCTTATCCAAATCCTTTTTCACCCTCATCTGATCGCTTAATTCGCATCCGCTACGATCTTGAAGGTGCCCAAGCGGTCACTCTTCGGATTTATGACTATGGGATGAATCTGGTTAGAGAAAAGACTGCAATCTCTGGGGGCAATGGATCTAACGAAATCTCATGGAATGGCACCGACAACCGTGGCCTACGACTGGCTAACGGCCCCTACTTCTATGCTATTCATGCCGAAGATGATCTATTCTGGGGGAAAATCCTGATCATTGAATAATGAAGATCTATTTCATCATTCTATACCTTATGTTGCCTCATCTTGCCAATGGGCAATCGGCAGGCCAGATAGGTGGTATCGGCTTTGGGGGGCGTGGTATCGCAATGGGCAATGCCCTGGCTGGGGATGCCTCAGGAAATGCGAGCCCATCTTATAACCCTGCACTTGCACCATATATTCCTAAGCAGGGTATTGCACTGAGTGCAGCGCTCATGACACAAGATCGTCAACTACAATTCGTAGAATTCCAAACCCCTCTGAAGCCTCTTGCTGGAATTGCCACTGGCCTTATCCACACCGGTGTGAGGCAGATTGACCAACGCAATTCTAGCGGCTATCATCTTGGAATGGCCACCACCAATGAGTATGCCTTCCATGCGGCCTTCGGAGTCCGTATCAAAAATATAGGCTCAGTGGGCATTGGACTGCAGCTGTTTCGTAATGATTTGCACGCCGATCTCTCATCAACACAAACCTTGGGAATTGATATTGGTGTGGGAATCCATATCCTACGCTCATTACATGTTGGCGTGGTGATTGATGATCTGTTGGCCAAGTATAATTGGGACTCAATTGACGGAGCAGGTTCAGGAGCAGATGACGAATTTCCAGCACGATTGAGGATTGGGCTATCATGGATATTACTTGAAAAAAGGCTCCAACTTCTTGCCGAGTATGAATCACGTTTTTCTCAGCATGATCTTGAAGAACCGATGGTGGGGTTTTCAGCAAATAATCCTGTGCAATTTTATACTAATCGGGAAGTCACTCTACATAATAGTTATATTCGGTTCGGCGCTGAATTTAGATTAGTCCCTGCGCTAATCCTACGTGCTGGACTCGGTCGACTTGAAGCCATCAATAATGGTGGACCGCGCCCTAGCGTTGGATTTATGACTGAACAACCTCTTGGACTTCTTGTTACTCAAGCCGCATATACGTTTGTTCTAGAACCCTATGCGATTGGAGCGATGCATATGCTGAGCCTAAGATTCTTTCTGTAAGTATGCGGACCATCACTCTCCTAGTTTTTGCCTTATTTGCACCGTTTACGATGGCGCAGGAAACGGGCCTGAGTTTTTTACGGATTGGTGTCAATGCACGCGGAGGTGCATTAGGGGATGCTCAAACAGCCAGCACAGATAATGCATTTGCAACGTATTGGAATCCAGCAGGACTAGTTCAGGGGCAACGATCCGTTGCCGCTTCACATCGAATATGGCTCGGCGATATAAGGGTTTACGATATTGCTGCTCAGCTTCCCTCAGGCTCCAAAGTCGCCTGGGGGTTGGCGATAACGGCAACTGATAGTGGAGAGCTTGAAGCCAGAGTTCAACCTGGCGAACCTGCTGGAACATTCAGCGCTCAATTTATCAGTGCAGGGGTGAGCTATGCGCGACGTATTGCTGGAATCCGAACAGGGATCACTGCGAAATATCTCCGTGAACGCATCTTTGATACTGACGCATCCGGATACGCTTTTGATTTAGGGATGCAGATAAACCTTCTAGAAGAACAATTTAATCTTGGCGCAGGATTACGTAACTTCGGACGCATGAATGCTCTTGAGGTGGAACGCACACCGCTTCCTCGTCTCATTCAGGGAGGAATTGCTATCTCTCCTCTCCAAATTATTGCAGCCTTTGATCAGACCCAACTCCTTGACCTAAAGATGAATATTGAAGCATCCCATCTCATTGATAGTGTAGTGACTCGGTTTCACTTAGGGTGCACCGTCACGATCATGGATCTGGTAGATTTACGGGGCGGATACATTACCCGAGATGAACTCAGAAATTTTACGTTTGGACTTGGCCTGTTTTTTGATAAGATTTTCGCTGATTATGCATATATTCCATTTGAGGATGGTTTTGATGGCCCTGGCCACATTCTGAGCATTCTCTATGTCATGTAAACTCTCACTTGAATGAACCTTATCGCATCAACTCTGCGTAGTAAATAATAGTTCTAACATAAATTTTTTTCTTAATGGGATTACTTAGCTGGGCACTTTTTGGACTTATTGCTGGAGGACTCGCAAAATGGATCTATCCTGGACGTCAAGGATATGGTATTTTTAAGACGATGATCGTCGGGCTCATAGGTGCCCTCATTGGCGGTTGGGCTGGCGGTGTATTTTTTGGTGTCGGTGTCGGTGGCTTTGATTGGCGAAGCCTTCTTGTCGCTATCCTCGGATCATTGTTTGTTATCTGGATCTGGGAGCGTCTTCGTAAATGATCTAATACTGTGGCTGATACTGCTAAACATTTATCGGATCTCAGGCCTCAAGGAATTACCCCAATCCTCTTGGGGTTAATCGCTGCTTTCTTTGTAGGTGTAACACTTCTTCAGCTCAGGATAGTCTTAGTACCATTTTCTATCGCTCTTCTTTTGTCCTTCATCTTTCAGCCGATTGTCGTGTACCTGAAGAGGCATCGAATTCCTACGGTCCTTGCATTGATTACGGTTGTCGTTGTTTTGGCTTCTGTAGCCTCTATGATCGGATATGTCGTTTATTCCAGTGCGGATTCTCTTGCAACAGCATCAGATCGTTACCTACCTTCCATCCAGAGCGTGGTTGCTGATGTTGACAGATTGATCCAGAGTGTTGCATTTGCCATTGGATTAGACGAGGGACTGAGTCTTGGTCAAATCATTGATCCATCAATTGTGCCAGGCATGATTCAAAATGGCATTGGAGAAGCGCTTACATTTGCGGGAAATACATTTTTAGTCTTCCTATTTATGCTCTTTATTTTGGCAGGTAGCGGAGAACTCGCCGTGAAAGTACAACGAGCATACCCTCCTAATATCGCCGAGCGCATTACCTCAGTGATTGATAATATTAGCCAACAGGTCAGGCAATATCTCGTTGCCAAAACACTTGTAAGCCTTGGAACGGGCCTACTAATCTTTTTTATTCTCTGGATTTTGGGAGTGGATTACCCTATTTTCTGGGGATTTCTGGCCTTTCTGTTGAATTATATCCCTAATATCGGATCATTCATTGCCGTGATTCTCCCCTTTTTCTTTGCCCTTCTTCAATTTGATACCTTCACGATTCCCATTGTGTCGCTCCTACTGATGTGGCTCATCCAAATGATCATGGGAAATTTTGTAGATCCGAGGCTGATGGCATTCAGTTTAAATCTCAGTCCTCTACTGGTGATTGTATCACTTATTTTTTGGGGCTGGCTTTGGGGGATTGCAGGAATGATCCTAGCCGTTCCACTGACGGCCACACTCAAAATTTTCTTTGAGAATATAGATTCTCTTCATCCGATTGCCGTGCTGATGGGATCTGTCAATGGCAAATCTACTAAGTCGGATCTTGCATAAACAACTCTGCTTCTCGGCTGAGTTGTTGCACTGCATATTCAATCTGGCGCTTTACTTCTATTGGTGCAGTCCCACCAAAACTAGTCCGGGCTCCGACAACCGCATCCAGAGTGAGATGCTCTTTGACGTCTTCGCCTATCAATGGACTGACTTCATGCATCTTTTTGATGGGCAGTGACTCCAGCGTTGCCTCCTCATTCAGACAAAGTGCTACAAGACGGCCAACAACTTCATGTGCTTGCCTAAATGGCATTCCCTTGCTAGACAGATAGTCAGCTAAATCGGTGGCATTGCTGAATCCTGTGGCTGCTGCCTGTCTCATACGATCAGCATGTATTTGTATTTTCGGTAGCATTGAAGCATAGATATTCAGTGACATTTCAGCGGTATCCATTGAATCAAAGACACCTTCTTTGTCCTCCTGCATATCTTTGTTGTAGGTCAATGGCAATCCTTTTAATGTCATCAATAGCGCCATGAAATGACCGCAAACCCGCCCAGATTTCCCTCTGATCAATTCACACATATCTGGATTTTTTTTTTGAGGCATAATACTACTTCCAGTGGCATGACTATCTGGTAGGGAAATAAATTTAAACTCCTGCGTTGACCAGAGAATGAACTCTTCGCTCAAACGGGAGAGATGGATCATAAGGATACTGCAGAATGACAGATAGTCCAGAACAAAGTCTCGGTCACTCACCGCATCCATTGAGTTCATTGAGATCTTTGCGAACCCCAGTTTCTGTGCTGTATGTTTTGGGTCAATGTTAAATCCTGTACCTGCTAATGCACCTGCTCCCAAAGGTGAAACATTCATTCGATTTTGAGCCTGTGCTAAACGCTCAGAATCTCTGCTGAACATTGCATAATAGGCCATCATATGGTGGGAAAACAAAACAGGCTGCGCCACTTGCAAGTGTGTGTAGCCAGGCATGATGACATCCTGATACGTTTCTGCTATGTTGACAATCTCGGATCGTAATGAATGAAGCTGCTTGGCGATTCGTGCACCAGATCTTCTTAGCCAGAGTCGCAAGTCCGTGGAGACCTGATCATTCCGACTGCGTGCGGTATGAAGTTTACCGCCTAGTGCTCCAATGCGGAGAATGAGCTCGTGCTCAATATTGGTATGGACATCCTCTAAGGCCGGGTCCCATATAAACCTATCAGCCACAATATCTTCACGGATAGAATTAAGCCCTTGACAAATGAGTTGACACTCATCTTCTGTCAAAATATTCTGAGCGGTCAGCATGGACGCATGGGCTAGTGAGCCCTCAATATCTTCCAAAGCCATTCGCTTATCCACTTCTATGGATGCTCCAAAACGTTCAACGAGTGAATCGGTATCACCAGAAAAACGCCCACCCCACATACGCTTCGGGGTTGATGTGTTAAAACCTTTTTCCATCAATCACTGATTGGCTGGCTAAGAAAATAGAGATCATGTCTTAATTGGAATCAAATTCGTGTCATTTTTATTGGCACATGCCGAAGTTACAGTATTGACGGGGATCAGTTAATATTGATAACGAAACAATCGTATCTCGCATTGAATGTATGCAATATAACCAAGCATTCCTAAGTTACCGTAAAAGATTTTGCATGATTACACTTCACTGATGATATTAGTGCCTGACAAAAAACTCCTACCGTGGCGTGTCACAATTTTTAGGCGGAAATCAACATACGAATTTTTATGCATTGCTGATTCGTATTGGAGTTTATCCCCTAATCATTGATCAAATCGCTGGGGTAGTCCAAAGATAACCTCTGAGTTGAACAAGATTAATCCAGAAACATGACTAGAATTCATTAATATTTTCGGTGTCTGCAGAGTAAATAGTCAATAATAACTCGGCCCCATCTATGAGATTGTAAACGGGTTGGATGCCAGAGTGATGTTCACTTTCATCAATGATGATCTGTACTCCATCTCCCCGTTTTTCCATGTAGAAATCTCGACCGATATTATTCATTGTTTTAG
This sequence comes from Rhodothermales bacterium, assembly GCA_965220935.1. Lineage (GTDB taxonomy): Bacteria > Bacteroidota > Rhodothermia > Rhodothermales > Bin80 > Bin80. Next base: position 2,006,461 of record OZ244857.1, read on the forward strand.
ATACTGGTGTCTCAGCAAGTAGGCTGGTAATCAATTCGTTCCTAGTTGATTGTCTGAGGTGCATATTTTCAATGTTAACTGAATTAGGAAGTGAGCCCGGTAAGTAGATTTCTAAACGATCGTCAAACATGAAAAAACGTATTTTTGATCCATGAACTGAATAGTCTCTGTGGGCAACAGCATTGACGATGGCTTCAAATACAGCGCGTTCATTAAACTGAGGCTTTTCAATTCTATAAGGCCTCTTTACTGCCCCAATCGTCTGATTCTTATTAAGAAAGCTCATGGCTTCTTTAATCTGTTGATAGAGCGGTCCACGAATTTTCTGTGCATTAACTTGATAATTTGAATCCTGCTTTGTTCCTCTATACCGTACAGCCTCAATAAATGCACTTGGCAAAAAACGCTCTGGATGTTCACAGCAAAATAATACACCTGCAACAGAGGCTACCATTGCTTCATTTTCATCTTTTACTAACAGGGAGCGCTTTTCTAAAACAATATCTATATTTTCATCAGAAGACGTGACATACTTTCCCCATAGCTCATGCCTCAAATTCAAAATGCTTGACTCAGGAACAGGTTGTTCCTCAAATCTGAACACGCGCGCCTGACTACGTTGTTGGAACATTCGAGCTAAATATTCAGGACGCATTTTCCGCACTGAACGTCCCCTGCGATGGAAATAGCCGTCAGGGCTTTCATGAATAAAGAGGCTACGAGGAATCTCAATGAGTAGAATTGCACGTAATTACCCTCACTGTCGGGGAGTTCCATTCGGAAAGATTTAAACAAAACTGGTGGTTCAATGCTGTCTTCGCAGATTTCATATACATATCGCTCCACATCATCCAAAGATTTCAGGGGGATCCCAACAATCTCATGAGTTTTATCGTCTACTCCCAAAACAAGCGCTCCTCCCTTCGAATTAGCCATTGAAGACATTTCATTGGCCAATTTCTTACGCGATGGACCACCGATTCGCCCCCCCCCTTCAAATCTAATATTTTTAAATTCTAGCAACTATCTTCCCCCAATCGTATTCTCCGTAGCAGTTCGTGACGGTTACTAAACATCATTATTGAAGCAATCCTACGATAACGATTTTCAAATGCTTGATGCCCCCCCCCCCAAGGATAGAACAGATCGTTTTCCGAATTTCTTTCTCTTGTAGAGAACCGATTGCGCTTATTATTGATTCACCGTGAATGGGACTCAGAGATAAAACTAGTTCAGAGTCACCATTAACGACGATGTTCGCATTATGTGTAACTATCATCAACTGGCGATGGCATTTCATGCTCCGTAACTGATTGACAATCAAATCATAGATCAGCAAATTATCAAGATCATCTTCTGGCTGATCAAGAATAAGAGGTTCATCACCGTACGACAGTAAGAAGCCAATAAGTAGCCGTTTTTTGCCCAGGTGAGCCTTCCTTTATTGACAAGAACTGCGCTCCATCTCTGGTCGCACTGTATTGAACATCTAATGAATCTTCTGGAAACCAAGTTTCCAAGCGATCAATAGATTCAGGATTAAGTTTACGAATATGTTTAGAAAATCTCTGATCCATGACTGACACATCGTCTTTGCCATCAGCAATATTTCTGATATAGTTCTTCACATCCATCAGGTTTCTCTCAACAGTTTTTTCACATGCCCCTACATCTTGATATATTTGACCAAGGAATCCCCCGTTATCTGGCGAACCTATATCTTTTTCAAAACCCGAGTCTTCTCTCTGAAGCAACTTGCGGAATTCTACTTCAGCAGCCTCCCGGGCTCCATAGGGTACGACCTCCATACGAACATATGGATTCTCACTTAATACTTCCGTCAAAAAATTGCGACGAGCATCTGTTAGTTTTCGTCGAAGCATCATCATTTTGTCCAGATGGTCAAGAATCTGTGAATCCAGATCTTGAATCTCTTGCTTTGAATGGGTAATATTTTCTAGTTGCTCCTCCTTTGATTGCCGGCTACTTAAAAGTTCGCCATAGCCCTAGGGGTGGTTCTGTGCTTCCTTTGTAAATTGATTTTTTAGATCATGATATGCTTTCTCAGCGAATATAGCAGCCTTTTCCCATTGCGAAGATGCAATATTTCGCTGGCATTCAGAGAGAATATCCTCGGCTTCATGAGCCAGAGAGCTGATTTCGTTGTTTAGGTCTTCAAAAGCTATGCGAACCTGAGCAATATAATCTTTCAACTCAGTCTCGGGTTCTGAATCAAATGAAAAACTATCGTCTCCGAGAAAATCAGCAACAACGCCGTTCGCCATTTCACGTAACTGATCTGGAAAGCCCTCCCACATAGACACCCACTCTTGGATATCCCGTTTCTGGCGTGTGAATTTTTGAAAATTCTTGAGTACATTCGCATACCCAGAATGTTCAATAATCTTCTGTTTCCTTTTAATATCTTCCAACTCACCGCGAAGACGAGACTCCTTAGATATATCAGATTCTAATTCTCGAACCTTTGCACGCAGTGAAAGAAATTTTCTTTCTGCCAGACTCCACTTCTCAGTCCACTCACGTCGGCTCTCTTTCAGAGAATCATCAACTAATCTGAGCAATGCAAGTGGCCTCTTGGCAAGGTCAAAGATCTGTTTCTGACTAAAAATTCTCACAGGAAACCTCTGTGGAATGTCCCCATCCTCCATAATCCATTGTGTATCTGTAATTTGCCGTTCAATGGGTTGATGATCTCCATTAGGACTCCACTGTATGCGAAACAGAGCATCATCAATACGGAAGTAAACCCTGATGGATGTATTATCGGTCAAGAGTCCGCCATCTTCTCTAATTCTGTGAACTTCCCAGTACTTTATTAAGTCCTTACGAAAGTCTTCTGATAACTCATCTTCCCTTCTCATAGCAATACGGAGAAATTCAACAAGAGTTGATTTACCAGTTCCTCTTCCACCTATAATGGAATTCAGCCATGGATTAAATTTAACTCTGAATGGTTCAGTTCGTCCAAGATAACGTGAATGAGAAACTTCCAGAGACTCAATAGCCATTCTTGCAAATTTGTTTGGATTTTCTGCATGCAAGTCTGATCGAATCACAGAAAGAGACCATCAACCAAATCCAGCCGTAATCCTCAATGCTGGGCATTCCCATTTTGACCCAAGTAAAGTGACTGCCTGGGAATTTTGCGCTTGCGTGATCAGAAGATGGATGATGACTATCGGACCCAAGCACCTTTGTCCATGATAGTTTTTTTCAATATAGAGTTGAGGTGGCTCATATTCTAAATTGGCCAACTCCATAGCGAAGATGCCTTCGCAATCTAATACTTGAGATAAAGACGATCCATGTAAGGCACAAAATAACCCTTTCTCTCTGTCCACATGTGCAGGAATCGGTATTGCCCCTGAGGAGGTGACTGTACTGATAACATCAGTTAAAGATCTACTGGTTAATGAATCACTCAATCCTTTTTGACCTACGCTCCCCAGAAGAGAATCTATATCTGGTGGTTTTTCACACCCCATAATTACCAACAAATGGATACCGCCATTTACGGAAATTTCTACTCCAGGAAATAAATAGGTCTATATCCGTCTGGGTGATCATTTTCCAACTGAATTAGTTCTTCCTTAACTTTGTCTATCCATGCACCAGTGTTATGATCGGTAATGACAACACAATCAATTTCAGCGCGCATATGATCAAGTAACCACTCTCTCGGAGTATGCTCCTGATCGTCTCCCTTTCCATAGTCAGAGGATGCAGGACTATGAGTGTGAAAGTCAAACTTCCACCAGCGTGAACCTTCCCAATTCCAATTTTCCATTGTTTTGTTAAATCAGTTCATAATCTGGATATATCTGATCTTAAGTCTATTTCTGCTGAAGATAAGCGCATTTCATCTAAATTCTCTTATTTTCATTCACAGGTGGATTTCGGTGTTTTCACCGATATTTCGGCAATTTTATCTCACTAAATATATCCATGTAAGCTAATAAGCGCCTAATCAAAATTGCAAAACACCCTGATCATTCAGACCCTACGCAAATTAGTCATCAATCATCATAAAAATAGCAACCCATCATCTGAACGAGTTACGCTAAACAACCCCAAAGAACTGGTATACTTAATATCTCCAAGATTGGTTAAGCTGTTTTGATGTAAATCAACTTCCATCGGATATATCAACGATGTTAGTAACTCAACAGATATTCAATGGATTCCAATTTGGTAAGTTGCTCAAACAGGAAGTCCAAATTGAATTTTAGTATCGTGTACGAGTGCTTCAGCCTCAGATCTGGAGGGTGCTTCAGCATAAATACGAAGGACGGGTTCAGTTCCAGACGATCGTACTAGTAGCCAAGCATCTTGCATTAAATGCTTAAATCCATCAAGTGTATCCATTGAGTTCACTGGACGATTATCTATGGTTTGTAACCCCCCACGGCGACGCAGATCTGCAATGATTTCCACCTGACTCTCGGTATAAACATCTGATCGATAATACGCATGTGGGCCGAATTCATCAAAGAGTTCTTCCACCAAAGCACTCATAGATTTTTGACGCTGTATCAACATCTCTAATACCTTCAATGCCACATAAATGCCATCGCGCTCCGGTATATGTCCAGCCACAGCAATTCCACCAGACTCTTCGCCACCTACAAGGACATCCGTCTCTATAAATCTTGGAGCTACATGCTTAAATCCAATTGGATAGGTCTCAACAGGTAACCCCCAGGCAATGCCCATTTTTTCTAAAATTGCAGAGGTTGCGAATGTACGAACGATTGCCCCCTTTTTATGCTGATACTTATGCAGATGAGAGGCTAATAAGGCCATCAACATATGTGAGGTTACGATTCTGCCATGTTCATCCACGACACCAATCCGATCGGCATCTCCATCATGGGCAATCCCAATCGTAGCGCCTTGTTGAACCACCTGATGCATTAATTGACCAAGATTGCGTTCAATTGGCTCAGGCGGCACTCCTCCAAATCCAGGATTCAATTCACCGTGAATCTCAGTGACCATCTCCTTTCCAAGCAACTCAATCAGAATCCCCTGCCCCGCCCCATACATGGAATCATGAATGAGATTTAGATCCGTTGATGAAAGATCCACCAAGCCTCTTAGATGATCTACATACTCAGACTTAATATCTACCTCCTGGATTTTTCCACTTTTGGAACTTGTCGCTTGGTAAGGTCTGACATACCTCTCAACCTCGGTGATCATTGCTGGAGTTGCGGGGGCTCCTAGATGAGATTTAATCTTGTATCCACTGTATTCGGGAGGATTATGGCTCGCGGTAATGACAACACCAGCGTGAATGCCCTCCCGACTAGCTGCCCAACTGATTGCAGGTGTTGGGGTTGGACCAACAGCAAAAATGACTTCAACCCGCTGGTGAGCCAACTCCTGTGCAACATGCTCGGCAAACTGGTGTCCCATAAACCGAGTATCATACCCAACAACAATTTTAGGATGCTCAATTCCAGATTTTTTCAACCACTGGGATGTAGCATAGGCGAGTCTACTCAGATTATTGAATGTAAAACCTCTGCCAATGACAGCGCGCCAGCCATCAGTGCCAAACCGGATTGAATCATTCATAATGATCACCTTCGCCTAACGCTTCTTTAACGATTGCTCTGGCTTCTTGGACGATCTGATTTAAATGATCGTCTCCTGAAAAACTCTCTGCATAAATTTTGTAAAGATTCTCAGTTCCTGATGGCCTAGCCGCAAACCATCCATTCTGGGTTGTCACTTTCAGACCTCCAATAGATTCAAAGTTTCCAGGGGCCTTGGTCAACTTCGCTGTAATTGATTCGCCTGCCAACGTAGTCGCACTCACATGATCAGGTGATAATCGTGACAGCTTATTTTTTTGATCAGAGCTCGCTGAAGTGTCAATTCTCGTATACACTGGTGCACCAAACTTTTCTGTCAGTAATTGATAATGCTCTCCTGGGTCTTTATCCGTTGTAGCAAGAATTTCAGCGGCTAAAAGTCCAAGAATGATTCCATCTTTGTCGGTTGTCCACACATGGCCATTTCTGCGAAGAAATGATGCCCCCGCGCTCTCTTCTCCTGCAAATCCGAAACGTCCATCATATAGGCCATCAACAAACCACTTAAATCCGACAGGGGCTTCAAACAAGGGACGATCAAGATCATCTGCAACACGATCAATCATAGAACTAGACACAAGCGTCTTAGCAAAATATACAGACGGGGACCATTGGAATCTATGCTTAAATAAATACTCTCCTGCCACTGCAAGATAGTGGTTCGGATTTAACAATCCTCTGCTACGTGTGACAATACCATGCCGATCCGCATCGGGATCATTTCCAAAAGAAATGTCATAGCGATCCCGCAGGGCAATCAAATGACGCATGGCGTCTGATGAAGAACAATCCATGCGAACCTTTCCGTCGTGATCCAATGGCATAAACCCAAATGTTGGATCAATGTCTTTGTTGACAACATCTATAGATACGTCATAGTGTTGTGCGATGGGCTCCCAGAAGCCAATCGCAGCACCTCCCATTGGATCAACCCCAATTTTGACCCCCGAATCACGGATAATGTCCATATCAATCACCGATGAGAGATCTTGTACATATGGCATCATCAGATCTTTGATGGTGGTTGAGTCAGAGTTGATGGCTTGATCATATGAAATCCGCTTCACCCCCGATAACTGATTGTCCATCAATTCGCGCGCTCGTTTCTGAATTTTCTGAGTGAATTGACTAGATGCTGGCCCTCCATGGGGGGGATTGTACTTGAACCCTCCATCCTCTGGAGGGTTATGAGACGGTGTGAGAATTATGGCATCCGCCAGATGATTTTTATGGGCATGATTCCAATCCAATACTGCATGCGATACCGCTGGTGTAGGAGCAAATCCATCTGCGAAGATCACCTCCAAATCATTTGCGGCAAAAACTTCCAGAGCTGTCTCAGACGCAGGCTGTGAAAGAGCATGCGTATCTTTTCCTATGAAAATAGGGCCCGAGGCCTCTCGAAGTTCACAGATGGCCTGACTGATTGCCAAAATATGTGATTCGTTAAATGTTCCAGTGCGTGAAGTTCCCCGGTGGCCTGATGTGCCAAAGGTCACTGCACCAGTGGACGGTGCCGTACGATACGACTGGACTATATCTATGATTTCGTTTTGTGTGATGCGCATCGCTTACGATTGATCATTATTTATGAGCTCTCGCGCACTTGTACGCATTGCATCTGTGACTTCTCCCGCAGTGATGAGCTTCGCGACATGTTCAACAGATTCATCCTTATTAAGCTGTCGAATATGGGTTTTTGTTCTTCCATCAGAGACATATTTTTCTACAACATAATGGGCTTTGGCTAATGCAGCAATTTGAGGTAGATGAGTAATGGTTATGATCTGGTGACGTTGGGCTAAATCTGCCATGCAGTTGCCAACTTTTCGCGCAATAGATCCACTCACACCAACATCTATCTCGTCAAATACCAGAATCGGAAGCCCATCAGTCTGTGCAAGAACACGCTTAATTGCTAACATAACACGACTCACTTCGCCGCCAGATGCGACTTGGGCCAAAGGGCGAAAATCTTCCCCCACATTGGTTGTAATCAGAAATTCCACCTCGTCCATCCCATGACTGAATGCTTTATACTGATGAAACTCATTTGATTCTTCGCTCTCAGACTCGATCCAACCAGATGGGTCCAAACGCTTTTGAACCTGAACTTTTAACTTCCCTGAATTCATTCCAAGATTGACAAACTCTGAGGTAATCAATGATTCTATCTGAGACGCGACACCTTGGCGGCGAGCCGATAGATCCTGTGCTTTCTGAGATAACAATTTCTTTGCATCAGCCAGATTTTGCTCAAGTTTTTTGTGTGTCTCATCATGATTGATGATCTGGTCATATTCTTGTCCAATATCTTTTCGATAGTTAAGCACTGCGTTAACACTTCCGCCATATTTTCGCTTAAGCGTATCGAGATCTCCTAGACGTCTGCGTATTTTTTCTAATTGAGATGGATTAAACTCTATGTTTGAACTGTACTCTTGCAATGACAGTGAAACTTCTTTCACCGAAATATAGGCTTGATTAATTTCCTTACTAGATTCGTGGAGTGCAGGGTCAATCTGGGCAAGATCTCCCAACTGACTTGATGCAAGAGCGAGTTGATCAGCAGTAGAATTTTCCTGTGCATACAGACTCACATGAAGTGATGAAGCCGTATTGTAGAGTTGCTCTGCATGTCCTAGTTTATTGACCTCACTATGAAGTTGATCTTCTTCCCCTTCTTGGGGGGCGATAGTATCTATCTCTGAAATTTCAAATGATAGTTGATCTCGTAGAATGTTCTGCTGGTTTTGGCGTGCAGAAAAATCTTCAAGTTCACGGGTCATCAGCATTACCTGATGATAGGTAAACTGATAGGATGAACGTTGATCAGACAAATTTCCAAAACCATCTAACAAATCAAGGTGAGTCTTCACGCGAAGTAGAGATTGGTGCTCATGCTGACCATGCAAGTCAATTAAATATGATGCAACCTCACGCATGAGGGCTAACTTCACGGGGGTGTCATTGATGAATGCTCGGCTGTGGGTTTTTGATATTTCTCTGCGCATAATCAGGACTGACTCGGTAGGGAGTTCATTATCAGTCAGAAGATGCTGAACATCAGTTAACGATGTATCATCAAAAATTCCTTCAATGATAGCTCTTGCCCCACCAGACCGGATAATCATTCCAGATGCGCGCTCCCCTGCAATTAACTTCAAAGCACCAACGATGATGGATTTTCCCGCTCCAGTTTCGCCAGTCAATATATTGAGACCAGATTTGAATTCAACCTCAATCTCATCAATGATGGCGTAATCCCGAATGTAAAGAGTACGCAACATCACACTTTTGTATTATACACGGCCACAACATTGTTTATATTTCTTGCCACTCCCGCATGGGCAGGGTGAATTTCTACCGACATGCTCTCCCGCTAGAACAGGTTGGCGCTTGGTGGTTGGGTCACGAGACGCTCCATTAGATTTAGATTGGTCAATTCCAAATGCGGGAGGAGCAGGTCGTTGACGTGCCTGTGCACGGTTAGGGTCCATTTTAGTGGGCTGACTCGGGGTATTTCCACGTTTTTCCACCAGAGGCCCTGCCCGAAACACAAAGGTCACTACATGTTCGCCAACCTGCTCAATGACATCCGAAAAAAGACTAAACGCTTCCATCTTATACTCAACGAGTGGATCACGCTGTCCATAGGCCCGAAGGCCAATTCCTTCCTTAACTGCATCTAGTGCGCGTAAGTGTTCAGTCCAGAATTCATCAATAAATGATAGCATCGCTGTGCGTTCAAGTCTGTCATTGATTTCCTGTCCTTCTGAGTCAACAACGTCGTTTATATTCACCAATGTTCGGAGTCTACGATGCCCATCAGAGAAATCTATAAATGCCCGTTCGGGTTTACTTGGGTTGTTACTCAGTGGGATGGATTTCATGCTCTGGTAATACGGAGCCGCTAGTGCTATGCGTTTTTGTTCATAGTACTCGGAGGCTTTCTGGAATGCATCCTCAGTAACTCCGTCATCACCGAGATCAAAGAATTTCTTCCTGTCAATCTCATAATCAAAGGATAAGAGTCTACGTAGTTCATCACGTAATTCATCCACTTCGCCTTCTCCATGGTAGCGCTGAACAAGGCGGTCAATCAGCTTGTAGAGCATATCAAGAATCTCACCGCGAAAGCGCTCTCCTCTAAGGGCATGCATCCGGCGATCATAGATCACCTCACGCTGTGCATTCAGGACATCGTCATACTCTAACTGTCGTTTACGAATTGCAAAGTTATTCTGCTCTACTTTTTTCTGGGCGCGTTCAATACTCTTGGTTACCAGAGGATGAGTGATGACCTCGCCAGCATCAAGTTTGAGACGGTCCATCAAGCCGGCCACACGATCGGGGCCAAATAAGCGCATGAGATCATCTTCAAGGGAGATATAAAACTGACTCTCACCGGGATCCCCTTGGCGCCCAGACCGACCTCTGAGCTGAAGATCAATACGACGGCTTTCATGGCGCTCCGTGCCAATAATGGCTAACCCGCCTAATGTAATTATTCCAGATCCGAGTTTAATGTCTGTTCCACGCCCAGCCATATTGGTTGCAATCGTCACTGCCCCACGCTTACCTGCTTCAGCGACAATCAAGGATTCCTGCATGGCGCGATCACGCTTCGCATTGAGCACATTATGCTGAATGCGAGCACGGTTAAGCATTCGGCTTAGTGTTTCAGAGACTTCAACTGATGTCGTCCCGACAAGAACAGGCTGTCCCTTATCATGATATTCTTCAATTTTATTAATCACAGCGGCGTACTTGTCTCGTTTAGATCTAAAGACGAGATCTTCTTGGTCTTCTCGGGCAATTGGTTCATTGGTCGGGACGACAACCACATCCATCTTATAGATTTTATGAAACTCTTCGGCCTCCGTTTCGGCTGTACCCGTCATTCCACACAGTTTACTGTACATACGGAAGTAGTTTTGTAGGGTAATCGTTGCATAGGTCTGTGTGGCAGCCTGTACTTTCACGCCTTCTTTTGCCTCAATGGCTTGATGAAGTCCATCGGAATAGCGGCGGCCTGACAGGACTCGCCCTGTATGTGTATCAACAATCTGGACTTTCCCGTCTTGGACAATATATTCAGTATCGCGCTCATAGAGCGTGTATGCTTTAAGGAGCTGTTCAATTGCGTGTAGTCTCTCTGCACGATCCGAATAGGTTAAATATAGTTTTCTAGTCTCCTCATCTAAGGCGTTTTTCAGAACCCTCAGATCATTCTCAAGTTTATGCTCACGCTTTTCTTCGGATAAATCCTCTCTATCACGAATTGAATCATACAATTTATTCTTGTGCCCTTCATAATCACGTTTTAAACGTGCGGTCTCTTCTCCGATATCTGGTAGGATAAATAAATTAACATCAGTGCCGGCAGCGCGTGCAATGAATTCTCGTCCTTGATCTGTGGGTTCCAGAGCATGCTGTTTTTCATCAAGAGCGTAGTACATCTCATCATCTACAATCGGCATTCGCTTCGCATTGTCTTGCAAGTAGAAGTATTCCGTTTTCCGCCGAAGTTGCTCAACTCCTGGTTCTTGTAAAAGTTTCATGAGTCGCTTATTGCGTGGGAATCCTCTGGCCGCACGTAAAAGGGCCAACCCTGCCTCAGATTCAAGATCTTTTGCTTCTTTCTCATGACCACGATCTAAGGCCGTATCTCGCTCCCTTAATTTTTTCTCCGCCTCAGCAACGAATCCAGCAACGAGTCGCTTCTGCGCCTGTACAAGCCGATCAACAGAGGGTTTGAGCTCATCAAAACGGCTCTGACTTGCCTGAGGGACTGGACCGCTAATGATCAGTGGGGTTCTAGCTTCATCCACTAGCACAGAATCAACTTCATCTACAATCGCAAAATGATGTCCTCGTTGAACTAATTGATCAGGTTCAATTACGAATGAATTATCGCGCAAATAATCAAATCCGAATTCGTTATTGGTTCCGTAGGTAATGTCTGCACGATATGCATTACGGCGCCCCTGAGAATGGGCATCGTGCTCATCAATGACATCAACTGTTAGTCCTAAGAATTCAAATATAGGCCCCATCCATTGGGCATCTCGTTGTGCTAAATAAGGATTCACCGTGATGAGGTGGACACCTCGACCAAGAAGGGCATTCAAGTACACTGGTGCGACTGCGACTAATGTTTTTCCTTCACCTGTTTTCATCTCGGCGATATTGCCGAGATGAAGCACTGTGCCACCGATTAACTGTACATCATAGGGAATCATCTCCCATTTAACCATCGTGCCTCCTGCCTCCCATTCGTTGGGCCAGACAGCCCATGAGCCTTGGATTTCGGGATAACTACGGCGTTGAGAAATGGCATGATCATGCTCAGTGGCGTGTACCTTCAGGGATCCTTTTTCAGTCAGCCTGAAACACACCTCTTTGACCACGGCGAATGCATCTGGGAGAATATGATTGAGCGTTTCCTCGGCCACTTCAAGCCATTCGTCTTCAAGCTCATCTAGCTCATCAAAAAAGTCTTGGCGGTCGTTTAGGGTAAGGGATTCTTTTGTTTCTTCATCGGCAAATCCTACTTTAAGGATATCGTAGATCTCTTGCCGTCGTTGCTCAATTTCTATGACTGCATTCTTGATTTGCTCACGAAACTGTGTGGTACATCCTCTCAGTTCGTCATCTGAGAGGTCTTTAATTCTTAGGGTCGCCTCGTGAATCTGCTCCACAATTGGCGCGTAAATGCGGTTGATTTCGCGCTGATTTTTGTCTCCGAAAAGTTGATTTATAAACTTCAACATAATGATGATCAAATAACTATTTAATACTCATAACGCTTTACAAAGTATCCATTAGGGACTGTTACAGTTAATTCTATTTGATACGCTTTGAAACGAAGTGCGTTTAACACGCGTTTAGGATGGATTCGTTCCACTTTCCTAAGGTTAAGGGATGTCTTGTATAACTTTTCATGAAAATCTATTACTTGCGGCTTTGTCTCTCCATATTGACCATCATTTCTCTATGTGCGATAGATGTTCATGGGCAGCCGTTATCAAGTTTTGATTTTCTCAGGCTTGCGCCGTCTGCCAGAGCGGCGGCTCTGGGCGGAACTATCATAACAGCATCTTCACCACTTAGCAGTGCCATATACTATAACCCGGCATTGTCCCGAGAGGATACTGATGGAAGTTTGGCCATTTCATGGTTAAACCACTTCAGTGATCTTCAGTCTGGATCAGTAACCTACAGCAGAACCTTTTCCTCACTCGGAACAGCGACTGTTGGCCTCCGATTCTTTTCATGGGGCAGGATTGATCGTGCTAATGATTTTGGAGAAATTGATGGTACATTCTCTTCCAGTAATTTAGCCGTTACGCTGGGGGTATCTCGCGCGCTGGAACCTCGATTTCGTTATGGAGCCAATCTTCATCTTGCCTATACCTCCATCGCTGAGTTTAATGCTTTGGCAATTGCTATTGATGCAGGTGCTGTCTACTACGTATCTGAACAAGAGTTAACGGCCACATTCGGTGTGACCAATACAGGGCTGGCTCTGACTTATATAGGTCAAATACGGGATATCCTCCCTGTGGATTTCAGGCTATCTGTTTCAAAGCGCCTCCAACATATTCCTATTCTCGTTGGCCTGACCTTGGTTAACCTCCAAGATGTTGGAGAAATTGCTTCCTTTGAACGGAGCATGGAGCATGCAATCTTTAGTTTAGAATTTCAGGCCATTCCAGTGTTTCACATAAGGATGGGTTACACTCATCGTAAGCGAGAGCTTAAATCGGATCGGCGGCTTGACTTAGCAGGAACATCAATTGGATTTGGGCTGCGACTGCGTAGATTCCATTTTGACTACTCGTTTAGTTCATGGTCATTTGGAGGACTTCATCAATTTACTGTTTCAACTAGATTTAGTAGGAAGGATCAATGAGGCCTTTGTCCTTGAGATCTTGAATTCGGTAAAAAAGACGCCATGGACGAAAGCGTATTCTAAGGTCTTCTCTTGATGTTCCATTATGGATATGAAGCAGTATCGCTGTATGAGATATGCTTTTGGGCGATACATCTTCACGGGTAATCTTGGCACGATTCAGAAGAATTCGCATTCTAGATCTGACACTTCTATGTGATATCCGCTCGTCAGATATTCGGGGATGGTGGGTAATAAAAAGAGGATCCTGGAGCTTAATTGGCCCTGATCTTATTGCAATATAGTCACTTAAGGCCTTGAATGTGCGTTGATCTAATCGGATAGATATTGGGCCTCCTTTCGTTTTGATCCGTAGTTCCTCGCCCAGAATGGTATTCTCAATATCCCCAAAATTAGACTTTACAATATCATCCTCTGATAGCCCTTCAAGAAGCATACACAGTAGGATTGCTTTGTCACGAATCTGAACTTGATCCTCACCAGAGGATATTTCGAGTAATCGTTGGACTTCATCTGGGGTCAGGACATCACGACTTTTGGAAATAACTTTTTCTGTGGGTCGAAGGTTTTCGGCAGGGTTTTCATCTAGCAACCCTTCTTTTGAAAGAAATGCGAAAAATTTGCGTAGCGCATTTAGATAGGTATCCACCGTACGAACTGTGACTTTTCTTCGATCTCTGAGGTACACGGGATACATTTCAAGATTTTTTTGGGATAGTTCAAGTTTTCCTCCCTGTTCATCTATCCACAGGGTAAATATTCCAAGCGATCGTCTATAGGTATCTATGGTTGCTTTGGATTTTGTTTTTGCAATTTCACGCAAAAACAAATCAATCCGAATCACAAGTGTATCTGTGGACAATATCTTGACCAAGGCTTGATTTGTGTTCATGGACATCAAATGAGGCTAGTTAATTTGCACATTTCTGTGTACTAATACACCCATCCTGATCACTCATCAATGCTGAATAAAATGGGAACAGATTGATTGCATTACGATAATTCTTAAGATGCATTTTCTATTCGTTGATCCTACAACAAATATATTGATTTACATCCAAATCAGCTCACTCGCACAATTACCTATACAGTTCCCAATTTTTTTAATGTGCAAATTAATATTGCTCAAGAATCATTTCGATATAGATGAGAGTGTCGATCTCAATAAATGAGATTTTACCAAAAATCACATCTTGACCAGCATACTTTTTTTGAGTGTGTATTTCTTCTTTGATTGATTCTCTCCAATGCGAGGAGAGTTCAATGAGCCTAGCGAAACAACAGGATGGTTAAGTTGATGCCGTAGGATCCGAGCAGATATGTCTGGCGCAGCAGTTTCTCTGAGAATATGTCTGGTGTCAGTAGTCTCTTTATATCCTGACTTCAACGGTTTCAGATTTGAAGTCGAGTAGCCGGAGAAATTTAACCTCCAGGCCCTCACAGAACCGTCGTGAGTCTCTCAACTCATGCGGCTCTTCCTATGCAAACAGTCTTCCGACTGCTACCGTTCGTTGCCTCCTCCGTTGGGCGATCAATGTCCACGTCACACCCTTCGCTCCATTCCCGTTACAGACACTTCGTCACTACTACGATCTGGTCCGCCCCTGTGGGTTGCATCGGTACTCAGTGACTTACGGGTACGGCCCGCTTGTCAGACTAGCATCCCACGTTCCGCATGAAGGCCCAGATCACAGTCTCGCCATGTTTATGCCAGAGGCCAGTAATCAGGTCCCCGCTAACCTTATCCTGGAGTTAGGACTGAAACCCCAGTTTTGACACTCGTCTACATTCGTTTCGACACCTCATCCATGATTCACTTTCGTTCGACTCTGTAACCTACACCTGACAAGTTCCTACACCTGCCTTTTCCCTACACGCTCACCACCACACCTCTTAAATGCAGCAGCTGCGGGCGGTTTGCAACCTCCGCCTGAACAGCGGTTGCGAGGGGCCTACCCTCATCCAGTTCATACAGTTTGTTAAGTCATTGACTCACCTCCTTGTATATTCGTGGCACACAGACCTATCAAATATAGGAATTCTGAACACTAATAGCCCCCTTGTTTCAGGGGGAAACGATGAAAATCAAGACCGATTGGGAGTCTTTTAGGCGCTCGTCCCCTCTTTGAATAGTACGGTCTCACGCTGTATCTTCATTCCGACCGTCTGATAGCCCATAATATTCAATGTAATGAGTATTTTATTTTTGGATGCCTCCTAAACATTAGAATAATGACATGCTGATCGCAGTCCTCCTCTCACTGGATCCGCATAAAGTGGCCGGTATGGGTGGACTGTTCGTCTTGGGCGACAGCTTGGATGCGGTACAGGTACATGCCTGAGGGCAGGTGCAGCGCGTTGAGCGCGATCTCATGGCCCCACCCTGCACTGAGCTCTCGGCTTGGTAGTGCCATGACCTGTCGGCCAGTGACATCTGTAACCTCAACCTGCACCTGCGCGGTCCATGGCAGATCAAACACCAGATGCGTGGTTTGATTAAACGGATTCGGATAATTTGGATAGACCGTGAACTGCTGGGGTAACTCTGATGCCTTGTCTGTAGAGACCGGCGAAAGCACCTTTATGCTAAAGGTCAGGCTGTCTTGTGCGCCATTGATATCGGTGGCCCGGTAGGTTAACTCAACCGGCGGTGTGACCTGGGTCGGCGTACCACTGATCGTGCGCGTGGGTTGATCAAACTCCAATAAAGACGGAAGATCCAGGAGCGTCAACGTATAACTGATCGGAGGGGTGCCCCCGGTTGCCTCTGGCAGGACGAGTTCTGTAATCGTCTCACCCAGCCGATACGACTGATCGTCAATGGTTTCGGTAAAGACCATGCGGTATACCTCTAAGGTAAAGGTCTGCTGTGTGCGCACGCCCGCGCGATCTGTGGCCGCATAGGTATACGCTTTGGCGTCGGCGGTTTCGGTGGGGCGTCCGCTCAGGATTCGGGTGTCGGCCTCAAAGGTGAGCCCAGCGGGCAAGTCTGGGGTCAAGGTGTAGGTGTAGGGCGCAATGCCCCCTGCCGCAGCGGGCAGCACTATGTCAGCTAGCCCAAGCGCAACGGGCACCCTCTGATCAGCGAGCGTATCGGCAAAGACCAAGGCATCGGGTTGAATCACCTCAATGGTAAAGATTCGCTGGCCCATGACCTTGTTGGCATCGGTGGCCAGGTAGGTAAAGGCGGTTGGCGCAAGCGCGTCGGTGGGCGTGCCACCGAGCATCCGCGTGGCACTGTCAAAGGTGAGTCCTTTGGGCAATGCTGGGGTGAGCGCATAGCTGTAGGGCCGAATGCCACCGGTCGCCTCTGGCAAGGTGAGCCCATCAATGGTGAGCCCCACCAAATACGACTGATCGGCAATCGGATCGGCAAAGGTTAAGCCCAGGTCGTTATCAACGATGGTGAGTGTAAAGACATGCGGATTGGCAAGGCCATACGCGTCTGTGGCGACTAAGGTGACGATCACCGTTTCATCGGGCTCATCATCGGCGTCATCTAAGATGGTGATCTCTAGCGCTTTGATGGTATAATCGGTGCCTTGTGTGGCTGTCCCCGACAGCGTGTACCTTAGCGTGTGCGCGCTGGAAGTGACGCTGATCTGATAGGTCCCGGCGGATTCCTCCACGCGGGCCTCGGCCGCGGTAAACGCGACCGTCGGTCGCGATGAGGTGGTCGCTGTCACCACCGTTGAGGGCAAACTCGCGCCGATGCGATTGAGCGCAAGGACCCGGTAGCGGCGCGTCGCTGCGGGGGGGAGATTGGTATGGGTGTAGGTGGTGGACGTAAGATTGGCCGCCAGCGGTGTAAAGGTCTCGTCACTGGCGACTTCAACGGTATAGCTCGTAATCGGCGCGCCGCCATCATCGGCCGGCGCACGCCACGATACGGTGATCGTTGCTCCACCGGTCGCAGCGACATTGAGGGGATCACTTGGAATTGACACCGTGGCCACGGTGGTCGCCTGCTCTGGAGTGGAGGCCATCGCACTGGGCCCCTCAGCGTTGATCGCCGTGACCCGGTAATGGCGCGTGGTGCCAGGATCCAGGTCGCGATGCACGTAGCGCGTCGCCGTTGACATGGTGTTGCCAACGAGCGTCTCCCAGATGATCCCTTGCTTGGCGTCTGTATCATCGGTGCCGACCTCAATGCGGTAGCCAGTAATCGGCGATCCGCCATCGTCAGCGGGCGGCGACCAGGTCAGCGCAATCAAGGTGCGCCCATGCGGCTGCGCGCTTAAATTGGTCACCTCCCCGGGAAGGGTCGACGGCTCAGGCGATGGGGTCACGGCGCGCACGACATTGGACCACACATCGGTGCCAACCACAGCGACCCGGTAATAGCGCGTGGACCCGGGGGTCAGCCCGCGATCGCTGTAGGTGGTGGACGGCGTGTTGGCGGTGACCGTTTGCCAGTTACTGGTGCCATCGGCCGACCACTGGATCTGATAGCCGGTGACCGCGCCCGCGGGCGCGGTCCATGCCAAGGTAATCAGGGTCGGATTCGAAGTCGTCACACGCAGATTGGTTGGCGCACCCGGGGTCGGCGTGGCGGTGGTGGTGGCCCGCACCGTTGCCCATGCGCTGTTTCCGGCGGTGTTGATCGCAGCGACCCGGTAATGGCGCGTCACATTGGCTGCCAGATTACCCTCGGTATAGGTCCGCTGCGTCTGACGGGCCACCAGCTCACTCCAAGCGTTTCCATCGTTAGACCCCTCAATCATATAGCCGGACACCTGTGCGCCCCCATTACTGGTCGGGGCCCCCCAGGTTATGGTGATTGATGTGGCCGATGCTGTGGCCCGTAGGGCGGTGGGCGCGCTTGGCACCGTCACCGTGGTCGCACTGACGACCGTTGACCATGTGCCTTGGTCTACATCGTTCATGGCCCGCACCCGGTAATAGCGCGTCGTGCCACGCGTGAGCCCCTGATCGCTGTAGCTCGGATCCGTCCCACTGTGCGCAGGAGAGACACCGGCCCAGCTATCGGTTCCATTGGCCGACCACTGCACCTGGTAGCCCGTAATCGCACTACCACCGGTATTTTGGGGGGCGGTCCAGGTGAGATCAATCTGCGTCTGCCCATTGGCCGTCGCCGTCAGAGCGGTCGGCGAGCCAGGCGCTGTCGCTGCGCCCGAAGTGGCCATCGCTGGCAGCGAAGGTAAACTCTCACCAATATTATTGGTGGCCGTGACCCGGTAATGGCGCGTGGTACTGGGCGCGACACTCATGTCGGTATAGGTGCGCTCGGTTCCCGTGTGTGCAGGGGACACATTGGTCCATGGATCATTCCCATCGGCCGACCACGTAATGCGATACCCCGTCACGGGAGCACTGCCATTGTCGGCCGGCGCCTCCCATGTCAAAGCGATCGCCTGACCGCTGGGCATGGCCTTGAGACCCGTTGGATCACTGGGCACCGCGTCACTGCTCCCATCCACGGTGGTGGCCATCGCAATCGTGGACGGGCTCCCCGTGTTTTGCGCATTGATGGCACGGATGCGGTAATGGCGCGTCGTGGCAGGACTTAAGCCCCGGTCTCTATAGGTGGTCGCCGTGGTGTTGGCAATCACATTCGCCCACCCCGTGCTCCCATCGGCCGACCACTCAATCTGGTAGCCCGTCACACTGCTGCCCCCATTATCGGCGGGCGCGGCCCAACTCAGCTGGATCAAGGTGCGCCCGCTCGGGGTCGCCGTTACACTCGTCGGATCACTGGGTACGGTCATGGTGGTGGCATCCACGGTGATCCCCATCGCGGCCGGACTCGGATCGCCTGGACCCTGACTATTTCTTGCACGGATGCGGTAGTGGCGCGTGGTGGCAGCCGTGAGCCCACGATCCAAGTAGCTGGTCAGGGTCGTTTCGGTATTGGCCACCACATCTTGCCAGCTACTGGTCCCATCGGCCGACCACTCAATCTGATAGCCGCTCACTTGTGCACCCCCATTGTTACTTGGCGCTGTCCAGCTTAATGCAAGAATCGTGCGCCCCGACGCGGTCACGCTCAGTGCTGTCGGTGCCCCTGGAGCCACAACGCCCTGCGTGGTCGCCATCGCAACATTTGACGGGCTCGCGCTCTCGCCATTGACGTTGATCGCATAGACCCGGTAGTGCCTAGTGGTGCTAAGCGCAAGTCCTGTATGGTTATAGGTCGTCTTCGAATTACCTGTACTGGTAACCAGATTGGTAAATGTGGTGCCATCGGTACTTTGCTGGATGCGGTAGCTGGTGATCGCGCTGCCGCCGGTATTGCTGGGAGCCGTCCACGAGAGATCAATCTGCGTCTGCCCGTTCGCCTCGGCCTGCAGACCCGTCGGCGCACCCGGCACCGACGACGTGGCCCCTGTGGTTGCACTGGCCACGTTGGACGGCAGGCTCTCGCCCTGACCGTTGAGCGCCCGCACCCGGTAGTGACGCGTCACATTCGCGGGCAGGCCCGTATCGCTGTAGCTGGTCGCGGTCTGGCTGGCAACGATGGCACTCCATCCGCTCATCCCATCATTGGAGCGCTCAATCTTATAGCCCGTCACCGTCGCACCCCCGTTGTCGGCCGGCGCACTCCAAGATAGATTGATCGCCGTCTGCCCACTGACGGTGGCCGTCAAATTCAGCGGATCACTGGGCACGCTGGTGCCACTGGCGGTGGTCGCCATTGCGGTATTGGATGGCCAGCTATTCCCCTGGCTGTTGATCGCCCGCACCCGGTAGCGCCGCGCCGCCCCTGCGGTTAAGCCCCGATGGCGATAGCGCGTCACCGTGGAGCCCGTATTGGCAGCCAAATTCGCCCACGTTGCCCCCGCATCGCTGGAGACCTCAATCCGATAGCCCGTCACCGGTGCGCCCCCGGTATTGCTGGGCGCGGCCCACGAGAGCTCAATCAACGTGCGCCCACTGGCGGTGGCGGTCAACGATTGCG
Organism: Rhodothermales bacterium; assembly: GCA_965220935.1. Lineage (GTDB taxonomy): Bacteria > Bacteroidota > Rhodothermia > Rhodothermales > Bin80 > Bin80. Next base: position 2,026,919 of record OZ244857.1, read on the forward strand.
GCGGACTGGTCACCGCCGAATTCACGTTATTGGCGGTGCGCCCATTGGCCGTTGCCCATGGGCCGGGCCCCACAGTGTTGCGCGCCCGGACCCGGTAGTAGACCAGGAAATTGGCCCTCAGCTGCGTATGGACGGCCATCGTACCCTCGGCCGTCAGCGCAATCCAATTGCCCGTCCCTGTGGGCGACCACTGCACGTCATAGCCCGATAGATCTATCCCGCCGGTATTGGTGGGCGGCTGCCAAGAGATTTCTAGGACCGTGCGCCCATGCGGCTGCACCTGAATGGACGCCGGCGCCCCGGGCACCGTCGCTGCCCCCGTCGTGGCATTCACTGTGCCAATCGCCCCCATGCCGGCCGAGTTGAGCGCCCGCACCTGGTAATAGTACGGGGTGGCGGCCCGGCGCCCGGTATGGCTGTAGGTCGTTGCCGTCTGGCTCATCGCCAACACCGTCCACGGGCCCGCAGAGCTCGTGGACCCCTCCACGCGGTAGCCACTAATCATTGCCCCACCATTATTGTCGGGGGCCGCCCAGCTCAGATTCACGATCGTCGGCCCACTGGGGGTCGCGGCTAGCGACGTGGGCACCGTCGGCACCACCGCCACAGGGGTCGTCGCATTGAATGCATCAGACGCCGGGCCTGTCCCCACACTATTGATCGCAAAGACCTGATAATCGTAGCGCGTCACCGCCGTTAAGCCCATATGCGTATAACTCGTCGTGGGATGACTCGCCACCAGCTGTGTCCAGTTCCCGGCGCCGCCCACCTCAATCCGGTAGCCTGTAATGTCAACCCCGCCTGTATTGGTGGGCGCCGTCCAACTTAGATTCATCCGCGTCGGCCCATCGGGCGTGGCCCCGGGATTGGTCGGTGCCCCTGGCAAGGTCGGCGCGGCGGTCTGACCACTCGCAGTCGCCCCACTACTATTGCCCACACTGTTGATCGCCTGCACCCGGTAATAATAGGTCGTCGATGCACTGCGGCCTGTGTGCGTGTAGGTGGTTCCCGTCTGGCTCATCACCAAAAGAGTCCACGGGCCTGTGAGGGCGGTTTCCGAAACATCCACGCGGTAGCCACTAATCACCGCGCCCCCATTGTTGGCAGGGGCACTCCAAGTGAGATCCATTTCCATCGGCCCATCGGCCGCGACCGCCAAACTCGTCGGATTGCCTGGCACCGTCGCCGCTGCAGTCGTCGCACTCGCGATATTGGACACCAGACTCTGCCCCTGCGCGTTGATCGCCCGCACCTGATAAGTGCGCGTGACACCCCCCAACAGCCCGGTATCGCTAAACGACGTCGTGGTACTTTCGGTGTCGTCTTCAAGATCGTTAAACGTCGTGCCATCGCTGCTGAAGAGCACCCGGTAGCCGGTGATCGCGCTACCCCCATTATTGGCCGGAGCTGTCCAGGATAGATCAATCTCGGTCGGCCCATCGGGGGTCGCGGTCAATGCCGTCGGATCACTGGGAATCGTATTGGTACTGCCATCGACGGTCGTCGCTGTGGCACTCGTCGAATAGGTGCCCGTGCCCGTGGTGTTGATCGCGCTCACCCGGTAGTGCCGTGTCACCCCCGCAGCGAGGCCCCGATCTCTATAGGTGGTCGCCGTACTTTCTGTGTCATCTTCCACATCGGCCCAATTACTGGTCCCATCCGCGGACCACTCAATCTGATAGCCCGTAATCGCACTGCCCCCCGTGTTACTGGGCGCGGTCCAACTCAGCACAATCAGCGTGCGCCCGCTCGGGGTCGCCGCGAGGCCCGTCGGATCGCTCGGCACCGCCATCACACTGCTCGCTGCCGTGGTGCCCATCCCAGCGGTGGACGCACTGCCAGTGCCCTCACTGCTGATCGCACTCACCCGGTAGTGCCGCGTATCTCCCGCACTTAAGCCCCGATCAATGTAGCTTGTGGCGGTTGACATGGTATTGGCCACTTCATCGTCGTAATTCGTCCCATCGGTAGAGACCTCAATCTTATAGCCGGTGATCGCGCGGCCCCCGTCATCGGCCGGCGCCGTCCAGGAGACCAGCAGAATCGTGCGCCCCGAGGCCGTGACCGTCACCCCGGTCGGTGCCCCCGGAGCCATGCGCATTGCCGTGGTCGCATCATCGGTATTGGATGGGGCCAGGCTCTCGCCCGCACTGGTACTGGCATAGACCCGGTAGTGCCGCGTGGTATTGGGGTCTAATCCGGTATCGCTGTAGGTGCGCGTCGTGCCACTGTGGGCCGGACTGACATCAGCCCAGCTCCCGGTCCCACTGGCCGACCACTGCACCCGGTACCCCGTAATCGCACTGCCCCCGGTGCTACTTGGCAGATCCCACATAAGATTAATGACCGTGCGCCCGCTGGGGGTGGCCACCAAATTCAGCGGCGCCGTGGGCCGAACTGCCGCGCCGGTGGTCGCATCATCACTCGTACTGGCACTCCCGGTGCCCGCGCTGTTGATCGCCGTGACCCGGTAATGGCGCGTGGTGCCGGCGGTCAGGCCCATGTCCGTGTAGGTCGTCGCCGTCGTATTGGCAACCACATTGTTCCAGGGCGCATTGCCATCGGCCGACCACTCAATCTGATACCCCGAGATATTACACTTGTTGCTCCCACTGGGCGCGGTCCAAGCTAGATCAATCGCGGTGGGGCCATTGGCCGTGGCGGTCAGGCCGGTCGGCATCCCCGGCGCACTCGTGATCGTCCCCGTGGTCGCATACGCGGGATCCGACAGATCACTGGTATTGGACGGGTCAGCGGCGGATGTGGAAAAGACCCGGAACCCATAACACGTATCCGCATCCAGACCTCCGATCCCCACCATCGTGGCGGGCGGGGTCGTTTGCGGGGTTGCCGTGAAGGTAAATCCGCCGGTACCCACCCACTGCTGTCCATCGTTGGTGGTTTGCAAGACGATATACCTATTGAGGAATCGCCCACTGGGAAGATCCGTGGGCGCGGTCCACGCGACATCAATGGAATCGCCATCCACTTTGGTGGCCGTCACAGCGGTGGGCGTGCCCCAGCCACTGCGTGCCACCGCCGTGACGGTCACTACCTCTGAATTGGTGCTCGCATCATCGTTGCTGTTGACCGTCCGTACCCGGTAGTAAAGCTGCCTGCCAGGGACCAGAAGATCCGTGGTGTGTACAGCGGTCGCATTGACGGATTCGCTGAATGTGGACCATGTGCTGTTATCGGTCGAAAACTCTACCACATAGTGCTTCAAGGTCTCATCGGTGCCTAAACTGGAGCCTGTGACCGGATCCCACGCCAACGTCACCGTGTGATACTGCACCGACATGCTCCTGAAATTCTGAGGCACAGTTGGCGGCGTCCGCGTCGTCGCATTCGCACTGCTACTGGCACTCCCCTCGCCCACCGAGTTCGTGGCATAGACCCTGTAATAATATTGGGTGTTTGCCGTCAAACCCGTACTATTGTAGGTGCGCGTCGTGCCCGTATGCGCTGGGCTGACATTCGTATAACTACTGCCATCGGTGGAGACCTGCACGCGGTAGCTCGTGATCGCGGCGCCCCCGTCGCTGGCAGGGGCATCCCACGTAAGGTCAATGGACGTGGTGCCGCTGGCGGTCGCTACCAGGTTCTGCGGCGCACCGGGCTCCGCGTTCATCCCGGCTGTGACCGCCGCAGACCAGGCGCCGCTGCCCCCCGCATTGATCGCCCGCACCTGATACTGGCGCACCGTGGTCAACGTCTGAGAGGTATGATCATACGTGGTGGCATCACTACCGGTATTGCCCGCCACATCTTCCCAGGTGCCACCCGTGACACGCTGCTGAATTTGATAGCCGGTAATCGCACTACATAGGTCCGGAACCGTTGGCGCGGTCCACGATAGGGTGATCGTGCTGGTGCCGTCACTGGTGGCCGAAGGGGCGGTCGGGGCCCCGAGCACGGCCACCGTCCCTGTACTTGCATACGCCGCATCCGATAAGTGGCTGTTGTCAAAGTCACGCGTCTGATGCGAGACCCGAAAGCCATAACACGTAGTGGCCTCTAAATCCGTCACATCCAGCCTTGCGTTGGTCGTGACTAATCTTGGAAAGCTAGTGCTCCAGAGATCGCCGCCATTGTCGGTCTGGTAGACAAAGTACCGGTTGGGGGTTTCGCCATCTGGAAAATCGGTCGCCGCCGTCCAGGCCACCCGAATCGAGGTGTTACTTTGCCGGGTGGCCGTCACCCCCGTCGGAATGCGCAGCCCACTGCGGGCCACCGCCGTGACGGTCACCGGCGCCGAAGGCGGACTCACCTGATCATCGGTGTTGACCACCTTCACCCGGTAATAAAAGTCATCGCCCGGCGTTAAGCGGCTACTGGTATGGAGATACCCCGCAAACTCATCATCGATATGTTCGGCCACCTGTGACCAGGTGCTCTGGTCGGTGGACCATTCAATGATATACTTTTGGTACGCGCTACTGCCAAGCGTGGACCGGGCCGGAAAATCCCATTGCAAGTTCACGGTATGATACCGCGTGTCCGCAACCTGTAACCCCGTCGGCGCATCCGGCACCGTACTAACCGGCTCCGACCACGCTCCGCGCCCCGCCGAGTTGCGGGCCGCCACCCGGTACCAACGCGCTTCGCTCAACGTCTGACTCGTATGCGCATACGCTGGGTCATCACTGCCGGTATTGCCGGCCACTGCGTTCCAAGACCCGTCTGCTCCAGTTGGGGAATCCTCCACTCTATACCCCGTCACCGCTGCGCACTTGTCGGCCGGCGCTGACCAAGATAGATTAAAGGTATTGGTCCCATCGGAGTTGATCACCAGATCCGACGGCGCCCCCGGTTTATCAAGACTCGCCGCTGTGGTCACATACGCCGCGTCCGATAAATGGCTATTCGCAAAATCACTCCCCGACAAATAAAACGCATACAACCGAAACCCATAGCAGGTGTCTTCCTCCAAACCCGTATAGGTAGCGGTGGTGGTGTTGCCGGTAACAAGATTCTCGATCGTGGTCCATGAATCGCCATTATCGGTGGTTACCAAAGGAAAGTAGAAGCTGACCGCATCCACATCGGTGGGGGCCGTCCAATCTACCTTGATGGAGGTGCCACTGACCCTGGTCGCCGTCACTCCTGTGGGAATGCCCGGCCCACTGCGGGCCAACGCGGTCACGGTGATGGTGCCGGACGGCGCGCTTTGTTGATCGTTGGTGTTCACGGCTCTGACGCGGTAGTAAAAATCCTTGCCCGGCGTCAAAAGATCGCTAAAGTGATTAAAAGACGTGGTCCCTTGCATCGTCACCTCCCCGGCCACCGACCAGTCGGAGAAGTTGTCCGAGAACTCAATGATGTATTTTTGGAACGTCCCGCCATTGAGACTCGCATCGAGATAGCCATTCCATTCAAGGTCAACCCGATGATACCGCTGATTTGCAGTGGTATTGGCCAATCCGGTGGGCGCATCCGGGGGGATGGTGGCCGCGGCCATGGTGGTGAACGCATCGGACCACGCGCCAAAGCCCATCGAATTCTTCGCCCGCACCCGGTACTGGCGGCTCGTCGCAATCGTCTGACCCGTATGCGCATACATGACCGCGTCATCGCCCGTGTCGGCTGCGACATCACTCCACGTATCGCTGCTACTGGCGCGCTCCTGGATCTGATAGCCCGTGATCGCGCTGCACTTGTCAGATGCCGGCGCTGTCCAACTCAAATTGAAGGTCGTCCCCGTGCCTGTGGCCGTCAAGCCCGTTGGGGCCGCCGGAGCCGTGACCGTCCCCGTCGTCGCGTAGGCGGGGTCGGAGAGGTGGTAATAGGTATAGTCCGAATTATTCACATGCTGAACCCGGAACCCATAGCAGGTGTTCTCGGCCAGACCCGTGCGGGTTTGTGGGTTTTGGGAAGATAAAGATGAGGAACTAGGATATGAATCTCCTTGGTCGGTTGTTGTGTAGATTATGTATTCACTATTATTATTCGCTTCGGACGGAGCCGTCCACGAGACCTGAATGGAGGTGCCACTTTGCTTGGTTGCCGTGACACCCGTAGCAATCGCCGTATTATCGCGCGCGATCGCGGTCACATTTGCCACATTGGACGGCCCGCTGACCTCATCATCGGTGTTGGCCACCTTCACGCGGTAGTAAAACTGAAGTTAACCCTATTTTCAATTTCCAGAAGGTCCAGTATTTCCAGAAAATTTGAGAATTTTTGACTACAATCTGGAGGATTATCTGCCAGAAAGACGCTTCAACCTGACGAATAGATCACTCAGGAGAGTTTGATATTCAGGAGTTTTAGCGCCTTCATTTGGGTCGGATTGTAATCCTCAAACAAGGTCACTTCGGGAGAATTATCGGTTGTGATTTTCGGAACGCCCACTACACGACTCAACCCAGACAAAGTTTTCATCACCGACTCATAACTCATGGCGGTTTCGCCATCTGATGTCGTCTTGTTTTGCGCTTTCTCTTTGGCTTCATCTGAGCGCTTGGCTGGCGAGACCATGTCTTTTCTTTGCGCTCTCTTGAGTTGCAAATCATCTTCTGCAAACAACATGGGCGCGAGCTTCTGACGGAGGTGGTACTCTACATAATAGGCCAACATACATAAAAAGATATGCGCAATGACCCGATGTTCATTGCGATGATGAATCGGGCGTACGCGCAACGACATGGATTTCATGGTTCTAAATGCCCATTCTACCGAAGATAAACGCTTGTAATCGGAGACTAATGTCTCGGGGGTCTTTTTCACACTTGACCGAATGGCATACACGCCGTCCAAGAGTTCGGCTTTTTTAATCGCTTGTTCATTGCGGCTATAGGTAAAATGCCCCTCCTTAATGTCACCCAGATTGTAGAACCTCTTTAATTTGTGTTTGCCCACAACCTTCTGGACGCGCATGCCAATTTTGGCTTCGTTTTTTAATCGGCACGGCGTCGCCGTGATGGCTTTGATAATCTTGTTAAGTCCCTCATCCGCTTTGTCCAACAATGCATCCCGTGTTTGCTTGCTCTTGGCCGCTTGTAAGGGGTTCTTGCACAGAATCAGGGTTTCATCTGGATACAAATCACACTCTAGTTCCACCAGATTCTGCTGATCAAACAAACTCATCTGAATTTCCTTCTGCTCTATAACCTCACGCATTTCCTTTTCCCGCCGCTGCTCTTTTTCTTGGTGATCTACCACCTTTCGGATCTCCCTCTTTTGCATACCCGTGATCCAATCCAGCCCCACAGGTATGATCTCCTCTTTAATCTGCTTCTGCTTCAATAACCCCCGATCTCCAACCAATATAACATGCTTTAATCCAAAGGACTCTTGAATCTTAGTGATCTGACATCCAAGCGTTGCAGTATCGGCGGTATTGCCTGGAAAGACCTCTACCGAGACGGGGCGTCCCTCTGCATCGGTGATCAGCCCATAAACGACTTGTTTTTTGCCTTTTTTCTTATCTCGGTTATGGCCAAACTCCGCGAAGAAATTTTTCTCCCCTTCCACATAACTACTGCTGACGTCATAGAGTACCATCCCCCCTTCTGTCAAATGCCGTTTGGCTAACGTGCACTCAATGTCGGCTTTGCACTTGGCCAGCTGATCCATGGCTTCATACAAGTCATCCTGATCAACGTACTTGAGGTTCAGTTCTTCGTTGAGGGTATCGGCAGCGGTCTCTTGATTGAGCATGGTACTGGTCCGGAGTTTGCTGGCCGGGTCTAACACGCGGGCGGCAATCATCCCAAGCACCAGGCGACGAAAGCGTGAGTTCTTTGGGGCAATCAGGTCATGGATCTTGAGTTGGGTCATCATGCCCAGGACTGCGGCCACATGACCGTGGGGTTTGCTACTTCGAATCTCAAAGGCGTCTTTGATGGATTTGACCGCCGTGCCACCTTTCAAGAGGGTGCGAATGCCATCAATGATAGCCTGTGGGAGACGGGTAAGATTGGTGACGGTGAATTTAACGGATTTACCATCAATCCATTTGGATTCGCGAATGAGCCAAGTTGGCTTGGAGTTACGGTTGGGTATTTGTTCAACATACATGGACAGGATAAATTATTTGTGAGTGGATAAGAATGCCTAAATATATGACATAAAATGATACAAAACACAAAAAACACAGGCTTTTTACATGGACAGGTTAAATTACGCAAAAAAAGTGCAAAAAATCGATAAATAAGCCCTAAATCCACTAAAAATGCCCCAAATATCCCTAAATGAGCGGATATTAGGGAAGAAAAATGAGGAAAATCCCGTTAAACCCAGTGAATCTGATGATTTTTAGGGTTAACTTCAGGTAAAAGGTGGTGCTCGGCGTGAGCCGGTCGCTGACATCATAATACTCTAAATTACGACGGATATTCCCCCTCACCCTACCGATCACCGACCAATTGGTGTTGTCGGACGACCGCTCAACGATGAACTCCTTGAAGGCGCTGTTGTTGAGACGTGATTGCGTATACCGATCCCATGAGATTCGGTGAATAAGAAACCCCTCCACAGTGGCGCTCACATTTAATGGCGGATCCGGGGCCGCGCTCTGGGGAATGGCGGCTCGCGAAGATGCATCTCCATCACGCACATCCTCGCTTGGCTCTACATGCCAGTCCATGACACGGATCCTTTCAGGCGGAGTCTCACTTAGATCACCATGCCCGTCAGTGGACGCTAATCCATGCTCCTCCAACTGGAGGGACTCATCTAAAAAATGGGGGGGGGGTAGATTCGGAATCCCCAACGACTGAACCATCCACAGCGAAATCAGACCCCGTCTGCGCACCAGCAACCCCGACCACCCATAACACAACAAATTGAAGCAAAAAAGATCGGCTAAACGACATGAGAAATTGAAGGTTGATCAAAAAATGGGGGGGGGGGGGGGGATTTTCTATAAGCGTCATGTTATATGGTTAATAATACACGAGAGAATGAGTTTCGGTCAATTTTGAAAAACAAAATCATGATCTCCTATCTTGAATAATCATTATGTGGATTGATCAGTAGCAGATCACTGAAGACGCCAAACAATCAGTAACTGGGGTTGTAATTCATTTTGACCATCAACTCCCAACTTGTTTCCCCAATACTGTAACTCAATACCGATATGAAATTCATTAGGCGTATTAAATAAATTACCGATGTCCCACACAAATTGAGGCTGGGCCAGAATCCAAGCCGAATCTTTGATTCCACTGTTTTTAACGCTTACAGCACCCACATACTCGGCATGGCCCATGAATGAAAACGTCTGACTCCCCCAGCTCATGATTTTAAGCCAACTGATGTCAAATATGAACCCTGGATCACGCCGCGGACCATCACTATAATCCACAATCGCTGCAAAATCAGTGTTGACAAAAATAAACCCAGGTATGTTCCAAGACAGTCGGAGGCCTGGCAAAATTTTTAAAATATTTGCATCTCCATCGAAATTCAACCCCCCAATCGCTGCAATGTCTATCACGGGCCCAATCTTGATGCCAGAGCGCGCAAGTTTAGAAAAACTCAGGGTTGGATACCATTCACCATAAAACTCTTTGTCATTAAATCCATCATTCTCCGTATCATCTAAAAAATCAATGAAGAAGAAGCTGGATCCTAATTTCCAGTTTCCCGCATGCTGAAATGTCAGAATATTCGTGGAGTGGTGCTTACCAGTAAACGGATTTAACAGACTCCCTCTCTGATAGTGAAATTCCAACTGCGCCGAAACAGTGGAAATAGGAATTAACAAAAAAAGTACAAAGGCAATCAAGCCAGTGAATAACCCATAACGTCTCATATCACAACAAATATAGTTAATTTTATATTAAATGGCCTCCACACCAGAAATCTGCGGGATGGCATGACGAAGCGCCTGCTCAATCCCCGCTTTCAGTGTCATAGCACTCATAGGACAAGACCCACAAGTCCCAAGTAATTCTATCTCTACAATCATATTCTTTGTAATTCTGTGGAGACGAACCTCGCCTCCATCCGCTACAAGATAAGGACGAATTGAATCAAGTCCATCTTCAATGCGGTGAAGAAGATCAGAATCAGTATTCGGATCATAGTGAGACATGTCTTCACATATTTCTATTTATACTCAATGACAGGAGATGGAGAAGAGACCGTCTTATCAACCAGTGATACAACAAGACTGCGAGCAATTGACCGAAAGGCAAGCGCCGCAGGATTTGAAGGCGACGACAATACAATTGGTTTGCCCGTATCACCAGAAGACCGAAGTGACTCTTCCAGAGGGATCTTACCCAGTAAAGGTATTCCTGTTTCAGATGCTAACTTCTCAGCTCCCCCCTCTCCAAATATATAATACTTTTTATTCGGCAAATCTTCAGGTGTAAACCATGCCATATTTTCAATAATTCCCAAAACAGGGACATTCACTTTTTCAAACATGAGCAATCCTTTTTTTGCATCGGCGAGTGCGACTTTTTGTGGAGTAGACGCAATAATTGCACCAGATAATTTAACCGTTTGAACAATCGTTAGTTGTATATCCCCTGTTCCAGGTGGTAAGTCCAACAGTAGAAAATCAAGATCTCCCCACTCTGCATCATTCAAAAACTGTTTCACTGCTCCTGATACCATTGGGCCGCGCCAAATCACGGCCTGTGAATCATCAACCAATAATCCCATAGAAAGGACATGCACGCCATATTTGATGATCGGAACGATTTTTCGTTGATCATTAACCCGAGGTTTATCACCCTCTAACCCGAACATCAATGGCACGCTCGGGCCGTAAATATCAGTGTCAACTAGACCGGTCCTGTAGCCTTCATCCGCAAGCGCAACAGCAATATTCGTTGCAATTGTGCTCTTGCCTACGCCTCCTTTCCCTGATGCGATAGCGATCATGTGTCGGGCTCCGAGTTGTAGTTGCTGTCCCCTCTGGGAATACACCAACTCAATCTGTACCGTAAGGTCATCCCCAAACGCACGATGAATCGCTTCAGTACAGAGTTTGATTACATTACGAGAAAACTCAGTACCGGGCTGCGAAATGTTAACCTTAAATGTAATCAACTGACCATCAATCTCCATATCTCTTACAGCCCCTGATCGGGTCATATCCTGCCCCCTATCTGGATCGTGTATGTTGCTTAAAACCTGATAAATAGCCTTACGCCTAATTGATTTTCGACTCATTTAACCACTTGACAGAATAAATCCCTGAATGATCATCTGAAAAATAAGAATTTTCCCGTTACCATTAAAGTCTCAGTTTGATGATGGCAAACCCACCCCCCTGTAGATCCTTAAGGCAATTCCATGTGTGAGCCCCCAAGGGCTAATCGTGATCGTTCGTTGATGCAACCGATTCATGACTTCCAGAAAAATCAATATTGCTGCGGGAAACACATCTGCTCTTCCGTGAAGTTTTTGGGGGTCAAGTGCTAAAATCTCATCATAACTCATCTGAATGAGACAATCGGTCCAACATTGAATCTGATCATGTGACAACGTCATTTCCTTACGATCTCTTTGCTCTATACATTCCCAAGATGCACTGTATTTTTTTAATGGCTCAAGGAGGTGATCTCGGGTTAGTTGATATTGCAACTCTAAAAGGAGTCGCTGCGCGTCTGAGGCACCAACGAGAAAAGGTTCTTCTCCATGTTCTGACATATTCATGTCCTTCAACAATGATTGAATGACCGATCTTGCAGATTGGACCTCCTCTACCTTAGGGGGTAGGCTTGAAAAACACCGCTCTGTAATTCGTACTGAGCCAATGTTAACACTAACTCGACTGAGAATTTGGCCATCCGATGTACCCTCAACCAGTTCAGTTGACCCTCCGCCTATATCACAGGAAATGACTTTCCCCGTGATGTGAGGCAACCCTCCGAGCGCCCCTTCAAAACTGATATCGGCCTCTTGCTCTCCTGTAAGGATTTGATACTGTATGCCAGTGCGTTCATATACGATTTCAATAATTGATGAACCCGTATCACGGGATGCACTCGTACCGGCAACGATCAATTGATCTACCTCCCATTGCTCTGCAACCTTCTGAAAAGTGTTTAGTGCGTCAATCAGTCGCTCAATTGCACCTTTGGACAAACGTCCATTTGCATCAACCCCCTCTCCCAACCTAATCATGGAGCACGCCTGCTTAAGCGGAATGAGTGTTCCCTGAGAAGACCACTCAGAAATGAGAAGCTTCCCAGAATTTGTACCAATATCAACGGTTGCAAGCCTCAACCTTTACCTCAATCTGCGGATGACGCCAATGACAATGGTCATGGAGGCATCCTGTGGCCGCATAAATCCTAGCAACGAAATCATTCAGAAATACCATCAAGAAACACCGATTCTGTATTGTCCATGACCGGAAACATTGAAACCCCCCATCGCTCAGGGTAATCTGGTTCACTCGCATTCCAATGTTCAAAGGAATGCGATCCATCGGATTGATAACTTAATATATACATGCCTGGCGGTAATCTGAAAAATTGAATTTCCTTACGATTTTTTCTGGAACCTCCCGCATGCGAAGAGCCTTCCCATGACATTTCCCAAAGTACTGTCCAGCCTCCCTCATCGTCCTGTTGCTCTAAGATTGCAAGATCGTACCCATTATCTGGGCCGGTGAGCTCCCCCAAAGCATGCACGACGACAGCGGTGGTATCCGTCACTGTAAATAATTGAGAATGCTCCTCATCATCGCCGACCTGTATAAATTTGATGATCGGATCACGTTGCAACATCCAAGGATCAAATGTGCGAACAGACTCACGCTCTGAAGCAGTCAGCCGTAATCCCCAACCCTCTGGATCATACGGAGGATTGCCACGCCATGCACCATAGTGATGGCTATTATTCGTTGAAGCAACCGCGCGATAGACGCTAGGCAAAAGCGTACGTTGCCCCCGAAAGATTCTATTTTCTGCGATGCCACCTGCCCAAATCGTATTATCCCGTGTCAATTGCCAAATCACCTGACCTGTCTGGGCATCCTCAATCCGAGAATAATCTAATGGTTGAACCACATTTTCATTACCTATCTGTCCTATTGCATGAATTGTAAGATCTACTGGACTTTGAACCTCAAAGAAATACTCTCTCTTTTCATCTTTACCTAAGGATGTGGCATCCCATATCTGATGATCGGTCTGGCCTTCAATATAGCCATCAATTGACCGTAGGGCATCTTTAGCATCGGGGGAATAAACAACGACGTTCCATTTCCTTTCATCCTTGGTAAACGAACTTCTTGACCGATTTAATAGCTGTCCATAACTGGCAAAATTCAAGGTATAATCTCCTGGCTCAAGCACCAACTCATCTTCAGTGACTTTGGCGATAGACCCATTGAGAACCGTATTGGGAGATTCATTCATTGCCCACACGAGCTCCCCCGTACTGGTGCGAACAATCCACGGGTATGCGGCAAGTCCGTTCGCCTTTCGCCGCTCATCTACGGTGCCTACACCATCAATTAAAACCTTTAAGTGACCCGAAACCTGAAAACTCTGCTGCGTCAACTCCCAAGCATCAAGGCGATTGAGGACTATTGCTCCACGCGGCGCTGGGGGCCCAGAAAAAAGCCTGTACACCGCTAAGATGGTCAGCAGGAGAACAACAATAAAAAGTGCGCGGGTTAAAGAATTCATTCCAGAGGATACAATTTATACTTTGAGTACGAATTTTCGTGCAACAATGTTACTAAAATCACGAAAACTGTAACAATTTTGATCAGGTTAGGTTTTATGTATATTGGCTCAATATATAGTCTTTGATTTCCATTAGCTGCCATTAAGAGGTTCATCGTTTTGATCAAGCGTTTGCGTGCGTGGCTCCCCCCTGTAGCATTTATCCTGTTACTAATTGTAACAACGGTATTTTCCTTTACAGGAGGAACCAGTGCGTTAACCCCCCTGCCTACAAAAATTTTGTACCATGCAGGCTTGAGTCTCTGCTACCTGTGTCTATGGCTCACGATCGCTAGGATCATAGAGCACCTTAACCCTTCGCCAACCCAGATATTTTGGCAGTCCATTGTTGGAATCGCGACTGCTGGGGGGTTGATCCTCCTTTCTTATCAGATTCAGGGAGGATTTATTGATGTTCATGTGCCGGCAACACCGATTGTATATATCAAGAGCACTCTGTTGAATACACTTTTTGCAACGATGGGGTTTGTTGTCATTCAACTCCTCGGTCGGCTTGGACGTTATCGTCGTACTCGACGAAGTGAGCGTGATTGGCGGTTATTACTGTTATTTATCGCGATCACATTCATAGCGATTTCGCCCTACCATCATCACTTTAATACCGATTCATCTGCGCTCGCTCAACCTCTGATCGCCTTACTGGCAGTTGGAACAGTAGGATCTTTGATTTTCATCATTTTGAATTCCATCCGACTGGCATGGATTGTTCGGTTATCATTTAAGCAGAAGATGATTTTCATCTGCTTAGGGACAGTATTGATAGGTATGACCACCAGCGCATTGTTGGTTGTCTTTAGACCTGACATCATTCAAGGGTTCATTGGTGATTCTTCCTATCCGATTGATTATTTACAGTTCTACAGTCTTTCACTTTTTAGCTCTTTTATTTTAACCATGAGTTATGGGTTTCTGTATTCAATTACATCTGTGTTATCTCTCATCTTCCATTTACCAACGATGGGGGACTATCGACGCAGCGCAGACGAGATGGCTGCGATTCAAGCACTCAACATGATGGTTCGTGAAGTTGCCGATTCAGAAAAACTTTACCATTGGATTGTATCTACCCCTGTGGAGGCCGGTAATGGTAAAGCGGCATGGCTTACAATGAATGAGTTTGAATCTGGATCCATGAGTCCGCGTATCGTTGCCTCCTATAAAATTATGGCATCTGTCGCAGAAGACTCCTGTGATGTCGTGACTATACATCATGAAGCGACTCACTCAAATCGTTTGATCTCAATCAAAAATACAGCGACGGACTTTAGAACCCAAAATAGTAAATCTAATGGGATTCTTAGTTTATTGGCACTTCCACTGATCGCTGGTGACGAGGCGGTTGGGACTTTGTTTGTTACACAGGAGATTTCCCATGCTTTTGAAAATGATGACATCAAGTCAATCAGCCTCTTTACATCTCAGGCCTCGCTTGTGCTTGAAAATGCCCGTCTGGTTGACTCTAAGATTGAACGTGAGCGCTTAGCGAGTGAACTCTCCATTGCTCGTCAGGTCCAACAGCGGCTGCTGCCACAGTCAATACCCGAATTTGCTAACCTAACGATTGCCGCCTCTAGTACGCCAGCGCTTGAAGTTGGTGGAGACTACTATGATTGGTTAGATTTAGGGGATGGAAAGTTGGTATTCATTATTGCAGACGTATCTGGGAAAGGCACTTCTGCTGCATTCTACATGGCCGAGATGCAAGGCATCTTTCAGGCAGTGACACGGATTGCACCCGAGCCTGATGCCTTCATGCACCATGCCAATCAGGCCTTGGGCGAATCGTTGAAAAAAAATGTTTTTGTGACTGCGATTTATGGAGTCCTTGATCACCATTCTGGTCAGATCTCCATTGCACGCGCAGGCCATACACCTGCAGTGATTGTGGATGTGGGCGGCCAATCTAAGTTTCTACGATCGTCTGGTATGGGGATTGGCCTTGATCGCAGTCAACTATTTATTGATACATTAGATGTTGAACATATCACATTTAACCCTGGTGACTTAATCGTACTGTATACCGATGGTGCGATTGAAGGCCGTAATCTTGAAGGTGAAGAATTTGGCTATGATCGTCTCATTGATAGCATTCAATCTGCACGATTTGAAGATGCACAAGGGGTTCATGATACGATATGCCGAGCCATTGACCGCTTTATGAACCCCGAAAAGAACCTTGATGATTGTACACTACTGATTATTAAGTGGCATGGTACGCGTCTTCACTAACCTATGCTACGATACTGTTTGTTCTAATTTATGATTATTTCCTGCTGACCATTGATTCTACGCTTATGAGTAATTTTTCTGTTGCCTTCCGAGATTCAGGCACTACTACAATTCTGACTATCCGTGGAGAGTTGGATGCTCACACTGCCCCAGAACTTGAATCTGCCATCAAGATGTGCAGAAACGAGGGAAAAACACGCCTCATTGTAAATGGGAACGGTCTGGACTATATCTCCAGCGCTGGACTCGGAGTGTTTATGGCATTCATTGAAGAAATTCGCTCTTTGAATGGGGACATCAAGATTTGTGGTCTCAAGCCAAAGATCTTTGATATTTTTGATCTTCTGGGATTTCCAAAAATATATCACATTGTTGAAACCGAAGAGGAAGCCATTTCTCTGTTTGAGCAAGATATTCAACCGATTTAATCCACCTGTAATGGGCTGTACGCACGATCGTCATACGCTGGTCATCCCAAGTGCTACCCGCTACTTGACCAAGGTGCGCAAATTCATTTCTACCCACGCACGCAAGGCCAAAATTAGCGAAGCATCTATTGTAGATTTGAGATTAGCTGTTGACGAGGCATGCTCCAATGTCATTGAGCATGCCTATCAGGGAGATTCAAATGAAAAACTACATCTCACTTTGACTGTTGAGCCATCCCGTGTCATTGTACAAATCCGTGACCGCGGCCGCGCTTTCAATGAAGACAGATATCAGCAACCAAATGTCGTTGAGTTATCTCGTAATCGCAAATCAGGCGGGCTAGGGGTTGATATCATCCGCAGGCTTATGGATCAGGTTGAGTATCATACCGATGGCGATATCAATGAAATCAAACTCGTGAAACTGATTCGGACTCGCTCTGATTAGTATTTCCGCTGGCGTATCCTGAGTAAATCGATACAATTCCGCATGTAAGGGGTTCTGATCGTGTTTGTATGAATCCGCACTTTTCAAGGCGCTTCAAAAATTCATCTCCGCTTGGAAAAACACCGATTGATTCAGGTAAATACTCATAGGGGCCAGCAATTCCTGAGATTGTACGCCCGATTTTCGGCAGAATAAACCGAGAATATAGTTGATACAAACTTCGGATTGGTCGGATCGTTGGCTGGCTGAATTCCAGAACTATCAGCGGTGCTTTTGGTACGAGTACGCGTTGAATTGAACGAAGACCTGCATCAAGATTCGCAAAATTTCTAACGCCGAATGCTACAATTGCGGCATCAAAACTGTTTGGTGGAAATGGTAGTCGTTCTGCTGATCCACGGACAAATGAAAGCCGGCCATTAAATTCTTCGGGTACAACTTTTCTACGGGCTTCTTCTAACATTGCCTCTGCAATATCAATCCCCACAACTTCATGTGGACGCAGACGAAGAGCGGATAGTGCTACATCACCAGTTCCAGTAGCGACATCAAGAATGCGCCCACCATCCAGTTCTCCAAGCCTGCGAATTGCAGCCCGACGCCACCAACCATCAAACCCAAAACTCAGCACTCGATTCAATAAATCGTAACGCCGAGCAATGGCATCAAACATAATCGCCACCTCGACTTCTTTATCTTCACTTTCTCCGACTGGTGGATAATGACGCATGACAAATGCTTAATTTTTAAATGAATCTACAGTAATTCCCACTAACGGCGTAGAATTTAGTTGATCTAGTATTTCAGGTGCATCTTCTGCAAATCTGGCGAGTTTTTGCTGTTTTTGAGGATCATTCCTGCACCAATCGGACGTTTTCTGATCCTTTTCTCAGCACATTCTGACAACTGCCACGACCAGTCCCTCATACAATCAGGGTTTCAGGTTCTTCCCCCCACATCTCTGGTTTCGTTACAATGAATCAATGTCTACATGAATCAAACTGTGTCAGGAAAAACCTAGTAATAATCCACCCTGATATACTATAAATGAGGCAAGATAAGCGAGAGCAGTCATGTAGATCCACATAATTGCTGGCCATTTCCAAGTGTTGGTCTCACGGCGTGCGATCGCCAGTGTGCTCATGCATTGTAATGCAAAAACGAAAAATACCAATAAACTTACCGCAACCAGTGGTGTAAAGACTCGACGGCCATCAGGATATTGATCAACGATGATCGCATCCCGCAGAGCTACTCCCTCTTCATCTTCCTCCACACTGTAAATAATACTCAATGTGGAAATAATGACCTCACGCGCCGCAAATGCGCTGACCAATCCCGCACTGATCTTCCAATCAAACCCAAGTGGTTGCATCACTGGTTCTAAAAATCTTCCCAAATATCCTATGGCGCTACCTCTGATCTGTGCAGACTTTTGAGCATTTTCTACACTGTCAATAGCGGTTTGATGGTCCTGCATCACAATCGCTTGCTCATGTGCTACATGACTATTACCTAGGTCCATTGAGCTCTCTGATATATTCAGACTAGTCCCTAAAATTGTTGCTATTGCTTCTGCGTTTGTTGCACCCTGATGTTGCTCTGCGTGCACGGTGGCTTGGTCAAATTCAGTGCTTGAGTCAACTCTGGGGAAATTGGCTAAAAACCACAGCACTATACTGCACGCGAGAATGATCTTCCCTGCTCTAACGGCAAAAACCTTTGTGCGCTGAATCATGCGGAACATTACCTGCTGTAATCGTGGACGGCGATAGGGCGGAAGCTCCATCACAAAATAACTGCCCGGTCCTTTGAAAATAAAGTGCTTTAGAATCGCCGCAGCAATAAATGCCATCAATGTTCCCATGATATACATAGAAAACATCGTAAGGCCTTGATATCCAAGCACTCCAAAAAATGCACCAGATGGAATAAAGGCACCAATGAAGAGCGTATAGACGGGAAGGCGCGCTGAGCAACTCATCAGTGGAGCAATCATGATCGTAATCAAACGGTCACGTTCATTATCAAGTGTTCTAGCAGCCATAATTCCTGGTATCGCACAAGCGTATGAACTCAATAACGGCAATACTGAACCGCCACTTAATCCCACGCGCTTCATGACACGATCCATGATGAATGCAGTTCGGGCCATATAGCCTGTATCTTCCATCAACCCTAAAAAGAAAAACAGAAGTAAAATCTGAGGGAAAAATACAACGACATTCCCTACACCAGTGATCACACCATCGGTCAAGAGATCTGCTGCCCAACTTGCGGGAAGTATGGATTGAATCCCAGCTGCTAATTCTGAAATTCCCATCTCAATGAGGTCCATTGCGGGAGTCGCCCATGAAAAGACCGATTGAAAAATGCCAGCCAGAATTACAATAAAAAATAATGGGCCGAAGATCTGGTGTGTGAGAACTGAGTCAATTCGATCACTGATCGTTGCGGTATCTCGGACCCTCCGTACACACTGATTCACGATAGGGCCCAACCACGCATAACGGCCGCTCACCTCGGCATGCTTCCATGCAATTCCTCGTTCGGTGAATTCATCGCGCAGATCTTCAATGCGTTTAACAAACTTCGGCGCCTCTAATCGCCAAGCATCCAATGCTTCATCTTCAGCCAAAGCACGAAGTACTTCCATCCTATTGTGTTCCGACTTCACCTCTGGGACATCTTCAGCTAGTATATTGATCAAATCTGGAATTTTAGCATCAATCGCATCAATCAGATTCCAACGGTATGGCGGAGATTGAGAAACAGGTTTTAGGATCTGTTCAATGAGCTGACCAACCCCCTTCCCCTCTGAAGCGACCATTGAAACTACAGGAACGCCCAACTCATTTTCTAATACTGCCGCATCTACAATGATTCCATTTTCCTCGGCCGCATCTATCATATTCAGTGCAATAATCACTGGTAGTCCTATATCAATGACCTGGCTGACGACATAAAGGTTGCGCTCCAGATTTCCTGCATCTACCACACAAACAACTAAATCAGGAGACTCTCCTCTACGCCCAGCGAGAACCTCGTAGGCAATCCGCTCGTCAAGGGACCTCGGCGTGAGACTGTATGTACCGGGAAGATCAATAATTTCAACATCAGGCGAATTAGTAAGTGTACCTGATTTTCGCTCAACTGTCACTCCAGGGAAATTAGCGACCCGCTGTCGAAGCCCGGTGAGCTGATTAAAGAGTGTGGTTTTTCCCACATTGGGATTTCCAACAAGGACTACACTGAGAGATGTTGGAATGGACACGTCAACGCCTATAATTTATGAGTCGCATCTCGATATGAGAATCTTCGTAGCATCTGCTTTTCGAATTGAAAGATGGTATCCCTGAATCTTTAAGTCAATCGGATCCCCGAATGGGGCTAGCCGAATCACTTGTACGATTGCGCCTGGAAGCATCCCCATCTCCATGAGTCGATCCGTGACTGCGCTTGATTCAATCTCCAAAATTTCTCCAGATTCCCCGGGACGCAGATCCTGAAGTGTCATATACTTGTTGGAACTGCTAAAATGTCTGCAGCGGCATCACGGCACAAACCAATTCTACAACCATCAAGTCGTACAATCAGATCCTCTGAATTTTTAACCATCTCAATACATACTCCCTCTCGTAGCCCCATCTCCCTCAAACGCTCCTGTCGTAATCCACACACAGAAAATATTCTAATTTCACAACCATCGCAGTACGATGTTAATGGAGCAGGATTCATATCTGAAGATGAATTTAAATCAAAATATAGATATTTAGATCAAATATAAATAACAAATCGCTTAATAGTTCCATGTTGTTGAATTCAAAGACCAATCACTACATCTTTTTCAGCAATTTTCACTAACTATACATAAAAGAGCAGAGAAACAATTAACACAGACTCACGTGAAGAACCATTGTCATCAAATAAATGCCTAAGTTGATCAGATGAGTCGTTTTAGCGGCCAAAATGTGCTCTTCTGACGAAAATTCAACAAAATAGTTTACGAACCTCACACTTGAGAGTAGGCCCCAAAGTGCGCAATAGTGGGAAGTTTTAAACTTAGTGGGAATTGCTGGTGCTCACTGGATCTTTGTCACCGTAACATGTAGGTGAGGTTGATGCTGGATTTTCTGTTATATTAGTTTCTATCACTACTTTGTGTGGTAGGTGCAAACATTCGATTTCGGCGTGTGCCAACACTAACAATCAATTTCTACTTTCCCCGCAAAATCCTTTAATAAGTTGATCACCACAATAGATGATTCTTACAGGCTCATCATGATCCCTGAATAAGATTCGTTTACGAATTTCTTTCCTCTGATTCTTAGGAAAATTACCAAGCACTCCTATCGGTCTAAACCGACATTGTAATTCACGAGGAACACGATATTCTATCTCTTGGGCACCAGCCTGAAGTTGCTCCACTATTTTTCCTCTCATAGTGGATTTAAACTCAAGTGGTGCAACGCAAGGCATTTCTCCAACATTGTCAATAAATACAAGAAAATCGCACCTTTTATCACTTAGTCCCAACGGCGATCCATCAAGATCAAGGTCAATGAATAGGTACGGTTTAGAAATTCCATGCAATGAACAGAGACAATCAGACCGTTCAAGTTTATCAACAATACATGTTTTCCGATATTCACTTCGAATTTTGTCGGTCAGACTCATTCAATCAGCTTTACTTACTACTTCGGCCCATCGGTTATGCTGTTCAATAGCCACACGGTCAAAGCCAGAAGGATATAAGCCCGAATTATCTATCTCCAGTTCTTCAACAACCACTCCATCAGAGTTTCCATGATGTTTGAATAACCAAGCACCAACCTCATAAGGAAAGAGACAATCAATAGGATTTCCTGAGGTGATCTCCTCAAATTCTCTTTTTTGATATCTCTGTACTATGGTAGCTATTTCATCCAATACCCATTCGCTATGCGTCGTGACAACGACTTGAACCCCAGAACGCACAACCTCAGCCAAGCGGCGGATGAGTTCAATCTGCATCTCGGGATGTAGATGTGATTCTGGTTCTTCAATAATTAGAACATCACCCGACTTCAGAATGTGTCTGAGACATAGAACGATTGGTGCCAGTTCGGATACCATGGACGACGAGCACATGAGGGGTAATGTTAAGTTCCAACCATTGGGCTTGTAAAAAAAATGTGGATAGTTCACACTGGTAGCGTCAAGGTTTACCCCTCCTTTTAGAACTGTTTCCTCAACTGAGGATGCCAGTGAGTCAAATTCCTGATTGATCTCAGATTGTGGTTTGCTTGCCATTTGTATGAGTTGCTCCAAGAAATCTGAGAGAACGCCTGACAAGATAGGTACGCCATGAGCGGGACATAGTCCGGCTGAGGTTGCATTCTGAATGAGTGCACTAACAACCACCTGATGGCTATGCATGACACCAGTGCGATCGCAGGTAAATAGAAAGCATTCCGTCTAAGCAAACTATTCAGAGAATTGCGAGTCATACCAGCGAACATCCCCAATAGCCAATTAGCATTGTGCAAATCGCGTTTGGAGTCTGGATTTAGATCATTAAATATTCCCTTGCTTATCATAATTAATTCTCGTGATCCATTTGAATGGGGGAAAGGTAAACTTGAACCCTCTAACTTACAGGTTACATTGAACTCGTTGTGATTCATACCTAAGCGATATTTCAGATCACACATTTTATCCCGTTGAGGAAGATCTACAACAACTTCGGCTTCATTAGCATTTGGGCGTCTGATCAATTCCCCAATGGTTTTGATTCCATAGCACCGAAGAATTTCTCTTTCGATAGGAGCAACCATATCCTTGGCATTTTCAATGATTGAACGAATCACTTTCTCAACTGGCTCTGGCAACACAGATACATGATCCTCTTCGTCAAGAACAGAAACCAATGAATTAAGGTTCTGTCTAATTTCTGGCTGGGATACGATTTCTTCAGGAACTCCTAAAGATTTGATTCTACATGGGAAAGCGTATGGGAATTCATCTATTCCATTGGAAAAATAACGATGCAGGGAATAGATAGAGTGGCTAAGTATGACTTCCCAGTATTACTCTGCCCTACAAAAACTGTAAGTGGCCGAAGATGGATATCACCCTTTCGAATGGGGCCAAAATTTTTCACACTCACATTAAAGCCGTGTCTGGGCAGGTCTTGTGAGTTTGATCTATCCATCATCACTAATATCAATATATGTTAAAATCTATTATGGTGCTGATTGTCAAGGGTAAAGCCACATAGTTCTTACAGTTTCTTAAGGTTTTAGTTCATAGGAGCACCTATTGAAAAATCATACCTATACGAAAATCGGCATGTGCAATTAACCCAATCATCTACCTCTTTTTTGATTAACTTCAGACATTCTGAATCCGAATCGATCCAGCCAATTTCATTGAGTAATTTCCTTAGGAACTTAGGGCTCGTCCATAAATAGTGTCTGTCCGAAAAATAAAGTAGAAATCATGAAACGCCTATTCTGTAAGGATTTATAGCCTCAAAAAAATCTTTTTTTTTAGGCACGAAGATTTTGCGGCCATTTTCTAGATTACGCGTTAAAGGTGCTATAAATGGGGGTTTTCAGCATAAACTCTGCCATTTTTCACTTTGAAAAACCACATCTTCAAAAATCTTTGAAGCAAACTAACGCATAATTATGAGAAAATTTTATGATTTTCAGTCCGCCATAGATCGGGTTCCACTTGATGAGATTGAGCTAGACCCAAATAGCCGTGATGATACAATAAAGGTATCCATACGAAAATCCCATATTCTCAGCGCCTAAACTATAGTTCATCTCATTGTCTGTTGCAATAGGATGGACGGTTGATGTATCTCTGCCGTGAGATCTATGCAGCTTGGGGAATCGCTGTATCCTGTGCTGCTTTCCAGTGTTGAGGCAGTAGCGTTACATCTCTTCTTCGGCCATCGTGTCAATGCGCTTCAATACATCCACCAACCACTCCTGCGGATTCACCCCATGCAAGGTGCAGGTATTGAGCAGTGAAAGAGAATCGCAGCCCGCTGCCCGCCTCATGGGAGCCAGCAAACAACTAGTTCTTGCGCCCTATGGCAATGGGTCGCACGCGGTTTTCTACAAGATTGAATTGGGATCTATGGCACGAAATCGCTTCAAGGACGTTAACTGTTTGTGATCTATCATTATTGAATGACCCGGTCTAGTGGGATTTTACTTCATATTACATCTCTCCCTACCCGATTCGGAATTGGAGACCTTGGCCCCATATCGCGAAAATTCGTTGACACCTTAGCGGACTCTGGGCAAACATGGTGGCAGGTACTCCCACTCTGCCCCGTTGGACTTGGAAATTCTCCCTATGATAGTCCTGCATCATTCGCTGGAAACCCAATGTTGATCAGCCCAGAACTACTGGTCCAAGACGGATGGTTATCTGATATTGATATCAACATCTACGAGCCACATGATGAGGGCAAGGTTGATTATCAGAGCGCTTCTCATTACAAAGAGATCATTCTTCACATGGCATTTTGTGAGTTTACCAACCAGCCAATTCCTAGTGAATTTTACTCTTTTCTTGAAAGAGAAAAGGACTGGCTCATTCCATATGCAGCATTTCAATTACGAAAAACTCAGTATCATCATCAAATTTGGACTAGTTGGCCTAAAAAAGACCTGAAGTATAATCATAAGAAGCCTGATGTGGATCAACCTGAAATTCTATTCTTTCTTTTTGAACAGTTTATTTTTGACTCCCAGTGGCGTAGACTCTATGATTATTGCCATGAAGCTGGTGTCAGGATCATAGGAGATTTACCGATCTATGTCGCCCATGACAGCGTTGACGTATGGGCGTATCCAGAACTATTTCAACTTGATGAATCTGGTGCCCCATTGGTTGTTGCTGGTGTCCCGCCAGATCTATTCAGCGAAACTGGACAACGCTGGGGAAATCCAATCTATCATTGGGATGCCATGCAAAAGCAAGGCTATGACTGGTGGATTCGTCGAATGAAACGTGCACTGAGCTTGTGTGATAGTGTCCGTCTAGATCATTTTCGTGGATTTGCTGGCTACTGGGAAGTCCCCGCCTCTGAAGAAACCGCCGTCCATGGGCGCTGGGTGTCTGGCCCAGGTCAATCTCTGTTTGATCATCTCGCTGAGAACCTTGGCACCATGAACCTGATCGCCGAAGACTTAGGAGTGATTACCCCTGATGTCATTGAATTAATCAATCACAATGGGTTTCCCCGCATGGCAGTCCTACAGTTTGGGTTTGACGCAGGCAACGATAACCTACACTTACCTCATAACTATACTCCCAATCAGTGTGTCTACACTGGCACACACGATAACAATACCTTACTCGGATGGTGGCATGCCCTCTCAGACTATGAGCGTGAATTTGCAAGATCTTACCTACACATTACCTCACACGATGATCTATCCCCAAAGGCTATTGAGCGATGCATGCACTCCGAAGCTGGATTAGTTATTCTACCAATTCAGGATATATTATCACTTGACAGCGATGCTAGAATGAATTTTCCTGGAACCCTCACAGGAAATTGGGAATGGTCTTTAACCAATCAGGAATTTAGCACATTAGAGGAGGTTTGCTCTCAGTGGCTCCATCACTTAACTTCGGAAAGTGGACGAATCACCGCGAAGAATGAACACTGATTGAGCGTCCACTCTTGCACATGTAGAATCATCCTCCATCGCGCTATCTCCCCATCCCAAACCCTTAACCCAATCATACTCTTTAGGGAGCTCAAATCGTATCATCTCCATTGTGGGATTAAAACAAATCATTAACATGTCTGGCGCAGAGAGCCACATCCCGAATGCCTGCGTATGCGCCCAATCTTCCGAGCGCATGACATGTCCATCGGGATGCCACCAAGTCACATCTGCCAATCCACCTTCCCCTATCTGACCCGTCAAGAATCTCTTTTGACGCAGAGACGGGTGCTCCCTACGAAAAGCCACCAACTCACAAACAAATTTGAGGAACTCTGTTTCGGATGCGGCTAATTTCCAGTCAAACCAAGAAATCTCATTATCCTGACAATACGGATTATTATTCCCCTCTTGGGTTCTCCCAAACTCATCTCCTCCTAAGATCATTGGAACCCCTTGTGATGCCATCAGAGTCATCAGAATACTACTTCGAAGCCGTTGTCTACTCTGGAGAACATTGCTATCTTGGGTCTCTCCCTCATGACCACAATTCTGACTGTAGTTTGCGTCGGTTCCATCACGGCTGTTTTCTAAATTAGCATGATTGTTTTTATGTTTGTACGAAACCAGATCCATGAGTGTAAATCCATCGTGGGATGTCACATAATTGATTGAAGATGATGGATGGCGATGCCTCACAGAAAATATGTCACTAGACCCCGATATTTTAGTCGCAAACACCCCGGTGAGCTGCGTTTCACCACCCCAGTATCGACGCACAACATCACGGTACTTATCATTCCACTCTCTCCATGGATGAGGGTATCGTCCTAATTGATATCCAGAATGGCCAAGATCCCATGGTTCAGCAATCAATTTCACCTGAGATAGGACAGGATCTTGTTGTATCATATGGAGCCAACCACTCTGGGAGTTGACCTTCCCGTGTTCTCTAAGGAGCGCAGTGGCCAGATCAAATCGAAAACCATCTACATTCATGACCTCTACCCAATATCGTAGACTATCCATGATAAGGCGCCGCACGAATCCATGCTCCGCCCTTAGGGTGTTACCACAGCCAGTGGTGTCAAGTAAATAGCGAGGCTGTTTTGACTGTGCAATATAATAGGAAGCATTATCAATTCCCCTCCATGACAGTGTTGGCCCGATATGGCTACCCTCACATGTATGGTTGTACACCACATCGATAATCACTTCAAATCCATTCTGATGTAATACATCCACCATCATCTTAAATTCTTCAACTGCGGTAGACATGCCTCCCGATGAATATCGGGAATCAGGGGCAAAAAATGATAGGGGGTTATATCCCCAGTACTGAGACAATCCATGTTTGATCAGTCGTTCATCCTGCAAAGCCGTGTAGACAGGCAACAACTCAACAGTCGTCACACCTAGTCGCTTCAAGTGTGCAAGAATCGGCTCTGAAGCAACACCAAGATACGTTCCCCGAATTGATGGTGACACATCAGGATTCTTGATTGTCAACCCCTTCACATGCGTTTCATAGATCACTGTATCAGCCCACGGAATTTCTGGCTTAGCGCTAGATTGTTCTGACGATGCAGTTTCGGTCACCATACCAATAGGCGCGAAAGGAGCACTGTCTACTGAATTAAGGACTTGATCATTGTGACCTCTGTCATGTCCAAAGAGACTTTCATCCCATATGGGCATCCGACTGATAGCGCGAGCGTATGGGTCTAAAAGCAATTTAGCACCATTGAAACGGTGTCCCTCATGGGGCGCCCATCGGCCATGAACCCGATAGGCGTAACGTTGCCCAATTTGAATCTCCGGAACATATTGATGCCACACATCACCCGATCGCTGAATTAGATCAATGGATCGCTCAACGATATGCTCTTCGTTAAGTAAGACTAACTCAATGTGTTCAGCATTGGCACTGAAAATGGAAAAATTTGCACCATTTTGATCTAAATTTGCACCTAAGCCAAGAGATTTATTCATAAATTGTATGGCAGTTCTTCGTAAAGCACATATTAAACGACTGAAATCGTATTTTTAGCCAGAGCAATTAGTCACCCTATCATGGTATTCACAAATGAAATCTGCCTCTGAACGCTGGTCACGCGTGTTTATCACCTCGGTTTCTCCTCGTGTTCAAGATGGGGACTGGCCTATAAAGCGAACCGTTGGGGAGCCCGTCCATGTGTGCGCTGGCATCATCGTTGATGGTCATGACCTGCTCAGTGCAGGACTATATATCACGCGCTTGGGCGGAGCGACCGAAGAAGTGAGGATGACTCCAACCCATAATGATGAATATACAGCCACATTTGTTGTAGATACCTTGGGGCTTTATACCTACCATGTACGTGCGTGGATCAATCGCTACGGGTCATGGCATCAGCAGTATGAGCGTCGCTACAAAGCAAACATGCCTGCCTCTGAACTAAAAATAGAATTACTAGATGGCGCGACCCTACTTAAGGACTATGCCGTGAATGCTCCCCAAGAATCACGAAAAAAACTTTTATCATTTGCAGAGCGCTATACCAACGGCGACATTGAGGCACCTCTGGACGATGAACCATTGCATCTTGCATTAGCCAATGACCCTCAGAAAGGGGCAGTTCAAAGTAACCCCCTCACCGTGGAGGTTGATCGTAAACTTGCAGCGTTTGCCGCCTGGTATGAATTCTTCCCCCGGTCTAGCTCTCAGGTGCCAGGCATTCATGGAACCTTTGATGATGCTGCGTTAAGGCTTGAACGAATCCGTGACCTGGGGTTTGATATTGTTTACCTCCCCCCCATCCATCCAATAGGTACAACATTCAGAAAAGGTAAAGACAATCACCCTGAAGCTAAACCTACCGAACCTGGAAGTCCCTGGGCGATCGGTAGCCCCGATGGTGGACATACGAGTGTTCACAAGGACTTAGGGGGATTGCCCGCATTTGATCGGTTTATGAACGCTGCAAAGAACCTTGGATTAGAAATTGCTCTTGATATTGCATTCCAATGCTCACCCGATCATCCATGGGTGAAACAGCATCCAGAATGGTTCAAGAAACGCGCTGATGGAAGCATTCGATATGCAGAAAATCCACCCAAAAAATATCAAGATGTCTATCCTCTTGACTTTGAGTGTCCCGATTGGCGTGAACTCTGGGAAGCACTCAAAAATGTATTCGAGTTTTGGATTCAACGCGGTGTACTGATCTTTCGTGTAGATAACCCTCATACAAAACCATTGGCATTTTGGACATGGTGCCTCAGCCGATTACGGGCTAAGTATCCTGATGTCTTTTTCCTCGCTGAGGCGTTCACCCGCCCGAAATCCATGTACACCCTCGCGAAATTAGGATTCAATAACTCCTATACCTACTTCACATGGCGAAATACCAAAGAAGAAATTACTGACTATCTCTTGGAGTTGAGTTCTACCAACACAGCCGAGTACTTTCGCCCCAGCTTCTGGCCAAATACACCAGACATTCTGCATGAGTATCTCGCCAGCGGTGGACGCGTTGCACATATCATCCGATATATCCTTGCGGCAACCTTGTCTCCAGTCTATGGAATCTATGGCCCCCCTTATGAACATTTGATCGCTGATCAACACCCTGAGCGTGAAGAGTATGCCAATAATGAAAAATATGAAATCCGCAATTGGAACTGGAATGACCCAGACTCACTGCAAGGCCTATTTCAATCTATCAATCGAATCAGGAATGATCACAGGGCCTTTCAGGAACTTAGGAACCTAAAATTCCTCAAGATTCACAACCCACTGATGATCGCCTACTGGAAACACTCTGGTGCTAATTCTATCGTATGCATTGTCAGTCTTGATCCATTTCAGGTACAAGAAGGAGAGTTAGAGATTCCTCTGGAGGCACTGAATCTACCCCAAGATGCGCCATTTCAGATGCTTGATTTACTCGGTGGTGAGCGATATATTTGGCAGGGACGCTCTCATACGATTCGTCTGAATCCTAACACGATGCCTGCGAAAATTTTTCAGGTCTTGCGACGCGTGCGAACCGAAGCAGACTTTGACTACTTTGTCTAGTAAAGATGTCCTCTCATTCTCACACATCACGCTGGCTCTCAGACGAAGATCTCTACTTTTGGGATCAAGGAGCACTTAACAAAAGCTATGAGCGCCTTGGCGGCCATCTTCAAGAACATGGCGCATGGTTTGCCGTATGGGCACCGCATGCTGACAGCGTCAGTGTCGTTGGTGATTTCAATCAATGGGATGACCAAATGCACTCAATGCAGAAAACTGGAAGCGGGTGTTGGGAATGCTTTATCGCTGAGGCCTCGCAAGGGCATCGGTATAAATATCACATTCAAAGGGGATCGTATGTAGTGAATAAATCTGATCCGTATGCCGTTCAAATGGAGCCTTCTATTTCACATGGAAGCAGTGTTGAGGGGCTTTCTGCAATATTGAATCCTCTTGATTATCAGTGGAACGATCACGCATGGATGCAGAAGCGAGACGGTCCTGCCACGCTCAATCAGCCCGTTTCAATCTATGAGGTGCATCTCGGATCCTGGCGACATAAAGATTATGGCACATCTCTGTCCTACAGAGAAATTGCTCATGCCCTCGCCGATCATATACTCAATCTCGGCTTCACACATGTGGAACTGTTGCCTGTTGCCGAACATGCGTACTACGGCTCTTGGGGGTATCAGATTGTCGGCTACTACTCACCGACCTATCGCTATGGATCTCCAACAGATCTCATGTTTCTTGTTGACACACTCCATCAGCGAGGGATTGGTGTGATCATTGACTGGGTACCCGCACATTTTGCTACCGATGCCCAGGGCCTCGTCTTTTTTGATGGCTCAACTCTATATGAATATGATGACCCAAACATGCGGCATCACCCAGATTGGGGAACCTATATCTTTGACTATGGAAAATCTGGGGTGAGAAATTTTTTAATCTCTAACGCACTCTTCTGGCTTGACAAGTACCACATAGATGCCTTACGAGTAGATGCTGTTGCATCAATGTTATATAGAGACTACTCGCGCGATGAATGGTCTCCAAATATCTATGGTGAGCGTGAAAATCTAGAAGCGATAGATCTCATTAAGAAAACCAATGAGGCCGTCTATTCTTATTTCCCTGGCGCCTTCACGATTGCGGAGGAGTCAACTGCATTTCAGGGGGTCTCTGCTCCGACCTATGACTATGGCTTAGGATTCATGTTCAAATGGAATATGGGTTGGATGAATGATGTGCTTGCTTATATGAGTGAGGACCCTGTTCATCGGAAGTACCATCACAACTTACTTACTTTTTCCTTTGTCTATGCGTTCAGCGAGCACTACATCCTTCCTCTATCGCATGACGAGGTTGTGCATGGCAAAGGGGCGTTATGGGAGCGTATGCCAGGAGATCAGTGGCAAAAAGCGGCAAACTACCGTATTCTTCTTGGACATATGTTCGGACATCCAGGTAAGAAGATGCTCTTTATGGGAAGTGAATTCGCTCAAACCCATGAATGGTCTCATGATCACCCTCTTAACTGGGATCTACTCAATGACCCAACGCATCAGGGAATTTTTCAACTGGTTCAGGACTTAAATTCCCTGTATCGTGAATCCCCCGCTCTTTGGGATGATACCCCCCAGAGTTGGGGATGGATTGGCGAACATGTGGACGACTCAATTCTGATCTATAAACGCGGCCGTAGCCCCGATACGATTTTATTTGCATTTAATATGACGCCCGTTCCCCGTCATAATTTTCGGATCGGTGTCATGTCAGATGGAAAGTGGACTGAATGCCTTAACAGTGATAGCCTTCAGTACGGAGGGAGTGGTATCATCAACAAGGGACGCATCAAACCTCAGGTAGTTGCGTGCCACGGTCACCCATCTAGTATCGTCGTGACGCTTCCACCGCTCTCATTTGTCGTTTTGAAACTGGGTTCCTAAATGAGTCTCTGCATCATTACGTCTAGAACTTAGTACAAATTTACTTACTTAATTCTTGCTTTTTACCTATGACTCATATTAGATATTTCGCTCTGTTACTGTTTTTTATATTACCAACGCAAGTTTACTCACAAATTAACGCCATAGGCCTAGATTCTGAGATTTCTCACAACTCGGTCTTTGTATCTCACCCTGTTCCTGGTGAAGAAGATCCTGGCTCAGTGTATATCTATCAATATACATCAGAGATATGGGAGGTCGTTGATGAACTCACGGCTTCTGATGGATCTGTTGGAGATGCTTTTGGATATAAGATCGTCGCTCATGGTGATCATCTCGCAATCGGTGCGCCTTCCATGGAAGGCAATGGTGGCGCAGTCTATATTTTTACCCACAATACGACCACCAATTCTTGGGTTGAGACTTCCAAATTGACTGGCTCTAAGGAAACTCCCATTGGTGGATCCTTGGCTTTTGTGGCAGAAACTCTGGTGACGGGCCCAATGACTGGAATTGATTCTACCAGCTTGGTGTCTGTCTATACACGCGGTGAACAAGAATTTGTATTTGCAGGCACTTTGAACCATGATAGCATTGAGAGTTCCGATCTTTTTGGTGCAGCCATTAGCATTGCTGAAAATGGCAATATTTATGTTGGAGCACCTGGTGCCAATGAAGGGGCTGGCGCTATTTACCAATTCGTCAACCATGATGGATCATGGCATGGCGAACAGATCTTAGATGGTGCTGATGAGCAGATCAATGCCAAAGCTCTGGGCGCAGTCATGGAAGTGGTCAATGGCTCTATGTTGTTAGCAGGAGCACCTGGGATTGTTCCTAATGTGCAACCGACTGCACCTCCCCCACCTGGCAAATTGGTTTGGGGTGCATTGGAAGACAATCGTATTGTGGTGTATCAAGTCCTTGAAGGGGACTCTGCCGGTGGCCCCGATCTTTTTGGGCTTGGATTTAGTGCCTATAATAATATGCTGTTTGCAGGCACTCCCATCGCAGAATCTCAAAAGGGGGCTACGCTTGTTTATCAGATTGATTCAGATTCAGGTCAGTGGGTTCAAGCGGGCGAATTTTCAGGGGGTGAAGGAGATCTGCTCTTTGGCATGATCATTTCGGCTGGTGAAAACATGGCGGTTATAAGCGCACCCGGCGCTAATCTAGGCAAAGGCACCGTGCGAATTGCAACGCTAAATATAGAAACCCAACAGTGGACTGTCAGTGATGCGCTGAAAACGGGAAAAGAACTTATTTTGCTTTCTAGCGGCTCAGTTGAGTGTGAAGAGGGCATCGCTGGGCAGTTCGATTGCGACAGTGTTGATTTGCTTTCGTTTATGACGATTGAAGATTTAGGAGGATCCAGCGGAGTCAATACCAACGACCTCTGGGGATGGGTTGACCCTGAAACTAATCGCGAATACGCGATTGTTGGCCGCACCAACGGAACCTCTTTTGTAGACATTACCGATCCTGCTAATCCCATCCTGGTTGGAGATCTTCCACTCACCGACGGCGCAAGCCCAAGTTCGTGGCGTGACATCAAAGTTTATTCTAATCATGCCTTTATCGTGGCCGACAACGCTGGGCCCCATGGTATGCAAGTCTTTGATTTAACCCGATTGCGTGAAGTCAATGATGGCACGGCCTTGTTTACCGAAGATGCTCATTATGATCAAATCGCGAGTTCACACAATATTGTCATCAATGAAGATACAGGCTTTGCCTATATCGTTGGAAGCGGCGATGGCGGTGTCACCTGTGGCGGAGGATTGCATATGGTCAACATTCAGAACCCCACGGCTCCTGAATTTGTTGGTTGTTTTGCTGATATAACGACGGGGCGTAGCCTGACGGGGTATTCCCATGATGCGCAGTGTGTCATCTATGAGGGCCCCGATAATGATTATCAGGGACAAGAGATATGCTTCAATTCCAACGAAACGGCCCTCAGCATATCTGATGTGACCGATAAAGATAATCCTATCGCAGTTTCTGTTGCAGAATATCCGAATGTGGCCTACACACATCAGGGATGGTTGACCGAGGACTTTGAGTACTTTTACATGAACGACGAACTTGATGAACTCCAAAGGAAAGTCATCGGGACGCGTACGCTCATATGGGATGTTTCCGATCTTGATGATCCTCTACTGGTAGGAGAATTTATGTCAGAAAATCTATCCAGTGATCATAACCTCTACATTAAGGGAGATTTGATGTATCAGTCCAACTATCGTAGCGGCCTCCGCATCTTTGACATTAGTGACCGTACAAACCCCGTGCTGACAGGCTTTTTTGACACGTTTCCAGTTGGCAGTGATAAACCAGGTTTTGACGGTTCTTGGAGTAATTATCCATTTTTCCCCAGTGGATCCATTATCGTTTCCAGTATGGGCGAGGGGCTCTTCATTGTGAAAAAACAAGAGATTGACATCTAGATGACCATGAGGAATCTGTTGCCGGGGCTTGTATTTCTGCTACTGGCACCTGGGCATGTGCTTGCCCAGATTGGATTTAATGAGAATGTCTTACCCGTCATCCAGGAAACATTCACTTCTCTCCTGGTGCGGGAAACTGGACTCTCTCTTGATTCATGGGAGGCGCTAATGTCTGGATCCGATCATGGAGAAGTGGTCATTCCCTATGATCCTGATGGGAGCTTGCTGATTCGTCTGGCAACCCAACTCTCTGAAGATGATTCCCTTAGCATCGTTGCATCCGAAATCTCGGATGAAGATCTGTCCATCGTCCGATCTTGGATTGAAAATGGCGCCCCAAATGACGACGGGCAGATCGCCTTTGCAGAGGCAAAAAACCTATTGTATGCATGTATTCAGGGGGCCGCGAAGGTCGCGGTCATTGATATGGAGGCTAATGTGGTCATCCGAATGATTGATCTACAGATGCTTGGATTCACCGCTGATGCTCGCCCCCATCATGTTGCAGTTGAGCCCGATGGATCTGCATTTTATGTCTCACTGATAGGTGATGACCGCGTCTTGAAATTCAATCGTAGTCATGAGTTGATTGGGCAGCTCACCTTTGAGCGACCAGGAATGTTGGTCGTGAGTCCAACTGACAGCTTGCTGTTTGTAGGGCGCTCAATGAAAGCCGTCAACCCTCCTCAACGTATCGGTGTCATAGAACGGGCAAACATGGACTTTGATGAATTGGATGTCTTTTTCCCACGCCCCCATGCACTTGCAATAGATCCTACAGGTTCTTATGTATACGTTGGAAGTCTTGCAGAAAACCGAATAGCCATTGTTGACCATCAAACTGGTGTTCCCGAGCTTCAATCTATTGAGGGTGAGACACATACACTGGTTCAATTCGCTATATCTCCTGACGGTCAGACCATGGTCGTAGGAGGACAACTGACTGGGCAATTTTTCTTTTTTGATATTTCTGATCCTACTTCTCCAACCTTGGATGAGACGATTGAAGTTGGAATGGCTCCGTGGCATCCAGTCTTTACACCTGATGGAGAATTTGTCTGGTTCGGAAATAAGATGGGCAACCGAGCTACAGTCGTAAGTATCACCGATCGCAACGTCGTTGCCACCATTGATGGACTCGCTCAACCTCATGGGGCAGCGATCTCACCCGACGGTAAGACGGTATATATATCCAATAATAATCTCAATGGGGGGTATTCTGGGCGATACCTATGGCAGACTAGCACTCCGCCAGGAGTCATTGCGGTCATTGACACCGAAACTCGTGAAATCACAAAAATGCTTGAAGTGGGACCGAATCCCACAGGTCTTGGAACCCGGTAACGGCTCCATTTGGTGGGGACTCGGACTGTTATTTCTGGTCGGTTGCACTTCAACGAGAGACCTTGACCGTGGGGAGGTTTTTCCGCCCTCTTACTCTCACGAGATTTACGGAATCACGGTTCTTGACTCTACTGGCGATGCTCTGGACCATCCTTTCCATGGTGGATTTAATCTACCCAGGCCCCAATTTGTTGATATTGATGGGGATCAGGATTTAGATTTATTTATGCAAGAGCTGACAGGATACATCAAGTTTTTTGAAAATACTGGCAGTTCTACGATGCCATCATTTACTTGGCGCAGTGATCAATACCGTAATTTAGATGTTGGCGAATGGTATCGATTTATTGATTTAGATCAAGATGGTGATTACGATCTAATTGGCGAAACCATCTATAGTTATCTAAGATTTTTTCGCAATGACGGGACTCCGACTTCTCCGTCTTTTTCTGCCCCGCTTGACTCATTACCCGATGCTCAAGGCGTTCCACTGTTTATAGACCGTCAAAATATCCCAGCCATTGTTGATCTAGACTGTGATGGATTGCTGGATCTCTTCATTGGACGTGTCAGTGGAACCGTGTTGCACTATGAATCCATAGGATCTGATGCGTCAGGGATTCCCAAATTTCAATTGGTGACCGATCGGTTTGAAGATATTGAGATTCTTGGCATGTTTGCAACGCTCCATGGAGCGAATGCTCTGTCTTTCCACGATATTGATCAAGACGGTGATCAGGATCTTTTCTGGGGAGACTTTTTTGAGGCTGGAATCCTTCTGATTGAAAATACTGGAAGCTGTGAACAGCCCAACCTACGTAATGACCCCGTTGCATACCCTCCCGAGGATCCGATCAAAACAAGTGGCTATAACTCTGTCCAATTTGCAGACCTCAATACTGATGGCACATATGAATTATTGCTCGGTGTTCTTGGTGGAGCCTTTAACCCTAGTTCTTCATCAGTAGAGAATTTCTATCATATGAATTTAACGGATAAAGAGATCAAAACAAAAACGTTTTTATCTGGACTTGATGTCGGGGCGGATTCCTATCCAGTGTTTGCTGATTTAGATGGAGATGGCGATCAAGATCTGCTGATTTCTAATAAGATTTCCCCCACAGATTACAATTCTGCGGTCATCCATTATTATGAAAATACGTCTGCTAATGGGACATTGAAGTGGCAACAGATGGCCCCTTTGGATATTGGCGGATATTATAACCTTGCGCCCGCTCTGGCTGACTTGGATGATGATGGAGATCTAGATATGTTGGTTGGCACTTGGAATAAGGGGAGCCTCTATTATCAAAACAATGGAACGATTGAGTCTCCAAAATTTGACCTGATTGAAGGCAAAACTATATCTCTAACCCGTGGTAGTAACAGCACGCCCACTTTTGTTGATATTGATGATGATGGAGATCAGGACCTCTTTATTGGTGAGTCATCTGGGGAGATCAATTTTTATCTCAACAATGGAACTTCTACAGATTCTGAATTTGATTTGATCAGCGACAATTTTGAGGCGATTGATGTTGGACGGCGGAGTGTGCCGCGCTTCGTTGATATTGATGGGGATGGAGATCAAGACTTGATCCTTGGGCGGGAATCTGATGGGGTCCTGCTCTATCTCAATGAAGGCACTCGCCAAGTTCCTTTTTTCATTGAATCAGGGACTTTACCTGCACAATTTCCATTCCTTGCGACCCCTGTATTTGTAGATATTGATTCAGATGGGGATCTAGATATATTCAGTGGTGGTCTTAGTGGTGGTCTGCTATTTTTCAAAACATCCAGTATTGATCTTGAATGACGTTACTGTTGAACGATGACATCTATTGGATTTTAACGGCCATGCTGATCTACTAAGTTTTTTGTGCGTTGTTTATCAGGTTAGTTATTGAGTAGGATGTGACCGCAATCAGGACAGCAACGATTATCTTATGGACCTCAAACTATACGCCCTCGTGAATTTATCGCCAAATGGCGTGCCTCGCGGTTAAAGGAGCGCTCAGCGGCACAGGAGCATTTTATTGACCTGTGCAAACTCTTGGGAGAGCCTACGCCTGCCGAGGCTGATCCACTGGGGGAGTCCTACTGCTTTGAGGCGGGGGCATACAAAGATTCTGGTGGTGGAGGATGGGCAGATGTATGGAAGCGTGGCTTCTTTGCATGGGAGTACAAAGGTAAGCATGCGAACCTTGATCGTGCTTTTGATCAGCTGAGACAATATGCCTTAGCATTAGATAATCCCCCGCTTCTGATTGTTTCGGACATGCAGCGGATCAGGATCGTTACAAATTGGACAAATTCAGTCAGCAAGACCTATGAGTTTCAATTAGATGATATTGCTGATGGTGATGTGCGAATTCATCTCAAGTGGGCGATGTCGAATCCAGAGCGCTTACGCCCAAGTGAAACCCGGCAGATGCTCACCGAGCGTGCTGCAAGGACCTTTGCAGAACTTGCACAGTCCCTCCGAGATCAGGGGCATAACCCTTTGGATGTGGCTCACTTCGTCAATCGTATCGTATTCTGCATTTTCGCCGAAGATGTAGGACTTCTTCCCGACAACATGTTCACCCGTATGCTTGAACATGCGCGCGATTTACCCGAGGAATTTTCGTCTATGGCGAGTGATCTATTTAGGGCTATGTCTGTCGGAGGGAGGGTTGGTTTTGAGACTGTAAAATGGTTTAATGGTGGGCTTTTTGAGATATAATACGCAAGTTTGCAAATTGTAGTGGACTTTTTCCGCAGTTTTGCTGCTTCCTGATGTCAGGAATTTTGAACGAAGGCGCTATTTTATATGACTTTTTAGTCCATTTCTGACGCTTCTTTTTGCGGGCGTAGTGCTTTCACTTTTTTTGCATTTTTGCCCAATTTTACTCCCATTGCTTTGAACACTTTTCGCTGGAATGGTTTTAGATTTACATCTTGTTTGAGAAAGATGCAGTGGGTCTTATTTTGTGGGAGCACGGTTGTAATCCGTGTCTGATGATTGAGACTGACTTTGAGCGTTCCCCAGCTACTATGGATTCCATGAATGCGCAGTTTACTACGAATCAGATGCGCCATATGAAATGCAAGAATTGACAAAAACAGATGCGCCTCAACCCGTGACGGATCCCGGTGATAGATGGGACGTAACCCTAGCTCCGATTTCATTGAGCGAAAGGTCTGTTCAATCTCTGATAACCGCCAATAAGTGCGCGCAATGGCCTCGCAGTCCCAATCGGTGTGACTGGTTCGGATCACATAGCCCCCCGATGCGTCTGTGCATTCATCGTAGGCCGACAACTTACGCATCTGGATCCGTCGGATTCTCTTGTTTCTCAATCACCTTGACCTCATACTGATAGGCAACCTTTTTGTATTTCTCGGTCAGGCGTCCCACTTTTTTTCTATGACCTGAAGCTTCTTCGGCCGACCTTTCACAGAAAGCCCCTCATTGAGATACGTAATCGCTTTCTCAAATTCTGTGCGCTTTTTATCAAGGATTTGATCATTCTTGTACTGTTTGGTTTGACTGTGCAAATACACACGCTGCTCTTGATCTGTCACCCCAAATGACCAGGCGCGTACCCGTGTGTTTGTCGTCGTTTGAAACGTTTTGTGAGGCTTTTTCTTTGGCACTGTCGGCGTTTTACTCCGCTCAACGCACAGCCAGTGAAGCCCCTTATTTCTTAGGTACGTCAGGTTTTCCTCTGTCGCGATCCCCGCATCCATAATGACCGTTAGATTCGTTTGATCAATCGCTTGTTTGAGTGTGTGAGGCTCACTGGCATTGCCAGGATAAATCTCCGCCTTGCGAGGAAACCCAGACCCATCTAAAACCAGTGCCAGCGTCACCAATAGGCAATCATTTCTCTTTTTGCGTCCATGTTTGAGCAGTGGCCCGTGCTCACTTCCCATGTAATAGGTATTGGTCAAATCATAAAAAATCACGGTATCTCCAAAGCCCAACAACTCTTTGGTCTTGCCAAAAAGTTCATTCATAATGGTCTCATGATGATCAAAGAGACGGTCTCCAACATTATAAAGTGATCGCAGACTCGGGTCTGTGGCATTGAGTAAGTCTAAAATACTTGAGCGTTCCATCATCGGGTTTGCAATTCACTGCCAGGACTGAGCATGCGCCTAAACCCATCGCCCAGTGAATCTGATCTTGGCTAAACTCCAGGGTGTTGAGGATCTTTTCAAACCCCAGTAAGCTAAGCGCTTTCAATGCTACACGTTCACCTCCGACAGTTCGCGAGTCAATGTGCTCAATTTCATGGGTAATAATTGTGTCTCGATCATCTCGCGGATCATGAATATCAAACCCCTGTGCCTTGAGTTTTTCAACCAGGTCCTTCCCTGTACGCTCTATCACTTGATCCTCCATTGGAAGCCGTGGAACTCCCCGTAGGTCATCTTCAATCATATGCATGAGCCGTCTCCATTGATCTTGGGGAATACTGAAATGCTTCCCCAGATTTAAGAGCGTTCGTTGCTTTGTAAGACCGTTAACACGGTAGGTAATCGCTAAAGAGAAACAGGTGGCTTTTTTGCCTGATTTAAGGGTTCGAGATTTGGCGCGAATAAACATGAAATATGGGAGTAATTAAAAGGAGTTATACGCGTGAGTCCAAAAAAGTTGAAAAAAAGTCCACTACATTAGGGGTTTTTGAGAAAATAAATTTTAAACCCCCAAAAAAAGCCCGAAATCTGGTGATTTTGGGCTAAAAACACTGATTTTTAGGGAAAAATCAGTAAATTATTTTGAAAATTGACTCGGAAATGCGATCCCCTTGCAAACTTGCGAATAGAAGGGAGGGGAATTATATTCATAAGTAACAAAATTGTACTATACTATTTGGGAGAGTATAACAACAGACACAATAGGATAGTCTGTGAATTACCCTATGCTTACCATAACATCAACATACCTTGATATCATGCCTGTTCAAAAGGCTTCTAATGCAGCGCATCAACACAGTCGTCAATTGTCTAACAAGGCGTACATGTTGAAGCTAGAGGACTTGAAAATCAAGACATATCTAAATCTGCCAAAGGTATGGCAGAGGCTCCAGGCACGAATGTGGCGGCAAAATCAGGATTATCCGCGTCATTCAAAATGCTTGCGGGGGCGATTTAACTGAACTTAACCCTATTTTGGCGAATTTCAAGACTCCAGAAGCAACCATGATTCCCACTTATGACTAAATTTGTAGGTTTTAAGAAAAAAAGGCCCACTTTGTAGCTTTTTGAGCAAAATTAGGGCAGATTTCCTACCTTTTTATCCCACTTTTAACCTTTTTATATCATTAGATGTGTGCCCATGTAGATACGACAAAGTAGACTTAATAATTTCTGAAATATTCATAAACTCCTTAATTAACAAGGCTTTTCACATAATAAGATGTAATTTTTCAAGCATTTTAATAACTCAAAAATAAATAGGGTTAAGTTCAGATTTAATACGTATTGCGATGATTAAGTTTGGCAAAGTGATTGTTGAGGGCCCAAATATACCAGTCAACGCTGTAACAAGTGTGGACATGTCGCAAGTTTCCAAGCTTCGTAGATTTTTGAGACAATTTTCGAAATAATTTACTGATTTTTTTTCAAAAAACACTAATGTAGTGGATTTTTCCGTCACCTCCGTTTAACTCCTCTCATTTAACCCATTTTATCATGGTTATTCGTGCTAAATCCAGATCCCTTAAATCTGGCAAATAAGCCAATACCTTCTCCCTTGTTGTCTCCTACCGCGTCAACGGAAACCCAAAACAACGGACGCTCTTAAATCTGGGGAAGCATTTCAATATCCCCCAAGACCAATGGCCTCGTCTCGATTGAAGATGATTTACGAGGGATTCCACGACTGCTATTGGAGGATAAAGCGCTGGAGATCACATGCAAGGAGATGGTCAAACAACTCAAAGCTAAGGGCTATGATATTCAAGATCCGCGCGATGATAGAGACGCAATCATGACCCATGAAATAGAGCACATTGACTCGCGAACTGTCGGAGGTGAACGTGTAGCATTAAAAGCTTACTGGGGTTTGAAAAGATCCTCAACACCCTGGAGTTTAGCCAAGATCAGATTCACTGGGCGATGGGCTTAGTCGCATGCTCAGTCCTGGCAGTGAATTGCAAACCCGATGATGGAACGCTCAAGTATTTTAGACTTACTCAATGCCACAGACCCGAGTCTGCGATCACTTTATAATGTTGGAGACCGTCTCTTTGATCATCATGAGACCATTATGAATGAACTTTGACCAAAGAGTTGTTAGGCTTTGGAGATACCGTGATTTTTTATGATTTGACCAATACCTATTACATGGGAAGTGAGCACGGGCCACTGCTCAAACATGGACGCAAAAAGAGAAATGATTGCTTATTGGTGACGCTGGCACTGGTTTTAGATGGGTCTGGATTTCCTCGCAAGGCGA
Source organism: Rhodothermales bacterium (assembly GCA_965220935.1). Taxonomy (GTDB): domain Bacteria; phylum Bacteroidota; class Rhodothermia; order Rhodothermales; family Bin80; genus Bin80. The sequence continues at coordinate 2,068,560 of OZ244857.1, forward strand.
AGATTTATCCTGGCAATGCCAGTGAGCCTCACACACTCAAACAAGCGAATCTAACGGTCATTATGGATGCGGGGATCGCGACAGAGGAAAACCTGACTTGCCTAAGAAATAAGGGGCTTCACTGGCTGTGCGGAGTAAAACGCCGACAGTGCCAAAGAAAAAGCCTCACAAAACGTTTCAGACAACAACGAAAAGTCGGGCGTGGACGCTTGGGGTGAAAGGTCAAGAGCAGCGCGTGTATTTGCATAGTGAAACGAAACAGTACAAGATCCTAGATAAAAAGCGCACGGAATTTGAGAAAGCGATTGCGCATCTCAATGAGGGGCTTTCTGTGAAAGGTCGGCCGAAGAAGCTTCAGGTCATAGAAAAAAAGTGGGACGCCTGACCGAGAAATACAAAAAGGTTGCCTATCAGTATGAGGTCAAGGTGATTGAGAAACAAGAGAGTCCAACGGATCCAGATGCGTAAGCTGTCGGCCTACGATGAATGTACAGACGGGGGCTATGTGATCCGAACCAGTCACACCGATTGGGACTGCGAGGCCATTGCGCACACTTATTGGCGGTTATCAGAGATTGAACAGACCTTTCGCTCAATGAAATCGGAGCTAGGGTTACGTCCCATCTATCACCGGGTTGAGGCGCATCTGTTTTTGTCAATTCTTGCATTTCATATGGCGCATCTGATTCGTAGTAAACTGCGCATTCATGGAATCCATAGTAGCTGGGGAACGCTCAAAGTCAGTCTCAATCATCAGACACGGATTACAACCGTGCTCCCACAAAACAAGACCCGCTGCATTCTTCAAGATGTAAATCTAAAACCATTCCAGCGAAAAGTGTTCAAAGCAATGGGCAAAAATGCAAAAAAAGTGAAAGCACTACGCCCGCAAAAAGAAGCGTCAGAAATGGACTAAAAAGTCATATAAAATAGCCCCTTCGTTCAAAATTCCTGACATCAGGAAACAGCAAAACTGCGGAAAAAATCCACTACAATTCGCAAACTTGCGATGTGGATAAAGACAATCGCAAGACTCAAAGTAAGTTTAAGTGTATGGCTTGTGGCCATGCGGATCGCGCAGATCTGAACGCATCTGCGAATATAGTTCAGGCATCGGAGATGGGGCATCTGCATGTGAAGGAGTGTTTTGTGAGGAACTCTTATGAGTCGTGAAATGGATCTATCAGTAGCTAAATAAATTGTTACTTTTGGACATCATTCCCAATTGATCCTTTTGCAAAACCTCCGCGTTTCAGAAAAAAATAATGCACTAAAGCACTACTGGTGCGTTTTTGGCAGTTGATCCTGAGGTTTTGCAATACCTCAATGAATTAGGTATAGTAGGATTGATATGGTATATTCGATATGGTTCTACTATAAAATCTAATCGTTGGATACAGCCCCGCAGAACAAGAGAATAGCAACTCTGAAAATCACTTCCAGATCATCTCATAGATAAGAATCACTCAAGGTCACTCGCTACAAAGCTACTGTTTCAAGAGGCTGAAGAATATCCAATATGAGCGACTACTAAATAGAAACCTTGATGAGAATGATGAAGTTGGAGTTCTGTAGAGAATAGTCCAAGCGGTACTTTCAAGATGATGAGGAATTCCATCTCATTTGAAAGTATAGTCATAGGGGTTTAAAATCAAGATGTAGCGTGAAAAAGTGTTTTTCATGGTAAACATATTGAGTAAATTAACGTTTTTGTAGTACATAAATTACCACCCTAATCCACTTTGGATAAAATCCTAATGACAATCACTCAAAATAACCCCGAGGAAATGATCATCAAATCTGAAAATTCAGATGTTGAGGGATTAGATGACCAAAATGGTACTTGGGGTAATTATCCACTTGATGATTTTTTGATCCGATCCGAAACCCGCACGGTTCATAATGTCATGCGCCGAATAGATCAATCGTACTACATTATGAATCCTGATTTTCAGCGTGATTTCATCTGGGACGAAGCCAAACAAAGTAAGCTCATTGAATCAGTGATCATGCGTATCCCTCTACCAGTTTTCTATCTGGCAGAAGATAAGCTCGGAAAAATGATTGTTGTTGACGGTCTACAGCGCTTATCTACCTTTTACAGATTTTTCAATGATCAACTAAGGTTAAAATTGCCCGATCGTGAAGACATCAACGGGAAAAAATTTTCCGAGCTTCACCCTAAATTTCAGAACCGAATCGAGGATTGTAATTTGATTCTTTATACGATAGATTCCAAAATTCCTGAGTCGGCACGCCTTGATATCTTCGAGAGAGTCAATGCTGGTATCCCTCTATCTCGCCAGCAAATGCGTAATTGCATGTACATGGGAAAAGCAACGAAATTCCTCAAGGATGAAGCCAACAGTGATCCATTTAAAATTGCTACTGGAGAGAGTCTGAATATAAAGACAATGAGAGATCGAGAATTTGTTAATCGATTTTGTGCATTTCAAATTATTGGCTATGAAAACTATCAAGGAAATATGGATGATTTTCTCGCCAACGTGTTACGCAAGATGAACCGCATGGATTTAGAAGACCTCGAAAAATTATCCAATCAATTTCAAACTGGACTCAATAACAATTTTTTTCTGTTTGGACAAAACGCATTTAGGAAACACGAAAAAGAACAGGAGAGGCGCGGCGTGCTTAATGCATCTTTGTGGGATGCTATGTGCACTGGGCTCTCTAATGTGGACGAATCAATTGTTCATTCTTGTTATGAAGATCTACAAAGAGAGTTTTATGCACTGTTAAAAGATGAGGAATTTTATAACTCAATTAGTATATCTACTAATGGTACTAAACAGGTAAAAACCAGATTTAGTATGGTTAATAATAAAATTTTATCTATTACGAATGGTTACGCAAGTTGAACTACGCTATTTCAAGTGTTTTGAATTCCTCACACTTCCTCTACGGCAACTCACCTTGCTGTCTGGAAGCAATGCGTCGGGAAAGTCATCGGTCCTTCAGGCATTCTGCGTACTTAATCAAACTATGCGTGATTTTGAGTGGTCCCCCAGATTGATGCTCAATGGTTCGGTTGTTACCTTAGGCACAGTCATGGATATAGTTGATCAAGTTCATGGACGAGGAAATGTTCATATCACATTGGTTCATGAAGACATAGAAAAGTTTCATTGGGTTTTTGAAGGTGGACCTGAGGGAATGTCCATGGATCTGAAAGACGGGTTCTACCAATTAAAAAATGAAGATAAAGCTCATTTTGACACTCGGCAGTTACTACATTATTTATCTCCTAACTCATTAAGTGACCATTCTCTTATTCATCGCCTGCGGAGAATGACATACCTTACTGCTGAACGGCTTGGACCTCGAGAGTATTATCCATATGATGACCCACTTTTTACTTCAACGGTAGGCTCTTGTGGGGAGCATACGGCGAGTATCCTATACAACAGTTCAAGTGAACCCGTTCTTGAACAATTAGTCGTCACCTCTTCACCACCAACCCGCTTGCGACAGGTTGAGTCTCGTTTGGCAAGTTTTTTTCCAGGATGTACGCTAGAACTCACGCCTGTTGAGCGCGCAAATGCGATATCCATCGGAATTCGAATGTCCAATGAAACCAAATTTCTCCGTCCAGTCAACTCTGGGTTTGGACTTACTCAAGTATTGCCTATCATTGTTGCTGCTTTATCTGCCGAAAAAGGAGACTTTTTGTTAATTGAAAATCCAGAAGTTCATTTGCACCCTGCTGGGCAGTCGCAAATGGGTAGGTTCCTTGCAGAGATTGCCTCTGCGGGGATTCAAATCATGATTGAAACTCATAGTGACCACATCCTGAACGGAATCCGACGAGCTGTAAAGGATAATATGATCTCTCACAAAAATGTTGCGTTCCATTTTTTTCGCCAACGAGAGCTTTCCGATATTGATGGCGAGCCACAAGTTGAGAGTCCACGGATAGATTCCCATGGAAATGTAGATTATTGGCCATCAGGTTTTTTTGATCAATTTGATAACGATATGCTATACTTTTTAGGTCGCTAATTTAATGGACCTTCTCCTCAATGATTTGTCTATTCATGAGCAATTCCATGATTTTCGTCAACTGCAACGAGCGTTTGGACAACTCATTAACATGCGTTCTACAGCCGAAAAGTACGACATAGAAGTCAAATCTTCGTATTACATTTCCCGTTGTAAGCCCATGCCTGATACGGGGTTGTCTGAAGCTATCGATAGAATCCCCGACATTAATCTTAAACGAACAGTTTTAAGTTGGCTTTACAAATATGGGCCTTTTTGGGAAGATAAACAAGAACACTATAGTAATGATTGGCTTGAGTGCAAAGATGAAACAATTGTTACTGATTCAAGCGTGGGTGAGGCAGCATTTCGAATTCTTCATGGAGGAGATTGTGGGCTCATCTCTATAGCCCCATCAAACTGGACATATTCCCCCATTCATGTTACATTTCGAACAAATGAACATGAAAATTCTGAACTTCTATCGGTCAAAAATTGGTGGATTCCTCATGAGTTAGAAAATGACTTAAAAAAACACGACCTGATCACTGTTCATGGCATGAATTGGCAGAGTTCTGTAAATCCAGTCTCGACTCCCTCATTTTCTTCAATGAATCCTTTGATGCACTCTTTAAGTTACCATTTTCTAAACCCGCATCCTCAAATATTGAAAAACTCCTAAACGTTTTAGACTCATTAGTGAAGGCCCACAACTCAAAAGGTAATCTTACCAAATTGGGACACCAAATCTATGAGGACTTCTTCAAAGGGGACAGAGCTAAGTTTTCAAATTCCTCTGTTACGGAACAGTATAAGTTTCGTAAGGAACTCACATTCATTGATCGTCAACTTGATATAATTAATGGACTTTTCTGTCCATGGCATGGTAAGGTCAACTATACAACACCAATTCGCATTCATTTCTCATGGCCTATTCAATCAGGACAAAATCTATATGTTGTTTATATCGGTCCAAAACTCACCATGTGATATCGTCTTAGAGTGCATCAGTGTGTGATATAATTTCTATTTCTTTCCATTTATTACCATGACACATTTGCGACTCTCTCCATGGATTGGATTTCATTTTCTGAGGGCTTCCATCTTTCATGCTTCACCCACTAAAAATCGAAGAATCATCCATTTATAACTACTTTGAGGGTCTATCCAGTGTATGAAATTGACCCTTCTGACTGGAGTAGATCAGTTATGCCACATCTATGTAGTGCCTGCCCAAGAACACCCCTAATCTATCCCAATTTGAGTAGAAAAGTATCATTTAGGCCTATTGTGGACACCCGTATCTTCGTCGAAGAATTTCCCCCTTGATCGTGAAACCATGTCATTTCTGGGTGATATCAACGCTATCTTGGTCGTTTTAGCATGAATGTGCTATGATCTATCCCAAGGATTCCCGACTTCGACGGTTTCAGATTTTTGAGATTTTAAACCCCTTATTTATATAGCTTTTCGGCGATTTTGGTGTGTAGTGATCAGTTTTGGAATTTGTATCCATACGAAAATCCCATATCCTCAGCGCCTAAACCATAGCCCAGCTCATTGTCTGGTGCAGTAGGATGGACGGTGAATGTATCTCTGCCGTGAGATCTATGCAGCTTGGGGAAGCGCTGCATCCTGTGCTGCTTTCCAGTGTTGAGGTAGTAGTGTGTACATCTCTTCTTCGGCCATCGTGTCAATGCGCTTTAGTACATCCACTAACCACTCCTGTGGATTCACCCCATGCAAGGTGCAGGTATTGAGCAGTGAATAGAGAATCGCAGCCCGCTGCGCTGCCTCATGGGAGCCAGCAAACAAGTAGTTTTTGCGTCCTATGGCAATGGGTCGCACGCGGTTTTCTACAAGATTGGTATCAATCTCCACCTCTCCGTGATCCAAAAAGCGCGTGAGCTTCTCCCAACGAACCAGTGCATAGTACACGGCCTTCTTCCATGACTCAGGGCCGATCGTTGCCGTTGACTCCAGAATCTCCTTGAGCTTATCAAACAGGGGGGCAGATTGACTCTGACGCTCAATCCGACGCTCCTCAAACGAAGCCCCACGCTCGCGTAACTTTTGCTCAATCGCATAGATCTTCCTGAACAGCGTGAGAACACGCTTGACGTTCGTTTGAACAAACTCGTACTGCGAGGCCTTTACATTCTCAAACTTGCGCCGACAATGGGTCACACAATTGAAGTGCTCAATTCCATCCAAGGTGTCAAATACGTCATACACACTATAAGCATCCGTCTGCAAATTCCCCTGAAATCCATCCAAAATCTTGAGCGGACCGTCTCTGGATCGCCCCGGCTGATAATCCACAAACACCAACTTGGGCGTTGGCGCAGAGTACAGCCAGAAATAGCCAAGATGATTCTTGCCCGATGCTTTACTTTTGACCGAATCCCGCACTGGAATTCGCGTCTCATCCGCCTGAATGTATCCGCTATTAAGCACTTCTTGCAGATGAAGATCGTACAGCGGCTTCAGATCGTTGGCCACATGTGCACAAAAATCGTTGAGTGTGGAGGTGGCTATATCCGCCCCTAATCTTGAAAACTGCTTCCGCGTCCGATCCACTGGAAGATGATCCACATATTTATTGATCACTACTTGCGATAAGGTCTCCACCGTGGCGGTGCGCTTGCCTTTCACATTATCGGGTAACTCACCCATCAATACCCCTGCCTCTTTATTGGTTGGATCTACATACTTATTACGCACAAATTCGTAGACTACAATACGCGCAGGTTGGTAATGGAACACCCGATGAACTTCAAATCCAATCTTCTGGAGATCAGATAAATCACCCTCAGGATTGATCTCAATGACCACTGTCGGTAGACCTCTGTTACGACCTGAACGAAGACTTCTTGGCTTCTTTCGTGACTTCGTTTCCTCTTCCTCCTCGTCTTCCTGAAACTCTTCTACCACTGGAGGCTGATCGCCAAAGAGCTCCATTTGATCTGGATCTGTAAACCGCTCCCGATTCTGCCCATACAATCTGCGTAGAAGATAGTCAATCTTCTCTTGGGCATCCATGATCTCTTCCTTTGCGTTAACCAGCTCCTCTATCACTAGCATCACCAACTCCTTACCCCCTTCCCCTAATTCATACACTAGTTCCAGCACGCGCCGAGCATTCTCCTCCCCTAGAACAGCGACCAAAATGAGCCGTAATGACTCGTCAAAAACAGGCGTGCTATCTGCGTTGATCATGATACTACAAATTTAGTGATTATCTTAGAATTAAACAAATCCTTATGCCTTTTTTAGCAAAAAAATTTATGGACCTGACGATAACCATGACTACATCAAAATACAGGCCAAAAAATTATCCAGATTTGATGCATACCCCTTCATTTATCTCCGCGCTCACACTGCAAGGAACCTGCCTCAAATTATCCAATCCAATGGATCATGTCATATGGGATTTTCGTATAGATACTGGAATTTTGGTTTTTATGTCGTATATGTGTAAATATAGGTACTCATGTTTATCAGAGAACTCAAGCGTAAAACCACTAAAAACATTGCAGTCCAGATTGTTGAGAGTTACCGCAATCAGGCGGGTAAGCCTCGGATTCGCATTATTCGGCACATGGGAAGTGTGCATCCAGATGCGGTGGATGGACTGGTCAAAATCGCCTATATAGAACTGGCGCGGATCCAAGAGGCGCGTCATCCCACATTATTTCCCGCAGAGTCGTATGTGGATGAGGTGGTGGCGGCCAGAAAGAAGAAGCGCGAGGATAAGGCCCTGGTGATCAAGGATGCGCGGAAGCTTCATGAGATACGACGGATATGTTTGGGCTTTCATGAGGTGATCGGCATGATCAGATGGGGTTTGCAGAGGTGTTTGATTCGTGATGGCGCGACGCTTATTCAAGCAGGCGGTGTTACTGCGTCTGGCCACACCTGGGGAGAGTAAACTGGGCCATAGCCGAAAGATGTCTAAGGATGCGGGGGTTGAGGTGCCGGTGGAGAAGTTTTACAGGATGATGGATGCGGTCACCGAGTATGGCGTTCAAGCAACTTATATCAGATCAAACGCTGGGACTGCTTGGGGGAAAATTAACGGTGCTCTTTTTTGATGTTACAACGCTGAGTTTTGCCAGCGAGAATTCAGATGAGCTGCGTAAGAAGGGATATAGTAAAGATGGAAAGCCACAAAGGGTTCAGGTGGACTTGATTCAAACCAAAGAGGGGCTTCCAGTGACCTACGAGCTCGCAATACCACCGATGTAAAGACGCTGGAACCCGCCATGACCAAGCTCCGTGAGCGGTTTGATTTGGATCAGATGATTGTGGTGGCCGGGGTGTTGAGTAAAGATAATTTAGCCTTACTCAGAAGTTGGAACTGTGATTATGTGGTGGCGGCGCGCTTACGATCGTTGAACAAAGTGCAGACGCAGGTCAAGATACGTCGTGGAAGGTCCTACCAACGGGGCGTAAGGTCCGCGAGCACAAACTTGCAGGTCGGCGTCTGATTCTACGATATTGTCCGAAAAAAGCCGCACGGGATGTGAAGTTACGGGACAAGGCGATTGAGAACGTCAAGAACCAGGGAGTCAAAGGGACGGGGCGCGCAGGGCGATTTCTTCATATAGAGCAAGATGGCGTCACTCTGGCCGCGATTGAAAAAGACAAGAAGTTTGATGGGTTACATGGTGTCTGGACGAGTTTAGAGGATCCGTCCCCCGAGCGAATCTATCAGTATTATGGGGAGTTATGGCGGATTGAAGAAGGATTCCGCGTGATGAAGCATACCATGGCCGTTCGCCCTGTCTTTCACTGGAAAGAACGTCGGGTCCGCGCACATCTGGCCATTTGTTTTGTCGCCTTTGCCCTATTACGGATTCTACGACACCGATACAACGCAAGGTTTGGAGGGAAACAGCGTCTGAGTGAGGGACAGATTTTAGCAGAACTGAGCACGGTAGAAACCTCTATGATCAAGGCAATCAAGCCCACTATCTGCTTCCATCCAAGGTGACCGATAGGGGGCACGCCTCTATCAGACTGAAGATACAGCGTGAGACCGTGCTACTGGGGTCAGCACCTAAAAGACCCCCAATCGGTCTTGATTTTCATCGTTTCCCCCTGAAATAAGGGGGCTGGTAGTGTTCAGTTTTTTCAGAATTCCTATATTTGATAGGCCTTTCAAATCTGAAACCGTCGAAGTCAGGATCAAGGTCTACTCGGCTACTATATTCGGATAATGTGGATTTTTTGGGGATCACATTGAGTCCAGCAAAAAGGGCTATGCCCTCATCCAGGACACGGGGCATCACATGATAAGGGCGTCCAATTCCCCAGAGTTTGAGGGCTAACAAGGACCTGATCATAGTCAATGCAGGAATCCTCTTACTGGTGGGCCAGGTTGTAAGAAGCTGCCCAATGTTGGTATCGGCCAAATCCCGTGCAAATAGAAATAAGCCAGCGAACTGTGTAGAAAACTCTGATGAAGTTGCGTGGAATCGGCGAACATCAGCCTGTGCGGCTATGGTAACTTTGGGAGATTTACGATTCGCACGTCGTGGTAATTTTGGGATTCCAGCCTGCTTGAGAACAAGTCCGATGGTGGTTGGCCCGGCTTTGATTCCCTCATCCGATAGGCGTTGATGGATCTCAACATTAGAGAGATATTCGTTAAGGCGTAAGTCAAGGATACGTTGATTGCGCTTGGAGCGTTGCGCCTCTGCGGGGCGGTTAAACATGGGGATCGCACCAGATTTACGTAATTCAGAGCCTAGGTTACGGAGAGACCCTTCATTGAGTCCGAACTGCTGAGCAATGTCGGCCCAAGGTTTTTCTTCAACAAAACGTGCACGTAGGGCTTCGTAGAGTCTGAGTATGCGTAAATCGGGATTCAAGAAGAGATTTGCAAAGTTTTCGGATAGGTTTGTCATAATAAAGTGTGATTAAATACCAATATTTTACAAAAATACTTAAAAACCAAAAAATGCGATTAAACGGATAAATAAGAGAAAAAATAGCGTAAAATCGGCTTTAAGTTTGATTTTAGAGACGTATTAGGTAGTGATACTATAATTTTAATCGCGAAATATAATGACATATAATCAATGTGTTGCACCATTATTAGGCCTAAACACACTGGAAAATCCCTTTAAAAGGTGGCGTTGGAAATTCAGGCTACTGAAAATCTGACCGAGTTAACGAGCATTCTGAAAATGACTAAACATCGTATATTTATTAAATCAAACTTGTCGTATGTCATATATTCTCGCGCTTGATCAAGGAACAACTAGTAGCCGGGCCATCATTTTTGATCGCCAAGGATCTGTTGTTGGATCAGCTCAACAGGAATTCCCGCAGATCTATCCTCAACCAGGGTGGGTTGAACATAATCCAATTGAGATTTGGGAGTCGCAGATATCGGTTGCTCGCCGAGCACTTCTTAACTGTGGGCTATTAAGTCAAGATATCATCGGTATTGGCGTCACCAACCAGCGGGAAACCACGGTAGCCTGGAATCGCGATTCTGGCGAGCCTATCCATAATGCCATTGTCTGGCAAGATCGCCGTACAGCCGAGTATTGCGATCAATTACGGGCCGATGGATTATCAGATTTATTTCAACAGCGTACCGGTCTGATGCTTGACCCTTACTTCTCTGGTACAAAAATCAAGTGGATCCTTGATCATGTTCCTCATGCCCGTGACTTGGCCACAAGTGGCCGTTTGTGTGCAGGAACCATAGACGCATGGCTCATATGGAAATTAACCAATGGAAGACAACACTGCAGTGACGTTTCTAATGCAAGCCGGACATTACTCTATAACCTCAATACGCAATCTTGGGATGAAGAGCTCTGCGACATACTGTCGATTCCCATTGAAATTCTTCCAACCGTTATTCCATCAAGTGGGCATCTGGATGATACCGATGTCCTTGGGCACTCTATTGCTATTTCTGGTGTTGCAGGTGACCAGCAAGCCGCGCTTTTCGGGCAAGTATGCACTAAGCCTGGTATGGCAAAAAATACCTATGGAACCGGTTGTTTCCTACTCATGAATACTGGTACAGATGTGCGCCCCTCTGCAAACCAACTACTGTCAACTGTTGGATGGCAAATTGGTAATGAGACACAGTATGCCTTAGAAGGAAGCGTATTTATTGGGGGCGCAGTCGTTCAATGGCTTCGTGACGAGCTTGGACTCTTTCGTACATCATCCGATATTGAGGCACTCGCATCACAGGTGAGTGATAATGGAGGAGTGACGATTGTCCCTGCCTTCACAGGACTGGGAGCGCCCCATTGGGATCCATATGCGCGAGGAACAATGACTGGTTTATCCAGAGGAAGTAATGCATCACACATCGCCAGAGCGGCACTTGAAAGCATTGCCTATCAGAGTGCAGATGTCATGACTGCCATGGAAGCCGATGCTAACATCAAGATCACAGAGGTTCGAGTTGATGGTGGTGCGACCTCTAACAACCTGCTCATGCAGTTTCAGGCCGATATCTTAGGCGTTCCAGTTCTTAGACCTGTTGTACATGAAATAACGGCGTTGGGCGCGGCATACTTATCGGGCATCGCACTCGGCTACTGGGTTGATCTGGAAGTTCTAAGCCAGCTATGGCAGGTTGAACAGATATTTGAGCCCCAAATGCCGCGCTCAACTGCCTCGGAACTCATGGAAGCATGGAGTGAAGCCGTCATGCGGTCAAAAAGCACTTATATCGAATAATAAATGACTCCGTTCTTAGGAGAGTTTATTGGCACTGCAATCCTATTATTACTTGGTAATGGAGTGGTTGCCAATGTTATTCTAAAGGATACAAAAGGACACGGGGCTGGATGGATTGCCATTAGTTTGGGTTGGGGAGTCTCTGTTTTTGTCGCTGTATTTATTGTCGCCAGCTACAGCGGTGCTCATATTAATCCCGCAGTGACGCTCGGACTAGCACTTGCTGGTGTTTTTGAATGGACCTTGGTTCCACTCTATTTAACGGCCCAATTTTTAGGCGCCGCTGTTGGTGCATTTCTGGTGTGGTTGTTTTATAGGGATCATTTTAATGTGACCGAGGATGCTACGACCAATCGACACGTATTTTGCACGACCCCTGCCATTGGTAAATCTGGCTCCAACCTGCTGAGTGAAGTCATTGCAACCTTCATACTAGTATTTGCGGTTCTATATTTAGTTGAGCCTGATATCGGCTTGGGTGCATTAGATGCTATTCCAGTCAGCATTGTCGTATTAGCCATTGGACTTACACTTGGCGGAACCACAGGATATGCAATTAACCCTGCGAGGGATCTTAGCCCTCGAATTGTACATGCAATGGTTCCTCTAAAATATAAAGGTAGTAGCGACTGGGGCTATGCTTGGATTCCTGTTGTTGGCCCTATGGTTGGTGGACTACTGGCGGGATTGGTGTTTTTGATTCTTGGAAAATAATTTTTAGGAGATCTATCTTATGTTAATCTGAAGGTTTTGATTGTCAGAGCATGAAAAGACACGCCCCAAACGAGTGACCATGTTCTTATCAAAACTCTGTCACTGAGAAACTCTTTCCATGAATTTGATACTCTTCAACTAGATCCAATGATCTGTATCTCTAATTTGCAAAAATGACCGCACGAGTCATACGCTGGTTCCCTGCATTCAATACAAGCCAATACACTCCATTTGATCGTAATTGATCAAACGATGAAAATGATGTTTCATGCTGCCCAGAAGATTGAAACTCGCTTTCTATCAATGTGTCAACATGACGTCCAACAGTATCATAAAGGCGCAGCGTTACGGTTTCGCTGGTCTGGAGAGAATATTGAATATTGATCTTCTTACTAAACACTGTAGGATATGCGCTGAATCTCAATTGTAGCGATATAGGTTCCAGCTCCACTGAAGTAGATACAATATTACTCGGCGGACTTTCTACAGAATTACGACTAACTGACCGTACAATGTACCAATAGTCACTCTCACTTGAAATATCATCTGTATACTGCATTTCTCCAGTGATACCAATTAGATTACGCGCATCTTCTGTAACTTGGCTTTCATCTGGGGGAGTGGTACTCTCTATGCGGTATATAGCATATCTACCTGCGTCGTTAAAGTCATCCCATCTCAATTGAACGGATGTCTGATTCTCCGTAATAGAAAGATTCACTGGAGAAGATGGGGGTGTATTATCTTTCCAATCCATAGGGGGAGTGAGTGCTGGATATTTATAAAGACCATTTTTAATCCTCTGAGAAAAATTTCGTGACGCACCAGGAAGTAAATGTCTGGTTCTAAAAAATACACTTCCAGAGATCTCATTAATGTCTCGATTGAATGCAACCTGATTGAGGACTTCTGATGAACTGAACTGGGATCCTGTCCTGTAGAGTGCGTGTCCAATGTACAGATGACGATCATTGATCATCGTAGCCCACCACCTTGATAATTTTGCATAATCTTGTCCACCACCAAACTTCCAGTACAACTGCGGGACTATATAGTCTATCGTCTCAGAGTTGATCCATGCAATCGGGTCAGCGAAAATTCTATCATATGCGCTAAGCCCTATAATTCCAGATGGGACCCCATTTTTCCAGATACCGAATGGGCTGACACCAAACTTCAACTGGGGATTAAACGAACGGAGACTATCGGAAACCTCGGCAATCTGAAGATTAATATTATCCCTGCGCCACGCATTGATATTGGTTAACCCACGATTTTCATTGAGAAATGTCTGCATATCTGGTCTATTCGTGAACGTGAGGTGATTTGGAGGATAAGGATAGAAGTAATCATCAAAGTGAACTCCATCAATCTCGTATCGGCGGGCTATATCCATCACAATTGTCGCAATGTACGTTCGTACTTGTTGCAAACCAGGATCAAGATAGATCAAATCTCCCGCACGATATGTCCATTCTGGGTGCGTCACGGTAATATGATTATTGGCAACAGTATAGCGCCCTACATGATGGACACGATATGGGTTGACCCATGCATGAATCTCCATACCTCTGCGATGCGCTTCCTCAATAGCATATTTCAACGGATCATACGTTGCAGGTGTACGCTGACTGCCCGTCAGATAATGTGACCATGGCTCGTATCTAGATTCGTACATAGCATCTCCAAGCGCACGTACTTGAAAAAATACTGCATTGATACCGGCAGATTTAAGACGGTCTAACAGGTTAGATAGCTGGGCCTTCTGCTGACTTTCCCTATTGCTTAGAGGCCAGTCAAGTTTATAGACCGTTGCAATCCATGCACCCCTAAATTCATATTTTGGGACCTCCTGTGCACTTGCCTGCACGACGGACAACAATACGATTGCTACAATGAGGAAATGTCGCAAGCAAATGGATGCGAAGTCACTCATGATATTTCGGGATGCCCCCAATAATTGAGATCCATAAGATTCATTGATGGAAAGCGTCTTGGTAATACTTGCGGTCTTTATCTCCTCTAAGAAGCCTTACACAATACACCTGACCGTATGAGTCTGATGATTTAGATATGAGATAGATATTGGTCACATCACATTCAAAACTGGGAAGACTTATACGATGGTACTCTCATAGGTTCATTAACTATATCGCATACCATATCTAGGTTTGAATGATATGTGAGTGATTTCTCTGAGAACTTTGACACTGATGGTCATTGACTACCTGATTAGTGAGGACACGGAAAATATTTGTGATCATCAACGGGAAATGATTTGAATGCACTTCTGCAAGAAGGTTTTCCCGTCTTATTGGGTTTTGCAGTTGTCATATCAAATAGGTGCTTCCTTTTTTTCGTGCGTCTGGATTTGTATCCAAATCAACGACCCGACTTCTAACGAAAGAGTCTTAATACCGAGATTCCAGATATCTGAAAAAGCAGTTTCATAGATAGCAGTGGATCATTTTTTACGCAATTGCAAGATGACAGCACCACCTTGGACCAACATCATATACTAGATAATCTTGTCCAAATTACTATTACTTGGTGTGATACATATTGATGGAAACTCTCGCAGGAAATATACTTAGCACTCACCATTCAATAAGATCTTCACACAGCAATTGAGTTGATAGTTGTTGAAAACCAGTAAAAATTCAGGATGTATAAATCAAATATGCTATCTTCATGCGGATGGTCTGTATGACTTGGTAGCAGGCTCAATCAGTAGATTCTCTGATTGAAATTATTATAGTTGTAAGAAGTAAACACCTCCGTTAAGATATATTCTGTATCTTAGTCTCTACTTACAAGAGCGCTGTCAGTCCCCACGATGTTGACGTTGTAGTACTGATTGCACTATTGAGTAACCTCTAATTCATATCTGTATTTTCTATGCACAAACACGCTCCTACACCACAAAGTCACGATTATAAACTTTTCATTGTTGATAACAGCGACAAAGGATGGAATGGACAGAGATACCTCAACCAATGGTGTCGTATTGCCACATCCTTTGATATCGCAACTGGATACTTTGAAATCGGATCACTGATCGCGCTTGATGGTCAATGGCAAAAACTAAAAAAGATTCGGATTCTCATGGGATCTGAAACGACCTATCGTTCAAAAAATTTAATTCTTGATGCGGTAGAATCGCGAACAACTGATGAGTTGGAGAAAAGACTTGAAACCGAAAAATTTAAGAATCCCTTCTTAAATGGCGTGCCAGGGATCATTGAAGCAATGCGCACTGGTAGGATTGAATGCCGCATTTACAATAAGGAAAAGTTTCATGCAAAGGCTTATATCACCCATGCAAATCTGGAGGTGGTCGGTGCTCATGCACTGGTAGGTTCAAGCAATTTTACTAGGCCTTGACTCACAGAAAATATTGAACTGAATGTTCAAATTCAAAGTGCTCGAGAAGTCGCACAGCTACAACAATGGTTTGAAAACTACTGGAATGAAGCGGTGGAGGTCACCGACACGGTGATCAAATTAATTGAACGTCACACACACCAATACACGCCATTTGATGTTTATGCGAAGGCGCTGCAAGAGTTTTTCCATGGCCACGAAATGACGGCCTCTGAATGGGATGAAACCGAATCATGTATGTTTCAGAAGCTAGATCAATACCAAAAAGAAGCCTATTGGACACTGTTGAAGATAGCCCGGCAGCATGGGGGTGCTTTTCTGTGTGATTCTGTAGGGCTTGGCAAGACTTTTGTCGGACTCATGTTAATTGAACGATTGATCCTCCACGAGAATAAACGCGTAGTACTGTTTGCTCCTAAGGCCGTGACCGATGCGGTATGGGCGCCTGCTCTTTCAAAGTATTTGAATCATATTGGAGGGATTGGAGGCGGTGCTGATTTCAGCAACCTAGCGGTATTTAATCATACAGATCTTGGGCGCAAGGGAGATTTTCCTGAGCGTTTTAGCCGAATCGCCGATCTTGCTGATGTGGTGATCATTGACGAGGCCCATTATTTTCGTAATCCAGGACGGCGCGGAGATGATCAAGGAAAATCCCCATCTCGTTATTATCAATTGTATGATCTGCTTAATCATCGCCATCGCCGAAAACAGGTTTTTCTATTGACGGCAACTCCAATCAATAACAGGTTGACCGATTTTCGGCATATGATTGAGTTGTTTTCCAGAAAAGATGAGGCTTATTTTGCTCAGACAATTGGCGTGAATAATCTGCGTGCGGCCTTCAATCAAATGGAAAAAGAGCTAAACCGCCAAATTGGAGAGAATGTAGACAACATTTCTGAGCATCTGACGAATGCTCAGAAAATTCTCTCTACTCAAGATATTTTCAGAGCACTTGTTGTACAAAGAAGTCGAACTTATGCGCGAAAAAGCCAAGAAAATGAACATGGTAGGGCGGCACAATTCCCCGATCGTGATCCACCAAGAGTTGCCGAATACTCGATTGAAAAAGCTTACGGGAGCATCCTTTCTATCTTGAAAAATGCGTTTGAAAAGGACAATCCTTTATTCACACTCGCGATGTACTACCCACTTCATTGGTATACGGGGTCAAACGATGAGATTGATCCTTTTGAAGAAAACCGCCAAAAGCAGGTCCTTGGGCTTATCAGAACCAATTTCTTAAAAAGATTTGAGAGTTCAGTCGTTGCATTTGAAATTTCTTGTATCAGGTTACTTCAGAAGCTACTTGCCTTCGTGGAAGTCCACTGCGAAACCAGCAATGAAATATATCAACTTGAGCAGTGGAAGGCGGAGAATTCTGATACTCTCAGATATTGTAATGCTCGCGTGTCTGAAATATGGAATGAGGGCGATGACCTTGAATCAGAAGATGTCATCCCTCAAGAGATTCTGGACAATGTAAAGCCACTAGAAAGAGCCGAGTATGATGTTAGTGAAATGGTTTCTGAAACCTTTTTAGATCTTGATCAGGCTGTACAATTTTTGCGGGAGTTGCGAATGTTTGAGTCAAAGCATGATGATAAACTGCAACAACTGACTGGACTGCTGAAATCAGACGATCTGCATCATCAAAAAGTACTCATTTTCACGGAATTTGCTGACACCGCACGATATCTGAAACTCCAACTTGATGCCGAACACATTCAAGGGGTTGAACAAGTTGATGGTGGGACTAAACGAAATCGCGCGGAAATCATTCAACGATTTTCACCCTACTACAATGGTCTCTCAGCCGCAGAATTAAGGCAATCAGGATTAAAAGAAATTCGGGTACTGATCTCAACAGATGTTCTTTCTGAGGGATTAAACCTGCAAGATGCTTCTCGCCTGGTCAATTATGATATTCACTGGAATCCAGTCCGTCTGATGCAACGAATTGGCCGTGTTGACCCCGCATGAATCAAGATGTTGAACATAAAATGTTTGCGGATTTACCCAACTTAACGAAATCTGACCGTAAAGTAATGTTTTGGAATTTTTTGCCTCCTGACGAACTAAACCAGATTCTAAAACTCTACGAAAGGGTTACAAAAAAGACATTATTGATTTCAAAAACACTTGGTATTGAGGGAGGGAAACTACTCAGTCCAGATGATCTATTTGATGACTTAAAGGTATGGAATGAATTCAAGTCTGATTATGAAGGTTCCTTAACATCTACAGAGCAGATGCATCTTGAATATCAAGAGCTCCTACAGTCCGATCCAGATCTTGAAAAAAGGTTGAGCCATTTCCCAGATTCTATTTTCAGTGGTAAGAAGTGTGGATCAGAGTTTATTCGTGGTGTCTTTTTTTGTTACACCCTACCAGCGTTGGATAAGAGTAATGAAAAATTTTCCGAAGATTCTGGGGTTACCCGCTGGTATTACTATGATATCAAAACTCACGAAATTATTGAAAAACCTGAGGAGATCATCAATGTAATTCGCTCATTCCCGACGACTAAAAGACTCTGTCGGATTGATCAAGATCAGCTCATCAGGAGTCGAGTTAGTATTGAACGACATATTAAAAACAAGTACCTTGAACGCATTGATGCTCCTGTGGGAATTAAGCCACGATTGCGTTGTTGGATGGAATTAAACGATGGTTAACCGAATGAATCAACATACTCAACTTACAGACATTCAGGATTTTGATCAGCTCTTAAATTATTTGCATGATGACCTGGATTGGCCGATTTCATCGGATAGTTTTGAAGACGATTTCTTTGAGTACTCTTCGGAGGCGCTGGGACTGGATGCTCAGATCGCGGCTAAAATTCAGTCCATCAAGCGCCTACGCCCCCTTGCTGTGAATCAACCATGGGGGATCATTTTTATTGAGTTTGAACCCAAGCGCTTACCCATCCTTGCGCTGCGCAGAATTCTGAACCACTTTCTGATCAAGAGCCGTGTTACGACTGGCGGGCCAAAGTGGCACATAGAAGATCTTCTGTTTATTTCCAATTACGGACTATCTGAGCACCGGCAGATCACCTTTGCCCATTTCACCTCTCAGCGTGAAGGCGCTCCAACCTTGAAGGTCATTGACTGGAACGAGCGCGATACCGCACTTCATCTTGAATACGTTGATCAGCAGCTGACCCAATATTTATCTTGGCCCTCGGACAAAGACCCCGACTCTTGGCGCAAACAGTGGAGCAAAGCCTTCACGCTCCAACATGGCCACGCAATTCGCACCTCCAAGGATCTATCGATCAGCTTGGCTGCTTTGGCCAGGCGCATTCGTGAGCGTGTCAAGTCCGCCTTGGAGGTCGAAACCGATTCGGGGTTTATCACTGGTCTACTGAAAACTTTTCAAGAGACCCTCGCGCATGACTTAACCCGTGATGCGTTTGCAGATATGGTCGCTCAAACCATCACTTACGGTTTACTCTCAGCGCGGATCACTGGTAAAGGCGACAGCACGGCAAAGGACTTAACCAGCCGGATGCGCACGAACCCTCTGCTCCATGAGCTCATGGCCACATTTATGCATCTCAATGACACCGATCAGGCGTTGAACTTTGATGAGCTTGGGGTCAGTGAAGTCCAAGATTTTTTGAGTCACACCGATATGGAGCCTGTCATTCGAGATTTCGGGGATCGAAATCCTCGCGAGGATCCTGTCATTCATTTTTATGAGAACTTCCTCGCCGAGTATGACCAAGAGCAAAAGGTAAAGCGGGGGGTCTTTTATACGCCGCGCCCTGTAGTGTTGTATATTGTTGAATCCATAGATGCGCTCTTACGGGATACATTTGGGTTGAACGATGGATTAGCCGATACCTGCACTTGGGGCGAGATGGCACAGCGCAACAAGGACATCACCATTGCTGAAGGCGTTTCACCTGAAAGTCATTTTGTGCAGATTCTGGATCCTGCGACTGGAACCGGGACGTTTCTCGTGGAGGTGATTGATCGGATCTACCGCACATGTAAGAAAAAATGGGGGGGGGGGATTTTCTGTCTTTATGGAACGAGTATGTCTCAGAGCATTTGCTACCAAGGTTGTACGGCTACGAGCTCCTCATGGCTCCGTATGTGATTGCTCACTTTAAGGTCAGCCTCAAACTTGTTGAAACGGGCTACACATTTGAGAACGCTCCGCGCGCAAGAATTTATCTCACCAATGCCCTGCATCCTGCACAAAATACAAAACAACTGTCGTTAGACCTGAAGTTAACCCTAAAAATCATCAGATTCACTGGGTTTAACGGGATTTTCCTCATTTTTCTTCCCTAATATCCGCTCATTTAGGGATATTTGGGGCATTTTTAGTGGATTTAGGGCTTATTTATCGATTTTTTGCACTTTTTTTGCGTAATTTAACCTGTCCATGTAAAAAGCCTGTGTTTTTTGTGTTTTGTATCATTTTATGTCATATATTTAGGCATTCTTATCCACTCACAAATAATTTATCCTGTCCATGTATGTTGAACAAATACCCAACCGTAACTCCAAGCCAACTTGGCTCATTCGCGAATCCAAATGGATTGATGGTAAATCCGTTAAATTCACCGTCACCAATCTTACCCGTCTCCCACAGGCTATCATTGATGGCATTCGCACCCTCTTGAAAGGTGGCACGGCGGTCAAATCCATCAAAGACGCCTTTGAGATTCGAAGTAGCAAACCCCACGGTCATGTGGCCGCAGTCCTGGGCATGATGACCCAACTCAAGATCCATGACCTGATTGCCCCAAAGAACTCACGCTTTCGTCGCCTGGTGCTTGGGATGATTGCCGCCCGCGTGTTAGACCCGGCCAGCAAACTCCGGACCAGTACCATGCTCAATCAAGAGACCGCTGCCGATACCCTCAACGAAGAACTGAACCTCAAGTACGTTGATCAGGATGACTTGTATGAAGCCATGGATCAGCTGGCCAAGTGCAAAGCCGACATTGAGTGCACGTTAGCCAAACGGCATTTGACAGAAGGGGGGATGGTACTCTATGACGTCAGCAGTAGTTATGTGGAAGGGGAGAAAAATTTCTTCGCGGAGTTTGGCCATAACCGAGATAAGAAAAAAGGCAAAAAACAAGTCGTTTATGGGCTGATCACCGATGCAGAGGGACGCCCCGTCTCGGTAGAGGTCTTTCCAGGCAATACCGCCGATACTGCAACGCTTGGATGTCAGATCACTAAGATTCAAGAGTCCTTTGGATTAAAGCATGTTATATTGGTTGGAGATCGGGGGTTATTGAAGCAGAAGCAGATTAAAGAGGAGATCATACCTGTGGGGCTGGATTGGATCACGGGTATGCAAAAGAGGGAGATCCGAAAGGTGGTAGATCACCAAGAAAAAGAGCAGCGGCGGGAAAAGGAAATGCGTGAGGTTATAGAGCAGAAGGAAATTCAGATGAGTTTGTTTGATCAGCAGAATCTGGTGGAACTAGAGTGTGATTTGTATCCAGATGAAACCCTGATTCTGTGCAAGAACCCCTTACAAGCGGCCAAGAGCAAGCAAACACGGGATGCATTGTTGGACAAAGCGGATGAGGGACTTAACAAGATTATCAAAGCCATCACGGCGACGCCGTGCCGATTAAAAAACGAAGCCAAAATTGGCATGCGCGTCCAGAAGGTTGTGGGCAAACACAAATTAAAGAGGTTCTACAATCTGGGTGACATTAAGGAGGGGCATTTTACCTATAGCCGCAATGAACAAGCGATTAAAAAAGCCGAACTCTTGGACGGCGTGTATGCCATTCGGTCAAGTGTGAAAAAGACCCCCGAGACATTAGTCTCCGATTACAAGCGTTTATCTTCGGTAGAATGGGCATTTAGAACCATGAAATCCATGTCGTTGCGCGTACGCCCGATTCATCATCGCAATGAACATCGGGTCATTGCGCATATCTTTTTATGTATGTTGGCCTATTATGTAGAGTACCACCTCCGTCAGAAGCTCGCGCCCATGTTGTTTGCAGAAGATGATTTGCAACTCAAGAGAGCGCAAAGAAAAGACATGGTCTCGCCAGCCAAGCGCTCAGATGAAGCCAAAGAGAAAGCGCAAAACAAGACGACATCAGATGGCGAAACCGCCATGAGTTATGAGTCGGTGATGAAAACTTTGTCTGGGTTGAGTCGTGTAGTGGGCGTTCCGAAAATCACAACCGATAATTCTCCCGAAGTGACCTTGTTTGAGGATTACAATCCGACCCAAATGAAGGCGCTAAAACTCCTGAATATCAAACTCTCCTGAGTGATCTATTCGTCAGGTTGAAGCGTCTTTCTGGCAGATAATCCTCCAGATTGTAGTCAAAAATTCTCAAATTTTCTGGAAATACTGGACCTTCTGGAAATTGAAAATAGGGTTAACTTCAGTTAGACTTTGCACTTCCAGCCTTGGCAAAGGAAAGGATTGAGGCGGATCAGGTCAAGCGCTCAACACGGTTCACGGTCATTTTAGGCAATCCCCCCTACTCTGGCCATTCCGCCAACAAAGGAGCGTGGATCAAGAACCTGCTACATGGACGTACCGATGAGGGAAAGGTTGAAAATTACTTCAGCATTGGGGGAGAATCACTCAATGAAAAGAATCCTAAATGGCTTAACGATGATTACGTCAAATTCACGCGGTTGGCCCATTGGCAGATTGAACGAACAGGGCAAGGCATTTTGGGCTTTATCACCAACCACGGATATTTGGATAACCCCACGTTTCGTGGAATGCGAGAGAGTATAGTCTCTACATTCTCTACGCAATATCTTTTAGATCTCCATGGCAACTCAACGAAAAAAGAGCACTCTCCTGACGGCAGTAAAGACGAAAATGTCTTTTACATAAAACAAGGTGTAGCAGTTGGCATATTTGTTAAAACCAACACGTCAGCTGTACCGTATAGGGGGCATTTTGATCTATGGGGAATGCGAGAATCTGCTGATGGGTCTGGAAAATATGATTTTCTAGAAAATAACAGCGTTCAATCAATAACTTGGAAGACAATTAATCCTTCCCTGCCCTACTATTTTCTAATTCCCTTTGATTATCAACTACATGCGGAGTATGAATTTGAATGGAAGTTATCAGATTTTTTCCCATCCTACTCGGTTGGACTCTTAACTACCAGAGATAAAATCACTATTCAGTTTACAAAACACCGCATGAAAAGCGTTGCAGATCATTTTGCAAGTCTTGAGGTAGAGGAGGCACGGTCATTTTATCATCTTTCCAGAGATTCTGCAGATTGGAAAGTCGCATTAGCCCAGAAAGATATCAAGGACCATCAAGGCAAAGTGCGCCCCATTCTCTATCGTCCCTTTATACGCGCTATACTTACTACACTGGAAAAACACGTGGATTTATTGGTTGCCCTCGTCATAATCTAATGCGTCATCTATTGGATGGCACCAATGTGGCGCTGGTGTTTTCAAGGCAGAATATTCCTCCTGATCCGCCCGTTATCAGCGTCATGGTGGCCGATACGATTGTAGATGGCCATGCCATTCACACATCAAATGGCATTGCGAATGTGGCGCCATTGTACGTACTTCCTGATCAGGGAAGCCTCCAACAAAAAGAGGTCAATATTAACCCCGATATTCGCGCCGAAATTGAAGCGATTGCCGATCATCCTCATCTTGGCATCCCTGATGAATACCAGATCTTTGACTATGTCTATGGCGCACTGCAATGCCCCGCCTATCAAGAGGCATATGCATCGTTTTTTAAGGAAGATTTTCCTCGTATCCCCAAACCAACAACCCCAGAAGAATTTTGGGATGTTTCTCACAAAGGGCGCCAGCTCCGACAACTGCATCTGTTTCAAACACTGAGCAACCTCCCGATTTGCTTTATCGGTGAGGGAAATCACATCGTTGACATTCCCAGATATAAAAATGGCCGCATCATGATCAACAAAACCCAAGGATTTGATGGGGTTCCACAGCAAGTCTGGACGTGTTATGTGGGCGGGTTTCAAGTGGCCCGAAAATGGCTAAAAGATCGCAAGGGACGTAAGCTAGAGCCTGATGATTTACAACGTTATACACGCATTCTCAGCATCCTCTATGAAACAGACCGAATTCGAAAAACAATCACGATGAATCTCTCTGTCAGTTAAAACTGACTCTCGGTAGTGGTCAAAATCGGCCGTCCTAAAATGAGAGACAAACTATCAGTTACGCTCTGATCATGATATAATGTCCATCTGAGATTAATGCCTCAGCACTGACTAAAGCTGATCTTGGTTCAATTTCTTAATTTTTGGGACTCCATGGTATTTGAGAGGAACTCTGACAATGAATCCATTGTTAACCGCAGAGAAATGGTTTTTCAATATTTTTCAGTCGTTTTATATTTAAATATAATATCCTCCTAACAACCATGAATTCTGATCGACTCAATGACATCATCGCTCAGGGGGAAGGAACCTTGGTTGAGTTCAAACGATCTTTAACATCTAATATAGGGCGTGAAATCTGCGCATTTGCAAATTCTGCTGGTGGAAAAATCCTATTAGGAGTCTCCGACTCAGGTGAGATCATTGGTATCTCTGATGACAATCGTTTGAGATCACAAATTCAAACCATTGCACGCTCAGCAGATCCTCCCATTCGCATAGAAATGGAGAGTATTGATTCTGTCATCTCGGTGAACATTCCTCCACAGAACAGAAAACCCTACTCTTTTCAGGGAAAGTATTACATTCGTGAAGGTGCTAACTCACAGCAAATGTCAAGGGATGAACTTGCCGAATTCTTTTATGAAGTAGGGTTTATTCATTTTGATAGAAGTGTTTGTCCAGATTTTTCTCTTGATAATGATATGGACCCAGATCATTGGCTTTGGTTTCAGAATCGCGCTAAAATTCCATCTCATATGTCACCAGAAACGGCTTTACGCAATTTGGATCTGATCACCAAGGAGTACAAGATCACCAATGCTTGTGCATGGTTACTTGCTAAGAACATTAGCGATTTCAATATCAGTGCACATGTCTCGTGTGTTTTGTTTATGGGAACAACTAAATCTAATGTTATTGATCGACGAGACTTTCATGGCGATCTATATTCCATGATTAACGACTCAATGGGATGGATTCTTTCCAAGATCAATATAGGCTACATCATTGAAAAGCTTCACCGTGAAGAGCGTCCTGAACTCCCTATGATTGCCATTCGTGAGGCGGTTATCAATGCATTCGTTCACCGGGATTACCGATCTAATGGAAATATTCAAGTCTATCTGTTCAAGGATCGATTAGAAATTGTTAGCCCTGGTGGATTACCTTCAGGTATGACCGAATCTGAACTTGGAATCAGTAGCATGCCCCGGAATCCGTTGCTATTTACAACTTTCCTTAGAATGGATTTGATAGAGGGAATTGGAAGTGGAATCCGTCTCATTTACGATCTCTGCAGAGAACATCGGATAACTGAACCGAAGATTACAATTTCCGAAAAATTTGTGACCGTCACATTTTTTCGCAATCTACATTCAGAAGAGAATTCAACACTCTCTGCGCCTCATCAAGATTCAAACCACAGTGAATCTGATTCTGAACTTATTGATAACGATACTTCACCTAATTCGGAGTTCATTCAATGGTTTCTTGAACCTAGCCCACCAATCCACTGGGATTCGGGCTACGCTAAACCCAAACTTTACAAGAAACTGTTCTGAACTCCATTCACTGCTAAAAATGACCCTCAAAAATCTCGTTCAGATAAAGGGGGTTCAATAATGTAACCATCCATAAGTCACCTCTTCTCATGGCAACCTTTCTCTCCACCAACAGGTGCACTCATGATTCTGAACCCTTGTTCAACAACCAGCGATTTTCACATAGTCTAAAATTCCCCTGTGGTGTACCCACGGATCCTATTTTCAGTTTTGATTTTGTAGATATTTTGGTGGTTTTTCATCCGATGCACTTTATTGCCCCCCATTCCTGCTTCATTCACTTAATAAACGAGAACCCCAGAGAAATTGTATCCATACGAAAATCCCATATCCTCAGCGCCTAAACCATAGCCCAGCTCATTGTCTGGTGCAGTAGGATGGACGGTGAATGTATCTCTGCCGTGAGATCTATGCAGCTTGGGGAAGCGCTGCATCCTGTGCTGCTTTCCAGTGTTGAGGTAGTAGTGTGTACATCTCTTCTTCGGCCATCGTGTCAATGCGCTTTAGTACATCCACTAACCACTCCTGTGGATTCACCCCATGCAAGGTGCAGGTATTGAGCAGTGAATAGAGAATCGCAGCCCGCTGCGCTGCCTCATGGGAGCCAGCAAACAAGTAGTTTTTGCGTCCTATGGCAATGGGTCGCACGCGGTTTTCTACAAGATTGGTATCAATCTCCACCTCTCCGTGATCCAAAAAGCGCGTGAGCTTCTCCCAACGAACCAGTGCATAGTACACGGCCTTCTTCCATGACTCAGGGCCGATCGTTGCCGTTGACTCCAGAATCTCCTTGAGCTTATCAAACAGGGGGGCAGATTGACTCTGACGCTCAATCCGACGCTCCTCAAACGAAGCCCCACGCTCGCGTAACTTTTGCTCAATCGCATAGATCTTCCTGAACAGCGTGAGAACACGCTTGACGTTCGTTTGAACAAACTCGTACTGCGAGGCCTTTACATTCTCAAACTTGCGCCGACAATGGGTCACACAATTGAAGTGCTCAATTCCATCCAAGGTGTCAAATACGTCATACACACTATAAGCATCCGTCTGCAAATTCCCCTGAAATCCATCCAAAATCTTGAGCGGACCGTCTCTGGATCGCCCCGGCTGATAATCCACAAACACCAACTTGGGCGTTGGCGCAGAGTACAGCCAGAAATAGCCAAGATGATTCTTGCCCGATGCTTTACTTTTGACCGAATCCCGCACTGGAATTCGCGTCTCATCCGCCTGAATGTATCCGCTATTAAGCACTTCTTGCAGATGAAGATCGTACAGCGGCTTCAGATCGTTGGCCACATGTGCACAAAAATCGTTGAGTGTGGAGGTGGCTATATCCGCCCCTAATCTTGAAAACTGCTTCCGCGTCCGATCCACTGGAAGATGATCCACATATTTATTGATCACTACTTGCGATAAGGTCTCCACCGTGGCGGTGCGCTTGCCTTTCACATTATCGGGTAACTCACCCATCAATACCCCTGCCTCTTTATTGGTTGGATCTACATACTTATTACGCACAAATTCGTAGACTACAATACGCGCAGGTTGGTAATGGAACACCCGATGAACTTCAAATCCAATCTTCTGGAGATCAGATAAATCACCCTCAGGATTGATCTCAATGACCACTGTTACGACCTGAACGAAGACTTCTTGGCTTCTTTCGTGACTTCGTTTCCTCTTCCTCCTCGTCTTCCTGAAACTCTTCTACCACTGGAGGCTGATCGCCAAAGAGCTCCATTTGATCTGGATCTGTATACCGCTCCCGATTCTGCCCATACAATCTGCGTAGAAGATAGTCAATCTTCTCTTGGGCATCCATGATCTCTTCCTTTGCGTTAACCAGCTCCTCTATCACTAGCATCACCAACTCCTTACCCCCTTCCCCTAATTCATACACTAGTTCCAGCACGCGCCGAGCATTCTCCTCCCCTAGAACAGCGACCAAAATGAGCCGCAATGACTCGTCAAAAACAGGCGTGCTATCTGCGTTGATCATGATACTACAAATTTAGTGATTATCTTAGAATTAAACAAATCCTTATGCCTTTTTTAGCAAAAAAATTTATGGACCTGACGATAACCATGACTACATCAAAATACAGGCCAAAAAATTATCCAGATTTGATGCATACCCCTTCATTTATCTCCGCGCTCACACTGCAAGGAACCTGCCTCAAATTATCCAATCCAATGGATCATGTCATATGGGATTTTCGTATAGATACGAGAAATTAACGTGATTGATGGGTATTTTGGGTTGGAAATCCTAAATAAAACAATTATTTACACTCGGATGTATAAATTCTTTGAATTTTGATTCATTTTATGTGTATTTTTTTATCTGAGTTATTTATTAATTCATTCACACTTATGAACCCCTCAATCCATGTGGCTGATTAACATATTTATCCTGCTCGCTTCACCTACTGACAGCGCTCGCGTTACAATGTCTATTAATCTTGATTATTTAACCCCAAAATCAAACGAAATTGTCGCGTTTGATGAAGAATCAAACGATATACATGTGAATGAGACAAGTAAGGACTTGAACGCTTCTCCATCCGACAGCAAGATTAAAAAGCATCTCAAACATGGGGTTTTTCTTAATAATAATGCCCCCCCCCATTTTTTATCGCAGGATATAGATTCTGACAGAATCAATGCTGTGTATGGAACACCGAAATACACTATCCTAGATAACAAGCCTCCCCCTACTCGAGACAGTGTAACAATCCATTCATCAATTTCCAGAGATCTTACTCCATCTTTCTTAGTGGAGGATTTCTCTCAACTAAATCCCATCTCCGTACCACTAGTTGATACTGATGCCACTCATTCCCAACTTCAGATAGCTTCCCTCACTAGCGCAAAGATCTCGGGGGTATCGGAAGATCATTCTGAGAGAATATCATCAAAAGAAAGTTCTCAAACCAGTGGACTGATCTCATCAAAAATCAAAGGTTTATCAGGTGCTGCAAGTGATGATCCAGAGGCTTATCAGCGAACAAACAGAATTCAGTCACAGATAAATACTGGTTCAGATTACCGAGACCCACCTGGTGAGGTTACTGGTTTAAGTGCAGTTTCTGGAGGCCCCGACCGAATTATTATATCTTGGACGGCTCCATCAAACACTGGTGGAACAAGTCTCGCCATTACAGGATATAGGATATGGAGGACTGAGGGTTCTGAAGCCCGCCAAACATTCATAGAGGAAAACTATCAGGGAGGTATCACATATACCGATACAAACCTCAAGGATAATACCCGATATTGCTACAATGTCGCTGCCATCAACGACGATCCAAATGAGAATAACCGAAATGGCGCTTTCAACCTTGAACCAAAGTGCACTACGACCTCAAAAGTTGCACCTGATCAGCCAACTTCTCCATCAGCATCTCCTGGAGGACCTAGCTCCATCGTAATTAGTTGGGTAGCTCCATTATACAATGGTGGTGCAGCAATCACTGGATATGTGATTAACGTCTCTACTACTGGGAATGAAGGTAGCTGGTCAACTCTTAAAGACGATATTGGCGCAACCACAACATCTTATACACACACGGGGCTCTTAGCCGAAACCAGAAGATACTATACAATTAGTGCCAAAAATTCTGTTGGTACTGGCGACCCCTCCCAAGTCGTCTTTGCAACTACCAATGCGGCGACTGCCCCTGGTGCGCCAACTTCCCTTTCAGCGACTGCTGGAGGACAAACCAGTATCAGTCTTACTTGGACAGCTCCGACCAATACCGGAGGTGCAGCAATCACTGGATACAAGATTGAAGTATCCCCTAATGGCACATCCAGTTGGAGCAACTTAGAAGCAAATACCGGTTCACAGACAACCCGTTACACGCATTCTGGTCTGACAGCAGGGACAACTCGCCATTACCGGGTCAGTGCGATCAACTCGGCCAACTTGACTGGATCAGCCTCTAATATCGTCAGCGCAACTACCAATGCGGCGACTGCCCCTGGTGCGCCAACTTCCCTTTCAGCGACTGCTGGAGGACAAACCAGTATCAGTCTTACTTGGACAGCTCCGACCAATACCGGAGGTGCAGCAATCACTGGATACAAGATTGAAGTATCCCCTAATGGCACATCCAGTTGGAGCAACTTAGAAGCAAATACCGGTTCACAGACAACCCGTTACACGCATTCTGGCCTGACAGCAGGGACAACTCGCCATTACCGGGTCAGTGCGATCAACTCGGCCAACTTGACTGGATCAGCCTCTAATATCGTCAGCGCAACTACCAATGCGGCGACTGCCCCTGGTGCGCCAACTTCCCTTTCAGCGACTGCTGGAGGACAAACCAGTATCAGTCTTACTTGGACAGCTCCGACCAATACCGGAGGTGCAGCAATCACTGGATACAAGATTGAAGTATCCCCTAATGGCACATCCAGTTGGAGCAACTTAGAAGCAAATACCGGTTCACAGACAACCCGTTACACGCATTCTGGCCTGACAGCAGGGACAACTCGCCATTACCGGGTCAGTGCGATCAACTCGGCCAACTTGACTGGATCAGCCTCTAATATCGTCAGCGCAACTACCAATGCGGCGACTGCCCCTGGTGCGCCAACTTCCCTTTCAGCGACTGCTGGAGGACAAACCAGTATCAGTCTTACTTGGACAGCTCCGACCAATACCGGAGGTGCAGCAATCACTGGATACAAGATTGAAGTATCCCCTAATGGCACATCCAGTTGGAGCAACTTAGAAGCAAATACCGGTTCACAGACAACCCGTTACACGCATTCTGGCCTGACAGCAGGGACAACTCGCCATTACCGGGTCAGTGCGATCAACTCGGCCAACTTGACTGGATCAGCCTCTAATATCGTCAGCGCAACTACCAGCGCGGCGACTGCCCCTGGTGCTCCGACTTCCCTTTCAGCGACTGCTGGAGGACCAACCAGTATCAACCTTTCTTGGACAGCTCCGACCAATACTGGTGGTGCAACAATCACTGGATACAAGATTGAAATCTCTACCAATCGGGGAACCACTTGGAGAACTCTTGTACCCAATAGCAGAAGTGCTAGTACAAAGGCTGATCACGGGGGACTTTCCGCAGCCACAAGATATGATTACCGGGTCAGTGCGATCAACTCGGCCAACTTGACTGGACCAGCCTCTGATATCGCCAATGCAACTACCAACGCGGCGACTGCCCCTGGTGCGCCAACTTCCCTTTCAGCGACTGCTGGAGGACAAACCAGTATCAGTCTTACTTGGACAGCTCCGACCAATACCGGAGGTGCAGCAATCACTGGATACAAGATTGAAGTATCCCCTAATGGCACATCCAGTTGGAGCAACTTAGAAGCAAATACCGGTTCACAGACAACCCGTTACACGCATTCTGGCCTGACAGCAGGGACAACTCGCCATTACCGGGTCAGTGCGATCAACTCGGCCAACTTGACTGGATCAGCCTCTAATATCGTCAGCGCAACTACCAATGCGGCGACTGCCCCTGGTGCGCCAACTTCCCTTTCAGCGACTGCTGGAGGACAAACCAGTATCAGTCTTACTTGGACAGCTCCGACCAATACCGGAGGTGCAGCAATCACTGGATACAAGATTGAAGTATCCCCTAATGGCACATCCAGTTGGAGCAACTTAGAAGCAAATACCGGTTCACAGACAACCCGTTACACGCATTCTGGCCTGACAGCAGGGACAACTCGCCATTACCGGGTCAGTGCGATCAACTCGGCCAACTTGACTGGATCAGCCTCTAATATCGTCAGCGCAACTACCAATGCGGCGACTGCCCCTGGTGCGCCAACTTCCCTTTCAGCGACTGCTGGAGGACAAACCAGTATCAGTCTTACTTGGACAGCTCCGACCAATACCGGAGGTGCAGCAATCACTGGATACAAGATTGAAGTATCCCCTAATGGCACATCCAGTTGGAGCAACTTAGAAGCAAATACCGGTTCACAGACAACCCGTTACACGCATTCTGGCCTGACAGCAGGGACAACTCGCCATTACCGGGTCAGTGCGATCAACTCGGCCAACTTGACTGGATCAGCCTCTAATATCGTCAGCGCAACTACCAATGCGGCGACTGCCCCTGGTGCGCCAACTTCCCTTTCAGCGACTGCTGGAGGACAAACCAGTATCAGTCTTACTTGGACAGCTCCGACCAATACCGGAGGTGCAGCAATCACTGGATACAAGATTGAAGTATCCCCTAATGGCACATCCAGTTGGAGCAACTTAGAAGCAAATACCGGTTCACAGACAACCCGTTACACGCATTCTGGCCTGACAGCAGGGACAACTCGCCATTACCGGGTCAGTGCGATCAACTCGGCCAACTTGACTGGATCAGCCTCTAATATCGTCAGCGCAATTACAGATGCATTGAATGCCTCTCGTCCCCAAGCTCCAACCTCTCTTACCGCCTCTGCTACGGGGCGTACAATGATTGTCCTCTCTTGGACGGCTCCATCAAGCAATGGCGGTGCAGCCATCACGACCTACAAAATAGAGGTATCATCCGATGGAACCTCTGGATGGGCGGATTTGGTGGAAAATTCCAGCACGACCTATACACATACTGGACTCACGCCTTCATCCACCCGTTATTACAGAGTCAGTGCGATTAATTCGGTAGGTGCAAGCGATCCATCAAACGTCGTGAGTGCAACCACTAATGCAGTGAGTGCCCCAAACGCACCTACAGCCCTCACGGCGACCGCCCTGGGGAGTACGATCATTAATCTGAAATGGAATGCACCCTCGGATGATGGTGGAGCCCAGATCAGTGGATACAAGATAGAAGTATCTCCAGATGGGACATCTTCATGGACGAATCTTGTGGCTAATTCAAACTCTACAGCTCTCAACTACTCACATACTGGACTCACTGCCGGTGTGACGAGATATTATCGTGTGAGCGCCATAAACTCTGTTGCCACAAGCCAACCCTCTGCTATTACCAATGCGACCACTGGTACAGCAACCGCTCCAAGTGCACCTACAGAACTCTCGGCAACCGCGGGAGGGCCTAATAGCATTGACCTATCGTGGACGGCGCCATTAAATAATGGAGGATCAGATATAAATGCATACTTGATTGAGGTATCACCAAATGGAATCTCTGAATGGTCAAATCTAGTCGCAAACACTGGCTCATCTGCCACGGATTATAGCGATTCTGGACTTACAAGTGGTACAACGCGGTATTACCGGGTCAGTGCCATTAGTTCAGGTGGTATAGGAAGCCCGTCAAATGTCGCCAGTGCAACCACTAGCGAAGCTACCTCTCCCGATGCACCTTCATCACTGACAGCTAATGCTACGAGCACTACAACCATTGATCTGTCTTGGACAGCCCCACTTAACAATGGTGGCTCTGCGATTACCGGTTATAGAATTGAGATGTCCTCTGATGGTGCAGTAAACTCATGGTCAGATTTAGTCTCCAATACATCTGAAACCCTCACAACCTACACAGACAATTCCCTTCAACCCGATATGACCCGTTATTATCGCGTGAGTGCAATCAATTCCGTGGGTACAAGTCCTCCGTCAAACGTTGTGAATGCCACCGCCAGTGCCGCTTCATCATTGACCTTCTCTGACTCAGTATCCCCACAATTCTATCCGATTGGCCTACCAGTTAAAGGGGTGGCTCTTCCCATGGCTACCGGTGGAGTCTCCCCCTATGTATATGATCTGGCCCCTGAGTTACCCTCAGGGCTTGCATTTAATGCACAAACCCGCATGATCAGTGGAACGCCTACCGAAATTACAGACTCAAAAACTTTTACCCTATCTGTCAAGGACGCAAACAGAAACCAGACCACACTACAGTTCAATATTGTGGTATATAAGATCTCCTTTGACATGCCGGTTGACAGCAGCCAAGTCTATGTGCTTGGCCAATTGATTGAACCTCTGGTTCTCCCTGGAGTGACTGGCGGAGTTGATCCAGTTAAGTATGCATTAACTCCACTTGACTCACTTCCATCTGGACTTCGGTATAATCTATCTACACGAACGATTAGTGGAGTCCCAGAACAAATCAAGTCACCCGTTGAATTCACCTATAAAGCCACGGATAAAAATGGAGCACAGGACAGCCTTAAATTCAGCATTGAAGTGAACTCGCCCGTGAATACCCAGCGAGAAACGGGAGTACCACAGGAACTCGTCATACATACGAATTATCCAAATCCTTTTGTGCAATCCACTCGACTTCTTGTGGATCTTCCGTGGTCCGCACAAATCCATATTGAAGTGATGGATATAACTGGCAGGCGCGTGTATAGCATGCCCGTCATCAGTATGACTGCAGGGTGGGCACAGGAAATAGAACTCAATGGAATGAACCTTCCTTCTGGATCTTACCTGTATCAGATGACTGCAACATCCCTTGAAAGTCAAACATCTTCGGTGTACATCGGCCAATTCATGAGTGTTAGATAACTTGTATGTCTTTACATATCATTGAAACAGATCAGCATAATCATGCATTAATCTTCCCAACAAGTGGAACCAAACCCAATCATGTTATGGATTCAGCTACACATGCCTGATAACTGCTTGATGGCTGATAGATTCAGTAGAGCATTCAATCAATGATGCGCGAGGCAAAGATGATAACATTGTCATTTTTGAGACACAATACAATCATTGATTCCAAGAATTGTCGGATAATTATAGAGACAGGTATTTGCTTATGATTCAGTTTAACCTTTCATTACTTCCTTAAGCTACAGACCTCTGAAAATCACTGTCCTATGAGCCCCACTGAAACTACTATGTGGACTCAACGATCGGTCGTGTAAGTCAGACGGAAACTTATCACTCGACCTAAGCGCGGGGCACCAACAAATTCACGATGCTGGCTATTGAATAGGTTATTGATTCCCGCATCTGCACGCAGCCCCAACTGATCAAATATATATCCAAGCCCAAGATCAATAATTGCATAGGGTTCTACGTCTCCAATATACTGACCTGCAATAACCGGAAAACCAGCGATGTAACGCCCCGAAATAGTCATTGACAGACCATCTTCACGCTGATACTGCCCGCCAAGCTTGAATTTAAATGCAGGTGCATTGAGCGCTAACTCTATATCCTGAGACTCTTCGCCAAGTTCAGTTTTATCAAAGTAGTCATCACTAATCCATGACGCATTCCCAAATAACATCCACCTATTTCTGATCATCATCTGTAATGAAAGATCCATTCCAAAATATTGAATATTCCCAAAATTTGGGAAGGTGAGCATCAATTCAGGATAATTCCCTGCTCCATTATTGTTTTCGTTTGGTTGCACAATAGCCACGGGTGTTTCGCTGTCGGGAAGATTTTCGGAGGCTAAATCAACAATTAATTCGGCAACCATCTCTGGTGTTAAGCCAACCAATCCTAACAGGGTTGAGGTCTGTTCATTTTCATTCAATCCAGTGGCAAGGTCTCGAATTAGATCCGCTTGTAGATTTGGTATCAGTACAAATGGGGTCTGCGCCTGCAAAGGGCCGATAAAGTTTTTCCTTCGGGCAAAATATCCATCAATTGTAAGTAAAATATTTCGGTTAATGACGCCCTTGTAGCCTATTTCCCATGACTGAGTAATTGCAGGTTTGATGGGATCAATATCTCCTAACTGATGAAGATCAGGGCGAGGTTCAATCATGAGCGAACTCAGATTCGGAAGCCCCAAAATGCCAGGGCTAAACCCATCAACCTTGATGAATTCAGGACTCAACTGTGCTCTCAATGATTCTACAAGTGTTGGGTGAATATTTATACCAGCATCGCTAAGCAGTCGGACTAATTCTGGGACTGGAATCTCGGTCAATCCTTGATAGATCAGAGCATATAGATATCCTGTGTTAATCCCTACAGGCGTTGACACTCCTTCTCTTCCTGGAAGCAAACTTGAGGCAACTAAAGATGCTGGTGCTCCTAATTGAAGATACTCTGGATTGCGTTCATACGTAAACCCAGTTGCACCGCCTCGGGCTCTTACTTTAAGGCCACCGATAGAGGCCGCCACCAAATTCAAAAAATAGTCCGTCGCCAGTGGGGACGACAGACTCCGATTGTAGGTGAAACGTACGCTGGATGATGAGGTCCGTTTAACAACCAGACCTGCCCGAGGAGACAAATGAATATCACGGACACCAGTATTATAATCCCCCCTGATTGCAAGGGTTAAATCCACTTTGTCGGAGATCGTTGTCGTTGATTGTGCATAGGCCCCCATTTTGTCAATGTGCTCAAGCGTAAGATCAATCCCTGCAGTTAATTCTTGCCGTGATCCAATCTCTTTTGTATACTGAGCTTGGAAGGTATATTCTTCTGAAGACTCTCCAATAAGCCCTCCACCATAGATATATGAATCTCTTGAATCTATTGTATTGATGAATGCCTGCACAAATAAATCTTGTGTCGTGAGGCGAATCTGACCATAGCTGGCAATCATACCCTTTGCCTGAACTGTGCCAATACTACTAAGGATTGTCCCATTGAGATGGCTCAAACCTCCATTAAATGAAAGATTCGTCTGAGTCCCAATTCTAAGATCTACGCTTCCATAAGTGACAAACTTACGATGCATAGAGTCACGCGGCCCATCCACAAATAATTGAATCGCGTCCTCCTCATCAGGGCACTCACTGAATCTCTCTTCTTCAAGGAGCAGTGGATCGCACGGCCGCAACGTAAAATCTTCTGCCCTCGCATAACTGCTTAGTAATTTAAGGCCAATGCGTTTTCCCACAACAGCTGCAAAGCGCCCCTGCAAATTCATGCTAGATCTTTGACCTCCGCTCACGGAAATGGTCATGCCAGAATTATTGAATGGGGTCTTAGTGATATAGTGGATCACACCTGAGTCAACTCCCGGTCCATACAACGCTGATCCAGGTCCTCGTACAATTTCAATGCGTTCAATATCAATTGCGAGGTTTGGCATGACATTATGAAGATTCACACCAATAGATGCAGCACCAGCCTTACGGTAGTCTGTCAACACATGGGTAGATCTGGAAAAGACATTATTGAATCCTCTGAGTACGACTTCATAGCGATCTACACCTGTTTGTACGATATCCAATCCAGTGATATTGCGAAGTGAGCGTGCTGTTGTGGAAGAAATATCCGATTGAATCTCGTTGGCCGTCAGCACATCAATTGACGCGGGCGCACCCAATGCTTTCTCATTGCGTCGGCCCGCAGTGACTTGAACTGGATTTAAGTCTGCCCCAGGCATCAAAGCAGCATTCCATATATAGGAACCTCCAGACTCTAATTCAATCACTGTTTCTTGGGCTTGATACCCAATAAAACTCGCACGCAGTTGATAAATCCCAGCCCCGATTGTAATTAAATAATTTCCTTCAATATCAGTTGTGCTTCCAATGGCCGTTCCATAGATCGAGAGATTTGCGGCAATCAATGGCTGCCCGGTTTCAGAATCAGTGATCCTCCCGCTTATCGTTGAGGTCTGAGAAACTGCAGTGGGTGCAAGACTACAAATGACCAAGATTATACTCAGATGAATGGATTGAATGTTCATGTCTGAAGTTTTTCACACAGTTCTAAAATAACCAAGATTTGTTAGCGTGCCCAATAAAAGATGACGACCCCGATACATTAATTAGTGAATCCTAGGACCGGGGGTGAGTTCAAGCAACTAATTTACGAACTTCATCACTTTTATTATGAACCACAATGATTCGTTGAACCCTGAGTGTGAAGAAAAAAAGCCCCACCAATGGAGGTCATCCCCAGAGCAAAATCGCAGTGTTAGCGCCAGCTATAAACTAAGTATTTTAGAGGAGGTGTGAACCCTATCTATCCACTGACCATTAGAAAGCCTGATTCATCGCTCAACAAAGTCTGAGACGTTAAGCAGCGGAAGGATCTGCTTTTTCAAGAATTTAACCACCATATGGTTCTCCTATAATCGGTTTGTAAATAGAGATAGATTAACAAGAAGCACAAACGCGGGTATTGAAAAATTTCCTCCTTTTGGACGATTTGGTCGTTTCTTCGGGTAAAGTGATATCTATATGAGGAACTGATCGGCGTTTACCTCGCCCAACATTCGGAATCACTCTTGGATTTGCAAAATCCTGACATAGTTTTTTATCTCAAGAAAACAAAACCGTTGCATCACTGGCTAACGCTAAAGCTAGAATATGTGGGTCATCTGAACGCCTAAGTGGGTGATCGTAAATTCCAATGAGTCTCTTCTCTACCTCATATGAATCAATATCAATTGCTCTTCCACTATCAACATAACTCCGCAGAATTTCACAAACCTTAGAATTGGCCATCAATTCATCTTGCCTAATGGGGAGTATACGATGATGCCACCTTGGCGATCAATCCACCTCCGAAACTGGTATCCAGCCGATTTCTCAGTGAGGTCCTCAAAATGCCTAAAGGCACTGGCATCCACAATGGCTCTTACACACATTATGATGCACCCAAACCTAACAATCTACTTGTCTCATTCATGAAAAATCTTCGATAGTCTGGAGGTTGTCCGATAAGATTCGCTCGTTGATCTAAAGAAATTTGGTGTAAACATGTAGATGAATTGAGTTCCTCAAAAAAGATGATAGCAACTTCTGACGGTTCTATGACTTTTTCCTTAACCAGTATTCTTAACCATGAAATGATATGATCACTGTGGGTCTCTATGACGAAGGAGTGGTTACTCTTAGCAATTATCTTAACTAGTTCTGATTGTACAGATGGGTGAACATGCACCTCAGGTTGTTGCAACAAAAACAATGAGTCCAAAGAATCTTGACGGAAGGCAGCCATAAATGGAAGAAGACTGATAACACCGTATCCGACATCTATCAGATTGTGGTACGAATCAGAAATCTTCACCAATACCTCAAAGTGATCATCCGAATGTTTCTTGATTACAAGGTCATTGAAAAGCCCAACCTTACGTCCTAATCTATTGACTTCAGATAAATCTACATCATCACACAAGGATTCCATTGGATTTACGGAGTATTGTCGTTGCCTCTTCAACATATGGGGAATGATTGGAGTTGATTGAATAGAGCTATGAAAGTAATGGTGAAAAAAATTGACGAACTTCGTAAATGCAGCTAATTCTTGAGGAGTTGGATCACCTGCTCGCATCCTGAATTTTGATGGATCGCCTGAAAATGGAAGGTACCCATACTTAACTGAACGGCTTAGCCATGAAGTAAATTGAGAATAGGATACTTCCGATTGTCTCAGGAGAAATTGAAATTCAGGTCCATTAAATCGCCAGTGTTGGGGATGATCAATCGATTTTTCGCGGGTGATTGACAAATTCGGGGGAACCTTTGATCCTTTCTCATGCATCAGCATCTGTAACCCGATCTCTATGTTGGGAATATTAGAATTGCCCCCCATGAAGTCAATGCCAAACTTGTGAAATATCCCTTGGTCCATGCCGATCTCAACTCTAAATGACTGACTTCCTTCTCTGGCTATTGAATGAAAAGAACCCATGCAGAACGGCTCGCGATCAAATACATTGGTGTGATCACCCAAATCGGTGAGCCTGGCCATTTGACCAACCGCATTCAAACAACCCATAAACGTAGATTTACCAACACTGTTGTTACCAATGAGGAGATTGATCCTTGATAATTCTGCATGATGGATACCCGAAAAAGTTCGTACATCAGTGATTGACATACTCGTGATAGGAGAACTCATGAAAATTTATTTAACAGTCTGTGGAACAAAGATTGAAATTTACTTAAATAGTCAACGTTCCTTCTATGAACCGAATCTTCAAGGAACTGATAAGTCCACCGATCACCTAACCTCATTCTTTCCTCAATAGAGCATCCCGCTGAGCATTTGTCAAAGTGATGCGTTAGCCTATTTGGGACGAAAGAATAATGAAGTTTTGAAGGATTGGTTCCCCACCATGGTTCAGAGATTACTGAGCGTATCATCTCAAGTACCATAAGACTTCCGATATTCAATGCAAATGGAAACACATTTTGGCTACCCAATGTCAAACTATTCTTGTTAATATAACTTGGATTATCCAAGGATCCATCCAGTTCTAACATGACTTCAGAGCTCACATATTGCCTACTGCATCTCAGACATTGAGATCCCGGCCCAATATGCATTACACTCCATGTAGCACTCCAAGACTTCCATCAGTTTTTGTAGCAACCCGGATACCTCCAAAAATCACTGGTATGTTGTGTACATATGCGATATGATTGAGAAGATCTTTAGGTAAAGGGCGGTCAACTGCACAAAACAATATATCACAATCAAGAGCAGCAGTATAGGCATCATGCTCTTGAATCCATGCACGGATTGCATTTACTTGAAACGAGGCAACACTCGCAGACCCGCGCAAGTTCTTCGCTAACAAATCAACCTTAAAGTCGCCGACATTTTTGGAAGTTGCATATAGCAGACGATCAAGATTATGTTCTTCAACTTGATCCGCATCAATAAGCAATATTCTTGTAGCACCCATACGGGCAAGTGATTCAGCAATAATGGATCCAACACTACCTAATCCCACAATACCGATATAAAGGTTAGCAAGGGCAAATTGACATTCTGGCCCCCAAGTATCAATTGTACGTCGAAGACGATTGGAACGTAATGAATTTGCTGGTTTGACGGGAATACTCAGATGTATACGTCTACCCACAACTCGCACCTTATCGCATACACTCTTAGTGTATTTATGACCGTTCCACTTCCAAAAACGCCCACTCCATATACCATCAGTCCCCACAGTGAGTCCCAACAAAGGTAACCCTAATGAACGAGCTGGAGGCGCAATACGATCGCGCTCAGCCAAGATATCAAGGTTGCTCATCAATTGCAAGCCAGGGCTTGGATGGCTGTGCATGAATGCAATCCCAGAATTCGTTTTCAATGCAGTGCGAATTGATCTGGTCAAATAATGCGGTTCAAAGCTGACGTTACCATGAAGATGACGTTCACCATCTCTTGGCAGAATAATATCCGTCACAATACCTGTGCTTCTGTTTTTTCCAGTACTCGGGTTCCAGACAGCAAAACAGAGATCTTCTTGTTGGGTGCCGAGTCGTATTTGAGCAAGTAAATGATCCTCAGCTTTCTTAGCAATAGATTCTGTAAGAACAGCTTCAAATCTCATTGTTGGGCAAGTACCCGCTGGATGTGGCGTTTAATGTATGTTCCCATATTCTTTTCAGACGAAGAAAGAATATCCCAAAAATCACTTGGTGGTATACTGTAAGCTGACCAATCTTGACCTTCAAAATGATAAGAGGAATGCACTGGTATTTTCTTCAAATTGATCTTTGATTCAAAATACACAAAGTGGGGCGGATATTCAGGATATGCATCTTCCTGAAAACTAATTGCCATCTTGATTGAATTTCCCTTGTAAGAACCTGTTTCCACTTTGTAATTGAACATCACAGCTCTCTGTACATTTGAGCGGGACGCTAGATTGATCATTTTGGGTTCAAATCCGAGATTTTGTTACTCTTCTAAAACCTTATTCACAGCAGGGGATTCTGGATCGGCTACAGGTGTTCTACCGACATGTATGGCAAGAAAATTGTCTCCCTCGTTGATCTTGAGGAAACAGTCAAGGCTATCATATCTCTGTCCATCATTCAAATTTTCAAGGTAGTAGCTTCCGAGATCATTTGTATCAATTGCAGCACCCGGTCCGGCGTTAGATAGAACTTCTTCAAGTGTAAGGGGGTTTTTATCAGTCGTAGCTGGCTCACCGTTCACACTATAGCAGACAAGGTTTTTAGTTGGAGTGCGCGAGGATTGATTATTCTTTCTCGTGGTAAATTGATCACCTGATACAACATTAATTGGTTCGTTTGGGTTGGAACACTCGTGCCCATCTGCAAGAACTAAAGAGACATCATCACCTGATTTACCTGCGAGTTTGAGAAGCTCCGAAGGCGTGTGAGAGCCAGGTTGAATGGCAAGTTGCCGACCGTCAATCTGTATGAAATTTTTTTTGTCCATTTCATCTCAATAGTTAGACATACCCGCTTACATTGAAACGAATTGATTGTTCCATTGGATCACCGTTGATTATTTGGAGGAAAATCAACCATGTAGTGATGTCGGTGTTTTTGTTAGTCCATGGCCATTGAGATTTCAGAAACTAAACTAGACCTTTGGGGGAAGTTGGCCAATGAATTTCAGAGTGATATTGACTATGTTTGTTGTACCAGCATCTTCATATCTCCGACCTTGACACTAAAGTTGAGTTCCCCAGTCCTCTCTGGGTCAATTAAAGATGAGACACACTTGGATTCGCAGGGAAACATGCTTTAAAATTCAGGGTACTTACTCCGTGTGCCAATCAAAGGTGACACGCCGTTACACCAGTGCTGTCTAAGATAGGAGGCTTGCTCTCACCGCTCAGCAGTTGCGGTGAGCATCCTGAACGAACAAAAAAATTTATTGTTGCTAATCCAAGAATAAATTAACCCCTAAACACTTTCTTCAATCTAATCATTGCATTATGCGTTAGATAGGCGTTTCGCACTTCTTTAACCAAGATTCATTTAGATTTACATTTTGACTGTATGTGATTCGTATGGTTGATAAGAGAGATATCATTTACAAGAAAAACACAGCAATCCGTTTAGAGGATACGTGGATTCCCGCTGATCAGACACTGACTGTTGCTGGGCAAGAGATCTGTGGCATGGTGTATATCGGTACGAGGGAAGACGGCAAATTCGGAAAGTATTTTGATTCAGTGATAGATCCAAACTTGCCAGTTAAAGAGTTCAATCGCCAGATGAACTCCCAAATTGGACTTAGCACCAAGCCTTGGTCCTATGGTGCAATGGACCCCATGCAACGAGCTATCTATCTGAAGTGGCTTACCTCGGGGCGATCGGCTGATGGATTTCACGAGAATTA
Organism: Rhodothermales bacterium; assembly: GCA_965220935.1. GTDB lineage: Bacteria > Bacteroidota > Rhodothermia > Rhodothermales > Bin80 > Bin80. The sequence continues at coordinate 2,111,029 of OZ244857.1, forward strand.
TATTTTACTCTTCCTTTTAGGATTGGAAAGACGATTTTTCATTGATTCCCCTACTGAACAGGAATCCCAGCTCATTCTTTCTGAGGTGAAACGATTATTGCAACAATACAGCGGCAAATATCCTGACGCGAATATTGATCGCATCCTCAGAAAATTAATACATGCTATCAATGCAATCATTCTACCAGTTGAAGATATTGAACCACACTACTTAGATACCGAAATTGATGGAAAAATACCTCTGGATATTGGGGTTGCAATGAAGAATAAAATTAATACAAGTCAACAATTAAATCATGAGTGGTTTGTTGTTCTTTACTTGATCTGCTCAGGAAATAAACTACGATCTCCCGTTCAAAGAGCACTTCCAGAGTTTCTGGTTGTTCTCAGCCAATTGTTTGAAAAGAATTTTCCTAACGGACTTCCTATTCCTCAAGTGACTGGTAAAATTCATCCAACATACATGGCAAGTGCACAGGGTTTCTCTGTGGATCTGCTCCGTCATTTGGGGGCAATTCCAGATCTTGCCACGATCTCTTCATTGAATGAAGAGGCGATTGAGTTGATCAATCAGGCTGGAGAAATAGTCTATGAATATGGTCGCTACTTAGCCACAGAACAACGCTCTTACAGCCCCTTGAATGCTTACAAACGACTTCCTGAAAGTATCAAACCATATTGTCTGCCACCTGGATTGAAAGAACTTAAGACCATGGTAGAAAAAGCTGTTTCCTCAAATGAAGATATTCCAATCATTGATTTACTAAAGGTCCTCAATTTGGATAATACTTTCCAAGTGTATCCCACACAAGCTAAGAAGGTTTCTCAATCTCTAAAAATTCTTTCATATGGTATGGCTCCAGACCCCATCTATGAATGGGAAGGATCAAGTTTTGAAGCACCCTATGCGATATTCAGGCTCCCAAAGAATCAACCTTGGTTGACTGAGGCCAGCAATGAATATCAAGAATCCATCATGTATATCCTGGCTGGATTTATCGTAGGCCATGCACGAGATCCTATTCATCCACAAGCCATTGAGATTCTGGCGAAATATGTCCAATCTATTGACTTGGTTGAAGAAGAAAAGATTCGCCTGAATGCCAATTATCGAGTCATGCGTGATTATTGGCCAACAATTCAATGGTATAGAGATCTGGTTAAGAAGACTCCAAGGAGTATCTGTGCCCCATCGGTGGAGATAGCCTTTAGAATTGCAACCATTGATCGTGATGTAACCGATGATCAAATAACGGTGTTAAAAGGCATCTATAAATCTTTAAAAATTCCCGTAAAAAACGTGCATTCTGACTTATAATCTTACATGCACTAATCAGCCATTGACTTGAACATGATCAACAGTTTGGATGAGAGTTGTTGGTTCTACCCGTACTTCAGAAACAGTGTGAACTCTATGTGGCCAAGCACTTCCACACATTCACTGCGGAAACATGTGCGTTAGAGAGGTGGCGAAAACCCATCTTCCCCACCCCGATTGATCCATGGGGACTCAACCTATGCTTGAATATTTCAAAGACCTCCTCATAGTGCTCTTCATAATGAGCTGCACTGAAGTTTCTCATCCATTTATATGTTCAGATGAAATTGCCCACTTATTCAGACTCATGTTGCCCACCCTGTAGCATCTACCGTGGTGTTGATTTTCTAGTGTTTGTTTGGCGTTAAAGACGCTCGGTCATTGTTGTTTCACTGAACGATTTCCGTTGAATACATCGGATATTCTGCATGAAGTCTTCCGTCCGTTCAATGCGATAGTCCGGTTGCACCAATCAATCCAGAATCGCATCGGCAATCGTTGGATTGGCCATCATTTCATACAGTGGTGAAACGGGCGTTGACTCATAGCAATCGTTGATTTTTGATCACCCAATACTTGGAGGAGATCTTCCTAATGGGGTTGACTTACCCTATGCTATTCATTATTCTCCAGAGGTTGTTTCAACAAGATTTGAAACAACAACCCCATCTTTAATGATCATTAGATCAGAAGAGAGAATCTCATGCATTGGATTTGTGCTGAAACCACAATTTGAGGTGAATAAGAGGGGCGAACGATTTTTGATACGTCATCAATGGGCACTTGCGGTGAACTGTTTGGCTCGTACCTGATAAGCTGCTACTCCCCACCACTTCCCTACACACGCTCTCGCCTTCATATCTTTAATACCACAGCTGTGGGCCGTTGACACTCCCTCCTGTAAGCGATTTTGGATGACCTACCTCCATCCAACATATAGTTCAATGTTTGTGTGAAACTAATCATTACTTGCTGAATGTTTTTTGATGGACAAGGCGGATTTTCGTATGGATACAAAGTGTATGCTTTAATTAAACACGTCAATCCCAGATCGGGATAAAAGTAAGTCAACATGTTTTGTGTGATGCTCTGGAGTGAAGATGTGACGGATTTCATCCTCTGACAAATGATTCATGACTTCTTGAGAGGCTAATACCACTTCATAAAATTTCACTCCCTGAGTCCAACTTTTCATTGCAAGGGGCTGAATTAAATCATAGGCGTTTTCACGCGTTAGCCCACAATCAATCAATTTCAACATCAACCGTTGGCTATTATATAATCCATAGGTAGCCTCCATGTTTTTCTTCATCTGATCAGGGAATACAACCAAATTTTTCAAGATACGAGTGATTCGCATCAGCGCATAATGAAGCACAGTCGTTGCATCGGGAAGGATCACACGCTCAACACTTGAATGTGAAATATCCCGCTCATGCCATAATGCCACATTCTCCATTGCTGCTACCATATACCCTCGCAATAGACGAGCGCACCCTGTAATATTTTCACTTCCGACAGGATTCCGTTTATGAGGCATTGCACTTGATCCTTTTTGACCTTTTCCAAAAGCCTCTTCAACCTCACGAACTTCGCTGCGCTGTAAATGACGAATTTCTATGGCAATCTTTTCAAGACTTGCACCCAAAAGAGCGAGTACGCTCACATAATGGGCATGACGATCTCTTTGGATGATCTGTGTTGCGATGGGTTCTGGCTTAAGACCCAAAAGATTACATGTGATTTGTTCAACTTCGGCAGGTGTATGTGCAAATGTTCCAACTGCTCCTGACAATTTACCTGTGCGGATCTCTTCGGCGGCTGATTTTAAACGCGTTAGGTTGCGGTTGATTTCAGCATAATAAATGGCCAGTTTTAACCCAAACGTTGTTGGTTCAGCGTGTACTCCATGAGTCCGTCCCATCATCAATGTGTGACGATGTTCTACTGCGCGGTGGCGCAATACTTGGAGTAGTTCTTCAATGGCATCAACGATGAGTTGATTTGCTTCAACAAGTCGTACAGACCAGGCGGTATCCACAATATCAGATGAGGTTAGCCCATAGTGAATCCATTTCCTCTCTGAACCGAGGCCCTCACTGACCGCTCGCGTAAACGCTACAACATCGTGATGTGTAGATTTCTCAATCTCATGAATTCTATCTATATCAAATGATGCATTTTCTTGAAGTTTACGTACATCATCGGATGGAACAACTCCGATCTGTGACCACGCTTCACACGCAGCTATCTCAACTTGAAGCCATACCTCAAACTGGTGCTGCTCGCTCCATAATTTCTCCATTAATGGATGTGTATATCTTTGAATCATTCCTTCTCGGGTCGTGTTTCTAATGATGAAAATGATCTGGATGCCAGTTGTTTAATGAATATTTCCCAATACAACGGCTACTCAGAAGTGGATTATAGTGAATCTCGCTTATCACGAAGATGTAAATACATCAATCGGCGCGCCCTAAAAATGTGTGCCTTGACCGTACCGAGCGGTAAATCCAATTCTTCTGCAATCTCTTCGTAAGATTTTTCGTGTTGGTGTCGCATCACTATGACGCGATTATATTTACTCGGCAGGGAATCAATTGCTTCTTGAATAATATTGGCGCGCTGCCCTCCCACAATTGATTGATCTGGCCTATAAGTAATATCTGGAATTTCATGCTGAACCTCACCATCATTTGTTAATTTTGGATTGTCTATTGAAATTGTCAATAGCCTCTTCTTGCGTTTGTAATCAATGGCATGGTTGGATGCAATCTTGTAGAGCCATGTAGAAAAAGCATAGTTACTTGAATAGGTATTCAATGCCTTAAAGGCTTTGATAAATGCTTCCTGCACCAAATCCTCGATACCAGATATATTCCCAATCGTTCGTTTAATGTGTAGATGTAACCCTTTCTGGTATTTCTCTACAAGTAGTGCATATCCCTTTTGATCTCCGTTCAATGCACGAGCAACCAGATCTTGATCCATCTGAGTAGATGCTGACCTTCCGACCGTTTTCGAATCTTCAGGCATAAGGTATCTGGCTTATCCGATACTCAATTACGTTGCTGCTTTACTTGTACCTCTTTCTCTGGAGATACGGGCAACTGCCGCGTTTCCTTGAATGTGCTCAAGACAATACTCGTACTGGTGCCCGTCACACCAGGCCAAGACTGAATACTTGCAAGTAAGTTCTCCAAAGATCCTGTATCATGAGACCTGACCTTCAGTATATGCGATCCTTCGCCAGTAATTGAATGGGCTTCAAGCACTTCGGTACAGCCACATACATGTTCAATCAAGGATTTATAATGGGTAGACTTATCTACGGTGACTCTAATAAATGCGGTCACATTAAAGCCCAGCTCCACTCCATTGACCGCAGCGTAATATCCAGTGATGTACCCGCTCTCTTCTAGTTTTCGCATACGATCACCCACACTAGTCATACTGAGCCCAACACGAGCTGCAATATCAATTCGTTTCATTCTGCCAGATTCCTGAAGTAGATTTAAGATTCTGGCATCAATTTCATCAATCTTCTTGCTTAGCATATTCATTCATTTTTTGACATAACCCTTGAGGAGCTAAATGGTAAAACGTATTACAAACACGATTTCATGTTTTCTACGCAGCTCAATGAAGTAAAGTTAACAGAAAAACTCATACTCTATCAAGTTCAGATCGCTTCACTTGTGCTTGAGTGAAAAAATATCGATAAGAGATCATTCATCTCCTGCACATTAATTAACTACAATTCTTGGTGAATAATGTTTTTGATGAACCTATTTTTTATCTGAAATCGTTCATAATTGCCTGTCATAATCCGATCTTCGGATCCATAGAAATAACGACTTTTAAAGCTTCTTTATGCCATAAAGATAAACACACCGATGCATTAATAATGAATTATATTCGTGTCATTTTTATTGACGCATGCCAATATGATACAGCGGATTGAATCAATAAAGTGATTATTTTTGTCATGGTTCCTATCTTTATGGGTTGAATCACAATAAGAATTGATGAAAATATTATAGAAAATATGACTTCAAGTTGAGATATAATTGATGACATTAAGGTATCATTCGTATATTTTATTGAGGTCTTTTTTCGACAGTTTGAGTTCGCTCAGTAAGTCGTTTAATTTTGCTATTTCGGGCCCATAGCTCAGTCGGTTAGAGCTGCGGACTCATAATCCGTCGGTCGGGGGTTCAAGTCCCTCTGGGCCCACATTCTGAGCACGGCAAGTCCAAGGATATGAATAGTGTTCTTGGACCGTTTTAGGTATCTTCATGAAAGTCTACAAAATTGATGGTAACGACAAACTGTGGGCAATTGCTGAGTTGAACTCCATACGGGTATATCCTGTTTAAATTGGCAAATATTTTGCCGTAACGCGAATAGGTTACAAGTACGACCGACACCGATTAAATTGTAACCCATTCATTGAGATTTTCTGGCGATCTGATCTGTCTGTCAGGCCAAAAAATCTCAAAAGGAACCTTTGCAGTCTTTTGGTTGTAGACTATATTTATAGTGACTGGCACGGTTCATAACCTCATTAATTTGTTATGTTAATTCTCAATATTCTACTCTGGGTTTCTTTTATGGCTCACGGATTTGATACGAGTCCTGATGCTCTGTTTAAAGGTGTGACTGACACTATTCTGCTGTCTACCCCCCCCCCATTTTTTCTTCACCCAGTGAGACGGGTGTGCAGCTGAGCACACCAGAGCGTGACGGTGAGGATAAGATTGCAGGCGGCGCCCTACTGTCTTCGAAGCCGACTCCGCTTTCTGGCGCGGATCAAGAACGCTTCCGTGAGACGACGGCAGGTCAACGCGCGCCCGGAAAACCCACAAACGTGACCGTTGAACCCTATCAAACCGGGCGCAATGCACGCTTGACGCTTGAAATTTCCTGGACGGCCAACCCGAATGGGAATAAAGCCATCACAGGGCATGAGATTGAGTGGTCGTCGGATGGAACCTCAGACTGGAAGGATCTTCGCACGGTTGCAGGCGGACTAACAGAAACGCTTTTCACTGGCCTCTCGCCAGGCACCACACGCCATATCCGGATACGAAGTAGGGATGACGACGGGGACGGTCCCTGGTCCGATGTCGTCTCTGGAACGACCAATGCGGTGAGCAAGCCGGGGAGAGTTAGTTCGTTGTCTGCAACTTCGACCAGTCCTTCCATGATTACTGTTTCATGGACGCCAGGCGATGATGGGGGCAGTGCGATCAGTGGATATAGGGTAGATCTTACCACGGGTACCTTATCAATTTCTACCGAGGACGTCAAACCGACAGTAAGAAGTTATACTTTTACTGGGCTTACCGCATCCACGGCCTACCTACTCTATGTGTCAGCGAAGAATTCAAAGGGGGCAGGTGCCTTAGCATTCACCCCCGCCACCACCGCTGCGGCGACCCCTCCTGGAGCCGTCACTGGGCTAACTGTGACGGCTACCAATCCATCAACCATTACAATTTCTTGGGAAGCCCCCGTGGAAACGGGTGGTTCAGAGATCAGTGGATATAGGGTAGATCTTACCAAGGGTGCCTTATCAGTTTCTACCGAGGACGTCAAACCGACAGTAAGAAGTTATACTTTTACTGGGCTTACCGCATCCACGGCCTACCTACTCTATGTGTCAGCGAAGAATTCAAAGGGGGCAGGTGCCTTAGCATTCACCCCCGCCACCACCGCGGCCCTGACCGCCCCTGCCGCTCCGACGGGATTAACGGCCACGGCCGATGGTCCGACGAAGATCAAGTTAACATGGACGGCCCCCACCGACAACGGCGGCGCGGCCATCACGGGCTACCGGATTGAGTCAAGGCTGCGATCCGAAACCAGCTTCAGCACTCTCGTCACTGACACCAAAACCACCAAAACGGACACGACACATACCGGACTCGCGCCATCGACCCAGCGGTTTTACCGGGTCCGCGCGATCAATTCCGAAGGAGCAGGGGCGGCATCCAGTTCCGCCACGGCCATCACCGCGGCCGCCACGCGTCCCAGTGCCCCCAGGAATCTGACCGCCACGGCTTCGGGCCGCACCACGATCATCCTAAACTGGACGGCCCCTGCAGATGACGGCGGCTCAGCCATTACCTATTATCGCGTTGGCGTGTCAACGAATCAAGGAACTAGTTGGACCGGTTTGGCCGACGTCCGGGGAGCCACCACCTATTCGCATACGGGACTTTCGGCGGGGACGCGGCGCGATTACCGGGTGGTTGCGGCCAATAGTTCGGGGCGGGGCTTTAGTGATCGCTCGAATGTGGCCAATGCCACGACCGCCGCAGCCACAGCTCCGGGTGTGCCCAGGAATGTAACCGCCACGGCCGACGGGCAAACGGTGATCAATCTGAGATGGACGCTCCCGGCCGATAATGGGGGCAGGGCCATTACGGGCTACCGGGTGCAGTGGTCGTCCAACGGAAATCCGCCCTGGACGGATGTTATTCCTGCACATACGGGAACAGGTCGCACCTACCGCCATACGGGGCTCAGCGCAGGCACGACGCGACATTACCGGGTCTTTGCCCGCAACTCGGTGGGTGAGGGCACCAGTTCTGGTACCGTCAATGCGACCACGGCGGCCGCACCGACCCTCACCACGCCCGCGGCCCCCACGGGGTTAAGGGCCGAGGCCGAAGGCCCGGAAACGATCAGCCTATCCTGGAACGCGCCCACCAATACCGGGGGCGCAGCCATTACGGGCTACCAGATTGAAGTCTCGCCCAATGGCACCTCTAACTGGGATGATTTGGTGGCCAATACTGGGTCCACCACGACCGGCTATGTCCATAGGGGCTTGGATGCCGGCACTAGGCGTTACTACCGGGTCAGCGCGATCAATTCGGAGGGAACGGGGGCCGCCTCCAATGTGGACGATGCCACGACCCTCCCTGCCACGGTCCCTGCGGCCCCTACGGAGTTGACCGCTGCGGCCGACGGGCAAACGACCATCAATCTGTCTTGGAAAGCCCCGACCAATAGAGGCGGGGTACCGATTAATGGCTACCAGATTGAAGTCTCGCCCAATGGCACGGACACGTGGACCAAGGTTACGCCTGCACACACGGGAACGGGGCGCACCTACAGCCATACGGGGCTCACGGCGGGTACGACGCGGCATTACCGGGTCTATGCCAGAAATTCAAAGGGGACCAGTGCAGCAGCGTCCAATGTGGCCAGTGCCACGACCGCCGCCGTCGCCACAGCCCCGGGTGCCCCGCCCGATTTACAGGTTTTTCCTACAGGTTTTCATGATGTGAGACTTACCTGGGGACGTCCGCCCAGTGATTCGCCGATCACAGGATACAAGGTGGAATGGTCTACCGATGGTGGCACCAACTGGGAGACGTTGATTGGATACGACGATCTGACTCGGACGAGGTACGAGTTTCTCAGTAGTCGCTTGACGCCGGGGAGCGTGTTTCATTTTCGGGTTCTGGCACGCAGTGCATTGGGAGATAGTGCCCCTTCGGATGCAGTGTCGGTCACAGCCGCCTCGGCCTCTGGGTCAGGCATTGCCACCAATGTACGGGTGCGCCAGACGTCGGCCAACGCGGCGCAAATTTCCTGGGATGCCCCGACCGATCTTCCTTCCGGCCATCAGACGTTTGGATATAATATTTACAAATCTGATGATGATGGGGATTTTTGGTCACTGTTCGCACGGGATGTCACCACGACAACCTATACCGATGCTCAGGTATCGGCGGCTAAGACCTATGGGTATCGGGTTACCACCTGGATTGGTCAGAGCGAGAACGAATCCCTTCAGAGTCAGTTCTCCGCCGCCGCTTTTCTAACGATAACGATTGCTACGGCCACAGCCCCTGATGCGCCAACGGGATTGACGGCCACGGCCTCTGGCCCGACGATCATCAATCTTTCATGGACGGCGCCATCCAATACGGGGGGCGCAGATATTACTGGCTATCGGATTGAGGTTTCGCCCAATGGCACGTCAAACTGGACCAATCAGCAGGCCAATACGAGATCCACTGCGACCACCTACGCCCATACAGGACTCAGTGCAAATACCACGCGGCATTACCGGGTGCGTGCGATCAACTCGGTTAACTCTGGGGCGCCCTCCAATGTGGCCAATGCCACCACCGCAGTCGCGACAGTGCCGGGCGCGCCGACTGGACTGACCGCAACGGCAGACGGGCAAACCATCATCAACCTGTCGTGGACCGCACCTACCAATACCGGCGGCGCGGCCATCACGGGTTATCAGATTGAGGTCTCGCCCAATGGCACCAGTAACTGGTCGGACTTGGTGGCGAATACGACTGCGACCACATATGCGCACACAGGGCTTTCGGCAGGCGAGACGCGTCACTATCGGGTGCGTGCGATCAATTCGGTTGGACCGGGGGCTGTATCGGCAACAACCAGTGCAACCACCGACACGCCCAATGCCACCGTGCCCGCTGCGCCCACGCAGCTCACCGCGACAGCTGCAGGGCGAACCCGCATCAACCTGTCGTGGACCGCACCTACCAATACCGGCGGCGCGGCGATTACGGGCTACCAGATTGAAGTGTCTAATACGGGAACAGCGAACACATGGACCAATTTGGTGGCCAATACCCAGTCCACCACGACCACCTATGCGCACACAGGGCTTTCGGCAGGCGTGACGCGTCACTATCGGGTGCGTGCGATCAATTCGGTTGGACCGGGGGCTGTATCGGAGACAAGTAGCGCCACTACCGACACGCCCAATGCCACAGTGCCCGCTGCTCCCTCGCAGCTCACCGCGACAGCTGCAGGGCGAACCAGCATCAACCTGTCGTGGACGGCACCCTCTGATAATGGGGGTGCGACGATCACCGGCTATCAGATTGAAGTCTCTAATGCGGGGGCTTGGCCGGAGCTGGCGACGACCAGGGCAACCACCTATACGCACACCAATCTCGCTGCGGGTACGACGCAGGTTTATCGAGTCCGTGCGATCAATAGCGTTGGCAATAGCGATGCATCCAATACCGCCAGTGCCACCACCGATGCCCTGGCAACGCCCGATGCGCCCACAGAGTTAACGATCACAGCGTCGGGGCCATCGACCCTGGTTCTCTCGTGGACCGCGCCCTTAGATGACGGAGGATCTGCGATCACGGGCTACCGCATTGACACATCGTCTGATGGACAATCGGATTGGACGGTCTTGGTGGCCAGTACACCGTCGACCACGTATACCGTCACCAATCTGCCCCCTCCTGTCTATTTTCGGGTGATTGCGCTTAATGCCATTGGTCAGGGCACACCATCGGAGGTGGTCAATGTCACGCCCAAGGCCTTATCGCTAAGCAGCACGATCAGCGATCAGATCTATCCGATTGGACAGCCCATCGCTCAGGTGATGCTTCCAGAGGCGCGCGATGGCACTGCGCCCTATACCTACACCTTGACACCCGACTTACCCGCGGGGCTGACGCGCTCGGAGCGCACACTCCGTGGCACCCCTTCAGAACTCACGGCGATGACGCCATTTATCTGGCAAGTGCAGGACGCAGCAGGGAGCGTGGCCCGTCAAGACTTCGGCCTTGAGGTCTATCGCATGTCCTTTACAACGCGTGTGGACGATCAGGTGGTTCCAAGGGGGCAACCCATTGGAATGCTCGTCCTGCCAGAGGTGAGCGGTGGAAAAGACCCGGTCACCTATTCATTCACGGTGTTGTCCCTGCCGAGTGGTCTTTTGTTTGACCTCCCCACCCGAACTGTCAGTGGAACACCACTAGCCGTCACGCCGCCAACGCCGATGACATTTAAAGCCGTGGATGTGCATGGCGCGGAAGATAGTCTGAACTTTAGCATTGAGGTGGTGTCTCGAGTCCATGCAGAAGCGCAGACCGCACTTCCTCACACGTTGACCGTGCATGCCAATTATCCGAATCCGTTTACCCGTTCCACACGCATCGTGTTTGATCTGCCGTGGCCGGCGCAAGTTGAGATAGATGTGCTGGATGTTACGGGACGGCGCGTTTATGCCCATCCTCTGGTGAGTCTGACCGCGGGGTGGGAGCATGAACTCACGCTGGATCAGTTAGACCTGCCAGCGGGGGCCTATCTCTATCGGGTCATGGCCAGCTCGCTGGAAAGTAGCACATCAGCAGTACAGGTCGGTCATTTGATGCGGGTGCAGTGAATGGTGTTGAACGTCAACGACAATTAAAGTCGACGAGATTATTTATAGCTAGTGATCCTGCAATTGGCAGATGGGAATCTGGATTTAATCTCTGAGTGGAGCATTGAGATCGTTTTTTTTGCTCACTCCCTTGATGCCAATGGATCCACATCGGAAATCATGATGTGTATTTAGGACTATCGTATTGATGCGAAAATCACTAATTGAGAGGATCAATGGTCATCATTCCTGAATGTGGATTTTTCGTCTGCTCAGATCAGGCTGATGACATCATCATATGAATTTTTAGGTTCCCATTGACAAAGATCCTGCTGTTATTCATCAGTAATTTCCCATAGAAATCGCTACGTCATGAGTATTATGGTGTCATTAATCTCTACGAGTTGGAGATTAATGACACGGGAAACAGCGAATTCCTAAGATTGAGATTCTTCAGGCTTCTTGAATAAACCACTGCCAAGTGCGATACCTAATCCCCCAATGATTGGATTTAGCCAGACCAGCCAAGTGGGTTGAATGCTATTTGACATAGCCTCAGAAATAGTTGGTGTCGCCGTTCGGACTGTATCAAGTTCACTCTGATTAGCCCAGATCGCTGAAGCAATTCCAAGCACCATGATAAGAGCAATCAGATATTTTGGTGCAGTATGATTGGAGGCAATTTTTACACATAATTTACCTCCCATCCACGCTGCACCAAGCCCAATAATAATACTGAGAATGACCCATGTTGTAGAGACATTCCACGAACCTTCCTGATAAGACCCCTCCGCCCCTAATATTAAATAGGCCAGACTAAAGGTGATCATGATTGTTAGAGCAATCGCGATATAGCTTAATACAACTGCAAGCAAGCTCATCAATTTGTTTTTCATAGAACAGGAGATTTAATTTAGGGATCAAAATGGCTAAGATCTGTACACAAAAAGCCAATACTTTAGTAACAGATACTCCTAAGCGACATATCTCAATTTATGAATTTTTTTTATATCAACAGAACTCATCAGCTCACTTATGAAATTTCCCGAACAGGAACTCATCAAAGACTTGCCTGGTGCGAACCCAGATAATGATCCATTAGTCCAATTTGAAGAGTGGTTCGCATTTGCTCATTCCAAGAAAATATATCTGCCAGAAGCAATGACGCTTGCAACATCTACATTAGATGGATCACCAAGCGCACGTATTGTCTTACTCAAACATGTCAGCCCCAATGGATTCGTGTTTTTTACAAATTACTTGAGCCGCAAAGGAAGTGAATTAGAGATGAATCCAAAAGCCGCCCTCGTGCTACACTGGGCAATCTTAGAGCGTCAAATACGCATAGAAGGTCAAGTTGAGCGCATCAGCCATAGTGAAAGTGAAGCTTATTTTCAGTCTCGCCCCAGAGGTAGCCAAATAGGAGCATGGGCATCTCGCCAGAGTACCCATCTCACTGATAGATCCGAACTTCAAGAACGAGTGACTTATTTTGAGCAAAAATATACAGGACAAATCATTGATCTTCCAGACCACTGGGGAGGATTTAGAGTCATTCCAGAAAAAATTGAATTCTGGCAAGGACGAGAAAGCCGACTCCATGAACGCATCGTATTCACAAGGATTCCGTCAGGTGGTTGGAGTACCCAGACCCTTTATCCCTAACCATCATCAAAACAGCTCCCACAAATGCTCTTTTTCTTGCTCAATCCAATCTGCTCGCATGTTGAGTAGCATCTCCTGAACCGAGAGATTGCCATCAACTGGTTCAGGCCTGCGAGAGGTACCATCGGTGGTCAAATATCTGGCTTTGATTGAATCTCGAAGATATGATTCTAGGACCGTATCACGGAGATAACGTACATGATGCGAATCATGAATTGGAAATAACACCTCAACCCGCCGATTTAAGTTCCGCGGCATCAGATCTGCACTTCCCAGATAAACTTCCTCGTTTCCTCCATTATGGAAGTAATAGATCCTACTATGTTCTAAGAAACGACTCACGATACTGATCACACGAATATTTTCACTCAAGCCTTCAATGCCTGGTTTGAGACAACATATCCCTCGAACCAGCAAATCAATCTTTACTCCCGCCTGAGATGCCTCGTACAGTAGATTGATAATCTTTTCATCCACAAGAGCATTGGTCTTTAATATCAGATGCGCTTGTTGCCCATTTTTTTGCTGATCAATCTCACGCTGAACTAACTCGGTGAAACGTTTTCTCAAATTGATTGGAGCAACAAGTAGCTTTTGATAATCGCGCTTCTCTGAATAACCTGTGAGAAAGTTGAATAAATCAGATACATCAGAACCAATTTCAGGATCAACAGTGAAGAGTCCGAGATCTTCATATACATGCGCAGTGAGGCTATTGTAATTACCTGTTGAAATATGGACATATCTGCGGATATGTCCACCCTCGTTTCGGATCACCAACGCAATTTTTGAATGCGTCTTGAGTCCAATAAGTCCATAGATGACATGAACGCCCTCCCGCTCCAGCATTCGTGCCCAGCCAATATTGCTCTCTTCATCAAAGCGAGCCTTTAATTCCACCAGAACTGCAACCTGCTTTTTATTCTCCCTTGCCTTCATCAGAGCATCTACAATTGGTGACTTAGGACCTACACGATATAATGTCATTTTGATTGCAAGTACATTCGGATCTATCGCTGCAGCACTCAAAAACTCAACCACTGGGGCAAATGAATCATATGGATGATGAAGAAGATGATTCTGAGACCTCACGGCCTTAAAAAAATCTCCATCCCGTGTCTCGGGTTTGAGACGTATGGATGTAAAGGGAATAAATGGAGGAAACTTTAGGTCAAAACGATCAATTTCAGACGCAATCGGCATCAAACTTTCAAGTCCGAGCGGCCCATTCACTTCAACGACATCATCTTCCTCTGCCTCCATGTTCTCAATCAATAAATTCTGTACACGATCGGGCATATCAGGATTCACAGCAACTCTCAATACAGATCCCAATCGGCGCTGCCGAACTCCCTGTTCCATGGTCTCCAATAAATCATCCGCCTCTAATTCCTGAATCGTCATGTCAGCATTTCGTGTGACTCTAAATGGATGCGAAGCCATGACCTCCATCCCTGGAAAAAGTGATTGAAGATTTGCTGCGATGACTTCCTCTACCCAAACAAATGAGTAGACCCTGCGAACACTATCGTCTATTTCCATAGTCCAAGGTTCAGAAATGACTGGCATTAAACGGTCAATCGGTCGGGGCACCTTAACTCTGGCAAAGCGCTCCCCTCCAAGTTCATCCCTAATAATGACCGCCAGATTCAGGCTTAAATTTGAGATATGCGGAAAAGGATGAGATGGATCAACAGCCAGCGGTGTGAGCACGGGGAATATAGTCTGCTTATACTTTCTAGTTGCCTCCTCCTTTTGGGCATGTGTCAACTCAGAGTAACCTAACAATTGGATTCCTGACTCGGCTAATCTAGGAATCATGGTAGATAGCAAATATTCATGAGCATCCTGAATTAATGCGCGAGCCTCATCTCGTACCACTTCAAGTATTTCCGTTGGACTGCGTCCATCAATTGAAAGATCTGTGGTGCCGCTGGCAACCTGCTTTTTTAACCCTCCAATCCTGACCATGTAAAATTCGTCAAGGTTTGAGCCAACAATAGACAAGAATTTTAGTCGCTCTAGAATTGGATTTGATTCATCTTTCGCTTCTTCAAAAACACGCTTCTGAAAATCAAGGAGACTCAACTCCCTATTGTTATACAAAGAGCGATACTTTGTATTCTCTGCTCGTCCTTGAACATTCATTGGGGTAGACTTATAGTTCATCTATCGGTCATTGTACTTCAAAGTTATAAATTTTGTTATATCTCATGATCGTTGAGTAATACATATTTATAATTCATTTTACATTGCGTTAACATCAATCAGTTGTTTGAATAATTTAATAGATGATTAGATAAATACCTAACTCCTAAATCATCACTTAAATGCCCTTTAACGCTTGCCTCCGCCTGATTGGTGTTGTAGCGTTGCTCCTCTTAGTTATTTCATCACAAGTTAAGGCTCAGGTAGGTACTGTCACAGGCCTGATTGTTGACGGCGAAAATGGTGAAACTCTTATCGGTGCTACTGCGACTATTGATGGCTCCAGCACTGGTGATGCGACAGATCTAAATGGTCAATACAAGTTTGTAGCTGAACCAGGAACGTACACCATGAAATTCGCTTACCTTGGATTTTCAACGGTTACCGTTGAGAATGTCGTGGTCATCGCAGGGGAAACTACTCGTATGGAAATTAAGCTTCTACCCGAATCTCTGTCCTATGGAGAACTCGTCGTCACTGCGGACATCATTGCAGGATCTGAAGCAGGACTCTTGCGTGAGCGCGCTCGGTCTATCGCGGTCAGTGATGCCATCAGCTCTGAGATGATTAGTCGTTCAGGATCAGGTGATGCCGCAGCCGCCATGAGCAAGGTCACCGGCGCATCTGTGGTTGGCGGCCGGTATGTCTATATTCGTGGCTTAGGCGATCGGTATGCCAATACGACTCTCAATGGTTCCACATTGCCAAGCGCTGATCCTGACCGTAAAGCGTTCCAATTAGATCTATTTCCCGCAGCATTGCTGGATAACATTGTCACACTGAAGACCTTTACTCCTGATAAACCAGGAGACTTCAGTGGTGGCTTAGTTGATGTTTCTACCAAGGCATTCCCCGAATCTTTTACATTGCAACTTTCGGCATCTATCACCTATGACGATCAATCCAGCGGTATTGATCATTTCCTTTCTTATGCAGGTAGTCGCACCGACTGGCTCGGATACGATAACGGCTCCCGTGCCCTGCCAGAGATATTAGTAAACAAAGATCCAGAAGATCAACTACCCAGAGAATCAGATTTGAGAGATCTGCGGCGAGGCGTGAGTAACGAAGTACGCGCGAATCGTGCAGATTCACTCAATGCTTTTGCACGTGCATTCAATGGCATCATGTCCCCGACACTCCAGTCCACTCCTGTCAATCACAGTTTTTCTGCTGCAGCAGGTGGACAGGTAAGGCTATTTGGACAGCCACTAGGTCTTAGTGGAAGCCTCACCTATGGCAGACGTTATATCTATCATGATGATGGAGTTTTCAGTCAATGGCGCCTGATCGGTGGAGATGTAACCTCTATTGAAAACCTGTATAGCACGACATACTTCGGACCTAATCCAGATCTCAATATCATTACTAGAGCTGATCCTAAAGAAGTCTCTTCTTTTGCCAACATCCAAAGCAATGACGAAGTCAACTGGGGCGCATCAACAACCGTCGCTTATCAACCTGATGACAATCATGAATTAGCCGCCACGATTCTTCGCACTCAGAGCGGAGATAGCGAATCTACCTTATTGGGGGGATTCAGAGATCAAACTGGTGGTACAACTTTTATCACACGCGCTCTGCGCTATCAGGAACGCGCACTGCAAAGCTTTCAGTTGAGAGGAGAACATATATTTTCTACTCTAAAGATTGAATGGAAGGCTTCTATTGCGAATAATTCTCAAGAGGAACCTGATCTCAGATTTTTCTCTTCAACCCAAAATATTCGGGAAAATACCGCTGGCATTGATACGACCTATTCTCTCGGAGGCGGTAATGCACCCCCACCTCAGCGCTATTTCCGTGACCTTCATGAAGAAAAACGTGGTGCTCTGCTAGATATCACGATTCCCCTTCGTCAGTGGTCTGGGCTAAGAGCCCAATTAAAATTCGGTGCTCGATATGATAGGTCCGAACGAAAATTTCGACAGCGTAGATTTGAGTATCACGAAGGCAGAGAAATTGATTATCGAGACTTTGGTGGTAATGCGGAGAACTACTTCTCTGGAAATAATTTTGGTGTGTTAGATACACTCAATGTTGGTGATATAGTCGCGTTCAATGCCGGGCTCTATCTTCAAGAAAACTCTCCCGCTCGCGCTAATTATGATGCTCACAGCGATATTATTGCATCCTATTTAATGCTTGAGTTGCCCCTTAACCGCAAATTGAAAATCATAGGAGGAGTTCGTTCAGAATCAACAGAGATCATCACTGAGAGTTATGACCTTAGTCTACCAGATTCAATACGAACGGGAATATTAGAGGCGCCTGACTGGCTTCCCTCTGTGAATCTGGTGTACGCCATCAATGAAGACATGAACATTCGTCTGGCTGCTACCAGAACTCTTGCCCGTCCTACATATCGGGAGCTCGCTCCCTTTCAGAGTTTTAATTTCGTTGGAGGAGATGTCCAAGAAGGTAATCCATTGCTTAATCGGACACTAATCACCAACTATGATGCACGATGGGAGATGTTTGCACAAGCTGGGGAGATTCTTGCAGTAAGCGCATTTTACAAGATTTTTCAAGACCCCATTGAACGCGTCCTGCGTAATGTGGGAGAAGGCCGGTTCGTATCATTTCAAAATGTTGATCATGCCAGGGTATTTGGTGCAGAGTTTGAAGCACGAAAACGGCTTTCTGGATGGACGAACCTCCCAATCCTTAAAGGTATGTCTGTTGGTGGAAATTTATCAGTCGTCCGATCTGAGGTGGATATACCTGAGGAAGAAATGATCATTATCCGCGCATCTGACCCAAATGCCAGCCATTCCCGTTCATTGGAAGGCCAATCTCCATTCTTACTAAATGTGAACGCTAGCTACGAGAATTACCAGCTAGGTACAATTGTTTCAGTATACTACACGATTTTCGGTGATCGGCTACTCTCTGTTACCGAGGGGGCGACACCCGACGTTTTTGAGAAGGCTAGAAGTGATCTTAATATCACAATTTCCCAAGATTTACCCGCAAATCTACGTCTCAAAATATCGGCAAAAAACATCATCGGATCCGATGTTCAACAGATTCAAACGTTCAAGGACCGAGTCTACGATTATATCTCCTATTCACGATCTCGGACACTAGGAGTTGGAATCAGCTATATCATTGATTAACTCCACACAATGTGGATTTTCAAAAATTTTCCTAATGGTTATCACTCATTCAAATGTTCACTGTGCTCATCAGGAAAATTCCACTGTCATCATAAGCGACTCTTCAACAAAATAAACTTCTACAATTACTAATCATTATGCATAAATTTTTGGCCGTCACATCCTTAGCACTTCTGTTATCTGCTATGATTTCATCGGACGCTATGGCGCAGTCTGATGATGTTGAATCCCGTCCCACCGAAATGATAACTGATGATAGCATTAAAAGCGGTGAGGAAGTCAGATGGACATCTGATAAGGTCTATATTCTTGATGGGCTGGTGATCGTTGAAGATGGTGCCGAATTACATATCGAATCTGGAACTGTGGTCAAAGCAGAAGAAGGAACTGGTAAAGATGCCTCAGCTCTCGTCATTGCCCGAGGCGGTAAAATATTTGCCGAAGGCACCGAGGATCAACCCATTATCTTTACCTCAATTCAGGATAACATCTCCAGTAATGACCTGCTCACCTATGAGGATCGAGGGCTGTGGGGAGGCATTGTGATCCTTGGCCACGCAACAACAAACAATCCAGGCGATGCCTCCAACGACTTCAAAGAAATTGAGGGAGTCAATGAACTAGTCCCCGATGGGGATACACGCGCAGAATACGGAGGAAATAATGACGATGATAATTCTGGGGTTATTCGTTATGCGTCTATTCGCCATACTGGTATTAACATTGGTGAGTCGGATGGAAACGAGATCCAAGGCTTAACCTTAGGTGGTGTTGGTGCCAGCACCACACTTGAATACATTGAAGTGTATGCCAGCGGCGACGATGGGGTTGAGTTCTTTGGTGGGACTGTAAATCTGAAATACTTTGTGAGTGTTTTCAATTCGGACGATGCTGTCGACTGGGATCAGGGATGGCGTGGCAAGGGGCAATTCTGGTTTGTACTCCAAGCCCCCGATAAGGCTGGGGCAGCTGCTGAACAAGATGGAGCTGGAGGAGATGAATTTTTCAAGCCCTATGCAATCCCGAGAATCTATAACGCAACCTATGTAGGTGCAGGTTCTGGCGCATCTCCAGAGTCAGACCGGGGAGAAATGCTCATGTTTCGCGATAATTCTGGTGGATTCTATCATAATTCCATATTTACAGAGTTTAATACAGACAAAGGTGGGCATGCATTTCAAATTGAAGATATTGATAATACTGGATCCAAAACCGAGGACAGTCGCCAGCGCTTCAACAATGGGGACCTTGGACTCACTCACAATATCTGGTGGGACTTTGGCGCAGGTGATGATCCTACTACTTGGATCGCGGGGAGTGATGCTCTTTTTATGGACACACTCTTTAATTATCTCGTAGACAAAGAAAATGATACGGTTGATCCTGAACTTCGCGGTATAGATCGCGGTACTATTGGAACTGGAACGCTTGATCCAAGACCACACACAGGAAGCCCTGCCTTTACTAATGCCATAGCTCCCTATCCAGAGGGAGATGCTTTTTATACAACGACGGATTACATTGGCGCTTTTGGCCGTACAAATTGGTTGGAAGCTTGGACTGCCCTTGATCAACTCGGATACATCGGTGATCTTGCAACCTCCATTGAACAGGTGGCCTCTGAAGTACCCTCTGAGATTGCATTAAGCCAGAATTATCCAAACCCGTTCAATCCTACCACCATGATTGAATTTGATCTAGACCGAACGCAGCACGTGACTCTGGCTATCTATGATCTCTCTGGAAAGCAGGTCGCCTTACTTATTGATAACGCCCCGAAAACTGCTGGAACCTACCGAATCGCTTTTGATGGAAGCCATGTTTCAAGTGGATTATATCTCTATCAGTTGTTCAGTGAAAATCAAGTTCTAACCCGAAAAATGATGTTAGTTAAGTAGATTACCCTGTCTACTATTTTCGATGTTAAGCCTCCATGTTGGAGGCCTGCATCATGTTCAGCGCTGTATGATTGACGTTAACCAGACACATATCAAAGGTATCAAGCGTTATGCTCCCCTACTTCCCTTCGTAGGTCTATTAGGGGTTTTGTTTTGTTTCTTTGTGAGTCTTGAGCTCATGGGGACTTCTATGAAACTACTCGGTAAAGGATTTGCCGCCCAATTGATTGAAACGACCAGTAATCCCTTTGTCGCATTATTTATTGGAATCCTAGCCACCTCATTAGTCCAGAGCTCTTCAACCGTCACTTCTCTTGCAGTTTCAGCGGTTGCTGGAGGTGGACTTACCATTGCGGGTGCTATCCCTATTGTTCTTGGCGCGAATGTGGGCACTAGCGTTACAAATACGATTGTTTCTTTAGGGCATGTTGCTCGTAAAGAGGAGTTTGGACGTGCAATGGGGGCCGCTACTGTTCACGATTTTTTCAATCTTCTGGCGGTTGCAATCTTCTTTCCTCTTGAATTGATATTTGGCTTTTTATCTTACTCATCTGCAGCCCTAACACGAGGTGTTACTGGCGTAGGCGGAACAGAATTATTTGATTTTATTGGGCAGTTAACCGAGCCTGTTGTAGATGGGCTGATACAATTAATGCAAAACTCTGGAATTCTGGTTTTGATCTTAGGTGTTCTGCTGCTGTTTCTGTCGCTCCGTTATCTTGTAGTGCTACTCCGATCTCTGTTTCTTGGACGCTCTGAGCGGTTGATCAACAAGTACTTATTTGGCCCTGTTCCTATTGCATTGGTTTTTGGCACTCTCGTCACCATTATGGTTCAGAGTTCTTCAATCACCACATCCATTACTGTTCCATTGGTTGGCGCTGGAATTGTGACGGTATCTCAAATTTTTCCATTTGTATTGGGGGCCAATATTGGAACAACCATTACAGCACTTCTCGCTGCTCTGGTTTTATCAAGCGGAGAAAATGATCTTGGGATTGCTGCTCTGCAAGTCGCGCTCGCTCATCTGATCTTCAATTGTTGTGGTGTCGTGGCATTTCTACCCATTGAGCGCATACGTCGCATTCCAATTATGATGGCTGAGTTTCTTGGAGCGCTGGTTGTCAAAAACCGCGCATGGGCAGCAGTATATCTTGGCTGTATTTTCTTTGGGATACCACTAATGATCATCCTGATCACCCGTGGACTGAATCTTTAAAGTCTTCTGATACACAGTGCTTCAGAACGCTTTTTAACAAACCATCTCTATTGTGACTTGAAGAGTGCATCAGGTGCAGAGCAAACTTAGGGGGTTGGACTATTGAGACTAAAATTGCTGGATCAACACTAATGAGTTAGCTGTGATCTGATCGACACCACAGAAAAGCTGTTTCAATGTTAGGGACTCCCAATCAATATAGACCGTTGAATCGTTGCCAAGCACTTAATTCGCTTTGACAATAACCGAATTGATTTTCTTGAGACAACAATCAAGAATCTAATGTATCATCGCTTGTGTATTATGATTAATTTGTCCACCTAAAAGCCGGGTCATATGGATAGACACATTGGCTTAGGAATTAACCGTAACGCAAGTTTGCAAATTGTAGTGGACTTTTTCCGCAGTTTTGCTGTTTCCTCAGTTGAGGAATTTTGAACGAAGGGGCAATTTTATATGACTTTTTAGTCCATTTCCGACGCTTCTTTTTACGGGCGTAGTGTTTTCACTTTTTTTGCATTTTTGCCCAATTTTAGTCCCATTGCTTTGAACACTTTTCGCTGGAATGGTTTTAGATTTACATCTTGAAGAATGCAGTGGGTCTTGTTTTGTGGGAGCACGGTTGTAATCCGTGTCTGATGATTGAGACTGACCTTGAGCGTGCCCCAGCTACTATGGATTCCATGAATGCGCAGTTTACTACGAATCAGATGCGCCATATGAAATGCAAGAATTGACAAAAACAGATGCGCCTCAACCCGTGACGGATCCCGGTGATAGATGGGACGTAACCCTAGCTCCGATTTCATTGAGCGAAAGGTCTGTTCAATCTCTGATAACCGCCAATAAGTGCGCGCAATGGCCTCGCAGTCCCAGTCGGTGTGACTGGTTCGGATCACATAGCCTCCGTCTGTACATTCATCGTAGGCCGACAGCTTACGCATCTGGATCCGCTGGGCTCTCTTGTTTGTTGATCACCTTGACCTCATACTGATAGGCAACCTTTTTGTATTTCTCGGTTAGGCGTCCCACTTTTTGTTCTATGACCTGATACTTCTTCGGTCGGCTTTTCACAGAAAGCCCCTCATTGAGATACGTAATCGCTTCTTCAAATTCTGTGCGCTTTTTATCAAGGATTTGATCATTCTTGTGCTGTTTGGTTTGACTGTGCAAATACACACGCTGCTCTTGACCTTTCACCCCAAGCGTTTACGCCCGACTTTTTGTTGTCGTTTTGTGAGGCTTTTTCTTTGGCACTGTCGGCGTTTTACTCCGCACAGCCAGTCAAACCCCTTATTTCTTAGGTAATTCAGGTTTTCCTCTGTCGCGATCCCGGCATCCATAATGACCGTTAGATTCGTTTGATCAATCGCTTGTTTGAGTGTGTGAGGCTCACTGGCGTTGCCAGGATAAATCTTCGCCTTGCGAGGGAATCCAGACCCATCTAAAACCAAGGCCAGCGTCACCAATAAGCAATCATTTCGCTTTTTTAGTCCATGTTTGAGCAGTGACCCGTGCTCACTTCCCATGTAATAGGTATTGGTCAAATCATAAAAAATCAGGGCCTCCCATTTTAAGAGTGGGTTGGCCGATTTTTGGTGCCTTCTGGATATAAATCAAGTCCACCAAGATAGAAGTAAATTGCATTCTTTAACCGTTCAGGATTTCTGAATCCACGCGCACGGATTTTGGTCATTTTGATGCGACTATTGATGCTTTCAGCCGGCCCATTACTCACATCTAGAACCATCGCATTGATCATGCCCCAAAGATGACTTCTAATGGTTTTAGCCACCTTTTTCATCGGCTCCAGACGACTGCGTGAGCGCCATCCTAACTTCCACGCTTTGAGCGCCCAAGTGCGATGTTTATACTTCCACAGCGTCTGGAACACTTCTTTCATCGCCCAAGCGCGTGCTGTTTTCAGTGCACTGTTTTTTAAGAGACTAAACCGCTTTTTTTGCTTGGCCGACATACTGGCCCGATTCTTAAGCCATTCATACTTTGTTCCTACCAAATCCAGAATTCCCAGTTTCTTTAACTCACGATTCTCCTCTCTGCGAACCTCATCCACCCCAGTTCCAACATATTTAGAGATATGAAAATGATCAAATGCAATCTTCTTATCGGCATCGGGTATACGCATCCTTGTTGCAGTGATGTAGGCAGGCCACATATCCATACTCACACTTTCAATCCCTGCAATTTGCTCAGGTGAACAACTATCGTAGTACTCTAATAAACTCTCTATTGTTCGCCCCTCTGACACATGTAACACCGTACCGATCCGATACAATCGTCACATAGTTGTGCCCCTTCTTGGACGCTGTCTCATCTACGCAAATATGAGGCACGATCTTCTCTGGCTTGCGCTCCAATCCACGCTTGATTCCACGATCCATAATATGAGCGATCATCGTCCAACTCACCCCTAAGCGTTTCGCGATCACTGAAATACTGGTTGCAATCCATCACACAGGCCTCAAACCTGGACGTGAATTGCACACGAGCATCGGCCCAAGGAACCGAAATCGTAGTCACGCCATGCTGTGGACACTGCACACGCGGCACCTTCGCGACGACCTCCGTACGATAATCACAGATATTAGTATGGCGCCAGCGTCGCTCTCGGTGATCATACCCCGGACACGCCTTCCCACACTCCGGACACCTTAACTCCGCGCATCCCCCGAAAGCGTTACACGGATCCTCGCCGCATAACGACTCGTCTCCTGCTCAATCTCGGACACGGTGACGCAATACCAATCAAATGATTCACATCCGTTATTTTTAAAGCCATCTTTTTTTTTGATAAGTTGAAGGATAGATAAACAAATCTAAACTACTATAAAAATCCTTACCGAACCTTATTCTTGTTACCCTCGTTTACCCATTTCTGAAAAAAATAACCCATCTTAAAATGGGAGCCCCTTTTTCTTTTGACCATTAACAGGGTCAAGTAGGGTTTGCACATCAGAATTTTGCCTGCATTGCAATCAGAATTTCTTTATAAACATCTCATCTAATTCATAGAAGTATAATGAAATCTTCTATGTAATTTACATGCAAGGACAGAAGTTAGAACAGATCAGCATAAATTTAATTCGTATATTGAACGATGACTTTGGTAAGACATAGGAGGTGGAGATTATTCCGCCTCAATGAAATGTATCAAAATAAATAGCCGAGAGGTCGGCAGAAAAATGGAATCAGTTACGATTATGGATATTGCGATGATTACTCTCATGGTTAGCATTTTGGGATTTTTGTGGCGCTTATCCATAACTCAAGCCCGAGAGATGCGAAAGATGGAATCACGAATAATGGGTGAGATTGCTAAACTGTGGAGGGAGGTGTCGTATGTGCGCGGTTACTTAAGTAGATTGGCAGGTGATTTTGATCAGGAGACTGAACGGAAATATGAAGACGCGAGATAGATTCCAGACAGAAATGTTTTTGAATTATTTTGGTGGCGTTTGAAAATTGTGGGCTTGCTGAAAATTCCTGAAACAGGAAAACAATGAAATCAATCCACTACAAGTATAACATACAGTTTCCGTAGTGCAAGTTGTATTGACAGATCAATTAGATGGTGATAATTGAGGCAACCCAAGCTCTTGAAGAAATGTATCGTGTTTTTTGGTTGATTCATGTATCTGCCTCTCAGTTTCCATTAATTGTTTATGAGTATCAGCAAGATCAATTTCAGCTTCTGGTTCGGTTAAGCTCACATAGCGAGCGATATTCAGATTGTAGTCATTTGCAATTATCTCGTCCATCATAACGCTACGAGCAAATCTTTCCACGCTTGGTGGACGATCCCGGTATGTAGTGATGATTTTACCAATGTGTGAATTTGATAAATGGTTCTGGCGTTTTCCTTTCTCATAATGCTCGGCAGCGTTGATGAAGAGAATATCGTTGGCAGTCCTACATTTTTTAAGGACAAGAACACAGACTGGAATACCTGTTGAGTAAAACAGTTTTTCTGGCAGTCCGATGATTGTATCAATACTACCCTGAATTTCCAACCACGTTTTTGTGACGTTTTCATGCGGCTATATCAGATCACAGATATTCAAGAAAAAGCGTTCTGTTGTGCAACCAAGGAATCTTCCCTTGTGAGCCGACATAGCCTGCACTCCGCAGTTCTGAGTTGTGAGCGTGTCGGTTGAATTTCACAATGACCTGATGTTTGTCGGTCATCACTTTCCCAGGTACGTTGACGAGTTTCTCAAACAGGGTTTTGTTTTTCGCGGCTCTATAAAGCGGGTCAAGTCTTTTTGCAAATGCTTGATAGAGCGTACTGGCGATGATTGTGAGTTGTAAATCCAGATCAATTCGCAGTGGGATTGTGCTTGACAGTGCGTCCATGTGAAAGAAGTTAATAGCATCTTGGATCGCATTTTCAACCAGCATGCGCCGTGCATACCGATCAATGAGTTCAGCCGCACCCTTGTTCATGTAATTGGTAATCAGCAGGGTTGGTAATTCATGTCCAAGACCTTTGATTGCAAGTTGTCGTAGAGGATCTGGGTACTGCGTTAAGGTGATTGTTTGATCAAGAACATAAGGCTTGGAGTACCGCCGTCCGATATTGTGAAGTTGAATCTTTTTCCACTGATCTTTGGGGCACTGATTGATCGCATCCACAATAGACGGCGCACGCTTGCGTAGGGTTAAGAAGTAGATTCCAAGAGCATGGAGTTTTGCTAGATTTTCATAGGTCGTAAAGCGACTGTCAAATACCAGTTCACTGGGAAGCTCGCCTGTTCGTTGTTTCCAACATTCAATGAACGAAAAGATGGCATCATTCTGGGTTTCTTTGGTGATTTTAGAATCTCCATAGATCAAGACCCGCTGACTCGCTTCCCGAACAACCAGGGCTAAGATTCCACGCTGACGACGGCTACGGCTAGAGACAAAGTGTTTCTGCATCAGCGATTCATCTCCATGATAGGGAATCGTATGAAAATCCAAGTCAAAAGACTTTTCTATAGTTGGCACCCATTGTTGAGCGATCTGATGCCATCCGTCCATCAGCGTAGCAAGATGATCAAGGTCTACTCGGCTACTATATTCGGATAATGTGGATTTTTTGGGGATCACATTGAGTCCAGCAAAAAGGGCTATGCCCTCATCCAGGACACGGGGCATCACATGATAAGGGCGTCCAATTCCCCAGAGTTTGAGGGCTAACAAGGACCTGATCATAGTCAATGCAGGAATCCTCTTACTGGTGGGCCAGGTTGTAAGAAGCTGCCCAATGTTGGTATCGGCCAAATCCCGTGCAAATAGAAATAAGCCAGCGAACTGTGTAGAAAACTCTGATGAAGTTGCGTGGAATCGGCGAACATCAGCCTGTGCGGCTATGGTAACTTTAGGAGATTTACGATTCGCACGTCGTGGTAATTTTGGGATTCCAGCCTGCTTGAGAACAAGTCCGATGGTGGTTGGCCCGGCTTTGATTCCCTCATCCGATAGGCGTTGATGGATCTCAACATTAGAGAGATATTCGTTAAGGCAAGTTTGCAAATTGTAGTGGACTTTTTCCGCAGTTTTGCTGTTTCCTCAGTTGAGGAATTTTGAACGAAGGGGCAATTTTATATGACTTTTTAGTCCATTTCCGACGCTTCTTTTTACGGGCGTAGTGTTTTCACTTTTTTTGCATTTTTGCCCAATTTTAGTCCCATTGCTTTGAACACTTTTCGCTGGAATGGTTTTAGATTTACATCTTGAAGAATGCAGTGGGTCTTGTTTTGTGGGAGCACGGTTGTAATCCGTGTCTGATGATTGAGACTGACCTTGAGCGTGCCCCAGCTACTATGGATTCCATGAATGCGCAGTTTACTACGAATCAGATGCGCCATATGAAATGCAAGAATTGACAAAAACAGATGCGCCTCAACCCGTGACGGATCCCGGTGATAGATGGGACGTAACCCTAGCTCCGATTTCATTGAGCGAAAGGTCTGTTCAATCTCTGATAACCGCCAATAAGTGCGCGCAATGGCCTCGCAGTCCCAGTCGGTGTGACTGGTTCGGATCACATAGCCTCCGTCTGTACATTCATCGTAGGCCGACAGCTTACGCATCTGGATCCGCTGGGCTCTCTTGTTTGTTGATCACCTTGACCTCATACTGATAGGCAACCTTTTTGTATTTCTCGGTTAGGCGTCCCACTTTTTGTTCTATGACCTGATACTTCTTCGGTCGGCTTTTCACAGAAAGCCCCTCATTGAGATACGTAATCGCTTCTTCAAATTCTGTGCGCTTTTTATCAAGGATTTGATCATTCTTGTGCTGTTTGGTTTGACTGTGCAAATACACACGCTGCTCTTGACCTTTCACCCCAAGCGTTTACGCCCGACTTTTTGTTGTCGTTTTGTGAGGCTTTTTCTTTGGCACTGTCGGCGTTTTACTCCGCACAGCCAGTCAAACCCCTTATTTCTTAGGTAATTCAGGTTTTCCTCTGTCGCGATCCCGGCATCCATAATGACCGTTAGATTCGTTTGATCAATCGCTTGTTTGAGTGTGTGAGGCTCACTGGCGTTGCCAGGATAAATCTTCGCCTTGCGAGGGAATCCAGACCCATCTAAAACCAGTGCCAGCGTCACCAATAAGCAATCATTTCGCTTTTGCGTCCATGTTTGAGTAGTGGCCCGTGTTCACTTCCCATGTAATAGGTATGGGTCAAATCATAAAAAATCACGGTATCTCCAAAGCCTAACAACTCTTTGGTTAAAGTTCATTCATAATGGTCTCATGATGACCAAAGAGACGGTCTCCAACATTATAAATGATCGCAGACTCGGGTCCGTGGCATTGAGTAAGTCTAAAATACTTGAGCGTTCCATCATCGGGTTTGCAATTCACGGCCAGGACTGAGCATGTGACTAAACCCATCGCCCAGTGAATCTGATTCTGGCTAAACTCCAGGGTTTTGAGGATCTTTTCAAACCCCAGTAAGCTTTCAATGCGACACGTTCGCGAGTCAATGTGCTCAATTTCATGGGTCATGATTGCGTCTCGATCATCGCGTGGATCATGAATATCAAACCCCTGTGCCTTGAGTTTTTCAACCAGGTCCTTCCCTGTGCGCTCTAACACTGGATCCTCCATTGGAAGGCGTGGAACTCCACGTAGATCATCTTCAATCATTTGCGTGAGACGAGGCCATTGATCTTGGGGGATGGTGAAATGTTGGCCCAGATTAAGGGTGGTCTTTTGCTTTGGGTTTCCGTCAACGCGGTAGGAGACAACCAAGGAGAAGGTATTGGCTTTTTTGCCTGATTTAAGGGATCGGGATTTAGGACGAATACAGCATGATAAAATGGGTTAGATGAATGGAGTTAAACGGAGGTGACGAAAAAAATTCCGAAAAATCCACTACATTAGAGTTTTTTGAAAAAATAAATTTCAAATCCCCAAAAAACGCCCAAAATCGGGAGATTTTGGGCTAAAAACACTGATTTTTAGGAAAAAATCAGTAAATTATTTTGAAAATTGACTCAAAAATCTGATGCCCTTACAACTTTCGTGTATGTGATGATTGCTGGATATGTTATCCAACATTGCGGAAGTCAATTACCCATATTACGACTATAAGATTTATCTTGAACGATCATTATAAATCAAGATTGGGATCAAGATTCTCAATGACTTCGGTATATCTACGAAGAAAGGCAATTCCCATAGCACCATCAATGATTCGGTGATCATAGGAAAGAGACAGTATCATCATATGCCGAATTCCGATACTATCTCCATGCACTGGATGCTCAATAACCACTGGACGCTTTTTAATCGTTCCAGTAGCCAAAATAGCGACTTGAGGCTGCAATATAATCGGCGTCCCCATCATAGACCCTAGTGATCCTACATTCGTCAATGTAAAGGTTCCCCCTTGTAGATCATCTGGTAGTAACTCTGACGCTCTTGCACGATGAGCCAAATCATTAGATGCATGAGCAAGTCCAGTAATGCTCAGCCTCCCTGCATGTCGTATAACAGGCACAATTAGTCCTGACTTTATGGCAACCGCCATCCCAATATGATAGTCTTTGCGAATCAGAATCTTATCCCCCTCAACAGAACTATTTAGTATAGGGAAATCACGAAGTGCTTCCACAGCTGCATAGATTAGGAATGGCGCATAAGTTAAGTTAATCCCATCATGCTCTGAAAATGCTTTTTTGTTTGCTTCACGAATCCGTACTAATTGGGTTACATCAACTTCGGCAAAAGAAGTTACATGAGCGGCAGTCCTACGTGAAAGTGTCATGTGTTCCGCGATCAACTGCCTCATTCGATCCATCTTCACAACCTCTATACGATCCCCGCCTTTAACCGGAAGGGCAGAATCGCCTCCAGCCATAGTTTCACGAATTAATGAGGGAAAAGCTTTTGAAGATTGGAGAGTCGAAGTATCGGTTTCGCGTGTTTTTAGGTGGCTTACGAGATCATTTTTTGTGATCCGCCCGCCTCTACCAGACCCGTTGATCTGAGTCAACTCCTCCTGAGAAATATTTTCTGTCTGGACCATACTACGAACCAATGGGCTTAGAAAACGTCCGTTCCCAGAATGATTGTTACTTTTCGAGGTTGGCTCAGAGTTGGTCTCTGAGACTGCGTTGTGCTCACTTACAGATGATTCACTCTGTTTAGACTCTGAAGGAGGCTCTTGTATCTCAGGGCCCCCTGTACCTAATTCTGCACCAATCACGGCAATCGTTGAACCTACATCAACGGTTTCGCCTTCTTGGACGCGTATTTCCTTCAGGGTTCCAGTTACGGGAGCAGGAACGTCTGTATCTACTTTATCCGTCCCAATCTCTAAAAGCGTTTCGTCCAACTCAACAAGGTCGCCTATCTGTTTGTGCCATGTAATCACGGTTCCCTCAGTGATACTTTCTCCCATTTTTGGCATTACTACAAGGGTATCTTCAATCTTAACATCAGCCGATTGCGCCACCTCAGGCGATGTATCCATCTCATCTATGACAGAATCCACCTCGGTTTGAATTAGGGCAATAATATGACCAACGGGAACCGTATCCCCTTCGGGAGTCAGAATTTTTGAAATGATGCCAGATGCCGGCGACGGGACATCAGTATCCACTTTATCCGTCCCAATCTCAAGGAGTGTCTCATCTAACTCAACAGAATCGCCTTCCTTTTTATGCCAGACAATGACAGAACCTTCGGTAATACTTTCGCCCATCTTGGGCATTGAAACCTCAATCTCAGACATGGGATCAATGATTATTTATGTGAGATAGTTGACAAATCAATCTGAGCATGAACTTAAGAAACATCAATCAGTGCTTGTTAATATATGAACCTTGGGGATTGTTTCTATTTCAATCCACAAAAGGATACTCATAACATTTTGATTATACCGAATTTTCTACAGAATGATGGTTTTGATTAACCATACCTACAATTTCATGCAACTTGTTGTAATCACTATAAGTTCAGTCACCAGTCCCATATCTGAAGTTAACCCTATTTTCAATTTCCAGAAGATACAATAGGGTTAACTTAAGGTGTATGTACTCAGTAATCTGTTGATAGTCTATCAACACTCTCCTGAATTCACTCTATGGCCGTAGCGGATCCGTACAATAACGGGCAATGTTAATTGGAAAGGATATTTCACACCCTCAAGCGTTGTGAGATCTGTCGGGAAATTCTGAATGCGTAAGGATTATATCTGCAACTTGTGCAGGAAGCGCTAATCCTATTGACGTATAGCCGCTTATATTCATTCCCCTTGATGCGTCATGCTGTCACCTACACCAGTAAATATAGCTGAGTTAGATCCTGAACATAATCAAAGCAAATCAGTTACAGCAGTAAACTATCTCATAATTATCGTGCCTACAAAAATCTATAAAGTACTCGTCGCTGGATGCGGTCACATGGGCGCCTCCCATGCGCGTGCTTACCATTCCATGGATGGCTTTGATATCGTAGGGCTGGTGAGCCGTACACCAACTTCTAGGAATCAACTCAGTGATGAATTGGGAGGACTTCCCACCTTTGCATCATATGAACATGCTCTTTCCGAAACTAATCCTGATGTCGTCTCTATCAATACCTATCCCGACACACATCTTGATTATGTGCGGATGGGACTCGAGGCAAATTGCCATGTTTTTGTAGAAAAGCCCCTCGCACAAACCGCAGAAGATGCCCAATTGCTCGTTAATTTAGCCCATAAACACAATCGTAAAGTTGTGATTGGATATATCTTGCGTGTCCATCCTGCTTGGGCAAAATTCATTTCTCTGGCACAGCAACTTGGTAAGCCTCTGGTGATGCGTATGAACCTTAATCAGCAAAGTAGCGGCAGTCAGTGGGAAACACATCGTAATCTCATGAACTCAATGTCTCCCATTGTTGACTGTGGAGTGCATTATGTTGATATAATGTGTCAAATGACACGTGCGCGCCCTGTTGCAGTCAGCGCAATTGGCGCGCGCCTATCGGATGAAATTGCTACTGATATGTATAATTATGGGCAATTACAGGTGTCATTTGATGATGGATCCGTCGGTTGGTATGAAGCTGGGTGGGGGCCCATGATGAGTGAAACGGCTTCTTTTGTTAAGGATGTAGTCGGTCCTCTTGGATCAGTAAGTATCGTGGATGAAGTCAAAGATCAAACAGATGATATTGAGGGTCATACCCAAACGGGTGGACTAAAAATTCATCATAGTAGTCGGGATCAACATGGGAAGTTTGACCGCGCAGACGAACTCATTGACACATCTGACGAGCCATCTCACGATGAATTATGTGCACTTGAACAACAATTTCTGCTCCGCGCAATTCAAGAAGATCTTGATTTAAGCGACCATATGCAGGATGCCGTGAGCAGCCTCAAGATCGTTTTGGCTGCCGACCAAGCCGCCCGAGAACGACGTACGATTGAACTCTGAGGGTCACAGAATCTTATTTACTGCTTTCCTCTAACGGCGGTAGCTATAATTTGGGGATTCTTTTGTGATGTGAACGCTGTGAGGGTGACTCTCGCGTAGTCCACTGTCTGTAATTCTGACGAATTCAGACTTAGTTCTGAATGCTATTAAATCCTCGCATCCACAGTATCCCATCGCCGCTCGTAAACCCCCAATCATTTGAAAGACCACTTCATGTAAAAATCCACTATATGGAACTCGCCCTTCAATCCCCTCAGGGATCAATTTTTTGATGTCGTCTTCAGCATCCTGAAAGTATCTATCCTTGCTCCCCTGCCCCATTGCTCCAAGAGATCCCATCCCACGGTATGACTTGAACTTTCGCCCCTCATAAATGACAGTCTCACCAGGGCTCTCCTCTACGGCCGCAAATAAACTTCCGACCATCACACAAGATGCGCCCGCTGCAATGGCTTTTGGTATGTCACCCGTTTGTTTGATACCGCCATCAGCAATGACTGGAATTCCATGTGGCTTTGCGGCCTCAGCACATTCAAGTACGGCCGTAAACTGTGGAACTCCAACACCAGCAACCACCCTTGTGGTACAAATGGACCCAGGGCCAATCCCGATCTTGATTCCATCTGCCCCAGCAGCAATGAGATCCCGAGTTCCTTCCTGAGTGGCAACATTTCCAGCAACGAGTTCAAGTGATTCATGACGAGATTTTAATTCCTCTACCGCAGTTAGAACACCCTTGGAATGACCATGTGCAGTATCAATCACCACAAAATCAACCTCAGCGTCAATCAACGCATCAACCCGCTCAATCATGTCCCCCGCCACCCCAACTGCCGCTCCAACGCGTAGTCGACCATGAGAGTCCTTAGCTGCGAAAGGATGACGGCGCTTCTTTTCAATATCTTTGAATGTGATGAGTCCCTTCAAATGGCCTCCATCATCAACGACTGGCAGCTTTTCAATTTTATATTTTTGGAGAATGACCTCAGCTTGTTCTAAGGTGGTTCCAACAGGCGCGGTATGCAGTGGCGATGGCGTCATCACACTGCGGACAGATTGCTGATTGTCTTCCTGAAATCTCAAGTCCCTATTCGTGATGATTCCTAATAAAGAATGATCGGTGTCTACGATAGGGATCCCACCAATAGAGTATCTAGACATCAGCGCTCGCGCATCACCAACTGTACTGCCCACATCAAGCGTTATGGGATCCAGAATCATTCCGCTCTCGGATCGTTTAACTCTTCGTACTTGAGATTCTTGCTCATCAACAGACATGTTTTTATGTAAAACTCCAACGCCACCCTCGCGCGCAATTGCAATTGCAAGTCTTGCTTCGGTGACAGTGTCCATGGCCGCAGAGAGTAGAGGAATATTTAGTTTTATTTTTCTTGTAACCCAGGTATGAATTTGTACGTCTCTGGGCATGACACTTGATCTTCTTGGAAGCAAGAGTACATCATCATAGGTTAAGCCTTCACGTTTCACCTTCTGCATAAACACTTGGTCTATGCCACTCAATTGAGATTCTTTCATATGCGATTATGCTTTTGAACCATGCGATATAAAGATCGTGTTTCCTTTTGAGTCAGTTCACGCCATGTGCCGCGACGTAAACCACGAGTTGTAAGCCCCGCATAAGATGTCCGCTCCAAAGTGATCACCTCATGACCAAGCGCCGCTAACATACGCCGAATCTGGCGATTTCTCCCAGCGTGTAGCTCAATACCAATCTCCCTCAGATTACCAGACTTCATATAGATCACCTGATCACACATGGCCAAACCATCCTCTAAAACGATACCACGCAAAAGTTGATCAATTTGATTAGATTTAATAGCATCCTTGGTGCGGACTTTATAGTGTTTGGGAATTAAAAACCTCGGATGCATCAGCTGATGACCAAGATCACCGTCAGTCGTCAAAAACAAAACGCCCGATGTCGCTCTGTCAAGACGCCCCACTGGAAACAGGCCGCTGATCTCACCCTTTACATTGATGAGATCCATGACCGTCTTTCTCCCCTTCTCATCGTTGACAGTTGTGATCGTATCCTTAGGCTTATTCAACACGATGTGCTTGTACTGACACGGTGAAATGTTTTTCCCTTTGACACTCACTTGATCGCCTTTCTTGACCTGAAACCAATATTCTCGAATTACTTGACCATTGACACGAACCTGCCCGTCGTCAATCAGTGCATCCGCATTTCTACGAGAGCATACCCCAGCACGCGCTATATAGCGATTTAGACGGCCTGATTCAAGAACAGGTTGATGGCGGTTGTGTGTCTTATGACGCGTCATGGATCTCTGAATCCGATTCTATGGTTTGAACTTCATCCGATGAATCTTGATCATCAGACTCAGCGACTTGTGGAAGAAGCTCGGTAGCTGTCAGTAGGCGTAGTCGTTCTTGATCAAAATTCACATCTTCTAATAACTCTTCGGCTTGCCTGAGGTTTGGTAGTCCGTCCAAATCATTCAACCCAAACTGTTCTAAAAATCGATCGGTTGTTCCATAAAGCATTGGACGACCAGCGACATCGGCTCTGCCTCTGATGGCAATTAAATCCAAGGAAAGTAATTTTCGAATTGCATATCCAGAATCTACTCCACGAATTCCATCCACTTCGGCTTTAGTTGATGGCTGCCTGTAGGCAATGATTGCAACGGTTTCCATGAGGGGTTTCGTTAATCGCCGCGTGCGTTCTTGACGAAAAAACACCTCCAAAAATGGCGATAGCTCTGACGTAGTCGTCATTCGTAAGCCCCCCGCCCAACTCTGGATTCTGAACGCATGCCCTTCTTTTTCATACGATGAATTCAAGCGTTCAAGAACTTCTTCAACCACATCAGCACTAAGTGGAGAGTCCGATCCAATCATCTCGGCATGAATGCTGCGAATCTGCTCAATCGTCACTGGAGTTTCAGCTGCGAATGCCAGTGTTTCTACAATCATTGGAAGGGTAACACCATTTTCATACTCATGCGAACCGTTGTCACTCATGATACATCCGCTCATTTTGAATCATAAAATCATTTTTCTGATAAGTATTTGTAATCATGATTTCCTGAGCAAAAGCCATTTCTAGTATGGCGAGGAAAGTCGCTACAATGAACCCTCTAGTTTGCCCTTTCATAATCTCAACAAAGCTGATTCTTTTATGAGCGAACAATAACTGGCGTAGGTATTCTGACTGATCCTCTATGGAATATATCTGTCTAACAATCGTGATGGTCTGCTCATCTGGCGGCTTCTCAAGAATCCCCCGCAATGCGCGTAGGAGATCAAAAACGCTTGTATTGACCAAAATCTCCCGCTCGGGTGCGTCAGCCTCAATCGGGGTTGATGCCATACCCCGAGTAAACAAATGAGATCGCTCATCCATCTGTTGATTCAGTCTCTCAGCAGCGTCTTTGTAGCGAATATACTCAAGTAGTTGTTCAACAAGTTGTTGGCGAGGGTCAATCTCTTCGTCACCGCTACCCAATTCTGGCTTTGGTAATAGCATCCGCGCCTTAATACTAATCAACAATGCTGCAAAATAAATATAATCGCCGACACCGTCAAGGTTAATTGACTTCATCACACTTACATAAGACAAGTACTCATTGGTAATTTGCGCAATAGGGATGTCAAAAATATCTATCTCCCGCCGATTGATCAAGAGAAGTAGAAGATCTAGCGGTCCTTCAAAATCCTGAAGATGAACTCTGTACATTAACGAGAATTGATGCGGTCATTGAACCAATCTGCGGTCTTTTGAAGTCCTTGATCAAGTGTCGTGGTTGGTTTCCATGAAAGTTGTTGTGCAGCCTTGGCACAATCCAATACACTTCGGCGCTGCTCGCCAGGCTTGCGAGCCCCATGAACGGGCGGGTTGTCAACCCCGGTTGCTTGCTGCAGCTTTGTGTGAAGTGTAACAACATCTGTTTCAATTCCTGTTCCGATATTGAATGCAGTTGAATTTTCACTATAATGAAGGGCAGCAAGGTTCGCTTGTGCTACATCACCAACATAGACATAATCTCTGGTTTGTAAACCGTCACCATGAATGATAGTTGATTGTCTGGACAACAACCTCTCACAAAAAATCGCTACCACACCTGCCTCTCCATGTGCATTCTGGCGCGGGCCATACACATTTCCATATCTGAGAGCCACATATTCAATTCCGTATTCATTGAAATAGAAATGTAGTAATTTTTCACACGTCAACTTACTAATTCCATAGGGAGATAAAGGTTGTTGAGCGTGTTGTTCGTCCTGGGGTCCTGATTGAGGCTCTCCATAAATTGCTCCCCCCGTTGATGCAAAGATGATCTTTCGTAATCCTCCTCTTATGCCACCTTCCATAAGATTGATTAACCCTAAGACATTAACCTCAACATCAAAAGCTGGATCAGATACACTGCGGCGCACATCCATCTGCGCTGCATGATGAATAATCACATCATACTTGTGATCCTCAACCAGCATGGCAGCATCTTCAGATCGAATATCCACGATAAATAGCCTGACCGAATCATCAACATTTTCTTCAATACCGCTTGACAGATCATCCATGACATGAACTGTGTGTCCCTGTTTGACAAGCACATCTGTCACATGTGACCCAATAAACCCAGCTCCACCTGT
The DNA here is from genome assembly GCA_965220935.1 of Rhodothermales bacterium. GTDB lineage: Bacteria > Bacteroidota > Rhodothermia > Rhodothermales > Bin80 > Bin80. The sequence goes on from OZ244857.1 coordinate 2,148,211, forward strand.
AACGAGAATATTCATACTAGGTCATTTCCCCAACATTCTCTACCGTACTTGGAGGAACGGTGAAATTGACTAATGACGGTAACTCGGGAATACGCATCACCCACTAAAATATTCTTTCACCTGTATTTGTAGCATAAGCCGATTAATTCTGATCAAAATGATCATGATTAACACCATACATTAGATGCATTGGGAGTTCATCAAATTTACAGCACTCAGTGCAAAGATATGAACAATTGATGGGAAATCTTAAAATTTATCATGAAAGTCTCACCACTATCACAAATTTGTATAAAGGCAATACAAGATTAGATCCATGATTAAGATCACTTTCCAGTGTGGAAAAGATGCTGTATCCATGTAGTAATCAGATATAGACTATATTTAAACTGTAATCAGTCCTGAGATTTTATGTTTCGCGTGGTCTCACTCGGTCCATTGTCTGTGACACTATCAGGAGCGATTATGAATCATCTGGCAAGTTAAATGCTATAAGTATTGATGTAGATCATCCATCCGATTTCGTCATCATTAGAGGCACGACGTGTGCCAACAAAAATGAGGAGAATTTATTTACTTACACCAACTCATAAAATAAACTTAAACTCTGAATGAAATATAGTGTCACTATCTTAATGCTGTTGTTAACAACATCTGCTTTGGGTCAGGTGAGCCCAGCATGGACTATTGAAGAATTGGGACACTCTGATTGGATAACTGCCGAGACCTTTTCTCCAGATGGAATGTACTATGTGACAGGATCTGATGATAAAACAATTCTTATCAGAGTTGCTGACACTGGTCAAGAAGTGTATCGCCTTACGGGGCATTCTGGAACCATTAATTCTCTGTCATTTTCTCCAAATGGAAGCATGATTGCATCGGCTTCATCAGATGAGAGTATTCGCTTCTGGAGTCCATCAACAGGATTGGAGATAGGAAGAATTACAGGGCATTCCGCAGAAGTGACATCGGTTGAGTTTTCACCCGATGGAACGCAATTAGTCTCTGCATCAGCCGACACAACGATTCGTCTGTGGAATGTAAATGATCAACAAGAAATTGCGCGGTTGACTGGGCATTCAGGTGCTGTTACCTCAGTTTCATTTAATTCTAATGGACGATATCTGGCTTCTGGATCTGCGGATAAAACAATGCGTTTGTGGAATGTTGCAGCAAGAGAAACCGTAATCACTTTTTCTGGCCATGGAGATGTGGTCACATCAGTCGCGTTCTCGCCTTCATCAAGGCTACCCTTAATAGCGTCAGGATCTCATGACCAAACAATACGGCTTTGGAGTCCAAATACTGGACAAGAGATCATTGATCAACCTATTCCCTATCATGAAGGCCGTATCAAGGGTATCGTATTTTCTTCCAATGGTAGACGGATGATATCAGTTTCAGAAAATAGAGTCTTCATGTTTACACAATTTGACTTGACAGGAACAATTAATCTTAGGATACTCATGCTTACAGGAGGCGGCCCTTTTGGCTCGGCGAGCATGTCGCCCGATGGCCAATTGATGACTTTTGGGGGTGGGAATGAGTTGGTCAATGGACTAAAAGTTGGCACATCCTATCTGCTACAGAGGTCAGAGATAGAAAACAATAGAATCCCCAGAATTGAAAGATATATCGCTCCAACATTGTTGACTTATTCCGTTGCGTTTTCTACTGATGGATCACAGTTTGTCTCTGGATCATGGGACGGAACCCTCCGGTTAAGTTCTACAGATTCAGGAGATGTAGTACGAAGATTTAATACTGGAAGTCCAGCGGCAATTCTCGCTGTTGCAATCTCCCCCGATGGCACTCGAATCGCCTCTGGCTCGTATGATCAAGCCAATTCTCTTCGCATATGGGACACGAACTCTCTTATGGTTTTAGATTCTTTGTCAAGGAATTCTCGGTTCAATTCTGTAGACTTTTCTCCAAGCGGCAATCAACTTGCAACAGGCTCTGATGATGGCCTCGTTCAATTATGGGATGCGGAATCTGGAAAGGTTGATGTTGAACTCTCAGGACATACCAGTTCAATTAATTCTGTGGTTTTCTCAGCTGATGGTAATCTATTGGCTAGTGGTTCAGATGACCATACAGTGCGATTATGGGATCTTGATAATCAGAATCTATTGAGGACCCTTTCTGATGGACCTTTCGGTGTTAGTTCTGTGGTGTTTTCTCCTTCAGGTGATCTTCTTGTATCTGGGTATCATGACGGAAACATCCGAGTATGGGATGTAGCATCCGGACAAGTAATGCGCCAAATAACAGGGCATCAAGAGCGAGTGACATCTGTTGAGATTTCTCAGGATGGAAATGAAATCGTGTCTGGATCCTTTGATCATACTGTACGCGTATGGAGTCTATCTACCGGCGAGGAACTGAGAAAATTTGATCACGAGAGGGAGATTTATTCTGTTGATATGTCCAATGATCAACAATTTATTTTATCTGCGGGAATCAATACCGTGAAATTGTGGGATCAAAATGACCTTCTGGAATTTACTTCTGGCGTTGAAAATCAAACTTATGTTATGGGACGTAACATTAGCCCCTTAACGTTGCCAGAAGTCGTTGGTGGAATCACCCCAGTGAATTATAGTCTCGCCCCTTCACTTCCCGACGGATTATTATTTGATGCCTCTTCCAGACAGTTAACTGGAACACCCAGTTCCGTTACTCCTCCCCAAATATTTACTTACACGGCCACTGATTCAAGGGGCTTGACGGGTCAACTGAATTTCAGCATTGGTGTCATCGCCCCTGTCTCTAACGAACGCCAAGATTTACCAGAAGCCTTCTCAATTGTGGGTAATTATCCTAATCCATTTAATGAATCCACAAACCTGTTGTTGAATCTTCCTGAATCAATGATAATTCATCTTGAGGTGGTGGATGTCATTGGAAGAAGGATGTTGACCCTCCCTGCTACGAAGCTTCATGGTGGATGGAGACGTTCAATCAATATTAGGGGAAATTCACTCCCTGCTGGTATCTATTTGTATCGCTTAACAGCAAGTTCATCTTCTGGAACTTCGGTTCATACAGGTCAATTTATTCGAGTCCGATGAATTTGGATGATTCCCAAATTAGTGTTAAATGACACAACATGATCTCAGGGCATTAGATTCTTCACAGATATTACTGTGAAGCGAATACTCAGAAAAACTATATTTGTATCTACCCAAAAATCCTAAGTACTCAAGCACCTAAACCTTGTTAACCTGAGCGTGTGATCCTATTAGGATTGACAGGAGAATCACGGCAAAACGAAACTATTCATTGTCGCCAATGTAAATCCTAATAGAGTTGGACACTTTCACTGAAATACAAGATGAAATCTTGATACATTCCGTTCCTTTGGACTTAAAGACCCTTTCGCCCATTATTTTTCTTATAGCCTTCGGCTATTGATCGCCGGTTGTAATGATTCGGCTATTGTGGATGTTGAAATCCATTCCCCAATGAGGATCAACGACTGAACTAACTCCGCCAAGTCGGAACATCCTGAATGGGTGGAACGCTACCGTGACCTTTGGATGGAGATTGAGTCAAAATATGGAACGTCATCAGAAATTGATTGTGTTGCTATTGTGGAGGCGAATCGCTTAGCCATTGAACTTGCCGAGTATGACGGCCCGATGACGAAAGTATTTGAATTTATTGAGTCTGGTCTTGAGGTTGCCACCGATTCGGAAGGACAATCCATCAAAGAGGAACTAAGTCAGAGGATGGAGAATTCCAACTTGAGCGGTGGAAATTGCCCAGACTGCAAATCGCTGTCAGATTGTACGAGTCGCTGCGAGGAGACTAGACAACAAGACGATATGTGGACGGGCGGATGGACTGCAAGCGAGGCTTACTATGTGGTGCCGCTGCCGCGAAATCCCTGATAAAAAGACCCACTCTCGGTAGGCTCTTAGGCGTCTCAATACTAAGTTGGTTGTATCTCAAAGGTTGTTTGGGATGCCTATCAGGGTATAGAAGCGAAGAGTTATATGTGCTTAAATGCAATGACCAATTTCCAAAACCTCAGTAATGAAGGAACGACTTAATAAATTTTGGCTTTCCGCAGTGATTCCCTTAGGCATCTTTTTTTTCTACTGGGCTGAGATTGGCCGAGATGGTAGTCCCTACAGTGGAACAGTCACAGATCTGTTATGGGGAGCACTGGTCACGGTCATTTTAATAGCCAGTATGTATCTATACTTTCCCCTCAGCAAATGGGTTGAACGTTTTAGCCCAGCATGGGGTTTTGGGATAACTTGTAGCACTGGTTTTTCCATTATTGGGCTTATTATGGACATTGTAGGCGGGTATGCATGGGGGACCTATGCATGGTTCTTTTTTATGTGGCTCACGGCTGATTTTATAGTTATGCCCAAGGAGCATAAGCGGCGTTTTGAACACTCTTTCTTCAAGCGTCAAAGGCCAATTGAGGAAGAATCCGCCCACTTAGATAAAGCCGAAGCATAGAGTCTTTTCAACACATGTATAGGTGCTGGATAAATATCAGCGATTTTCCACTTCTTTGCTGCTCGATTTTCGCATACATGAATTAGTGCAGTCAGGGGCACCCTGAATTAAAGATGTGGTTCCTTTTTTTCTGAGATAGCGTTTAAGCGCTTTGGTAAAAAGTGTCAATAACCTCTGTGCGCCCGTGAAAATACTCGGCGGGGCCTCAATGAAATCAAAACTCATCGTATCTATACGAAAACCCCTATGCCATGATCCATTTGATCAGATAAATTGAGGCAGGTTCCTTTCAATGTTGCGCTGAGATGAATAAGGGGGGTATGCATCAAATCTGGATACTTTTTGGTCAGTATTTTGATATAGTCATGGTAATCGGCAAGATCATAGACTGGAAGGTTTCCTCAGGAGTGGCTGATGGATGTATTAAAGCGCATTGCGCGGTTGCCGAAGAAGAGATGTACACGCTATTGCCTCAACACAGGGTACAACGCCTCCCCAATCTGCATAGATCTCACGGCACAGATATACCAACCGTCCATCCTACTGCATCAGACAATGATCTGGGGCGCTGAGGATATGAGATTTTGGTATAGACACCTTATTCCCAAGATTCTAATTGACTTTTGAGGGCTTCACTGTGAGGCTCCAAAGTCTGAACGCGGATCGGCTTTTCTTTCAAGACCGTCAGATGAGGCACCTGTTCTGGTTGATGTCCAATGGCCTTTTCAATCGTTTCAGGGAATTTTGCAGGATGCGCAGTTGCCGTGACAATGACTGGACTTGTAAGATTTTTCACCGCATCTAATCCCACCGCCGTATGAGGATCAGCAATGTATCCAGTTTCCTCATGAATCCTTTGAATTGATTTTAGTGTATGACTATCTGTGCATGAGTGACCTTTAATGAGGGAACGTAACTCATCAATTGCTAATAAAGATTTTAACCTCTCAAAGTTACTTGGCCGCCCTACATCCATTGCATTGGATAAGGTTTGAATTGAATCATCAGATGGATCATTTCCACCCGATAAAAACCTTGGAAATCCATCATTAACATTGTGAGCTGCAATAAATTTTTTCACTGGCAAACCAGATAAATATGCCAGAACAGCGGCTGTTAAGTTACCTAAGTTTCCACTTGGAACACAGACATTTGCATGACTCCATTTTCCCAGAGCAAAAGCCCAATAGTAATAGAGCATCTGGGGCAATAGTCGGCCCACATTGATTGAATTAGCTGATGACAGTTGCAACCTGGTTGGCTGTGTGAGAAGCTGCTTGACCATTGCTTGGCAATCATCAAACGTCCCTTCAACAGCAAATGCTCTGACTCCCTTGCGCCTTACAATGAGTTGTGTTTCTTGAATCGGACTCACCTGATTTTTCGGATATAGTAATGCAACACGTAGATTGGGAAGGTTTGAAAAACCATCAGCCACTGCGCTGCCCGTGTCGCCCGATGTCGCAACTAATATTGTGAGTGGACCATCTTTCACAAAATAATTCATAAATTGCGCCATGGTGCGTGCACCAAAATCCTTGAATGATAAGGTTGGTCCATGGAATAATTCTATCACCCATGCATTTCCTACTTTAACAACGGGGACGGGAAACGATAGTGCCCTTTTCAAAAGTAATGCTAACGTATCACCCCCGATTTGACCAGAAATCCAAGGCGCAAGAATTTTTGATGCTAACTCTGAGAAGCATGTTACATTTTTCCAGACACTTGGATCAATTGCTGGAATTGCCTGAGGTATATATAGACCCCCATCTGGAGCCAATCCTTGAATCAAGGCTTCAGAAAAATATACAGGTTTTGACCCATCTCGGGTACTCACATACATCATCAGTGCTATGTACACTCGCGAACACCCTGCATATCCGCCATTGTGACGATTCCTTGCGCCCCTTCACCAGCGGCCTCAACCAGTGCATCACGGATCTTAGATGTTGACTCCAAATCTTTAGCAATCCCAAACATAGCTGGTCCTGATCCAGTTAATGCAACCGCGCATGCGCCAGCGTCTAAGCCAGCTTCACGAATTTCATGATAACGCGGGACAAGGCTTGCACGTGCGGGCTCAACAATACGATCGCGCATCATATATGGTGCAACTGCTTCCCAATCCCCAGTAACCAGTGCGTGTAGCATAAACACTAAATCACTGGCATTGTGAATTGCATCCGTTCTCGTAATAGCAGAAGGGAGAATTGTTCTGGCATCTGCAGTCAAGATTGATTGCTGGGGTAATACAATAACGATATGGAGATCATTGGCGAGATTGACTCGACGATAATCCAATGGATTAACTGGAGATGTGAGTATTAGACCTCCCAGTAGCGATGGCAATGCATTGTCTCCATGAAGGACTCCTCCGCTGGCAAGTCGTTCAGCTTCAAGAACTGCATAGGTCAGGTCTTTTTTCTCAAATGGCTCGCCTAATAATAGATTTGCTGCCCAGGCGCCCGCCGACGCGCTAGCGGCCGATCCACCGATTCCAGAGCCAATTGGGATCCCTTTATTAATGTGTAAATGAATTCCTCGCTTATCCCCCGCCATGGTCATGACCATATGCGCCGCACAACCAGCAGTATTTTCTTCTGGTTTCGTAGGAATTGGTGCCTCAGATGTAATTGAGATCCCTGAGTTGGAAGAAAATCGAGCTTCAATAACATCTCCAATTCCTTTGAGGCATAAGCCCAAAGTATCAAATCCAGGCCCTAAATTAGATAATGATGCAGGCCCAAGAACTGTTACCCTTTGATGATCTGAATTACACAGCTGTCAATCGTTTATATTGATCCCATTAAGGCACACCAAGTTCTAAATAATGATCACAGATCGTATTTTACCTTTAACGTTCTTAAAATTTCTAAGGTATTGTTTGGAACCAACTCCTCTTGCCCTACTAATCGCTTCAAATCACTAGGCTCATCCACATCAAACCATTGGCGGAGTTGTACGACATTGGCGCCAGTTTGATAGGCGCGTTTCAATGTGATTGAATAGACATCTGGCCTACTATAAGTGACCTCTTCAAAAAAGTTATCAATTACTGGGTTCATTCCAAGGAGATAATACCCACCATCTTCGGCGGGTCCAATTGAGATTGCAGGTGACTTAAGGATTCCATCAAATGCATCCTGAATAAATTCTGAGGGAAGCGTGGGGTGATCGGTCCCAATAATAACGATCTGCTGATATCCTTCAGCAGATGTTTCACTAAACGCATGTTGCATTCGCGCTCCAAGTTCATCTCCACACTGAGATCTAATGGTTGCACCACAAAGAGGAATATTCGGAGGCAATGCTCCAGTGATGTAGAGGCGAACAGAGACATTGAGTTTAGAATACTGTTTTAGGCTATCAGTCAAAAATGCTTGATATAAATCAGCGGCATCTTGTGGGGTAATCAGACTCGTCAAGCGTGATTTGACTTGCCCAGCGATAGGTGAACGAGCAAAAACGATCAATGCACTATCGTTCATGCTTCCTTCGGTTACGCATTCTTGTCACTACTCTGGTAATATATTCCACAGTTAAGTTTATCTCTTCACGAGTTGTGGATCGTCCTACTGACAGCCTCAGCGATGCACGAGCAGTATCTTCTGGGAGTCCCAAAGCCAGTAGCACATGACTTGGTACGATTGCACCGCTGGTACATGCAGACCCTGCAGATGTATAAACACCTTCAATATCTAGATTCAAGAGTAACATTTCACCATCTAGGGGTACATCATCACGTGGCGCGAAAGAAATATTGAGTATATGCGGTGCAGCACATGCAGGTGTATTGATCACAATCTCATCTCCCATAACTGAAAGAAGTTGATCACAAAGGTCGTCCCTAAGTGTGCGAATGTCTTGGGTCATTGCGTCACGATCATCAGCCATCATGTCCATTGCAGTTGCCATTCCGACTGCACCGGCGACATTTTCTGTACCACCGCGTCTTTCCCGCTCTTGTGGTCCACCTAAAATCTGTGGGCTAATATCTACACCCTCTCTAACACAAAGAACTCCAATCCCCTTTGGGCCATAAATCTTATGCCCAGAAATAGAAATCATATCAGCGGCATTGTGAGTCATCGGAAACCACGCTGCTGCTTGGGCAGCATCGGTATGGAGTATGACCCCCCTTTGAGTACAAATTTCAGAAATTTGTTCAAGATCAGATACTGCACCAGTCTCATTATTGACATACATCAAAGAAATTAGCCTCGTATTAGATGCCAGAGACCGTTCAATTTTATTGACTGCCACAGTTCCAGTCACAGGATCTGGCATCAAAAAAGTAACATCTATTCCAAGCGATGCGAGTGCATTCGCGGGTTCAAGAACGGCCTTGTGCTCAATTGCTGATGTGATCAAATGGTCGTCCACACTCAAGATGCTCAGTGCTAAGTTATTGGCCTCGGTCGCTCCACTGGTAAAGATGATCTGCTCTGGTTTTGCCTCAAAATGTTTCGCTATTCGCTCGCGACTATCCTCAACTGCACCTCTTGCTATCCTGCCGAGCTGATGAGCTGATGACGGGTTTCCAAAATGATTTTCAAGAAATGGTAACATTGATTCAATAACAGCAGGCGCTATCGGAGTAGTCGCTGCATAATCTAGATAGATGAATCGATCACTCGGCATATGTCAAGGACTAAAATTGTCAATGTGTTCAATCTCAGACGGCTTCTACAAAACCCTGAATCCTAAATATTCCAATGAATCATTAATCTATGATACTTTTTGTACACCTGTGGATTAGGATATTGAATTTTATCAATGAAAAAAATAGATCAACAATCCTTCAATCTATCATCACAACTGTGACTACTCCCCGCACTGAAGTACGGGATTTTACGGTGCATTTGACTAATGATCAGTAAATATCTATACACATAAGCATCAGGTGATTGAATCATACTCACCTAAGGGTATAATGCTCCCGATGCATTCTCCAAACTTGGTTGATTAAGAGAGTCTCAAAATATTTAAAATTGTATCAATCACTTTGGAGTCTAATTAAAACCTTACAGGTACGGCCACTCATTCAAAGTGAGCTGATGGGAGTACTTGCTGTTCCGCTAACTCTCTCATTGTGCAGTGGAGCTGAGTATTGAAAGGGTTGGATTGACAGTAGGTAGAGTGGTGTTTTGAAGTAGCAAATTTTATCTAATTCATGAAGTGTATATATGGCCAGGGCGAAAATTCAACGAATTGACCGACGGCGACAACTTCATAGTAATCAGTTGCAGAAAATGAAACTAACCATGGCAATCATGCTTGATTCAATGAACCCATCCAATTGTATAAGTGGTGGAGCTAAGCGGAGTCGAACCGCTGACCTCCTGAGTGCGATTCAGGCGCTCTACCAACTGAGCTATAGCCCCTTAGAGATCTGTAACCATTATTAAACGCTTTTGCTCCCTTAGCATCAAAACTGAAAACAAGAATTTTTCCTGTAAGGATTGGACATTTCTTAATCATTATTTCGTGTATTATCAAAGAAAAGAGTATCTTACGTTTTTCCAACTACTCAGGCTATGGCTTTACTTGACTGGATCATTATCGGAGTTTACTTTGTGCTTGTCTCTGGAATTGCCATCTATTATTCCAAACGGGCTGGTCAAAATACCTCCGAATTTTTTCTTAGCGGACGCAGAATGACTTGGTGGCTGGCAGGAATCAGTATGGTTGCAACGACTTTTGCTGCAGATACCCCAATGGCGGTCACAGAGCTTGTTGCAGAGAATGGAATTGCTGGTAACTGGATATGGTGGAATTTTGCCTTTGGCGGTATGCTAACGGTCTTCTTTTTTGCAAGACTCTGGAGGCGCTGTGGAATTCAAACTGATGTTGAATTCGTAGAAGTACGATACTCTGGACCCGCTGCTGCAGTGCTTCGTGGCATCAAGGCCATCTATTTTGGACTCCTCCTAAATATCATCATTATTGGATGGGTATCGCTGGCGATGGAAACTGCCATCCATGTCTTATGGCCTGACTTGACGATCTTTGGTCAAGCTTCAATATCATTCGTTGGTCTCACAATGAGTGCTCCGCTGATAGTCGTCAGTATCCTTGTCATTGCAGTATCTGTTTTTGCCTTGCTCTCTGGACTCTGGGGCGTCGCTGTGACAGACGTATTACAATTTGTTTTGGCTATGGCTGGATCAGTTCTTATGGCGTTTTTTGTCTTACGTCTTCCAGAGATTGGGGGAATCAGTGGCCTAAAATCACATTTACCTGCGGAGACATTTCAGTTTTTCCCAACCCTTGGAGATACCCCGACTGCGGTTGCTACATTTGCACTTTCAATTCCGGCATTTGTTGCCTTTATTGGTATTCAATGGTGGAGTAGCTGGTATCCTGGTTCAGAACCTGGTGGTGGTGGTTATAGTGCGCAACGAATGATGGGAACTGCTAGTGAACGAGATGCTACTTTTTCTGCACTTTTGTTTACAATCGCACACTACTGCATTCGGCCATGGCCATGGATCATCGTCGCCTTAGCCTCAATCGTACTTTATCCTGATTTAGCGCAATCTCGCGAAGGATTTATAATGGTCATGCGAGATGTACTCCCCGTGGGACTACTCGGTGTCGTATTTGCCGCATTTTTAGCAGCATTTATGAGCACAATCTCTACTCAATTGAATTGGGGTGTTTCCTATTTGATGAATGATTTCTGGCGCAGATTCATTCAACCAGACAAAGGAGAGCGCCACTATGTATTGATCTCACGATTCTTAACATTCATCGTTGCCATTCTGAGTATTCTTTTGGCGACCCAGCTTGAGTCAATTAGTCAGGCATGGGCATTAATTATTACCGCCTCAGCGGGACTCGGAACGGTACTGATTCTAAGATGGTACTGGTGGAGAATCAACGCTTGGAGCGAACTCGTAGCTACGTTAGCCCCGATCGCATTAGTTTTGTTGACATTGTTTGGCGTCCCTGTCCCCGGGATTCAAGAACCTTTCCCCTCTAATCTGTTTGTGGTCGTTGGCGTTACGACTGCACTCTGGCTCATTATTACGCTGATAACTAAACCTACCGAAACCACAACTCTCTCAAATTTCTATGCCCTCGTACGTCCTGCTGGACCCGGCTGGCGCCCCATTGCATCTCTTCATCCAAGCATTAAGCCTGACGCTTCAATCAAAAGTATGGCACTTCAATGGGGAACTGGAGTTGTCTTGGTCTATTCAACTTTGTTTGCTGTAGGATATTTGATATTAGGAAATGTCCTATCTGCTACCTTAATGTTCCTCACGGCGACTGGTTCAACGATCTATCTGTATCGAACATTCAGTGAGCCAGAGACTGGTCAATCATAGGTGTCATGCCGGAACTAATCATTGTCGGAGATCGAGTACTCATTGAACCAGATGGAGGAGAGCAGCAGACTGAATCTGGATTGGTTCTCCCAGCATCAGTTGCTGAACGTGACAGAATCGGGTCAGGGCGAATCAAACAGGTGGGGCCGGGACATTTGATCCCAAATCCTGACTACTCCGACGATGAACCCTGGGCAGAACCTAAACGAATCGGGCGATACCTGCCTCTGGAAGCCAAAATAGGAGATCTTGCTTTCTATCAGCGCAATGAAGCAATAGAATTCACCTATAAACACAAAAAATACATCATCACTCCTCATCACGGTATTGTTGCTCTGGTTAGACCCGATCACGAAGATGTGATCACCGAACTACTTGACCGCAACCAGTGATGGAAACGCACCATCATCATGAAACATTTAGATTTCATAGATGCGTATGAGTTGACTCACTCAAAATCGTGGCGTGAGAGAGACTTGAACTCTCGACCTTGCGATTATGAGTCGCACGCTCTAACCGACTGAGCTACCACGCCATCAGAGGGGTAAACGAATATCATCAAAACTGGTTGCAATTTTCTTGCCAATTACAGCTATGCACTGGGATCGCATCATCGGACAAAGACGTGTTATTGACCTGCTCAAAAGTGCGATTGACTCTAATCGCGTTGCTCACGCATACTTATTTCACGGCTTAGATGGCACTGGCAAGCGAGCCGTTGCCCTATCATTTGCCCACGCACTACAATGTAAGGGGTGCGATAGAATCCCTCCTCCCTGCTCATTGTGTGCTCAGGCTCCAGAGTTACAACATCCTGACATCCATGTCTTGATCCCCCAACCCAGTGATGCGAGACAGCAAGATGTAACCCGGCGTATTGAACGACTAGCGCGGGATCCTTATGCGGCCATTGACTTTGTTCGCGCCCCAAATCTGGAGTCTAATAAGGCTTCGTCAAAGCAACTTAAACAAGCCGTCTATTCGGTAGATCGAATCAATATAGATCTTCGATCCAAAATGGTCATGCGCCCATCGGTAGGACGGTATCTCATCGCGATCATCACCGATATTGAGATGATTCACGAACGGGCTGCTAATGGCTTCCTGAAACTTCTTGAAGAACCTGGACCCGATACTATTTTCATCTTAACAACTTCCAGAAAAGAGATGCTCTTACCGACGATTCTGTCACGTTGCCAACATGTAGGGTTTGAAAACCTGTCGGCCGAAATCATCAAATCAACATTGATAGATCGAAATAGTGTTCCCCCTAATATTGCTGAAATTGTCTCTCAGATGTGCCAGGGATCCTATATGCGAGCGCTACAACTTAGTCAGAGTGAAGAACTGAAAAATCATCGCGAACAAGTGTTAACATTTCTCCGTTTTGCATTTTCAAGAAAATTTAATGAGCAAACCGATCTGATTCAAGAAATCAGCCTTTCAAGTAGAGATGGAACTCGAAATATGCTCAGTCTTCTTCTGAATTGGATCCGTGATGTGGCACTTTACAAAACGTTGGGAGATAATGCCCCAATTACAAATCTTGATCAGAAAACGGAAATTTCCAAGTTTTGCCACAATCTGCGGAATGCTGACCTCAGTGCCATGTCCCAGCTTATTGAAGAAGCGCTTGAACTATCCGAGTCAAATGTGAATACAACGCTTCTATTAATAAATTTATCTTTAAGCCTCGGAAAAGCGATGCGATCGTCTTATAGTGGCCAACTCTACACGCCTCTAACCACCCGCTTACACGGATAACACGAACGTTATCGCCCAATCATCGTAGTCATGATTTTCATCCCTTACTCAATTGGTTGATTATGTCGTGTGGTTCAAACGGTTCTTGTGGTTGCAGTGGTGGTTCGCTTGGGGGCTACGGCGGATGCAGTGATAGCTGTCCATCTGTCCAGATTTTTGATTGGCTCCCTGAGTCTAGTAAGGTTGAAAATCGTGACCACTGTGATCTGGTAGAAGTCGTATTCAAAGCTCGTAGAAGAAAGGTATACCAAAACACACGTCATCTCCCTGTCCGTGCAGGAGATGAAATCGTCGTTTCTGCTCAGCGAGGATTAGATTTTGGAAAAGTTGCCCTCACTGGTGAGCTCGTACATATCCGGGCGCGTGATAATTCCAATTATGGGCAAATTCTCCGAATAGCATCTTCCAATGATCGTAAAATCTATCACCAGAATAAGCAAGACGAAAAGGAGGCGCTTCGGGTTGCAAAAGCCTCAATTAACCTTAGACAGCTTCCAATTAAACTCATTGATACAGAATGGCAATTTGATCGAAAACGACTTACGATCTTCTATACCACCTCGTCGCGTGTTACCTTGAAACCAGTGATCAGCGAACTCTGCCGGCGATTTTCGTCGCGGGTTGAATTTCTGCGATTAAATCCCCGCGAAGAGGCCTCCAGAGTAGGCGGAATCGGGGTATGTGGCCGTGAGCTCTGTTGTTCTTCCTGGATGCGCCAAATTCCGCCGGTTTCTGCATATGCTGCCAAAAGAATGCAAATGCCCGTCAAAGATGAGCGACTCACAGGGCGCTGTGGTCAACTCAAATGCTGCTTGAATTATGAACTAGAGCAGTATATGCGGATTCTCAAAGGGTTTCCCCGAAAAGGAAGTAAAGTTGACACTGTTGATGGGATTGGCGTAGTCATCGGTGTCAATATCTTTTCTCGTATGGTTAAAGTGCTTCTCGAAAATGATTTGATCTATGAATTTGAGTTGTCTGATGTCAGAAAACCCAAGCCCCGCCAGAATCGTGGGCAAGGACATTCTGGAGCACGAAGTAGCAAAAAACCAAATAAAAAAAATCACGCCGACCTTAATCGCGCTTGAGACTATAAAAATTCTGGATATTCATACTATCCAACCCACTGAAAAAATGATGCTGTGAAGAAGTAGTAGTCCTGCAGTTTGACCCAAAAGTGGATTCAATCGTGAAGCGTCCTGTTCCTTGGTCATCTTGAAAAGCATCAGCAAGGCAGGGATAACAATCACACTAGTGAGCGCTACCCATACATGCCCACTCTTGAGATTAATCAGTAACAGTGGCATACACCCTGCAATAGTCACACAACTCATCCATTGATAAATCCCAAATCTTTTTCCAAACCTCACAACCAGTGTATTCTTATTCGCAATGCGATCCTCTTCTATGTCACGAATATTGTTAATCACCAAAATAGCCGTTGCCAATAGCCCCGTTGCTAGACCCGCAATGATGACGTGAGATGGAACTGAGAGCGTTTGTACGTAGTATGTTCCTCCAACAGCAACTGGGCCAAAGAAAATCAATACAAAAATGTCACCTAGACCTTTGTAGCCATAAGGCCAGGGTCCCGCTGTATAGAGAATACCTGCAATAATGGAGGTAATGCCTATGATAAGGATGGGCAATCCGCCTCTGTATATTAGATAATACCCTATAAGGCTTGCCATAATGAAGACAATGATTGTGGCGCTTTTTAGATGACGCGGCTCAATGAGTCCAGCTTGTGTAACCCGAGTCGGTCCTTTACGATTATCTGTATCAGCACCTCGGGCAAAATCAGCATAATCGTTGCAGAAGTTTGTAGCAACGGTAATCAGTAGTGCACAAATTGTACAGGCAATGAGCGCACCTAGATGTAATTCTCCATCTTCCCATGCCATTGCTGACGCGACAAGGATCGGTGCGATTGCTACAGGAAGTGTCTTCGGGCGTGAGGCTAAAATCCATACATTGAGACGGCGCTCACTCATGGTTTATATCCGTCCTTGTCAAAATTGGGTGGACGTTTATCTAAATATGCATTCTTGCCTTCCTGTCCCTCTTCGGTCATATAAAATAACATGGTTGCATGCCCAGCCAGTTCCTGTAATCCTGCTTGCCCGTCGCAATCTGCATTGAATCCAGCTTTGAGCATTCGTATTGCAATATTAGAATTCATGAGAATCTCTCTGCACCACTGAACAGTTGTTCGCTCAAGATCATTCAGCGCTACAACGGTATTGACTAATCCCATTTGCAAAGCCTCTGAAGCATCATAGGGGCGGCATAAAAACCATATCTCGCGTGCTTTCTTCTGTCCTACATGACGCGCTAGGTAGCTGGCTCCATAGCCCCCATCAAACGAGCCAACCTTTGGCCCCGTCTGCATGAACTTCGCATTATCTGCGGCGATAGTCAGATCACAAATTACATGCAATACATGGCCCCCACCCACAGCCCATCCTGCAACCATTGCGATCACAGGTTTCGGGCATGTTCTAATCTGCCTTTGTAGATCTAATACATTCAATCGCTGAGTTCCAGAATTTTCCTCTGCATAACCATGATCTCCACGAATTCGTTGATCACCCCCAGAACAGAAAGCATCAGGCCCTGTACCAGTCAGTATAATGACTCCAATTGATGCGTCATCTCTAGCCCTATCAAAGGCATCCTGCATTTCTGAAACAGTCAAAGGGCGAAAAGCATTACGTACTTCTGGCCGATTGATCGTGATCTTTGCAATCCCCTCGGTATCCGTCTCTAAAATACCTTTCTCATAGATAATGTCAGTATACTCACCTATATCTTGCCAATCAATTGGGCCAGAAACCGTTGGCCGAAATGTGAAGTGATGCCTCTTTTTATTCATTTTAAATTATTTATGACTATTGGATTAGTCAGACCTTATGTATTCTCATCAGAAGAACATCAGGGCTTGGCTCATCCAATGACCATGAATACCTCCAAAGAATCGTGATGACTTGTTTATACCCATAACCCTCTTCATTGAATCATTTATGGTGTTTAGTCACCAATAGATTTCTCGTAGTCATCTTTGGATTTTCCGCGAGATAGTGTATCACTGTAAGATGGGTTATGATCATCATATATTGAATTGCGATGAGTGCATAGCAATGCCAGTGAATCTAAATGCTATTCAAAATGTTCAATTCAAGATTAAAATTACTTCTCCCTACACGATGACCATTAATCCTCTTGACCTTGCTTTCGGTGACATTGATCACGAACTATCTGTCACACGAGAAATGTTATCCCGAGTACCAGATGATAAATTTGACTGGAAGCCACATGAAAAATCTTGGTCTATGGGGCAGTTAGCCTCTCATATCGTTGATCTACTATGGTGGCAAGTCACCACACTAGAAGAGGATGGCATTGATATGTTTGAGCCGTGGATAAAAACCGAAGCTACCTCACAAAAATCTCTGCTTGAGGCGTTTGATGAAAAAGAATCTATATTACGCCAGACTCTCAATAAGACAACCCTTGAAACGTTGGCTGAATCTTGGACACTACGTTTTGGAGATCACGTATATTTTACAGAGCCTAAATCAGTTGTCTTACGTCGCTATGGCATCAACCATTTAATTCATCACCGAGCGCAACTATCAATATATCTCAGGATAAATTCAATTCCGTTGCCACCAAGTTATGGCCCAACGGCCGATGAAAACGTATCTACGGGGTAATCAGTTTCTAAGCCAACTTGTTTATCCGAAATAACCCGCTTTTAGGTAGGCAATTAATCATAATATACAAATCGATACTCAGTTGCTGAAGAACCGTGATGAGTGGCCAATTTACTATCATTTGAGCAGAATCCTTGTTGAAGGGTATAGTTCCATCTAAAAACATGTATCGCAGAGTAGTATATCAAGGCGTTCAATTACGATGGGTCGTCACCTCAGACAACCATTAGCGATGACGCTCAGTGGTTCCACCATTTAAGAGTTGTGATGATTGAGGGACTGCGTACCCGCGCAACCTCCGATACCGACCTGTACGAGAATCTAAAATTTTTAGTATCAACTATGATTTGTCAGATGAATTTCAGGTTCAAGGTGGCATATTGTTGACTTATAGGGAACCAACTGGGTAATGGAATGATCCGAGTAAATGGTTTCATTTTCTGTGGTGATCTGACGGCCATTACCACCTAGCACTTCATTTTGATGAGTCCCTGCTTGATTTGGAGGCTTGCGTCACCCCTTAGACAGCTCATCCTCTATCTCAGACATGTCAGTCTGCTTTCTGCCATACTCCTCAATCAGCCATGTTTGCATGGAGGGAATCGGTACACCGTAACGCCCATCGTCCCGCTCGTCAATGATTCCTTTCTTAAGTGCTTTATTGAAAAGATCCTCTGCGAATTGTTCATCGTATTCTTGCATTAATACAGACATGATCTCCTTATAGGTTTTGGTCTCTCCTAATGGAATATCATCTATCGCCTTTGCTATAGATTGGCGTTGCTCATTCCTAATGCCGCGAGCGCGCTGTCTGTAATACTGAAGTCGAAACTCTGCCCCCTTTTCAAGTACAATCCGTAAGCCCTCATCCGTCATTTGACGGTTGTTGGACTCCAAATATCTCACTGCGGGTTCAATATAGGAGATGATGTGTTGTGGCCATCCATGCGTCTCCTTGGCAATCGCATCAATCCATGGATCAGGATTCCCCTTGGCAGCACCTTCTTTTACGATCCAGTCACGAATCGCCGCTCGCTCAGATTCCCTGTCCAATGGACCCAAGCCTACTATGCAATTTCTGGCAAATCGTGATATTCCCAGTGAGTTAAAAGCAGACTCGGTCAAGCCCAACCCTGCCGCCAGTAGCACGACCGGTCTTCCCAATTTACCATTATGAATTTCGTCAAGCACACCTGTAACCACCCCCCGAACCTCAGTAGGCACCACACCTTCTATCCCCAAATGCTGGGCTTCGTCTAAGATGAGCAATAAAGGTTTTCTGCCAGACTTAAGAACTTTTTTGATGGTCTCGACAGAATCTTTCATCCTTATTTCAATGCTCCCACCCTCTGGTAGACCTGCGTTCACCTTTCCACTAAGCTTTTTTAGTAGATTCCTATCTGGAATGGATTCGCGGAGGGCCTTCACATCCCAAAGAGCGGCAGGACCAATTTCAGCAATTTTCCATTTGTCGCCCTGCGCCTTCTCAGAAAGCTTGGCAAGTAACGCGGTCTTACCTGCGCCTGGTGCACCTTGTATCAGGAATGTGGTCCCCCTTTTTTTGCCGCGATAGCGTTTAAGGGCGCTGGTAAACGTGTCAATAATTTCTTGCCTCCCGTGAAAATATTCGGCTGGACCTCGATCCTCAATGAAATCAGAACTCATGATGTTTCTGGATTGATTAAATGCACGCAAAACGATGGAAACTTCATCTTCGTTGATCATACCGTAGCGTTACCGCTCACGACTCCACTTTGATGCGTCTTTTTCTTGTTTTGGAGACTCATTCGCTATCTCAGGTATGTCAACCTGTTCTCGGCCATACTCCTCAATCAGCCAAGCCTGCATTGAAGGAATCGGAATACCATAGTCCCCGTCGTCTCGCTCATCAATGATTCCTTTCTTGAGTGCTTTATCAAAGAGATTGTCTGCTTCTTCTTTGGAATACTCTTGCTCAAACGAAGATTTGATGTCATCAATCTCCATGGTTTCCCCTAATGGACTATTACTGAATGTTTTTGCAAGAACTTGTCGTTTCCTCTTATCAATGCCGCGAGCGCGCTGTCTGTAATACTGAAGTCGAAACTCTGCCCCCTTTTCAAGTACAATCCGTAAGCCCTCATCCGTCATTTGACGGTTGTTGGACTCCAAATATCTCACTGCGGGTTCAATATAGGAGATGATGTGTTGTGGCCATCCATGCGTCTCCTTGGCAATCGCATCAATCCATGGATCAGGATTCCCCTTGGCAGCACCTTCTTTTACGATCCAGTCACGAATCGCCGCTCGCTCAGATTCCCTGTCCAATGGACCCAAGCCTACTATGCAATTTCTGGCAAATCGTGATATTCCCAGTGAGTTAAAAGCAGACTCGGTCAAGCCCAACCCTGCCGCCAGTAGCACGACCGGTCTTCCCAATTTACCATTATGAATTTCGTCAAGCACACCTGTAACCACCCCCCGAACCTCAGTAGGCACCACACCTTCTATCCCCAAATGCTGGGCTTCGTCTAAGATGAGCAATAAAGGTTTTCTGCCAGACTTAAGGACTTTTTTGATGGTCTCGACAGAATCTTTCACACTTATTTCAATGCTCCCACCCTCTGGTAGACCTGCGTTCACCTTTCCACTAAGCTTTTTTAGTATATTCCTATCTGGAATGGATTCGCGGAGAGCCTTCACATCCCAAAGAGCGGCAGGACCAATTTCGGCAGTTTTCCATTTTTGGTCCTCAGCAACCAGTCTAAGTTTATCAAGAAGTGCGGTCTTCCCAGCGCCTGGTGCGCCTTGTATTAGGAAGGTGGTCCCCCTTTTTTTTTCGCAATAGCGTTTAAGCGCTCTGGTAAACGTGTCAATAATTTCCTGCCTCCCGTGAAAATATTCAGCTGGACCTCGATCCTCAATGAAATCAGAACTCATGGTATTTCTGGATTGATTAAATGCACACAAAACGATGGAAACTTCATCTTCGTTGATCATACCGTAGCGTTACCGCTCACGACTCCACTTTGATGCGTCTTTTTCTTGTTTTGGAGACTCATTCGCTATCTCAGGTATGTCAACCTGTTCTCGGCCATACTCCTCAATCAGCCAAGCCTGCATTGAAGGAATCGGAATACCATAGTCCCCGTCGTCTCGCTCATCAATGATTCCTTTCTTGAGTGCTTTATCAAAGAGATTGTCTGCTTCTTCTTTGGAATACTCTTGCTCAAACGAAGATTTGATGTCATCAATCTCCATGGTTTCCCCTAATGGACTATTACTGAATGTTTTTGCAAGAACTTGTCGTTTCCTCTTATCAATGCCGCGAGCGCGCTGTCTGTAATACTGAAGTCGAAACTCTGCCCCCTTTTCAAGTACAATCCGTAAGCCCTCATCCGTCATTTGACGGTTGTTGGACTCCAAATATCTCACTGCGGGTTCAATATAGGAGATGATGTGTTGTGGCCATCCATGCGTCTCCTTGGCAATCGCATCAATCCATGGATCAGGATTCCCCTTGGCAGCACCTTCTTTTACGATCCAGTCACGAATCGCCGCTCGCTCAGATTCCCTGTCCAATGGACCCAAGCCTACTATGCAATTTCTGGCAAATCGTGATATTCCCAGTGAGTTAAAAGCAGACTCGGTCGTTCCAAGTCCAGCGGCGAGAAGCATGATTGGCTTCCCGAATCCCCCGTTATGAATCATGTCCAACGTGTCTCTTACCAAATGTTTCTCTGTGGGAGTATCGTTAAGATTACCCAGATACTGCGCTTCATCAAGGACCAGTATGAGTCCGCGCCTTGGGGCAAAATTCCTAAGAATGTCCTCAGAACTTGCACTCCCTTGTATGCGTTTAACATGAGCGCGCCCAAGAAACTCTACTCCATAACTGAGTGCCACCTGCTTGTCAATGTTGTACGATTTATCCAGAGATTGCGCCATAGATGCTGGGTTGTGCAAATCCTTGAGATTTATTGTGGCGACTGCCCATTTCTCGCCCCGCGCCTTCTCGGAAAGCACATCAAGTAACGCGGTCTTACCCGCGCCAGGTGCACCTTGAACCAAGAATGTGGTGCCCCCTTTTTTTGCGCGATAGCGTTTAAGTACGCTGGTAAAAGTGTCAATAATTTCTTGCCTCCCGTGAAAATATTCAGCTGGACCTCGATCCTCAATGAAATCAGAACGCATGATGTTTATGGGTTGGTTAAATGGTTAGATGCACGCAAAACGATGGAAACTTCATCTTCGTTGATCATACAGTAGCGTTACCGCTCAACGACTCCACTCTGAAGAGTCTTTTTCTTGGTTTAGGGACTCACTCCTCATCTTAGACGATTCATCCTCTATCTCTATCATTTTTATCTGCTCTCTGCCATACTCCTCAACCAACCACGTCTGCATGGAGGGAATCGGCACATCATAAACACCTCCAGGTTTGTGGGAGAGTATTCCACTGTGAAGCATGTCGTCAAAGAACTTTTCGGATTTTTCTTCTCCATACTTAGGCGTCAGTACATCCATAATATTTTCCTCCTCTAAATATCCACTCTGTTGAAGATCGGGAATAAACGAAGCGATGACCCGTCTTTGCTTCAGGCTGAACTCCTGCGCGCGGATTTCATAGTAGTTTATGCGAAACTCATTGCCCTTTTCAAGTATAAACCGCAAGCCCTCATTCGTCATGCGGTGGCTGTTGGACTTAAGATAACTCGCAGCAGGCTTAACATAGGAAATAATATGCTGTGGCCATCCATGCGTTTGCTCAGAGATGGACTCAATCCATGGAGTTGGATCATCTATCGCTCCACCTGCTTCCGTGAGCCAATCTCGGATCACTTTATATTCTGAATCTTTATCCAATCGCCTCAGATTAATTAAAGATTCTCCTTCAAATCGTGATATGCCCAGTAAGTCAAAAGCAAACTCGGTCGTGCCCAACCCTGCCGCCAGTAGCATGACCGGTCTTCCTAATTTACCATTGTGTATTTTGTCAAGTAGACCTGTAACTCCCCCCCGCATCTCTTTTGGCACCACACCTTCTATCCCCAAATTCTGGGCTTCGTCTAAGATAAGCAAAAGGGGCTTAGTGCCATTCCGTAAAATTTTCATCATTGTGGAGGTGGTGGGTCTAGCATCTAAAGCAAGGCTAGCATGTCCGAGATTGCTTGTTTCCACCTCAGTTTCCCCACTCCAACTAGCAATTTGCCATCTGCTCTTGCCAAGACAATCTAGCAGAACATCAGGACTCCACAGGGCATTTGGATAAATATCAGCGATTTTCCACTTCTTTACTGCTCGCTTTTTGAACTCATGAAGTAATGCGGTCTTTCCCACACCAGATGCGCCCTGAATTAAAAATGTGGTTCCAGCCCTATTGCGCTGATAGTGATCAAGCGCTCTAGTAAAAGTGTCAATAATCTCTGTGCGCCCGTGAAAATATTGGGCGGGATCTCGATTCTCAATGAAATCAAAACTCATGTATTCCCAGATTGATTCATGGTACAAGATACGGCAAAATATCTGACTCGGTTGGGGAAATAATGGTGTCAACAGAAAACAATTCGGCTCATCGTCAATCTGCATGACATTTTGGATCAAGCGTATTGGATTATTCGGAACCCGCTACGAGAGCCCCCTGATATTATCTCTTCTGTGTGGCCGGTTCATCAAACAGAACCATCTTTCTGACAAACAATCTCCTTGATCTCAGTCAAAAATTCTCTGGAAATATCGTAAATCTGAAAATTACATAGAATTAAATTCCAGTGTAGGGCGTCTTGAGGTATTGACGCGCATTGGTTTGGCTTGATCCCCAGCGTTTCATCCTTAAAACTTCTTCATAGCGTGCAATTGCTCGTTGACGCTGTCCCAACAAATCATAAGCAATTCCCTGATTGAGTCGCCCTGCTACCTTAAAGTAGCTGTCACTGTCTAATCTTGCTGTCAGTGCCTCAAGAGATAAGAGATCAATCAAGGCCTCCTCTGCTTCACCGCGAGTGATATGGGATCTAGCGAGAAAGTAAAGCGCCTGCTCTGCCATTGATGGTGTATAGCCTGTTTCCTGGGCTTTATAGCGCTTCAGAACATCTTCAAACACAGCATCTGATACCTGCCACTGATGCCAACTTGCATAGATACGGCCTTCTAAGGTATGGAAAAAAGAATTTCTAGGATATCGAGTACGAAGCCATGATATTTGCTGAACACAATCCTGAAAGTTTTTCTCATATAGATAATTGATCTGAACAAGAAAATACATCGCTTCGGTCTGGAAGTAATATCCATTTCTAGCCGTTTGATGAAGCTCGTCCAGCCCACCCTGACGGTCTCCAGGAGGTAAAAATGCTGTAATTGGACGCAGGAATGGATATCGGCTGGGAATCAATGCTGCGTAATACCGATAAAGCGCCCGCCCTAAGATATAATCATCGTTCGTTGAATCTGCATCTGCAACATCTAACACATAACCCATAGCGCGCCTCCCATCAGCGGCTGACCGAATCCAGTCTCGACGGTTAGATCGCAACCGCCCCCTAAAACCCAGAGCCATCCCCTTGAAGAAGATTGCGTCAAAATCATTATCGTTTCGGTTAAGCCGTACATCAGATCTATCAATGACCTCATCCATGGCAGCGTAAAAATATTGATCTCGGCTTGTATCATTTAAGTTCAGTAAAATCGTCCACCATAAAGTTAAGGCCTCTAAAAATGGTCCGATAGGATGATCCGAGTACTGCACAGTGATGATCTGAAACAGGGAGTCGGCTTCCGCAAACCGAAAATCATACAGAGATTCTAAGCCCGCCTTCGCTGTGGCTTGAACCTCTGGAAGAACTAAAATACTACTCTGGGCTGAAACGTCAGTCAATATCAGCAAAAGACTTAACGATATGACAAGCCTTGTACGGATCATTCAAGGGTGCATCAAATCCAGCGGCGCAGACCACCATAAACGAGGGAAACCGTCAAAATTTTTGCAACGTCAAACCCAATAAATCGAAGCCATCCGATCTCAATGGAATACCACCAGTCAACATGCATAGCCGCGAAATGCAACCAAATGACTCCACATGTGAACAGCAAGATTGAGCCAACGAAAAGCGCGAATACGCCGCGAAAAAAACTTGATGCATGCCCAGCAATCCTACCAATTACAAATGCTGATACGGGCATTCCTAAGAGATAGCCAGTGCTCGTAGCAGACATCAGATACGTCAACCCGTGACCCGTTCCTGCATAAACTGGAAAAACCATTCCTAAGCATAAGTAGAGTACCATAGATAAGAACCCATTGCGAGCACCAAGTACTAGCCCACTGCCATAGACAAACAACGTCTGTAAGGTAATTGGAACCTCCCAGAGGTAGATCCGAATTTGGGCACCTACTGCTGTTGCAACTGCAAATAAACTAATGGCTAAAATTTGAATTAGAACTGATGCATGATCAGAAGATAATGCATCCATTCGTGAAGTCGTGGCGGAGTTTACGGTCATCAATATAATTTTCTGATCTGTTGATAATTTAACATTCGTTGCACAGAAGTTGAAAACGCTCTATAAACCAAATTTAAGAAAATTCTTTTATTCCAACAGACCACATCTCACAACACTGAACCAACGGGAATAAATTCTCGTCCATCTGTGATTCTCAGAAGCGTTTTGATTTTGGATAAGCCAGATATGATACCTCAAAAACCTCATCCAATATACTAAGATATACATCAATTACACGGTGTCAACTTAATTGATTTCATTTACAATCATAATTCTAAAAAGTATCACCGATCAAATACTTGTTGCCACAAATTCATAGATATGAAACGCGGTGGATGATAACGAGCACCGATGAACTCTGATCAATCGTTCAAAGATACAACAAATCTCCAGCGGGATCTTTTCAACGCATTGACGGAGCCCTTTTCTATGATTTGAAACGAAACTACTCAGTCTCAGTGTGGTCTGCTGACCTCTTCCTCCTCATGGAATTCAATTCTATTAGGTGATTCTCAAAGAATGGACATGTAATCGTAACCGATGATGCCCATTTACTTGCGGAGAAGCCAGTCAACATTCTCCTTGGGGCATCAGTAACTCTTCCTCTGCGTTGACCAATCCTTCATAGTAGTAGCATCACAACTCTTGACTCTCTTGGCAAGTTGTTGAAATAATTCCACAACTGTTGAGTATCTTCATCGCCAAGAATAGGCGTGTTATCTGCGTTGATCATGATGAAATAGTTTACTGACTTCTTTGGATTAGTCAATATTTTTGCTTTTTCATAAATACTTTTCTGAACTTGACAATGATCACGTACATGACTCCTTCCCGCACCGTAGTAAGCGGTCCTACGGGTATTTGATCTTCAATAGCCTCCCAAAAATCTGCTGAAATCACCTAGATGGTGCATTAATTTCTAGATTCACCTCAACCATAAATTGAGAGACGACTGCCTCAATTGATCTCTCAAATGAGTCACGATCAATAGGATTTTCTTATTGATACAAAAATTTTGTAAATTTCTATACATGGCATCACAGAAAGCCCCAGTTTAGACTCACTAAAATTTATCCCCGCTACGATTCATGATTGAAGCCCGAAATGGAAAAAGATATGGCATTATAGATTCCATACCTGTAGATGCTGTATCCTTTGATTTTCAATATGATTCCTATTGCTTTATTCATCTCTTTTGCAAGTCATGAATACCAGATCCATCGCTACTTCAATTGACAACGAACATCGCGGAATCGTAGAGGTGCTACCCATTTTTTTCACCGCATTTGTTCTCTGGCTCCTTTTTGGCTGTGATAGCGCTCCGATAGATCAAAACCCGACCGTGAAACAATTAAAACATTTGATCACCAGTGAGACACTAATCCTAAATCCGACGGGCTATACTCCTCTGGCAGCGGAGCTCACACTGCGAACCGCCCAACCTGTCCAAGTTGAACTTGAAGTTGTAAGCCCTTACGATGGTGAAGACAATCTTATCCATCGCTTTGAAAAAATTGATACGTCATTTACTCTACCTGTACTTGGTCTCTATGCATCGCACCAAATCATGTACAAATTCGATTCTATGATCATGTGAACCAGCTACTGGGCCAGAAAATCCGTACGATCGAAACGCCACCGCTAATGCCAGAGCTGCCAACCATTGATGTTCAGGTTAACACAGGAAGAAAAAAACCTGGTATGAACTTGGTGAGTTACTGGGGAAGTCAGAATCCTCAACTACCCCAACTCCAATTCATGTTTCATCAGTATGGACATATTCGATGGTATGCTAATTTGGATACGCACCCAGCTCTATTCAACTTATTTTATCATATGATAGTGGCGCGTCTCCAAAATGGGAATCTATACTTTGGCGATTGGGGTACCAGTCACATATATGAGATGGACATGTTGGGCAGAATAATGAATAAGTGGCCTATGCCTGGGTTCTCCTTTCATCATTATGTTATTGAACTTCCAAACGGAAATTTTTTAGTAACTGTGAATAAAAAAGGACTCAGTACCAGAGAAGATCATGTCATAGAAATTGATCGAGAAACTGGTATGATCGTAACTGTGTGGGATCTCAGGGAGTCCCTAGACTCACGTCGCCTCATTTTGCATAGCAATCCATCTGATTGGTTTCATGGAAACGGTCTTGCTTATGATCAGGAGAAGGATGAAATTATCGTTTCAGGACGTTTTCAAGGGACTGTGAAACTCACTCGCAACAATGAGGTGGTTTGGATTTTGGCGCCCCACCGAGGCTGGGGACAATCTGGAAACGGGACAGATTTAAAGACCAAGCTTCTTCAGCCTGTGGATGCAAATGCGCGCCCTATTACTGATCTCCGCGTTGTTGGTGGGTATACTGATCATTCGGAATTCTCGTGGGCATGGCATCAGCATTCACCCATGTTAACCCAACAAGGAACCTTGTTTTTATTTGATAACGGGGATCGGAGAAATTATTCCATAGATTCCCCATTCAGTCGGGCGGTTGAATATCAAATTGATGAGGATGCGATGACAATTCAGCAGGTCTGGGAATATGGCCGTGAACGCGGCCGCTCAACCTACGCTAGTGCAGCATCGGCCGTTGATTTTCATTATGAGGAAAATACCGTCGCCTTTATGCCTGGTAACAATCATGAATACGGTATCAATGGAAAAACAATTGAAATTGATTACAGGACAAAAGAGGTCGTGTACGAAGCTATTCTGCGTGGCGGAGATGTTCGTTTCTTCATGTTTCTAGGCATTGATCGCCTCCCCATTTACCCACGTCGCTATTAGACTTGATACCATGACCTCAGTTTAATGAGTTAAGTGAAGCTCTGAAAACTCTTCGTCATCTTCACACCCTTAATTTGGGAATTATATACGTGAGTAACCCATCTATTTGACGGCTACCTTTTTCGTATCCATTTAACGGCTCATAGGAGTCTCTAACGAGAACACTCCTCCATGTGCAGATGCCCCAATCACGGAGGCCTGTAATACATTCGCAGATCCGACTTCGACGGTTTCAGATTTTTGAGATTTTAAACCCCTTATTTATATAGTGCCTGACAAAAAACCCCTACTTTGGGGAGTCACAATTTTTTACGGGGCTTAATATACGAATTTTTTATTAACTGCTAGGCAGACTCACCGATTTTAGTCGCGAAATTTTTGATCTGTTTCACCGATCTGCACACCTCACCTATATTTGATCCAAATTCAGTGTATAGGCCACTGATTTTGCCTAAAATCTCTGCCGCACGGACGCACCTTTCCCACCTCCAATGGTGGAGTATTTTTTTTGTGACTCAATGAAGAGTAATTTACGCCGCTTGGCGAAACGACTCTCGGTGTCGGGCCATTAACACCTTCCCGATTCGGCACAAATTCGTGGCGACCACACTTGCACCGATGCTTCGCGCAAACCCTGCCTTACCTCCTTTGGTACGAATACGTGCACCACCATGCCAGAATTAATACAGGACTCAATCTGCGCATGCTGCCGACGTTTTCGCCGAAACTCTTCCGCCGATTCTCGCTCGCGCTCTATCTTGTTCTTATAGCCCTTTTTGGGAAGAATGACCTCTATACCCAGAGCGCTTAATGCCTCAAAATTCTGAGGCGACCAAAATCCGCGATCAAAACTCATGGATACAAGGTTTTCAAACTCTGTCCTATACTTGGTGGCGATCTCAATGGTCATATCTACATCTGATTGCGTCCACATGATCTCCCATCCCAGAATCAACCATGTTGACATTCGCGACGGGCACCCCCAATTCTACCTGATTGGGCATGGCCTTCCCCTTGACAATCCAACGCGTATGCTCGGCGATAATAACTTCTCTGCATTGGGAATCTTTTCCCCCTCTATCACACGACGATGAACCAAATCTACCAACCGATTGAACTGCTCAATCGCCTTTTCTAATGGCGCAATCCGACTTGAACTTTGATCTTATCCAAGACCAGTTACACTTCTGAATCCGATAGTAACAAATCAAGGCTAAGACCAGCTCTGGATTCGTCTCATGTTTTTTGGTGGTGTTGATCTCCAAATAGGCATTGTTAACCGTAATGATCAAATGCTTTAACTGACGCCATCCTGCAATGTCGTACGCCCCTAAATTGAAGTCCTCCCAGGCCCTTGAAGCAAGCTGCATGGCCAGAATGATTGAATCGCGTAATAACCGCACATCATGGGGCGTCTCAACATGAGTTTCCACCACATACGAATCCGTCCGCGAGCATCGGACGCAACTCCAAAGACCTCTAATCCATGATCCACAATCATCCGATTGAGGGTCAACCAAATGTCATCGGTGATCAGACTTACATTGTTGATAATCGTCTGCACACGATACAAGGACTCATGACCAAAATCACTCGTATCATTTTGTAACAAGATGCGGATATCGCTGTGTTTATTGGCCAGTTCTGTCAATCGGTCAAAGTCGCAATCCAATCCGTACTTCAATACCGCGAGCACGAAGATGCGCCAGTAATTTAGCCCAGGTCGCCCCACGCTCTGATCCGTGCCCTCTCCAATTACCTTCTGGAGGTAGGTTACAATCTGATCCCGAAGATCACAATTCATCCAGATGGACTGCAATGCTAAGATCATTCGGGGAATATCGTCTCTGGAATTAGGATCTACGAAAAGATCCTCAATTGCGTTCATCCCCAGTGTCGGTTCAGTGTCAAATTGTGCGCGCATGGTCAATGATGTGATTAAATGAACGGTGAAGATTTTTCAAATCTTGATCAATTCAGAAAGAAAAACCCCAGAAAAGTCCTATAAATACAGTGATATCCACCGCCACAGGAAAAGTTTCGAATTTTTCATGAAAAATCTTCAACGCCTAAAATAACCGCAAAATGAACAAGCAAACTACCGGTAAGTACTTGTAAAATATAGCCCTTGCGATCCTATGCTATCCCAAAATTAGAGTTTATTGTCAGGCACTATATAGCTTTTCGGGTGGATTTGGTGTGAGTATCAGTTTTGGTTTTTATGTCGTATATGTGTAAATGTAGGTGTTCGTGTTTATCAGAGAACTCAAGCGTAAAACCACTAAAAACATTGCAGTCCAGATTGTTGAGAGTTACCGCAATCAGGCGGATTCGCATGGTTCGGCACATGGGAAGTGTGCATCCAGATGCGGTGGATAGACTGGTCAAAATCGCCTACCTGGAACTGGCGCGGATCCAAGAGACGCGCCATCCCACATTCATTTCCCGCAGAGTCGTATGTGGATGAGGTGGTGGCGGCCAGAAAGAAGAAACGCGAGGGTAAGGCTCTGGTGATGCGCGGAAGCTTCATGAGATACGACGGATATGTTTGGGCTTTCATGAGGTGATCAGATGTGGGTTTGCAGAGGTATTTGATTCTTTATGGCGCGACGCTTGCAGGCGGTGTTACTGCGTTTGGCCACACCTGGGGAGAGTAAACTGGGCCATAGCCGAAAGATGTCTAAGGATGCGGGGGTGGAGAAGTTTTACAGGATGATGGATGCGGTCACCGATGATGGCGTTCAAGCAGCATGTATCAGATCAAACGTTGGGACTGCTTGGGGGAAAGTTAACGGTGCTCTTTTTGATGTTACAACGCTAAGTTTTGCCAGCGAGAATTCAGATGAGCTGCGTAAGAAGGGATATAGGAAAGCCACAAAGGGTTCAGGTAGCGTAGATTCAAACCAAAGGAGGGCTTCCAGTGGCCTATGAGCTGGCAATACCACCGATGTAAAGACGCTGGAATCCGCCATGACAAGCTCCGTGAGCGGTTTGATTTGGATCAGATGATTGTGGTGGCCGGGACGTTGAGTAAAGATAATTTAGCCTTACTCAGAAGTTGGAACTGTGATTATGTGGTGGCGGCGCGCTTACGATCGTTGAACAAAGTACAGACGCAGGCCAAGATACGTCGTGGAAGATCCTACCAACGGGGCGTAAGGTCCGCGAGCACACACTTGCAGGTCGGCGTCTGATTCTACGATATTGTCCGAAAAAAGCCGCACGGGATGTGAAGTTACGGGACAAGGCGATTGAGAACGTCAAGAACCAGGGAGTCAAAGGGACGGGGCGCGCAGGGCGTTTTCTTCATATAGAGCAAGATGGCGTCACTGAGGCCGCGATTGAAAAAGACAAGAAGTTTGATGGGTTACATGGTGTCTGGACGAGTTTAGAGGATCCGTCCCCCGAGCGAATCTATCAGTATTATGGGGAGTTATGGCGGATTGAAGAAGGATTCCGCGTGATGAAGCACACCATGGCCGTTCGCCCTGTCTTTCACTGGAAAGAACGT
Source organism: Rhodothermales bacterium (assembly GCA_965220935.1). Lineage (GTDB taxonomy): Bacteria > Bacteroidota > Rhodothermia > Rhodothermales > Bin80 > Bin80. The sequence continues at coordinate 2,179,299 of OZ244857.1, forward strand.
CGGGTCCGCGCACATCTGGCCATTTGTTTTGTCGCCTTTGCCCTATTACGGATTCTACGACACCGGTACAACGCAAGGTTTGGAGGGAAACAGCGTCTGAGTGAGGGACAGATTTTAGCAGAACTGAGCACGGTAGAAACCTCTATGATCAAGCCGACTATCTGCTTCCATCCAAGGTCACCGATGCGGGAGCACGCCTCTATCAGACTGAAGATACAGCGTGAGACCGTGCTACTGGGACGAGCACCTAAAAGACCCCCAATCGGTCTTGATTTTCATCGTTTCCCCCTGAAATAAGGGGGCTGGTAGTGTTCAGTTTTTTCATAATTCCTATATTTGATAGGGCTTTCAAATCTGAAACCGTTGAAGTCAGGATCAATGTATCGCGCAGTCAAATTACGCGGTAATCAGTTCACGGTTTGCACACATGTGGATACAAAAAGTACAGAACTTCTACTGAGCATGAATCGTGTACAGGATGGATTGAAGATTGTCTGCATATAGGCCCAGAGTATGGAGGCGTGTCCACTAAAGACTTGTATGCCAGTTATAAGTCCTTTATGAAGGAGAACAATTACAAAGGTGTATTGCAAACTAATGCATTTACCACGGAAATGAAAAATGTCGTATTACAGAAACAACTGAACATGGCCTATGACCATATTGGTCATCGTGATAAACGTGTGCGTGGGTTCCGTGGATGCGCCCTGAAAGCGAAACAATCCAACAAATTACTAGGGAATATCTGATAATTTTTTCCTTCTGTTTTAGCCTGATCTTGAAACGATAAAAGAGCACGCGTTTTTGCCCTTCTAAACTGTTCCTATAAATTCAAAAATAAGGGACTCCCAAATCCCTCAAATTTAGGCTAAAAAAACACCTCTCCTCCGGTAAAAAATTTTGTCCACACCCCCCTACTTCTGTCCACACCCCTGATTTTGGTGAATTTGGCAGGTAAGGAAAATGTGTGATCTTGCTCTAAAATTCTTCATTCAGTGGAGCCATTTTAGCCGTGACTTTTTGAGCATAATTTCATGGCACTTTTAGCCTCACATTTTATCGGTTCTGAAGTTGGGATTTTTGGTATCTCCAGCGGGTATTATATTTCACCCACTCGGCATGTCGTTTTTCTGCAGATGCTTTCAGTCTTTGAAGATGCAAATCACGCCACGTCCTTGTATTTCGTGGTGTACATTTCCAGCACCACCCTTGCACAGCTCCGTCTGGAATTTGAATCCAAGTTGGACATCCTTTCACACAACACTTTATCCAGATCTTGTAATCAGACCTGTCTAAGGCACCACATAGAATGGTTCCATCTTTAAGGCGGTAATGAAGCTGATCGGACATAACAGGTTGAACCACATGCAATGCGTCTTCCTACTTCCCCATCGGTAACGACTCTGTAACGATTTCATATTTGCCTTCAGACGCGCAGAGACAGAGTTAAAATTGATTTCGGAGTAAGAAAGGTTCTTAAACCCCATTTTCGATTGAACACCTTTGTATTTTGACTTGAGCGCCTTTGATGGTATTGCAGTTCTGTACGGTACGTGTTATGAATCCTGATTGCAAGGATTTAGCAATTTCGGAACCATAGAAGCCTAAATTGTGTCAAACTGGTATTCCAAGCCTATTTCCTCAGTTATGCCAGAGTTTACATACTCAGAAGCCTCTCAGCATTCAAATATTGTTCCTGACCGAGGTCCTGCGAGATATTTCTATGGGCGGACGCGGATTCTATATGATTTCAATGACCTTTTGAGACTGGCACTGACGGAAAATGATGCCAGAACAACGATCTTGATTCAGGGCCCTCCTGGTGCAGGTAAGACGGCCTTGCTGGAGGAAATGGCTTTGGATGCCTTAGAAGATCAATGGGATGTCTTTGAAATCAATTATGATGACTTGCACAATCCCGCCCAGATGGCACAAACTCTTGGAAAACCTTATGTTTCAAGCAAACAGGACGCCTTTGGAACGGATGTGAAGGTAGTGGGCACCGAGCATAGTAAAGAAGTAGCAGGAGATTCAAGCGTGTCTCGGGTGCTTGAAAAGATGAATCCTAAAAAAGGGATTCTCTTGATTTTGGATGAAGCCCAATATGTTGGTCGTTTCTTCGATACCTCAAATGAGTCTGCAGTGGCATCAACATTGAACCGGCTCCATAATGGTAAATTACCCCATCCCGTCATCTTGCTAGCGGCGGGATTAGGGATGTCCAAAGCCTCTTTCGGTAAGTTAGGAGTTTCAAGATTCAAGGGAGGTTGTTTTGTGGAATTGGGTGCATTGGGAAATGAGTCTGAACGGGCGGTGATTCGGGATTGGCTAACCAAGGAAGGGGGAGCCAAGAGCGATCCTACGGTGTGGATGGATGCGATTGCCCAGAAAACGCATGGGTGGCCTCAGCATTTTACCGCGTATGGCGATGCTGCCGCCAGGCAAATCCAGCACGATCATGGGGAGATGACCTCTGCTGGACTAGACACCGTCCACCGAGTGGGAGCAAAGAGACGGGAAGCATACTACAAGCAACTTACGGAAAACATTAGTCGAAAAGAACGTTCCAGTTTGGCAGGGCTACTCATAAACGTTGCCCCTGCAGATCAGCTGGACAGAGAAGATACCGAAGAGTTTTTGTCACGGTATCTGGGCCCAGATAAGGCAAAGGATTTGTTTCGTCGAGCAACGGAGAAGGGCGTTCTACACAGCCATGATGGAGCCTACAGCATCCCGATCCCGTCCATGCAGACTTGGCTGCTCGAGAACTATGGCCGGGAGCGAGTCTACCTCCCCTCCTCGCCTCAGTTGATTCCTCCTCCTTACCTGAGCGGGGTTCGAAGATGAGCGTTAAGCTCTCTCGATTTACCTCCAGACCGCAGAGACAGAGTTAAAATTGATTTCGGAGTAAGAAAGGTTCTTAAACCCCATTTTCGATTGAACACCTTTGTATTTTGACTTGAGCGCCTATGATGGTATTGTAGTTCTATACGGTACGTGTTATGGATCCTGATTGCAAGGATTTAGCAATTTCGGAACCATAGAAGCCTAAATTGTGTCCAATGGTGTTTCACATCATATTTTCTCATCATGTCTGATTTTATGCATCCAGAGGACTCTCACAGGTCAAATATTTACGTTGACCGTGGAGTTGCGACATATTTTCATGGACGGACACAAATCCGGTATGATTTCAATGATCTTTTGAGACTTGCACTGAGGAGAAAGGAGGCTAGAACAACGATGCTGATTCAGGGAGGGCCAGGCTCGGGCAAGACGGCCTTATTGGAGGAAATGGCTCTGGATGCCTTAAAAAAACGATGGGGTGTCGTTGAAATAAATTTTGATGACTTGTATAATCCTGTCCATATGACACAAACCCTCGGAAAACCTTATGTTTCAAGCAAACAGACTTCCATCAGAGCCGATCTCAAGTTGTTGGGTGTAGAGCATCTTGAAGAAGTTGCAGGAGCGGCGAGTGTTTCCCATGTGCTTGAGAAAATCAATCCTAGACGCGGGTTGCTTTTAATTCTGGATGAAGCTCAACATGTTGGCGATTTTGAAAATATCCCAGATAAGAAGATTCAGGTAACATCAACATTAAAGAGGATCCATAACGGTAAATTCCCCTATCCAGTGATTTTACTCGCTGCTGGATTGGGACAGACAGAAGAATCTTTTCGTTTGCATGGAGTTTCTAGGTTTAAGGGAGGGTGTTTTGTAGAATTAGGCGCGTTAGACAAAGTAGCAGAGTCTGCGGTCATCAAGGATTGGCTTATCAAAGAGGGAGGCGCTAAGGGAGATCCTGGTCCATGGATGGATGAGATAGCCCAGAAAACACATGGTTGGCCTCAGCATATTACGGCGTATGGAGATGCTGCAGCCAAGCAGATTCAGAATGATCGTGGGGAGATGACCACAGAAGGTCTGGACATTGTGTATCAAGTGGGAGATGAAAGACGGGAGGCATATTACAAACAGCGTGCAAAAGGAATCAGTGGCAAAGAACGCTGTATTTTGGCAAAATTGATACAAAACATTCCTCCTGAAAAAGGGATTGATAAGCAGGATATTGAGTCAATTTTATTGCAGGAGTACGGTGATCAAGACAAAGTGAGTAGCCTGTTTAAGAGAGTAGTAGAGCGTGGAATCTTCCACAGCCAAGATGAAGTCTATAATATTCCGATACCATCTATGCGTGGTTGGTTGATCTCTAACTATGCACGTGAACGAATGGAATTTCCCTATGCCCACCCAACCGAAGTCTGATTACGTGACCGAGATTCTATGGGGAATTATATCTCGAATGTAACAAAAGATGGAACTCTTCTGGTTGGGGCGGGTTTAACAGACACAATAGGATAGACAGTGAATCTACCCTATTGCTTACCATCACATCAATCTGTACTTGATACCATGCCTGTTAAAAAGGCTTCTAACAACTCGGATCAAAACTGTTTCACCTATCGGGGAATAGAGTATTGATTATCCCGACTTTGACGGTTTCAGATTTTTGAGATTTTAAACCCCTTATTTATATAACTTTTCGGGCGGTTTTGGTGTGTAGTGTTCAGTTTTTTTCAGAATTCCTATATTTGATAGGACTTTCAAATCTGAAACTTTGAAGTCAGGATAGGAGTCTCTAACGAGAACGCTCCTCCACGTGCAGATGCCCCAATCCCGGAGGCTGTATACATTCGCAGAAGCATTGATGTCTGATGGCCACATGCCATACACCTGAATCTACTTTGCGTCTTGCGGTTATTTTTATCCACATGTCCACACTGGTTACAGCGTTGACTGGTATACTTCGGATCTACAAGAATCACGTTACCAAACTTGTAATCGCAATACGTATTAAACCGTCCCCATCCAATGACGCGGTTTAACCCTGCCTTGGCCTTCACATTCTTACAGGGTTCTCAACCGTGCCCTTAGCAGACTTGGACATAGTCTTGATCTTCACGTTTCAACGTATACGCCTTATTGGACAATCTACGGCTGTGTTGATGTGCCGCATTCGTTCTGCAGTTCTTCTGTTTTCGCTTTCACTTGGCCCGACTTCGACGGTTTCAGATTTTTGAGATTTTAAACCCCTTATTTATATAGCTTTTCGGGCGGTTTTTCGGCGATTTTGGTGTGTAGTGATCAGTTTTGGAATTTTGGTTTTTATGTCGTATATGTGTAAATATAGGTGCTCATGTTTATCAGAGAACTCAAGCGTAAAACCACTAAAAACATTGCAGTCCAGATTGTTGAGAGTTACCGCAATCAGGCGGATTCGCATTATTCGGCACATGGGAAGTGTGCATCCAGATGCGGTGGATGGGCTGGTCAAAATCGCCTATCTGGAACTGGCGCGGATCCAAGAGGCGCGTCATCCCACATTATTTCCCGCAGAGTCGTATGTGGATGAGGTGGTGGCGGCCAGAAAGAAGAAGCGCGAGGATAAGGCCCTGGTGATCAAGGATGCGCGGAAGCTTCATGAGATACGACGGATATGTTTGGGCTTTCATGAGGTGATCGGTATGATCAGATGGGGTTTGCAGAGGTGTTTGATTCGTGATGGCGCGACGCTTCAGGCGGTGTTACTGCGTCTGGCCACACCTGGGGAGAGTAAACTGGGCCATAGCCGAAAGATGTCTAAGGATGCGGGGGTTGAGGTGCCGGTGGAGAAGTTTTACAGGATGATGGATGCGGTCACCGAGGATCGGGCGATGGCGTTCAAGCAACTTATATCAGATCAAACGCTGGGACTGCTTGGGGGAAAATTAACGGTGCTCTTTTTTGATGTTACAACGCTGAGTTTTGCCAGCGAGAATTCAGATGAGCTGCGTAAGAAGGGATATAGTAAAGATGGAAAGCCACAAAGGGTTCAGGTGGACTTGATTCAAACCAAAGAGGGGCTTCCAGTGACCTACGAGCTCGCAATACCACCGATGTAAAGACGCTGGAACCCGCCATGACCAAGCTCCGTGAGCGGTTTGATTTGGATCAGATGATCGTGGTAGCTGATGGGGGGATGTTGAGTAAAGATAATTTAGCCTTACTCAGAAGTTGGAACTGTGATTATGTGGTGGCGGCGCGCTTACGATCGTTGAACAAAGTGCAGACGCAGGTCAAGATACGTCGTGGAAGGTCCTACCAACGGGGCGTAAGGTCCGCGAGCACAAACTTGCAGGTCGGCGTCTGATTCTACGATATTGTCCGAAAAAAGCCGCACGGGATGTGAAGTTACGGGACAAGGCGATTGAGAACGTCAAGAACCAGGGAGTCAAAGGGACGGGGCGCGCAGGGCGTTTTCTTCATATAGAGCAAGATGGCGTCACTGAGGCCGCGATTGAAAAAGACAAGAAGTTTGATGGGTTACATGGTGTCTGGACGAGTTTAGAGGATCCGTCCCCCGAGCGAATCTATCAGTATTATGGGGAGTTATGGCGGATTGAAGAAGGATTCCGCGTGATGAAGCACACCATGGCCGTACGCCCTGTCTTTCACTGGAAAGAACGTCGGGTCCGCGCACATCTGGCCATTTGTTTTGTCGCCTTTGCCCTATTACGGATTCTACGACACCGATACAACGCAAGGTTTGGAGGGAAACAGCGTCTGAGTGAGGGACAGATTTTAGCAGAACTGAGCACGGTAGAAACCTCTATGATCAAGGCAATCAAGCCCACTATCTGCTTCCATCCAAGGTGACCGATGCGGGGGCACGCCTCTATCAGACGGTCGGACTGAAGATACAGCGTGAGACCGTGCTATTGGGGTCAGCACCTAAAAGACCCCCAATCGGTCTTGATTTTCATCGTTTCCCCCTGAAATAAGGGGGCTGGTAGTGTTCAGTTTTTTCAGAATTCCTATATTTGATAGGGCTTTCAAATCTGAAACCGTCGAAGTCAGGTTGATGTGCCGCATTCGTTCTGCAGTTCTTCTGTTTTCGCTTTCACTTGGCAATCCTTCTCTTTGTCCGCAAGGATCTACCAGATCCTTTCTGTTGTCAAGCTAACTTTCTTTGCCACCGACGAATCTTAATCTCCTTATCCGTTAAGTCAGGGATCGGTAACATGCCCTGTTCACCATCCGTTGAGGAATAAGAAATGTTATAGGTATCAAGTCAATGCCAATCTCTTTGCCATCGTCCACCTTCTCTGGTAGATTAGTGACTTTGTAATTTACGCTCATCTTCCAGTACCGTCCGTCTTTCTTCACGGTGACTTCTATAGGCTCACCGTCTGGATAAGGATTACCTCCTTTCCTACGAAACTTCTGCCAGCCAACCTTCTGGATGTAGATACTGTCATCCACAATCTTAAACGTTCCTTGTGGAGCCGTAAACGAATTGTGTTGAAACCGATTATGGAACGTAGGATGATCACGTAATCCCTTGAAGAAAGCTTGCCACGCCTCTGCCTGTCCTTTCAATGTATAACGAACAATAGCAGATGAGTACATCGATAACCAACGCGTCTCTTTACGCAAGATTGGGTAGCGTTTAATTTACGCATAAAAAGAAGTGGATGAGTTTTCAGTATCCTGATCTTTCACCTCTTCGTTAATTTGTTCAAGGATCATATTCCATACAAACTTACATGCTCCGCAAAGACCTGACAAGAGATGGGCTTTCCACTGCGTGCCAGATAATAGGCGGTACTCTATTCCACGATAGGAACAGTTTTGATCGGAAGAGTTAGAAGCCTTTTGAACAGGCATGATATCAAGTGTCAGTTGATGTTATGGTAAGCAATAGGGTAGATTCACCTCTATCCTATTGCATCTGTTATATGTACTCTCCTAAATAGAATAGTTCCATTTATGGGTTACTCACGTATATTGTAATTCCCCTTAATTTCATCAATAATTCATCCTAATCTATGTTTAACAATACCTACTTGCATGTGTATCATAGAATCAGAGTACTGAAAATGCAGACTTTCGGAATTCTATGATCTTCAGGTCGCTTTGTCTTAAAGTTAAATAATTCTTTCACAACCAAGATGAGCAAATCAATGATCCAGAATTTTGGACTAGTGGTAATGTCCTTGATTTATTTAATCCTTTCGGGTGTGGCATTTACACTGGCAGGATACGCTAGTGATCCCATAGTTTCTACGAGTATTAAGACCCAGATTCCACTCACACTGAATCTTCACCCCGAATCTGACCCCATTCAATTTCAATTCTCAATATCTGATTTGGGAGCATCTCAACCAGAATCGTCTAAACGCACCAATGAATCTATGGTCGCAGATTTACTAGTGTCTCATGCACCAAATCGGACGAGGCATCTAACCGCCAGAGACTGTAAGGACATTAATTCGGCTAACCCATCAGACCTTCTGCGAGTGAAAGGAATTGGCCGTACCAAAGCCCTTAGCATCATTGCCCATCGTAACCAACATGGACCATTTCAGTCTCTGGACGAATTGGTGAATGTAAAAGGTATTGGAGCGGCCACCGTTGAAATTTTTCGTAAGGCCGACTTTTGTGTACCCGAAAAAGAAGAACCCGAAAATGATCATCCAAGCGATCAACATAATACCCTTAGACCTCAACCCATTGATGCCGACTGCAAGGATATTAACTCTGCCAATGCAAAGGACCTGCAACAGGTTAACACAATCGGTGCTGTCAAAGCTCAGGCCATCGTTGACTACCGTAGTCAAAACGGGGCCTTTCAATCCATGAATGAACTAACCAATATTAGGGGCATTGGATCAGCAACACTAGAAAAGTTTCGCGAAGCGAGGTTCTGTGTTGTAGATCAAACGAACACAAATGGAGACTCTGAAGCTACGAATGAATCATCGCCCCCCAAGAATAATGACTGCGATGACATCAATGTCGCAAATGCTTCAATGCTTCAGCGCGTCCGAGGAATTGGCCCAGCAAAAGCGCAAAACATCATTGAGTTTCGTGAACAGCATGGTCCATTTCAATCATTAGACGATTTGATTCAAGTCAAAGGAATTGCAGCGACAACATTAGAATTTTTTCGGAGTGCAAACTTTTGTATTCATGCATTCTACGACACTGATGAGACCTCTGATGATCAATCATCCACTGCGTCACTTGCTCCGCTAATATGTGAGAATATCAACTCTACCAATACCGCTACGCTTGAACGTGTGAATGGAATGGGGCCTGTCAGAGCCCAATCCATCATTGAACACCGACATCAACACGGACCATTTCTATCTATGGAAAGACTATTGGATGTGCAGGGAATTGAAGAAGGAATGGTCGCTGATCTTCAAGAATCTGGGTTTTGTGCTGAAATACTTACAACCGACCTTTCATCAATTCTTGCAGACACATCATGGGTTCCAGCGTTGTCCCTGCCCTATCAGCAAAACTTATACGGAGGATGGTTAGATGTTGACGAAGATTGTCAGAATACACGTCACGAAATTTTAATTTCTGAGAGCCTCGTTGATGCAACCCTAGATGAAAGCGGTTGCTTTGTGATTGGAGGTCAGTGGCATGATCCATATCTTGACACGCTGATCACAGACCCATCCATTATTGATATAGATCATTTCATTCCCCTCGCTGAGGCACATCGCAGCGGGGGAGCAAAATGGGATGATAGTACACGCTATTCCTTTGGGAATGATCTAAGTAAACATGGCTTACTCATTCCTGTGTTTGCGAGTATAAATAGGTCAAAGGGAAGTCAAGACCCTGCAGATTGGCTCCCACCAAACCCGCGATATCACTGCCAATATATTGATCGCTGGGTTACATTAAAAACCACATGGAGATTAACGATGGATTATGCTGAACAAGAAGCTGTAAGCGATATTAGAGATATGTGCATGTTGAGCATAGAAGCCAAGTAGATGGTTGTTCATCTATTGCGACATCGTATAGATGAAGATAAGTGGAGAGTCAACACGCTAAGACGTTTGAGTCCGCGAATTCAAGATCTTATCAGAGTATAGATGATGCTAGGTTCTTTTTGGACAATTGCCAATTTGTTGAGCATTGCGCGCGTACCGTTATCTGTTGCTGTGGCAGTGCTTGTGATCATTGATGGACCCATCCGTTGGAGTTTGAGCCTGATTCTAATTGCTGGACTGACGGATTGGCTTGATGGCTGGCTGGCCCGAATAACAAATACCGTTTCAGGTTGGGGGAAGATTCTCGATCCTGCAGCTGATAAAATTTCGGTTGCAGTCCTCGCCATAGCATTTCTCTGGAAAGATCTTCTACCACTCTGGTTTGTATCCACAATGATCAGTAGAGATCTACTCATCGCTATTGGAGGTGTATTATTGACGCGCAAGTTAGGGCACATCCATATGAGTAACTTCATGGGCAAGGCAACCACTACCGCCATTGCAATCACATTTGCCCTTGCACTATTGAAACCAGATCCCGTTGTTCTCTACTCATCAATCTATGGATCATTAGGACTGTTAGCCCTATCTCTTCTCATTTATGCAACCCGACTTAGAGATTTACGCAAACATCGTGTACATACATGAAATTCTTTAAATCATCACAGAACCAAGAGCAAGAACGCTTGGAGTCTGGACTAGAAAAAACCCGCAAAGGCCTCTTTGGTAAGCTTGGACGGCTCATTAAGGGCAAGCGTAAAATTGACGATGACATTCTTGACAACATAGAAGAAGCACTGGTTACCAGTGACGTTGGCATCAACACAACACTGGAAATCGTTAGTCGCATTCAAAAGCGCGCTGCACAAGATCTCTACACCTCATCCGAAGAGCTGCAGCAATTGATTCATCGTGAAATTGCAGAACTCTTAGAGCAGAATCAACCCCATCGCCCCACTGATTTTAATGCTCCCTTAAACCAATGCCCCCATGTCATTATGATCGTAGGCGTCAATGGGGTAGGAAAAACAACAACGATTGGGAAACTTGCATGGCGCTACTCTGAGGCTGGTCACAGTGTGCTCATTGGGGCATCCGATACCTTTCGTGCTGCCGCAATTGAACAACTTGAAGTATGGGCAAACAGATCTGGTGCTGAAATCATTAAGCAAAAACATGGGGCGGACCCTGCCGCTGTTGCGTATGATACAATCCAATCCGCACTCCGTAGATCGACCGATGTTGTGATTATTGACACGGCTGGTCGACTTCATACCAAGACTGGACTGATGGATGAACTCTCTAAAATCAAACGTGTGATGAGTCGCCAGTTATCTGGCGCCCCTCATGAAGTGCTCTTGGTGCTTGATGCTACTATCGGTCAAAATGCATTACGTCAGGCGCAAGAGTTTACCCGAAGTGTTGATGTGACTGGTCTGGTTGTCACTAAATTAGATGGCTCTGCAAAAGGTGGAATTATCATCGGTATTTCCAATGAATTCAAAATCCCCGTCCAGTATATTGGCATCGGAGAAGGCATTAACGATCTCCAAGTTTTTGATCGTCAACGTTTTGTTGAGGCGCTATCTGTGATCTGAGTGACCTATCCATGTTCTGTACACCAAGTTGTGTAACTTTTCTTTGATTTAAGAGCAACTCATCTTTATTGAAATCTTCACAATTGAGTATTGCGAACAATATTCTGACTATTGGGAATTGAGATTACAGATCGGTTAAACCTCCCAATTCTATTATTGACATTGAAGTTCTTACATCTCATCTTTATCTCTTCGTGGCAAGACATGACTGATTTTTAGTCAACATGATCATCATTGATTGTTTAGTGACATGCGATTAATCTTCATGGGGACTCCTGAGTTTGCCGTACCGTCATTGGAAGCATTGGTGGAAGCAGGATATCCCCCTGTGGCAGTCGTCACAGGATTGGATCAGCGCCGTGGTCGCGGCCGTAAACTTCAATCAACGGCCATAAAAAAAGCGGCATTGCGGCTGGGAATTGATCGGATCATACAACCTCAGTCGGTCAAAGATCAGGAATTTGCAAATCAAATTCGTTTACTAGATTGTGACATTCAAGTCATTGTGGCATTCCGCATTTTGCCTGTAAGTGTGTTTTCTTCTGCAAAACTTGGTGCATTTAACCTCCACGCTTCTCTTCTGCCCAAGTTTCGGGGCGCAGCCCCCATCAACCGAGCCATTATGGCAGGAGCGATCAAAACCGGAGTGACCACCTTTTTTCTCAAAGATAAGGTGGACACTGGACATATGATTCTCCAGTGGCCGACAGCAATTTTATCAGATGAAAACGCTGGAAGCCTCCATGACCGATTAGCCCATCTGGGAGCACGCGCCGTAGTGGAAACAACCCGACGAATCATATCAGGACGAATAACTCCACAAGTTCAGGATGATTCTCTGGCAACGAGTGCCCCTAAAATTTTTAGGGAAGACTGCCAAATTCAATGGACTAAACCAGCTGAGCAAGTTCATAATCACTGCCGAGGACTCTCTCCCTACCCTGGTGCATGGACTCCATGGAACTCAATCATGATGAAAATTCTCGGGACAAAACTTTCCCCAGGATCCGGCCCCCCTGGAACAGTGCTCAAGTCAAACGGTCAACTTATTGTTGCATGTCAAACGGGTGCACTTGAAATCACTCAGATTCAATGCCCAGGCCAACGTGTCCTCTCCGTAAATGACTTCCTTAATGGACACCCCATTCCCGTAGGATCCACTCTATGTGAACCTCATTGAAAGATCTGGGTTAACTGCTCATCATTATTTTCTGAACTTTATGACCAACTTTGATCTTGCCCATGTGAGCGAACGAATTCGGGTAGAAAGCGCATTTGTAGACGATCTACGCACTGAAATTGGTCGCGTTATTGTGGGGCAAAGCTATATGATTGAACGCCTGATGATCGGCCTGCTTGCATCTGGTCATGTCCTACTTGAGGGCGTACCAGGTCTGGCTAAGACCTTAACGGTCAATTCTCTGGCTAAGGCGATTGGCGGAAACTTCCAACGTATCCAGTTCACAACTGACCTACTCCCCGCCGATTTATTGGGTACGCTCATCTATAATCAACAAACGGGAAATTTTTCTATCAAAAAAGGCCCTCTTTTTTCAAATATTGTGCTTGCAGACGAAGTGAATCGATCACCTGCAAAGGTTCAAAGCGCCCTCCTTGAAAGCATGCAGGAACGGCAAATTACAATCGGAGAAACAACCTTCCCGTTAGAGGAGCCATTCCTTGTTCTGGCGACTCAAAATCCTATTGAACAAGAAGGAACCTACCCCCTACCCGAAGCACAGGTTGATCGCTTTATGCTCAAAATCAAAGTCGGCTATCCTTCTCATGACGAGGAAATGGAAATTATGCGGCGGATGGCCACAACAGCCCCCGCTCATGAAATCACCCCTGTAACTACACCTGAAAAAATCTTGTCTGCACGCCTGGTGCTCAACGAACTCTATATGGACGAGCGGGTTGAACGCTATATCGTTGACTTAGTGATTGCGACGCGTGAACCCGATGCGTTTAAGATGTCTGAATTGGCGCCTCTGATTGATTATGGTGCCTCTCCAAGAGCTACGATAAACCTTAATCTTGCTGCACGCGCTCACGCATTTTTGAATCATCGTGCATATGTGACACCCGAAGATGTTCGCTCTATTTCCATGGATGTGCTCCGACACCGAATTACCATTACCTATGAAGCCGAAGCCGAAGAGATGGAGCCCGAGACGATCATTCAGAAAATTCTTGACACCATTGAAGTACCATAGTTGTCCTAAACGCACCTTTCAACAGATGAACACTTTATGGGCTGATAGGTTTGACTGCCGTTTGTGGATAATTTGTGAATGATCTGTTGATTTTGTATATTAGTCAAATTTTGCATAATTTCTACGTGTTTCTATATAGTTGAATCAAATTTTGTATATGATCAAAAGAAACTATGTCGTTGATCCAATCACGCTGGAGCCTATGCTCAAGCCTTTTGGGTTTATGAAATCGACAATCCTTATAGGGTCACTGATAGGGATTTTTGCATTGGGCTGGCTGATTATTGACCATCTATTGATCTCAGCTCAGGAGCAGATTTTGATCGCTGAAAATCAGGTATTACACCAAGAGTTGTCCAACTCTCATGACCGCGTAACTGATCTTACCCATCAAATTGATGGTCTAGTTCAGACCGATCAGGAACTGTATCGCTTGATTCTGCAGACCGATACCATCCCAAGTGATGCACTGCAATTGGGCGTTGGTGGTGTTGATCCTTATCGCCGCTTTGACGGATTCAGTGAGTCTACGGCGACCCTCCTTCGCAACCACTCCGAACTTCTTGACGAACTTGAGAGAAAAGTTGCACTTCAGATTTCAAGTTATGAAACCTTGAAAACTCTGGGATTAAAGAAGAAGAGACAATGGGACCAGCTCCCAACCATAAAACCTACGTTTGGGAATTTATCCTCTACTTACGGATCAAGACTCCATCCGATTCTTCGTTATCATAGGATGCATTCGGGTGTTGATATTTCTGTGCCAATTAACTCTCCTGTATATGCAACGGGAGGCGGTTTTATTGAACTCATTGATCATGACTCTGGCTATGGTAATTACATCATCATAGATCATCCTGATGCTGGTTACAAAACACTATATGGCCATCTAAATTCAACAATCCCTAATCTCAAGGTGCGTGACGAGGTCGTTCGTGGACAGCAGATAGCATTGAGTGGTAATACGGGCTTGAGCACTGCCCCTCATGTTCACTATGAGGTACGTGACCGTAACGATAATGCATTAAACCCACTTCATTTCTTTGGGCCAAGTATGACACCCGAAGAATATCACGATTTTCTATTTCGTGCACAAAAGTATCATAACCTTCCTTCACTTGACTAACTCAATCCTGGCGGCACATGGACTTAATCTCTTTCTTGCCCCGTCCACACACTAATTAAACTATGGGATATTGGACACTTGAACTTGCCTCATTTCTTGAAGATGCGCCTTGGCCTGCGACTCAGGATGAATTAATTGATTATGCTGAACGAACGGGGGCACCCTTTGAGGTGATTGAAAATCTCCGTGAGTTAGAAGACGAAGGGGAACCATACGAAAGCATGGATGAAGTCTGGCCTGACTACCCCACCGCTGACGACGATTTTTATTACGAGGACGAGTAAGTGGGGCTACCTCGGCCTGCTACTGGTGTTGTTGGGAACGATTCAATCAACATCTAGTTTTGCTCAATCCTCCCAGAATCCACCGTTGGTCGCTGGAATCCGATTTATTGGGAGCTATGACTTCCCTGATGAAGTTCTACAAAACAATATCCGCACAACCCGAAACCGCCGATTCTTAGGAATTCGTAACTGGAATTGGTGGCTCTGGTTATACCGGGTTGGGGAATCTGGAAGATTGGGCTCTCGCCTAAGCAGAACTTTTATGAGCATTGGAGAGCCTCCCTCGTTGTTAAATGATACTATGATTGCCTCTGATGTGGACCAACTTCGGATTTTCTTTGAGCGAGAAGGTTATCTCCAATCGGAAATAACCTCACAGATAGACATCATTGATGGTCAAGTTTACATCACTTTCAATATTTCCCAAGGACCTGCTACAGTGGTCAGTCATATCTCCTATACCGGTCTTGACAGTCTGAATATCGCGCTTCTGAGGGAACTGGTTAAATCCTCTCTGTATCCGCCAACGAATAATCAACCACTGCTCAGCTACCAGACGGTCCCCCAACGTTTTAGAGAAGGGCAATTGATTGAAGAACGTCGTCGACTTTTGAATCATTTACAAAATATGGGGTATGCGACTGTAACAAGAGATTCAATTCGTGCTCTAGTTACTCCCATTGCATCAGATTCATTTAAGGTGGAATTACGTATCAATCCAGGTGGACGATTCCGTTATGGTGCAGTTCATTTTGAGGTTGACGGCCCCGAGCATTCTGTGCCAGCGCGAATGGACACGCTTTCCACTGATACTTTGTCATCTCAACTTATCACATCATTCATTCAGGGTGATCGCCAAATTAATCCATCGCTTCTAACGGAATCACTCTACATGACCCCTGGGGCATGGTATAACTGGTCAGAAATTCAAAATACAAAACGACACTTGGAGTCTACAGGCGTCTTCACATTCACCGATATCGTCCGACTTGATGCAGTGAATCAATTGCTTCCACATCGAATCTTTGTTCGCACTCGCCCACGCCATCAATTTTTGCTCTCTTCATTTCTTCGTCAAAGTAATGATGGATTAGGCAATGTCGCCAATGAACTCGGTGGTGGACTTGGACTGACATATGAAAATGTAAATTTATTTGGCCGTGGTGAAGTACTCAGTCTCAATTCTACAGGTTCGGTTGCAGCTGACATAGGTGAAAATTTTCTTCAATCCACACTTCTTGAAATCTCTGCAACCGTGAGACTACCTTATCTAACCTTCCCGTTTCGTAGATTGGGTTACCCAGAGAGATTTATTCAAACGAGAACTCAATTCTCATTTTCATACCTCACAACTCGTCGCGAAGACCTGAATTTGATCATTCGTGGCCGTGCAGCTGCCCGCATACGATTTGAATTGCAGCACAACCAGCATCTTACGTCAATCATTGATTTAATGGATCTCAGTCTGAGCCAACCTGATACATTGCGTGGTTTTGAGGCTATCTTCCTCAATCGTGTTCTAGGAACTGATGAGTCATCCAGAGTGATAGATCCCGTCCAGAGAGCTCAAATTATTGAAGATTACACGCAACCCCAAATCAACAATGCCATCCGATATACACTTCGTTCTGAACGGGGCAACCCCCTTCGTAAAGAAGATGGGTACAGTCTTGAAACAAGTGTTGAACTTGGCGGCAATCTGCCTTACTTGCTGGATCGCTATGTATTTACACCTGGAACGCAGGAAGAGAGTTTACGCTTGTTTTCATTTGTAGGAAGCGACTCCGAAGCCAACTACAGACAATATGTGCGATTTGTGAGTAGTTATCGTCACTATTCCCCCCTGAGTCGTCGTACTGTATTAGCTACAAAAATCCTTGGTGGGTGGTCTCACCCCATAGGAAGATCTAAGGTGATTCCCTTTACGCATCGCTTTTACAGCGGTGGCGCTTCAAGTGTGCGAGGCTGGACACTTCGAGGATTAGGACCTGGCGCAACCAGCTTCAAACAACTCACGACTAATCAAAGGGAGACCAATCTTCTTGGGGGTGATATCAAACTAGAGGCAAGTATTGAATTACGTCAAACGATGGTCAGAGGGCGTCTGGGAGCTGATTGGATTTTAGCAACATTTACGGATGCGGGGAATGTATGGTTTGGGCCTCGCAATCCTGGCTTTTCGTCCACCAATACTGACCAGCCTACGGGGCGTTTTGCCATTCAAAATTTATACAAAGAAATTGGTGTTGGTTGGGGTATTGGACTGCGGGCCTCATGGGCTTATCTGGTCGCACGTTTTGATATGGCAATCCGCGTCTATGATCCCGCAGACCCAAGTGGGCAACTATTTCCTACGGGCCTCAACAATTGGACCGGCTATTTCCGCCTTGGGCATGCCTTTTGAGTCAATGACCTCTGAAAATCAGGTATTTCCCCGCTCTCTGCGTCGAGGAGATGAGATAGTGGTCACTATGGAAAAAGTAGCTGATCTAGGCAAATCTCTTACACATCATTCTGGGCAGGTCATTTTTGTGCCTCAAACTCTGGTCGGCGAGCAGGTTCGCACCAGAATTACTAAGCGACGGAAAACTTATGCCGAAGGGCAACTCCTTGA
Organism: Rhodothermales bacterium; assembly: GCA_965220935.1. Classification (GTDB taxonomy): domain Bacteria; phylum Bacteroidota; class Rhodothermia; order Rhodothermales; family Bin80; genus Bin80. Next base: position 2,196,976 of record OZ244857.1, read on the forward strand.
CCTTATTGCTCCATCTCCGAACCGTGTTGAACCTAGATGTCAACACTTCGGAAGCTGTGGAGGATGCACGCTCCAACATGTACAGTATTCTCAACAGTTGGTTGATAAGCAGCAACTTGTCATTGAGGCCATGGCTCGGATTGCTAAGCAAACAGACATAACTGTCCTTCCCCCAATAGCTGCCCCCAAGCCATATGAATACAGAAATAAAATGGAGTTTTCATTCTCCACATATAGATGGCTTTCACATGAAGAAATTGCATCAGATAAAATCATTGACGCATCATTTGCTCTTGGTCTACATCCTCCAAAAGTATTCTATAAAATCTTGGATATTGATCAGTGCCATCTTCAAGAGGGCCAACCAAACGCTATTGTTAATGGCATTCGTTCGTTTGCTCAAGATTCAAAATGGAAGCCCTGGAATTGGCGAAGTAAAGAAGGATTTCTCAGACATTTAGTCATCCGAAAATCCACATATTTACCAGATTTAATGGTAAATATCGTCACATCAAGTTTTCTGAAAGATCGCATGTCTTGTCTGGAAACCTTCTTGAAAGAGCATCATCCCTACGTTACAACTCTCGTTAATTCCATCAACTCAACCGCCGCTCAGACAGCGTTTGGGGAGCGAACTGAAACGATCTATGGCACTGGATTTCTGAGAGATCAGATTGGTAATCTCACTTTTCAGATTGCCCCAGATGCTTTCTTCCAACCAAATACTTTGCAAGCTGAGCAGCTTGTGAATGTCATCCAGAATCTGGCCGATTTCACTCAACGGGATCATATTTATGATTTGTATTGCGGCACTGGAACGATTGCATTATCTCTTGCTAAACATGTCAAACATGTGATAGGGATAGACTTAGTAGACGATGCAATTAATAATGCCAAAAACAATTCAAAAATCAATCAGATCAACAATTGTACATTCGTTAGTGGTGACATGCTAAAACTATTAAACCCCAAATTTACTGAAGAGCATGGAGAGCCTGACATTGTGATTCTTGATCCTCCAAGAGCAGGCATGCATCCAAAAGTGGCCAAGCAAGTTGCTATATTGAATGCTCGAAAAATTATTTACGTTAGTTGTAACGTCCGAACACAGGCAAGAGATTTACTGATTCTTTCAGAGTTCTACGACCCAGTCATTGCGCAGCCTATAGATCTATTTCCGCAGACGCATCATATTGAGAATATTGTTTTACTTGAACGAAAAGGGCATGGGTAAAACTGCTTTTGTCACTGGCGGAACGGGCTTTGTTGGGAGCCATCTGGTGGAATCTTTGATCCAGCGGGGATATTCAGAAATTCGCTGCTTAGTACGCTCTCAGCCTAGATGGCTTGCTGATTTAGATATCGTGCAAGTAAACGGTAGCCTAAACGATAATGAACTTATCCGAGAAGCATTACATGGAATTGATTATATCTTCCATGTTGGAGCGATGACTCGTGCCCGAACTTGGCGTACATTCTACGAGGCAAATGTCACATCAACCCTAAATCTTATCCGTGCAGCGACGCTCGCTAGTATATCCAAGGTGTGTGTCATCAGTAGTTTGGCGGTTGCAGGGAAAACTGATCAATTGATTGCGGATGAATCCACTCGCTGCGATCCTATTTCCTTGTATGGAAAAAGTAAACTCAAAATGGAGCAAGCACTAAAAAGTTTTGATTTACCGATGGTGATTGTAAGACCGCCTGTGGTATACGGGCCCAGAGATAAAGATCTGCTAACCTTTTTTGCTGCAGTAAACCGTGGAATTTGTGTCATGCCCAAGAATGATCCAGGTGTAACACTGGTATATGTTAAAGATTTAGTCAGAGGAATCATTGAATCTATTGAATCCAATCAAACCAATGGCCACATCTATTACATTGGAAGTAAAAATGCCACTACAACTTGGAAGACGTTGCAACATTCAGCCGAATCTGCACTTAAAAAAAAATCTCGTATGATCCATCTTCCTCGTCCTTGGATCATGCCACTTGGAACCGTCAGTGAATTTGTTGGGGCGTTCACTGGAAAATATCCTCCTCTGAACCGGGAAAAAGCACGCGAGATTCTACATGCTACCAAACAATGCTCATCTGCCAAAGCATTTGAAGACTTTGGCTATGAGTCAGCCATCCAACTTGACCAAGGCATTGAAGAAACCATTATTTGGTATCAATCGCATGGCTGGCTATAATATTTTTATCAATCTATAGAATGTTGAATACATCATTTATGATCAAAAACAGAAAAACTCGCCGCTGGCATTAATAACTACTGTCGTTAGAGACACATCCTATCATCTGGGTACCTTGAACGTATCACTGTTAATGAATTTGAAACCTTAAAAACCTTGACTAAGTATAGATGCGTGAAGCGATGCATTTGTCCAGCCTCGTATCTTGACAACTATTCACCATAAAACATAAAGAACGTGAGTGCGCTAGGATTTAATACTGGTTATGTGGAGGAGCTCTACAAGCGCTTTCAGAACGACCCTAAGAGTGTCAGTGAGAGCTGGCAAGATTTTTTTGTTGATTACGACGCTGGAGAAACCTCTACTAGTTTTGAAGCCACTGAGCTACACCAAACTGTCGTCACTGAAGCCAAAATACCCTCAGGTAACGGATTGCCAGTGGATGCAGATATTGCGCTGATACGCGGTCCAGGTGCTGCGATTGTGGAGAATATGGAAGCCAGCCTTCATATTCCGACTGCGACATCCGTCCGAACCCTGCCTGTTAAATTATTAGCAGAAAATCGGACACTCTTGAATCAATATCAACGTGGGATTGGTGCAGTAAAAGTATCATTCACTCACATCATTGCCTATGTGATTGTGCAAGCACTCAGGCTCTTTCCTACGATGTACAGCACATTTGTCAGAGACGAAGATGTACCGAAGCATGTCCAGCCATCTCATGTAAATTTTGGACTTGCCATTGATGTAGAGCGCCGAGGTCGCAGATCGTTAGTTGTCCCAAATATTAAAGGTGCTGATCAGCTCAACTTTGCACAATTCTTGGGGGCGTATAATGAGCTAATACGCCGCACCCGTAACAATGAACTCACTGTTGAAGATTTTCATGGCACGAATGTAACTTTGACAAACCCTGGAATGATTGGAACCAGCCTTAGTGTACCTCGCCTGATGCCCTCGCAAGGGGTGATCGTTGGAATTGGGTCAATTGGCTATCCTCCAGAATATCAGTCTATCAATGCGCCCACTGCAAGTAAAGTTGGGCTGTCTCCTGTGATGACAATGACAAGCACCTATGATCATCGTGTCATTCAGGGGGCTGAGAGTGGAGCATTCCTAGCCTGCATTACAAATCTACTCCAAGGAAATGAAGACTTTTACACCCAAATTTTTGAGGACCTGCATGTTCCCTATCCTCCTTTTGTGCTGAGACCTGACTCCACGCCTCATTTAGGACACCGCACAGATGCGGATATGAACCTCGTTGAGAAGCAGGCACAGGTCATGATTTTGATCCGCGTTTTTCGAGTCCTTGGCCACCTACAAGCCGACATCAACCCCCTTCAAAATAATTGGACCTACCATCCTGAACTTGATCCTGCAAAGTATGGCCTAACAGTATGGGATTTAGATCGCGAATTTGTCACAGGCGGGCTAGGTGGTAAAGATATTCTGCCATTGAGAGATATATTATCTATCCTCCGAGAGACCTATACTCGGCGCATCGGAGTTTCGTATATGCATATCTCTAGTTTGATTGAAAAGCGATGGCTCCAAGAAAAAATTGAGACCCTCAGAAATTCAGATGAATTAACAATTGAAGATCAACGCCGCATTCTCTTCAAGCTCAACAAAGCAGAGGCATTTGAGCGTTTTCTACATACTCGTTTCATAGGCCATAAACGCTTTTCTCTTGAAGGTGGAGAGAGTATTGTGCCCATGTTAGATGTGATTGTCAGCGATGCTGCCGAGCAAGGTGCTCAAGAGATATTTATCGGAATGGCCCATCGAGGCCGACTCAATATTCTGGCAAATATCATCGGAAAATCCTATGAGTCCATCTTCTCTGAATTTGAAGGTAATCTGAATCCCGATACGATCTATGGGTCTGGGGATGTGAAGTATCATCTTGGAAGCAACGGGGTTTATGAAACGTTAAGTGGTGCAAAAATACTACTTAAATTGGCCTCCAATCCGAGTCATCTAGAGTCGGTTAGCCCGATTGTCGAAGGTATGGTTCGAGCTAAGCAAGATATGCTGCGAGATTCTGCTGACCCCGATTCCCCTGATATAGAAGTGATTGACACTGTGATTCCTATACTCATTCATGGAGATGCTGCCTTTGCTGGACAGGGCGTTGTTGCTGAGACTCTGAATTGCAGTCAGCTGCGCGGCTACCATACTGGTGGTACAATTCACCTCGTCATTAACAACCAAATTGGATTCACTACTGGGCCTAGTGAAGCCCGAAGTTCAACCTATGCTACCGATGTGGCCCGAATGATTGAAGCGCCAATTTTTCATGTCAATGGAGATGATCCAGAAGCGTGTGTGCGAGTTGCACGTTTGGCCTTAGATTACCGTCAAGTCTTCAATAAAGATGTCGTCGTTGATATGTTGTGTTATCGCCAGCACGGCCACAATGAGGGTGATGAGCCGACGTATACCAACCCAGTTCTGTATCAGAAGATTAAGAAAAAGCGCTCCCCCCGTAAACTTTATACCGAATCACTTCTTAATCGGGGAGCCATGACACCCGATGAAGCAGAGACGATGCTTGATGATTTTAGGGGGCAATTACAGGAAGCGTTTGAGCGGACCTCAAACCTCAAAGAAAAAGATGCCGCTCTGATGTTGGAGTATTTCCATAACCGTAGTTATGAGTCGCCACCTGCGGTTGACACAGGCGTTTCTCTTGAAAAACTCATTGCAGTCTTAGATTCTCTTCTTAAAACACCTGAGAATTTTCATCCTCATCCAAAACTGATTCGTCAGTTTGAAATTCGTAATGAAAAATTCCACAATAGTGGTGGTATTGATTGGGCTTTTGCAGAAGCTTTGGCCTTTGGTACTCTACTCCAGGAAGGAACCTCCATCCGTCTAAGTGGACAGGATTCAAGACGTGCCACTTTTTCACAGCGCCATGCAGTCATCTATGATCAAAACACCAATGAAGAATACATCTCTCTGAATCATATCACTGACAATCAGGCGAAATTATACATCTATGACAGTTTACTCTCTGAGTATGCAGTGGCAGCATTTGAATACGGCTACTCGGTTGAAAACTCAAATGCACTGGTCATATGGGAGGCACAATTTGGTGATTTTGCCAATGGTGCACAGATTGTCTTTGATCAGTTTCTTTCGTCTGCTGAGGAAAAATGGGGACAAACATCTGGTCTTGTCGCATTGCTCCCACATGGATACGAAGGACAGGGACCTGAACACTCATCTGCGAGGCTAGAGCGATTCCTACAACTTTGTGCGGAGGGAAATATGGTCGTGTGTAATTTGAGTACTCCTGCAAATTATTTTCATGTATTGCGCCAGCAGGCGATTAGGGAAACCAAAAAACCATTGGTACTGATGACGCCAAAAAGTCTTCTGCGTCACCCACGAGCCATTTCTTCACCTGATGAGTTAATCAATGGAGAATTTCTGCCTGTCATCGGTGCTGGTAAAGATCCAGAAAACGTGAAAAGGATCGTAATTTGTTGTGGCAAGATTTACTACGATTTACTTGCCGAGATAGAAAAGCACAGTGACAAGAATGAAAGTACTGCTCTGGTGAGGCTTGAGCAATACTATCCATGGCCACAGAGTTTGTTGCATGCAGAATTAAAACAGTACAACCGTGGTGTGGAGATCTGTTGGGCACAAGAGGAACCTGCGAATATGGGCGCATGGACCTATGCTCGCCCGCTACTAAAAAGCACGCTGCGGTCTTCTGGCTTTGGTCAAGATCCTCTGATTCAATATGCAGGGCGCCATCCAAGCGCTAGTCCTGCTACTGGTAGTTCTATGGTGCACGAACTTGAGCAAGAAGAGGTGACCAAAAGTGCACTACTTCTTTAGTGAATCTATTCGCTAATTCTCAAATGCGAGATGACGAGAATTTTATGACCGTCGGATATTAATACCGTCGGTTGTACATCCTCGCATTGCGGGATGCTTTTTCCTTAGCGATTCTTCTGTCTTCGGAAGGCTTTGTGAACGCCATATTCTGACGATAGGTGCGTAAAACTCGGCTACGATTGACGGCTCTTTTGAATCGTCTCAAAGCGCGATCAATATTTTCTTTCTCTTTGACTTTTACGCCAATACCAATGTGAATTGCCAACTGATTGTAATTTTTGGTTAAAAGAATAATTATATCTTGGAAAATAAGAACCCGCCAGAGGAATTGTGCCTTAGTTCATGCTTTACCTGTACTAAACATATCAACCATTGCGAGTCGCCAATAACCAATCTGTTTCGGATTAAATGTATTATGTTCAAATGGGTTCCATAGGCCCATATGGAAGTTTGTAATGACTCGTGTTCAACTCTTGATTGGCTTGAACAAACAGATTTGGTAGCAATCATCTTTTTGTGATGTCAATATTATCTCCGATAGCAAAGAGTAGGTGAACATTTTACATTTTCTGTCGTAGCTTAGGGGGAGTTTCAACAAAGATGAAACAAACCCCTAACTCATCGCCAATTGAACCAATTGCGCGGTGGGGTGTACAGAGATGTGTAGACAAATCATCCACAGCATCTAATCATGTTCCACTTTCCACCTTCAAAGCCGTGTACACAAACTCCCGATGTCGGAAAGTCGTCGCCTCCCCCAACTGGACGTGACCGTGGACCTGCGGCATTTTTTCACGGAAGGAAAGCCATTATATCCAGTTTTGAGACGACCCTCTCTGACACAATTGCTCTTAATGCGGGGACAACTTTCTTGATACAAGGGGCACCTGGCGCTGGGAAGACCGCACTTCTTGATAAACTGAGGCTGGCTGCTGAGGACCAAAAATGGAAAACTGCCGAAATTGGTCCTGCCGCTCTTTGGGATGTGAAGTCCCTCCGCGAATCCATTCCAGATAGGAATATACTAAAAAGGCTTAGTGGAAAGGTGAACGCAGGTCTACCAGAGGGTGGGAGCATTGAAATAAGTATGAAAGATTCTGTCGAGACCATCAAAAAAGTCCTTAGGTCTGGCAGAAAACCTCTATTGCTCATCTTAGACGAAGCCCAGCATTTGGGGATAGAAGGTGTAGTGCCTAATGAGATGAGGGGGGTGGTTACAGGTGTACTTGACGAAATTCATAATGGTAAATTGGGAAGACCTGTCGTGCTACTGGCGGCAGGGTTGGGCACGACCGAGTCTGCTTTTGACTCGCTGGGAATATCACGATTTGTCGGAGATTGCATAGTAGGCTTGGGTCCATTGGACAGGGAATCTGAGCGAGCGGCGATTCGTGACTGGATAGTAAAAGAAGGTGCAGCCAAGGGGAATCCTGATCCATGGATTGATGCGATTGCCAAGGAGACGCATGGATGGCCGCAACACATCATCTCCTATGTTAAACCCGCAGTTCGTTATCTTAAGTCCAATCACCGTCAAATGACCGACGATGGCTTGCGGATTGTACTTGAAAAGGGGTCGGAGTTCCGACTTCAGTATTATAGACAACGCGCCCGAGGTATTCCTATGGAGCAACGACAATCTATAGCAAAGGCGATAGTTGATATTCCATTAGGAGAGACCAAAACCTATAAGGAGATCATGGGTGTCTTAATGCAAGAATACGATGAACAATTCGCAGATAATCTTTTCAATAAAGCACTTAAGAAAGGAATTATTGATGAACGAGACGACGGGGACTACGGTATTCCCATTCCATCCATGCAAACATGGCTGATTGAGGCGTATGGCAGAAAACAGGCTGACATGCCCGAGATAGAGAATGATCTACAAGGTGAGGCGTGAGTCTCCAAACCAAGAAAAAGGTTCCTCAAAGTGGAGTCGTGATTAATATCGCTGATGGATGGTCAACAGAGAGGGAATTTCCAGTAGTTTGTATGCATCTACCATTTAACCAACCCAGAAATACCATGAGTTCGGTTGTCATCCCTGATCGTGGACCCACACCACATTTTCGTGGGCGTGAGGAGATAATTAACACATTTACTAACTACCTAAAGCACTATCTGAGTGAAAAAGGGGGAACCACTTTCTTGATACAAGGGGCACCGGGCGCTGGGAAGACCGCACTTCTTGATAAACTGAGGCTGGTTGCTGAGGACCAAAAATGGAAAACTGCCGAAATTGGTCCTGACGCTCTTTGGGATGTGAAGGCCCTCCGCGAATCCATTCCAGATAGGAATATACTAAAAAAGCTTAGTGGAAAGGTGAACGCAGGTCTACCAGAGGGTGGGAGCATTGAAATAAGTATGAAAGATTCTGTCGAGACCATCAAAAAAGTCCTTAGGTCTGGCAGAAAACCTTTATTGCTCATCTTAGACGAAGCCCAGCATTTGGGGATAGAAGGTGTAGTGCCTAATGAGATGAGGGGGGTGGTTACAGGTGTACTTGACGAAATTCATAATGGTAAATTGGGAAGACCTGTCGTGCTACTGGCGGCAGGATTGGGCACGACCGAGTCTGCTTTTGACTCACTGGGAATATCACGATTTGTCGGAGATTGCATAGTAGGCCTGGGTCCGTTGGACAAGGAATCTGAGCGAGCGGCGATTCGTGACTGGATCGTAAAAGAAGGTGGTACTAACGGGAATACTGACCAATGGATTGAAGCGATTGCCAAAGAGACGCACGGATGGCCTCAGCACATCATCTCCTATGTTAAGCCTGCTGTTGGTTATCTTAAGTCCAACAACCATCTCATGACGGATGCGGGCCTGCGGATTGTCCTTGAAAAGGGGGCGGAGTCTCGACTTCGGTATTACAGGCAGCGCGCACATGATATTGACTGGGAGCAACGTCAATCTCTCGCCAGATCGCTTGGCCATCTCCCAATTGGTGAAACTACGACACGCACGTCAATTCTAACCATCCTTAATGAGGAGTATCCTCCTGAAGTAGCGGATAATCTCTTCAAACGAGCACACGAGCAAGGAATTCTTGATAAACACGAAGATGGTCGTTATGGTGTGCCGATTCCCTCAATGCAAACATGGCTGATTGAGGAATATGGCAGAAAGCAGGTTGACATGCCGAAGATAGAGGATGAGGTATCCAAGGTGAGGCGCGAGCTACCAAAACAAGAAAAAGAAGCATCCAAGTGGAGTCGTGAGCGGTAACGCTTCGGCATGATGAACCGAGAGGCAAATTCCAGCGTTTTGCGTGCATTCACCAATCCAGAAGTCATGAATTTCTTGATTGATTATATTGTTAATATATTGCAAAATAGGAACCATGTCTACGCGATCAGTTGCTGATGCGGGGAATAGCAGATACTATCTAGTGCCCGTCCAGAAAAGCACCTAACAGCGCCGAATCGCCTATTCTGTATGGGCTGATAGCTTCAAAATAAACTTTTTTTTGTTGCGAAGATTTTGCGGCCATTTTTAGATTCGCGTTAAAAGTACTAAAAATGGGAGTTTTCAGTATAACCCCTGTTGTTTGCTACCTTGAATTCACATATCTTCAAGCGAAATGATCGGCGATAAATGTCATATAGAATAGGACTTCAAGGAAAATTTCCTATTTATGGACGGACACTATCTCGAGAAGCAAACTCGGCTAATCGTCAATCTGATCTAAATGCTTGCAAATTGAATTAGAACATTCATTTGAGGACATCCTATATCCACCAGATTGATCGTGCATGCTTTACCCACATCTTTTTCGTGCGGTAAAGTATAAAAAGCGCGGTCAATCTTGGGGGTAATTAGTTCATCTAACTCGCGAACACAACTTAACACATAACGATATTTTTACTTCCTAATGGAGAATCAGGATAGTCTCTACCCACGAATCAACTATTTTTCATCTCCATCCTGAGCCAAGAGACACCAATCCTGCAAACGCATCTATGGGAATAAAATTCACAGATTCGTCATCACTTATTAGAGGGATGTCTAAGAGAGCAGCTGATGCGGACAGAGAAGACACCAATACGACCTATATGTTCATTGATAATCCAAGAACAAACACATTTTGATTCTGGATCTGATCAATTTCAAAAAATGTATCCTGTCGGGTACCTTGCGCATCAGATGGATAGACTTCCCATAACTCAGGAATTGAGTCTGTCAACTGTATACCAAGATTCAGAAGAATTTTGCTAGTCATACGGTATCCAAATCCGAAAGATACACCCCGCTGGTTTTCACTGTAGTCATCAATGAAATTTGACACAGAACTATTGGTGAACGGGGATGGTCGGACTCCAAATCCGAATCTCACAAATGCTCTATTTATTTCTAGCTCTGCTCCCAAGGCATAATTGAGAACTATGTCCAGATCGTTCTCAATGACATTGTTAACATCCGAGAAGAAATTTCTATCATCACGATATCTGAGTTTAAGCCTGCTCCAATCCAGAATCTCTGCCTCTCCAGTCAAGACGATATTGCCGATTGGTGTCTTATAAAATAGAAGTGTCAGACCAGCCCCAAACCTCCATGGAGAACGCGTGGAGTATTCAAAAAAACCATTACCAAGATCATCTGGACGATCTCCATAGGACAGGGAGCCTCCTGAGTCAAAGCGCGTAGAGAATTCTTCTGTGTAGGTTTCTTCAATAAATGTCCATGTTGGAGTTTCTATAGAAACCCCGACGCGTAATAGACGGGTCAAATCTGCACTCACACCTGCACGAACATTGAATCCAGCCATACCTGTTTCTAATGTCTGTCTGTAATTGAGTTGATCAAATCCCTCAAACAGTGATCCGTCATCATTGAGAACATTATAATCCTCTGTTGTATTTTCGTTGAGTACATCGCTCTCTGTAAATGAGTAGTCAAAATCATAACTACCGAGTGAAACATTCAGTGATGCCCCAGCCATAAGATTTGTTGATGCCTGCCATGCCACTCCACCACTTAATTCATAAACTCCCCCAGATCCATTAATTTGAGCAGATTGCTCAATTGTACTTCCTGGAATTACAGCTGATAAAAAAGGATATTCTCCATCTTCATATAAATATCTATAATACTCAATAACTCCTGCATTAAATGCGGCGAATGATAAATCAGACAATTCGTCAAGATTTCCATTATTATCTACCGTGTACTCCTCGTTAAATGGTAAAAATGACTCAGAAATTGTGCTTTTGGAATTTTCTCCAATAAACTCAAGTCGGGTGCTAAAGTCTCTCACCCTGCTGAGTCCTAATGCTGCGACTAGTTTTCCTCTTCCAACTGGTGCATCATAGACATAAACTATATCTCCCAGCACCAACTTATCTTCGCGGGAATTAGTGCGTCCAAGTGTGAAACCATCTGATCGAAACTGGTCTGATGGTTCCACAAGAGATCCTCCAAAGAGTGAATTATCGCTCGTTGTTGACCCTCTCAATGTGACAATTAGTTCAGAAGCAGCAATATATCCTAAACCAGATGGATTGCTATATAATGCACTATGATCACCTAATCCAGCAAACCCCCGAACAGACATTCCTGTCATCCTAACTCCGACACCTGTGTTACGGTGATTTAACCTCCATACCTCGCTTGCGGACTGCGCTCGTAATGTGGGCGCATTTAGTATCATCGTAGCAATAACAATCTGGAAAATAAGTAAGCAACAGGCTAACTTAATGGCGACTGGCAGAAGTCTCATTTTAGAAATACGTTTCGCATTCTTGTAGTCTATCATCGTTGATCTACGGGTGTACTTGACGACAGGCGGAGTTGATAGAGCGTAGACTATTTTATGGCCCGACAGAAGCCTAAGTGATGATCTACGAAACTCTAAAATTTGAGTGATCATACAGAGCGGCTATGCCTATCTCAAACTGTAACTAATGATGGTCACTTAAGCTGCTGCCACCACGCTTCCGTGATGGTGGATTAGAGCGTGAACTACCGCCAGAGGAGCTATTCTTCTTTGGCGTTGAGCGCGTCTGTGGAGCACTACGAGTTCTGGTGCCAGATGAGCTACGCGTCCGCGTCTGCGGAGCACTACGAGTAGTTCTGGTGCCAGATGAGCTACGCGTCCGCGTCTGTGGAGCACTACGAGTTCTGGTGCCAGATGAGCTACGCGTCCGCGTCTGCGGAGCACTACGAGTTCTGGTGCCAGATGAGCTACGCGTCCGCGTCTGCGGAGCACTACGAGTTCTGGTGCCAGATGAGCTACGCGTCCGCGTCTGCGAAGCACTACGAGTTCTGGTGCCAGATGAGCTACGCGTCCGCGTCTGCGAAGCACTACGAGTTCTGGTGCCAGATGAGCTACGCGTCCGCGTCTGCGAAGCACTACGAGTTCTGGTGCCAGATGAGCTACGCGTCCGCGTCTGCGGAGCACTACGAGTTCTGGTGCCAGATGAGCTACGCGTCCGCGTCTGCGAAGCACTACGAGTTCTGGTGCCAGATGAGCTACGCGTCCGCGTCTGCGGAGCACTACGAGTTCTTGTGCTGGATGAACTACGAGTAGTTGAACGAGATCTCACGTCTGTACGATTGTTCCTTGACCGAGCTGGTGCATTACCCCGAACTCCATCACCTGAGACATTTCGCGTCACTCCCCTGCGTGTTGAACGAGTAGATGGCTCATCAACTGCCTGACGCTGAACACCACGTGTTCGGACTGACCTATCGATCGCGCCTCTGCGAGTTCGGCTTTGAGCAAGTTCACTACCACGGTGAGGACGAGAATGTGCAACACTACGCCGACTGTTTACCATATCATCTTGGTTTGAGATACGTTGACTACCTTGACGAGATTGGACACCACGGCGACCGATTCGTGACGACCTCGGGCCGTAATTAGCCAGAAGTCCGCTATGATAGATTAACGGATGTCCATAGTAGCCATATCCCCATCCACCACCAAAATATGGATTGACGTAAACTTGATATGGGTTATACCAACCATAATTGATCGGAGAATAAAGATAAGGGCTTCCCCAGCCAAAATTTAAGTGAATACTTGATCCACCGTACCAATAGTCATCATAAAATGGGTCATAAAATGGTGATACGGCATAAGGATAACCATGAAATGTTGAAAAATGACGGCGATAACGGTTCATCCTTGGATGATAATGATAGAAACCATCCTCATAGTAGTAATTATCAACCACCACGCTGTCACCATACTCTGTTTCAAACTCGGTGATCGTCTGATGATCAGGTTCTCTCTCAGAGTAACTTGCTGTATGTAGTTGAGTGTAGCATCCCGTGAAGAATAATAATCCTCCTACAACTATACTCAATTTGAAAAAAAATAGCCTTCCAGTGGATCTTATTAATGGATGTGTCATCGGTATACTATGAAATGTTGAATGTTTAACTCACTACGAAAATGATAGTTCCACAATTATAATGACGCAATTAATGCCGAAAAAGTACCAAATGAATTTGACATGTCAAAGTGCAAATACTAGCTACGGTTGATTGATGACCCTATGAATACCAATAATCATATCTTCATAATACCCGCGCGGACATCAATCATACGATGTGAGAAAACGACTCTAATCCTACTAGTGTTCATTAATGGACGTTTTACTGTTTCGTTCAATTCATCATATAGACTCAGGATGTTTATAATTTGAAATTTTTACGGGGCTTCATCTCTTTTTTGTTAAAGAGTAATCTTCTACACTAATCAAACCCAGCCGATTTATGATTGACTGAGAAAAATGGAGGGGCTCAGGGAGATACAACACATTGGATAGATGCGATTCCATTTGAATGTCATGGATGGCCTCAACATATCATCTCCTATACTGAACCTGTAGTTGCACATCTGAGCAATAACCCCCGCGTAGCGGATGAGGTCTTAGAGGTTGTACTTGAGAATGGCAATGAGTTTCGTATAAATAGATGAAACCCGCGCCAAGGGATTTAGCATGAATAAAAGACATGCCATCGCTTCGTTTATACCCCGTCTTAAACAGAGTGATTGTTTAGAGGAGGAAGATATTAAGGATGTACTGACTCCTAAGAAACGTCCAATAAAGTTGTTTGACGATATGCTTCACATTGGAATACTATCCCAAGCGTCTGGTGGTGTCAGGGAGCCCATTCCCTCAATGCAGACATGACAGATTCATGAGTAGGCCGAGAAAAGATAGAAATGTCAAAAATAGAGAATGAGCTATCCAAGATGAGCATAAGCCCGCAAATCAAGAAAAGGTACCCTCAAGATGGAGCCGTGAGCGGTTGTATCTGTCAATGTAGAAAGGATTGCTGGATGGTTTGATTCAGTCCGATCAATGCGTCTTAGCGTGTCCATGAAGTCCTAATCGTATCATCTCCAGATTTTCATATAAGAAGTTCTCACCGTGAATAGTGATCGGAAAATTTCCCAAATTTACGATTTCTCTCTTCTAATAGGTGAGGCCCGAGTTTGATCGATTTCACAGCACGATTCTCAAAGCCGCCGACTCAATCGTGTGCACATATCTTTTTTGAATCGAGAATATTCATTTTCTTTAATTGCACGTTGAGCACCACACATAAGCCACGCATATAATGCAAGATTCTGCATTGCAGATATCTGTAGACCTAAGATCTCGTTGCATTGAAATAAATGTCTCACATACGCTCGGGTAAATGTTTGGCTAACATAAGTGTTGAGACCAGTATCTAGGAGCGAGTAATCACTTGCCCATTTCTGATTCCGAATATTCAGGACGCCTTCAGTGGTAAACAGCATGCCGTTACGTCCATTTCTTGTAGGCATAACGCAGTCAAACATATCTACACCTTGTTCTATTGATTCTAGTAAATTCTTGGGCGTTCCAACTCCCATCAAATAGCGAGGTTTATCTCTGGGGAGCACCTCACAAGTTATCCCGACCATCTCATTAAGTGCACTTGTTGCTTCTCCGACAGAAAGTCCTCCAATAGCATATCCCGAAAAACCCATTTCCATGAGTTGATGGGCTGATTCACGCCTTAGATCAGCAAATGTACTCCCTTGAACAATGGGGAAAAGTGACTGCTGATACCCATAGAGGGCTTCTGTTTCCCGAAATCGTGTTAAACTTCTTTGAGCCCATGCAATCGTCCGCAGGTGAGCATCCTGAGCACATGAACGCGTGACACCCGCTGGGGGGCATTGGTCTAGTACCATCATGATATCTGACCCTAAAATTCTCTGAACATCTATCACATGCTCTGGCGTAAACTGATGCTTAGATCCATCAATATGGCTCTGAAAGGTGACACCATTATTAGTGATTTTGCATCGACTTGCTAAGGAGAAAACCTGATACCCACCCGAATCCGTCAATATTGGTCGCTCCCACGCCATAAATTTATGGAGCCCTCCTGCATCTGATATACACTCTACTCCTGGTCTTAAATACAGATGATAGGTGTTACCCAGTATGATATTTATTTTCAGATCATTGGTCAATTCACGCGGCGACAAGCCTTTGACCGTTCCCAGTGTCCCGACTGGCATAAATACTGGAGTATCTATTGAACCATGAGATGTCAATAGTTTTCCAGATCTGGCATTCCCAGAGAAACACGATACTTCA
Organism: Rhodothermales bacterium; assembly: GCA_965220935.1. GTDB lineage: Bacteria > Bacteroidota > Rhodothermia > Rhodothermales > Bin80 > Bin80. The sequence goes on from OZ244857.1 coordinate 2,212,628, forward strand.
AACCGCATTGGAAAAATTGAGATACACTGTTTAGGACTGGTTCACAGCAGATCTTAGAATCGCATGGGCGATTGGGTTGATACCAACTGCAATCACTCTCTTCATAGAAAAAATTAAGAGCACATCCTCTGGGATATGTGTCATATACTGATCAACTTCGTTATCCCAATCACGATAGTATTGCAGAGAGGATATGATCCTACAATGAGTGGAGGAATCTAAACTCATTTCACTTGATCGCGATCCTTGAGAGACTATCAATAACGATCCATCAACAATGACGGTCACTCGGGGAGAAAATCCAACGAATCCCACAAAGATAATGAAGCTTCCAATTCCAATCTGGGTCATCCAATACCACATTGCAAGGGCCTGATTTTCTGCAAATTGCTCGTGAAAAATACTCCAACTCAAGAACTGTAGAATTAGCGTCAATACAATCGTACTTGAAATGATAATCAAATACCAACCTTCGGCTTGCCTTTTATTCTTAACTCTTTGCTGTAGAATATATCCAAGAAGAGAACGCGTTGGCGACCATCGGGCACGACTTGTGTATACGATGCCAGAAATTGTGACTACCTGTTGAGTTGCTGTTGAAGTGAGTCTAGCCTCGCAGCTTTACGCTCAAGCCGATCCTCAAAGGCTAATAATTCTAATTCACGCGCTTGAAGCGACTCAAAACTCTCAGCAATGGCACGTTCACGCACTTCAAAAGGTGCTTGTTCCATATATCCACGCTCTTCAAAATAGCGCTTAAACAGCCAGTTATGTTTTCCTGCTTCCATCAATTCTGCAAACCGGAAAGCCCCTAAATAAGCCCAGTCGGTCATGGCTTCAATTCGCCGTGTTAAATGTCCAACTCCAACAATGACCTGCTGAAGCGTATCAGCACTAGCCTGAACTGATTGATAAAGGTCTGCCTCATTTAATAGCTGTGCAAAGGTTCCATCACCCTGGTCTAATTTTCCAAGAATAGATTCTACACCTTCGGTCGCTTGGGTTGCAAGGGTGACTAGTGCTTCAGCATCATCACCTAAGTTAGCCATAAGGCGCTCAGTTTCCTGAGCAGTAGAAACCATACTATTATAAAGTTCTGGATCGTATACAAGCTTCCCGAGTGTACCTTCGCCTGCCCGAATATCATCAATTATCTTCTCAAACGAAGTCGCAGACTGCTCAAATCTCTGAACAGATGCAAGGGCCTTGTCAGTTATTTCAAATAAATCAAATGGATCAACACCTGCAATCAGATCATCATGATCAAGTGGGACTGGTTGTGCAGATGTCTTTGGAGGATTGACGAGAACGACAATCATACTCCCAAGAAGCCCCTGTGTCTTGATCTCAGCTTGGGTATTGTTGTGTAATATAGACCGAGCACTGCTCCGAATCCGCATGGTCACTTCTATCTTCCCACCAGGCTCCTCTGGAAGTGCTACACTCTCAACTGCCCCAATACTAACCCCCTGAAATTGAACATTGGCACCAACACTAAGACCTGCGACTGAATTAAACTGTGAGCGAACTTGAAATTGATCACTAAACAACAATGTTCTGTTGCCCACAATAAACAAGACAGAAGTTAGAAGCCCTATCCCTATGGCGACAACGAGACCCACACGTAATTTGGTAGACATGCTATATGATCTCGTCGTTGATCACTATCGAAAATCCCATAGAAACACTTTCAAAACCAACCTTACTGTTGTTTAAATTTTTGGAGGATTTATATCCTTGATTAACCATAGGTATGGGATTCAGTTTTTATTTTAACAAGGCCTTTACGATAAATTACGCGTGCCTCAGTTACATCAGGCCCCAATTCGTGTTGCAGAGGGGGTGATTTTTTATTTGTTGCCATTGTCGTATAGTGTATAAGTTAAATCAGAATAGCGGAGTCGCCATGTAGCCCCGCTTTTTATTCTCCCTGCGCAGTCCCGAAAGTGTGTAAATATTACTTTTAAGTTGATTACAGGGGCCGCATAACAGGATACGATTTGATATGTGATTGACACCACCGTCTGACCTTGGCGTGTTATGATCTAGTTGCAAATATCTTGGATCATCAAATACGCGGTCACATCCTTGGCATTTAATGCCTTGTTGACTCAGTAAAACTTCGTACATCTCCGCACGAGTCATTCTCTGCCCAGGTGGCTCTTTGGCTGCTTGGTATTTCACTTGCAAAAATGGAACAGCTTCCTGCCTATCATCTGTGCGCTCTGGTAGTTCTCTGGTGTAATGGATATTTCCAAAGACTCCTACTTCTTTTTGAAGTCTATCTAAAACAACTTCATGAGCTCGGTCCCAAATATCAATTCCCGTCCACTGTCTGCTTAACCGCTCGGCAGCCACGCATGTAGTTGCGCATCCTGCAAATGGATCCAACACTATATCGTCTTCATGACTACTGGCTTTGATGATTCTCTCGTATAGTGCTAATGGCTTTTGTGTAGGATAGCCTGTGCGCTCTGTCTTATTTGACGTAGCAACCATAGCTACATTCCACCAATCTTTCATGTTTACCAGTGTGAACGGTCCTTGCGAATCAAGTTTGTCATCAGCAAACAACTTAACATTCTTATTACCAGTGCTATAGCCTACGCCCATATAACTTTTTTCTTTTTGCGTATTAAAATTCCTATTTTTAGATTTAGAATAGTAAAGCAAGATGTCATGTTTCTTGGAAAAATGCTTTGTGCTTGCACCACCTGTTTTGTAGCACCATACTATTTCATTCACAAAGTTCTTCCATCCAAAGATCGCATCCATAATCGCTTTGAGATAATGTGATGCAGTGGGATCACAATGTAAGTAGATACTGCCCGTTGACTTCAATATCCTTCGCATCTCAAGTAAACGGACAGCCATAAAGCACATATACGCGCCCATGCCGTCAGAATGAGCAAATCGAGCTGATTCAATGGCCTCAATTAGTTTCGGGTAGTCATCGGTCAACTGATCTACCCAATCTTGATGAACATCTTGTTCCCAACTCCAACGGTCTTGAAACTTTGCACCTGCTGCTAATGAATCAGGTGTTGCATGAAAATCCTTGCCTTTATTAAATGGTGGATCCGTTGCAATCAGATCTACGCTCTCGCTGTTCATTGCACGGAGAAACTTCAAATTATCCCCGTGAAATAGTGTTCGGTTTTTCCAGTTGGGATTAGCCATTTTTCCCAAGAAGCCTTAGTGTGTTGAGTTTTTTAGTGCCAATCTTCGCATCTGATATAATGGATGATGATCTTGCAAAATAGCAATCCATGAACTCGTTTCCACAGCAATAAGAGAAATTCTTGAAACATGGGGGATACACCCCTTAGATAGCACTGCCTAAGATTACCCAAAAACCATCTATTTTGTTGACATGACTTGATTTGATCCATTGGTTGACACGTGAGAGCATAATGCACAGTTGGAGAATCCATGCATACTAGTTAAATGCAACAACTATGAATTGTCATTATTTCTAGATCATTTCTTTCTGCTTGAATGGGTACAAAAAAATACACAATCGCATTTTCAATTTGTCTCAGTTTTGGGATGGTTAAACCGGAAAAAATCACGAGCATTGTTGTAACAAATGTCTTGAATGATTTGACCCAGCCAAGGTAGATCATCAGGAAGCTCACCGCGATGAACTTGAGAGCCAACCATATTACAGAGGATTCGGCGGAAATATTCATGCCTTGGGAACGACAAGAAGCTTCTTGAATCCGTCAACATTCCAACGAAACGGCTAATGAGCCCCATATTTGAAAGTGCAGTTAACTGTCTCTCCATGCCATCAATCTGATCCATAAACCACCATGCAGTACCAAACTGAATTTTTCCAGGGGTAGGGTGCTCAGAAAAATTGCCACACATTGATGCGAGAACTTCATTATGAGAAGGGTTCACCGAATAAAGAATCGTTCTAGCTAGATGTCCATTTTTATGTAGTTGATCTAAGAAACCTGCTGTTCCTTGAGCTATGGTAAAATCTCCAATAGAGTCATAGCCACAATCTGGTCCGTAAGCGCGAGAATTATTGTTTCTCAATGCCGAAAGATGAAACTGCTGAGTCCAACCCGCAGCATGATCCATCTTCGCAAGTTCATAAATTAGCCAACTCTTAAATTGTGCTGTTTCATGATCAGATGGAAAATTACCTTGAATCACGGAGTCAAAAATCCGCTGAATATTAACTGAAGTATACTCCTCAGCAAAGAGTTGCTCTTCTCCATGATCACTCACCATACATCCATGTAATGCAAAAAAATCGTGTCTGATTTGCAATGCCTCAAGCAGATCGTCTGGCGATTCAATGCTCATGCCAGCGGATTCAGCCAGACTCTGAATATACTGACACCACGAAATAGGATCAGTGATCTGAGATGCCTTATCGGCTCGAAATCCTGGGACGACCAAGATTTCATCCTGATGCTGTGCAAGATCAATGTGTGAAGAAAGATCTTCTACTGGATCATTGGTTGTGCATACAACATGCACATTCATCCGCTTGAGTAATTGACGACAGCGATACTCAGGTGTTTTCAGGAGTTCTGAGCACTGAGCATAAATTCGTCTAGACGAAGAGGCTCGTAGCAGATCATGAATTCCAAAATACCTAATCAATTCCAGATGAGTCCAGTGGTAGAGTGGATTCATCACGGTATAAGGAATGGTTTGTGCCCACGCGTCAAATTTTTCCCGATCTGAGGCATCCCCTGTACAATAGTACTCCTTGATTCCATTGATCCGCATGGCCCTCCACTTATAGTGATCCCCTTCCAACCAAGCCTGAGTCAGGTTTTCAAAACTCCGATCTATGGCAATATCTTCCGCCGGTAAATGACAGTGATAATCAATAATCGGCATGTTCGCTGCATACTCATGATAAAGCGCTTTGGCAGCGTTTGTGTGGAGAAGAAAATTATGGCCAAGAAATTTCGCCATCGATCAAATTGATGCATGCATTGGTCATTAAATCCCTATGCGATCAGATTGGATGTAAAGAGAGGGAAACCACTAAATGAGAAATTTTTAAGAAGTTACAACGATGATCCAATGTTAATGATTTCCGAGTTTAGTTGATACAACACAGCGTAATCACCTGCCTTTCACATTGGGTAGCACAGCACCTTGGAAGAGTTCAGCGGTGCTGATATTTAGTGCTTAACGCATTCTTGTGCAGAATCGGTGGGTTCCCACTAGGAGAACCCACCTCACCAAATCTTTCATTGAGTTAAAACTTCCCTGAATAGACTATGTTCCCATGAGTTATTCAAGCGATGCGTATGAATAGCGAGTATGTTACGCTCAGGCACAGAATTTTTCAGGACAATTGGGGGTGTTCGGCCACAGGAGCCACCTCAGACAAACAATTACTCATAAGAGGCATTGAGCAATCGCTTCAATGTAAGCCCAATATCATGGGCAGGATCCAGCTCTAATAATGCTTCTACGGCTTTGCTGGCTTTCGGTAAATCTCTCATCAAAATATAATGACGAGCCAACTGTAATTGGAACTCTGGAATGATAGGATCCATGGATACTGCTCTCTCAAAATGCTCTCCCGCAAGTTTTAATTGCTTGATCCGCTGATAAATTAATCCAAGATTGAAGTGAAGTTTTGCAGATTCTTCAAGATCATTTGCCGCTCCATAATACTCTGCTGCTTCATTCAATCGCCCCAGAGCAACAAGAGCATCTCCTGCATAAGCATAGGGTAATGGAAGATAAGGAAATTCCTGAAGAAGCGCTAGACTAGCCCGAAGTGCCTGATGATGTTGCCCCTCTGAAACATAATAAGATCGTAATAGATCTGTGGCCGCAAACCACTTAATTTCTCCTCTATCAAGTGCATGGGCAATCTCTTCAGCACGGGATAGATCTTCTGTGATATCTGATGGCATCTTAGGCCTGTAATCTAATGGCTGAAATGGCCATGAACTTAGTAGTTTTTGAAGCCTCAAATCACCAAAAATAGAATCAACTTCTGTAAAGAGAACTTCGGATCTTGCGATCTGGTAAGGAACATAATTGCCCTCTTCCCCCGAGATTCTGGATTCATAGATCGCGTTGTAAAATGCATCTGCAAATACAAAATATCCTTCAAGATTGGGATGTAAATGTTCCAACATCAAGTCAGATCCTATGATTTGCTCACGAGATTTCATTCGTAACTCTTCCTGGATGTTGACGACTATTGCTGGAGTTTTTGACGCTTCTTCTCGGATAATCTGATTGACTTCTTCTGTCGCGCGAAATCGCAGTTGATCCAGATCTTTAGCACGTATATAAGCATGACGTGCTTCATCTAGTTTCTGTTGCGCATCCAGTAGTGTGGCTAACGTAAACCAGGACTGTGCAGCCATTGAATCCATTTTAACTAGATCCCTGATCTGTTGGATAGATGCAGATAATGACGTATCACGCACGGCCATTTCATAGGTATTTTGCCACAAATCTGAGTCAGTAGATGGCGATAATCCATTGAGAAATGGGGCGTGCGTTCGTTCATTACTTGCAACCGTTCCAATAAAGACAGGGACATCATGACGGTGATACTTTCTCAAAACACTGCGAAGATTTCCTCTAAACTGCCGCATTCCATCACGATACATGTCTGAATCTAGTGGAATTGACTGGCGACCGACCATGCGCTCCATCAAGGTTGATGCCCCTTCCTCTCTCTCAATGACTGCTCCATAGATGTTGGACAAACTGTTTTGAATCACTTGCAAAATCCTCAGTGATTGAAGTCTCAGATATAGATTGACAACAGACCTATAATGCCCTAACGATTGGGATGAACCAATTCCTAAGGCACCGTAGAATTCATTATGGCCTGCATAGATCAAAATTGCGTCTGGTGAATGGTCCAGAATTTCATCCACCTGATCAAGTATAGTATACGAGTTGACGGCAGCCATGGCGACATTTATAACCTCAACATGAACAGTTGGCCATGTCTGCTGAAGCCGCTGTTCTAACATGCGGGAGAAACTTCCACCATAATAGTATGGATATCCCGCCGCACTGGATCCTCCTTGAACAAAAATCCGCACTGTAGAACTATCTTTCTGGGCACGAAAAGCATCATGCAACCCTGTTGGTACACGCACCTCTTGACTAAAGTAGCGGCGAGAGACTTCACGATTGATGACAAGATAATCGGAAGAGACATTCACTGGAACAAATAAAGGGTACTCTTGACCGAACCCAGCCATCCGAAGTCCTCCCTCAACTAAAGCAAAAAAGAAAACAGGTAGGCTCCACATCAATACATAAAACGCCCACCTCTTTCGGAAATGGCGATTCAGTAAGGTCATTGAATGAGGGCGATGGAAATTACACTTGTCTGTGAGTTCCCAGTCATCCGAACGGTATAAATTCCACTGGATAACCCATGTGCATCAAAAATAATTCTGTGATCACCGGAATGTAATTCATCGTTGATCAATGTAGAGACTCGGCGCCCTAGTAAGTCATAGACTTCAATGGTGACCATCTGAAATCGGTCAAGGCTAAATTCTATTGTTGCCTCATTATGGAATGGATTTGGATGGCTCCCACGAAGAGTAAATCCAGTGGGTGGAATTTCAGAGGAAGTGGCACCTACGGTGACGATATTTGATCTCGGTGGAGGCAGACGTTGATTGGTGTATATATGAAATTCACCAGCTTCAAGTTGCCGTGGCATAGATCCTGTCACGCTGATTGAATCTCCCGAAAAGTAATCATACCAGTATACAGGTGGTGCAGAAAGATGGAATTGGTTAGAAATCGGTCTCACACCAAAATTCCCTACAATGATCGCTTGCATATCGGTGGCATCATGTTCAAGATCAATACGCTTAACATCACCTGATAACTGCATGGATACCCGCGTGTCTGTACTACGAAAGATCGGGTTTTCCTTGCGTATTTGGAGCAGTGCAGACCACGCATCATAGACATTACGCCTCAATGGATCATTATAATAATCCCACCGAATAGGTTTGACTCCTGTGCGACTAGGAGCAAACGATGGGCAATCACTACTATTGCCATCACCTCTCAAACATTGCTCCCCACGATCCCCATAGCCATAACCCAGTTCACCAAACTGCCAGAGCATCTTCGGGCCAGGAAGTAAAAAATGAAATGCTGCCGCCATTTTTAAGCGATCTAGTGCGATCGTCAGATCGCGAACATTATAGGTCTCGTGATTTACTGGATTGGACACCTGACACGCGCTGCCTCCATTGGGAAAGCGTTCACATGCACCATATCTTCTCATCTTATACATCTGCCACTGCTCATCGTGACTCTCCATGTAAACAATGACGTGAGGAACACCCCAGTTTCTTCCACCATCGCCGTAATAGGCCCCCCGAAAATTACTGTTTTGCGCTCTGTTATATCCCATCAGCGCTTCCTGAAATGGGTGGGTCACATTACTCCATACCATCATCCCTGGCAATCCACGATCAATTCCATATTCAGCTAATTCTCTTTCTTCCCGATCATCCGTCCAATGCTCCAATATGATATAAGCGTTGGGATTAACCCTCCACATCGCATCAGCCATACGCTTGATCAGCCGTATCCGCGATGGATCATAGCTATTCCATAAGTCAAAACTTGATTGGGTATTTCGTTGAGTAAATCCTTTGGACAAATCGAAACGAAATCCATCTACCTTAAACTCTGTAAGCCAGTACTGATTGACGCGATCTAGCCAATATTGCGTATAGGCATGTTCGTGATTGAGATCATAAAAAACATTGTATGGGTGAGTTGGTGGAATATTAATCCATGGGTTCTCATCGGAAGCTCCGTAGAGCGATACAAGTGGAGACGGCAAATCTATATGATTGTAGACCACATCCAAAATCACTGCAATTTTTCGTTTGTGCGCTTCATCTATGAATTTTTTTAGATCATTTGCAGGTCCATAGTACTTATCTGGAGCGAAGAAAAAATTTGGTTGATATCCCCAGTTAATATTCCCACCAAACTCAGCAATCGGCATTAACTCAATGGCATTGACTCCAAGTCGTTGAAGATATCCGAGGGTATCCGTCAACGTTGCCCAGTCATGATCATCAAGAAAATCACGCAACAAAAGTTCATAGATGACAAGCGCTTCGGGGGCAGGTGGAGAAAATTCCGTTTCCGACCACGAAAAAGAGGCCTGTCCTGTCTTTAGTACCGATACAGGTCCTGTAGTTTTTCCCTGAGGATAGGGTTTGAGGTTCGGATAAGTGGTTGGAGAAATGGACTGATCATGCTCTGGGTCAAGAATGAGCGTTGAAAACATGTCCGCGAATCTCAAATCTCCATCGGCAACATACTGATATCCGACCTCCTGATTTGGAGACAAATTTTCAAGAGTCAACCACCAGTGAACACTATCTGGTTGAGGGGCATCTTGAAACATGAGCCCTGAATCTTGAATCTCCCAACCATTAAAATCCCCAATTACATGCATATAGCATTTTTCTGGTGCAAACACGGACAGGGTTGCACGAGATGGATCTGACATGTCATAATTCACGCCATCAGTAACCCCAGCGGGGCGAGAACGCTTGATGATTGTCGGAGGAGTCATACCAATTGAGTCGGACACCATATGCCCTTCACGATTGACAGCACTGATCTTAAATGATACATCACATCCCACAGGCTCATCTAACCGATAGTAGATAATTCCTCGTTCAAAGTACTTAAAGCCATCAGATTCATCGCCATTGACATTTACCGTGATCCTCGTAATGCCTGATGATGAAAACACCCCCGCACTGACAGCAATGACAGCCCCATTGTCATCTCTGTGTCTGGCCATTTGAAAAATCATCAGGTGTTCAATCTTGATGATTGAATTATTATTATCGTTACGATTCACCTGATCGTTCAATGGATCGGTAATCCATGCGTTATCACTACCCGATTGATTATAGTGTACATGCACTTTATACTGATAGGATCGGCCCACATTGAGCTGGTGCGTATAATGCCACTGTTGCCAGTATTCATCAAAAATCATACGAGATGAGGCATTCTCGCTGATGCGGCCACTGCTATTAGGTCCCCATCCATTAAATTCTCCAGGTAAAAACGCACGCTGGATACTCTGGCTGGGGACCCATCTAAATGTCACATCCACCCGTTGTCCAAAAGAAACACTCTGAAAATAAGCAAACAGCAATAATAGACAAGTTAACCTAGAAATGGGCTTATATGTATGGTAATGGAGAGAATCGTCTGCTCCGAATTTAGGACGACGACTGGTAGAATCGTCTAGTCTTTATATCAATCATTTTCCTTGTGGCATTGTGACACCACTGTACCAAATAATTTTCTATCTTATTGATGCTCAATGCCACTGTATGATACAAGCATGGAGCATCTCATGATTGACTTACTACAATTCAGTCATCACTTATACGCTACTTCTGAGAATCGTGAGGGCACCATCCTTGGACACTCGTGTCCTCTATATAGGCATCTTGATCGTTAAGATGGATCTCAAACTCAGATACCATTGCGAGTCACTGACAGGCGGTCTCAAATATGGCATGTAATCGGCATTGACGAGAAGAAACATCAGTCACTACGTCCATACAACATGAAGTACTTGATTCTACGGCCACAATCATGATGACCAACTTCCGATGTCTATAGGACTGATTTCATATGCGGATGACAGATTATTAAGTTATTTCACAAGCGTCATTTGTTTTGTAACCGTCAGGTCTGGGGTTTGTAACTGGTAAATATAAACTCCACTTGACAGGTGAGAGGCATCAAAATTCACCGTATAGTTGGCGGCCTGCAATACCCCATCAATCAGCGTAGCCACACGACGTCCTAAAAGATCATAGACATGTAACTGGGCATCACTTTGCCGAGTCAATCCAAATTCAATTGTCGTCGTAGGGTTGAATGGATTCGGGTAATTTGATCCCAGCCAGATCTCTGATGGAAGCGCTTCTGACTGCTGAATGGACGTCCGAATGTGAGGATTCATATCAAACGGAAGCGGCCCTGGAGTCAACTTAAAGGAATGCGCTGGTAATTCATACTTGGCAGGATATGATCCATCAGCATTCATGGGAATAAAGTGAACGCGATTCCGTCCAGGTTCGCGTGTATCACTACCCATTTCCTGCGTACTGGTCGTTTTTGTGCCATACATATAGCGGAATGTAATGATATTATACGATGGCCCATTGACGGTATAACTACCCGTATAGATTCCATCTCCATCACTATCGGTTAGTTCCACTTGATCCCACAGGGGAATATCATGATCCGTACCATCAATGCCCTGGGTGTGAGCCCAGATCGGATCACCTAAATGAATGGTAACCGAATCGGTTGAAGGCATGAAGGGTTGCGCTTCATAATCAAGTGCCTCTTGCATATCCACTGAAAACATTAACTCCACCGAGGTCCCATTGGTCACGACATTGTTAGGAGTGACATCGTTGAAATAGGCCAAGTCAAGTCGCTGTTGACCACCCTCAAAATCAAATTGACGATTGACACCAGTGCGATGACCTTCCTCCCATCCACTTGGAGGTGCAGTATCAAATGCCTCCATGAAGGTTTTATCATTGAAATCAAGGAAGTATTTATAACCCTGAGTGACCCCCACTGGACGCTCCATTGCGACGGGCGCTTGAAAAATTGTGCCACCAGGTTCTTTGAACATAAAACAGTCATCTCGATTGTTGGTGGGACAGTCAGCCCATCCATTAAAATCTCCAAATACCCAAAGTGTATCTCCACGCGCGGTGTCAAACAATCCAATGGTCTCAAATGCACTCATGTCTACTCCGAAAACAACTTGCCCTTCAACCGGTAAGTTCGGATTGGGCGCTGTATTGCCGTAGTAGACCCAATGGAGCGTAGAGTCAGAACTTGGTACGACAAATGATCGGTTACTTGGTAGATTGGCTCCCTCTTCCCATCCAACGGTCTCACCGTGTCCAGTGACAAACTTATACTCTTGAGTCATTCCAGAAAGAGTGGATGGGTAATAAGCAACTCCAGAATAAATATTGTATCCTGCGGCTTTATCATCCATCGTTTCTCGACCAAGCACCACCTTAGTCTCTCCCCAACTCAGAGGCCCAACCATGGATTCATCTGCGGCATCTTTAATGTCAGCTCCTCTGACACCAATAATCTGATCGGGGGCGTTCAACATCGGATCATACCCCTTATCGTCAGAATGCTGGCCCAACATCACGACTCGATACCATATGGCAATACTATCCTGTTTTGCGTCCCACGGCATCCAGTTATAATCAATATTTTCACCATCAGTAGCCCGACGGCCAGATTGCCCACGCCATGAATGCTGACCTTGAAAAAAATGGGTTCCCAGGTTGACATCCTCATCTCCAGGCTCAATATATGGATTCGGGTCTGCTTCCCATCCATTTAACCCCGCATCCTCTAATTGCTGGGAGTAAAACTTATGTTGAAGTCTCGTGGTGTCTGAAATTTCAAATGAAATATTCCAGTAGTCACTATCTTGGCCATCGGCCCCCTTTTCATTTTTCAGTTCAAGCGTGCTCATATCGTCCCAAGCAATCACGTTGCCGTCTATGAGCGTATTGGGAGAAAGTGAACCCTCCGCACCCCCTGCCCCTCTAATTTCAATTAAGCCCATTCCATTCGTTGTATCGGGGACAGATGCCATGTTCAAACGCATGGTCACAGTGCGCTGAGCCTGCACTTCAGCAACTGAGGCCAGAAAGCACAGCGAAACAAGAGTCGTAAATAAGATTTTTTTCATGTCGGAAATAAATTAGTTGTTAATCCTTAAATATAACATTTTTATTCAAAATAGCAATGCCATAGAAAAACGATTCACATCATTAAAATAACGATGGCGTTCAAATGCGTAATCCATGATAAGTCCTATGAACTGAAAATCATACTTCAGGCCAGCGCCCAGAGATAAAGATCGGATACTATCTTTCAAGAATAACTCACTGTAACCTCCCCGAATTGTTAACAGACTCCCTAGAAAGCCAGCTTCCATCCCTATATTGGCATATTGATTGCTGTTATTTGGACTGAGAACATCCATTGAGAGTGTGAGCCGAATCTGATCAGACTCATATAATTCCCCCGCCAATCCAATGCGCATGACCAAGGGTAAGTTGAAAGAGTCCACCTTTAGATAGGCGCGATTACTCTCATTATTTCCCCGGTTCACAGGATCAATGTCTGCAACCACGAGCAAATCATCTCCAGACATCTGCATTTTGGTGCCAAAATTAGAAATTGACGCCCCAAGACGGATTCCATTGAATGGGGTCTCAAAGATAGTTCCCAAATCCAGCGCCAGTCCACGCGCGCGGGAATGCCAGATCTGTTCAGAGATAATCTTTCCAGATGCTCCGAAGGAAAAACGGTCCGTTAAGCTTTTTCCCCATGAGAATGTCAGCGCATAGGACCCAGCCGTGAATGTCTCCCCCGTACCTTCCTGATCTGTAGCAGTTGTGACTTGCATCTGGGGGGTATTCATGGATGTAATGGCGACTCCAAGGGTTCCAAATCGTAAGGGAAAGGCCGCGGCCGCATAGTTAAAATTGACATCGGCAAGCCATGTCGCATGTTCTGCGGCTATGGATGGGCGTCCAAGCAATCCTAATCCAGCCGGATTCCAATACATGGCTGTCGCATCGGATGTCATAGCTGTGACAGCACCCCCCATTCCAGTCGCCCGCGCTCCAACAGGAATACTCAAAAATTCTGCGGCCGTCGTTCCTTTACGCGTCACTTCCCTGGTTTCATTAGCAAACTGAGCATTCGCTGTTGACACAAGTGCACACAGTAAACCTGCCAACAAGAAGACGCGTTGATACATCATTTAATGATTGCAAATGTCCCCGAGATCTCGCCCAATGTTGGAGCCTCAACATGATAAAGATAGACTCCGTAAGAAACCGTAAGCGCATCAGAACTCAAAAGATCCCAACGAATGGTGCCGTTCATCAGGGCACTTGTTGCGTCATTGACACCTTCATTCAAATGCAGAGTTTGGATCAGACGCCCGCTTACGTTAAAGATGCGGAGTGTACATTCAGGAGGCAAATTAATAAATCGAATTGCGCGGTCTCCGCGCCCCGTTGAAAACGCATTTAACTGCTCAAAACGATTTGTCGCTACATAGGGATTAGGGACAACCCGAATGCGGGATAGTAAAGAATCAGCACGATCTGTAGACGCAGTGGGAGCATAGGTTTCAAACTCAAACGCATCCGTGGCTAAGAATGGTTTGCGTGTAATAATGGTTGCGATATCCCCACGAGATGGGTTCTGTGCATCTTCTACGGTAAAATTCATCCCAAAACGCCATGTAAACTGGGGTATCTCCCCTCGTCCTCCAACAAGCATTTCATGGATCAGAATCAAGTCGGACTCTCGACGATTGCGATCAGCACTAAATGTTGCAGGCGCAGTTGATTGTGGACTGATAAAATCATCCCCGGTCAAATCCCAGAATGCGTAATCCACTTCCACCTTCTGGCTTCCACCAGAATCATCAGGATCAAGACGGTAGACACGGACATTGGTCGGCCGCGCTGGAAGAGATCGAAAAAAAGAAACATCCAGTGCTGTGGATTTCCCCTCGCTTGGTCCGACAACTTCAATTAGGTAATCTGCCGGATTTCTCTGACCACTCGTGAATCCAGGAGAGATGTAGGGATCAGCCACAATTGGGAAGATCGTCTCATCACTCCATCCACTCAGAGAGGAGTTGATTTGAACCAATGATTCATCAAAAAACTGTAGACTGAACCCGATCGGATTACCAAAGTCATCTAGCGTAGGAAATTCAGTATTCGCCTTCCATGCCCTTGATCGATTGATCAGGATTTGATCCGTACCTAAATCCGTCAGCGAAAACGTACTGGTGGAGATGGTATCTTGGGCAAACCTCCCACCAGAGAGCAATGTGTCTGTGAATGTGACTTGAAAACGCCGTCCCTCTTGAATCGCTCGGGGATCAATAATCTTAAATCCGATTCTACTTGACGTTGAACCCCGCACCCGTGGTAAGTAACCATTGACCGACTCAATTGTAGCCTGCTGATATCCTGCTACGGGCGCTGTAGGAGTCACTGCGACTACATTTCGCCCTGTCTCAATGGTTCCATCTGGCAAGCGACGAATACGAACTGGGGTTTCTGTAGGAGAGATATTCGCCGTAAATGCGCCATAGTCGTATGCCGTCACCGCATAGTAATAAGTGACGCCATTGGTAACCGTTGAATCAATGAAGGAGTGGGCGAGTCCATTGCTTCCCTCACCAGGGCTGACCCGATCATCGCCCATATAAAAACTAAGTCCATTGATGGAGACAGGATGAAACCCCCCAATTCCATCAATCAGATCAAATTGAGCGATGGGCTTTCTGAAAGTCAGATTACCTCGACCATCGGTGATTTGGAGAGCATCCAGAAATGCTGGATCCGTAGCACGATAGATCCGATAGCCTTCAAAATCTTTGGAGGGCAATCCTAAGGATCGTAAAAACCCATCATCTGACTCCTCTGACTTGGAATCCCAATACAACGTAATCCGACCATCCCCTTCTACCGCAAATACTTCTGGAGTAATCGGTGCTTGTGCGAACTGGTAGTCCTCCTGATAGGCGTCCAGCGCATTGTCTCGGGCCGAAAGGACCTCCTCTTGTCCAATGCCCAACTGTACCGAAATAGAGATACGCTCTGTCTGCCCAGCCTTGAGAGGAAATAGACCGCTTGAGACCGTCAGATCATTATCACCGGGATCGGGCTGCTCGGTATCAAAGTCACCTGGAATGAGAAAATTAAAAAACAGATACCGATCACTAACACTGTTGATTGCAAGTGTATTCGCACCAAAGAGTCGTACATTGGTGATCCCTATCTGATCAGACTCGCTGACATCGGTTACATCAATATTTTTTTCTCCGGGAAAACTGGTTCCTGCTCCAGAGGTTGGCTGCCCATCTCCATCGCCATAATCCCCACTAAATTGAATACCGTCAAGGCCAGTATCATTCTGAAGCAACACCCAGTCCTGATCATTATCAATACCGTCTGCGCGACTCTCATCAATCATTTCATCGGTTCCTTCGTCAATCCCCTCATCAATGGCACCATCTTCATCATTATCTACTCCATCAGCATAGGCTTTCCCTAGATCCTCTGGCCCAAGATCGTAGAGGAGTATTCCCGCTTGCTGAACTAAAAACCGTCGATAGGGATCAGATGCGGCGGCATCAATCATCGCCTGAGTCACAATCGGAGATCCTGGCTCACTCAAATAGGGGTATGACGCCGATGGTGCAATATGAGAATCATCATTATCAATATTATCCCGAAATGGTAAGCCCAGAGTTTCCTGTGTCACATGAATCAGATGAACCTGCGTGTTCCCTGCAACTTGTTGTACTGGGTCATTTTGGGGCGAAGGAGGCCATCTAAGCCAAGGATCGGAAGCAGCCGCGGAGATCATGTCTTGAGTCACCAGGGGCGCGCCCTGCTCTCCATCATTATCATTATCAATATAATCGGCAAACCCAACGCCAGTTTGACTCCCAAACGGAACATGAACCGAACTTTCATCAATGAGTCCATTGCCATTATCATCAATTCCATTGGCGGGTAATTCCCCAACCAGAAAAGCCTCAGGCACAATTGGACTATTACATTCACCGTTATTGATTGGACATTCATCAGAAACTGATCCATCCCCATCATTATCAATCCTATCGGATGCATTTCCTGGGGTTTCAAGCATCGCAATTCCAACGGTGCCAGCGGGATCGCTTCCAAAATTTTGATCGCCAATTCCATCTTCATCCGTCATAAACGCAACATCTTCCAACAAATCAAAGAAGATGATATCATCTCCACAATCTCCCGCCACACAATCCGCCAGCCAGACCGACATCCCCACCTTATCCAGATCTTCGGTTCCATCATTTTTGACCCCATAAATCAGAAAGACGACATCGTCAACTAAGATCTGAGTCCATGCCATGATCCGCGTCTCAATGATCAGCCCAAGCCCATGGCGACTTAAATCGGTTTGATCAGGGAAATACGTTCCTCGGTATCGATCGTATTGATCGTCCCCCGCCTTGAAAAAGAACTCTTGATCGGCATTGTAAATATCTCTTCCGAAGAAGCCATTCCATGATCCGCTCCATCCTGGATCGTTTACATCTGACAGTTTATCTGGCCAATAGGGTGGCCAACTATCTGGCTCATCACTCTGTGCAATCCCGAAGTTGCTCGCTGCTGGATTGACGTATCCTCCAACGGGCTCAAAGGTCCATGACGAATTGCCCCCTGTATTATTTCCACGAAAATCCGCAACATCAAACACCCAAAGTCTCTCCCCGGCATCAGGGCCTATATTTGCGGTCGTCTCAGCACCAACCCACAACTGCGTCAAGGCCACATAACGACGATTCGTATTCTTAGGCCACTCATACCAAAAATCACCTGGTGTCCCACTACTAGCGGTCTGCGCCCAGTTGGTAATGGTTGCTCGGATATTATTGCCATCAATGTCATCACGTCTTCGCTCTAAAGGATCAACGCGCTCCAGACTTGGCACATGATTGCGGTCTATCACACCTTGCGCCTCAATCACGCTCGGGACCATGCATAAAATCAAGAGAATCCACCGAATCATCAAAAATGTATCTTCACGCCCATATGAATGCGTCGAGGTTCAGAGTAATGATTTGGGCGAGTAAAGTAACCATGATCAGCAGACTGGATCGGTGCAGAAAATGTCACATCTGGAAGCCCAGTATCCCCGTAGACAGATAATGCATTACGACGATCCAGAAGATTGAATACATGCACAAAAACTCGTGGGCGAATAGCGCCGATACTGAACGCATAAAATAGATCTAGGTCCACCTGATAGGTACTAGGTTGTCGTCTTGCGTTAGTGGGGAATTCGGGCTGCACATCAGGGCCAGACAACGCCGCTTCCTCAAAACTAGGCGTGTATGGAAAGCCTGATCCCCAGACGATCAATGTTGATGCCCCCCAGTTTCGTCCACCCACAAAAATAGACCCTGCAACTTTGTGTCGTTGATCCCAACCTAAAGGGAGTAGAGCAAGCCGTGGTTCTTCTTGGTTGCCTGCCGCAAAGAATTCTTCTGCAGGATCTGAGTTTGATCCCTCTACCACTTGGTAGGTATAGTTTACATCAAAGCCATAACTGTTTTCATAGGCTCGTGAGAGCGAAAGTGTAAATCCACGAGTATTGGCATAATCACGATTCGCATATACGACATAGGTCACACCTGGGAGTTCAGTTTCAATCAATCTTGAAGTAGAGACCCAACTACGTACATCCCGATTATAGGCCGTCGCATTGACAACGATATCGCCAAATGCCTGCTTCACTCCCACTTCATACATGACGGTTCGTTGGGCGTCTAAGTCAGGGTTCCCAAAAGGGCCATATCTGCCAGTCTGCCGAGGAATTTTATATCCGAAATTTTCAAATAATCGATTGAGTGTTGGAATCTGCAGAAAATGCCCCCAAGAAAAGTGAATCACCCCCTCCTCAGTCACTGGGTACGCGACTCCAAGGCGGGGTGAAAATCTCAACTTTGGTGTAGATGAGGTCCACCAGTAGGTTTCTCTGTCCGCTTGTGTGAGTCTATTGGCATCCATTTCTTCGTTATCGGTGATCACACCATCTCCATTTGTATCCCGAAACAGATTAACTTTCTTGAATGGGTTGAAAATATTAGGATCCGAAGGATCTGAGGGGACTTGGGCCCGTGCATCAAAGTAATCCATACGTAACCCAGCATTGACGATAAAACTCTCGTATTCAATCTTGTCCTGCACATAGGCGCTGACGGTAATCGGAGATACGTCATCAAATCGTCGATATGCAAATGATTCGGATGGTGGGACACTTGGCTGAAATGGTTCAATCACTTGGCCGGACTCAGAAATAGCTGGAACGATCCCGTAATCTTCAAACTTTAACTGATCAAGCCGCGCTTCAAGTCCTAGCTTCACCAAATGATAACGCGTTAATTGCGTGGTAAAATCACCTTTGATAAAATAACTTTGAGTGGTACGATTAAACCTGCCGAGATCCATTCCACCGCGGGCAAACTGATTCCCTCCTGCGACGACCTGCTCCCAGAGTCCAGGCGAGACCTCAATGGAGTCGGGAGGAGTGATGTTAAAATCATTATACCTTGAATCAGATATATTCTCATATCGATACCGTTCAGCATGTTTTTCAAATGTAGCGATATTGAGTGTATAGAAGGTTTTTGCGTTAATCAGGTGGGTGTATTTCAATTTCAGATCTACGCCCCGATCGAAGATTTGCGGGATGCCAAATGGTGCCCATCGGTAATACTGATATCGGCCCCCGAGATCGTTGGCCTCGGAATTAGATCCTAAACCAATGAGGTTCACAAACATATTTCTGTGAAGTTGGACGCGTAGGTTTGCCTGCCAGCTGATCTTTTCCCATGTATTCATTGGAACTAGCGTGGAGTCTCCCCCACTACCGTCAGTATTATATAAATGAGCCCCATAGAGCCACCCGTCATTTTCAAAGTATCGTGCGTTTGCAAACAGGGTGATCCGATTTTTTAGAATCGGCCCTTCAATTGATGCATTCAGGTTGTTATAATGAGTGGGAGCAAAGGGGAGATAGGAATATACATTCACTTGATCATAGGGGAAGCTTTGGCTTAATTCATCCTGTCGTGTCCCTTTGAGAATTGCTTGGGCATCACCCTGAGAAACAAGATAGGATCCTGAATAGGCTTCCAATACCCCACCAAACCGGTCGTTACGTCCCTCTTTTGTTACGACATTGATGACTCCGCTCATGGCATTGCCATACTCCGCATTGAATGTACCGCTGATGACTTGAAGTTCCTGAATCCCCTCATTTTCCAACTGTAAGGCAGTGGACCCATCAAATGTATCAGTCACCGGGACTCCGTCTACCATGACAATCACCTCACTACTTCGCCCGCCGCGTATATGAAATCCACCTCGTTCAGTCACACCCGCTTGTACGCTGAGAACTTGCCCTAATTCCTGTACAGGTAGCCGATCTATTGTTTCTGCGGTAATGCGGGCTTCGCTACTTGTGAGATCTTTTCGGACTCGAATCGCCTCGGCGGTCACCACAATCTCTTGGCCTTCAATGACCTGCTCTTGGATCTCAAAATCAACTTGAGTGGTCAGGTCAACGCTGACTCGCACTCCTTCTTTTCGCTGAGATGCAAACCCCACAAAGGATGCGACAATAGAATATAGGCCGGGGCGTACTCCAATGATCACATAGCGCCCCTCAGTATCGGTAACAGCCCCCTGGAGTGTACCATCAATGACCACATTGACCCCAGGTAATGATTCACCAGAGCTTGCATCTATCACCAAGCCTGATAGTTTCCCAGTGGTCTGTCCATGCACTGGATAGGCAAACAGTATGAGCCCTCCAATGGCAAACCAGAGCCGTTGCTTGCTAAATATCTGCTGCATTAAAAGTCCATCGTCATAATCAAGTCATCCGCGCCCAAGAGGCATTCCTACACTCAAAATTAGATAATTTTCTTGAATTCCACAAGTTTCAGCGTTTGTCAACAAAAGTTGTGCTGAAAAAAACAAGTGAATTTGGCGATTGAGATTGATTCTGTTTTGCAGCATCAATGATCCTAGCTCACACTGCAATTCCAGTTCTGTATCCTTAACTTGAATGGGTTCATCACTAATCTTAATGGAATGATTGTTAAATAGAATAAGTCAGTCTTAACAGTTAGGAACCCCGCTTTATCAAATCAGTTCATTGGCCTATCCATCTTAAGACTGGCCTGAGCAGAGGATTGGCGGTCACGACGGATGAGGATTGACATCTATTCCGCATTCTGGGAAGAACCTGATATGTGAGACATGGGTATCTGGAATGCTACTGCAATCGCCATGAGAGATTGCCGACCTGTGTAAACCGAGCGCTCCCATTTTCATAGCCATAAATTCCCTGACAACAGCTCAGTAGCTTATCAGGGCCGTTCTGCTACCGCAGTCTCATCAAGTGGCCAACATGTACCGACGCGTGCCCTTCTGGGGAGGTGACGGTCATTTGATACAGATAGACCCCGGCGGGTAGCGTCAGATCACGGAGTTCAATGGCCTGATTTGTGCCAGATGACAGGTGAGCTACAGGCTGTGTGTAAACGCGTCGCCCCGTTATGTCCATGACGTTTACCTGCACTTGGGCAGGCCACGGTAGATCAAACACAATGCGGGTAGAATGGGTAAACGGATTCGGATAACTGGAATGAACGATCAACTCCTGCGGCAAGCCTTGCTCGGCTTCACGATGGACCGGCGAGACCACTTCAATGCCAAATTTCAGGCTGTCTTGCGCGCCATTGGCATCCACCGCTCTGTAGGTCAACTCCACCGGAGGCGTGACTTGTACGGGGGTTCCATAGATGGTGCGCGTAGGTGCATCATATCTGAGTCCATTGGGAAGAGACAACAGAGTGAGCGTGTATTGAATCGGATCTTCAGCGCCAGTAACCTCGGGCAGAACCAGAGGGTCAATCAATGCCCCCCGATCATACGATTGATTCTCAACGTTTGCACGAAACGTGATGCCGTAGATCTCCAGCGTAAATTCCATTGTAGACGTTGTCCCCACTGCATCGGTCACCGTCCATGTCAACGCTTGCGCCGCCGTGACCTGCATGGGAGTACCACCAATGGTGCGTGTGGATTCATCAAAAGACAGCCCCAAAGGGAGCGTTTCTGGAGAGAGCCTATAAGCATAAGGCATGACTCCTCCGCTGGCGGTCGGAAGCGTAAGATCGGAGATGACAACTCCCGCCGGATAACGCTGCGAAGCGATGGTTGCTACAAATGTCAGTGCTAAGACGGCTTCCGTGGTCGCACTCGCGATGAGCGAGGGCAGACCAGTCCCCGCCGAGTTGATGGCACTGACCCGGTAATGAACTGTGGTGTTTGCTGAGAGTCCTGTGTGCGCATAGGTCACTACCGTGGAAGCGGTGTTCCCTTCCAGATCGGTCCAGTTGTCGGTGCCCGTGGGAGAAACTTCAATCTGATAGCCCGTAATCGCTGCGCCGCCCGTATTGGTGGGGGCGGTCCATGATAGATTGATGGTGGTTGGTCCATCGGCCGTCGCTGTCAGTGAGGTCGGGGCTGCGGGCGCGGTGATCACGGTCGTGGCACTGGCTGAATTGGATGCCGCTCCCGGTCCCTCCGAATTGATCGCACTCACCCGGTAATGAACTGTGGTGCCTGCTGAAAGTCCTGTATGCGCATAGGTGGTCGTGGTCAACCCGGTATTGTCCACCAGATTTGTCCATGTGTCCCCTGTGGGAGACGATTCAATCTGGTACCCCGTAATCGCTGCGCCGCCCGTATTGGTCGGCGCCGTCCACGATAGATTGATGGTGGTTGATCCATCGGCCGTCGCCGTCAGTGAGGTCGGGGCTGCGGGCGCAGTGATCACGGTCGTGGCACTGGCTGAATTGGATGCCGCTCCCGGTCCCTCCGAATTGATCGCACTCACCCGGTAATGAACTGTGGTGCCTGCTGAAAGTCCTGTATGCGCATAGGTGGTCGTGGTCAACCCGGTATTGTCCACCAGATTTGTCCATGTGTCCCCTGTGGGAGACGATTCAATCTGGTACCCCGTAATCGCTGCGCCGCCGGTATTGGTGGGCGCCGTCCACGATAGATTGATGGTGGTTGATCCATCGGCCGTCGCCGTCAGTGAGGTCGGGGCTGCGGGCGCAGTGATCGCTGTCGGGGTACTCGTCGTGGCACTGGCTGAATTGGATGCCGCTCCCGGTCCCTCCGAATTGATCGCACTCACCCGGTAATGAACTGTGGTGCCTGCTGAAAGTCCTGTATGCGCATAGGTGGTCGTGGTCAACCCGGTATTGTCCACCAGATTTGTCCATGTGTCCCCTGTGGGAGACGATTCAATCTGGTACCCCGTAATCGCTGCGCCGCCCGTATTGGTCGGCGCCGTCCACGATAGATTGATGGTGGTTGATCCATCGGCCGTCGCCGTCAGTGAGGTCGGGGCTGCGGGCGCAGTGATCGCTGTCGGGGTACTCGTCGTGGCACTGGCTGAATTGGATGCCGCTCCCGGTCCCTCCGAATTGATCGCACTCACCCGGTAATGAACTGTGGTGTTTGCTGAGAGTCCTGTGTGCGCATAGGTGGTCGTGGTCAACCCTGTATTGTCCACCAGATTGGTCCACGAGTCCCCTGTGGGAGACGATTCAATCTGGTACCCCGTAATCGCTGCGCCGCCCGTATTGGTCGGCGCCGTCCACGATAGATTGATGATGGTTTGTCCGTCTGCCGTGGCTGTCAGTGAGGTCGGGGCTGCGGGCGCGGTGATCACGGTCGTAGCACTGGCAGAATTGGATGCCGCTCCTGGCCCCTCCGAGTTGATGGCACTCACCCGGTAATGAACTGTGGTGCCCGCTGCAAGTCCTGTGTGGGCATAGGTGGTCGTGGTCAACCCGGTATTGTCCACCAAATTGGTCCACGAGTCCCCTGTGGGAGACGATTCAATCTGGTACCCCGTAATCGCTGCGCCGCCCGTACTGGTGGGGGCCGTCCACGATAGATTGATGGTGGTTTGTCCATCTGCTGTCACAGTCAGTGAGGTCGGGGCATCTGGCGCGGTGACAGCCGTGGTGGCACTGGCAGTCTGTGACGCAATTCCCGGCCCCGCCGAGTTGATGGCACTCACCCGGTAGTGAACCGTGGTGCCCCCTGAGAGTCCTGTGTGGGCATAGGTGGTCGTGGTTAACCGGGTATTGTCCACCAAATTCGTCCACGAGTCCCCTGTTCCTGTTGGAGACGATTCAATCTGGTACCCCGTAATCGCTGCGCCGCCGGTATTGGTCGGCGCGGTCCACGATAGATTGATGGTGGTTGATCCATCGGCCGTCGCCGTCAGTGAGGTCGGGGCCGCGGGCGCGCTGATCGGCTCTGTCGTGGCACTGGCCACATTCGACGGTGCACCAAGACCAGCCGAGTTATTGGCCCTTACCCGATAATACGCAGTCGTTCTCGGTGAAACGGGTCTAGAAAAGCCCGGAACTACGATTCTAAAACTAGCAGGGAGAACCACTGAAAAACTCCCTGGATTGCCCGTGCTAGACGCTTCCACCTGATAGCCGGTGATCGGCGCACCTCCGTCGTCTGCGGGCGCGGTCCACGACAGGTCGTGGCTCGTTCGATCTGGAGCCGTGGCGATGAGCATCGTGGGGGCAGCAGGCCGGATGGCCGGACCTGCGCGGACGACATTGGACCAGACCCCCGTTCCCGCAGCGTTGATGGCCCCCACTCGGTACTGGCGCGTGGTACTGAGCGTCTGTGACGTATGCGCATAGGTCACCGCATCATTACCCGTATCGGCAATCACGTCGGTCCAGCTACTGCCCCTGTCGGTAGATTGCTGGATCTGGTAGCCCGTGATCGGACTACACGGGTCACTGGCCGGAGCCGTCCAAGATAGCGTGAAGGTGCTCATGCCATCGTCGGTGGCCGTGAGCGCCGTCGGTGCAACCGGTGCGGCCACATCGCCCGTTGCCATGTAAACTTCGTCGGATAAATCGCTGTGATAAGTAACTGACGGGAGTGCGGTATAGATCCCGTCGACTCGGAACCCGTAGCATGTATCGGTCTCCAGGCCGGTACGTAAAAAAGGACTCGCTGAAGAATTTCCACTTCGCTCCCATGAATCCCCACCATTGGTGGTCGCGAAGATTCGGTACGTGCGTACCTGTGTTGCTGGAGGAAGATCCGTCGCCGCCGTCCATGAAACCTCAACGGAGTTGCCCGATTGCCTTGTCGCTGTGATCCCCGTAGGGATGCCCCATCCACTGGATGTAGCTGCGGTCACACGGACTGCCTCCGAAGGCGCACTGACTTCATTCTTGGTGTTGGTCACTTTGACGCGGTAATAGAACGTTTCCCCTGGAGTGAGTTGATTACTCCTGTGAATAAACTCCGTACTAAATTGCAAATCAATCTCCCCCAACTCCGACCAATTGATGTTGTCAGAGGACCACTCAATGGTGTACTGTTTGAAGCCCGCCTCGTTCAAGTTTCTACGGTCTGTAGGCGCGACCCATCCCAAACGATGTTGATGAATCCCATCGGCATGGACCCGCAGACCTTCAACTGGATAGAGGGCGATGGCGCGGGTCGCGGCTGAGACCACATCCGACCAAGGGCCCCAACCGTCTGCGTCACGATTACGGATCCGGATATAATAAGTGGTGCCAGGAGGAACACTATCATCAACCTCGTATTGATGGCGACCACCTGGAAATGGTAATGAAAGTAACTCACTCCAAGTTGATCCATTCCTAGACTCTTGTATTTCGAAATCTGTGATGGGTTTACCAGGCTCGGCTTGGGGCGTCCAGGATATGGTGAAGCAGTTCCATACCGTACAATCAGCTGTAGATCCGCCGGGCACGACGGTCACGTTTGTGGGTTTTCTGGGCGTTCGTTTGTTTGCCTTAGTAGATGCATTCTCATGAAGGCTCCATCGATCAGACTCTACAAACGAAGTGATCGTGGAAGACAATGCATCGTACTCGGTGCTCCCACTGAAAAACGTGCCAGCGTTACTGTATCGCTCGACTTCGGATGCGCTCAACTGTGCACCCGTGATCACCGATTGGCTAAAAAATGGGGGGGGGGGGATTTTGAATCGTTTAACTCCGCACCATGAATACCGAATTCCGTCTCCATGGTCGCATGGATCTGCGCATACGCAAACCCCGATGGGGCACCAGCAATCATCGTTAACAACAAAGCAACGCGAGTCATAAACATTTTCGTAAAATTAAAATGAACAGAATCAAACGAATTGAACCAGATCAAAAAACAACATAAATCTTCCTAATATACGCCCCGTCATGTTGATGGTTCAATCCATTTGCGTCAAAAAGAATCGCTTGGCCCTATCAACACTTCCCCTTTTGAGTTTTCCAAATATACGACAATTTTCTAAGAAGCAAGTTTTGTTGGTCTATAAACAGGATTTTCGTATAGATGCATGTGGCAACCTTCAACTCGCTTGTATACCCCCTGCGATGATGCGCTAGGGAGAAACTACATGGTAATTCTGAACATCCGAATATTTATTGTCCTAATAAGAAGAAACAATCCTGATTCCACAGAAACCGATCACTCCAATACAAATATCTCAATCTTTTAGATTGTCCCAAAAATGTCCTATGTGTGTAGCAATGCTCTTGAATGATTATTCATTTTCATAGATTTGAACAGCATCGTTAAACATGAATAGATAAATGATACTGTGGATGAGACCATAAGAATCCAATGCAAACACTGGCGATGAATGTAAATCTGATGTCATTTGAATTTACTTAACGATAAACCATGAATAAGATCTTCGTGGATGATCACAGAATATCTAGACACTAACTCTGCGTAACGAAGCAAACGATTTTCGCGGAGTTTCTCCTCTTGGAGAATAGATATCACTGCGTCATGCGCTTCTATAAACGTCTGTTTTCTGGGCGGAAATTTGTTACCCACCTCAAACAAAATCCACTGATCATTAAATTGAAATGGTCCGACTAGTTCCCCCTGTTGTGCTTGAAAAAGATCATCTGAATAGTCACCCAGCATCTCTGCATGAAACCGTGCAGAACCCGCAGCAGCATTCAATACTTGCATTGACTCTGCCTCGGTTTGAGTAGGATAAGTTTGCCAAGTCAGTTGAATCTCAGCTGGCTGACGAAACTCTTGCGACGGTGCTGACTTATAGTAAGATCGTGCTTCTTCCTCAGTAATTTCTGGAATATCTAGTCGGTGCAAGTGTTGCACGATATAACGATCCATTGCCTCTTGAAGACGCTCACTGTAGGATATAGTCTTAGGCAGAGAGGAGGCTTGTTGAAGCATGAGTTCGCTAGCAATTAATCCTTGAGCAAACTTCTTCAAGTCCTCTGAACTGCGTACTTGGGCTCGCTGCCGCTCAGACGCAAAACGAGCATGCATTCGAAAATCGTCCACAGTCCACTGCTGTTGTGGTGATCCAAATTTGACAAGAATTGAAGCGTTGAGGCCATCCTCCGAGATAGGACTTCCAGGGGTGATTCTCTCCAGCAATTCTCTTACAGTTACATCTACAAAGTGTATCTCGGCCTCTTCAATCAGTTTATAGAGATAGTTGCGACGTATAAGTGAACGAGCTCGATTCAGCGCATATACTTCATATAAGTGTCGCTTTTGGTAAAATTCGGTTTCTGTAATGATCGGGCGGGTAAACCGATCCTCAACCTTGATGATAAAGAATCCCTGAGGAGTGCGAATCGGTTGAGAAATACGCCCAATTGGCAAAGCAAACGCACTATCCTCAAAAACTGGATCCATTTCGTCAAATGTAAACGGTGGGAGTAATCCTCCTGAGTCTCTTAATTCTGGGTCATCAAATACTCCGTGAGCAAGTGCAACGAATGACTCCCCATTCATGAGTAAATTCCTTAATGAGTCTGCATCAGCTCGGGTTTTTGCGTAAAGCTGCCTAGCGACAATCGTTGATTGTGCTCTTGAATAAAGATCTCTGATTTGGGCTTCAGTAACCGTGACAGAGTCAAGAATCACCTGCTCTATGAAATGGTCAATCATGAGTCTGCGTTGCACCCTTGAAAGGCGATGTTGATAGTGCAGTTCATCTTCAATTCCATTGTTGCGTGCCTCACTAACAGCAAGGCGTGTTGCGGCCATGTCCTTTGCGAAGGCACTCCTTCGATTGGGTAAATCCTGAATGCCAGTTTTGAGTAACCACGCCCGATACTCTTCTATGAACTCCGACTCCATCACTTTCAAATTATTCGCAGTCGCAATGACGCGTTCTTGATTAGTATTACAATACATCAAACACATTGACAGCCCCATGAGGCCGCTCACCGTGTAAACTCTGAATTGAGGACTAATCAATGATTGCAAACCCATCCATTCGTCTCAGTTTGAGATACGTGTTGAGCCATCGCTCCCGCATCTGTTATATTGTCTAACATCTTCTTTAAAGTTCAGAGTGAAAATATTAACTATATCCATTGATTTTCTCAGTCAATTCCTCATGCTACGGGCATCTCCTTGCGCAAAAAATTTGACGATTGAAATCTGAGGAAACTTATCTTGGGGTTGTCCTCGCTTTTGGATTTTGTCGGTTTATCTTGCATATTCTTCATAACACACTCATCAAGATCAGTGATTTTTTCGGCTTCGTAAACATAGCATCACTGGATCGTGAAGAGGGATTTAATCAGCCAGAAAAATCATTCATATATTGACAGGATTCCTATCTGTGGGCACAATTATGGAATCAAAGATAGGGCAATGGTTTTGATTTCAGGAATCCGAATCCAATATAATCCAACAGAGAGATCAGATATTGAAAGGATCACATTTCTCTGACACAAAGCGCTCTGAGTTCCTACACGCTGGCCTAATTGATTATAGATTTCAATCATACCACATACAGGCATTTCCAAATCCAATTTCACTGAACCATGACTGATTCGTGCTGGATTGGGGAACAGATAGGTGGTCGCGGGGACTTCACGGGGCTCCTCTGAGCGCGTAAGAGATCCTAATCCAAGTGCGGCTAATCCGGGGAGTGCTTCGCCTTCAAAATTGAATAGTGCGAGATTTTCCCATGGCGAACCAAAATTTGGTGCCGCTACGTATTCAGGTGCCCAGTAACAAATACCATGAGAAACATGATCCCATAATTGTCTGATGAAAGATGCTTGCCCCTCTGGAGTTGCAGGATAACCATGTAATACATGCTCTGGCAGACCGACAGGGTTGTGGGTATTATCCTTCCATGAAAGTGTCCATGGATATGCAGTCTCAATGAGCATGGCTGGTTTCCCAATTTCATTTTCTAAGGTTTGAACTACAATGGAAAACTGATCAAGTTGACCATGCCAGAACGGATAGTATGACAGACCTATCAGATCGTAATCAACATTGTATGGTGCGAGATGATTAAAGAACCAGACAGCTCCCTCTAGATCACCGCCTCTATCAATATGCAACATAATCTGGGCAGCACTAGCATCACGCACGGCTTCGGCTGCCGACTTGAGTAGCCCAGCCAATTTATCCCATTGAGATGGAGCATCAAAGGCCCCTCCAACCCGCCCAGTATTCCACAGCATTCCGGTTGTGATTTCATTACCGGTCTGCACGATGATTGGTGGTGTACCTTGTTCTTCCAGTGCACGAATGGCCTGATATGTATGAGCATAGACACTATCACGCAGTGCACTCTCGGAAAGCTGCGACCATGCCATCGGTTTTTGCTGAGTCGCCGGATCGGCCCATGTATCTGAGTAATGTAAATTCAGGATGATTTGCATGTTGAGATCATGTGCCCTCTGAGCGAGATTCAGCATATCCTGTAACCCATCACGTAGTTCAGTTGGTGAGTGAAATAGCCTCAAACGAACACTGTTAATCCCATTTGTTTGGAGGATTTGAAGTGCGTCTCCCGATAAATGGTTGGCCGTATATATGGCACCCCCCGCCTCAAGATCGTCCAACATGGAGACATCGGCGCATCGTAACGTCTGAGCTTTTACACTTGCTATGGTTGCACTGACACAGAACAAACAGACTAGAAGACAAAAGCGATGTGCAATCTGTTTTGAATTACTCCATGGTATAGTTTCATGACAGAACATTGCAGACATCAATTTCAGCGAAGTATGACGCATTGCGTATATTGAGCAGCTATTAGAAACTTAGTATCTCTATGAAATCACCTACACCCTGCAGATAAACTGTAATTACTCCTGATTGTGTATGTTTCGTGTAGTATCAATCAGCCCATATCGGTGTTGCAGAATGGATGAATGACTCACTCTTTGGGATAGATTTACGCAGATTGAAGAAGCGTTGTCTGACATTGCTTTTTAGTAGCGGGACAACTCGTGTCCTCTTCTTCGGCAATCATGTTAATTATCCATCAGACACTCCCCCAAATTCGCTAAATAGTGCCCGTCCAGAAAAGCGTCTAACAGCGCTGAATCGCCTATTCTGTATGGGTTTATAGATTCAAAATAAACGTTATTTTGTTGCGAAGATTTTGCGGCCATTTTCTAGATGACGCATTAGAGGTGCCAAAAATGGGAGTTTTCAGTATACACCCTGTCATTTGTTATCTTGAATTCACACACCTTCGCAAATCTTCAAGCGAAATGATCGGCGATAAATGTCATATAGAATAGGAGATTCAAAGATATTTTCCTATTTGTGGACGGACACTAAATATCAGAAACGACATGCCCAATAAATAGGTGATGCCGTTGGGCAGGTTATTTATGCCCTCAAGCATTGTGCGAATCTGAGAACGAGAAAATTTGTATGCGGAAGAATCAAATCAGGAAACAAAACAATTGCCATTACCAATGGCCAGTTAAGGATCACAGAAAATGTCTAACCTCTAATGTGAAATGTTCTGCACTACTTTTAAACAAGAAAGTAACTGCTGGTCAAGTTGTCAGAGTCTATCAAATCAAAAAAGATCGTTGAATCGTCATTGATGGCTAATCAACAAGTCAGGTTGGTCACTATCAGATCTGTTTCTTGGAGACAGCATCCAACAATCTTCTGTATCACCCGCTTTAGAAAGATTTCCTATTTTTCTGTATCTTATAAAGTACGAAATTCCAGAAATACTATGAACTCTGATTTCATTGAGGATCGAGGTCCAGCTGAATATTTTCACGGAAGGCAAGAGATTATTGACACGTTTACCAGAGCGCTTAAACGCTATCGCGGCCAAAAAAGGGGCACCACCTTCCTGATACAAGGAGCACCAGGCGCGGGAAAGACGGCATTACTTGATAAACTGAGGCTGGTTGCTGAGGACCGAAAATGGAAAACTGCTGAAATTGATGCGCCCGCTCTTTGGGATGTTAAGACCCTCCGCGAATCCATTCCAGATCGGAATATACTAAAAAAGCTTCGTGGAAAGGTGAACGCAGGGCTACCAGAGGTTGGGAGCATTGAACTAAGTGTGAAGGATTCTGCCGCAACCATCAAAAAAGTCCTCAAGTCGGGGAGGAAACCTTTACTTCTCATCTTGGACGAGGCGCAGATGCTTGGAGGTTCAAACAAGCCAGTTGGTCAACAGCACACGGTTGCCGCCAACGTACTCAAAGCGATTCATAATGGGCGGTTAGACCGTCCAGTCATTCTTCTGTCCGCTGGACTTGGCACGACCGAGTCTGCTTTTAACTCACTGGGCATATCACGATTTGAAGGAGAATCTTTAATTAATCTGGGGCGATTGGATAAAGATTCAGAATATAAAGTGATCCGAGATTGGCTCACGGAAGCAGGTGGAGCGATAGATGATCCAACTCCATGGATTGAGACCATCTCTGAGCAAACGCATGGATGGCCACAGCATATCATTTCCTATGTTAAGCCTGCTGCTAATTATCTTAAATCTAACAATCATCAAATGACGGATGAGGGCTTGCGGATTGTCCTTGAAAAGGGGGCGGAATCTCGATTTCAGTATTACAGGCAACGGGCACATGATATTACCTGGGAGCAACGTCAATCTCTCGCCCATCTCCCAATTAGTGGAATTACGACACGCTCATCAATTGTAGCCATTCTTAATGAGGAGTATCCTCCTGAAGTAGCAGACAGTCTCTTCAAACAAGCACTCGAGCAAGGAATCATTGATGAGCGGGACGATGGGCGTTATGGTGTGCCGATACCCTCCATGCAAACATGGCTGATTGATGAGTATGGGAGGGAGCATTGAAATGCCAATGATAGGCGATGAGTTATCCAAGGTTTAACCTAAGCCCCCAATCAAGAAATAAACGACTCAAATAGAATCTTGAGCGATCGTGGCTTCTATAGATCAACGGAGCGGCAAAGTCTTCTCTAATCATGTCGCACGACTTTTCCATATAATGAAGGTCTCAATCGTGCATAATGATCCGAGAATTTCCTAAATTTACGATTCGCCTCACACTGTAGCCGAAGCCCCATCAGATTAATCATACTAACCAGTTAATAACGGAAGTCATAGTCATTTATCCTATCATAGCGCGTTCGTGATGTTACAAAAATTGATCAGTCGGATTCCTCTCATTGGCTTACTGCTCTTGGCAGGTTGCACACAAACAGGTAATCTAGACATCATCAGACTTGGTCACGGGCTTGATACTTCCCATCCCGTTCATCAAGCGATGGTTTTCATGCAACAACGACTTGACAGTTTATCAAGTGGTTCCTTGCAGATTCAAATCTATCCAAGTCAGCAACTTGGAACTGAGCGACAGCTGTTGGAATTGATGCAACTCGGTAGTATAGGAATGACTAAAGTTGCATCCGCCGTACTTGAAGGGTTTGCTACTGAATATAAAGTCCTCAGTTTGCCCTATCTGTTTCGTAACGATTCCCATCGTCACGCCGCGCTCAGCGGCCCTGCTGGGAGAGCAATTCTGCTGTCCAGTGAACCCTATTGGTTGCGCGGGCTGGCCTATTATGACGCCGGTAGTCGTAGCTTCTACACAACAGATCAGCCGATTTACTCTCCAAGCGACTTGGAGGGGCTAAAAATTCGCACCCTTGAAAGCGCAACCCAAGTACGAATGGTCAATAGTTTAGGAGGCTCCGCTACTCCAATCGCCTGGGGCGAAATTTATACTTCACTGCAACAAGGTGTTGTTGACGGTGCAGAGAATAATCCACCATCGTTTTATACATCTCGGCATTATGAAGTCAGCCGTTATTATTCACTTGACGAACATACTGGACTACCCGATGTCCTTCTGATCAGTACCATTATCTGGGATCAGCTGACTCCACAGCAGCAGGATTGGGTTCAGCAGGCTGCTGATGCGTCTGCCGAATATCAAAAAATTCTGTGGAAATCGGCCACTGATGAAGCGCTACAAAAAGTTCGGGAAGCCGGCGTAGAAATCATCTATCCTGATAAAGAACCCTTTGCTCAGCGAGTTGCCCATCTCTCTGATGAGTACATAGATATGCCCGAAATCTATTCCTTGATTGAAGAAATTCGCTCAACCATGAGCCCATGCGATTCTCTGGGTACCTGCTCAGCTCAGGATAATTCTACTCCATAAATAACCAGAATCACATGGTCCAATCACGCAAACTCCTTGACAGGCTATTATCAGCACTTGTAGCAGCGCTCACTGGCGTTCTCGTGCTTGATGTGTTATGGCAAGTCTTTACCCGATTCGTTCTCAATGACCCCAGCTCTTGGACCGAAGAATTGGCTAGATACCTAATGATTTGGGTCGGACTCATTGGAGCTGCATATGCCGCTGGACGCAGATTACATCTCAGTTTAGATCTTTTACCAAGTGCACTCACCGGTCGTAAACTCCACATTCTACGCATGATCATTGAGTCACTGATCATCGTATTTGCACTGTCAGCACTTGTCACTGGTGGATTACGCTTGGTCTGGGTGATGCTCACACTTGGACAGACATCCGCCAGCTTGCAGTTACCCCTCGGCTATGTCTATCTTGCGGTTCCTCTTAGCGGACTGTTCATTGCTTGGTATGCAGTCCTAGATCTAATCAGCGAAATTAAACAGCTCAACAATGGAAGCGGTTGAAGTCATCGTCTTGGTTGTATCCTTTGCCGGAATGCTCCTTCTGGGCGTTCCTATTGCATATAGTATTGGGCTTGCCACCTTAGCAACCATGCTCATTACTATGGGAACTTGGCCCGCATTGACCACCCAAGCCCAACGGATTGCCACTGGTCTGGATAGTTTTGCACTCTTAGCGATTCCATTCTTTATCCTCGCAGGCCAAATCATGAATCAGGGGGGAATGGCACGGCGATTAATTGATTTTGCTCGCGCACTGTTAGGACTACTTCCTGGGGCGCTATCTCATGTGAATATCTTGGCATCAATCCTTTTTGGGGCCATTTCAGGATCTGCGGTTGCAGCGGCATCGGCTGTTGGGGGGATCATGGCCCCCGAGATGGAGAAAGATGGATATGACAAGAATTTTTCCGCTTCGGTTAATATTACCTCAGCGACGACAGGATTGTTGATCCCCCCCAGTAATATTCTGATTGTCTATTCATTGGCCAGTGGGGGTGTCTCAATTGCAGCGCTATTTTTGGCGGGATATCTTCCCGGATTATTAGTCGGACTTTCACTGATGGTTGTGGCTGGAATTGTCTCACTTCGCCGTAAATATGGTTCATCAAAGGTTTTTGAGATCAAAAAGATCCTCTGGCGATTTTTAGATGCAGTTCCGAGCCTTACACTTCTAGTTGTCGTCATGGGAGGGATTGTTGCAGGATTCTTCACTGCGACAGAGGCCGCTGCTGTTGCCGTGTTATATGCCCTTATTCTATCACTCATTTATCGAGAAATCACAATTCGTGATATTCCTCAAATTCTCATTAATGCCAGCGGAACAACGGCTGTGGTATTGCTACTTGTTGCAACCTCAGTTGGGATGTCGTGGATCATGGCTTATGTGAACATTCCACAACAGCTCACAGCAACACTATTGTCTTTAACAGATAATGGTATCGTGATTCTCCTGCTCATTAATGTCATTCTACTTTGCGTTGGCATCTTCATGGATATTACACCTGCGGTATTGATCTTTACGCCTATCTTTCTGCCGATTGCCGTCTCATTAGGGATTGATCCGATTCATTTTGGAATCATTATCGTGCTTAATCTATGCATTGGACTTTGTACCCCGCCAGTTGGAAGCGTCCTGTTTGTAGGAGTCGGTGTTGCAAATACACGAATCACTGAGGTGACTCGCCCCCTACTCCCTTTCTTTATTGCGATGATTGTGGCCCTCATGGTTGTCACTTTTTTTCCTGATTTAAGCCTCTGGTTGCCAAATCTTTTTCTTGATTAACTAATCATTACTACGCGTTGTGACTGAGAAAATTCTTCAGTTCGGAACTGGTCGCTTTCTGAGAGCTTTTGCTGACTGCTTCATTGACGAGGCGATTGAGTCCGACAGGTACGATGGCCATGTTGTCATGGTCGCTTCAACCTCTAGCGGTCGGGTAGGACTATTTAACAACCGGAATGGGCACTACAATCTCTGGACTCGTGGAATGGGTTCAGATGGATTGATTAATTCGCTTCGGACTGTCACTGCGGTCAGTCGTGTCATGTCTGCCAATTCTCAATGGGATGATGTCCTTCATATTGCGGAAAATCCACACCTTGAGGTAGTCATTTCTAATACGACCGAGGTGGGACTTTCTCTGGTCAAGAACGACCAACTGTCATCACCCAAATCCTTCCCAGCACGACTCTGCGCTATATTGTATGCCCGGGCTAAATACTTTGGCTATTCAACCACCAAAGGGCTTGTCATCCTACCATGTGAGCTGATTGAACGCAACGGAGATCTTTTGAGAACTCTAATCACAAATCAGGCAAAGTATTGGGCTCTGGAAGATGAGTTTTTGCACTGGCTCAATCGTGCCAATACATTTTGCAATACTCTGGTAGATCGCATTGTTGCTGGACTCCCCGAAGATTCTGAACTGGAAAATGTCTACTCTAAACTAGGATACCGTGACCCACTCCTCACCGTTTGTGAGCCGTATCGACTGTGGGCGATTCAAGGGAGCACTCAACTGTATGAGAGGTTGGGCTTCTTAAAGAGTACGCATGGTATTGTTGTAACGCCGAATATTGAACCCTACCGAATCAGAAAAATCAGATTGCTCAACGGTGGACATTCTCTGTTTGTACCAATAGGCTTCCTATCTGGATGCACCACTGTGTTAGAGTCCATGCAGCACTCTTTGGTGGGTGGGTTTGTGGAACGCTTACTCAGAGACGAGATTGGGCCAGTACTTGATGTTGATCCTGATACTGTTGGCCCCTACATTGACGAAATTCTGCAGCGATGGCGTAATCCTTACATGCACCATCAACTCACTGATATTATGATGCAGTGCACAACAAAACTCCGCCATCGCGTTGTACCAACAGTGATAGATTATTATGATCAACACCCTAATGGACCTGCACCTAAGCTCATTTCACTTGGACTAGCAGGATGGTTTTGCTCTATGCGAGGTTTTGTGGATTCTGAGGATCTTTTTTCTGATAATTTTTCATCTTCTTCACATCTATTTCATGATGATTATCTGGAGCAATTTAACCAGCGGTGGCCTTCAGATAAGCGCAAACTCAGCGAATTTGTTCGCATGGTTCTGTCCGATCAGGAAATTTGGGGACTATCACTATTGAAATTTCCAGAGTTTTTTGAGGCAATTGACACATCCCTCCAAACCATCCTCACTGATGGAGTAAGTCATCTTCTAGGTGACACCTTAAGCCCAGACTCGCGTTAAATTTTATTCTCTTATCTATTTTCATGAGTCAGGTGTTTCAACTTCATAATACCCTAAGTGGTAGGATAGAACCTCTGTCTCTGATTGAACCCAAACATCTGCGTTTTTACAGTTGTGGGCCAACGGTATACTCCTATGCACATATTGGAAATTTTAGATCTTTTTTGACCGCTGATCTCGTTCTAAGAACTGCGCGAGCCATTGGATGGAAAACAACGTACGTCACAAATATCACTGATGTGGGGCATCTCACCAATGATGATACGATGGATCCTTCTGGAGAAGATCGAATGGCCAAGGCCCTGCAATCTTCTGAGGGAACTCGATTTGCCAATGTTTGGGATCTGAGTCGCTACTATTCTAATGCTCTTGAATCTGATTGGCAGCAACTAAATCTGCTAAAACCTGATGTACAGCCTCGTGCGACTGAACATATCAGGGAGCAGATTCAAACCATTGAGAATCTGCTTTCCATCGGTGCTGCCTACATCACTTCTTCGGGGGTTTATTTCTCTGTACAAAATTTTTCGGATTATGGTAAACTCTCTGGCAATAAAACATCGGAGGCCTTGGAGCAAGCCGTGCGGGATGTTGTCGTGGATCCAGAAAAAAAGGATCCCCGTGATTTTGCACTTTGGAAAAAAGATGATAAGCATTTGATGCAGTGGCATAGCCCATGGGGATGGGGATTCCCCGGGTGGCATATTGAATGCTCGGTCATGGCGCAATGTTATTTAGGAGATGAGATAGATTTGCACGCTGGAGGTGAAGATCTGATATTCCCGCATCACGAATGTGAGATTGCTCAGGCGGAAGCACTGACTGGGCGTCCATTTTCCAGACATTGGATCCACACGCGATTTCTTCAGGTGGAAGGCCAAAAAATGGCTAAGCGAACGGACAATTTTTTCACTGTTAGAGATTTAGTCATTGATAGAGGGGTTGAGCCACTTGCCGTCCGTCTTGCACTTATCAGCGGCCAATACCATAAACCGTTCAACTTCACGCTTTCAACTCTTCGAGACTGTGAGCGTCATATCAAAAGAATTCGTGATGCATTTAATACGGCTAAGAATGCCTATGATCACGGTTTGGAGGGGGCATCGCATCTCGCAGATACCTTGAATGAAAAACGTCACCAGATTCTCAATGCATTACTTGACGACTTGAATACTCCAGAGGCGATCGCTCATGCACTTGACGGTGTGAGAACAATTCTCAAAAATCAAGATAGTCCAGGGAGTCATGCCTATCAGTTAATGACTGACATTTCAGATTTACTAGGCATCGTGCCCCAAACTGCACTGCAACCACCCAACCTTATTAATGGACAATTTGCATCTGCTCACGATATGGAATTGTTGCCACAAAAAGGAAACTCTATGACTGCGGTCATAGAAGAGATGATTGAGAAACGCGCTATCGCTCGTCAAGAGCGTGACTTCTCTACAGCCGACAAGATTCGTGATCAACTCCTCGAAATGAACATTGAAATCAAAGACGGTGCCAACGGCACTGTCTGGGAACACAAAAGCAAACTATAGACTCATGCATTTTAAACCAATAGATTATAGTACTGTGGGGGGAGGACTCGGTCGAATGATGGATCGATTCACAGACTCAGGAACCCTTACTGGCGATGCAAGCGAGGATGCATTCATCGCTGCCAGTCCGACCGCTGCCCTACTCGGCCTTTTATATGATCAGCGCGTTCGTGCTGAAGTGGCCTTTACAGGTGCAAAACGGTTACACGACCGAATCGGGCACCTTGATCTGAAGATCATTGCCGACATGAATGAGGACGCATTACGTGAAGTGTTTGCTGAGTCCCCTGCAGTGCATCGATTCTCTAACAAAATGGCTGACACGACGCGAAAAGTTGCGCGCTTTATCGTGGATGAATACGATGGCAAACCAGAAAAAATCTGGAATGACCATGCCCCCATTGATGTCATTGAGAAACGAATTAAGTCCCTGCCAGGCTTTGGACCTGGGAAAGCGGCCAAGATTAAATATGTTCTCCACTATTTTGGATTTCGTGATTTCAGTGGGTAATAATCTCAATGCACCTCTTGGTGTCATGTGACGGATCTTGACGATTTTAATATCTTAAAATGTACAAAGATTTACGCGCAAGGAACTCTGCTATGGGGGAGTCTCTCTCTATACTCTCAGTCAGAAGTTGTAGATACCTGTCATAAACAAAAATTCGGTTACGCTTTTTACCTGTGATCTCTTTCACTACTCCCATCTTCTCAGATGCTGAATTGCGACATATGCAGTCGGCATTGAAATGTCCACAACCTTTGTCACATAAGGAGCAGAGATCAGCAGTTGTTTCTGAAGAATCACATAGACTTGTAGTGCGGATGATGCAAGTCTGCCAGACTGGCTAATTCGGGTGTTATCTTCTTCAAACAATGATATGATTTTCTTTGCTAATTGCATAGCATGTTCAGAGGTTTCAACGACTCCATCAAGAAAAAATTCTAACCAAATTTCCCAGTCACCGTGAGTTCTGACGCGCTGAAGTAACTCGTAATAATAGGATCAATGCTGTTTGAAGTAAAGACTCAGATAGAGTGTTGGATACCGTATTAGGCCTCCAGATATTAGATAAAGTGTCATCAGTAGCCGGCCTATACGTCCATTGCCATCAAGGAAGGGGTGAATTGATTCAAATTGAACATGAATCAAACCAGCCTTAATCAGGATTCCCATCTCATGATGATCTTCATTAATAAACCTCTCAAGATCGCTCATGAGATCCAGAATGTAGTTGTGAGGCGGTGGAATATAGATGGCATTTTTAGGATGTGTGCCACCAATCCAGTTTTGTGAGCGCCTAAATTCGCCCGGTAGTTTTGTGGTTCCTCGTTCAGTAGACAGTAGTATTTTGTGGATTTCACGAATTAAGCATTGGCACAAGGGAAAACCACTGTTTAATCGTTGAATACCATGATCCATCGCCGAAACATAGTTTGAGACTTCCTCAACATCGTTTCTGGGTACCTCAGGGGGCTATGGTTAATCTCAAAGAGAAAGAGATCCGAAAGCGATGATTGAGTGCCTTCTATCTGAGAAGATAGTAGTGCCTCTTGTCTGACATATGTATAGAGAAATATAGAAACGTCTGGCAAGATCTCTGAGATACCATCCAAGCGCCCAATTGTTAAATATGCTTTTTCTAATCTCGCGCCTAAGGTTTCCATATTTATTGGAGGGTTCGGAGGAAGAAATGGTGGAAGGTATGCCTCTACTCGCTCATGTAAGTGCGAGATAGTAAGCCTTTCTCCAATCCGAGATTTAGATTTCTTATGATACATTCAATGCTAAGATTATAAATTAATTAAATAATCTTTTTCTTTATTTCTTTACTTTGATGATGTTTTGCTCATGCCTGGATAATTTTTGAGTCATCAGATTGATGAATACATATAATTAATCATCTATACATTAAAATTCAAGTCTTGCCAAAAAACCTATTTTTATATATAATTTAAGCCTAATATAGCAAATGTTTGTTATTCAAATTGCGAGTTTTCAAACGTATCACAGATCCAGTATTTAAGTCATTTATCGTCTCTAAGGCAGAGCTATCTCGTGATTCACAAATCCTCATAAACAATCCAATAATAAAGAAATGTGTTATTTCATTTATTTTTATGAGTCACTCATTAAAAATAATTCAAGGTAATTAGTAGTCCCGAGTGTAGATCCTATTTTTCAATGACAGGAAAAACGATCACATTGTTTAAACAAGTTTTCCATTTTTGGTTTTCTGGAACCAATCTCAGTTTATCAAGAAGCGCGGTCTTGCCTGCGCCTGGTGAGCCCTGAATTATAATGTGGATTCCCCTTTTTCATTCCGTAGAGTTTAAGGGCTCTGGTAAACATGTTAGTCATCTCTTTGCACCCATGAAACTCTTTGGCAGGACCTTGATCTGGGATGAAAACAGAACTCATGATATTTCTTGATTGATTACATGGTCTATGATCGGTAAATAGACAACAATTCGAACTAACTGGGTTGATGTATATGTAAGGAAATCATGACTTTTTTCACAAAACGCCCAACCGCTTCTTAACGCATACAATCACTTTGGAAGTCACGCTGTTGTGAATTACAGTAATCCATCTTTCAATTGACGAACGGCATGATCACACGCTCGTGCAGTCAAGGCCATATAGGTAAGAGATGGATTCTGGCAGGCCGATGACGTCATACATGCGCCATCGGTAACAAATAGGTTGCGAACATCATGACACTGATTGTAGGCGTTGAGAATGCTGGTTTCGGGGTTGCGGCCCATCCGAGCAGCGCCCATTTCGTGATTGCCGAGGCCGGGCGCATCTTCTACATCATCATACATTTCAACCTCAACGGCACCACTGACTTCCAGCATCTCTGCGGCTGTCTCCATCATATCCTTACGCATCGCTAAATCATTGGCATCTCGCGTGACATGAAATCTCAAGACAGGGAGCCCCCATGAATCAACCTGTGACTCATCAAGTGCACAATAATTGTCATAACGTGGCAAGGTTTCGCCAAATCCACCTAACCCCATTCTCCACCTTGAGGGGGTTCGTAAGCTATGCTTAAATGCTTGGCCAAAGCCTGTCAATCCGTAACCGCGAGGCCACCCCTGTCGACTCGCTGAGCCCTGAAATCCATATCCACGAACAAATTCAGTGTGATGGGTTTCTGCATTAAGGTTACGAAATCTTGGAATATAAATCCCATTGGGGCGATGACCTTGATAATATCGATCCTGATGCTCTTCAAATACACCTCTGGCTCCGACATGGTAGTGGTGATCCATCAGATAATGTCCTAGTGCCCCACTGGAATTGGCTATCCCGTCTGGGAAGCTGCGACTTCGGGAGAGTAGCATGATGCGGGCGGTATTCATTGAAGACGCGCACATAAAGACTAGTTTCGCGTCATAAGTTCGTCGCTCTCCTGTTTCTGTATTGATCGCATCTACGCCTGTGGCTTTCCCCGTAGTTTCATCATAGTTGATCTGGCAGACCAAGCTGTTAGGTTGTATCGTGAGGTTTCCTGTGGCTTCGGCATTAGGAATAGCCACACCGACAGTACTATAATATGAACTCGTTGAACATCCACGCTCACATTCTCCACAATATCGGCATCCAACTCGCTCACCCAGTCTCTCAGTGAGCGTAGCCGTTCTTCCAATTGTTACAGTCCTTTCTGGGAAGTGAGATTCAATTCGAGATTTGGCCATCCGTTCAATGATATTCATTTCCATTGGCTTTTGGAAAATTCCGTCTGGCAATTGTGGTAAGCCTTCTTTCTGACCGCTGACCCCGATAGTCCTCTCTACATGGTCATACCATGGAGCAATGTCTTGATAGCGTATTGGCCAGTCAACGCCATGACCATCGTCACGATTTGCCAAAAAGTCCATAGGGCTCAGTCTATAACTTTGACGCGCCCACATCAGTGATCTTCCCCCGACCACATTCGCCTGAATCCATGTATAGGGTTTTTCTTGAACATACGGATGATCTGAATCACGCATAAAATAATGGCGCGTAGCCTCAGAGAAGATGTAAGTTTTATTTTGAATTGGATAGTGTTCACGAATCGTGGCTGATGGAACGCTTCCCCTGTGAGGTAATTCCCAGATATTTTTGTTCTCGGTAATATAATCCTGTTGATGACGAACCATCCGGCCTCGCTCAATGACCAAAGTCTTTAATCCTAGACGACATAATTCCATTAATGCCCAGCCACCCGACATTCCAGACCCAACGACTATTGCATCAAACGTCTGTTTTTTATGGAAATTCATTGCCTATAGTGTTTGATATTTTGAATGGTAAGCGGTTTGGCGTAGTCGTCCCAAAGCGCTTCAAGTAGGCTGGGATCAGGGGTGCCATCATAGGTTACAAAGCGGTATTTCCATGTGACTGGGTGATCAAAATTAATCGTAAATGAGCCTGCTTGGGTGGGAGCAAAATTAAAAAATGGTTCTGTGGGATGAATCCGAATGGGTTGAGGTGCCTCGTAGTTTTCTGGATGACTAAGGATGGTAATCCCCCCGTTTTCACCATCAATCACTCCGCCAATGTGAACCCACCGCGCTCTGGTTGCATGACCATTCTGTCGGGTCTTTCCTTCGGAGGTTAAGAAGTCAACACCATTTTCACCTGCCCATTCTCGGTGACCTCGAAATCCAATGCCCCCGTATCGGTGTTGTAAAAGCACTAGAGAGCTATCGGTTGCAGTGGACTGAATCAATTCTATGTCAATAATATTTTGTAGTGAACGATTCCCATATACTTTCATCAACCATATTTCGTTCAATGCAGGGATTTCGTCATGAGTCATATCAATGTATTGATGATTCGCTTTTAATCCTGCATGAACAGAGCCGCTCCATAGCGAATCAATATGTGTCAACTCCACTCTTCCGCTCCCATTTCTCATGTTCCAAAAGTCTGGATTCCGACCTTGAAAAATTGTCTTCGTCCATGCGGCCCATATACCATGATGATGTATGTGATCTGGCGGATAATCATCTGTGATGGTGAGACCATTTGGCGTCAATACTGGATGCAAATATCCATTACGATGATAGATCTGTGGGATATCAACACTGTGTATCTCTGGTTTGGAAGTCTGATATCCAACGATTTTGCGTCCGTCATTGCTAAATAAAATTTGATGATCCGAATCATGTACTGTAACTGATGGTTTTTCAGTGCTCCGATAGTTGACTTTCCATCTGGTCACTGCATTTGGAAGAACTCGTTCAATGAAGAGCGTAGCTCTTTGATCTTGATCCACTTGTAACGGCACATCCTTTCCAGTATGATCTTGGGCGATATAATCTCCTGGGGAAAGGTTCGTTTCAAATGTGACAATTGCAAGAGGCCGTAACCTTTCTGCCCCAGTGGTTTCAAAGGTCAATACCGCAGAATTATCACATGCAGAGATAAAAAGTACAACCAATAGAATGCAGCCCCTCATCTGTGAATATGCTTATTCGGAGTATCTTTCTACTAATCAAGATGTACATCTATTTTCAGATGATGATCCATGCGAACACACTAAAATTCTATATGTTTAGTCTGGAATAAGCATTTCTACACTATCCGATACAGCCACCCATTTAATCATCATCGGGGTATTGATGAATCATTAAAACGAAAGACGAAGTCCCGTCATTGAAAACCATCACTCATTCAACCAAAGCGCTGATGTTTGACTGATATTATTGATCTATGTAGTCTTGAAGAGTGGATAGATCCATCCATTCTGGATCCTCAAATACTGATTCGGGAAGGTTGCTGTACACTCCCAAATTTGTGATTTTTCTGATGTTTGAAGGATTCTTAGTATCTACCCTTGCATCTGCCAAGAGGATGCCACCGTAGTTTTTGTACCCCTCCCATGTTCGGATGAAATTTGGCTCATCTGCGTCTGAATT
The DNA here is from genome assembly GCA_965220935.1 of Rhodothermales bacterium. Taxonomy (GTDB): domain Bacteria; phylum Bacteroidota; class Rhodothermia; order Rhodothermales; family Bin80; genus Bin80. The sequence goes on from OZ244857.1 coordinate 2,256,558, forward strand.
TGAATAGAAAGACCATTGATAAACTAAGTTCTTCACTTTATCAACATAGACATCATACCTGTTCTGTGGGGTCATTCCGACATCTTCAAAACTGAGTGTCAGCACATACGCATCTTCACCATTAGACATGGTTGACTCACCCTTATAACCCAGCGTTACTCCCGAGTCCTTTAATTTGAATGGCATCATGAGCCAGTATCCTGCGTTAATCCAATCTCTATATGCTCCAAATAAGTGATCCTCGGAATGTTGAGCCTCATCACCATTAATATAGGCAGTTCCCTCTCGGCTTAGAATATTCATCAGTACTACAGTGCTGTCTCCTTGCCACCGAAATTCTCCAGTCCATTTATCCCATACATGATCTTGGCCGAACAGGCTCCAACTCAGATAACGAGCCTGATCCCATGCATCACGGCCTCCCATCTCGGCCATGACCTTATCGGCTATCTCAATAGCTTGAGGATCTGAATTTCTGGCATCAAACCCCTCCATTGGAGGATTGGTGTGGTTTTGCGCTAATGCCAAGCCATGAGAGAGAATAAATAGAGATGCCACGAAATATTTCATCAATAATGTTCAAGTGATTTAATGGAAAATGTATTGTTACCTCTACGATCAGTTTAACGATATAGGCTGCAATGTCAGTGAGCAAAGATTTGGATTCATTGATCAAGGTGAGCGATATACCACATTATTGCTGATTAGGTTCGCGTTCTCAGATCTGTATGAATAGGTTGTATCATTTCGTAGCGTACAAGAGTTTCCCGCCTAAATGGCGTCTCCATATTTGATTTTAGGGTATAGACATATGTCTAACAGATCACAACATCATGGAGTTAGAGCGCCCTTATCAACTCAAATTCTTACACCATGAAATCATTAAGTTTAAGGCATGGGAATTTGCTCATTTCACTTAGTCAATTTAAAAATGGAATGTGTAGGTAAGTCGAATGTCTCGACCAGGAAGCGGAACAGTTTCTTTCAGCAATGAAGTATGTGATCTCGCTAATTTATCAGTGAGATTTACTCCCTGTAAAGAGATCGTCTGAACAGTGGTACCGACAATCAAACGATATTTCAACGTCGCATCAATCATCGTGTAACCATCAGTCTCTTCTTCTGTAGTAAAGACTTGTTTTTGACGTGCAACATGCCTCAAAGAAAACTTTGCGACAAAATTTTCCCATGAATATTGCAATGATGCGCCAACACGTAAAGGTGTTATTCGGGGTAAATTCGTGTCATCGTCAGTGAGTCTTCCGCGAATATAGTCTCCCATAAACCCAAGAATGATATGTGTATTTCCTCGGTGAAATAGTTCTACATCTGAACCAATCTCTACGCCAGTAATGGTTGCTTCTCCCTGAGATGTTTTCAGCACTGGAAGAGCCCCCTCAAATTTGCCAGTACGCGCGAAATAGATGAAGTTGTTGGATTGATTTAGATAACCTGTGAGCGTTAGATTAAAGATGTTAGAATGGATATGCCCACCAACGGTGACATTATTGGTTGTCTCAACATTAAGATCTTCATTACCGATTTCTACCGAGCGAATCGCGGTATGAAGACCATCAGAGTAAAGCTCAGCAATTCCTGGTGCTTTCGCAGCACGAGCTAAGCTCATGGAAATAGACATATGATCAGTCAACTCGTAATTCAAACCACCTCCGAGACTAAACATTGAAAACGACCTGTCCTTTTTACCCTCTGGCTCGTATGATTTGAAATGCATACGGCCAGTGAATTCTAATCTCAAATCATTGAATTCAATCCGCTCTAAGGCAAAAATTCCAACATCCATGGATGCCGTCTTTGGCTGACTTGCGTGGCTTCCAGAAACATCTAAGTCTCTGGTTTTAAACTGGATTCCAGCAACCCCATTTGTTGCGCTTAGGATTGAATGATCCAATTCAAATCGCCCTTCAAACTGATGATTATCATAAACAGCACCGACGCTTTCGGATTCTTCCTCAGATTGTTCTATCTCAGTATGATTATAGTCAACCAGTCCAAGACGGAAGCGCATCGCCTTAATTGACGCATTTCTAAAGCGATAAGCACCCTCAACATCATAAGAAATAGATTGAAGATCTAACTTTACTTCACCTATACCCTCTTCATGGCCATGCTCGTCACCATGGTCTTCGTCGTGCTCGCCATGGTCTTCGTCGTGCTCGCCATGATCTTCGTCGTGCTCGCCATGATCTTCGTCGTGCTCATCATCGTCGTGCCCACCATGATGGTCATGTCCATGCCCTGGAACACCTTGATCTCTATTGTCAACACTGACGGCAACACCTATATACCCTCGCCTACCGAGCCATGACATTCCCACGGAGCCTCTTGAATGTGAAGTCCGGGAATTTTCAATGTGATCAATCAGTGAAATCTCGTCGCTCTTATCATGATCATCATCGTGGTCTTCATGAAACTCTTCAGGATTGAATAGTGGAGTAGATACATCCCCTGTTTCACGAAATAACCCGCGTGCTCTCCAGACAAGATTCCCAAATGAGCCCGTAATATTTCCAACGCCACCTCGCTCATTTGCTGCGGACCCTCCTCTCGCCATGAGTTTCCCCTCAATTTGACTCACAGGCCGCGTACTCGGAACCCTTCCATCACTTACATTCACAACGCCACCTGTAATATCACTCCCATACAAAAGTGTAGCCGGGCCACGAATCACTTCAATACTTTCTGCATCAAACGCTTCTACTCCCACGGGGTGATCTTCACTCTGATCACTCACATCACCAATATCCAGTGCAGATTGAAGTATTTTCACCCTGCTACCTCCAACACCACCAATAATTGGGCGGCTAGCCCCAGGCCCATAATATGTTGAGGCGATACCAGGCTGATTATTGAGTGATTCTCCCAAATTTATCCCGTGAGATTCAACTAAATCACTTCCTGATATGACATGGACTGGATTCACCAGTTCGGATCGGCTCAGAGCGGTCGGTCCGGCTGATACAATTAAATCCTCAAGACGAATGTGACGTAATACCTCAATGTCCACCTGAATCGTCTCGCCAGCAACGACAGTGACCGTTTTGGAATTTTCCCCATAGGCTGGACTCTCAACACGAAGCAACACGGATCCAACTGGAACATTCTCAAAGACGAATTTCCCAGATTCATTCACTGATTGAGAGTAATTCAAGCCAACAAGCCGCACCCTAGCATCACGAATGATTAATTCTGTATCAGTCAGATAAACAGTTCCTTCAATGTTGCCCCAATCCTGAGCACTCGCAGGTGTTAATCCAACAACAGTAAGTAAAGCGACAAAGATCTGTGTACGTATGTTTTTCATTAAGATATTTATTTTAAAGTGGTAACTGTAGATTCCACGCTCAACCCCTATAAAAGGGAAGATGGAAACCTCTGAAAATCTTTTACGACGGAACGTTCCCTAAGACAGTAACCGGCGAATTCTCTTTTCCGTTGGGGGGTGAGTGCTAAATAAAGACATGAACCCTGAACGCGAAAATGGCATCATGATGAACATGTGAGCAGTGGCAGGATTCGCGTCCATCGGAACACTCTCTTGAATATTTTCAATTCTGGCAAGCGCACGCGCCAATCCATCTGGGCTTCCAGCTATTTCAGCACCTATGCGATCTGCTTCAAATTCTCTGGAACGAGAAATCGCCGATTGAATCAGAGCCGCAGCGAGTGGGGCAAGAATCAGAGTAGCAAGAAATGTCACAATGTTACCACGGCGATCTCCACTACTTCCAAAAATCATTGCAAACTGCGCGACACGTGTAATCATGATGATCGTGGCTGCCAAGGTGGCCGCAATAGAACTGATCAAAATATCCCAATTCTGTACATGTGCCAGTTCGTGTGCCATAACTCCAGCCAATTCCTCAGAATTTAGATTCCGAATCAACCCCTCTGTTGCAGCAACTGCAGCATTTTGAGGATTGCGCCCAGTTGCAAATGCATTCGGAGAGTGATCAGGAATAATGTATACTCTCGGCATTGGTAGATCGGTGTTTTTGACTAAACGCTCAACCAAGCGATAGAGCGGATGATCAGTGTCTACCTCCTGCGCCCTGTACATTCTCAGGACTATTTTATCAGAAAACCAATAAGAACCAAAATTCATTCCTATTGCAACGAAAAACGCTATGAACAATCCCGTTGAGCCTCCAAGAGCGCCCCCAATTGCCAACATCAATCCACTTAGCCCACCCAAGAGCAATGCTGTTTTAAAACCGCTAACCATGAGAATAAATGTCAATACAAAACTGTGATTACGCAATCATTGAGACAATGTTCATCAATGATGGTCTTACTCCATGATCATTCATGTATCTGAACTTAACCCTATTTTGGCGAATTTCAAGACTCCAGAAGCAACCATGATTCCCACTTATAACTAAATTTGTTAGGTTTTAAGAAAAAAAGTCCCACTTTGTAGCTTTTTGAGCAAAATTAGGGCCGCTTTCCCACCTTGTTATCCCACTTTTAACCTTTTTATATCATTAGATGTGTGCCCATGTAGATACGACAAAGTAGACTAAATAATTTCTGAAATATTGCATAAACTCCTTAATTAATAAGGCTTTTCACATAGCAAGATGTAATTTTTCAAGCATTTTAATAACTCAAAAATAAATAGGGTTAAGTTCAGATGTACGCACAATAGCGTTATCACAAATCATACTGATAGATGAATGAATCTCTAATGACATGAAACAAAACCATTCTCATTCTAATCACTCACGATCTTACAAATTATTAATTCAAAGATTGATTATATTGCATTAAAACTATAGACTCGATCAAAATTGATTAGATCCATGCTACAACAACTCAACTCTTGGCTTGACCGCTATCGTGAGGTCGCCTTTGACCTAATCCGAATATATCTGGGACTTGGACTATTCACCCGAGGAATTCTATTTTTGATAAATGTAGACTCTTTTGTCTCTCTATTGCCCGAAGATGCGCCTACTTGGCTGATCTACGATTGGGTTCACAATCTGGTGGCTGGAATTCATGTTGTCGGTGGATTAGCCATTACAATCGGGCTCTGGACCCGAATTTCGTCTCTAATTCAAGTTCCAATCTTGTTTGGCGCGGTCTTTCTGAGCTTGGGAAGCTTATTCTCCGCGAGTCAATCATTTGAACTGTCGTCCCTTGTGCTCTTCATGTTGGTTCTGATCGTTATCTGTGGGTCCGGTGAGTGGAGTCTGGATCGGAAACTATTTACATCGCAGAATGAACTGCAACTCTTGCTCTCCAAACTCTATCCTTTCAGATCCCATGCATTTGATCTGTTGCGAATGTATTTAGGGCTTGGCCTGCTGATCCGAGGTATTCTTTTTATTGCAGACTCAAATCACTTTTTAGACCTTATTGGATCAAATTCATCTGCCATCCTTCGCTCGGTATTTCTGCTACACTATGTTGCACTATCACATCTGCTAGGTGGATTTATGTTACTGGCAGGACTCATCTCACGGATCGGCGCACTCATTCAGATTCCAATCCTAGTGGGCGCAGTTTTTGTTGAAGAAATGTCGGGAGGGCTCACCGCTGGAACTCAGGGCTTTGAGATTGCTGTTTTAACTCTCTTTCTGTTGAGTTTAATCTTTTTGTACGGCTCTGGTGGAATTTCATTTGATCATTATTTTTTCAGAGAGACGGACGAGTCCGCCGCAATGACTCCAATTACCGAAAAAGTCGCCGATATTCTAAGTCAAGATCCTCCAGGAGAGGGTGAATTCACAGATCCAATAAAAAGCCTTTTAGCCCCCGAAACAGTGAGCTCAGAAGAGTCAATTCATGAGATTCTGAAAAATCCAAACATCGTCTCTCAGGCGCGATATAGCTTCTGGGGATGGATGCTATTTCTAATTGATGTGACCCCACGCCCCATAGAGATTGTGTTTAAAGATGTCCACTCAGGGCGCATTGTGCTCCGTAGCCAAGATCCGAAGATACTGAAACGATTCAGATACCGGTAAAATCAACCTGCCCTAAACATTGATCTTCCATTTTCTTCATGATTCGCTTAGACTCAGGTGTATCATCTTCATAGCCTAAGACATGAAGTAACCCATGAACTACATATCGACCTGCCTCTTCTAAAAAGGAAGACCCGTAGTGACGACAGTGCTTCTTTGCAAAATCAAGATTTATATATATTTCCGCATCAATCTCTGTCACGCTACCCAGTGAAAATGCCAATACATCCGTTTCATAGTCAGCATTTTTCCACAATTGATTCAACTGGTGAACATGCCCGCCATCCGTGAGAATGACTTCAAGTCTCTCTACCTTCAAATCTTTTTGTCTAAGAACTATGGAGATTAGCCTCCGGATCACGTTAGTTTCTATGCTCATCTCACGATGCTGATTCCAAATTGAAATAAGCCCATTTTCCTTGTCCCCTGGTGAATCAGGCCAGTATCCATCTTGAATGCGAGTGGGATACTTATTCATCTTGGTCAAATTGAAATCCTTCCAAGATGCCCTCTGCCATTAAAAATGCAATGACGCTATTGGATATCTGTTTGGGCATCTTGGTGTAGTCCATATCCAGTAGTCGTCGATCATAATTAGAAAAAACTTGACACCATGCGTTTGACTGTACAATCAGGGCATTGACCACATTGTTGCCTTTAGCATAAAAAATTACCTCTCGAAAATCCTCCTCAGCAACAAGTCCAGTGCATCCAACCAAATGAAGCTGGCCGCTGATGGTCTCAGCGGTGATGATGTGGCCAGGGATTTCATCTTTCAAGCCTCCTGGAAACTCTATGTTAACTGATATCTCCAGTTTTACAGTCAGTTGTAGCTCTTGATTGATGACCTCATATAAGATTGAACCATCTTTGCGAATTGGATTAGCGCCAAGCGTGCGTCCAATTCGTTCAAAGTCTTGATCATTGAACTGAAATCTGGTTTCTGTCATTTCACGATTAATTTTGATTCTCGTCCGAATTCTGCGAAACAGAATCACTAGAAGTGGATGTGTCCTGCGACACACTACTAGCAAATGCACCCATTGCAAGATCTCGCATCTCCTCAGCGGTTACATTTGCTTGCTCACCCATAGACTGTCTAATCTTGTTCTCAAATTCAGCAGCGCCCTCAAAATCTGCAGCTTTCAGATATGCCGCTCGAACCGATGTCAAAAATGTGAGCGAAAACCGGCTGAACTGATCACTGCCACCTGAATTAAGACGATGAATGAGCATTGATTCTGACTTGCGATAGATCTCAAGCGCCTTGTCATAATCACCTGCCAACTCATATACACGTGCGACATAGATGAATGAAATAAAGTCTCCTGGAATCGTAGAGAATGGAATATTTTCCATCAGGGAGTCCATCAATGCCACGCCTTCGGCCACCTGTCCAGCCTGCACCATTTCAGACGCCGTTTGTGAAAAAATGTTCCTATAGTTGTCTACCATACGCCTAATATTTGCATCATAATAGACATCAGGGTTATTCAGGTTTCTGAATCTGAATTCCCGAAGTCTTTGAGGGGTGACTCCAAGTTCAACTCGCCCAAGAGGTTCATCGTGGCGAATGGGAACAACGCGAAGTGCTTGTCCCTCTAATTGGAAATAATTGTCCAAATCTAATCGCCCATCGCTGGAGACTGTTACGGCAAAGTATACAGGTCGCTCCCATCCCTGTAAGGCAACGCCCTGGATGATATTCAACGTTGCAATATCTGCCCCATAGAGAAGGTTAATAGGGTCTCCAGTCTCTGGATGAGTTCTAAACGGTCGTCCATTAAGCATCCAAGTCACACTTGAATCAATCTGACTCCGATCGGTTAATCCTACAAATATATCGGAATCCTGAGAAATGAGGTCTGGATCCACTGGAAGTGTGATACTTTTGGGCTCCCATAAACGAGCACCAAGGTCATCAATCTCTGACTCAGATAAGCTAATCGGTAGCGGAGTAGATTCTCGAGAGTACTGATTTTTGAGTTGCCTCACATACCAAGGTGTATTTAACAATGAAAGATTTGCCACGCGAACATCTCGTCTGATGCCTTCAACTTCCTGGGCATACCATAATGGAAACGTATCGTTATCACCATTGGTGAAAAGAATGCCATTGTCGGCAACACTCATCAGCATATTGTAGGCGTAGTCAGGGGCAACATAGCGCCCAGAGCGATCATGGTCGTTATAATTTTCAATAGCCATCCACCCAGGTACAAAAAGAAAAATGAATGGAATGGCAGCCCTTACAGCAAAACGATGCGTGACTGTCTCTTTAACTAACTGTAGAAGACCGGTCGCTCCAATTCCAATCCAAAAAGAAAATGCCATAAAACTGGCGACATAAGCATAATCTCGTTCACGAGGTTGCAGAGGAGTCTGATTAAGATATAGGATAATTCCCACACTTGTCACTATAAATAGAATTAACACACTGAAAGCATGCTTCCAATCCTGACGGAAATGATAGAACATTCCAAAAAATCCTAGCAACAATGGGAGAGCAAAATAGCCATTACGGCTTGCCTTTTCACTAGGAGATTCTTGAACCACCTCGGTTGGCCCATCAAGGATTGGAATGCCTGTGATTGCCCGAGCACCTTCAACATCACTCTCACGACCAGAAAAATTCCAAAGAAAATATCGTAGATACATATGTCCTATCTGATACTTCCAGAAGTACTCTAAATCGGATGAGTACTGACGATAAACGTCTACATGCTGTGGGGACGGAGAATGTCTTCTGGGAAACAACTTAATATTGTTTTCATCAAAATTCCCAGTCCTATCATTGAAACTAGCCCCACTGAGAATGGGGGTATCCCCATACTGTTCACGCTCAAGATAGGATACAATCGCCTCGGGTGTTTCTGGATCATTTTCATCAATCGGGGGATCGGCAGCACTCCTAATAAAGATCAGTGCATAGCTAGAATATCCGATCAGAACCATCAGCACACACACTGAAATGAGATTCGCAGTTTGTAACCTTCTGCTATGGGTGATCCATACAGCACAAACAACAACAATTAAAAGAAATAGTATCGTTAACAGAGGTTGTCCTGTTGCGCCAGCGATCCCAGGTAGTTTTTGAACAATTCCTGGGTAAATCCCCAAGAAAATGACTGAAGCTAAGACCATCATGAGCGCAATTCCTTTCCACCGCTTAGCAGACATCCATTCTGGTCGACCAAAAACTGTCCATTCTTTTTTATCAAATTCCACAAAGAACACAATCAGTGAGATAAAAAATAAGGCCAATAGACTTAATAGATGCACGCCAATCGCAAGTCCAAATAAATAAGCTACAAGAATAAGAATTCGGTTAGCATCAAGTCCTAGACGATCTTTTTTTCGGCTTAACTCCTCATTGGCCAATTCGGCCCATTTCAAGATCAGCCAGATCACCAGAGCTGTAAAGAGCATAGACATGGCGTACACTTCTGCTTCCACTGCATTAAACCAGAACGAATCAGTGACGGCAAATGTACATGCGCCAATGACTCCGCCAAAGTGGTGAAAGAACGTCACTTGGCCTTCTTCGTTTGTGGGAATGAATTCTTTTAGCAGACGAACAATAATCCAATAGGCCAAAAAAATGGTAAACGAGCTTGACAACACCGACACCATATTCACTGACAGTGAAACCAGATGGTCTGGAGCAAACATAGAAAAGAACCTCCCAACCAACATATAGAATGGAGCGCCTGGAGGGTGAGATACTTGTAATCCATGAGCAATGGCGATAAACTCGCCAGCATCCCAAAAACTTGCGGTAGGTGCAACCGTAAATCCATAGAGGATTGTTGCATACAGAAATACCCCGATGGATACGAAAAAACTTGCGTTTTTGGGTCTCATGAAGTTAGGATGGAGATAAAAAGATTTAATTGTATATAACGATGTGCATGAACGCGTGTTGCTAATATATGCCGATATTAAGCATCAAAACCGTTTCTCAATAGTTTTTAGTCCTCTACCTGAGCTCTACTGACCCAATACGAATAGAAATTATTTTTGCTCAGACCCATTGCTCTTAGAAGATGACGACCCTTCACAGAATGATTTTGAAACAGCTTCCTGGTCCGTTTCTGGGCTGGATGATGTTGTTGATATTTCTGTTGTTGATGCAGTTTCTCATCAGATTCTTACCCGAGCTAACGGGGAGAGATCTGCCGATGGTATTGGTCTTAGAACTGATCCTATACAATCTATCTTACATGGTTGTCTTAGCGGTTCCGATGTCATCTCTTCTGTCCACACTCATGGTATTTGGATCGCTGGCTGAATCGCGTACTTGGGTCGTCATACGAAATTGCGGCATTACCCTTTGGGGGCTAACATGGCCAGTATTCATCGTTGCTGCCCTTATATCATGGGGCATGATATATTTTAATAATGTACTACTCCCTGAATCAAATTACAGGGCACTCAATATGTGGCAGATCATCCGAAGTGCTCGACCTGGCTTTGAGTTAGAACCTGGAGTGTTCTATCAGGAGATTGATGAATACAGCATTCTTGTCGGACGGCGCGACAAAAATCTTCTTTATGACGTTCTGATTTATGACTACACCAATGGTCTTCCCAATCCTGTCACTATTCAGGCTGACATGGGAGAGTTGATACCGCGGGGGCAATTCCTTGAACTGATTCTCCAAGACGGTGAGATGCATCGACTGATGCGCCCAACTGGTGCCAAAATGACTGAGCGCTATGAGAAACTCACCTTTGAACGCTTTTCACTGAACCTCGACCTGAGTGAACTTGGAGTACAAGACGCACCTGAAATCCCTCGGTTTCGTTCGGATCGCTCAACTCCTGTTGATCAAATGTTTGAGATAGTTGATTCACTGAAACTGCGATTAGCGCATCATCGTGACGAACTATTATCCATTGCTCCAGTTCCAGCTCAAATGGATACAACTTCCTCAAGCGCACTGGCAGAGAGTAATTCCGATCAAGTCTCCTCAGTTTTTGAGACTCCCACTGGCGTGCAAACAGATTCCATGGCACGGCGTAACGTTCTTAAAGGGTTATCATTAGAGCAAATTCAACTCACGTTTCAGCATGCCCGCGATCTTGGGCAAAGTGCGCGAAGTGCTGTAGCCAGCCGCACAAGAAACTTGAAGCACACCAATACAACATTAAGCCGTTACCAAGTTGAGATCCACAAGAAATATTCCATCTCTCTGGCATGCTTCGTCTTTATGCTCATTGGCATTCCACTTGGGTTGAGTATTCGCAGAGGTGGATTAGGAGTTCCTTCTCTGGCAGCAATGAGTATATTTATTTTTTACTGGGTCTCCTTGGTTCAAGGAGAAAAACTTGCGGATCGTGGATTCTTAAATCCATGGATTGGTATGTGGTGCGCTAATATTCTGATCGGTTTGGCTGGCATCTGGTTATTTATCCGAGTCGCGCGAGATAGTAGATCTACGCCAACATACTCTGGCAAGTCGGGTCTTCTGAATACAGTGATTGCCAAGATACGGGTTAAAAGACTCACCCATTTTGATCATTAGAACGCGCTACTATTCCTTGGATTTGTATGAATGGACATGACTCATTTGCGGGTAGTGTTATAGCTGACAACAATCTTTTGAATTCTATCTAATTCAGCCATTATTTACAGATATTCGTGATAGGCGTTCTTTGTATTTTGAATAAGAGATTCGTAGTGAACAATGCGACTTCCAGGTGAAATTGAATTCATAGAATCCTTCAGTAGCTGGGGATTATCCTTCTCCTCAACTGGCAGTCCAATCAGAAAGACAACTTCAACATCTGGCGATGTGATCCGACGTTTAGATAAAATTGATTCCAACTTGTCTACATAGGTTTCAACCAACTAATGAGTCTCAACTGTCGGCAAGAGAAGTGTCCAATTCCATGAACCGTCAATTTGAAAACAAGACTTGAGTATATCACCATATTTATCTAATGTGTGATAAACCAACATTGATATGTCACTACATTCTCCAAGTCCGATAGACTAATTGATTGGATTTTCTAGAATGAAAAACGATCACCAACCTGAGACTTGCCATTTCATTATTTTCTATGTTCACTGTGGATTTAATGGAAACATTGCGGTAAAATTAGGATGATGTCACTTTTATGAAATAGTTTAACAGATCTTGATTATTTTGACACAAGCCCTTGTATTCAACGGTTTAGTCCAATCAGTTGCTATATTTGGGGGTAACCGTGCAGACACTTGATTTATTAGAGAAGAATTTTTTACTGAGAATGTTCATCGCAGGCAAATCCAAACCTTTACCACCCCGATCACACACATTCATTTCTGATCGCGGGGCCTCGCCCTATTTTCACGGACGCACGGAGATACTGAACAATTTTAAAGATCTCATTCAGCAATCAATTCAGTCAAAATCTGGGACAATCTTCTTGATCCAAGGCGCACCAGGTGCAGGAAAGAGTGCACTACTCCATGAATGTTTAATGTATGCATACGAACATGGATGGAAAATTCCAGAATTTCTATCAATATTTGATTTGGGGAACCCACATGCTATAGCGCAGAGCCTAGGAAAGAAATTCGCTCGTCAAAACACATCTGTGGATTTTCTTCGAAAAGGTAGGCAACCGTTACTTCTTGACTTTGATGAATGCCAGATGTTACATCATTTATTTCACCCAGGTCTGTCGGATGATGACCTTAAGGCTTACACTGATGTCGTTCAGGCTATTCATCATGGAGATCTAAACCGACCAGTCATTATGATTGCAGCAGGTCTAGCAACCAGCTTAAGTGCATTTAATACCGTGGGTATATCAGAGTTCTCTGACATTTGTCCCATTGGACTCGGTTCTCTGGACAAAGATTCTGAATGTGCTGTATTCTATGACTGGTTTACGAAGTATGCACTGATTGAGGAAGATCCTGCACCTTGGATTGATGCCATTGCGCAAGATACAGAGGGATGGCCTGTTCATATGATGAACTATATAGGCAATGCTATTAAGCTATTGGACTCTAATCACTGGACAATGACTAAAGAGGGACTCAATACTGTGATTGCAAAAGGACGCGAGGGGCGAGAAAAGTATTACTGGAACCGCGCTAGTTCTATATGGGGGCTTCGTGTAATAGCAAGATCATTTTCCAAAGTTTCACCCCATGAAAGTCTATCAGAAGCCGATATCATGGAGCCTCTGATAGAGCATTTAGGAAAAGATACTGGGCAGAAAATGTTTCGGGAAGCCCTTCAACAAGGAGTGTTTGATCTTCGCGAAGGGGGATATCGTGTACCTTTACCACATATGTATAAATGGTTGATATCCACGCTAAAAGAAAAATGACCGTAAACAACAATGATCAGTTTTCACTAGTAATCTGGTCATCCATGGATCTGTGCAGGTTCTGTCAGTATTGAATTAAATCGGGCTATGTACCATCGTATCAGGTTGCTACATTTATGTTTGCCCTAAGTGGATTAGTATCAAATCATTTGGATAATTTTTGAACACTGTGATTTGATATATACAATGCATTAAAACGTGATATATTCTTCCAGTGGGACGGTTATATGTTCTGCAGGCTTTCAAAATCAGGCCAACCTACTCTTATAGGAAGACCCATCAATTGACTACATGCTTTATCTGGTCCCAACCCCAATCGGTAATTTGGCAGATATTACATTTCGTGCAGTTGAAGTCCTTCGGAAAGCGGATCTGATTGCTTGTGAAGACACTCGAACCTCTGGAGTTCTTCTCACGCATTATCATATTAAAACTCCAACAATCAGCTATCATAATCATAATGAGCGCTCTCGAGGGATGCATCTCATTGAACAGATGAAATCTGGACAGCACATTGCCTTGATTAGCGATGCTGGTTCACCTGGCCTTAGTGATCCTGGGTTTTATTTGGTTCGTATGTGCTGGGAAGCAGGCATCTCGGTAGAGGCTCTACCCGGTCCCACGGCATTGATACCTGCATTAACTGGCAGCGGCCTACCTTCCGAACAGTTCGTGTTTCAAGGATTTATGCCAGCGCGAAAAGGACGCAAGAAACACTTAGAAATGATTAGCCAAGAGGTGCGTACTGTCGTCCTGTATGAAAGCCCACACCGACTGATTCGGACACTGACTGATTTATTGAGTTTGCTTGGTCAAGATAGAATCTGTGCTGTATGCAGGGAACTCACAAAAAAGTTTGAAGAAATTCAACGGGGAAAACTAAGTACATTAGTGAATTACTATCAAGCAAAAACTACATTGAAAGGCGAATTTGTAATCATTATTGCTCCACCCCAATTTAAATGACAACCTTCTAATGACCAATGTAAAATCATTTACTCACAATCCGTTTGCAACCAACTGCTATGTCTGCGATAACGACTCAGAGGCGGTCATTGTGGATGCTACCTGCTCCAATGAGAGCGAAGAATCTGAAATTGTTGACTACATCCTGTCCAATAACCTGACCGTTAAACATTTGCTACTGACTCATGCGCATGTTGACCATATTTTCGGATGTAATAGGCTCTCAAAACAGTTTGATCTCTCATGGCACGCCCATCCAGATAGCAACATCCTACTCAAACATGCACCACAACAAGCAATGATGTATGGCATTCAGATCCAACCTTTGACAAGAGATGTGCATTATCTGACGACCAAAGATATGATCATATTTGGCCAAACCAACTGGAGGATTCTGTATACACCTGGGCATGCTCCTGGCTCACTGTGCTTTGTGGATGATACCAGCCAATTCATTCTTGCAGGCGATGTTCTGTTCAACCAGTCTATCGGGCGAACAGACCTACCAGGAGGAGATTTGGGTGTTTTGATGAAGTCTATTCATCAACAACTACTGACACTCCCCAATGAGATGGCTGTTTATGCGGGCCATGGGCCTCCCTCAACAATTGGCTTTGAACGGCGACACAACCCATTTCTTCAATAATCTCCACTGGTCGCATCGTCTACAAGAAGCCGTACCTCCTCATCTGTTGGACGATAATCAAGCCTCATGATGGAATTATAGACCAACTCTCCCATGTACTGACAACCAATGAAGCGGTCATCTCCGTGAAATGCTCCCAAGCTTTGGGCAAGTATAGAAACATGCTTTGGATCAGCAATATGATCTTTTTTCATGACTCCCAATAATGCATGAACGCGCCCGTCACTCACATTGACACGATGCCTCATTAGTGCCCGTTCTTCTTTCCTATACTGGGCAATAGATGCTGGAGGTAAAACATTCCTTACAGCGTCAACAAATAGGGCGTTTCTTTCATAGGCCTGCGGCCGATATACTTCAATATTACGATGATGGCTCTGTTGATCAAAATCAATTGGTCGGAACCGATAGTGGTGTTTTTCAAAATCACGCGTCACATCCACTACGAAGTTTCCTGCATGCATATCCCCAAGCAACTGGAAAAGACACCGAGTATCAAATTTGACGAATTGTTTTGCCAAACGCACTAGATCAAAGCGGTTATGTGGCATTGAAGATTCAAGGAATACATCGCCCGGAACCCCCACAATATGATCCTCAATGATTGTTTCATCACGAACGAAATATTGAATTCTACTTGGCGAAAGTAAATGTTCTAGCTCAAGTCCATAGATGCGGTTGGCATCGGCTCGCTTTATATAGTAATAGTCAAAATTCTCATTCAGAGCATTGACAATTCGCACCCTGTAAGGTAGCGTATTCCCATAGAGGCATAAGTCAACACGATCTACATATAAGTGTTGGATAATTGAGAGATCTCCATGGCCTCGAAGGTCTGCATAGGTAACAACTAAATCATGATCTATTTCCCGCTGTTCATTCGGCTGGTAAATGACACTTGTCCACAAGGTGTCTTTACCATCTTCATCATAAAGTGGGACGGATTCAGCGTGTCTGGAAAGATCTTGATAGCGAACCCCCCTATTCTTTAGCCTTCGGTAACGCTGCAGGTATTCTTTCAAATCCTTTGATAGTGCGTAAAATTCTTTTTTTCGACTCACTAAGTGTCGGTTGAAATGCCCAGATAATGATTCAGAAAACTCCATTATAACGATTTGATATGTTTATTCATCTTTCAGAATCTGGAATTAATTCCCAAAACATGATGTGCAATGGGAAAGATACAGATCTTTGTAATGTTCATCTGTATGAGTATTATTTCTATGTGACTTAATAATGATCGTCATAGACGGCAAGGAGATTGATCCCTTCAAAATATATTCAATGTTCATAACGCCTCAGAATTTCCATCATGCGAATCTCAATTACGAATATAAATTTTTGGGGGTAAACCTGAAAACGAATCAATTATATAGATCAATTGTGTAGTAATCTCTTGCTATATTTAGTAACTCCATTGCAGCTCATTGCGCATAATAAGATGTTCATTTAATGATTGCCCCCCATCTGAACCAGTCAAAAGATCATTCAATTGATAATGTCAAAGTATCGGTGATCATTGTTAACTACAATGTCAGAGATTTATTGCGACAGTGTTTGCGTAGCGTTGAACGATCACTTGTCAACATTCATTCAGAAATAATTGTCGTTGACAATAATTCTGTGGATGGCTCAGTCAAAATGTTAAGGGATGAATTCCCTCACATCATATTGATTGATAACCATTCAAATATGGGATTTTCTAGTGCAAATAATCAAGGCATACTCACTGCTAAGGGAGAATTCTTCTTGATTCTTAATCCAGATACAATTATTGAGGAAGATACGATTAGGGTGTTAATTGAATTTATGGGTAGTCGCCCAGAGGCTGGCGCGGTTGGATGTCGAATTCTCAATCCAGATGGGACATTTGCCTTAGAAAGTCGCCGTTCATTCCCTACTCCAAGTGTCGCACTCTATCGCATGACTGGAATGAGTCGACTATTTCCAAACAGCAAAATTTTTGGACGCTATAACCTCACCTATCTTCCTGAGGATCAAGTTTCAGCTGTTGATGCTTTGAGTGGTTCTTGTATGTTTTTACGGCGTTCTTCGCTCATCTCATCTGATGATCATAACGCCAATCTTACTGCCTCAGGGCTTTTTGATGAAGGATTTTTTATGTACGGTGAAGATATAGATCTGTGTTATAGAATCCAACAAGCAGGTTGGGCTATCTATTATACCCCAGAGACTCAAATCATCCACTATAAAGGGGAGAGCACGAAAAAAAGTGATCTAAGATATGTGCGATTATTTTATGGTGCCATGACACGCTTCGCCCAGAAACATTTAAGTGAAGATTACCCCAAAGCCTTTTTGTGGATTTTACATATTGCGGTTATCGTAAGAGGGTCTTTGAGCGTTTTTGGTAATATCTTACGCCATCCTGCAGTTCGTGATTTTGCGGTGTGTTATGGGAGTATCACTGGTCTCGGCATGTTTAGATATTCACAAATTGGTTTTTTATTCCCCCCTATCTTCTATTGGGGTGTATCTCCGCTCTTTGCGTTGATTGTGGTGGGAGTGATTGCCGCGTGGGGCGGATATCGAGGGAGTAGACCAAGGCTAGGGTTGGTGTTGATGGGATCTATGATTGCGGTAACCTCATTGGCGGCACTGTCGTTTTTTATTAAGCAGATTGCATTTTCGAGAATGGTAATTCTTGCTTGCCTCCCTGTATGTTTGCTGTTTTTATCCGCAATTAGATTGATACCAAATACATACAAGCGTCTTGGTCTAAGAACAATTTTAGTAGGCAATCTATTTGACACTAACATTTTTTCTACTCCGCAATTTTCTCAACACATTTTATTAGGAGTCGTCACTAACGAATACGATGAAACGACCCCAAAAACTTTGAGTTATCTCGGAAACTATAATCAACTCCGGGATATTGTCCGCATCCATCATGTTGAGTCTGTCATTTTTTCCTCTGCAAGTTTGACGAATAAAGAAATATTCGTGCTCATGCAAAAATTGATCGGTATGCCTATTAGAACCTACATTCTTACTGAAGAGCACCATCACCTCATCGGTAAATCAACTATTGAAAATCTTGACGACCGAACGCTTTTAGATGCGGAGGAAGTCATTGGCTCAATTCGATCAACCAATGCCCGCCGCATATCAGACATCATTGCTGCTGTGATAGGAGCCATCATTCATCCTGCAATTTCTTTGATATCCAAAATTGCAGGCCCTCACTCCAGATGGGAACGCAGACGCGAGCGCACCCGCCAATGGCCTGCGGTTTTATTTGGGAAGCGATCACTCATTGGATTTGATGAAAAGGGAGAGTTTATTCCTGCTGCTGAATGGCGATTACAGCCTGGAGTCTTTGCTGTCAGCGAAATGCTTGGGCCTCGCCTCAATCGACCACCCGAAGAAATTGAGCACGCCTACTGGTATTATGTTCGGCATCAGTCAGCCGTCATGGATTGGATGATCGCTTCTCGAGCGCTACGTGGATCAGTATAATAATTTTTTCTCAACTTGAATTCGCACAAAGCATCATTCCTTGAAATCACTTTTGCCCATCAATACCAGACGTATCAATCTTTGATATGAACACCGATTTGCAAACTTGTGTTATGGGCGAAGTTCCCCCGAGCTGCTTGATAATGATTTGTGAGTTTTAAGATCATCAACAAAGTCTACTGGGTTGGATCAACAGCCTGACCCTTTATTATAAGGATGGGGCTTCCGCCTAAAGTGTGAGAGAAATCGTAGATTTAAGGAATTTTCGTATCATATTTGGTAGGATTTATCCTACTGATATGGGTCAATTATCCACTTAACAATTCAATCAACAAATGAAAAAGAATTCGGTGAGTAAAAGTTTAGGTATAGAGGCACCATGGAAGATTTTAGAGGATGCCTATGATGATACAGCGAAACGGTGACGGTGACTTGTACTGACACATCGTCACTGGAGTGTCCAAAGTGTGGAAAGGCGAGTCCATTTTATGATTTGCGATCTGCGCGTCAATGACGGCATTTGGATACCTGTAAGTATCAAACGGCGTTGAGAGCGTAGGTTCCCCGGGTCAAGTGTAGTGAGTGTGGGGTAAAGACGGCGCGGGTTCCATGGGCGGGCCCGAGTTCTCGGTATACTTTGAGGAGTCGGTAACTGGGTGGATCAAAGAGGCGAGTATATTGGCGATTTCGCGCCAGATGGGGCTTGGATGGAAAGCCATTGCGGGCATTGTTCATCGTGGACTGGCAAGAAAAAAAGAGCAGGTGATTGCGAACATCTGTGTCGATGAGGTGGCTTATAAGAAAGGACATAAGTACTTTACTGTCGTATCCGATGCCGACACAGCAACGGTGTCGGCATTGGGCGTGATCAAAAGGTGTTGATGCGTTGGCAATTATCCACCGAGCAGTTGAACGGGATCAGGAGTATGGACATGTGGCCTGCCTATATTCGTGCAACCTTAGCTTGTCTGCCAGACGCAAAAAAGAAGATCTGCTTTGATCGGTTTCATATCGCGAAGCATCTGGGAGATTCGGTGGATAAAATCCAGCACAAAGCGCTCCTCAAGGAAGGCAATCCGATTCTGACGGGTACCAAGTATAGTTGGCTCAAAAGTCCTCACAACATGTCATTAGCGCAAAAGAGGGCCTTCCATGCCATTCGCACCAGTTCCCTCCAAAGCCTGGGCCAAACGTTCAGAAAAATGTGGGACTATAAAAGTGCAACTTGGGCACTCAAGGGTTGGAATAAAACATTGAGTTGGGCCATGCGCTGCCGGCTTGAGCCAGTCAAAGATGTCGCCAGAATGATTAGAAAGCATCTCTGGGGGATCATCAATGCCATTGTTCTTGATGTCAGTAATGGCCCGGCTGAAAGCATCAATAGTCGGATCAAAACCGTCAAAATCCGTGCACATGGATTCCGCAATAAAGAACGATTTGTAGATGCAATCTACTTCCATTTGGGCGGACTTGATCTAAGCCCCAGATACGCAAAATCATGACTTTTTTCACAAAAAAAGCGGAAGGCCCACATATAAACCTTGATACAACGCAAAACAAACTGGATAATGTACGAAATTGGTTTCAATAAATGCTTTTGGAATCAATGATGGGGTTTAGTAGTAAAAAATATAGTCATCAATTATTGATTATAATACAGATAGATCAATAATTGATGCATAAATACCCTATTTGGAGAACCCGTGCGGATGTAACAATATGATTACTAATGATTCATGGTCAGTTGAGTCTCCTCAATCTATTAGAGGAGACTCCAATACTGGTACACAATCTTACATAGTTTCTAACTCAAATAAGCGCCCTAGCCTGATTCACTCAGTGACACGAATGTTGACGTACCAAAAACTACTGCATACCGTATAAAGCGTCAGCAAACCCTTAACTATATCTACCTGAGAGATGACTATCCTTCCTGCTACACATAGACCTACTAGCCTATCCCCCAAACTACCGAATCATCCTCATAATGATCTAACCTAAAAATCTCAAATAACAAAATACCGAATAGTTGATAATACACTCAAAAAATCATGCGGCTTCCCGAGATATTTCCCAATTATGGAAACGAAGTTGTTGAGCTAAGCCTTGAAGGCCTATTCAACCCCAAAGAATTTGCTGATGGTGTCACTGCATTTGTTGGACTGATTACTGGAGTGTCCGAATCCGTTGCCCCTAATTCTCGCGCCTCCGACTGGACGATCACTGTTGAACAAGGAAGTATGCTGATTCAAGCGTCTGCCAACCCAAGTATTTACGGATCCTACCAAACAGTACAAAAAGTTACTCCTATCATCTATCAGGGTTTGATACAGTTAGAATCAGATGTCAAGGACGAGAATCATTCACAGTATATTTTCGGCAAAAAAGTATTAAAACATGTAAGAAAATTGGCGGACTTGGCTAACAAAGACTCTGGGAAAACAGTGTCCGTCAAATCTGACGGTAAGAATGTCTTATTTTCTCCTATCATTGCAGAAAAGGCACGTCATTTGCTTGGCCCCAAAAAGGCGCACTCTGCAGTTGGACATGTTGAAGGACAGTTAACTACATTAAAAGGTCGAAGTGGGTTTAAAATGGTGGTACATCGGAGTTTTGACGGCTTACCCGTCCAATGTATCACAAATGATGCTGATTTAGAAACTCAGGCACTGAATGCATTCATGAAGCGAGTTTCAGTTCAAGGCGTCGTCAATTATAATAACAGAGGACTGCCAACTAGCATCACTGCAAAGAAAATAAAAGTGTTTAGGTCAGAAAGTGAACTCATACCAGTTACTGAAATCAAAGGGGTGCTCAATGAATAGACATCACGCTTTAAGGTACTGGGATAGCCATGTGTGCCTTGAATATCTGAAAGGGGACTACGACCAGCGAGATCAGTGCGACATGATACTCACCAAAGCCATGGAAGGCAAAACCACAATCCTTACCTCGTCACTAACATTAGCCGAGGTGTTATGGCTTGATCCTCAGCAGGTATATAATGAGGCATCCAAACAGAAAATTAAAGACTTCTTTGACTCTCCCTATATCCAAGTCATAGACTATACAAGATTTGTCGCAGAACGGGCCCGCGAATTAAAATGGATGTATGAAGGAATGGGCCTTAAAGATGCTGGTCATCTGTCAACGGTGATTGAATCAGAAATTTTTCTGTTTGAAACCTTTGATTCAAATCTGCTGAAATACGACAGAGAGTTCAAAAACACTGATGGTCAAGAAATTAGAATTGTTGAACCCTTTATTTCAGCACAATCTGAACTTCCGTTTTAGCTACTTTGATATTGGCTGTCTGGGTTCACAACGATCTTGGTGAGATCAGCATGTGTATATTGGTGTCTTGGCACATAAACAATTGCACAGGTTTTCTTAATAGTCCTGTCATCAAATCTGAATGTGATTTGATTTGCAGAAGTTCTCTGATGCCTGTCAGTCATGGAAGTAACAATCTTTTCTGACACCATGAAAGGGCATGTATCATGATTCAACTTGGGACTGGTTTGGTAGGTGAATGTCCCGCTTAGTAGAAATTATCGCTCTGATCTTTGCTGATACGCTTGCAGCGGCATTATCCTGTATTCTTTATCTCCGTATCAGGTTTCCTGAAAGCTTTAATCTCCTGGGGTTTTCAGGAGATCAGGGGCAGGCAATCTATCCGCTTTATGCGACGGTGGCTCTGGCCTTATTTTGGATCGTGATGTTCCTGATTGCCGGAATGTACCGCGAGCGACATGCAGATAGTCGGATTGATGAAATCGTGTCGTTAACAAAAGTGGTAACCGTCGGTGTATTGATTTTAGTATTCAGTATTTTCGTTGACATTCTTGAGGCTGGTGGTAGCTTATCTATTTTTGCCAGTTATTGGATCTCTGTACTTGGAATGGTTACCACAGGGCGTGTGACGGTTCGTTCTATTCAGAAAGCCTTGATACTTCGCGGATTTGGAACCCACCGGGCACTCGTCGTCGGTTGGCGAGAAAAAGTGGATCGCTTATATCGTGATGTAGCGAAATATCCTGCCGCTGGAATCCAGATTGTCGGCGCAGTTCGATTGAAACCCAAAGATGACCAACTCATAGATCAAGAATCCGATGACGATGAAGACATCTATGCGATTGAGCAGCTACCCGATTTGATTGATGATTTACATGTTCGGGATGTATTGATTGCTTTAGGATCTCAGGATCATACAGAGCTCTCTGAGGTTCTCAGACTCTGCGATGGAAAGAGTGTAACGTTCAAACTCGTTCCTGATTTCTATTCGGTCATCGGAGGGATGGCGCGCACAGAGCATATTTATGGTCTTCCCCTCATTGAGGTCCTACCAATTCCAATGCCTGCCTGGGAGCAGTACACTAAACGCGTCATTGACCTGATAGTGGCTCTACTGATTTTGATCTTGGGGTTACCCATTTGGATTGGAATCATTATTGCCGTGAGGATTTCTTCACACGGCAGCGCCGTATATCGACAGCAGCGCGTTGGGCGCAAGGGACATGTTTTTACAATGTATAAATTCCGCACCATGCATCAAAATGCAGAAGATCAGACTGGCCCTGTCTGGGCATCTAAGGATGATCCACGCTACACACATCTTGGACGCCGATTACGCCGAATTCGCCTTGACGAAATTCCTCAACTTATCAATGTGTTAAAAGGAGATATGAGTCTAGTAGGTCCACGCCCGGAACGTCCCTATTTCGTTGAAAAACTCAAGGAACAGATTCCCCTATATAATCGCCGTCATCGTATCAAGCCTGGCATTACAGGATGGGCACAGGTCATGTGGAGGTATGATAGATCTCTTGAAGATGTACAACAAAAAGTTAAGTATGACCTCTACTACATAGAAAATATGAGCTTACGAATGGACTTGAAAATTCTATTTAGAACATTAAGATCAGTCGTATCTGGAGGAGGTCATTGAGTGAGATCAGGTACTTCTCTGATGAAGAACTGCTCCAGCTGCTTCGCGCACTGTTAGTGCCTCGGCTGATTGAGGAGCAGATGTTACGATTGATTCGCCATAACCGTATCTCTAAATGGTTCAGTGGATATGGGCAGGAAGCGATTGCAGTCGGAGTCACCTGGGCGGTGAATCATCACGATGTGATTCTGCCTTTGCATCGTAACCTTGGGGTATGGACGACGCGAGATGTCCCCCTTAGGCCTTTGTTTTGTCAAATGATGGGAAAAGCGGGAGGCTTTACCAAAGGACGAGACCGAACCTTTCATTTTGGACTTCCAGAGAAACGTATTGTGGGGATGATTTCTCATTTAGGCGCAATGCTACCTGTTGGTTGTGGAATTGCACAAGCAGCACAACTTAAAGGCACCCAAGATATTGCCGTTGTATTTTGCGGAGATGGTGCAACAAGGGAGGGAGATTTTCATGAAGCCTGTAGTTTAGCCGGAATCTGGAATCTCCCGATCCTATTTATCGTTGAAAATAATGGATACGGCTTATCAACTCCCACGCACGAAGCACTGCCCATTGAGAACATCGCTGATGCAGCATCAGGGTATGGGTTTTCAGGTGTAACAGTTGATGGTAATGATCTGCTCAGTGTTGTTACAAATGTGCGAAAAGCAGCAGATAAGGCTCGAGAAGGGAATGGGCCGACACTCCTTGAAATGAAGACATTTCGGCGACGTGGACATGAAGAGGCTTCTGGTGTCAAATATGTTCCAAAGCAGTCGCTTTATGATTGGGCAGCAAAAGATCCTATTGATCAGTATATCAATCTTTTGGTCACCAACAAGATTGCTTCTAATGGTGTTATTCAGACCATGCGTGAAGAAATCTCTCATACCATTGAGGTCACCTCCGAGTATGCTCTTGCACAGCCCTTGGTTGAGAGTAGTGAAATTGACGAACTAGATGATGTCGTCTATCCGAACAGTGGTGCGCCGAGAGCGCCATCAGGGCCTGATACAAAGATTCGATTTATTGATGCGATCACTGATGGGATGGCGCAATCTATGGAGGAAGATGATCGGGTAGTGTTCATGGGGCAGGATGTCGCTGAATATGGAGGGGTATTTAAGGCCTCTGATGGTCTTTTGGAAAAGTTTGGACATTCCCGTGTTCGGAATACTCCAATTATTGAAAGTGGAATTTTAGGGACAGCCATGGGACTGGCATTGGAGGGGTTTCGGCCCATCGTAGAAATGCAGTATGCGGATTTTATATCCTGCGGGTTTAATCAGATTGTCAATAACATCGCCAAAACGTACTATCGTTGGAACCAGCCTATCAATGTCACTATACGCGCACCATTTGGTGGCCACATCGGGGCAGGTCCATTTCATTCCCAATCTATGGAAGCGTGGTTTTGCCATGTTCCTGGATTAAAAGTGGTCATCCCATCCACCCCGCATGATGCAAAAGGACTGCTCATGGCATCTATTGCGGACCCCAACCCAATCCTCTTTTTTGAGCATAAGTATTTGTATCGAAATATCAAGGGATCCGTCTGTGATGCACCTTTTGATGTTCCCTTGGGGGTTGCATCATGTGTCCACCAGGGGGAAGACGTCACGATAGTAACGTATGGACTCTGCACACATTGGGCGCTGGAGCAGGCTAAGAGGCAGTTACAAAATGGAGTGTCTATTGAAGTCATTGATTTGAGAACGTTAATTCCTTGGGATAAGAATTTAATCTTGGATTCTGTCAAGAAAACAGGAAGGCTTTTAGTGCTACATGAAGCGACAATGACCAGTGGCTTTGGGGCCGAAATTGCAGCAAGGATTGCAGAGGATGGATTTGAGTTTCTTGATGCACCACCTACCCGTGTCGCAGCTATAGATACCCCAATTCCTTTTTCTTTAAATCTGGAGACCAAAATATTCTCCGCGCAAGTCCGACTTGAAGAAACCCTTGAGCGCTTGTTAGCCTACTAATACAGGTAGATTTGAGTTGTATAAGCTCCCACAATTGACTTTCAAACTCTACGGTACAGGGACTTATTTTGGATACGCATATTTTGGTCGTTGATTCAATATCTCCTAATGTGCCGATTCAGTGATGTAACATAAACAAACAAGGACTATTGAGCGCCGATCAAATCGCCTCACCACCATTGGGGATCCTCTAACCTATTGCCCTTTGTATTGGATCAGGGTTCTATAGTTGATTGGTTGGGGTATCTTTTACGATCAATCAGCCACATCTGCATGGACAGGCTGGGAATGATGTATTCTATCTTAGCTCCCCGATTCTGCCTTTATCCGAAAGTTGCCAAACAGTCTCTGCTTTTCAATAGACTTCTTTTTCATGAGAGTTCTGTGATTAATGGAAGAAAATGAATGAACAATCATTCTATATCACAGAACCTCAACAATGTTGACACTGACCAACAAATAGTTTGCGAAAAGTAATTTGGAACCTCCCTACTTTAGGCGCTCATTGGGAAT
Source organism: Rhodothermales bacterium (assembly GCA_965220935.1). Classification (GTDB taxonomy): domain Bacteria; phylum Bacteroidota; class Rhodothermia; order Rhodothermales; family Bin80; genus Bin80. Next base: position 2,282,412 of record OZ244857.1, read on the forward strand.
TGCTGAATAAAGATGAGTTTTTTATACATTGTGCAGTCATTTATTTGGGGTGTTTCAAACCTTGAGAAATAATGCCTCTGTCGCTACCTACAATGATCAACAGAATGCTTGAATGATCATGCAATCCACCAAGAAAGATGCAAAGTGCTCCAATTGATTCAAAGCCATCATGACGCGCGTTTCCACATGACACGACAACACTTGATCATATTACTTGTCAAGCAATGATCATTACTCTGTGGATCGATTTGTGACTTCATCTTTTCTTCACCCTAATCCACCTAAAAAATCACTGCCAAATTTAAATGCTTTGGAGGCATTACCTCGCTGATGCTGATAAGGACATTTCGGTTACATTGGGATCTGCATCTTTCCAGTTTTCCTTCAATTTAGACATCGTCTGATGATATAATTGCTCATCTGACACCATCTGAGCCGCCTTTAATAAACCAACATATGATATTGACCTTCCAGGCGCTCTGGCAAGTGAAGCTTGAAATGCTTCAATTGCCTCAGTGCCCTTATTCGCCAACAAATAGAATTCACCCAGTAATTCGTGGGTCGGTTTCCCTGGTTCTGGTGGACCATAATCCAGAGGACGTGCACTATCAATCTTTGCCGCCTGCTCAAGTAGCTGGGTTGCCTCATCTAAGTTTCCTTCAAATTTTAATAGTTCTGCCTTGAGCTGATGCTGTAATAAAACACCTATGTTTTGTTTATCCTCCAACTTCATTAGCTCGCTAAGAAAATATCTTGCATCCTCTTCATTTCCATCTGATAGGGCTACCTTACCACGGATAAAATAAATATTTGCCAAAATGATTGATGAGAGATCATCGGTTTCAAATTCAATCGTTGCAAATTGGGAATCCCACCGATTTGTATCTGCAAAATAGTTTGAAAGCATCATCGTTACATAACCCATTGGATATGTTTCAGACTCGTTCTCTCTTACATCACTGATCATATCTTCAAGGAGCTTCTCTGCTTCTGTATAGCGACCAAGTTGTTGATAGGCATAGGCGCGCCAATGGCGGGCATGAAACGCACCTGTGTGGGTCTTTAATCCTTTACGCTCCATCCATCTCACACTGGCAGCATACGCCTCTTCATTCGCTGATGCCATTTCAGTCCACATGCCCAATGCCGTGAAAATATGCGAAGGCATATGAAGGGCATGCGATGCATCAGGAGCAATCTTTGCATAAACGCGGGCAGCTCGTAGTCCAAGTGGAGCATGAACTGGATCATCATAGGCATGAATCAGATAATGGGCTGCCCCAGGGTGTCGTGGGTTCTTCGCAAAAACCTCTTCAGCAATCGCGGCTGCTTGCATATACAGTGTAAAGTCTCTTCCATCGTGAGCCAATCCCAAAAATGAAAGTGCATAAAAAGTAGCAGCATCCAGATCATCTGGATAGCTTTCAGATAATAATTTGAGTTGTTGGTGATAAGCCGAATCTCGCATATTTTTGTCTTCACCTCCAAAGTACAGCATCTCAACAGCTCTCAAATAATCTTTCTCTCTATTAGTTGAGGCCTTGGAGAGTCTTCCTTCAAGGTCTGGAGCTAGCCTCATCAATGCCGCACGTCCCGGATCAGTTTCTTGCCTCATCCAAATAGGATGGTTATGGGTCATTGCCTCTCCCCAATAGGCCATCGCAAACTCAGGATCAATAGTCCGCGCTTCAATAAATGCTTCACGAGAATCTTCATACTCAAAACTATGCAAGAGTAGTATCCCCCGAGAAAACGCATCTTGTGCTTCTGCTGAACCAGAGTTTTCAAAATCTGTGAACCCGAGTCCTGTTACCTGTGCGGAGGCCTGAAAGGTGATACAACACAGGAATATAATCAGAGTGAAAGAATCATTAAATATTTTCATTATATGCTAACTTTTTCATTAATCTATTGCGAACAATTTCTATGGGCATCTCTTGATGAGTCCACTGCCAATAAGCGACTGCAGCCTGTTGAATCAGCATTTCAAGTCCACCAATAATCGTTGCACCCTGAAGTTTGGCCTGTTGAAGAAATTGGGTGTTTTTTGGGCGGTACACTAGATCGTATATGATTTGATCAGAAGAAAAATCATGACACTGTCGCCATGGGGTCTCATCTACATTAGGATGCATTCCGACAGGGGTAGAATTCACAATCAAACGACTTTTTTGAATGGCTGGAGTTGCTGACTCAAAATCTTTAACTTCTACCTGATGGCTGATCTCTCTTAAATCACTGGCTATCTTTTGTGCTTGATTGACTCGGCGAGCGACAATCGTCAGCGGCTGCGGATCAAACGCACTTAGTAGTCCATATGCTGCAGCACGCGCTGCTCCACCAGCCCCAAGAATAGTCATTGGAGTACGCTTTATCTCAAACTCTTGAATGGGAGACAAAAACCCAGCGACATCGGTATTATCCCCATATAGTGCGCCATCTTTACAAACAATCGTGTTAACGGCTCCAATCGTGTGTGCGACATCCGAAAGATGATCCATATATGGCACTACAGCCTCCTTATAGGGAATCGTTACATTGATACCAGAAAATCCTAGCGCTGAAAGCCCCTCTACTGCTTTTGATAAATTCTCGTTTGCAAGATCAATGGCTACATAAATAAAATTCAATCCTTGATTCTGAAACGCTGAGTTATGGATGAGTGGCGACAGTGAATGTTGAACTGGGTTTCCTATAATGGCGATTAATTTGGTATTTACGTCAGGAAAGTCCATCAAGGTAAAGCGACGCGATTCAATCAAGATAGTAACTTAGGTTCAAGTTCAGTCGAGCGAAGTGTCGCTCGCAATTCTTCCTCATTTGATGCCTGCCTCCATTCAGGTAGTAGAGTTCGGCGGCCAAGTAACCCCGCTAGATGGGCTTGGACACGTAAGTGCTGAGTCGGATCGTCTTCTGGGGTTACAAAAAAAGCAAAAACTTCAATCGGCCCTTCTGTATGCGACAAATTCAATGGAGGCTCGCATCGCACGAGAACGAGCTCACTCTGAGATATATTGTCGATTCGCACATGATGCAAAAGAACACCCGGTGATAAGACAGGGCTTTTTTCATTCATACACTCGGTCAGGCCGGCCGCTAACCTTTCCGCAGACTCGGGCAGTCGTTGACTCAATAATTTAGAAGCAGTTGAGACGATACGCTCAGAAGTGATATCATCAAAGTAATCAATAATAAACGCTCGGTCAATGAGATCCTGAAAGATGGTTGTATCCTTGATATCTTCATCTACACATAAGGGGGGAAGCATCACAATGACAATATCGCTGAGTTGAGGTCTAAGAGTGTTTTCTTCTGCGTTAATCAAAAGATTAGATCCCCTAATGATAAACAAAAGGATCAAATTGTTACCATACTTTCCTTCAAGCGCCTCATAGGATCCTGGTTCGGTAATTCCAAATGTCCGAATTTCTCCGCCCGCTTCAAAGCGATGCTCAAGATCGTATACGCTGTGATCACCACCAAACAATGGCCGCCCACGCATATGGACGGGGATCCGAACGAGTGACGACTCGGAACGCAAAGGCGTCGCATCAGCCTGAAATACCTCGCCACTGCCGAGGATGTCTTTGAATCGTAGGGCCGCAAGCGAATTAGTATCGTCATTGGATGTGAGTGCCATGAAGCGTCTAATGCCGCTGAGGTCTAACTCATCAAGAACTTGCTCCTCCAGCGCATTCCCAGCAATCGCAGGTAAATCTCTGCCTTGGGCTTGCTTGATATTTCTCTCATTGGTATCAACCAATTGCACCGAAATTCCTTGATCCTGAATTGCTTTAGCCATACTTTGCACCCAAGTCTTTGCCCCCAGAAATAAAATACCTTGCGGATTAGAATCTGCCATTCCCAACGCACGAGCCACAGGCTGAAGCGTCAAGCCATACACGGTTACTGTCCCGATGATGACCATGTAAACGATCGGAACCAGCGGTCCAGCGGCATCAGATCCATACACCCCCTCAATTCGAACCGAGAATAGAGAAGCCACAGCGGCTGCCACAATACCTCTCGGGGCGAGCCAAGCGATAAACCCTTGTTCTTTCCAATTCAGCCCAGTACGAAGACTTGACAACATGACTGCAAGCGGGCGAACCACAACAATCAATATACCTAAGAAGATAAATGCCCTTGCATCAAAATATGTCAATGCATCAAAGTTCAGACGTGCGCTCAACAAAATGAAAAGGCATCCTATCAATAGTGATTGCAGGTCCTCCTTAAATTTATTAATATTGCGCAGGCTGGCATACGACTGATTTGCAAGAAATACCCCCATGATCGTGACCGAAAACAAACCAGATTCTTCATGCAAGCTATTAGAAAGCGCGAAGACGAGAATCACCACTGTCAATGCGAATGAACTTTGCAAGTAATCTGGGACTAAATGTCGACGTAATAAAAAGAGTATCAGAGCTCCGCCTAAGAGGCTCACTCCAATACTTACTGCGGCGGTTGTTAACAAAGCTTCCAACGAAGGTACAATTGTTGTCAGCATGCCTCCACCTGTGACACCGCCCGCCTCGTACTCATGCATTGCGATCACCGCTTCAAGAACCAATACAGCAACTATAGCACCGACTGGATCAATCGTGATTCCCTCCCATTTTGCTATCGCATTGACGCGCCCACTCGGGCGAACATATCTGATCAGAGGCAAGACGACTGTCGGGCCAGTCACTGTCAAAATTGCCCCAAGAACAACTGCAATTTCCCAGGGCATTTCTAGTACATAATGCGCGGCAATGGCCGCCAAGACACCTGTGACTGCAACACCTATTGTGACGAGATTGAAGACGGCCCTTCCTACACCTCGAAGTTCAGACAATCTGAGATTCAATCCACCCTCAAATAGAATAATACCTATTGCCAGAGAGACAAAAGCAAAAACCCACTCCCCCTGTAGCTGTTCAGGAGGAATGATCCGCATGACGGGGCCTGCCAAAAATCCTACAACCAGCAGAAGTAGAATTGATGGAACACGAATTCGCCATGCCAGCCACTGTGATCCAATTGCCAAGGCAATCACTACAACAATATGAATCAAGACTGTGCCCGTCATAGAGTTAAATGTTTCTCATAAGAGACTTCTGGTTGATTCAAGACTACTTCTTGCCTGTAAAATAGCAACTATCCCTAAATACCTTGTGGATTTGCCCACTATATAAAACTACGCAATAAGAGGTAAACTGCAATCACTAAACATCATCATACCCATAGTGATGGATGATTATTCCCCACAATCAAGGCATTATGGAGTGGATAGCAGGACCGGCGGCGTGTTCTGTCTGAAAACCTAATACTGAATTAAGCCTTGCATATTCAGGCCAAAATTCCCAAGCGCAGTTTCTTGATGATGCGCAAGCCCTGAAACTGAAATACTAAACTGTTCCCATGGGCGTAACTGCCCCCCTAAACGAATGAGCCTACCTCTGGAATAATCCGTAACCCCCATAATTGGGCGACAAGTCCCATCTCTAACTGCAATGCCATACCCCAATTCAATCTCTGTACGATGGTATCCTTCTGTGACTGGACTTGAATCAAGAATGGTCTGTTAACGATGAAGAGTCATGCCATAGCTGAGCCCCCAAGATGGCCGCACGGTGATCGTGAAGCCTCTGGAGGCATTACCAAACTGCACCCAACCTGAAATTCCCCACTCTGCAAATCCGTCGGCCGTATGCATGATGAGTGTCTGAGAATGGAGCTGACCACGCAACTTCCACTGGGGGAATGCAACGCGTGCCCCTCCACCGATCTCAATCCCTTGTCCACTCTCTGCGCTTCCCCCATCTTGGCGTAGATTGGCCTCTACATAAGGTTGTATTACCTGGCTGACATGCAATGCCCCTTGCAACCCGATTCTGATTCGATATACATCAGTCCTTCCTGCTATGGATCCTATTTTTGCATCGGCCATCAGAACATCTCCGTAATATCGTAGCGTTGCTGGTTTCCAAGCAGCGAGATGCCCCTCCATACCTGCGCCCAAACCTCAATGTTAGGCCATGCATTGAGTCGTTAATAATTTTTGCATTGCCCTGCCCAAAGCCTCCGCTCAACCAGATTTTCCAATCTGCAATTGCATAGGATAAATATGGATAAACCCCAGTGAGTCTGGCCTGAATCTCCCCTGATTCCTCACGAATGTCAAACGATCCATCACCACTATGATGAGCCAATAAGAATCCAGCCATCCAAGAAGCACTCCAACGATAATCTAACCCTACCATGCCGGTCACTACATTTCCATGCAGATTTAAGGCATCATTTTCTTTGCCATGAAACTGACTGTAAGCCCCCTGCCCCCAAACACTGAATGCATCTCCCCTTTTTCCAGTGTTCATGCTCTGAGATATTCTGCAACCAGCCAACAATTCCCCTAATGAGGGATCCCATGCCGATACTGTACTCCAAAGCCTTGCTGTATCAGAGCGAGGCCCAGCTAAACATGACGACACCTGAGGACGTAATCTTTGCTGTAATGCCTCTATAATCTGGGCCGATGAAGTGCGGATAAATCTCGCGGTATAAGCGTGAAGAATCTCGGGCGCTAAATCCTCAGTTTTTTTGATTGTTGCCAGCGCGATAGATTTACTAATTCTGGCAGATCTGGAAGACTCCAAATGGACTAAGAATGTTTCTTGCTGCCAATCAATATCATCATGCAGAAGTGGAACGGTGATGGCTACCAGAATCGTTCCAGGGGTAAAATCAAGGATTCCAGATACGGACTTATAATCTTCACCTGCTGTAGCTGTCCCGTCTTCTGTCCTATACTGAACCGATACAGGGGTAATACTTGGCTGCGAAAGGTGAACATAAAACAAGATTTCATTGGATCCCTCACTGGCCACTGCATCCTCAATTCTGATCTCAGCCTGAGCATCATCATCAATGATGGTGGCCTCTGCAATTCCATTTTCTTCAGATATTTTTGCTTTTGTAGGGTTGAGTATCTGAACCTTAAACATCTCTTCCTCCTCGGGAATCCTATCATCCATAAGCGTGAATTGAATGACACCTTGCGTACTGCCAGGGTCAAAAATGATCAATCCCCGAGATGACATGTAATCAGGACCCCGCTCGGCGTTTCCCTCTATCTCTGTATCCGTATACTCAACCGTAATGGCTTCTGTGAAGGAGCGATTTAACCTGACGGGCAACTGAATTTTCTTGTTACTTTCCTTAGCCCCCTCGGAGTGAATAGATACAATTGGAAATTCATCGTCATCTTCAATCGTCAGTGTATGCTTAAAATTATTTCCTACGTATATCCAGATCCCTCAGTTAGAGTCATAATGACCGTTTCTGCATCCTCATCCTCTTGGTCGTCAAGAATTCCTATCGGAATCTTTACAGATGCCGCGTGAGCAGCGACTGTTACTGGATCAAAAATAATGATTTAATCTTCATTTCGCGTAGCATCGCCCCCTGTCGGATCATACATCAATGCGAAGTCTGTTGGAGACGACGGAGAAATAGTGACCTCAATATCAAGTGAAGTTAAAGATTCACGAATGCTTGATGAAGGCATAAAGAAATTAACAACTGGCAGCTCAGTCTCATCGCTATCTATAATTTCAATCTATGTGTCCGATCATTCCCCACATTATAGCCTGAACCCTCAGTGAGAGTCAAAATGACAGTCTCGTTATCTTCATCCACTGTATCATCAATGATCTCTATCGGTATTTTTACTGATGGCGCATTGGCAGTAACATCTATAAAGCCTGACGTGGTATAATCCACATTTCGTGTGGCATCTCCTCCTGTCGGATCATACATCAAGGTAAAGCCCTGTGGAGACGGTGGAGAAATTCTAACTTCAATAGTGTGTGGAGTATTCCTTTCAACTACGCGGGATGACGGCAGTGAGAAATTAACAACTGGCAGATCTGGGTCATTATCTCTGATGGTTAATGTATATTGATTATTATCTCCCAAATCATATTCTGCATCATCAGTGATCGTGAAGATAACTGTCTCGTCAGGCTCATCCATCCGATCATCAATCACAATGATTGGAATCTCTGCACCTGCTTGATTTGCAACTACTAGTGCAGATGAAAGGCTCGTATAATCATCAGCCATTGTTGCCGTACCACCTATCCTATAATTCAATGTAAAGTCCTTGATAGATGCTTGAGTAAGTCTGAATTCTACAATATGTATCCCCACATCTTCATCCACGCTCTGACTTGAAGAGACAAAATTAACGACCGGGATTTCTGGTTTATCATTGTCAATAATCCTCACAGTATGCGTCCTTATACTACCCACATCATAGTCTGAACTCTCGGGTAACATCAATATGACCGTCTCATCCTCCTCTTCTTCTGTGTCATCAATGATTGTGATCTGAACCTGCACAGAAGTTTCACTCACGGGAATAGTCACTGACTCTTGACCACAATAATCATTACCTCGTGTAGCAGTTCAACTCAGACTGTACATCAGTTTTAAATTTTTCGTGGGTGCTGGGTTGATACCAATTTCTACTTCATGTCTACCCTTATTTTCTGGAGCGTCAGAGCGTAAAGAACTAAAATTAGGGAATTATATACGTGAGTACCCATCTATTTGACGGCTACCTTTTGCGTATCCATTTCACGGCTCATAGGAGTCTCTAACGAGAACGCTCCTCCATGTGCAGATGCCCCAATCCCGGAGGCCTGTAACACATTCGCAGATGCGTTGATATCTGATGGCCACATGCCATACACTTAAACTTGCTTTGCGATTGACTTTATCTGTATGACCACACTGATTACAGCGTTGGCTGGTATACTTCGGATCTACAAGAATCACGTTGCCAAACTTGTAATCGCAATAGGAATTAAACCGTCTCCATCCAGCGTTAAGGATGGCTCTGCTTAACCCTGCTTTTGCCTTCACATTGGTTCCAGGGTTCTCAACCGTACCCTTGGACATAGTCTTGATCTTCAAGTCTTCACGTATACGCCTTATTGGACAATCTACGGCTATGTTGATGTGCCGCATTCGTTCTTCTGTTTTCGCTTCCACTTGTTGATTTTTCGCTTGGATCGACCAGATCCTTTCTGCTGACGGGCTAACTTACGTTGATACCTACGGATCTTAATCTCCTTATCCGTTAAGTCAGGGGTCGGTAACATGCCCTGTTCGCCATCCGTTGAGGAATAAGAAATGTTGTAGGTATTCAAGTCAATGCCAATCTCTCTGCCATCGTCCACCTTCTCTGGTAGATTAGTGACTTTGTAAATTACGCTCATCTTCCAGTACCGTCTGTCTTTCTTCACGGTGACTTCAATCGGCTCACCGTCTGGATAAGGATTACCTCCTTTCCTACGAAACTTCATCCAGCCAATCTTCTGAATATAGACATCATTCCCTCGGATCTTAAACAATCCTTTGATCGCCGTAAACGAATTGTGTTGAAACCGATTATGGAACGTAGGATGATCACGTAATCCCTTGAAGAAAGCCTGCCACGCCTCTGCCTGATGCTTTAAGGTGTTTCGTACAATGTTGGACGAATACCGATTCAACCAAGAAATGGTTGGGCGAAAAGAAGTGTATCTCCTACTTAATGGCGGCCAGGTCAATTCTGGATTATCCTTATGTTCGTCTTTATAGTCCCTGTTGATTTGGTCAAGAAACGTATTCCATACAAACCTGCATGCTCCGCAAAGCCCTGACAAGAGATGGGCTTTCCACTGCGTGCCAGGTAATAGGCGATACTCTATTCCACGATAGGAACAGTTTGAACCCGAAGGGTTAGAAGCCTTTTGAACAGGCATGATATCAAGGTTACGTTGATGTTATGGTAAGCAATAGGGTAGATTCTCCTCTATCCTATTGTGTCTGTTTTACTCTCCAAAATAGAATGGTTCCATTCTTTGGGTACTCGTATATAATTCCCTAAAATTAACTATTGGCTTGTCTCTATCATCATCCCAGATGGTCAGGATATGTTCATTATTTCCACCGCATATTTCATAGTCTTCACTGGGTGTCAATCTGATGATGACTGTTTCATCAAGCTCAGAGCGCTTGTCGTTAATGATCGTAATGAAGATTTTATAGGACTCGTATCCCTTGGAATGATCAGTGGCTTTAGAATTGAGTAATCTGGATCGGCAGAGCCCCCTTGTGTTGCAGTGCCACCGAGCGTGTATTCTAATGTAAATGCAGTCACAGATGCAGGCTTAATCTGAACTTCAATACCGTACTGATTGCCCCGTAATTCCGACAGTCCTGTATTGGGCGATTCAAAACAAACAACTGGCTTATTCAACAAGTGACTGTGATCGTAATTTGCCCCTACTTTTATCACTCCTATATCAGTACGATGTTCAAACAGATTTCCGATACTGAACTCTTCGCTGAATGGTGCATGATCTGGCGTTACCTTAATCTCTTCTACAATGTAATTTGTTTTTTCTGCCAATTAAGATCCATCTACCTTGCTATTGCCGTGCTGATTAAATGTGCTTAATGATGATTGATTTATATCATCAGCGCGCGCCTGTGTAATCGGTAACTTATCATGGAGTTGGTATACATGACTGGTGACCAAACCTTGATCTGGCAAATAATTCTCATACTCCTGCTCAAAATATATTGTTTTCCCTGAACCCTTAATTTCTTCTGAGCCGTCACTCAATAATTTCTCGTAAGTCCGTCTCTGATACAATCTGGTTCGCTACTATTTTAAAAAACTGGCCTGTGGTTAGACTTATTAAATGATGCGATTGAGCGACATATCCACTATGAAACAAGTCTTCTATCGGCAGTAAAGATACGACGCGAGAAGGCTTGCATTTAGATATCGGATTAGCGATTACATCAATTCCGCATATTCAATTCAATATACATAGTGCAAGTACCAAAGCCTTTGAGCACCTCAATACACCATACACAGCAGATTTTTCTCCGAAAAAACAACGTCCCAACTTCAAGAAATCTTCGGTCATTTTATGAAGAAACTGCTATTAACAGGGGCTCGTAGACATTGATCTGTGTTGGAAAATCAACCCCCGAGAAGTTTTGATTCTTCCTGCAATTGTAGAATATGATGAACGTTTGCACAAATTGAACGAGGCAGTGAGCACTTGCCGTTGAACATCTCCTTGACCCTATAAAACGGGGCAAGGTGATGCTTCTTTTCTGCATCCAGGGTTGAATGCCTGTTGGCAACCCACCTATCATGCGCACTCCCTCAGACACTATACATGTTAACACCCATGCACTGATACGGGTAATGCACATTTGACTCCCATATTAATTACAGGCTGTTTTCTGCATGAAATAGCAGTATGCACTTTGCAATATCCTGATCCACATAAATAGTATCCATACGAAAATCCCATATCCTCAGCGCCTAAACCATAGCCCAGCTCATTGTCTGGTGCAGTAGGATGGACGGTGAATGTATCTCTGCCGTGAGATCTATGCAGCTTGGGGAAGCGCTGCATCCTGTGCTGCTTTCCAGTGTTGAGGTAGTAGTGTGTACATCTCTTCTTCGGCCATCGTGTCAATGCGCTTTAGTACATCCACTAACCACTCCTGTGGATTCACCCCATGCAAGGTGCAGGTATTGAGCAGTGAATAGAGAATCGCAGCCCGCTGCGCTGCCTCATGGGAGCCAGCAAACAAGTAGTTTTTGCGTCCTATGGCAATGGGTCGCACGCGGTTTTCTACAAGATTGGTATCAATCTCCACCTCTCCGTGATCCAAAAAGCGCGTGAGCTTCTCCCAACGAACCAGTGCATAGTACACGGCCTTCTTCCATGACTCAGGGCCGATCGTTGCCGTTGACTCCAGAATCTCCTTGAGCTTATCAAACAGGGGGGCAGATTGACTCTGACGCTCAATCCGACGCTCCTCAAACGAAGCCCCACGCTCGCGTAACTTTTGCTCAATCGCATAGATCTTCCTGAACAGCGTGAGAACACGCTTGACGTTCGTTTGAACAAACTCGTACTGCGAGGCCTTTACATTCTCAAACTTGCGCCGACAATGGGTCACACAATTGAAGTGCTCAATTCCATCCAAGGTGTCAAATACGTCATACACACTATAAGCATCCGTCTGCAAATTCCCCTGAAATCCATCCAAAATCTTGAGCGGACCGTCTCTGGATCGCCCCGGCTGATAATCCACAAACACCAACTTGGGCGTTGGCGCAGAGTACAGCCAGAAATAGCCAAGATGATTCTTGCCCGATGCTTTACTTTTGACCGAATCCCGCACTGGAATTCGCGTCTCATCCGCCTGAATGTATCCGCTATTAAGCACTTCTTGCAGATGAAGATCGTACAGCGGCTTCAGATCGTTGGCCACATGTGCACAAAAATCGTTGAGTGTGGAGGTGGCTATATCCGCCCCTAATCTTGAAAACTGCTTCCGCGTCCGATCCACTGGAAGATGATCCACATATTTATTGATCACTACTTGCGATAAGGTCTCCACCGTGGCGGTGCGCTTGCCTTTCACATTATCGGGTAACTCACCCATCAATACCCCTGCCTCTTTATTGGTTGGATCTACATACTTATTACGCACAAATTCGTAGACTACAATACGCGCAGGTTGGTAATGGAACACCCGATGAACTTCAAATCCAATCTTCTGGAGATCAGATAAATCACCCTCAGGATTGATCTCAATGACCACTGTCGGTAGACCTCTGTTACGACCTGAACGAAGACTTCTTGGCTTCTTTCGTGACTTCGTTTCCTCTTCCTCCTCGTCTTCCTGAAACTCTTCTACCACTGGAGGCTGATCGCCAAAGAGCTCCATTTGATCTGGATCTGTAAACCGCTCCCGATTCTGCCCATACAATCTGCGTAGAAGATAGTCAATCTTCTCTTGGGCATCCATGATCTCTTCCTTTGCGTTAACCAGCTCCTCTATCACTAGCATCACCAACTCCTTACCCCCTTCCCCTAATTCATACACTAGTTCCAGCACGCGCCGAGCATTCTCCTCACCCTAGAACAGCGACCAAAATGAGCCGCAATGACTCGTCAAAAACAGGCGTGCTATCTGCGTTGATCATGATACTACAAATTTAGTGATTATCTTAGAATTAAACAAATCCTTATGCCTTTTTTAGCAAAAAAATTTATGGACCTGACGATAACCATGACTACATCAAAATACAGGCCAAAAAATTATCCAGATTTGATGCATACCCCTTCATTTATCTCCGCGCTCACACTGCAAGGAACCTGCCTCAAATTATCCAATCCAATGGATCATGTCATATGGGATTTTCGTATAGATACCATAAATATATGCAACCATCGGCTCTATATTATCACCATTACCACGAACAATTTTCCTTCCCTCAACCAGACAACCCCCACCTGCCGAGAAATGATCTATACTTACCCTCATTAACCCATGGAATTGCAGATACTTTAAAATCATAGGTATACTGAGAACTCGGATGATCAGCTTTAATCTTTTTACCTTTCTAACATTATCAATGAAATCTGTATCATCAGCACATAAATATTTACTAAATCCCGATGCCTCTGCTACGCACAAAATCATCAAAAGTCCGCATCTGGATACTCTAAAGATGATGTGTCACTAAAGCTTACAGCATTCGTTCCATTGTATCATCACGCATCGTCAACAACTCTCCATGGTGTCCGAAGTGAATGCAACACATTTTGTTAAAGCAATCAAAAATCAGCAACGATTAGAACGTAATTACCTCTATCTTGGTGAACTGACCTAAATTGAAAAGACTTTTTTGATGAGCCTATCCAATCCCGCATCAAATACCTTCAACTATGTGATACCACTCGCTGTAATGTACAAAATATCTCTCATTGAGTTATAGATTGGCTATAGCTCCAGAATTATTGAATACATGATACTAATTTCTTCCTGTTGATTCAACAAAGATTGAGCATCGTAAATTATTAATGTTTAATTTTGGGAATTACATACCTGAGTACCCAAAGAATTGAACCATTCGATTTTGGTAAAGTTTAACAGACACAATAGGATAGATATGCATTCTACCCTATTGCTTACCATAACATCAAATTAACCTTGATATCATGCCTGTTAAAAAGGCTTCTAACCCTTCGGGTTCAAACTGTTCCTATCGTGGAATAGAATATCGCCTATTACCTAGCACGCAGTGGAAAGCCCATCTCTTGTCAGGTCTTTGCGGAGCATGTAGGTTTGTATGGAATACGTTTCTTGACCAAATCAACAGGGACTATAAAGACGAACATAAGGATAATCCAGAATTGACCTGGCCGTCATTAAGTAGGAGATACACTTCTTTTCGCCCAACCATTTCTTGGTTGAATCGGTATTCGTCCAACATTGTACGAAACACCTTAAAGCATCAGGCAGAGGCGTGGCAGGCTTTCTTCAAGGGATTACGTGATCATCCTACGTTCCATAATCGGTTTCAACACAATTCATTTACGGCGACCAAAGGATTGTTTAAGATCCGAGGGAATGATGTCTATATCCAGAAGATTGGATGGATGAAGTTTCGTAGGAAAGGAGGTAATCCTTATCCAGACGGTGAGCCGATTGAAGTCACCGTGAAGAAAGACGGACGGTACTGGAAGATGAGCGTAATTTACAAAGTCACTAATCTACCAGAGAAGGTGGACGATGGCAAAGAGATTGGCATTGACTTGAATACCTATAACATTTCTTATTCCTCAACGGATGGTGAACAGGGCATGCTACCGATTCCTGATTTGACGGATAAGGAGATTAAGATCCGTAGGTATCAACGTAAGTTAGCCCGACAACAAAAGGGATCGGGTAGATACAAACGAACGAAGCGAAAACAGAAGAATTGCAGAGTCAATGCGGCGCATCAACATAGCCGTCAATTGTCCAATAAAGCCCATACGTTGAAACGTGAAGACTTGAAGATCACGGCTATGTCCAAGTCCGCTAAGGGTACGGTTGAGAAGCCTGGAACCAATGTGAGGGCGAAGGCGGGGTTGAACCGCGTCATACAGAACGCTGGATGGGGGCGGTTCAATACTTATTGCGATTACAAGTTCGGCAACGTGATTCTTGTTGATCCGAAGTATACCAGTCAACGCTGTAACCAGTGTGGTCATACAGATAAAGTCAATCGCAAGACACAAAGTAGATTTGAGTGTATGGCGTGTGGCCATACGGATCACGCAGATATCAACGCATCTGCGAATGTATTACAGGCCTCCGGGATTGGGGCATCTGCACGTGGAGGAGCGTTCTCGTTAGAGACTCCTATGAGCCGTGAAATGGATACGCAACAGGTAGCCGTCTAATAGATGGGTACTCACGTATATAATTCCCTTAATTTTATATGTAAAGTACTCTTAGATCATTTATTTCTCACAAATCATGGATAATATTTCATTCTTTGCGGAAGTCAACAAAATGTTTGACCGCGCGGCTTTACACACAGATCATTCTCCAGGGCTACTGGCTCAAATTAAAGAATGTAATAGCGTGTATCATATGAGCTTCCCCTTAGTTCGTGATAATGGTGAGATTGAAGTCATCCACGCATATCGTGCAGAGCATAGTCAACATATGCAACCAACCAAAGGGGGGATACGCTACGCACTCTCGGTCAATGCTGACGAGGTGATGGCCCTGGCAGCACTGATGTCCTACAAGTGTGCGATCGTGGATGTGCCGTATGGCGGAGCGAAGGGCGGCATCTGTATTGACAGACGAAATTATTCTCAATCTGAACTGGAGCGAATTACTCGACGCTATACTTTTGAGCTCGCCAAGAAAAATTTCATTGGGCCAGGTGTGGATGTACCTGCTCCAGACTATGGCACAACGAGCATTGAAATGAGCTGGATTTATGACACCTATCGTAGCGTGACCGATAACCCACTTGACGCATTAGCATGCGTCACTGGAAAACCAGTCGGTAATGGGGGAGTCCGCGGACGTACAGAAGCCACTGGCAGGGGCGTGTTCTTTGGAATTCGTGAAGCCTGTAATGTTGAGGCAGATATGCATGCATTGGGGCTCAATCGAGGCATAGAAGGCAAGCGCGTCATTATTCAGGGCTTAGGCAATGTAGGCTACCACACAGCGCTTTATCTTGAACAAGCAGGCGCTGTCATTGTCGGGATCGCTGAGTATGATGGAGGAATCTATAACGCAAAAGGGATAGAATTAGATAAGGTCATCAACCACCGAAAGGATACAAAATCTATCCTTGACTTCCCTGATGCGACCAACATTCAGGATTCAATCCTTACCTTAGAAATGGATTGCGATATTCTTGTCCCTGCGGCCCTGGAAAACCAAATTCGTATTGATAATGTGAGTCGAATCCAAGCAAAAATTGTCGCTGAGGCAGCGAACGGCCCCATTACCTCGGCGGCAGATCAAGCCTTAATCAAACAAGGAGTCATGATCATTCCAGATGTGTATCTGAATGCTGGTGGGGTAACGGTCTCTTACTTTGAATGGCTTCGTAATCTGTCGCATGTTAGACATGGACGTATCAACCGTCGACGTGAAGCTCATAATGCTTTAAAAATTCTTGAAACCGTAGAACACTTGGTTGAGAAAAAATTTGACTCACAAATACTTGAAAATATTGAATCTACTTTAGCATTTGGGGCAAGTGAAGCTGAACTCGTAGAATCAGGACTTGAAGATACAATGGTTGGCGCGTATCATGAAATTCATTCTTATGCCCGCAGTCACAACGTTGATCTACGAACGGGAGCATTCATCAGTGCAATTGATAAAATTGCACAAGGGTATTCAAGAGGAGGCATCTTTCCCTAAGCGCGATCAGAACGCGCAGCGGTCTTGCGATAAGGTTCATAGAATCTTTGTAGCGTCACAATATCTTGATCCAGATTCCCCGTTGGAATCAACGGAGGACCAAATCCAACTCTGCGGTGCAGGTAATCAAAATAAGCAGGTACTATAACGACCTGCGCCCCAACTGCAATATGATAGAATCCAGTTTTCCATCGTTCTACTTTACTACGCGTCCCCTCTGGCGTGATTGCATACACAAATTTCTCGTTTTCCTCAAATAATTGAATGGCTCTTTGTACATGGCCTTCATGCTGTTGTCGGTCTATAGGATGACCACCACATGCGCGCATCAACACTCCGAGCGGCCATCGAAATATGGTATGCTTCGCAACCCAAGACCCCTCTAAATCTAAGGCAAACATGACGGCCATTGCGACAAAAAAATCCCAATTGGAGGTATGAAATGCGCCGATAACAACAAATTTTTTATGATCAGGTAAGGTTCCTTCAATTTGCCAGTTAAGTCTTGTGAGCACCCAGCGCGCTAAGCGCATCATATGCGGTTTGGCTTTCCTTGGAATATTGGGTCCAAGATCTGGAAACGACATTGTTACGATGCTACAATCGTACGAATTCGAATTACGCCATCAATCGCTCTCAGACTCTCAAGAACCGAATCTGGCAGCGCTCCACTGACATCAATCACATTGTTGGCCAACGAACCATGTCCTTTGTTGACCAGATTATCAATATTGTGCCCGGTCTCAGATAGAATCGCTGCAAATTGACTCAGAATTCGCGGTTCATTGCGATTGACAATCTGAATCCGTGACCTCTCTGAACGAAGTGACAGCTGAACCCGAGGGAAATTGACAGAATTTATCACATTGCCATGCTCAAGATAATCAGATAATTGCTCCGCTGCCATGATTGCGCAGTTATCCTCGGCCTCAGGTGTAGAGGCGCCCAAGTGAGGAACTGGTAGCACTTGGGGATGGTGGGCCAACTGAGCATCCACGAAGTCGGTGACATAACAAGCACAGTGCCCCCGATCTAACGCGAATAGAAGCGCATCTTCATCTACCAGAGGCCCTCGCGCAAAATTCAAAATCCGAACCCCCTTCTTCATTCGACTAAAATGATCTTTGCTGATCAGGCCCCTTGTCTTATCATTCAGCGGCGCATGGACAGTAATATAGTCAGCGGTTTCAACAATTTCGTCTAGCCCACTGGCGCGCGCCACTTCCCGACTCAAGTCCCACGCATTAGATACAGAAATGAATGGATCATATCCAAGGGTCCGCATTCCAAGAGCATTCGCCGCATTGGCCACGGCCACTCCGATCGCACCCAACCCTACGATTCCCAGAGTTTTGCCCTTAATTTCTGGTCCCTTATAGTTTTTTTTTCCTTTTTCTACTGCCGCAGCAACATCATCTCCAGTGAGCGTACGCGCCCAGTTGATTCCATCAACAATTCGCCGTGAGGACAGGAGCAGTGCACAAATCACTAGCTCTTTGACACTATTTGCATTCGCACCAGGTGTATTAAACACTGCAATGCCTTGCTCTGAGCAATCATCAATTGGAATATTGTTAACCCCAGCACCGCAACGACCTACGGCTACAACTGAGCTAGGAAATTTGAACCCATGAAGATTATAGCTCCTCAATAAAATTGCATCTGGCTCTGAAACGTCTTCGCCGATCGCATACCCGCGTTCGGTTAGCCTTGCAAGCCCCTTTTCCGAAATAGCATTAAGCGTTTTTATTTTAAACATGAATGATTAAATGGCTATGGTTTATGATATTCGAATGGATATGGACAACTTCAAGTTCTAAACGGTTACCAATGTCATCTTATGAATCATTGATCTGTGAAAAGCACTTATACTCATCTACATCGTTTATTACCAATCCAGTCAAATTTTATCAATTAACGAAAATAATTCTTATATCAATTTCGTTTTTTATGTAAATCATGACCGACATCTAATGCATTTACACGGTCAATCTGAGTTACATTCCAATGATCAGTACTCATGGGTGTACCAAACCAAGCCTTCAGAATTTCTTCCAAGATGGCAGGCGTAGTCTTACGTTGGCTTAGTGCTAGTACGTTTGCATGATTCCAAATTCTTGCCCCTTCGGCCGTCTGGGCATCCAAACATAATGCCGCGCGTATTCCACTATTTTTGTTCGCTATAATTGAACACCCCGTTCCAGTCCAACACATGACGATCGCTTCATGTGCATTGCCATGAATGACTTCATCAATAGCTTTTTGTGTCACCAGCGGCCAGTCCTGGCCGTCATCACCCGATTCTGGGCCAAAATATATAGTTTTATGGCCCCATTTGTGGAGCAAGTCCAATAATGGCTTAACCAAAATTCCGAATTCATCACTGCTGACTGCTATGGTCATAGATTTCCCTTAAATGATACAAAAAGTAAACACAATCGTCTGTTCGCAAGATATAGCCTGCGCACTTGAAACATGGGCTGCCCCTGAATTTGCTGAATCATACGACAATATTGGGCTACAGGTTGGCTCTGCAACTCAAGAAATTAGCCGAGTTCTGATTTCGCTTGATCTCACACCTTCGGTCTTGCGTGAAGCAGTTGAGACAAATACATCTATGATCATCACACATCATCCGCTATTGTTTCGTCCTTCATCGCGCATTGTAGATGGAGACTTAATTGGACATCTCATTCTTCAACTTGCTCGAGCAAATATATCACTTTACAGCATTCATACAAATCTAGACGCGGCTCACGGCGGCGTTTCTTATGGCTTGGCGGAAATCCTAGACCTTCACGACATTGAGTTTCTGAAACCGAATCGCAACGAGATTTCTGGTATGGGTGCAATCGGACAATTATCTCATCAGGAACCGTTTAGTGATTTTCTAAAGCGCATCCATAGCCGACTAAATTCGACAGTGTTGCGCTATGTTGGCTCCCATCATACAACTATCAAAACCGTTGCTGTCTGCGGTGGATCAGGAGGTAGTCTTATTGATGCCGCGCTCAGATCAGGAGCAGATGTATTTGTCACCGCAGATTTAACATACCATCGCTTCTTTGATGTCTATGATGCGGATGGTCAGTGTCGGATGGCCCTGATTGATGCTGGACATTATGAGACAGAAAAGCACACACAAGAACTCCTCTGTAGATGGCTCAAAAAACGATTCCCCTCGGTAAAGTTCTCGTGTGCTCTCTCGGTGACTAACCCAATTAATTATTCTACAGATTGAACCCATTATGTTCTCATCTCGTAAAAGTAATCTGTTTTTTTGAATTTCCTAATCACTATACTGAGATGAGTAATACCGAAACAACCATTAGCAGTCAACTGCGTGCACTGATTCGTTTACAACACATTGATACTCTCATTTATCAGGTCGTAAAAGAACAGGGTGATCTACCCGAAGAAATCAAAGATCTTGAAGATGAATCTGCTGGCCTTCAGACGCGAATCAGCAAAATCAGGCAGGAACAGGATGAGACAGATCAATCACGCCGTAGATCCGAATTTGATATTGAGGAGGCGGAAACTCTTATCAAAAAATATCAGGAACAACAACTACAAGTGCGTAATAATCGTGAATATGATGCCCTCAGCAAAGAAATTGAGGCACAGCGTGAGCGAATTGTGGAGGCCAAAGACCTGATTAGTTCTACCGATGGTCTTTTGGACGAAAGTAGGGTGCAAATTGAACAAGCCCAAGTACGCCTTTCAGAATTAGAAGGTATCCTAGTTGAAAAGCGAACTCAACTAGAAGAGGTTTTGACTACGACCGAAAAACAAAAAACTCATCTGGAAGATTTGAGAAAAGATGCTGAGTCTATGGTAGACGATCGTTATCTTCATGCCTACCAGAGGCTCCGCAAACGTTATCGTGACGGGCGGGCGGTCGTCAGGTTGGATAGAGGTGCTGCTGGTGGATTTGCTGTTCCACCCCAACGTCAAATGGAAATTCGCCAGCGCAATCGAATCATTCCGTGTGAGCAAACTGGTCGTATCATTGTAGATAGCGAGTTATATGAACAAGCAACCAGTGATTTAGCCATCAAATAAGATACGTGTTGACTGGATCATCGCCTTGTCAATTGACAGGGAGGAAAGTCCGAACTCCAAAGGGTGCCGTACTTCCTAACGGGAAGGCATCGCGTAGCGATGACGGCAAGTGCAACAGAAAATAGACCAGCCGATGAATTTTATTCAGGTGATGGGTGAAATGGTGTGGGTAAGAGCCCACCAGCGCCATGAGCGATCATGGTGGCTAGGTAAACCCTACGGGGAGCAAGGCCAAACAGCATCGCACGCATAAGCGATAAGGTGACCCGCCGAATGCGATGCGGGTAGGTTGCATGAGTCCAGTGGTGACACTGGTCCTAGATAGATGATGATTCTTCCGGCTCGCTGAGGTGGTTGCAGTGCTGGAAAGACAGAATTCGGCTTATAGGTCTACACGTAAGCCACGGGGGTGGCCTCTCCATGAGGTCACCCCAAAATTTATTCCTCTTCTGGCAACGGGGCAGGTTCTGGAGTGATATCCTCTAATGGGGGTGGAATCTCCTCTGGTGAGGGAAAAGTTTGTTGCGTTGATTGCTCAGACTGTTGGAGTACACTCCTCTGTGAACTACCATCATCAATAGCAAAATTAGTCAAAATACAGAGCACAATGAAAATTGTGGCTAATATCCATGTTCCCCGTTCAAGTACATCAGGTGCTTGCCGTGCACCTAGAATCTGCGTTGTCGCCCCTCCTGATGCAATTCCAGCGAGCCCTCCACCTTTACCCGCCTGAAGTAGAATCAGACCAGTCATGATTACTCCGATCAAGGCAATGATAATGATTAATAATGTAAACATCAAATTGATTAGGAAAAGTGGGTGTCATACGAAAAAATAGAAGAGGCAACAATCAGCAGCGCCCTAAGTGGGTATTTAACATAAAACATTCTAAATCACTTATGAGGAGTGTTTCTTTGCTGAACTGATGCTAAATCTTATTTCTCTGCCATTTTGTAGCGAGTTGAATGGATTTACAATACCTCTTATGCCATTAATTAGGTGACATGTTTTATCTACACAACCATTGAATCAGGTTTAAATTTTATTGACGTATATCAATGATGTTGCCAAATGTTTATATCCTGAATTGGGAATGACACAATCTCTTTATAGCATTATATCATGTTTGTATAGATTTATATTTACTCACAATTCAACCGATATCTGTTCCTCTTCACTGTTGATCTGAAGCTGTCCATTGCCTCCGAAGAAGCGACCAATAAGTCGATTTATGCTCCCGTTAATAATATACAGAAGGGCATGAAAACTATCAAGTTTCGTATTAATCCGCTCCACTGAACGATCAATCTTCTCATCAACAGCTTTAGTGTCTGCCCGCTGTTGCTCCACTGAACGATCAAGCTTCTCATCAACAGCTTTAGTGTCTGCCCGCTGTTGCTCCACTGAACGATCAAGCTTCGCGTCAACTGCTTTTATATCTGCCCGCAGTTGCTCCACTGAATGATCAAGATTCTCATCAACAGCTTTAGTGTCTGCCCGCTGTTGCTCCACTGAACGATCAAGCTTCTCATCAAGTGCTTTTATATCTGCCCGCAGTTGCTCCACTGAACGATCAAGCTTCTCATCAAGTGCTTTATTGTCTGCCCGCAGTTGCTCCACTGAATGATCAAGCTTCTCATCAAGTGCTTTATTGTCTGCCTGCAATTGCTCCACTGAACGATCAAGCTTCTCATCAAGTGCTTTATTGTCTGCCCGCAATTGCTCCACTGAACGATCAAGCTTCTCATCAAGTGCTTTATTGTCTGCCCGCAATTGCTCCACTGAGCGATCAAGCTTCGCGTCAAGCCTTTCCAAAGCGCGCGCACTTCTACTAAGCAGTGGCAAAAAAATACTAACCAGCGTACCAATTACTAAGAAAACTAAACTGGCTAAGGCTATTACAACATGAATGAGTGAGATTTCAATCTGCATTAGAATTTATCTTTACTTTAAGGATTAATGTGCGTAAACATGGTAGACGTCAATTGGTTTCAATACCTTGCATTTAATATAGATGATTTAGTCACAATGATTATACGCAAGTTTCAAATTGTAGTGGATTTTCCCGCAGTTTTGCTGATTCTTGATTTCATAAATTTTAATTGAAGATGCTATTTTATATGGGTTTTCGATACATTTCTGACTCTTCTTTTTGCGGGCGCAGTGCTTTCACTTTTTTGCATTTATGCCCAGTTTTAGTCCCATTGCCTGAATCACTTTTCGCATAAATGGCTTGAGGTTTGCATCCTGTTTGAGTAGGATGCAATGGGTCTGGTTTTGTAGCAGCACGGTTGTCACTCGTATCTGCTGATTGAGATGAACTTTGAGCGTTCCCCAGCTACTATGGATGTTATGGACGCGGAGTTTACTACGAATCAAATGCGCCATATGAAACGCAAGCACCGACAGAAACAAATGGGCCTCAAACCGATAATATAGATTGGACGTAACCCCAGATATGATTTCATGGTGCGAAAGGTCTGTTCAATCTCTGATCATCGCCAATAAGTGCACGCAATGGCCTCGCAGTCCCAATCGGTGTGACTGGTTCGGATCACATAGCCTCCCGATGTGTCTGCACATTCATCATACGCCGACATCTGACTGATCTGGATCCGTTGGACTCTCTTTTTTCTTGATCACCTTGACCTCATACTGATAGGCGACCTTTTTGTATTTCTCGGTCAGACGTCCGACCCTCTTTTCGATGACCGTAAGCCTTTTCAGACGCCCTTTCACAGAAAGCCCCTCATTGAGATGCCACTCACTTCTTCAAACTCTGAAGCTTTTTGGCAAGAATCTGATCATCCTTAGTTTGACTATACAAACACACACATTGCTCTTGATCGGTGACCAGGCGCGTACCTGTGTGTTTGTCGTAGTTTGATGGGATCCTCGACAGTGGGCATCTTGCTTCTTTCAACGCAAAGCCAGTGAAGCCCCTTTTTGTTTGAGTACTTCAGGTTTGCCTCTGAAGAGATCCCTGCGTCCATGATCACCGTTAAATTCTCGCAATCCAATTGATCAATCTCCTGTTTTAGTGTCTGTGGTTCGCTGGCATTGCCAGAATAAACCTTCGCCTTGCGAGGAAACCCCGATCCATCCAAGGCCAATGTTACCAATGGGCAATCATTGCGTCCATGTTTGAGCAGTGGGCATGTGTTCACTCCCCATGTAGTAGGTATTGGTCAAATCATAAAAAATGACGGTCTCACCAAAGCCTAATAACTCTTTGGTCTTGCCAAAAAGAACATCCATCAGCGCCTCATGATGTGAATAGAGACGGTCGCCTACATTGTAGAGCGACCGTAGACTTGGGGCTTGACAGCCAAGTAAGTCCAGAATACTTGAGAGTTCAGTCATCCATTGATAAGTCTGCAGTTCGCTACCGAGCATGCGACTAAAACCGTTGCCCAGTGAATCTGATCTTCGTGAACTCTAAGGATTTGAGGATCTCTTCAACCCCCCGTAAGCTTTCATTGCGACACGCTCACCACCAACGGTTCGCGTGTCGGTATGCTCTGTTTCATGGATCATGATTACATCCCGATCATCGCGTGGGTCTTGAATATTATACCCCTTGTCTTTGGGTTGTTTCACCATCTCCTTGCATGTGCACTCCAGCTCTTTATCCTCCAATAGCAGTCGTGGAATCCCTCGTCAATCATCTTCAATCGTTTTCGTGAGAAGATTCCACTGATGTTGGGGAATCTTGAAATGTTGGGCCAGATTCATGATGGTCTTTTGCTTTGGGTTTCCGTCAACGCGGTAGGAGACAACCAAGGGGAAGGCATTGGCTTTTTTTGCCTGATTTAAGGAATCTGGATTTAGCACGAATAACCATGATAAGATGGGTTAGATGGAATGAAACGGAGGTGACAGTAAAAGTCCACAAAAACTACTTCATTAGAATGATAGACAATACGTTCATGATCAGGCAGAATCTGTAAATTATTTGGAAAATCTATTCAAAAATCTGATACTCTTGGGCACATTAGGGAACTAATCTACTCACAAAAGTTAATTTCTCTACCCGTATAGATCTCTGGTTTAATGAACGTGAAGCGTATTAAAGTTTTTGATGATCAGAGAATAATGATTTTTACGGGTCTAAATGGCTCTGGCAAGACCACTATTCTGCGGCTTATAAATGTACTCCTCAATAAATCCATAATCCATGTTCAAGTGCCTGCCCGAAAAATATCGTAGAGATCATGAAAGATCTATTCTATATGGGTTTACAAGCTTAAAGATAAGGTTTTTTTGACGCGAAGATTTTTGAAGATTGACCCAACATCGGGATGATACTGTTGAAAATCATTGCTTTCAGTACAGTAACGCAATAAAACCACAAAATCTTCAATCTCATAATTGAATAACTTCAAAGCGCAAAATTATACAGAATAGGCGATTCAGCGCTGTTAAGGTGTTCTTCGGACGGATACTATATCGTGCCTGACAAAAAATTGTGACACGCCAAGTAAAGTTTTTTTGTCACGGATGATCCAACCATCTGCAATCTTCATTCCCTGTGATACTCACACATCTCCTGCCCAGACAGTTTCACGAATATCTTATATGATGGGGTTTGCAAGATATCTGATACTTCAGACACCCAACGGCATGACAATCACACGCCAATCTTTTAGATGTATTTGATGTCTACTATTGAGATGGCGTGATTCAAGAGTATCTTAAGATGTGGGATGGGATGTACCAAGCCCTAGACTCTCCCGTACTGCACTTTTAATGGATTCGCATTCAGCAGGATTTGACCCTAACCAATCTTTGGCATTGTCCCTGCCTTGTCCGATTCGCATGTCCTGATAACCATACCATGAGCCACTCTTTGTAATCAAACCTTTGCCAACAGCCAAATCAACCAACTCACCCAGAGATGAAATCCCCTCGCCATAGATGATATCAAACTCCGCATTGCGAAACGGAGGAGAAACTTTATTCTTTACAACTTTAACGCGGGTGCGATTACCAATGATCTCAGTGGCATTCTTGATTGCGCCAATCCGACGTATATCTAATCTAACGGAGCTGTAAAACTTAAGCGCCTTACCACCAGGTGTCGTTTCTGGATTCCCAAACATAACTCCGATTTTTTCACGAAGCTGGTTGATGAATATGAGAATTACATTTGACCGATTAATGATTCCAGCTAATTTCCTGAGCGCTTGGCTCATCAGACGTGCCTGCAGACCCACATGGCTGTCTCCCATGTCGCCCTGAATTTCAGCAGCAGGCACAAGCGCTGCAACGGAATCAACAACAATTAAATCAAGTGCACCACTGCGAACCAGTGTTTCACAGATATTTAAGGCCTGCTCCCCAGTATCTGGTTGAGACATCAAGATCATATCAATATCAACGCCCAATTTCTCAGCGTATGTCGGATCAAACGCATGCTCTGCATCAATAAACGCACATTGTCCTCCAATTTTCTGCGCCTCTGCAATACAATGTGTCGCAAGAGTCGTTTTTCCAGATGATTCAGGTCCATATATTTCTATGATTCGACCACGGGGAATTCCGCCTACGCCCAAGGCAGCATCCAAAGCAATTGAGCCCGTTGAGATCGCTTCTACCTGTACCGGTGGGGCATCCCCCATACGCATAATGGATCCTTTTCCATGTTGCTTTTCAATTTCTTTGATTGCAAGGTTAAGAGCTCTGACCTTAGGAGTTTCTTGTTGAGTCATTAATGTATTAGGTTTATTACGCAGGCCCTCATTCCGTAAAATTAGGGAATGCGATCATTGTGATTGTTGATGTGACAAGAGATTCGTTCCTGTAAATTTGACAAAATAGCACATGTTGCCCGATGCAGTAGTGTTATCATGGCTTTGACAACGTTTGTATCCCCTTCCTGACCAGCAATAGGCACACATCTGCTCAAGGAGGCAGGCCATTAAAACTGATCCAAGCGGTTGCAGACGTATTTTCAAACATGGACATAACTGAGGCAGATCATACACATTTGTGTAAGCCGATTGAAGCATAAGTTTCTGTATACTCTCAATAATGGACGCTCAAGACTGGCTTTTGGTAACATCTTCAACAAAGGGAGAAAACCACAATTGATGATCCGTTAGCAAAAATACAACACACTATTGACTATTTTGCTATTGATGCGCTGCGTTTCAGTAAAGTTTTTCGCCCAATGTCCAAAGTAGCCAGTGCACTTCTTTGTTTGTTGAGAGCTCGGTCATGACCAAATTGACGTTTGACGGCAAATGTAGCGTCGGTATCTGAATATCCAATCCAAACTAACCCCACTGGTTTATCATCCGTGCCTCCAGAAGGTCCAGAAATTCCTGTGACGGATAATCCAATATCACTTCCAAACCGATTCCGAACACCCTCGGCCATTTGAGCAGCAACTGATTCGCTGACGGCTCCATACTGTTTCAATATACTCTGATCTACACCTAACTGACGCTCCTTAACTAAATTAGAATAGGCAATTATTCCCCCCAATACATAAGCGGAAGATCCTGGAACATTTGTTAAATGATCAAGCACTAAGCCTCCTGTACAACTTTCAGCGACTGCAACCGTCTTGTGCTGGGAGTTCAATAAATTGCCCAAAGTGCTTTCAAGCGTGTCATGATCACAACCGAAAATCGCTGATCCTAGCTGTTTTTTGATATGTTTCTCTGTCTCATCAAGTCGTGCTTTTGCATTATCTCCTTCAATCGTCAATCTGATTCGTACCCCGTAAAGCCCCGGTAGATAGGCAATTATCAAATCAGAGTCAATTAAATGAGTGATATCTTCAATATGGCGCTGAAGAACTGTTTCACCAATTCCAGCTACTTTCAAAGTGCGTTGAGCAATAACCTTACGCCCTTGTAAGTTCATAATCCGTGGAATCACATGGCTTGCAAAAATGGATTTCATTTCATGGGGGACGCCTGGAAGCAAGATGATAATATGTCCAGTTTTCGTTTTGTACCATAAACCAGGTGCCGTACCAAGAGCATTGGGAAGGGTGTCAAAGCCCTCTGGCACTTGCGCGACCTGCTCTGAACCATGAGGGACTTTCCTACCAAGAATAGCAAAACGATTCTCTATCGCAGATAAAATGTCAGGGTCGGTCTTTAATGATGCTCCTACTATTGATGCCACCGCCTCTTTGGTAAGATCATCGGGGGTTGGGCCAAGCCCACCAGTAACAACGGTTAGATTGCATTGATTTGCACTGTCTTTGACCGCTTTTACAATTGAATCCAAATCATCATGGACCGTGAGTGAATAGGATACATCAATGCCAATCCGAGTCAGTTCACTGGCAAGATATCTAGCATTGGAATTTACTACCTGCCCTACAAGAAGCTCATCCCCAACCGTTACAATACTCGCAGACAAACTTTTCCTCAATTAATGTTCTAAGGTCCAAGTTTGATAATCATTTCGCCACTCCAATAAAGAGCCCCGTAGCTGAGGATCTATGTAGTGATTATCAATCGCTACATCCAGCAGTGTATCAAAGTCAGACAGGGTTTCAAGCGGTAAGCCTTTTTTCTCAAATAGATCTTTAACCCCTTCAAGATTATATGTAATGACGGCCAACATGCCCACTGGCATAGACCCAGAAACACTATGAATCGCTTCTGCGGCCTGAATTGATGAAAGACCAGTTGCCACCAGATCTTCAATCAGTAAGACCTTGCAATTTTTCGGGAGATAACCCTCAATTTGATTTCCATGCCCGTGTCCTTTGGGTTCTGGCCGAACATAAATTAAAGGCAACGACAGACGATCAGCAACCCACGCTGCATGCGCGATCCCTGCGGTTGCAACACCTGCTATACAATCAACGTCGTACTTCACAGCTTTCTCAACAAATCCATTAATCAGAATTTTGCGAGTTTCGGGATATGAAAGCGTCAGACGATTGTCGCAATAAAACGGTGCCAGAATACCAGATGACCATACATAAGGCTTCCCAGATGAGATGGCAATAGCCTGAATTTTCAGAAGATGATAAGCAACTTGATGAGCAAGTGACTCTGACGTATCGGTCATTACTATATAATTACGTTGTTTTTCTGAAATATATCAAAAAATACAACAACCCCGTCAGGAATGTCGCAATTACGACCAATAGTAACAGTATAAACATAACATTCCCATTGAGTAATTGTAGGCTCAATGCCCCAGCGTAAGAATAATACTGCAACATCAAAAGAACCATTAATACTCCTAAATAACCCATTTGCATGACCGTTTTAATTTTGGCGAAACGTAGCGTTGGAAGGAATCTACTTTTTCTGTCGGCATGTACCCGTAATCCAGTCACAAATATATCCCTACCAATGATGACTACAACTGCCCACCATGGCACAATCAACGGATACAGCAATGATATGGATATAAAAATCCCCATCACAAACACCTTGTCTGCCAGTGGATCTAAATGTCTGCCTAATGTTGTCTGTGTCTTAAGTAGACGCGCAATATGACCATCTACAAAATCTGAAAGTGCACCGACTACGAAAAGTCCGCAAGCAAGTGATGCATACAAAATCGTTTGCTGAAAAAGGCAAATAATCAAAAACGGCGTGACCACAATACGTGATATCGTAATGGCATTCGCAATGAATTGCATATCAATAAACTCTCTCAAGGATATTTAACCCTGTCTTTTATGATACGTTCATTGGATTGTGTGACACTATTGGCATGATTTCTGCCATAATGTCCTATGACTATGATCGGCAAGATTATTGCCATTCAATAGTTTGATTTGACTAAATAACTCATTCATTAACTTAATTCTAATGAGCAAAATTATCGGAATTGACTTAGGTACAACTAATTCAGTCGTCTCTGTGTTGGAAGGTGGAGAGCCCAAAGTGATTGAAAACTCTGAGGGTGGTCGCACCACTCCATCGGTAGTTGCCTTCAAAAAGGATGGCGAACGGTTAGCTGGCGGACCTGCTAAACGGCAAGCCGTCACTAACGCTGAGAATACCGTTTTCTCCATCAAGCGTTTTATGGGACGCGGTTATGATGAAGTGCCCGATGAGCTTAAGACTGTCCCTTATCAAGTTGAGAAAGGTGACAGCGGAACTGCGCGTGTAAAGATTAGCGATAAGCTGTATTCTCCTCAGGAGATTTCGGCAATGATATTGCAAAAACTCAAAAGCACTGCGGAAGACTATCTTGGTGAAAAAATCACCGAAGCTGTCATCACGGTCCCTGCTTACTATAACGATGCGCAGCGAAAAGCAACCAAAGAGGCTGGAAAAATTGCCGGCCTTGAGGTGCGTCGTATCATTAACGAGCCCACAGCTGCTGCACTCGCATATGGACTTGGAAAACAGGATAAAGAGCGCACTATTGCCGTCTATGACCTTGGCGGAGGAACTTATGACATCTCAATCTTAGAGCTTGGGGGTGGCGTATTTGAAGTGAAATCCACTAATGGAGATACGCATCTCGGGGGGGATGATTTTGACCAAGTGCTGATTGATTATCTTGCGGACTCTTTCAAAAAGTCTGATGGCATTGATCTGCGAAAAGATAACATGGCTCTTCAGCGCTTAAAAGAGGCGGCCGAAAAAGCCAAGACCGAGCTGTCTAGTAGTAATGAAACCTCAATTAATTTACCTTTCATCACGGCCACAGCTGATGGTCCTAAGCACCTGACGACCACATTATCAAGAGCAAAGTTTGAGCAGTTAGTTGGCAATTTAGTGCAACGCACAGTCTCACCAATGGAGCAGGCATTAAAAGATGCCAAACTCTCAAAAGACGAAATTGATGAAGTAATTCTCGTTGGAGGATCTACCAGAATTCCACTCGTTCAAAAGACCGTTGAGAATTTCTTTGGAAAGGCACCAAATAAGTCTGTCAACCCAGATGAGGTCGTAGCCATGGGAGCAGCAATTCAAGGTGGGGTTCTCTCCCAAGATATTGATGATGTTCTTCTACTTGACGTCACTCCTCTTAACTTAGGGATTGAGACACTTGGGGGTGTCATGACCACGCTGATTGAGTCAAACACGACAATTCCCACTCGAAAAGATGAGGTATTTTCAACTGCGGCAGATAATCAGCCATCTGTGGAAATCCATGTCCTCCAGGGTAATCGAGATATGGCTCTTGATAATCGGACTATTGGTAAATTCCATCTTGATGGAATCCCACCAGCTCGTCGTGGAACGCCTCAAATTGAGGTCGCTTTTGACATTGATGCAGATGGAATTCTCAATGTAACGGCCAAAGACAAAGCAACTGGGCGTGAACAATCTATACGGATTGAAGCTTCAAGCGGACTTTCGGAAAGTGAAATTGAGAAAATGCGCCAACAAGCCAAAGAGAATGCTGACGAAGATAAAAAGCGCCGTCATGAGATTGAATTAATAAATCAGGCTGACTCACTGATTTATAATTCCAAAAACACTCTTGAGGAAATTGGTGATAAGTTGTCCGACGAGAAAAAGTCAGCCATCACTTCTGCCGTTGAAAGGCTTGAAAGTCTACACGAGTCCAAAAACATTGGCGAATTGGAAAACGGAATTCAGCAACTCACTGAGGCCATGTCTGCTGCTAGTCAGGAGATATATGCTGCCCAACAAGCAGCAGAACAGAGTGGAGCATCGCCTGAAGCGCCATCACAGAATGGACAACCTTCAACAGAAGAAGAGATTGATGATGCTGATTTTGAGATTGTTGATGAAGATCCACAATCAAAATAAACTCCCAATCAACTGAGACCAAAGAGTTGCCGAGCGTTTTTGGAAGTAATTTCCGCGACCTCGGCAACTGTACACTGTTTGATCTCGGCTATCTTCTGAGCCACGATTGCAGTCCATGCTGGCTCGTTACGTTTTCCGCGGTATGGAACTGGGGTCATGTACGGCGCATCAGTCTCTAGGACAATCTGACTTAACGGAATATGGCGAATCATCTCTGCGACTCCTGAATTCTTAAATGTAACTGCGCCGCCTACTCCTATCAGAAAACCGAGTTGTGCTGCTGCTTTTGGAAGCCAACTTGGCCCAGTGAAGCAGTGAAATATTCCACGATAATCTCCGTTGTCGGGTTGCAGCTCTTTTTTAAGAATCTCAACAGCATCAAGGTGTGCCTGATCTTGATTCTGTTTGTTTCTGAGATGAATGATTAGAGGAAGGTTCTTGTTTGATGCAAGATGGATATGTCGGGCAAAAAAATCCAATTGTCGCTCATCATAATACTTATCCCAGTAATAATCAATCCCTGTCTCCCCTACTGCGACTACATTTGGTTCATCGCATAATCGTGTGATTTCTTCAAGATCTTGATCGGTTGCTTTTATGACATGGGTGGGATGGATCGCCGCCATGACGTATATCCCGTCATATTTTGAGGATAGATCCAGCGCTTTGTAAACCGATGACACATCAACCGCAGGGAGAAAAATCTCTTTTATTCCTGCTTCACGGGCTCTAATCAAGACTTCGTCAAGGTCATCTTCAAACCGCTTATCATAGATATGTGCATGTGTATCAATCAGCATTTATCTCCCTAAAAACTCACATTCTGAAACTAGTGTCCGTCCAGAAATAGAAAATTTTCTTTGAAGTTCCTATTCTATATGACATTTATCGCCGATCATTTCGCTTGAAGATTTACGAAGATGTGTGAATTCAAGGTAACAAATGACAGGGTGTATACTGAAAACTCCCATTTTTGGTACCTCCAACGCGTAATCTAGAAAATGGCCGCAAAATCTTCGCAACAAAATAACGTTTATTTTGAATTTATAAACCCATACAGAATAGGCGATTCAGTGCTGTTAGATGCTTTTCTGGACGGGCACAAACTAACACAATTGTGATGACTTTATGCTTTAATGACGACTTGGTCAATTCAAGCATCCTTGGATTCGGGATATTCGTCATCATTCATTTTGGTCATAATAAGCGCTGATTCTCACAGGAGTTTCAATCTATCATGTTTACTCATCATCTATATCCGAAACGTCACTGTCTGCAACCGTCTCAGCGATAAGCATATCTGGTAGACTTACTCCTTTCTTATGAATAAATTGTCTTTCTCCTTCAATCAGGTCATTTTGCCTAATCCCAATAAATTCTTTACGATTATTATTCCGTAACGCATGAAGAGATTGTTCAATTGATTCAAGTGCAAAACCTTGACTCGGTAGAAACTTTATTAAAAATTCATCCGATAAAGGCACTAAATGATCAAATATATTACCAGAGAGATCATCATCTATAAACATTCGGTTTGCGGGAATACTGGAAAACTCATCTGCTTCACTAGGATTATGGTGAATATATCCCAGCGCCTTTGATCCCATTGAAGCGAATAACTTATTTAGATTTAAACTATTGTCTACATTATGTATTGAGAGAGGATTAAGTGAGGCAAGATACAATAGGTATGCCCGCGCACGTGCACTCCTTCCGTCAAAACTTTTTGGAAATGGTAGGCCTGCTTCATCAAGATCTATCTCCCGAAATTCATGAATTTTGTTTTGAGCAAGGTGGCGGATTTCCTTCAAAGCGCGTGTTGCTTTTGAGGGACTGACAGCCCCGAACCAGCCCGTGTAAGATGTAACCCAAAACCACTGTTCTAATTGTTTTCTCGTTTGTGGAGTTGGAGATGGGCTTGTTCTAAAAAATTCGCCTAATAATACGAGTTGCAGACCATACGGTAATAACCGATCTGATGTAACGCCCAAGTCGTTAAGGAAATCTATAGCAAGATTAATGCCACTGCCCGCCTTTTGTAAACTCTCCGATACTCTAGGCTGAATCTCTTCCCTTACTATTAAATCGTGCCAATCTCTTGCGTAGATATCTAGATCAAGAACCGATAGCATAGAACGCAGGATAAGGACTCGATCTAGATTATGAAATCCCCGTTTTTCAAGTTTGCTTTGAAATTGATCAATCTCCTGAGCTAAGTGGAATTCACCTTTACGATAAGTCAATGCAGACACCATTTGATCATCTGAGATCTTACGTCCTCTACGATTAAGCCTAGCGAAAACCGATACTGCATTCTTTAGGTCTGCCTCACGAATTCGAATAATTGGTAATTGATAGTCACGAAAAGCATTAGCAAGGCGGTCGGCTGTGTTGATCCAATGTCGTCTCTGCAATTCATCGCTCACATTATTTTCTATATTCCGTGTTGCACTCAAAAATTTCTGAGTATCTACCAGACTAGATATAGGAAAAAATCGCAGCGCTTCTCCTTTTTTAGGTCTACGTAAAAATTTTGACTGCTCTAGGTCAAAATATACCCGCCAATCTATGTGGTGATCAACTGATGGAGATTCATCTGGCAATTGCAAGGTTCCGACCAACGCTGTAATACGCTGCTGACCATCGAGGATATATCCTACCATCCCAGAGGGCCGAGCGGCAGTTTCTATTGGGCCAATATTTGTAGCACTTTGAATGTCTGTATCGGTATCCCACAATAGAATAGATCCTATGGGAAAACCTCGGTAGACACTATCAAGCAAATTGAGTACGTCTTTTTGAGTCCAAATTAAGGGACGCTGAAATTCGGGAATCCGGATTTTCCCAGACAATATCTGAGAAATGAGATTACCTAAGAAAATCACCTCTGGAACAACGATTGTGTGATTGTCCTGACTCATAGAATCCTATACCTCTTGACAGATTAACTCAATCCCACGCTCCAAATCACCACGAGATCTCATTATCAATTCGGACTTAATGATATCATGATCTGATCGCCAACAATCAGAGATATCATTACCGAAACCTTCAAGTAGAGTTTCATAGATATTCTGACTTAACTCTGAAAATAGCGGATCATCAGGTTTTATCAAATCAGAGTTAAATCCCTTCTTCATATCATAATAATCCATTTGATCATCGCTCAATTTGCTCCAAGCATCGATAACTTCTAATTTGTCATACCTACTCGCTTTTAATAAGCTTGGAGGAAGATAATTTTCAGATTCTCGCTTGGCAAGAATCCAACATGGTACTTGATGCTTCTGACAGATCTCAACTAATTTCCCAGCCTCCTTACTGATCTGATCATCTGGAAATTTTTTATCACTATCAATGATAGCAATTAGGCGAGGCCTGTGTGAAACATTTTCTAATTTATCCTTTACCGCCTGCGGCATTTGACCTTTGCCGCCCAGACTGTCAATCATGATTGGACCGTTTGGCTGAGTCATTAGCATGAAGAGAGGTGGATGAAGCTCACGAACTACCCGCTTCAAGAAATTACCATCACTGACTCGATTTTCCATTAAAATACAAAGAGGTTGCTCTGCAAGTCTCGCTGCATCTTTAGGCCTGAGTTCATCCTCGCTGACAGGGTTAGCTGTCACTCGAATTCGTCTGATATGTAATTCCGATTTCCATGCATTACTAAATATTGATTTTTTGAGAAGCTCAGTAATCCACTGTCTCCCATTAAACCAGCCACTTTCAACAAATATAGAAATTTCATACTCTTGACTTATATCCCAAAGGTGCCATCCATCTGAAATCTTATGAATGATACGATCTAACCATTGATGAAAAGATGGATTTTCCAGTGATCGTATATCAATTTCTATCCGCATTCAGTAGCACTTTGGTTACCAGCAGCCCTTCTTATGGCCAGAACCTCTTCATAATCTTCAGTAAATATACCATTTGGCCAGCTGCTTAACTCACCTTTTGTGTTGACTTTGATCTGCTTTAGAACCGAACCATATTCAGTATTTGTATCAACCCAATAGATGAGCACCTGATCGGGTGAAATCCGTCCTTCCGCAATCCATCTTCTAGCACGAAGTAGGATCATCTCTGCATGTGTTTCAATGATCATCGGTCTTGATGCTCCCACTAGATTATCTAGTAAGAGCTCACCAACCATTAAGTGAGATGCACGGTGTAGATCCGACTCTGGATGTTCAATAATATCAACTCCTGCCCCCCAATCATCTGCGGTCAATACGTTCACAAAAACCGGAAGAACCTGTGAGAGGCCTTCTCCAGATTGATCAAGTTGAATCGTAGCATCATGTATTGGTATTTTAACCCGTATATCGCTATATCTCCCACTGTGACTAACAAAAAGGCTTACATTAAATGCTTTACGATACCATTGTCGAACAGCATCCATTAATGCATCATTTACTACCAGATTCATAGGGGCTGATGCGCCAGATACATCATTGTTGCCCGACCAGCTCTCTCCCTGAACTAAGCGTGATGTAGGAACTGATCTCGGAGATTTTAAATACCGAACGCCTCGCGCCCACTTTTTTAACTCATCTATGTATGGAACGTACCAACTAGGAAATTGAGAACTTTCATTGGGTAATAACCCATTCCACTTTACCGGATAACCTGTAATCTCTTCCCCATCTGAGAATAGTGTATAATCAGACCCTCTCGCCAGACTGTTTCTGTTGAGCTCAATCCGATGGATCCCATTTTGAAGAATCCATTTCTGAACCACACATTCAGACGGATAGGGAAGCATTGAAACATTTTGAATCTCGGTTGAGAAGAGAATGTCTCCTCCCTCATGGCTAAATTTAGCTGAAAGTATCAACTTACCATGCTCTGATCGTCCAGTTACTATATCCACAAAGCTATGACCATGATTAATTCCATCAAGATTCAAT
Organism: Rhodothermales bacterium; assembly: GCA_965220935.1. Lineage (GTDB taxonomy): Bacteria > Bacteroidota > Rhodothermia > Rhodothermales > Bin80 > Bin80. The sequence goes on from OZ244857.1 coordinate 2,318,923, forward strand.
CGCAATCCATCAAATGCATTATCACTCTGAACTGCCAAATTGATGGCCAGCAAATGAATAATCTGGGCAAGTGCAGATTTCCCAGAATTATTCGCGCCTACGAGAATTGTCAGTGGAGCTATTTCTATGGTCGCCAGCTCGCCGTAACTCTTATAATGCCCAACACTCAGATTTTTCAATTCCATAATACTCGATTCGTTATTGCTAAGCCAATAGATTAGATACGGAAGAATTTCCACTCATAATCTACCAATTACTGTTCTCAAATCAATTTTTGTAACAATCGTACTAATGAAAAAATGATTGTATAGATCGGATCTCACAGTACCACGGCGGCCTTTCGACTCGTACGGATGATTTGGGTTAATTCAGTTGTAACTTTCACATGCTTAATCTGCCCAAAATTACATAAAACTATGCAATTAACTTAGAAAGTCAACCCTACAGTTTTAACGTTGAACACAATGGTATTGTTAGGCTGAGAGACGTTAGCTGGGTCATACGAAAAATCCCTGCTCGCACATACACATCTGTGGGGGATTCTTGAAACCTTCTCGTGCTTGATCACCCTCGTTTTTGAATCATTGATGAGATCAGAGGTTCATTCTGAGATCTAGTTAAACATTGAGATCAATTCAGCAGGTATTTTGGAAGAGTTTCCGTGTTATGAAGCCAGCAACAGAGATCGCCAATTCGTCGCATTAGTTGTAGATGATCATCATTGATCTCAAAGAGCATCTGCATCAATTGGGAATCAAACACCGCATACATCACGCGGCAATACATAGTGCCCGCTAAAAAACCCTACTTTGGGGAGTTACAATTTTTTGCGGGAGCTTAATATACGAAATTTTTTATTAACTGCTAGGCAGACTCACCGATTTTAGTCTCAAAAATTTTGATCTGTTTCACCAATCTGTACACCTCACCTATATTTGATCCAAATTCAGTGTATAGTCCACCGATTTTGCCTAAAATCTCTGCCGCACGGACGCACCTTTCCCACCTCCAATGGTGGAGTAAGTTTTTTTGTGACTCAGACTTTTACGCCGCCTGGCGAAACGTCTCTCGGTGTCGGGCCATTAACACCTTCCCGATTCGGTACAAATTCGTGGCGACCACACTTGCGCCGATGCTTCGCGCAAACCCCGCCTTACCTCCTTTGGTGCGAATACGCGCACCGCCATGCTGAAGTTGATACAGGACTCAATCTGCGCATGCTGCCGACGTTTTCGCCGAAACTCTTCCGCCGATTCTCGTTCGCGCTCTGCCTTGTTCTTATAGCCCTTTTTGGGAAGAATGACCTCTATATCCAGAGCGCTTAATGCCTCAAAATTCTGAGGCGACCAAAATCCGCGATCAAAACTCATGGGTCCAAGGTTTTCAAACTCTGTCCTATACTTGGTGGCGATCTCAATGGTCATATCTACATCTGATTGCGTCCATATGATCTCCCATCCCAGAATCAAGCCATGTTGACATTGGGTGATCGCGACGGGAACCCCCAATTCTACCTGATTAGGCATGGCCTTCCCCTTGACAATCCAACGCGTATGCTCGGCGATAATAACTTCTCTGCATTGGGAATCTTTTCCCCCTCTATCACACGACGATGAACCAAATCTACCAACCGATTGAACTGCTCAATCGCCTTTTCTAATGGCGCAATCCGACTTGAACTTGGGGCAAGTTCCTTGATCTTATCCAAGACCAGTCTACACTTCTGAATCCGATAGTAACAATCAAGGCTAAGACCAGATCTGGATTCGTCTCACGCTTCTTGGTGGTGTTGATCTCCAAATAGGCATTGTTAACCGTAATGATCAAGTGCTTTAACTGACGCCAGTGTCGTACGCCCCCAAATTGAAGGCCTCCCAGGCCCAAGCTGCATGGCCAGAATGATTGAATCACGTAATAACCGCACATCATGGGGGGCCACCACTACGAATCCGTCCGCGCTTCCAAAAGTGCATCAGATGCAACCCCAAAGACCTCTAACCCATGATCAACGATCATCCGATTGAGATCCGCCCAAACCTCTTCTGTAATCAAACCCACATTAGTAACGATCGTCTCCATACGATACAAAGACTCACGGTTGAATTCAGTGGCATCATGTTGTAACAAGATGCGGATATCGCTGTGTTTATTGGCCAGTTCTGTCAAAGTCGCAATCCAATCCGCGAGTACGAAGATGCGCCAGTAATTTAGCCCAGGTGTTCTGATCCGTGCCCTCTCCAATTACCTTCTGGAGGTAGGTTACAATCTGATCCCGAAGATCACAAGTCATCCAGATGGACTGCAAGGCTAAGATCATTCGGGGAATATCGTCTCTGGACTTAGGATCTACGAAAAGATCCTCAATGGCGTTCATCCCCAGTGTCGGGGCAAAATTAATTTGTGTTCGAATTGTTAAATGATGTTGAAGATTTTTTGAATCCTGTGGATAGTCTGTATACAAAATGCCCACAAACCCTTACTTTACTGATGATATCACCCAATCAAAAGAAAGTTTCGAATTTTGAACAAAAATCTTCAGAGACGAATTTCGGACCCCATCAAACAGACACTACGACGCCAAACACCATAAAAATATGAGCGTTCAATCCCTAATATTTTCCAAATTCTGCCAGGTCTAGGTTTTTTAGCAGGCACTAATTAATAATTGCAATATCAACCGATACATAAGCAGAAGATGTTTCCTCTTGAGGGATCCATTGCATTTGTCAATCACGCTCAGTAACGACAAAATCACGACGCAAACTTACGTATGTATAATAAATGACCCAAATGTCATGAATCACTGAATGAAAATCCTACTATACGTCTATCAACAATGGTTTTTAGCCCCTTTGAGATTCTGATGCTTTACAAACTTCAATAATTAATTTTCAATCAAAATGTTCTCTGGAGAGTTACACCTTCGCTGCTAAACTATCATCAAAATCATGGACTCTTTCTGGTGGTAGTCGTTTACTTCACCGTTGTAACAGACTTAATGATTCGCTTCTTAGTCATTTATTTCGTGTTGATAAGCTGTGTGACAATTACAGCTGATGGACAACCTCAGAATGCAAACCGAACACCTCCTACAGACGAAGAACAGAGTTTAGATGCAAACTCTGTTCCCCGTTATCAACTTGCATTGAGTTACCTCAGGGGAATGCAATTTGACCGAGCCATCGCAATTCTACGCGAACTTCGTCAAGAATTCCCTCAACATAATATCTTCTTTGATACGCTTAAAGAATCATATATCAATGCAAAACGATATGATGATGCTATCACTCTGTTGAGTGATGAAATCCCCCAAAGGAATCTTGAAGAGCAAATCGTCTTATTGGCTGAACGGGCGCAAATATTATTTCTAAGCGGCAATGAACCCGAAGCAATGAAGCAATGGTATGCTCTGGTTGAGACCACTTCTGGGACTGAAAATACTTATCGGATCGTCTACAATAGTATGGTCAGAGTGCGCCTTTTAGTCCAAGCCGTTGATTTGCTTTTGCTTGGGCGAGCTACAATTGGGAATCCGAACCTTTTTCAGGCAGACATTGCCTACTTGTATAGCTTAACTGGTCATCATGAACTTGCAACCCAAGAATATTTAGATATTCTAGCGTTGAGCGATCAACAGCTCAATTATGTCAAAGGACGGCTGAGTCGAGATCTTGAACAAAATGGTGCATTAGATGCGGCCATTAAAATTACCCAACTGCGTATTAGTGATCAACCCGATATGCCTCAGTTTCGTCATCTATTGGCATGGCTCTATGAAGAAAACGGAGCATTTGACTTGGCATATCAGGAAATTTTACTCCTTGAAGAAAGTGCTAATGATAGCGGACATTTAATCTATCAATTTGCATTGAGAGCAGCAGAGTCTGGATCTTTTGAAGTAGCGGGCCAAGCATTTCATACGGTTCTTGAAACGCATCCTAACGAAACTATATTTATTGAAGCCCGCCTTGGACTCGCTGACATGTATCGATTGCTAGCTGAACGTAACAGTCAAAACATAGAGCATTATCAGAAAGCGCTTGATGCCTACGAAATGTTTTTATTTGATTTTCCCGACCATGCCCACAACCCTATCGTCTTGAGTCAAATTGCCTCTCTACATCAAAATGTCTTCCGCAATCGGGAGGCAGCTAGAACTGCCCTTAATCAGTTAACGCAAAATTATCCTTACTCTGAGGTTGGTTATCAGGCACAATTTGACCTGGGAAGACTTTCGGTTGATGAGGGCGATCTAGACCAAGCGTATAAGGTTTTTTCAGACTTATCAAATCATGCCGATGGTGAACTATCTTCACATGCTAAGTTTGAACAGGCGTTGATTAAGTTTTATCTTGGACAGTTTGAAGAGTCTCAATTTCTGCTTCACACCATTAAAGAAGAGACAGATAAAGAAACTGCAAATGACGCAATTGCTTTGCGTGTGCTATTACTTGATCATCCCCCCCTTGATTCTACTAACCTCGCATTGATCAGCTATGCAAATGCAAAACTCCTAATGCGCCAACATCAATTGGAAGAAACGGTATCCTTGACGGAAGATATACTTCGTCAATGGGGACAGCATTCAATTGCGGATGACACTCGATTTCTTCGTGCCCAAGCACTTCAAAAATCTGGCCAGTCTAGTGAGGCCATGATGGCATTCGGAGAACTCCCACTCATTCACCCTCAAAGTCCCCTATGTGACCATAGCTTATTTTACTATGCTGAAATACTTGACACTCAAGGTAAACTCTCAGAAGCGATTGAAGCTTATAATGATTTTCTCATTCAATATCCTGGCTCGTTGTTGGTCAATCAAGCGCGTGAACGCGTTAGACTTCTTCGGACAGAAAGTATCTAGTATTGTGATAACCGTGATGCTGGTTGCATCACCAACTCAGGCTCAGCTTGATATCCTGCTTCCTATGGATCACACGCAATCTGATCACCTGAAAGCGTATGGGGCTGTTTACTGGTCTATCCAAAAAGGTGAGACAGTAGACTGGCTGCTCAACTATCGTGGAGGGGCATTTCTTGTCGCAGATTTTCCCGGTCTCAGAAATGAACTTGCACTGCGTGGGATCTCTCATGAGTCGCTCTCTGGAACTCAGGTCGCCCAATTGGTTGCAGGAGTTGAAAGCAACCGTGCAAATACCGCGCTCGTCCGATTGGAAACTCCTCCTCGTATTGCTGTATATGCTCCAGAGCAAACCCTGCCCTGGGATGATGCTGTATTGTTAGCATTGAAGTACGCTGAGGTTCCATATGATATGATTTATGATGACGATGTGCTCAATGGAGCACTATCCTCTTATGACTGGCTCCATCTGCATCATGAAGATTTTACTGGCCAGTATGGTAAGTTTTATCAGTACCGAAATATGGCTTGGTATATTGAACAACAGCGTGAGGCAGAGCATGCAGCCCATCGGCAAGGACACCGAAAAGTAAGTCATCTCAAGCTGCATGTATCCCAAACGATCAAGCAGTATGTATCGGATGGAGGATTTTTATTTGCGATGTGCTCTGGAACGGATACCTATGATATCTCTTTGGCGGCCTATGCTACAGATATTGTCCCTTCGGAATACGATGGGGATCCCGTTGATCCAGACGCAATGAACAAACTTGATTACTCGGCCACTCTAGCATTTGAGAATTTCACACCAAGCTTTAATGCAGCTGAATACGAACACTCAGATATTGATGCAGGTCCACCGCCGCCCGCCTTCCAGAATCCGGCCTTGGATTATTTCACACTCTTTGAATTCAGTGCTAAATGGGATCCTGTGCCAACGATGCTGACTCAGAATCATGTTGCGACCGTCCCCGGTTTTGTGGGACAAACAACATCTTTCCGCAAGCGTTTTGTAAAACCTGATGTCGTGATCCTTGGTGAAATTCCTCAGCGCAATGAAGTGAAGTACTTACATGGATCCTATGGGCAGGGCACCTTTACATTTTATGGTGGGCATGACCCTGAAGATTATCAGCATTTCGTAGGTGACCCTCCAACCGATCTGAGCCTACATCAAAACTCCCCTGGCTATCGTTTAATCCTTAATAATATTTTATTTCCTGCAGCGCGGAAGAAAAAACAAAAAACATAGCGTCATGAGTGTTGAAAAAACACCTAGAGACTCTCGCAGTGTGATGTCTGAGGTAACCTTACCTAACGATACAAATCCATACGGTACGATGTTTGGTGGACGGCTCATGTCCCTTATGGATAAGTGCGCTGCGATCAGTGCTACACGTCATACAGAGCTCGTGTGTGTGACCGTGGCCATTGATTCAGTAGAATTTGCTTCACCAATCTACTTGGGTGAATTAGTATTTATTGAGGCATGGGTTAACCGTGTCTTTAATTCCTCTCTTGAAGTAGAAGTCATGGTCAAAGCAGAAAATATTTTTAAGAAAGAAAGCCGTTTATGTAATCATGCCTTCTTCACGTTTGTCGCTGTGAACGATCAAGGGGAGCCCACTGCTGCCTTGCCTGTGTACCCCAAAACAGAGGTTGAGAAACAGCGGTATGAAAAAGCAGCGATGCGTAGAGAATTGCGCCTTTATATGAAGGGACGAATCTCTCTTGAAGAAACCATACATCTCCAGAAAGATCTGACTGCACACATTTCTCAAAAAGATCTCCTATAAACTACTTGCCTTTTCAATGGACAGGAAGCGAATCATGATCACTGGGGCAAATGGCTTGTTAGGACAGGAGCTTCAGCGCCAAATACTAGACCAAAATTCTTATGACTTATTAGCAACGGGATGTGACCCAGAGTCACGTCTTCATGAATCATGTGGCGGCTATGTCTATCAAACCCTTGATGTCTGCGATAAATCAAGTATGCAGAGCATGATTAAGGATTTTGCCCCACAGTATGTGATCAATTGCGCAGCAATGACTGGGGTAGATGATTCTGAGACACATCGTGATCAATGCTGGCGAGTCAATGCAGAAGCCGTCAAGAATCTTGCATATTTCTGCCATCATCACGGAACGCAACTAATTCACATCTCTTCTGATTTTGTCTTTGATGGACAAAGTGGTCCTTACCGTGAGCATGACCGTCCAAATCCAATCAATTATTATGGAAAAACAAAATTTGCTGGTGAAAATGCAGCCCGCACGGCTGGCGGAGAAAAATGGACTATAGTACGAACCAATGTGTTGTACGGCCATGCCCATGGCCTTTCGCGCCCTGATTTTGTGGGATGGGTGATCAATCATCTTCAGAACAATCAGGAAATTCAAGTCTACACTGATCAATGGCGTACCCCCTCCTATACCTATGACCTTGCGAAAGGAATCCTTCGCATTGTACACTTTCAAAAGAACGGAGTGTATAACCTCTCTGGACGAGAATTTTTAAGCATGCATGAATTTTCATTAACCATTGCAGATGCTTTTGGGCTTGACTCAACTCTTATCAAACCAGCCGTACTAAACTCTATGCCTCAGGCTGCTCGTCGTCCTCAATATACGGGTCTGGTGATCTTGAAAGCTGAGACAGAGTTAGACTACCGCCCATTACCCCTGAAAAAAGCTCTCAAACACCTTCGTGATCGTACAATAAATTCGTCAACTAAGTCTCCGTGTGTTGATGCTTGGTATTGAATTTATTCGATCCAATCCAGATGCAGTCAAAGATTCACTCTCACGGCGCGGCAATACAGAAGCCGTTGACTTGATCACACAGGTCTTACACCAAGATGAAACCCGGCGCGAATTCTTAACTCTTCAACAGACCAAACAGCATTCTCTTAACACAGAAAGCCGCGCAATTGCTCTATTGATGCGTGAAGGAAAGAAAGAGGAGGCTAAAACGGTCATTGAGCGACAGAAAGATCTTAAATCGGAAACTAAAGAGTTAGCACAGAAAATTGCATATGCTGAGGAAGCGTTGACTCAATTACTGCTGTTAATTCCAAATATCGTCCACACAAGCGTTCCTGACGGTCATACAGAATCTGATAATGTGATCGTTCACAGCCATGGTGAACAGCCTTCCTTTGAGTTTGAACCTCTCCCTCACTGGGATATTGCCAAACATCATGACCTGATAGATTTTGAACGCGGTGCAAAAGTGACAGGTGCGGGCTTTCCATTCTATAAGGGGGATGGAGCGAAACTTCACCGCGCATTGATCCACTTTTTTATTGATTCAGCATTACCCGAATACACTGAGGTGCGTCCGCCTTTATTTGTTAATTCTGCCAGTGCAAGGGGCACGGGTCAGATCCCAGACAAAGAGGGACAAATGTATCTGGTTGACGATGAGTTTTATCCTATTCCCACCGCCGAAGTCCCTCTAACAAATTATTATCGCAATGAAATCCTGTGTGAATCGGATTTACCAATCAAGCTCTGCGCCCATTCTCCCTGTTGGCGACGCGAAGCTGGTTCCTACGGCGCTCATGTACGAGGATTAAACCGATTGCACCAGTTTGATAAGGTAGAAATCGTGCAATTCACACATCCAGAACAGAGCTATCAAATTTTAGATGAGATGCGTCAGCATTCTGAAGATCTCCTTAAAGCCCTTGATCTTCCCTACCGATGCTTATTGATGTGTGCTGGTGAATTAGGGTTTAACCAAACAAAGCAATATGATTTAGAGGTGTGGAGTGCCGGGCAAAAACGCTGGCTGGAGGTTTCTTCCATTTCTAATTTTACCGATTATCAAGCTCGACGGATGAATATTCGCTTCCGCCCCAGTGATGGTACAAAACCCCAACTACTTCATACCCTCAATGGTAGCGCACTTGCATTGCCCAGAGTCGTTGCGGCGCTTCTGGAAAACAATCAAAAACAGGATGGGACTTATCAGCTGCCGTCGATTCTCAATCCATATCTTAGTTAACACTTAAAAACCTCTCCATCATTTTGCCATTTCAATCAATTTTAGGCGCTGCACTGAGGCAAATCTTATTGATGATTGGTTTGGCCTTGTATTGCGGTTCTGTCAATAGTCAGGACCTTGCAGCTTTAGATGGATTTATTACGGATGCATCCAATGGTGAGACATTAATTGCTGCGAATGTTTTTATCGTAGGCACTACACGCGGTGGGACAAGCAATCTCTCTGGCTACTATGCTGTCTCTGGAATTGAACCCGGGGACTATACGATTCGCTTCTCTTATATTGGATATGATACCATCACACGGCAAATCACTTTTGCTAGTGGGGAATCAGTTAGGCTTGACATTGCGCTTATGCCCACGCCAGAATTGCTGAATGCTCTTGAGGTTGCAGCTGACCGCATCACTGAGGAGGAAACCCGCGCAATTGGAGTCAGTCAAATTACCGTTGCAACGATTCAGCAGCTGCCACAAGTTTTTGAACCTGACGTATTTCGATCACTTCAATTATTGCCTGGGGTTGCTCAGGCCTCAGATTATTCAAGCGGATTATACATCCGTGGGGGAGATCCTGGACAAACCCTGATTCTATTGGATCGTACAAAAATATATAATCCGAGCCATGTCTTTGGATTTTTCTCTACATTCAATACAGATGCGATTAAGGATGTGCGACTCTATAAGGGAGGATTTCCCGCGAGGTATGGAGGGGTTCTAGGTTCGGTACTCGATGTCCAAAACAAAGATGGCAACCGTCGTGAAACTCATGGCAAATTTAGCCTAGGACTCCTTGCCTCCAGAGCTTTTGCCGAAGGACCATATGCCCGAGGCTCCTGGATGGTGGCCCTTAGACGCTCAACGCTTGAACCTCTACTTGCTGTCGCTGGAGATAATGATGCCGTTCCCAGAGCATTTTATTTCTATGATATTAATGGAAAAATCAATTTTGATGCATCCACTAATGATAAACTCTCCCTCTCAGTCTATGCGGGCTCAGACTATCTCCGGTCCACATTTATTGACGGAGTAGAAATTAAACTCCGTTATGCAAACCGCACCGTTGCAGGGAGTTGGGTTCATTTATGGTCCAATCAGTTCTTTACCAATGCCACCATTACCTCTACATGGTATGAATCTGTTCCAAGTGCACGAATTAGTGGTACTAATTTCAAACAGATCAATCGGATAGTTGAGACTTCTGTAAGAGCAGATTTTGAGTATTATCCTTCGCCCTCACATGAAATAGTGGGTGGGTTTTGGACTGGAATTTTTAATGCACCATTGACAAATTTTTTTGATGACCGTGAGGTGTTTTTTACCCGCAATCGGGTTGAACATGCGGCCGTCTATATTCAGGATATATACAAACCAACTCCAGACTGGTCTATTATTGGGGGATTGCGTGCAACGTACTATGGGTATGGGGGGCATTTCACATTGGCGCCCAGGTTATCCTTTGAGCATCAGCTCAATTCTAATTTTCGTCTTCAGGCCAGTGGGGGGCGATATTTTCAGTTTTTGACCCTGATTAGTAATGAAGTTTTTTCTGGATTTGACTTCTGGTTGACCAGTGGCGATGGGGTTGAGCCTGCTTATGGGGATCAGTTCATCGTCGGTGTGAAAAGTGATCTATTTAATAACATTACTTTGGATACAGAACTGTATCATAGAACAATGCGTCAACTTTTTGTTTTGGATCCATTTGGTACGGGCCTTGCGGGTCAGGAGTATTCTGATTTATTCGTTTTTGGAAAAGGCAGAGCTACTGGCATGGAAATTCAGATCTCGCGCCAGAGTGGAAGGGTAAATGGGTTTGTTGCCTATACCATAGCGTTTACGGATCGATTTTTTCCAAGGCTTAATCAGGATGCATTCGGGGAACCTCGGAGGTTTATTCCGCGCAATGATCGTCTGCATGACTTAAATATTGTTGCCCAATGGAGAATTTCACGCCGCTGGGAGCTCGGCGCTGTATTTACCTATGCCACTGGTCAGGCCTATACGCGCCCCGAAGCAACCTATACCATTTATGACCTAGAGCTCATCAATGGGGAGGACGAGAATAATTTACTGGTCTCTCCAGGTTTGAATCAATCTAGACTCCCTTCATACCATCGTTTGGACATTGGCGCAACGTGGAGTGGATCTCTCGCTAAATTTGCTGACTATCAACTACAGATGCAAGTGATCAATGCGTATGCCAGAGAAAATACTTGGTTTATATTCAACGAATTTGAAGACGATGGAACGCTCACTCGAAATACCATTCCTCAAATCCCGTTCCCTCTTCCCAATTTTTCGTTTACCCTGATTTTCTGATGCTGAAATGGTTTCTGATGATAGGGGTTCTATTGTCTGTGTCCGCATGTGATTCATCGGACTTCAGCGTGTTAGACAACAAAATTGTAGTAGAGCTCACGCTTGTGGCTAATGAGCCTGTGCCTCTTTGCAAAGTGAGTGAGCTTGCACCCACTGACCTCCCGAATGAGTTTAAAGATGTCGCGGTCTCGAATGCTGAAGTTGTTCTCAGCACCGCATCAACTGATTTATTACTTGAGCCTATGGACAAGATGCCAGGGATGTATGAGTATCTTGGAGAAGAGCATATCATTGAGCCGGGTGCTAACTACACACTCAAGATTATTGTCCCTGATCAGCCTACTCCTATCACTGGATCAACAAATATTCCTACATCTCTAAAAATTATCAGTGCTTCACGTGAATCGGGAACCTATCTCAGTGATGAGCAGCTTGTGCTCGTTGTTACGCCTGGGCGTGGGAGTGATCAGAAGCAGAGTAACTTTACGCTCGTCACTCAAGCCTTGGATGCCGAGATGACTTCCGCAGTCCCGACCGTACTTGACCAATTAGATGACGATGATCTGACGTTAGAGGATTTTATTGTTGGCGGATCTCCAATCATAAGTGAAGGTAATTTTATTAAATTTCCAGATAACACTATTGAGTTGGTCTACCCGTGGATTGGTGTGAATTTCTACGGGCGCAATATCATCTATGTGAATTCTCTTGATAATAACATGACGGATTTTGTCCGATCAATAGAGCAACAACAGGGAGGTGATGGTGCATTTGGACCTGGGGTGATTCCCAATGCTCTCCCCACTCTATCTGGCGCACATGGAATATTCGGAAGTATCGCCCGAGATAGTATTCGCTTCACTGTCTTTCCGCCAAATTGATCAGATCTCGCTCATTGTTTCTTGAATCAGCATGTCAACGACCGCTTTGATGGCATCGTCTGACGAGGCACCATTATCAATAGCATCTTGATAGGTCTTGCGTTGCCAGTGAGCACTAGTTCCCCGCTTAAGAATTGTTCGGGCATGTTCAACTTCTTCAATGCATCCAAGACTATCGGCGTCGGGCATAATGTGCTCCAATAACTCTTCTGTCAAATCAGAATAAGGAACCATCTCTCCTTTGCCGAAATCAATGAGCTCCCCATCAATACCATAGCGTTGAGCGAGCCATCGATTTTCATAAAGAAGCATATTTGCATAGCTTCTCCACCGTTGATTTTCACGTCGAAGGCGCCACAGCATATGTAGCCAGCATTGATATAAGGCGGCGATACATATTGCGTCATCAACTCGAGTACAAACATCCGTGATCCGCATTTCTAACGTTGGAAAATGATGACTTGGGCGAACATCCCACCAAATTTTTGAACTATCCTCAATCACACCTGCATGGACTAAAATGCTTACATGTCGCTCCATTTCTGCATAGCTTTCAAAGTGTTCTGGCAATCCAGTGCGAGGGAATTCATTCCATACTGCAATTCTATATGACATCAATCCAGTATCTCGTCCCTCCCAAAACGGGGATGATGAGCTCAGCGCCAGTAAATGTGGCAGGACATAAGTGGCTTGATTCATCAGGTCTATCCTCAGGTTATTATCTTCAACTCCTGCATGGATATGCATTCCACAGATCACCATGCGTTGAGCAATCTTTTGCATATTTTCGGCTAAGGTTTCGTAGCGCTGACGGGGGGTATGCATCTGTGTAATGTAGGATGCTTGAGGATGAGAGGAGGAGGCAATGATTGCAAGTCCGTAGGGTTTAATGACATCAGACACAGTACCGCGTAGCTGTTTGAGTTCTTCGCGCGCCTCTTGAACGGTCTTGCAGACGGCGGTTCCAACTTCAATTTGTGATTGAAAAAATTCCTGTGATACTTGCTCACCCATGGCTTTTCGGGCATCTTTGAGCATTTGGGATGATGCCTCACGGATGAGTGTCCCAGTTTCACGGTCTACAATCAGATATTCTTCTTCAATGCCAAGGCTCAACGAGGGCTTCGTCAGGATTTGTGATGCTATAGACATATTAACGGTTGAGAGGGTGATGGTTGGGCGCTCTTGAATCAAGGGCCGTCATCTACAATTTACTAAAAATAGGCATCTGATTGGATTTTTTATGAATCATTCACTCAGATAGTCGTCTCTTCTGAGGGGGGTTGTTTATGATCTTAAATCAAGTGTGACTTGAGATTTACGTGATGATTATGCGTATTTTAGAATGACTTCTTATATGTGAGAATGCACCTTGACTTCATTCAACGTTTGAGAAATGCCCAAAATGAAACTGGCGGTATCGTCTGTGTTGGCTTAGACCCCGATTTAGACAAGATCCCAAAATTTCTTCGTCAAAAATTTGAGTCAGCTGCCTCTGCGGTTGTGGCATTTAATGAAGCGATCATTGAGTCCACGGCTCCCTATGCATGTGCCTATAAACTCAACTCTGCATTCTACGAGGTGCTTGGAAAGGATGGCTTTGATGTTTTGAAAACCACGATCAATTTAATTCCAAAGAATAAAATTTGTCTTGTTGACGGTAAGCGTGGTGACATCGGCAACACTGCTTCCAAGTATGCCTCTACCATGTTTGATTATCTCAATGCCGATGCGTGCACAGTGTCTCCTTATATGGGCTCAGACGCGATCAGTCCATTTTTAGCCTATCCAGATCGTGCGGCATTTATTCTCGTTAGAACATCTAACTCAAGTGGTCACCACTTTCAATCACTTAAGATCAATGATCAACCTCTGTACAAACATGTTGCTGAGTTAGCTGACAGCTTGGACAAAAGCTCGGCGGGATCTATTGGATTTGTGGTCGGTGCTACAAATCCAATAGAATTGTGTCGTCTTCGTGCGGACTATCCAGAGACACCATTTCTGATTCCAGGTATAGGAGCTCAGGGAGGTGATTTGGATGCTGTTGGTCAAGTAGCGACTTCAAGGGGACTTGTGTTGGTCAATAGCAGTCGGAGTATTCTATACGCTTCCGAATCTATCCATTTTCATTCAGCTGCGGCCGATGCCGCGCGCGATCTACGCGACTTACTCAACCAAGCAATTTCTGCTCATGCTGATTAGACTTGTCCGATTGACACTCAAGTCGGATGCTGGCCCTGTATTTCACAGGCGATTCAAGAAAATTGCTCCCAGAATTCAGCAAGCTTCTGGATGCCTTAGATTGGGTCTTTGGGTTGACGTTAACTGTGCTACTATTGTCACCACATACAGCGAATGGGAGTCTGAATCATGCCTGAATGCCTACATTAACTCTGATGTGTTCAAAGAGAATTGGGCCTTAGTGAAGCCCCTTTTTGCAGCTCCAGCTGTCGCTCACAGCTATAGGTATTATGATCAACTTCCAGACAGTTGATTTGACTTCTACAAATGATTGCACTCACAGAAGAACACCTTGCTCTTTGGAAAGTAGCTTTATCCAAGAGCGTCACAAGCGACACTTACACGAAATAATACCATCCAGAAACGCAATCATAATGCATTTAGTCTCAATTCTAACCTTTGATCATATTTCGGTGTAAAGCTTCATCAGATTACACTAATTAATTCATCATGCGATAGATTTGCGTAAATTCGCAGTTACGAATGCGACAAAAGCCTTACGTTTGGGCAGTTTGGACTTCTTAAAACCAATGATTGCCATCTCAGCGTGTGTAATATCTTTCAATACTTCGGAACGAATAAGCCGTACATCAGGATCATAATCGGCATCGTATCTGATGGATTGAAGTTTCAAAAATATTTCAGCAAATTTCTGAATAGATAGAGGAAATTGGATCATTAAATCTGTTCTTTTACAGCATTGAGCGACCTTGGTATGAACGATAGAACGGTAAGCATATTTCCACGCGGTCTTGTTTCTTGTTTTAGAATTAGTACCAATCAATCCATCTGCATATGCATTGGCCACGCAGTGAAACATAGCGTAGTATGCTGTACTGCTTGCCCTACGGAGATCAGCTTGTTGAGGCTTTCCACCTCGGCCTAACTTCCTTGCAGTTCTAATCAGATGTAGGGGATTCATTCACCTCGTCAAATTGGCTAAGCGTGATAAGTCTTCAATTTTCATGGCTATACAACCATACGAAGATATTATTAAATTGACACCAACATGATATGGGTTCGTATTGAAATCTATCACGAACATGGACCCATTACATCAAAAGTGATCAGTTAGAACCAAAGACTGTATCTCGCTTATCATCAACGAAACACCGTTGCGCGCTGCCTTACTTCCAAGAGATCAGACCAGCCTGAATACGCAGTCTTATTAGATGACTAATTCTTCCTTAGGAGTATTTTCAAGGTAGTCTTCGTACTCAATGTAGGAATCAACAATTAATCTTTTTTCATTCATTTCATGAAGTAGTGGGCGAATGAGTAGTGTAAATTCCATAGAACGATCAATATCAAGTTCTCCGTCAGACGTATAAACAAACCTCACACGCAGGAACCCTTCATCATCAAAAAATGAGGGGCGCTCTTCAACTGAATGAGCTTTAATTCAGCGTTCTCATATTGTTTTTCAAAAGAAGCAACGAAGAACTTTTCTTGTTCGTTAAGTGGTTCGGTAACTTTCTTGAAGCGATTATCGGTGGACATTATATAATTATTGAGTCAGAACGGGATATAATTGCTGTAACGAGTGGAGATAATGTTTAGCATCACATGATTGACAATTGTTTTGCTAAGTGGCTGCATCAGACGAAAAGTCAATATTCGGAAGTCCATCAACGATTGTGATGGTTTCCAGGCTCACGGTAATCACCTTGGCAAGTAGCCTGAGCGGATAGGCTGGATCCTTCATGGTTTCAATCGCAAACCGGTTGGCATCATTTACGATCTGGCTATCTTTATCCGTTTTCACACCTTGTCTTTCCATCACCCATGCGATGGCACTTTTACCATTGACCACATAGTCATAGGCTTCTTCGGGGATATTCTGAATCGTGATATAATCATTGTAGATAATTTGGGTTCGGTCTTTATTGCGTCCTGTTCCAGGGTGTTTCATCTTCACGACCCGAAACCACTCCTCTGAGTTAACTTCATCGTTTGGCTCCCATCCCCCGCGTTCAAAGTCGATTGGGTATTCTTTAGCGTCCTCATAGTCAACATGGAGGTCTCCAAGCTTTCGTCCTGCTTCGGCAAGTGCCCAGAACT
Organism: Rhodothermales bacterium; assembly: GCA_965220935.1. Lineage (GTDB taxonomy): Bacteria > Bacteroidota > Rhodothermia > Rhodothermales > Bin80 > Bin80. Next base: position 2,335,300 of record OZ244857.1, read on the forward strand.
GCTCAGAATTTTTGGGTAATGGGATTCGGGGGAGTTCTTTGCTGAGATTGGCCGCATATTTTTCCCGATAGGACGGGACATGAAGGACACCGTAGATATAGAAGAATAGATCATCATCCGAAAAAATGGGGGGGGGCAATTTGTTTACTGAATGCACTCAAGGCAGTCTCCGAAATGGCGCTTTCACGTATGTAGCCGTAGCGATCAGTTTGAAGATATGCGCTTGTAATTTCGCTGGCATAGAGCGATCCTTGATCCGTAGTGGGCTTACGGTACAACCAGCGCGGAAAACACTGGCCTGACGAGATTGTATGAAGATTTGGGATATATTTTAGCATCAGAGAGGAAAAGTTGACTGTTTCTCCCCTTCCCGTCACGCAGATCACTTTATTCTCCGCTTCCTCATGCGGAAAGATCTGAGGCATTTGCAAGACACATTCATTTAGCCGTCGGCTAAAAAACATGTGGGTTTTTGTGAAGGGTCTATAATGGGCTATCGTTACCCGCCCTTCGTCTATGGACAACGCTTTATGTTTAGCAAAATCATTCTTCAGAGCCCTTGTCCAACTAATCTTGGTTTTATCATTATTCACAAAATCCGTCATCTCTTGAAATGATAACCTGCGTCCCTGCGTGTCATGTTCCAAGAGTCGTTGACGCTCACTTTCATAAAATCGAATCATGGACTGAATATTTAGACGTAGAGCTGTCTCTGAATAGTTATAGCACCATGCATCACGATTCGTCCCAACCCCCAGCGAGTAATTCTTGAAAATCACATCCTTTGACGTGCCCCTTTTATCCCCCAGTGCCATGAACTTCTCAAATCCAGCATCCCGCTGATTGAGCCAGTCATGGTGAACATCGGGTTTGATTTTTATCCATTGACCGATGATGCCCGTTATACTTTTTAATTCATTGAGTTTCTGGAGCTTTTCGTTAGCACTCAGGTAATCCCCAATGTCGTAATATCTAATGTGGCAGGATTTCTGGGATGGGTTTTTGACAAGTAAGAGTACAGACGCTGCAGTTCTAACCCCAAACACATTTCCACCTTCTGTGCGTAACCGTTCTCCCTGAGTGCGCAGATTTCCCTTTAAGTTCAGAACATAAATTGAACTGAATTCATCCTCCAAGCATTCCCGCATCCCATCCATCGCATTGCCATCCAGCCAACTGGAGTTGGTCACAAAGCCGATGACTCCACTTTTTTCAATTCGGTCGGATACCCAACGGAGCGCTAAGATGTAGCTGTCATAGAGATTTCTCTTTAGACCCGCATTAGAATTGCTTGCATACGAATCTTCAACCCTTTGGTTAAGTATCGGATAGGACTGATTCTGCGCCGCATCATTCTGGCTTTTTTGCCCGGCACTCCATGGAGGATTTCCAACGATCACACGGATCTGAGACGCTTTCTGCCGCTTGCGCTGCTCGGAATTATCAACCATGAGTTCGGCAATCTCGTCTTTTTTATCCTGCATCTCAAACGTATCGGTCAGAATGATCCCAGGAAAACGCTCGTACGCATCGGTCCCTACCATTGCATGATAGGCGTCTTCAATATTCACCGCTGCAATGTAATAGGCCAGTAGCGTAATTTCATTCGCGTGGATTTGATGGCGATACTTATGGGGCAATGCCTCTTTATCAATCAAATCATTTTCAATCATGCGCGTGATGAATGTTCCTGTGCCAGTGAATGGATCAAGAATCTCAACTCCCTTAGAAGAAAGCGTCTTTCCAAACTCATCTTGAAGTACATCATTCACTGAGTTTAGAATGAAATCAACAACTCTATAGGGGTGTAAACAATCCCAAGCCTACCAACAGTTTTCTTGAATGCCTTGGAAAAGAAACTGTCGTATAACTCAACCAAGAGACCCTGTCTTTTCTCTTTGGTATCCGCAGCCTTCGCTCGGTTTGCAACGCTTTCATAGAATTTTTCAAGAGACTCTACTTCGGTCTCTATGTTGGAGGGCGCTAAAACTTTGAGTAGTTTATCTATGGCCTTACTGATTGGGTTCTGATCCACAAATTTTGAGTCTCCAAGAAGCGCCCTGAATACAGGGCGGGTGATGATATGTTGGGCAACCATTTCTATGGCATCCTCTTCAGTGATCCCGTCATTTAAGTCATCCCATAACTCAATTAGAAAATCATCAAAAACTTTCTTTGCATTGGCATGATCCTGGATATATCCTCTGATCCTATCAATATGTTTTTTGGCTATATCCGCTATATCCACCGCCCATACCGACCAATACTTGCGATCTCCGCACTTATGGACGATTTTTGATTTCAACGCATCAAGGAACTCAAATGGAATCTCCCCCTGAATGTACTGAGGGTTTTCTTTTTCAGGATTTGACTTAATAATCCCATCTGGATTGGGGGAGTTACGGGTCCAATCACTTAATGAAATAATGCCTAACCGATCACCTGTCTCTCCCCGCTCCAACAAATTGATCAGCGCATCAAAGCGCTCATCATGATGCGAATGGCATTTAAGACCTGCCAGACCACCTCAAACGTTTTATTGTTGTTGAGTTCCACAACAGGATCACTCCCTACTGGGATCACCACTGGCAATATGATATACCCCATCTTTTTGTGCTGACTCTTTCTCATCACACGCCCTACAGCTTGGACAACCTCCACTTGACTCTTACGAGGATGCAGAAACATTATGGCATCAAAAGCTGGGACATCTACGCCTTCAGATAAACACCTGACATTTGTCAAGACATGACAAGTATGATCCTGAGGATTGACTGACTCCAGCCAATTTAATTTCTCATTCCGTTCTACAGCCTGGTGTTTCCCATCAATATGCCGCACTTCAATTTTTTGGTTGATTACACCATTCTCCGTCTTCTGCCTATCATTGAATTCTTCCGCAAGAGCCGGAAAAATCTTGGCAACTTTCTCAGAAATAGAAATCTTTCTACAATAGGCGATCACTCGTCTCATTGGAATCAAGTCATCGCCAAACTCTTGATGATCCAGTTTTGCAATAGCCCGATAACATCCAGTGAGCTTCCCAGCTTCATCAAGAGAAATATCGTGCTTCTCCATGATTCGCGAGGACTCCTTTGCCACTGCATCCCCTGGTACTTCCAGTATGATCACTTTATAATCCGATAACAACTCTTGCTCTACCGAAGATCCAAAACAGATTTCATACAGAACAGGTCCAAAGACTTGTTCATCTTCCATTGAATAGATGATTATGCCCTCCTGATTCGCTTTATCTTTTGCACTCGTAGAGTAGATTTTTGGAGTGGCGGTCATATAAAGTCTACGATCCGATCGGACACTATCCTGTTCGTGGATTTTCACAAACGCACTGTCTTTTTTATCATTCGTCGTGTTTCTGTCACCTGCAGTACGGTGGGCTTCATCCATGATCGCCAGATCAAAATCAGCAAGTGCATGGCGCTTCTGGGCTTTCTCAATCACCTCTATGGATTGGTAAGTCGCAAATACAACGGTCATTTGATTTGGAGAAGCACCACCGACACGGTCTGCCAACTTAGACGCGTCAGTGTTTGCAGGGTATGGCATATCTAAGACGGACAAATCAATCCTATCATCCTGCGACCTACTTTTTTGTACGACTTGGTGATCACTACACACCGCGTAGTAGCGGAGAGAAATCCTTGAATCTCTTGTCCACTCTCGAATCGTTTGAGACATCAATGATAAACTGGGCACTAAATAAAGCACTCGTCCACCTACTCCAACCAGTTCCTCTGCGATACGAAGCGATGTAAATGTTTTACCCGTACCACATGCCATGATCATTTTACCACGCGCCCCTTTCACCGATAGCCCAGTCTTCACTTTTGCAATCGCCTCTTTCTGATGATCATAAGGCGTTTTGGGCGCCTCAACGACTATCTCGTTAGTTCTGATATACTGCTCCCAATTGATATCGCTATCCAGTAGATCGTGTAACCCTATCCGAAATAATTTAGGATCTTGATGAGACAGGATATTTTGAACAGTGGAGGTTAAAGGGACTCCCGTTGAATCAATAAGAATTCTCTGACTGAAAAACCTACGTGAGGAGTCTGACAAAAATTTATAAATATCTTTCTTTGATAGTTTATATCCTTCCTTATAGAATTTACATTGAATGGCAACATCACGTTCATGCCCCTTAATTTTGGCAACAAGGTCAATGCCCTGATCTGGCCTTAGTATCCCTTTGCTCTGTGCCCATTGTGAATAAGGCTCAACGGACTCATAGATGTCTTGGTAGGCACTGTCATGTAACAGAAAAATCCTACATATCTCCTCAAATTTTGTACCAATGGCGCGTTCCACGCTAAGATCAGCAGTTCTTAGGGCATGTTTAAAAATAACTTTCTCATTTAATTCAATATAATCCTATTTTTCAAATTTTCATATCTCTCTTTTCTTGCTTCATTCGGTTGAATCCATTCATTTAAGTTGAAGAGCAGATCGTTCTCTATCTCGCCTTTTACCGCTCCAAACCTTATATTAACTCCTTTTAATCCTTGCCTGTTGCAGGTTTGGCCCCCTATACGATCATCGTCGGACCGTAATGAATCTTTTATTTGATCTGTCAGTTATATTATTTTTTAATCCTAACTATGACTTTTCTAATGAACGCTCCCCGATTTACCTCCAACGCGTTGGCTCTGGTCTTGCAACGCAAAGGCATCGCCACCATTTCCGAATTATCCTCTGAATTTGGCGATTGTTCCCACCGTACACTGTATCGTAAACTCAACGAGTTAGATTACCTGTCCAGCTATTCTCACCGTGGAATGTATTACACACTGCGGACGATTCCAGAGTTTGATGCCCACGGGCTTTGGTTTTACAATGACATTGGATTCTCCCATCACGGCACCCTGTCCAAGACCCTGAAGGAGTTGGTTGCGTCGTCTCCATTAGGCTATCGCAGCGCTGAGCTTGATGTGATCCTGAAGGTTCGTACGGCAAACGCATTGGGCAAACTTGTCCACGACCAACAACTCCATCGGATCTGCTTTCAGGGAAAACAGATCTACTGCTCACCAGATCCTGTTCATTACAAACGACAGCTGAATACGCGACGGATGCAATTTCAAGACAAGAGCCTACCTGCATCCATTGAAGCAGATCTGAACAACTCAAAGATCATCGCATTGTTTTACAGCTTGCTCCATGAAAAACATCGTCGCCTGTTCGCAGGTATGCTCTCTCAGTTATGGGGATATGGAGGCGACCTGCGTGTTGAGCGCTTGCTGGGAATCAGTCGTAAGACCGTCCACAAGGGGCGCATAGAACTGAATTCCGGTCATATTGACCCCGATCGCATTCGAAACGTGGGCGGCGGCAGACCTTCAATTGAAAAAAAAACGACGGGTATATCCAGCGGTTAGAAGAATTGATGGAATTTGAAACCGCCGGTAGCCCGATGGGTGAAGGCTTGTTTTGGACCTATCGTTCCCCACGCAAGATCGCTAGACAGTTACACAAAGAGAGATATCATGTGAGTGCTTCAACCGTGAGAAAAACCTTACGTAGTCTTGGTTATTCTGTACGCAAGAACCGTAAATGCCTGAGTCGTCCCTCTCCACCTGGACGAGATCAGCAATTCCAAATCATCTTTGCATTGATACTCTATTGTCAAGTCAACGACATTCCGATGATTTGCGTGGATACAAAAAAGAAAGAACTCATCGGATGGTTCATCAATGCAGGGGGGAACTGGTCCAAAAAGCCCATACCAGTCAATGATCATGACTTCCTCTCCTACGCCGAGGGAAAAGCCGTCCCCTACGGAATCTACGATCGTAACGCTCACCGTGGATCCATCTATCTTGGAGATTCCAAAGATACCCCAGAGTTCGCGGTAGATTGCATTGCGAAGTGGTTCTCCACCGAGGGAAAAACACGGTATCCGAATGCCAATCGGTTGATCATCTTAGCCGACTGTGGTGGATCCAATAGCAACCGAGCAAAAGCATGGAAGTATTTTCTACAAAAAAAGATTGGTGACCGGTTTCAAGTGCAGGTAACCGTAGCACATTATCCCTCGGGTTCAAGTAAGTGGAATCCGATTGAACATCGCTTATTTAGTGCAATCAGTTTAAACTGGCGAGGACGCCCACTCGACTCTTTTCAAACCATGATGAATTATATCATCACCACAACCGATAAGTCAGGGCTCAAAGTAGATGCCGTCCGAGTCACCAAACAGTATGAAACGGGAATCAAGATCAGCAAACAACAGATGAAGAATCTAAACCTTGTTTATGGCAAAGAGTTACCCCACTGGAACTATGATATTTATCCCACAAAGGTGTAAGTTGGGGAAATCTACAAGATCTTTTTCAGAACAAGATGGGAAAGTTATTTCTGTACATGCCCTTAGCTCTATACGCCACTGATTAAATACTTCTTGTAGAGTCATTAAAAGGTTCTTTCAAATATAATAAATGTCGTGCCTTATCATCTAGTGTACTGTGGAATCAGCGCATCTTGATTCTACATTGAATTTAATATTCGTTGTAATGAATACCTGATACATCATAGCCTTGAACTATGTTGAACAAGAAACCATATAGCCATCCCCGTACACATTGTCAAGCATTAACCAAGACGATTTAGTCAGCACATGGACACCAGAAGATATACAATGTTCCAACACAGCTGACCATTTTTCATCAATAGATCTACAACTATTGATCGGCCTCAAGTGATGCCAGAGTAAGTGCACAGCGACCTACACTGATCAAATTTCCTGTCTCCAGATTAACGATCAAGCCGACTGCAACTGGAAGGAGTCAGAGAGATAAAATAATGCCCCAACACATTGGGCTAGTCGGTGGCCGCAGCAAAATTCTTGGCAACCTGATCCCAATTCACAACATTCCAAAACGCGGACACATAATCAGGACGACGATTCTGGTAGTTCAGATAATAGGCATGCTCCCATACATCTAATCCCAATATCGGAATATGGCCTTGCATGTAGGGGCTATCCTGATTGGGCGTAGAGTATATATCTAATGCTCCACTGCCGTCAACCACGAGCCATGCCCAGCCACTTCCAAATTGTGTCGCTGCCGCGGTAGAGAATTTTGATTTGAGCGTTTCAAATGAACCGAAGACGCTGTTAATCGCAGATGCTAAATCACCAGATGGAGGTTGACCGCCATTCGGTCCAAGTACAGTCCAAAAAAGATTGTGATTCGCATATCCGCCTCCGTTATTGCGGACAGCACCCTTAACTTCATTAGGAAGTCTTACAAAACCTCGTAGAAGATCCTCAATAGACTGGCTTTGTAGATCAGGATAACCTTCTAAGGCCTTATTCAAATTGGTTGTATAAGCCTGATGATGCTTTCCATGGTGGATTTCCATTGTCCTCGCATCAATATAAGGCTCCAGTGCAGCGTGAGTATAGGGTAGTTTGGGAAGTTCAAAAGCCATGAGTATAAAATGTAAGTTTATGATTGTAACTGTCTATCGTGGAAATTGTTCATTAATGATGTTGAGCTATCTAGAACACAATTTAATGAGCCGCTGATGATCTGATTCGGTGAGTTGACCTTTGGCATGAAGAACGTCAAGGGCTCCTATAACCGCGTCCCAGTCTGTTTGCTGAGCGTCCGTGCTCTCTGGTACTATCATCAGTTTTTGAAATAGTTTTTCTATGTATTTCATGCTTCCAGGATGCTTAGATAGATCAAGTTTCACTGAAAATGTGGCTCGTCCCCGGTTCACTTCAATGTTAATATAAGATCCGCGCATCATGGATTGATGTGACTCAACAAAAACAATATCACAGTAACGAATCGTCTGAGCCGACTCAATATCCGAGTTTTGGAAAACAAATCGATCCTCCAAAAAGATTGCACCGTCTCTACCATTACCGAGAAACGTTCCATCATACAGGGCAATAATATCCTCTGGATGGATCTTTTTTGCATAGTCTTTGGTCGCCCCTTTCAGTCGCTTTGATGGTATTTCAGGCGTGACAAACAGCCCGATCTTTGGAGCATGTGGAAGTAGTTCTTGAACCAATGAGCGCATTATTACCGCTAATCAGTATTAGACAAAAAATGATAAAGTTAAATCTCTAACCCCAGGAATCAGACCAATACCCAATAGCAAAATAGCACACATCACGAGCACGATGGAGGACGACCGCGGTATTGGAAAAGAACGAGATTGAACTATAGGATCAGCATCAATCGCCGGCTTCATCCAAAATACATACAATACCCGCAAGTAATAATACCCTGAAAAAACACTTGCAGCGATACCAATCAAGGCCAACCATGTTAATCCAGCATTCACCGCTGGTGCAAAAACGGCAAGTTTACCAAAAAAACCTCCAAGTGGTGGAAACCCTGTTAAACTAAACATAAAGATCGCCATCGTAATGCCAATTAACGGCCGCTTGAATCCAATTCCTGCAAGAGAGTCCAGCGTTTGAGTTCGGCCTTCTTTTCCATCCCATTCCAATAATGATATTGCACCGAAGGCACCAATATTCATCAACGCATAAATCAATAAATAATACACAGCCCCAGCGTAAGCTTCACCGGTTCCTGCGGCCAGCGCGATGAGGATATATCCTGCGTGAGCAATAGAGGAGTATGCCAGCATTCGCTTGACATTGTCCTGAGTCAATGCGAGGATGTTTCCAATGATAACCGTCACAAGTGCAATCATTGCAAGTGCAAACTGCCAGTTAGCCCCTCCTAGATCCAAAGCCCCTATCCCGTGGTATAGTACAAGAATCAAAGCAGCAAATGCAGCGGCCTTTGACGCGGTTGCCATAAACCCCGTTAATGGAGTCGGTGCACCTTGGTAGACATCAGGAGTCCACATATGAAAAGGAACAGCACCAACCTTAAACATAAATCCGACCAAAAAAAGTCCAACACCAACCCAAAACAACGAACGTAAATCACCTGTAGAGTAGCCAACCGCGAACTCCGAAAAGTACATCGTGCCCGTAGCACCATAGATGAGTGCAATGCCATAGAGGAAAAATCCAGTGGAAAAAGCACCCAACAGAAAATACTTCAGCGCACTCTCTAATGCCCCCTCGTCACTGCGAACCACGCCCGTGAGGATATAGAGTGCTATAGACATGGTTTCAAGACCAACAAAGACGGTTACCATATTATTCGCGGTCCCTAACATCAGCATCCCACTGGTGGCAAAAAGTATCAAAGCATAAATTTCACCATAACTCCGTTTAATGGCTTTAAGGTATGGAACACACAGAATAATTGAGCCAAGTGCACTTATCAGGATAATCATACTGATAAACGATGCTTCACCGCCGGTCTGAATCAGTGAGAAAAAAACAGTCGACGATGGATCACCAATCTTTAGCAACTCATAACCAAGAGCAACCAGTACAGCCACTGCCGAAATCCACGGAATTGGCAGAGCATCATTACGAAAAATATCCCATACAAGAACGACGACTCCCATTAGAGAAAGCCATATGATGGATGCTCCTCCCGTAAGATCTACCAAAATTGTGTCAAACGCTCGCGAAATCTCCATTGAAAGCCTTACTGGGTGCTCGCGATTTTCTCAATCGATTTTGCCAGTACTACATCCAGAGAGGTCACCTTATTGCCAACACTATGAGTTGTCAGTTCAATACTCACAGAGTTATAGACATTAATGACGATAGGATGATGATCTATGCTATCGGCGTAAAATGAAATGTGTACGATAAATGCAATCGCTTCACGAAAATCAGCAAATTTGAATGTCTTGACCAGACGATCATTTTTATGTTTCCAATCTTGGAGAAGCGCCAAGGCTTTGTTGAGTTCGTCCTGATCTAAAGGGGTTTGACTCATTAATTCAAGGATTCTATTGATGGTTGTTAAAATACCCAGCCACTATAACGGATCAGCCATACCACCGCGTAAACTGGTAACAAAATGGTTAAGCCATACTTCACAAGGTAACCGACAAACGATGGAACATCCGCGCCATTGGATTCGGCAATGGCTTTCACCATGAAATTTGGTGCGTTCCCAATGTAGGTCATCGCTCCAAAGAAAACAGCAGCAACAGAAATGGCAGATAGATATAAATAGGTGTTCTCCTTATCAAGAGCAAATGCAGTCACCTCAGAGGCAACATTGATGTCTAATCCGAATTTACCCATCGCAGCGGCAAGAAAATTTAGATAGGTCGGTGCATTATCCAGAACCCCCGACAAAATACCAGTGCCCCAGTAGAAGGTCGTTGCATTCAGTCCACTCGCATTCTCAGATGCAAAATTCGAGATCAATGCCAATGCAGGAACCATACAGGCAAAGATACCCAAAAATAACCACCCAACTTCACGAATGGGTTCAAATGTGAACTCGTTCTTTTTAAGTGCCTCTTTATCACAAAATTTGAAGGCCAGAATACACATAGAGAACATGATAATTTCCCTGATTCCAAAGGGAAGATGATAGGTTCCCACCAAATCCAGGCGGGTTCCTTTTAGAGCTGAAATTACATTGGGGTCGATAAACACAGAAATCACGATGATCACAACAAAAATAAAACTACGGTTACCCTGAATCTCAATGGTTTTGCCCGAGGAAATATCGGTCATTGACTCGGCTTTATTTCGTGAGTCAATGACATAGAAAATAAGGAGTAGTACAACTAGCGTCGGCGCCCAGACGTACCAGAGATTGACAGCAGTCCAGAAGAAAGGGACTCCACGAAGGAACCCGAGAAACAATGGTGGATCACCAATGGGTGTCATCGCGCCACCAACATTGGCAACAATGAAGATAAAGAAAACAATATGATAGGCTTTTAACCTTCCTTTATTTAAGCGCATATACGGACGGATAAAGAGCATGGCTGCGCCTGTGGTTGCAATCAAATTTGCAATGACCGCCCCAATAGAAAGAATTGAGACATTCACAAGTGGAGTGCCCCTCGCATTGACTTTCAAAAATATTCCACTCGCTGCAATAAATAAAGAAGCGACAAGTGCAATAAATGAAAGATACTCCTGAAGTGCATGGAGCATTGAATAGCCATCTTGTAGAACAACGAGATAATAGAGCGTCACAAGCGCTCCAAGAATGACTGCATATTTTGGGTAGTGGTTGTGCCAATGATGCGAATAGAAAAGTGGACCAGTGGCAATCATCAGCAGAAGAAGTGCAAACGGAGCAACTAACCATAATGGCGGAAGCACGCTTGCATCATCATACTCTTGGCTATCTGAATCGTTAATGTCCTCCTCCTTTGTCTCAGAAGATTCGTGGAACGAGTCAATGACAGTTTCGACTTCCTGACCAAGCAGATCCATCGGGGCACTCAGAACCACCAAAAAGACAAGTAGGAATTTTATTCTATAAAATATCATAACAATGGAATTTACGGTTTCAATGCTGGGTCAGGTGAGGCGCTAGGTGCCATTTGATCATACAATTCATACATACGGTGCACATTAGGATCGTCACTTTCTGTAAGTGCACGTTTTTTCTCAATCACTTTCAATAGTTGATCCGCAACGGGCTCACTGACTTTAAGAAATGGCTGAGGCATCAATCCAAGAATGATCATTAACAAGGCCATTGGAACAAGAATCACTAATTCTCTAAAATTTAAATCTGGCATTACACGGTTTGCGTCCAACGTCAACGGGCCGAAAAACATTCGACTGAGCATCCATAGCAAATAGACTGCAGCGAGAATGACTCCAGTGGTTGCAATAACTGCGAGTGTCTGCATCCCCTGCGCATCGCTACTAAACGCTCCCACCAAAATCAAAAACTCTCCAACAAATCCATTCAGCCCAGGAAGTCCTGCACTTGCCAAAATGGTGAGAACCATAAAAAATGTCAGCACTGGCACAGATCTAGCAATTCCTCCATAATCGGCCATCAAACGTGTATGGCGCCGCTCATATAACATTCCTACAATCAAAAATAAGGTACCCGTGGAAATACCATGATTGATCATCTGAATGATGGCCCCCTGAAGGCTCTCAAGAGTCAATGCAAAAATTCCAAGAACTACAAATCCTAAGTGACTGACGCTTGAATAAGCAACTAATTTTTTCGCATCACTCTGTGCTCTGGAAACTAAAGCCCCATACACAATCCCGATGACCGCAAAAATACCAATCAACAAAGTGTATGAAGCAGCTGCGCTTGGGAAAAAGGGGAGGCAAAAACGAATTAAACCATAGGTACCCATCTTAAGCAGGATCCCTGCCAAAACGACTGACCCCCCCGTTGGTGCTTGCACATGAGCATCAGGGAGCCATGTATGAAATGGGAAAATAGGAACCTTGATTGCAAAGGCAAACGCAAACAAAACAAACAGCCAGGATTGCGTTCCAATAGGAACATCAAACTCCAATAACTTGAAGTAGTTGGTGGTAAAGACCCCATCATTGACCGCATGGCCTGCAGCATATCCCAAATATAAAATTGCAACTAACATCAGCAGAGACCCCGCCATCGTGTAGATGACAAATTTGATGGCGGCATAGATGCGTCTCTCGCCTCCCCAAATCCCGATGAGAAAGTACATCGGGATCAGTGTTAACTCGAAAAAAATGTAAAATAAAAGAACGTCAAACGCACAAAATACTCCCGTCATCCCTGTCTGGAGGATAAGTAATAAACTATAATAGGCTTTTGTGCTCTGTGTGATGTAATTCCATGAACACAAAACAATGATAGGACCCAGAAATGTGGTTAACAGGACAAGTAGTAAACTGAGACCATCAATCCCAATCATATAACGCACATCAAGACTCTCAGAAATCAGAGGTATTTCAAAGCCGCGAAATTGCAATTCTGCGGCATTGACGACATCAAATCCGAACCACAGCGGTAATGAGAGGAAAAAAGCGCCAACAGTGATGATGAGTGCAAACCATTTAACCGAACGATCACTCGGCGCAAAGAGCATCAACAGCGATCCTACCAATGGTAGGAAAATGATCGCGGTTAACAGGTTTTCAAACTCCATACTAATGACTCACACGATTAAAACAGAAACAGAGCAATAATAATAACCGCTCCTAAAACGATAGCAAGGGCATAATTCTGGACAACGCCTGTCTGAAGACGACTAAACATCCAGCTAAAAATCATGGACAAACGGCCAACGGTATTGACTAGTCCATCAACAATGTGCCTATCAAACGGGGCGAGTGCTTTCTGTGCAGCTCCAATGATAGGCCGCACAATTAAGCGGTCATAGAACTTATCCCAGTAATAACTTGACTGCATCCATTGATATGCGGCTCCAAATCTACTACGAATCAGTTCATCTCCACCGAGTTCATATTTTGCAAAAAAGCGCCACGCCCACATCACCCCAACAACTGCAATCATGGCACCAAGAAGAATCAATCCGATTTCGGTTGCGATGCCCACATGAGCAGAAACATCTGGTTCGGCCACTGGGCCTAAATGATCGCCATGTCCTACCAAATAATCATGGATCCAATTAGATAAGCCAATTTTTTTGGCTACTTTTGGAAATCCAATTGCACCGCCGATCATGGACAGCCCTGCCAAAATCACCAGAGGGATTGTCATCGTGGCAGGAGATTCATGTGGATGAATCTGATCCTTCATCGGCCACCGAGAACTACCCTCAAACGTCAGCATGTAGGAACGCATCATATAAAAGGCGGTCAATAATGCCGTAATCAATCCCACAATCCATACAAACGAGGCATAGGGGTGACCGTCGTATCCATATTCAAACGCTTTGAAAAGAATTTCATCCTTAGAGAAGAATCCAGCCGTCAACGGGATGCCAGCAATGGCCAGAGTAGATAGCAGGTAGGTCCATCGCGTAACGGGCAAATATTGTTTAAGCCCGCCCATTAATTTCATGTTCTGAGCATCAAATGATCCCTCATAACCTTTTTGTTTGAGATCATGTTCAACATGATGCATTCCATGAATAACACTGCCAGAGCCAAGAAATAAACATGCTTTGAAGAATGCATGCGTCACGACATGGAAAATAGCCACGAAGAATGCACCAACGCCCGCTGCCATAAACATATATCCTAATTGAGAGACCGTTGAGTAAGCAAGGACGCGTTTGATATCGGTCTGCGTCAATGCAACTGTCGCGGCCACAATCGCAGTGAGCGCTCCCAGAATCGCAATTACAGTCATCACCTCAGGGGCCATTAAAACAAGCGGTGATAGTCGAGCTAATAAGTAGAGTCCACTTGTGACCATAGTCGCAGCATGAATGAGCGCAGAGACTGGTGTGGGCCCTGCCATGGCATCTGGAAGCCAGACAAATAAAGGAATCTGAGCACTTTTTCCAGTAGCGCCTAAAAACAAAAGAAACACCACCGATGCAATCATAACATCCGACATCATTTCGGCCCCCGACAGAACTGTGCCAAAATTAAGGCTTCCAAGCTCTTTCACCAAGATGAACATTGCAATTAGAAATGCAAAATCACCGATCCTATTGACGATGAACGCTTTACTTGCTGCCGCGCTGTTTTTCTGCTCTTCATACCAAAATCCAATAAGAAGATAGGAGCAGAGTCCGACACCTTCCCAGCCCAGAAACATGAGCAGTAGATTATCGGCCAGAACGAGATTTAGCATCATAAAGATGAACAGGTTGAGGTAGGAAAAGAATTTCCAGAACGAACGATCCTCAGCCATATACCCGATGGAATATAAGTGAATCAACGCTCCAACACCTGTTACAACCAATGTCATAATCAGCGACAGCTGATCAACGCGATACGCGATACTGACCGAAAAATCTCCCGCCCCCATCCAAGTATACATAGAGGCCACTGTGGCCGAGTCAACTCCCTGAATAAATAGCGCAACGGTCAGAGCGAAAGGAACTGCGACCATCAGTGTTCCCAGTGTCCCTAAAAGAGTCTTGTACTGTCGTAATCCTTGAACAAAAAGAGGAATCAATCCGAGTAAGACTGCCCCAATGAGAGGCAGCAGAATAATCAGCTGGACTGCGAGTTTAGTCGGCATGGATTGGCTTAGTGCCTAAATAAATTGATGTTGTTAACATCAATGGTGAGCTTATTGCGGAAAATGGCGATGACGATCGCTAAACCTATGGCGGCTTCAGCAGCAGCTACAGAAATTACAAAAAACACCAAAATTTGACCCGATACGTCACCCATAAATTGGGAGAAAGCGACCAGAGTAATGTTCACAGCATTGAGCATCAACTCAACCGACATCAAAATGATGATCAGATTGCTTCTAAACAATACCCCCATCACGCCTATTGAAAATAAAACTGCACTGAGTGTCAAATACCAAGTAAGTGGAATCCCCATCTATTTATTCAAATGTACGCTTGGCAAGGATCACGGCCCCCACCGTCGCAACCAAAAGAAGAATCCCTATCATTTCAAAGGGAAGCACATATCGTGTAAATAATTCCTCAGCAATCTTCAATGCTGATCCAGTTTCAGGATGTTCTATCATTGTTGATGATGTCGTTGATGTAATATAGACCAACTGCGATAAGATGATCGTAAGCAATACAAATCCTAACCCTTTTTTGACATCAATTCGGTCAAGATAAGAAACTGTGCCCAAGTTCAGCAGCATAATAACAAAGAGAAACAAGACCATAATCGCGCCTGCATAAACCAGTACCTGAACAACCGCGATGAAGTCAGCACTCAAGGTCACATAGAATCCAGCGACACATAGCATCACCAAAATCAGCCACAGGGCACTCTGCACAGGGCTACGTGAAACCAGCATCGCTAATGCGGCAAAGACGGCAACAACACTGGAAACAATAAAAAAGACTTCAGCAAACATGAACCATCATCAAAAATGTCATTACCGCAAATTTAGGCATATTTTGGAAGCTATGCATCATAATGAACATGAATTTCACTTTTTTTTGATTTTCTGCTCATTTCTTAGGAATGCATGTAATTTGGCATCAAACTGTGCAGGGGCTTCATCTTTACTCAAAGAGACTACAGAGATATGATCTTTTTCTTTGAACATCCATGCTCCGAAAACACTCATGGCATCCACTTGTTGCGCCGACAGGCGATCGGAAGTCTGACGTGCATCATCATAAAAACTTGACTTTGCTTCCTTCAAGATCTCTTGATCCCCTGTCCACTTGAGGTGCGACACGGGCACACCGCTAATCATGAAGTGAATTTCTGTTTCTTGTTTGCATTGATAGACAACGGCCCCCGTTCGATCCAACAATGGAGTCTTTAAAAAGTGCGGACGTAATCCTATGGACTGCAAAGTATTTAAGAAGTCACGCTTTTGAGCTGCCACTTCATAATCTTGGGATTGAGAGGCTTCTTCAATCTCATCCATCAGTGTCGTCAAAGCCTCAACGTCTGTGCCTTGCAACAATGCCATTGCATTTTGAAGTCCGTCATTTGCTAATCGCCCTCCAATCTTTGACGAAGTTAAGCCGACTCCATCTTGCTCAAATGATCTAAATGAATAAGGCGCATCTCCAAATAAATGAACTAATGCCCGCGTTAATTGAATCGCTTCTTTTCGGCTAGGCATTGGCCCGAAGTACTGGGCACCGTCTAAGCGAACATGCTCAATCACCGTGGCCCACATAGAACTTCCAATCACTCCAAGACGAATAAATGGCTTGTGTTGATACGTTCGGCCTGCCTTATTAAATGGGGGCACAAATTCTTTAATCAATCGAGATTCAAGCAGTAATGCTTCTAATTCGGTCGGTGTAACGATCCATTTGATGTCATGCACTTGACGGATCATTTGGCGAATGTGCTTGGCATGTCCCTCAACACCATTAAAGTAACTGCGAACCCTGTTACTTAGAACCTTGGCTTTGCCAATATATAGCAAACGACGGCCCTTGCCAAACATTTTATATACTCCTGATACATTTGGAATTTTCGTTATACAGGCTTCAACCTTTGATAGGTTTTTCTGGATGGATTTTTTTTCATACCGAGAATTCTGAAATCGAAGAAGTTGGTCTAACTCGGTGATTTCATGCTGTCGTTTAAGCCTGTCGATTAGATGCATTAATACTTCATGTGTTGAGCGTACATCACTCAAGGCACGATGGCGACTATTGGTTTGAATATTATAAAAATTAATCAAGCTCCCTAAACTTCTTGAAGGAAGTCCTGGCAGCAAGCGTCTAGCAAGTCGTACAGTGCACAGTTTTGAATTTGTTAACTCTGGTAGGTGGGCACGCTGCAGCTCCGATTTGATAAAGTTCCAGTCAAAGGAACAATTATGGGCCACAAACACAGCCTCTCCAAGAAATTCAATAAAATCGGGTAACACGTCGTAGGCTCGTGGAGCGCCATCAACGTCGGCTGATATTATTCCAGTGATTCTTGTTATCACTTTGGGAATTGACCGCTCAGGATCAATCAACGATTCAAAGGTGTCAACCACCCTGTCTCCACAGATTCTCAGAGCCGCTAACTCAATCATTCGTTCATTAGCTGGATCTATTCCAGTGGTTTCCAAATCCACAATGACAAGATCTGCGTCCTCAATCAACATCCTTACTTTTCATTGAAGCCTTTTCCCAAAGTAGTGCGTATGACAGGTTTGGATCATCTTTAACCACAACTACTATATATTGATGCTGAAAGTTACCGTCATTGGCGCTGGGAATGTTGGAGCCACCGTTGCAGAGTGTGTTGCCCGCAAAGATATGGTTAATGAAGTCATCTTGATTGACATCAAGGAAGGTCTGTCAGAGGGCAAAGCGCTTGACATCGCCGAGTCTGGACCGATTCATTTGTTTGACACCTCCGTTCGCGGGGTTACCAATGACTACGATGAAACGGCTGACTCGGACATAGGTGTGATCACCAGTGGTGTACCACGAAGGCCTGGCATGAGTCGTGATGATTTGTTAGCAATTAATGCTAAGATCGTACGCTCTGTCACCGAATCATTTATATCTCGTAGCCCCAATGCAATCATCATCGTCATTTCTAACCCCCTTGACGTAATGACGTATGTTGCCCATGAGACCAGTGGCTTTCCGTCAAGTCGGGTCTTTGGTATGGCAGGTGTTCTTGATACAGCGCGATTTAGGTCTTTCATTTCTGCAGAATTGGGCGCCTCAGTCAAAGATATTGAGGCCCTGTTAATGGGGGGGCATGGGGATACAATGGTTCCACTTCCCCGTTATACCAGTGTTGGAGGGATTCCCCTGACTGAACTGCTATCTGAAGATCAAATCAAAGCAATTGTTGAGCGAACCAAGGGAGGAGGCGGCGAAATCGTACAGCTGATGGGCACTTCGGCCTGGTATGCACCAGGGGCTGCTGCAGCCGAGATGGTGGAAGCCATCGTTAAAGATTCTGGTAGAATTCTTCCATGTGCTGTTCGCCCTGATGGTGAATATGGACTTTCAGATTTATTTATAGGACTGCCTATCCGTCTTGGACGCACTGGAATACAAGAAATTATTACGGTAGATCTAAATGAGTCCGAACAGGCGCTTCTTGAGGTCTCTGCCACCCATATTCGCAATAACTTTGAAGCGCTCAGGCGTGTACTCAGTCAACCCGCTTCTTGAGCAGGACGATGGTTGCACCCCAACTACTGTGGTCGGTTGGTGACCTCCATGAATCAACTATAGGTGATTTTTCTAAAACATCGTGTACTAATTTCCGAAGTGTACCAGTGCCTTTTCCATGTATGATACGAACGCGGAATATTCCACCTTTATGGCACGCTCGAAGGTACTCCTCTGTCACATCAGCTACATCTCGGGAATGAAATGTATGAAGATCCAAAATGCCATCTGTCGGATATTTGATCAATTCTTCACCCATTGACAGGCTCCACTTGTAGAATTAGCAGGCGATATTTTTCTGCAGTGACTAAAACTATCAGGGTATCAGTCTAAGGGATACGATATCATACCCTATCGCAGTCATCCAATATCAGGCAAAATATTAGTCGTGATCATAGAATCGTTGCCTGCCATGGTACGGAAAATTTGATCTTTGAGGTCACATAAAACAAATCTTCATATTAATATAAACGACCTCGCATCATGCTGTAAATACCTATAGTACCAAAATTGTTTCATAATTCGGTATCTTATATAGAGGAAATCTTCATCATTGAAGTGATACATTGAGGGTAATTCACGGTTAGGACTCGTATATTTGAACCCTACGCCTTGTAGTTGTAAATATTAAACGGTAATTATTTTGACAAAAGCGTCCAGAATTATTCGCAAGGACACAGACAGACGTGCTTCAGCACTGAGTCGTTATGATGCCCTTTACACGATGCCTGACGAGGATCTGATGGAGCTTTTTCAAGCTGGCACTGTGGAGGCATACAATATCTTAGTTGATCGTTACAGCGAGCGACTGATGCACTATCTGTATGGATTTTTAGGAGACAAAAAGCGGTGTGAAGATCTTCTTCAAGAGACATTCTTGCGTGTCCACCGTAACCGACATTCCTATCAGCGAATTGCAAAATTCTCTACATGGTTGTACACGATTGCTGGTAATTTAGCGCGTAGTGAATATCGAAAACAGAAGCGTCGACATATGTCTTCAATTCAATCCATGAGTCGGGATAACGAAGAATACGAAATGCCTCTGCCTGATGAGACATTTGCTCCTGATAAGCATACCGAAAGCGTATTGCAGAAAAGCAGTATTCACAAAGCACTTGATGTACTCCCTGCCAGTTTCCGTGAAATCATTATTCTGCGGGATATCCAACAACTCGCTTATAATGAAATTTCGAACATTACTGGGCTACCGATGGGAACCGTTAAAAGTCGCATTAATCGGGGGCGCAGAAAAATGCAAGATTTGTTGAAAGATGTTTATCCGTTTGATGAACAGCATGGTCAGACTGATACGGAATTAAGCAAAAATTAAAACGATCTATGAACCTGCTTGCTGATGCATACACCTGTCAGCGCATCATCATTGAGAAAGAGTCGCAGACACTCATCATCCTTTGGGGGGATGGACATCAATCCGTCTTCCCATTAGACGGCTTAAGACGAGCTTGCCCCTGCGCTGGATGCCAAGGACATGAGAAGATGCATGAACTTCCTGATCCTGAAATATTTCGGATCCCGGCGTTGATGAGATGGGAAGATGTCAGAGCCGAAGTCGCTGGAAGCGTTGGACTCAGGCTTCACTGGGATGATGGACACAATAGCGGGATCTATACATGGTCACGACTTAGATCAATAAGCCAAGCCATCAATCCTCAATTACAATAGTCAGAGAATAATATTCGTTATTGTCTCAGCTGATCCTTGGCCATCAGACTCGTCTTTCGAGGATTCGCCTTGTTGTTACTGAAACCATGGAATTCTGAGATTTGTGAAAAATTTGAAAAGATTCGCGATCTCAATAAATTAGTTACTCTCTAATCAGTAATTTTGTGTAACATAAAACGGTTCAGGTCGTACCTACGGGGTGATTTGGACTTACCATTTCTTAATTAATTCAATACTTTCGTGAATCATATAACACGTATCATTAGAAAAGATGCTCGGAGGCGGAGTGCCCTGAGCCGCTTTGACGCACTCCACGAGATGAGCGATGAAGATCTCATGGAGCACTTTCAGGCAGGGGTTGTTGAGGCTTACAACATCCTGTGGGAGCGCTGGACAGGCCCGTTGGTAAATTTTCTTTATCGGTTTACCGGCGACAAGAAAGCTTGTGAAGATTTAATTCAGGAAACATTTCTCCGTGTCTACCGAAACCGCCATTCCTACAAAAGGATTGCTAAGTTCTCAACTTGGCTCTATACGATTGCTGGAAACTTGGCTAAAACTGAATATCGCAAGCGTAGCAGACGTCGCATGGACTCAATCCAATCATTTAACCGTGATGGGGAAGAGTTTGAAATGCCGCTTCCTGACGAAACATTTTCACCGCTCCGGCACGCGGAGGGTGCTCTTCTGGACCACTTTATACAAATGGGAATCCTAGCTTTACCCTATCACTTCCGTGAGGTTGTTATTTTGCGAGATATCCAACAACTGACCTATGAAGAGATTGGCGACATCACTGGCTTACCGATGGGCACTGTAAAAAGCCGAATTAATCGTGGCCGCACTAAGCTACAAGATCTCCTGCAGGGGATTTACCCCTTCAAGGATGAGGAGGACGATGTGGAAGAGGATGAGGCTCTCCCCGAATACGCGTGAGCTCCTTGCTGAGTTAGTCAGTCAACTGAATGAAGATTACCATCAGTAGTACGAATGCTAAGATGATGTAAATCGCGGTGATGATATTTTTTCGTTGTTTTCGATTCATTGATAGACTATTGAATTTGTTCAATTAAGTGATGGATGCGGGATCGCCTTCGTGCGTCTTACCTATGATCATTGCAGTTTGTTCTATAGGCTAATTCTGTTTCCTTAGGATGCGTATTGCGTTCATTTTCTCCCACACTCTACACGCAATTGGTGTCTCACGATTTGTGGTATGTTCTGATTCATGACATTGTTGTCCCTGACGACTTTATGATCCATCTATAAATCGTTGCACTATGAGTAAAATCGTGAAAGACATCTATCTTTGAACGATGCGCCGAGCCATTGATACGCAGTTGATCCATGCTGGTGAAGAGCGACGCATTGAAGGTGCGATCCGTATGCCAATTTTCCAAACAGCAATGTTTGAACATGATGATGCCCCTTTAAGATACATCCGATACAATAACACCCCTAATCAGAAAGTACTAAACCGTAAACTCGCAATCTTAGAAGGTGCAGAAGATGGTTTAATTACTGGGAGCGGAATGGCGGCGATCACCTGTGCAATTCTTGCAACCGTTAAACCTGGAGACCACCTCCTCGCTCAAAAGAGTCTCTATGGAGGAACTCATAAATTTATTCTCAACCTCCTCGCTGACCTTGATGTCACGGTTACCTTTTTTGACGCAAATGCACCAGAAACATGGGATGCTCTTTTGAAAACCAATACGCGGGCCGTCTATATTGAATCCATCACAAATCCGCTAGTTCAGGTCTGTGACCTTGAGCAAATCATTGAGTTTAGTCATGCAAATAATCTGGTATCCATGATTGATAATACATTCGCTTCCCCGTATAATTATCAGGCGGCAGTGGCAGGATTTGATTTTTCTCTTCACAGTGCCACCAAATACCTCAATGGTCACTCAGATGTCGTCGCTGGTGCGATAACTGGAAAGGCAGAATTGGTGCAAAAATCTGCAAAGAATTTGGCTCAACTTGGCGGCACCCTTGACCCAAATTCATGTTTTTTGTTACACCGCGGACTTCAAACACTTGCACTTCGTATGCGGCAACATAACGCCTCTGCTCAGTCGCTAGCCGAATTCCTTAAGTCCCATCCTAAAGTTGCTCATGTCAATTACCCTGGATTGACTTCACATCCTCATCATGAGCGTGCATCTCGCCTATTTAAAGGATATAGTGGCATGTTAAGTTTTGAATTAGCAGGCGGCTTAGAATCTGCAAACAGTCTGATTAACCTCTTACAAATCCCAGTCTTTGCGCCGAGTCTTGGGGGTGTTGAATCCCTCATTACTCGCCCAGTCATTAGCTCTCATTCAGGGCTCGACACCAATGAATTAGAATCCTCTGGAATTCGTGACCACCTGATTCGAATATCTGTCGGGATTGAAGATAAGCAGGATTTAATCAACGATTTTGAGCAGGCCCTGAATCAATTATAATTTTCAGGGGCACTTATTTCTGCAACCACTTCAGAGATTCTTGCACCGCAAAATCATCCTGATCCTCCGCCTATTAACTGATCTGACATCAAAGCTCACTCAAAAAGAAATCTCCAATTAATATGAATCTGATTTCCAATGACCTGACTTCGACGGTTTCAGATTTGAAAGCCCTATCAAATATAGGAATTCTGAAAAAACTGAACACTACCAGCCCCCTTATTTCAGGGGGAAACGATGAAAATCAAGACCGATTGGGGGTCTTTTAGGTGCTGACCCCAGTAGCACGGTCTCACGCTGTATCTTCAGTCCGACCGTCTGATAGAGGCGTGCCCCCGCATCGGTCACCTTGGATGGAAGCAGATAGTGGGCTTGATTGCCTTGATCATAGAGGTTTCTACCGTGCTCAGTTCTGCTAAAATCTGTCCCTCACTCAGACGCTGTTTCCCTCCAAACCTTGCGTTGTATCGGTGTCGTAGAATCCGTAATAGGGCAAAGGCGACAAAACAAATGGCCAGATGTGCGCGGACCCGACGTTCTTTCCAGTGAAAGACAGGGCGTACGGCCATGGTGTGCTTCATCACGCGGAATCCTTCTTCAATCCGCCATAACTCCCCATAATACTGATAGATTCGCTCGGGGGACGGATCCTCTAAACTCGTCCACACACCATGTAACCCATCAAACTTCTTGTCTTTTTCAATCGCGGCCTCAGTGACGCCATCTTGCTCTATATGAAGAAAACGCCCTGCGCGCCCCGTC
The DNA here is from genome assembly GCA_965220935.1 of Rhodothermales bacterium. Lineage (GTDB taxonomy): Bacteria > Bacteroidota > Rhodothermia > Rhodothermales > Bin80 > Bin80. Next base: position 2,358,768 of record OZ244857.1, read on the forward strand.
CCTTTGACTCCCTGGTTCTTGACGTTCTCAATCGCCTTGTCCCGTAACTTCACATCCCGTGCGGCTTTTTTCGGACAATATCGTAGAATCAGACGCCGACCTGCAAGTTTGTGCTCGCGGACCTTACGCCCCGTTGGTAGGACCTTCCACGACGTATCTTGACCTGCGTCTGCACTTTGTTCAACGATCGTAAGCGCGCCGCCACCACATAATCACAGTTCCAACTTCTGAGTAAGGCTAAATTATCTTTACTCAACATCCCCCCATCAGCTACCACGATCATCTGATCCAAATCAAACCGCTCACGGAGCTTGGTCATGGCGGGTTCCAGCGTCTTTACATCGGTGGTATTGCCAGCTCGTAGGTCACTGGAAGCCCCTCTTTGGTTTGAATCAACGCCAATACCACCTGAACCCTTTGTGGCTTTCCATCTTTACTCTATCCCTTCTTGCGCAGCTCATCTGAATTCTCGCTGGCAAAACTCAGCGTTGTAACATCAAAAAAGAGCACCGTTAACTTTCCCCCAAGCCGTCCCAACGTTTGATCTGATATACGTTGCTTGAACGCCATCATCGGTGACCGCATCCATCATCCTGTAAAACTTCTCCACCTCAACCCCCGCATCCTTAGACATCTTTCGGCTATGGCCCAGTTTACTCTCCCCAGGTGTGGCCAGACGCAGTAACACCGCCTGAAGCGTCGCGCCATCACGAATCAAACACCTCTGCAAACCCCATCTGATCATACCGATCACCTCATGAAAGCCCAAACATATCCGTCGTATCTCATGAAACTTCCGCGCATCCTTTATCACCAGAGTCTTATCCTCGCGCTTCTTCTTTCTGGCTGCCACCACCTCATCCACATACGACTCTGCGGGGAATAATGTGGGATGGCGCGCCTCTTGGATCCGCGCCAGTTCCAGATAGGCGATTTTGACCAGCCCATCCACCGCATCTGGATGCACACTTCCCATGTGCCGAATCATGCGAATCCGCCTGATTGTGGTAACTCTCAACAATCTGGACTGCAATGTTTTTAGTAGTTTTACGCTTGAGTTCTCTGATAAACATGAGCACCTATATTTACACATATACGACATAAAAACCAAAATTCCAAAACTGAACACTACACACCAAAATCGCCGAAAAGCTATATAAATAAGGGGTTTAAAATCTCAAAAATCTGAAACCGTCGAAGTCGGGATTGATATGAATCTGATTTCCAATGAGTCACATCCACTAGTTGTTAAACCATACTGGCACATCGTCATCATCAACGACTTGAATATCCTGAATTGCAAACCATCCCTCATTTTCAGTACCACTACTGTTGATATACGTATCAGACTCACCATCAAGAACATCAATATCAACCACCAAAACGAGATCCTTTATCATTCCTGGGCCTACCTCTACTTTTTGTGCTACATCTGCTACTCGGCCTTGAATTGCACCTACGGCAATGGCATCCTGCGAATATAAATGTACCCGCACTTGCTTACCCAAAAGATGATACATAGGGATCTACTGCTCAGATGGGGTCACAACCATTGGCACATCAAGCGAGTATTGGACAGCATGTAGCATCCCTCTCATTTCCTGTTCACTCAGGGTTAGTGAAACATTCATTCTTCCGAATTCAGGATTGTCAAATGAAAACGAAAGCGTCTGAGTCTCTTGATCAAACTCTACGGATTCTGCCTCAATCGTGTTTTCCTCTTGCGCTTCAGATATGTAAGCCTGCAGTCCGTCTTCATTTTCAGTAACTAACAGATCCCCCGTGAATAGGCCCTCTGGAGACTCAATCACGTATTCCCATGCTCCAACTACTGGGTTTGATGGCTCATTTGACACTTTCCCTGAAGATGCACAACCACTTACCAAAATGATACTGGCGAGTAGCACACACCTATTCGTGAGTGTCTTCATCTTGTCTAGTTGTTAAGGCCGAATGGCTCTGGGTTTGAGAGATGTTAATGACTCTATTCTAACTGGTTCACTGGTTTTTACACTTTCTCTGGCGGCTACACCAATGAGAATAGACATAGCTCCGTCACGAGTGCCTGCCATTTGACGGTAAGGGTCAGGGGTATCCTGACCTCTAAAGATGTGGTCCTTTAGTCTGATATCGCCTCCTCCATGGCCCCCACCACCATGCGGAATCTGTATGAGTTCAGTTTTGCCAAAGTTGTCAGTCACACGAAGTTCATCAAACGGGTCATCCTCCCACGGCTGGCGTTCTTTTATCCATGCCTCAAGCCTACCTTCGGTTCCATTAAACGCAACTCGATATCCCTCATAGGGAGAATAAGTCGTACATGAATAACTCACCTGAACGCCATTGGCATACTTAATCTGGGCAGCCATCTTATCATAGATGTCAATGTCCTGACTCCAAACACATCCATCTCGCAGATAACCATCGTGGTGCTCATGAGCGACATACAGGTTCATGTAGAAATTGTTTTGTGTAATATCCCAATGGTGCTCACATTTATCCGCATGAGGGCACCCTCTACAATTGGTATGCCGAAATTCGTTGTTATGACCATAATACTCTAAGTCTCCGTATGCAAAAACCTCCTCTGGTTCAGATTCTAACCACCAATTCAGTAAATCAAAATGATGGGTTGATTTGTGAACAAATAATGTTCCTCCAAATCGCTCCTTACCGTGCCATCGTCGAAAATAGTCCGCGCCATGATATACATCTAAATACCAGTGAAAATCCACAGATGTGACATTGCCGATCCGATGATTCATGAGCATTTCCTTCATGGCAACTCGGTGTGGTGAATAGCGGTAATTAAACGTCACGATCACGTTCTTTCGGGTAAGCGCCTGAGCATCAAGAATAGCCTGGCACTTTTCAGCATCTGTGGTCATGGGCTTTTCAGTGACGACATCACTTCCCAACTCCATAGCCCGAATGATATATTCATGATGAGTGGAGTCAACCGTGGTGACAATCACCAATTCTGGCTGAGTATCAATCATCATTTGATCAAAATCGGTATAGGTTGGACAAACGACACCGATATGATTTTTTACATATTCCAGTCGACCTGGATTAATATCACAGAGACCCACAAATTGAACTTCGTCTGAATAATCGTCAACTAAATCGTGCCCCCACATGCCTTGACCGCGCACTCCAGTACCGACAAGTGCGATCTTCATTGGCTCACGACCACTGATCTTATCAGATCGTGTGAGCAATCCCCCTGCTGCGACTCCACCGACCTTGATAAAATTGCGACGATTCATGTGAAATGAATTATTTTGTTATGGGGTGATTTCCCATCCTGGTTCATAATCTCGGCCCCACATTTTCATTGCATCCTCGTCATTGAGAATCCGACCATTTTCAGGATTGCATTCCAGTGTGCGTCCTGTTTTTTGTGCGATATTCCCTAAGTGGCAAAGTAAGGTGGTTTTCTGACCTTCACTAATTGGAGAATTTAGAGGGATCCCATCGCGAATGGCTTGAAGCATATTTGCGATATGGCGATCGGTTAGTCCACCGCCTCCCCGAATATCAAGGGTCGCCTCCCCAGAAATACTATTTCGCTTCCATATCTCCTTATTATCTTGATCGTAGACGATATATCCATTGCGATCAATGATTGCAGTCCCGTATTCACCATGGATAGAGGCTCCTCGATCGCGCCCCTCTACAAGGCGTGAATTACAGCTTCGACCATCCCATGTTATCGTCTTATCGCCTTCAAAATCATAGGATGCAATTTGTGTGTCATAAAACTCCCAATCATCTTGAAAATGATAACGTCCACCCGAAGATTTGACTCTCATCGGGTAATCAACACCCAGCGCCCAGCGACATACATCAATCTCATGCGTTCCATTATTACAGATTTCTCCCGTACCCCAATGCCAGAACCAGTGCCAGTTGTAATGGATCCTATTATCCATGTAAGGCATTCTTGGGGCTGGGCCCTGCCATAAGTCATAGTTGAGCCATTCAGGGACTTGAGCGGGCTGACCTACACCAATTGAACCACGTTTATTTGCGTACCATGCCCGCGCATAATAGGCTCTTCCAATAATTCCTTGTTGGATGGCATCAATGATCTGAGCTGATTCCTGGGAAGATCGCTGTTGATTTCCCATTTGGACGACTAGATTGTGGCGCTGTTGAGACTCAACAATCAACTCAGATTCGCGTGGATTATGGCTCGCTGGCTTTTCTACATAGACATGCTTTCCTGCCTGTAAAGCCATGATTGTAGCAGGCGTATGCCAATGATCTGGTGCAGCAATCACAAGAATATCAACATCGGGATTATCCAGCACTTCTCGAAAATCTCCTACCCCAACTGGAGTGATGTCTCCGTTGATTTCTCCAAGACCATTGATGGTCTTTGCAATTGCACGGTCATCCACATCGCAAATATGGGTCACCACACAGCCCTCCGCCCTCGCAAATGCGGATGCAAGTCCACCGCCGCGGTTATGGACACCCATAACAGCAACTGTCAAGAGGTTACTTGGTGAGGCAAGCCCCCGAGTGGCACCAAGAAGTGTGGCCCCTGCAACACCAGCGGAGGCGGTTTTAATAAATGTTCTACGATTAGTCAGTTTTTTCATGATTATAAAAATGTTGAATACTTTAATTTACGACTCTTCAATAAAAAAAGCAACTACGCTATAAAATTGTGCATTTTGTAATAGATTAGTTGGCACTCCAGTGAGAAAGCCAAGGTATCTGAATATAAGAACTAAACCATGCAGAGCTATCTATTGCTGACCATATGGGATTGCTCATGTGGCGTTCACCATGGCTATCATGGTGTTTCAAGCGTCAATTTCCACTGAGGCCTAGATCTCATAAATAGGGACTTGGTGGGAATTGCTGATTATTGGTTCTTACCTATCCTGAATTCCCAACGTGGATATCGGATGACATAAATTCACTCAATGCGCCCCTAAAACTGGCTTAATACGGTAGTTTATCCTTCTAAATGTCATTATATAATTATTTTTAGTTTGTATAATCACATAACCTATACAATTTATTTTCTCTTTATCGCTACACGCCAAAGGTGCTATTTTCTTTACATTGATCGATTTAAAGTCCGCAAAATAGGCTTTTTTATGAACTTTTGCTCCAATGGGTCCCCAAAATTTGTTTATTTAGTGATTTGTCATCACTAATTCTAATTTATATCATGACAGATCTCGCTCCTCTTTTTATTGAACCCCAATGCCGGCGCCATAAATACTACGAAGTCCTACGTGCTGCATTCGTAGATCAAATTCCACTCAGAGAGATCGCCCAACGCTTTGGGTTTTCTCATGGGACCGTCCGAAACCTCTGCTCTGCGTTTCGTCAAAATCCTGATCTGTCGGCCTTCTTTATTCCCGATGCACCTCCTCCAAAACCTGAGACACAAACCCCATTATTGACCGGGTTTCGAAACACGCGGGATACGCGGATTCTGGAACTACGTAATCATGACGGGCTTTCCGTCACAGAGATTTACCATATTCTCAAAAGCGAAGGCATCCAATATTGGATTAATTCTGCGCAAAGCTGGCGTGAAGAAGCTTCGCCGACGAACGCATCAACAGCGCATGGATACCGTGACGGTCATCAAGTCCCCTGCCGCAGACCATCGCAAGTTGGATCTCTCACCCGTGTCATTTACCACCGACTTCGGAGGCATTTTTCTCTTTGCTGCTGACCTCGCCCGCATGAAGATTGACCAGTTGTTAGAGGCCAGTCAGATGCCAGGGAGTCGCAAGATCCCTGCGGGCTGTGCTATACGTGCACTGCTGGCGCTTAAACTGTGGGGAGTTCGTAGGAACTCACATGTCATGGCCGATCCAGGTCTAGCGCTGTTTGCAGGACTCAATACGATGCCTAAGCGCAGTACACTCACCGAGTACTCCTGCAGGGTTCATCCAGAGTATATCCGCCATCTCATGGAACTCTGGCATCCTGCTGCACGATCTTTGGGCGTCACGCTTGGCTCAGAAGATTCCTTTGATCTTGACTTTCATACCATCCCCTACCACGGCGATGACGCGCTCACCGAAAAACACTATATCTCAAAGCGGAGCCGAAGTCAGAAAGGGATCCTATCGCTTGTAGTCCGCGATGCAGAGGCACGCTTGTTTGTCTATGCTAATGCAAAGATACGTCGGAGCGACCGTGAAAAACAGATTCCAGAATTTATTGACTTTTGGCGCAATCAGACAGGTCAACTCCCGCGCGAACTCGTTTTTGACAGTACTTTTACCACTTATAGTCAACTCCAATCGCTTACCGAACTCGGAATTCATTTTCTTACGATCAGAAGACGCTCTAAAAAACTCGTCAAAGCGCTTCTAAACACGCCATCAGACCAATGGAGAAAAATCCGCCTTACCAATGTTGGGCGCGCCTATCGAAATCCGCGAATCCTGGACTCAAAGATTCAACTCCGTGGGTATCAAGGTCCCCTGAGGCAAATGGCTATCATGGATCTCGGACACGATCAGCCAACACTCCTGATTACCAATCAGATGGAGACCGATCCCTCCACACTGATTGATCGTTATGCCAGACGTATGATCATTGAAAATACAATCGCCGATGCCATTGATTTTTTTCATTTAGATGCACTGAGCTCCAGCGTTCCTCTTAAAATTGAAGTGGACCTCCAATTGACGCTGATGGCCAGCACGCTCTACCGCATCCTCGCAAGACGCATTGGCCAAGGCATAGAGAATGAAAAACCCCGCACAATCTTCCGAAAGTTCGTCCGCAATCGCGCCAATATTGAAATCTCTAAACACGAAATTGTCGTGACACTCACCAGACGCGCCAATAATCCATATCTGCTCTCAGCAAACTATAATAATCTTACACAATCTATTCCGTGGCTCAATAATAAAAACATGAGAATTCAGTTTCAATGACCCGAAATTGTCATTCACATTACCCCGATATATTGTGTTGGGAATTCAGGCTATCAGGCCATACAGGTGGTGCGAATCCTCCTGCGTCAAAAAGGCGTGAATAAGTCTTGAACAACGATTCGTTCTATGCTCAGTTCCCAACGAAGATGACCTATACGCAGAAGTTAAAGGGGGCGACCCTACATGTACGCGTGACCTCAGATCCCGAAGCAGATCAGCGTAAAATCTACGAAGCATTAACATTAATCCACTCCACTCTCACGAAAAACAACGAATGTCTGACAGAACAATAACTTAATACGGTGGTGGCCTAACTGGCTTTTTTTGAGGCAAAAGTCTATATTTTACGCGCTTTTAAGCAAATTAAATGTTAAAGATGGGTTAACAATAGAAAAGGCTTAAAACAAGTTTAACTTGTCTCAAAACCGATCTTTCGATATTCTTTGACGGATGAGCGATTCCGAACTTGGAAATGTTATGAATCAACAATATGAGATGAACATGGGGGAGTGCCTTTTCCCGAATGAAGTTCGGATTGACATGACTTGATAGAAGATGTAGTGAACATAGACTTGGATGCTCAATGAATGATGTGTATGTTACCTCCTAAGCAGAGAGCTTCCCATTCATCCTTGTCAGGCCCTCCAGGCTTTTCAATCAAATATTCTCCTGCGTCACACCATGGAGACACATTTGGACATGGATTATCTATGTCCGGCTTACTTGTTTTGGAGCAAACTGGAGGCTTATCCGTGGAGTTGAATACATCCCACACATAGCTGATCCCCCACCCCTGTGAGAGGATTGACAGTATATATGTGGATGAGAAACGATGAGAGTTATCACCTATTGACTCGTACATATCAATGAGCTTGTTCATTACACCAAGGTATGGAGTTCCATCATAATATCGGCTTGCCCCGGCATCAGTTATTGCCCACTCAGCAATCTGCCCCCTCCAACCAGATTCGGATATCCATACTTCAAAAAGATCCTCTACGAATGCATCCAAATCAGTTCTAGGTTGAGGTTCTAACCCTTGTTGAATCACTGCAGTCAATAAGTCATACGTTTCATGTGTTTGTCCAAATTTATGCTTGATTCCCCATTCGTTACCCAGTTCCAAGAGTGCATGCAATGATTCCTGGGCACTGGGAGCTCTCCATACCCCTTTTTCAAAAACCATGCCTCCTTGAGGATCTTGAGTGCTTGAGTTCTGTGCACTTGACTGTTTGGGTAAGAAAGTCATCTGGAGAAGAACAAACACCATACAGATGATCGGTGATGAATAAAAAGAAAAAAAGTGTTCATTTGTAATGATTGAGTAAGTGAGTTAACAAGTTGTTGGAGCAGATGGATGAACGCCACCAATGCGTATGGCATATACCCAATTCTTAAAGTGATAAAAGAAGGGAGCCATTGAACGCGTTTGGCCTGCATAACTGCCAGCTTTAGAGAGCTTCTTATAGTATACCATCCATATACCAGTGGCATCTGTCAGTTCACTGTTAATTACTGACTTGCTACCTGTCAATTTTTCTAAATCAGTAAAAAACTTAGAAGTTGTTGCACTTTGTAAGCAATTATTATAACCCTCCTGATGTTTTTTTTCATGATCCATTATTTGATCTGATACGTCTTCCCAAATACTTGCAGTTCCGCACTGAGTATTGAAATACCAATAACTTACATAGGAACTTCTGAAAGATTTAGACTGGGGGCAAGCGGATTTTGCCTCTTGGGGAAGATCACTATAGCTGAATCGATATCTCGGGCGGGTTAATCGTCCAATCACTCTGGTGTCATAGTTTTTTGATATAACAATTTTACCAGCAATTGAGGGTTGAATCTTTACATAGCCTCTTCCACTCCAAGGCCCTGTTCCAGAGCCCTCTATGGGATGGTTTATAGTCAAATGGTAAAAACCTCCTCTCCCAGGAGTAGCCAGATTCGCATATGTGATAGTAGCATCCAATGGAGCTGGAGCACGCCAGTTTCTACTGTTGACAGTGATTGTTTCTTTATGAGTCCAGGTGTCGGTTGACACTGATAGAGTGGCATCGTCGGTAGCCACACCTTCCCACGACCGACCGGTATGACTAGGCCCCCAGCTAGATGACCATTTAAAGACTAAATTTTTCACATCCTCTCGAATCGCCCTCCAAAATGATCTGACATTTTACCAGATTGCCCCGAACAACCGACTTGGGGCAAGATACCGTAATCTCCAACGTGTCCTCCTCATCTTTATCCCCAGAATCACCGTTACCGCCGCCTCCGCTACCACCACAAGGTCTACCCCCTCTACTGCACTCGTGATCACCTCTCCCGCTCCCTCCACCACCTCCACCGCGAGGAACTAACACACAGGTAGTACGGGGATAGCCAATTAATTCACAGACAGAACCCATAGGGGGCTCAACTGCAACCAAGCAGCTTTCTTCATATTCAACACGAGTATAACATATTAAATCAAAGGTTTGTGTCTTTTGGCAAATCTGAAAACGCCTCAAAGCCATTGTTATCCTTATGGGCTGTTGATTTGGTTGATAGAAAAACCCATTCGTGAATACATACCCAATCGTGTATTCGGCAACCAGTATAGGTGTTTTTCCAAGATCTCCCACCAGCCACTGATCCACATAATCTTTATACAGCGACGCATCTAAATCTGGACCTGCAAACTCAATTAAATGCATGGAACCTGGGATTACATTGCCTTTAGAGTCCACATCTGCAACCAGAATTCGCACCACTGGAACTTTGGTTGCCGATGGATTGAGGTCTGTTACATTTGGTCCGAGTAGTGTGGCGAAAAAATAGCCTGCACCCGTATCCATGTCTCTGCGTTGTCCCAGTCAGGAGGATACTGGTTAACCATCTCTTCCAGTGCAACTACAACCATGCTGTCACTCAAGGCCTCGGACACATGACTACTATCATCTAGGATTTTGAATGCACCACTAGCAAGAGTACTCTGTTCTTTTTCAAGCGCGGCTTGATAAAATTCTTTCACTCTTTGAACTCGCTCAAAGGCCACTTCTTCTGAGATAGTTTCATCAATATGTGGCACGAATGAATGGTCGCATCCACCCAAGTATAAGACACTTGATAAGATCAACAAAGGTACCGTATATCTATGCCAAACAATCATGACCGGCAAGTGTGGTGGTAAGCACAGTGTCGTAATATAGAAAATTAATACGAACTTTTCAAGCTTACCGTGATAAATGATGATATGCTTGTTTGGTGAGCATGAAAGGGAGATTGCAATGTTTTGACTCATGAAAATTCACATATTATCATCTCCTTAAATGCAAAGATACATCGGTTTTATCATGAATCGTGTCGGCCGAGAGGTTCAAGTTCCGGCAAAAGATGAGAATATAAACTCAGAAGTTTTCTATTTCCTGTATTCTCTACCGACGGTTTTGATCTCATGGAATTTTCATTCATGTTCTACGGTTTCACATTGGGCGATGGATAATAGAATGCGTGCAGAGTCTACATGTAAATCTCTATTGATCTATAGTCTCCTCTTTCATCGTATCAGACAATTGTGCCTGCCAAAAAATTCAAACCTTAAATGATGGTCTTTATATAATTGGAAAATAGTTTTATGAAAATCACATGCAAACGCGTGAGAATCCGATCCTATTCCAAGACAAAGATTATAATTGTCAACATACGGAACACAGTTATCTATAACGATGTTCAATTCCGTCCTTGGAATCTATAATTTTTCATAATAAATATCATTTTTGTCGCATTCAAAAGCGTCAAATGTCATACGGAGCGATTATTGGAGATATTGTAGGGTCTGTTTATGAATGGAACCCAATCAAAACGAAAGAATTTGAGTTATTCTCGCCTAAATGTAAATATACTGACGATTCAGTTTGTACCGTAGCTCTCGCAGATATATTACTCTCTGATAACGTGGCATGCGCTAACCAAGTCTTGCGTCAATGGTGCCGCAAGCATCCCGATAGGGGCTACGGTGGATTTTTTAGGAAGTGGATTGACGACAACAATATGGGCCCCTACGGTAGCTATGGAAATGGTGCAGCAATGAGAGTGTCACCTGTTGCTTATTTCAATAAAAACAACCCCCTTGAAATAGCCCTAATGACTTCAGACAAAGTCACTGAGATTACTCACAACCATGCAGAGGGAATCAAGGGAGCGAGAGCTACTACACATGCAATCTGGCTTGCCTTTCAGGGAGAAAAACCCTCATCCATTCGCATGATCATTGAGAATAGATATAACTACGATCTTTCCAGAACTGTTGATGAGATTCGCTCCCATTATGATTTTGATGTAACTTGTCAGAAAACGGTTCCCGAAGCGATTACATGTGCTCTTGAATCAACACATTTTGAGGATGCTATTCGCAATGCGATTTCACTGGGAGGGGATGCCGACACACAGGCTGCAATTGCTGGATCAATCGCGGAGGCGCTACACGATGTTCCTGATGATCTTATCAAAAAATCGAACCAATATCTCCCTAAAGATGTCATTGAAGTACTGGCCAGACTATACCATAAGACTTAGCGATTCAGTTTAAGCCTCTTTGAATATAACTCCTCAGATTCCGAAATCAAAGAGCCAGCCGTCATTAGAATGTTTACGCCCATTTGCATACTTCGTAAATTCTGTCCACACCTAAATTGTAGATACATCAAGCGAATTATAGGCGATTTGTGTATTAGGAACCACTTGCAAAACTTCCTCAGTTGAGTGCAATCATTGCTCTATATGTATCTAATCTGGTATTTTCTCTGGCCAGAAAAGTGTTTCACGAGAGCGTGTTAGGTATTAAAAGGATGGGAGATAAGTCATCTTTCCCATTGTTGACTACTTACATGATGAGATATAAACTAGATTGCAGACTAGCGGGAGACTATCTCATCAGACTCTGGATTATACAGTTTGCAGTCATTGTTTTATTTGACTGCTTTTCCTTCGGTAATGATGCTAAGGCGCAGGAGATCGCAGGCTTTCCCCCTGAACTTGAATGGCATGCCCTGAAAGCACTGTATCAGTCTACGGATGGTGATAACTGGACTAATCATTCAAATTGGGACATGAATCGGACTTCTCTTCCAAGCTCCAACAGCCTTAATCAGTGGTATGGGGTTACGATGAATGATGATCATGTCACTGAATTAATTCTTCCCAACAATGGATTAACAGGTGCCCTACCGAGTCAATTACAATATTTAACCAACCTTCAAGTCCTAGACCTCCAAGAAAACAATCTTTCTGGCTCAATCAGCCCATGGATAAATAGTCTATCTTCTCTTGTCAAACTTCGACTTCAACAAAATCGGCTTACCGGTTCTATTCCAACAGAATTGGGAAGATTGACTCAACTTGAATATCTGAATCTTCGTGGAAATGCTTTGGAGGGAACCATTCCTCAAAGCATAGAAAATTTGTCCCGACTGAAAGGTTTGTGGTTACACAATAATCGCCTCATGGGTAGCATTCCACAGGGTGTGATTGACTTACAAAATTTGGAATGGCTCTGGCTTGGAGGAAACTCTGGACTATTGGGTGTCATTACCTTATCAGACTCAGATCGTTATAATAAAATAGATTTTTATCTGGGAGAAACTAATCTATGCATTGAGCATGATGACCGTATCACACACACTATGATCTATGAATGCCTTCCATCGATGGAATGGGAGGCGCTCAATAAACTATTTGATGCGACCCAGGGAGATGATTGGATCAATCACAGAGGCTGGACCTTTGATCGACGCCCGAGAGCTGACGATGTAGATCAATGGCATGGAGTGACCATTGAGAATGGGCGGGTTCATGCCCTGAGTTTAGCACAAAATAATCTAAATGGACAAATTCCACAAGAATTGAATGCCTTTCAAAAACTGCAAGCCCTACAGTTAGATAAAAATCCCCTGCGTGGTACTCTTCCAGAGTCCATCACTCTCCTCAATAATTTGAAGATATTCTCCGCATCGGAGACCAGATTATGTGCCTCAGACAGTGATACATTTCAGTTATGGCTTCAACAGATTCCAACATTATCAGGAATAAATAATTGTAGTACCATACAAGAAAATACCGCATTATCTGGGTCTGTTGACTCAGCAGAAAATTCAGTACTACTTCCTATCTGGCTAATTGCTACACTGATATTGCTCGGACTGATTGGCACATGTGCAGCAATTATTACTGGCCTTTATACTGCAAGGCGACTAAGGGAACCAGAATCCATTGAAATAGATCAAGAAGAAGATAAACTTAGGTTGATTGAGCAGCGAATTGACTTTTTAATTGAAACTGCAAATTCAATTACTCACTTGGCTGAACAAAGCCTAAATCAGAGCGAAATTACGGAGAATTTTTCCTCGTCTATCAAAAGCTTGCGCGGTGCATTAGATGATCGAGATCAGGAAATTAAGCGCCTCAAAAAAGGCTACGATAGTACAATTTATCGTAAATTCGTTATACGCTTTATCCGAGTAAATCAAGCAGTTCAATATTTTTTACAGCAATCCGATGACGCAATGTCTCAGCTTGAATCCATCCATTCACTCCTGGAGGATGCTCTCCTTGAGTGTGATGTCCATAGGTTTACCCCTGAGATCGGAAGCGATTATCGGTCGGCCTTCGGTGTTGCAGACTATCCAAAAATTTTGGAGACAGATGTTGAGGGGGATGATTGCATGATCGCAGAAATTTTGGAACATGGCTATTACATCAAAGGGGGGCAAGAAAAAGAAGTTCTTATTCCTGCCCGTGTCGCAATCTATAGATTTAATACAAACCATCATTAACTATGAGTTCAGTCATCGGAATTGATCTAGGTACAACCTACTCAGCTGTTGCACAATTTGACGAATTTGGAAGACCTGTCATGATCCCCGATGCAGAGGGAAAATATCTGATTCCATCATGTGTGGCCCTGATTAACGATGAATGGCGCGTGGGGGTTGATGCTTGGGGACAATGGTCTGCTGATCATGGAATTAACAATAAATCATCAGCAGCCCGCTTTAAGCGAGAAATGGGGACATCAAAGCATTATTCCATAGGCCAATACTCACTGGACCCCGTGGAACTCAGTAGTCATGTCCTGAAATGTTTGGCCGCTAATGCGGAGCAAGTCGTTGGCCCTCTGGCACCCGTTGTCATCGCTGTTCCTGCAAATTTCAGTAACGAAGCCCGTCAGGCCACCATTGACGCCTCAAAGTCTGCTGGCTTGGAGCTTGCAAACATCATCAATGAACCTACCGCAGCTGCCCTTTACTATGCCTATTCTGGCAAGCTGAGTCAAGCAGGATTATATGCAGTCTTTGACTTGGGCGGCGGAACCTTTGATATTACCATTGCCGAATTTGATGGAAAATCCGTTGATGTGATTTGGAGTGACGGGATTGCACGACTTGGAGGGGTAGATTTTGATGAGGCCTTACAGATGCTTGTCAAAGAAAAGTATGAAGATCTCACTAATGAAAAGATTTCTGAAAAGAATATGAATCATGAAGGATTTGATCTGCGAAGAATCCAAGATCTGAAACACTCACTGTCTCGTAGAGAAAAGGTGAGCGCATTTGTGAGGGGACAAGTGATTGAAGTGAGCCGAGAAGAGTTTGAATCAAAAATTTCCAGTTTTGTGACACAAGTATATCTCTGCTGTGAAAATGCGATGGAAGGCGCTGATGTTGAACCCCATGATCTGGATGGTGTCATCCTCGCTGGAGGAAGCACTAGAATGCCCATCATCCAACAAACTGTTCAAGAACTTTTTGGTAAAGAACCACTGAGTATTGCTAATGTTGATGAAGTGGTCGCCTTAGGGGCTGCCTTATACGCTGGTCATCGTAGCGATCAGGATGTGCTCACAAAATTACAACAGGTATCAGCCGCTGAATTGAGTGTTCAAGATGTGGCGAATAAGCATTTTGGTACTAAGGCAATCGCAGATTCAAGCTGGGAGGCGGGTTCTTTCAGTGAGCCTAAACCGATTAATTCAATTATTATCAAAAAGGGAACTCCCATTCCATGCTCAATGACTGAAAAGTACATGACAGTTGTTCCTAATCAAACACAAATAGATTGTACTATCACTGAATGTGACCATGAAGAAGAAAATTTTGATCCAAAATTTGTCCGAATCATTGCAGATGGAAATCTTGAACTGCCTCCTGGTCGGCCACCTGGACAGGAGATTCTTGTGACCTACAAATACGATATCAATCAAATTATGCATTGTTATTTTGAAGATACCGATTCGGGCAAAAAGAAAGAAATCACCGTTGATCTTATGAAAGGCGGTGATCAAAATGAGTGGTCATCCTGATAATGATGGTTAAAGTCTTTTTTCCTGCATATCAGTTCAATTGAATCATCTCATCGTAAACTTTTCACATGATGAACTCTCGTGATTCCCCGATCAGTACGCTTTGTCACTCCTCACAACAATCCAATGTGAGATTGTACTCTATTTATTCTATCTAATCATGCGAAAATCTAGAACGAAATCTCCTTTGAGGCTTCGTGCCTCTCACATAAATATAGAAGACATTCCGACGACAAAAGTGGATATTATTGGAGATCTACCATGTGTTGCAATGAATAGAGACATTGAGCTATCCATTTCCCTTTTTGATTGTGCTGATGAGGGTATCCATCCGATTCTATCCTATGAACCCCTGTTTCAAGAGGATGCATCTGCGGCCTATGAGTTGCGACTTACACTTGACGAGATCGGTGGATTACCCAATAAGATCAGGAAATGGACATCTATTGCAATCATACCTGAAACCGTATTGCTACCCCCTTATTCAGGTGAGCGAAGAGTGAGAGGTGTGGTGAGGCTACTTGACATGGAGAAGGAGGTCATTGTAGCAGGGGGTGAGGTGATTGAGAATCACACAGGAATCTTATGGATTGGCGAATTTTATTTTAATTTCTCTACATATTCTGGCTATATTGCGCTTGAAAAACAGAGGCGTAGAATTCAGTCAATCATGCTCAGGATTGCACTAGCAGTCGCAATGTCGGATGGAACATTGTCTCCCACTGAACATGATGTTATTACAGAGCGAGCTTTTGAATGGCAAGTGAGTGCAATGTATCGATATGATGGTTTAACTTACCAAAAGCGAAAAACGTCCTACAAGGGCATGATCACCCGTGCAATGAATAAAGCCAAGGCAAATGATCTCAAACTTGATACTCTCATCAATAGCCTGTATCGTCTTGCAACCAGGAGTGAATGGGGTGAGACCCTCAACATCTGCAGTGATGTGATCATATCAAATGGAGTCGCAGACAACAAGCAATTCCGTGATCTAAACTATATCTCTAGTCATGCTCCGCTTGACCCGATGGTCATAGGGAATATTCGCGATAAAATTATCATGGAGCTTGATCTGACACAAATCATTCAGGGCGAATCCTATGAGTTCTTGGGAATTGATGACACTTGGGACATTCTAACAACGAGAAGATACCTTAGAGCGGAATATAAAAAGTGGAATGGTCGTCTCAACACGGTTCCAGATGGAAGGGCCCGCCACAATACTCAGGCTATCCTTGATATGATCGGTAATGCCTACAAAAAATACACCACACCACATAAGAAAGCCATGTCTCAAACTACATCATCAAATCAGCCTTCACAAACCTCTAACGAATCCCTGATTGATCCATCTCAATTAAAAATCTTTGATGACTCAAACTGAAACCATTATGGTATTTCTCATTGATGCTTCTTCTGCTAATACTACATTCATTTTCTACTCAGATTGTTCTGGATACAGAGTCACACGAACATAGCGGTCGGTCAACCACATCTTCGCAGCTTCCTGTAAATCACTCGCAGTAAGACTACTGACAAGTTCATTGTAGCGGAGAATGTCGTTTGGCGTAGTCATGCTGTCAGAATAATAAGATGAACGCAATGCACCTAACCAGAATCCGTTCTCTTCCATGCTGACCGTTCTATCCTGACGTTGTTGCTCTTGAACACGCGTCACATAATCTTGGTCTATTCCATTTTGCTGAATATCTTTAATTGATTCAAAGACCGCATCGGTCAACTCTTCTGCACGCTCTGGGTCACAACGAAAACTGATTGTAAATGAGTAATCTTCATCAGGGCGAAAACTCAGCGAACCATTGACGCCCGCTCCGTATACACCTCCAAGTTCTTCGCGAAGCTTCTCAAACAGTAAAATATCAAGGAACATTTCTAGAGATTCCATATGATAATTCGCTTCACGTGAATACGCAGAAGGGCCGTTAAAAACAATGCTCACCCGACTCTGAGGTTCTTGCCCCATGTATACGGTTTTAACAACCGTTCCCTCGGGAGATTGAACCCCAATGTTCTGCCATGTTTCTTCCCGCTCAGTCACTGGAAGCGTTCCTAAATAAGTCTGAGACAGTGCGATGAGTTGATCAACATCAAACGCGCCCACAAATACAAACACGAAGTCATCCATGTCTTCAAATCGCTCCTGATAAATTTCAAAAACTCGCTCCTGATCTACGGCATCTAATTCTTCAACCGTCGTTGGCCTATACCGGGGGTGATTCATGTAGAGTGTACTTTGAAGCGTATCAATAAAGACACCATCTGGTGAATTTGCCCTGTTTGCTAAAAATGTACGATTGATATTGATTTGAGAGAGAAATGACGAGGAGTCAAGCCTTGCCTGAGTCGCGCGCAAATGGATCAACTGAAATAGTAACTCAAGATCCTCGGGGGAGGCTTGACCTCTAAACCCCTCATATAATCCGCTAATGGATGCTTGAACGTTGGCCCGCTTCCCAGCCATCTTCTTTTGTAATGCTGTCTCATCAAATACACCAACACCACTAGTGCTAACAGTATTCGCAGCAAAGGTAGCCGTGAGGTATTCCTCATCACTGTACAGGGAGGTGCCGCCTTCACTGAACGCCGTGAACTGCACCTCATCAGCTCTAAAATCCGTAGGTTTCATGACAACCCGAATTCCATTGTCGAGAGTGATCTCAGTGACACCAATGTCTGGAATTGAATCCATCGCGATGACAGTCGCTGGTGCCAATGTTCCCGAAAATAAGGGAGCATCAACAGCCGTATCGACATATGGATCAACAGGTGTGTCAATGAATTCCTCAAAGGTAGAGGCTAATAGATCCTCGGTGATCCAGTCTAGGGATTCTTTCTCTGGAATATCCACGATCACCGCTCGGTCTAAACTGCTGAGCGCTTCTGGCAGATAAGCACTCACCTCCTCTAACGTAATTGTAGGAAGTAGTAGCTGTGCCAGATCATAGGCATTTACTGACCCTGGAATAGGAATATCTTCTAAAAAATGCTCTACATATAGTGAAGCATGCTGTGCAGAGGGTGTATTCTCACGCTCATTATAGGCCTCCTCCAAGGAGCGTAAAAATGAATCTTTTTCTCTGGTAAATTCACCCTCGGTAAAACGATGTTGCTTAACACGCTCTGATTCCAGAATCAGTGTTTGAAGTGCTGAAACGAGGCTATCCTCGTTAGCATACGCGATAATATTGAGCATAGATACATCTCGGACTAAGTTTTGAAGACCCGCATTCGCTGCAAGAAAAGGAGCCCGTGCGCCATCTTGGGCTATCTCGCCGAACCGCTGAGAAAGCATTCCACTAGCCAGAGATCCAACCAATGATTGTCGATAGTCGGCTATGGTATTTTGTTCAACCGTTGGCTGTCTAAACAATAACGAAAGTTGGGGAAAGAAGTCATACTCTGGATCGCTGACGACTTTGTATCTCGTTTCAAGTGCTGGAACTTCATACTTCAGACGAGGCGTGGGGTTTTCAGGTTCTGGTAAGGATTGAAAATGCTCCTCCACCAGTGACCTCATAGTCTCAACATCCATTGAACCGACGACAATCACTGCCATCAAGTCAGGGCGATACCATGTTTCGTAAAACCGGCGGACGGTTTCATAATCACTATTTTTGATGACGAGCGTGTCACCGATTGGAAGCCGCTCCGCATAGCGAGAATTTCCTAATAGCGTAGGAATCATTTGATCTAACATCCTACCAGAAGCGCCACGGCCGGTACGCCATTCTTCAATGACCACCCCACGTTCATTGTCAATCTCTTCATCGCTGATGGTTGCATACGCCGCCCAGTCTTCTAAGACTTCAAAAGCCTTTCGGACAACCTCAATGCTATCGGTCGGTACTTGGAGTTGATAGACCGTTTCATCAAAACTGGTATAGGCGTTGATATCTGGTCCGATTTGCATTCCAATACGCTGTAAGAAAGCGATGAGTGTCATCTTAGGAAAGCGTTCTGTTCCATTAAAAAGCATATGCTCCACAAAATGAGCTAACCCTCGTTGGTCATCATCTTCCATCAAACTCCCAGCATTAACAACAAGGCGAAGTTCAAGGCGTGATTCGGGTTCATGATTTTCCCTTAGGTAATAGGTCATTCCATTTTCTAACTCCCCGATCGTAACAGTACTATCAATCGGAATAGGTCTGTCTAAATTGACCTGTGCCCGTGTACTGATGACGAATAATGATGCCAGAAGTAGGCAGAGTATTGAGGAAAAATATTTTGTGAACATGAGATCAAAATTGAGTGAATATCTGTATTATTTTCAAATATGTTAAAGTCCTATGACAATCATTGATTGTATCATCGAGTTTTTCAAATCACATTAATCGGTAGTGTACAAAAAAATAGAAATTCATGAGGTCTGGGTGTGTCTTGCACGAACAAATAATTAAAGATTTTCCTGAATTCGTTGAATGATTTCATCAAAAGCTTCAATTGGTTGTGCACCACTTAGAAGGAATCCATTGACAAAGAAGGCTGGAGTGCCAGACAGACCAAAGCGTTTGGCGGTGGCAATAGAAATATCAATATCCATAGATACTCCCTGATTTGAAGCAGAAGATGTGTCCATGGCACATGCTTTCCACTGATCGATATCCACGGATGTTTGCTCCAACCAGGCCGATGCCCTGTCCATCACTGATTCGTTTGTGAGTTCACGCTGGTGATCAAAGAATTGATCATGTAATAACCAAAATGTGGACTCGTCTTGCCTCGCTGCACACTCAGCGGCAATAGACGCTTTTTTTGCCCAGTCATGAAAATCTAATGGAAAATGAAGATAGACAAATCGTATGTCTTCTGGGTATTTAAGTAATAATTCATCAATGACTGATCTAGCACGCGCACAAAATGAGCATTGAAAATCACTGAATTCAAAAATCGTGATTGGGGCTTCGGGATGCCCCCTGTAGGGTTTCCCCTCTGCAAACCGGCTTAATGCGCGATGAGATTCTTGGGCAAGCAGTGTCTGTTGCCTGTCTTGTTCTTCTAATTCTTCGGTAATTTCAGATTGACTAAGACTGACATCAATGGGATCACCCGTGATAAGAATGAGTTGATTCAACTCTTGCGAGAGCAAGAACTTGACTGATTGTTGACCATTAATCGTCAATGTACCCTGCTGGAGATTTCCGTAAGGGCTTGATTCCAATGTGTCAATTTCCATTGCTGCCCCGCGTAACTCGGGGATTTGAATTCTGAGGTTGTCCAGAATCTGTTCATCGCTGAGTTGCTGGGCAGATGCTGAAAGTGCAACCAAAAAACTGATCAGGAGTAAAGGTAATCGCATGAATAAATATTTACACAACGCTTACTAACAACTCAATCATCTAATTGTTGCTTTTTACAGCTATGAAGACACTGACCAAAGAAAATTTACCCGATGAGGTATTTGATTTATTTGACAAATATGTTCACAGTCAAATTTCTCGGCGTCAATTTTTAGATCAAGCATCAAAGTATGCAGTTGGAGCGATGACCGCCGCTGTGATGCTTGATTTCCTTTCTCCTAAGTACTCATCGGCTCAGCAGATTCGCAGTGGTGATCCGCGTTTATCTGAAGAATATGTCACTTATGAAAGTCCAAATGGTGGTGGTGCGATCCGAGCGCTACTCTGTCAACCAAAGGATAAATCATACCCCTTGCCAGGTGTCGTTGTTGTCCACGAAAATCGTGGCTTAAATCCGCATATTGAAGACGTATGCCGTCGTGCTGCCTTAGCGGGATTTATCAGCCTCGCACCCGACGCATTGACACCATTTGGTGGATACCCTGGCACCGATGATGAAGGTCGTGAATTACAGAGTCAGCGCGATCGATTTGAGATGCTTGAAGATTTTATCGCAGGATTTGACTATCTCAAACCCCATGAGCAATGCACGGGCGAAGTCGGCGTTGTCGGGTTCTGTTTTGGTGGCTGGATTTCTAACATGATGGCCACAAGGCTTGATGACTTAGGTGCTGCTGTTCCGTTTTATGGAGGACAACCAGAAGAGGAGCTTGTGCCTCAAATCACGGCGCCATTATTACTTCATTTTGCTGAAAATGACCGATGGGTCAATGCTGGGTGGCCTGCCTATGAAGCAGCCCTGAAGAAATATGAAAAAGACTATACTGCTTATATCTATGAAGGCCTTCAGCATGGATTCCATAATGATACAACACCAAGGTTTGACCCTGATGGTGCCAAACTTGCTTGGACTCGGACAATTGACTTCTTTAACGAGCACCTGAACTAATATTGTTGACTGATTTTATTTCTATTGTGATACGCAATGATGGTCACATGCGAAAATAGAATCTAATTTGAATATTAGGCTCCGTGGTCTATCACCAGCAATTCCCACTAACGGCGTAGAATCTAGTTGATCTACTATTTCAGGTACATCTCCTGCAAATCTGGCGGGTTTCGAATCACAGAAAATCCACTCTTCTTGAGCAGTTGAACAATTTTTCGCTCATACCCAGCCATAGCCTATGCATACTGAATAGGATACATATATTCCTGATTAACCAAAAATATTTTTGGTATAGAAGATTGGGAAATGAGTTTTTCTCGTTGATCAATATCTGTGACAAACTCGAAATTTAAGAGTAGTTGACTCTCGCCAATCTGTTTATCAGATAATCCGTGGTTTAACTCCAGTAGATCTGATGCGACATACCGCAGTTCGGTAAATAAATCATGGAATGAACCGACCTCTATAATCAGCCCCCTGATATCGCTATCTGTTATGGATAGAGTGCCATCCTGGTAAACGAAAACTTTCGCATGAAAAATTAATGAAGACTCTGTAGAGCTCATGATACAATAATTTTGTGTTTAACAATGAATGTTCAAGACCAACTGTATTCCCATGCAGGCGGCAGTAGAATTGGAATTTAGTAATTTCCAAGATATTGAGCAGCAGGCGAAACTTGCTCATTCCAGGATAAATCTTTATTTAGGACTCCCTTGGATGCACCCACTGCTACTAGTTCATGATTAATAATTGCCACAAAAAAATATGATTATGGATGAACAAATATGCAAAAACTTTATTATCAATGTAAAAAGAATACCCACATGATTTTATACTTAACCACTGCCCCAAATCAATCAATGTGCGGTCGAGAAAATCTGGAGTCATTTAAATAACACCCCTAATTCCATATCAATTGCCACCATGGCTACGGTGCGTATATGCTAAAATTTCATATTTGTTTCAAGACCCAGATGTCAACCTTTTTGCCTTTCCATGGATCCACCTCATAGACGCTTGCGCATACCCGAATCACTGGGCACATGGTTCAGAGACGCTTCATATTGGCGATGATCGCAGGAGAACCATTACGAATCGTTTGATCAAATTCAAGCGCACTTTAAAGAGAAGATCGCAAATCCCGACATCAGGCAATCCACCAGCGTAAATCCCCGTGACACGTTCGTATCCTCAATCTGCTCAAAATAGCTGCGGATGGTGTGAATCAAATGTTTCTTGTGAAAATACTTGCGTGACTTCCGTTTCATTGTTGATAAGTGAAATGATGGAATCAATGATAACGAATACACAAATGAGCCGCAGAATAATCAACCAGCCTCGCATGAAGAACCATTGTCCTCAAATAAATGCCTAGTTGATCAGATGAGTCGTTATAACGTCCAAAATGTGCTCTTCTGACGAAAATTCAGCAAAATAGTTTACGAAACTCACGTTTAACAATAGGCCCCAAAGTGCGCTATGGTGGGAAGTTTTAAACTTAGTGTCAAGTAGCCTGGGGGAATTTCACCCCCGGCCCTCACAGAACCGTACGTGAACCTCTCGATTCATACGGCTCTTCCTATGTAAACAGTCTTTCGACTGCTACCGTTCCCATTCGTTGCCTCCTCCGTTGGGCGATCAACTTCAACGCCATAGGCCTGAAGTTAACCCTAAAAATCATCAGATTCACTGGGTTTAACGGGATTTTCCTCATTTTTCTTCTCTAATATCCGCTCATTCAGGGGTATTTGGGGCATTTTTAGTGGATTTAGGGCTTATTTATCGATTTTTTGCACTTTTTTTGCGTCATTTAACCTGTCCATGTATGTTGAACAAATACCCAACCGTAACTCCAAGCCAACTTGGCTCATTCGCGAATCCAAATGGATTGATGGTAAATCCGTTAAATTCACCGTCACCAATCTTACCCGTCTCCCCCAGGCTATCATTGATGGCATTCGCATCCTCTTGAAAGGTGGCACGGCGGTCAACTCCATCAAAGACGCCTTTGAGATTCGCAGCAGCAAACCCCACGGGCATGTGGCTGCAGTCCTGGGCATGATGACCCAACTCAAGATCCATGACCTGATTGCCCCAAAGAACTCACGCTTTCGTCGTCTGGTGCTTGGGATGATTGCCGCCCGCGTGTTAGATCTGGCCAGCAAACTCCGGACCAGTACCATGCTCAGACCGCGGCCGATACCCTCAACGAAGAACTGAACCTCAAGTACGTTGATCAGGATGACTTGTATGAAGCCATGGATCAGCTGGCCAAGTGCAAAGCAGACATTGAGCGCACGTTAGCCAAACGGCATTTGACAGAAGGGGGGATGGTGCTCTATGACGTCAGCAGTAGTTATGTGGAAGGGGAGAAAAATTTCTTCGCGGAGTTTGGCCATAACCGAGATAAGAAAAAAGGCAAAAAGCAAGTCGTTTATGGGCTGATCACCGATGCAGAGGGACGCCCCGTCTCGGTAGAGGTCTTTCCAGGCAATACGGCAACACTTGGATGTCAGATCACTAAGATTCAAGCGTCCTTTGGATTAAAGCATGTTATATTGGTTGGAGATCGGGGGTTATTGAAGCAGAAGCAGATTAAAGAGGAGATCATACCTGTGGGGCTGGATTGGATCACGGGTATGCAAAAGGGGGAGATCCGAAAGGTGGTAGATCACCAAGAAAAAGAGCAGCGGCGGAAAGAGGAAATGCGTGAAGTGATAGAGCAAAAGGAAATTCAGATGAGTTTATTTGATCAGCAGAATCTGGTGGAACTAGAGTGTGATTTATATCCAGATGATACCCTGATTCTGTGCAAGAACCCCTCACAAGCGGCCAAGAGTAAGCAAACACGGGATGCGTTGTTGGACAAAGCAGATGAGGGACTTAACAAGATGATCAAAGCCATCACGGCGACGCCGTGCCGATTAAAAAACGAAGCCAAAATTGGCATGCGCGTCCAGAAGGTTGTGGGCAAACACAAATGAAAGCGGTTCTACAATCTGGATGACATTAAGGAGGGACATTTTACCTATAGCCGCAATGAACAAGCGATTAAAAAAGCCGAACTCTTGGACGGCGTGTATGCCATTCGGTCAAGTGTGAAAAAGGCCCCCGAGACATTAGTCTCCGATTACAAGCGTTTATCTTCGGTAGAATGGGCATTTAGAACCATGAAATCCATGTCGTTGCGCGTACGCCCGATTCATCATCGGGTTATTGCGCATATCTTTTTGTGTATGTTGGCCTATTATGTAGAGTACCACCTCCGTCAGAAGCTCGCGCCCATGTTAGAAGATGACTTGCAACTCAAGAGAGCGCAAAGAAAAGATATGGTCTCGCCAGCCAAGCGCTCAGATGAAGAGAAAGCACAAAGCAAGACGACATCAGATGGCGAAACCGCCATGAGTTATGAGTCGGTGATGAAAACTTTGTCTGGGTTGAGTCGTGTAGTGGGTGTTCCGAAAATCACAACCGAAGTGACCTTGTTTGAGGATTACAATCCGACCCAAATGAAGGCGCTAAAACTCCTGAATATCAAACTCTCCTGAGTGACCGGTTCGTCAGATTGAAGCATATTTCTGGCAGATTGCAGTCAAAAATTCTCAAATTCTCTGGAAATACTGGAGCTTCTGGAAATTGAAAATAGGGTTAACTTCAGATAGGCCAGACCCTTCGCTCCATTCCCATTACAGAAACTTTATCACTACTACGGTCTGGTCCGCCCCTGTGGGATACATTGGTACTCAGTATCTCACGGGCACTGCCCGCTTGATACGCTCCCTTTGCATTACCCCGACAGGTTCCCATGTTCCATATAAGGGCCCGAATCGCAGTCTCGCCATCTATATGCCAGAGGTCAGTCGGCCAGTAGCAGGTGCCCGCCAACCTTGTCCCAAGATTACTTCCCTACCTTGGTTTTGACTCTGTCTAATTCTTTTCGACACGTCATCAATGGTTCATTTACATTCGACTCTACGATTCACACCTGATAGGTTTCTAACCCTACCTTTTCCCAGCACGCTCACCACGACATCTCTTGAATGTCGCAGCTGTGGGTGGTTTACAACCCCCGCCTGTACAGCGATTGTGGAGGACCTACCTCCATCCCTCATACAGTTTCAACATCTTGTCAGTTAAGTCATGGCTTACCTCCAAATATATTTACGTGGCACACGGGAATTGCTGATTAAAGGGTTCTTTTTAAATATAATTAATGTCGTGCCTTATCACATAGATACACTTATTTGAAAAGATACAACGAATATTGCAATCGGCTATAAAAACCAAAGATTTCTATTTTCTTTGGAACCAAACAGGAGCAAGAGGAGAAAACGGATCTCACTGATAAGCACAATCCGCTCCGTCATATATATTATGGAATTGTATCAACTAAACGTTTATCACTCACGCGGAAAATCAATGTACTACCCTTACTCAGGTATCCATGTCAGATGTTTTTCAAAACAATCTCATACACAATGAAATTAAGTGCTTATGCATCTCAATAAACAGTCTCAAGCGGACAATAATTAAAATACACTCAGCACTGAGAGTCTCCTAATTCTACCCAAAATGCAAAGTCTATGCGATGCGGCGGAGACTCTCTTCTATGGGTTAGTCCCAATTCTCACCATCAAGCGCAAATAGGCATAGCGGTATAGTTATGATCATTATTAATCCATCCACAGTAATAAATATATTACCCTAATTCAATCAATAACTAAAACAAATGATTTGGACTCATCTTAATAAATATTCTGACTTGGGACATCTCATCTTTCGTATGGGATTCGGACTGGGTATGTTCATCTTTCATGGTTGGGGAAAACTGATTGGAGGACCGCAAGTATGGGAGAGAGTCGGTGAATCAATGCTGATTTTTGGAATTGGCTTTGGTCACACACTCTTTGGATTTTTAGCTGCCTTTGCAGAAACAATCGGAGCGATATGTGTCATCTTCGGCATCCTTTACCGCCCAGCAATCGCGATGCTTGGAATAACAATGCTGGTCGCAACACTATCTCTATCACTCACGGGATCTGGTGATCCATCTCACGCTTTTAAGAATTTGTTTGTATGTACAGGGATGTTTTTAGTTGGATCTGGAAAGTATAGTCTCGATTTTAGAATTGCAGGAAAAGTTGTGGCCGCGGCATTATTGATGATACTTCCTATTGGTGCTGACGCTCAACACAGTACCGTACATGATCAATTGAGCATGGAAAGTGAGATTTTAAATTCCGAACGGAAATTTGCCGTCTATCTCCCACCGGACTATCATACCAGTGAGCGAAGTTATCCAGCACTTTATTTATTGCATGGCTCTGGAGATGATCAAACTGGATGGATTCAGTTTGGAGAAGTGAAACACATCGCAGATAAAGCCATTTATGAAGGCCAAGCTACGCCAATGATTATTGTCATGCCAGACGCTAACACAGGGATACGGGGATATTTCAATGATGTCACTAACTCATGGCGTTATGAGGATTTCTTTTTTCAAGAATTGATTCCTCATGTTGAAGAACGATTCAGGATAAAATCCGAAAAACGTTATCGCGCAGTGGCTGGTTTATCGATGGGAGGTGGCGGTTCCTTCATATATGCTCTGCGCCGCCCAGACTATTTTTCATCTGCTGCTCCACTGAGCGCCTGGGTGGGGCCTAGTTCTGTGGAAGACTACAGAACTACGATGGAACGCTGGGGCAATGATCTCAGTGACATTTCGGACGATCAAATTCAAGACTATGTGACACAACACAATGCGGTTGAGATGATCCGCACTCTGCCTGATGAAGGAATCAGATCAGTTCGATGGTTTATAGACTGTGGAGATGATGACTATCTATATGAAGGTAATTCCCTCGTACACATAGAATTGAAAAACCGCGGAATCCCTCATGAATTTCGAATCCGTGATGGTGGTCATACATGGACATACTGGCGAGAAAGCCTGCCAGTGGTGCTTCACTTTGTATCCCAAGCATTCCACCAGTATTAAACACGATCGATGGCATGAACCTGACTTCGACGGTTTCAGATTTGAAAGCCCTATCAAATATAGGAATTCTGAAAAAACTGAACACTACCCGCCCCCTTATTTCAGGGGGAAACGATGAAAATCAAGACCGATTGGGAGTCTTTTAGGCGCTGACCCCAATAGCACGGTCTCACGCTGTATCTTCAGTCCGACCGTCTGATAGAGGCGTGCCCCCGCATCGGTCACCTTGGATGGAAGCAGATAGTGGGCTTGATTGCCTCCGTCACAGATCATAGAGGTTTCTACCGTGCTCAGTTCTGCTAAAATCTGTCCCTCACTCAGACGCTGTTTCCCTCCAAACCTTGCGTTGTATCGGTGTCGTAGAATCCGTAATAGGGCAAAGGCGACAAAACAAATGGCCAGATGTGCGCGGACCCGACGTTCTTTCCAGTGAAAGACAGGGCGTACGGCCATGGTGTGCTTCATCACGCGGAATCCTTCTTCAATCCGCCATAACTCCCCATAATACTGATAGATTCGCTCGGGGGACGGATCCTCTAAACTCGTCCACACACCATGTAACCCATCAAACTTCTTGTCTTTTTCAATTGCGGCCTCAGTGACGCCATCTTGCTCTATATGAAGAAAACGCCCTGCGCGCCCCGTCCCTTTGACTCCCTGGTTCTTGACGTTCTCAATCGCCTTGTCCCGTAACTTCACATCCCGTGCGGCTTTTTTCGGACAATATCGTAGAATCAGACGCCGACCTGCAAGTTTGTGCTCGCGGACCTTACGCCCCGTTGGTAGAACCTTCCACGACGTATCTTGAAGGATGGCCTGCGTCTGCGCTTTGTTCAACGAGCGTAAGCGCGCGGCCACCACATAATCACAGTTCCAACTCCTGAGTAACGCCAAGTTATCTTTGCTCAACATTCCCCCATCGGCCACCACAATCATCTGATCCAAATCAAACCGCTCACGGAGCTTGGTCATGGCGGGTTTCAGCGCCTTTACATCGGTGGTGTTGCCAGGAAAGATCTCATAAGTCACTGGAAGCCCCTCTTTGGTTTGAATTAACGCCAATACCACCTGAACCCTTTGTGGCTTTCCATCTTTACTATATCCCTTCTTGCGCAGCTCATCTGAATTCTCGCTGGCAAAACTCAGCGTTGTAACATCAAAAAAGAGCACCGTTAATTTTCCCCCAAGCAGTCCCAACGTTTGATCGGATATAAGCTGCTTGAACGCCATCGCCCGATCCTCGGTGATCGCATCCATCATCCTGTAAAACTTCTCCACCGGCACCTCAACCCCTGCATCCTTAGACATCTTTCGGCTATGCCCCAGTTTACTCTCCCCAGGTGTGGCTAGACGCAGTAACACCGCCTGCTTGAATAAGCGTCGCGCCATCTTCTGACGAGAATCAAATACCTCTGCAAACCCCATCTGATCATACAACGCACCGATTACCTCATGAAAGCCCAAACAAATCCGTCGTATCTCATGAAGCTTCCGCGCATCCTTTATCGCCAGGGCCTTATCCTCGCGTTTCTTCTTTCTGGCCGCCACCACCTCATCCACATACGACTCTGCGGGAAATAATGTGGGATGTCGCGCCTCTTGGATCCGCGCCAGTTCCAGGTAGGCGATTTTGACCAGTCCATCTACCGCATCTGGATGCACACTTCCCATGTGCCGAATAATGCGAATCCGTGGCTTACCGGCCTGATTGCGGTAACTCTCAACAATCTGGACTGCGATGTTTTTAGTGGTTTTACGCTTGAGTTCTCTGATAAACATGAGCACCTATATTTGTGAAGTACAAATATACGACATAAAAACCAAAATTCCAAAACTGAACACTACACACCAAAATCGCCGAAAAGCTATATAAATAAGGAGTTTAAAATCTCAAAAATCTGAAACCGTCGAAGTCGGGGCGAGAAAGCCTGCCAGTGGTGCTTCACTTTGTATCCCAAGCATTCCACCAGTATTAAACACGATCGATGGCATGAACATATTCATCAATCATTTCTGTTTAGATTGGCGGACATGCCATTTGAAAGCAGAAAGCGTGTCATTAGGATGATTACATCTCCTCCGAAGCGATTGGACATTTGAGAGTGGATTGCAAATCTACAGTTTAATTATCATTCATCATATGTGAGATGCCTACAAAATTTTGATCTTCGCATTTAATCTGATATAACAGAATGAATCTCTCTCCACGGAATCAGTCTGGCTTGCCTTCGATTTTGAAGCAAGTCGCCCCCATGGATGAGCACTGAAGAACATTGATATTCAGAGTGATCAAAATGTTTCTTAACCCGATTAATACCGCTCAATAAGTTTGACGAAATTGTCTGACCACTTTTTGCGTCAAGAAGTGTCAATTGTTTCGGTGGGTCATTAATGATAAGATCTACTTCTGCCCCATTCTGATCCCGATAAAACGATAAAAACCTAGATGTCTCCGCCTGATTGGCATAGTGCTTGACAATCTCTGACACCGTCCAAGTTTCAAAGATTGCACCCCGAAGCGGATGCGTGCTTAGATGTTCTGATGACTGAATTCCTAATAACCAGCACACTAATCCAGAGTCATAAAAATGGATCTTTGGCATACGCACAAGACGTTTACGCAAATTACCCTGAAAACTAAGCAGACGAAAACAAATAAAACTAGCTTCAAGAACACTTATCCAAGATTTTATTGTTGGTTGAGATATACCGCAGTCGTTCGCCAGTGCGGACAGGTTTAGTAATTGGGATGTTCGTCCCGCGCATAGTTGCACAAATTTCTGAAACACTGTAAGATCTCCAACATTGGTAATGCCTCGCACATCTCTTTCAATGTATGTGCGAACGTAATTGCTGAACCAATCACTTGGACTAATTCCCTTATCAAATATACGCGGATATCCACCATAAAAAAGGGCATCTTCAAGTGCCTGTGGATGGTTGGAAAATCTAGTGATCTCAGTCCATGTTAACGGTAATAAGTCAATCAGCGCCGTCCTGCCAGCAAGCGACTGACTGATAGAATTGGATAATTGAAGATTATGAGAGCCTGTAAGAATCCATTTACCTGGATCTGGGGCATTATCCACAATCTCCTGTAAATAGGACAAAAGTCCTGGGGCACGCTGAACTTCATCAATGACTGCTCCATTAGGAAATTGTGACAGGAATCCCAGTGGATCACTTAATGCAAAATCTTGATGGCTGAGGTTCTCAAGATTAACATAGGAATGCTGACCAAAAATTGACCTGCATAATGTGGTTTTCCCGCTTTGACGTGGCCCTGTAACCGTAATTACCGGAAACATGCGAGCGAGACTTTGGACTTTCTCCGTCACATCTCGATAAATCATTGAAATCAATAATCAGTAAAATTAAAGTTCAATTTTGAATTATCCTAATATATGAAAAATTTAATCATGAGTTCACGATTCGTTTTCTCTTTAACTCATTCAGATTGACCGCTAAATTTTCTTTGACTTCTTAGTTTATCATAATAGGAATTCACTTGACATGAGCACTCCAAATACCTGCATTTCAAATCAATAAGTTATAATATTCAGTAAATACACTTGAAAACTGAATTTATTGAATTTGGCTGCCCCCTGAAGTAAGCATCCAAATCAGGATTTTTCGTAAATTGCTACGATGATTGTCATTCCTTCTGCACATTTCGTCGGCGAGATAAGCACATTACTTTGAGAACACCTGTATATCATTTCTGTCTAATCATTACATTGCGAGATTCTATTCCATACAAAAGGCGTTATCGTAAGATTGATATTACAGGAGCCCCCTGATAATTAAGTAAAAACGTGCGTTAGTGGTTACCAGCGATATGTATGTGATTTGATTTGCAGTATTAGCTATTCTTATCAATAAATTAACAACTAAGTAAGAAAGACTTTTATGGAAAAACTTGTCATACATGGAGGACAACAACTCTGTGGAACTCTCCCTGTCAGTGCATCAAAGAATGCTGCTCTTCCTCTGATGGCTGCTGCAATCTTACCGCGTGGAATTACATTCATAGATCAAATTCCCCATCTGCGCGATATTGTTACATTTTCTCATGTCCTCAGAATTACTGGGGCAGCTGTCAATCGCCAAGAGGAAGGCCTCAAAATTGATGCGACCAGAGTCAATTTTCCCGAGGCACCCTACGAGTTGGTCAAGAAGATGCGCGCTTCATTCTATATGTTAGGGGCGCTGATAGGCCGGTGTGGGAAAGCGAGGGTTTCGCTTCCAGGAGGATGCGCGTGGGGGCCCCGCCCCGTCAATCTGCATCTTGAAGGGCTCAAAGCATTAGGGGCAGAGATTGATCTGGATCAAGGATATGTTGTCGCACATCTCCCAAAGGATGGGCTATCCGGTGGTTCCTATAAATTTGAGCCGTCAAGCGTTGGTGCGACGGTTAATTTGCTGTTAGCCGCTAGCCTTGGGCGCGGGGGAAGCCGAATTGAAAATGCTGCGATTGAACCTGATATCATCGTGTTCTGCGAAATGCTGTCCGCGATGGGCGCCAAGCTGGAAGGTATTGGAACACGAACAATTGAAATTGAAGGCGTTGATGAGTTACACCCGATCAACTTTAGCAACTGTCCAGACCGTATTGAGCTTGGCACATTTATGATTGCAGCAGCGATTGCTGGCGAACCAGGCCACCCTATCCAACTGACTAACGCTCAACCTGACCATCTTGGAGAAGAATTCCTGAACGCATTCCAGTGCACTGGCGCTGAATGCAGAATCCAAAACGACATCATCACAGTTACTCCTCCCGAGACTTTAAAGCCCGTTTCAATCACAACTGGCATTTACCCTGGATTCCCAACTGATCTACAAGCCCAGTGGACTGTCCTTCTATCGTGCGCTGATGGCAAGGCAAATGTCACAGATCTGGTGTACGGCGATCGGTTTAATCATATTCCAGAGCTATATCGAATGGGACTGCGCGCAGAAGTAAATGGGAATCAGGTCATTGTAGACGGAGGTAAACCCCTGATAGGGGCGCAAGTCATGAGCACCGATCTTCGTGCAAGCGTTTCACTCGTGATGGCTGGCATGGTTGCAGAAGGTACAACCCATGTCGGTCGTATCTATCATCTTGACCGCGGTTACGAGAAATTAGAGGCTAAGCTCTCAAAATGTGGAATTCATATCCACAGAGAGCAATACAACGAATTTGCCGATCCATCTCAGGGCTGACGCTGAACCACCCTCATACTATGGCGGTGAATTGGTTGAGCTTCTAAATTGTCGGATGGATGTCGTTGCTTGTAGGGACCTGTGACAGCCAGTGCAGTTTCGTCGTCTTTGTAGAATTCATAAATTTTTTGCGCTTCTTGAAGATCATCTGTTTTGCCTAATGCACCTAGGGTTAACATACGATTATAGAGTCCACCCAAGTCCTCTGGATCAATTTCAAGGGTTTGGTCAATCCACTGTAGCGCTAACTCGTACTGTCCCATTAAATAGTAAAGCCGACCAATGGAGAGCAAAAGGACGCGATCATTCGGATAGGCATCATATACTTTCATCCATTCAGTAATCGCTTCATTATACATGCCGTATCCTTTCAAGACCTCTCCACGAAAATATGCCGTTTTGAGGAAGTCAGGGGATCTGTTTTCAGCCTCCTCAAGGTAAGATTCAGCCTGCCCAAGATTTCCCTCTTCAAGATAGACACGAGCTAAATTAATCGGACCCTCAGGACTTTGGGGCGCTATGGTAGAGACCTGATTGAATGCCTGAATCGCTCCGCGCGTGTCGCCTTCAAGAAAAAGTCCTATTCCATAGTCATTCCAACGCTCCCATAAAGCATACGAAGTATCCGAGAAAATACCAGATGAGCGCGAAGCAGAAGCCATGAGGGTAATTGGAATGTCTGGGGCTACATGATCATTGAATTCCCATTTCCTCAAATCTACTTCTTTGCGTGCAAGAGAGTCTGGTTGCTCAGCCGCCACCTGCCCACGAAATGTCCAGTTATGAAAATACCACTTGAATTTGCGGTGATATAATTTTGCAGAAAGGGTACTGAGCGTCACCCCATTGGGGATCGTAAACATGTAATGAATCGTATGGGCTGTACCAGGTCCAATCATGTTTGCATATACAGTCGCTATCCAGTCTTGAGCATTTCTGCGGTTAATCGCTTGACTAGCGCGGTCAACCTGCACGGCTCCCCAGAAATGAGCGGTTGAATCAACTCTGCCTTCACGGTCAAGATCGCCCGAAATAAGGATATGCGTTCCAGAGGAATCTTCAGCTGAGAATTCAAGCCACATTTCATTGGAGTCATTGGTGCCACCTGGGAGTAGGTGTCCAACACGACGATTTCGAACTACAACAGTAACCATCACCTCTGAACCCGACATCAAAGGAGGCATGATATCAGATGGTCCGTACGGAATTCCATCAATAGAAATCATAAATATGTCTACAGATGCTGAAGCTTGGAGTACTTCTTGGACCTCTACGATTTGGTTTGGATAGTCTTTAACCTTTGGAATTGCCGTATTTGCTGCCGCAAATGTATGACTACGAATGAAACCTCCCGTAGACCCCTGATCATCCGATGCGACAAAGGGCATGTGACAGTCAATACAGGTTTGTGGTTCTGCGGGGAGGTAAAACGAGCGTACAGTATTTCCACTTGTCCCACTACTCTGCCATGCATCGTATTCATTCTGCCCTCGTTTCCAACGATAATTGTTGACTTCCTCAGGTAAACCAACTTTATGACAACTGCCGCAGAACTCCATTGTCTTATGCACAGGCTTTAGCATAGATTCTCGATGGGGGCCTGGCTTTGCCCGAACAAGTGTGTTATGAATCCACCTTGACGGATCCTCAGTTGAACGCGCGAACGGATATTCATCTGGCTCCGAAATAAGATACCGACCATTGCCTTTCACATCTCGTAAACCCTCAATAGCGTGACAAGATAGACACGTAAGTCCAGCACTGGATGTTGGGTGTTCAAAATCTATGATCTGATCATCGGTTAAGCGACCCGTGAAAAGAACGAGTGGATCATGACATGATGCGCACCATCTAGCGGGATCATTACCCGCTCTTTCAATTAGCGCCTCTACACTTTTTCGATAGTATGGGTTATTAAATGATGAGAAACGATGAGCAGATGCCTCCCATTGAGACACCACATCTGGATGGCACCCTTGCTGACCACATGTTTCTGATCTCCCTAAGTCATCATCGTTAAGATATTCTTCGTGAACCAGAATGGCTTGTGAAGCAGATAGAGGATTGCCTTCAAGATCATCATTATAGATTGACTTCTCCCCCTGTAACCATGGCACCAATGCGGTCAAGAACGTCATGGATAGCCCCGTAACGAGTGTCATTGTAAGAGGATGCTTCCATAGATGTATTCCACCAGATCTAAATGCCTGCCCCCATTCTAAAAACTTATAGCGTATCCCGTCTTTCAATGAGACGTGGATGATAAATCCAACAGTCGTCGTTGCCACCGAAACCACATGAATGTAAACGAGGGTGCCACTTGCCCATGTTGAACCTAAAAATACTAGGGCAAACCCCGTTGTGAGTAATGTGATTAGAGATCCTGCGGTGACGCTCCCAGCTAAAGCGGCCTTCCAGTTACTGCGTATTGGCATCTTTTGCAGATGCAGCGTAATAAATACAATCGCCGGAAGTGTAAATAAAGTGCCTAGCCCTATATGGAGCAGGACATTGCTCATATAGAGGAATGCCG
Source organism: Rhodothermales bacterium (assembly GCA_965220935.1). Taxonomy (GTDB): domain Bacteria; phylum Bacteroidota; class Rhodothermia; order Rhodothermales; family Bin80; genus Bin80. The sequence continues at coordinate 2,394,053 of OZ244857.1, forward strand.
TAGACCCATCAATTAAAAATAAAAACAAGCTGTTGACTAGGAGTACAGCAAAGCCTCCTAGTAGGACTGCGACCAATCTCCGCTGATACTTAGGTAATCGTATGTAACGGGTTCGCAAATCCTCCATTGGTTAGTAGATTGACTCTGGCCATCGTAACTGTACTCCTTGCGAGACCAACAAATCCTGAAAATCTTGGAGATAATTTGCGCGTACACCTCGCGGGGAGATTGATTTATCTATGCACCATGAAGCAAGTGCACCAGCAACTTCGCCAATATTCCACTCAACTGGATGCAACCGATAACACCCTCCTGTAATATGCGTAACTCCGATATTTTTTGCCGCTGGTAAAAGATTTTCCATGCGAACGGGAATCAGAGATCCTAGTGGAATTTCAAAGGGGAGAGAGGGAACATCAATGTAATTGTCTCCTCCAGTTGAGGGATGTAAGTCAATCCGGTAACTCCCTACTCCAACAGAGTCATAGAATGCTTCAGACCTGTTGATACCTTGACGGGCTTCCTCCCCAACATGATCCTCAGTCACAATAAATTCTGCATCAATACGTCTGGATTCTCTCAAATAGGGTGCCTTTGCTAACCCATCAGACGTTCCTAGAATATCTCCTCTTAATCTGAGCCCTGGCCAGCCTTGGCCTCCATCTTCGCGTGGAACCTCGGTCTGAAGCCAATAAAAAAATGAAAGGCTCAGATCCCTTGAGGATTGGAGATGATATTCACTGTCTGGATTACCAAAAAGATTTCCATTGATGTAATCATTCTGAGGCCAGTTTACCAGAGATATTCCACCATTGTAGGTACCTGAAGAGAACAATGCTGGATCAATAAGTCTACGATAGACCCAGAGATTAAAGTTTTCAGTTTCGGCACCCGGCCTTGGATCAAACGAAGCCGTTCGAGGCTCAAGCGTATATGGATGACTGTATGTGAGGCTAAAAAGTTTTCCAGGCCATGGCGGGTCAATCGGGGGGACATAGTCGCGCCAATAGTCGTAGGATTCTGGTTTCTCAATCAGATGCTCTTCACTGGGCTGATAATCCATTGCAAAGCACCATGTAGGCGCCTGCATGTTATCAGCCCCTGGCCGCGGAGAAGCGTGTAATTCCTCACTATTGATTTCAGCACCCGAAACATATTCTGTCTTTGATAGCTCTAATAAGAGTCCATCCTCGGTTGCATCAATAAAATACTTAGCATTGATGGTCGAGTCCGTAGGTGATACATGAACGGCTTGAACCCGATCACCATTCATCTCTGCAGACGATGGCTTAACATTGAGCAGAATTCGTAACTGTCCTGTGCTCAGGTAAGGTGCAAACCAGTCGTGATAGACAGAAAGTGCAGCACGCGGTTCGTGGCAGAGTCTAGAAACAAGGCATGTCCCTGGGTTTAACAATGGCTCTTCTGGTTGATTCAATGGATACAATGAGCGATAGTAATTTCTAATTTGATGACGAAATTGAAGATAACTTTGGGTCGCCCCTTGGGTTTCAATCCATTGATGCTCATCAGGTGGTACTCCTTGTTGGGTAAACTGTCCTCCAATCCAGTTGGTTTCTTCTGTCAGAATGACCGATTTATTCATTCTCAAAGCAGAGAGAGCGGCAGCACAACCACCAGTTCCCCCACCAATGATAGCAACGTCTACATCTAACTCCCGCTGAAAACTGGAAAAGGCGACGAGCCCACCGCTGGCTATTTGGATAAATTCTCTCCTTGATAACATGAATTGTTGTTTTTGGGTTTGTACAATTTAGTGTGTCCTCTGATCAAAACCTGAGGTAATATCTTGCGCTACCCTGAGTCAACGAAGATTTCATTTACTGCTACGAGAAAGTAAATTTTTACTACGAAGCTATCTTACACCTTGACATACTTTTTGTTGATTTTTATAATGCCGAGGTCCTTCACAGTCTCTTAAAGCCAAAATATCTCCACTGAATATCTATCCGAAAAAATATAGATCATCTGTTTTCAGAATTTAGAGGCGCTGAGCGGGTTTTGTATGGAAATTAGTTCGCTAATATCTGTGGGAATGCATTAATTCATATAGCACATAGTGACACCCTCAAATGAACTGTTGGGCTTCTATATCCCATAATATTCATGACGGAGCGATTTGATCGAGAATTGGTCATGAATATTATGGGGGCGTATATTTTGTATCTGGTAGACTTAACATATTTTGAGAGAGGCAATACCCTCATAATCTCCACATTTGACATGAGGCTAATACTGTAGCAATCTGTACATTGTGCCAATATTTCTGGGTGTGGTCGTGTGGGCATGAATGATCCCCAAAGCAGATGTTGATAAGTGCCCCCATGACCGAACATCTCCTCCAAAGCTGTACATGGTTCCCCTGAGTAAAGGTTATCATGCCCACGATAGAACGGTTAGCGTGTTATCCATGGAATCCCGTATCCGAGTTCCATTTAAGTTTGATAGATGCCATCGTGAGTTGGGACGATATCGCGGATCGTTTTTTGGGTGGTGATTCCCCAGTGTTGACCTGAGCCCCAGAGGGTATCACTTGCAGTCTACACCCTTGCCACAGCTACCAAATTCCAGTGGCCCCGAAACGCCCAATTCAGTAAACCCGTCGGAGGTGTGCATCATCAACCTCCGTATGCTTATATCTCCTCTGAGTCGCGTACAGGATCAGCACGCACATCCCCACCCAGTTCCAGTCCAACTCCTTTCTCAGCACTCCTGCATCCTGACGCACACCTGCGTCAACATACGGCTGGAGTCCACTGGGCGACTGTGTACTACTTCCATCCCTGCACGAATCCTTGTCTCACCTGTTCTGGTTCTTGTCTCTGCTTTCCTACCCTGCGACCCTTCCTTGACGGACATTACTCCGCGTCTTCACTGCTACGGATACTGCTCCACCCTATCAGCCCAGTTTTCCCCACAAAATTCTGGTTGCCTTGTATATCGGCACAAGTAGGGTTTCCCGCGTTCGCATATTTTCACTATTAAGTTAGCGCTCAATATTTTTTTTAATTGGAGATTTTCATTACCCATAACAAGCCTATATCATAGGATGTGTCTTTATCTCTCATCTGAATAATCTGTAATATGGGTCTAAAATTTATAGTAAATTCGCTCATCAGATTAGGAGATAACGGTACTCAAGTTAGCGCCACAAACAATGCACTCATGAGATATACGAAACATAAACCCTCAAAAATGATTACAGCACTCTAGAGAGATCTGTGATTTCGCGTGAATATAATATAATCTTATTTGTTATTTTTATATCATTAATCTTCCTAAGTTAAGGGATAGATTAACGCTCACAATAATCATCTACTATTGACTATACTCGGAGTTTTTTTCTAATGAAAAATAGGGGAATTATATAGAATGTTACGCAGGGTAAACATTTTTAAGACTGTCAAGTATCACTGACACAATGCGATAGGCCCCGGTATCTACCCTATTACTTCATAGCATCACATCCACTGATACCATGCCCGTAAAGGCTTTAAAGAAGAAAACCAAAGATGGTTCACGCTCACAGGTGACGATTCGTTTTCGGATACGTGGGAGCAAAAGATCATACCAGTTTCTTAATGGACTTGCAGGAGCGAATCGATATTTATGGAATGCCTCAGTCGCTCACCTAAGTAAGCAATATAAAGAAACAGGTCAATCCGAATCCTCTTATTTCGCTCTTTGTAAATGGTATAGGGAGCATAAGGAAGATGCGCCATGGCTGAAAGCGTATCCTGTCGCCTTAATCCGAACGGGGTTGCAGGATGTATCGAATGCGTTTCAACAGTTTTACAAGAAAACAAGGGCATACCCAACGTTTAAGAAGAAAGGGAAGGCGAAAAAGTTTCTTGCCATTGATCTTGATCATCGCCTCTCAGAAAATGGTTATTTTCGTCTAAGGCGTGGACTTCGGATTAAATTGATGGATTGGAAGCGCGTGAACAGATATTCCAATCCTAAAGCCAAGTGTGGGCGTATCTTTGAGGATCAAGGTCAGTGGTATATGACCCTTGTATTTGAGGTAGATGCTGTGAAATGTCAAACGGATGGCAAAGGCATCGGAGTAGATCGGAATGTGGGTCAGGTAGCCGATAGTACGGGAAAGATTTGGTATTTGACGGATACGTCCGATCACATCCAACGCGTGAAGAAACTTCAAAAGCATTTATCAAGGTGTAAGCGTGGAAGCCAGAGGTACAAAAGATTACTTAAAACCACTGGGAGGCATCAACGTGAGATGGTAAACATAAGGCAGAACGATCTGCGACACATTGCAAAGGGAATTAGTATTCAATCGGATCTTATCTTGTTGGGGGACTTAAAAACCAAAAGTATGACAACAAGCGCCAAAGGAACGGTGGAGAACCCTGGTAAGAATGTGAAGCAGAAAACAGGACTGAATCGCGATATCCGAGAAACAGGCTGGGGGCAGTTGGAACGCTATTTGGAAGAGCATGGAGTGGTCGTCAAAGTGCATCCAGCCTATACCAGCCAGACGTGTTCAAAGTGTGGACATGTGAGTAAGGAGAATCGCAAGACACAAAGTACGTTTGTATGTCAGTCTTGTAATTATCAATTGAATCCTGCATTAAACATCATGGCGTCCTTTAATGGATGTGGAACCTATGTAAGACATCTTCTTTTAGAGGCGCGGTTGTTGAAGCGTCAATCCGAATCTAACCACTATTTGCGTAATTAGATATATAATGCCCAAAAATAGGTTTCTCGTTGTCTGGTTTTGTGGTTGCATGCTATTAGATTTGTCTGGTACTTCCTATGCATTGACCTTCAATGAAATGTGGTCATGGAAGACCTCACACTCTACAAATGCACCTATTTTGCCGTCAAGCAATAATGACATCAACAGTTCTGATACGACTTCAAGTGTACCAATCAATCTTATTGTTGAAGAAGGATACAATGACGTTATCAATGATGTATCCCTAACAGTGGATGATCCTAAAATTTCGTCCATCATTATTCCAGAAAATATTACAGTTAATGAAGGTCAATCTACAACATTTGAGATATCACTCTCCGCGAGGCCTCTGGAGTCAGTTGCAATTGTAATTTCTGGTCATGCGGATACAGATTTAACTCTGGACAAATCAACATTGTCTTTTTCTAACTCAAATTGGGACACTGCCCAATCAATCAAAGTAATGGCAACGAAGGATGATGACATGATCAATGATCATGTTACCCTGCGTCTATCAACATCAAGGGGAGGCTTTATTTATGACGATAAAAATCTAAAAATTACGATCATTGATGACCGTGTGGCAAAAACACAAAATACGGCCCAATATGACCTGACCTTTAACGCCACTTGGTCAAAAGCTACACATCCAACGAATTTCCCATCAAACGCTCATTTTTCTTGGTTGGTTGGAGGGACTCACAATAGCAGTGTATCGTTTTGGAATCCTGGATCAACTGCCAGTGATGGGATTAAGAGCATGGCGGAAACTGGAGGCACCGGCACACTCATACGTGAAATCAATGCTGCAAAAAATCAAGGCAATGCATTTAATACCATCCCTCTGGGACGAGTATTCGGTTCACCTGGAACCGACAAAGTCACGTTTACGATTGACTCCCGATGGAGTCTCGTCACCGTCACATCTATGATCGCTCCAAGTCCAGACTGGTTTGTCGGAGTGAGTGGACTGAACTTAATGGGGAGTGACGGGAATTGGAAAGCCAAAGAAGAAGTTGAGTTATTTGCATATGATGCTGGGACTGATAGCGGAACGAGCTATAACTCCGCAAATCAAGCGACGAATCCAAGACAGAATATTTCACGGATCGGGGGTGTACCGTTTTTGGTTAACGGCTCTGTAAGGTCTGTGGGTACATTTGTCTTTGAACTTAAAGTGACAAATGCTATTGATTTGAGCGCTTCATCGCTCACAATAGAGGAAGGCGGCAGTGGCACCTTTGGCGTTTCATTATCAAAAGCACCTTCGGGAACGGTGACTGTCACTATTACAGGAAATAATGGGGATGTCACCGTAGATACCTTTAAAGATACTGATGGAGACCAGAATACCCTTACCTTCACAACCTCTAATTGGAATGTTGCAAAGACGGTCACAGTGAGAGCGGCAGAAGATGACGATGATATCGGAGATGATACCGCAGAATTGACCTTATCTGCATCTGGTGGAGGTTACAATTCCGTAACTAAAACTATCACAATCAACGTTAATGACAACGATACTGGCGCACTGAATGCCCCTGCAACCGTTGCTGTAGCTGAGGGCGGCGATGGAACTTTTGACATTTCACTATCGGTAGCACCATCGGCAACGGTTACCGTTTCTATCAGTGGCCATGCCAATACTGATGTCACTCTAAGCAAATCAAGATTTGAGTTTACGACTTCCAATTGGAATATGGCTCAATCTGTCACCGTCAGTGCTGGTGAGGACGATGATGATATTGCAAATGATATAGTGGATCTGACTTTATCCGCTTCTGGTGGAGGCTACAATTCGGTAACTAAGGACATTACCGTCAACATTACTGATAACGATACTGGTGCACTGATGGTCAACCCTACATCCTTAACGGTATCTGAAGGAGCGAGTGCAACCTTGAGTGTTTCATTATCGGCTGAGCCATCAGCAACAGTTACCATTTCTGTCACTGGCCATGCCAATACTGATGTCACTCTCAGCACATCAAGCTTGGAGTTTACAACATCCAATTGGAGTACAGTCCAACCCGTCACCGTCAACGCCGCGAAAGACGATGATATCGGAGAAGATTCTGTAGATCTCCTCTTATCTGCATCTGGCGGTGGGTATAATAATGTGAGTCAAAACGTCGCGATTAGTATAACAGATCGTGATCAAGCTGGGCTTAGTGTGCCAACCACAGTCAATATTACTGAAGGAGAAACTGCGACATTTCAGGTATCCCTTACTGCAAGACCTATCGGACCAGTTCAGGTATCCATCTCTGGGCATGCAGGAACTCAGTTAACCCTTAACCCTGAGTCATTTATGGTTGCACCATCGAGTTATTCCTCTGAAACAACCATATCCATCTCTGCGGGGCGTGATGATAATCAGGCCAATGAAACCGAAACACTCACTATAATAGCAAATGGTGGAGGCTATACTAATGTGACCGAATCTGTGTCTGTCATTGTCAATGATAGTGACACAGCTAATCTCGTCATCACTCCATCAACTGTGGATGTCAATGAAGGAGAAAATGCCACATTTTCAGTAGCCCTCATGGTGGCTCCCAGTGGAAATGTTACGGTAACGATTCCATCATTTGCCAACTCTGATCTGAGTAGATCACCCGAAACGCTCCTCTTCACAACAACTAACTATAGTGATCCCCAAGATGTGACCATATCTGCAGATCAAGATAATAATGCACTATCGGAAACTGAAACTATTTCTTTGACGGCCCAAGGTGGGGGCTATGATAATGTGTCCCAAAGTGTCAGGATTAACACCGTGGATGACGATCTCCCTAATGCGAGGCTTGTCGTAACCCCCAATCCTGTTTCAGTTAATGAAGGAGGTGATGCCATGTTCAAAATAACGCTGTCTGAGGCCCCAAGTGATGATGTTACTGTTAGCTTGGGTGATATCACCAACTCTATGTTAGATTTTAGTACTTCTACCAGCCTATCATTTAGTCCTTCAAATTTTGATGACGCTCAAGGCATCAGTTTCAGCGCTGGAGAGGATAATAATATCGTTGATGAAACCGAGACCATAACGCTGACAGCGAATGGGGGAGGCTTTGATAATGCCTCTGTGCAAATCACAATTCGCATCACAGACAATGACATCCCAAACATTTCTCTTGATCCTTCCTTCCTCGGCTTTACTGAGGGGGGTAGTGCGGATTTTGATGTGTCACTTATGGTTCTACCCACTGGTGATGTCACAATCAGCGTTGCAGAATTTACCAACTCCGATTTAGATCTAAGCGTATCAACTCTTACATTCACAACAAATAATTATAACATACCTCAATCAGTTACCGTGACATCTGTTGATGATACTGATGCCAGCGATGATGATACTGAATCCATTACACTGACTGCAAGTGGTGGAGGTTATGATGGTGTCACTCAAGAGTTAGTCGTATCTGTCAGCGATGATGAGATTGAAGGGGCGAGTATTGAGGTTTCACCGAACTCTATCACCATGAATGAAGGATCTGAGGCAAGTCTTGCTATTTCGCTCTCAACTGCCCCTTCATCTGATGTCACACTGATGATTTCTCCATTCCAGAGTAAGAGTTTATCACTCAAGCCTTCGGGTCCTATCGTATTTACGTCTTCAAATTATAATCTATCTCAGACAATTACAATCGCTGCATCCGGGGACACGAATATGGAAGATGAAACTGAGCAGATCATATTAGCGACCAGTGGTGGAGGTTATGACCACACATCTACAACACTCACGGTCACTGTGATGGATACTGGGGTAACAAAACCTAGTGTAAGTTTGTCAGTCGCACCTAATCCCGTAGTTGAAGGTGAGCCCTTGACCTTAGAGATTGCCATTTCTCAGGTAATTACTGATTCATCCATCACCATTCCTCTCGTTTACGAAAATGACACTGCCGAAGCCCAGGATTATAAGGCCGTTTCTTCAATCACAATCCCTGCGAATCAGAGTAGGGCCTCTGCTCTGCTCATGACAAATGAGGATGGGGATATAGACAATGAGAATTTCAGAATTGGACTGGGTCAATTACCGAGCGTCATCATGGCTACTACGACTGATTCAATTACCGTTGTCATTCAAGACAGTGATGTTGCCTCAGCTTCAGTATTTTTTATACAAAGTATTAGTGAATCGCCCGTAGATGTGTATCTGAATGAGGAGATGTTTATTGATGATTTTTCATTGCTTCAGACGGCTACAAGAGAAGTTAGAGGTGGGACGAAATCGCTTGATGTCGTATCTGGTGACGCAGAGGATTTATCCAGCCCCATCTTAAGTGAGATAATTAATCTGAATACTGATAGCACCTACCAGATTCTCTTGCGCAAGGGTCAAGATGATCAGTCCTCTATTCTGCTCATGCGTCAGGTAGATAGGTCCGTTCATTCTGATTCCGTGAAGGTTCGAGTCGTTCACAATGCGCCCAACCTTGGGGAGGTAGATGTGACTGTTCATGATCCAGCGAATGATCAAGCTCTTGTGAGTAAATTCGGTATGAACATGAACTATGGAGATGTAAGTGCTAGTGTTTTATTTAAGCGTAATCTATACAATCTTTATGTCACTCAAAGCATGACCAATATAGACATTGAGGTTTACGCGATTGATTGGTCACATTCCTCAGGAAAGCAGGCATCGTCAAACCTTGGATTATTGATTCTCAATGAAACCTTTACTGATGGAAACTTTACCGTTCTGGGTGCTTGGCATAATGGTGACACTTTCTCTCCTGCTGTGGTGACATCTAATGAGGACCATCCAATGGATGATCAAATGCCCGTCATAACGATTGGTAACTATCCAAATCCATTTACTCATCGTACAAATTTGTGGTTTACTATCCCACAAGGCACAGATGTTCATGTAGAAGTCATTGATATTTTGGGCCGAATATCACATAGTGAAAAGTCTGGAATGACCAAAAATGGTGATACTTATCTCCACGAATTTGACACGTCAACTTGGTCTCCAGGGGTTTATTTCTACCGAGTGACCTTCACTACAGAAACGAACCAGACTATTTCAACTGGAAAGATGATTAAAATCAGATAACCCCCTGATGGTTGGATACTCATGTTCAGAACACCTCCCTTGTGCTATTATATTTGACCCTATTTATCCTCACTTGAAATCTTACATTCTCATCGCTAACTGATATCTCTGTTAGGACAAATGACATCACAATGTGCCTACTGATTTTCAGTGATCAATTTTAATATCAAATTGTTTCATCAGAAATAAATTTTTCGTAATTTTGTTGTGCACTGATCTATATTCTCTATCCATCAATTTATAATCCTGCCTCATGAGCCAGTTATCACTTGCTGTTATTGCCAAAGGGCTTGACCTTCTTTTAGACGAACAGATGACTGGTCAGGCCAGAATCGCTGCCCACTTAGTGGCCGCTGCTGAGGAACACGGATCTTCAACAACCGAAATCATATCAATTTTTGATACGGTTATCAAGACTACGGTGTTAGATGAACTGTGGGTTACTGATTCTGAGGGATCTGTATACCTGACCAATGTTCGCGGCGACGATGGTCAGCCAATCAATTTTAAGTTTACCGAAGATGCCACCGCTCAGCCACAAGCTTCCGCATTCTTCCCACTGCTCTCTGCTAGTATTGATAGCGATGAATGTATCACCCAAGCTGCTCAGACCCGTGAAATTGACTGGGACATCTATAAATATGTTGGTGTGAGCGGGATTGATAAGCCTAGAATTGTTCAAGTTGGTAATGCGCTTGCCTTTGAAGAGCAGGGTTTACTCAATAACAGCTACGCTTCACCTGTCATGACGGCGGCCTTGGCCGCCTTTGGCGAAGTAGAGTTACTCTCGTCGCAATATACTTCTCGGGTTGCCGAAGTACGTTCAGTTTTTGATGCTGTTTTATCCAAACAAATGGTCGCGCAAGCTGGCCTGATAGATGCGTTCTTGGGCGTCACTGAAACTATTGGGTGGTCAGTTGCAAAAACCAATCGGCATCTACAAAGAATTGCTCAAAGTACACCTATCGCAGAAATTGAAATTGCCACCACTGGCGGACGGGTTGTGTTGTCAAGCTCCATGCCTCATGGTAAACTACGTTATCCCGAGTCTCTTGAGGCAATTAATGTTGATGAGATGGATGTTGTAGATCACCCAACGGTTTCACATAACATTAATCAACCGTCAGAAAAGACGGTTACTGTATATAGCCCAGGGCTCGCACGGATTGTCCAAATTACGACACATCTAAGCGATGACTCACTGGTTTCTCCACGCTTCAAAATACCAGAATAATCTAAGATTGATACACTGCGGTGTATCCTTGTAATATCTAACTGTGTAGGGGGCTTTCAAAAGTATTGCTCTGTCTGATGATGTGGTTTGGTAAAAATCTCCCGATTAACTCTGCTGATCCATTTCTAATTGATTAGAGTTTCTGGCAAAGTGTTGGTATTCAATTTTGATACACAGATTCATGATCACATTAATTCCAGCATCCAGTGCAATTTTGGCAGCTTCTTCATTAAATATATTTAGTTGTAGCCATAGAAATTTCGCGCCTTTTTTAACGGCCTGCTGTGCGTGTTGAACACATTCATGTGAAGGGCGAAAGATGTTAACGATGTCCACTGATTCTGGAATGTCTGCCACCTGTCTGTATGCTATCTCTCCCAAAATTTTATCTGCCTTTGGATGCACGGGAATGACTTTGAAACCATGATTCAAAAGAAATTCCCCAACCATATGACTATCTTTGTCTGGATTCGTTGACAAACCTACGATTGCGATAGAACGAGAACGGGTAAATATTTTCTTGACTAAATCTCGATCTTGATATTTTGAAATTTGATTATCAGATAACACAATGTTACCTGACAAGTCACATGCAGGACCTACACTGTTTTGCATGGAAAAATAGTTTATTGATGCTTTGCTCACATTGAACACGTAATAGCTAAGCCACCGTGCCTCCCATTAGTAACAACAGTACATGATGATAGTCTGTATTACCTGATTAATCGATGAGGGTTCACTCTATCATGATCATTTTCTGATTTATTCAATTAGTAAATGCAGTGTCGTCTGATAACTTTTGTAAAGATAAATCTGAAAATCATGACCTATATTTAATGAATAGTTTCTATTTTGTGTCATGGCATGATGAAGAATCCTCCACAATAGATGTTTGAAACTGAATCTCGCGAGAGTAATTCGCCTAAGTTAAGCCCACAACTGGTACATGAGTATTTTATGGCAAAGAATATAAATCTACAGTCAGCGAAGCGGGGAAAGAACGATGAGTTCTACACGCAATTAAGCGATATAGAAAATGAACTACGTCATTACAAAGATCACTTCCGTGATAAAGTGGTCTACTGCAACTGTGATGATCCGCGTGTAAGTAATTTCTTCACGTTCTTCTCCAAACAGTTTGAGTGGTATGGATTGAAGAAGTTGATTACGACCTGTTACAAGAATCAGCAGCCCGATCTGTTTTCATCCCATGATTCTAAGCAGGCGGTGTATTTGGAATACAACGGAGATCAGGACGGAAACCGCCGCCCAGATTCCCACGAGATCGCTGTCAAGCCGTTGCAGGGCGATGGAGATTTTCGGAGTCCTGAGTGTATAGAACTTCTGAAGCAGTCCGATATTGTGGTGACCAATCCACCGTTTTCACTCTTTCGTAAGTATGTGGCGCAGCTCATCAAGTATGAGAAAAAATTTCTGATCATTGGACACCAGAATGCGATTACATACAAGGAGATCTTTCCGTTGATCAAAGAAAACAAACTATGGTTGGGGATTGGTTTTAAGGGCGGGGCAGGGCACTTTATTAGTCGGTATGACGATTATGCAACTGCGGCAGACAGGAAAGAGGGAATGATTCGGGTATCGGGGGTTCACTGGTTTACGAATCTCTCACACAAAAAGCGCAATGAGGAGTTAATTCTCTACAAGAAATACTCGCCAGAGCAGTATCCGCACTACGACAACTACGATGCGATTGAGGTGAGCAAGACAATGGAAATCCCAGAGGATTGGAAGGGATATATGGGCGTGCCTATTACGTTTCTGGACAAGTATAATCCCGAGCAGTTTGAGATACTGGGAGCCGATTATGATGTAAAATCCGGACTACTCCCAGAAATGATAAAGCCGAATTGGAACGGCAAAATAGACAGAGGGTATGTTGATGGAAAAAGGATGTACGCTCGTATCATCATTCGTAACAAACAACTCTGACCGATGAAAATCTACGAACACAAAATCCCAATCAAAGAAATCATTGAGGGGTATCACGATGACGATGACGGCCAAGTGATCGGCTATAGAGGAATGCTAAATATCCGCCCACCCTATCAGCGAGAGTATATCTACGATGGAAAGAAAGGCTTTCAGGAAGCTCTGATTCAATCCATCTATTATGACAGGCCCGTCAACCTGATCTACTTTGCCAAAGCCGAAAACAGTGCCTATGATTATGAATTATTGGATGGACAACAGCGGATCATCACAATCTGCAAATTTATCATTAATCGCGAGTTTGTAATTTCAACTAGCGATAAAGAGCTTCAATACTGGCAGGGGCTATCCGAGATAGACCAGCAGAGAATTCTGAATTATCAACTTCATGTCCATGTCTGTGAGGGCAACGCAAATGAGCTGATGCACTGGTTCCAAACGATTAACACGGGTGCAAAAGAATTGTCTGACCAGGAGTTAAGAAACTCAATTTACAATGGTCCTTGGGTCACCGATGCAAAGCGCTATTTCACCAAAAAAGGAGGTCAAGCCGTAAAGTGTGGTCGGTATATGAGTGGAAAGCGAGATCGCCAAGAACATTTAGAGCGGATACTCCAATGGAAAGTGGGAAGCACGAAAGACGTGAAAATTCGTGAATACATGGCCGAACACAGGACTGATCTATCGGCCAAACCGCTTTGGGAGTATTTTGAGACTATCTACAAGTGGATTGAACGAATATTTAAGGTTGACGCGGATGCGAGCTGTTACCGAATCACCATGAAACATGTGGATTGGGGCTCACTTTTTGCGCAGTTCAAAGATGCGGATTTTGACCCGAAGGAAATTGCCGAAAAGGTTGAGTCCTTATTCAAGTGTGATCCTAAGGAGATCCAGCAAAAAGGAATTTATCCCTTTGTGTTAACAGGTGATGAGAAATACCTTAACCCTCGTCAATTTACGCCTGAACAAAGGCTGGCTGCGTATACGCGACAAAGTGGCATTTGCGCCGAGACTAAGAAAGAATTCCCCATTGAAGAGATGGAAGCTGATCACATCAAGCCGTGGTCAGAAGGCGGCAAGACAGATGATGATAACTGTCAGATGATCTGTAAGTCAGCCCACCATAAGAAGACTGCCGATCAGATACAGAATCTATGGGCCTCGTCAAGACGTAAATATAATAATTCGTCAGATTGAGCATGATTGATTTGATTAATAGCAGCACTTGACTTAGAGCGATTATCTTATAAGATTGATCGCTCATTAAAATCTTACATCTATAAATCAATTACTATAATGAAGTCATCTGTTGAATTTGATGAGGGCACTAAGGTAACAAAAGTGTTGCGCCCAAATGGTAAACTATCACGGAAGTATTACGAAGCAGAGTTATCTAGACTTCAAGTGCAACTCGCTAGACTTCAGCGCTATATCCGCATTAAAAAGAAACGTATTGTAATCATATTTGAAGGTCGGGATGCAGCTGGAAAGGGAGGTACAATCAAGCGTATTCTTGCCCCCCTCAATCCACGCATCTGCAGGGTTGTTGCCCTAGCAAAACCAACAGAACGTGAATCTACTCAATGGTACTTTCAAAGATATGTACAACATCTGCCAGCCGGGGGTGAAATGGTTCTCTTTGATAGGAGTTGGTATAACCGTGCAGGTGTGGAGCGCGTCATGGGATTCTGCACTGAACAAGAGTATTGGGATTTTCTGCGACAGTGCCCAATGTTTGAACGAATGTTAATTCAAAGTGGAATCATTCTCATAAAGTACTGGTTTTCTGTCAGTGCGGACGAGCAAGAGCGACGATTTCGTCGCAGAATTGAAGATCCAACAAGACGGTGGAAGATTAGTCCAATGGATCTTCAATCCAGGGCTAGATGGGTTGAGTACTCAAAGGCTAAAGATCAAATGTTTGCTAGTACCGACCTTCCTGACTCGCCCTGGTGGGTAATTAAGGCAAATGACAAGCGTCGCGCCAGACTTAATTGTATTCATCACCTACTATCCCAAATCTCTTATGACAGAATCGTTCCCGAAGAGATATCCCTACCCCCTCTGCAAGATTGTGACGACTATCAGCGTCCATCGATGAATTCTCAGAGATTTGTTCCTGATCAATTCCCTGATCCCAATAACTTGACTCAAACTATTAAGAATTAGATCCCCGCCATATTATGATCAGCACTTTATCTGATAGTAATTCAGCAATTCCCACTAACGGCATAGAATTCAGTTGGTCTAGCATTTCAGGTACATCTCCTGCAAATCTGACGGGGTTTGCTTGTTTTTGAGGATCAATTCCTGCATCAATCGGACGTTTTCTGATCCTTTTATCTGCACGTTCTGACGACTGGATACGCCACGCCCCTCCTATAATCAGGGGTTCACGTTCTCCCCTATGCTCTGGTTCCCGCTACGATGAATCAATGTCCACAGTGACCCTAAATCCCTCCGCCACCCCCGGTATAGAAACTCCCAACTCTCTAAAACAATCTCCCTGAACAGGTTTCGCACTCGCTTCCTTTCTACACCAGTACGACCGATGCCGGTTATATTGGAATCTATTCATGGATACTACTGGCAAAATATGACCTACTTCGGGGCTAATTCATCCAAAATGAACCTTTGCAATCTTCTGACTGTAATAAACTAACTGCTGATGCAAATTTTTTTTCTTAACAATAAGGTGATAGTTCAAAAACTTGTTTATTTGTTATGTTAATTCTCAATATTCTACTCAACGTTTCTTTTATGGCTCACGGATCTGTTGTGAGTACTGTCTCTCTCCATACAAATGTGAGTGACTACTTTTTGAGATTACCCCCCCCCATTTTTCTTCATCCAGTGGGACGGGTGTGCAGCTGAGCACATCAGAGCGTGACGGTGAGGATACCCGTGCAGGCGACGCCCTGCTTTCTTCAAAGTCGACGTTATTTTTGACCTCAGATCGGGAACGCTTCCATGAGACGACGGCAGGTCAACGCCCCCCTGGAAAACCCACAGGCGTGACCGTTGAACCCTATCAAACCGGGCGCAATGCACGCGAGACACTTTCCATTTCCTGGACGGCCAACCCCAATGGGAATAAAGCCATCACAAACCATGAGATAGAGTGGTCACCGGATGGAACTGATAAAAGCTGGAAGGATCTTCGCACGGTTGTAGGCCAACTATCGGAAACGCTTTTCACTGGACTCTCGCCCGGCACCACGCGCCATATCCGGATCCGAAGTCAGGATGCCGATGATTGGGGCCCCTGGTCCGATGTCAAATCAGGGACGACCAATGCGGTGAGCGAACCGGGAAATCTTGCTAGTTTGACCGCCACGGCTACCAGCCCTTCCATGGTTAATCTTTCGTGGACCGCAGGAGACGATGGTGGTCGTCCAATCACTGGCTATGATATCCTTGTTTATCAAGGCGCTGATCTTAATGCTCCTCTTTTTACAAGAACCGCAGAAGCTTCAGCCACAAGTTATTCGGTCACTGGACTAAGCGCAGCCACACAATACATCTTTAGTGTACGTGCAAAGAATTCCATTGGTACTAATAGAGCATTTGTTAACCAAAGAGTCACCACCGCTGACGCGACCGTGCCTGGAGCAATTGGTTCTTTGTCTGCGATTGTTGCTGGCCCTTCCACTGTCAATCTTTCATGGACGGCCCCCGTAGAAACAGGTGGTCGTCCAATCACTGGCTATGATATCCTTGTTTATCAAGGCGTTGATCTTAATGCTCCTCTTTTTACAAGAACCGCAGAAGCTTCAGCCACAAGTTATTCGGTCACTGGACTAAGCGCAGCCACACAATACATCTTTAGTGTACGTGCAAAGAATTCCATTGGTACGAATAAAGCGTTTGTTAACCAAAGAGCCACCACCGCGGCCCTCACCGCCCCGGCCGCTCCGACGGGATTAACGGCCAAGGCCGATGGTCGGACGAAGATCAAGTTAACATGGACGGCCCCCACCGACAACGGCGGCGCGGCCATCACGGGCTACAAGATTGAGTCAAGGCTGCGATCCGAAACCAGCTTCAGCACTCTCGTCGCTGACACCAAAACCACCAAAACGGACACGACGCATACGGGGCTCGCGCCAGCTACGCAGCGGTTTTACCGGGTCCGTGCCATCAATTCCGAAGGAGCGGGGGCGGCATCCAGTTCCGCCACGGCCATCACCGCGGCCGCCACGCGCCCCAGTGCCCCCAGGAATCTGACCGCCACGGCTTCGGGCCGCACCACGATCATCCTAAACTGGACGGCCCCTGCAGATGACGGCGGCTCACCCATTACCTATTATCGCGTTGGCGTGTCAACGAATCAAGGAACTAGTTGGACCGGTTTGGCCGACGTCCGGGGAGCCACCACCTATTCGCATACGGGGCTTTCGGCGGGGACGCGGCGCGATTACCGGGTGGTTGCGGCCAATAGTTCGGGGCGGGGCTTTAGTGATCGCTCGAATGTGGCCAATGCCACGACCGCCGCAGCCACAGCCCCGGGTGTGCCCAGGAATGTAACCGCCACGGCCGACGGGCAAACGGTGATCAATCTGAGATGGACGCTCCCGGCCGATAATGGGGGCAGGGCCATTATGGGCTACCGGGTGCAGTGGTCGTCCAACGGAAATCCGCCCTGGACGGATGTTATTCCTGCACATACGGGAACAGGTCGCACCTACCGCCATACGGGGCTCAGCGCAGGCACGACGCGACATTACCGGGTCTTTGCCCGCAACTCGGTGGGTGAGGGCACCAGTTCTGGTACCGTCAATGCGACCACGGCGGCCGCACCGACCCTCACCACGCCCGCGGCCCCCACGGGGTTAAGGGCCGAGGCCGAAGGCCCGGAAACGATCAGCCTATCCTGGAACGCGCCCACCAATACCGGGGGCGCAGCCATTACGGGCTACCAGATTGAAGTCTCGCCCAATGGCACCTCTAACTGGGATGATTTGGTGGCCAATACCAAGTCCACCACGACCGGCTATGTCCATAGGGGCTTGGATGCCGGCACCAGGCGGTACTACCGGGTCAGCGCGATCAATTCGCAGGGAGCGGGGGCCGTCTCCAATGTGGCCAATACCACGACCCTCCCTGCCACGGTCCCTGCGGCTCCTACGGAGTTGACCGCTGCGGCCGACGGGCAAACGACCATCAATCTGTCTTGGAAAGCCCCGACCAATAGAGGCGGGGTACCGATTACGGGCTACCAGATTGAAGTCTCGCCCAATGGCACGGACACGTGGACCAATGTTACGCCTGCACACACGGGAACGGGGCGCACCTACAGCCATACGGGGCTCACGGCCGGCACGACGCGGCATTACCGGGTCTATGCCAGAAATTCAAAGGGGACCAGTGCAGCAGCGTCCAATGTGGCCAGTGCCACGACCACCGCCGCCGCCACAGCCCCGGGTGCCCCGCCCAATTTACAGGTTTTTCCTACAGGTTTTCATGATGTGAGACTTACCTGGGGACGTCCGCCCAGTGATTCGCCGATCACAGGATACAAGGTGGAATGGTCTACCGATGGTGGCACCAACTGGGAGACGTTGATTGGATACGACGATCTGACTCGGACGAGGTACGAGTTTCTCAGTAGTCGCTTGACGCCGGGGAGCGTGTTTCATTTTCGGGTTCTGGCACGCAGTGCATCGGGAGATAGTGCCCCTTCGGATGCAGTGTCGGTCACAGCCGCCTCGGCCTCTGGGTCAGGCATTGCCACCAATGTACGGGTGCGCCAGACGTCGGCCAACGCGGCGCAAATTTCCTGGGATGCCCCGACCGATCTTCCTTCCGGCCATCAGACGTTTGGATATAATATTTACAAATCTGATGATGATGGGGATTTTTGGTCACTGTTCGCACGGGATGTCACCACGACAACCTATACCGATGCTCAGGTATCGGCGGGTAAGACCTATGGGTATCGGGTTACCACCTGGATTGGTCAGAGCGAGAACGAATCCCTTCAGAGTCAGTTCTCCGCCGCCGCTTTTCTAACGATAACGATTGCTACGGCCACAGCCCCTGATGCGCCAACGGGATTGACGGCCACGGCCTCGGGCCCGACGATCATCAATCTTTCATGGACGGCGCCATCCAATACGGGGGGCGCAGATATTACTGGCTATCGGATTGAGGTTTCGCCCAATGGCACGTCAAACTGGACCAATCAGCAGGCCAATACGAGATCCACTGCGACCACCTACGCCCATACAGGACTCAGTGCCACTACCACGCGGCATTACCGGGTGCGTGCGATCAACTCGGTTAACTCTGGGGCGCCTTCTAATGTGGCCAATGCCACCACCGCAGCCGCGACAGCACCGGGCGCGCCGACTGGACTGACCGCAACGGCAGACGGGCAAACCATCATCAACCTGTCGTGGACCGCACCTACCAATACCGGCGGCGCGCCCATCACGGGTTATCAGATTGAGGTCTCGCCCAGTGGCACCAGTAACTGGTCGGACTTGGTGGCGAATACGACTGCGACCACATATGCGCACACAGGGCTTTCGGCAGGCGTGACGCGTCACTATCGGGTGCGTGCGATCAATTCGGTTGGACCGGGGGCTGTATCGGCGACAAGGAGCGCCACCACCGACACGCCCAATGCCACCGTGCCCGCTGCGCCCACGCAGCTCACCGCGACAGCTACAGGGCGAACCAGCATCAACCTGTCGTGGACCGCACCTACCAATACCGGCGGCGCGGCGATTACGGGCTACCAGATTGAAGTGTCTAATACGGGAACAGCGAACACATGGACCAATTTGGTGGCCAATACCCAGTCCACCACGACCACCTATGCGCACACAGGGCTTTCGGCAGGCGTGACGCGTCACTATCGGGTGCGTGCGATCAATTCGGTTGGACCGGGGGCTGTATCGTCGACAAGTAGCGCCACTACCGACACGCCCAATGCCACAGTGCCCGATGCTCCCTCGCAGCTCACCGCGACAGCTGCAGGGCGAACCAGCATCAACCTGTCGTGGACTGCACCCTCTGATAATGGGGGTGCGACGATCACCGGCTATCAGATTGAAGTCTCTAATGCGGGGGCTTGGTCGGAGCTGGCGACGACCAGGGCGACCACCTATACGCACACCAATCTCGCTGCGGGTACGACGCAGGTTTATCGAGTCCGTGCGGTTAATAGCGTTGGCAATAGCGATGCATCCAATACCGTCAGTGCCACCACCGATGCCCTGGCAACGCCCGATGCGCCCACAGAGTTAACGATCACAGCGTCGGGGCCATCGACCCTGGTTCTCTCGTGGACCGCGCCCTTAGATGACGGAGGATCTGCGATCACGGGCTACCGCATTGACACATCGTCTGATGGACAATCGGATTGGACGGTCTTGGTGGCCAGTACACCGTCGACCACGTATACCGTCACCAATCTGCCCCCTCCTGTCTATTTTCGGGTGATTGCGCTTAATGCCATTGGTCAGGGCACACCATCGGAGGTGGTCAATGTCACGCCCAAGGCCTTATCGCTAAGCAGCACGATCAGCGATCAAATCTATCCGATTGGGCAGCCCATCGCTCAGGTGATGCTTCCAGAGGCGCGCGATGGCACCGCGCCCTATACCTACACCTTGACACCCGACTTACCCGCGGGGCTGACGCGCTCGGAGCGCACACTCCGTGGCACCCCTTCAGAACTCACGGCGATGACATCATTTACTTGGGCCGTGCAGGACGCAACTGGGAGCGTGGCCCGTCAAGACTTCGGCCTTGAGGTCTATCGCATGTCCTTTACAACGCGTGTGGACGATCAGGTGGTTCCAAGGGGGCAACCCATTGGAATGCTCGTCCTGCCAGAGGTGAGCGGTGGAAAAGACCCGGTCACCTATTCATTCACGGTGTTGTCCCTGCCGAGTGGTCTTTTGTTTGACCTCCCCACCCGAACTGTCAGTGGAACGCCACTAGCCGTCACCCCACCAACGCCGATGACGTTTAAAGCCGTGGATGTGCATGGCGCGGAAGATAGTCTGAACTTTAGCATTGAGGTGGTGTCTCCAGTCCATGCAGAAGCGCAGACCGCACTTCCTCACACGTTGACCGTGCATGCCAATTATCCGAATCCGTTTACCCGTTCCACACGCATCGTGTTTGATCTGCCGTGGCCGGCGCAAGTTGAGATAGATGTGCTGGATGTTACGGGTCGGCGCGTTTATGCCCATCCTCTGGTGAGCCTGACCGCGGGGTGGGAGCATGAACTCACGCTGGATCAGTTAGACCTGCCAGCGGGGGCCTATCTCTATCGGGTCATGGCCAGCTCGCTGGAAAGCAGCACATCAGCGGTGCAGGTCGGTCACTTGATGCGGGTGCAGTGAATGGGCGGTTTGCGCATTCTCTGGCGTTTCCTCGATAACATCTGAAGATCTCAAGATTAACTGGGATTCTCGCCGTAAATTGGTGTGTTACTGGCAATAAACACTCGTAGTTGACTTAATGAGTTCGTGCAAAAAAAACAGTTAATGAATTTTACGTAAGATGTGACATGAACCTAAACAAGTGAGCTCGTTTTGCGTTCAGTACTGTATTATTTAGGGAATTATATAATACGTTGATGATTCATCTCTTTCAGGCATGACTAAACATTTTCTTGTTGAGGTTGAAGGTGAAACCATTTCAATTGCCTTAACTTTAGACACACTTTTGATGATGGGACAAGGTTTCCACGCGTCTCTGATAGAATTGCAACCAAATCTTTATAGCCTACTCCTCAATGGGCACAGCCACCTAATTCACCTACATCCAGAGTCTGATACATTACTGACCATCAATGGACATACGATTTCGTGCAATCTTGTAAATGACCGATCTACATTAATCTCCCGATATGGTCAGCAAACAGGAAGCACTGAGGTCATAACCGAACTTCGTGCCCCAATGTCTGGCCTGATCACCGATATTTTGGTCAAGGCTGGCGACGCTGTTACCCAAGGACAAGAGCTTGCCATACTTGAAGCCATGAAAATGGAAAATGAATTGCCATCTCCTTGTACATCAATCGTAAGAAAAATTCATGTGAACAGGAAAGATTCAGTAACAATTGATACTTTACTAATGGAGTTTGAACCATGAATGTACTAGTCACAGGGGCAACAGGTTTCTTGGGAAGCGAGCTTGCCCATCAACTCTTGAAGATCGGCTATCATGTCAGAATCTACAGAAGAGAAACATCTAAGCTGGATCTGCTCCGCACCATTAAAAACGACATTGAACACAGCATCGGAGACATTACAGATCTGGATGCTTTGCGTCGTGCAATGAACCATATCCAAGTAGTCTTTCATGTCGCTGCCAATGTGCAAGCCGGGTCTAAATCGCTTACAAAGGTCAACGTTCATGGGACTGCTGCTGTTGTAGACGCTGCATGCGAATCTAATGTAGAGCGGTTGGTGCATACATCCAGTGTCGCCCCTATCGGGCGAACCCCAGTCGGAATTTCGGATGAAACAACCGAGTGGCCAGATGACACCCCAATGTGGCCGTATGCCAAAAGCAAACACCTTGCAGAACTTGAAGTTCAGCGTAGTATTGCAGAGGGACTTGATGCCGTCATAGTCAACCCTAGTTTGATCCTCGGGCCAGACCCAAGCCATGGAAAAGTACCTCATGTATCTCATGAATTTATTCAAAAAATTCAATCTGGAAAAATCTGGCTCTATCCGAAAGGAGGGACAAATGTCGTTGATGTCGCAGATGTTGCCGCTGCGCATTTGACCGCATTAGAGCACGGAAAAACCGGGCGTAGATATATTTTAGGAAGTGAGAATCTCTCATGGAAAGAGATTCTTACAATTCTTGCAAAAGCCTTCACAGTCAATCCACCAAAATATTTACTCCCCTACAAAATAGCATTGTTCGGAGGAACCCTGACCGATTTATGGACATTAATGACCAGACAGGAACTCGCATTTGGACGCTCAACCGTGAAGTATGTCTTTACCACTCGCTCTTATTCAAACCACCGAGCGATCAATGAACTAGGTTGCACCTTTCGCCCCTTTACAGAAACGGCCCAGCGCATAACAGATTTCGTTTAGATTGATCTACGAAGATGGTTGATACCTCAATGTTATCCTGAATGACCTTCCAGGCTCAGCGAACTCACCGTGAGGATAACGATATGTCCCATCAAAAATATTTTGAAGCCCCATGCTAAGCGATACTCCTCTAATCTTCATCCACTCAACTGAGCAGCTTCCACTTAGCCACGAGGGAGTATGAAAAAATGTACCGAATACCTCTGGATAAATCTTAAATAGGTTCAATGGACCCTGAATGGTTGCATAGATCCGCATCCAAGTCACCAGTTGAGAACTTTCAGATGTCTCATTGATGAATGAAGTGTTGAAGGCCATCCCCAAACGAGACGTTTGTACAAATGCCGTCATGCCAACGATGCGCCTTTCATTGGCTGTACGTAAAAAGGCCATCACATCAACCGATCGGTCAAACTCATTCCATCGCACGCCAAGATTCACCTGCACCAGCTCTGTATCCGTATGGGTATAGCCAGCTCCAGTAATAATATGCCACTGATCGGTAATCAACCAGTTCAATATTGTTGAACCTCCCCAATATTGATTGATAAGATCCAGTCTGATTTGGTTCTCAATGAGACTTTGTGACAACCGGTAGCGGGCGCTCGCAAATATACCCGATTCATTGTCTGATTGAGTATCACTGAATTTTCCACTTCCTTCTGGAAACGTAGAGTCAATATAGCGATAGTAATCAATACCGATTTTTAGTCGTACATTCATCATTGGTGCCACAGTGACCGTTGCATAGCCACCTTGCTGAAGAATCTCTGAGTCACTCTCTAATTCCTGACTGGATGCCGCGGAACTCACCTCCCGTAGAAGTCCATGATCCCGTTTATAATTGTAATGCATCATCATCGCAATCTGTCGGCTCTGCGTTCCACGATGAGTCAGATCTTGTGACCAGCCACCACTTCCAGAAAGTACATGATGGGGCGACATCTGAAATCCAAACCTGCCTGCAATCGTTCCCGATTTGACTCCTGCAAGCTGTTGCTCACCACTCCCATTCAAGTAATTTTTCCCTCTGTCATAGAGTCCTACTAATGATGTGCTAACCTGAGACCAGTCATGATGAAGCATTAACCCAGATCTCAATCCCCCGATTTGAGAATCGTAGTCAACAATTGCTTCTGTTGACAAATGCTTCAACGTAGAAAAATGGGTTGATGCCTTCAAACCTAAGTTTAGGTGATAGGGATCAGGAACAAATTCTACATTTTCAAGATCCGCAAAGACAAAAATCGGACTGCCATAATCAATTAGTCGATGGTCATCATAATAGAGGGATCTAGGCTTCAATGGAACATCCATCAAGGAGTATTCTAGAGTAATTGCATCAACTCTTCGAGGGATCAGGTACCTGAACATTAGCCTGGATAACCCACTTTCTCGCCCCAAGTACACAGATTGATCTGGAAGCTCTTGAGTCATAGAGCGTAATGTGATAACAAGATCTAGGTCGTTTTGAAGATCTAAGGATCCTTGATGAACCACATACCCATCCGCAGAGACCATCAGCCGATAGAACCCAGAAATAATGAATGGAAACTCAAAAGCGCCATCAGAGTCTGATAGCGTCCCATACAGTGTGCCCTCAAGGATGACGACTGCACCTGCAATAGGCCTCATCAATTCTGAATCAATCACCGCTCCTGTTAACTTAAAGCCAGACTGCTGAGCCTCCACATGTGTGGTACTTATCCCAATCAAGAGACACAATGTAACTAAACCACAGAATCTTCTACATATTTGATGATCATGAGACGCCATTGAACTGAAAAATCAAATCTCTATAGCCGCGCCGCTTAGCGATCTACTTGAACATTAATTGATTCTCTATCGTCAGTGCCTCCATAATTGTGTCAATGTTATGGCGCATCATGTCTATGTAATTCGCCGCGGGTGTTGAGGGTCCCCCAAGGGCATCCCCGTAAAGAGTTCCACCAATCCTAACATTTAACCCCTTTGACCTGACCGCCTGTCGAACAGCCTCAATGCCACGTGGTGATACCGAAGATTCAATAAACATTGCTGGAATCCTGCGCTCTGTCACCATTGTAGCAAGATCCTGAACATCTTTGGCTCCAACCTCCAATGCAGTCGATATTCCCTGTAACCCGTGGACTTCAAATCCATACGCTTGGCCAAAATATCCAAATGCATCATGTGAGGTGATCAGAACGCGCTTCTGTTGAGGAATTTCAGAAGCCCTCCAATGGACATATTCATTGATCTCAATCAATTCGGTTTCATATTGTGATGCTTGCTTCAAAAACAAATCTGCGCGCGTGGAATCAACAGTGCTCAATGCATCGGCTAAAGTAAATCCAGCCTGGGCCCACAACCCTACATCAAACCAGATGTGGGGGTCATAATTCCCCTGAAAAAACTCGGATGAAATCAGCAGACTGTCGTGAATATTCAGCTCCGCAATCGCCACTGTCAATGCCCCACGCTCGTTCATTGACTCAAACAAGTCTGTCATTTTTCCCTCCAAATGAAGCCCGTTGTAGACGACAATATCAGCATGACTCATTTTGGACACATCCCGAGCACTCGCTTTGTAGAGATGTGGATCAACGCCTGGCCCCATTAATGATTCCACTTCAACCTCATCGCCCCCTATTCTCAGAGCTAAATCTGCAACGATACTCGTCGTTGCTGTGACCCTGATTGGACGATCATAAATTGGCGTGTCCAAATGATCCGATGATGAACATGATGTGAGCAGAACGGCTGCAACAATACATCTAAGAAATAAACGCATTTAATGAAATTTAGGCTTGCCTAAAACTGAATTATGACTAAAGAGTTCGTCAGGTTAGTCGTGGTAGAGTTAAGATCCAATCCTGACCGAACCCCTGAGGATATTAATGTTTAATGAACGCTTTGAAGTATTCTTATACTCGCTGAATAAACCCACTGCGTATGGATTCGAATCATTGAATCTAGTGCTTCTAATGATTCAGACATTGATAGTGTGGTTAGCGTTGATCCCACTCAGAATTATGGAGATCCAGTGCTGAACGGGAGATTAGATCCATGCGTTGCTGCCCACTCTCTGAGAGGAAAAAATTATCTCCAGAACCCCGAACTAGCCCATTGGTGAGGTAGTGATACGGGATGGGTGAACGTTCAAGCATCTTTAATTTCGGAGCACGAACAATCTCGTCCATTGGTTCAAATTTCAGTGGTAATCCTGAGCTGGCAAACGTGATTTTCCAAGAGGTTCCCAGTTCAATTGGAGGCCCATATTCAGGAAGCCAGTCATGTAATTGCTCACACATCCATGGATATCTCCACAGTATGTCTGGAAGCATGGGGCCGGCGGGAACCATAACTTCAAAAGCGCCGGTCTCTTGCGCGATGAACTCTGGTAGGGTTAGATCTGGATTTTCACGCAGTTCATGATATAAGCGCTCAATATCAATTCCAACAAGGTTTAGCCCATTGTAGAGTTGATGGTAATTGGGAACGACATGTTTTTTATGATCATCGTACCAGTGATTGAAGGCCTCGCTAAGCATCATATTCAGCTCTAAGTGCAAATGTGCACGATCACGATTAATGCCCCTACCAGTATACCCCATCCTCCCAATAACATCGCCCTGGCGAATCGTTTCACCGATGTCTACGGAGATACTACCGAGATGAGCATACAGACTGTATATCGGCGACCGTCCCCACCAGTGCTCAACCACAATATAAAGCCCATAATTAGAGCGGCTTGGATGACGACTCACATAGACCACTTCACCATCAGAAATTGCCATGATCTGATCTAATGGATCGCCCCTGCGGTCGCGACGTAACGGACGGACATCAATTCCCTCATGAAATCGGCTATAAACCATTCCGTGTCTGGTATGACGAACATCTCGAACGAAGCCATATTGACCTGCCGTCCAGCCAGGCTGTACGTTGCGCTTAGGCCGACGATAGGTTCCCATGAAAAAATCTGCCCCCCCTCCTTTGAACAAGGCATCGTTTGCAGTTGGTAGTATTATTGACAGGTGTGAGTCATCATCCTGCGCCAAAACATGGCAACTCGTCAGAATCACAGCAACGGCGCTTGCGATAGCAGTCGTGACTTTCATCTAAACTATTTTAGACGAGATTACTCACTAAATCTACTATGATCAGAGAACCCATAAATCATTATACCGACAATACTGGATAATTTGCATCTACATTGTTGCGGGCAATCTCCGAGAGTCGACGCTTGAGGAGAGTTCTCCGAAGCGGGCTGATCAAATCAATAAACAGTGTACCCTCAAGATGATCATATTCGTGCTGTATGACGCGCGCAAGAATTCCATCAAAGGTCATGACATGATGATTTGATCTTTCATCTTGAAATTGCATCTGTACAGAGGCGGGACGCTGCACCGGTTCCCTAATGTCTGGAATTGAGAGGCATCCCTCTTCAAACTCATCATTCTCATAGGACTCCCAAGTGATCTCTGGGTTAATGAAAATCATTGGCTGCTCTGGAAATGTCTCCCGCTGATCATCTGGAAATTCTTCTAGTAAAGGGGTAATATCAACCATAAATAGGCGCAAAGATCGCCCGACTTGTGGGGCAGCAAGACCAATTCCTTCCGCATTTTTCATGGTCGTCATCATGTCCTGAATCAATTGATGTATTTGATGATCAACCGATTTAATCCGTTCAGTCTTCCGACGAAGAACTGGATGCCCGATCAGGTGAATTGGAAGAATGGGCATTACTGAATGAGTTCAATATGCGCGTAAACGCCCGTTGTATCATTGACATCAAAGGTGACAACATCGTACGATTCTGGGCTTGGGCCTTCCATGCCAGGTGATCCGATGGGCATTCCAGATACGGAGATCCCTAATACATCGGGCTTTTCTTCAAGAAGTCTTTGAACATGAACGGCTGGAACATGCCCTTCTATCACATATCCATCAATAACCGCTGTATGACATGAGTGCACGCTTCGCGGAACACCAAATTGAGCTTTGAGAGTGCGCATATCTCGCATATTTCTGGATTCCACTTGAAACCCAGCCTCCTGCATGTGCTCCACCCACTTGATACAGCATCCACAGGTGGCAGACTTATAGACGATCATCTCGGGGAGTGCATCCCGTTGACCTGGACTAAGAGCAAATCCCAGTGTAATCACTGCCCCTAATCCTACAGCTCCAATCAGGATAAATTTGATTCGTTTTACCATGGCTATTCAATTAATGCATCATAGGTTGATAGTCGGGAAGGATCCGCATCAGAAAGAAGATCATACGCTCGAGAGCGCTGCTGTGAATCCTCAAAGATTCCAACTATCTCAAGATTTTTTGTTCCAAAAAAAATGTCAAAAACATACTGCCTAGACTGATCCTCATAGAGTTCATACATCGTTTGTAAAATCTCTAACACTTTGAGCCTAGCAGCGTCCTGATCCGTCGTAAATAAATCTAGCGCCTCAATATGATACTGAAAATAAACCTGACGCAATGGACGCATCCGCGGACTGGTCATCTGATCTACGATACTTGAGCGTCCGCTCACGTTAATTGTACTCCAGCCCGTTGCGTTACTGCTAACGCCTAGCTGTTGGATACGCTTCGCCGTCTGA
The DNA here is from genome assembly GCA_965220935.1 of Rhodothermales bacterium. Classification (GTDB taxonomy): domain Bacteria; phylum Bacteroidota; class Rhodothermia; order Rhodothermales; family Bin80; genus Bin80. The sequence goes on from OZ244857.1 coordinate 2,422,716, forward strand.
AAGTGCTCTTCTCCACCAAATTCGCTGAATGAATCATAGTCGTAGCCAAGCATCAAATAGGCATAATAATCCAATACAGTCGTTAAGGCATCAAATCGTTCTATCTCAAAGATTAGGGGAGTCCCTTGGGAATAACTAAAATTCCATTCAGAGTCATTGATTTGTAATAAGGGGGTTTTTGCCATTGTCCCATAAATAGGTCGCGTACTATTCAAAATCAGTTGCGCTCTAAAAGATGTCAACGTAATGCTCTCCTGAAAAATGACCTGCAACGAACATTCAATTAACTCATGGGGCTCAAATCGATCCTCCGTCCAATTATTGTTATTGAAATAATCTTCAATCTCCTCTTTGAGATCATCCAGAAATGTAAAGTTAGATCCCTCCAACTGTCGGTAATTGATTTGAGCCGTGCATCGAAATTCACGGGCTGTTGCAACAGAGACAAACCCTGCCAAAATGGTCATCAGTAGTAATAATCTACGCATCCCTATGTAAATCAGTGAGTGGCGTCTATTGTCAAGAATCTCATGAACCTGAATCCGTTTATGATGACATTCGATTTCTCTGATGACTGAATGATCTTAATAATGGTAACTTATTCTGCTAAACTAAGGCATTCGGCCGGCTAATTCCAGTAAATTCGCTGATTGCTTACTCCTTAGAATTTCTACAGCAACGGCTTGCGACCTTGCTATCTCCTGTTGATCCACTACGTGGCTTAAAAGGCACATTTAAGTCCATTAAGCGGTTCATTACACACGCATGCAAGACTTTCCCTGATAACATGATCTGATCCCCACCATGCTTGATCTCTTTGGGATCTCCATAGACAATCCCGACACCAGAACGTATAAACAATGTGGCGTGTTGCCATTGACGATGTCCCTTGATGTTAGCCGAGCATGTTTTCGTGAAGGTTCCTATGCAAGATAATTTCTTGTCATTAGACACCACCTTGGGGCTGTCCACCATACAACCACGCTGATTTATGAATAGCACACACAAAACTTCCATAGCTCTTCCAACAATAAATCGGTTCTCTGGAATCGTGGTGTTGTATACACAATCAATTCTCTTGATGCTCGTTCAAACTCCCTACATGTTTCCGCTGAACTATCATTTCTTAATCTTTCAAACGCTCTGCGTTTAGCGTTGCTCATTTTCTTGCGTTTACCCAGAAATGCCTCGTCTATCTCCCACATAACTGGATAGAACCTTCATCTCGGATTCACACGCATAAAGGATACGGTGTTCCATATAACAAGTACTTTTCTGCGTTACCCCCAAATGCATTGCAAACTGAATACTGGAAAAACCTTGAGCGGCCATAGTCATCATGTGGATTGCCAGTAACCATTTTTGTAAAGAGACTCGCGACTTCTCCATGATCGTACCAGTGCGTACACTGAACTCTGCTTTATTATTTTGACAATCTCCACAGTTGTAGCCCATACGGATTTTGATTTTCCACACTTTTGTACTACCACACCTGATCAATATGGTTTACCATTCCAAAGCTGTTCTGAAATATACTCACGGGCAGATTCTTCATTTGGGAAGTGATCATAAAACTCTGGGTTGCTAAGATCATCATTGATGGTAGAGTTGTTATTCCACACTGCAGACGCTAATTCTACTAAAAAGTTCCCAAAATTTAGTAGAATAAAAATCATTTCCATCCGTGAATTGCTTTAACCTATCTGCAAACTTTATGTGCCTATGTTCAGGTGCTTTCGTCAGAGGATTTAGATTCAGACCTGCATAATTCAACGATAGTAGCGATTGATTCGTGTATTGTCCGAGATTCAGCCTTATAACAGCGCCCAGACGAAACCGATTAAAATCCTCTATCACTAGTGATATCCGTCTTCTACGAAACAACAACCATCTACAACAACCAAGGCTCCCGCATTGGTCTTGTGAGCAGGTTGTTAGCCTCCTCATCATTGAATCTTTCCTTGACCGAATCAAATTCAAGAGTTCGTTCAAGGCGAAGACAAATTTCGCTTGTTAGACATGCCATAGATGAGCTATGTCCAATCTCTACATCACATATTGGTAGACTGTGTGTCTTAACACAGTTCAAAAAATCTCTCCGATGGTCATCGCTATGATACAATCGTGTGTCACTGGGTTTCATTTCTAATGTCAACAGTTTCTGATCTGAGGCCCAGATATCACCGCGGCTGACACCAACCCACCCATCTGTACCAATGAACTGGATCATCCCATCGTGCGGCCCCACTTTTTTGATAATAGGCGGATGATCAGCATATATTAATGTGAGTTCATCTTCGTCAGCATCTGAACTGTGGACGATCTTGTCTGGGGCCATCCGATCCAGTCCAAGCCCCCAAAGAGAAATATCAAAATTGTGGGCACCCCAGTCGGCCACATGACCCGCCGAGTAGGGCCTCCATGCGCGCCAAGCTTCAGCTTCGGTATTATACCCACCGCTGACCCGCTCATGATGATACGGTGCTGATGGCGCATTACCCAACCACAAATCATAGAGAAATCCATCAGGAACTGATTCAACCGTTGTATGAGGAAATGGACGAGAAGCGCCACCTACCTGGGCATAGACCTTTTGAATTTCACCGATATAGCCATTTCGGACCAATTCACATGCATGGCGAAAACGTTGATCCGAGCGCTGTTGGCTCCCTGTCTGAAAGATGACATCATATTGTCGCACGGCGTTGACCATTAATCTACCTTCGTGGATCGTTCGAGACAACGGCTTTTCACTGTACATATCTTTCCCAGCTTTTGCAGCGGCAACCGCCATGTATCCATGCCAATGATCGGGCAGTGCTAAACAGACAGCATCTATATCTTCCCGTTCAAGAACCTGCCAAAAAAATTCATATCCATCACAGCCCTTGTAGTCGGCCACTTGGCTGTAAGTGGACTCAACAAATTGCCGAGCGGGTTCACGCCCTTTGAGCCCACTTCCTGCATAGTTATTTCCTGCAGAGTTCACATCACACACCGCTAAAACCTGAACGTCAGGCTTTGCAATAAACCCCTCCAGATTATACATTCCCATACTACCCATTCCAATAAATCCCATGGTGACACGTTCACTAGGAGCAGGACGAGAGCCGCGTCCGAGTGCAGATGCTGGTATAATGAAGGGTAGTGCAGTACCAACAGTTTTCAAAAAGTTACGACGACTGACCATTTCATTGTGGCGTTTGATTACAAGGTTCTCTAATCTATTAAATATTTTTTAAATTACAAGTCAATGAGTCGTTTTCTATGTACCTTTTGAGATGATCACAATGAACAACGTATCCATATTTAACCATTGACCACATGCCTAACCATTGGACTGGAATCGGTAATCCATATAATCGAACAGAAGTTTTAGAGAGACTACACGTAACCTTAGATCGCTCTGAACCCATCATTGTTGCAGGAACTGAAATCAGCGCTAAGTTTATTGAGAAAGGTGGCGCTGATCTATAATTCAGGGCGATTTCGAATGTCGGGGCATGGGTCAACGGCTATCCTCATGACATACGGAGATGCCAATACAATCGCTCTGGACATTGGGGAGTATAAAGTTCTGCCCGCAGTGAAGGAAATTCCTGTGATCTGCGGGGTTAATGCGTCCGATCCACGACGGCGAATCTGGGATCATCTCTTGAAAGTCAAAGACATGGGATTTAGTGGCATCAATAACTTCCCAACGCATACAATCATTGATGGCCAATTTCGCCTAGCACTGGAAGAAACTGCAATGGGCGTGCTCCACGAAGTGGATAGGGTCATATTGGCTCAAAAACATGGGATTGATTTATTTTCAATTGTATATGTCGCAACGCCTAAGGAAGCAAAGCAAATGGCCGGCGCCGACGTTATGATTGCTCACATGGGATGCACCATTGGTGTGACTCAAGCGTCCTATACACTTGATGAAGCGGCCAGAGGAACTCAGATGATCATTGATGCTACTCGCCGGGTGCTTCAGGAAATTATTTTTCTGGGCCTCCCATTTTTTAAGTGGGTGATATTTTCAGAAATGGGTAAACGAGGGTAACAAGAATAAGGTTCGGTAAGGATTTTTATAGTAGTTTAGATTTGTTTATCTATCCTTCAACTTATCAAAAAAAAAGATGGCTTTAAAAATAACGGATGTGAATCATTTGATTGGTATTGCGTCACCGTGACCGAGATTGAGCAGGAGACGAGTCGTTATGCGGCGAGGATCCGTGTAACGCTTTCGGGGGATGCGCGGAGTTAAGGTGTCCGGAGTGTGGGAAGGCGTGTCCGGGGTATGATCACCGAGAGCGACGATGGCGCCATACTAATATCTGTGATTATCGTACGGAAGTGGTCGCGAGTGTGCCGCGTGTGCAGCGTCCACAGCATGGCGTGACTACGATTTCGGTTCCTTGGGCCGATGCTCGTGTGCAATTCACGTCCAGTTTTGAGGCCTGTGTGATGGATTGGTTGCATGATGCAACCAGCATTTCAGTGATCGCGAAACGCTTAGGGGTGAGTTGGACGATGATCGCTCATATTATGGATCGTGGAATCAAGCGTGGATTGGAGCGCAAGCCAGAGAAGATCGTGCCTCATATTTGCGTAGATGAGACAGCGTCCAAGAAGGGGCACAACTATGTGACGATTGTATCGGATCGGTACGGTGTTACATGTGTCAGAGGGTCGAACAATAGAGAGTTTATTAGAGTACTACGATAGTTGTTCACCTGAGCAAATTGCAGGGATTGAAAGTGTGAGTATGGATATGTGGCCTGCCTACATCACTGCAACAAGGATGCGTAGACCCGATGCAAGATTGCATTTGACCATTTTCATATCTCTAAATATGTTGGAACTGGGGTGGATGAGGTTCGCAGAGAGGAGAATCGTGCGTTAAAGAAACTGGGGATTCTGGATTTGGTAGGGACAAAGTATGATTGGCTTAAGAATCGGGCCAGCATGTCGGCCAAGCAAAAAAAGCGGTTTAACCTCTTGAAAAACAGTGCACTGAAAACAGCACGCGCTTGGGCGATGAAAGAAGTGTTCCAGACGCTGTGGAAGTATAAACATCGCACTTGGGCGCTCAAAGCATGGAACCGTTGGTTAGGGTGGCTCTCACGCAGTCGTCTGGAGCCGATGAAAAAAGTGGCTAAAACCATTAGAAGTCATCTTTGGGGCATGATCAATGCGGTGGTTTTAGATGTGAGTAATGGGCCGGCTGAAAGCATCAATAGTCGCATCAAAATGATCAAAATCCGTGCGCGTGGATTCAGAAATCCTGAACGATTAAAGAATGCAATTTACTTCTATCTTGGTGGATTTGATTTGTATCCAGAAGGCACCAAAAATCGGCCAACCCACTCTTAAAACGGGAGGCCCATTTTTCTCGGTTATGGAGGGCCCATTTGCACCCCCTCTGATGTAGCCTATATTAATGAACACACCGATGAAATGGGATTCGTAGGTGCCAGTAGCCTTGAACGAATGGGGGTTGAAGAATCATTGATTCAACTGACACAGGAGTTCAAACAGATTCCATGTCCCGCAGCCTGAAGACCCTAATGATTGAGCAGTGCTATTTTCTCAAAGATTCTCAGTTTGAAGAATCTGTTGAACAAGGCATCAACCGGTGGATCAACTATCCCGATCCTGTCACGACTGGCTTCATAACTGCGAGAGTCGTGATTCATCCACAAATAGGACACGATTTCCATTGTCGCCCCGTACGAGAGGAATTAAGTGTTGCCGTTGAGCAATGTATTGAAGAATCTCACCAAATCTTGTCAGAGGGAGATGCGGTAGAGATTCCTGAGGGACTCCCCCATGCCTCATTCAATATTGATCAAACCTCAGCTGAACTCTTTGGGGTTCTGACTCCAGCACAAATTGAATCCGTTCTTTCTGAAGATGTATCATCTATATCGCCTTGGAATGCTCTCCTACCTGCCAATTTGCCATGATGAAATCATTTCCCGTCCCTATTTTGTTTCTGGTACTAGTAACCGGCTGTGCCAGCGAAGCAGTGCTGAAATATCCATCGGTCACCAATGGTGTTACTATGCAGGAAATCCAGCTACCGCTGACACCTCAAGAAACCCTCTCGAGGCTTGAAGTTCCTTCTGGATTTGACGTTCATATCTTCGCACATGAACCAGATATTGTCAACCCCATTGCGCTCACATGGGACGAACGCGGCCGTTTATGGGTGGTTGAGTCAAAGAATTATCTTCATGATCATGTTGGAGAACAATCGGGGCGTGATAGAATAACAATCTGTGAAGATACCGACGGCGATTATCGGGCCGATCGGTTCATACGATTTGCAGAAAACCTTCCTCCAACCACTGGTATTACCCTTGTGCAAGAAGGGGCTATCGTTGGTCAAGCACCGCATCTGGTATTACTCAAAGATATTGATGGAGATGATCAAGCGGATGAAAAGCATATTCTATTGGAGAATGCCTTTGGCACCCATGCTGTGATGAGCAATCTAAAAATCGGATTAGACAACTATCTTTGGGGTGCTGTTGGAGACAGTGGACTCTACAAGACTGGCCAAGCGCCAGACCCTGATGCGCTCATTCTTTCAAGAGGAATTTTTCGGGTTCGTACCGATGGAACAGACCTAGAACCGATTGCTGAATTTGACAATAATACTTGGGGGTTAGGAATTGGGGAAGATAATATGATCTATGGATCTACGGCCAATAACAACCACGCAGTTGTTGTTGGTATTCCCATGAGATACGCTATTGGTAAAAATACGGCCAATGTTCAGAGTCACTCTATTGTCAAACATTCTTCACCTCGCCAACTTCAGCAATCTGACTTTCAGGATGGGTTTGCCGCGGCAGCGGGTGCATTTCCATACAATGGTCGGCGCTTCCCTTCTAAATATTGGGGATCTCTCATGATTGCCGAGCCAACCGCTCATAACGTTCATGTTGGGATTCTTGAACCCCATGGCAGTATTAAAAAAGAATCTGATGGAGAGATCTTGAATATTCTGGCCAGTAGTGATAAATGGGTCGCCCCAGTTTTTGCGGACATTGGACCTGACGAGAATTTATGGATCGCCGATTGGTACAACCCAGTCATTCAACATAACCCCGATAGCAGAGGCGTGGTCAATCAGATCTGGAATGATCATACTGGAGAGGGAAATGCACATCTTAACCCGTTACGTGATCAAGAGCACGGGCGGATTTATGTGATCTCATACGGCAATCCATCTTCACCTATAAGTCTTTCCTATGAAGATCCAGAAGGCCTCTTAGATGCCTTAGAGAGCAGCAATCAGTTTTGGCGCCTCACTGCGCAGCGAATGCTGATTGAACGCAATTCACAGGGACTAGAGGACGATTTGATGCATCTTGTAAAGCGTCAAGCATTAGATGTAACAGGTTTTGACCCTGGAGCAGTTCATGCTCTTTGGACATTAAAGGGACTTGGCCTTGAAGAGGCAGTATCACAGGTTTCTCCAATCGCGTTATCGCATCCATCGGCTGCTGTACGAAAGGCAGGGATTCAAACTCTACCGATCTCGAATCAGAGCAGTGCGTTACTGATTGAGCATCAGATCTTTCGTGATGAAGAGTTGAGTGTGCGACTGACGGCACTGTTAGCGGCGATTGATTATGGTTTCAATTCACATCCAGACTTGTTATCATCGGCTCGAAGGGCCCTACTCGGTGGAGATGATTGGATCGCTGCGGCGTATTTCGCTCTATCACCGATTGGCATCATCAAATCAGACCCAGCACCGCTTCCAATCCAAAACTCTTTCCATCGGCGCATATCAAACTGACGTCCCCGATGGCCTTATAAAATTTGATATCCCTGTGCTCACAGCTTTTGAAGGTCAGCAGATCACGATAATTTTTTGAATTTACACCCTGATTTTCACAACGTTGTCATTGTGAATCAAGTTACAGATATTGAAGATTTCGGAAAAGAACTAAATGGCTACATGACAGATCCATCAAGTCCGGAGACCGAATATATTCCTCCTAATAGCATTGACCATGTGATTGGCTCTACAGGCGTGCTGTCTCAAAGCCAGTCTACAAGTGTAACGCTCAGTCCGCTCCTTAATGGGGGCTATCCATTGTTATGTACTGTACCAGGGGCACTGGCAATTAATGCAAACAAATTTGAACATCATTGAGCCTCCAAACATGCCTCGTAATGATGCTGGATGGATATGGTCCGGTTCTAATCCTGATCTCCCTCCGATCGTCTATCTCGCTGGCGCCACAAGCCGGACATCCCAGTCTCATCATCATGCCAGAGCGTTTGGATTTTCTGACGGGCAGATCCTCTTCAGCAATGGTGAACGGACATACATCTATACCGAAGATGCTGATCAAACTTTTGAGCGCCTACTTGATGATGTAGCACTTCTTGCACTGGCAGATAACAAATCATTGAACGATTCCAGAGCCGCGATGCTATCATTAACCATGTCAACGCGGGCCGACCTCTCATCATTACACACCCTGCTACATGGGACGACTGGCCAACCTTTTAATGAGAGACTTGTCGGAGGTGGAGCACGAAGCCACGAACCCCTTAGAGCGTTAACTGTGGAGGTTCTCCAACGTAATCACCCCATAATGACTGACATTCCCGAAAAATTTGAAATTACTGACGAGCTATATCGCGCCGAGTTGAACTTAGACGCTCACGCAAATATCTTGGCTATAGGACGGTCTCATGAAACCCGTGATATCTATCCTGTGATGTGGACTCACCAAGTGAGTGATGGGGTGATTTTTGCCAATACTCTGGGGCATGATGATCAAGCACATAATCATATGGCTTACAAACAAATCATGTTCAATGCGCCAAAATGGCTGCTTGGTGATTGATGACTTGTTATCCCTAATGGTTCAATTTTATCGGTTTCATTGACCAAATCTATCACTCCAGTAAATTCCCCTGGAATGTTAACAAGCAGAATACACCTCCTCCCTCCCACATGCGTTAGCCTGTCAAAATCGCAGTTCAGCCCCACTTAGAGGCAGCGCTTAAACAAACACCCGACAGTAATCCATCCCTGGGCATCCATTATTCTGATCAATCTGTCCTCCGATACTGTCTTGAATGATGGTATAAATCTGATTCCGAAGGGCCGTGGATTCCCACAGAGACTTCAAGTCCAAGATCATGCAAGGAATATCATCTCTGGACCGCAGGTCTACATCAATCTCCTCTATGGGATCAACACCGCAAGTCAGTGCAACATTAGCGTCTCTCGCATAGCAATTTTAGGCTAAATGAATGTCAAAGATTTTTGAATCATTGGGTAAATCTGAGTAAATGCACGCTAAATGGCCAACTTACCGTTGATATCAAATAGAAAGGCATTGCTCAAGATAAAGAGGAAATTCTTTGACGAAGATACGGGTGTCCTTAAAATGCCACTCAATAGGCTTAAATGATGCTTTTATACTCAAATTGGGCTATATTAGGGGTTCTTGGGCAGGCACTGTCTATGATCACGAATTCAGCTTTGATCTTCAACGCTATATCTGGATTCAGGAAGCATTCACGACACCACCGTATCCATTCCAATGGATCATGTTATGTGGGATTTCGTATAGATGCTAATGTTCGCAAAAATGTCTGAAGGGCCTCTTTCTGATCTCATTGATTTCTTGCTTGCATGAATCAGTCTGATCTATTTTGACGATACTTATGTATTGCTAACATCAATGAATCTTTTACGATTGACTGAGTAGTAATGATGACCTATTCCTGCACGCCGACTAACGTCAATCCATGAAAGTAGAGTCATTTGTAAAACCTCCCAGTCAATTCCCCAAAATGCGTCACAGGTACTCCATAGAAGTGTATTCTGCTGAAACGCGGAGGTTTTGCAAAAGCTTCAGTATTTTCATCAAGTCAGCGAATTGCATCGTGTCTCAATTCATATATATAGCACTATCTATTTCGTTATGGTTGACCGAGAGTCACGCCATTGAGGTCTCCCAATGGGATGTGTCTGATCGCATGAATCCATCATCTACCATACATGATGAAACCAACACTTCTCCGTTAACTCATTCATCTCATCCACGATCAAATCATTCAAGCTGTACTGCTGACGATAATGTGAATCCCAATGGATATGAGGGCATTTCCAGATTTGTAATGTCCGATAAAAAGAATGGATACACTAACTGGAATTTGAATTTCCATTTTAACCGCCTATTTAAAGAAGGAGAAAAAGAGACTTTTCATTTCAGGCTTTCATCTGCGCCCACTTCAGATGTCACGGTTACAATTAAAGAGATTTCTAAACATCGTAACATAGTAAAAATTTCGGGGAGTTCTGATAATACACTAACATACACGATGTCTAACTGGTGTGTGGTGCAGAAAATGACATTTGAGTTTTTGGATAATAATTCGGTAGACAATTATGCGGGCAAGTTTGCCCGGTTTCGATTTTATCCTGAAGGTGGAGGTATTGACACTGGAGTGGACAATTCGCTGAACTGGTACAAATTAATTGATGATGAAAAATCAGGAGGCATAGAGGTGAAGCCTAGTAAACTGATAATGCAAGAAGGAGAAACCCAGTATTACTATGTGAAATTGGGTAAAAAGCCGAACGATAGAGTCGTCGTCGGAGTCCCTACCTTAGGATGTTCAAACAAAGACGTTGATCATACACCCTCCTGTACTCTGAATTTCAATAGGATCAATTGGGACAAGCCTCAAAAAATAAAGGTTACCGCAAAAAGAGACGGCTTGACTACCAACGAACGAACAATATCCTATCAGTTACAGGTTTATCCTAAGGAAATTGATCGTAATCCGCCCGTAGTTCAGATTACGATTAAAAATAGTGAGCAACCTATTACCGCAAGCATTGAAAATCTACCCGAAAAGATCAGTACAAAGGACATACTCTCAGCCGAGATCATATTTTCTGAGACTGTAACAGAATTTGACATAACCGATGTGACCATCTCAGGCGGTACCCTTGGAATATTATCAGGGAGTGGAGAAATCTATACGCTTCCCATAACCCCCAATGGTAATACTGATGTAAAGGTCACCGTCAAAAAGGATGCTGCAAAAAGTGGTTTACTTACTGGACCAGACCGTGATGTTTCCTTTACAGTAAAATGGGACAACGGTCCTCCTGATGTGGAGATTAGCGGTGTCCCGCCAAAGATTAATTCCACGGAAAATTTTACGTCAATATTCACCTTTTCCGAAGATGTGACGGAATTTTTGAAATCAGATGTGGAGGTCTCTGGTGCAACTAAAGGCGCATGGTCAGCCAGTAGTGCGACCACCTATATGTTATCTATCCGGCCATCGGGGGATGATGATGTTGTGATCACTGTGCCTGCCAACGTAGCAACCTATGGTACAGACAGCGGGCCTGCAAAGGCGGTCAGTGCAACCGCATTCTGGGATGCCGATGCACCTGGAGTCACTATTAGGGGCCTTCCAAAGAAGATCAATACTACAGAGACCCTCACCGCGACGTTTACCTTCACTGAGGAGGTCACAGGTTTTGAGACAGATGATGTTATCGTTGATGACGGCACGAAGGGAGCATTGGCTGGCAGTGGCAAAAACTACACGCTCATCGTTACACCCACCGACGGGAAAGACCTCAAACTAACCATCAAGGCCAACAGCGCCACCGATGATTTAAATACTGGGCCATCGGATGCCGTCAGCGTTACCGTAACTTGGGATGAGGATGCTCCGAATGTGAGCATTACGGGCCTTCCTAAGAAGATCAATACTACAGAGCCCCTCACGGCCACCTTTACCTTCAATGAGGAGGTGACAGGTTTTGAGGCTGATGATGTCACTGTCAACGGGGGCACCAAAGGAGCATTTGCGGGCATTGGCACGAACTACACGCTAGCTCTCACCCCCACGAGTGGTGAAGATCTGACGGTGATCGTGGCGGCCGATGCAGCCACCGATGGGCTCAACACGGGCCCGACCAGTCCGGTCAGCCATATGGTAATCTGGGATGCGACGGCACCTGATGTCACGATCACTGAACTCCCTGACAAGATCAACTCTACCGAGCCACTCACGGCGATCTTTACCTTCACCGAAGATGTGACGGGGTTCACAACAGAGGATGTCACCGTTTCAGGAGCGACGAAGGATGCATTTACAGCTAGTAGTGCGACCACCTACACACTTGGGCTCCAACCATTGGGTATAGGGGATGTCACGGTGACCGTGGCCCGTGATGCTGCCTCAGATGGTGTGAACACGGGGCCAACGGATGCGGTCAGTGCCACCGTAACTTGGGATGGCGCAACGCCCGGGGTAACCATTTCCGGTGTGCCCGAAAAAATCAATTCGCGCACCACATTTATGACGACCTTTACCTTTTCCGAGGAGGTCACTGGCTTTATTGTAGACGATGTAACGGTATCTGGGGCAACCAAGGGTGCATCATGGTCTGCCCATACCGAAACCGTATACACGCTATCCGTGACTCCATCGGGGGATCAGAATGTTGTGGTGACTGTGCCACCCAATGTAGCGACCGACGGGACCAATACTGGGCCTACCACAGCGGTCAGTGCGACCGCGATCTGGGATAACAGTGTGCCGACGGTGACGATTACTGGGCTTCCACAAAGAATCACCACAGTGGCCCCATTGACGGTCACCTTCATCTTTTCTGAGGAGGTAACAGGGTTTGTGGCAGAAGACATAGAGGTCACCGCTGCCACCAAGGGTAGTTTCACGGGTACACAGAAGAGGTATACCCTGGTTGTGACCCCGACGGGCATTTCGGATGTGGTGGTCACGGTGAACGCCGACGTAGTTACCGATGGACTCAATACCGGGCCACCTAATAAGGTCACCGCCAAAGCCATCTGGGACCCTGAGCGCATCGTGACGCTTACTGCAACCTCAAATCAAGTTCCGGAGGGCCAACCTGTGGAGCTGCAGGTGACTCTGCGTGGAGTCCCATTTGTATCAGAAAAACGTATCCCTTTGAGGTATCCCCAAGGTGCGGCCACCGAGCCCGCCGACTATACGCAGCTACGAAGTATCAAAATTGAAGCGGGTAAAAACATTGGGTCTGGAATCATCGCGACCCGTGATGATGATGTGTATGAAGGCGATGAAACCTTTACGGTTGCATTAGGAGAGTTGCCCGATGGCTTAACACGAGGAACTCCAGACGCTCAAACCATCACGATCCAAGAGAATGATACGCCGCCCCCCGTAGAGACGACGCTTGAAGTGGATAAAACGACCGTTAATGAGGGCGATCAAGTGAGGGTCACGGCCAAGATTGCAGGGGGCTTAGACTACGCGGTTGATGTGCCGCTAACGTACCGCAATGAATCGGCGCAGGACTCGGACTACATGCCAGTCAATACTCTCACGATTGCCGCTAAGCAGACAAGTGCCCATGGAATCATCTCTATTAAAGACGATGACTTGCCAGAAAACGATGAGGTCTTTATCGTGTCGCTTGGACGATTAAGCCCCACTGATCTGCGATCGGGAAACCCCTCGTTTCAGCAGATCACCATTAAAGACCGAACGACTTTGCCCACTGCGGCCCTTTCGGCAGAGGATGTATCTGAGGGGGAGAATATCACGGTGACCCTCACGCTATCACGGCGCGTGTCAAGCCCTGTGACAATTCCTCTGAAGCTGATTCCTGAGACAGCGATGCCCGAAGAGGATTATGAGATCCCTGCTTCGCTAGATATGACCGTTGCGGTCGGCGATTCGATCTCTACCCTGGTCATCTCTACGCTGGATGATCAGCGTTTAGAACCTGACGAAACGCTTCGCATTGCATTTGGGGAGCCGCCTCCGACTGGCGAGTCGATTGTCGTGACCATCAAGGATGATACAGTGCCTAAGATTCTCATGGCCCCGTCTATTGCCGTGGTTGAAGGTGGATCCAATACGGTTGATGTCTCACTATCAGCCGCCCCACGGGGTCGGGTCATCGTGACCATGCGCGGATATAGTGCGCCGCTGAATGCGCCATCTCCTCCACAATTGACCTTTACATCCCAAACCTATGATCAACCTCAGCCTATAACGCTGACCGCTGAGGCCGATCCAAATAGTGTCAATGAAGAAAGAATGCTCCTATTGACCGCCAATGGTGGTGGATATGTGGGCATCACAAAGCCGTTAAAGGTGGCGATCACCGATAGAGATGTGGCGCAACTTGTGGTTCAGAGCTCATTAACGGTCCCTGAAGGGGGAACGGCGACGCTGAGCCTATCGTTGGCATCGGCCCCCATGTCGCAAACCACGGTGACGCTTGAAGACCATCAGAACCCAAAACTCACATGGGCCCCGCAACGTCTGACCTTTTCAACGACCGACTGGGATCAACCTCAGGGCGTGACCTTCCAAGCCGAAGAGGATGATAATTTTGTAGACGAGCCACATCAACTGACCCTTCGGGCACAGGGCTACGCTATCCAAGATGTGACGCGCCTTTTGCAGGTGACCATTGACGATAACGATCAACCAAGTTTAGAGGTGTCCACCAGTACCTTAACGATTCAAGAGGGGGGAACAGAACAGGTTCAGGTCGCCTTAAATGGTCAGCCGTCTAGTGATGTGACGGTTTCTTTTTCTGCGCACCAAGGGCTTCGTCCACCTCAAAATCTGACCTTTTCAACGACCGACTGGAATCAACCACAAACCGTGACCCTTGAAGCTCTGGATGATGACGACTTTGAACATGAAGAATTTGAGTTGATCCTCACCGCCAACGGGGGCGACTATAAACGCGTTACCAAAACGATTCAGATCACCATTGAGGACAATGATACGCCCCCGCAGCCTGTGCTCGTGTCCATTAATGACCATCGTGTGACAGAAGATGAGAAAAAAGTTCAGTTGAATGTGGAGCTGAGTCGCGCGACAGAGGAAGTTGTGACGGTTCAATATCAGAGCTCGGACCTAACCGCCCAAGCGGGATCCGACTATACAGCATCCAGGGGGCTTGTGATCTTTGATCCACAGGCAACCCAGGGCATCATTCAGTTTGACATTAACAACGATGAGGATCCTGAAGGCGCCGAAACCTTTGAAGTGACCCTGTCAAATCCAACCAATGCACGTCTTGGGCGAGCCACCGGGATCGTCACCATCCTGGACCCGAATCCTGTATCTATTGTGCGCATTGAAGATGCGGTGATTGAAGGCGATGCCATGCATTTTGAAGTCCATATCTTTCCTCCAAGCGCAGAGGCCATGATGCTTCACTATCAGACCGAGGACGGGACGGCCAAAGCTGGAGAGGATTATCAAGCTATGTCAGGCCTATTGGAGATCGCGCCGGCGGTGAAAACCATGACCCTTGAAGTTCCACTGCTTGGTGCACCACTACAACCCGAAACATTTAGGGTCCGTTTGGAAACCTCCGACCCCATTAAACTTGAAAAAGCCGTTGCTACAGCGACCATCACTGAAGATGTTGAGCCACGGATAGGCCTATCAGAAGCCATCGTTGCTTATACCGCTCGATTTATGCGCGTATCGGCGTCCGAGATTATTGAAGGATTACAACAGCGGCTAAAAAACCAACCCTCGGCTTGCTCGGCGGCCTCTCGCCACGAAACGGCGCGTTTGTGGGAATCAGTGTGGCAGCCATCTCTGAGCGAGCTACTCAGTGGCTGTCACATGACCTCTACGCGCGGATCTGTACAGGTATGGGGGCGGGGGGCGTATCGGAGATTTAGTGGTCAAGAAAAGGCCGATGCACTACGGGTAGAGGCCGATGTGTCTACAGCAATGGCCGGAGCCGACTATCGCTGGAGATCGGGTTGGGTCACTGGTGTGCTTGTTTCGCATAGTCGGAGCGATGGCACCTATGAGATCTATGATCTCCGAGATTGGATGGATGCGTCCATGACGGGACTCTACCCTTATCTCTCCTATCAAACCAAAACTTGGGGCATGTGGGGAACCGGAGGGCTTGCCCGTGGACAGACAGAGACTATAGAACAATTAGAGGGTTCATGGCAAGCAGGCTTTGGGGCGATGGGCCTTCAGGGTACAATGGCGATGGTCAGAGCATTCCGCCTAAGATATTACGGAGAGGTCATGACGATCCTGACAGAGTTGGAGCATCGCAGGGTGGGGGTGACTCGGATCCGAGCAGGCATGGAAGCGCATGCGCATGTGACCTCTGGATTTCATCCGTATGTAGATGCAGGATTTCGTCAAGATGCAGGCAGTGCTGAAAACGGCGTAGGACTTGAGGTTGGCGCAGGCATGCGCGTGGCAATCCCTGCACTGCGATTGAAGGGCGATCTGCGCACACAAAGTTTGATTGTCCATACCGCCGAAGGGTTTACCGAATGGGGCATCTCAGGATCACTGGAATTCGGTAGCCAACACCAAGGGCTTGGACTGCGCGTCAATCCATCTTGGGGGCCAAGTTATCACCGAGGAATCCACACGCAGCAGACAATTCGAGATATTACTGCCACACAAGATGGCACTTATCGCACCGAAACAGAACTCGGATACGGTATCCCCTTCAAGAAAACTGTGATTCGCTCTGTCATGGGTGTCACAACATTTGACCAAGGCGCTATGTACCGCCTTGGAGGAGAACTGCGATCATGGGGACCGCT
Source organism: Rhodothermales bacterium (assembly GCA_965220935.1). GTDB lineage: Bacteria > Bacteroidota > Rhodothermia > Rhodothermales > Bin80 > Bin80. The sequence continues at coordinate 2,439,344 of OZ244857.1, forward strand.
GTCAGTCTCTGCCTTTGGCATCGTTCACGCACATGCCACAGGCTCTCAAAACATTGGCATGAATATACAGGGGCTCGTCCAGTATTAGACCGTAACTCCCCTTGATATACTTTCTGGGGGCGCTTGGTATCTCTCGGAATCAGAAAAAATCAGCCAAATTATCTCTGATCCGTGGATAAACACATGATTGAACATGGAATATGATGCAATCAAGGATCGGATCAGCCACTGGCTAGATTCATACCCGAGACTGCTCCTACTACTTTTTGCTGTGATAGATTATTATTTCTTCGTACCTGATATGTACACCGTGCACTCCGAAAAATACACCTATGTCCAGAGTCAAAGATACTGGATGCAGGAACATGCTTTGGTCAATATACCCGACATGTATTGCGTAAATATCCTGGAGTCAAGATTATGGCAACAGATCTCAAAAAAGATTATCTAAAACGCGCCTCCAAATGTTTTGACATCTCTGGGTTCAGACCGTATTCAACTGCCTATTGAAGATCTTACCGACCCAAGAGTGGCCGGCCTCTTTGACTGTATTCTGGCCATAGATGTTCTTGAGCACATTGAGGATGATAACAAGGCAGCCATCATTTCGCCCGGCGCCTACAACGTGGAGGAGGTCTCATCATTAGCACTCCAAGTGATCAGGAGGATCGGATATCCGTGATAAGAATCAGAAGAGCTCTATCGGTGAGCATGTCCGCGCTGGCTATAACCTCAACAGTCTCATACAAGTGCTTACAGGACTTGAAATCGTGGATGCACAGTACAGCTACGGAACTTGGAAATCTCTAGCTTGGCGCATGCTCATCAAGTTCCCAATGCGACTTCTTGGTAAATCCTTGTTTCATTTTCACCACTGGTTGCGTTTTATTATGTGCCTGTACTTCCATTCGGCCTACTGATGAGCACCATGGACCTGCACCATTGAAATACGCACGGAACGGGATTGATCGTCGTTGCAAGCCAAAATGCCTGAGGTCCAACAAAATATTGTAACTTAATAGAATCATCCTTCTCATTCAGAATGCATGTAAAAAGTAAATATATATTTGTGACCGGTGGGGTTTAATCTTCTCTCGGAAAAGGCATTTTCTGCGCATCTCTAGGCCGACTGCATAAATCTCATGGTCTTCAGGCCTCCATCTAAAAACTGGATCCCTACATCAATGTGGATCCCAGATACGATGAACCCCTATGAGCATGGGGAGGTCTTGTTGCTCATGATGGAGCAGAGACAGATCTAGGACATTACGAACGATTTTTCGGCACGAAACAGTCATGCAAATAATGTTCCAACGGTCACATCTACAAAGTTTTAATCGTCGATAGATATCGGATGTTGATCTGTCTGTTCTTTTCAAGATAACCATACCCTTCCTGATACCCACATACAAATCCGAACAACAATAATCAGTTACCCTGTTAGCGCCGTCAACCCTTTCGCCAAACGATTTAGTGGCTCATTAAGCGTATCTTTTTGGAGTGCACCATAAGCAATTCGCAGATAAGTTCCTTCGTCCATGCCAAATGTATCACCAGGAATGACAGCAATCTTATGCTCCTGAATCAGGCGCTTGGTTAATGTTTTGGCATCCAAGTTTGTGTCAATAGATAGGAAGAAATAGAATGCGCCTTCCGATGGCGAAATGCTGATTGGAGCCTTAATTCCCCGAAGAGTCTGCAATACTATTTCGCGAACCTCCGCCATTTGCTTCATGTACTGTATACAGTAATCGCTCCCTTGATTCATTGCTGCAAGTCCAAGTGCCTGACTTGGCAGGGCAGGACAAATCTGATTCGTATCCTGAATTTTTCTGATATCTGGCACGAGAAGCGGAGGAACCGCCATATAACCTAATCTCCATCCCGCCATCCCATAGGCTTTACTCATTGAATAAAGCGAAACCGTATGAGCGGACGCCCCCGAAGCGCTTCCAGGTGAATAATGTGTAGATCCGTTAAATGTAAAGTATTCATAGGCTTCATCCGATATATGGTAAATGCCGTGTTCTCCACACAATTGATTGATCGCCCTAAGCGTGTCGACGGAATAAACAATGCCCGTTGGATTATTCGGTGAAATTGTTACAATTGCCCTCGTCTTTGGGGTCATTGCCGCTTTGATCGCATCCAAATCTGGAATCAGTGACGCTCCGAGTGAAACTAATACTGGAGTACACCCTGCAATGCGGGTCGCCATTTCGTGATTGAAGTAATACGGCACCAAAAGAATCACCTCATCTCCTGGACTGGTAACGGACAGCAATGAGGCGAAAAATGCCATATTACTCCCTGCCGTAACAATGACTTCAAAGCCTGAATCTAACTTATTCTCGTCGGATAATTTCTGAGAATAAACATCTCGCAGGTCTCGTCTACCCAGCACAAATCCGTAACGATGAGTCTCTGGATTGATGAACGCTTCCTTAACCGCTACAAGTGCAGAGCCTGGTGGTGGATAATGGACGACTCCCTGTCCAAGAGAGAGTGTCCCAGGGTTTTCCAACATTAAGTCTGAGACAAATCCCATCACTGGCATCTGCACAGACAACATCCGACTCGATCGTGTAGGTATCTTCACAACAATATGATAATATGAGAGATTAATTTACCAGAAATTTCTTTAAAAACCTTATTCATAAATGTATCGTCTGAAGATCTAAATCGTAGAATACGCAAAATTACCGAATCTGCTGTGCTCCATCTTACTTGCGACGCAATCCTATTTGACTTGGACGGAGTCCTTATAGATTCTAACCATGTTTATGAGGCACATTGGGAGATATGGGCACAACAGCGGGGAATATCGTATTCTCACATTTTGGAAGTTCATCATGGTCGGCCAGTCACTGAGACGATTCAGATTGTAGCACCACACTTGAATCCAATTGCAGAAGCTGAGGCATACCGTGATCAATTATTGAGCAGTAACCACCTAAAACATGTCCATCCATTTCCAGGTGTTGCTTCACTATTACACAACTTGCCAAGTAGTCGGTGGGCCATTGCAACGAGCGCACCTCGCGATTCCGCTATGCAGATGCTTTTTCATGCAGATCTACCCTTGCCAAAGGTATTTGTCAGCGGTGATGATGTCGGCATAGGAAAGCCTGCTCCATACCCATATCTACGGGCTGCTTGGGGATTAAATCATGAGATTGATCGTTGTGTCGTGATTGAGGATGCGCCCGCTGGAATTCGATCTGGACGAGTAGCAGGGGCACATGTCATCGCCGTTCAAACGACGAATCATTCAGATACACTTTTTGAAGCCCATACGATTATCAATGCGATTTCAGATCTGCAGATTGAGCATCTCGGTTCCCACCTAACAGTTTCATGCTATTCAGTCTAGTTTGAAGACCATGATCTATAACGGCGAGGCACCTCGCTAGTGAGACCGCAAAAGGTTGTATGCATTCTGTCCATCAATCAGTCGCGTCTATGAACTAACTATAGCCAGTTGCACGACCGAAATTTTGAATAGGCATGACCGTGGAACCAATAGATTGCTCCATAACAAGATAAGTCCCAAATGCATTAGCAACATTTGTTGTGTGCATTCTTCAAGCACTATGGTCGTGCCGACAATACAAGTGTGGACTAAGTATCTGCAGACATGCCGCCTACAAATTGATAGTCATCAAGCCCTATCAGGGCCTTGACTAAACCCATCAGTAACTACCCCATTTTCTCATGGGTGCCGCGAGTTCAATAATCTCCGATAATCAATCTACTTCAACGCTCAGATTCTAAGCTAACAGAAATGCTCGTGGGATTCTTCAAGTTATCCGATACCGGGCATCTCTCTTCAACCAGATTTAACCATTTGTTTAATAGGGCAGAGTCTGCATCTGAATCAACTTCCAGTTTCACGGATATATCCTTAAATCCTGCTCTATCTGGTGAATCTCCAGTCAGAAATTTATCTGGATTAATGGTCCCTTCAACATGGATTTTGAGAGATTTAATCTCAATCTCTAGTTCTTTGGCTATCACAAATGCCACCACATTTAAACATCCAGCCAAGGATGCCAAAGTATATTCAACTGGCATCGCACCGTGATCCGTGCCTCCCAACGTAGGTGGTTCGTCAATCGTGATACTAAAGTTTCGAGATGATCCGACAAATTTGGTGGGACTGTAGCTTTCACCAGAATAATTGATTTGTAAATTGCTCATAAGTTATTGTATGGATTTAAGATTAAACATCATCATTCTTGGAACGAATCTCCAAAAACTCCATGCTCTACGATTTTTTTGAATTGTAGTTACATTAATATATTTTTTGAAAGTTAAACTACGTATATTCAATCACCATAGAGCTTTGACATCTTTGAATTGACGGATTCAGGCGAACAGATTTTGCTTGTAATAATACGAATTATCGGATTCTGCAACTGAATTACGATGTATGATGAAAGTTATTTTTCAAGCCTTCATGTATCCGATGGAAAATCACTGATATCAAGTCACATTGATCATTAAATCGTGTTAAAGATACTTTTCATTACCTATTGATAACTACCTATATCCAACACTAGATGTATTGATGGTATTTAATTTGAAGAAATATATTATTTTGATTATACACTTTGATGTAACAGAGCCATCAATCTGAATTGGAAAGTACTTTGTTTGAAAATTGATAGACTAGTATCTATCAAGTCATGATATATGATCATTTGTAGATAAAACTTATCTCAGATTCCACACTATGAATGTATTTGCTTTTCGGGAAAAGATAATTGCAGAATATGCCCGATTTTCTCGTAGTTTTACTAAGATTCTGTCCAAAGATATCCTTGATAAGGTCAATGAAATTTATGCTAAAGAGCATTTCTGGCCTCCTCCATTAGTTCAATTAAACCCTAACTTTGAATCAGGCGGATACATCAAACAACTGGTGAGCGATGGCCTCTTACATCCAGAATGTGATAATATTTTCCGAATCAGGAGTGAGGACGATCTATTTGGTCAGCCGATTCGTTTGTATCACCATCAGAAAGAAGCCATCAGGATTGCAGCAAAACAGGAAAGCTATGTGCTAACAACTGGAACGGGGTCTGGCAAATCACTGGCTTACTTCATCCCGATTGTTAATGATGTGTTGCAACGAAAAGATGCAGGGAAAACTACCCACCAAATCACAGCAATTGTCGTCTATCCGATGAATGCGCTATGCAACAGTCAACTTGAAGAACTTGAAAAATATCTTACCCTCGGCTATGGAAAAGGGCTTGAACCTGTGACATTCGCTCGCTATACTGGTCAGGAATCTCAAGAGCAGCGGGCATCAATTGCTAAAAATCCGCCAGACATTTTATTGACAAATTATGTTATGTTGGAATTGATCATGACCCGATTTATGGAAACGGACAAGGCGATCCGTAATCATGCAGCAGGGTTACGATTTTTAGTACTTGATGAATTGCATACATACCGAGGGAGACAAGGAGGAGATGTTGCGATGTTGGTTCGCCGCGTCCGCGAGAGATTCAACGAAAATCTTATGTGCATTGGTACTTCTGCCACTATGATCTCAGAAGGTCTACATGCTGAGCGTAATGAAGTGGTTGCAAGCATTGCCGGCCAAATTTTCGGAGTTTCTGTTAAACCTGATAATGTCATAACCGAAACATTAAAACTGGTCACACCCTCTTACCAATCCACGTCAAATGCTGATCTCAGGGTATCTATTGAAAGAGGGATTCCTAACAATCTTAACTACGAGGAATTATCCAAGCATCCAGTGGCAAATTGGGTTGAGCACAATATGGGCATAGAAAAAATTGAGAATAAATATGCTCGAATCTTTCGTCCACTAAGTATTCATGAAGGATCCAAACGCCTCGCTAATGAAACTAATTTGGATGTGAGCGTCTGCGAGAGATATCTAACAGATTTTCTTCTCATGTCTCATAAATGTCAGAATGAAAAAGGTCTTAGTCTCTTTGCTTTTCGGTTGCATCAATTCATTAGTAGAGCATGGAGTGTTTATACCACACTTGAACCTCCTGACACACGATATATAACCCTTGAAGGGCAGCAGTTCAAGCCTGGAAATCGTAACCTTCCATTATATTCGCTCTGTTTCTGCAGGCAATGTGGACAAGAATATATTCCTGTATGGGCTGAGTTGGAAGGAAATGATCCTGTGTCGTTTACCTCCAGAGACTTGAATGATCGTTTGAGTGAGGAGGAGGATCGGAAATGCGGATATCTAATGCCCGACACCTCATCATTGTTTGATTCCGTTAACATTGAAGATCAGTATCCTGAGAGCTGGGTTGAGGCACGGACAGGGCGAATTCAGCTCAAACCATCCTACAGGCGTTATGCTCCCACCAGTGTTCAAGTCAGCACAGACGGGAATGTGGTGCGACAGGGACTGCCTTCATGGTTTATCTCAGGATCATTTAGATTCTGTCTTAATCCAGAATGTGATGTTCATTATGTTGGAAATATTCGTGAGCTTACTAAACTATCTGGACTTTCAAGTGAAGGAAGAAGTTCTGCGACGACTATACTGACGCTTTCTTCACTTAAGTATCTTATCGGGACGGACTTGGATGACGAAACCAAGAAGATTCTTGCCTTTACTGATAACCGTCAGGATGCGAGTCTCCAGGCGGGACATTTCAATGACTTTATACAGATTCTAATGCTTAGAGGAGCATTACTCGCAGCGATCCAGAATGAGTCAGATGGAAGACTTACCGATAATTCTCTAACCCACAGGGTTCTTGATCACCTCCATTTGGATACATTTGACTACGCTTCAAACCCCCAAGCAAAAGGGCCGCGTGCGGAAGAAACACTTGAGACACTCCGGTATATTTTAGGGTACCGGCTTTATTTTGATCTACAGCGAGGATGGCGCATTACAAACCCAAATCTTGAACAACTGGGTTTATTAGAAATCAGATATCGAGATCTCATGGAATGTTGCCAAGATGAAGACGAATGGCAGGCGCTCCATCCACTGATTGGCAATATGAAACCTGAATCGCGTCATGAGATTGCTCGAGAAATTCTTGATCTCATGCGAAAATCCCTCTGTATAAAAACGATTTTTTTAGACTCGGAACGACTAGAGAGAGTTGGTAACGCTAGTTATAATTTGCTCAAAGAACCTTGGGGACTATCTGAAGATGAGAAACTTCAGCCCATATCGTTTATGATCCCACGACCAAAAAGAAGGCAAGATATTAGATCTAAGAATCTGCATATCTCGCACCGCTCTGTGTTTGGAAAAAAAGTGAAATCTAGAAATTTCTGGGGAACAGATAACCCTCACTACCCAGAAAAATTTGGAGAAGACCTCTACAACCGCATCATTGATGATGTGTTATCTGTTTTAACAATTTATGGTTATGTAGATTCCTCAGATCTTGCTGGAAATGTCACAGGATATACTCTAAACAGTTCAGTTCTTGAATGGCATTATGTCAAAGAATTAAATGAACCTCCATCCAACGAATTCTTCTATCAATTATATAAAAACGTGGCGAATTCTTTCAAAAATCATGACCGATTGTTTCATCAACTTGAAGCAGGTGAACACACTGCCCAGGTGGATTCTGAAACACGTAAGGAACGCGAATTTCGATTTCGAAAAGGGCTTGCAAGCGAGAAAGTCATTGATGGGAAATCAGAATCATCTGGGCTACCTGTTCTTTTCTGTTCTCCGACCATGGAGCTCGGAGTAGATATTGCCTCGCTGAATGCAGTGTACATGCGGAACGTTCCTCCTACGCCAGCCAATTACGCACAGCGCAGTGGACGCGCTGGAAGGAGTGGTCAGCCCGCACTAGTAATTACCTACTGCGCAGCACGGTCTCCGCATGATCAATATTTTTTCTCCAATCCAACACGCATGGTCAGTGGCACTGTTACCCCTCCGAATATAGATTTAGCAAACGAAGATCTCATTCGTAGCCATTTGCAAGCAGTCTGGCTCACTGAGACAGGTATGAAACTGCCAAAGTCAGTATCCGAAATTCTTGATAGATCGGATAGTCCTGATCATCCTCTACGCGAAGAGATTGAGAAACAAATTCATTCATCAAAGATTATATTTCGAGCGCAAACTCGTGCACATCGCATCCTTCAGACGCTGATATCTGCTCTCTCTCCTGAAGATGCTCCTTGGTATACAGATACTTGGTTGGAAAGTACTATACGAGCCGCAGAGTTACGGTTTAACGAAGCTTTTGATCGATGGCGTTCTCTCTATCGCGCAACAGTTATCCAAATGAGTTCTGCAGAAAACATCTTGAAAAATGCTGCTGCAACTGAGCAAGACCGGAGTGAGGCAAAGAAGCGACATGATCAGGCGTATACTCAACAAAATCTTCTTCTCGGAAAGAGAAACGTTACAGTTAACTCTGACTTTTATACCTACCGTTATCTGGCGTCGGAAGGTTTCTTGCCAGGCTATAATTTTCCTCGCCTACCCCTATTAGCATTTATTCCAGGCCGACGCAAAAAAGTTGGGCGAGATTCATTTTTAAGTAGACCTAGATTTCTAGGACTTTCTGAATTCGGCCCTCGATCAATCATATATCATGAGGGAAGCATATATCGGGTGCAACGTGCTATTTTATCACCACATGATGAGTCCGAGGTAACCATATCCTCCAAACTTCCAGTACAAACTACCATGATCTGCAATACCTGCGGTTACGGCCATTTTGGAGATCTGAGTGACTCTGAGCGTTGCGTCAATTGCAATGAATTGCTTGGGGGAGGGCGCATGATCCGCAACCTTTATCATATTGAGCAGGTCTCTACTCAGAGAATTACACGCATTACTTCTGATGAAGAGGAGCGTAGGCGCCAAGGATACGAAATGATTACAACCCTTCAATTCAATCAGGACAATGGTCAAGCACGAAGAGAAATAATTACTATTGAGGATAATGATTCTCCTTTATTGGAACTCTGCTATGCTCCTTCTTCAACATTATGGCGTATTAATCTTGGATGGCACCGACGTAAAGAGAAATCTATAAACGGATTTAGTATAGATGCTAATTCTGGCGCATGGACTAAGGATTCTCAGGCTTTGACAGATGTTCAGGATGACTTAATCCAAGAGGGCAAAACGATTCAACGTATTAGTCCATTTGTGAAAGACACTCGAAATATACTGATTCTTCAACCTCTGATTGAATTAGATGAAGTAGTTTTGGTCTCCATGCAATACGCCATCAAGCGGAGTATTGAGCATGAATTCCAACTTGAAGAGTCTGAACTTACTGCTGAACCTCTGCCCGATCGTCATCAACGTAACAATATTCTATTTTACGAATCTGCTGAGGGAGGGGCAGGGGTACTCGCCCACCTAACAGGTGATCTGGACACTTTTGCAAGAATAGCGAAAAGAGCGCTCAAAATCTGCCACTACAAATCTAAAACTGAAACATGGTCAGGCCTAGATGATCTTGAAAACATGGAGACAGACTGCGAAGCTGGTTGCTATAAATGTCTGTTGAGTTACTACAATCAAATTGATCACGCACTGATTGATCGCAGAAATCAAAATCTACTTGACTTGCTTTGTAGACTGAGTGTCGCTTCCTCAAAAGCACAAACCAATATCACTAGTGCTGACAGCTATGAGGAACTTCTAAATGGTTCATCCTCCTCACTGGAAAAAGAGTGGTTGAATTTCATCCAATCAAATGGCTATCATCTTCCCGATAAATGCCAACCTTATCTGGAAGCCTATGAGACTCGTCCTGACTTCGCTTACACTAAATACCAAATATTGATCTATATTGATGGTCCGCATCATCAGGAAAAAACTCGTGTGGATGCAGATAAAATCATTGATCGGCGTCTTACAAATGGAGGTTATACGGTGATCCGCTTTACTAGTAATCAAAGAGAATGGTTCAAAATTGTACATCAATATTCCTGGGTATTTGGATCAAAGCCATCTACGACATAGCATGGAGGTCGTGAACTTCAAGCCTGGAGATTTGGTGCGACTTCGCGGGCGAGAATGGGTTGTTCTTCCAGATCTTCGGGCTGATCTACTCAAAATCCGACCACTTGGTGGATCCGAGCGTGATGCAACTCTGATCTACCTGCCACTTGAGCCTGAAAAACCCGTTCATTCAACTTTTGACCTTCCCGATCCTGAACAAGTAGGTTCCAGAGATTCGGCTATGTTATTACGTGACGCTCTTCGTCTAAAACTGCGCTCTGGTGCGGGACCCTTTAGGAGTTTTGGCAATCTCAATTTTGAGCCCAGAACCTATCAATTGGTCCCTCTATTGATGTCTCTTAAACAATCTCCCATTCGACTTCTCATCGCTGATGATGTTGGCATTGGAAAAACTATTGAAGCAGGCCTGATCGTCAGGGAGATGTTTGACCGTGGTGAGATTGAACGATTTACGGTGATTTGCCCCCCACATTTGTGTGACCAATGGCAACGAGAGTTGGGAGAAAAATTTCATTTTGATGCTGAGATCATCCGTACTGGAACAGCTGCTCGCCTGGAGCGAGGTTTACAACAAGATGAGTCTGTTTTTGAGGTCCATCCATTTACGGTCGTCTCTCTTGATTATATCAAATCAGATCGCAGAAGGACTGATTTCCTCCGTAGTTGCCCGAATTTCGTTATTGTTGATGAAGCTCATACCTGCGTTTCTGGAAATCCAAATACGCGTCATCAGCGCTACCAGCTCCTCAAAGGACTTTCTAGTGACACTCTGCGAAGCATCGTTCTCCTTACTGCAACCCCACATTCAGGCAATGATGTTGCATTTCATAATTTACTCTCTTTACTGAAGCCAGAGTTTGCGAAACTTGCTGAATTACCTCCGGGAGATCAACGACAATCCCTTCGTGATAAGTTGTCCCAGCATTTTGTACAACGCCGCCGAGGTGATATTGAGGAATGGGAGGATCAGAATCAATTTCCAATCAGGGAAACCCGCGAGAGAACCTATCAACTGACGGGAGATTGGGGAGTGTTATTTAGCGAGGTTCTCGTGTATGCTAGAACTATGGTTAAGCGTACAGAAGGAGGTACATCCCTTCAGCAGAGAATGTCTTGGTGGGCTGCCCTTGCACTGTTGCGGTGTATTTCCTCTAGCCCTGCAGCCGCCCATATGTCACTGCGAACTCGCCTAAAAGCTACGATCGGAGATACAGAAGATGAGCAAATAAATAATTTAGACAAGAACGTCCGTGACACAGTGATTGACGAGGCTGATAACGCTCTAACATCAACTGAAAGCATACCCGCTGGAACGGTTGAAGCACGAGAGGATTCCCGCATATTAAGCGAGCTAATTGAACGAGCGAAAGAACTACGTGGACCGACAATGGACCCTAAACTCTGTTCTCTCATCACTGAAATCAAAGCACTGATACGCGATCAATATAGGCCAGTTATTTTCTGCCGCTATATTGCGACAGCACATTATGTTGGGGAACAGTTGAAACACGCTCTTCCCTCGCGAAGCACTCATGTCATCACTGTGACAGGAGAACTTGACCCTAATCAACGTGAAGCAGATATTGAATCGTTTCAGCATCTCTCCAGTGATATTCATCCTGTGCTAGTGGCTACGGATTGTCTTTCTGAAGGAATTAATCTTCAGAATTATTTTAACGCCATCGTTCACTATGATCTTGCGTGGAATCCAACGCGCCATGAACAGCGAGAGGGCCGTGCAGATCGGTTCGGGCAGACCTCCAAAGTAGTGCGTACGCTCCTGCTCTATGGAGAAAACAATCCCATTGACGGTGCAATTATTCGTGTAATACTTAATAAGGCCGAACAGATCCGAAAAGAACTTGGCGTTCATGTTCCTTCACCCGTTGAAAATGACAAGCTTCTGGAGACTATAATGATGGCTGCCCTTCTTCAAAGCGATGCATCTACTGCTCTGCCAGATCTTGACTTTGGAAATACTGAGGATGAGGTGGACATTGCCTGGGAAAGGGTTAAGCAAAAAATTTCCCGAACTGTATTTGCTCAACGTACCTTGAGACCTGATGATGTTATACCAGAATGGGAAAAGACCGTCTCCGTGTTAGGAGGATCTCATGATGCAGAACGCTTCGTTCGTTCCGCTACAAATCGTCTCGGAGCCCCGCTCAATGCAGAAAAAGACTACTTTCAATTTCCCGTGAAGCATTTACCAAAACAGCTCCAGGATCAATTAGGAGATATAGGATTCAAGGAAACGACGAAAATTACATTCTCCCAGCCACCACCGATGGGTGTAAACTATGTGCACAGAACTCATCCGATCATTTCAACGCTTGCGGATTATGTAGCAGAGCTCTCATTAGATAATAAGTGTGATATAGGTGCGAGATGTAGCGCTATGTTTACCAGAGATGTGACAGAGCGGACTGTTCTTTATCTACTCAGACTCCGTTTTCAACTTCATGTTGAGCAACGAAACAGCGACGGGAAATTCATCCCACTTAAATCCTTGCTTGCTGAAGAGTGTACAGGGGTTGCAATCCGCGGAATTGACTCGCCCGAAATCCTGACAGATCATGATGCTTTTGATCTTCTTTCTGCTGAACCATCAAGCAACATGGATACAGGTCAGAAAACATTCATGATCAGACAAGTTTTGGGAGAACTTGATACCGTTGAGAGTATTTTTATCCGCATCGCTAACCAACAATCTGAACAGCTTCTTAAAGATCACCGCAGGATTCGTGATGCCAGCGATATGAGAGGGTTAAGATATAATGTAGAACCCTGCCTACCGGTTGATAAGATTGGGATATATGTTTTTATGCCCTCTGTAAAGTTGTGATATGGAAAAAATCAGAACTAACGATGTATTCACAGCCTTGAGGATTGAGGGTGGTATTTTACCTCCAGAATATCTCCAAAGGATCGCACAGCTTAATGCGTCTAATCAATCAGATCAAGATTATGATCTTTCTGAATCACTCATTCTTAAAGAAGAGATTGGTCGTTATTGGAAAATTGCTACTGACCTTTACGAGCGCTATAATCGATTGCGAGTGCGCCGAAGTACCAGACAGGAATCATCCGTAGTAGAAGATTGGTGTGTTCCTTTTATTCGGAATATTCTAGGATACGAAAATCTGATTTCAACGAGTGATGTTGAAATTAATGATCGTTTTTTCAAGTTAACTCATGTTACGCATAATGGTGCTGTGCCTATTCTTTTGGTATCCCAGGACTCTCTGGACAAATCGTTTCCCGAACTTGGCTATGATGGCCGTAGGCAGGCAGCTCATGGCATTATGCAGGAATATTTGAATACTGAAGATGCTGCACTTTGGGGAATTATTTCTAATGGATCAAAGCTCCGAATCCTGCGCGATAATGTGAGCCTTACACGTCCTGCATTCATAGAGGCCGACCTTGATCTCATTCTCTCAGAAGGACTTTACTCAGAATTTTCTGCCCTCTGGCTTGTAACTCATTCCACACGCCTCCGCCCAATTGATGATAAACCATCCCTCTGTATAATTGAAACTTGGCGCACAGAAGCTCAAGAAACAGGTCAACGTATCCGAGAAAACTTACGTGTAGGTGTCAGCGAATCTCTTCGAAAACTTGGAAGTGGTTTTCTGCGTCATCACAAAAACGATCATCTCAGACAGGCACTTCGGAACGGTGAATTAACTCCAGAGGAGTATTTCCAGCAACTCCTTCAACTCATTTATCGGCTTCTTTTTCTTTTCACAGCTGAAGATCGTAACCTGCTACACACACCAGAGTCCACGAAAGAACAACGTGGAATCTACATAGATGGTTACTCTCTAGATCAGATACGCAACCGTACTCTTCGTGGCCGTCATTATGATCAATATGAGGACCTATGGAGGGGACTTCAAGTCACCTTCCATGCACTTGCACGAGGTTGCTCGGGCCTCGGACTTCCTGCTCTAGGAGGACTTTTTCAAAAGGCCAATGCATTTGATATTGAGCGCTCGGAAATTTCGAACGCTGATCTGCTTAAGGCCATTAAAAACATCTCTTTCTTTCAATCTAAGCGAAGTCTAACGCGAATCAATTACAGAGATATGGGCACAGAAGAGTTAGGATCTGTCTATGAAAGTCTATTGGAGCTTCAACCGTTTATTGACGTTGAAAACTGGGTTTTTGGCCTTGTTGGTGATGGGCCTGAAAAAGTCAAAGGATCAAAACGAAAGCTCACTGGATCTTATTATACTCCCCCGTCACTTGTGAGCGAATTGATCAAGTCAGCATTGGAACCCGTTATTAAGCAGACTGTGGAAGATAATCCAGAGGACCCTCGTGGTGCGATTCTTAAACTGAATATCCTTGATCCTTCGTGCGGTTCCGGGCATTTTCTTTTGGCGGCCGCCCATCGACTTACATCCGAGATCGCTTATATAGATCATGGAACAATCTCACCTGATGAAACCACTAGACAGCACATTTTGCGGGAAGTTGTGCAGCATTGCATTTATGGGGTAGACATCAATCCTCTTGCTGTTGAACTCTGCAAGACTGCTTTATGGATTGAGACCGTGGAGCCTGGAAAGCCCCTCACCTTTCTTGACTCCCACATTATTCAGGGAGACAGTCTGGTTGGGATTTTTGATCCATCAATTATGGAAAATGGAATTCCTAATAAGGCATATAATGCTCTAACCGATGACATTAAAGATGTTTGTCAAAACCTCAAAAAGCGAAATAATGAACCACATTTACCTAGTTTATTTGATGAGGATGCGGCCCTAGAAGTTGCCGTGACGACTATTGACTTAGATTCAATGCCAGAGGATACTTTGGGAGATATTGAGCGTAAGTCTGCAGCATGGCAGGATATGCAGCTTGGAGACAGGTGGACGAATGAAAAGTTACGAGCCAATCTATTTGTGGGAGCTTTTTTTGCTCCGAAAACATCTGAAACGATTAATCTTGTTCCTCTTTCAAATGATCTCGCTTCACTAGATGGTGACAGTAGTTCTCGGCGTCCGGGTGTTGATGAATTTATAAATAATTTGGCATTAAAACATTCGTTCCTTCACTGGCATCTTGCCTTTGCAGAGATCATGCAAGATGGTGGATTTAACTGTGTCCTTGGAAATCCACCTTGGGAGCGAATTAAGCTACAGGAAAAAGAGTTCTTTTCTACACGATCAGAAGAAATTGCGAATGCTCCAAACAAGGCAAGTAGAGCTCAACTTATTAAAAAACTAAACAGTGAAGATGCCTCAGTTGCTGAAAAAGCCTTGTTTACTGAATTTCGGAGTGCAAAGCATAGATCTGATGCCGTGAGTTTGTTTGCCCGAACAGGAGGACGTTTCCCATTGAGTGGAATTGGAGATCTGAATACTTATCCTCTATTTTCTGAGCTCTTTCTACAACTCGTCCATCCGCAGGGGCGAGCGGGTTTGATTGTTCCTACAGGTATTGCCACAGATGATACTACAAAAAAATTCTTTAACCATTTGGTTATCAATCACAGGCTCGTGAGTTTGTTTGACTTTCAAAACAGAGCTGGCATTTTCCCCGACGTTACAGGTTTAATGAGATTTTCTCTCTTAACCTTTAATGGAAATACAAATTCTGATTCTAAACCAGAATTTGCATTTTTTCTTCATCAAACGGAAAATTTAAAAGAAAAAGAACGACGAATTCAGCTATCAATAGATGATTTTCAGTTATTCAATCCGAACACGCTGAACTGCCCCATCTTTCGCACTAATCATGACGTTAACATTGCGCGCAAGATGTTTAAGCGGGGTATCCTGTGGAAGGAAGCAATAGGAACTGAACCAGAGAAGAATCCCTGGGGGATCAGATTTATGAGTATGTTTCACATGTCCAATGATTCACATCTATTTAGAACCAGTGATGACTTGCTGGATGAGGGGTGGGTGCTACACGGAAACATCTTCATGCGTGATAATGAACGATATTTGCCATTATATGAAGCGAAAATGCTTCACCAGTATGATCATCGTTTTGCCATGTTTGAAAAAACGGGAGGGGGCAAACCCAAAACTCGAGATCTCACCGTGGAAGAAAAAACAAACCATCATGCGGTTGCCCTACCAAGATACTGGATTCCTGCTGCGGAAGTGGAACAAAAGCTTCTGGCGCAATTAAAAGGTCAGTCAGTCAGTCAGTCAGTCAGTCAGTCAGTCAGTCAGTCAGTCAGTCAGTCAGTCAGTCAGTCAGTCAGTCAGTCATGGACAAACTCAAACGGCTGGCGCGCTACTCGCTCTCAGGGATATCGGAAGTGCAACCAATCAACGAACGACAATACTCTCCATGATTGCACCCGTAGGTCTAGGAGATACAGTGTCGGTGATCACCATTGGCTCATGGTTTTCAGAGATATTGCTGGAGCAACCGGTCGGAGAACTTGCATCCATACAATTATGCCCTCCATGGGAATGAATCATCATGTTCCGTCTATGAGTATTGATTCCACAAACTGGCTTCAAGCGTTCCGAGATATTGGGAGGACGGGAGACAACCGTACCCTTATATCAAGTAATTTACCACAAAGTGGGATTGGGAATTCTGCTCCTATCATCAATTATGACCATGCACGAGCCGTGGCCTCTGCACTTATTCTGGCAAATATGAATAGCATTCCCCTAGACTGGGCAGCTCGCCTTTCAGTTGGCGGAACACATATGAGCTTTTTCATTGTGAAACAACTCCCAGTCTTACCCCCTGATGTATTTCTGGAGATGAGTAGATGCAATTGCACATGGGTGCAATTAATTATTCCCCGCGTCTTAGAACTGACCTACACATCACATGAAATGACTCCTTTCGCCAGAGATCTAGGATTTGAAGGTCCCCCCTTCACATGGGACGATGAGAAACGTCATTGCCTCAAATCTGAACTTGACGCAATTATTGCTCATATGTATGAACTTGACCGATCTGACCTTGAATGGATTATTGATCCGCCCCCACCAAGCTCATCTTTCCCAGTTCTTAAATCTCATGAAATTAAAGAATTCGGAGAGTATCGTACCAAACGCTATGTTCTAAAAGCTTACGATCAAATTCAACGCGGAGAGATACCTAATCTTCCCTAACCGAATTGTCATATTTATTGACAGTGTAAAGACTCCCAAACACCAATAAATGATTTACACTTTCAATTGAAGACTTTGACACCATAAGTGAGGAGATGATTCTGCTTAATCACTAATTGAAGAGTTAAAGAATCCATCCATTCACACCCTGATTTTGCTATTCTTGTGAGGCTAGTTTCATTATCACAACCCTACCTATTGGCCAAAAAAATATTCGCACAATGTGCTCCTTAAGATTCATGAACACCTAACTGCCCATTACATTTATGATTACGACGTACTCATTTATCCGTAAATCAGTTCATGCACCATTTCGAAATGCCCATGAATCTAGGTAAGAAAAACACCGTTGTGGTTCTTGACCGCCACAGCTACATCACTCAACGTCTTAATTTTGCCCGTGAACATGCTCATGGAACCCAGATCATGATGATGAGTGACCTGGCCATCAGACTTGCGGGTGGATTCATTAAAACCGTTGACATTTCGTTTCTTCGGGCCACCATTCATGAAACGATTCTTGATACAGATCTTGGAAGCTTAAATGTTATCAAAGATCTTCCAGGATTTGTGGCAGCAGCTACAAATACGCTTAACAAGGCCTGGCTCAGCGGCTATGATCTGAACCAATCACACCCTCGTGTGAAAGAGATTGCTCGTCTAAATGCTGCTGTGACCAAACGATTGCCACCTTCAATGCTACCACCTGCATCTCTCATTGCTGAAGCCTATAAGAACATTGCCCATGCACCTACAATTTTAGGTAGCATCAGATTCATGGGAATGACAGAACTCCACCCGTGCTGGTGGCCCCTGATTGAGCAATTGTGCGATCATGTACCTGTCACTTGGGTTGCAGGACCTCGACATATTCCTATGCACCTACCTAAGGGATGTGAACTGAAAACCGAATCTAAACAATGTCCACAAATCAAAACAATAAGCTGCTCAACCCCCTATCATGAAGCTATTGAAGCGATGCGATGGGCACGCCAACTAGTGACCCAACAGGGAGTTCTTCCTCAAGATATCGCCATTGCTACAACGGATACAAAAATATACGATGACTTCTTTTTGGCATTACGGGAGGAATCTGACCTCCCCCTCTATTTTGCGCATGGAATCAATGTCACCCAACCCGCCCATGGCCAATCAATTCTGGCACTAGCAGATCTTCTACTTCGTGGACTCTCCTCTGACCGGATTCATCGACTGAGCTCTCATAAACAATTCTTAACCGATAAGATCAAAAACCTGAGAGATGCATGGTGGACGTTCACTATTAAAAATCATGACATCAATCTTCTCTCCCCAGATGAGTTAAAGATCAGGGCTCAAAAGTTAATTGCCGAAGAGAGGAAATCTGATTACTTACCGCTGGCAAACCTCCTCACAGAGATCAACAAGAATACCAAATTCAGATTGGATCAAAACCCCGTCATGAGCTTGGAAGATCATATTGCAATGAAGCAGTCATGGCTTAAAACTGGAGAAAAACTCCTTTCAGGCGCAGCGCTTAAACTATGGAAAAATCTCCTCAAAGTTGCACCTGCTGCTTCACTTGAACAAGAAGCCCCTAGAATGTCAGTCCCTGAGCCTCCAGAATTCTGTGAACGCGTCGCATGGATGCCCGCTCAATCCCTTGCCGCTTCCCCACGCAAACACGCCCGACTTCTTGGGCTTAATTCATACCATTGGCCCCGAGAAAACATCAAGGATTTACTATTGACCGGGCCTGGATTAGAAAATGCAAGTGAATCCTTAGATCCGCTGCCAGTAGCGGATGCCGATCAACGCGATTTTTCTACAATCTGTAACACAACCTCTGAATCGGTCATTTGCTCTTTTTCTAGATACGATGCCGATGGAAAAGTGCTCGGACGTAGCCACCTGCTTACACCTGACATCTACCATCCCACTTTAAAGTTATTTCGCAACTCTAGTCCTCCACATGCAATGAGCGAATCTGACTATCTGCTCGCTTCGCCCGATAAATTCAAACAGAATGATCATGCGATCAGAGCGCTCCAATGTTGGACAAATTGGAACACATGTCACATTACCGAACACGACGGGTTGATCAAAGAAAATCACCCCCTGATTCGCCATGTCCTCAAAAAACCCGCATCGGCCACTTCACTGACGCGCATGTTACGAGCCCCACTCGGATATATTTGGTATTATGGCTTGCATTGGCGAGGAGTGACTACTCAGTCGGACCGCCTAACTTTAAGCCCTCTTAACTTCGGAATCTTGGTTCACCGTGCATTACAATCCATCCTTCAAACTCTTGAGTTCATCCGAAAAAATTCTGAAGCAACCCCTATAAGTGATTCCATTATATCCTCGCTTGAATCTACATTTGAGATATGGGAATCTCTATATGGAACGCCACCAAAATTGCTGTGGGAAGAGACAAAAAAACAGATACAATCTATCACAACAACGGTGTTCAATGACTATCCATCAACAGAGAGTACATTATCGTTTTCTGAGGTTCCATTTGGGGGTAATAAATCAGAGATGAACCAAGATTCTCCGTGGGATTCAGACCGCCCCGTCACTCTTCCAGGAACAGACTTAAAAATTACTGGCTTCATAGACCGTATTGACATTGATTACAATGACCTTCAAGCGCGTCTTACTGATTACAAAACAGGAAAACCAACGAAGAAGTCTGGGTTAAGAGGTGGACTTGAACTCCAAAGATGCATTTACTATGTCGCTGCAAATTCACTATTACAGTCAGAGTTGGACATTTCTACCAGCCTCCTATATCTCCAGAATGGAGATCAGCTTACACTGCCCGAACCCCAACAAGAATTCATCAATGATCTATCAAAAAATGTAAATGAAGCCATTAAGAATTTCAACCAAGGTCATGTTTTCTTTGGGGCAAGCCCCAAACAAAAACATGATTTGGGTATCTATCGTGATCTGAAACTTGCTCTACCAGCCGATCTCCTTAGAGATTATGTTTCCAGAAAAGAGAAAGCACAAAACCAGAGATTGGGACCTACGCTCCAAGAATTTTGGGAATCAGACTAATGCCCAAACAAAACACTTCCCTGGCTGATTCGCAGTCCAGAAATCGAGCCCTAACAGCGATTGATGAATCCCTAGTTGTTGAGGCTGGCGCTGGAACCGGAAAGACAACGATTCTGGCAGGACGGATTGCGGTGATGCTAACTCTGGGAAAACCTCCTCAACACATTGTTGCTGTAACATTCACAGAAGCCGCTGCCAGTGAGCTCCTTCTGCGGGTTCGAGAGTATGTACACCTTCTTCAAACAGGACAATTTCCGCCCGGGCTAAAAGCTGCCCTTGACGGAGAGCTGACTCCTAAGCAAAAGAAGAACCTTGAAAAAGCGGAAGACAACCTTGATGCATTAACATGCTCTACAATCCACGGCTTCTGTCAGCGCGTGCTCAAAACGTTTCCTGTGGAAGCGAATATTGATCCTGGAGCAACCGTGATGGATGAAATGCAATCTAAAGGTGTCTTTCATGAAGTCATGCACGGGTGGCTTAGACAAATTCTGTCTGATGATGATGGATACTTAGTTGCACAAATCTTGACGCGTAACAATCTTGATCATCTTCAAAAAATCACGAACTGTGTGCGCATACATCGACAGGCTATCGCTAAACCGATGCATCAACTTGATGAGCGTCTCATAGAGTTCAGAGATTCACTCCAACAGTATGTGGATAACATCAGCAATATGGAGGAAAGCGTCCCCTCCGCGAAGGCAATTGCTAAAATTTTCATCCAATGGATTGAGATGTCTAAGATTACCCCAGAATCCAGCGTCAGCGAAATCATTGCATGCATTGATTTCGCCGCAAAAAATGAGCTCGTTACTCAAGAGAATTCCCGAACCACAGTGACGACCTACTATAATAGGTCAACTGCATCTGACTGGAATAAGGCATTGTCAGGAACAAAAAAATCCATCAACGAGGCCCGGAAGCGTGCAACCGATCTCTACAATCATGTCCGCGACCTATGGAACAAGAGTATTCGTCATGAACTCTCTTCTGTGCTTCTTGGCCAACTCCTCGTTGACCTTAAGGGCTTATTAAAGCGCTACCAACAGTATAAACGATCCGCAGGCCTCCTAGATTTTGATGACCTCATTATTGGAGTTTTAGAGCTACTTAGGCATCCTGATCATGGGCATGATGTTCGGCAAGCCCTCGCGAAGCAGTATCGTTATATCTTGGTTGACGAGTTTCAGGATACCGATGCTCAGCAAGCGGAAATTTTCTGGAGTCTTAGTAGCAGTGATCATCATGATGACTGGACTAAACTTAAACCTCGTGCGGGCTCGCTATTTATCGTTGGTGATCCAAATCAATCAATATACAGGTTTCGAGGAGCGAACGTTGACATTTATTCAAAAGCACGAAAAACATTCCCATCCAACAATGTGCTGAGCATTGTCACAAACTTCCGATCAACTGCCCCAGTCCTTGAGTTTATCAATGACAGATTCACACAACCGCTATCTGATGGTTACACCCATTTAATCCCCTTTAACCAGGAAACAAATGATTCACCATCAGTGGCGTCTATAGGATTTAATCCAAATGATGCAACAAATTCCAAGTTCCATGAAACCGAAGCGGTCGCTGTTGCCCAAGTATGCCATGAATTAATAACGTCACACTATCAAGCCAGCGATATTGCGTTGTTGACTCCGACTGGAACTGAGATACACTATTACGAACAGGCGCTACAAAATTTGGGAATTCAATTTGAAGCGCAGGCAGGCAAAAACTTCTTTCTTCTTCAAGAAATTCAAGACTTAGTTGCATTAACGCTCATACTAGCGGATGGGAATAACAGTTTAGCCTTGGGGGCCTTCCTTAGAGGCCCACTGGTTGGAATCACCGACCAAGAACTCCTTGATTTAGCCTGGAAATTGCCACGAAATCCAGACCGACCTGATGAAACGGCTTCTCTGAATGCATGGATTGATGTGAATGTGATCAAACATGAAATTATTTCAGATGTGATTATTAAACTCCAATCACTATTAAAGATTGCACATCGGTGCACCCCCTATCTGTTGTTAGCTTCTGCAGTAGACTGCTTCCACATCCGGGCACATCTAAGGCTTCGCTATGGCGATCAAGCGCCCCGAGCACTCTCAAATGTGGATCTCTTCCTTGAAAAAGCAAGGGCATACAATATCAGAGGTCTCAGGGATTTTGCCTCATCAATCTATCAAAAGTGGGGAGATGAAACCCCTACTCCCGAAGCGAAACCAGATATTTCACAGGACGCTGTTACGATCAGTACGATACACAATGCAAAGGGGCTTGAGTGGCCAGTAGTGATCCCTATTAATACATGGAAGAGCCCAAGACCTGCAGATAACATCATCGTTGACCGATTGACCAGTGAGATATATGCATCCATATTCTCAATTCAGACCAGTGGCTTTGATGAAATCAAAGCACACGAGAATGAGCAGCTGCGAGATGAAAGGATCCGCCTGTGGTATGTCGCGGCAACCCGTGCTCGGAATCTGCTTCTGCTGACAGCACCAACAAACTTAGATCCTACTGCCACAGACAAGAGTTGGAGAGCAATCGTTGATCTACGCACAGATGATCTACCATATTTCACTTCCAAGCGAATTCCAAAAAAAGATAATGAGGTGCTCCCTGAAAAGGTGAAGGTGCAAACATACGAGGATTTTATTGCCGAAGGTGATCAAATCAAACAGGTATCAAACCGCCTGAGATGGATCAGTCCAAGTAAAGATGAAGTTCCGCCTATTGATCTGGAGACCACAATTATTGATGACGAGGATCACAGTATTGAAACGGCTGATATTCAAGGCAAAGGGTTCATTAGGGGATTAGTGATTCACCGATTAATTGAAGAAATAATCACTGGCGAGACCCATCGCGAAGATCTGTCATGCAGAGCACAGCAACTCAGTGACCAGATCCACACATCATTTGAAATTCATCCCCCTGTTGTAATGGATACTGAAGAGATAAGTTTTCGCATCCAGAGAACGTTGGATCTACCACCGATTAGCCATCTCTTGGGTTCCTTAGTCCCTGAATGTCCAGTATATAATGTTGTCTCAGATACAGAAAAAGAATCTGTTATCACTGGCATTGCTGATGCAATCAGCTTTTCATCAGATGGTTCTCCACAATTGATTATTGACTGGAAAAGTGGGAGGGCGACATCCCACCATCAGCAGCAAATCGGAGCTTACATGAATGCAGCCGGCATTTCCAAAGGCCTCTTAGTTTACATTGACAGCGGTCAAATCAAAGAAGTCAATGTATCCATACGATAATAATCAATCTCTCATATTCTAACCAAATTGTTTATCCAAAATGACTAATTGTAGGTGAATAAGACAATCTTATTCGACAAATGCGCGAATAGTTTGAATTAGAATCTTGATCTTACTTGACATGTTTTGGGTTCAGATGTGACATTTGATTATTGGTTGCATTAATAATTGATTTCAACCACCGCGAGACCTATCTTCAGGGCTACCGAGTCTATGGCTATCAGGAAGTTGCAATGAGTTCAGGGAGTCAAGTTTGGATTCCAAGCGGGCGTTGCTCGTTTTCAAGTCCGATCAAAAATGAGCAATCAGATAGAAGATGCTATGTTGCTAATGCGTTCTGTGAGTTCATTTGCCTCTCTGTGGATCATGCCGTAGCATTTACCGCTCACGGCTCCACTTTGATGAATCTTTTCCTTGTTTAGGCGACTCATCCTCTATCTTCGACATGTCAATCTGCTTTCTGCCATACGCATCAATCAGCCACGTATGCATGGAGGGAATGGGAATACCATAGTCCCCGTCGTCTCGCTCATCAATGATTCCTTGCTCAAGTGCTTTGTCAAACAGATTGTCTGCTTCTTCTTTGGAATACGCTTGCTTGAGTGAAGATTTGATGTCATCAATCGGGGTTGTCCGAAAATTAGTTGATGTTCAATATTCTGGGAACCATCTACTGGTATCCTTATCCATTCCATATTATCAACATTAACTCATGCTATTACCTGAAGATTTTGGACAGTTACAGCAGACCTTGGAAGAAGCTGGGGTCTCTGGGCAACAGTTACGCGTGTCTCTGTTACGCCACTGTAGTGACTTGATCCAGCACCTCACGCACGATCTTGGCATGCCCAGTGCTCTTGACACTACGTCTGATTCTGCTCAAGAACCCATTCATGCAGATCCAGAAGAAGAGACATCGACAGCGCCTTTGTCGTCGCCCAGTTTCCCCGAATATGGGGATGAGTCCGATCTCCATCAGATTCGCATGGAGGCGCTGGAAGTCTTTGATCACCGCCGTCTTGACGAAGAGACCTATGCCGTGTTGTGGATGGATGTGCTACGCGTCTGGGGTGCACCCTTCTTGCTGTGTATGGGCTCTACTTTGGAAGGCGATCGGCGTATGTTAGGATTTGAGCAGGCCTCCGCACAGAATATCGCCCGTGTGACGCATTTGTTTGCGTCGCTTCTCCATCGTGGACTGTCGCTTGACGATGGACTGCTTTGTATCACCCCCGTCACCGTCACGCTGGATCAGGTGTTAATGGACCTGGGTGGTGAGCGCATTCGCCTGCAGCATTGCCATCTGCACAAGCGTGAACGGATCGTAAGTGTTCTCACCGAGGAGCAACAAACCCAGATGCGGGGGCAGATCAACCGTGCCTTCTCCATTCCTGATGCCAAACAGGCACGGGAGGCGCTCTTGCGGATTCATGACCGCCTCCTGCGATGGAATCGTTCGGCTGCCCAGCGTCTGTTCAAGGATCTGGATCTATGTCTGACCTTGCATCAAACCGGACGGTATGAGCACTTGAGTCGCAGTCTGCGCACAACCTCTTGCGTTACCCATACCGTGCAGTATGTGAATCAGCGACTGCGAGGCATCCGTCACTGGCTGTCTCCCCAGTCGCGTCGTGCACAACTCGCACTGTTGCTGCTGGAACGCGAATCAAAGATGCATCGACTCGCTCATGCTTCGTATCTTTCTTCCATGCAAACGTCTCTGTTTCCTTCCACATGAATGGATCTCTCCAGACGTTGCCAGCAAGAACGACAAAAACCCATAGGTTCTGTCGTTTCTGTTTCTCTTTTTACTCTTTAATCTACCCAATTTAATGAAAACAACCTATCGACAAGGTCTCCCCGAACGAGACAATGGCTTTATGGAGCTCTTTGAAGAAGAGCTTCAAGATGATGTCAGCGCAGGGAAGTTAGTGGATGATTATGTCACAATGGCGCAGGAGATCCTTGCCCTGCTGTTAATTGACAATGAAGTGGAGCATTTATGTGGAGCGTACGCGAAGCATGACGATGTCCATGAGGGGCGCTATCAACGGTGGGGATCCAATCCAGGCTCCATCAAGATTCAAGGGGAGCGACTGCCGATCCGAGTCCCCCGTGTCCGCGATAGGGTGACCAAGAAAGAGGTTCCTCTCCAACGCTATCAGAAGTTGCGTAAACTGCCACCGAAGCAACAAGAGCATTTGACCAATCAGGTCTTCTATGGACTCACGCAGCGTAATTATCGCAAAGTGGTCCGTGCCTTCATCAATGGCATTGCTCCCTTCAAATCCTCGGTCAGTGAGGCATTCATTGAGCAAAGTACGCGAGAGTTGGAAGCGTTTGAACGGCGCCAGATCGGATCCGAAACGTATGTGGTCCTCATGATTGACGGCAAATATATGCGTGAACGCCAAATCTTGCACTGTGTGGGTATTACCGAAGAGGGACAGAAGCGCGTTCTGGGATTCGTAGAGGCGACGACGGAGAATGCTGAGGCCGTTGAGGGGTTATTGTTGAATCTGATTGAACGCGGCTTGCGTTATGAGAAGGGACTGCTGGTCTGCATTGATGGAGCCAAAGGACTTCGTAAAGCGGTCGAGGATGTCTTTGGGGAGTATGCTCAGGTGCAACGTTGCACCTGGCACAAACGGGAGAATGTGCTCGGGAAAGTGAGGCAAGCGTCAAAACAACGTATCAAATCGAAACTCAATGATGCGTATAAGACCACAGAGTATGACGAAGCCAAGCAGAAGTTGGACACCCTCTGTGATACGCTGGACAAAGAAGGAGAAGGCATGGCCGCCAAGAGCTTGCGGGAAGGCTTAGAAGAAACCCTGACACTCCAAAAACTC
Organism: Rhodothermales bacterium; assembly: GCA_965220935.1. Lineage (GTDB taxonomy): Bacteria > Bacteroidota > Rhodothermia > Rhodothermales > Bin80 > Bin80. The sequence continues at coordinate 2,465,601 of OZ244857.1, forward strand.
GGAGTGGTGGACGAATTGGGAAGGAGTTTCCAGACGACCAATATCATTGAGAGCATCAATAGCGAGCTTGAAGCGAACCTCAAGCGGATCAAACGCTGGGTGAACTCAAGTCAGTATCACCGATGGATTGCCATGTCCATCATCAAGAGCGAGCAGAACTTCAACCCCATTGCTGGATCCAGTCATCTGCCAACGCTGCAGAAAGCACTTCTGGAGCGGGTGCCATCCATGGAGAAAGCACCCAACCCGAGGCAAAATGAACACAAGATACCCCCTATGGATTCAACAGAATCTGTACATAAAGAGGAAATGAAGTCTATCTCTAATCGGATAAGAATTCCGAACATCAACTAATTTTCGGACAACCCCCATCAATCATCATGGTGTCCCCTAATGGAACATCATTGAATGTTTTTGCGAGAACCTGTCGTTTCCTCTTATCAATACCGTGGGCGCGCTGTCTATAATACTGAAGTCGAAACTCCGCCCCCTTTTCAAGGACAATCCGCAGGCCCGCATCCGTCATTTGATGATTGTTAGATTTAAGATAATTAGCAGCAGGCTTAACATAGGAAATGATATGCTGTGGCCATCCATGCGTTTGCTCAGAGATGGACTCAATCCATGGAGTTGGATCATCTATCGCTCCACCTGCTTCCGTGAGCCAATCTCGGATCACTTTATATTCTGAATCTTTATCCAATCGCCCCAGATTTATTAAAGATTCTCCTTCAAATCGTGATATGCCCAGTGAGTTAAAAGCAGACTCGGTCGTGCCAAGTCCAGCGGACAGAAGAATGACTGGACGGTCTAACCGCCCATTATGAATCGCTTTGAGTACGTTGGCGGCAACCGTGTGCTGTTGACCAACTGGCTTGTTTGAACCTCCAAGCATCTGCGCCTCGTCCAAGATGAGAAGTAAAGGTTTCCTCCCCGACTTGAGGACTTTTTTGATGGTTGCGGCAGAATCCTTCACACTTAGTTCAATGCTCCCAACCTCTGGTAGCCCTGCGTTCACCTTTCCACTAAGCTTTTTTAGTATATTCCGATCTGGAATGGATTCGCGGAGGGTCTTAACATCCCAAAGAGCGGGCGCATCAATTTCAGCAGTTTTCCATTTTCGGTCCTCAGCAACCAGCCTCAGTTGATCAAGTAATGCCGTCTTTCCCGCGCCCGGTGCTCCTTGTATCAGGAAAGTGGATCCCCTTTTTTTGGAGAGATAGCGTTTAAGGGCGCTGGTAAACATGTCAATAACTTCTTGCCTCCCGTGAAAATATTCAGCAGGTCCTCGATCCTCAATGAAATCAGAACTCATGGTATTTCAGGATTGATTAAATGCACGCAAACGCTGGAAATTTGATCTCGGTTGATCATGTCGTAGCATTTACTGCTCACGACTCCACTTGGATGAATCTTTTTCTTGTTTTGGCAGCTCGCGCCTCACCTTGGATAACTCATCCTCTATCTTCGGCATGTCAACTTGCTTTCTGCCATACGCCTCAATCAGCCATGTTTGCATGGAGGGAATCGGCACACCGTAGTATCCGTCTTCGTTCTTATCAATGATTCCTTGCTCAAGCGCTTGCTTGAAGAGATTGTCTGCTACTTCAGGAGGATACTCCTCTTCAAGAATAGATATAATTGACGTGCGCGTCGTAGTTCCACCAATTGGGAGATGGGCGAGAGATCTGGCGAGAGATTGACGTTGCTCCCCGTCAATATCATGTGCACGCTGCCTGTAATACCGAAGTCGTGACTCCGCCCCCTTTTCAAGGACAATCCGCAGGCCCGCATCCGTCATTTGATGATTGTTAGATTTAAGATAATTAGCAGCAGGCTTAACATAGGAAATGATATGCTGTGGCCATCCATGCGTTTGCTCAGAGATGGACTCAATCCATGGAGTTGGATCATCTATCGCTCCACCTGCTTCCGTGAGCCAATCTCGGATCACTTTATATTCTGAATCTTTATCCAATCGCCCCAGATTTATTAAAGATTCTCCTTCAAATCGTGATATGCCCAGTGAGTTAAAAGCAGACTCGGTCGTGCCAAGTCCAGCGGCCAGAAGAATGACTGGACGATCTAACCGCCCATTATGAACCGCCTTGAGTACGTTGGCGGCAACCGTGTGCTGTTGACCAACTGGCTTGTTTGAACCTCCAAGCATCTGCGCCTCGTCCAAGATGAGAAGTAAAGGTTTCCTCCCAGACTTGAGGACTTTTTTGATGGTTTCGGCAGAATCCTTTACACTTATTTCAATGCTCCCAACCTCTGGTAGCCCTGCGTTCACCTTTCCACTAAGCTTTTTTAGTATATTCCGATCTGGAATGGATTCGCGGAGGGTCTTAACATCCCAAAGAGCGGGCGCATCAATTTCAGCAGTTTTCCATTTTCGGTCCTCAGCAACCAGCCTCAGTTGATCAAGTAATGCCGTCTTTCCCGCGCCTGGTGCTCCTTGTATCAGGAAAGTGGATCCCCTTTTTTTGGAGAGATAGCGTTTAAGGGCGCTGGTAAACATGTCAATAACTTCTTGCCTCCCGTGAAAATATTCAGCAGGTCCTCGATCCTCAATGAAATCAGAACTCATAATATTTTTGGGTTGATTTAATGATTAGATACACGCAAAACGCTGGAAATTTCATCTCGGTTGATCATGTCGTAGCATTTACTGCTCACGACTCCACTTGGATGAATCTTTTTCTTGTTTTGGCAGCTCGCGCCTCACCTTGTACGACTCATACTCTATTTTCGGCATGTCAATCTGCTTTCGGCCATACGCCTCAATCAGCCATGTTTGCATGGAGGGAATCGGCACACCGTAGTATCCGTCTTCGTTCTTATCAATGATTCCTTGCTCAAGCGCTTGCTTGAAGAGATTGTCTGCTACTTCAGGAGGATACTCCTCTTCAAGAATAGATATAATTGACGTGCGCGTCGTAGTTCCACCAATTGGGAGATGGGCGAGAGATCTGGCGAGAGATTGACGTTGCTCCCCGTCAATATCATGTGCACGCTGTCTGTAATACCGAAGCCGAGACTCCGCACCCTTTTCAAGGACAATCCGCAAGCCCGCATCCGTCATTTGATGGTTGTTGGACTTAAGATAACCAACAGCAGGCTTAACATAGGAAATGATATGCTGTGGCCATCCATGCGTTTCCTTGGCAATGACATCAATCCATGGATCGGGATTCCCCTCGGCAGCACCTACTTCCGTGAGCCAATCCCGGATCACTTCATGTTCTGAATCTTTATCCAATCGCCCCAGATTTATTAAAGATTCTCCTTCAAATCGTGATATATTAAATGATTTAAAAGCAGACACGGTCGTTCCAAGTCCAGCGGTAAGAAGCATGACAGGCCTTCCCAAGTCACCATTGTGTATTTTGCCAAGTACACTAGTAACTACACCCCTCACCCCATCAGGAACCACTCTATCTGACCCCAGAGACTGGGCTTCATCCAAGATGAGCAGGAGCGGATTCTTGTCATCTTGGAGGATTTTCATTATCGTGAGTGCAACAGGACTGGCTTCAACAGAAAATCCAGCGCTAGCTTTGATAATTTTCTCAACGCCAACTTCCGCAGATGCCCCAGTAATACGCATTCCAGATTTCTTTCCAAGACAGTGCGAGAGATCCTCTGGGCTCCATAAAGCGTTTGGGTAAATATCCGCGATTTGCCATTTCTTCTTTACTATCTTTTTGCACTCATGAAGAAGTGCGGTCTTGCCCGCGCCTGGTGCCCCTTGTATAAGGAATGTGGTTCCTCTTTTTTTGGAGAGATAGCGTTTAAGTGCGCTGGTAAAAGTGTCAATAATTTCTTGTCTCCCGTGAAAATATTCAGCTGGACCTCGATCCTCAATGAAATCAGAACTCATAATATTTTTGGGTTGATTTAATGGTTAGATACACGCAAAACGCTGGAAATTCATCTCTGTTGATTGAAAAGTAGCGTTACCCCTCACGACTCCACTTTGATGGTCTTTTTCTGGTTTAGGCGACTCATCCTCTATCTTCGGCATGTCAATCTGCTTTCGGCCATACGCCTCAATCAGCCATGTTTGCATGGACGGAATCGGCACACCGTAGTATCCGTCTTCGTTCTTATCAATGATTCCTTGCTCAAGCGCTTGCTTGAAGAGATTGTCTGCTGCTTCTTTGGAATACGCTTGCTTGAGTGAAGATTTGATGTCATCAATCATCATGGTGTCCCCTAATGGAATATCATTGAATGTTTTTGCGAGAACCTGTCGTTTCCTCTTATCAATGCCGTGAGCGCGCTGTCTATAACACATCGCCCGACGCTCCGCCCCCTTTTCAAGTACTATCCGCAAGCCCGCATCCGTCATTTGATGATTGTTAGATTTAACATAACTAGTAGCAGGCTTAATATAGGAAATGATATGCTGTGGCCATCCATGCGTTTGCTCAGAGATGGTCTCAATCCATGGAGTTGGATCATCTATCGCTCCACCTGCTTCCGTGAGCCAATCTCGGATCACTTCATATTCTGAATCTTTATCCAATCGCCCCAGATTTATTAAAGATTCTCCTTCAAATCGTGATATGCCCAGTGAGTTAAAAGCAGACTTGGTCGTTCCGAGCCCAGCGGCGAGAAGAATGACTGGACGATCTAACCGCCCATTATGAATCGCCTTGAGTACGTTGGCGGCAACCGTGTGCTGTTGACCAACTGGCTTGTTTGAACCTCCAAGCATCTGCGCCTCGTCCAAGATGAGAAGTAAAGGTTTTCTCCCCGACTTGAGCACTTTTTTGATGGTTTCGGCAGAATCCTTCACACTTATTTCAATGCTCCCAACCTCTGGTAGCCCTGCGTTCACCTTTCCACTAAGCTTTTTTAGTATATTCCGATCTGGAATGGATTCGCGGAGGGTCTTAACATCCCAAAGAGCGGGCGCATCAATTTCAGCAGTTTTCCATTTTCGGTCCTCAGCAACCAGCCTCAGTTGATCAAGTAATGCCGTCTTTCCCGCGCCTGGTGCTCCTTGTATCAGGAAAGTGGCTCCCGCTTTAAGTGTGGTGGATTCAGAGAGGACTGTCTCAAATCTGGATATAATGTCTTCCCTTCCGTGAAAAAATGCCGCAGGTCCACGATCACGCCCAGTTGCGGGAGTCGGCGACTTCCCGTCATCGGGAGTTTGTGTAGACGGCTTTGAATGTGGATAGCGGAACATGGTTAGATGATGTGGACGAATTTGTCTACTCATCTCTGTACGCCCCACCGCGCGATTCGTTCAGTGGTCAATAAGTAAAGTATTTCGTGATGTGGCAGATCCCCTATCTGGTTATTAGAGAATCATCCTTTGCCATAGACCCTATCTATTTGGGCTTCCATATGGGTGTATGGGATCTCTGGCTGTGCTTAAGTCGTATTACGATTAGAGCAAAACTTTTGCATCTCCGTTGATCATACAGTAGCATTTATCGATCCGTAGAATGCTTTTATACACTTTTTATTGTTTTTTAGTGGATGGCTATTTTATGGAGTTACTGTCTCACCAACAATTGAACTGCTTTTGGACAATACACGACAAATATAGTATATCCACTAAATCAGCACTGCACAATACCTGACTTTCCTAACCAGTAGTGCGCTGAATGTAGATTCCCACACCTCTGCGATAGAATATCTTCTATATCATAAGGTTCCTATTAGCAAACGCAATGGTATTAGATGTGATTCTCTCGCATTCAGAATCCTCCCTTGTCCTAATCCGTGCAACGCCTGTGGTTTGAAATAACCTGCCCAACCGACACGCCCATTATTTTGTTGCGCTCTTGGGTTGACGTGACCCAAGCTAGTACCTGATAGACGATGTAGCTGACTCTCAGATCGTACATGTCTACCTTGAGTAGAAAGCAGTACACCATACAACGCTTCTTCGCGAAGCATCAATCTGTCGCAGAGAGTCCGTCAACCATCCTGCTACACAAGTAGTGGACTAACTGATACCGCAGATTTACCCCCATTTATGAATTTTGGAGTATTTCGGGTAGGATTTTTACCCTTTAAATCTCATGCATGTATCTTCAATAGATTTTTCCAGTGTCCACCACCTGAATAGACTGTACATGTTATCACTTCTTTGCTCCACGAAGAGACTGTTTGCGTTAACAAATGCCTTCCCATGTACCTCCACAGACGGATTGCGTCTTTCCAGAAAAAACCGATTTTGACTGAATTGATCACGAAATAATCTCAGTGTGGTGGCATAATTAGTTTTCAGTATTAAAATCTGAAAAGATGAGGTTTAATTTAGGGAATTATATACGTGAGTACCCAAAGAATGGAACCATTCTATTTGAGAGGGTGCAACAGACACAATAGGATAGAGGAGATTCTACCCTATTGCTTACCATAACATCAACTTGTACTTGACATTATGCCTGTTCAAAAGGCTTATAACCCTTCGGGTTCAAACTGTTCCTATCGTGGAATAGAGTATCGCCTATTATCTGGCACGCAGTGGAAAGCCCATCTCTTGTCAGGGCTTTGCGGAGCATGCAGGTTTGTATGGAATACGTTTCTTGACCAAATCAACAGGGACTATAAAGACGAACATAAGGATAATCCAGAATTGACCTGGCCGTCATTAAGTAGGAGATACACTTCTTTTCGCCAACCATTTCTTGGTTGAATCGGTACTCGTCCAATATTGTACGAAACACCTTAAAGGTATCGTTACGAAAATCTCGTGTGACATGATCTATTGGTTGAGATCTGTCTGGACAAAATAGTTGAATTAAAGTTCGTCATCCATGATGTCCCTCAGTGACTACCTGTTTTACGGTAGTGCTGGTAGCTTAACGTACAACCGACAGAACCACATTTAACTCATTCATAGTGATGTTCTGGCAATATATCATCTGCTCTTCATCGCCAACAAAATCTCAAAATGAACCTTTGCAATCTTTTGACTGTAAGAAGTGATTGATTGGTACGAGAATTTTTTCTTAACAATTGGCATCGTTCATAAACTCGTTTATTTGTTATGTTAGTCTTCAATATCCTACTCTACGTTTCTCTTGTTGGTCACGGATCTGTTGTGAGTCCTGACGCTCCATACGCAGCAGGTGTGAATAACCCTGTTCTGAAGTCTACCCCCCCCCCCCATTTTTTCTTCACCCAGCGAGACGGGTGTGCAGTTGAGCGCATGTTATAGATCAGATGTCGCGTGTGAGATAGGGACTGGAAGTGATGATGTTGTTCATTCAAGCGCGCATTTGTTTTCTGGCATAACTTCTGATCGGGTGCGCCCTGACAAGGAGGTGAATTCTTTGCCCTTGAAGGCACGTAAACGCCCGCCCGGAAAACCCACGGGCGTAACCGTTGCACCCTATGAAACCGGGCGCAATGCACGCGAGACCCTTTCCATTTCCTGGACGGCCAACCCCAATGGGAATAAAGCCATCACAGGGCATGAGATTGAGTGGTCGTCGGATGGAACCTCAGACTGGAAGGATCTTCGCACGGTTGCAGGCGGACTAACGGAAACGCTTTTCACTGGCCTCTCGCCAGGCACCACACGCCATATCCGGATCCGAAGTAGGGATGACGACGGCGATGGCCCCTGGTCCGATGTCGTCTCTGGGACGACCAATCCGGTGGGCAGACCAGGTCCACCTGCGACGAGTTCAGCCACGGTTAGTTCATCCACTATTAATCTTTCGTGGACCGCACCATTGGATGATGGAGGCTCGCCGATTACGGCATACGCGATTTCGGGTTATGTAGATGATGGTAAGTTTGCGCCTGAGACTAGCTTTTCAGCCACCACCAAACCTGATGTCAGAAGTTACACTGTCACTGGGCTTATGGCATCCACAAAATATATCATTAGTATAAATGCAAGAAATTCTGTTGGTATCAGTCAAACTGCTCAAGTTATCCAAGCCACCACTAATGCAGTGGGCAGACCAGGTCCACCTGCGACGAGTTCAGCCACGGTTAGTTCATCCACTATTAATCTTTCGTGGACCGCACCATTGGATGATGGAGGCTCGCCGATTACGGCATACGCGATTTCGGGTTATGTAGATGATGGTAAGTTTGCGCCTGAGACTAGCTTTGCAGCCACCACCAAACCTGATGTCAGAAGTTACACTGTCACTGGGCTTATGGCATCCACAAAATATATCATTAGTATAAATGCAAGAAATTCTGTTGGTATCAGTCAAACTGCTCAAGTTATCCAAGCCACCACCGCGGCCATCACCGCCCCGGCCGCTCCGACGGGATTAACGGCCACGGCCGATGGTCCGACGAAGATCAAGTTAACATGGACGGCCCCTTCGGACAACGGCGGCGCGGCCATCACGGGCTACAAGATTGAGTCAAGGCTGCGATCCGAAACCAGCTTCAGCACTCTCGTCACTGACACCAAAACCACCAAAACGGACACGACGCATACGGGGCTCGCGCCATCGACCCAGCGGTTTTACCGGGTCCGCGCGATCAATTCCGAAGGAGCAGGGGCGGCATCCAGTTCCGCCACGGCCATCACGGCCGCGGCCACGCGCCCCAGTGCCCCCAGGAACTTGACCGCCACGGCTTCGGGCCGCACCACGATCATCCTAAACTGGACGGCCCCTGCAGATGACGGCGGCTCAGCCATTACCTATTATCGCGTTGGCGTGTCAACGAATCAAGGAACTAGTTGGACCGGTTTGGCCGACGTCCGGGGAGCCACCACCTATTCGCATACGGGGCTTTCGGCGGGGACGCGGCGCGATTACCGGGTGGTTGCGGCCAATAGTTCGGGGCGGGGCTTTAGTGATCGCTCGAATGTGGCCAATGCCACGACCGCCGCAGCCACAGCCCCGGGTGCTCCCAGCAGTGTCACGGCCACGGCCGACGGGCAAACGGTGATCAATTTGACATGGACGCTCCCGGCCGATGATGGGGGCAAGGCCATTTTGGGCTACCGGGTGCAGTGGTCGTCCAACGGAAATCCGCCCTGGACGAATGTTACGCCTGCACACACCGGAACAGGTCGCACCTACCGCCATACGGGGCTCAGCGCAGGCACGACGCGACATTACCGGGTCTTTGCCCGCAACTCGGTGGGTGAGGGCACCAGTTCTGGTACCGTCAATGCGACCACGGCGGCCGCACCGACCCTCACCACGCCCGCGGCCCCCACGGGGTTAAGGGCCGAGGCCGAAGGCCCGGAAACGATCAGCCTATCCTGGAACGCGCCCACCAATACCGGGGGCGCAGCCATTACGGGCTACCAGATTGAAGTCTCGCCCAATGGCACCTCTAACTGGGATGATTTGGTGGCCAATACTGGGTCCACCACGACCGGCTATGTCCATGGGGGCTTGGATGCCGGCACCAGGCGGTACTACCGGGTCAGCGCGATCAATTCGCAGGGAGCGGGGGCCGTCTCCAATGTGGCCAATACCACGACCCTCCCTGCCACGGTCCCTGCGGCCCCTACGGAGTTGACCGCTGCGGCCGACGGGCAAACGATCATCAACCTGTCTTGGAAAGCCCCGACCAATAGAGGCGGGGTACCGCTTACCGGCTACCAGATTGAAGTCTCGCCCAATGGCACGGACACGTGGACCAATATTACGCCTGCACACACGGGAACGGGGCGCACCTACAGCCATACGGGGCTCACGGCCGGCACGACGCGGTATTACCGGGTCTATGCCAGAAATTCAAAGGGGACCAGTGCAGCAGCGTCCAATGTGGCCAGTGCCACGACCACCGCCGCCGCCACAGCCCCGGGTGCCCCGCCCAATTTACAGGTTTTTCCTACAGGTTTTCATGATGTGAGACTTACCTGGGGACGTCCGCCCAGTGATTCGCCGATCACAGGATACAAGGTGGAATGGTCTACCGATGGTGGCACCAACTGGGAGACGTTGATTGGATACGACGATCTGACTCGGACGAGGTACGAGTTTCTCAGTAGTCGCTTGACGCCGGGGAGCGTGTTTCATTTTCGGGTTCTGGCACGCAGTGCATTGGGAGATAGTGACCCTTCGGATGCAGTGTCGGTCACAGCCGCCTCGGCCCCTAGGTCAGGCATTGCCACCAATGTAGGGGTGAGTCAGACGTCGGCCAACGCGGCGCAAATTTCCTGGGATGCCCCGACCGATCTTCCTTCCGGCCATCAGACGTTTGGATATAATGTTTACAAATCTGATGATGATGGGGATTTTTGGTCACTGTTCGCACGGGATGTCACCACGACAACCTATACCGATGCTCAGGTATCGGCGGCTAAGACCTATGGGTATCGGGTTACCACCTGGATTGGTCCGAGCGAGAACGAAGCCCTTCAGAGTCAGTTCTCCGCCGCCGCTTTTCTAACGATAACGATTGCTACGGCCACCGCCCCTGATGCGCCAACGGGATTGACGGCCACGGCCTCTGGCCCGACGATCATCAATCTTTCATGGACGGCGCCATCCAATACGGGGGGCGCAGATATTACTGGCTATCGGATTGAGGTTTCGCCCAATGGCACGTCAAACTGGACCAATCAGCAGGCCAATACGAGATCCACTGCGACCACCTACGCCCATACAGGACTCAGTGCAAATACCACGCGGCATTACCGGGTCAGGGCCATCAATTCGGTTAACTCTGGGGCGCCTTCTAATGTGGCCAATGCCACCACCGCAGCCGCGACAGCACCGGGCGCGCCGACTGGACTGACCGCAACGGCAGACGGGCAAACCATCATCAACCTGTCGTGGACCGCACCTACCAATACCGGCGGCGCGGCCATCACGGGTTATCAGATTGAGGTCTCGCCCAGTGGCACCAGTAACTGGTCGGACTTGGTGGCGAATACGACTGCGACCACATATGCGCACACAGGGCTTTCGGCAGGCGTGACGCGTCACTATCGGGTCCGTGCGATCAATTCGGTTGGACCGGGGGCTGTATCGGCAACAACCAGTGCAACCACCGACACGCCCAATGCCACCGTGCCCGCTGCGCCCACGCAGCTCACCGCGACAGCTGCAGGGCGAACCAGCATCAACCTGTCGTGGACCGCACCTACCAATACCGGCGGCGCGGCGATTACGGGCTACCAGATTGAAGTGTCTAATACGGGAACAGCGAACACATGGACCAATTTGGTGGCCAATACCCAGTCCACCACGACCACCTATGCGCACACAGGGCTTTCGGCAGGCGAGACGCGTCACTATCGGGTGCGTGCGATCAATTCGGTTGGACCGGGGGCTGTATCGTCGACAAGTAGCGCCACTACCGACACGCCCAATGCCACAGTGCCCGATGCTCCCTCGCAGCTCACCGCGACAGCTGCAGGGCGAACCAGCATCAACCTGTCATGGACGGCACCCTCTGATAATGGGGGTGCGACGATCACCGGCTATCAGATTGAAGTCTCTAATGCGGGGGCTTGGTCGGAGCTGGCGACGACCAGGGCAACCACCTATACGCACACCAATCTCGCTGCGGGTACGACGCAGGTTTATCGAGTCCGTGCGATCAATAGCGTTGGCAATAGCGATGCATCCAATACCGTCAGTGCCACCACCGATGCCCTGGCAACGCCCGATGCGCCCACAGAGTTAACGATCACAGCGTCGGGGCCATCGACCCTGGTTCTCTCGTGGACCGCGCCCTTAGATGACGGAGGATCTGCGATCACGGGCTACCGCATTGACACATCGTCTGACGGACAATCGGATTGGACGGTCTTGGTGGCCAGTACACCGTCGACCACGTATACCGTTACCAATCTGCCCCCTCCTGTCTATTTTCGGGTGATTGCGCTTAATGCCATTGGTCAGGGCACACCATCGGAGGTGGTCAATGTCACGCCCAAGGCCTTATCGCTAAGCAGCACGATCAGCGATCAAATCTATCCGATTGGGCAGCCCATCGCTCAGGTGATGCTTCCAGAGGCGCGCGATGGCACCGCGCCCTATACCTACACCTTGACACCCGACTTACCCGCGGGGCTGACGCGCTCGGAGCGCACACTCCGTGGCACCCCTTCAGAACTCACGGCGATGACATCATTTACTTGGGCCGTGCAGGACGCAACTGGGAGCGTGGCCCGTCAAGACTTCGGCCTTGAGGTCTATCGCATGTCCTTTACAACGCGTGTGGACGATCAGGTGGTTCCAATGGGGCAACCCATTGGAACGCTCGTCCTGCCAGAGGTGAGCGGTGGAAAAGACCCGGTCACCTATTCATTCACGGTGTTGTCCCTGCCGAGTGGTCTTTTGTTTGACCTCCCCACCCGAACTGTCAGTGGAACACCACTAGCCGTCACGCCGCCAACGCCGATGACATTTAAAGCCGTGGATGTGCATGGCGCGGAAGATAGTCTGAACTTTAGCATTGAGGTGGTGTCTCGAGTCCATGCAGAAGCGCAGACCGCACTTCCTCACACGTTGACCGTGCATGCCAATTATCCGAATCCGTTTACCCGTTCCACACGCATCGTGTTTGATCTGCCGTGGCCGGCGCAAGTTGAGATAGATGTGCTGGATGTTACGGGACGGCGCGTTTATGCCCATCCTCTGGTGAGTCTGACCGCGGGGTGGGAGCATGAACTCACGCTGGATCAGTTAGACCTGCCTGCGGGGGCCTATCTCTATCGGGTCATGGCCAGCTCGCTGGAAAGCAGCACATCAGCGGTGCAGGTCGGGCACTTGATGCGGGTGCAGTGAATGGATGTGCAACACGGCATTCCCTGGAGGCGCACCACCAGATCAAGAATTCTCCTGAGTCTCAATTAATTTCTCCTACTGAAAAAAAAGTCTTATTGATAGACACTTGGCGTACGATATAAGCGTTTGTACAAAATGTCATACATGTTCATTATTTACTCAAAACCTCCCATATTCACTGTGTCATCAACAATAGAGTGATTGATGACAGGTTAGGTGCCGGGTATATGTGATTTTCGTAGGGTTACGTTTAAAGCATCAGGCAGAGGCGTGGCAGGCTTTCTTCAAGGGATTACGTGATCATCCTACTTCCATAATCGGTTTCAACACAATTCGTTTACGGCGACCAAAGGATTGTTTAAGATCCGAGGGAATGATGTCTATATCCAGAAGATTGGCTGGGTGAAGTTTCGTAGGAAAGGAGGTAATCCTTATCCAGACGGTGAGCCGATTGAAGTCACCGTGAAGAAAGACGGACGGTACTGGAAGATGAGCGTAATTTACAAAGTCACTAATCTACCAGAGAAGGTGGACGATGGCAAAGAGATTGGCATTGACGTGAATACCTATAACATTTCTTATTCCTCAACGGATGGTGAACAGGGCATGTTACCGGTCCCTGAATTAACGGATAAGGAGATTAAGATTCGTCGGTGGCAAAGAAAGTTAGCCCGACAGCAGAAAGGATCTGGTCGATCCAAGCGAAAGATCAACAAGTGGAAGCGAAAACAGAAGAACTGCAGAACGAATGCGGCACATCAACATAGCCGTAGATTGTCCAATAAGGCGAAGACTTGAAGATCAAGACTATGTCCAAGGACACGGTTGAGAACCCTGGAACCAATGTGAAGGCAAAAGCAGGGTTAAACAGAGCCATCCTTAACGCTGGATGGAGACGGTTTAATTCCTATTGCGATTACAAGTTTGGCAACGTGATTCTTGTAGATCCGAAGTATACCAGTCAACGCTGTAATCAGTGTGGTCATACAGATAAAGTCAATCGCAAAGTAAGTTTAAGTGTATGGCTTGTGGCCATGCGGATCACGCAGACATCAACGCGTCTGTGAATATATTACAGGCCTCCGGGATTGGGGCATCTGCACGTGGAGGAGCGTTCTCGTTAGAGACTCCTATGAGCCGTGAAATGGATACGCAAAAGGTAGCCGTCAAATAGATGGGTACTCACGTATATAATTCCCTTAAATTAGGCGCATACATTGGCAGTATTTCATCCTCACTAACCTGTAAGAATATGCATCAAACATACACACTCAGATTGGATATAGTTTATCCAGATGTGCATGTAATATTGTGTGGGTCCGTCAATTTTGAGAGTTAGATGCTCTCTTTAACGCACTGTCAAACGCCTCCATTGTTTGGTTAAATGACTTGGTGTCGTGAGCAGTTGACACAAACCAAGCTTCATACTGAGAGGGAGCGATGTGAACGTTATGATCCAATAATCCCTGAAACACATCAGCAAAAAAGTCTACGTTTGACATAGAAGCACTTTCCCAGTCCATAACAGGCGTATCGGTAAAAAAACAACTGAACATTGTACCAACGCCCTGAACTTGCATTGGAACGGAGTGTTTTACGGCAGTGTCTGACAGCCCCCGCATCAACGCGCGAGTTTGAGATGCCGCGCAATCCCATTTTTTGAGCCCTTCATCTAAGGTCGCTAAACCAGAGGCAACTGAAATTGGATTTCCCGAAAGCGTTCCTGCTTGGTAGACAGGCCCCTCAGGGGCGACCATCGTCATGATGTCAGCTCGACCACCATAGGCTCCAATCGGGAGCCCTCCACCGATCACCTTACCCAATGTGGTTAGATCAGCGGATACCCCATAAAGTGCCTGCGCACCTCCAGGATGCACTCTGAAACCTGTCATGACCTCGTCAAATATCAAGAGCGCCCCGTGATCTTTAGTAAGACGGCGTAAACCCTCTAAATAACCCTGTTTGGGGGGAACCACACCCATATTACCAGCAACAGGTTCTACAATCATCGCAGCAATTTCCCCCGTAAAGTGATCAAAAGCTTTCTCGGCCGCAATCAGATCATTAAATGGGATGACCACGGTATCTTCTGTTGAGCTTATAGGAACACCGGGGCTATTGGGTAAACCCAAAGTAGCCACACCACTTCCGGCCTCCACCAACAAACAATCGGCGTGGCCATGGTAATTGCCAGCACACTTGATGATCTTATCCCTCTTGGTAAATGCTCTGGCCAAGCGTAATGCACTCATGACGGCTTCCGTCCCTGAATTGACCAAGCGCAACCGCTCAATCTGAGGCATCACTGACTGGATTTTATGAACTAACTGAGCTTCACCCTCAGTGCAAGCACCAAAGCTAGTCCCATTGGAAACAGCATGAACGATGGCATTTTCTACCTCTTGATGCGCATGCCCTACCAGTAAGGGCCCATAAGACAGGACATAATCAACATACCAGTTTTGGTCCACATCCCGCAACCATGCCCCTTGGCCTTGATCAATAAATATGGGGGAGCCACCAACCGCTTTGTATGCTCTGACAGGTGAACTCACACCTCCTGGCATGCAGGACCTAGCCTCGTCAAAGAGCTTATGTGAAAGGGCGCGAGAGATCATATTCAATTGATTAGATATCTGTTATACTCATTCATGATCTTTTTGACTTTGATATTGAGGTATCTCTATGCTTTACTCTACCAACATGGCCAAGACCGCTAAATTTCAAAAACCGCGGTTGAGAAAAATCCTCGGACTTGCGCTTTCTTGATGGTCTCAGCAGAATTCCTCATGCTATTCAATGCTCCCAACCTCTGACAACCCTGCGTTCATCTTCCCCTGAATCTTGCTAAATCTATTGCTGTGTGCAATGGATTCACGGAGGGTCTGAACATCCCAAAGAGCGGTGTAGCATCAATTCCAGAGTTTTCCATTTTTGGTCCTCAGCGATCAATCTCAGTTTATCAAGAAGTGCGGTTTTTCCCGCTCCATGTGCGCCTTGAATTAGGAAAGCGGTTCTCCCTTTTTTTACTCCGATAGTGATTTATGTATCATGAGAATGTGTTAATAATTTCCTTGCGTCCATGAAAACAAGGCTTGGCACCACTGTCGGGAACGACAAAGAACTCATGATAATTCTGGGATATAGTACGGGCAAGGTATGGCAAAACAATACTGAATCGGTTGGTGTGATGTAGAAATTGTCAGATGGCGTCTCAGAGAAAGGCATTCTTGCATTTTTAGTTGACATTTCAATTCTCTGCAGGGAGATTTCTAACCCCACCTTTTCCCAACATACCACCACGACACCTCTTAAATACCGCAGCTGCGGGTGGTCCAAAACCCCCGCCTGTACAGGGTTATGGAGGGCCTACTCCATCCCTGACATAGTTCAATATCTACAGCGTAAGCCATTTCTTACCTCCACATATATTTTGCTTGCACACAGTGATTTTCGTAAAGATACCACATAATCTTGGCCATAGAAAAGGAAGTCTGCATCAGAGTAAAGCTAATTTTACTGAACCGTTAACCCTCAATAATGTTTATTGAGACTCAAAGCGTCTGGTATTGTGTGATGGTGCTTAACTGGAGTAATCTTTTGATGCGTAATACTGTTGCTAAATTCTTATCCTTATTACTGATCTTGGGGCTCGGTAATGATCATTCAGCTCAGCCATTAACAGTAAACAGACTTTTTAGTTCTGGCGCTATCCTGCAACGTGATACCGTCATTCCAATTTGGGGAACATCTCCCTCTGATAATGCCGTGACCGTTATTCTGGGTGAAAAAGAATACTCTACCT
Organism: Rhodothermales bacterium; assembly: GCA_965220935.1. Classification (GTDB taxonomy): domain Bacteria; phylum Bacteroidota; class Rhodothermia; order Rhodothermales; family Bin80; genus Bin80. The sequence goes on from OZ244857.1 coordinate 2,482,107, forward strand.
TAACATCACATGATGGCACTTGGGCTCTATCTCTGGATCCCTATCCCGCCGGCGGCCCCTATACGTTGATGATCACCTCGGGGCCCGATACATTGATTGCAGAGAATATTGTATTTGGGGATGTATGGATTGCATCTGGTCAATCCAATATGGAATGGTCAGTGGCAGCATCTGCTGATGCGGAATCAGAAATCGCCTCTGCAAATGATTCCCTGCTACGCCACTACAAGGTCCCTCGTAGCTGGTCCTACTTGCCCATTGATACCCTCTCTGGGGGGGAATGGCACTCGGCCCATCCCGATTATGTCGGCGCATTCACTGCTGTCGGGTACTCGTTTGCCAGAGAACTTCGTGCTCATTCCAATATTCCGATTGGAATTCTTAACACATCTTGGGGTGGAAGTCGTATTGAGGCATGGATGGACCCTGATGCACTTGGACTTGATGACGCTCAGGTTGCACAGATGATTGAATCCTCCCTAACACGTGAAGATAGCTTAATTAAATTTCTGGTAGAAACTCATGGCGCACCGTCAGACACTGACACTGGCTTTGATTCTGGTATTCCCATCTGGGCTTCTCCAGAGTTGAATGACTCCGATTGGTTGCAAATCCCCGTTCCAGGATCGTGGGAATCTGGTGGACTTGAACAGGTAAACGGCACGGCATGGTATCGCATCAGTTTTGAGCTGGACCATGTCCCTTCAGATGCGGTCCTTCAATTAGGTTATGTAGATGATCAGGACATGACATGGCTCAATGGTCATCTGATAGGGGAAACCAACGAATTTAATGTACACCGACAATATCCTGTTGAGGAAGGAATTCTGCGTTCAGGCCCGAACCAATTAACCATCCGTGTTCGTGACCTGTGGGGGGATGGCGGCTTAGTCGTCGGCAATTCAAAACTTGCACTGCTGTGGCCAGATGGTGAACTGAATCTTGAAGGGAACTGGAAGATACGCGTTGGTCAATTTGAACTTCAACCAGAATCGAATCCAAATCAACTTCCCACACTGCTTTACAACGCGATGGTTCATCCAATCCTTAACTTTCCAGTTACAGGATTTATTTGGTATCAGGGAGAATCCAATGCAAATAACCCATCAGATGCCTCTGCATATGCGGATCAGTTTCAATCTTTGATCACGCAATGGCGACAGCAATTCAATCATCAAAACGCTCCTTTTTTATTCGTTTCATTGGCGAGTTTTGGGGCAGCTAACCAGTATCCAGAGGAAAGTGATTGGGCCATTCTACGTGAATCCCAGGCATCAGCTCTTCATCTTCCTAATACTGGTCTGGCCGTTACGCTGGATATTGGTGATGCAGATGATATACATCCGAGGAATAAGCAAGATGTAGGATATCGACTCTCTCTGTGGGCCAGAAAACTCGCTTATGCCGAAGATATCATCTCTTCTGGCCCGATCTATCGTGACCATGTCATTGACAATCAAACCTTTAGGATTCAGTTTGATCACATTGGTACAGGTCTGGCTACGCGCGGGCATGGTCTACTTGGAGGGTTTTCCATAGCCGGACCCGACAGTCACTTTGTTTGGGCCAATGCTATCATTGAGCAAGAATCTGTGATCGTCTCCCACCCCGACATTTCAAATCCTATAGCCGTTCGATATGCATGGGCTGATAACCCTATAACTGCAAACCTAATTAATTCTGAAGGGCTCCCTGCCGCTTCTTTCCGGACAGATCAATAATCTTGTTATCATAATCCATCTCTCATGCGATAATTAGACTGCCATAAATCAAAACTGTGACCATCCAGATCATCATCGGTTGGTTGCTTGATGTATCTCACATGATGCCAGCATTCACTATAATTTAAATGCTACTATCTCGTTTACAACCCACATAAGGCTTGTGATTTATCCTGTGAAGCAATGGATTTACTGCATATCTGATACCTGATACGTTGAACTCAGACTCTTTGACTCCCCCCGATTCTAACTCTCGATCACGATGGATGCTATCATTACGGATTGGCATTGTCTTCGTGTTCGTTTTAGGAAGCCTGTTTCTGACATATATTGGACTTACTCATACAGAGGTTGGTCGTGACTACTTGCGGCAAGAAATTGAGGCCAGATTTGCAGAAAGATTTATGGGTCATATTGAGATTGCTACCATCTCTTCTAATCCTCTTCGTAGAATTATTCTTGAGGATATTTCATTCTACGACGAAAATGATCATCTCTGGCTTCACATCAATCAAATCAATGCTCAACCCAGCTGGGAGGCCATGTTTGGTGGGAAAATTAAACTGGGCTTACTCAATATCATCGGTCCCTCACTCTCTGTTGAATATCGTGCAGACAGTACATGGAATCTATCATCTGTTCTCTCTCGGAGGCAATTGGCTGCTTCACAAGATTGGGAATTTGAGTCTACCTACATCTCGGTCTCTGAGGGCGAAATCTCAATATCCTATGAGGATCGCGCGCCACCACCTATCCAATCTGGATGGGTCTTTGATGTGTCACAGTCAACGATTAATGACATTTCTGTAAAGGGTCATTTAAATCTACAATCCAATCGTAGACTCTTTACGCTTGAATCATTCAAGGCATCCATTGATACATTAGATTTTTTGGCGAATGGTGAACTATTGCATGAAGGGAATCTATTTCATATTAATGCTCTACATCTCTCAAGTTCTCTGAATCACGCAACGATCATTGGTGTCCTGTCTGTCACAGACAAAACTGCTGACCTATCTCTGATTGATAGTTACTTATCAAAAGAGTTTATGCAGAGAATCTCTCCCAAGGTAGATCCTCCAAATTCTCTCTCATTTAACGGGAATATCCATCGTAAGTTAAATCAATGGTCTATCAACGATTACACCATCTCCACTGATCAATCGCGTCTCAACATCGCAACTGCCGAGTTCGAAATTACTGAAGACCTCATCTCCTTTGAAGCCTCTGTTGAACCAAGTATTCTCAGCCCTGACGACCTCCCGTCAATGGTCAATACATCTCAATGGCACGGTGGAGACCTCCAGATTGAAGGGCAGATTCAAGGAAACACAACGATCAGCCAATTAGATCTATCTGGCCGACTGAGCATCCTGACACAAACGGGGAGCATCACCCGTCTTAAAGCATCCGCTACACGTAACACTACATGGAGATATGCTGCAACTCTAGTCACCTCTAATTTGAACCTGTATGATATTACGGGGGAGGAGGCACTTGCAGGAAAAGTAAATGGCACATTGCATATCTCTGGGCAAGGATTACGTTCTCCATCGCTGACTGCAGCACTTGTTCTTTCACCGTCAGATATCGGCGGCCGTATGGTTGATAGCCTTTCATTAGAGGCCAGGCTGAATCACCAACAGATGAGTCTCACCTCATTTGCAATTGAGCAAGACTCTCATGTCATGACCGAGTTTTCTGCAGATTGGGCGGACAGTAAACCATCATATCAAGCAACTGGTATTTTTTCATCAGTCGATTTAGGATCTCTGCTCAACATGCCTAAATTAGAGACGAGGATTCATGCAAGTCTGGCGATGAGCGGCTCAGGAAGTAATTTAGATGATCTGGCTCTTGACCTTGAAATTAAAACGGATTCATCCATGATCACATGGAATGAAACGCAGCGCAGTGCTCCCCCAACTAGTTGGACAATCACTGTACTTGATACGACGGCAGCTGAACACCGCCTCACTATTGACAGTGATGTTCTGGACCTCCAAGTATCCGGGAATATTGCAGAAAGTTCTGTCAATCAGATGGTACCTGCCTTATCAAATGCATTTGATCAAATGTTTGATCGCTTTGCCAGTCGGTTTAATTCAGATGAGTCTACCTCCACAGTCGAGCGTCATCGTCAAGTAGGCACAGTAACTGTGAATGAAAAAAAGGATGAACCAATATCAATTAACGCCCCGCCCGTTGACTTAAATGTCGCTTGGCAACTACATGGACATTCAGCCGTTGGTGCCCTGGCCCCGTTTTTGCCCGTATTTGATCGTCATAGTGATGGAGCGATGCGAGTGAAGATGGACGGTGAGTCATTTCAACTACAATCTGAATTTCAGAGTGAAAAGATTGAAATTAATAATCTGTCTCTTCATCAAGTTAAGGGTTCGTTATCTTTGAATGCCGATCTGAGCGAAAATATTGAGTCTAACTGGGATGTAGACCTAACGGTCACTGCCGATTCTCTTAAACGTCAATTGATCACGACTCGGGCACCAAGCATCTCGTTGACTCAGAAAGGAGATAGTGGAACCATTGACATACGTACTGGAATCGGCAATGCATCCTCACAGGGGACTTTATCATCTGGCCTCTACCTGTTAGCCGATCGAATCAGACTTCAAATTCAGGATTTGCGTATTCCTATAGGAGATGATATCTGGACAATCTCTCAAAAAACTGATATTGAATTTCTCGCTGATGGAACCATCATCAAACCATTGAGGCTTGTGGCTTTGAATCCGCTTCTTGAAGAAATACAAACAATGACGATTCAAGGTAAACTCTCATCCGAAGATACATTAAAGGTGAATCTAAACGGCGTTGACCTCAATCACATATCCAATACTCTTCAACTAAGACGCCCCTTAGGCGGTCAAGTTGATGCGGACCTATTATGGACTGGTCTATGGCAACCTGAAATTACTGGGACACTTGATGTAGATACCCTTGTTTTTGATAACAGAATCATCGGAAACCTTAGAGCTTCAAGCACACTGCTCCCAGACAGTCCTGATTTGAAACTTTCCATGGTGATTGACTCCATCGCGGCATCATCAACAAATCATATTCCTTTAACCAATCAGGTTGAAATGATTGGCAACATCATAGTTAACGCTCAAAACAGACAAGGAGAATTAGACCTGTACTGGGATGTAGAACGTATTGATGCTGCGTTATTAAACATTGCTTTTCGTGATCGTGTAGAGTTTGAGGGGGGACTTACAGGAAGTTTTACGCTTCGGGGCTTTAGAAACAACCTTAAATTTGATGGATATCTCGCCTTGGATGATGCTAGATTCACTGCTCCAAGATTTAATTCATTTTACAATGCTACAGGAGAATTTTATTTATCGGGAGATCAGATTATGATTGATCAGATCCTGATAAACGATAGTGAGGGAGGAAGTGCTACGCTTCGTGGAGCATTGAATTTTAATGATTTTCAATATATCTCATTTGATGCGACCACCGAATTTGAATCGCTCCAAGTCATGAATGTTCTTACTCATAGAAGTGGCTTGCCCTTTTATGGAGATATTAGAATCTCTGGAAATGCATCATTGACAGGCCCAATCTACTCATCCTTCCTGCGCTCAGACAACCTGATTGTAACCCCACAAAGCGATCTCTATATCCCAGTTCGAGAATCAAACACTACCTTTGATCCTGGATTTATCATTTTCGCTGACTCAACGCAATCCATTGAGCGCCAATTTGCGACCCTCACTAGAACTCGAGAAACTATTCTTGAGCGACGCCCCGAAGGAGAGCGTGCATTTCTTGATGGTTTGGACATGGATCTCAACCTCGTTGGCCCCCAGGGATCAAATATTCGATTAGTCATTGACCCACTCTTGGGAGATATCATCAATGGGATTGGGACTGCCCGAGTACAGATTCAAAGAGCAGGTGGAGAAATGTCCACTTATGGATCGTTTGTCATCAGTTCTGGAGATTATCTCTTTACAGCTGGAGAAATCTTTGCACGTCGTTTTTTGATTGACTCTGGTACAATTATCTGGAATGGCGACCCTCTCAATCCAACGCTTGCTATTCGTGGAGCTTATCGAACACGTGCCTCTCGAAGTGGACTGCCAGAAGATGTAGGTGGTGGCATCCAAACGAGCCTCCCCCTGATTGTTAATCTTGGTGTATCTGGTACCCTGAATGCTGTTCTGATAGATCTTAACTTAGAGGTGGACCAGCGGCAAGAAGCCATTAGTGATACTCCATTATTAGACTCGTACCTTAATCGACCTGACTTAGCTACAGAGCATGCCACCAGCGTACTCCTCACAAATTCATTTTTGCTTTCTGCGAATGCTACGCGTTCTGGAGTATTCGCCAGTTCGGCAGTCAATAGTGTGTCCAGTCTAGTCGCAAGCCAACTTAATCGCTATTTGAGTCAAATGATTCCTCAGGCGGATTTTAGAATTGGAGTTCAGAGTGATGAAACAGTTCAAGAATTAGATGTATCAGCGGGAATTGCTTTACGATTACTCAATGAGCGTCTAGTCATTCGTGGTCAGGGAGTCTACCGCGGACTAAATACTGAGGATGTGGCCGCACAGGGGCTGGAAGGTGAATTTATCGTAGAAATTCAGTTGAGTCCTTCGGTGTCAATAGAATTCTTTTACCGCCGAGAGGGAGATGTACTCAGTGAGTCACTCATTACCAACGAAGCGGGGGTTGGACTCAATTATCGAACTGAATTTACATCTTGGAGAAATCTATTTAGACGGGATGTATCCGACTTAATAGATTCCCCTAGTGGCCAGTAGTTTTCAATGTCTTATCCTGAATCCTATTCCCAGATATGAAGCATGCTCTTACGCCTGGTGACAATTAGAATTTTCGTTATCCTTGGTCAGGGAAGGAAGATACCTTGCATATTAATTCGGGGAGTTGCTATTTCTGTGTGATTTGCAAAAAAAAAGAGGGGATGATTAATTCACCCCCTCTTTTAGAACAATTCGGATTCAATTTCTGCTATCCTACACGCTTATGATAATTGGTATAATAATCATTAAGAACAGAGGCCAGCGTAATGCGTACTTCATCGGACTCTGCATTGGTAGAATTTTGACTCAGGAATTCTTTCACGTTTTCTCCGCCTATGGTATGAAGAAGCGCGAGTGCAAGTTTACGATTATCTACAGACTTAGACTCAGCGTAAATTTTACGCAAAATGGATCCTTCATCAGTCAGGTCAATCTTGTCACGATACAGCGTCACAAGTACGATGGCATTTTTAAGGGTCTGCTCACGCACTGACTGATACTCGGAATCAAGAGATGTTTTAATTTGTTCCTTTGCAAGATCCCATCGGATCTCATCATAGTGAGCTAAGGATATAGCATCCTGAGCAAATACTGGCAGCGCTATAAGAGCAGTAAAACAAAAAGATAGAAGAGTTTTCATGGTAAAAATAAAGGTTGGTGGAAAAATCGAAATGTGATTCTTTTAATACTTACGGAAGCGCTTCCTATTTAGTTACACATATAAAAAATTTTTATTCTATGCCATCTTATGATATTGATCAAGCTGTGCGTCTAATCCGAGCATCAGATCCATTCATGGCTAATCTGATCCGCCAAGTAGGCCCTTATGAATTAGTCGTTACCAGTGAATGGAGCCCCTTTCAAGCCTTAGTTCGTTCGGTCATCTTTCAACAAATATCAACGCGGGCAGGCCAAGCAATTCAATCTCGCCTCTTTGACTTATTTGATGGCGCTCCTGAACCTGATGCCTTACTTCGGACTCCTCTTGGATCTCTCAGAAAAATCGGTCTTTCCAACACAAAAGAAATGACTGTCCGAAGTCTTGCAACCAGTGCAATGAGTGGACTTCTCCCGAACAGAAATGTGATGCTAACCCTCTCTGATCAAGAGGTGATTGACACTCTTTCACAACATAAGGGAATTGGAATTTGGACTGCTCAGATGTTTCTGATTTTCAATCTTGGAAGGCCAGATGTGTGGCCAACCACAGATCTTGGAATTCGCCGTGGATACAAAATTACCTACCATTTAGATGAATTGCCATCCTCATCTGAACTGCAACGATTAGGAGATTGCTGGAAGCCATTTCGAAGTGTTGCGAGTTGGTACTTGTGGCGGGCAAATTAATCTTATTCTGCATACACCTCATTTGGCGTCTTGGTGCAGTCAATCGCATTTCAGTTCAGGTAGGAGGGTTGTGAGATAATAACTCCGTTCCTTTTGAGTAATAGGAAAAGGTGAGAATTGGAAGAATCCACTTCCCCGCCTTTTTATGGCAAAAGATTAGCCGTGCCATGGTAATCTCAGTTCTTTGCGGACCATAATACCAGACAGATCATCATCGCATGCATTCAGTTAACAAATCCTGTAAAATATCAAATCTACGGGTATGCAAACTGCAAACCACCGAATGATATAATGCAAATTTACGGATTGCAAACTGCAAATCTACCGAAGCGTATAATGCAGATCTACCGAAAACACAATATCATGATTGAGACTCTGGAGATAAGACTACACCTATCATTTTTCAAAAACTAATGAAAATTTCGGGTTCTAATATGATTCCACGTGCATCTGAGTTCTTGCTTGTTGAGGCGCTTGAGGACACACCCATTGTTGTCATCCACGGGGCGCGGCAATGTGGAAAAACGACGCTCGCCAAAAAGGTTGGACAACTACATGGTTATTCTTACTTCACATTTGATGACGAAGATACCCGACAGTATGCAAGTGATGATCCAAGAGGATTTGTAGACGATCTACCCAGTCATGCCATTGTTGATGAGGTACAATATGTGCCAAAATTGTACAGAGCAATCAAAGTATCAGTGGATGAAAACAGGCTCCCCGGAAGATTCATCTTGACGGGATCTACCAATCTGCTGTATGTTCAGGGATTTGCTGACGCATTTGTTGGCCGGATGCAGACCGTGCACCTGTATCCATTGTCCCAACAGGAGATTGCACAAAATGGCTTCCCCAATTTCCTAGACAATCTATTTAATGGAACATTAAAGACAGGCAGGTATGAGCGTTTAAAAGATAACCTTTCAGAGAGAATTGTGTCTGGAGGCTATCCAGAGGTAGTTACCCGTTTGTCTCACCGTACCCATCTTCGTTGGTACCAAAGTTATGTTGAATCTCTTATCCAGAAAGACATCGTCAATCTGTCCAACATTCGCTCATCAGAGGTATTTCCCCAAATACTAGCTGCAGCTGCCAGCCTTTCAAGTCAACTTATGAATGTTTCTTTCATCGCAAATAAACTGAAGATGAATCACCACACAGTGAGAAATTACTTGACTCTACTGGAACGTCAATTTCTGATTGAACGGCTACCTGCTTGGCACAACAATCAATTTAAACGCCTTATAAAAACACCTAAGATTCACATTGGAGATACCGGCATTGCAAGTAGTTTACTTAGAACCAATGCACAATCTCTACGGAAAAATCGTTCATTGTATGGGCAGCTCGTTGAATCTTTTGTCTTGCAGGAATTAAAACGGCAGGCAAGTTGTTCGTATGAACCATATGAATTCTATCATCTTCGGGATCAAGATGGCCTTGAAGTAGATATCATCATAGAACTTGGTGCATTTGAACTAGTGGGTATTGAAGTGAAGTCAGGTGCATCTATCAATAGATCTGATTTTAGGGGATTGAGAAAATTGAAGGATTCTCATGAAGATCGATTTAAATGTGGTGTGTTGTTCTATGATGGAGAATTCTGCAGAAAGTATGATGACAGAATATACTCTGCACCTATTCGCATGCTCTGGGAAAGTGAATCAACCAGATAGTATTTTCTGAAATCAATGACTGATTAACTGATTCGTTATCTCCTAATTGATTATTGTCATAAATTGCATCTGGGGGCTTGCAAAAACTGAGATTACATTTTTCAGGATGATTAGTGAAAAAACGAAATGATCTGCGAGAACTATCATATAGAATAGGAGATTCAAAGATATCTTCCTATTGTGGACAGGCGCAATGTACCATTTACGCACACAAATATGATGGAAAGTCTAAATTCCATCGTTAAAGAACGGTATCATAAGATCCGATGATGGTCCAGTCCGAACAATATCACCGATGGGCTGTTATGGGCATTCTAGAAGCAGAAAAAGGTGTAAAATACCCGTGTACATAGGACATATCAAACTAAAGAAGCCCTCATAGAGCACGTAACCCACGTCAGAATATACACCATACTTGCCAGTCGCGAAATGGTGTTTCAACAAAGATTGAAACAACCCAGGTAGGAAGATGTTATGTTGAGAAATCTACACGGATGGGGCTATGATAAGAACTGATTATTGTTAAGCAGAGTTGCACTTAAAATCTACGATAGAATGAAGCCCATTTGAAATTTTCAATGAATACGTGAAGCGATATTCACAGAATCAATCATATGTAAATTGAGTTCCCAATGAGCCAACACTTTGATTGACAAATGATTCAATTTGAAACCTTTTAAGGATTGGGTTTCCGCTATACGGAGTCTACTATATATAGACCAGTGATCACTTATTGATACTCTCTACGATGATCTCATCCTTTAGCCATTCTGCTAATTCTTCCCGCGTCATTTCTCCACGAGCAACGGCAGTAATGACCGATACCATAGCTTCATCGCTAGCCGATAAAATGTACCCACTATTACAAATGAGTAGTTCTGCCAAATAGAATGACGTTCGCTTATTACCATCCACAAAGCCATGGTTGAAAACAACCCCATGAATGAGAGCAGAGACCTTATCATGAATCGTATCAAAATAGCCGCAATATGGACGGGCGATAGCCGAACGGATCGCATGTTCGTTGAGTATTCCAGATGCTCCCCCATCTACGAGTGCTTCGTCATGGGCACGAATCGCATCGTCCCACGTAATTTGATAATGTATCTTACAGATCAGCCAACATCTCCATAGCCTTCCGCCGCCTGACCGAAGTTTCCTTAATTATCTTTTCAGAAATCGGGCATACATTGATTTCCTTCCCCAGAGTTGGGGAATAATGCGGAATGGTAGCTCCATTCTTAGATTGGGGCTTAGCCTTGTTTATAAGCACATCAGCTGGTTTCTGGGTTTTAACCGCCATGATTATGTTTAAGTAAATAAATGAGATCCATTATACAAAAACAACGTCTGATAGGTTTCCTTAATACACTTAAACATACACCAATCTCTAACAGTATCTCATGACCATTTTCAGATTTGGTTCAACGAACAAAGCTTGATGTATAATTTTGGTTCTTTACAGGTGGAGAATGAGATGTAGATGACATAGCAAAATGAAGATATGGTTACCTCGAAAGGTAACACCTCTGAGGAAGCTTTCCGTTCTATTATATCTTTATCATGAATGTTCTAATTAAAATTGATGATGTCATACAAAGATACATTCAGAGCATAGATTAACTGCCTGCAAAAATAGGATCTTCTAAGGCCGTATTTTCACACCCCCCGATCCAGAGTAAATAATAGTGCTCGTATTGACTTGAAAGCGGTTTTCAAATACTGGAGTGGGACGAACTATCACATCTTGATTGGAGTCAACCGTTAAGAAACATGCTGCAATTTGATGCTCAACTGCCCAGTCAAACCCTGCTTGATGCCCCATCACATATAACGCTGTTGAAATAATATCGGCATCAAGAGCACTCTCACTCCACACCGTTACCGATCCATCCCAATGTACTGGCATTCCAGATCTTGGATCAAGAATATGGCCAATCACTGAGCTATCTCCAAGGATCAGATTTCTCTCACTTCCTCCACTAGTGGCAAGAGATCCGCTGTCAAAATCTAATTCAATCACTGGCTCATGGCGTAACAATGGATGCGCAATCAATATTGAACGATACGAGTTACGGCCAGCGACTTGCCCACCAAAATCAATCATCCAAGACTTTAACTCTTTATGCGAAAGATCATAGAGCGCATCTATGGCAGCGCCTTTCCCGAAAGCCCCGGCATCTATCAATACATCACTCAAACGGATAATAAGACACTGTTGCGCATCAAAACTGATGGCATTGAGTCCGCCATGTTTTAATATGTTGTCCATTTCATCCATAGAGGGGCGACGCCCTATTCCTCGTAGCCCCCATGCCTTAATTAGTGATCCAATTGCTGGATCAAATGCCCCATTAGATTCATGCCACCAATGCATCACACGCTCAAGCCAAATGCAAGATCGCGTGGGGAGCGTCATGGGAACTCCAACAGGTTGTTGATTTAACTGTCCAAATGCGCTACTATCAATCCATGTACTGATTTCTAGCTCAATACCTTCAATGGTACTCACCATCTGCTCAAGGATTTGTAATGCATCCTCACGCTGTCGTGCCTCCACAGTCAATTGCGCCATGGTTCCCATAAGTAAGACCGAACGTTCAATTTTCACTAGATCGTTGGTCGTCGTGCAATTCGCAGAGGCCACCACAATGAAAACCATTAATGATGTCTTAAAACCCAAGTCAATAGAATTGCTATATGGAGGACTCATTCAATTGATGGCAGCTGTTGACGCATCTTGATCATACGTCTGCTTAGTACAATATGAAGCGTGTAGGTCACTGAAAAAAGAGAACCCGTGATAATGTGTGTCCAAGACCAGATCTGAATCATCCATAGCGTAGATGCAACTTGTAAAAAATAGCCTGACAAAGCCATGATGATGAATGTGGCTAACGAAATCAATCCCGTAAGACGATTTTCTGGACGAAGTCTACGGAGTTTCGGAATGATATGGGATCGTAACATGATACCAAAAAAAACCATAAAAACAGCGGCCGCAACTATATGAACGGCTATGGTCGGTGACTGCCATGGATGTTGAATGACTGCAAAAGAAGCGTCTGAGAGTGTAAAGTATTTCAGATAGAGATAACCAAAACCTGTCACTGCAACAATGAGATGTAGCATGAAAAACAATCGACGCTCCCAGGGCCTCATGGTACGATACTTGCTCTCTGGAGCACGATATCCATGGCATGAATCCGCCTTACAGCAGAATTAACGGCTCTGCTGGTCAAAGTAGCACCAAGAATTGGTTGAATTCCTCTGTTAAGCTTCGTCTCTGCACCGACCATTTTACCTTCATACTGCCGGAGCCATCGCCGACTTGGAATGTACTCAGGAGGTTCCAAAAATGCCGTTACATCTACGCGTAATACACGACCATCGCCCGTAAGTGAAATAAGTAGAGACTCTCTTTTACTTCTGACTGTATGCGTATCAACATATGATCGCCCAATCACTTGACCATCTCGGGTAATGATGAATCGAAGATACAATCTGGCTTTGACCTTTTCTCGGGATATTTTCTCAATTTGCTCCACTTGCTCCAGTGTCAAAAAGATCTGTTCTGATGAAATGTTTCCATTTGGAAAAAGTGATCCAAGCGCCTCTTTCCTTGAAATCAACGAGGGCTGAGAATGTCCAATCTGCGCAAATAAAACAAGAATGCAGATCACAGATATAGCCCGCACTGATCTCATGAATGAGACAACAAAAACAATGTGTACACTATGGGTCTAGTCATCAGAATGCATAGCCAACATTGATATTAAACTGATTGACGCCCGTGTCATTGTCATTGGTGACCGAAGTATAATCAACTTTCACAACGACCTGTGGAAGTGGCTTCAATTCAATACCTGCTGTGAGATAGGTGTTTTGATGTGACATATTTCGTTGAAATCCTGCAGGCACACTTGCTTGAGTGTCTACAATTTCATAACGAATATAGGGAGTGAGCGCTGTCTCAGATTGTGTTTGCGAAAGAATATTATAGCCCGCTTGCACATACCCTCCCACCAACCGTTCACCGACCCCATCTTGGCCTTCCAGTCCTAACGCATTGTTCAAACGGCCCGCTTCTCCAACAGTTGCAACGGCATACAATCCACGAAAATCAATTCCCTTGTACTGTACCTGTCCATGCGCCTCTACAATTGTCACTGTCACATCTACATCACGACTGCCCTCTTTGATTTCATTTTGGTCAGCCCCTCCTCGATAGACGCTCGTGCCTATAAACATTCCAGGTCTAGGACTGTAGTCAATACGTCCAGTAATGGCAAGGCTACTTGCTTTTGCTTTGACTCCTTTTTGCCGGCCACCTCTAAGACCTGACGAAGAAAATTTTGCCCCCTTAAATCCATTGACTAGGTATAGTCTGTATGAGAAATCGCCAGAAAAACCATAGATTCCGACGCCGTTTTCCCTCCATGTGGAAGGGATAATCACACGCTCTGTAACAGGCCGCTCCGACCCAATAAATACGGTTGGTTCATGGAGTTCATTGACTAATCCCACTGGCAGTAAGAGCATTCCTGCCCGCACACCAAGATGATTGGTCGCAAGCCAGTCAATGTAGGCAAACTCAACAAAAATTTCATTCGCATGCTCTACTTCAATTTCTGAGTTGAACAGAAACCTGTCATTGAAGCGATAACCAGCATAAAAAATCGCTCTTAAATAGTCCAACTGAGTCGTTTTGTCTCCACTATAATTCTCATAGAGCATTTCTCCATAACCAGCAAAGGAAGCCCCTGATGTGATTCCATAGGTCGCAGCTGCTGATGGCGCGAGACCAAGAGCTCTGGACTCATCGGTGGTCAAATCATGTGATGCTTCCCCGCTTCGTAACAATTCTAACTCCTCTGCGAGGATTTCAATGCGACGCTCAAGCTCTCTGACCGAAGTGGTATCAACCTGAGCATGAATCGCCATATTACCGCTCACGAAAATATGCGTAATGATTACAATAATGAATAAATTTATTCGTGTTAATGTCATGATACAAAATGATGTTGATCGTCAAATTCCGGGGAAATGATATTCCAAAAGCCTTTATATAGATTTAGTCTAAATAAAGTTTCCTCACACCATGACAATTAAAACTCCCATCGGGATCAGGTGAATATCCGATTCTAATTGACAGACACTTTTGGTGGTCCCGAATCTCTGCTTTTGATTTCCAACCGCACCGAGAAGCGTTTTGATAAATCTTTGAGAATCAAACCCTTATTCAAAGAACTGCTTCCAGAACTCAGGCCTAACTGCATGAATTTCAATCGTTCGGTTTTGGACTGGATGCTGAAAAGTTAAACGCGCGCAATGAAGTGCAATACAATCATGTTGAACTATTGAATGACTAGCACCATAACGAACATCTCCTATCACAGGATATCCTCTATGGCTGAACTGGCAGCGGATTTGATGAGCTCGCCCAGTAATCAACTCTATCTTAACCACCGTAACCCTCTCGGAGTACTTCACGGATTCCCATTTCAATCTTGCAAACTTCCCCGCCTGACGTACATATGCGCGATCCGCTTCCTTGATCAGATAATCTTCCATTACTCCATTTCCAATCAGTTGGCCTTCCACGACGGCAATATACCTCTTTGTTATTTTTCTATGACGAAATGCAAGTGATAATCGTCGTGCGGCCTTTGATGTGCGCGCAAGAATCATGGCGCCTGACGTAGGACGGTCTAAACGATGAACCAATCCAATGTACACATTCCCAGATTTATTGTATTTCTCTTTGATATACTGTTTAGCCACGGTGACGACATCAAGATTACCTGTACTATCCTGCTGTGACAACAACCCTGCGGGTTTATTTAACGCTAATAAATGATTGTCCTCATACAACCACATCAATCCAAATTATTCTGATCACCAATATCGACGTTGCCCAATATAACCTACACCAATGAATACTCCCGATTGATTGAGCCGCCGAGTAATGTTGATTCGCACTTGTATCCGCGCAATGCTAACGGTCGCTTCTTGAATCCAATGCCCGTCAACATATATATGGCAGTACCTGGGCGAAGACTCACATTCTGTCCCACCAGAAACTCCAACCGTAACGCTTCAAGAAAAGATTCCTAAAATCATGCTCCCAATGAAGCCCTATGATTTGACACCCAATCAGTCGCTGATTTCGTACAGAGCGAAGCGCCCCCAACTCTGCAGTAGTCCCAATGCTTCCCTCAGCGAACGGCCATCGATCGCGCGGCGCACTGTTGGTGATCCAACCAGCGTAAAAACGTAAGGAAAGCTTCGCTGGCGCTGGACGACGGCGCATTAATGTACTAAAATGATAATCCCCAATGAATGTCGCCTTCAGATCTCTACGACTGGCAGGAGAATTTGCAAATTCAATCATGAGATCGACTCTTTTGGATGGATTGATGTAATAGGGTTGCCACGGATCACCTGTTGCAAACCTAACTCCAAGAGACTGCCTCTGGCCTGACATGATTGGCAGATTATCTGAGAATTTCTTCCTGAGGGGCCATGGGCTTTGATCCGAGATGCTAATGAATCAATCCACGCGTAACTTGCCTCAACCGTCATCCTGATCCTTCGTGATTGGTAATGTGCACCACCGCGAATATTGACTGACCAGTACCAATCAAAATAATCTTGTGCAGAAAATCTGGCAAACAATGAATTGATGACTTCGCTAAGAATCAATGTTCCGTTCTGTGGCTGGGAATTTCGGTCAATAACTAAAAAGGTGCTCCAAGTGCTACTTCGCTTGTTGTAAACTGCCGCCGCCCTAAGTTCAAAGATTGACCAATACGTGCAGAAAGGATCATATTTTCCCCATAGGGAAATGACCTGAGTCCGCCAAAAAGTACCCCATCCACTCGGTTATACCTTACCCAAGGAATCAACCCTAAAATGCTTGGCCATGTAAATTGCGATGGATCGCCAAGATGAAGGCCATACACATAATCTCCAGAAGTGGGCACCAATTGATCTGGTGAAAATGCATGGCGGAGCGTCAGTAGTTTCTTCCATCTTAATTCATCTAAAGCTTCTGATTCTAACGGTGTCAGAGCAACGATATCTATCCCCATCAATAACAAATCATCTCACAGGACAGAAACTGTATCTACCTGTAACTTATCCTCATGAGTGAAAGGTGTCTCTGGGATGGGGTTGTTGACTTGACAATCAATCTAACATTTTGCTTTACTACAGCAGGCCTGGTACGCTGACCATTTGGCGCTACATGAATCCAGCCTTGCAACTGAAGATCAATCGGAAGCCAGAACGAATCAACTTGAGCAAAATTCTGGCGGTGCGAAGTACTCCAGTCACGAGTATTAGGGTCATAGATCACATGTGATGCTGGTTCCAAGTCTGTCTCAACCATGGCATACAGGCTGTCAATGATTGAGATCCGACCAATGACTGTGGCCTCTTGATTGATCTTCGGAGCAACGTATATATCGTATAATTGATAGTTATTCCAGTTGCGCCGCCCTGCAAATATAAATGTATAATGCTTCAATGCATCTGGGTGAGTCGGTCCGAAAAAAGTGACTCCGTTGATTTCCACTAGATCCGAAGAAAAATCCTGTGGGGCAACGCTCAACCCCAATTGCTCATGAAAATCTGACGTTGATCGCTCTGGCCGAATCACACCTCTGATGCCCTTATCTTTTTATAATATCTGTCAAAAACAATCTCATTGATTAAAACATTCCTGCCTTTGTTTGGCAAGTGATTCTTGAGTAGACTCTCGCTTGATGTGATTGTAGATAAGCCCTACGCATGGCTTTCCTGCGAATGACTTCTTCCATGATCGCAGTGGCCAGATAATCTCCAGTGATGAGTAATTCTGGAAGTTGTATTGGTACTGATTGAAGCGTAACTGCGATTGATTTCGGGCCATTAGGGATGAGCTCTGTCCGTACAGAGTGATAACCAATATGCTGAAAAATAAGCGTCGCTGGAAGTTTAGGAATCGTGATTTCAAAATGCCCCTCTCGATTTGTAATCGTGCCCTGATCACTATCTTCCAATACATTATGTGCAGAAGCTAGGGGCAAAAGCGTCACTGAATCCTGACACTACCCGTAATCAGAATTTGGCCAGTCGCCTGCCCTGAGCAGAACTGAAAGGCTACATATCCTACTAAAATGACTACTTGGGTCGCTCTCCCTCGTTGAGATTGCATGGTCAGCGATCGTACAACTTTGCTGAAAAATCAATGAGGCATTTCAACATGCAGAAGCATCAACTAACCACCAATAATTTCCTGAACAATCAGAAAATTCGCGCAACACTGAAGGATGGATTCACTATATTTTCTCCGAGGCGATACGCCAAGTTAACACGTATGATCCCTAAGATTCCACTCACCGAAACGCCTAATTCATTATGGCGAATCCAGTCATTGTTGGCTCGTTGGGCTCCCCGAATAAATGCATGCCCTCCAAAAGCAATAATGCTAAGCCCATTGTTGACAAAAGATCGCATGCCAAGCACTTCAAATGGTAAGGTACGAAAGTTATGCTCCCAATGCCCAAAGACTATACCGTTGCCACGGTAGGGTAATCCCCTTAATGTGTAAAGTGCACCACCCCAATGATAGGCGGCAATGCCGCCTTCAACAATAAATGAACGTTGCGGGGGCAGTTCGCGGCCACCATCAGATGCCAGTCCTACAGAAAACCCGAAGTCAAGTGTAGCAGGTATAAGTCTCCTCTTTAACAATGTATTTATCCGCCAACCTGCATTCAAATAGTATCGCGTAAAGGTGAACTCTGATCCAGGGGTTGTGATTTCTACACTCGATTTTAAATATCGTTGAGGCCCAAATTGTAGGTGATTCGACTTCTGGCCGAAAGAAAATTCAACCTTCACACTTTGTAAATCGCCCTCAGGAATCAGCGGATTGAGGCGCTGCGGCTCACTGTTACCAAACAAGTCATAACTTACATTCCCAGTCAGAGACCTGTGTGATTCATGCAAAAATGTCCCTGAGATCGTTGCAGAACGCCAACCGAGTTGATACCCTGCAGTTCCAGTTATGCCCTCTCGGCGGTAATAATCAAAATAATCCATCTGACCCAATAGCATCAATGCGGAGTTTAGCAGTGGGCGTCTTGCATCTGATATGTAAGTAGGCGCATTTTCGGCGTGGTATTCCACATCAACAAACCAGCCCTTCTGATATCGTGCCGATCCTTTATATGTGATTCTTGATGCGCCTCGCTGACCAGTGCTGAGTCCTCCTTGAAGCCTTAGGTCAAGAGCATCTCCGATTTCTGTTCCCACTTCCAAGCCTCCATGAAAAGCATCGACCCGATTATACCATATATATGGCGCGATAGTTGGGAATGAAATGGCTGATAACGCTCTAAGAATGGCTGGGCGATTACCATCAGATGGAATCAATTGACTCATCGCCCCCGTTGGAGCATAGGCTTTTTCAAGAGTGTCAGTGCTGTCAATTGATGCATAGGCAATTGATTCTTCTGGGGTAAGTGGGACAATGGTGCCTTCACGCTCAAATGTATCACCAGAGGCAATCGCTAGCGAATCCACTACAAAGTATTGCTCATTTTCAAAAACGCTATCAGGCAGAGTCACATTCAATTGGTAGTCTGTTAGTCTGGTGACCATCCTCATATCAATAGTCGGGATCGTTAATAATGGACCTATAGAAATATCTAACGCTACTTGTGTGCGTAAATCAGTGGGTAGCCAAACTTCTCCGCTGTAATTCGAAAATTGCTGCTGATAGGCGACCTCGGACACCTGTATGGGATACGGAAAAAGGAACGCTGGACCAGGCCTCAACTGAGCTTCTATGAGAGCAAATTCACCATCCAAGACCGACACACGACCCAAAAACCCGCTTGTGTATACATTCTTCGTCCCAACCTCTATATCATAAACAATCACATCATCTACTCTTCGTGTGCCCTTCAATGTAAAATTGTAGTGATCTAACGCATCTGGGTGGGTTATGCCGATCAGTGTATGGCCCGCTGTTCTGATATTATCATTGTAGAGATTGGTAAACAATCCTCCCACGGGGATTGCATCCGCAGAAGGAAGATTTCCAGTTTTTTTATTCATCGTTATCTTCCCGCGATGCCCTCGCTCATGATCCCACCAGACCGTAGCGCCAGACTCTTTAATTGCAACAATTCCTGTATCATTGGAATAGGTGATTCGGCCATATGCCTCAACTTCAAGTGTTTTAAGTTTTTGCTGCCATTGCTGTTTTTTCTCAATGACCTGACGCATGATCCATACAGCAGGATCCTCATCGGTAATCACCATCTGATCCATTTCAAACCCAACAGGTTCTAGCTTAAATTCTATGGAATCTAAGCCATCAACAGTGAGCGTATCGGTTCTATAACCGATATAACGCACAACAAGATCTACTGGAAGATGATTAACTTCAATGGCGTACAACCCATAACTATTGGTAATTGTACCCTGGAAAGTCCCAGCAATCTGGACTGTGGCTGCGGGCAGGGGCTCATTAGATGTGACATCACTCACACGCCCTCGAAGAACTTGACCATTGGCCTCTGCAGACCCAATGGCCATGATAAGCAACAATATTACACAGTTTAGATAATTATTCATGTCTGGTCATATCTATAAACCTCTTGATGGCATCAGCATGCCGTCGGCCATCTTCATAACCCAGTTCAATGACCTGCTGAATAAAATGTGGATTAAATAGAATCACACTGAGCCAATCGGGGCTGAGCGTTTCTTCACTACCCAAACCTCGTGTCAACATGCGTAACACACCCTTAGTATTCATATCAAATCCATGCGCGAGTTTACCAATATCCCTTGAAGGCTGGATAAGTAAGACGTTTACTGGTCGGATTCCGTTTCGCTCAAATTCTGGAGTATGCAAAGCTAATTTTGTGATTCGATTTGCCATTCGTACATCATGATCAAATGCATCCAAAAATGTAGCGTTCAACATAATTCCCATGACCTGAGCTGCTGGTGGATACCCATGAATTAATGGTAATGAGGCCTCTATCTGAGTACGCACATGCTTGGGGGAAATACAAATAATGTCTGTTGCCCCAAGGTGGAGGGTTGGGGATAGTGGAGCGATCAGACGAATTCCACCATCTCCATACCATGCACTTCCAAGCTTTACGGCTGGAAACAACAGGGGCAGTGAACTAGATGCCATCACATGGTCCAGTGTGATCTCGCCCTGATGAGCCACACGATTCGGGCGTTCCCATTGCGAAATTCGACGCCCTTGTATCCAACTCACAGACTCCCCAGTAGTGAAACTGGTGGTCGTAATGCACAGTGCTGCCAATTCTTTATTATCTATATTTCTACCAATCTGTGGCAACGAACCATCTGGTTTAGCAGGTAACTGCTGCGAAAGATACTGGCGAAGAGGTTCGGTATCCAAAATTGCTTCGCCCTCATTGACACGAATGCCTGGGTTGTTGAATAAATTTGCGGGCAAAATTCTCCGAATGAGACTCATGGATGACTCCGCCTTGAACACCTTATCTTGATCAATGTGGCTCCAGCAGCGCATTAAGGCCTCCGCTCCGTGGAGGCCAGAGTTTCCAGCCAAAAATGCAGCATTGATCGCCCCCGCAGAAACACCTGTGATGATGGGAAACGAAATATCAGAGGACAGGTCATGCATGTAATGAATGACACCCGCCTGATAAGCAGCACGAGCACCTCCCCCGCCAAGCACAAGCGCTAATTGTCTTTTTTCATGAATCTCAATCATTGGTTCACCCATAAGTCATACGACTCAATCTCAAAATCTCTCTCATGGTATTGTCTTACCATTGATAATTTAATCAATCAGAGTGCTGAACTACTCTGAGTAGACCAAGAGAGATCTACTGTCGTGTCGTGTTATTTTTCTGATGCGTCAATGATTTCATCAACAAGAGGTTTGGCCTGATATATGTTTTCAAGTGAAGCGAGAATTGCACGAACATCTACCGAAACTGCACGCGCTGCTTGATCAGAAAACACATACACATTTGGGAGAGATTCAATATTACCGTCAAAGATTAATCCTACAATCTCAAGGTTATGATTCAGTAATGGTGACCCTGAATTTCCACCCGTAATATCGTTGGTGCTCACTAAATTCAGTGGGGTAGAAAGATCAAAGCTGTCGGGTGGAGTCTGCCACTTCTCTGGTAAATCCCAGGATTCACTCAAACCTTGATAGGCATAGTAATGGTCATACAGGCCATAAAATGTTGTAAACGCAGGAGCACGGGTTCCATTATACGAATACCCAGCGACTGTCCCATCCGAAATTCTAAGCGAAAACGAAGCATCTGGGGGGACATCAGTTCCATAAAGCGCAAAACGGAGAGATGCTAACTCTGCAACGAGTAAATCTTCTCTATTATTAAAGCTTTCTGCCTGTTGTTGTGCAGTAAAATACAATGGTGCCAAAGCGCTGATCACAGGTACGGTTGGATCATCACTATTTAGAAATCCATTATCTAAAAGTTTAGCAAATCCTGCAGAATCCGTGAGTGCTGTTGAAGTCGTTATTGTTGAAGCCAGACTATCAATTGTCAGTCCACCTAAAAGGCTTCGCATGGTAGGGTCCTGTGCACCGAGAGCATCCTGAACTTCTTGAAAACGGATAATCATCATTGTTTTGTCCACCTCAACTGGAATATCTTTGAGTGCAAGAGCATCTTTACGGATGTCATCCAATGCCTGCTGATCTGCAAATCCTCGGCGTTGCATATTTGCATGATAGTATCCATACAATGCACGCGTAAGAATACGAGATCCCACAGAAGTACCAAAGAAGTTGAACGCTCTCATACGAGAGGCCTCTGCGCGTTTAGATAGTTGAAATTCATTCAATTCGTCAAACACAGAACCATAGCGCGCTGTCAGTGAATCTGACTTGAACAGATCCTCCTTCACTTGAATTTCACCAGCGCTCCGGCGGGCGATCAACGTATCGTTGCGAAGTCCATCTAATTGTCCAGAGAGCGATTTCAAAGAATTACTGAGACTGAACCACATATTATCAAGTGCATCCGCGTCTGGATCATCAATTCCT
This sequence comes from Rhodothermales bacterium, assembly GCA_965220935.1. Classification (GTDB taxonomy): domain Bacteria; phylum Bacteroidota; class Rhodothermia; order Rhodothermales; family Bin80; genus Bin80. The sequence goes on from OZ244857.1 coordinate 2,504,743, forward strand.
CTGTACGACCTCAGCAGGACTTCACGCTTTTTGAGCGCCTCTACTTGCTGAGCTAACACATGATCTCTTTCATGAATGAGCTGAGACACCGTACCGAATCGGCTCGTTGATCCTGGATTCCCTACAACAAAAACTGGTTCTCCGATCTGTGGGCCCTGGCGACTCCACCGATAATAATTTGGCGTTACCGCAGGAATTCCTGATGGATCGTAGGCACGAAAAAATGCCATATCCAGTGTATAACGGGGGAAGGTGAAGTTATCCTGCTCCCCACCAAAGTAACCCAGTTGTCTCTCGGGAGCCATCACTAATCGTACATCTTCAAAGCGCTTATATGTATACGCAGCAAATCTTTCCCCACTGTATAGTTCAACCACCTCAACGCGAAGCGTAGAATCTCGCTTTTGCACTAATTGTGTCATGGACTTTTCTATCTCGGTCGCTTTGTTGCGGCGCTCACGAACGCGTTCATTATCGCCACGAACTGCACGACCGGCTCGGTGAACTCGGTCGGTCACATCGGTAATTTCCCAGAGTTGTTCTACATAGAGTTCAGGAATTTTTCGCTCATCTGACTTGTCCATTGCCACAAATCCATTTTCCAACAAATCCTCTTCTTGACCAGATACCTCGGCAATACTTTCACGGGCACAATGATGATTCGTCAAGATCAATCCATGGTTTGATACAAAACTTGCGGAGCATTGTGTGCCAAATCGTAGTGCACCAAGTCGGGCTTTTTGAAACCACAACGAATCTGCCTCTATTTCATATGCCTCTGCGAGCCAATCAACAGGCGGACTGTCAAAAGTCCACATTTTCCCCCCATCAAAGCGGCCCAGATCAACATCAAACCGATCAACCGATAAGTCAGGAGTTACAGGATTCAATGGATCTGATATTGATGAGACCGAGGGTGATTCTTCCACCACTAATGGTTGTTCATTAGTGACCTGAATCACCTGCTGAGCAGCAGGAACACATCCCGATAGGACCGTAGTCATCAATAATATTGCAACTATGATGGGAGGTTTACTCATCAAGATTCCCTCGCATTTGCTGCGCCAGTTCTTCTGCCAAAGCTCCAGCATCAAAGATTGTCGCAACAAGTTCTAAGATTCCCGATGTGGAGGTAATGGCACATCGCTTATTTCCCTCGGGATAGACGCTATCAAATACAATCCCTAAAATTTCCATATCAATATCAATGATTGGGCCTCCATACTGAGGACACTCACTATCAACTGAAAAATTTAAGACAGCCGAAAGGTCGCTCTCTTGAAGTTGAGTCGTCCACTCTGGCGGCAATGTCCAATCAGCCGTTCCTCCATGTGAATAATGGAGATCCAACATCCCATACAAGGTGGTAAATGGGGGAGCAGTTGTCCCGTTATAGTCAAATATATCCAACAGTGTAATCTTTACAGATAAATCGCCATCACTAACGACTGGAATATAGAGCGTTTCACGCACAGACGGAGGTCGATTACTCCACGCAAAATAGCTTTCTGTATCTAGGGGTAGGCGATTTTGGTCATATACTCTAATGAGAGCAAAGTCTAGCGCATAACGTGGATAGACACCATCTTCATGGCCAAAAGTTGAAATTTCGACTGGGGGAATCAGAACAAGTCTTATATCATTGTATATCTTCCAGGTGCTTTCCCAAAAATAACTACTGTCTTCAGAAGCAGTGACAGTCATCTGCCTCGTACCAGAAAAACCCGTGGTCGCATCCTCAATACGATCTATCTTTCGTTGATCAATGAATTGACGCACACTCAATCCTGACAGGGGAATCTCCTGAGATAATTGATGTGCTACAAACAACGTGTCGCCCGGCCGAATCCACGACTCCAGAGACCGTAAACAGGAAGCCGTAGTGGCCGCAAGTCCATCCGCACTGACTAAGGCAGCGGCACAATCAGCGAATCTGAGCGTTCCAAGCCTTGCTTGTTCTATCCACTCAGAATCAAATGAATGCGTGGAGTCAGCATCTAAATTCCTTACTTGAGGTGTATCTTTGTCTCCCAATGCGGGAGTTTGAAGTGCTTGGGCGGGTAAATTGAGTATCATCATGCTCATGACCCCATATAGGATGGAACAATTTTTCATTAATTTTTATCCATACAGTTTTAATGCCGGAGTGGCGGAATTGGTAGACGCGCAGGTCTTAGGAACCTGTGTCCATTGGATGTGTGGGTTCGAGTCCCACCTCCGGCACTAAAGATGTCTTTAAGTATCGTCCTCACTTGCTGAGATGAACCTCATTGAAAGTGAGTTGACGCAATGACGAGTATTTTTGAGCGTAAACATCTCGCCCGTAAATACATGTCCAAGATGAGCGTTGCAATTGGCACAAATAATCTCGGTGCGGTATCCATCAGCGTCGGGAATCCGTTTGACCCGTCCAGAGATCTCGTCATCAAAGCTTGGCCACCCACACCCAGACCGAAATTTGTCCTCCGATCGATATAAAGGTGCATCACAACGCCTACAAACATAAAGTCCCGGAGCATAATGATCATAGTATTCCCCTGAAAACGGGGGCTCCGTGCCTTTTTCTTCAATCACATAGGCTTCTTGGGGAGTAAGTTTGTTCATAATACCAGCGTTTACGCTTGCAACTGTATCACAAATGTAATGTTGCATTCAAGGTGCATCAGAAAGCGGATTCGGATACTTAAATGTATAGCTAAGTTGATTTCGGATCTTGTCGCTCAGGACAACTTTATGATGCGTCTGCGGCTCATCCACATTAATGACGGGTGGTGGGATTCCCTGATTCAAGGCCGCTTGAACATAGAATTCAGCCCTTGATGGATGATGCTCAGCACATACGTTGAAGACTTCTCCCCAGCAGTGTGCATTAATGATTTCCATTGCGGCTCCAACTGCATCATCTCTGTGAAGCATATTGACAGCGTTCTGCGGATTGGGTAAAACGCGCCCCGACCAGAATTTTCCTGGGGATCGCTCATATCCATAAAGCCCTGCGAATCTGAGAATCGTTGTCTCAAAATCAGTCGCACATCTGAGCCGACTCTCTGCCTCCAACAACGCCACTCCTGAAGCAGAACTTGGCGTTGTCTTTCCCGCATCGTTTTCGCAAACATGTCCAGTGCCATACACGCTTGTAGAGCTAATGAACATCACCTTTCTCACATCTCCTTGACCGAGATAACTCAAAAGTGATTTCATAGCAGCATCTAAGAATTCAATCACATCAGGGCGTTTTCGCCCGGGAGGGAAATTAATCACCATCAAATCAGAGTCAAAGAAATCAATCCTCCCATGCCCTTTAAGAGATGGCGTCAATTCCAATAAATAGGGCTCAATACCATCTGCCATTAGAGTTGTGAGCTTTGACGTGTGAGTGGTCGCGCCGCGGACTCTCCATCCTTGGTTGACTAGTAACTTTGCCAGAGGATGACCGACATAGCCACACCCCAGAATGCTGATCGTCGTCGGATTCATCATTGGTAACAATCTACTTGTCCAAGCGTACCAAAATCTAAAATATAAATTTAATGCAACTACTTGATCCAGCCGTTAAACGCGTATGGACAATTAAAGGACTATTAGGCTGGGGGATTCTGCTTCCTGCCACATTAACAGTTGATATCGTTCTGTTCTTCTCTGGCAATGACCTCCTTCTTCCTGGTCTTTGGACTGGGATTTTACTCGTTCTATGTGTGTTGTGGATTACGATCATTCCTAGATTACGTTACCATTTTTGGCGATATGAGCTCCGAGATAAGGACCTCTATGCAATTAGGGGTATCTACAATCGTGTCCAAACAATTGTCCCACTTAGACGGATTCAACACCTTGACGTTGAACAGGATTTGATTGAAGATAATTTCAATGTCGCTCGATTAGTTGTTCATACGGCTGGTACACGAAGCACTGATATCGTCGTTCCTGGACTAGCCTATGAGGAGGCAGTTCGGTTAAGGGATACGGTGCGAGATTTTATCGGAGAATCAACTGATTGATGGAGGCACCATCAGAGAACTTTCTACGGTTGCATCCTCTTACCTTGGTGCACAGTGTGTTTATTTCCATTGCTGCCTTTATCTATTCATGGATCATATCACTCGGTCCTGAATCCGTCCAATTCAGCTCATCTCTTACGCTGATCTTTGCGATCACCTACGTGATCATTGTTGGGCCATATGCGATTGCCCGTTTTGTCAGATTCCGATACTATGCAACCAGCGAAGAGCTGATCATTTTTTACGGAGTATTCAAACGTGTGCGACGTAATATTCCCTCGGAGCGAATTCAGAATGTGGTGATTGAGCGCAGTTTCCTATCCCGAATTCTTGGGACGGCATCAGTGAAAATTGAAACTGCTGGGACCGATCAGGCAGAGGGAAGCTTGTCCTATATTGCGGCCCAAGAAGCACAACGCCTCAAGAATCTATTTCAAATCTCAAACCAATCCTTAAACATTGAGGAGACTTCTCGGGAGTTATCTGGCTTTCGTATGCCCTTAGAGCGATTAGTTCTATCAAGCGTTTATCAATTTTCTCTGGGAATTTCAGGATTTTTGGTGACAACACTGTATCAGTTGGATGCGATGGGGCTCCTCAACATCTCCTCAACGATCGTCTGGATCGCTGAGGATGGATACCTGAGTAATATGTCAGAGACACTTCCATGGTTGGCGATCATGATCATTGTGATGCTAGTCATCATTGCAGTGGTTGCTCTGGGTTGGCTGGCTGGATTTATTCTGAACTTCATTCGATTTTACAATTTTAGCATGGAGCTTGGCCCGACCAAAATTCATCGACGATTTGGCCTATTTTCAACACTTGAGGGAAGTTTGCCATATAAGCGTGTCCAATCCTTTTTAGTACGCTCCAATCTTCTGATGCGACTCAGGGGCTGGTATCGGTTAGAGTTGCAGACTCTTGGACTCCAAAGTGGCAGACAAGGATTCCTGCCTGCTATGCCCTTTGCACGATGGTCAGAAATTAAAGATCTAGCGCCACAAATTCGCCCATTTACGCTTCCTGAATCTTACACATCTGTCAGTACGCGGATGATTCAAAGATATTCAATTCGATACAGTTGGATTGTGATACTCATATTCGTTATTTTAGCAATGACATGGTCAACAGTTGCTCTTTGGGGGCTGTGCCTATTACCTATTGGTTCGTTGATTGCAATCCTACAGTACAAGCACCATCACTGGTCATTTCACGATGGAAATTTACTTGTTTACAGGCGCATCCTTAGTCAACAGTTTTGGATTATTCCAGTTGAGCGCTTTCAGGCTTTTGAGATGAGATCATCATTTTTTCAACGACGACTTGGTTTGTGCACACTGATCGTAGACACGGCTGGTGCGGGAGTGATGCGCTATCCAAGGATCATTGATTTGCGCCGCGATGATGCACAACTGCTCCTTGAGCTACTTCACAACACATTCCACAGGTCGGTCAGAGCGAGTCGTCATAATGATGCCCATGAGAGCATAGGGGTGAGTGCACATTAATTATTCTTTAGACGTTTCAATCTGTTGAGTAAAACACCACCTCTTAGCAAAATAATCAATGAACCATCAATAATTTTTACCGAAATAAACCTCTGAATCTCCTCATTTGGAATCGCCCACTTTTAGATGATGGACAAACGAATCTATCGGGTAAAATTGATAAATACAATTACCGTGTCATCGTTTAGAACAGAGGATAATCCATCAATATCTGATCAATTAGGGCTTGTAGATTCCGAGATTAATAATCCTTCAGTCCATGTGATAATATGAATCACCCTCCAATCATAGCAACAGCGACTCATCCAAGAGCAATATTGAATTACAGTTAAGAGTTGTTCATAGCCATCGGACTATACTCATGTTTCACTTAATTCTTTTTGATCTCAGTGCAGGTGGGCATCATGGGCAGTATGTAAAACAGCTCGTCCAGTACTGGTCAACACATTCATATTCAGGCCGACTCTCTGTTATGATTACTTCAAAACTTTTAGATAGGCATCAAGAAATACTTGAGATCACACATCAAAATCCAAATATTGAAATTCATATACTTGCTGACTTCCACCCAACGGGCAATCTGTTTCAAATCTCAAAACAGAAAGGCCAAATTCTGAACACTTGTCTCAATAAAATCAAGCCAACCCACTGTTTATTAATGGATTTTGACCTGTTCCAAATACCACTTGGATTTAAACTCAGATTCAAGTTTCCACTAGTAATCTATGGAATTTACTTTAGGCCATTTCTGGAAGTTGGACGCAGAATCACTCTACGAGATGGTCTGAGTCGCTATATCCAGTATACACGTAAACGAATGATTTTCGCTCTCTCACTCCAGAATCCCCACCTATCATGTCTATTTAGCCTTGATCCATATTTTGCCAAGTCTTATAGCTCTTCAAAATCGCGTATTCTACCGCTTCCCGATGGAGTAGAAATACAAGATCCATCTTTAAGCTCAAATGTGATGAAAAAAAGACTCGGTGTAGAGCAACCCCGAAGATTCGTCCTCTTTTTTGGAAGCATTGCGAAAAGAAAGGGGATTTTTGAAGTGCTGGATGCTATTAATTTATTGGCCGATCATGATCAGCAGAAACTATGCATGGTAGTTGTGGGAAAAGTTGCCCATCTGGACAAGGACTTATTATCAGGGCGAATTAGCGGACTGAAGCGATATACGAATGTGCAGTTTATCACCGAATTTAGATTTGTTTCCGACACAGAGATGACAAATCTGTTTTTTGCTTCAGACTTAGTATTGTTACCCTACCTGCATCATGTTGGATCTAGTGGTGTACTTGTACGTGCAGCGTTGTCAGGTAAGCCTGTATTAGGGTGTAATTTTGGACTCATTGGACGGTATATTCGAGATTATGAATTAGGACTTAGCGTTAAATCTGATCGTCCGTTAGAGATTGCCAATGGTATCTCAAAGTGGCTGAATGCTCCCGAGGAATTCCCATTCAATGCCGTTAAGGCCCAAGATTTTGGCTTACGCCACTCTGCGAATCAATTTTCCGAAGTAATATTCAGTCAGATCTATCCAGAATCTAACGCATAGCCTATCTTTGATGAAGTTTGATCATGATTCTATTTTGTTTGTAAACAAGTAACATGAATTCACACATAGCCGAGATCGCATATTGAAGATATAAATGAATCACCTGAGACCTATCAGACAAATATGAATTCATTGTATAGATATTTGCTATCCATCATTCTGGTAGGATTACATTGTGCAGTGATTGAAGGCACGCTGGCCCTATCTCAATTACCCCCCGAAGGTGTCATTTTTGATGATTTTTCCTACACTAGTGTCGAGTGGTGTTCCGAAGTTAACAATGGTTGTCCTGACGCCACCATGAACATGCCCCCAGAGGGCTCCATTTTTGGGGTGAATTTCTGGCACACTTCTATTAAAGGTGCTGGCAAGAAATCTCGATCATGGTATCGTTATCTGTGGCAAGAGCAAGATGATGAGCATGATAGCACCCTGTTTCGTATGGATTCGTATGGTGTTCCTAAGTCAATCCATCATCTGACACTCGGAGCAAAAAAAGGCGACTACGAAAAGGCGACCGCTCGGCAAGTCATTTCAGGGTTTACTGCCCGTCGAGGTACATGGGCGGAACGCGTTAATTTTGGTGATTTAGAGCCCGCAGATCGTGCTACGATCATACAAGGCTTTTGGACATTGAGTTTGGCCAAAGGACTGGACGATCATCATATAGAACAATGGAATGAGGTTGATTTTGAATGGAACAATCAGTTTAATGGCACTCAGCAGAAATACCCATATTTGTTTACTGGCCACACAATAGGAGATGTTGTAAGGAGTCACAGAGCCGTCATTACAAATGTCCCTCTGTTTGCCCCTGCATGGCCCGATGGTATCTCTGGTAAGCCAAAACCTTACGACTGGTCCTGCAAATTTATCTGGCATGGTGGAGAAAGAGATACGACTCTGATGACGGGGACTCATGCTCTGATATTATCCTTCAGAAATCTGTCCACATTGATGACCAGACCTACATCCCAGTATCGTCTTATTTCTGAGAATCACGGATTCGTATGTGCAGTATGAAATTGCTTCCTATGGATGGGGAGGTGTCATCATGGCGCGCAGCATGAGAAGTAAGAGAGTTCCGAGTTTACCCATGGCCACAATGTTCAGTCAATATATCAAACCATTTAAAAGATCTGGTGAGAGAAGATTAAATTCTGTGATTCACGAGGAAGAGAACTTTAGTATTGATTGGTTCTATTACTCACCCAATACAAGCGTGAGCATCAACCATGTACAGCAACATGTCAATTTCATACAAAATAATCTTGGCATTCCAAGAATCAATACAACGGGGCTTTCTCTGGAGCGCCCCTATGAGCATTTATGGGGAACAGCGACTCGGTTTACGCCTCCTATAACATCTCCTTTATCCTTGGATTTTTCTTACAATCCTACGTTCATGAGTGCAAAAATGACTGATACTCTTCTTGCACTTCCACCTTTAAGACATGGACTTTTTAAGTATTCATGGAGCTACGTAAGTGTCAACGATGGAACTCATGTTCAGACTGGATTCCAATGACATCAATCAATGGTGGTTGGGAGTCGCCATTTACCTTTCCAAGCGATGCAACCCGTGTCAGAGTTAAGGTTACCTTGGATGAATTAGAGCCAAAAAGTAAATCCCCTCTAAACAATAAAATCATAAAAACAACTTCTGGGATCATGACCATTTTTGAAGTTGAATCTATCAACCACCGAATTTCCGAAAAAGATCATATCTTGTATCAGAACTACCCTAACCCATTTAATCCATCCACAAACATTGAATTTAAAATTCAGAACTCTGGACATGTAAACCTCATCGTCTACGACGTATTGGGAAGACAGGTAGACAAACTATACGATGGTTATTTGTCTAAGGGTGTTCACTCAATGAAGTGGAATGCTGAAATGTTTCCAAGTGGACAGTAACTCTATGTCCTTACGACCTCCTCAACTCTCAAATATCAACGGATGCATTTACTCAAGTGATATTCAATGGACATGTGATCATCTAGTCTCTACATCTGCTTCACCTACGCCTAACGAAAAACACATTTGAATTAAGCCAATGAACCAGATAACTTAAAGTTTTTTAATGCGAGAACGATCAGTCTTCTATCATGGTGTACGCGCCACAACTGCAATTCATACGCCGTGTGAGATGATTTTGCTAGTATTTTTTTTTCAAAGTCGGATCATATTCACTCACTTCCACACTGATTAACCAGTTAAGAAAAATACTCTTCTTCAATCATAGAACTATTTTCCACTACGATGACTGACAAGGATCTGTATAATATGATCGCTAACGGCGAAAACTCGTATGTAGAATTTTAGCGAGATAATATCAAGCCTGAGTCTCTTGCGAAGGAAATATCTGCACTGCTTAACGTGAAGGGTGGATTTATCTTACTTGGAGTTGAAGATGATGGAAGTATCTCTGGTCTGTCAAGAGCACCTGAAGTTGTTGAAGAATGGGTCATGAATATTGCACGGCAGAATATCAACCCACCCATTACACCTGTGTTTAATTGTATTCAAACAAACCCCGATCAATTCGTTGGAGTGATTGAACTTCTTTTAGATGGATCTGGCAAACCCTATAAATCAAAAAAAGGGGGTTTATGGATTACATATATCCGTGTTGGGAGCACATCAAGAGATGCAACTCGATTGGAGGAAAGCCGCTTTACCAAGCTGCAGGATTAATCAGATACGAGATCAAGCCCGTCCCCCATATGGACTTGAAAGATCTTGATTTTGATCGTATCGTAAACTATTTTCAGGTCGTATTGAACAGATCTACCCCTTCTCAAGAAGATATTGAAGATTGGCACAAACTACTCACGAATTCCGATTTGTTAGTTGAGTTGGACAATAAAATCTATACTTCTGTAGTAGGTTTATTACTCTTTGGCAACAATCCCAATCGTAGACTTCCCCAAGCAGGTATCACGGCTACTGCATTCAAGGGGACTCAAAAAGACTATAATATCAATGAACGAGAATTTATTCACGGACCACTGGTTCCATATGTTAACAAGGATAAGCACATATTGAATTATGGTGTCATTGATGAAGCCGTTAACTTTGTAAGGCGCAATATGGGAAGCATTGCCTGGCTTGATGGTGCCAGAAGAATTCAAAAAAAGGCATACCCAATAGAAGCCATTCGAGAGGCAATCACCAATGCTGTGATGCATCGAGACTACTCCAGAGAAGGCACAGATATTGAGGTATCAATCTATGATGATAGGGTGGAAGTCATTTCCCCAGGTGGACTTCCAAACGGTGTGACCATAGAAAAAATTAAAGAAGGCGTTGTCCGAGTTGCTCGGAATGAAATTCTTAAAAATATTCTCAGAGATTATGATTACGCTGAACATCTAGGAATGGGCGTGAGAGATAAGATGATTCAATCCATGATCAATCATGGCTCAAGTCCGCCCGAATTCGTTGATGAGGAGGATAGGTTCAAAGTATGTCTACCGAGCGCTCTTACAAGTGAGTTCAGAGCATACGTAAACTCAAAAATGCAAGATTAACGACGTTTCAAATCTCACAAATGTTGATGATTGAAAAACAACTTAACGTTCAAAAGCGAACTTACTCAGATTCAATGGTAGATAAATCAGCAATCCAGTAACTCACGGAATATCCTGCAAAAATTCCGTGCCCACCATCAATGTTGGAATAGAGATTGGAAGGTTCCTCAAAACCCTCACTATCACTCTGGGTCTCTAATGAACCAGAGTACTCTACGTATTCAGGACTCAATGACTGCACAACAAGGACTATATGAGTCCACTGGTCCATCATCTCATCTTGTGGATCAAAAAAGAAGAAGACAGGATATGATTCAATTTCAAACTGATGTGTTGCTTGATTGTCAAAAGATCTGTCAGAAAAAACCGCAATTCGGCAAAATGATGTACCATCACCTGATTCACCATCGGCAGCGATTGGATTGAGAACATCACTATAGTTACAATACCATTTTCTAGTTTCATATCTCAGACCTAAACTGATAAGAGAGTAATTAGCAAATCCAAGCGATGCGTCCTCAAGCGTCCCTGCATATACACTGAAGTTGAAATAATTTAACCCCGATGGATTTTCGATGCCAAAACTAATGTTGTATCCAGAGTCCTCCAGCCAAGGGAAATCAGAATCAGTGATTTCTTTGATACTTACGCCCGTTAACTTAGGCGAAGGTGGGGCCATGGATTCAGCAGAGACTGAAGTAAAACCTGGGGCCTCTACTACGATGCGATAGGACGTTTCTAACTCGGGCACTCGGCCCGACGAAGATGCATACCAACCATCGTCTGCTCCATCATTTATCAATTGATCAATCAATACATCTCCTTGGTAAATCATGACCGTCGCATCGGCCAAAAAAAAATCTCTGGCATCGGAATCATTTCCGATTGGAATCGTGCGCATGACACGCGCAGACCAAACCGAATCTTGTGAAAATTTACTGATGATGTTCAGTTCAGAATCATAATATGGAGGGTCAATTTCAATCACGGTTTCACAAGCGGATAACAGCCCTAGCGTAACTATGATTAAAGGACTATACAACAAACAATTCACGAATTTGTATTTCATTGGGTGATGATGAACTGATGACTGCACATTGGTTGCTTGGTTCTGATCGTTGAAAATAAGTCACTGAACGTCATCTGCTGTACAGAATCTGATCATGACTTTCAACTAGTTCAGTCAATCTAGCGCTGTAGACAACACTAATGCATGAAATAGTGCGCAACATTAGCTGAGCGGGTTATTTGTCTCTTGAGAGATCAAAATGATAGCTGATAACTAATGGCAGGAACGATTGGAAGAATTGAAAGCTTCTTGAAAACCGTTTGACCATCATCGTTCTGAGTTCTAAAAATACTAAATGCGTTTCTTCGACTGTAGGTATTGTACGTTCCAATTGATAGAACACGATCGAAGCGAGAGAGTCTCCGATGAAATCGCACTCCAAGATCTAGTCGGTGATAGGCAGGCAACGTAAAGCCATTCCTAGAACTCTGAACACTATAAATGGTAGGACGAAATAATCTTCCCCATGGAAAAGCGGCCTGACCATATGGTGCTTCACTCAAAAGGTCACCCACTGGTAGAGTCAGGGATTGGCCTGTTCCAAAGACCCATGATACACTGAAATCAATACGTGGACTAAACTGGTGACTGATCACTACAGCCGCATCATGGCGCCGATCATAGCGATACGGAAACCAGTCCCCGCGATTAATATTGTCAAATACTCGCCGACTCCATGACAGCGTGTATCCAATCCAGCCTGTCGTTTGACCAGATTTCTTTTGGAAAAAGAGCTCGCCTCCATATGCAACCCCTCGCCCAGACTCCACTCGATCTTCCCAGCTTCCAAATGTTGCATCAAAATAGTCAGCGCCCTCTTCGTATTCAATAAGATTCTTCATCTGCTTATAGTATGCCTCAGTAGAGAATTCGTACTTTGAATCAGACAGAACCTTAACAATCCCAGCTGCAACTTGCCACGATTGCTGCGGCTTAATGCGTGATGTAGAGGGGACCCACAGATCAGTCGGAAGCGATAGACCACTACTGGTCGCCAATAGATGAATATATTGCTGCATAAATGCAAGAGACGCTTTTGCACTTAGGGTTGAATTCCATCGAAAAAGTGCAGATAATCGCGGCTCCATTGAAAAATAGTTCTCCCCATCAATCCAAAAGGCGGATGCATGAATTCCAGTATTCAGACTTATTCTGGAATTTAAACGCCATTCATCCTCAATATAAGCCTGCGCCTGCCTCCCATATGAACGACGATTCGGGGTTTGTGTTGAATCAGTAATACTCTCGCCCTCCCGATAAATCTCTTCATAGGCACCAGTCAAAAATGATTGGAGTAATCCGCTGAGACCGTATCGGATGCTGTGACGACCATTTGGAACAAATTCAAAGTCTATTCGGGCATGGAGATCTCGAATCCCAGATTCAAACGAATCTTCGTAGACAAACCTCATCTCGTCTGAGCCGAAATCATACTTTGTGGTAGATAGCAGTGAATAATTGGTATATCCAACCAGTACATTTGAAAACAAGCGAGCTCCAAAAATATGATTCCAACGGATCGTTGAAGCAACATTACGCCAACTGAGCTGGCTCTGATCCTCACCATCTGTATAACTGACTTCTGAATACACACGATCTCTTCCGGCATAGCCACTAATGTATATCCGATTCTTTGGAGATAGAATCGCATTGGCCTTCATATTGATATCATAGAAATGATAGCCAAAATCTTCATCATCACTCAGAAACGGGCGAAATAATACATCGGCATAAGAACGCCGCGCGGAAACTAGAAAAGAAGCCTGATCGCGTTTGATAGGCCCCTCTATCGTCGCACGCGATGCAAGTAGGCCGATAGCACCAGTTCCCGTAAACCGCTTCATGTTTCCTTCTTTCATTGTTAAATCAATGACTGATGAGAGTCGTCCACCATATCGAGCAGGAAACCCTCCCTTGAGTAGACGAACATCCTTGATCGCATCAGAATTGAATGTTCCTAAAAAGCCGAAGAGGTGACTAGGATTATAGATAGGCGTCCCATCTAATAGATACAGGTTCTGATCAGGCCCACCACCGCGTATATATAACCCAGTTGATCCCTCAACCCCCGATTGCACTCCAGGCATTAACTGAAGAATTCTCAAGACATCCGTCTCCCCTAAAATAGTGGGAAGATTTTCTATATCCTGAATTGGAATAGAGACTCCACTCATCTGTGTGGACTGCAGGACGGATTCAGTCGACCCAATCACTTCCACCACGCCTAGTTCTAGGGTGGCTGGAAAAAGAGATATATTTAATACAAGATCCTCCTGTGAAAAATAGTCCAGAATTTGTGGATTATAGGCAACATGGCTGACAACCATCTGCACACTATCACCAAGAATTGTAAAGCTGTAGAAACCATACTGATTCGTGATTGTCCCTGTCTGCTGATCTGCCACATACAACGCTGCGCCAACAACCAACTCGCCAGTTTCAGCATCCGTCACAGTTCCACTTATCGTAATCTGGTTCTGCTGAGCGAATGCATACTGAAAGCAAAGTATGTTAATCGTCAAAGCGACCAATAATTTAGGCATAATCTGGTGAAATTGTTTGCTTAGCGGACATAGATTTCCATTATGACGCAATGACTGTTAGGATGGTTACAATACGCTCAATTCGTACAAGAGTAAGCACTTCCAGTGAATACTTGGTTTATGGCTAATTGATCATAAACTATTCAAAATAGATCACTGGCAGAGGATGATTAATCCAGTGTTCACATAAAGGTCAGCAACAGCCTCTCTTAACCTTGAAACCCCCTCATTCGTGGTGTTGGTCTGCCATAGATAAACGGATTTGAGCGCAGGAAGATGCTCAAAGTAAACGAGTGCTGAATCAGAAATGGCCGTTCCGTAAAGGTTGAGATATTCAAGATAATTTAGGGAATTATATACGTGAGTACCCATCTATTAGACGGCTACCTGTTGCGTATCCATTTCACGGATCATAGGAGTTCCTAACGGAAACGCTCCTCCACGTGCAGATGCCCCAATCCCGGAGGCCTGTAATACATTCGCAGATGCATTGATATCTGCGTGATCCGTATGGCCACACGCCATACACTCAAATCTACTTTGTGTCTTACGGTTGACTTTATCTGTATGACCACACTGGTTACAGCGTTGACTGGTATACTTCGGATCAACAAGAATCACGTTGCCGAACTTGTAATCGCAATACGTATTGAACCGCCCCCATCCAGCGTTCTGTATGACGCGGTTCAACCCCGCCTTCGCCCTCACATTGGTTCCAGGGTTCTCAACCGTACCCTTAGCAGACTTGGACATAGTCTTGATCTTCAAGTCTTCACGCTTCAACGTATACGCCTTATTGGACAATCTACGGCTATGTTGATGTGCCGCATTCGTTCTGCAGTTCTTCTGTTTTCGCTTCCACTTGTTGATCTTTCGCTTGGATCGACCAGATCCTTTCTGCTGTCGGGCTAACTTTCTTTGCCACCGACGAATCTTAATCTCCTTATCCGTTAATTCAGGGAGCGGTAACATGCCCTGTTCACCATCCGTTGAGGAATAAGAAATGTTATAGGTATTCAAGTCAATGCCAATCTCTTTGCCATCGTCCACCTTCTCTGGTAGATTAGTGACTTTGTAAATTACGCTCATCTTCCAGTACCGTCCGTCTTTCTTCACGGTGACTTCAATCGGCTCACCGTCTGGATAAGGATTACCTCCTTTCCTACGAAACTTCATCCAGCCAACCTTCTGGATATGGACATCATTCCCTCGGATCTTAAACAATCCTTTGGTCGCCGTAAACGAATTGTGTTGAAACCGATTATGGAACGTAGGATGGTCACGTAATCCCTTGAAGAAAGCCTGCCACGCCTCTGCCTGATGCTTTAAGGTGTTTTGTACAATGTTGGACGAATACCGATTCAACCAAGAAATGGTTGGGCGAAAAGAAGTGTATCTCCTGCTTAATGACGGCCAGGTCAATTCTGGATTATCCTTATGTTCGTCTTTATAGTCCCTGTTGATTTGGTCAAGAAACGTATTCCATACAAACCTGCATGCTCCGCAAAGCCCTGACAAGAGATGGGCTTTCCACTGCGTGCCCGGCAACAGACGATACTCTATTCCACGATAGAAACAGTTTGAATCTAAAGGGTTAAAAGCCTTTTGAACAGGCATGATATCAAGGTTACGTTGGTGTTATGGTAAGCAATAGGGTAGACTGCGTATCTATCCTATTGTGTCTGTTAAACTTTGCCAAAATAGAATGGTTCCATTCTTTGGGTACTCACGTATATAATTCCCATAATTTAATCCACGTAGATAGGACATTCCTGCATCGGTCACCAAGGTCTGTTGAAGATGTAAACGAGTGATGTGAGGCAACTCGGCGATCACCTCCATCAATTCATCTCCCACCTGAGAGCGTCCAAGGTCAGCCAAGTGATCGTTGAACAAGCGCTTCACGCAATTGGCTACCACCAGTACACGCCTGTGAATTCGTACATCGGACCTGTAAATAGTGCCAGTCCATAAATAGAAAATTTTCTTTGAAGTTCCTATTCTATATGACATTTATCCCAGATTATTTCGCTTGAAGATGTGTGAATTCAAGGTAACAAATGACAGGGTGTATACTGAAAACTCCAATATTTAGTACTTTTAACATGTATTCTATAAAATGGCCGCAAAATCTTCGCAACAAAATAACGTTTATTTTGAATCTATAAACCCATACAGAATAGGCGATTCCGCGCTGTTAGATGCTTTTCTGGACGGGCACTAATTAATTGGCATTACCTTCAGATCTCTTCTTGCAGTATTTCCTTATGACCCGACGAAAATATTCATGAATTCATTGGTTTATAAATTTTACCTCTGAGATCACTGAGTACGTTGTTGTTTCTGAAATCCTGCTGTAATTTCCCTTCATTAAGTAGAGAATGCGTGTCCCACTGACGATGCACGGGTAAGATTGAATCCAGGCATTTGATGCGTGACATGATGCTGGTGTACCCGAATCCTTATGCTTAATTTGAACGAAATCAACATTACTAAATGGAACTGTGAATTGGAAGTAACAACTTGGCATTAATTCCTTTATTAGAAACAGGAAAGCACAAATCATTTAATCATCGTGCTAGCCTGAAGAGACCTCCGTTTTTTGAATTGTAACATGCTTTTCTATTTCTAACTCTTTGATAGACTGCAACAGGCTTTGTTCTAGTCTCTGCGCCGCGCCTGTTTCAATATTGACTGAAAGTTTAATCTCAATTTTGAGATGATCTAAATTTTGCACTTGCGGAATGATTTTAAGTCCTATTCTATTCCATACATTGGAGGGTACGTTTCCTGAGATCTGTAGATGTATATTCTTGGCTTCTGGATCTGATGGAATGATTATATCTGGGTCTGGAGGATCAGTCTCAATTATTGGTGGTGGTTCACTCTTAAGTCGTTCTGCTGTCGTTTTTCTCAGCAAAAACACTCCTGATTCAAACATTAATTCCTCTTGACGTACCAATTCTTGGTACCACACTCTATCGTAATGTCCATCAGGCATAGCGCCAGATGCCAACCCAAAATCTCCCTCGGATACAAATTGAATAATTTGACGGCGAAGAATTTTCTCAGGATCTTTCAGACGAGTGAGTGAGCCATCAAGAAAACTCTGCCTTAATCCTGAAAGGGGCCATGCTCCTGATCCCATGAAAACTTGCGGCCAATGCCGATCTATGTAACTGGCTCCAACATTTTCATTAAGTAATGCGTCAGATTTCATAGCACTAATGATCCGGCCACATAGAGATTGATTAGAACTAGAATGACCAGCGCCAAGGTCAATCATTTTTATCCCACTCGGCTGGTGTGAATCTGAAAGTAATAAAAATCTATAACTTGCCCAGACTTCATCTTTGGCCGCGTCTTCGGCCTCTTTGACCATAGACCGTGCGCTGATTTGGTCTGCTGAACTAAAGTCGCTACCCAGAACACCTTGATCCATTTCAAACATTACTCTTTTCCAAGCAAGCCAGTATTCTACTTTTTCACGCAGCTTTCGACCTGCTGATTTGGCACACCACACTAATGACCCTGGGTAAAGGCGTGGTGATTGACCTCGTATTTTTGTCCACTTGGAAATACGTTGAATTCCTTGTGTATCGCTAGTCCATTCACTTTCTGGATCAAGGATTACGAGAATCAAATGCGGCGAGTCCTGAACGGAAGCACTGTCTTGGGGAAAACTATTGATGGGTAGTTCAGCGCCTTTTCGAAACTCACGCTCTACCAGTTTTCGGATAGCAGGTATGATCTCAGCTTCTTCATCCAGTGATGCCCTACGATCACTGACGACTTTCTTCAATGTAGCATGATGGTGAATACGATATCCATCAGTCCCCACCTTTCGGATGAAGAATCCTCTGGCATCCAAGGCTACCGCAGCGTTATCTATAGCAGTTGTGTCAATGGCCGGCTCACCTAGAGCAAACCTTAGATCAGGCAAATGCGCGACCTTGTCTACTTGCCCGCCGGATGACTCAAACAAAATTGCTGTGCCAACGCGCCGATGGATATCGCGAAGTTCTCCAGAAACATCCGCATCAAGCGCACGCGCATGTGCCATTTCCCCAGCGAGATCAGCCTCAATCGCAGTATCAAGCCTATTCTCTCCTAATTGTCCAAGTACAACTGCACGAAATTCCAAAATATCCAGTGGGGCCGAACCCAATGTAATCAGGGGTTCTTTACGCGCTTTCTTGAACTGCTCTTTTGATGCACCAGAAATCCACTGTGCTAGCATGGCAAGAGCGCCTCGGGTTTGTTGGAATTGAGGTAGCGCGCGCCATTTTCGTTGAAATACCGATAGAGTCGCAGGATGAAATGGATAGCATGCCTCAAACCGGTTCTTTAAAAATTCTCTCGCCTTTGCTTCGGTGATAGCCGAATCTACATATAACCATTCCTGAGGTAGTCGTGCGCTACGCTCAAAACACCACTCTGCATATTGTTTAGCAACCATACTGCGAATTCTAGCACTTCCTCGATCCTCAAATAGTCGTCGACAGATGACTTCACTGATTTCGGATTCATCATTTGCAATCAAATCCTTGGCAACCCTGCGAACCACTTTTGTAATTTTCTCCTGCCACTCTTGGTCCCAGTTGGTCATCTCTACTTGACTTCTGGGAAGGCTGATCACCGCGACGGCGTTCTGGTTCCCAGTGACTGCAACCGTCAAATTCTGGATGAACGAATGAAAACTATCCGCCATATTGCGGTGACGATTCACGAAGTTGAGGACTTCATCAAACAACAGGAGAACGGGCCCATTTGCAGCTGCAAACAAATTTGAAAGTGCATTGGTCCCAGGCGGAGTATCACGGGCGGCAGCTCCAAGCGCCGCAACTCCTTGGTCACCAGCAAGTTGACGTGCAAGGTCAATCCACGGTGTTTCACGGCCTCCGACTGGGTCCCATGCATTACCAACAAACACACCGACTTTTGCAGGAACTGGTTTTGCGATTTTTGCCTCTTTAAGTAGTGCAGGAACTCCAGAGAATTCAGAGACATCTATGCCTTGCTTAGCAAGGTGATAGAGTGTTGTAAGTGTGTGTGTTTTGCCTCCACCGAATTGGGCCACAAGTGTCAGAACTGGGGATGTGTTTTCGGTCTTGCCAGACAGTCGTCGAAGTACCATACCTGCATGCTTTTTTAGGGCATCGGTGAAGCATGTCCGTGAGAAGAACTGTGCAGGATCACAATAATCCTTAGGAGCAGTGCCAGCGACAACCTGTTCAAGAGCGATAGCGAATTCATCTGGCCTGAATGAACGGCCTTCTCGTACCTCTTCTCTTAGAGTTACATTATTATACCAGGGTTTTAATGCCATTAAATCTGTGAATACATTGTGTGAGTTACTTAAATTTTATGGGGCTTCAATTTTTGCTGTGAATAGATCATGATTTTGTGCCGCAAAGATTTCTGTTTGCTAATAATCTTTTGTGTATTGGCGAAAAATCTCCACCTTTGAGTTTGAATATACCTTCCCACGAGGGTATCAATCATGTCTTTCCTTTTAAAGTCTTGTTGCAATGTTTTATCGTTGGTGTAAAGCAAACGGGCTCCGCTGACTTGGGCAAGAGCAATAACATGAGGATCATTTGATTGGCATTGTCCCTCATTAGTAAGGTGACTTTCTCTCTGATTGACTACATCATCTAGCACAATTCTAATTTTCCCACTCAAACGAGCAGTTTTTGCCCACTTTCTAAATATCTCAGATGCTTTTGTGAGTTCATATGTAAGCTTTCCACCAAGTACCAAACGACCCCTCCCTTGATTGATCCATTTGAAGAATTGCCTTCCCGCATCAGATCCATCAACGACAAAGACCTCATTAACAACATTGACATCAAGGATTGCACACATAAATTAGAGGCCCAAAGATCGACTTATTTCTTGCATGAAAAATGTCCCATAACTATCAGGTGTGTCTAAAACGTTGCCTAATTCATCAATTCGAATAGGATGAATCTGAACGCCGGTATCGTTTCGTTCAAAAAATAAAATAGAAACATCTTCTGGCTTTAAATTCGTTTTCTGATCTCGAACATCTATACGAATTCTATCAATTAGGAAGTCACTATGAGACTCAACAATTAACTGCCGTCCCTTACTAGCAATCTCACAGAAAAGACTTCCCAGAGATGCTTGGACACTTGGATGAAGATGTATCTCTGGTTGCTGCAATAATGCCATTCTAGTATTTTCTGGTAACAAGAGTTCGGTCAAAATAGGTAAGACTTGACTGACACCGTATCCGACATCTATCAAATTCTGTTTTGGGCCTTTCCGCTTTTTGCCGTATTTTCTTATCTGTACCTGAAATGGAGCGCTCCCTGATCTCCCTAAGCGTTTTATATTGATTTCATCAAAGAGTCCTGCAGAAGACCCAAAACGTTCAAGTTCGGACTTGAGATACTGCCAGCGTTCTTTATCAAAATTTTCTAAATTTGAAAAAACATTGGAGCAAAATATCCTTCTGGGTCTGGAATACAGCTTCCTGGATCATATGTTCTCTGAGGCTTAGATCGTACTGGTGCACTTACAAATGGACGTTCCTCGCTAGGATTCATGTCTATGAAATTAGCCGATAAAACTGATTCCGCGTCTTTACCAGAAAAAGGCGGAGATCCATTTAAGGGCTCAAATTGAGCCAAATTTACTGTATGATCAATATATAGAGCTGAATGAATTCCATGGAGAAAAAACTGCCTCAAGGGAATCAATGGAAATTGATGATCTAGTGCACTTCCATTTTCTGGGGCTATCCAACTTCCTCAATCTGTACCTAATTTTATTCTCATTGCTCCATCTTCATTGAAATATTCAATCCAGTAATTATCATGCCCTAAACGTATTGTGGTTGCAACTGGTAGAGTGCGATATTCTTTAAATCCAATACTAGCCTGAAACTCTTGATCAGAACAAAAGCCTGCTTCAAATACATTAGCACGTTTGCTTCTACCATTATGTCTATATGCAATTTCGTCAAAACTACCCAAGTCAAATGGGGGTTCTTTAAAGTTCAAGCTACCATATCCATATACAGAGTCCCATAGTATCCTAATCATGGCTAAGAATGATGCTTTGCCCGTACTATTGTCTCCAACTAGCAATGTTAATGGAGCAAGAGGGATATTCTGCTTATGATGAAAGCAACGATAATTTTCCAGAGTAATCTGTTTCATATTGTAATTTTTTACCGTGGTACAGCTAATAGCATGGCATCAATGAGTCGCTTTTCTTGGCTTCCTCTCGGGTATAAGGCCGACAATGAATTGGCAAGATGTAGGAATTCTGGACCACGACTCAATTCGGAGTTGATGAGGGTTCGCAGTGCATTTGCATGCCCGCTACTTTGAAGAAGCATCGCTGCATGAACTCGGTCAAGGACGGTGGCACGATCAGACTGAAATTCTATATCTTCCTCAATGATACTATTTCGGGGTTGACGATCACCAAGAGAAGTCTCAGTATTTGACTCTGGAAAGAGTGATACTTGAGCGTCTAATGTTTGGTCTCTCTCAATCCATTTAGCTGTCATCCCTATTCCATCTTCGCCAAAAAGATCTTTGCTTCGCTCAGTCACTGGCAAGAGGCGCACGACTCCCTTTGAAATTGAGATTATGCTTCCAGTCCAATCATCTAAGTCAATTCCCATCGGCTGGGCAAAACGACGGACAACATCAAACGGGAGAATAAACCCCTTTGATGTAATTGTGTGATGCTCCACATATTTCTCAAAATCTGGGGGGGGGGGATTTGGGAGTATCTGTACTCTGAAGTGTCCAAAGAAATAAAGCAGTTAGTCTAGCATTTTCTTCCAGAGTACCCGCGGTATTACCTGTGCTATCCTCGGTTGTGCCAAGAACTTGCTCAAGTGCGGTACGGCCCACGACTTCCCAAACCTTTTCCAAATACTCTGAGAGATTGACTTTGTGGCCTTCAGCAGTCTCAACCGCTCGGTAACGACTAAATATTTCTAGTGCAGGTCCTATGCATGCAAAAACCAGATCAGCACCCCGAATCCCTTCGTCTTTAAGGCGTCTCATCCAACTACTCACTCGCACTGGTAACTCACGTAGTACATCTGCCCAGTCTCCTATTGATGCATCCGTAGAACGCGGACGGCAGATCAGATGGATGCTGGTTGCAAGTGCTGCTGAATCTTGCGCCCGCAAACGTGATGACATTTCAGTTGTAATTGGCCATGATCCAGTTATAGTCCAGCCACCTTGAATCAAGCCCGAAAGTAAGGCCTCCCACCCTTCGGTAGTCTTGTGCGCAAATACAACCGATCCAACCCCACCTTCGCGAAGCACTCTCCGACCTTCTTTAAAAGCTTTGGCCATGCTATCCTCAAACCAATCTTTATTTTTACTGCGATCATTAACCTCTCTGGTTTCATCCATTACGATCTCACGTTGCTTTGGGCTTAGTGGATTATCGGAATCAAACGGATCTTGGAGTAAATGATGATTGGGGAGGTTGCGTTTAAGCCATACTAAGAAAAAATCAGAGAGATCTGAGTAAGGTATAGCATCGTAATAAGGTGGATCTGTAAACCAAATATCAACAGATTGATCAGGGAGTGGATGATCAATCGCATCCGCAGATTGAACCATCGCAGAACTCGTGATTGAGAGGTCATTGATGATCTTAAGATGTCCTTGAACTTGCATAAAAAAGTCTCCCTTAGATCCACTAACTGGGATGGATTCGGCAAAATCCCATACAATAGGAATGGCATTGCGACCAAAACAATCAATTAATGATTCAGATTTAACAATCCACCGACAACCTGTGTTATTTTGGACAGCTACTTTACTCAGACACATAGCCATCATCACTCTTAATACTTCACTATTAATCGATTGCTCACGAGCAAATCGTCCCAATTCCACCATTGCCACCTTCTGCCTCGCAGTAAACAAATCTCCCCATTGAAGCATTCCATAACGTTGCACGCGAAAGCCAAGAGTCCCGATCGGTGGTAACGGCTCATCTGGTACGGGGCAAAGTCCGTGTTTTCCAGTAATCTCCCATTCTTTTA
Organism: Rhodothermales bacterium; assembly: GCA_965220935.1. Taxonomy (GTDB): domain Bacteria; phylum Bacteroidota; class Rhodothermia; order Rhodothermales; family Bin80; genus Bin80. Next base: position 2,528,019 of record OZ244857.1, read on the forward strand.
ACATTCCATTCAGGCGTTCCTGAGATTTACGTACTGCCGCATAGTCTTCGTCTTTAGAAATCCGATAATGCCTTCCTTTCTTCCCAGGCTGCAAATATACCACTGCCGTCATCCGTGCACCTCCAACTCGATGACCATTTTCGTCAAAGATGACATCTGCTCCCCCTTTCTGTGCCTTGAGTTGCTCTCTTACTCGTTCGGGTGGTAGCACAGAACCGCAGCATATACAAGTGGCTTTGGCACGCGTAACCGTGCCTACCTGCACATCTTTATCAGTTTTCGGCTCAAACACCTCAAACTCAATGGTCGGAGTTATTGTGTTATGATGCGCAATAATGGGCCGTAACGCCCTTTTTCGCTTAGATTTTTTGCATAACCAGAATGATCGCATCAGCGGTATCTCAGCACCGCAATTGGGTGCCTCACATCGAACAGTGCGTGCCCACAAATACACAATAGGACTTGAACCGTCAGAATCAGCTGGATACAAATCAATTAACTCCTTTTCAGCCTGACGTTTAATTTTTGAACCTATATTGTGTAAATCTTCAGTCAAATTAGGGCCATAGTCTGGTATATCTGATAACATCACCTTCAAAATCATGTATGCAACAGGATTCAGGTCACTTGCAAATGCTTCGCATCCTAATCGTAACGCTTCATAGGGTATTGACCCTCCCCCCGAAAAAGGATCTACGACCAGTGGCACATATCTCTGATATGCAGACTTAATCAACAAATTACTTACCTCAATATATGTATCATCTATGGCATTGTCCTGATTTGAAAAATTGGCAATAAACTCTAACATCACACTTCGAAGTCCTGGATCAGAATTGATAATTTTTGCCCAACCCAATGGTCTGCCATCCATATTTATCAAAATATTACGCGCCTTTTTTTTGAATGTACTTGGACAATGAAGATCACACGGATCTGGGAGAAGTAAACCCAGTAGGATGGCACGGCACGATGAAAGAGGGCGGCGAGCCCACCACTTGTGAAGTCTAGGCAAAGGTGACTTTTCAATAAGAGCATGCTTTGAAACCTCAGCAATCGGGAAATCTACCTCAGCAAGTCGCTTGCACTCTCTGGGAATCATTTATTCCCCCTTAAATCTTCCTGAAAACCCATCTCCATATTAATAGACCTTAATATAACAACTGTCATGTTTCTATAGGCACCATCAATTTCAGATGTAGAAATTCTTTCTACTACGATTTCCAAATCCGTGATTTTTTTTGAGAGTCCATAAAATATATATTGTGAAACAGCCTCATTCTTTTGTGCACACAGAGATTCACAAGACTTCAACGGCGGTTTCCAGTATCTAAATAATTTATGGCGCTTCCGCTTTTTTTGTGAAAGAAGTCATGATTTTGCGTATCTGGGGCTTAGATCAAGTCCGCCCAAATGGAAGTAGATTGCATCAACAAATCGTTCTTTATTACGGAATCCATGTGCACGGATTTTGACGGTTTTGATCCGACTATTGATGCTTTCAGCCGGGCCATTACTGACATCAACAACAATGGCATTGATGATCCCCCAGAGATGCTTTCTAATCATTCTGGCGACATCTTTGACTGGCTCAAGCCTGCAGCGCATGGCCCAACTCAATGTTTTATTCCAACCCTTGAGTGCCCAAGTTGCGCTTTTATAGTTCCACATTTTTCTGAACGTTTCCTTGATGGCCCAGGCTTTGGAGGTTTTGATGGAACTGGTGCGAATGGCATGGAAGGCCCTCTTTTGCGCTAATGACATGTTGTGAGGACTTTTAAGCCAACTATACTTGGTACCCGTCAGAATCGGATTGCCTTCCTTGAGGAGCGCTTTGTGCTGGACTTTATCAACCGAAACTCCCAGATGCTTCGCGACATGAAACCGATCAAAGCAGATCTTCTTTTTTGCGTCTGGCAGACAGGCTAAGGTTGCACTAATATAGGCAGGCCACATGTCCATGCTCCTGATCCCGTTCAACTGCTCGGTGGATAATTGCTAGCGCATCAACACCTTGTGATCACGCCCAATGCCGACACCGTTGCTGTGTCGGCATCGGATACGACAGTAAAGTACTTATGTCCTTTCTTATAAGCCACCTCATCGACACAAATGTTGCAACCACCTGCTCTTTTTTTCTTGCCAGCCCACGTTGTACTGCACGATGAACAATGCCCGCAATGGCTTTCCATCCAAGTCCCATCTGACGCGAAATCGCCAATATACTCGCCTCTTTGATCCACCCAATCACCGACTCCTCATAAGTATACCGAGAACTCGGGTCCGCCCACGGGACCCGCGCCGTCTTTACCCCACACTCACTACACTTGACCCGGGGAACCTGCGCTCTCAACGCCGTTTGATACTTACAGGTATCCAAATGCCGCCATTGACGCGCAGATCGCAAATCATAAAATGGACTCGCCTTTCCACACTTTGGACACTCCAGTGACGATGTGTCAGTACAAGTCACCGTCACCGTCCTCTGTTTCGCTGTATCATCATAAGCATCCTCTAAAATCTTCCATGGTGCCTCTATACCTAAACTTTTACTCACCGAATTCTTTTTCATTTGTTGATTAAATTGTTACGTGGATAATTAACCATAGTCAGTAGGAAAAATCCTACCACATATGATACGAAAATTCCTTAAAATTACGATTTCTCTCACACTTTAGGCGGAAGGCCCAATAATTTATTTTGATTCTCTATGGTGAGTTCTGTTGTTTGCAATTACGAATGACTGATGCTCAAATACCCCCAAACTCGCACCGTCTGCAGCTGGAAACAGTCGTGCGGCATTGAATCCAAACTGGTTACACAATTCATACAGATCCAAACATTCTTGAATCGGGGCAGTGAATTTGAGAATCGATTGACCAGGTGGGAGATAATCCTCCAAATTCTTGATAGTAACAGATTCTCCGAGCTCTTCTTGCATTGGATGTATCGTAAAAACCCTTGTTGAGCAACTACATTTTTGGATACAGATCCCCCAACTCTTGTATTTTTATCGGTCCACGATATGTCTTTGAATGGGGACCTTTGTTAAAGGCAAAACTGCAAATTGTTGTCGCTTTTCCATTCTAAATCAGATAATGCCTGACTGATTGCAAAGTATATGGCTGTGTAAGGGTTCGTCGTCCAATCAAGGAGTCTAGTTGGGAGTCCGTGAATCTGGGCTAAGGCCATGCATTCAATAAGTTCTTCGTTTGGCCAATTAGTTACACTTGTATGATATTACTAAAACGATCATCTGCCAAAAAAATTCTCACGAAATTTAACAGAGTCATTGGGAATAGGTGTACCAGCTGCGTCGCAGTTATAAATGAAACTACGTAGCATCTCTAATTCAGCAAATACCTGATCCTCAGCATTCAATGGATGCCCGACTGAACTGAGTAATCTGTTGGTAAATTTAGGGCGTAGAACGGCTGGATTAGTACCCATCTTGCATCTGAATGACCACGGTAAATAATTTCATCATTTGAGTTAATTTTCTGTTGGCAGTTAACTCATTCTGACCACAAAGATTCTGCATTTTTCAGTTTTATTTCCTCAATCATTGAGTAGGACGTAAAAGTCGTAGATCAGTTTCTCTATCCGCGCCCACCATCTTGCCAGAGTTAACATGCTCAATGATAGTGTCATATGGAGGAGATGTCTCGGTTAACACAGTTCAAGAATCCATATCTTTGTTACGCCTTAAAATAATCTCATCGTTGGGTAACCAATGGATAGATTTGGCAGAGTCAGGGTAGTAAACCCACCAATAGAATCATCATCGAGTGTGATTCTTTTTCCGAAAACTTCATTTTTAACGATATGAAGTTTCAATGGATATTCCATTTCAAAGATGTAATGGTGAAAAATGGGTGATTGCACATCTTCACGATTCTGAAAGTTCAAATGAATTGTCTAATGAGTTTAGATAGCGGTGTTTGGTACGACTATTGTTTGAATAAAGTTCATATTGCAGCAGTGAGCGTCAAAGATGAACCGTTTTACATGATTCTAAGCTTCTGATAAATAGAAGGAGTTTTACCTAACATTAAAACAACCCCTGCCCGAAAGAAAAAGAGTTCAAAATGTAGAGAAACTTCATATAAAATAGCGCCTTCGTTCAAAATTCCTGAAATCAGCAAAACTGCGGTAAAAATCCACTGCAATTTGCAAACTTGCGTATACCTTAATATCTCAAATTTGACTTTAAAACTCGTGACTATTGTATAGTCATAAAGTGGCCAACATATACGGAAGATAGCCCCTCAAATGAAGTCGCAATCATGCGATACAAATAGGCGCCTGATGGCAACGACAAATCATTGAGCTTTATGTTCTGCCCTTTCCCAGATGTCAAAATAACCTCTGGCATGGTGTACACCCGCCTTCCTGTCATGTCTAACACCTCCAACTGCACACGCGCAGACCAAGGCAAATCAAAAACCAAACTTGTTGAGTGCGTGAAAGGATTCGGGTAGTTGTAATGCACGATAAAATCCTCTGGCAATGGGATCTGCTCATCTCTGTTGACGGGAGAGACGACTTCTATGGTGAATGTTAAGCTATCCTTTGCACCATGAGCATCTTGAACCCTGTAGATCATTTCTACTGGAGGTGTGATCTCATGAGGAGTACCACTTATAGTCCGCGTGGGAAGATCAAATCTAAGGTTAGCTGGTAGGTCTAAAAGTGTGAGTGTATACTGAATTGGACCTAGTCCACCTATGATTTCTGGAAGTTGTAAAGGTTCAATCGGTTGATCTCTGGGATAAGATTTATTCTCAATGCCCTCTTTGAAATATATCTCATAAACTTCAATGGTGAATTCAAGGCTGGATTCATTGCCTACTGCATCCGCAACTCCCCAAATAAAGGTTTGCGCTGCAGTGACCAGAGAGGGGGTTCCACTGATGGTGCGCGTAGCCCCATCAAATGATAACCCTTCTGGGAGGGCCGACGGAGAAAGCGCATAGATGTAAGGAGTAACTCCGCCTACCGCAGTCGGAAGCATGAAATCCATCATATCAACACCTACAGGGTAGTGTTGATGGGGGATTCCACCCTCTATTGAGAATGTTAATTCCGCGCCAGAGGTGGCGCTTACAATCAGAGAAGCTGGACCTGTGCCAACTGAATTGATAGCACTGATCCGATAATAGCGTGTCGTTTCAGGCGCAAGGTCTTCATGAGTATACGTCGTGGATCGCGAACCTGTGTTGGGCACGAGGTCCGTCCAGTTTGAAGTACCATCGGGTGATACCTCTATCTTATAGCCAGAGACCACTGAACCACCATTGTTGGATGGAACACTCCATGAAAGAAGAATAGCGGACTGACCCAATGCGGTCGCGGTCAACAATGCTGGTGCATCTGGAGGCCCCACCGTTTGTGCATCAGTAGTGACTGAAGCAATTGTAGACGGCCCCCCTGTACCGACTGTATTGATCGCACTGATTCTATAGTATCGGGTTGTGGATGGCGTAAGTCCAGTATGAGCGTAGGTGGTTGTCGTAGATCCAGTGTTTGAGACGAGATCCGCCCATCCAGACTCTCCATTGGAAGATACCTCTATCCTGTAACCCGAAATGACTGCCCCACCATCGTTGGATGGAGCCCCCCACGATAGATTGATGGTCGTCTGCCCCGAAGCGACCGCAGTGAATGCTGTTGGCGGATCAGGGACGGTCAGCCCATCAGTGGTGGCACTGCTAACGTTTGATGAAACCCCAGTGCCTACAGAATTGATGGCGCTGATGCGATAGTGACGAGTCGCAGATGCCACAAGTCCAGTATGAGCGTAAACGGTCACAGAAGAACCCGTATTCAGCACGAGATCTGCCCAAGCAGAACCTGCGTTAGATGACACCTCAATTTTGTACCCTATAATCGCCGCACCTCCCGTTTGCGTTGGCGCCGTCCAAGAAAGATAAATGATGGTACGCCCACTCGCGGTTGCGCTTAAACCCGTGGGTGCATCAGGCACGGTAAGCGCCTCTGTACTTGCACTCTTGATACTGGAAATAGGACCCGTGCCTATAGAATTGATGGCACTGATTCGGTAATAGCCTGTCGTTTCTGGTGTCCGGTTTCTATGAACATAGGTCGTGGATCTTGATCTTGTATTGGTGACAAGATCTGTCCAGTTTGAATTGCCATTAAGAGATATCTCAATCCTGTAACCTGAGATGGCTGAACCACCATTGTTGGCAGGAGCTTTCCATGAAAGATTTATAATGGTGGGCCCAGAGGCGATTGCAATTAAGTCAGTGGGTGCATCTGGAGTAGATACAGCATCCGTTGTGGCAGTGTCAATGTTGGATGGGAGTCCACCACCAACAGAATTGATCGCACTCACTTGATAATGATGGGTTGTTTCCGGCTCAAGATTTTCATGAGCATAGGTTGTAGATGTTGATTTAGTATTAGACTCAAGATCTGTCCAGCCTGAACTGCCGTCGGGAGACACTTCAATTCTGTAACCTGAGATGGCTGAACCTCCATTGTTGGCAGGTGCCTTCCATGAAAGATTGATGATGGTGCGCCCAGAAGCGACTGCTGTCAATGATGTCGGTGCATCAGGAAACGTCACCGTCACCGCATCCGTGGTGCCTTGTACAACAGTGGATGGAGCCCCAGCGCCAATTGAATTGATCCCACTGATGCGATAATACCGTGTTGTTTCTGGTTCAAGATTTTCATGAGCATACGTTGTAGACTTTGAATTCGTGTTAGCAACTAGGTCCGTCCAATTTGAGGTGCCATTGGGTGAGACCTCAATTTTGTATCCAGTAACGACAGCACCACCATTGTTGGATGGGGCCTTCCATGAAAGATTGATAACGGTAGCCCCTGAAGCGGTCGCGCGCAAGTCAGTCGGATGATCAGCAACCGTCACAACATCCGTTGTGGCACTGTCAATATTGGATGGAGTCCCACCACCAACGGAATTGATCGCACTGATGCGATAATACCATGTTGTCTCTGGTGCAAGATTTTCATGAGCATACGTTGTAGATGTTGATTTAGTATTAGACTCAAGATCTGTCCAGCCTGAACTGCCATCAGGAGAGACCTCTATCCTGTATCCAGAAATGACAGCACCATTGTTGGATGGAGCCTTCCATGAAAGATTGATGATCGTTTGCCCAGATGCAGTCGCTGTTAGCGATGTCGGTGCATCAGGTGCATCAGGTGCGTCTGTGGTTGCGCTGTCAATATTAGATGATGCCCCAGTACCAATAGCATTGATGGCACTGACTCGATAATACTGTTTTGTCCCTGGAGGTAGATTTTCATGAGCATACGTTGTGGAAATAGAGCCTGTATTGCTCTTAAGGTCCGTCCAGAATGACTTACCATTAGCTGACACCTCAATTCTGTAGCCCGTGATGATAGCACCGCCGTCGTCAGGTGGGAGTGTCCAAACTAAATTGATGGTAGCGCGCCCCGAGCCAACCGCGATCAACGAAGCCGGCGCATCAGGAGCAGTACGCGCGTCCGTCATTGCAGTATCGGTTCTTGACGCACTACCAGTACCAACAGAGTTGATTGCACTGACCCGATAATGACGTGTCGTTTCTGGTTCGAGATTTTCATGAGCATACATCGTGGACTTTGAATCCGTGTTCTCTACTAGATTCGTCCAATTTGTGGAACCATTGGGAGAGACCTCTATTTTGTACCCAGAGATGACAGCACCACCATCATCGGACGGTGCGGTCCATGAAAGATTGATAGTCGTTCGCCCTGAAGCGGTCGCTGTAAGCGATGTCGGTGCATCAGGCGCTGTACGAGCGTCTGTGGTTGCACTGTCAATATTGGATGCATTCCCAGTACCAACAGAGTTTATCGCACTGACCCGATAATGACGAGTAGTTTCTGGTTCAAGATTTTCATGATCATACGTTGTGGATGTAGAGCCAGAGTTATCTACCAGACCCGTCCAGTTGGATGTTCCATCAGGAGACACTTCTATTTTATACCCATTAATCGTTGCACGACCATCATTGGATGGCGCTGTCCATGATAGTTTGATAATCGTGCGCCCCGATGCAGTTGCTCTCAAACCTCTGGGAGCATCAGGAGCTGTAGGAGCGACTGGCGTGGGCGCGTTGGCAGGTCGTATAACCCTCACTTTTCTGTTTTCACCGTCGCTATGGCGAAGGGTCTCCGTCTTCGCCAATGCCATGAGCTCCTGTTTCAACTTTACGGCCCCCCAGGTGGGATTGTTATAGGCAAGATTACTCGCGTATGCAGCAAGAACTGGAGTAGCATGAGAAGTGCTACCACCAGGAGATTGAACATAAATCGCATTCGCATCAAATTTACCGCCCCCACGAACTCCACTTGCAGCGTACTTCACATTGCGAATAGCGCCAACAAAGATGGTTCTATCAAGCGCGACTCCACTATGCGCAATGTAATCGTCTATTGACCCACAAAATGGAATCCAGTAGTCAGTTCGATGAATGTGTGGGTAGTCATCGCAGTAAAGGTATCGCCGATCCTCTGCTGAAATGACGGTCGGATTCTCAAGAGAAGAAATAAATAGAATGTCTTGGGTGGACAACCATTTGGCTAGCGCAATCGCTGTCTTGTGAAAAGGACGATCTCCTTCAGCGTTCCACTGCGGAGCTGTCCTTGTATGGTAAGATGGTGAAGAATCGGTTGAAGTCCAAAAAATGCCACTACCTATATTTAATGATTGGTGAATGATACCCGTTGCATTGGTTCCTCTAAGAGTCAAATTATCGTAGCTATAGGTGGCAATACCAGTCAGTTGAACAAGACGAGCGATATTCGTATTTGACTGAAAGGTCGCCGTAATTCTATAACCATGCTGGTTCTCACCAAATCCTCGCCCATCTACGACCACCACATTCACAGAACCAGTTTCGTTGAGCACCGTCTCTGTGAGTCCACCTTGGGTGAGTACAGGACTCTGCGCCAAGATTGGAGTTGCTATAACAAGCAAACAAATATGTAATACATAGCGTCTGATCAAACTCCAAAATTGTACATGATTCTCTAGTAGAGCGCCTAGCGTCAAAGTTGATGATTTCTCAACTGTAAACTCATGTCTATATTTTATGGAATTATTAGTCATTGAACATTCATGAATAACGCACTGATCTCTGTAGACTATCCCCATGTAGAGTGTAGCGGTTCATCAATACTGAACAAAATGAATCTATGTTTCCTTCTGCGTAACCAATCCTTATACTCTCAAGTATGGCTCTCAGCGTAGTTAGATAATGGTGTATTTGCCAATTTTTACATGTGTAAATTGATCCATTTATAATCAATCATCACGATACACTTTGTGTTCCCGATCATGGAACACCGAGTCTATCACCATATTATTCGCCCAAGTCAATATGGGTCATAGCAGATCTCATGATTTTCACACAACGAGTGTGATGATTCTATAGCTTTACGAGCTCGGTCAATTTCAGCCGTTAGCAGTTTCTCATCGGGCAAAGCAATTCTATATTCAGAGGTTAAGACTTTATTTGGCACTCCTTGAAGTGCATATCGTGCAACTGCCTCATCTTTTTGCGCACATAGAATCAACCCAACAGGTGGGTTTTCTCCTTCCTTAACCCAGTGTTCCTTCGCATAGTTGAGATAGAGATGCATCTGCCCAACATCCCCGTGTGTGAACCTCCCCAATTTCAAATCAATGATCATAATGCACTTTAATTCACGATGATAAAACACCAAATCTAGCCGATACCATGTATCACCTACGCGGAGTCGTTTCTGTCTGCCCATAAAACAAAAATCTCTACCCAATTCAAGGAGAAAGGCCTCCAGATGCTTGATTAACGCTTCTTCTAAGTCGCTCTCTGAATATTGATCTTTCAAGTTTAAGAATTCAAGGATATACGGATCCTTGATGACTTCTTCGGCAAGCAGAGTATCATTGCTGTCAACCTTACGCCCCTTTTTGAGCATTGCAACCTTATCCTTAGAAAGTGCTGTACGCTCATAGAACTGAGAATTGATCTGACGGTCAATCTGTCGAACCGACCAGCCTCCCTTCACCGCCTCTATCTCATAAAACTCTCTGGCGTATGAGCTCTTAACTGAGAGTAGACGTACATAGGCTGACCATGGCAGTGGAAATTGAGAGCCAAGAAGCCTCAATGAAGATTTGACAGACCGTGTCTGCTGTTTTTGTTGGTCACTATATTCTGCAGATACTGTTTGAACTTTTTGATCAGTGTCAGATTCCGCAGACACCGTCTGCACTTTTTGATGGGAGAGAAAAAAAGACCTCATGAGCTGGAGGTTTCTAACCGAAAACCCTCTCCCAAAAGGGGCCGTAAGATCAGTAGATAAACGCTTGTGAATCTCCCCACCATAATCAGCACGCTTTCGGCCATTTTGTTCAAATTCAACAATATATTGACCAATCAACCAATACGTCGCTGTCATGACAGAATGACCGACCTTGCGGCATATCCACGAGCAGTATCTACAACTCCAGATACACCGTCAAAAACCAATTGATATCTCTTATCCAAGGCGTCTGAACCCTTTACCAGCTCTGTCATGGTTTACGAGCTCCCAAAATTAAAAAGATCATCCTATGCATCATCAATCGACTGTGTTATATCGTTCACGCCCAACCAGTAGTGTTGGACCTTGGTAACCTCATGCCAGGGAAGTCGAGCAGGGTCCTGGATCGGATCTCGCAGCTCGGGCTCAGAAGTTGCACAGTTTGTCACGACATAAAGCCAAAAACAATCCCTGCGATCCTCAGCAACACGTCGCTCATTTGGCGTGAGTAAAATACTGCCCGTCGGGTTGGCAAGACCCTTAATTTCAATCAAACGTAGCTCACCAGATATTGGATCATGGCTCGTGATGTCATAGCCAAGGTTCTCTTTGTGAACATCTTTAACTTTGCGTCCATGAGATTTCTCATAATCAATAACAACCTGCATGGCCGTCATTTCAGTTTCAGGATTCGGACGTAAGTGTTGGAGATCCAATACTTGTTCATATGGGTGAGGTACAACGAGCACACTTGCTAAACGACGAACTCCTTGAAGTGTCATTGATCGTTGCTGACCTAGCTCCGCACGCCGCCGTTTCCGGCGCGATAAAGCATCTTTATGCCTCCGCTCTGCCATGGCTAAACGCCCCTCTGCGCCAGGGACTCTATTGCGTTTATCTTCATCCGCCCGGCCAATCTCAAAATCAATCCGATCTAAAACTGCAGTGAGTGAGATCTCAACATGCTTACTAATTCTCTCTATCTCAGCAACACGATGACGCTGAATTTCTTCCTTAAATGGAAGAAGAATATTTTGATTCACCCATTCCATGTCTTCTGGAAAATTCGCAACCAAAGGAAGTTGCTCTGGAACACTGGTAGGAGTCATATCTCCGAGTACACTCTGTCCACGAAGGCGCGGGGGGTGATCCTCATTCAACTCTATGACAAACAAGCGCTCATGGATGATAGTTCCAAGTCCATTAACAATTTGAGCCCGATAGAAATCAAGGCGTGCAGGTTTCTCATGAGACAGAGAATGAAAGCAAGCCCCCTTCGCGCAGCATCTTGTCCATAATCAAGCACCAACCTTCGCAAGGACTCAAATAACGGATGGCCTGGACGAACCCATTCCAAGTTGTTGTTTTCTGCTACATGACGATCCGTGGATAGGCGAGAATAGTTCGTCGCAACCTCTGATAGATTCCAGTCCTCATCAAATCCGTATTTCTTCAATCTCTCAGGTGTTGGACCCGCTTGAAAGGCGTACTCTAAGTTGCGAAGAGGATTTAATGATAAATGTGCTAGCTTGGAAGATTCAACCAAAAATCTTGTAATGGTTTCAGGGATGACGCGCCGCTCCCGAGCCTGTGCACGACGCTCGTTCAGTAAATCAAGGTTGAGTTTTTTGGTCGCCAATCCCTCCAAGGCTGTCTGACATATATTCCTAAAATGCTTTTCATCAACATTTTTCAATAGCGTCTCCTCAAGGTCATTATCACCTAATTCCCCTGCATAGTAATCTCGAAGTACTCGCTCTATATGCGCAGATGGAAGCACTTCACCAATGACATTAAACACTGCGTCATCATCTAATGCGTCACGAATTTCTTGAAGTTTATCCAGCAATCGGTCAAGTACACGACCTTCAATCGTGTTTTGAGATACAAAATTGAAGATCAAACAATCATTTAATTGACCATACCGGTGAATCCGCCCCATGCGCTGTTCTAGTCGGTTTGGATTCCATGGGATGTCATAATTGAACAGAATATTACAGCACTGAAGATTAATACCTTCTCCCGCAGCTTCCGTGGCAACCAACACCTGAATCCTCCCTTCGCGAAAATTCTGCTCCACATGAAGGCGTGTACCAGGCTCATCTCGTGAACCAGGCTTCATGCTACCATGTATGCTCCCTACCGTAAACCCCCATTGCTCTAACTGCACCACCAGATAATCTAATGTGTCCTTAAACTCAGTAAAAATCAGTAAGCGCTGATCTACATCATCAAAGAAGCCATGATCGCGCAATACCTCTTGAAGACACTCAAGCTTCGCTTCAGTTCCAGTGTCTTGGACGCTCTGTGCATCTTGTGCGAGTTCATAGAGTTGAGCAACTTCCGTGCGCACATCTTCTGCATCACTAGCGAGTGTCACTGCATCCAGTAATTTCTCTAACTCCTCGCGCTCCTGATCTTCGTACTCTTCAAGTTCTTCATAGGTAGGTAAATTAGGCAATACGGTTTTACTTAATATCTGCGCGTCTCTCAAGCTATCCTCTAATTTCTTCGCGCGTTTTTCAAGTGACCGCTTGATGGCATAAATACTAGATGCTAGACGGCGCTGATAGAGAGACATCAGAAAACCTATCGCTCGTGCCCTGGGGTTGTTATCTCTTGCAACACGCCGACTTTGATCTTTCACAAACTTTGTAATCTTTTGATACAGATTCCACTCAGGCCCATCAATTTTAAATCCAGCTGTGCGTGGAATTCTTTTCGTAAAGACTGGATTCGCAATCCAACTCCCATCCTGTTGAGGCTTGGGAAAATAGACCATGGACTCCTTAGTGCGCCTCAAATAAAATGGCGCACTCCTGCGATCCATAGCTTCCTGAATTGACTTGACATCTGCATAGACATCTTGATCAAGAAGTGCCAGAAACAATGTAAAGTTCTTGGGATCTCCCTTATGCGGCGTGGCCGTTAATAACAGGATATGATCCGTGGTGTCACGTAGGAGTTCCCCGAGCCGGTAACGCTGGCTTTTACGAGACTCATCTCGCGCCGACATGCGATGGGCTTCGTCAATGATGACAAGATCCCAATGAACCTGTTTGAGCCCTGGCAAAATATCGTCTCGCTTGGCTAAATCAAGCGAGGTAATAACTTGATCTTGTTCCATCCACTGATTGACCCCAAACTGATCACGAATGTCTCGGCCCTTGATCACCAAAAACTTTTCGTCAAACTTTTCCCTTAATTCACGTTGCCATTGAAATGATAGGTTAGCGGGACAAACCACCAAAATTCGCTCAATGATACCCCGAAGCTTGAGTTCTCTGATCAATAGGCCAGCCATGATGGTCTTGCCAGCGCCTGCATCATCGGCAAGCAAAAACCTCACTCTTGGGGTTTTAAGCAGATATTCATACACCGCTTCAATCTGATGAGGAAGTGGATCTACACGAGATAGAGAAAGACCAAAGTGTGGGTCAAACTCATAGGCGATACCCAGCGAATAGGCATGAAGAGCTATCTGTAATCGGTGCCCATCGCCCGTAAAAGACATCGCTGAGTCAGAGATGCTGAGGCCTGATAATTCATCTGAGGTCAGCATTATATTCTTAAATTTTTCAGATCGCTGACCAACTAAGCCTATTTTCCAAGTGTTTTTGTCTACTTTATCAGCAGTCAAAACCCACTGAGGCTCATTAAACATAGGACCAGATAGAATTTGGCCTTCACTAATTTCAAGTTGCGTAGTCAATTTTCTAAGAATTAACACAAAAATGAAATGGCGCTTCCGCTTTTTTTGTGAAAAAAGTCATGATTTTGCGTATCTGGGGCTTAGATCAAGTCCGCCCAAATGGAAGTAGATTGCATCCACAAATCGTTCTTTATTGCGGAATCCATGCGCACGGATTTTGACGGTTTTGATCCGACTATTGATGCTTTCAGCCGGGCCATTACTGGCATCAAGAACAATGGCATTGATGATCCCCCAGAGATGCTTTCTAATCATTCTGGCGACATCTTTGACAGGCTCAAGCCGACAGCGCATGGCCCAACTCAATGTTTTATTCCAAGGCCCAAGTTGCGCTTTTATAGTCCCACATTTTTCTGAACGTTTGGCCCAGGCTTTGGAGGTTTTGAGGGAACTGGTGCGAATGGCATGGAAGGCCCTCTTTTGCGCTAATGACATGTTGTGAGGACTTTTAAGCCAACTATACTTGGTACCCGTCAGAATCGGATTGCCTTCCTTGAGGAGCGCTTTGTGCTGGACTTTATCCACCGAAACTCCCAGATGCTTCGCGACATGAAACCGATCAAAGCAGATCTTCTTTTTTGCGTCTGGTAGACAGGCTAAGGTTGCACTAATATAGGCAGGCCACATGTCCATACTCCTGATCCCGTTCAACTGCTCGGTGGATAATTGCTGAAACCAACGCATCAACACCTTTTGATCACGCCCAATGCCGACATAGAGCACCGTTGCTGTGTCGGCATCGGATACGACAGTAAAGTACTTATGTCCTTTCTTATAAGCCACCTCATCAACACAGATGTTCGCAACGACCTGCTCTTTTTTTCTTGCCAGTCCACGTTGTACTGCACGATGAACAATGCCCGCAATGGCTTTCCATCCAAGTCCCATCTGACGCGAAATCGCCAATATACTCGCCTCTTTGATCCACCCAATCACCGACTCCTCATAAGTATACCGAGAACTCGGGCCCGCCCACGGGACCCGCGCCGTCTTTACCCCACATTCACTACACTTGACCCGGGGAACTTGCGCTCTCAACGCCGTTTGATAGTTACAGGTATCCAAATGCCGCCATTGACGCGCAGATCGCAAATCATAAAATGGACTCGCCTTTCCACACTTTGGACACTCCAGTGACGATGTGTCAGTACAAGTCACCGTCACTGTCCTCTGTTTCGCTGTATCATCATAAGCATCCTCTAAAATCTTCCATGGTGCCTCTATACCTAAACTTTTACTCACCGAATTCTTTTTCATTTGTTGATTAAATTGTTACGTGGATAATTAACCATAGTCAGTAGGAGAAACCCTACCACATATGATACGAAAATTCCTTAAAATTACAAATTATCTCACACTTTAGGCGGAAGGCCCAATGAAATATCCATTAACTGAAAAAAAGACTTTTGATTCGCATTACCGATACACATACCCACGGAATGAGCCGTGCGCTACACGCTTGATACTAGTTGCACCCTCAAATCGTTTAATTGAATCAGTGACACAGACCAAGTTACTGCTGATCAGTCCCTACTGTAACTAATCCGTATGATGCTTAAAGCTCTATTGTTTACTTTCTATCTTAATTCCACTTCACGTACACAGAATTCAAATGGAACCATTAGACGGTAAATTTGTCAAATACTCAACGCTCTATCTTCTTGAAATGTCTCAATCTTTACGTCCAGATGCCTCCCAATTCTAGATCATATCGCTCCGTCATGAATATTATGGGTCAATATCCCTGGTGTTGGGCCAAAGACAATGTAGAAACTAATTCGTGCATTTGGTTCGGTTCGCAGGGCTCGGGATGCCGATGAGATCGTCCTCAAAAATCTTGTTGGATCCTCACTAGCAGAGAATATACAGAAGTATTTCAAGAGTCAAAAGGATGATCAGTTGTAAGCCACCCATCCACATATTTTTGGGGCAGTATAAGTGCCCTCTCACAATCTTACATCATTTACGGTTGTGCAAAAAATATAACCGTATAACGGCGATACCTATCCAAGTGTTAGTTTGAGTTCACTTATATATCTGAAGTTAACCCTATTTTCAATTTCCAGAAGGTCCAGTATTTCCAGAAAATTTGAGAATTTTTGACTACAATCTGCCAGAAAGGTGCTTTAATCTGACGAACTGATCACTCAGGAGAGTTTGATATTCAGGAGTTTTAGCGCCTTCATTTGGGTCGGATTGTAATCCTCAAACAAGGTCACTTCGGTTGTGATTTTCGGAACGCCCACTACACGACTTCACCCAGACAAAGTTTTCATCACCGACTCATAACTCATGGCGGTTTCGTCATCTGATGTCGTCTTGCTTTGCGCTTTGGCTTCATCAGAGCGCTTGGCTGGCGAGACCATGTCTTTTCTTTGCGCTCTCTTGAGTTGCAAGTCATCTTCTGCAAACAACATGGGCGCGAGCTTCTGACGGAGGTGGTACTCTACATAATAGGCCAACATACATAAAAAGATATGCGCAATGACCCGATGATGAATCGGGCGTACGCGCAACGACATGGATTTCATGGTTCTAAATGCCCATTCTACCGAAGATAAACGCTTGTAATCGGAGACTAATGTCTCGGGGGCCTTTTTCACACTTGACCGAATGGCATACACGCCGTCCAAGAGTTCGGCTTTTTTAATCGCTTGTTCATTGCGGCTATAGGTAAAATGTCCCTCCTTAATGTCGTCCAGATTGTAGAACCGCTTTAATTTGTGTTTGCCCACAACCTTCTGGACGCGCATGCCAATTTTGGCTTCGTTTTTTAATCGGCACGGCGTCGCCGTGATGGCTTTGATCATCTTGTTAAGTCCCTCATCCGCTTTGTCCAACAACGCATCCCGTGTTTGCTTACTCTTGGCCGCTTGTAAGGGGTTCTTGCACAGAATCAGGGTTTCATCTGGATATAAATCACACTCTAGTTCCACCAGATTCTGCTGATCAAATAAACTCATCTGAATTTCCTTTTGCTCTATCACTTCACGCATTTCCTCTTTCCGGCGCTGCTTTTTTTCCTGGTGATCTACCACCTTTCGGATCTCCCCCTTTTGCATACCCGTGATCCAATCCAGCCCCACCGGTATGATCTCCTCTTTAATCTGCTTCTGCTTCAATAACCCCCGATCTCCAACCAATATAACATGATTTAATCCAAAGGACGCTTGAATCTTAGTGATCTGACATCCAAGCGTTGCCGTATTGCCTGGAAAGACCTCTACCGAGACGGGGCGTCCCTCTGCATCGGTGATCAGCCCATAAACGACTTGCTTTTTACCTTTTTTCTTATCTCGGTTATGGCCAAACTTCGCGAAGAAATTCTTCTCCCCTTCCACATAACTGAACTTAACCCTATTTATTTTTGAGTTATTAAAATGCTTGAAAAATTACATCTTATTATGTGAAAAGCCTGATTAATTCAAGGAGTTTATGCAATATTTCAGAAATTATTAAGTCTACTTTGTCGTGTCTACATGGGCACACATCTAATGATATAAAAAGGTTAAAAGTGGGATAACAAGGTGGGAAAGCTGCCCTAATTTTGCTCAAAAAGCTACAAAGTGGGACTTTTTTTTCTTAAAACCTACAAATTTAGTCATAAGTGGGAATCATGGTTGCTTCTGGAGTCTTGAAATTCGCCAAAATAGGGTTAAGTTCAGACATAACGATTGCTGACGTCATAGAGCACCATCCCCCCTTCTGTCAAATGCCGTTTGGCTAACGTGCGCTCAATGTCTGCTTTGCACTTGGCCAGCTGATCCATGGCTTCATACAAGTCATCCTGATCAACGTACTTGAGGTTCAATTCTTCGTTGAGGGTATCGGCAGCGGTCTGAGCATGGTACTGGTCCGGAGTTTGCTGGCCAGATCTAACACGCGGGCGGCAATCATCCCAAGCACCAGACGACGAAAGCGTGAGTTCTTTGGGGCAATCAGGTCATGGATCTTGAGTTGGGTCATCATGCCCAGGACTGCAGCCACATGCCCGTGGGGTTTGCTACTGCGAATCCCAAAGGCGTCTTTGATGGAGTTGACCGCCGTGCCACCTTTCAAGAGGATGCCAATGCCATCAATGATAGCCTGGGGGAGACGGGTAAGATTGGTGACGGTGAATTTAACGGATTTACCATCAATCCATTTGGATTCGCGAATGCGCCAAGTTAGTTTGGAGTTACGGTTGGGTATTTGTTCAACATACATGAACAGGATAAGTTATTTGTGAATGGATAATAATGCCTAAATATATGACATAAAATAAGACAAAACACAAAAAATACAGGCGTTTTTACATGGACAGGTTAAATGACACAAAAAAAGTGCAAAAAATCGATAAATAAGCCCTAAATCCACTAAAAATGTCCCAAATTCCCCTAAATGAGCGGATATTAGGGAAGAAAAATGAGGAAAATCCCGTTAAACCCAGTGAATCTGATGATTTTTAGGGTTAACTTCAGGTATATCTGGTTCTATCACAAATAGTGGTATAACCAGATATTTTATTTTCAATTTATTATACTGATCCAATCAAACTTTGGCCAGAAATAATTGATAAGTATACCAAGAATGCTGAACAGTAACACCGCCAGACCTACTCCACATGTGTAAGCAAAGCCTTTGAGAAACGGATTGCCCCACCACCTCTTCGGTGGTTTTTCTGCTAAATATTTTTGGGGATGATCCAGAGTGTTTTCTGAAGATGGACTATAGTCATCTGGGAGGAGTTGTGGCACTGAGTAATTACTATTCCCCATTATTTTCTTTGTATCTATTGATCAAATTGATATAATATACTCTCGTGAGAGAATCTGGGATGGAAAGGCCAGAAGTATATTTACCTCGATCACGATGCCAAATAAGATACCATGGACTATCTTTTTTGTGTAACATCTGCACAAGTTCCCACGGCGATACATCTTTGAATCTTTCCCACACAAGATTAAGAAACTCCGTTTTATCTTCACCAAAAGACTCAACTCGGGTTGACATACCAGCGTACATTACGGGAATCACATCTGCACCAAATCGGCCAAATATGTTGTAGATAGAGCGGTAGACTGGACCATATTTCCATGCCTCAGCAAGTTCGCCATTAGTAATAAGAGGCTTATCTACATTGCCCCAGTAGTACCCATGAGCAATATAGACCAATTTGTTGAGTTTCAGATTGGTAATACCATTGCCCTCTGATGATCTCAAGAAAAAATCACCAATATCCAAAGGAGAAATTAAATGAGTATTATTCATGATTGAAGAAAAAACAACGCGTTTGGAGTAATGGGTAGACAATTTATATTAAATTTCAAACAAATGTTCCAAATTCAGCAATATGACACATATCTACCATTTAGATTCAGACTTGTGTTCATGAGTGAAAATATATCTGAAGTTAACCCTATTTTAAATTCCCAGAAAATACAATATTCTCAGAGAATTTTAGAAGTTTTGACTACAATCTGCCAGAAAGACGCTTCAATCTGGCGAACCTGTCACTCAGGAGAGTTTGATATTCAGGAGTTTTAGCGCCCTCATTTGGGTCGGATTGTAATCCTCAAACAAGGTCACTTTGGTTGTGATTTTCGGAACGCCCACTACACGACTCAACCCAGACAAAGTTTTCATCACCGACTCATAACTCATGGCGGTTTCGTCATCTGATGTTTTCTTGCTTTGCGCTTAGGCTTCATCTGAGCGCTTGGCTGGCGAGACCATGTCTTTTCTTTGCGCTCTCTTGAGTTGCAAATCATCTTCTGCAAACAACATGGGCGCGAGATTCTGACGGAGGTGGTACTCTACATAGTGCCTGACAAAAAACCCCTACTTTGGGGTGTCACAATTTTTTGCGGGGCTTAATATACGAATTTTTTATTAACTGCTAGGCAGACTCTCCGATTTTAGTCGTGAAATTTTTGATCTGTTTCACCGATCTGCAAACCTCACCTATATTTGATCCAAATTCAGTGCATAGGCCACCGATTTTGCCTAAAATCTCTGCCGCACGGACGCACCTTTCCCAGCTCCAATGGTGGAGTAAGTTTTTTTGTGACTCAATGAAGAGTAATTTACGCCGCTTGGCGAAACGACTCTCGGTATCGGGCCATTAATACCTTCCCGATTCGGCACAAATTCGTGGCGACCACACTTGCACCGATGCTTCGCGCAAACCCCGCCTTACCTCCTTTGGTACGAATACGTGCACCACCATGCTGTTCCAAAGAGTTGATGCAGGACTCAATCTGCGCATGCTGCCGACGTTTTCGCCGAAACTCTTCCGCCGATTCTCGTTCGCGCTCTATCTTGTTCTTATAGCCCTTTTTGGGAAGAATGACCTCTATATCCAGAGCGCTTAATGCCTCAAAATTCTGAGGCGACCAAAATCCGCGATCAAAACTCATGGATCCAAGGTTTTCAAACTCTGTCCGATACTTGGTGGCGATCTCAATGGTCATATCTACATCTGATTGCGTCCATATAATCTCCCATCCCAGAATCAAGCCATGTTGACATTGGGTGATCGCGACGGGAACCCCCAATTCTACCTGATTGGGCATGGCCTTCCCCTTGACAATCCAACGCGTATGCTCGGCATGGAGCGATAATAACTTCTCTGCATTGGGAATCTTTTCCCCCTCTATCACACGACGATGAACCAAATCTACCAACCGATTGAACTGTTCAATCACCTTTTCTAATGGCGCAATCCGACTTGAACTTGGGTCAAGTTCTTTGATCTTATCCAAGACCAGTATACACTTCTGAATTCGATAGCAACAAATCTTAAAGAAGGCTAAGACCAGCTCTGGATTCTTCTCACGCTTCTTGGTGGTGTTGATCTCCAAGTAGGCATTGTTAACCGTAATAATCAAATGCTTTAACTGACGCCAATGTCGTACGCCCCTAAATTGAAGGCCTCCCAGGCTTTTGAAGCAAGCTGCATGGCCAGGATGATTGAATCACGTAATAACCGCACATCATGGGGGTCTCAACATGGGTTTCCACCACATACGAATCCGTCCGCGCTTCCAAAGGCGCATCAGATGCAACCCCAAAGACCTCTAACCCATGATCCACGATCATCCGATTGAGGGTCAACCAAATGTCATCGGTGATCAGACTCACATTGTTGATAATCGTCTGCACACGATACAAGGACTTCGTACCAAAATCACTCGTATCATTTTGTAATAAGGTGCGAATGAGCGCAGAGTCATTAACCGTAAACGTCAATCGGTCAAAATCATAATCAAGCCCGAATTTTAGTGCGGCTAAGACAAAGATACGCCAGTACGTCAAACCCGGGCGCCCCGTAGTCTGATCTGTGTTCTCTCCGATCGCCTCTTGCAGGTACATCTGAAGTTAACCCTATTTTCACCTGAGATAGGCCTATTTTAGTTCAACGCATCTCTATTTTCTCTTGATCTGCGCCAATTTCTGCCCTGATATTGGCATTTTGTCCCCTTAAACGTCTGATTTAGCCGATTTTCGGTGGTTTTTTTGGCTTTTACTCTCTAAAATGTGTGTGCCCATGTATTTTATTTAAAATAAATTTTTTATTTTGCATATTTAGATAGGTTTTTGTCGTATATTTAGATATAATCAAACTCTTTATGTACCCATGTACGTCTCTCAAATTCCGAACCGTAACTCTAAACCAACCTGGCTCATCCGAACCTCTACTCGCGTTGGTAACAAAGTCGTCAAAACGACCATCTCCAATATTACCCGTCTCCCTCAGCCTATCATTGATGGCATTCGCATCCTCTTGAAAGGTGGCACGGCGGTCAAAACCATCAAAGACGCCTTTGAGATTCGCAGTAGCAAACCCCACGGGCATGTGGCCGCAGTCCTGGGCATGATGACCCAACTCAAGATCCATGACCTGATTGCCCCAAAGAACTCACGCTTTCGTCGCCTGGTGCTTGGGATGATTGCCGCCCGCGTGTTAGACCCGGCCAGCAAACTCCAGACCAGTACCATGCTCAATCAAGAGACCGCTGCCGATACCCTCAACGAAGAATTGAACCTCAAGTACGTTGATCAGGATGACTTGTATGAAGCCATGGATCAGCTGGCCAAGTGCAAAGCAGACATTGAGTGCACGTTAGCCAAACGGCATTTGACAGAAGGGGGGATGGTGCTCTATGACGTCAGCAGTAGTTATGTGGAAGGGGAGAAAAATTTCTTCGCGGAGTTTGGCCATAACCGAGATAAGAAAAAAGGCAAAAAGCAAGTCGTTTATGGGCTGATCACCGATGCAGAGGGACGCCCCGTCTCGGTAGAGGTCTTTCCAGGCAATACCGCCGATACTGCAACGCTTGGATGTCAGATCACTAAGATTCAAGAGTCCTTTGGATTAAAGCATGTTATATTGGTTGGAGATCGGGGGTTATTGAAGCAGAAGCAGATTAAAGAGGAGATCATACCTGTGGGGCTGGATTGGATCACGGGTATGCAAAAGAGGGAGATCCGAAAGGTGGTAGATCACCAGGAAAAAGAGGAGCGTCGGAAAGAGGAAATGCGTGAAGTGATAGAGCAAAAGGAAATTCAGATGAGTTTATTTGATCAGCAGAATCTGGTGGAACTAGAGTGTGATTTATATCCAGATGAAACCCTGATTCTGTGCAAGAACCCCTTACAAGCGGCCAAGAGTAAGCAAACACGGGATGCGTTGTTGGACAAAGCGGATGAGGGACTTAACAAGATGATCAAAGCCATCACGGCGACGCCGTGCCGATTAAAAAACGAAGCCAAAATTGGCATGCGCGTCCAGAAGGTTGTGGGCAAACACAAATTAAAGCGGTTCTACAATCTGGACGACATTAAGGAGGGACATTTTACCTATAGCCGCAATGAACAAGCGATTAAAAAAGCCGAACTCTTGGACGGCGTGTATGCCATTCGGTCAAGTGTGAAAAAGGCCCCCGAGACATTAGTCTCCGATTACAAGCGTTTATCTTCGGTAGAATGGGCATTTAGAACTATGAAATCCATGTCGTTGCGCGTACGCCCGATTCATCATCGCAATGAACATCGGGTTATTGCGCATATCTTTTTGTGTATGTTGGCCTATTATGTAGAGTACCACCTCCGTCAGAAGCTCGCGCCCATGTTGTTTGCAGAAGATGACTTGCAACTCAAGAGAGCGCAAAGAAAAGATATGGTCTCGCCAGCCAAACGCTCAGATGAAGCCAAAGA
Organism: Rhodothermales bacterium; assembly: GCA_965220935.1. Classification (GTDB taxonomy): domain Bacteria; phylum Bacteroidota; class Rhodothermia; order Rhodothermales; family Bin80; genus Bin80. Next base: position 2,551,216 of record OZ244857.1, read on the forward strand.
GAAAGCGCAAAGCAAGACGACATCAGATGACGAAACCGCCATGAGTTATGAGTCGGTGATGAAAACTTTGTCTGGGTTGAGTCGTGTAGTGGGCGTTCCGAAAATCACAACCGATAATTCTCCCGAAGTGACCTTGTTTGAGGATTACAATCCGACCCAAATGAAGGCGCTAAAACTACTGAATATCAAACTCTCCTGAGTGACCGGTTCGTCAGACTGAAGCATATTTCTGGCAGATAATCCTCCAGATTGTAGTCAAAAATTCTCAAATTCTCTGGAAATACTGGACCTTCTGGAAATTGAAAATAGGGTTAACTTCAGGTACATGACAATCCGATCCCGTAGATCTGTGGCCATCCAGATGGACTGCAATGCCAAGATGATTTGGGACGTGTCGTCTCTGGAATTAGGATCTACGAAAAGATCCTCAATGGAGTTCATCCCCAGTGTCGGTTCAGTGTCAAATTGTGCGCGCATGGTCAATGATGTGATTAAATGAACGGTGAAGATTTTTCAAATCTTGATCAATTCAGAAAGAAAAACCCCAGAAAAGTCCTATAAATACAGTGATATCCACCGCCACAGGAAAAGTTTCGATTTTTTCATGAAAAATCTTCAACGCCTAAAATAACCGCAAAATGAACAAGCAAACTATCGGTAAGTACTTGTAAAATATAGCCCTTGCGATCCTATGCTAACCCAGAATTAGAGTTTATTGTCAGGCACTACATAGTGCCTGCTAAAAAATTGTGACTCCCCAATGTAGGGGTTTTTTGTCAGGCACTATTTACTAATTTTTATTCCCAGACAAACTGGAAAGAGCACTAATCCCATATTATTCACTATGTTTGATACTCCCACTAACTATGACACATACTCATGCGACATCTGCTACTCTTGCTTGTACTTTTTCCTTCCCTCTCCATCGCACAGTTTGAGAGGGTCTGGGAAAAACCTGGGGTTGAGTTCGCAATATTCTCCCCCGATGGAAAACTTTTTGTAACACCCGGTGAAAACAACTATGGACAAATAGTGGTACGGAATGTAGCCACAGGCAATCCAGTAGTAAAATTCAGAATGCCCAGAGAAATAGGAGGTGCAGTTTGGTATCCGCCGAGTAATGATGAGCCAGATATTCAGTTCTCACCTAATAACAGTCACGTATTGACGATTTCCCATTGGGGTCGTATGCAATCTAACAGGGTTTACGAACATGTAATCCTCTCACTGTGGGATATTTCAACTGGCACAGAGTCATCGCGTCATGCCATTTCATACAGGGGTAATATATATTCCGCAGCATTTTCGCCAGATGGTGCCCTATTAGCCTATAGATTATGCAATGAAATTAGATTGTTGGATGTCAATAAGGGTGTGGAGGTACGAAAGATACACAGAGGGGAAAAGTTTTGTCCACGTGAAACTGAATCTTTTAATGATTCGTTTTTGTTGGCTTTTTTGCCAGATGGTAGCTTGATGGGGATAGAGAGAGATGATATAGAGATCTATAACCTAGACTATGACTATTACGTAGGCCGAGTTTGGCAACCATCTACAGGTAAGGAAATTAATAAAATCTCAATTAGTAATACTGCTGATTGGGGAATTATTTCTAACAGGTCGCGGTTAATTCCCAAAAAATTAATTGTTTCTCCTGACGGTTCTTATTTAGCAACTGAATTATCTGGTAGTTATCGGGATTGCCGCGGTTGCAGGAGGGATTTTCTTAAAGTTATTGATCTGAGAACAGATACCCGCGTGCTATATACAGGGCTTTCTCATGAAGCCACATTTGAACTATCATTCTCTCCAGACGGATCATACATAGGAATATTGAATGGCGACTTAACGTCGGTAAAATACCCAAAACCAAATAGGGACCGCCACAATCCTGGCCGCTTTCCTAAGCGTATGTCAATATATGGACTTGAGGGAAGTATGTACCAGGAGGGGCACATTGATTTCGTGCACCATTATGAACTCAGGAGTGTTATTGGTGATATCTCAAAAGACATGCGCTTCATGTTAACATTCCCTATAGATTCTCATGACGCACAATATTATACTGGAAATATGGAATTAATTAAACTAATACCGAATTTTAGAGAAGATATTAAAAATCAGAGATATACTCTTTCTATACCTATTATCCCTTTACAGCTTCCCGATGCATATGGAATTTCTCCAATCACATACACATTAACCCCAGGTTTACCTTCTGGCTTGAGGTATAATGCTCAAACAAAAACCATCTTAGGAACTCCAACCGCTCCCACCTCCGCTCCAATCAAATATACTTATACTGCAACATCAATAAATGGAGAGTCTCGTAGTCTCCATTTTAACATCAATGTTTCAGCGCCAAGTTTCGCAGAATCAACATCATCATTACCCTCAAAATTTGCCGTCGCAGGAAATTACCCAAACCCATTTCAAGGTGCTACAACATTGGGGGTTGATCTGCCGTGGCCTGCGCAAGTACAGATAGAGATTCTTGATGTCACTGGGCGGCATGTAGCTGCACCCAAAGAAGTTCACCTCAGCGCAGGCTGGGGGCAAGAAGTGGAACTGAGCGGCCTCCAACTTTCCTCTGGACCGTACCTATATCGAATCAAGGCAATGTCCATGGATGACAACTCAATCTCGGTCCTACAAGGCTTTTTTGTAAGTGTCCAGATATAGAAACAGAATAATCTGAATTATGTGTTACAGAAGCCTGTTCATGTAGAACCAAAAAATTAGCACTTATCAGCAATTCCCACTAAGTCTAAAACTCCCCTATTGGCGCCCCCACGGTGCTTATTCTCAAACATGATTTCGTAAACTATTTTGCTGAATTTTTGTCAGATGAGTACGTTTTGACTGCTTTAACGACTCAGCCCATCCATGCAGATCAAAGTGACATTATTTGAAGATTTTTTGGCGAACGATGATCTTATACGCAAGTTTGCAAGCTTTGTAGATTTTTTCAAGAAATTTCGAAATAATTTACTGATTCTGATAATCAGTGTTTTTAGCCCCAAATCACCAGGTTTTGGGCTTTTTTTCGGTTTTTTTTGTCAAAAACTCTAATGTAGTGGATTTTTCGGAATTTTTTTTCGTCACCTCCGTTTAACTCCATTCATCTAACCCATTTTATCATGCTATATTCGTCCTAAATCCCGATCCCTTAAATCAGGCAAAAAAGCCAATACCTTCCCCTTGGTTGTCTCCTACCGCGTTGACGGAAACCCAAAGCAAAAGACCATCCTGAATCTGGCCAACATTTCACCCCCCCCCAAGATCAATGGCATCGTCATCATTGAAGATGATTTACGAGGGATTCCACGACTGCTATTTGAGGATCAAGAGCTGAGTGCACATGCAAGGAGATGGTGAAAAACTCAAAGTCAAGGGCTATGATATTCATGATCCGCGCGATGATCGAGACGCAATCATGACCCATGAAATAGAGCACATTGATTCGCGAACCGTTGGAGGAGAATGTTGGCATTGAAAGCGCTTATCTTACTGGGGTTTGAAAAGATCCTCAAAACTCTGGAGTTTAGCCAGAATCAGATTCACTGGGCGATGGGTTTAGTCGCATGCTCAGTCCTGGCCGTGAATTGCAAACCCGATGATGGAACGCTCAAGTATTTTAGACTTACTCAATGCCACGGACCCGAGTCTGCGATCATTTTATAATGTTGGAGACCGTCTCTTTGGTCATCATGAGACCATTATGAATGAACTTTAACCAAAGAGTTGTTGGGCTTTGGAGATACCGTGATTTTTTATGATTTGACCAATACCTATTACATGGGAAGTGAGCACGGGTCACTGCTCAAACATGGACGCAAAAAGCGAAATGATTGCTTATTGGTGACGCTGGCCTTGGTTTTAGATGGGTCTGGATTCCCTCGCAAGGCGAAGATTTATCCTGGCAATGCCAGTGAGCCTCACACACTCAAACAAGCGATTGATCAAGCGAATCTAACGGTCATTATGGATGCCGGGATCGCGACAGAGGAAAACCTGACTTACCTAAGAAATAAGGGGTTTGACTGGCTGTGCGGAGTAAAACGCCGACAGTGCCAAAGAAAAAGCCTCACAAAACGACAACAAAAAGTCGGGCGTGGACGCTTGATCAAGAGCAGCGTGTGTATTTGCATAGTGAAACAAAACAGTACAAAATCCTTGATAAAAAGCGCACAGAATTTGAGAAAGCGATTACGTATCTCAATGAGGGGCTTTCTGTGAAAGGTCGGCCGAAGAAGGGTCAGGTCATAGAAAAAAAGTGAGACGCCTGACCTAGAAATACAAAAAGGTATCCTACCAGTATGAGGTCAAGGTGATCAACAAACAAGAGAGTCCAACGAATCCAGATGCGTAAGCTGTCGGCTTACGATGAATGTACAGACGGATGCTATGTGTTACGCACGAGCCACACCGACTGGGACTGTGAGACCATTGCACGCACCTATTGGCGATTATCAGAGATTGAACAGACTTTTCGCTCAATGAAATCGGAGTTAGGATTACGTCCCATCTATCACCGTGCTGAGTCCCGCGTTGAGGCCCACTTGTTTCTGTCGATGCTTGCGCTTCATATGGCGCATTTGATTCGTAGTAAACTCCGCGTCCATAAGATCCGTAGTAGCTGGGGAACGCTCAAAGTCGGGGCTGTGATCGTTCGTAGTGGGCGCTATATCAGGTTCGCATTACCCAGTCGGCCGTGGACGCGGGAAACAATTTGGGGACAACTTTGAAAAGTTAAAGCGGAAGGCGGCGTCCTGCCCCTAGCACCCCTTCATCCGAGTTTTTTTAGATCGTTTGAAAAATAGGAAAATTCATTCCATGGGAGATGTATGCCCATTCGGTACGAATTGCAGTGAAATTGCCGATATTACAATTAAAAAATAGAGGGAAATCGCTACAGTCAGTGTCAAAATCATCAAATTTGCATCCGAAATCCTGAATCTGACAACCAAAACTCAACCACTCATGAGAAATGATCAATTCTCAGATCAAATCGCTCCGTCATGAATATTATGGGACTTAGAGATTAACCATAATACACCCCCAGATCATCAGGAGGCATTAATCACATTAGCAACCGTACTCTTCTTTGTGGCCCCTGTAATAAATTAAAGAACAATGTTTACACGCTGATTGGACTTCGTAAGGAGAGCAAAAAACGGGGATACATGGCAAGGACTACTCACTAATCGATTACAAGAAATGGCAAAACGTAAACCTAAAAAGGAGACTGAACAACGGCGGGATATAATTGAAGCCCGGCCCAAGCAATATCAAAGGCTGTACTGAAACCAAAACCGAAAAAAGGAACGCAAGGTTGCTTAATCACGTATATAATTTCCTAAAAAAATCATGTTGGAATGGTTTACGATAGTCTTATCTGAGATCCCAAAACCAGTTTATTGTTTAATCAATTTTTGCCATGTCAACAATTACAGACATTCCTCAACTTAGTGTAGAAAATTTTGGAGCGATTCAGCATGCAAATGTTGATCTTCGTCCATTAACAGTATTTGTGGGACCAACAAATACTGGAAAATCATATTTAGCAATCTTGATCTACGCGTTACATTGCTATTTTGGCTCTGATCATTCAAGATTCTTTTTAAGATCTCAGCGTGAATTACGTAGATTGCTTCGCTCAGAATTGCCAGACGGCACTGCAGAGTTAAGAGATTCACTCACAATTATCGGAAAACACCTAGAGAAAATAGAACTAGATGACCCGCAAGATCCAGTTGACGTTAGCATCCCGGAACCACTTGCGCATACTTTACGGCAGATGCTTGGTGAATCTACTGGTTTTGGGCTAAGTGATGAAATTATTAGATGCTTCGGGCTTAATACTGAATTACTTCGTCGCTGGGGGGCAAATCATCCTTCCAGAGTGACGTTACGAATCCGACCATTTGAAAATGCTAAACCCCTTGAACATCATCTGACGTGGGAAGCAGGTCACCATAAGACTTCAACGGTTGTGCCCGAAAATATGCCCCTGATATTTCGGAGGGAGAATTCCGAAATCATTCCACCTCCGTTGACTTGGCTGTATTCATCAAAGTTAGAACTTGAAAATAGTTTACCCAATGATCATCCTCAGACATGGATTGGCCGAATTCAACTCCTTGAATTTATTGCCTATCATTTATCCAGAAGCCTCTACGGGCGATTCGGACAATCTGCCTATTATCTCCCTGCGAATCGAACTGGAGTCATGCATGCACATAAGTCTGTGGTCAACTCTATCCTAAAGAGGGCTTCCGTTACAGGCGAATATCAAGTGCTCACCAACTCACTACCTTCTGGGGTCTTAGTAGATTTTTTAGAAGGCATGCTATTTTCAGAGACTATAAATCTATTTCCTTCAGAGATTGAGTTGCGCCCAAAAGAAATTATCACTATTTGCAGTGCGATTGAAAATGACATACTCAAAGGTGCTATCAAAGTTGATTATTCAGATGCCCTAAACTATCCTCAGTTTAGTTATCAGCCAAACGCATATAATGCATCATTACCATTACGGAATACATCGTCAATGATATCCGAGCTTGCACCAATCATATTATACCTGCGCCATAGAGTAGATCAAGGAGATGTTTTAATTATTGAGGAGCCCGAAGCTCATTTGCATCCATCCATGCAAATCACCTTGACTCGCCAACTCGCGGCACTTGTGAATGCAGGTGTCCGCATAATTGTCACTACCCATAGCACATGGATGCTTAAGGAACTTGCCAACTTGATTCGTTTATCATCTCAGTCAAACTCTAGCCGTGACGGAGATCATGCTTCACTTACTGCTGAAGAAGTTGGTGTATGGATGTTTCAGGAAGAAAAGAGTTCTGAGGGCTCAACTGCTACACAGATTGATCTTGACGAGTCAGACATGTATCCATCAGATTTTGACGATGCGTCCTCTCCAACTAGGCAAGACGATTGATGACTGATCGTCTTATTGCATAACAGAGTGTGCAAAACACCGTTGAGGTTTCCTCAAAAAAACACAATGCCATACGCAATCAAATGATCGCGCTAATTTTCTGAAATATCTCGTCTTTGGGTTCTCCAGTCTTCTCGTGAATGAGCTGAACCATCTTGCGCATATTGCCGCGCGCCTTGTTCATTTCTTTTTCCCCAAGCTCAGCGTCATTCCAAATTGACTGAATCTGGCTACACACCTGCTGCCAGTTCTCGTTCATACGATCAGTTGCCATGAATATGAATTAAGTTAACGGATGTATCACAGTCTACTGATAAGATTTAATGATTAAATCGTCAACCTGTTCCAAAACATAAGCACCAATAGTATCACCCAAAGTAGATGCCCTACCCCAGTGACTATTGAAATTTTTCGGACATGACCTGAAGCATCCACACCCTTAGATCCCCCATTGCTACGATTGAATTCAACCGAATCATATAAGCGATTCCACGCAGGACGTAGAAAGACAAATTGTACTACCAGAAGAAGGACAATCAATGTGGATGCAATATGGTATTGCGTCTGACCAGGATAGCCTCCACCAACGACTAAAAGTGTCATGGAAAAAACAAATGTAGCCATCAACATGATGCCCATTAGCGATATGGTACGAACTCCATCAAGAGCAACCGCTGGTTGTCCTGTTGCTACAAGTTTTGCCTGACTCCCCAGACGCATACTCATCCCAAACCACGCCGATGCAGTCAGAATATGTAGAAGAACAAGGATCGTGTGGATGATCATGTTTTTGATGATTACGCAGATGTATGATGTCTCAAGTAGGTTGACTCATCAAAATCATCAACTTGGATGGCTTCCCATGTGAGTTTGGAAATGACCTGGGTCTGGCTTAGCTCCTCTTTGGAAATGATCCCTACTGCATGGGCGCGCTCAAATCGCGTGCTCTTTGGCTTGCGTTCAAGCTGACCTGAACGTACGGCTTTTGACACCTTAGCCTCAAGTGGACGAACCAAAGCCAGCTGCGAAAGAGCATGCTCAAGACGTGCGAGTCCGCATGAATGATCATGACCCAAATACACTCCTGCAGCAATTCGTGAACGCTGTGGACCAGAGATTTGCATGAGTTGCGCAATTTGATGACCCAAATGATCCGAAGGCCCCTGCCCATAACTATTGAGTCTATGCCATAATAATGCAGGACCTCGTACAATCCAAGTAAGACCTGGAATTTTCATGTTTGCAAGTAAACCCTCAAATCCTTTCTGTATCTCAAACAAAGCATAGTCCATAGACCATTGGAAATAAGGTAGATCCTCTTTGCGTAACCCTTCTGCTTCAAATCGTCTCAGAGTAGCCGAAGCTAAAAACATCCATGAAAAAATATCTGCAAAACGACCTGTGATTTTCTCCTTTCGCTTCAAGGCACCCCCAAGTGAGCCCATCGCTATTTCTGTCAAAAATGCAAATGACGCCGATACCCAATTTAATCGTCGAATATAGCGGCGTACATGTTTTGGCCCCGAAACCATTGCGATATGCCCTCGAGTCATGCCCAATAATAGGCAACGAGCCGCACTGCGTACTGCATGCCCTAAGTGACCGATGAATGCTTGATCAAATTGAACAGCATCTTTATCGGCTAATGCCACAATCTCTTTGTAGGCCCACGGATGACAACGCAAGGCCCCCTGACCAAAAACCATTAGTGTCCTCGTCAATATGTTTGCCCCTTCAACCGTGATAGCGATTGGGTTGCTAAGATAATGATGTGCCAAGGTGTTTCTAGGACCAGAAGAGATTGCATTCCCACCCATTATATCCATGCCATCATTGACAATTTTCCGAGCAAGTTCGGTCAAGTTATACTTAAGGATGGCCGTGACTACCGCTGGAACCTTACCACTATCAATGGCACCGAGTGTATAAATGCGGGCAGCGTCCATGAGATACACCATCCCGCCGATCCTAGCCAGCGGCTCTTCAATCCCCTCAAATTTACCGATCGGCAATCCAAACTGCTGTCGGATCGCGGCATGAGCTGATGCAGACAGATACACGACCTTTGAACTTCCAACAGCCGTTGCAGGCAACGAAATTCCACGCCCTGCCCCTAGACATTCCATCAGCATTTTCCATCCAGCACCTGCGCCTTTCTCTCCACCAATGATTACATCCAAAGGAACAACCACATTGTGACCTTCAAAAGGTGAATTCACAAAGGGGACACCCAGCGGATCATGCCTTCGCCCCCGCTTAATTCCAGGCGTATCGGATGGAATAAGTGCACATGTAATTCCAAGATCTTTCCCTCGACCGAGGATATTATCGGGGTCTTGCAACTTGAATGCAAGCCCAAGCAAATCTGCAATTAATGACAAAGTGATATATCTCTTTTCCCAGTTGAGGCGAATCATAACATTTCCAGATGCATCTTTAAACAAAACCCCATTGGCCTGTATAGCACCTGCATCACTGCCTGCTCCTGGCTCTGTCAAAGCGAAGGCAGGCAAAAACTCCCCCGTAGCAAGGTGTTCAAGATATTTCTGGCGCTGAGACTCGGTTCCATAGTGAACCAGTAGCTCTGCAGGCCCCAGTGAATTTGGTACCATCACTGTGGTTGCAAGTGGACCGCAATGAGACTGCAATTTCATAACAACTGCACTGTTACTCATGGCCGATAGTCCAAGTCCACCATACTCTTTCGGAATGATCATACCAAATATCCTCAACTGCTTCATCAGTTGCCATGTCTCATCTGAAAACTTACGGTCCGCCCATACCTTCCAATCGTCTACGACATTACATAATTGATTCACTGGCCCGTCAAGAAATTCTTGCTCTTCAGGTTTCAGCTCAGGATAAGGTGCTGCACGAATTTGATCCCAATCTGGGTTTCCAGAAAATAATTCTCCTTCTACCCACACCTCACCTGCTTCAAGAGCTACCCGCTCGGTATCAGAGATCGCTGGCAATAACCCCATACGATCAATAAAATTCATTACATGGCGCGTGAACAGTAACCTTCGAAGTATCTGGACACTAAACACTATGGTAACTAGTGCTATGAGGGTGATGCCCCACAGTGGAGCGCCTGTAACCAAAGTGAGCAAAATGGCTATACCGCCCCATAGCCATATCCTTGCTCCAAAGTAAGCGAGAAATAACGCGGCTGCTACCCCGATTCCAGCCGCTTGCCACAGCGTGAGAAGATCATATCCAAATCGTTCCATGATAGTTTATGCCATTGCGTTAATGATGGGAATTATATCCATAAGTAACAAATCATATAGCTACTGACAGATCCATTTCACGGCTCATAGGAGTCTCTAACGAGAACGCTCCTACACGTGCAGTTGCCCCAATCCCGGAGGCCTGTAACACATTCGCAGATGCATTTATATCCGCATGGCCACAAGCCATACACTTAAACTTGCTTTGCGTCTTGCGATTGACTTTATCTGTATGACCACACTGATTACAGCGTTGACTGGTATACTTCGGATCTACAAGAATCACGTTGCCAAACTTGTAATCGCAATAGGTATTGAACCGTCCCCATCCAGCGTTGAGAATGACGCGGTTTAACCCTGCTTTGGCCTTCACATTGGTTCCAGGGTTCTCAACCGTGCACTTGGACATAGTCTTGATCTTCACGTTTCAACGTATAGGCCTTATTGGACAATCTACGGCTATGTTGATGTGCCGCATTCGTTCTGCAGTTCTTCTGTTTTCGCTTCCACTTGGCAATCCTTCTCTTTGTCCGCAAGGATCTACCAGACCCTTTCTGTTGTCGGGCTAACTTTCTTTGCCACCGACGAATCTTAATCTCCTTATCCGTTAAGTCAGGGAGCGGTAACATGCCCTGTTCACCATCCGTTGAGGAATATGAGATGTTATAGGTATTCAAATCAATGCCAATCTCTTTGCCATCGTCCACCTTCTCTGGTAGATGTGTGACTTTGTAAATTACGCTCATCTTCCAGTACCGTCCGTCTTTTTTCACGGTCACTTCAACAGGTTCAGCATCTGGATAAGGATTACCACCGTGTCTACGCATCTTCATCCACCCAACCTTTTGAATGTAAATGTTATCGTCTACAATCTTAAACGTTCCTTTTGGAGCAGTGAACGATTTATTCTTGTATTTAGTGTGAAACGTAGGATGGTCACGTAATCCCTTGAAGCAAGCTTGCCAAGCCTCTGCCTGTCCTTTCAATGTATAACGAACAATAGCAGATGAGTACATCAATCACCAACGCGTTTCTCTAGGCAAAAGAGGGTATCGTTTAATTAATGCATAAAAAGAGGTATGGGTTTTCAGCATCCTGATTCTCAACTTCTTTGTTGATTTGTTTCAAGATCACATTCCACACATATAAACACGCCCCGATCAGTCCATGTAGTAGCAGGGCTTTGTACTGTGTATCAGGGCATAAACGATACTCTATCCCCCGACAGGAACAGTTTGAATCTGAAGGGTTAGAAGCCTTTTGAACAGGCATGATGTCAAGTGTACGTTGATGTTATGGTAAGCAATAGGGTAGATTCTCCTCTATCCTATTGTGTCTGTTACACCCGCCACACCCAAAAAGGTTCCACCCGTTGTTACTTTGCGATATAATTCCCTTAGTTATCATCAAGTGACTGTGGATGCTTAGTGTCAGTAAAATTCATCTAAAAGAATCATATGATCAATCACCTGATTATCTGGGCTTACCAAGCCAGCGCTTCAATAATGCAATCGTACTCCATGATCACCAATTCGGAGAATAAGCGCTTAGGATGTCACATCCTAATCCATATTTTCAAAGATGGCAGCAGCACCCATTCCACCTCCGATACACATGGTACACATGCCATATTGAATACCCTGACGCTTCATTGCATGGAGCAGCGTTGCAGTCAACTTTGCACCGGTACATCCAAGTGGGTGTCCAAGTGCGATAGCGCCTCCATGGATATTTACAATTGATTCATCAAGGTGCCCCTCTTTGATCACAGCTAGGGCTTGAACAGCGAAGGCTTCGTTTAACTCAATTAATCCGATTTGACTTAGATGCAGTCCAGTCTGCTTTAAGACTTTCTCTATGGCTGGAACAGGGCCGATACCCATAATCTCTGGAGAGACTCCAGCGACTGCAAACCCCAACATTCGAGCCATTGGTTGAACATCCAGACGTTGTGCCATTTCTTCCGACATCACCACGGATGCCGCTGCACCATCCGACATTTGAGATGAGTTTCCAGCGGTCACGCTACCTTTATTTCTAAAAACTGGACGTAACCCACTGAGCGCCTCTATACTCGTATCGGATCTCGGCCCTTCATCCTTTCTGAATTGATAGGATATAGATTTGGTTGAGCCATTTTGAAACATGACCGCATTGACCTCTATCGGAACGATTTCATCGTCAAATAACCCCTCAGACTGTGCAGACAGAGCACGCTGGTGAGATTTGAATGCATACTGATCCTGTTCCGCACGGGAGATCCCGTATTTTTCAGCCAAATTCTCTGCGGTATTACCCATTGAAACATAGACATCGGGGATCTGGTCAGCAATAGCAGGATCGGGCTGGAAATAATAACCACTCATTGGCACCAGTGTCATACTCTCAGTCCCCCCTGCAATTATACATTCGGCATGCCCCGAGGTGATGGCTTGATGGGCCATGGCAATGGTTTGGAGCCCTGATGAGCAGAAGCGGTTAATGGTGGCACCAGATACAGAATCTGGAAGCCCTGCTTTTGCTGCAATGATCCGTCCGAGATTCATACCTTGTGAGCCTTCGGGAAATGCACATCCTATCAGAACATCATCTATATCTTCGGGGCTTAGATTTGGGGTCTGATCTATGGCAGACCAAACTGCAGTTGCCCCCATAGCCTCAGGCCGCATCATACGGAGGGCACCTCGCTTGGCGCGCCCGACGGCGGTGCGTAGACTAGTGACAATCACAGATGATGATTTCATGGTACTGATCAGTTGCGAACAGGTCGGTTATGTTGAAGAATTCCAGCGATGCGCTCCTGAGTTTTTGGCTGCCCTAATAGGCTGAGGAAGACTTCCCGTTCCAAACCCAAAAGGTAGGATTCCGTCACATCTGACACTCCGCTCAACTGTCCGCCAGTGAATACATGTGCTAATTTTTTTGCAAGATACAGATCATAATCACTGATAAATTTGCCTTGATGGAGTTGATAGACTGCAGTATTCAGTGCAGCAGCCCCTGATTGTCCTAAAACACGGATTTTTTCCTCAACTGGAGGGCGGTACCCTTGCGCAGAAAGTCTCAATACCTCATGCTTGGCAACGTAAAAACGCGAGGCACTATTGATGGGGATACATGCATGCCTGGGTAAAAAGCCCAAATCACGGGCTTGCTCGGCACTACTTGAGACGGTGGCCTTGGCAACGGCTTCAAAATAACTCATGACTTTTAGAAGTAGATTGCTCTCATACCCATGATTTTCTTTACTTGCTTTGGCCGCAAGTCTCATCGTCCCAGTTCCCGCTGGAATTAAACCAACCCCCAGTTCCACCAAACCCGCATAGGTTTCAGCCGCAGCTACCGGAAACGGGGACGACATCATCAGCTCACATCCGCCGCCAAGAACACGCTGATGCGTCGCCACCACGACGGGTTTTAGGGCATAGTGAACACGTTGCATCGTTCCCTGAAAGCGGGCAATATATTGATCAATTTGCTTAAAGTCTCCAGATTGGACGGCGCCAACCATTTCGGCGAGATTCGCACCAACGGAAAAGTGCATTCCCTCATTACCAATGACGAGTCCACAGAAATCTGAGTTGCGCTCAACATAATCAATGGCTTCAAGCAAACCTTCTATCACCTTGGATCCCAATGTACAGGCTTTGGATCGAAATTCAAACAGAGCAACTCCCTCCCCTAGATCTATCAATCCAGATTCTTGGTTAGCCCACAGGTCTCCATCTAAATCTAGCTTAATAGATTTTAATGATTGAATAGACCCAGGAACTCGCTGCGTCACAAATTCTTTTTTGGCTGGAATATAAACTTGATCTGTCCTGCCATTGTAAAAAGAAGATTGGAATGGCATGTCTTTGACCCATTGAGGTAACTCCATCTCATTGCTTATCATCGCTTGTCGAACAGAGTTAAATCCTAATGCATCCCATGTCTCAAAGGGACCCATTTCCCATCCAAAACCTAACGAAAGGGCTCTATCAATACTTGCTGGATTGTCGGTGATTTCACCCACACGCCTTGCAGCATAAGCCATTAAATCCAGCATGGTTGTTCGAAAAAACGTGCCAGATCGCCCCTGATCGTTATATAAGGCAACCAGTCGGTTAGCGAGTGTGCCTGCCGACTTGATGTGGCGAAGATCTCCGAGATTCAAATCTTGCGGTGCCTCGTATTGCATAGACGAGAGATTTAGAGATTTAATCTCTCCAGCTTGCTTGCAGTAAAATCCTGCACCAGTCTTAGCGCCAAGAGATTTTTGTTTTACGAGCTCAGTTATTAGATCAGGAACCACAAAACGCTCACGACTCTCATCCTGAGGCACACTATCATACAGGTTCTCAGTAACAAGCTTCATAACATCTAGTCCTACAAGGTCTGCAGTTCTGAATGTCGCAGATTTAGGCCTACCTACCAGCGGCCCTGTCAGGGTATCAATTTCTTCAATAGAGTAAGATCCATCCACATACTGTCGTATTGCGCCCATCATTCCATACATCCCAATTCGATTTGAGATAAAGTATGGAACATCATTGGCCATGACAATCTCTTTTCCAAGATGAACACGCGCAAACCACTCAATTTTGTTGAGTATTTTGGGATCGGTATCCGCATGAGTGATCACTTCCAGTAGACGTAGATATCTAGGAGGATTAAAGAAATGAGTTCCCAAAAAACGTCGTCTAAACTCCATGCTCCGTCCTTGCGCAAGGGTGTGTATTGGAATGCCACTGGTATTTGTTGAGATAATGCTGTCATCCCGAGCATGGCTTTCAATCTGATCCAGTAACCCAAGTTTAATATCAAGTCGCTCTATGACAGCTTCAATGATCCACTCGGCCTCTGAAATCTTACCAATATCATGCTCAATCGTACCGCACTGGATTCTATCAAAAGAGGCCTTGGTGAAAAAGGGATCAGGCTTCAGCTTTGATACGGCCTTAAGACGCCGTTTGACTAGCGCTTGCGGATCAGACCCGTCAGAAGCCGCTAAATCTAGTAGTAAGACATTGACACCTGCATTGGCGAGGTGACCTGCAATCTGTGCACCCATCGTTCCAGCCCCGAATACAGCGACGCGTCTAAATGGCAAATAAGTCAAGTTCCTATTCATCTGTCTGGTATGAAGACATCTTAACCATTTGTAAGCCTATGGTTCCCATGGTGACGATTTTCCCAAATACTCCGATTCAATCACAATGGTAGAGTCGAGGGGCGGCGCGGTGCTCTTAGAGTCCTGTGGAATTTCTATCGCTTTCGATTTGGTCCTCAGTCAGGCTCCCATAAGTCGCTTCCGCCCCTCTCTCCGAACTGAGCGTGCAGGTTTCCCGCACTCGGCTCTCCAGATGGATCATACGGTTCGCACTCGGGACACCATGCTTCGTCTTGATGTTTCTACAACAGAAGTATACATTCCCATTAACATCTTGACTTCCACATCAGCCTTGTTAAGCCCGAACAACGCCGTCATTTGACGCTCCCTTCACTTATGTTATGTGCAGACTCCGATGGATAGGCCTGCCCTGTAGCCAAAAGTATATTTTGACAATTAAGTATGCGAAGATCCATCACAAATTTCAAGAATTTGTATGGTATAGCCTTCCAAACCATTCCATTTCAGCATGATTTCCGAGTTGAAGTGCTGGAAAAATACTCTTGAATCAACCGGTCTACACAGACGGATTCTCTACCAGTTTACTTTACCGATGGCTTCCAACTCCTCATACGCAACGGCGCGGATCTGCAAACTTGAATAGCCACGCCACATGATCTCATGACCGGGCGGTGGATCATGTTTACGGTTCATATAGCCCCCCATCATAGCCACCGTCAGGATAGCCGAAGATACGTTTGTGGGAACAGGAAGTCGATAATTCTCAGCATAGACTTGGAGCATCTTCGCCTCGGATCCTCTGAAAAACACCTCCATCTCCAAGTCCCCCGCCACACGTCCCATTAGAGTCATTAGCATGATGCGCCAGGTAATAATCATGTATACCGTCAGGACCCGATGCAGGACCTTTGGTTTCTGGAACCGTAGCTTTTCTACCTTACAGCCACTCTTGAGCACCCGAAAGGTATCTTCCACACGCCAGCGCAACTTGTAATAGTTAATCATCTGCTGTGCCTCTTTCAGGCTTGTAACCTCTTGTGTCGTTACCAAATACCATTCAATCGGCTTTGCATCCTCAGGTGGATTAAGTTCACGTAGATGGATCCCCCAAACGGGCATGGGGGCTTGCGCTGGATCCTTGGTTGGGGGAAGCATCACTTTACGGAAGCGAATTTCCATACGCGCATTTCGGCCCGGCCGACCTTCACTGGTCACACGCCCCGATTTCATCCGACGACTCAAATCCTCCACCTTCAACTCTACTAGCCCGGCAGGCGATCCCTTTCGCATGGTCCTGAAAAGTCGGGTGTCTTTGGACTTGTCCAGCACACGGTCATGTTTGGCCTGCACCAAAATCTCGGTTCGCTGTAAGGCGCGCTGCTCGGACAAAATCTCAAATGCATCGGCCTCTCGGTCCATCACACAAATTGCACGAGTTTTGCGAGGCAGCGTTTCGCTGGCTTTCTCAACCGCATGCAGTCCATCCAGCCAAGTCTGTGTTTTTGGGGTCTGTTTCCCATAACTGCAGTTCACGATCCCTAATGGAAGTCCTTCCTCTGCACTCACGGCAATCGTTGCATGGAGATGAATTCCGTAGGCCTTTGCACTGGTCTGGTTTTCTCCAATGACATCAAAGCCCTCTGTATTGGTTCGCGTCGTGAACGAGAGTTTGGTGCCATCCTGAATAAAAAGCACCGTCTGTTGGGTTCGCATTCGCTCAATGGTCCGTTGCAAATGCGGGGCATGAATATCCTCATTGGAAATGCCGAGTTCATCGGCCTTTGCAAAGAACCTGTAGTACCCCTGAAGTGCCGCGGAATCGCGCTTGGAAGATGCCGTGCTAGGTGTACCGACCGTGTTGGCCATCAGACGTACACTTTTGACCAAGCGGGCCGTGCGACGACGATCCCCAAGCTCTGCACGGCCAAACTCCTGATTCGCCCAGTGGTCCGCATCCAATCCAGTGCCCGGCTCCAGACGCGGATATAAGTCCACAAAGGGAACCCCCAGGTGTGTCCGCCAGTTTGGATCCAATTCATAGGCAAATATCTTTTTCTTTGACTTGGGCGCATCCGTAACAGACGCATGCCGTCCCTGTCCCTTTGTACGCCCTAGATAGTGAAATCCCGCAGCCCGAAAACAAGTTCCATCGTAGTCTGGACCCACAAACGTTTCTACCACATAGGGCGCATAATCATAGCGGGCCATAAAATCAGAGGGAAGCCGATGCAGAACGCGTGCTAAGATGGAACTCGCCAAATTCTTGCAACGAATCTCTGGGCGGATCAAAAACCGACTGAGGTTCGCGACACGATGCAGGTTTTGCATACGGGTGCTGAGATCCCATGCCATCCAGGCATCGCGTGTCCCTAGATGCAATGCCGCGGCGGAAAAGCCCACCGCACCCAGGTACCCCGAATCAAATACCGCACCTGAGCACCCGCAAATGTAGTCGTTCCTTTTGGGTGCTCCCGAGCGAGAAGCGTATTCCAGATTGCACGAGCCTGCGAACCCGTGACCAGAAGAATCTCCAAATCCTGAATCTGCCGCACATCTGCGGGAACGTCAACCGGGGCTGGAACGCTTTCCTCCAGTAGACGCGGACCACGAACAAAGGAAGCCGTCTGAGGCTTGGGAAGCGAAACATGTCCTTCCTCTTCCAGAACATATAACGCCTTCATGCAACCGGAAATACGAGGTCGTCCCTTGGTATTCAACAACTTGAACTTTGAACAAATCAGTTTCCCGAGAGCCTGACGACTCTTGTCCTGATTTGAGGTGACGAGCTCGGACAAGGTCGGCAAATCGCTCCGAAGAGTCGCTAAAATGGTTTGCTGTACTTGCATTTTTTGCATAGTAAAGTGAAGAATAACACAATAATACGCAATAAAAGTTTTATTGTCAAATATAAGTATTGATAACAAGGCAGGGATAGGCGTTGCCATTATTATCGGTGCACTTTGTTCTTGTATCTGCATTCCAGCCCTGCGGCCCTTTCCTCAATGGACATTATTCCGCGTCTTCAGTACTGCGGACTACTCCGCCACCCTATCAGCCCGGCCTTTCCCTTACGAGATTCCAGTTGCCTTGTGCATCAGCATGGATAGGAATTCCCGTGTTGCTCCTTTCCTGATCTTCCATGCATGCCAGCGTTACTACCCCGGTGAGTTATCTTGGCGCGCTCATATCGCTTATTCCCAAGATAGATCCGTCTTCCCTAAATTGCCGGTAGGTTGACTCTCACATTAAACGTTCCAAGGCCTGCTCAACGTTCACTACGCGTTCCGCCCATATGGTCGCTGAACTACTCATGTAGCCCGTTTACCTTCATGCTTCATATTACATCGTTACCTCCATAATACGTTAAGGTCTCTACCAACTGGATTGACAGGTGTTGGGTGGGGTTCGCATCCATCACAGGAAAGCGCCTTTCCACGGCGCACGCCAATCTCTGATTTTACCCCTGTTTCTGCACCTCTGTCACAGCTGTAGGCAAATGTTAGAGTTCTCAAGACCCGATCCCATGATGATAGGATTCATCTGGTGTGCTTAGAGAATTTAACCTACGAATCGGCATAGTTAGAGATCAACCACCTACGCATTGACGGAATCGGAATGCTATACAGTTCATCTTGACTGTGCAGGATTCCACGCTCTACGGCTCTTTTGAACAAACTCTTCGCTTTATCTGGATCGTCGTACTCCCGAGACAAAAACCCTTCAATATCTTCCTTGCAAAGCCCGCTTCCATATGCAACGCTTTGAATCATTTTTGCCAGACCTGCGCGCTCTATTCCGCTGATCCCTCTTGCGCGTTGTTTGTAATACGCCTCCCGCCTCTGCGTGCCTAGTCTGTGTACAACCTTCAGCCCCTCTGGAATCATCTCCCCTTGATCATTCTGGATTTGCTTGGCCGCAGCATCTCCATACGCCGTAATATGCTGAGGCCAGCCATGCGTTTCCTGGGCAATCGCATCTATCCATGAAGCAGGGTTCCCCTTGGCTCCCCCCTCCTTGACTAGCCAATCTTGAATCACCGCGCGCTCTGATTCTTTGTCTATTGACCCCAACTCCACAAAACACCCTCCCTTGAATCTAGAAATTCCTAACGAATTGAAAGCTTCTTCTGTATGCCCCAACCCTGCCGCAAGTAGGATGACTGGATGGGGAAAGTCACCATTATGAATCCTGTTTAATGTTGACGACACCAGAACCTCATTTGGGGTGTCATAGAAACGACCAACATATTGGGCTTCATCAAGAATTAGAAGCACTCCCCGCCTGGGATGCATCCTTTCAAGTACATGAGATACACCTGCCTCACCTGCAACTTCCTCTAGATGTCCTGCCCCCAATAATTTTAAATCCGCTTTGATAGACGTCTGCTTACGCGAGACATAAGGTTTGCCAAGAGTCTGCGCCATGTGAACTGGATTATACAAATCGTCAAAATTTATTTTAACGACTCCCCATCGTTTTTCCATAGCATTCAGAGCGATTTCCTCCAACAACGCCGTCTTCCCCGCACCAGGTGCACCCTGGATCAGAAACGTTGACCCCTGTTTTATTTTCAAGGAGTTATCAATAAGTTTGTCAAAATTACCTATAATATGTTTTCGCCCGTGAAAATATCTGGCAGGTCCACGGTCAGCAACATAATCAGGTACTTGAGAGGCATCAGCCATGACGAGAAAATATTGTCCTTTAGATCATTGGACACCATTCAGGCTTGCATGGTTCCAAAAATCTATTTCTCATAGATCATAATAAAGACAACCGTTTTTAGTAAGGCCCCTGAAAATCGCTCCGTCATGAATATTATCCCGACTTCAACGGTTTCAGATTTTTGAGATTTTAAACCCCTTATTTATATAGTTTTTCGGGCGGTTTTTCGGTGATTATGGCGTGTAGTGTTCATTTTTGGTTTTATGTCGTATATGTGTAAATATAGGTGCTCATGTTTATCAGAGAACTCAAGCGTAAAACCACTAAAAACATTGCAGTCCAGATTGTTGAGAGTTACCGCAATCAGGCGGATTCGCATGATTCGGCACATGGGAAGTGTGCATCCAGATGCGGTGGATGGGCTGGTCAAAATCGCCTACCTGGAACTGGCGCGGATCCAGAAGGCGCGCCATCCCACATTATTTCCCGCAGAGTCGTATGTGGATGAGGTGGTGGCAGCCAGAACGAAGAAGCGCGAGGATAAGACTCTGGTGATAAAGGATGCGCGGAAGTTTCATGAGATACGACGGATATGTTTGGGCTTTCATGAGGTGAGCGGTATGATCAGATGGGGTTTGCAGAGGTGTTTGATTCTTGATGGCGCGACGCTTGCAGGCGGTGTTACTGCGTCTGGCCACACCTAGGGAGAGTAAACTGGGCCATAGCCGAAAGATGTCTAAGGATGCGGGGGTTGAGGTGGAGAAGTTTTACAGGATGATGGATGCGGTCACCGATGATGGCGTTCAAGCAACGTATATCAGATCAAACGTTGGGACGGCTTGGGGGAAAATTAACGGTGCTCTTTTTTGATGTTACAACGCTGAGTTTTGCCAGCGAGAATTCAGATGAGCTACGTAAGAAGGGATAGAGTAAAGATGGAAAGCCACAAAGGGTTCAGGTGGTATTGGCGTTAATTCAAACCAAAGAGGGGCTTCCAGTGACCTACGAGCTGGCAATACCACCGATGTAAAGACGCTGGAACCCGCCATGACCAAGCTCCGTGAGCGGTTTGATTTGGATCAGATGATTGTGGTGGGGGGATGTTGAGTAAAGATAATTTAGCCTTACTCAGAAGTTGGAACTGTGATTATGTGGTGGCGGCGCGCTTACGCTCATTGAACAACGTGCAGACGCAGGCCAAGATACGTCGTGGAAGGCCCTACCAACGGGGCGTAAGGTCCGCGAGCACACACTTGCAGGTCGGCGTCTGATTCTACGATATTGTCCGAAAAAAGCCGCACGGGATGTGAAGTTACGGGACAAGGCGATTGAGAACGTCAAGAACCGCGGAGTCAAAGGGACGGGGCGCGCAGGGCGTTTTCTTCATAGAGAGCAAGATGGCGTCACTGAGGCCGCGATTGAAAAAGACAAGAAGCTTGATGGGTTACATGGCGTCTGGACGAGTTTAGAGGATCCGTCCCCCGAGCGAATCTATCAGTATTATGGGGAGTTATGGCGGAAGGATCTGATCATTCTTGTGCTGTTTGGTTTGACTGTGCAAATACACACGCTGCTCTCGACCTTTCACCCCAAGCGTCCACGCCCGACTTTTTGTTGTCGTTTTGTGAGGCTTTTTCTTTGGCACTGTCGGCGTTTTACTCCGCTCAACACACAGCCAGTCAAACCCCTTATTTCTTAGGTAATTCAGGTTTTCCTCTGTCGCGATCCCGGCATCCATAATGACCGTTAGATTCTTTTGATCCAGTTGATCAATCGCTTGTTTGAGTGTGTGAGGCTCACTGGCGTTGCCAGGATAAATCTTCGCCTTGCGAGGGAATCCAGACCCATCTAAAACCAAGGCCAGCGTCACCAATAAGCAATCATTTCGCTTTTGCGTCCATGTTTGAGTAGTGGCCCGTGTTCACTTCCCATGTAATAGGTATGGGTCAAATCATAAAAAATCACGGTATCTCCAAAGCCTAACAACTCTTTGGTTAAAGTTCATTCATAATGGTCTCATGATGACCAAAGAGACGGTCTCCAACATTATAAAATGATCGCAGACTCGGGTCCGTGGCATTGAGTAAGTCTAAAATACTTGAGCGTTCCATCATCGGGTTTGCAATTCACGGCCAGGACTGAGCATGTGACTAAACCCATCGCCCAGTGAATCTGATTCTGGCTAAACTCCAGGGTTTTGAGGATCTTTTCAAACCCCAGTAAGCTTTCAATGCGACACGTTCGCGAGTCAATGTGCTCAATTTCATGGGTCATGATTGCGTCTCGATCATCGCGTGGATCATGAATATCAAACCCCTGTGCCTTGAGTTTTTCAACCAGGTCCTTCCCTGTGCGCTCTAACACTGGATCCTCCATTGGAAGGCGTGGAACTCCACGTAGATCATCTTCAATCATTTGCGTGAGACGAGGCCATTGATCTTGGGGGATGGTGAAATGTTGGCCCAGATTAAGGATGGTCTTTTGCTTTGGGTTTCCGTCAACGCGGTAGGAGACAACCAAGGAGAAGGTATTGGCTTTTTTGCCTGATTTAAGGGATCGGGATTTAGGACGAATATAGCATGATAAAATGGGTTAGATGAATGGAGTTAAACGGAGGTGACGAAAAAAATTCCGAAAAATCCACTACATTAGAGTTTTTTGAAAAAATAAATTTCAAATCCCCAAAAAACGCCCAAAATCGGGAGATTTTGGGCTAAAAACACTGATTTTTAGGAAAAAATCAGTAAATTATTTTGAAAATTGACTCAAAAATCTGATGCCCTTGCAAACTTGCGCCAAGTCGTTTCCGCCCCGGCTCTCCGAACTGAGCGTGCAGGTTTCCCTCACTCGGCTCTCCAGATGAATCATACGGTTCGCACTCGGGACACCATGCTTCGTCTTGATGTTTCTACAACAGAAGTATACATTCCTATTAACATCTTGACTTCCACATCATGCATTGTTCAGCCTTGTTAAGCCCGAACAACGCCGTCATTTGACGTTCCCTTCACTTATGTATGTGCAGACTCCGAACCCCTGACATCCTCCGATGGATAGGCGTTGCCATTATTATCGGTGCACTTTGTTCTTGTATCTGCATTCCAGCCCTGCGGCCCTTTCCTCAATGGACATTATTCCGCGTCTTCAGTACTGCGGACTACTCCGCCACCCTATCAGCCCGGCTTTTCCCTTAAGAGATTCCAGTTGCCTTGTGCATCAGCACGGATAGGAATTCCCGTGTTGCTCCTTTCCTGATCTTCCATGCATGCCAGCGTTACTGCCCCGACGAGTTATCTTGGCGCGCTCATATCGCTTATTCCCAAGATAGATCCGTCTTCCCTAAATTGCCAGTAGGTTGACTCTCACATTAAACATTTCAAGGCCTGCTCAACGTTCACGACGCGTTCCGGCCCATATGGTCGCTGAACTACTCATGTAGCCCGTTTACCTTCATGCTTCATATTACATCGTTACCTCCATAATACGTTAAGGTCTCTACCAACTGGATTGACAGGTGTTGGGTGGGGTTCGCATCCATCACAGGAAAGCGCCTTTCCACGGCGCACGCCAATCTCTGATTTTACCCCTGTTTCTGCACCTCTGTCACAGCTGTAGGCAAATGTTAGAGTTCTCAAGACCCGATCCCATGATGATAGGATTCATCTGGTGTGCTTAGAGAATTTAACCTACGAATCGGCATAGTTAGAGATCAACCACCTACGCATTGACGGAATCGGAATGCTATACAGTTCATCTTGACTGTGCAGGATTCCACGCTCTACGGCTCTTTTGAACAAACTCTTCGCTTTATCTGGATCGTCGTACTCCCGAGACAAAAACCCTTCAATATCTTCCTTGCAAAGCCCGCTTCCATATGCAACGCTTTGAATCATTTTTGCCAGACCTGCGCGCTCTATTCCGCTGATCCCTCTTGCGCGTTGTTTGTAATACGCCTCCCGCCTCTGCGTGCCTAGTCTGTGTACAACCTTCAGCCCCTCTGGAATCATCTCCCCTTGATCATTCTGGATTTGCTTGGCCGCAGCATCTCCATACGCCGTAATATGCTGAGGCCAGCCATGCGTTTCCTGGGCAATCGCATCTATCCATGAAGCAGGGTTCCCCTTGGCTCCCCCCTCCTTGACTAGCCAATCTTGAATCACCGCGCGCTCTGATTCTTTGTCTATTGACCCCAACTCCACAAAACACCCTCCCTTGAATCTAGAAATTCCTAACGAATTGAAAGCTTCTTCTGTATGCCCCAACCCTGCCGCAAGTAGGATGACTGGATGGGGAAAGTCACCATTATGGAGATTGTCCAATGTCTCCATGGCATCAATCTTGTTCGGTGTTTCAGTGAAAGCACCTATTCGTTGGGCTTCATCAAGAATTAAAAGCACCCCCCGTTTGGGGTTCATCCTTCCAAGCACTTGAGACACACTTGAATCCCCTGCAACTTCTTTGATGTGCTCTCTCGATAATACGTTGGCGTCTACTTTCGTAGCTTTCTGTTTGCGAGCGACGTAGGGTTGCCCAAGAGTCTGTGCCATATGAACAGGCTTATATAAGTCGCCTAAATTAATATTAAAGACATCCCAACGTTTTTCCATAGCATCTAAGGCCATTTCCTCCAATAACGCCGTTTTGCCCGCACCAGGTGCACCCTGGATCAGAAACGTTGACCCCTGTTTTATTTTCAAGGAGTTATCAATAAGTTTGTCAAAATTACCTATAATATGTTTTCGCCCGTGAAAATATCTGGCAGGTCCACGGTCAGCAACATAATCAGGTACTTGAGAGGCATCAGTCATGACGAGAAAATATTGTCCCGTAGATCATTGGACACCATTCAGGCTTGCATGGTTCCAAAAATCTATTTCTCATAGACCATAATAAAGACAACCGTTTTTAGTAAGGCCCCTGAAAATCGCTCCGTCATGAATATTATGGATCAAATAGGTTAGTTGAAAAAATCTCCAAATTAAAAGAAACAAGTTTTGATCGCTAAATTATGGTGAATAATATGGGTTAAAATGAGTCCTCCACTGCCTTTTTCATCATATTCTTTCCATGACCGAAATTTCTCTGGTCGGTGATCCGCCGCTTGGCAAGGTCGTTCTGCTACCGCAGTCTCATCAAATGGCCAACATGTACCGACGCGTGCCCTTCTGGGGAGGTGACGGTCATTTGATACAGATAGACCCCGGCGGGTAGCGTCAGATCACGGAGTTCAATGGCCTGATTTGTGCCAGATGACAGGTGAGCTACAGGCTGTGTGTAAACGCGTCGCCCCGTTATGTCCATGACGTTTACCTGCACTTGGGCAGGCCACGGTAGATCAAACACAATGCGGGTAGAATGGGTAAACGGATTCGGATAACTGGAATGAACGATCAACTCCTGCGGCAAGCCTTGCTCGGCTTCACGATGGACCGGCGAGACCACTTCAATGCCAAATTTCAGGCTGTCTTGCGCGCCATTGGCATCCACCGCTCTGTAGGTCAACTCCACCGGAGGCGTGACTTGTACGGGGGTTCCATAGATGGTGCGCGTAGGTGCATCATATCTGAGTCCATTGGGAAGAGACAACAGAGTGAGCGTGTATTGAATCGGATCTTCAGCGCCAGTAACCTCGGGCAGAACCAGAGGGTCAATCAATGCCCCCCGATCATACGATTGATTCTCAACGTTTGCACGAAACGTGATGCCGTAGATCTCCAGCGTAAATTCCATTGTAGACGTTGTCCCCACTGCATCGGTCACCGTCCATGTAAAATCTTGCGCCGCCGTGACCAGGGTGGGAGTGCCACCAATGGTGCGTGTGGATTCATCAAAAGACAGCCCCAAAGGGAGCGTTTCTGGAGAGAGCCTATAAGCATAAGGCATGACTCCTCCGCTGGCGGTCGGAAGCGTAAGATCGGAGATGACAACTCCCGCCGGATAACGCTGCGAAGCGATGGTTGCTACAAATGTCAGTGCTAAGACGGCTTCCGTGGTCGCACTCGCGATGAGCGAGGGCAGACCAGTCCCCGCCGAGTTGATGGCACTGACCCGGTAATGAACTGTGGTGTTTGCTGAGAGTCCTGTGTGCGCATAGGTCACTACCGTGGAAGCGGTGTTCCCTTCCAGATCGGTCCAGTTATCGGTGCCCGTGGGAGAAACTTCAATCTGATAGCCCGTAATCGCTGCGCCGCCGGTATTGGTGGGCGCCGTCCACGATAGATTGATGGTGGTTGATCCATCGGCCGTCGCCGTCAGTGAGGTCGGGGCTGCGGGCGCGGTGATCACGGTCGTGGCACTGGCTGAATTGGATGCCGCTCCCGGTCCCTCCGAATTGATCGCACTCACCCGGTAATGAACTGTGGTGCCTGCTGAAAGTCCTGTATGCGCATAGGTGGTCGTGGTCAACCCGGTATTGTCCACCAGATTTGTCCATGTGTCCCCTGTGGGAGACGATTCAATCTGGTACCCCGTAATCGCTGCGCCGCCGGTATTGGTGGGCGCCGTCCACGATAGATTGATGGTGGTTGATCCATCGGCCGTCGCCGTCAGTGAGGTCGGGGCTGCGGGCGCAGTGATCGCTGTCGGGGTACTCGTCGTGGCACTGGCTGAATTGGATGCCGCTCCCGGTCCCTCCGAATTGATCGCACTCACCCGGTAATGAACTGTGGTGTTTGCTGAGAGTCCTGTGTGCGCATAGGTGGTCGTGGTCAACCCTGTATTGTCCACCAGATTGGTCCACGAGTCCCCTGTGGGAGACGATTCAATCTGGTACCCCGTAATCGCTGCGCCGCCGGTATTGGTGGGCGCCGTCCACGATAGATTGATGGTGGTTGATCCATCGGCCGTCGCCGTCAGTGAGGTCGGGGCTGCGGGCGCAGTGATCACTATTGAAGTACTCGTTGTGGCACTGGCTGAATTGGATGCCGCTCCCGGTCCCTCCGAATTGATCGCACTCACCCGGTAATGAACTGTGGTGCCTGCTGAAAGTCCCGTGTGGGCATAGGTGGTCGTAGTCAACCCGGTATTGTCCACCAAATTGGTCCACGAGTCCCCTGTGGGAGACGATTCAATCTGGTACCCCGTAATCGCTGCGCCGCCCGTATTGGTCGGCGCCGTCCACGATAGATTGATGATGGTTTGTCCGTCTGCCGTGGCTGTCAGTGAGGTCGGGGCTGCGGGCGCGGTGATCACGGTCGTAGCACTGGCAGAATTGGATGCCGCTCCTGGCCCCTCCGAGTTGATGGCACTCACCCGGTAATGAACTGTGGTGCCCGCTGCAAGTCCTGTGTGGGCATAGGTGGTCGTGGTCAACCCGGTATTGTCCACCAAATTGGTCCACGAGTCCCCTGTGGGAGACGATTCAATCTGGTACCCCGTAATCGCTGCGCCGCCCGTACTGGTGGGGGCCGTCCACGATAGATTGATGGTGGTTTGTCCATCTGCTGTCACAGTCAGTGAGGTCGGGGCATCTGGCGCGGTGACAGCCGTGGTGGCACTGGCAGTCTGTGACGCAATTCCCGGCCCCGCCGAGTTGATGGCACTCACCCGGTAGTGAACCGTGGTGCCCCCTGAGAGTCCTGTGTGGGCATAGGTGGTCGTGGTTAACCGGGTATTGTCCACCAAATTCGTCCACGAGTCCCCTGTTCCTGTTGGAGACGATTCAATCTGGTACCCCGTAATCGCTGCGCCGCCGGTATTGGTCGGCGCGGTCCACGATAGATTGATGGTGGTTGATCCATCGGCCGTCGCCGTCAGTGAGGTCGGGGCCGCGGGCGCGCTGATCGGCTCTGTCGTGGCACTGGCCACATTCGACGGTGCACCAAGACCAGCCGAGTTATTGGCCCTTACCCGATAATACGCAGTCGTTCTCGGTGAAACGGGTCTAGAAAAGCCCGGAACTACGATTCTAAAACTAGCAGGGAGAACCACTGAAAAACTCCCAGGATTGCCCGTGGGAGACGCTTCCACCTGATAACCGGTGATCGGCGCACCTCCGTCGTCTGCGGGCGCGGTCCACGACAGGTCGTGGCTCGTTCGATCTGGAGCCGTGGCGATGAGCCCTGTGGGGGCAGCAGGCCGGATGGCCGGACCTGCGCGGACAACATTGGACCAGACCCCCGTTCCCGCAGCGTTGATGGCCCCCACTCGGTACTGGCGCGTGGTACTGAGCGTCTGCGACGTGTGGGCATAGGTCACCGCATCATTACCCGTATCGGCAATCACGTCGGTCCAGTTACTGCCCCTGTCAGTAGATTGCTGGATCTGGTAGCCCGTGATCGGACTACACGGGTCACTGGCCGGAGCCGTCCAAGATAACGTGAAGGTACTCATGCCATCGTCGGTGGCCGAGAGCGCCGTCGGTGCAATCGGTGCAGTCACATCGCCCGTCAAGACGTAGACTTCGTCGGATAAATCGCTGTGATAAGTAACTGACGGGCGTGCGGTATAAATCCCGTCAACTCGGAACCCGTAGCATGTATCGGTCTGCAGGCCAGTACGTAAAAAAGAACTCGCTGCAGAATTTCCACTTCGTTCCCATGAATCCCCACCATTGGTGGTCGCGAAGATTCGGTACGTGCGTACAAATGCTGCTGGAGGAAGATCCGTCGCCGCCGTCCATGAAACCTCAACGGAGTTGCCCGATTGCCTGGTCGCTGTGATCCCCGTAGGGATGCCCCATCCACTGGATGTAGCCGCGGTCACACGGACGACCTCCGAAGGCGCGCTGACTTCATTCTTGGTGTTGGTCACTTTGACGCGGTAGTAGAACGTCTCCCCTGGAGTAAGTTGATTACTCCTGTGAATAAACTCAGTACTAAATTGCAAATCAATCTCCCCCAACTCCGACCAGTTGATGTTGTCAGAAGACCACTCAACGGTGTATTGTTTGAAGCCTGCCTCGTTCAAGTTTCTACGGTCTGTAGGCGCGACCCACCCCAGACGATGTTGATGAATCCCATCGGCGGTGACCCGCAAACCTTCAACTGGATAGAGGGCGATGGCGCGGGTCGCGGCTGAGACCACATCCGACCAAAGCCCCAACCGTCTGCGTCACGATTACGGATCCGGATATAATAAGTGGTGCCAGGAGGATCAACATTATCAACCTGATAACGATGGCTACCACCTGGAAATGGAAATGAAGAGTTGAGTGACCAGCTTAATCCATCTTTAGAGTCCTCTATTTCGAATTCCGTGATGGGTTTACCAGGCTCGGCTTGGGGCATCCAGGATATGGTGAAGCAGTTCCATACCGTACAATCAGCTCTAGATCCGCCGGGCACAACGGTCACGTTTGTGGGTTTTCTGGGCGTTCGTTTGTTTGCAGTAGAAGACGCTTCGTCATCTGTGCTGCCACTGAAAAAAGGATCAGCGTCACGGTACAGCTCCGCATCGGATACGCTCAACTGCGCTCCCGTGATCACGGATTGGCTAAAAAATGGGGGGGGGGGGGGGGGGATTTTGAATCGTTTAACTCCGCACCATGAATACCGAATTCCGTCTCCATGATCGCATGGATCTGCGCATACGCAAACCCAGATGGGACACCAACAATCATTGTCAACAACAAAGCAATGCGAGTCATAAACATTTTCGTAAAATTAAAATGAACAGAATCAAACGAACCGAACCAGATCAATAAAACAAAATAAATTTTTCAAGGATACGCCCCATAATGTTAACGGTTCAATCCATTTGCGTTAAAGGAATTGATTGTTCTACCAACACTTCCCCTTTTGAGTTTTCTGAATATACGATAGTTTTCAAGAAGCAAGTTTTGTTGGTCTATGAACGGCATCTTCGTAAAAATACATAGTGCCTGACAATAAACTCTAATTCTGGGGTAGCATAGGATCGCAAGGGCTATATTTTACAAGTACTTACCGATAGTTTGCTTGTTCATTTTGCGGTTATTTTAGGCGTTGAAGATTTTTCATGAAAAATTCGAAACTTTTCCTGTGGCGGTGGATATCACTGTATTTATAGAACTTTTCTGGGGGTTTTCTTTCTGAATTGATCAAGATTTGAAAAATCTTCACCGTTCATTTAATCACATCATTGACCATGCGCGCACTGTTTGACACTGAACCGACACTGGGGATGAACTCCATTGAGGATCTTTTCGTAGATCCTCATTCCAGAGACGACACGTCCCAAATCATCTTGGCATTGCAGTCCATCTGGATGGCCACAGATCTACGGGATCGGATTGTCATGTACCTGCAAGAGGCGATCGGAGAGAACACAGATCAAAACACCGGGGTTGACGTACTGGCGCATCTTTGTCTTGGCCGTCTTCAAGTTTGGCCTGAATTGCGATTTTGACCGATTGACATTTCAGGTCAACTCGAATGTGCTAATGCGCACCTTATTACAAAATGATACGAGTGATTTTGGTCATGAGTCCTTGTATCGTGTGCAGACGATGATCAACAATGTAAGTCTGATCACCGATGACATTTGGTCCACCCTCAATCGGATGATCGTTGATCATGGGTTAGAGGTCTTTGGGGTTGCACCTGATGCGCCTTTGGAAGCGCGGACGGATTCGTATGTGGTGGAACCCCATGATGTGCGGTTATTACGCGATTCAATCATCCTGGCCATGCAGCTTGGGCCTGGGAGGCCTTCAATTTGGGGGCGTACGACACTGGCGTCAGTTAAAGCATTTGATCATTACGGTTAACAATGCCTATTTGGAGATCAACACCACCAAGAAGCGTGAGACGAATCCAGAGCTGGTCTTAACCTTGATTTGTTACTATCGGATTCAGAAGTGTATTCTGGTCTTGGATAAGATCAAAGAACTTGACCCAAGTTCAAGTCGGATTGCGCCATTAGAAAAGGCGATTGAGCAGTTCAATCGGTTGGTAGATTTGGTTCATGTGATAGAGGGGGAAAAGATTCCCAATGCAGAGAAGTTATTATCGCCGAGCATACGCGTTGGATTGTCAAGGGGAAGGCCATGCCCAATCAGGTGGAATTGGGGGTTCCCGTCGCGATCACCCAATGTCAACATGGCTTGATTCTGGGATGGGAGATCATATGGACGCAATCAGATGTAGATATGACCATTGAGATCGCCACCAAGTATAGGACAGAGTTTGAAAATCTTGGATCCATGAGTTTTGATCGCCTCAGAATTTTGAGGCATTAAGCGCTCTGGATATAGAGGTTATTCTTCCCAAAAAGGGCTATAAGAACAAGATAGAGCTCGAACGAGAATCGGCGGAAGAGTTTCGGCGAAAACGTCGGCAGCATGCGCAGATTGAGTCCTGTATCAACTCTGGCATGGTGGTGCACGTATTCGCACCAAAGGAGGTAAGGCGGGGTTTGTGCGAAGCATCGGTGCAAGTGTGGTCGCCACGAATTTGTGCCGAATCGGGAAGGTGTTAATGGCCCGACACCGAGAGTCGTTTCGCCAAGCGGCGTAAAAGTCTGAGTCACAAAAAAAAATACTCCACCATTGGAGGTGGAAAAGGTGCGTCCGTGCGGCAAAGATTTCAACCCAAATTGATGCTCTGCGCACTGAATTTGGATCAAATATAGGTGAGGTGTACAGATCGGTGAAATAGATCAAAATTTTTGAGACTAAAATCGGAGAGTCTGCCTAGCAGTTAATAAAAAATTTCGTATATTAAGCCCCCGCAAAAAATTGTGACACCCCAAAGTAGGGGTTTTTTGTCAGGCACTACATATAATCATAAGGACCCTATCAGCAGAATCGTTAACACATCTCAGAGAGTATTCTCTAATTTAGGTTTTCCCAAGAGGATCTATGAATTCTAAGTCAGCGTACACGGCAATTTTTCAACTACAAATCTGCGTCAATAACATGTATTCTAAACCATCTTTGATCGCGGGCGCCTGAGCCATGCAAAGCTTCAATCGTATCAACCGTGTTTGATCATATAGGCGAAAAATGTGTAATATTAATGAAGAGGTTTTCATGTGACCTGTGGGACTCTACCTCCAAAGAAAACGATGCCAACTGCCTCTTATTAAGTGAATTACGCCTCAGCGATGTACCGGGAGCGGGACTCGAACCCGCACGGCCTAGCGGCCAACGGATTTTAAGTCCGTTGCGTCTACCAATTCCGCCATCCCGGCATAGGGCGTGTGAACTATTTTATAAGGTTTTCGTTCCTGTGTAATGAAAAAATTCAAGGAAATTTCTCGGCAATATGCTCATGATGTCTCATTAAAATCATATGTTCCTTATTCCAAACAACCTAGAGGGGCACTGGCTGTATTGTCTAATGGAGATTGGGTTTGCGGAGTTCAAATTGAAAATGCTTCCTACCCTCTTATGATCCCCGCCGTTACATCTGCGCTGGTCAGCGCGGCATCTGTTGGAAGAAAAGATGTTGTTGGGGTTGTTGTTAGCGGCAAAATAACTGAAGAGGAAAAAAGTATCGTCATGCATCATGCACCCCTAGATCAATTAGACTCTGATATCCTTGGTCAGAGAGGATCTACTTATTGTTTGAAAGAGAAGCCTCTGATCATGTTCAATCATCTCCCTAAGCCTTTAGATTCACAGAGCGGAATTCACCTAGCCCGAGAGGCTAGTCACCATGCCTATGTGCCAGAATCTGATTTCCCGGTCGGCGCAATTGCTGTCACTGGTGATCACAAATATTTTCAAGGATCCAATATTGAATGTGGGGATTGGACAAAAATTCTCTGTGCAGAACGGGCTGCACTGGCAGCAGCAATTAGTGCGGGAGAAACCAATATCAAGCACATCTATGTTTCCTGCATAAAATCATTTGATGCCACTCCCTGTGGGGCCTGTAGGCAGGTGATTCATGAAGTCGCTCCCGAATCAACTATCTGGATGGATCGTGGTGAACACATGAGCGAAAATTTCCAGATTAATGATCTACTTCCTCATGCTTTCGTATTATCAATCTAACCTAAGAATTCTGACCTAATATCATCGGACTATGACTCGTCACATCATTGCTTTAATTGTATTATGTTCATTTTCTTACGCGGCTTATCCTCAGCAAACAGATAGCCCTGAAAAAACAAAGTACTGGATTTTCTTGAATGATAAACTTGATGCATCTGGAAAAACCACTCAGGTTGAGCGTACGTATTTGACAGATCAAGCGCAGTCTCGTCGTGCGCTACGCGGCGAATCAAGCCACGCCCAGAGATTTGCATGGCAAGACGCACCAATCTCTCAATTTTACGAGGACGACCTCTCTGAAAAAGGGTTCACAATCGAGCAGCGAAGCCGGTGGATGAATGCGGTCACCGCATATTTGAACGAACATGACGTTGAACAAATTCGTGAATTGCCCTACGTGAAAGAACTACGTGCTGTTAAACACCTTGCGCCTCATGTTGAACCCTCAATCCCCATTTCTCCTGTCATTGCAGAGAAATCTTCTCAACGCTGCCCCTCAGCCAAGTATGGAGTATCTTGTAGACAGCTTGATATTGTGAATGCGATACCAGCGCTCGATCAAGGTATTAGTGGTAAGGGTGTCTTACTCGGATTTCTTGACACTAATTTTAATCAAAGCGATGGGGGTGAGCCATTTGATCATCCTTGGATGAGACATATTACTGATACTGGAAGGCTGAAGGAAGTTCGTGACTTCACTCAGCGTGATTCATCTCAACCTTGCTTGGGCGAGAATCACCATGGACTAGATGTCGCATCCGTTGCGACGGGGTATTTTGAAGGTACAATCATCGGGCCTGGCCATGGTGCAACCATCTTCGCTGCGGTTACCGAGTGTGCTCCCTATGAACGCAACATTGAAGAAGATAACTTCATCGCTGGGATTGAATGGCTAGAGTCAGAAGGTACAGATGTCATTACATCTTCTTTAGGATATAAAGAGTTTGACACAGGTCAACGAAGCTATGACGACGATGAATTGGACGGAGATACTGGACTCACCACAATTGCGATGGATTTGGCAACTCAACGTGGAGTCATCACTATTACTAGCACTGGGAATAGTGGACCCCGTCCACAAACCCTCGGCACCCCTGCAGATGGAGACTCGGTGATTAGTGTCGGCGGCGTTGATCCTAATAGAACTATAGTAGAATTCAGCAGTCGTGGTCCTACGGCCGATGGTCGTATCAAGCCAGATGTATCAGGCATGGCTGCGGGAGTAGTCGTTGCAACTGGTCGGGGATTGTTCGGTGCGAGCGGCACATCATTTTCAGCTCCAATGATTGCTGGAATCGTCACACAAATCCTTGAAGTCAATCCAAATTTAAAACCCAGAGAGGTTTGGCGGATTCTTACCTCTACTGCTAGTCAATCTGACGCCCCGGATAACAACTTGGGTTATGGAATCGTTAATGCTAATGCCGCAATACAAGCTGCTGAGGCTTTTGTAGTTAATCGCTCTGGCGAAGAACTCCCTGCTACTAATAAACTCATCATTCATTCTCCATTTCCAAATCCATTTAACGACATGATTCATTTCACTATTGAATCATTTGAGCCTATTTCTCACGCTCAATTAAAAATTTATGATGTCTTAGGGCGGGAGATTGCAGTTGTTTATGAAGGCCCTGTCAGCACGGGAGGTTTCCCTGTTCAATTTGACGGGCATCATTTAACCCCAGGTGTCTATGCCTATACGCTGGAGTTTGAAGGGCGTACACAGTCTGGAACGGTTACCCGCTTATCTTACTGACTCTGTGATCATTTAGGATGAACATTCCATTCAGTGCCTGTTAGACTCCACACAATAAAATCCATCTTGAATTTCTCAAAGTCCATTGATTGATCATTTGGAATTGTCAATCCACATGAGATCACGTTTCTTTGGAGGCCCATTAAAAGCCCCGAGAACGCGATGGCATGCCTTCAACTGATCATTTTGATTAATTGCTCTGTGATTGAAAGATCTAAGAGTTGAACAGAAATGATTGAATTCAAAGTGAATGCTTGGCCCGTGCTTCTGTTGGTGGCACTCGCAGGCCTAATCACTTGGTATTCCTACCGACTGAGTTACCCAAAATTACAGGGGCGCTATCGATGGTTACTTCCTGCTCTTCGTGGGCTTGCCCTATCATTGTTACTGATATTGCTCTTTGAGCCTGCCTTTCACCGAGATTCCACCTATACGAATCCACCTCTACAAGCAGTGTTGATTGATGAGAGTCAGAGTATTGATATAGACCAACGACCTAACGAGTTACCCGAGATTAATGGGACAACCCGTTTCTTTGGATTTGGAGGGCGCACCCGCCCCCTGGATCATCTCTCTGCCGCAAGAGATACCGCACCACGAACCGATATAGCTCACGCGCTCAACGAGGTTAAAAATACATTGCAGAATCAGAACCTGAGAAGTATCCTACTAATTTCTGATGGTCAGTACAATACAGGCAGGAATCCGATTTATGTAGCTACCGATTATGGAATTCCTATCCATACACTTATCATAGGGGATACACTCCAACAGCCCGATCTAGCGATTGCGCGAACGACAACGAATGAAATCGGCTTTGTAGGACAGGAAATTCCGCTTGATGTGACTCTACACTTACAAGGATATACGAATCAAACCATTACCACTAGCCTCTATGTAGCAGATTCTCTGATCACATCTCAGACGCTCACAATCACCGAAGGAGAATCAACGGTTTCTCTTCAATTCATCCCGCATAAAGAAGGATTGTACCAATATCAACTCATC
Source organism: Rhodothermales bacterium (assembly GCA_965220935.1). Taxonomy (GTDB): domain Bacteria; phylum Bacteroidota; class Rhodothermia; order Rhodothermales; family Bin80; genus Bin80. The sequence continues at coordinate 2,586,868 of OZ244857.1, forward strand.
ACAACAGAACTTGAAAATGAATCTGTGACACAAAATAATCGCACCACTTTCACGGTTCGGATTCTGAAGCGTCAGCAGACCATCTGCCTCATTGGCGCAGCTCCCCACCCTGATTTGACTGCAATGCGTAACATTTTATCTCGTGATGAGATGCGCGAGGTTCAGAGTTACGTTCAGATGCAAACTGGGCGATTTTACGAAGAAAATTTTATTGATTCACTTGAAGAGTGTGACGCTATCATATTAATTGGGTACCCTGGCAATGAAGCCGACAATACTTCTATCGGCGCTGTAGTTCGTGCCGCCGAATCTGGAATGCCATTACTTTTCATGCTTACCCGTAAGACCGATCTACTGCGACTACAAACCATGCTTGGAGACGTGTTGCCAGCGCAACCCAGAGAAACCAACGTCCTTTATGATGAAGCAATGATGGAACTAACACCATCGGGCACAAGAGATCCTCTACTGTCGATCCGGGGTTTTTCATGGGAACGATTGCCACCATTAATCTCCACCACGGGGCGCTGGTCTGTTAGTTCTGATAGTCGCATCCTTGGTCAGGCAAATCTAAGAGGAATCCCCACAAAGGAGCCCTTATTTGTGATTCGAAGCCGCGGTGGACATCGGACTGCTGCTATTCTGGGGTCTGGTACTTGGAGGTGGAAAAATAGCAACGATAACTCCGGCGAGAATTCAAATATTTGGCCACTGTTAATCAATAATCTAATCCAATGGTTAACCACTCCAGAAGATGATCAACCTGTACGAATACAACCTGAACAGGTCGTATTTGATGGAAGCGAGCCAATCATGTTTACAGGGCAGGTGTATGACGAAAGCCTCAACCCCATCCCTGATGCAATTGTCACTCTTGAAGTCACTGCTCCCGACGGAGCAACATACCCCTACACTATGGATAATGTGGGCAATGGTAGATTTGCTCTCCGCGTTAATTCACTACCAGAGGGCGCATATTCTTACTCCGCACAAGCAACGCGTATGGATGCTGCTCTTGGAACGGATACTGGTTCGTTCACCGTAGGGGAGATCAATATAGAATATCTCAACTTAACAAGCAATGAGACGCTGCTCCGACAGTTATCCTACCAATCCGGAGGACATTTTTTTACAGACGCTTCACTGGGGTCACTAAATGAAATTCTCTCAGCCGATACCTTGTTCACATCTACATATCAAGCCCAGCGACTCGAAATTAGCCTACACCAAACCCCATGGATATTAGCCATAGTGGTTTTCTTGTTAGGGCTTGAATGGATATTGCGCAAAAGAAATGGCCTCGCATAGGTCAATATCAGATTTTTTGTTTGGTTAATAGCCTGAATATTGGTCAGAGCGGCCATTAAAAACTTATCTGAGAACTACCTGTAAGCCAAGATTGAATGACCTGGGCAATCCAAGGAAAACCTCAGCATCATCTGCGCGATTGAGTCCATTACCATTTCCTCGGAATGCATTGAATCTAGAATTATTTGTAGCATCTTGAATGTAAAACGAGTCAAATACATTAAAGACATTGGCAAATATACGAACTTGACTTATTCCGACTTGGCGAGGAATCGTATATCCGATATTGATGTCAAAAACGCTATACCCTGGAATCTGCCATACTGACTCTCCAGCTTGATCGCTATTTGTGCGACTGATTGGATCAAAATCTGCATAGTAGTTTGAGTAGGTGCGTCCAGTGAATTTGGCATACATTCCTTTCACGGGAAATACGCTGACTGCATAGGCAAGCTGAGTTTGGGGTGCATCACCGACTTTGAGATCTTTTACATACAGCGAAACGGTCTCTTGGGTAGATGGATCGGATCTGTCTGGTGTATATCTGGAAGAGACATCATCTGTGTATCTCCAGTTACCAATTGAAAGTGCAACATCGCCGCGAATAAGGCGCAAGGGTTGATAAGCAATCTCTGCTTCTATTCCTTGATGTACAGCATTCAATCCGAGAATATTTATCAATCCATCGTCTCCATCTTCTACGACAACCGTACGCGTAATTGTCCTGTCATTCCATACCGTGTTGTAGAAACTCACCGTGGCATTCAATGTGCGGCTAGGAGATTCAAATGAAGCACCAGCCTCAAATGATTGGAATTGTTCATTCTTTGGGTCTGGATTCAGGACACCTGTAATATCATTGAGCGCTCCATCAAGAATCGGCACTTTTGAAACCAATCCAGCATTCACAAAGACAGAAATCAATTCACTCGTTTTATAGGATGCGCCGCCTTTTATTTGATAACCACCGATTCGATCCGTTTCTATCGTAAATGTGTTTCCATCACCAGCATCACGGAAGAAATCCTCGTGTGCATACTTGATGGTTGAATATCCGCCCATGGCATAAGCATAAATTCGGTCACCCGAGTATGCGCCTTGGAGATAGCCTCCCAACCAATCAACTGTATTGGTGTTGTTGTAATTAAACTTATCGCCCGCCTGGAGAAGTTGTCCTCCATCAGGCCAAAAGTCACTATCCGATCGCCTGTAGCCGCTTCCACCTAACAGATCGCGTACAGTCCGGTAATGCTGAATAGATGCCGTCCGCCAGTCAATACCGGTTTCAACTGTCAGTGACTCTGTTACATTATATCTTAATTTTGAAATCGCACCGATCGTCCACTGAACATTATGACTATTGCGGAGGATGCCTCGAGATTCACCATTTTCTGAGTTCTCTGCTATGGTTGCATCGTAATCCACGACCCGAGAGGGCCCATTGTAATTCCAGACCATACGCCCATGGGTTCCAGTTCCACCGCCTTTGCCTCCTGAATAATAGAGCACATTTGACCATAAGGCGCGGTCACTGAGCTGTGCAAAATAGTTAAGATTGATCTGAGGTTTATGGAAGAAATTTTCTCGTTCATTGATCTGATCAGCTGAGTTTCGTGTCGCACGCCCAAAGCCATTATGCTGCTCGGTGGAGTAGGAAGAAGAAACTGGGGAGACATTCTGATTCCAACGTCGTCCGCCTTCACTAAACGTTTCAAGAATTTCTGTAATCGTTGCATCGTCGAGTCCGTCCTTCTCAAAAACTTCTCTAGCAAAACCATGATCATACGCTGCGATATTTTGCCGATACAGATTTTGGCCATGGCGCTGAGGTGCGCCCACTGCATAGAAATCAACTCTGTGTTTGTTATTGATATTCCACGCCGCAGCGGCATAGTAAGCCCAGGCATCCGTCCATGTACCGTCATAGTACCCATTGCCTGTCTTACGGACGCCATTGACCGTAAATGCAAAGCGATTATTGATGAGTCCAGTAGACGCGGAGATGGTTGATTTAAGGAATCCATCATTGCCAAATTCCTGCTTTAATAGTACTCGGCGACGATTGGCACTTGGATCGGTAATGATATTGAGTGTACCGCCAATCGATGGTGTTGCCAAATTGACCGCTGAGAGTCCTCTCTGTAACTGAATAGACGTTGTTGCATCCCCTACGCCATCCCAGTTTGACCAGTAGACCCATCCATTTTCCATATCGTTAACGGGAACACCATTAATCATGACCGCAACATTTCTCTGATTGAATCCACGCACATTCACGCGTGCATCTCCAGCGCCTCCCCCCTGTGCAGTGCTATATACCGATGGCGTTGAATTGAGAACTAAAGGAACATCGCGAGAACCAAGTTCGCGTTCTATCTGCAATTTTTCGACGTCCGAATATGCGACTGGTGTTTGACGATTCAAGGCCCTGGAAGCGAACACCTCCATGGCTTCAAGTGCTTGACTTGAAGCCTCTAGTGTAAAATTCACCGTCAGATCAACATTTCCAAGTGTAATGAATTGAGAGACTGGTTCATACCCTAAAAAAGAGACATCAAGCTCGTAGTTGCCAGACGTTAATGAAGAAATTTCAAATCTTCCATCCGCGTCAGTAGCAGAACCAGTCACAGTCCCTGCAACAATGACTGTCGCGCCTGGAAGCGGCAGTCCAGTATCAGCATCAGTGACGACACCAGAAACAGTACTCTGTGTATATGCAACATTAGCAATGAAGAGTGTAGCTATAATAGTAACAAAAGTTTTCATGTTGAGAAGTTAGGAAAGAGATAGTTACTTAAAATCAGTTAAACATGACAAAACGACAAAATCCCTCTTTGAATGTTACCCCTGAGTTATCATTTAATTAAATTTTATTAAGTCCAAGATGATCACACTCATGAGGCTTAAAAATAACGGTTTTTATTCTAAATTTCCAGAATTGTTCAAGAGTTTTCTCTTAATCAGTGACGAATTTGTACAATGACCGCCTCAATACCGTAATGTCTCAGGTATGGGATGTATTTTATACAAAATTAATGAGAGTTCCTCTCAGGTTCTTCGTTTACCACAATAAAATCTATTCTGAACAATTTAATAAGGACATCAACTTAGCATGTCTGTAGCGATTGATTTAGGATGAAGAATACGGCTCATTTCATTGCATGTATCATTGACCCATCCACATCATGCATTCTCAATCTTAATTTATTCAATGTTGATTTGAAACTGTAATCAAACATTATGTTTGAATTATTACATACGTGTTTTATCATTTTCATGCCAGAATCTATGTCTCCCTATGATCAAGATCCTTTTGCATCTAACCTTTTGTTGTAGCATATCTGCTTAACCAGGCTCAAAACAAAAAGCCAGACGGTTTGGCTCCCCTCCAAATTACTAAGCTCGCCTATATTTGTCATGGTTGGTCACTTGCAGGACTTGACCGCCCACTGTTCAATAATTCAAATAAACAGATCCAGGCTTGGAAATATGGACCCGTAGTTGTTAAGATATACGAGATGTTGAAGAGATTTGGACGCTCTCCTGTTACTCTTGATAAATTGAAGGAGTCTAACAAGCCTACCAGAGGCCTAAGTAGTTACAATCAAATTTGAATCCAATCATTGAACAGGATGTTGAGATTAAATTACAGCATCATCCAGAACTTAAAAAAGCATTAGATTGGATATTTAATGTATACATGGATTATAGCGGCAGTAAATTGATTGCTCTAGCACGCAGACCTGAAAGCCCCTGGGATCAGTGTAGATCCAGAGGAATGAAAGCCTGCTCCTAACAAGTGGAGGTCGGCATGTTCCAGATTATATTACAAAATTTAGGGTTTCGTATTCAAAAGAAGATTCTCTGTTTGACTTGCCGATGATCATTCACACGAAGTAGAATTAAAGTCGTCTTCCCCGCTCGCTTTATTGGCGCAGCAATACCTAAAGACCTTCCATTATGGGTCAGGGAAGTGTTGCTCTATACTATCACCGCTGTCTTCCTCATTGCATTGGTTAATTATGGTTCTGCCCACCTTCAACAAATAATGTGTCAATGGGGATGGGATAGACAATGTGAGCACCGACCAGAGGGCTGGAACTGAGCACTGTTTCCCTGATTCATCACAACTTCTCGTATCATCTTGGTTCTGTCATCAATAGAAAGATGTCTTGATTATTCAATAATGTAACCTCACCCTCCTTTTATATCACCGAAATAATCAATGCAATCTGATGTTGCATACCTTGGAAGTTGCCTTTAAGAATTCTGTTTATCTGTGCGAAGGGGTATGTGTGATTATTGTGTTGACAATATAATCTATCATACCTATTTTTCCAGTATATTTGATCAATCAAATGTATCAAGATCAATAAAATCAAAGTCAATGCTAGGTCAGGGGCATCTCCTCAATTCATATCAAATTCAATCCGTCATAGGTCATGGCGGGTTTGGCGTTGTTTATAAAGGCATTCATAGAGAATTGGAGTCTGATGTCGCCATTAAGGAATACTTTCCGTCCGAGTTATGTATCCGACAGGATAATGTAGTTGTACACAGTAAACCTGAATTTCAATCTGCATTTGACGAAAATCTGAATCGCTTTATTAAAGAGGCACAGCAGCTACAAAAGTTTAGGAGTTCCCCGAATATCGTGACCTGCACGGATCTTTTTCGTGCTAATGGTACCGCGTACATCGTTATGGAATATGTTGATGGATTACCTCTGTCTGTATTGCTAGAACGCCGAGAATCTCATGGCAAGCCATTCACTGAGCAGGACATGCTACAAGTGATCCTGCCATTGCTGAATGCCCTGCAAACCGTTCATGAATTAGGAGTTTGTCATCGCGATATCAAACCATCTAATATTCTGATACGGAGTTCCGATAGCACCCCCGTTTTGATAGACTTTGGTGCTGCAAAACACGAAATCAGTCGAGATACGAAATCATTTGCTCCTTACTCGGATGGCTATGCAGCCATGGAGCAGATCGGCGAGGGCGAAATCGGAACTTGGACGGATATCTACGGGATCGGCGCCCTGATGTGGAGAATGGTGGCAGGTGGCAATCCACCGTATTCCCCACCAAACCCTCACAGTAGTCAAAAAAGAGCCTTTGAGTTAATGCAAGGACGAAGAGATCCCTTACCTTCGGCTGTTGAGATTGGTGGACGCCAGTTTTCAGAAAGGACTCTGCTTACTATTGATAATTGTCTGGCAATTAATGTAAGAGATCGTATTCAAGATTGTGCGCAATTATTGGAGTCTCTAAATAATGAGGATGACATAGATCGTGACGCTCCCCAAAATTTCGCATCGCAAGGAGAAAAAAATGATATAAACTCCGACTCTCTACATCAAACTACTGCACAACCATCTCGCAAAAAATCTGATCAGAAAAACAAAAACTTGCCTCCTAAAGCGCTAGTGCTGTCTTTAGGCATTCTCTTAATCTTTATCATTATCGGCATAGTGATGATCACAAAGAATGAGGCAGTCATAACCGGAGATAATACACTGGAGGAAATCATCAAGGCTGCAAATCGTGGGCAGGCTTCAGCCCAATCTATTCTTGGGGAGCGTTATTATCATGGCGACGGCGTTGAACAAGATTATACAGAGGCCATCAAATGGCTACGCTTAGCGGCTGAAGAGGGAGACGCTAACGCACAGTTCTATCTCGGTCTCAGCCATTCTCTGGGTCAGGGCGTAGTTCAGGACGACCGTGAAGCGCTTAAATGGCATAGATTAGCCGCTCAACAAGGAATCGCTGAATCACAGTTCTATTTAGGGCTCATCTACGATTCTGGAAATGGTGTGCCCGAAAATGATAGGGAAGCCGTCAAATGGTATCGTCTTGCAGCTGAACAAGGATATGATAATGCTCAATATTATCTCGGACTCAGCTATGACCTCGGTGAAGGGGTCATTGAAAACGATAGTGAGGCCGTGAAATGGTATCGTCAAGCTGCTAATCAAGGACATGCCGATGCGCAGTTCTATCTTGGACTCAGCTATGATATTGGCGAGGGAGTACTGGAGAACGATCAGGAAGCCGTCAATTGGTACCGTCGCGCAGCTGACCAGGGGCACGCCGATGCTCAGTTTCATCTGGGAATGATCTACTCCCTTGGAGATGGTGTCCTTGCAAACGATCAACAAGCCATCACATGGTATCGACAAGCTGCTCTGCAAGGACATGCAGAAGCACAACTCTCTTTAGGGCTTACCTATGATTCTGGTAAAGGTGTACCCGAAAACGATACGGAGGCGGTCAAATGGTATCGTTTAGCGGCTGAACAGGGCGATGCCAATGCTCAATATTATCTCGGTCTCAGCTATGACCTCGGTGAAGGAGTCATTGAAAACGATAGCGAGGCCGTCAATTGGTACCGCCGCGCAGCTGACCAGGGGCACGCCGATGCTCAGTTTCATCTGGGAATGAGCTACTCCCTTGGAGATGGTGTCCTTGCAAACGATCAACAAGCCATCACATGGTATCGACAAGCTGCTCTGCAAGGACATGCAGAAGCACAACTCTCTTTAGGACTTGTCTATGATTCTGGCAAAGGTGTACCCGAAAACGACAGGGAGGCGGTCAAATGGTATCGTTTAGCGGCTGAACAGGGCGATGCCAATGCTCAATATTATCTCGGTCTCAGCTATGACCTCGGTGAAGGAGTCATTCAAAATGATGCGATGGCGGTCAAATGGTATCACCGCGCAGCTGTCCAAGGGCATGCCGATGCGCAATTCCTGCTCGGACTCAACTATTACCTTGGTGAAGGTTTCCCTAAAAATGACATGTTAGCTATAAGATGGTATCGTCTTGCTGCAGAGCAAGGACATCCAGAGGCACGAGCTGAACTTTCAAGGCTCCTAAATCAATAAAACCTGAATGTTTGTTGATGTTAGAGATGCACATCGCACTCGTGGTAGAATCGAAAAACGAGTATGTTAAACGAAGGATACTTTCTCAATTCATATAAAATTCAATCCGTCATTGGACATGGTGGATTTGGCATCGTCTACAAGGGGACGCACAAAGAGTTGAATATTGAGGTCGCCATTAAGGAATACTTTCCTTCCGAGCTATCTATTCGGCGAGGCCATACAGTGCACCCCAAAAAACTTGAATCTCAGCCAGCATTTGAAGAAAATCTAGATCGATTTATTCAAGAAGCGCAACAACTACAAAATTTTCGAAATTGCCCAAATATCGTCACATGCAGAGATCTATTCCGCGCCAATGGCACCGCTTATATCATTATGGATTTTGTCCATGGATTACCACTGTCATCACTACTGGAACAACGTGAAGGCCTTGGTGAGCCATTTACTCAGCAGGACCTGCTACAGGTCATTGTTCCACTAGTTAACGGAGTTCAGACCATCCATGAATCGGATGTTTGCCACAGAGATATTAAACCATCCAATATTTTGATACGAAGTTCAGACCGTGCTCCTGTTCTGATAGACTTTGGCGCTGCAAAACATGAAGTCAGCAAAGACACTAAATCATCCGCGCCTTACTCTGACGGCTACGCTGCCATGGAGCAGATAGGCGATGGAGAAATCGGGCCTTGGACGGATATCTACGGAATAGGCGCTGTCATGTGGAGAATGGTGGCAGGTGGCAATCCACCTTTCTCACCTCCGAACCCACTGCCTACTCAGCAAAGAGTCTTAAAAGTGATTCAGGGATACCATGATCCACTCCCATCTGCCAAAGAAATCGGAGATGGACGCTTTTCAGATGATCTTCTGCATACAATTGATCGCTGCTTAACAATTAATCCGAATGACAGGATTAAAAGTTGTCACGCTCTGCTGTCAATACTGTCAGACTCTGGTGTACAAACACCTCCAACTATTTCACCGAGGCCAGTCATTTCAGAGCATGATATTGGAAAGCCCCCCACTCATCAGATTCGTCAAATCTTTAACACTGTTAACCTCAAGAATTTCTCATTAATGATGATTGGAGGAACTCTCACAATCATAGGTGTTATTGTTACGGTTAATCACAGTCATGATCTTGCAAATGCCTACCTAAAAAATCTGGAATTACTCAACACCATTAGTAGTACACTCTGGACCGCTTTGCTTAGCTCCATAGGCTTCTGGATTCTCACTTGGACTACTCCCTTTTTTAGAACTAAATACTACACACATTCTCATCCGAAAATACATGCTGAAGGGCAAGCACAGACTACCGCCTCCCAGAATAAATTGAATAAGAACCTAAAAAATTTGGCCGTGTTATGCCTTCAACTCATTAGCATGTATGTCTTTTTTATTGGTATATTTGTATCCATTTATTATATTACGCACCTTGTAGTTCGCCCTCGATGGCTATTACTGCTCAATGATATAAAAAGCGATCTACTTGGTGCATCAATTCTCGTAGTTCTATTCATTGCGATAGGCTTATTCACTTTTCGAGTCGCGTGTAATTATTTGAAAAAATGATCTTTTTTAGAAATACTGTCAACCATCAGAAAACGCAAGACAACATTTTCGCCTTTAAGTTTGATTGCTAATCATGTGTGTTAAACTTGATTGATGACTACTATAAATCTTCTTGACCTTAAGGAATCAAATAGTCGCGCTTTGGGCATTTTAGTCGCCATCGCGATTGGATCTTTATTAATCACATTGGCTTCCTTTTTACTACCTACTCCTGAGGTAGGAAGCACAAAAACCTATCTTTCAGCTGTATTATTTGACCGTGGAAGCAACGTATACCCTTTCACCATTCAGAACTTTATGTGGCTCATGTTCTCCGCTGGAATTTCTGAAATCATTATGCGTTTTTCAAGAGCAAATTCTGAAATGCGTCAGCTTAAATCTCGATTACTTCCTGATGACGATGCGAGTATTCTTCGCTCTAAAGACCTGATTCCGATTTATCGGCGGATCAAGAAATCTAAGAGACATCAAGACCACCGACTTCAGCGCATCATCCTGCGAGCAATCCAACAATTTCAAATTAGCCAATCTGTCAACCAGTCAAATAGTCTTGTAAATTCAAGTCTGGAATTGATGCAACACGAGATTGATTTGAAATACAATATGCTCCGATATTTGGTCTGGCTCATTCCTACTTTAGGCTTTATCGGAACCGTCATTGGAATTGCCATGGCATTGTCATCTGCGAATAACATGCCGAGTTTGGATGATTCTGAAGCAGTCAAAATGTGGTTCGGTGCCATGACCAGTAAACTTGGGCTGGCATTTAATACGACCTTTTTGGCTCTGGTGATGGCTGCAATTCTTGTATTTTTACAGCATATTGCCCAAGGTCGTGAAGAATCAGGGCTCAATGGAATAGGGCAATATGTAATGGATCATTTAATTAACCGTTTATACGAAGAAAAATCTTAATCACATGGCAAAGAAACTCAACACTGACGGGCTCCCCGAAGATGTACCTACAAACATACCTGATAAGAGTAACGATCTGTTTGGCGGTGTGAATATTGATAGTGAAAAGTTCAAAAAATCTTTGAACCTTCCAGAGGAACCGCCAACCCGAATTGCCACAGGTGCAGAAGTATCTCCTGTGTCATCACCCAATTCTCCCTTCCCATCCAGTGACCCCGTCACACGAGTCGTTATTGGTTCCAAAAAGCCAAGTGATATCAATCAACCATCGGCTTCCACATCATCAAATATCGTGTCCGATCCTGTCGTAGGGTGGGTTGTCATTATTGATGGACCTGGAAAAGGGATAGGCCTGCAGATAGGATCTGGCCAGAACACATTGGCCCGAGGGCATCAAGCACGCGTTCAAATTGACTTTGGTGATCATGAAATTTCTCGTGAGTCACATTCAATCATCACCTATGATCCCAAACACAACAATTATTATATTCAGCCAGGACTAGGGACAAATTTGACCTACTTGGGTGAAGAACCTGTGCTGTCTCCTACTATGCTGTCACACGGTAGCCGAATCGTTATCGGTTCCACCACACTTCGCTTCATCGCATTGTGTGATGATTCATTTTCCTGGTCTGAGAATTAGATGAACGCTGAGGTAGCTGCTGGCCAGATTCAAGGACATCGAGAATCACAACAAGATGCCTTCTCATACACACAGTGGGAGGCAAATCACTATCTGCTAGTTTTAGCAGACGGAATTGGCGGTGCCTCTGGCGGAAAGATGGCCGCCGACACCGTTGTGAATGAATTTCAGGAAGCCTTTATCTCTCATGGCGATGCAACAATCCGAGAAAGGCTTATCGGTGCACTCACATCTGCCAATGAAGCCCTTGCCAATGAAAAGCAACGTAGTCCCGACTTATCTGACATGGGAACAACCTTGATTGGTACGGCTATTGTGAATCATCATATCTACTGGGTGAGTGTTGGAGACAGCCCACTCTGGTTAATTCATGATGATCAAATTACGCGAATTAATGAGGATCATTCCATTGGAGGGTTACTTGACATGCGGGCGCGCTCTGGGGAAATCTCTTGGTCGGAAGCTGAGAACTCTAACCAGCGCAATGTCCTTCTTTCAGCAGTTTTAGGTGATGAGATTCGCCATGTTGACGCTCCCATAGAATCGAGCCAATTTCATCCAGGCGATGTTCTTATCGCAGCTAGCGATGGTGTTGAAACCTGTTCTCCTGACGAAATCATTGGCATCGTTAATGCAGGCCGCCCCTCGGCCCCTGACATTGTTGATGCTATCTTAGAATATGTCTCTGAGAAGGATCGGCCAGGACAGGATAATGCTTCATTAGTGGTATATAGATATCGGTAGCACATCAATGTTTAAAAGATTCATACACAGCGTCCTCACTTGCTTAACGTTGTTAACTTTTTTATCCTTTCGTGCAGAGTGCGCGGTCTATAAGGTTATAATTTATCAGGATGGACAAGAAATCGCTCACGCATCAGGATTTTGGGTATCTGAAGATAGATTGCTGACCTCATCAATGATCTTGGATTGGGGAGACCAGTTTTTTATTGAAGATCCAAGTACAGGCACTCGATATTTAGCTGATGTCATTAATCGTCAAAACTCCATGGCGTTGTTATCGGTGCAGGGCTTATCTATCGGCAATTTCAATGTTCTATCGATAGACGCCCCAGAGGAAAATTCCAAGGTTCATTATCCAGTTAATGCTACCGATGACTTAGAGGGTTTATTGCGTTTGAGTAGTGGGTTTGATCATCGTTATCGGTTCACTATGGCCATAGATTCCAGTATGATTGGTGTTCCACTCATGAATCGATGTGATGAGGTCATTTCAGTCGTTTCAGCTGAGGTTAATTCATTTGGGGATTTGACTGGAGTTAGCGAGAATTTTGAAGATCTGGTTTCTTTTCTCAGGTCATCAGGTGTAGCATTCAACTTTACCACTGGCCCATGTCCTACGATTGAAGACCAACTCTCTGCGGCGCAATTATTGAGTACAAGTCTTCAGGGAGATCTTGACTCACTACAAAATGAACTTAAAAGTATAGAAGATTCCAGTGCAGCGAATCTAAATCAAAGCGAGGAAGAAATTGCTAAACTCAATGCTCAAAAATCCGCTCTCGAAAAAAGGATTACAGATACTTTAGCGAAACAGGATTCAGTCATTAAACAGGGTGAAGATCTTCAGATTGAGCGAGATAGCCTGATTGAGAATACTAGAAATGCACAAGCACAGATAGACAGTTTGATTGAAAACGCGAGCTTGGCTCAAGCAGAGATAGATAGTTTAAATGTGATCAATATCTCTACCCGAGATTCTTTGAACGCACAAGAAGAAGAAAATCGCCGCCGATTATTGCTACTGAGCGCAATTGCTATTGTCCTCATTCTCATAGCAGCTATCCTACTATTTCTTTTCTGGAAGAGACGGCGTGACGCCGAGCAGGAATTATTGGAAAAAGATGATGAGTTACGTAAGGCCGAAGAAGAAATAGTCAGCAAATCTGCGTCTTTTCAAGATGTCGTCCTACATGGGTATGATCTTAACAACAATGAAATTCGGATAAAAGTGAAAGGAAAAGTACTTGCGCAAAATACAGCTGGATTCATCCTTGGTCGCTCATCTGAATCTGATGGCGTGATTGTTGAAAATAGTGTGTCCAGACGTCATGCTCGGATGAGTCTCAGTAACAATGTCATCATGATTGAGGACCTCAATAGTCTCAATGGAACCGTCATTGACGGCATGAAACTTTCGCAGGGAGAAAAGCGCTCACTTTCCCAAGGATCTAAAATTGTGCTTGGGGATGTATCACTGACATTGACGATTCTGCAATGAAAGTTCAGCGCAGAGAGTTGAATGTATTTTCAATGTCGGCCTTGGATTTATTCGCATCGGGGATGGGTGCTTTTGTCTTATTGGCTATTGTAGCGATGCCCTTTTTTCCAAATACGGGGGACTCACAGCAGCGTGTTGAAGATCTCAATGGAGAGATTGAAGGCCTCAAAGGAGAGATAATATCTACGCAATCACGCTCTGAAGAATTACAATCTCAGGTAGAGACACTTGTAGAGGTTATAACGGAACAGTCTGAATTAATCATTCCCCATTTAGATATCGTGATCTGCTTAGATATCACTGGTAGCATGACGAATCAGATTGATGGTATGAAGAGTGAAATCTCATCCTTAGCCGACGTATTAGACAGGCTGTCGCCTTCGGTCGGCATAGGAATCATTGCATTCGGAGATAAGAGATATCAGAGTCCTATTCATGAAATAGACATTGTTGAGACAACCAATATGAGCCGAATTCAAGGTTTCGTAAATGAGTTGACCCCTGGAATGAATGATCCCAGAGCAGACCGTAATGTTGATCCACCAGAGGCTGTCACCACTGCATTGGAGCATGCAATTGAGATGTCTTGGCGACCTGAGAGTGAGAAGCGATATATCATTGTGATCACTGACAATGCGTCCTATCCTGACAGGGAGGATGATGCCATGGTCGCTGCTAGAAATTTCTCATCGCAGGATAATCATCACGTATCCACAGTTAGAGCGAATCCTAATTTCAGAGAAGAAGAACGACTAGCAGCTCTGCGATTTTTACAGGAATTATCTGAGGCTGGACAGGGAAATTACGTGGATGCAGCAGGTGGGGAATCTATTCTAAGTAGCATACTATTGGCTATTTTAGAATAATGAGAATTCAGATGCTCATCTCGTAGAACCGTCTTTAATACAATATGACAATGAGATGGCCTCTATATTGCGCCTCATTGCCATATGGATATTACCCCTGTTCTGCTCAGTTGATGCCATAACTAAAGCACCAATATGGGCCATATAACAATGGTCTTGATACGGTGGATATTGATTTTATTGAGTCTTCGGCTCAAATAACAATCTTAAATCAATCCGTCTGTTGTAGTCACTTGATGGATCATTTTCATCTGCAAGTCTCATGGCTCCGTAACCGCTCGTACTAAAAACTGGGACATTTTGAGAGTTGAGCATTTCTTTGATTGAAGGCTCACATTTAGTAATCAGGGCCTCCCATTTTAAGAGTGGGTTGGCCGATTTTTCTATCAGTCTTGGTCAGTTAGACTCTTTGCACAATAGCGGCAATAAATTGCGGCAGACTGAATAGGCTCTGCACAGAATGGACAGATCTTTTTCTGACCCCGTTCAACCGCTTGCATATCTCGTTCTTTGTCCCTCATTGGAAGAATGGCTACGATAAGCAGACTAAGCAATGGGAAAATAAATCCAACAAAGAACCAACCGTGAGCACTATAGCCTTTTCCTTGGGCAATCTGAGCTACTACAAAAGCGAGCCCGATCCAAACTCCAAATAGTAAAAGTAAAGCCAATTCCATTTCAAAAATTATTTTGAGGAGACTCTATTTTGAGAATTAACCTCTCACAACAAATAGGGCAGACTGATAGAATATTAAATCCAAAATTCCCTAAGTCTTGATGACAGAAAACGAATTCACAATGGCTAATTTAAATCTTCCTAAATTTATCGGACTTCAATAGACTCTCCCAAATTAAAACTGCAATTGGTGGATCTACGACTGAAGTTAACCCTAAAAATCATCAGATTCACTGGGTTTAACGGGATTTTCCTCATTTTTCTTCCCTAATATCCGCTCATTTAGGGATATTTGGGGCATTTTTAGTGGATTTAGGGCTTATTTATCGATTTTTTGCACTTTTTTTGCGTAATTTAACCTGTCCATGTAAAAAGCCTGTATTTTTTGTGTTTTGTATCATTTTATGTCATATATTTAGGCATTATTATCCACTCACAAATAATTTATCCTGTCCATGTATGTTGAACAAATACCCAATCGTAACTCCAAGCCAACTTGGCTCATTCGCGAATCCAAATGGATTGATGGCAAATCCGTTAAATTCACCGTCACCAATCTTACCCGTCTCCCCCAGGCTATCATTGATGGCATTCGCACCCTCTTGAAAGGTGGCACGGCGGTCAAATCCATCAAAGACGCCTTTGAGATTCGAAGTAGCAAACCCCACGGTCATGTGGCCGCAGTCCTGGGCATGATGACCCAACTCAAGATCCATGACCTGATTGCCCCAAAGAACTCACGCTTTCGTCGCCTGGTGCTTGGGATGATTGCCGCCCGCGTGTTAGACCCGGCCAGCAAACTCCGGACCAGTACCATGCTCAATCAAGAGACCGCTGCCGATACCCTCAACTGAACCTCAAGTACGTTGATCAGGATGACTTGTATGAAGCCATGGATCAGCTGGCCAAGTGCAAAGCCGACATTGAGTACACATTAGCCAAACGGCATTTGACAGAAGGGGGGATGGTACTCTATGACGTCAGCAGTCGTTATGTGGAAGGGGAGAAAAATTTCTTCGCGGAGTTTGGCCATAACCGAGATAAGAAAAAAGGCAAAAAACAAGTCGTTTATGGGCTGATCACCGATGCAGAGGGACGCCCCGTCTCGGTAGAGGTCTTTCCAGGCAATACCGCCGATACTGCAACGCTTGGATGTCAGATTACTAAGATTCAAGAGTCCTTTGGATTAAAGCATGTTATATTGGTTGGAGATCGGGGGTTATTGAAGCAGAAGCAGATTAAAGAGGAGATCATACCTGTGGGGCTGGATTGGATCACGGGTATGCAAAAGAGGGAGATCCGAAAGGTGGTAGATCACCAAGAAAAAGAGCAGCGGCGGGAAAAGGAAATGCGTGAGGTTATAGAGCAGAAGGAAATTCAGATGCGTTTGTTTGATCAGCAGAATCTGGTGGAACTAGAGTGTGATTTGTATCCAGATGAAACCCTGATTCTGTGCAAGAACCCCTTACAAGCGGCCAAGAGCAAGCAAACACGGGATGCATTGTTGGACAAAGCGGATGAGGGACTTAACAAGATTATCAAAGCCATCACGGCGACGCCGTGCCGATTAAAAAACGAAGCCAAAATTGGCATGCGCGTCCAGAAGGTTGTGGGCAAACACAAATTAAAGCGGTTCTACAATCTGGGTGACATTAAGGAGGGACATTTTACCTATAGCCGCAATGAACAAGCGATTAAAAAAGCCGAACTCTTGGACGGCGTGTATGCCATTCGGTCAAGTGTGAAAAAGACCCCCGAGACATTAGTCTCCGATTACAAGCGTTTATCTTCGGTAGAATGGGCATTTAGAACCATGAAATCCATGTCGTTGCGCGTACGCCCGATTCATCATCGGGTTATTGCGCATATCTTTTTATGTATGTTGGCCTATTATGTAGAGTACCACCTCCGTCAGAAGCTCGCGCCCATGTTGTTTGCAGAAGATGATTTGCAACTCAAGAGAGCGCAAAGAAAAGACATGGTCTCGCCAGCCAAGCGCTCAGCCAAAGAGAAAGTGCAAAGCAAGACGACATCAGATGGCGAAACCAGTTATGAGTCGGTGATGAAAACTTTGTCTGGGTTAAGTCGTGTAGTGGGCGTTCCGAAAATCACAACCGATAATTCCCCCGAAGTGACCTTGTTTGAGGATTACAATCCGACCCAAATGAAGGCGCTAAAACTCCTGAATATCAAACTCTCCTGAGTGATCAGTTCGTCAGATTGAAGCGTCTTTCTGGCAGATAATCCTCCAGATTGTAGTCAAAAATTCTCAAATTTTCTGGAAATACTGGACCTTCTGGAAATTGAAAATAGGGTTAACTTCAGCTACGATATCACCCCGCCGAGGAACATTAGGGCCTGAAAAACCATAATCTATCTGGTGGACATCTATCATCAATGGGATTGCAAAGATCAACTTTCAATTTCTGAACGATCATTAAACACAAATATAAGGCATTTTACCAACAAATCAAAATTAACCGCATATTGATCAAATATATTTTTTGCCAGACTGATTTAATTGAGTCCTTACAATATGAATTAGTTTGTGTCCATGTTTCAAATTATGAAAGTATGTTGATCAATCAGATTGTAAGGATTTATCAATTTCTGTTGCAATTGAAACCTCATCCATCAATGATGGTTTCATCATGATTACTTCCCGATTGTGTTACAATTAACTACTGAACCATTTTTAATATCTACGAATGAAATCTCTTCGCTCTCTCTATTCTGCATCTTTATTGATCATAACATTGCTGTTCACATCTTCCAATGTGAGTGCGCAGAAATACAAAGAAGATTTTAATTCTGCACAGGAATCTGCCAAAAGTGGTGAATGGACTCAAGCGCTTAATCTTTACATAAGTGCAGCTAGCGGTGCTGACGAAGCTTCTGACCCCGATGTTGCGCAACGTTCTAGGTATGTCGTAGCGCAGATTCACTACAGGTTGGGTACGGCCGCATTCCGGGCCGAAGATTATGAAACAGCCTTCCAACACTATGTGGACGGTGAAAATATCTTCCCCACTTATATCAAAAACAAGTATGGACAAGGACTTGCCCAACGAAGACTCGGACTCATTGATGAAGCTATTGAGAGTTGGACAGCCGTTGCAAATGCCCAAGGTGACCGTAAAACGAGCCTTGCGGCTGAAAAAGCAATCCGAGATCACTTCATCGGTGAAGCTTCAAGTACCCTCGCAAAACGAAATGCTTCATCCGCGGATGCTGATGCCGCTCTGGCGTCTCTGGCTGCCCTCACTCAGGTCATGGATGCTGATGCAGATGTACATTACTATACAGCATTAGCCCACTACACCAAAGGCGATGGGGCATCGGCTATCTCGTCTGCAGAACAGGCACTCGCCATTCACTCTGGAAGCCGCTCAGATAAAGCTAAAATTTACTATGTCTTAGGCGAAGCCTTTGTGAGTATGAATGACATAGAGGCTGCCAGAGATGCATTCCAAAATGCCGTGTATGGTACATGGAAACAATCTGCAGAACATTATCTGGAAACACTCTGATTGACTATTTATCAGGGGAGTTTGTCTGCCCGCAGTCCGTTTAGGTTGCGGGCTTTGTTGTGAAAGTGTCTTTATGATTCCATCAGACTCAATTCTGGGCAATGGTTGCGTGATTGACGATGATGTCGTCATTGGATCAGGTTGCATTATTGGCAATTGTGTGACCATACGCTCTGGAACGCGCATAGGTAGTTCCGTACGCATTGGTGACCACAGTATCCTTGGAGCTAAGCCAATGCGTGCACAGCAAAGCACACTCACAAAATTAGAGAACCAAGATCACTTAATCATTGATGAGCATTGCCTGATTGGTCATCATGCTGTACTCTATCAGGGCTGTCACTTAGCTTCGCATGTGATGGTCGCCGACTTAGCAAGCGTTCGTGAACGCGTCACAGTTGGGCAATCTACAATTATCGGCAGAGGGGTTGCAGTCGAAAATGACTGCTCTATTGGGGCAAAGTGTAAAATTGAGACAAATGCATATATCACTGCCTATTCCATTCTTGAGGAATCAGTCTTTATTGCGCCAGGCGTCATCACCTCCAATGATAATTTTGCAGGGCGAACCAAAGAAAGATCAAAATATTACAAAGGGGTAACGGTATTACGCGGCGGACGTATCGGCGCTGGTGCAACGGTTTTACCTGGCAAAACCATCGGGGCAGATGCCATGTTGGCGGCGGGCAGTGTTCTAACGCATGATATTCCATCTCGCCAACTTTGGGCAGGGAATCCTGCGCGCTACATGCGGATGGTCACAGAAAACCAGTGGTTAGAAAACCAGTAAACCATGAAAATCCAAATGGTAGATCTCAGGGGACAGTACCTGAGACTCAAAGAGGAAATTGATGCTGCCATCCATAACACCTTAGATTCCACACGCTTTATTCGTGGGCCAGTCGTGTCAGAGTTTGAAAATGCACTCGCCAATTACACTCAAGTCCAACATGCGATTGGTGTTGCCAATGGCACCGATGCACTACAAATTGCTTACATGTCACTTGGAATTGGACCAGGTGATGAGATCATCACTCCGTCGTTTACCTTTATCGCCACCGCCGAAGCTGCATCTCTAATTGGCGCTATCCCAGTCTTTGTTGATATTGATCCTAAAACGTTCTGCTTAGATCCAGATCGTGTTGAAGCGTCTATTTCCTCACGAACCAAGGCCATTGTACCTGTTCACCTCTTCGGTCAGTCCGCCGACATGGATCCTATTTTGACGCTTGGTAAAAAATATAATATTCCCGTCATAGAGGATAATGCTCAGGCGATTGGGGCCACCTATAAAGGGGCTTCCACTGGAAGTCTAGGCTCTATGGCCTGTTGCTCATTCTTCCCATCAAAAAACTTAGGCGCGTATGGTGACGGTGGAGCGATTCTAACCTCTGATTCAAACTTGGAGGCCCATTGCCGAATGATTACCAATCATGGAGGCCGCCATAAATATTTGAATGAAATAATCGGTATCAACAGCAGGCTTGATGCACTCCAAGCGGCAATCCTTGATGTGAAGTTAAGGTATCTTGACACATTTACTGAATCTCGGCGCAGGGCAGCGGCACGCTATGATTCTCTCTTTGAGGGTATTGACGAAATCATCTGCCCATACGAAGCTTCATGGGGATATCATGTGTACCATCAGTATGTGATCCGTACAAAAAAACGAGATGATCTAGCCGATGCCCTTTCAAATTCAGGAATTCCTCATGGAATATACTATCCAGTTCCACTCCACAGGCAGCCTGTCTTTGAAGCCAAAAAACAGGATTATGATCTTCCCGAGACTAACGAGGCTTGCCATGAGGTATTAGCCCTACCCATGCATACTGAACTCACGCCATCTCAACAGAAATACATTGGTGATGTGGTCATTGCTCATGCAACACAGCTGATCCATGCCTGATGTTCGTCTTGCACAGATTGGAGTTGGACACTGGGGGAAAAATTTACTCCGTAATTTTAACTCCATTCCCAGATCTGACGTTGTGGCCGTATGCGATTCAAATGCTCACGCTCTGGCGTTTGTTGAGCATCATTACCCCCATATAGACACTACTCAGACCGTCAATGATATTCTTACCCGTGATGACCTTGATGGTATCATCGTTGCCACCGAAACGCCTTCTCATTTTTCCATTGCCAAAGCTGCGCTCGAAAGTGGCCGGCATGTCTTCGTAGAAAAGCCGATGTCTGAAACCGTTCATGAGGCAGAAACGTTGGTTTCTTTATCCGTGGAAACTGGATGTCATTGTATGGTCGGACATCTCCTGTTGTATCATCCCGCATTTAACTATGTTGAGGATCTGATTCAAACCGACTCATTAGGTGAAATTTACTACATGTACAGCGTTCGCGTCAACCTTGGAATTGTACGTCAAAAAGAAAATGCCTTGCAAAGCCTTGCCCCTCACGACCTTTCTATTGCGCTGGCTTTTTTGAATCAACAGCCCACAGCCGTTGCTGTGCATGCTCAGGCCTATTTGCAACCTCAAATTTGTGATGTCGCTTTCTCAACCATCTTCTTTGACAACGGTGCACTAGCACATCTGCATACAAGTTGGCTTGATCCTCACAAAATTCGTAAAATCACTCTGGTGGGAAGTAAAAAAATGGTCGTCATTGATGAAATGAGTGGATCCGAAAAAGTTCGGATTTATGATAAGGGGGTTAACCCTCCTGGATATGTAGGGTTTGCAGAATCAATGACCACTCGCGTCGGGGATATCAGCATCCCTAATATCAAGATAGAAGAGCCCCTACATATAGAGTGCGCCCACTTTGTTGACTGCATCCGATCAGGAGAGTCTCCCCGCTCTGATGCGCACAATGGCTTAGCTGTTGTTCGTTTACTTGACGCTGCTCAGAAATCTCTCGATGCTGGGGGCGAAAAAATCCCCGTTAAGCCTCAATAAGTCCTATTCAAATTGTGTGTAGAGAAGACTTATCTAGATCAACTTGTTACCTATTATGAACAGCCGTCATTTATTGCTGACGACCCCATAAGTATTTGCCATGCATTTTCAGACAAACATGATCAAGAGGTCATCGGTCTTTATGCGGCAACACTAGCATGGGGATCTCGGGCAATCATCGTTTCAAAACTTGAGGATTTATGTGCTCGAATGAATTTCAGACCTTGGAACTTCGTCAAGAATTTTGATCCACAGCGCGACAGTGATGTTCTTGATTCATTCGTTCATCGTACCTTTCAACCAGAGGATTGCATTGCATTCACTCAGAATCTGAGCCGATTGATTAACCAGCATGGGAGCATTGAGAATATCTTTGACTGTCACGCCGGAGCGCATGACATCAGAGAATCAATTGAAAAATTCAGTACACGTATGATGACCGTCTGCCCCGACACCCCATCCCGTCTTTCAAAGCATCTTGCACGCCCTAGTCGTAATAGTGCTTGCAAGAGATTATCTCTGTATTTGCGCTGGATGGTTCGCTCTGGGCCTGTGGATTTGGGGATTTGGAAGAGCATTAAATCACATCAACTGCTATTACCCTTGGATATACACTCTGGACGGCAGGCCCGTGCCTTGGGGCTTCTTCATCGTAAAGTGAATGATTGGAAGGCCGTCATTGAATTAACCGATGCCTGTCGAGCCCTTGACAGAAGCGATCCTGTTCGCTATGATTACGCGCTCTTCGGTATAGGAATGTATGGAGATCCATTTAATGTCTCATGATTGACCGTAAAAACTCTCAGCCATCCATTTGCCTTGTTTTTCCTTGCCATAACTAGGAAGAAGTTCTTCCTGATTTAATCAAGGTTCTAAGGTCTCTGGATTTAGGCATTCCGATGCGAATTCTATTTATTGATGATGGAAGCGAAGATAATACACTCAGCATTTTGAAGCAGGCCTGTGATTCTGATCACCGAATGGCGTGCATTAGTTTATCACGAAATTTTGGCCACCAGATTGCTGTGGGCGCGGGTTTAAGGCATGCCATCGGAGATCTGATCGCAGTCCTTGATGCTGACCTTCAAGATCCACCAGAATTACTTTCACAGTTCATCAGTCAATGGCGTGAAGGCTTTGATGTCGTGTATGGGATTCGTGCCAATAGAAAAGTGTCATGGTTTTTACGAGCCTGTTACAGTAATTATTATCGACTCCTGAATCGGACCGCAAACATTCACATTCCCAGAGATGCTGGTGACTTCGCTCTCATGGATCGTAAAGTTGTGAATGTATTGACTTCATTGCCTGAACAGCGTCAATTTGTGAGAGGTCTGCGTGGCTGGGTTGGCTTTAAGCAAATCGGTATCAAGTATGCACGTCCAGCGCGCCATGCGGGAAAACCTAGTTATAATATGAAGCGCCTCACGCGCTTAGCGCTTGATGGTTTACTCTCTTTCTCATCGGCCCCTTTGCGACTTTCAACTTGGCTCGGTGTCGGTGCGGCTTTTCTTGGTTTTTGCTATCTATTATATGCATTAATTGTATTTATGAGTGGAAAGGATATTCCTGAGGGTTGGACCTCTACGGTTGTATTGATTCTTTTTTTAGGGGGAATTCAGTTGATCGTCTTGGGAATTCTTGGTGAGTATTTAGGTCGAATTTTTGAAGAGGTCAAAGGCCGCCCACACTATCTAGTGAACGAACATGCTGGTTGGGTCATTGATCCTGATCATCAACATGAAGATCCTCAGAGTCCCCACAAGATTGATAAAATTCACCAAGAAAACGATTAACCAATTGATTACTTGATTTCCATTGTCATTAATGAGTGTTGATGAGAAACGATGATCATTTATTGATACGCCAAAGTAACTATGTAGCGCCTGCGTTGGTGAATAGTTTAAATGCCTGATATCTGCTGATCTTTGCTCGGATCCTTATCTTTACCGCGGCTCTGGTGTGCAATAAAAAGTGACACACCCCGATACACTAATTAGTGAATCCTAGGACCGGGGGTGAGTTCATATTTTATGGTTGCGTTCAAGCAACTAATTTACGCGGCGTGTGCCAATAAAAATGACACGAATTTGATTCCATTTTAGTAATCGGGGTGAGGTATTCGGTTGGACATTGTCATTAGAGCTTGGGTTATGAGATTGTTCAATATTTAGATTTGTGTCAGTTTGTGGTTGATTGATCCACATTTGAGTGGAGGCTTTTGGACATGGGGAATACCATTGATAAATTGTTCTGGGTCGCGATCATAGGCTTCTTTCATGACACGCTTGGTGTGCCTCTCCAAAATGTACGGTGGCGCGATGCCCGAGTGATAGAATTCGTAGTTGTACCACTGGAAGAACTGTCATACCCAGCTCTGGGCATCTTCAATGGATCCGAAGCGAGGGATGTAGGTCTGGTGATACTTCATGGTTCGGAGTACGGATTATCATTGGATTGATAGGGGCGGCTGTATGAGCCTTGTAACGGCAAGTAGGCGTACATATGTTTTACTGACCATGACGGCACCGCGGTCGGAGTGAATCATCAGTTGATCTTCACATATATTTTGACGGTCGATGGTGGTCATGATGAGATCTTTGGCGATGGTTGCCGACTCATGAGCATCCAGCCGACGACATAGCGGCTGAAGACATCTAAGATCACATACAACTTGAGGTAGACGCCCTTGGTTGTGGTAATATCCCAGCTCCACAGTTGATTGGGGCCAACAGTTCAGGTATAACTACGATTTCTACCACTCGGGCATTGCTCTGATGCATCCAGCAACCGTACATTATGGAGGGGTGGATCAAGTGTGGAAGCAACGTCAACTCGTCATGAAAGAGGCCTACGATCGCAACCCAGAACAATTTGTCAATGGTACTCCCCAGATCCAGAAGCCACCACGTAAGGTATGGATCAACAAGCCTCAGAATGACACAAATCCGAGTGTGGAACAATGCTAAAACATTTGGATAAACCAATTCACAACCAGTTAAAATGACTCCGCCCCGATTCAATAAAAATGAATCGAATTTGTGTTATTTTTATTGGCACACGCCGCTACAACTGAAGATCAGAAAAATATGTTAACAGATTCTTCACATCTAAACCTTATCAATGATGTAGCAATCTTTTCAATTAAATCGTAATACAGAGAACATTATACACCTTAAGACTTTAAATATCTTCATTAATTATCTTACTCTTAATATTTTCGGTTTCTCTTGCAGATCTATATCATCTATTGTAATTATTGCTTCTCCTGTCGGGATCTTTGTCTTTACGGCTGGATGCCATTCCAATAGTGGAATATCCGAGCCCGTATTTCCTGTATCCGATGATATTTCTCATGTTCGCAATGATCATGTATCTATCATTGATGGCCGACTTAGTTTTGCCAGCATGGATGATTTTAAAGAGTTCATGGGATCAATCATCAATAAATCAGATTCATATCTTGACTCAGTGCAATCTGATATGAACTTTATATCCCTCAGATCAGATACTGAAACCATGGCTGACAAACTTGGCAAAGATGTTGATGAGCTGGAAGTGGTTGAAGATCATTTTTTCTCCACGGTGCTGAATTCAAACGGAGAATTCCAAATTGAAGATACTGTCTACAAAATCACAAGAGATTTTGTTTATTCGGTGCCTCATTCCGATTCGCACCATCTCAATTCAATCCTATTACGAGATAATTCTCACGACACTCTGAATGCGAAAACAACCTTTGACCCTATCGTGACAGTTTTCGCAATTGAAAGATCCGATCTTGAGGTGGCTGATAAAACAAACTTTTTACGTCGCATGAGTGAATGTGAAGCATACCTTAATGGCCGACGGCGTGTCAAGGGACAGGCATGGTTTACCAATTGGCGGGTATATATGTCTGCAACAACCGAACTTGAATTTCAAAGAAAAGGTTGGTTTAGATGGTCGCGCACTGGTGCAAACTGGATAAAGTTAGATGCTAATTACAGCATTACCGAACAATCAAGGTTTTCAGGGATTCCCCCTGCACATCAGCCGCCGCCTAGAACAGTTACAGGTGAGTTCAGCAAAACTAAATAGTGCCTGACAAAAAACCCCTACTTTGGGGTGTCACAATTTTTTGCGGGGCTTAATATACGAATTTTTTATTAACTGCTGGGCAGACTCTCCGATTTTAGTCGCGAAATTTTTGATCTGTTTCACCGATCTGCAAACCTCACCTATATTTGATCCAAATTCAGTGCATAGGCCACCGATTTTGCCTAAAATCTCTGCCGCACGGACGCACCTTTCCCAGCTCCAATGGTGGAGTAAGTTTTTTTGTGACTCAATGAAGAGTAATTTACGCCGCTTGGCGAAACGACTCTCGGTATCGGGCCATTAATACCTTCCCGATTCGGCACAAATTCGTGGCGACCACACTTGCACCGATGCTTCGCGCAAACCCCGCCTTACCTCCTTTGGTACGAATACGTGCACCACCATGCTGTTCCAAAGAGTTGATGCAGGACTCAATCTGCGCATGCTGCCGACGTTTTCGCCGAAACTCTTCCGCCGATTCTCGTTCGCGCTCTATCTTGTTCTTATAGCCCTTTTTGGGAAGAATGACCTCTATATCCAGAGCGCTTAATGCCTCAAAATTCTGAGGCGACCAAAACCCGCGATCAAAACTCATGGATCCAAGGTTTTCAAACTCTGTCCGATACTTGGTGGCGATCTCAATGGTCATATCTACATCTGATTGCGTCCATATAATCTCCCATCCCAGAATCAAGCCATGTTGACATTGGGTGATCGCGACGGGAACCCCCAATTCTACCTGATTGGGCATGGCCTTCCCCTTGACAATCCAACGTGTATGCTCGGCATGGAGCGATAATAACTTCTCTGCATTGGGAATCTTTTCCCCCTCTATCACACGACGATGAACCAAATCTACCAACCGATTGAACTGTTCAATCACCTTTTCTAATGGCGCAATCCGACTTGAACTTGGGTCAAGTTCCTTGATCTTATCCAAGACCAGTATACACTTCTGAATTCGATAGTAACAAATCTTAAAGAAGGCTAAGACCAGCTCTGGATTCTTCTCACGCTTCTTGGTGGTGTTGATCTCCAAGTAGGCATTGTTAACCGTAATAATCAAATGCTTTAACTGACGCCAACCTGCAATGTCGTACGCCCCTAAATTGAAGGCCTCCCAGGCCCTTGAAGCAAGCTGCATGGCCAGAATGATTGAATCGCGCAATAACCGAACATCATGGGGTGTCTCAACATGGGTTTCCACCACATACGAATCCGTCCGCGCTTCCAAAGGCGCATCAGATGCAACCCCAAAGACCTCTAACCCATGATCCACGATCATCCGATTGAGGGTCAACCAAATGTCATCGGTGATCAGACTCACATTGTTGATAATCGTCTGCACACGATACAAGGACTTCGTACCAAAATCACTCGTATCATTTTGTAATAAGGTGCGAATGAGCGCAGAGTCATTAACCGTAAACGTCAATCGGTCAAAATCATAATCAAGCCCGAATTTTAGTACGGCTAAGACAAAGATACGCCAGTACGTCAAACCCGGGCGCCCCGTAGTCTGATCTGTGTTCTCTCCGATCGCCTCTTGCAGGTACATGACAATCCGATCCCGTAGATCTGTGGCCATCCAGATGGACTGCAATGCCAAGATGATTTGGGACGTGTCGTCTCTGGAATTAGGATCTACGAAAAGATCCTCAATGGAGTTCATCCCCAGTGTCGGTTCAGTGTCAAATTGTGCGCGCATGGTCAATGATGTGATTAAATGAACGGTGAAGATTTTTCAAATCTTGATCAATTCAGAAAGAAAAACCCCAGAAAAGTCCTATAAATACAGTGATATCCACCGCCACAGGAAAAGTTTCGATTTTTTCATGAAAAATCTTCAACGCCTAAAATAACCGCAAAATGAACAAGCAAACTATCGGTAAGTACTTGTAAAATATAGCCCTTGCGATCCTATGCTAACCCAGAATTAGAGTTTATTGTCAGGCACTAAATATAATGCTTCGGAAATACGACGCAACCTAACTTGGGGTGTGGGGTTCACTTTATCAGCATCAGTTAGTGTGAGAGGCTGGATCAACAGTTCGTATGAAGGATACAACAGAGAATTTAACAGTGAGCCTCAGTCTTGTTCAACCCGCCTTTTCAAAAGATAATCATTTCACTTGAACAAAAGCCACTGCTGATCAAATCTTTGACTCTCGCGTGTGGATACTGTCATAGTTCTTAATCAAGTACTGCGTCTCTGTCCAGTACTTGATTATGGAGTATTTTACACTTCATTCTCTCATACATCTTCTTTAATGTTGACTATTAGATATTCACTAGTCTTATTACTTTTTTTTTCTATCAGTTCAGCATGCTTTACCCCTCACTCACAAGCGCTGTCAGGTTTTGGTATTGGATTTGTTTACGGGAGACACATCGGTGGACTTAGCCTGCGGTATGAGTCTTTACAAATTTTCTTTCAGGGGGCTGGACGAACACTACAATCAAATAATGACGGCGATGGAGGTTTTTATATTGATGCTGCCGCGAGATATACTCATCCTCTACCATCATGGAATAGAGTGAAATTTAAAGTGCTTGGTCAAGTTGGACGCGAATCCATTATTCCAGAATTAGGTCAAGTAAATCGCTGGCGCTTCTCCACCAGTGGTAGCGCCGAAGTTCCTCTCAACAGAAATTCCGTTTCCAAAGGGCTATTTCTTAGTGGAGACATAGGATTTTCAGTTGATCACACAGGCTATGTAGGATTTCCCATCGCTTGGGGACTAGGACTTCATGTCCATTTTGACTCTCTTCGCAAAGTATCTCCAGAATTTCTCGACAGATTTTCACCCATACATTTATGCCATAATGCATGATCAACTCAGATGGGTTACCCCTGGACTGATGTTGAAATTACTTCTGCTAATCCATACGAATGTGGTGTCCGCTCAGACAGTAACGATCCGTGGCTATGTGGAGGATGATACAAGCGGTGAGCGGATTATTGGTGCAAGTATCTATGCTCCAAAACTGAACATTGGAGCAACGACAAATCAGTATGGATTTTACACACTTACATCTGAACCAGATTCTTTATTTTTTTTTGCGGTTTCTCATGTAGGATATGAATCCATTTCAAATCGCATCATCCTTACCAAAGACACGACACTTTCCTTTACGCTGGTGCCCCGAATCATGCGATTGGAAGATCTTCATGTTGTTGCTGCCAGAGAGAGTGAACTTGATAATATTCAAATGAGTCGTCATGAAATACCTATAGAGGAGATTGAAACATTGCCTGTAATCCTTGGAGAAATAGATATCCAGAAGACGCTTCAATTACTTCCAGGAGTTCAATCAGGGGTAGAAGGTAGCAGTGGGCTATATATACGCGGTGGCCGCGCTGATCAAAACATGATTCTATTGGACGGACTTCAAATATACAATCCAAACCATCTTTTTGGATTTTTCAGTGTTTTCAACTCTTCCGCAATGAAGCAGGTGGAATTGATAAAAGGCGGGTTTCCAGCGCGATATGGAGGGCGTCTCTCAGCGGTCGTCAATTACACAATGAAGGAAGGAAATCTAAAACAATTTGAAGGTGAAGGAGCACTGGGAATTGTCTCCTCACGATTACTCTATCAGGGGCCAATCGTAAAGGATCGCGCCTCATTCTTGATCGCTGGCCGTGAAACATTCTCAGACGAGTTGATGAGGCTCTATTCTGTTGGCCGCAGAGAGAAAAACAGTGCAGGATTTTACGATTTGAACTTTAAGACCAATTATATACTTTCTCAGCGAAATCGTATTTACCTGAGTGCTTATGCGGGGGAAGACAAGTTTTCTTATGTACGGAGGCCATTTGGTGGAAGCGACGAAATTGATCATAGTTATACCCTGAGTTGGCGTAATCGCTTAGCCTCTCTGCGGTGGAATCTCCTCATCGGAAATCGACTATTCGCCAATGCTACTTTAGGTATAACACATTATCGTTTCGCCTCAGACACACAGTTTATTGACATAGAGAATAACCAAGCATTTAACTTCAGTCAGATGTGGCATTCAGGGATTGATGACTGGACTGCACGAATTGATTTTGAGTATTTTCCACACACAAACCATTACATACAATTTGGAGTAGAGGCCATTGTACATCGATTTGAGCCTGGCACTACTCAGACATTGCTTGACGAATCAAATAAACCACCTGTAAATCTATTACAAAGTCCCTCGGGAGTTCTAAACTCAGAAATGATAGCCGTCTATGCTGAGGATGAAATTCAGATACATCCATCTCTGCAGGTGTCGGCTGCTCTGAGACTATCCCAATATTTTACTCATGGCAAACGGTTTCAATCTTTTGAGCCCAGACTTGCAGCCAACGTAAGAATTACCGACAATACTGCCGCAAAAGCGTCGTATGCCAGATCAAAGCAGTATGTGCATTTATTAACTGGAGGGGGCTCTGTATTTCCCACCGATTTGTGGATTCCTAGCATCAATGGTATTCCTCCCCAAAGTGGCTATCAGATAGCAGTTGGTCTTGTACAAAACTTCCGCGATGGGCGATATCAACTATCAACAGAGGGCTATTATAAGCGAATGCAAGGGCTTATAGAGTACTCGTTTGGATCTGCCCGATATCAATCGGCCTTCTTGAATTGGCCAGATCTCATTGAAAGTGGTTCGGGCATATCTCAAGGTTTGGAGATCTTCTTTAGAAAAACCACAGGACTTTTAACCGGGTGGGCAGGTTACACATGGTCATCATCAACCAGACAGTTTGACTTACTCAATGACGGACGATCCTTTCCTGACGGATTTGATCGTCGACACGACATATCAATAGTGATGCAATATCAGTTTTCCGATGCGATTCACTTTTCGGCTGTATGGGTCTATGGGAGTGGATACCCCGTATGGGTTCACCAAGGACGTTACATTGTACAACCCAGACCAGAAGCTGGGTTTGGCTATTCATATAGTGCATTAGAACCAGGCCCGGTCAATTCAGCACGCGCTCCAATCTACCACCGTCTTGACCTCAGCGTACACTTTAACAAGCAAAAATCTTGGGCAGAGCGCACAATTACCATAGGCATATACAATGCCTACAATCGCCAAAATCCTATGTTCGTTTACCCTGAATATAATTTTTTAAGTAGTGTACAAAACTCAACTATCCAATATGAACAGTTGAGCCTGTTACAGTTAATTCCTGCAATCTCTTGGCAGTATAGGTTCTAAACAATGGCAAAATGGGTAGCATTTCTGATATTTGCATTTCTGTGTGGATGCCAATCACCAATTGAGTTGGAGATCCCAGGAGATTATCAATCTAAGTTAGTTGTAGAGTCTCATTTTTCCCCTGATAGTCAATGGACGGTCAGGGTAGGGAAAAGTATCGCCGTAGTGAGCACTATCTCCACCCCTAGTGAATTAATTCTACCAGATGCCACAGTCATTCTCTATGGGGACGACAATTTTTCAGATACGTTGAAATATGATGATCACGGGCTATTCAGATCATCTCATGTCCACCGACCTTTAAGTGATATTACCTACACAATTCAGGTTAGTGATACTGGCTTCCAACAAGTTGAGGCATCCTCTATGGCTCCGCAACTGAAAAGTGGGCTACTTTCAGTAAATAAACTATCTGTTAATGACTCACTTGGAACTGAAAAATATTCACTTCAATTTCATGTAGAGGATCTGCCTGGTAGAAATTATTATCAGGCATCTATTTCTCAGGTACTACCATTATGTGATACAGACAGTAGTGGAATAATCATCCAAGACACTCCCGATGTATTGTTATATTTTGACCGTCTCACATTTGAGAGCAACTCCCCGTTATTTCGTGATTTTATAGAGACAGTAGATGATCCAACGCTTCCCGCAATTGAAGAAGATTTCAGGATTCCTTATTTTTCAGATAAATTGTTTGAGTCTAACACGCAACAATTTGAAATCACATTTGAATCGGTATCGCTTAAATCAATCCCAGCTCTATTTTTCCTTGAAATTTGGTCCCTCAGTGAGGAACTATTTGCTTATGAGAGATCCCTTGCGATTCACGACATTAACTTCGGAGTACCGAATATCGCTCAGACAACTCCTATACATTTATATTCTAATGTACAAAAAGGACTTGGCATTTTTGCTGGATTTACGCGCAATACTTACAGATTTGACGATCAACAAAATGAATGGGAGGAGGATGTTCTGGAGTTCAACCCCGAGGCTATACAGCCCTGTCTATAGTATCAAAATTAAATCGTTATTGTTGAGACAAAATACGTACAGATGTCTCATCAAACCAACTCAATCTTAAAGTGGGAAAGATTCGTCAGATATTTTTGTGACCCAACCTTAGTCGCATTGATTTAATCTGGTAAATAGTTTAATAGACTTCCCCAATCACTGATTACCGTGATCAAAACGCTCGCCAGTAATACTGCCAATATAGCGCCTAATAAATCCTTTGTAAAATGGATTTTCCCATCATAGCATCGAGGTCTCGTGGCTATCTTTTCTGTCGCGCTTACCAAAGAGATGATCTTCTCTAATTTTGAAAGCAGTATGGTTTATTGTCCGCCGTCTCATTCGTTCAACCGTTTACCTTGCTGATATAATTATTTTTGGAGAGATAGTCAGCAGTAGAACTTCCTATTGAATAGTTACCTCATTCTCAGTGACATACTATATCCTAAGGGCTATTTCTAAGATTCTGCCAGCAAAAGCCGCCATATTCGGTGTGGTAAATCAGTATCAATATTCAAAGATGTAGTGCTCACCCACTAACCGAATTCTTGAGCGGTTTTACGATTTGATTGAATCTCATCAAAGAGTAGTAATGGGTAGAGATGGGTTTCGCACAGAACCAGAGATGATCATCAGTGATCTCCTTGAAGAATTAAGACTGATAACACACTCACGTTGCAAATCTATGATTGCTATCCAATCATGAATTGCGCATGGTTGATGAAGAAATAGAAAAGTGGTCGGCAATCATGTCAAGCTTCTCAAGGACTTCGGGATGAATTTCTCCTTTCTTCATATGAGACGCAAGTTGAAAATAATCTCGTTCTGCAAAGCTTAATCCTACGCGCTGAAACATTTTATTCAAGATAGTTTTCCCCTTTGTATTGGTTAATAAATCAGACTCCTGAAAAGGATTTCGAAGGAAGGCGCGAGGTAAGTTTTCCTGCAAATCTTCACTAATTTTTTCTGCCATTTCTATACCAAATAAACCTTCAACAAATCGAAAAATAGCCGTGGGGTGTATGAGATAATTTTCAATTTCGTATCTATCCCAATATAAACGAATCATGCCAGTAGGGAGGGAATCAGAGATACTGCGATCTCTTCCATTGCTGTCGCACAGCTCTGCCCCAAACAAATCAGGGACTATTAATCGTAGAGCCGAAAAATGCTTCGGTGAAGTCCATTCATGTTGAGCAGTTTCCCAAGAAAAAGGATGTTGTAAGAAATCTGAAAGAGGATGCTCCAGAATTCTCGACCATTCTTGTAGAATTAACAGATCTGTCTGTCCTTCAACATATAAAATTCCTGGTTCAACATGTGCAAGATAAATCTCCACATTCTCTAAATACAATGTATCCAGAACCTTTCGTTTATCAGGAACCGAATGTATTTTTTCGCCGATGACGCGGATGCGCTCTTCTGAAGTTGCGTTAATCATACGTTCAGAATGTGTAGCAATGATGAGTTGGGAGTTGTTCTGTTTTGCGATTAATTGCAAATTCTGATACATTTTACCCTGCAATAAAATATGGAGATGGGCATCTGGTTCATCAATCAGTACAATGGATGATTCCTTATAGAGTAGAGCACTATAAACCATCAGTACTTGCAAAAAGCCACTTGCAGCATTGCTAAGATCAAACAGGGGCCCGCCCTGACAATGTCGGTAACGGAGGATTATCTTTTCAAAAACGCGTAGGTCATCCAACTCATAGCCAAAGAATGATCGTATCACACCTTGTAATATTTCCCATTTTGTTTTATCTTGACTGACCATCCAAACCATATTACGCAGAATTTTACCAGATTGAGCCCTAGCGAGTGTAGGAGAGATTATCCTATCATCATAGGGAGGTTCTTCAATGTCAATCCCAGAGTGAGGAGGAATATATATTGGGCTTATTGGGTCATCTAAGAATTTCTTTAAATCAACTTCATCAACATCCTTCAACGGGCGAAGCAATGCAATTTCTTCGTAATGATAGACCAATTCGAAACCTACTTTCCATTGAGTAGTGTGAAGCCCAATGACTACCGATTCTTGAATATTCTGATTGCTCCATAGTTGGTCAAAACTTACCAGAGGCACGCAGTAGAATCGAAACAAATTCAATTTGATGGATGGATAATTTTCATCTTCTTCACGAACTAGGTTGGGAGAATTCCTCGACCAGTGCGAAGCTAATTCTGACCATGCATTAATGGCTTGTAGGATACAAGTTTTGCCAGAATTGTTCGGGCCAGCAATAACAATATGATCTGAGAGATCAAATTCCAGATCTCCAAACTTCTTAAAGTTTCGGATAATGACTTTTTGGATCATTCACCCTTAAAAAGATTTCCCACTAAAAACCAAAAATTGGATTAAACATTGACTCAATATGCGCAGGCACTCTGAGCCATAGATTGAAAAAATTGGAAGATAGTTATTTCAATATCAATGATAATTCATTGAATTATGTACATAGTGCCTGACAATAAACTCTAATTCTGGGGTAGCATAGGATCGCAGGGGCTATATTTTACAAGTACTTACCGGTAGTTTGCTTGTTCATTTTGCGGTTATTTTAGGCGTTGAAGATTTTTCATGAAAAAATCGAAACTTTTCCTGTGGCGGTGGATATCACTGTATTTATAGGACTTTTCTGGGGTTTTTCTTTCTGAATTGATCAAGATTTGAAAAATCTTCACCGTTCATTTAATCACATCATTGACCATGCGCGCACAATTTGACACTGAACCGACACTGGGGATGAACTCCATTGAGGATCTTTTCGTAGATCCTAATTCCAGAGACGACACGTCCCAAATCATCTTGGCATTGCAGTCCATCTGGATGGCCACAGATCTACGGGATCGGATTGTCATGTACCTGCAAGAGGCGATCGGAGAGAACACAGATCAAAACACCGGGGTTGACGCACTGGCGTATCTTTGTCTTAGCCGTACTAAAATTCGGGCTTGATTATGATTTTGACCGATTGACGTTTACGGTTAATGACTCTGCGAGCATTCGCACCTTATTACAAAATGAGGGCCTAATTTGAAAGTATAATATACGACATTCATCTCAGTTTAGTGGGCAAACTTTAATAGAGTCTTTGAGATCAATGTAATGCTTTTAATCCTTGTATCAATTGATCCTCAATGAGTAACGATTTGTTATTGTAGCGCCACTGGATCCTGAGAATACTGTAGTATTTGATCATGCTCCTGATGCAATGTAGCCCGGGTGTCAACTATCGTCTGCGCCTGAGCATAGATGTCTGACCATTGATAGTTGTCATGATCAGTAGTGATCAATACGCAATCTGCGTTTGCTAATGCCTGGCTCAGATCGGCAACAGAGACCATCTCCATTTCATTGAGATTGAAGGATGGTACATGAGGATCATGATAACTAATGATTGCACCTTTATTGGTGAGTAATTGAAGAATGTCCAATGCTGGGGATTCTCGTAAATCACCTACATTTTTTTTATAGGCAACGCCAATGACTAAAATATGGCTTCCACGAAGAGGTTTTCCTTCCTCATTAAGAATATCTTGAACTCTATGAACCCAGTACCTTGGCATATCCGTATTGATCTCTGTCGCCAACTCAATGAAGCGAGCGGTATATCCCATAGTGCGAAGTTTCCAAGAAAGATACTGCGGGTCAATAGGAATACAATGCCCACCTAATCCAGGGCCTGGCAGGAATTTCATAAAGCCGAATGGCTTCGTAGCCGCCGCCTCAATGACCTCCCATGCATTCAGTCCTAGTTTATGACAGATGAGTAGCACTTCATTCGCTAATCCGATATTCACGGCTCGGAATGTATTTTCCACTAATTTTGTCAATTCAGCAACCTCAGTGCTAGAAACAGGAACAATAGACTCAATCACTGATTCATACAACATCTTTCCTACTTGAAGGCATGATGGGGTGACACCTCCCATTATTTTGGGCGTATTGATTGTAGTCCAATCTCGTCGACCAGGGTCTACGCGCTCTGGTGAGAAGCACAGATAAAAATCTTTGCCCACCTCTAACCCACTCGCTTCCTGATGGAAGCGGGGTAAGATCACTTCGGTTGTTGTTCCTGGATATGTTGTACTCTCCAAAATAATCACCATGCCTGAATGAAGATATCTTGCAATTGCATCCGTTGCACTCAATACATGGGATACATCTGGGGCACCAGTTTTACGAAGTGGGGTTGGAACACATATACTGACGGCATCACAACTATCTAGAACATCAAATTGATTTGTTGCATGCAATAATCCACTTGATACCAGAGGAGATAATCGCTCACTTGGTATATCCTCAACATAGGAGGTTGCACAATTGATCAGACGAACTTTTTTCTCGTCAACGTCAATACCAGCGACCTTAAATCCCTTCTCCGCAAAAGCAACAGCAAGCGGTAGCCCAACATATCCCAATCCAATGACAGCTATATTTAGATCAACTGCATTAATCCGCTCTATTAAAGCAGTAGGAATCGCATCACTCATCTAAAGTCTGTGTTAAACAAAAATGTAAGATCTTTGAGTCTTTTCATAATCAAACCTATACTTTCTTCAACCGTTTCTAGTTCAGTATTGCAGATTACTTCTGGAAATTCAGGGACTTCATATGGATCGTCTATTCCAGTAAATCCTTTAATTAACCCTGCCCTAGCTTTGGCATAGAGCCCCTTGACGTCTCTGCGTTCACAGACCTGAAGGGAAGCATTCACAAATACCTCAATGTAGCCGCCCTCACGTTCAATCCGCCGACGATTGATGATGCGATCTTCATGATATGGCGCAATCGGAGCACAAATGACGATTCCCCGATGCTTGACAATCTCAGAGGCAACATACCCAATGCGTTGCACATTAATGGATCGATCCTCTTTTGTAAACCCTAGTCCCTTGCTTAGATTCGTACGAACTATATCGCCGTCAAGCAAGGTGATGGGGCACGATAAAGTTTCCAACAGGCGAGATTGTAGAGCATTCGCGATCGTTGACTTGCCCGACCCAGATAGGCCAGTCAAAAAAATCGCAAATCCTTGATGTGATTTAGCAGGGTATGTTTTTTGCAACTCCTCAATGATCTCCTTGTAAGAAAACCATTCGGGAATCTCTTCACCATTTTGTAACATACTCCGAAGTTGCGTGCCAGAAATACTCAGAGTTTTTTCATCCTTTTCAATCTGATCAATTGCTTGGTATGATTTTGTAGCAGGAACATAAACCATTAATTGAAACGGCACAACCTCAATCCCTAACTCACCAATATGTGCTTTTACTAAATCTTGCGCTTGATAGGGCCCATAAAATGGCTGACCATTGCTTGCAGCCCCCGGACCCGCATGATCTCGTCCAATAATCAGGTGCGTGCATCCATAATTTTTTCGGATGATGGCATGCAACAGCGCCTCGCGTGGCCCCGCCATCCGCATTGCTAATTGTAACAGACTTAAGAAGACCTTTCCTTGGGAATAATAATTTAGCAACTTTTTGTAGGTCCTAACACGCGTAAAATGATCAATGTCACCAGGCTTTGTCAGTCCGACGACGGGATGAATCAACACGTCACCTCCAATATCTCGAGCAGCTCTGTCGGTTAATTCCTTGTGGGCACGGTGCATTGGATTTCGAGTTTGAAATGCCACAATGCATAAACTATCGTGCGCTTCAAATTCTGCGCGTAACTGTCTGGGAGTATGCCTCAGATTATGAAAATCATAATGCGGTGGCATCTGGATTCCTTCCACATCCCCCCCAAGATAGTAGATGCCTGATTTCCGCATTAGATAGTCTACAGCGGGGTGTTCATGGCTATCAGTACCAAACACTTGCAAAGCCTCTTTCTTTTTATCGGGTTTCCATAGATCCCCGCGATGAAGAACCGCAATCGGCAATCCTGTTACATCTCTGAGTGTAATTAGATGAGCCTCGCCCACCTGTTGTACATCGTCTTCGTTGATGTCAAGTGTGATCGGAATGGGCCACAACAATCCTGATGACAGGCGCATCCTTTCCACAACGCTGTCATAATCAGCCTGATTCAAAAAACCTGTCAACGGGGAGAATGCACCAGAGAGTAGTAATTCAATATCACACAACTGGCGATCACTCAGGAAAATTGACGGGAAATTGATTGACTCATGCCTCAAATCCTCACGTTGAACAGCACGCGATAGAAGTTCTGTGAGCGATCCACCATGAGGTTTAATCAATGAGAGCATCTATGGATTGACGAAACAGATCAGGTGATCACAGATGATGTTCGCTCTTCAACACTCAAAGCCACTTCATTGAGATAATGAATACCGACATGGTCATCACTAGTAAGCTGATTGGTAAGCCAACCCGTAAGTAATCACGAACTTTGTAATTCCCCGCAGCCATAACCATCAAGTTGGTCTGGTAGCCGACAGGCGTCATAAAGCTTGCTGCCGCCGCAAGTGCGACGGTCAGTATAAACGCTTGTGGCTCAACATTCAATGATGAAGACATAGAAAAAGCGACTGGAAGCATTAAGACTGCGGCGGCTTTATTCGCAATCAACTCTGTCATGATGTTAGTACATGCATACAGCCCACATAAGGCTAAAATTGGACTCACTGTTGCCAGTCCTGTTAATAATTGAGCAAGGCCCTCGGCGACTCCTGTATTCTCAACAGCCACTCCGATCCCCAGTGCCGCGGCGATCAAAAGGAGTACTTGAAGATCCAGAGCATTCCGCGCAGCCCGAATCCCAATACACCGTGTCATTACCATAGCAAGTGCTCCTGCAAATGCGACGGTGGACAAAGGAAGCAATCTGAAAGCAATAAAGACGATCATCACAGATAAAATACCCAGAGAGACCAATATCTTCCTGTTAGGCGGTTTACCATGAGATGTACCGCGAGGTAATACATAATAAAACTCCGAACGACTCGTGCTCCAACGGTCTTCAAAATCACCCACTGCTCCGACGAGGATCAAATCACCCGCTTTTAAGGGCACATCAGTCATTGCCCCCTCTAATCCTCCAGAACGTTGCTGAACAGCGAGAACGATCCCCCCATATGTAGATAAAAAATCAATATCTCCTAATGATTTACCAACCAGATTAGAGGTATCACTGATAACCGCCTCATACATAGGAAGCAGATTGGTCGTGCGCTCCCTGGAAATTGAAACGCCTGATTCTAATCCCGGTCTGAGCAGTAGATCCTCTAATACCGAAACTTCACCACTAAAACATAGAATATCCCCTTCACCCAAGATTAACTGTGGATCTACTGGCATGACATGCTTTCCCCTTCTGACATGAACAATCGTGGCAGAATCATCTTCGGTATCATCTAAGTTTGATTGTTCTAGTGTTAGCCCAGCGAACGAAGATCCTTTACTGATACGAATTTCAAAAAGACATTGCTGCAGTCGAGATCGTGTAAATACGGGTTCACTTGCCCGATCTGGTAATAACCTCACGCCTAAGAAAGCCAAAAAGATCAAGACAACGATGGCGGCTGGCAATCCTATTAGAGAAAAATCAAAGAGTCCAAGTGCAGGATATCCATGCCCTTCAACTAATCCGGCAACCACCACATTGGTTGACGATCCCATTAAGGTGACCATTCCACCTGCGATGGAAGCATACGACAAGGGAATCAACATTTTTGATGGAGATATCTTTGACCTATAAGCCCACCGTTGAACGGGTTTAATCCACATGGCCACCACTGGCGTATTATTCATAAACGCTGAAATCAGCGCGGTCGGTGCCATCATCCTAAGTAGAGAAAGTGGCAGGTAATGAACCCTGCGTAGTAGCCGCCATTCTATCCGACGCAGGAGTCCACTCTCTTCAATCGCAGCCGCGACCACAAATAATGAGGCCAGCGCAATCACAGCGCCATTAGAAAACCCAGCGAATGCTTCCACGGGGGTAATAATCCCGGCCGCAAGGAAAACTCCGAGCGCAACTAAAAAGATGGCGTCAGGTCTAGCAAGATCCCTGACCAGAGCAACGGCAATTCCGATGATTGTAGAAATTGTTAACCAAGCTTGCCAATCCATTCTTACTGAGAAACACGGTAATCGTTGGTTGAACACAGACTAGGTCGACCAATGCTACGATATTCAAATCCTCGGCTCTTCATTCTATCAGCCGTATATAAATTACGCCCATCAAATATAATGGGCCTGCGCATCAATCCCTTCATACGCTTAAAGTCTGGTCGTCGAAATTCTGGCCATTCGGTACAAATAATGAGCATGTCTACATCTGGTAACGCACCATATGCATTCTCTGCATAGTTGATGGAATCCCCTAGTACCTCACGAGATGTAGGCATGGCCTCTGGATCAAATGCAGTGATTCGTACGCCTCGGTCAAGAAGTCCACGAATCACGACATGTGCGGGAGATTCACGGGTATCATCTGTATTTGCTTTAAATGCTAACCCCCAGACCGCAGCATGCTTCCCACTTAATTGATCTCCATAATAGGATTGGATGCGTTCAACAAGCAGGTTTCTCTGGATATCATTGACATCAATTACGGCTTGAAGAATCTTGAAGTCGTAATCATGGCTCCGTGCGGTTCTAAGTAGTGCCTGAACATCTTTTGGAAAACAACTACCCCCAAAGCCAATCCCAGCATAAAGAAAATGCCTCCCAATTCGGCTATCGCTACCCACACCAATACGAACTTTGTCCACATCTGCTCCAACCCGATCGCACAGGTTGGCCACCTCGTTCATAAAGCTGATACGTGATGCCAGGAACGCATTTGCAGCGTATTTCGTGACTTCTGCAGATCGCTCGTCCATGACAATGATGGGATTGCCTTGGCGAACAAATGGTTCATAGAGTCTTTTCATTTTGGTCGCGGCTCTCAAACTAGAGGTCCCCAGAATGATTCTCTCTGGTTTCATAAAGTCATCTACTGCAGCTCCCTCTCGAAGAAACTCAGGATTAGAGACAACATCAAAATCTTGACTAGGCGTAGCGCCATAGTCAGCAAGGACAGCGTTGACCTTATCGGCAGTCCCAACAGGAACGGTGCTTTTATTAACAATAATACGATAGATGGTTCCACAGCGCGATCCTAACCATTGACCAATGTTCTGGGCCACATCAAGAACATACGAGAGATCAGCGTCGCCGTCCGCATTAGGGGGAGTTGGTAGGGCGAGAAAAACGATTTCAGAATTAATCAGGGCTTCATCAAGAGAGGTTGTAAACATCAAGCGCTGATCACTAAGGTTGCGCTGAAGCAGAGCATCAAGGTCGGGTTCATAGATTGGCATCTTACCGTTTCGCAGCCCCACTACCTTTTCTTCATCTACATCCACACACCATACATCATTGCCCATCTCCGCAAAGCAGACACCCGAGACCAGACCAACGTAACCTGTTCCAATAATACCAATTTTCATGTCACTTAATCAATCACTAGCAAGATCTTACACGAGTTTTACGCAAGAAGGTTAATTTTTGACTAAGAATCAACTCAGATATCCTATTTTACGATAAATTCACGATAAGTCAATCATTGAACTCATTAAACTCATCAAATGATTTATAGCGTCATCATGGCTGGAGGAATTGGAAGCCGATTCTGGCCTCAGAGCAGAGAAGCGCATCCGAAGCAGTTCATTCGGGTATTTGGGCAGAAGACCCTTCTGCAACAAACACTGAGTCGAATCAATCCGCTTGTTCCATACGAACAAACGTTTGTCGTGACTCATGAGCGGTATGTCCCTCTCACCCGCCAACAGCTCCCAGACATTAAAGAAGATCATATCCTTGGCGAGCCAATTAGCCGGAATACCGCACCCTGCATTGCATATGCGGCCCTAAAACTACGTGAAATTGATCCAGAATCGATCATGATCGTGCTCCCATCGGATCATCTTGTTAAGGATGAGGATCGGTTCATTGAAACGCTCGAGAAAGCTACCGAAGCGGCGCAAACGTCTGGAGCATTAGTCACCATAGGGATTCAACCATCATACCCTGCCACTGGATACGGCTATATCCAGTATGACCGTACTGACAATCAGCGACCTGATGTCTATTCAGTCCGCACATTTGCAGAGAAACCTCATGAGGCTACTGCAGAGCGATTTCTTGATTCTGGTGACTTTCTATGGAATAGTGGGATCTTTGTCTGGCGTGCGGATTCCATCCTTTCAAACATGAAGATACATCTCAAAAGTACATGGGATGCCTTTCAGGATGCCTCTAAGCATATTGGGACGGATCAGGAAGCGTCAGCCATCCTTCAAGCCTATCATAAGAGCGCAAGAATTTCCATTGATGTTGGGGTGATGGAGCGGGCGGGACATGTTTATGTCATTCCAGGTGACTTTGGGTGGAGTGACATTGGAGATTGGCGCGCAGTCTATGATTTAAGTGAAAAAAATCAGCATGGCAATGTTCTCAGAGGGAATGCCATCGTTCATGACACGAGCCGCTGCCTAGTAGATGCAGGAAAACGGCTTGTTGCGGTAGTTGGCATCCATGATGCTGTCGTTGTTGACAGTGATGACGCACTGCTAATCTGCCACCGTAATAGCACGCAACAAGTCAAAAACATCGTAGATTACCTTCGTGCTCACCAGCACAAAGATTTTGTCTAAGTCTTGGAGATTCAAACTTGATCCTCCTGAGTGGTTTATTTTCTTGCCCATAGATTTGAGTTGATCAATCTTTGAATGGGCCCATGATCCATTGCTGGTTTTCAGATACGTTCTGCAACACTTCTTGAACCGACTTCGACACTGTATAGCGCTAAAATAGCATATATCTCTCCCAAACCCATTTTGGGAGTGTTTTTTTTCAGGCTTCATTTTCAGGTGAAAATTAGCGTTGCCTGTACGATGCGTTAGGACTGTCTAGCGACAATAAAATTTTTCGCCTTGGAGGGGGAAGCGCAACGAAGCAAGCGAAGTTGCGCGCGAAAAATAACTTATCCTATTAAAAGCTCTTTCCAATCTCGTTTTTCAACCGATGGATAGGGTTTCAGTGCGTCATTCCATTGTGGTAAGGTCTCATTCATATCAAGATTAAGTTTCGCCATTTCCTCGTCACTGACATTGATTCCTCTTGGATAGACTTTGTCTAGGACTTCACTCGTGGCCGTGAGTCCTGTTTTGGTTGTCATGGAATTGTAACAGTTGAGAATGGTTTGAATGGAGTCAAGCGGGATCCCGGTCCATCGTTTGGGTGCTTCGCTAAAGCGGCGGTGTTTAATCGGATTCCATTTGAATGCCCCACTCGGGTAGTGAGCAACGGTCACATTCAGTGCAAAGGGGGTTGACATCTGATGATGTAAAAAGTACTTCCATGCACGCGAACGATATCCATTGCTTCT
The DNA here is from genome assembly GCA_965220935.1 of Rhodothermales bacterium. Lineage (GTDB taxonomy): Bacteria > Bacteroidota > Rhodothermia > Rhodothermales > Bin80 > Bin80. Next base: position 2,630,106 of record OZ244857.1, read on the forward strand.
TCCACTGTCGGCAAGCAGTTCTTTTGCATTCGGATAGCGATGGTATCCAACGGTTTCCCACCATCTTGTGATGCTATCTACAGCAAACTGAGGTGTGTTGTACGAAATTCCGACATTGAATGCACCTTGATTGGCTGATAAATCGCAGACTCCGTAGGAATTGACAATCCCACTCCCCCAAGATGTCAAGTAGTCGAGGGGAATCGCACCCCTCGGCTCTCACAGAACCGAACGTGAGCCTCTCGACTCATTCGGCTCTTACCATGAAACCGTTTTGGAATTGAATAAAGGTGGACCATAGAGAAACTCCCAATGCACAAACAGACCCGAATTTTGACGTGCAAACTTTTCTAACCATCGCCATGATCGTCTCCAATGTCCCCTAAACCGCTTGTACTTTCGCATCATCCATCGGATCAGATGTTCATTGATGCTCTTAAAGAGCCGCTTTAACTCTGATTTAAAGAATGCGCCATAGTAGTCAATCCATCCGCGTACCGTGGCATTGATTTTGCCCGCGATATGCTCCATGGTGTGCGGACTCATACGAGTCAACTTCCAATCGTGAATCGTCTTACGTATGGCTTTCGCCGCCTTCTTGCTCACCGCTGGATTAAACCCCAGAAAGATTCTGCCCCTGCGACTCATGGTCCTTCTTGGTCTAAACGTATAGCCCAAAAAGTCAAACGAAACGTTTGGGTACGTGTCATTCCGACCCGCTTGCTTGCAGTATACAATCCGTGTTTTATCAGGGTGTAAGGTTAAGTGACAAGCCGTAAAACGATCTTTCAATCCTTGCCAAAGATCTTGGGATTGTTCCTCGCTTGTGCAGTGGCACACGATATCATCGGCATAGCGTTCAAACGGTATGGTTGGAAAATGAATCTCCATCCACCTGTCAAACGCATAGTGCAGAAACAGATTTGCCAAGAGTGGACTAATCACCCCTCCTTGCGGAGTTCCTACCTCTCGTGCCTCTTCGGTTCCATCTGGATGGATCACGGGTACCGTCAGCCAACGCTCCATGTACAAGAGTATCCACTTCTGGTTCGTGTGACGCTTGACCGCTTTCATCAGTAGATCATGGTTGATGGTATCAAAGTACCCTTTGATATCCATGTCCAGCACCCATGCCCAATTCCAACAACGCTCCTGTGCTTGTTGGAGTGCGTCATGGGCTGATTTGTTCGGTCGGTATCCGTAGGAATCCGAATGGAACACATGTTCCACCTCTGGTTCCAGTAGAGTCTTGACCACCATCTGTGCCACGCGATCCGATACCGTTGGAATTCCCAAAGGACGGATTCCCCCGTCTGGCTTCGGTATATTCACGCGCCGAACCGCTTGAGGATGGTAACTGCCCGATGCCATATCTTGTAGATATTATCTTCAAGATTTTCCTCAAATTCGGCAATGGACTGCCCATCAATTCCCGCTCCTCCTTGATTTTCCTTTACTCGCTTCCACGCGTCCCATACTTGTTGCTGGGTCACCGGAAACGGTTTTGCGTTTTGCATAGAAGTCCTCCCTCTCGGTTGCTTCTTTGCGTCCTGCTGCATGGTTCACCCCCTTCGCTCCGTTTCCATTACAGAAACTTCTTCACTACTATGAGGTGATCCGCCCCTGTGGGATACGTTGGTACTCAGTAGCTCACGGGTACTGCCCGCTTGATACGCTCCCTTTGCATTATCCCGACAGGTTCCCACGTTCCGTATAAGGGCCCGAATCGCAGTCTCGCCATCTATATGCCGGAGGCCAGTCGGCAGGTATCCGCCAACCTTGTCCCAAGATTACTTCCCTACCTTGGTTTTGACTCTCGTCTATATCTTTTCGACACGTCATCAATGGTTCATTTACATTCGACTCTACGATTCACACCTGATAGGTTTCTAACCCTACCTTTTCCCAGCACGCTCACCACGACATCTCTTGAATGTCGCAGCTGTGGGTGGTTTACAACCCCCGCCTGTACAGCGATTGTGGAGGACCTACCTCCATCCCTCATACAGTTTCAATATCTTGTCAGTTAAGTCATGGCTTACCTCCAAATATATTTACGTGGCACACGGATAGTCATGATCAAAGACGTTGATGGCTTTTTTTCTCCAAGAGGTCCCCTTATTCCAAAACAGTCCAACGATAATTCTTCTCAGGGCATACACACTAAGGGGGCATCCAGACTAGTGGAAAAATTCCCGATTAAAGAAAAAATTTTATCGATAACTTTTAGTGAATAATATGGGGTACTAGTTACAATTTTGGCTGAATGATCCAATTTGATGTACTCATCAATGATTCAACAGAACCCCATGTGACTAAAGTCATTGATTTTAACTTATTGAGCGACACTCACGCAACGTATAACATTTGCGAGGGTACAGTGGATGTCATTCAATATTCGTTTCGTCTATTGCTAGTCATTTAATGATCCATGCAGACAAATAGTACGTCTAAAGTTGATACTAACGAGTCTGAATCTTCTGCTCTTGAAACTGGTTCTAAAAAAACAGAAACTGGTGATGATCAGCCTGCGCCAGTTCAGTTAGGAGATGATTTTTCGAAAAATCATAATGCAGACATAGTGTTCTTTAACGGGTTGATTGATCGGGCGAACGTACAGTCTCTAATTCGTAGCTCACAAAAAATAGTAAGAAAAGGTCATTTTGCTACTGATTACCCTTGGTGGAGATCCAAATGCAGCGTACATGATTGCCAGACATCTACAGTCTCATTACGAGCATTTTTCGCTATTTGTCGCAGGACCTTGCAAGAGTGCTGGTACACTGGTTGCATTGGGAGCTCATGAATTGATTTTTTCAGATCATGGCGAGCTTGGCCCATTAGATGTCCAGCTTTCTAAAAAAGATGAGTTAGGTGAAACACAGTCTGGTCTGGTGGGATTGGATGCACTTGCTCAACTACAAAGTCGCGCATTTGATACTTTTGAAGGATTTTTTTTGAACATTAAAGCCCGTAGTGGGTTAACCACTCAAACGTGTGCAAGAATCGCATCGGATTTAACAAATGGATTGTATAAGCCGATTTATGCACAAATTGATCCAATGCATTTAGGCGAAATACATAGAGCCATGAACATCGCCAGAAATTATGGCGAGCGGTTGATCAATTATGGTAATAATATCAAGCAAAAAGAACTTTCCCTTTTCCGACTGATTCTTGGGTATCCTTCTCATGGATTTATAATTGATCGGTCGGAAGCAGAAGATTTGTTTCTAAATGTCCGAAAACCAGATCAGTCGGCACAAGAATTCGCTAATTCTCTGGATGAAGCCTCACTGCTAACTCCTTTATCTAAACCATTGATTGATTTCTTTCCTCATGAAACGTAATGAATATCGATCTACTGTTTCATATCCAGATAGATCTGCTCGCCCGAATATACTAATTGAGAGGTCTGGTGAAGGTGATCCGTCTACTAGACAGAATCTCTTGAAGATGAGATCTATTTCAACATTAAAAGATTTTCATACTCTCTCTTCATCTAACTTGTCAAGAGAGACCCCATCAAAGGGGATACGAAAAAGTGATTGATCCAAAAGCATTCCAATGATGTTGGTCAACTTGCGAACTTTAACAATGTGACTAATCAAGCAAAAATTAATTTCTACCACTGATATAGTATGAAAGGTTTCACAATTGGTTGACATGTCAATTTGGGTTACATTTTTTATATTAATAATAGCGTGCTGTCCTATTTATCTTAATGATTATCAGAAATGGTGTTCAGTGCCTGCTTTGCTCTCCCACCTTTGTCAAGAATTTCTTCTATTGATTTCGTCCAACCAAAGGTTTTGAATTCTCGTTATAGGTGGCAATGTAATCTTTTAATCTTATTCTGTTTGAGAAACTGAGCAGAAAATTCCGCGGCGTAGTTGCTCTCAGTCAGAGTACAACAGAACATTCCGCGAGATTGAGCCACGATGAACTGGTCGGAATAAAGCGTAGAAAAATACTTTTCTTCCGCTCAATCCATTCCAGCACTTTTGCATAGGTTGAATAGTTGTCAAGTATAATGTGAACCTCCTGATTTTTGTGGACACTACGTTCCATGTCTTGAAGAATTTCAGTACCTCTTGATGACGATGTCTCTTGTAGGTTTCTCCGATCACTTCACCCGATGCGATTTTCAATGCGATGAAGAGATTGGTAAAACCATGGCGCTGATAGTCGCGCGTCATCGTTGCTGATCGACCATTCTTCAATGGTACCCCAGGTTGCGTTATGTAAAGTGTCTGAATGGAATGTTTTCATCAAGCTAAACACGACCGCATTCTCGGGCGGGTTCAGATACAACCCGACAACATTTTGAAGTTTCTCCTCAAAGCGCGGGACTTCGCTCATCTTAAATGTGCGTATTAAATGAGTTTTAAGGCCACATGATGCCCATACGTGGTGTAAAAAACTGTGTTAGTGCCCTGGCCATAGAGCGTCAAAGCCAGTACGTTGCATCGGGTGCAACAGTCTGCGTTGTACGGCGGATTATCTCACGTCTCAACTCCGCGTGATGCTTTGAAACTTTCCTCCACGAGGGCACTCTTTTTGAACCCCTTCTATCCTCTCGTTGGCAAACCGACACCGCCAACCTTATTCTGATCTATGCCAAGATCTTCGGCAATTTCCTTGTTTGATTTACCGCTCGCCGCCATCAAAATAATCGTAGACCGCTCTTTTAGCCTTGATGACACCCTCCAGACCATCGCTCTAATTTTCTTCGCCCAAATCGGACAATTCAATCCTAACGGCTATATGCGATCTTTTACTTTGATTATTGAGCATAATACCTGAAAGGCCCTACTCAATAATATACATTTTGATCGTAACACTACATTAGTGCATGTTGGGGAGATATTTTCCAATCAAGAGTAGACGCTCATACTCATTCATGTGATGCCTATACCTGATCCTCGGATTGTGTATCGGCGGAAAATATCGTCAGCAGAAGCTCAGAATCATCAATGAGTTGATATTTAGCAGGCACTATATAGTGCCTGACAAAAAACCCCTACTTTGGGGTGTCACAATTTTTTGCGGGGCTTAATATACGAATTTTTTATTAACTGCTGGGCAGACTCTCCGATTTTAGTCGCGAAATTTTTGATCTGTTTCACCGATCTGCAAACCTCACCTATATTTGATCCAAATTCAGTGCATAGGCCACCGATTTTGCCTAAAATCTCTGCCGCACGGACGCACCTTTCCCAGCTCCAATGGTGGAGTAAGTTTTTTTGTGACTCAATGAAGAGTAATTTACGCCGCTTGGCGAAACGACTCTCGGTATCGGGCCATTAATACCTTCCCGATTCGGCACAAATTCGTGGCGACCACACTTGCACCGATGCTTCGCGCAAACCCCGCCTTGCCTCCTTTGGTGCGAATACGTGCACCGCCATGCTGAAGTTGATACAGGACTCAATCTGCGCATGCTGCCGACGTTTTCGCCGAAACTCTTCCGCCGATTCTCGTTTTCGCTCTATCTTGTTCTTATAGCCCTTTTTGGGAAGAATGACCTCTATATCCAGAGCGCTTAATGCCTCAAAATTCTGAGGCGACCAAAATCCGCGATCAAAACTCATGGATCCAAGGTTTTCAAACTCTGTCCGATACTTGGTGGCGATCTCAATGGTCATATCTACATCTGATTGCGTCCATATGATCTCCCACCCCAGAATCAAGCCATGTTGACATTGGGTGATCGTGACGGGAACCCCCAATTCTACCTGATTGGGCATGGCCTTCCCCTTGACAATCCAACGCGTATGCTCGGCATGGAGCGATAATAACTTCTCTGCATTGGGAATCTTTTCCCCCTCTATCACACGACGATGAACCAAATCTACCAACCGATTGAACTGTTCAATCACCTTTTCTAATGGCGCAATCCGACTTGAACTTGGGTCAAGTTCTTTGATCTTATCCAAGACCAGTATACACTTCTGAATTCGATAGTAACAAATCTTAAAGAAGGCTAAGACCAGCTCTGGATTCTTCTCACGCTTCTTGGTGGTGTTGATCTCCAAATAGGCATTGTTAACCGTAATAATCAAATGCTTTAACTGACGCCAATGTCGTACGCCCCTAAATTGAAGGCCTCCCAGGCCCTTGAAGCAAGCTGCATGGCCAGAATGATTGAATCGCGCAATAACCGAACATCATGGGGTGTCTCAACATGGGTTTCCACCACATACGAATCCGTCCGCGCTTCCAAAGGCGCATCAGATGCAACCCCAAAGACCTCTAACCCATGATCCACGATCATCCGATTGAGGGTCAACCAAATGTCATCGGTGATCAGACTCACATTGTTGATAATCGTCTGCACACGATACAAGGACTTCGTACCAAAATCACTCGTATCATTTTGTAATAAGGTGCGAATGAGCGCAGAGTCATTAACCGTAAACGTCAATCGGTCAAAATCATAATCAAGCCCGAATTTTAGTACGGCTAAGACAAAGATACGCCAGTACGTCAAACCCGGGCGCCCCGTAGTCTGATCTGTGTTCTCTCCGATCGCCTCTTGCAGGTACATGACAATCCGATCCCGTAGATCTGTGGCCATCCAGATGGACTGCAATGCCAAGATGATTTGGGACGTGTCGTCTCTGGAATTAGGATCTACGAAAAGATCCTCAATTGCGTTCATCCCCAGTGTCGGTTCAGTGTCAAATTGTGCGCGCATGGTCAATGATGTGATTAAATGAACGGTGAAGATTTTTCAAATCTTGATCAATTCAGAAAGAAAAACCCCAGAAAAGTCCTATAAATACAGTGATATCCACCGCCACAGGAAAAGTTTCGAATTTTTCATGAAAAATCTTCAACGCCTAAAATAACCGCAAAATGAACAAGCAAACTACCGGTAAGTACTTGTAAAATATAGCCCTTGCGATCCTATGCTAACCCAGAATTAGAGTTTATTGTCAGGCACTATATAGTGTCCGTCCAGAAATAGAAAATTTTCTTTGAAGTTCCTATTCTATATGACATTTATCGCCGATCATTTCGCTTGAAGATTTACGAAGATGTGTGAATTCAAGGTAACAAATGACAGGGTGTATACTGAAAACTCCCATTTTTGGTACCTCTAACGCGTAATCTAGAAAATGGCCGCAAAATCTTCGCAGCAAAATAACGTTTATTTTGAATCTATAAACCCATACAGAATAGGCGATTCAGCGCTGTTAGATGCTTTTCTGGACGGGCACTATATAATTCCCATAGTCAAACGTAATCCAACACAATTAAATAAATGACGTATAACACTCGTTTTGGATCATAATTTTATCCACGATAGGTGTCTACCAACATCTTGGATTCACATCATCAAATAGTTGTACATCCAATGCGTTTATTGATAATCCTTGCCCTTGTTCTTTCACCGTTGTCAGTGACATTTGCTCAAACTTCGCTCCCTTCTGTTCGCGTCACACTGGAAGAGGCAATTGAAATTGCCCTGATCAAAAACTATCAATTACAAGCGGTTCGTATCGCTGAAGAAGATTTTCAGCTCCAGGTCAAATCGGGATTTAGCATCGCCTACCCCACCATAGAAGGGGTTAGCTCTTATACGCGCAACATCAAGGATGCCAATCCTTTCGCGGGGAGCTCGGCGGGGGACTTCTTTTCAGGATTTGCATTTATTGAATGGCTTGGCTACAACGAAACAGTGCGTACTGATGGACTTAGCGCAACAAATCCGATTACGTTTGCAGAATTTGCAGATCGTCAACAACGAGGACTCAATGCTGCAGGTATCATTCCCGCAGAATCAGGGGATAACCCATTCTCGGTTGCCAATCAATATCTCAACTCCCTTACAGCAACTTACGAGATATTTAACGGGCCTAATTGGATCACTCTGTTTCAGAAAAGTGGTATCCGAACCAGGCTAAAGCAAGTTACCAAAGCGACGGAGCGTCAAGAGCAAGTTGTCATTGGCCAAGTCCGTGAAGCATTTTATGCAGCCCTATTAGCCGATGAAGAAGCCCGTGTGGCAGCCCAAAGCGTTGCACGCACCGAAGCATCTCGCAACGAAACCGCCTTGCGAGTCAGTAGCGGTATCCTCCCTAAAATTGACCGTTTGACCATGGATGTTGAATTAGTCAATCAGGAATCTAATCTGGTGCAAGCGCAAACCAAAGCCTCCAATAGCTTGGACCAATTAAAATATCTCCTTGGAATGCCCCTTGAACAGGAGCTGATTCTCAATGGAAAACTTGAGGTTCAAGACCCATCATCCTATCTCTCACTCGCAGGAATAGATTTGTTTGAACAAGCTTCTTTATCACGCCCTGATCACGAAGAAGCACGTCTAGCTCATACCTTTGCGAGAAATAGATTTCGGGCTAGTAAAGCAAGTCGACTCCCCGTATTAGAAGTATTTGCAACCTTCAACTACTCGGGGCGAGTGCCTGATAATCGGACTTTCACCGTGAGTGACCCAACAAATCCATTCTCGTTTACACAGCAATCAAATACCTACTTCAGCAAGGCCTACTGGCAATCTGCATTCAATGTAGGTTTAAATCTCACCTGGACCATTTTTAATGGATTCGGACGTAGAAACAGCATTGCTCAAGCCGAAGTGGTAGCCCGTCAAGCCGCCCTCAATATTGATCTATTAAATGCTTCTACTAAGTCAGAGATCAATACCGCAATGAGAAGCCTTGAGACAGCTTACCATCAGATCAAACACCAAGAAGCGAATGTTGCCAATGCTGAATTAAACTACGAATACACTCTCGCTCGCGTCAACGAAGGGGTGGCAAATACGTTGCAGCTACGGACAGCGTCAACACAATTGGATACAAGTCGGCTCAACTATCTTCGCTCTATCCATAATTTTCTGACCTCTCGGAGTCAACTTGAAGTCGCTCTCGGAATCCCCATTGAACAACCATTTGATTCACAATTCGCAACTACTACCAAGTGACCATTCATTAATGAGAAATATTTCCTGCCTGCTACTATGTTGTATTCTTTGGATTTCATGTGCTTCCCCAGAGGGTAGCGAACCCAGTGAGCCTCCCACACCCCCTTTGACTGCTAAGCGCGTGGAGGTTTTGCACATTTCTCCTACTGTATTCAACGATTTGATTGAACTGACAGGCATCGTTGAGGCCAGACATGATGTGATTGTCTCATCAAAAACAACCGGTACTCTTGAAACAATTGTAAATCTTGGAAGGTCCGTTCAGCGTGGACAGGTGGTTGCTTCCACCGATGATGACTTGTTGCGTGCTAATTTATCACAGGCAGAGGCTCAAGTCAGCAATGCCGAGGCTGGTTTGAAAATCGCCGAAGAGAGTTATCGGCGTCAGCGCCCCCTGTATTCAGATTCAATTATTAGTGAACTGGAGTATATCGGATTAGAAACAACCCTATCCCAAGCCCAGTCTACCCTTGATCAGGCCAAAGCGATCTATGAGCAAGTCCTGCTTCAATTAAATTATACATTTATGACCGCACCGATCTATGGGACAGTAGAAGCCCATTATGTTGAGGCCGGCGAACAGGTTGTACCTGGCACTCAGATTCTGCGATTGGTTGATTCGCGCGATGTCTTTATTTCGGCTGGAATTTCAGAACGATTTGCAGGTGACATTGAAGTGGGAACACCTGCACAAATTAGCCTTCCCACTTCTGGAATTTTATCTCGTGAAGGACGCGTGGTGTTTTCTGGAAGTGTCATTGACCCAGAGAGCAGATCCTTTGAGATCAATGTGGAATTTGAGAATAATGATGGGAGACTAAAACCCGAAATGATCGCAGACCTTGCTATCCTTAGAACGACAGTTGAGGATGCTCTTGTGATTCCAGGTAACGCCGTCACACGAACCGAAAATGGCCACTCAGTCTTTATCGTCGATGGCAATCATGTTGCTCACATGAGGGATATTCAACTTGGAGCAGAATATGCCAATAAAGTCGTCATCATTGACGGCCTCTCTCCTGGCGATCAAGTTGTCGTTCGAGGCCAATCTACCCTCGCAAATCAAGACCTTGTGATCATTGATCAGACATATTCCCAATTAGACGAGTTTGGGGTTCCTATGATGAACTCATCCTCCGATGTTTCGCTTGAACAACAAGCCAATATCTGATGAAAATTGTAGATCTTGCGATTCGTTATCGCCCCAGTGTGGCCATTCTGACCATCATGCTCACCATTGGTGGGCTTGTCAGCTATCTGACCATTTCTAAAGAGGCATTTCCATCAATTGAAATTCCAACGGTCGTTGTCACGACGATTTACCCTGGCGCCAGCCCAAGTGACATTGAATCCCTAGTGACGCGAATCATTGAGGAAGAAATTCAATCTGTTTCTGACATTGAGGAAATTCGGTCAACCTCCGTTCGTGGTGTCTCGACCATCATGGTAGAGTTTACCACGGGGGTCTCGCTTGATTTTGCTTATCAGAGAGTCCGCGATAAAGTTCAGATTGCTAAACCCCGCCTACCAAGTGATATTGAGGAACCCATTGTGGCCGAGTTTGATGTTGAGGATATTCCCATTATGAGTATCAACCTTGCGGGTGCTTTCTCTGTCTCTCAACTCAAAACGATTGCCGAGGAACTCGGAGACGAGATTGAGAAGATTCCAAATATTCTGGAGGTGGATCTCATTGGTGCACTAGAACGAGAGGTGAAAGTTGATGTTGATATTCGAGCACTTCAGGGGTATGATCTTACGTTCTCAGATCTCATTGAAACCATCAACTCCGAAAACTCCAATACTCCTGGCGGAACCATTCGGGTTGACAGCAAAGACTATATCGTCCGGATTGATGGAGAATTCAAAGATATTCGTGAAGAAATTGAAGGGCTGATCCTCAAAAGCCCAAATGGCTACCCTGTCTATGTTCGAGATGTCGCCGATGTCTATCTCGGCTATAAAGAGCGCTCAACGTATTCTAGATTACAACGACTCCAAGAGGAGCAAGGTAAGCGCCTTTTCCGTCTCGCAGAAACTGGGAGCTACCCTGTCATCACGTTGAATGTGAAGAAACGTAGTGGTGCAAATATTCTTGATACTGCGGATGAAATCCGCGAAGTCCTTGATGATTTTCCACTTCCCAATGGAGCACAAATCGCTATTACAGGCGATCAGAGTGAAACTGTCCAACTTCTGGTTGACGATCTTGAAAACAATATTATCAGCGGACTCATATTTGTCGTACTGGTGCTTCTGTTTTTCTTAGGATTTCGGACGGCTGTGCTGGTTGGCATTGCGATTCCTCTGTCAATGTTTCTCACCTTTCTGGTCTTTCAAGTGATTGGTCAGGAGCTGAATTTTATCATTCTCTTTTCGCTGATCATCGCGCTCGGCATGCTTGTTGACAATGCCGTTGTGATTGTGGAAAATATCTATCGATTTCGTGAACTAGGGCATTCGCGGTTTGAGGCCGCAAAACGAGGAACAGCAGAAGTCGGAAGCGCTGTAGTTGCATCTACTGCGACGACAGTTGCCGTCTTTATTCCCATGCTATTTTGGCCTGGAATTACGGGGGAATTCATGGGCTATCTGCCGATGACCCTCATCATCACGTTGACCTGTTCTCTGTTTGTTGCCATCGTGATCAATCCCGTCATCACGGGCTACTTCGTTCGCTTGGATTCAGATCCGCGAATGAACTATTCTTTGACTGTTCGGTCTATTTTAGCCATCCTGCTCGGTGGGGTTGCCTTGATCATTGGACTTTCAAACTGGCAAACTCTGTTGGTCCTATCCATTGCTTTGCCAATTCTGATGATCGCTCACCGGTTTGTGTTCAGCCCAGTTACACACGGGTTTGTGAGCCAAGCCCTGCCAAATCTTATTGGATGGTATCGCGATTTCCTGCGAAATCAACTGCAATGCCAGTACGAACATGATGCGCCTATTTTTTACAGAAAGCGCCTCTGGGTAAGTGCTGGGATTCTATACGTGATTGGTCTAATGGTGATCGTATTAGATTCCTTCATTGGTGGATTTGGTGGTAACTCTCCCTTAATTGGTATCTCTGCGATCTTTGGACTTGTGGTGGTGATCTTGACCATCACGGCTACGATCCGTACTCCTAATCCTTTTCTACGAAACTCACTGTGGTTTATCTCTCTGGCCTTAGGCTTTGGCTTGGGTATCGTTGGCGGAGCAGTTACAGGATTTGCTAATCTCAGCGCGGGAATGGTCCTGCTTTACCCCGCCGCAATCTTGTTTGTAACTGGATTATTTATGGTGCTTCTCCACTGCTTTGAGACCATTTACCTCAATGGGATGACCAGCATCAAGGCAGGGATCGTGTTCGCACTGGTCTCATCCGCGTTTCTTGGGTTAATGGCCTTGGTGCGTGGAGCCGAATTTCAGGTCATTTTCATTTTGCTATCTTTGCCTGCTTTAATCATTGGGGTCGGCGTATTGGGCTATCTCTTGAATGGACGAGTATTTGAAAAAAGAAACCACATCCTCCTGACCGACAATCGTTCACGTCTGATGGTATCAGTTGCAGGGGGCTTTATTGCCATCATTGTACTGTTTAGCGCTGCCCCGACTGGAGTGGAATTCTTTCCAGACACAGATCCTAATATTATTACCGTTGACTTAGAACTTCCTCTTGGGACTCATTTAAGCGAGACAAACAATACGACTCAAATTGCACAATCACGCATTAACTCTCTGATTGAAAGTAATCAAGCTGACCAAGGAAATATCAAAAATATCTTGGTGAATGTAGGGACAAGTAGCAGTGGAGGAGATTTAATGGGGGGTGGACCAGGAAGCCCAGAAAGCTCGGTTGTCACCTTAAATGTCGTCCGTTATGGAAACCGAACAGAGACAAGTCGTAATACCCTTCTACGCCTTCGTGAATCTCTACAAGGAATCCCTGGCGTCATTTTTGAAATTAATAAAGATAATGCAGGGCCGCCAGTGGGGAAACCTGTAAATATAGAGATTACGGGCCGCGATTTTTCAGAGATCACCCGAATCACATCGGAAATTACAGATATTCTGTCGCGGGCATCTCAGGATAATACCATTCCCCAGTTAGTCGACATCAATAATAATCTAAATACGGGGCGCCCCCAAATTCAGGTTCATATTGATCGTGAGCGCGCTGCCCGTATCGGCTTGGATTCTCGTGAAGTGAGTAATGTCATCCGCTCTGCGATTCAAGGAAGTGAAGCCACCAAGTATCGTTCGGGAGAAGACGAGTATGATGTGATTGTGCGACTCAAAGAAGACCAGCGCGCCAGCTTAGAAACCCTTGACGCTCTGACGGTCATTCACGAAGGGGCGCAAATTCCTCTGTCTTCCATCGCCGATTTTGAGATTAGTGGTGGATACGGATCCATCACGCGCTTAGATCTTAATCGCGTGGCTACGGTGACTGGGGATGTGACCCCAGGTGCTAATGGTGCAGCCGTTCTGCAACAGGTGCAAGCGCACTTGATGGACTATCAAAACTCTATGCCACTAGGTTATCAAATGACCTACACTGGCGAAAGCGAGGATCAGGCTGAGGCATTCGGATTTTTACAAGTTGCTATGGGGATTGGAATTGCTGCTATTACACTCATTTTGATTGCTCAATTCAACAGTGTGATTGCCCCGATTATCATCATGCTTGCTGTGATTCTCGGACTCATTGGAGTTCTACTCGGATTGATTCTAACTCGGACTCCCTTTGGACTCATGACGTTCATCGGACTGATCAGTCTTGCAGGAATTGTTGTCAATAATAACATTGTATTGATTGACTATATCCGGCAGCTGCGTGACCGTGGATTAACAAAACTTGAAGCCATCATTGACGGGGGAGCCACGCGCCTCCGCCCTGTACTACTCACCTTCTTAACGACAGTGATCGGTCTGGTACCACTCACATTTGGTCTCAATATTGACTTTGTTGGATTATTAGCCGACCTGGCCCCAAATTTTGAGTTCGGATCTCAAAATACTCAGTTCTGGGGGCCTATGGGAATTGCGATCATCAGTGGACTGACGTTTGCCACCTTCCTTACATTGGTGATCGTACCTGTCATGTATTCGGCTCTGGATTCATTAGTCGGCCACTTTTCTAAGGACACTGATGTAACCCCATGAGATCTCTGACGGATTTTGCAGATGCGAACCTCAGAATTTTTGACCGACCCTTGCCTAAACCTGATATCCGCGATATCTATCTGATTGGAATCTGTGGCACGGGAATGGGGGCTCTGGCAGGCCTATTGACTGAAGCGGGCTATCGTGTACGAGGCTCCGATAGCGGGGTGTATCCTCCGATGAGCACCTTCTTAGAGAGCCTAGGCGTTCCTGTGTATGGCCAATTCTCGGAATCCAACTTGACCCCACTCCCCGACCTTGTCATTCCAGGAAATTCATGTGTCCCGGCGCACATTGAAGCGACGGTTGCCCGAGAAAAATCTTTACCCCAATTGTCATTCCCAGAGGCACTCAACTATTTCTTCTTAAAACAGCGCCGTAGCATTGTGGTGGCTGGAACCCACGGCAAAACAACGACTTGCGGAATGCTTATTCATGTACTGCGCTCCGCTGGGCAGGATCCTGGATTTTTGGTTGGGGGAGTTCTCCAAGACATAGAGAGGAATTTCTCTGTCGGAACGGGGCGTCAGTTTGTCGTTGAGGGCGATGAATATGATAGTGCGTACTTTGATAAACAGCCAAAATTTATGCATTATGAGCCTCAGGTAGCGGTTGTCACATCGGTTGAATTTGATCATGCTGATATCTATTCCTGTTGGGAAGACTACTATACGGCGTTTGAGTCTTTCATTAATTTGATTCCTGCTGATGGCTTGCTGGTTGTTTCAGGAGAAGACCCCGTTGCTTCAAAGTTGCGACCGAGGATGGCTCGTGCACTCACCTATGGACTCGGTGATGCGTATGACGTATGTGCCCGTGTCATTAAGGCATCTGAACAAGGCATCCAGTTTCATCTCATCTCACAAGGCGAAAATCTTGGTGAGATGATGCTCCCTATGAACGGCAAGCATAATCTTCAAAACGCGCTTGCTATTTGCGCAGTTGCACTGCATGAGGGGTTGAGTGCCAAAGAAATTGCACATGGCTTAGCTTCTTTTCCAGGTGTCAAGCGGCGGCAGGAGATCTTAGGGGAGCCAGGAGGGATTCTGATTGTTGACGATTTTGCGCATCATCCAACGGCTGTGCGCGCTACCATTCAAGCCACCAAGGAGCGCTGGCCGAATCGGCGCTTACTTGCGGTTTTTGAACCACGCTCTAACTCAAGCCGACGGAAAATTTTCGAGATTCCCTATGGCCAAGCATTTAATGGGGTTGACTGTGCGTATATTTGCTCCCCTCCGTTTCGTCATAATGACATGGAGGATCATTTCCTAGATATTCAAGCGGTCTTATCTCGGATTCACCAAACTGGAACGGAGGCAAAGTCTTTTGACTCGGCCACTTCTTTACTTGATGCACTGCTCCAAGATGTACGCAAGCACGATTTAATTTTGATCATGAGTAATGGAAGTTTCAGTGGATTACATCAGGATTTACTTTGCGCTCTTTCTGACTGATCATTAAACATGTCAGGAATCGTTGGTCACTTACTGATTCTGACAGCTTTTGTCAGTTGTATTATATCCGTGGTTGCGTTCTATCAAGCGTCGCAGGATACTAGCGACGCGAGGACGTTTCTAAGATTTGGAAAAGCCCTGTGGTCGGTGATGACGGTATGTCTCTTGAGTGCGTGGTTACTGTTGATTGTTCTGATTGCGACCCATCAATTTCAATATAATTACGTGTGGGCTCATTCTTCAAGAGACTTGCCGTTCCATTTCTTATTCTCTGCCAGTTGGGAAGGTCAAGAGGGCTCTTTTTTGCTATGGATCATCATGAATTGTTTGATGGGACTTGCTCTGATTCGATGGGTCACTCCCTCATACAAGGCACCAGTGATGGCGGTGGTGGCCTTTTGCCAAGCCTTTCTTTTGACTATGATTTCTGGAATTCAATTGGGGCCTCTTGAGATTGGCGCCGTCCCCTTTGCAACGCTCGCTGAAGCGAATCCTGATGCCCCGATTTTTCAGACCAACCCAGATTTTATTCCTCCTGACGGGACAGGTCTTAACGATCTCTTACAAAACTACTGGATGGTGATCCACCCGCCTATGCTGTTTGTGGGCTTCACAACCATGATTGCTCCGTTTGCATTTGCTGTGGTTGCATTATGGAAGCGACGTTATACCCAGTGGGTGCGCCCCGCCCTTCCCTGGACGCTCATCAGTGTAATGTGTTTAGGTGTCGGCATTGCGATGGGGGGCTATTGGGCCTATGAAACATTAAATTTTGGAGGCTACTGGGCTTGGGATCCTGTGGAAAATTCATCCTTTGTCCCGTGGCTTGTCGGGATTGCAGCTGTTCACCTAATGCTCATTCAACGTAAGGGTGGCATCGGGCATAAATCAGCCCTTTTTCTGTCTATTCTAGCGTACATCTTAGTTGTCTATTCAACTTTTCTGACGCGCAGTGGCATCTTGGGCGATGCCTCTGTGCATGCCTTTGTTGACCTTGGCCTTTATAATCAGCTACTGATATGGATTACTGTAATGGGGATTTTGGGCTTTGGTCTGTTTGTGTTGCGTTACCGTGAGCTACCGTCTGCCCAACAAGAAGCGCACTTACTCTCCAGAGAGTTCTTGGTATTCTCAGGGGCAGTCCTATTGACGGTCATTGCAACGGTTGTGATTCTAGGGACTAGCTCTCCAATTTTCGGAAAACTATTCTATAATAATCCTGCAACCGTTCCAGTAGACTTTTACAATGACTGGACATTACCATTGACCATTGGCATTTTACTTCTCGCAGGATTGGGTCAACTTTTCTGGTGGACGAAGACTAGTTTAAATCAAGTTAACAAAATTCTCGTTTGGCCAGTATTGTTGTCGTGTCTGAGCACGGTTCTGGTATTAGTGCTAACCCCTTTTGCAGCTGACACCGTGGGAGAAGGGACGCAGTTCTGGCAGCGACATGGTTACGGAATTCAGCTAATGCTACTACTTTTTGCATCGTTTTTTGCATTGTATGGAAATCTCATCGTCCTTGTGCGAGTTGGACGGAATAACCTCAAGTTGGCTGGAGGGGCGCTCGCTCATATTGGTCTAGGGGTCATGGTTATTGGCATCATTGCATCTTCAGGATTTAGTCGGGTTATTTCTGATGCGCCGTCGGGGAGTGATCGAGACAACTTTGTTGTAGAGCAGGGTCGTCCAGTGAGCGTCGCTGGCTATCAGGTCAGTTATTTGGGCACAGAGCCTGGGGAGCGTGGACATACCCGATTTCTTTTAGATGTCATTGATCCGAAGGGAAACGCTTTTCAGCTTAGACCAGTTGCCTATGAGTCAAATACAGGTCAATGGATTCAGCATCCTGATTTGAAAGCGTATTTTGAAAAAGATATTTTCGTCGCCGTGACACCTCGTCAAATGCTTGATAATCAAGGATCAAGGAATGAGTTTTCTTTGAGCCGTGGACAGAGTACAATGATTGCGGATGGACAGTACCAACTGACCTTTACTGGCTTTGAAACCCGAATAGATCTTGGATCAATGCTCCCGGTCGAGGAACTAGAACAAACAGAAATAGCTGTCGGTGCTGTCTTACAGGTCGCGAATATGAGTACGCGTCTTATTGAGGAAATTATGCCCATCTATCTAATTCGTAGGGATCGTTCCGTTGTACCTCTGGTTGCCGAAGCAGGCGGAATTGGGTTTTACTTTACAGGCATGAATGTTGACACTGGGGAAATCTCTCTAACGCTTGACGGGGCATCCACGGCAGATTTTGTTGTGGTTCAGGCCCAAGAAAAGCCTGCAATCAGTCTAGTTTGGATTGGCATCATCCTCCTCAGTGGGGGGTTCCTCTTATCCGCTGGGCGCCGAATGATTGATCTGCGGCGCACTAACTTCTGAGTAGGATTATAATTAACTGTGGACGATGGCCTGTCGGGCCAACTCACGACCAAATTGTGTGAGTTCAAGGATTTCACCGATGGGGCGTAGTAGATTCTGAGAGGCCGCGCGCGAAACGACTCCTTCTGCAAAAGACTGCTCCCATTCTAAATGATCTTGAAGGTGATCTATACGACACTCTCGTTCGGCTTCGGGCGTATTTTCATGTTGCATGAGATGAATCACCAGCATCTTGATTGCGAACTGCCATCTTTGCTGTCGTCTGCGTTGCCAAGTCGCGAGGAGCCCTTGTTGGGGGGCTATACAAAATAGGATACCAAACTGAATACCGACCATTGTAGCCATACATCCTGCAATAGATGCATCTAGGAGATAAGCAATCCAGTATCCTGCAATGGCAGCCGTCATTGCTAACAGGACGCTATACAAGAGCATTCTGTTTAGCTTATCTGTCAATAGATAGGCACTTGCAGGGGGGCCCACCATGAGTGCAATCACTAGTATTGAACCGACTGCATCAAAGGCTGCAACGGCGGTCATTGAGACAAATCCCATCAGTGCGTAGTGAAGGAGTGCTGGCAAAAACCCAAGTGTTGCAGACAGGGCACTATCAAATGTAGATAGTTTTAATTCTTTATAAAAGAGCATGATAAATCCTGCACATAGCATCCCGACAATTCCAGTAGAGTATAGTGCTTGGGGGCCTACATCATGGCCTGCGATAACGAAGCGTTCAAAAGGGATGAAAGCCAATTCACCCAGTAAGACGGCATCTGTATCTAGGTGAATATCGGTTGCAAATTGGGCAATCATAATGACACCGATCGCAAATAGGGTTGAGAAAGCCAACCCCATTGCTGCATCCTCACGAACTAGATTAGTTTTTCGGAGCCATTCAACAAGTGCAACCGTCACAAGCCCTGCAGTCGCTCCACCAAGGATTAATAATGGGGATGACAGACTTTCTGTCAGAAAAAAACCAATGACGATCCCTGGAAGAATCGCATGACTGATTGCGTCACTCATCATCGCCATTTTTCTTAGGACCAGAAACGTACCTGGCAGGGCACATGCAGCGGCAACTATCACCGCAACCAGTTGGATTTCGAGTTGAAAAAGGCTCATTGGCTTCGCGCATTGATCAGGCGGTTGCACAACTGAACCCCTCTGGGTGTCAGGGCCCAAGCACCGTTCTCTTTTTTTGAAACAAGTCCTTTCCCTTGTAGTCTGCTTAATTGCCTATTGAGTGTACCTGTTTGTGGATAAATAACGCGTAGTGCAGCCTCCATATGCGGATATTCCAAGCTTTTGTGCGTTCTAGCTAAATCAAATAAATCCAGTAGCACAGCCTCACTCCTCAGCTTTCGATTCTGCATGGTTTGGCGAATCTGTTGCCAGATAATACCTCGGCGTGGAGCAACGAGGAGTGAAAGTCCCACACCAGCAGTGGCACAAATCACGATAATTGGACCGGTTGGTAGATTTGGCGTCATTGCGCTAAAGACCGCACCTCCAGCTCCAGAAAGTGCACCGATGATCATCGCGACCAGTGCCATCATTCCTAAGCGATCAGTCCATTGACGCGCAGCGACAGCTGGAGCGATCATCATAGCACTCATCAGCACAACTCCGACAGTCTGTAGTCCAATGATAATTGCTATGACCACCAATGTCGTCAATCCAAAATCTAACCCACGCACTGGTAGGACTAGACTATGAGCAAATTCACGATCAAACGATAATAGTTTGAACTCCTTCCAGAATAGTGCGACCACTATTAGGGCGATCCCGCCCATGGCAGTCATTACGATGACATCTTGCAGTACCAGTGATGCTGCCTGACCAAATAAAAACGAATCAAGACCTGCCTGATTGGCATTGGGAGATTTCTGGATAAACGTCAGAAGAACTAGGCCTATACCAAAGAACACTGATAGTACTAACCCCAGTGCGCTGTCGTACTTAATGCGCGAGTGCGTACTAATCAGCAATACGACCGCAGTGGCGAGCCATCCTGCAACCCCTGCCCCGATTAAAAGAATTAGAGGAGCCTTACTCCCAGTAAGAATGAATGCTATTCCTATTCCTGGCAGTGCTGCGTGGGACACCGCATCTCCTAAAAGGCTCTGTTGTCTGAGAACTACAAAAGTTCCAAGCACCCCGCTCACTGCTCCTAATATAGTTGCACCAAGAGCGACTGAGCGCAACGTATAATCAGTTAACAGTTGCTCCATGATTATGTAGGAGTTTTGATGATAGCAACCCGGCCACCATAGGTAAGTCTCAGGTTCTCATCAGTAAAAACCTCGCCAATTTTTCCGCTGATGATGCGCCTAATATTCAATAGTAGAACCTCGTCAAAGTAAGCGGCTACGGTCTGTAAATCATGATGTACAACGATCACTGTTTTGCCAGAGGATCGGAGGGTATGTAGAATGTCAATGATTGCATGCTCTGTTGTGGCATCTACTCCTTGCAAGGGTTCATCCATCAGGTACACATCTGCATCTTGTACCAGAGCACGTGCTAAAAATACCCTTTGCTGCTGCCCACCAGAGAGTTGGCTAATCTGACGATCCGAATAATCTACCATCTCTACTTTCTCAAGAGCGGCAAGTGCTTCTTGGCGTTCCTTTTGGCGTGGGCGCCGTATCCAGCCAAGCCTTCCATAAAGCCCCATGAGCACAACATCCAACACACTGGTTGGGAAATCCCAGTCTACGCTCCCACGCTGTGGCACATAGCCCACCAAAGAAGCGACCTTCTCATAGGGTTTTCCGAGGACACGAATCTGCCCCGCGGCAGGCTTAATTAGCCCTAAAATAGCCTTGATGAGTGTTGTCTTCCCTGCCCCGTTGGGACCAACAATAGCCATGAGCGTGCCCGTGGCCACATCCAGATCAATATCCCACAAAACTGGATTATCTCTGTAAGCGACCGTAAGATCTCGAACCTCAACTGCCCGCTGCATCTGAAAACTCCCTAATGATAATCAATTCAAGAGGTATGAAGGATAATTCATCACGATACTAGACTGGGCAGTTTTTCCTAATCGCTTCAATAAACCGTAGAAAAATATTTATGGTCACCCACCCTCACGGGTGATTTTGTATGTTTCACTCATTGAGAGTCTCGCATATGCCTGAAAAGATTTTGCAATCTGTTTGACTTACGCACTGAATGTGATCACATTTTCTTAAGTGATCCTTAACTTTACGACAAGGCTTCATGCTAGAATATCCATGGAAGTACTTCCCTTCCCGTATAGGGATCTGCAAGAGGAGGCATATTGGGGTACCTTTCATCAAAATAACTTTCAATTGACCACAGCTGAGCACGCGGAAACTCCGTTACTCCGTACTTAATCTTTCCTTTTTCCCCAATTGCAGAATAGGCGTTAGTCGAGTTGATAGAATTAAGAGTGATATAGATTCCCATGGCCGCTTTATTTGAGTCCAGAACATTGAGAAACGCTCTAAGAGCATCAACCCTATGCTTTCCACCTTTAACCTGAGCAAGAACCAGTTTTGAGTCATAATTGGCTGGAGACTGCATCAAAATTCCCCGACCGTCAATTCCACCATCTCCGACTTGTTTATCATTTGGAGCGAGTCCAGGGATTCGGCATACGGCCCACTTTTCAAAATCAAACGGATGATCTCTGGCAAGTTTTTCTGCACCTGACATGTCTTTAGGAAACCCTTTGACCTCAATCTCAAATCCTTTCATTCTATGTTTTTCAATGAGATCAATGGCATAGGGAGATATATCAACACCAATCCAGTTAGCGTTCAAATTATGAGCGGCCTCAATCGTGGTTCCACACCCACAAAACGGATCAAGAATGATTCCGTCTTTTGGCAGAGATGCTTGAATAATCCGTTCTACTAGACTGACAGGTTTCCGTGTAGGATAGTCTTTGATATATTCATTACTATTTTCAAGAGATATATCAGTCCAAATGTCATTGACCTTGGGGCCTGTGTTTGCAGCTTCAGCAGGCCGAAATAAATTTGGAACCCCATTTTTTGAAAAACGAATGAGCCCCTCTTTGTTCAGGGCATCCAATCGTTCGTGAACAGACTCAATTTGAGTATATCTAGGAATCAAATTCTTTTCAATCCACTTCGCATATGTTCCAGTCTTGGGGACTGACCAGTGTCTCCCCCTTCCAGATTTTGCAGGATCGTATCCATTCCAAGGTTCGCCTGACTCTCCCTGTGCTATTCCCGCACCAGTCAATGGAATTTCCCGACCTCCACTTACTACCAATCCACCCTCTTCGTATTGATTCCGCCATGTTGCACCCTCAGGCGCATAATACAAAATTGAATCTGAAATTCGCCCGTATCGTTTTCCGTCACTCCGAGATGTTGTTCGTTTCCATGTGATATCATTTTGAAATATATCTGCCCCAAAGATACAATCCATGAGGATCTTTAGATAATGATTCATCGCATGGTCACAATGCAGATAGATACTCCCAGATGGTTTGAGCTTCTGCCTCATGATGGCTAAACGCTGCGCCATATAGGATAGATAAGCAAGTGCACCACTTTCTGGAATAACTTCTTGAAAAGACCGAATCGCTCTATGTGCAGGATGTTGTGTCGCGTTTGAAATATCCTGAACACGTTCAAATGCGTTGGCATCCCAATTCCAAGTATCACCAAACGCCATGACTTGGGCCAAATGTGATGCCGATCCGCAATCCGATTGGCCACTTGCTGCGTTTGGAAAAAAGCAGTTGTAATCAGTCTTACTGTTAAAGGGCGGATCCAAATAAATCAGATCTATACATGAGTCAGGAAATTCTTGCATCACCTCCAAGCAGTCCCCATAATAGAGCGTATTGGGTTTCATTAATCACCGTTATATGCAGTTCTGTTCTCGGTATAATCCCCCTCCTATCATATGATTTTCAACCATCACACCGGTACAGATCCTGCAAACCGTTTAGATTACGAATCTAATACTTCGCTATACGGCCTCTCAAATACCCTTGGGGACATTATCCAAGTCTTCACATGCTCTTAGATTAGATATTTCCTGCCAGTAAGTCTACAAAAAAGTTAAGGGGGTATACACATGATTGCCCCACTTGTTTAATTGCAGAATTGTAAAAATCAGAAAAATTCAAATTTTTGTAGGAAAATAGTTATGTGTTTGGGCACTCAAATACCAATAAAGGATGCTCAAAGTTGGGCAGGGCAATCCTTCCACTGGTACAACATAAACTCTATCAATATTGTTGATGCATCCAGCTAGTGCCCATTTTGGAGAAGCAGATCTTGTATGCCAACGCGTCATGAAAAGAAGTCTACGATCGCAATCCAGAACATTTTGTTAATGTCTCCCCGAAGCCGACAGGCAAGGTATGGATCAATAAGCTTCCAAATGACACAAATCCGAGTATGGAACAATCCTAAAACACTTGGATTTCAAGAATTTATAGCCAGTTAAAATGGCTCCGCTCCGACGCACTAATAATAAACCTAATTCGGGTCATTTTTATTGCCATACGCCGGCTATGGATCAACTCTGACAAATGATTTTATAAGATTCAGTTCTAAAATTTTATTTCTGAAATATAATGGAGGTTATTACGATTTACAACTGGGGCACGATTGCTATTATGATCAGTATCTTGGTTTCTTGGCGAAAATTTATAATGATTTTCGTAAGGCTGAGAAAGCAATCAGGAATGAGGTTCGTGATTTGAGGACTGATGTGCATGAATCAGAAAGAAGGATGAGCGGAGAGATTCGTGAAGTTTCGGACAAGGTCGCTGAATTGCGAGGTGTCTTGAAGGGATCAAGGGCTCTGCCTGTGTGATTGGTAGGTGAATCTCTCTTTTCTGTGAGTAAGGGACATGTGTACCACATGACGAAATGCCTGATGTCGCTGATATTATTGTGCTGGCTTCATCAAGTGCACCCACTTGTGGGAATACTTGCCGTGAAACAAGGATAGAGTCCATCAGCCCAGAGCAGTGTGTGTACAGATCTAACCTACTCTTGAAGCAGTGATAGATTCTGGATTAAGCTTAACCAACGTAAAATATTTTTTGTATCTCTAGCCGTAATAGCGCGATTTATGGGGTTGTTAACGTTGATCATTTCACACAAATTCCAGTAGAACCGTTTAATTATCCCAAAAAATTACAATACTTTCTAAATCGCACAATAAGATCCGTAGAATTGACTGATTCGCTTATTCACACTGAACATTGAATTTTCCTTGCATATCAATAGCCACACACTGTTTTAATCTTCAACAGTTTATGTGATTGCGCCTCCACAACTGCTCCCTGCACCCGCGGTACACCCGTAACAATGACGCGCTGTGCGCACTTCGTGATCGCTCCAAGTGGCAAGGTCAAAATCTTTGACATGCGGCCGAGGTACATTCATATGCATCTCAAGCTGCTGATTGAAGTCACAGTCATATAAATACCCATCCCAACTAACCGAAAGTGTATTGCGACACATCAAGCCTGCAATCGTAGATGGGTTAAAGGCCTGAAGAAGCCTATTGAGATATAACTCAACCTGATTGGTCTCTACAAGCCATTCAAGATAACGCGACATTGGCAGATTATTGAGCGTAAGAAGCTGATCAAAACTGATGTCATGATTTCTTTTTAAGGCGGTCTTCCATTCCGATTCCAATGAAGATTGATTGCCAGATAGAAATGCCCCCACAGGGTTGGTTACAAGCGTTAACCTACACTTAGGATCTCCTTGCCCATACCCTGCTTCATTCAGACGATGTAACGCCTGAATTGATTTGTGATAGGTGCCATCTCCACGCTGAGCATCCGTCCCCATTTTACGATAGTGGGGTAAAGAGCAAATGACTTCAACTCCTCGCTCGGCAAACCACTCTGGCAAGTGTTGATAACGGCGTGTCAGTAGAATCGTTAGATTACATCGATCAAGAACACGAAGTCCTCTGTGAACGCATTGGTCAACTAAGTACTCAAAATTCGGATTGAGCTCTGGTGCACCACCTGTCAGATCTACCACCTGCGCACCTGATTGATCAATCGCCCTCAAACACGCATCTACCGTCTCACGATTCATATTCTCTTCCATCCTGTCTGGGCCAGCATCGACATGACAATGCCTACATGTCATATTGCAAAGCTTGCCTAAATTGATCTGAAAAATCTCTAACCTATCAGGCTTGAGTCTAGGCCACCCTGAGTAGGCTAAATCAAGATCAAACTGTCCACTATTGGTTGGCCCACCTTGTACTTTCACAGCATCAAGAACCTTAAACTGCTCTTCTGGGCATGCTAGTGGAGCAACTCTGTACGACAATGAAGATGTAGCGCGCGGCCCTTTTGGAACTGTATCAAGTGCAATCATCTGATGGGGGCAGATTACATCGTTAACTGCTTGACCTGGTCAACCATCTGCATGCCATGCACGAGTGCAGCACCACCGCGAATTGCCGTCGCGACATGCACAGCTTCGGTCATTTGTTCCAAATCAGATCCTGATTCTAAACACGCCGTTGTGTAAGCATCAATACAGTATGGGCATTGAACGGTATTTGCAACGGCCAACGCAATGAGGGCCTTCTCTCTGACTGTCAAAGCTCCCTCCTCAAAGACCTTATTGTAATACTCAAAGAACGAGTTGGCTAACTCTGGACTGCCCTCGGCAATTTCTCCAAATCGAGGTAGTTGGGAACGATCATAATAGTGATTCATAAGTTATTATTTTTTTTGTTATTAAGATATCCACGAATTGTAATGCTTTCAAGCGCGTCATTGTCATGAGCGATCTTTAAGCGATGAAGTCGCAAAATCTGCACATTTGCGAATCCCGCAGAGGTGATTAACTGTAGGTACTCATTCTTGCGTGCAGCACCAGCCACACAACCAGCAATTTTCTCAGCTCTTTGCACAAGTAAAGGATCTATATCTGAAGTTAACCCTAAAAATCATCAGATTCACTGGGTTTAACGGGATTTTCCTCATTTTTCTTCCCTAATATCCGCTCATTTAGGGATATTTGGGGCATTTTTAGTGGATTTAGGGCTTATTTATCGATTTTTTGCACTTTTTTTGCGTAATTTAACCTGTCCATGTAAAAAGCCTGTGTTTTTTGTGTTTTGTATCATTTTATGTCATATATTTAGGCATTCTTATCCACTCACAAATAATTTATCCTGTCCATGTATGTTGAACAAATACCCAACCGTAACTCCAAGCCAACTTGGCTCATTCGCGAATCCAAATGGATTGATGGTAAATCCGTTAAATTCACCGTCACCAATCTTACCCGTCTCCCACAGGCTATCATTGATGGCATTCGCACCCTCTTGAAAGGTGGCACGGCGGTCAAATCCATCAAAGACGCCTTTGAGATTCGAAGTAGCAAACCCCACGGTCATGTGGCCGCAGTCCTGGGCATGATGACCCAACTCAAGATCCATGACCTGATTGCCCCAAAGAACTCACGCTTTCGTCGCCTGGTGCTTGGGATGATTGCCGCCCGCGTGTTAGACCCGGCCAGCAAACTCCGGACCAGTACCATGCTCAATCAAGAGACCGCTGCCGATACCCTCAACGAAGAACTGAACCTCAAGTACGTTGATCAGGATGACTTGTATGAAGCCATGGATCAGCTGGCCAAGTGCAAAGCCGACATTGAGTGCACGTTAGCCAAACGGCATTTGACAGAAGGGGGGATGGTACTCTATGACGTCAGCAGTAGTTATGTGGAAGGGGAGAAAAATTTCTTCGCGGAGTTTGGCCATAACCGAGATAAGAAAAAAGGCAAAAAACAAGTCGTTTATGGGCTGATCACCGATGCAGAGGGACGCCCCGTCTCGGTAGAGGTCTTTCCAGGCAATACCGCCGATACTGCAACGCTTGGATGTCAGATCACTAAGATTCAAGAGTCCTTTGGATTAAAGCATGTTATATTGGTTGGAGATCGGGGGTTATTGAAGCAGAAGCAGATTAAAGAGGAGATCATACCTGTGGGGCTGGATTGGATCACGGGTATGCAAAAGAGGGAGATCCGAAAGGTGGTAGATCACCAAGAAAAAGAGCAGCGGCGGGAAAAGGAAATGCGTGAGGTTATAGAGCAGAAGGAAATTCAGATGAGTTTGTTTGATCAGCAGAATCTGGTGGAACTAGAGTGTGATTTGTATCCAGATGAAACCCTGATTCTGTGCAAGAACCCCTTACAAGCGGCCAAGAGCAAGCAAACACGGGATGCATTGTTGGACAAAGCGGATGAGGGACTTAACAAGATTATCAAAGCCATCACGGCGACGCCGTGCCGATTAAAAAACGAAGCCAAAATTGGCATGCGCGTCCAGAAGGTTGTGGGCAAACACAAATTAAAGAGGTTCTACAATCTGGGTGACATTAAGGAGGGGCATTTTACCTATAGCCGCAATGAACAAGCGATTAAAAAAGCCGAACTCTTGGACGGCGTGTATGCCATTCGGTCAAGTGTGAAAAAGACCCCCGAGACATTAGTCTCCGATTACAAGCGTTTATCTTCGGTAGAATGGGCATTTAGAACCATGAAATCCATGTCGTTGCGCGTACGCCCGATTCATCATCGCAATGAACATCGGGTCATTGCGCATATCTTTTTATGTATGTTGGCCTATTATGTAGAGTACCACCTCCGTCAGAAGCTCGCGCCCATGTTGTTTGCAGAAGATGATTTGCAACTCAAGAGAGCGCAAAGAAAAGACATGGTCTCGCCAGCCAAGCGCTCAGATGAAGCCAAAGAGAAAGCGCAAAACAAGACGACATCAGATGGCGAAACCGCCATGAGTTATGAGTCGGTGATGAAAACTTTGTCTGGGTTGAGTCGTGTAGTGGGCGTTCCGAAAATCACAACCGATAATTCTCCCGAAGTGACCTTGTTTGAGGATTACAATCCGACCCAAATGAAGGCGCTAAAACTCCTGAATATCAAACTCTCCTGAGTGATCTATTCGTCAGGTTGAAGCGTCTTTCTGGCAGATAATCCTCCAGATTGTAGTCAAAAATTCTCAAATTTTCTGGAAATACTGGACCTTCTGGAAATTGAAAATAGGGTTAACTTCAGCTATATTCCCATCAACGACAACATCTGATACAACAAAACGGCCTCCCAAGCGAAGAATACGCGCAATCTCGGAGTAAGCACTGGCTTTGTCGGGAACTAGATTGAGCGTACAATTACTGATGACCACATCAATAGACGAATCTTCAAATGGAAGTTTGTCTATGTCACCCTCTTGAAAAAGCACATTCTTAACCCCAGCCTTTGATGCATTTTTTGATGCACGAGTAACCATAGATGGGGCAATGTCAATACCAAATATCATTCCTTTTTCTCCGACCAGTGGTGAAGCAATCATTGCGTCCAAACCAGCCCCAGATCCCAAGTCAACAACGGTTTCGCCAGACCTTAGATCAGCATGTTCTACTGGAGTCCCACAGCCAAGCCCTAAGTCCGCCTCAGAATGATAACCCGGTTGATACTCATAATTAACCATACAATACCCTGAATCAAGTTTCCCGCGCGCGATGGCATCGTATTTATCTCGCACGGATTTCTTTACAGAACAGCAAGTATCCATAGAGTGCTACTAGTTGAGCGGGTTAACAAAGTTGGTGTTACTAATTTTGTATGGAATGATTAATATAGATCATCCTAATAATTCCATGAACATGCTGTTATCAATTGAACGATACAATGATTGGGTATTGGTTACTCTTGAAATCTACCACCATATGAAAAGTAGGGTGATCTTTAGGGCAGGATTAGCTCAATCCTCGCCCCATATCAAATCTTATCTCAATGGATTCAACTTGATGAAGCCTCATTCCAGAGCGGTATCAGAGAATAAGGCATGTGCTCTATGCCCTCCCTAATTCACAGACAAGGGACATTCACCTGCCAAATCACATTGCTAGCGCACCCGATCCCTTCAAAACACCTCTCAACTCGGCGAGTTGATTTGAAAGTTCACGGATCTCGTTACTCGTCCTCCTTTCTGATTCATGAATCTCTCCTCTCGTCCTCTTTTCTGACTCATGAACCTCATTTCTAATTGCTTTCTCAGCCTTACGAAAGTCATTATAGATTTTCGTCATGAAGCCCAAGATGCTGATCATCATAGCAAGAGTCGTCCAGTTGAAAATTGTGATTGATTCCATTGTATCGTTTAAAGTTAAAATTTGGAATTACATCTAAAACAATCGTTTGTCAGGATAGTTCCATAAATAATAAAACCGCAGGTGCGGTTTTATTAATGTATGCGATCTAAATAGTGCCTGTCCGAAAAATATCGTAGGGATCATGAAACGTCTATTCTGTATGGGTTTACGAGCTTAAAGATAAGTTTTTTGGCGCGAAGATTTTTGAAGATTGTCACCACACCGGGATGATACTGTTGAAAATTATTGTTTTCAGCACATTAACGCAATAAAGCCGCAAAATCTTCAAGCTCATAATTGAATAAATTCAAAGCGTAAAATAGATACAGAATAGGCGATTCAGAACTGTTAAGGTGTTTTTCGGACGGATACTAAATAAGAAGTGGGCTTAGGAGAGATGCATATTTCGCTATAATCTTCAAACATACATGGGAAACCACAGATAAAACAAGTAAGGCGATCGTGTCTACCAGATAAAGCCGTAAATTATCCTCCGAATATTGGATCAAAACATCTACTTCAAGAGTTTGGCCATCACTAATCAGTGCCCTACTCTTTCTATTCACATAATGACCATAAAGTTAAATGATGTGTGCCGCAGTAATCATGAGTTTACTTGACTACAGGGATATCAATTATTTGCTCCTGCTGTCGATACTGCAATTCATACAGAGTATGATACAGGCCCCCAGCTGAGACTAATTCGTCATGGGTTCCTTGCTCATGCAGGACTCCCTTATGAAGAACCAGAATTGTATCAGCATGCCGAATGGTTGAAAGTCTGTGTGCAACAACCAAGGATGTTCTTCCCTGCAATACTCTCTCTAATGCATGTTGAATCATGTGCTCAGTCTCTGTATCAATACTTGATGTCGCTTCATCTAAAACCAAAATGTCAGGATCATAGGCTAAAACACGAATGAACGAAAGGAGCTGTCGCTGGCCTTGAGAAAGCGAGACACCTCGCTCACGAACATCATGATGATACTGCCCAGGTAACTGCTCAATAAATTGATCCGCGCCAATGGCCTTTGCCGCATCTTTCACCTGCTCAATGGTGATATCGGAGTTATCCAGAGCAATATTTCGAAACACAGACCCTGAAAATAAGAAAACATCTTGCAATACCAGCCCTATCCTCCAGCGCAAGTACTTGATCTTGATTGAACGGATATCCTGCCCATCAATAAGGATGCGCCCCTTCTGAATATCATAAAATCGCATCAAAAGACTGATGATTGTGGTTTTCCCACTCCCTGTAGATCCAACAATTGCAGCGTTCTGTCCTCTACTGATTGTGAACGACACTCCACGCAACACCCAATCTGGTGTTTCGTCATCAAGATCCTTATAGGCAAACCAGACATCTTCAAATATAATCTCTCCATGAAATCGCTCGGGAGGCAATCGTTGACCTGACTCAGGTAATGATTGATCGTTATCTAATACATCAAAAATACGCTCCGCACCCGCCATAGCGCTTTGGAGCGTATTAAACTGCTCAGACAGATTACGAATCGGTTCAAAGAACTGACGACAATATTGGATAAATGCAATGAGTACACCAACGGTCAGGGCTCCACCGATAGCACTGACTCCGCCTGTCCACAAAATAAATCCGATCGCTACCGAGGCAATTATATCTACGGCAGGCCAGAAAAGAGAGTGATAAAAAACCGTTTTGAGCTGTGCAATCTGATGATCATCATTGATTTTCTTGAATCGTTTCATTTCCACTTTCTCACGGCCAAAGAGTTGTACAATCAACATTCCCGTGACATGTTCTTGCATGAACGAATTCAAGCGCGCAACCTGTTTGCGTGTCTCACGATACTGGCCTCTAACATTGCGCTTGAACCACATAGTCACCATGACCATAAATGGCATGACACACAACGTGACAATTGCAAGGACCCAGTTCAAACTGAACATAAAAGCTGCGATAAACACAAGCTTGAACATGTCCCCAAGGATCACTACAACCCCTGCAGACAATACATCCGCTAAGGCTTCAACATCAGAGGTCGTACGCGTGATAAGCCTCCCGATTGGAGTACGATCAAAAAATGAGAGGGACTGCTTTTGTACATGATTAAAGACGCGCACCCGAACATCGTAGATCGCCTGTTGCCCGATCCACTGAGTAAAATAGGCATTTGCATAGCCAAGGATGCCTTCCAGTGCAATTGCGCCTAGTAACGCACAAATCAATATGTACAACCCATCTAATTGGCTTGGCACGATATGGCGGTCTATTGAAATGCCTATCAACCAAGGGCGAAGTGGCCCTAAAAATGAAACAATCAGTACCAGACAAAACGCTAGGAAGACCCAGTGTTTGTAAGGCATAAGGTATCCAATGATTCGCCTCAATAGTTTTCGATCTAACCCCTTTTGTGTACTCATCATAAAGAATCAGACTTAATGGGGTATGCTCGGAATTCTTGGGCAAGTTCCGAATTGGAAAATACAGATCTGGCCTCATTCTCAATAAGTTTCACATCTTTATACCTTGCGCTTAGATGAGTTAACAGAAGTTTTTTCGCACCAGCAGTCTTTGCCACCTGTGCTGCTTCAGTCGCCGTGGAATGACAGGTGAGTGAGGCACGCTCTGCTTCTGTATGGCTGAATGTCGCTTCATGGATCATTAAATCTGCATTCTCTGCCAAGGTTATCCCGCCCTGACATGGACGCGTATCGGAAACGTAAGCAAAGATCACCGTAGAATCCTTTCTCACCTGATCGGGAGAAATCATCTTTTCATCTGATAGTTGCACGGTCTGCCCTGCAGACAACCTCTTAAATTGATCGGATTCTGTCACACCAAGGCGCATGGCAAGTTTCCCATCAATCTGACGAGAGTGCTTCTCTACGCGAAACCCAACACAAAATTCACCATGATCAAGGCAGTATGCACTGACATGAAGCCCCTGGTGTTGATACACTTCTCCAGACACAAAATCCTCGGCTAAATTGATGAATTGTATCGGAAAGGTCAGATCACTGGATTGAAATCCCCCTATGGAATGAATGGTTTTTGAGAGTCCCTGCGGTGCAACAATGATGAGTGGACGCTTGCGGCGTTCTAAGGCCATGGAGATCAGCAGTCCAAATAAACCGAAATAATGATCACCATGCAAATGGGAAATCAATATCA
Organism: Rhodothermales bacterium; assembly: GCA_965220935.1. Classification (GTDB taxonomy): domain Bacteria; phylum Bacteroidota; class Rhodothermia; order Rhodothermales; family Bin80; genus Bin80. The sequence goes on from OZ244857.1 coordinate 2,662,403, forward strand.
TGCGAATGCGAGTAGGTTGAATCCCAGCGGTCTGAAGCCTAAATTGCGTTCCATCTCCACAATCAAAAAGAAAGACATCTCGATTGATTCGGAGTGCATATGCAGATAGCCCACGATCCTTAACAATGGATGCAGAGCAGGTCCCTAATGGAATTAATTCCATGACTCTATGAAAAGGCTTCTAGTCGTTCTTTGAGTAATTGGCGTTGATACATCTGAGCATAGAGTCCATTGAGGTTCATTAGAGACAGATGTGTCCCTTGCTCAACGATTTGCCCTTGGTCAAGCACAATGATCTGGTCTGCCCCTTTGATACTTGAAATTCGGTGGCTGATTAAAATCATGGTATGATGGCCTTGCCGTTTTCGTAAGTGCCCAAGAATTCTATTCTCTGTTTTTGTATCTACACTACTTAGCGCATCATCCAAGATCAGTATCCGCGGCTCTCTAATGAGCGCACGCGCAATTGTTGTGCGTTGCGCCTGCCCTCCAGAAAGCGAAATTCCACGCTCTCCCACTTGGCTATTGAGGCCGTTAGGGAATTCCAAGACCGTTTCAAGTAACTCTGCTTCAAATGCAGATTGATGGATGTCTTCTTCAGACGCGCCCACTGTGCCAAAAGCGATATTGTTTCCAATGGAATCACTGAACAAAAATACATCTTGGGGGACATATCCAATTGCATCTCTAAGCACGGCAAGTGGGACGGTTTTTATGTCTTTATCATCAATCAGAATTTGACCTTCTGTGGGCTGGTATAAACGACTGAGCAAATCAATCAGTGTCGTTTTCCCAGATCCAGTTCTGCCGACAATGGCGAGACTTTTTCCTGCGGGCAAGGTAAATGTGATATCCTGAAGTGCAAGTGGCAAATCCTCCTCATACCGAAACGAAACATTCTCAAACCTTACATGCCCATCCATCTTGGTGACAGAATGATCTGAACGATCATTATCAGAAATATCAGGGGAATGATTCATGATTTCATAGATCCTTTCGGCGGATGCGCTGGCCCGTTGCATCATTGAAATCACCAGACCAAATGCGGCAACTGGCCAAGTCATCAGTGTCACATAAATGATATACTCTGCAATATTGCCAATGGTAATGAGCCCCTCTGCGACCAAGCGCCCTCCTACCCAAACAACCATCACTTCGGATAAGCCAACGACAATAAGAAAGACGGGCCTCCATGCAGCTTCCACGCGCGCTAGTCCGAGCATCCGTAACTTATAGATATGGCTTTCTTTTTCGAATGAGCGGGTTTCGGTTTCTTCTCTTGCATAGGCCTTAACTAATCGAATTCCAGCGAGGGTTTCCTGCACCCTGCTGGTCAGTTGTGCATATTGGCGCTGCAGAGCTTCGCTTCGCTTATGCACTAGCTGTGCGACAATAAAGATCGCAGCACCAAGCAGGGATAGAGGCATGAGTGCGTAGAGAGTCAATGTAGGTGAGATGATGAGCATCGCAGTAATGGACGCGATAACGATCACCAACGCTCGTGTGGAATACATCACAGCAGGCCCGATATAGCGGCGTATCTGTTCTATATCGCTCGTAGCACGGGTGATCACATCCCCGGTTTTGATATGATTATAGAAGCGGGTGGAGAGTTTTTGAAGATGCTCATATAGCGTATTGCGCAAGTCAAACTCTATATGACGTGAAGCGACCACAATGGTCTGCCGCATCAAAAACGTAAATAACCCACTTGCCAAACTAAGGCCAATAATGATGAACGCGAAGATCAATAGCGTCCAGAAAACATCCCAATACAAGGAATGTTGAAGCGTTGTATTTTCGAATTGTCGGTAGAGTCTTTCAAATCGCGGGATGCTGTCAATCGCTTGGCGAACAACTACAGGCACTGCAATTGCAAAAATTGCAGAGATGATGGTAAATAACAACCCCGGTACGTATAACCGCCAATAACTTACAAAATAGTGGTTTAACCGAGTAAGTGACTGCATTCAGTACGTTAATTATGGAATCGCTTACGAGTTCAGATAACTTCGGATCCACAAATCTACAAATTTTTCACTGGTTGATCATAGGATGAATCAGAAACTACATGACATTCGCTTGATTGGGGTTGCGATGGACCTTGGACAAAATCTACGGGGTGTAGATGTTGGGCCGAGCGCACTCCGATATGCAGGCGTTGCCGATCGTCTACGACATCTAGGATATACCGTACAGGATATGGGAAATATCCCTGTTGCTCTTCGGGACTCTATATCTGTTGATGTAGATTATGTCACTCCAATTCAAGAGACATGTACTCTGCTCTATGATGCCGTTCGTAGAACGCTTACCCATGGTGGGTTCCCCTTGATTATGGGCGGAGATCATTCCATCTCAATTGGTAGTATTGGGGGAGCGACTCACGATGCGCCAAAAGGGGTGCTATGGATTGATGCTCATGCAGACTGCAATACCCCAGAATCTTCGCCGAGTGGCAATATTCACGGGATGCCGCTAGCCGTTCTCCGCGGACTTGGACATCATCAATTAACCAATCTTGGGCGCTCAGGGCCTAAACTGAAATCAGAGGATATTGCGCTCATTGCGTTACGAGATCTTGACATGGACGAACGCCATGCCTTGAATGCATCCAAGATGGGAATCTATACGATGCGAGATATTGATGAGCGAGGGATTGCAGAAGTGACCAAATCCGCACTCAACCAACTTCAACATCACAGCAGTCTACATGTCAGCTTTGATGTAGATTGTATTGATCCTCATTTTGCGCCTGGAGTTGGTACACCTGTTGAAGGCGGACTCCAGCCCCGCGAGGCGCATCTAATTATGGAATTGATTGCCGAAGACGGCAGACTATCATCGGCTGAAATCGTAGAGATCAATCCAATCATAGATACGCGGAATCAAACATCACAACTGGCGGTGGGGCTTCTGGAATCATTGATGGGAAAAACAATCCTCTAAATCACCACATAAATGCGGTCAGCGATTGCATTGTCAATGCATTGATTTTGACTCCGAAGTCTTACGGTCATCTTCATCTGGCTTTGATTGATGATTTGAATCTCGCATCCAGGCATTAAGCCCTTTTTTTTAATCAAGTGAAGGGTTTCTGAATTACTATCGCAAAGATGATGTATAGCGAGCATTTGATTTTTTGGTGCTTTTGTGAGAACTGTGGTTGCCTCACGGGTGATTCTTAAATCTCGTGTTTGGATTGGGTGTCCATGTGGATCATGGGTTGGATAGCCCGATAATGCATCTATGCGCTCCTCAAATTCTTCCGAAATATGATGTTCCAGATGCTCGGCCTCATGGTGCATCATTTCCCCTGAGTACCCCATGATTTCTCTGAGATAGGTTTCCAGAAGCCGATGATAGCGAATAATTTCAAGCGCAATTTTTTTCACCTGGCTTGGTAAGTCTGACCCCTTTATAGGATTGATGAACGACCAGATTCATACGGTCAAGACGCTTAATCATGCCCGTGACAGATGCCGCCGACACATTCATTATGCGGGCAATATTATTGGTGGTTACCAGCGATTTCTCCTCCTCATAGTGAAAATTGCTTTCAGATAATCTTGAATAGATGAGCTCAGAATCATCAAGTGGATCCTCAATCAGTAATTAACTTACGAGTTCTACAGTCTTGTCCGAAATCGGCATTAGCCTGAATCGTCCGGCATTTTACGCTATAAAAATAATGTGCGTTTCACGATCTCATATGCGGATTTTGTTTTCATCACGCAGAATTTCGTTGCGTAAATGATCAATGTTTCGTCAAGGATCCATCCAAAGATATGTGGTTATTCATCAACATAATTAATTATAAATGGATCTATCTTCAATTGAATTAGTGGTTCTACCACGATTTTTGTGGGTACAGGCTTAATCCTCCACAGCAGAAAAGGTATAAGAGCCTCTTGCAAAACCTAAAATGCGAATTTCAATCAGTGAGTTAGGAGCGGAATAAGAGCATACACTTTTATATATAGTGCCCGTCCATAAATAGGAAAATATCTTTGAAGCTCCTATTCTATATGACATTTATCGCAGATCATTTCGCTTGAAGATTTACGAAGATGTGTGAATTCAAGGTAACAAACGACAGGGGTTATACTGAAAACTCCCATTTTTAGCAGCAATTCCCACTAAGTTTAAAACTTCCCACCATAGCGCACTTTGGGGCCTATTGTTAAACGTGAGTTTCGTAAACTATTTTGCTGAATTTTCGTCAGAAGAGCACATTTTGGACGTTATAACGACTCATCGATCAACTAGGCATTTATTTGAGGGCAATGGTTCTTCATGCGAGGCTGGTTAATTATTCTGCGGCTCATTTGTGTATTCGTTATGATTGATTCCATCATTTCACTACATTCTATCATCAATGAAACGGACGTCACGCAAGTATTTTCACAAGAAACATTTGATTCACACCATCCGCAGCTGTTTTGAGCAGATTGAGGATACGAACGTGTCACGGGGATTTACACTGGTGGATTACCTGATGTCGGGGTTTGCTGTTTTTTCTTTGAAGTGTGCTTGAATTTGATCAAAAGATTCGCAATGGTTCTCCTGCGATCATCGCCAACATGAAGCGTCTGTGAACCATGTGCCCAGTGATTCGGGTATGCGCAAGCGTCTTGATGAAGTGGATCCGTTCAATTTGCGTGGGATGATCTTTGCTCAATTGCAACGGGGAAAGATACTGGAGGGTTTTCGGTATATTGAGAATCATGTACTGCTTGCCATAGACGGAACCGGCATGTTTTCATCCAAGTCGGTCCACTGCCAGCATTGCTGTGAAAAGCAGCATCGCAATGGAACGAAGACCTATTTTCATCACATGTTATGTGCTGCGTTGGTTCATCCGTTCAAAAAGATCGTAATTCCTCTGATGCCCGAGTCGATCATCAAGAGCGATGGCGCCACAAAAAATGACTCTGAGCGCAGTGCATGCAAGCGATTCTTGGAGTATTTTCGGCGAGAACACCCTCATTTGAAGACGATTGTGGTCCAAGATGGACTCTTTTCCAATGCGCCCCATCTTCGGCTTTTAGGGTGTCTTAATTTAAGATATATCATTGGAGCGAAGCCTGGAGATCATACGTTCATGTTTAACTATATTGATCGCAGTGACCAGACCCAAGAGGTGGTGATGGAGGTTGAAGGAATTCAGTATCGTTTTCGCTATCACAACGACGCCAACGCATCCAATCGGCGAGTCAATTTTTTAGAGGTATATGAAACCAGACCCGGGGCCAAGAAGCACTCTAAACCCAGAACAACGCGTTTTTCTTGGGTGACCGATATTCCCCTTGATGAAAAGAACCTTCTGAAGATCATGCGAGCGGGCCGGTCACGGTGGAGAATTGAAAATGAAACCATCAATACCCTCAAGAATCAGGGCTACAATTTTGAGCATAATTATGGGCACGGTTACAAGCATTTGTCCACGGTCTTTGCCTGCCTGATGATGCTGGCCTTTTTGGTGGATCAGGTAGAACAACTCTGTGATGTGTTGTTCCATGATGCCTTGGAGAGCATGGGGCGACTCAAGTATCTAAGAGAGCGCGTGCGAAACCTGTTTCGGGAGTTTGTTTTAGAGAGTTGGGAGTTTCTATACCTGGGGATAGCGAAGGGATTTAGGGTTACTGTAGAAATTGATTCATCGTAGCGGAAACCAGAGCAGTAGGGGCAGAACGTGAACCCCTGATTATATGAGAGGGGCTGGGTGTGGTGTGTCCAGTCGTCAGAACGCACAGAAAAAAGGATCAGAAAACGTCCGATTATTGCAGGAATTGATCCTCAAAAACAAGCAAAACCCGCCAGATTTGCAGAAGATGTACCTGAAATACTAGATCAACTAAATTCTATGCCGTTAGTGGGAATTGCTGCATTTTTAGTACCTTTAACGCGTAATCTAGAAAATGGCCGCAAAATCTTCGCGACAAAATAACATTTATTTTGAATCTATAAACCCATACAGAATAGGCGATTCAGCGCTGTTAGATGCTTTTCTGGACGGGCACTAGATATAGGGTTTTTTCGTGATTTTCACCATTCATTTAGCACATAATTGAACATGCGAGCACTATTTGACCGCCCCCTACACTGGAGACACCCTCTATTGAGGATATTTTTGTAGATCACCATGGTTGGGTTATGGTTTGGAGACAAGTGGATGACAACAGGTGCACTTGCGATCGGAGGGCTCGGCTATTTTGGCCTTGCCATCTGGAAGGAGAAGCTTTTCAAAACGATCTGATCTTACATGCAAAGAAAATCATTGTCTATGGTTAGATTAGATGAAATTATAAATCTAACCAATGGACGCAGAACGAACTGAATTACACAAAACCATCTGGCGCATCGCCAATGATCTGCGCGGCGCGGTAGACGGCTGGGATTTTAAGAGCTATGTTCTTGGTATGCTCTTCTATCGGTTTATATCTGAGAACCTGACAGGCTACCTCAATCAGAGACAGCATGAGGCTGGGCTTGTTGATTTCCAGTATGCCGATTTGAGCGACCGCGAAGCGGAATCTGCTCGTGAGGTGATTATCAAGGAAAAAGGCTTCTATATCCTTCCGTCGGAGCTCTTTGTGAATTTACGCGCCCGTGCTCGCGATGATGAAAACCTCAATGTCACCCTACACCGCATCTTCACCAATATTGAAACCTCGGCCATTGGAACCGAAAGCGAGAATGATATGAGGGGCTTATTTGAGGATGTGGATGTTAACAGCACCAAATTAGGATCAACGGTGGCAAAGAGAAATGAAAAACTGGTCAAACTCCTCAGTGCGATTGGGGATTTACCGCTCAATGACACGGAGGACTTTTCTTCAAACACCATTGATTTGTTTGGGGATGCCTATGAGTTTCTGATGACGATGTATGCTTCGGCTGCGGGGAAATCTGGTGGAGAGTTTTTCACTCCGCAGGAGGTCTCTGAGCTCCTTGCACGCATGACCGTGGTGGGCAAAGATGAAGTCTCAAAAGTCTATGATCCAGCCTGCGGCTCTGGCTCGTTACTGTTAAAATTTGCCAAAGTGCTCGGACGTGACAATGTGCGGTTAGGCTTCTTTGGCCAAGAAATCAATTTGACGACCTATAATTTGTGTAGAATCAACATGTTTTTGCACAACATCAATTTTGAGCAATTTGATATTGCGCATGGCGACACGCTGACCGATCCTGCCCATCTTGATGATGGCCCGTTTGAAGCGATTGTTTCTAATCCTCCCTACTCAATCAAGTGGGAGGGAAAAAACAACCCTCTGTTGATCAATGATCCTCGGTTTTCTCCCGCAGGTGTACTGGCACCTGCCAGTAAAGCGGATCTTGCATTTACGATGCATATCCTTTCCTGTCTGGCGGTCAATGGCACCGCTGCGATTGTTGAGTTTCCAGGGGTGCTATATCGCAGTGGAGCGGAACAGAAGATTCGTCAGTATCTGATGACCCATAACTATGTTGATGCGGTGATTCAGTTACCCCCAGACCTCTTTTTTGGCACAACGATCGCGACCTGCATTATTGTCTTGAAAAAGTCAAAATTAGATGATGCGGTTTTATTTATTGATGCCTCGGATGCATATGTGCGTAGTGGTAATAAGAATCAACTCGCTGAAAAGCATCAGACAAAGATTCTAGACGTATTTGCTCAGCGCCAGAGCCGTGACTACTTTGCAGTGCTGGTAGACAAACAGACGATTATAGAAAACGAGTATAACCTTGCGGTTTCGTCGTATGTTGAGACAGAGGATACCCGTGAAAAAATAAATATTTTGGACCTCAATGCAAAGATTGCGAAAATCGTTGCAAGACAAGCTGAGCTACGACGAAAGATTGAGGCGATTGTCATGGACCTAGAATCTTCTTGATCAATGAATAGCATTGAGAAACTTGTTGCGAAGTTGTGCCCAGATGGGGTGGAGTTTAAAAAGTTGGCGGATGTCATGACCTTACATCGCGGTATTTCCTATAAAAAAACAGATGAAGACGAAGATGGACCTGTGAAAGTTTTACGCGCAAATAATATAACACTTGCTAGCAATACATTAAATTTTGATGATGTAAAAGTAGTGTCTTCTAGTGTACGCGTGCGCCCTGATCAATTTGTAAAAAATAAGGATATTATAATCAGTGTCGCGAGCGGTTCCAAAGAGCATGTTGGAAAAGTAGCATTTATCACTCGTCAAAATGTGGGTTATTCATTTGGTGCCTTTATGGCGATCATTCGTGTATACGAAATGATATTGAATCCTAAATTCCTCTTTCATCTGCTCACAGGTAATAGTTTTGAAAGTTACTTGCAAAGTAAAATTAAATTTACCACAATTAATAACTTGAGCGCCAAAATCCTTGGAGCGTTTCCAGTCCCCATTCCTCCGCTTGAAATCCAACAAGAGATCGTAAATATCTTAGATACGTTTACAGAGTTGTTGGTTGAGTTGGAGGCTGAATTGGAGGCGCGGCGTCTACAGTATCAGTATTACCGAGATGAACTGCTGAATTTCTCAGGAGCACCTTCAGCCATCCACCGTTCCTTAGGGCTTCATTCAACAGACAACGTTGAATTTAAGGCACTGGGTGAAATTGCAATCTTACTGAATGGCTATAGTTTCAAGAGTAATAAGTATACCGACAAGGGGATCAGAGTAATTCGTATTTCTGATGTTCAAAAGGGTAGAATTTCAAATAAGGATCTGAAATTTTATTCTGATGAAACAAGAGAAGAGATTTCCAGATACCTGTTATCCAATAATGACCTTGTGATGTCATTGACTGGGAATGTTGGTAGAGTTGCGATGTTATCAGAAACAGAATTGCCTGCTGCATTGAATCAGCGAGTCACTTGTATTAGAGCCAAATCAAATAAAATATTAACCAGATTTCTTTTCTTTATTTTTGACCAAAATATCTTTGAAGAAGATGCAATGAGAAGTGCAACAGGTGGTGGACAGAAAAATCTAAGCATTAGATGGTTAGAAAAATATCGTATCCCCGTTCCTCCGCTTCAAATCCAACAAGAGATCGTCTCTATCCTTGACAAGTTTGAGGCGCTGATTAACGACCTCTCCATTGGGCTACCCGCAGAAATTGATGCCCGACGTAAACAATACGAGTACTACCGAGACAAGCTCCTCACATTCAAAGAAAAAGGGGTTTATCACGAATCGTGTGGGTAGAGATCCAGACCGCCACAGAAGAAGAGAATCGCAACTCTGAAATTTTCAAAGATCCTGTATCCTCTACCAGTGGTTTTGATCTCTTGAATTTTTCCATTAATCCTCTCTGCTTTAGCATTGGACTGTGGGTTCCATAATGCGTTGCAGACTCCACAAAGTGGCTCTCAAACATCTCTGCAAGTTTCATGACTTCTTTGACACTTGCCTCTTGAAGCCACAAGTTGAAATACTCTTTCGCTTCATTGAACGATGTACATTCAAAGATGGCTTTGAAGTCTTCCCGTAATCGGCACTCACATTGGGTTGGATTCCTTGACCGCCTGGAAGATTTCTTCTTGTTTTTTCGTACGATTCTTTTCAACAGGGCGTAGCGGCTTCCTTTCAGTTCTGAATGATTTTTGACCTCCCGCCTTCGTACTTGATTAATGGCTTTATTGAGATGCTGGATTAAATGAAACCGATCGTGAATCAAGATCGCCTCGGGGAATACCTTTTCAACTGCTCCAATGAAGGATTTCCACATATCCGTAGATATCGTCTGATCCTTGATTTGCTTTAAAATGCACTCTAATAGGTCTATGGTGCTTTTTTTCGTCCGTCCTTTCCCCAACGACTCCACGATCCGAATCACTTACAATCGTTGCGTAGGTATGTCCTCGCTTGAGGGCCTTTTCATCAATACTAATATGGTGAACCCCTTCCAGAGATCTGCATGACTCTCCGCGCCCAACTGCATAATGCGATTGAGTTGGTTAAATCCGCACCGAAGAATACCCGCTGTTTTGGTCTTAGTCACTTTCAGCAGATCAATAGCAAAATATTCAAAGCATAGGTGACTCTAATGGATGAAACCGCCCAAGGAATCTGGATCGCTTAGGGCCCGTAGGAGTCTGCACACGGGGAATCCGACAGTGAATAAAACACTTCAAGATCCAGATGGCGTCATTGACGCTCCTTGCGATGGTCATACTAGGCACCAGACCCACACGTATCTGAGCATACAAGATCCTTACCCGAAATATAAATATCCACTCGCCCCTTTTTCGCATGGGTTTCCACATGATCAATGCTCCAGCAAGAGTCTAAATGTAACCACTGGTGCATTGAAGCTTTAAAATTGATGTCAAGCATGAAAAAGTAATTTTGGTGAAGCCCAAAATTAAGCAATTCCATACAAATTATGGTAGAACCAATTAGCTTGCAAACTTAACCAAATCCCCCTTCATGAAAAATCACATCTATACTGCTATACTATTTTCCTCATTAATGCATATCATAGGCTGCGACGCTTTGTTGGTATCAAATGATACATCTACAAAAGTTATTCGTCACGAAATCATACCTCAGACACGGGATGGACGACTCATGTTTGAGTCAAAATCAGATTTTCATGCTTATACTGAACGCCTGATTGGGAACCAAGACCCATCGTATTTGGACAAGGTTGAAGCAGGCTTAAATGATTTTGTATCGCTTCGCACTGCTACAAATCAGTTGATAGTTCAGGAAGGTATGGATGATGGTAATCAGAATAACCTTCGTATAGTGGAAGATATTGTATTAGAATCGGTGCTAAACGATGATGGGGAGATTCAAATCGCAGATTCAGTCTACAAGATTACTCGTAACTATGTTTATAGGGTTGATCATCAAGAATCAGATCTGCTTTCCGATATGTATCTGAGGTCTTCGGTGTCATCAAAGCTGCCCCATCATTCATCGGTCCAAGTACTTGAGATTGATAGATCCGTCACCTCTGGCGCACTGCTAAAAACAAGTTCCTCAACAGCGATACAATCACCCGGTGAATGCTGGGGTAATTTTCCTGTATCGGAGGGTGAAAATCGTAAATATCGCATGAAGGGAAGCTTATGGATCATTAATTGGTGGATATACCGCTCGTTTGGTACTGAACTCGAATCTCAACAAATTCGTAAAAAGGGCTTGTTTAGAAGATGGTTTCATAAGGAGGCAAAATCATCAAAATTTCTGGGACATTCTCGGTAAAGGCTTTAAATTCTCAAAATCAACTCTTTACTGGAACTAGACATTTCAACTTTACCAAGAGTAATGCAGCTGAGATCCGTCATACTTTTCGTAACGACAGAAATAACGAAGTAAAGGGAGCAAACATTCAGGCAACTTTCTATGTATTCAAGGGAGCGACTGATAAGGATCATTCCACATGTAGTTCAACTCGAAGTTGGAGATGGTGAACTATGTGGAATTCTGATGAGCCATTCACAGACTCTACTAACGCGCGATAGATTTGATGTAGGATTAAGTGTCTCACTGTTTTTCTGGTCAGATAGAGTTCTCTAATATCTCAGATCAATACTTTTTATTCTGTTTGACAAAGATGTTGAGCTTTGCTATGAGTTGAGAAAATGTAATGCTACATGTACTTCAACGATTGACATCTAACAGGCTCTGAATAGGTTAAATTCATCACCTACCCTAACTGCCCTACTTATCAGACGGGTGAAATGCTCTGGAACTGTTTCCTACTTTCTTTCTTGTTATTGTCACCCGCTGTCACAGCCCAGAGTCTATCTGTCAATGGCTATGTAGAGGACATAGAAACTGGAGAGCGGATCCCGAGAGTCAATCTATACTTGATTAACGAAAAGATTGGTACAAGCACAAATGAATTTGGATATTTCAATCTAAATGTTCGTAGAGGAGTCTCCAAATTATCTATCAGCCATATTGTCTATCAGTCACAACTTGTGGAATGGCCTGTTTTATCCGATACTTCACTAGTGGTTAGGTTAACGCCGCGTATCGCTACATTAGACTCCTTGACAATCATCAGCCCCATTTTTGGAAATAATGATAGAACCCTAATGAGTCAACACTCTCTGACCGCAGCCCAAATTGAAACCATGCCCGCCATACTTGGTGAGGCGGATGTGATTAAAACTCTTCAACTGTTGCCAGGGGCTAAGCCCGGGCGCGAGGGATTCAGCGGACTCCATGTTCGTGGAGGAAATGATGATCAGAACCTAATCCAGCTTGATGGGCTAACACTCTACAACCCAAATCACATATTTGGGTTGTTTAGCGTCTTTAACCCCGTTGCATTAAAAGAAATTGAACTCATCAAGGGTGGATTCCCCGCACGCTATGGTGGGCGGCTTTCCTCAGTTGTGCGTTTGACGATGAAGGATGGAAATTTGAAGAGATTTGGCGGCGAAGGAAAGCTCGGAATTTTAACTTCAAGATTGATGCTTGAAGGCCCTATTGTGAAGGACCGTGCCTCTTGGATTATCTCGGTACGACGAACATTTCTGGATCAGATTACCCGATGGGCTCAACCAAGAGAGGAGCAGACAAACCTAAATTTTTTTGATTTGAACTTGAAGAGTAGTTTGATTGCGACCAAACGAGATCGAATCTATTTGAGTGGCTATATTGGAGGTGATAATTATACGCTACTTCTCCGACCCGGAGGACAAAATTATTCCAATCGAGAAACAACTTTTCGGGTTGATTGGCGCAACCAAATGGTCTCGCTACGATGGCACCGCCTTGTGAGTGATCAAATGTTCATGAGCCTCACGGCAGGCATCGTTGGATATGATATACAAAGTCGGATTACTTCTACTGAACCTACTCCCTCCAATTCCTCTGAAACATATAGAACCGAATGGAATTCGTCTATCAGAGACTACACTGCACGAGTTGACGTAGAGTATAAACCAGCCCCGCGTCATTATATTCGTTTTGGAGTTGAAGCTATATCTCATTTGTTGATTCCCTCTTCCAGCAGCAGTGTTATGGAAGGTCTTGAAGATACAGACACCACGGCTAAGCCCGATAAATTTGTGACCAGTGAATATGCGACCTATTTGGAAGACAAGATTCAGTTTAACTCGCAATTCCATGCAAATTTAGGGCTTCGTTACTCAGGCGGTCAAAGTGAAGGATATAGAGCAAGCACTCTTGAACCGCGGGCAAGCGTTCATCTAATCCTGACGGACCGTCTCAATGTGAAGGCATCTTATGCCCTAATGCAACAATACCTACATCGCCTCACGGGCACAGGAAGTTCTATTTCTCGAGAGACATGGATTCCATTTATGTCAGGAATTCCACCCCAAAAAAGCTCACAGGTCGCTGTCGGTCTATCATATTTATTTCCAGAACAGCGACTTAACTTATCTCTGGATGGATACTACAAACACTTGGGAAATCAGATTGAGTATAGTCCAAATATTCTCCCGTATCAGGCCGCTCTATCAGGATGGCCATCCGCCGTTGAAAATGGATACGGTACAGCATACGGCGTAGAAGTCCTGCTACGACGACAACATGGACGATTAAACGGTTGGATTAGCTATACTTGGAGTCAATCCAACCGATCCTACTCTGGATTAAATAATGGACTGTCATTTCCCGATACATATGATCGTACTCATGATATTTCTGTACTCGGCCAGATGCATGTCACCCAACACACCTTGCTTACAGTTTCATGGATCTTTATCAGTGGTAGTCCAATCTGGTTACCCAGTGCACGCTATTTTGACCCAATCAATGATATTCAATGGTTTGAGTATACTTCCATTAACAGCAGTCGAGTCCCTCCGACACATCGTCTTGATTTAGGTGCGAAATTCACAAAGCAAATAAAGTGGGGGATGCGCACCTTCAGTATTGGTCTGCTTAATCTATATAACCGACGTAACCCCATGTATATCTATCCCCAAATGAATATCAATGGAGCAATACAATGGAGGCGGGTAACACTTTTGCAACTGGTGCCAGACATCTCTTATGGGATAAGATTCTGATGAAACACTTGGTGATCACCGGGTTGTCTGTAATTTCTATTCATTGTGCGATTCCAGTAGAGTTGGAATTTGGCGATAACTTTGCAGAAAAGGTCGTCATACATGCAGAGTTTGAGCCCGATAGCCTATGGACTGTAAACTTGGGACGCAATGTGATCTACACTGACAGCATTAATTGGAACGAGTATTTAATTACCGATGCTACCGTAACGATAAGTGCTGGCTCAGAGATTAAGGAATCTCTCATTCATGTTGGACAGGGAATATTTCAGTCGACTCATGGGAGTAGACCTGAAGTAGAAACTCAGTATACAATCAATGTAAATGCTCCAGATTTACCAGAAGTCATCGCTTCTTCAATCATTCCGGCTACTCAAGCCGAGTTTGTAAAGATACAAGAACTTTCATCCGATGCCACCATGCGATCATTTCAAATTCATATACGCATTGTTGATCAAATTGGGCAAGACAATTATAGTCTGCAAATCCATCACTTAGAGCCGATCTGTCATAGTGATGGAGGCATTCTGCCATTTATGAACCACGGAGAAACTACGATATGGCGCTCTGTATCATTTAATTCTGACTTTCCTGAGATACGCGATAATGTTTTAGATCTCAATGACCCAAGTAGTGTCCAAACAGGTGCTGTGGGGGGAAGCTATGGCGAAGGATTTTTTATTGATCGTTCGTTTGAAGGCCAATCTAAAATGATTGAACTGACCATTGATATTCCTCATTATGATGCGCTTCATCCCCATATCCAAGTATCTGTAACAAATTGGAGTCATGAATTATGGTCTTACATGGAATATCAAATTGCGGTAGATTTATTTGGACCCAATTATTTTGAGGAAACTCCGAAATTCATTTATTCCAATATACAGGGAGGCCTCGGTATTTTTGGAGGCAAAAATCGTAAGTACTTACGATTTGATCATGAGGGTGCATCATGGGATCTAGATGAATTTCAAATAGGATTTCAGTTCGTCCAACCTTGTGATTCGCTGTAATATCTGCTGATGATAATCATAAATGTACTCATTCATGATCGTTATTTTTACACTGATGTTTGGGCTTGGGCAATGGAGCAACCCGTGCCAATCTAATTGCACTGTTGAAGCGGCATCATCGACCAGTCTCATCCTCATTGATGGCGTCTTAGATGAAGCAGACTGGGATGTGGCTATACCTGCGGGAGATTTCCATCAGGTGACACCCCGAGAGGGCTTGATCGCTTCCTATCAGACGAAGGTGCGTATCCTACATGATCAGAGGACTCTATATGTGGGAGCAACCTTAATTGATCCATTGCCGAATCAAATTCAACGAACCCTTGGGCGCCAAGACAGATTCAATCAGGCCGACTGGTTCTTAATTGCACTTGATGCCAATAACGATCAAAAGACGGCCTTTCACTTTGCCGTCAACGCCGCGGGAATACGCGTAGAAGGATTTGAGGCCGATGGTACGGCACCAAGCCAATGGATTTCTGAGGATATCTTCGGGAAACAGCGATTTGAGTTTGATCCCAGCTGGGATGCAGAATGGAGCGCAAGCGCAAAAATTGACAGTTCGGGGTGGACTGTGGAGATAGCGATACCCATTTCATTACTGCAGACTACTCGTAGCAAAAAAGACAGTTGGGGCGTGAATTTTCGGCGATGGATTCCTCGCGCAGCCGAGTTATCAGAGTGGGCCTTCATCTCCCTGCTTGATCGCCATCAAGGGGAAGTGCGACAGTTTGGAAAACTATTACTTGCTGCGGACATTCATCCAAATACTCATCGCTCTGGTTATGTATATGCCTCAGCACTCAATTATGCAGAGCAAGATGATACTCCAATCCTGCTTCCTATTGCAGGTGCACATGGAAGGATAACCTTGGGGAGGAGTGCGACTTTACAGGCAGGCGTTCTTCCAGAATTGATACCAGAGGATGTTACCGAGTATATAGACGGTAATTTTGCAACCTCTCAACGAACGATTCATTATGATAGATTTTTGCCGGTAAGCCAGAAGTTGATCGCCGTGGTTCCCTCTGGTTCAAGTTTGATTTTTGATCGTTTGAGGGGAGGCGACTGTATAGAGTTAATTCTTGGAGGAGCATCACTGAATACTCGACTTCTCAACAGAGTGACAGCGGCTGGATTAGCCAGTGGATATTTAGATTCGGGAAATGATTCTGAAATATCATTCGGATTTACGGGAAGAACTCAACTAGATGTTGGCGATCAGTCTGTGATCGGCATCTCCGCGACTCACCAACCAGTCTCCTCTGATTACAATCTCGCCTCTGACACTAGTGAAGGGACTGTTTCATCTGCACTATTGGACTGGGATTTTCGCACACAGAGGCGCTCCCAGTGGAGTGGCCAATTTGGGGGTTCACGTTTCATTAGCACCAACTCATGTGAAGATGATCTGGTTAATGCAGATAGCATTACAATTGAAAATCCCGTTTTTTCACCCATCTCACGAGAAGGTTATGCAGCGAGACTTGAATATGGCCAATCTGGGAAAGCAACCAATTGGTTTACTCGTATCAAAATATCTCATCCAGATTTTGTGACTGTGCCTACGGAATCAGGGAATCTGTTAGATCAAATAGAAGTTCTTACAGGCTTCAGAGGCACGCTTACCAATGTAGCAGGAATCGTCAAGCGGGGACAGTGGACTGCGGGTGTCACTCAGCGATTTGAATATACCAGTCTTTCAGCCAAAAAGACCACTTTAGTTGGCATGGCCGACCTCTTAACATCACGAAATAACATGATCTCTCTCGCTATGCATACGGGGATTCAGTCTTCAGGGCACATTCGTCTGGGACTGGACGCTTCTATTTCTTCAGATAATCGGCGAAAAATGATGGCGACGCCTAGATTTGGTATGATGGTGGGGCAAGATAATCCAAATAGTCTTTACGGTTCATTGAACCTTAGAGGAAGTCCAAAGTCATGGATCTCTCTGGAGGCGAATCTGATGACTTTATATGCTTCGGGTAATCTGAGCACACCTCAATGGTTAACGGAAACTTTGTTGACCAATCCCTTATTGACTTCTCAGCACCTGTTACTGAATCCATCGGTTCAGTGCGCCTCTGGCTTCAGACATGTAAGAGACAGAAGTTTTAAGTCATTTAATTGCCTTCGTACCTATGCGATTGCATCTGTTGGAGTAAACAATAAATTAAGTTTTGAAGTTGGTGCTCATGGAGTGGGGATTGGCGTCATCGATCGCCAGAATCTTAGGATGATTGTTGACGGTCTCACCGAATTGATCGGCGTGTTTCGGTGGGAATTCAAGCGCAGATCTTTACTATCATTTGGAGTAAATTGGGGGCGGTCAGTTGGAGTGAGTAATGTTCCTGAAAGCTGGAACAATCTTTTTCAGTTACTTGACCCTCGCAGTAGAGCAGACAGATATTATCTCTTGAGCCTCTCAATCAGCCGGCGCTGGCAGCGGTGATTTCAGTTATCACACCCGTGTAACATAAATTACTGTAACCCTTAAGCTGTCGTGTTGTGATCAATTTTTATGAAGATTGAGAAATTAAAAATAATTTATTGCACCTAAGGGTTTTCCAAAGACATCATCCTCAGATCCAATTACTCTGAGTGGTTGATGTGAACTAGCAGTTCAGGTTCTCAAGTTGCTTCAGAACTGGTTAAATTTGTACGATTGAATTTCTGATCAGTAGGGGCAGAATATCTATCACTTTTAACAATTTATCGAGATTTTATGCCCTATTACGACAAGATTAGCAGACAATATCTTGGTTCTACCACAATTTGCGTGGAATTGATGAATTATGATTTGACAAATCTTTTTCCATGCAGGATCAATCCTTAATTTTGTTTTTTCGTTTCCACTAATCCCAAACTATTCACAACAGGTTTAGATCGTTCAGTAAATTTGTGTCAATATGAAACCTTCTCTGGAGTTTTAGTTTGCCGTTACTGGGCCTCCCAACGTGGTTTATGATCAAATAGAGCATGATTGTTACTTGAGTTCCACTCTCAGAAAGCTTTCATAGGGTGTCAACCAATTTCACCCGTAAGGTGAAACTGTTCAGTCCTATTTCAAGCCTCTCTTCAGGTTGGATTCAAACGCAATTAACATGCTTCTAACCCATAAAGGATGCAAGAGCCATTTTGCTAAACAGGCACAGAAAAAAAATACATGTTAAGTTGTGGTGAATATTATGGGCTGATTAGTATCTTTCCGGTGTAGTACAAGGTGTATCAATAGATGTGGTTATAGCCGTAGATACTTACATAGTAACTCTGCAACGCATTCTATGGTCCACATTCAATGCATATCATAGAAAATGGACGGAAAAATCCATGAGATCAAGCCGCGTTAGAGAATATAATAATAGAACACTTCTGAGATTTCTACCTCTTCTTTTGCGGAGGCTTGGATCTCTGCCCAATTGATTCGTGTTAAAACTTTCAGTGATGTGTGCACTCTGCCTGTCACCGCAGACTCATCAACTGCCCGACATGCACCGACGATGTACTGCTATTCAAAGAGGTTGCCACCATCCGATACAGATAAACGCCAGCGGGGAGAGCCAAGCCATGGAGTTCAACGGACTGCTTCTTGCCCGATGACAGATTCTTCGCCGGCTTTGTATAGACGCGCCGCCCCGTCATATCCATGATGTCAACCTGCACTTGTGCGGGCCATGGCAGATCAAATACGATACGTGTGGAATGGGTGAACGGATTCGGATAATTGGCGTGTACGATGAGCTGATTAGCAAGCTCGGTCTCTTGCTGTGTATTGACTGACGACACCACCTCTATGTTAAATTTCAGGCTGTCTTGTGCTTGGTTGGCATCGGTCGCCGTATAGGTGAGTTCAAGAGGAGGTGTGATCTGCGTGGGCGTGCCACGGATGGTGCGTGAACCCGCCTCATATTGAAGCCCATTAGGAAGTGGTAAAGGATGGATGGTATAGGCAATCGGATCTTCTCCACCGGTCACCGCAGGCAACACCAGTGGGTCAATCAATTCACCCTGCACATAGGATTGATGGTTGACCTGTGCAACAAATGTCATCCGATACACCTCCAAACTAAATTCAACCGTCACCTCCGCGGCGGCTGCATCCACCACTGTCCAGACAAAGGTCTGCGCGGGAGTGACGCTCGTGGGGGTGCCACCAATGGTGCGTCCACTTTTATCATAGGACAGCCCCGCGGGGAGTGTTTCGGGGGAGAGCGTATAGGTATAGGGTCTCATGCCCCCAATGGCGAAGGGAAGCGCCAGATCTCTGATCGCAAGGCCCACTGGATAGCGCTGTGCTTTGACCGTACTGGTAAACGACAGCATCGTTGATGCAGAAGAGGTGGTTGCACTGGCCACATTTGACGCTGCCCCTGTGCCTGCTGAGTTGATCGCACTGATCTGGTAATACCGCGTGGTGCCAGCGGAAAGTCCTGTATGCGAATAGCTGGTCGCAGGGGATCCAGTATTGGCCTGCAAATTGGTCCAGTTTGACGTGCCATTGGGCGACACTTCAATGCGATAGCCAGTAATGGATGCACCGCCGGTATTGGTTGGAGCGGTCCACGATAGACTGATGGTCGTTGGTCCATCGGCCGTGGCCGTCAATCCAGTCGGCGCCGCCGGCCGTGTGGCCGTTGGTGTACTGGTCGTTGCACTGGCCACATTTGACGCTACCCCTGTCCCTACAGAGTTAATGGCACGGACCCGATAATACCGCGTGGTGCCAGCGGAAAGTCCTGTATGCGAATAGCTGGTCGACGTCAATCTGGTATTGGCCTGCAGATTGGTCCAGTTTGATGTGCCATTAGGCGACACTTCAATGCGATAGCCCGTAATATCTGCACCGCCGGTATTGGTTGGGGCCGTCCACGATAGATTAATGGTCGTTGGTCCATCGGCCGTGGCCGTCAATCCAGTCGGCGCCGCCGGCCGTGTGGCCGTTGGTGTACTGGTCGTTGCACTGGCCACATTTGACGCTGCCCCTGTGCCTGCTGAGTTAATGGCACTGACCCGGTAATGCCGCGTATCGCCGGCCGAGAGCCCTGTGTGCGAATAGCTGGTCGTCGTTAATCCAGTATTGGCCTGCAGATTGGTCCAGTTTGATGTGCCATTAGGCGACACTTCAATGCGATAGCCAGTAATCGCTGCACCGCCGGTAGTGGTTGGAGCGGTCCACGATAGATTGATCGTGGTTTGTCCATCGGCGGTGGCCGTCAATCCCGTCGGCGCCGCTGGCCGTGTGGCGGCATCGGTGGTGGCATCGTCCACATTTGACGCTGCCCCTGTGCCTACTGAGTTAATGGCACTGACCCGATAATGCCGCGTGGTGCCAGCGGAAAGTCCTGTATGCGAATAGCTGGTCGCAGGGGATCCAGTATTGGCCTGCAGGTTGGTCCAGTTTGACGTGCCGTTGGGGGAGACTTCAATCTGATAGCCGGTAATCGCTGCACCGCCGGTATTGGTTGGAGCCGTCCATCTCAGATTGATGTTGGTCTGCCCAGCGGCCGTGGCCGTCAATCCAGTCGGCGCCGCCGGCCGTGTGGCCGTTGGTGTACTGGTCGTTGCACTGGCCACATTTGACGCTGCCCCTGTGCCTACTGAGTTAATGGCACTGACCCGGTAGTGCCGCGTCGTACCTGCCGAGAGTCCTGTGTGCGAATATCTGGTCGTCGTCAATCTGGTATTGGCCTGCAGATTGGTCCAGTTAGTTGTGCCGTTGGGCGACACTTCAATCCGATAGCCAGTAATGGATGCACCGCCGGTATTGGTCGGGGCGGTCCACGACAGAGTGATGGTGGTTTGTCCAGCGGCCGTGGCCGTCAATCCAGTCGGCGCCGCCGGCCGCGTGGCGGCATCGGTGGTGGCATCGTCCACATTAGACGCTGCACCTGTGCCTACTGAGTTAATGGCACTGACCCGATAATGCCGCGTGGTACCTGCCGAGAGTCCCGTGTGAGCATAGGTGGTCGCAGTGGATCTCGTATTGGCCTGCTGATTGGTCCAGTTTGACGTGCCATTGGGCGACACTTCAATGCGATAGCCTATGATGGATGCACCGCCGGTATTGGTCGGGGCCGTCCATCTCAGATTGATGGTGGTTTGTCCAGCGGCCGTGGCCGTCAATCCAGTCGGCGCCGCCGGCCGCGTCGCCGTTGGCGTGCTGGTGGTGGCATCGGCGGTCGTTGACGGATTGTTGCTGTCACCCACCGAATTGCGGGCATAGACCCGATAATAGCGCCTCGTACCTGCACTGAGTCCCGTATCGCTGTAGGTGCGAACCGTGCCCGTGTGTGCAGGAGAAACATTGGTCCAGCCTGAATTTCCATTGGCCGACCACTGCACGCGGTAGCCGCTAATGGCCGCACCCCCGTCACTGCTCGGGGACTCCCAGGCCAGATTGATGATGGTCTGCCCACTGGCCGTGGCAGTGAGGTTTCTAGGGGCGCCTGGCCGCGTCGCGGCGGCGGTCGTGGCATCATCGGTATTTGACGGACTGTTGCTGTCACCCACCGAGTTGCGGGCATAGACCCTGTAATGCCGCGTCGTCCCTGCACTAAGTCCCGAATCGCGGTAGGTGCGACCGGTCCCCGTGTGTCCAGGAGAAACGTTTTGCCAGTTTGAAGTCCCGTTGGCCGACCACTGTACGCGATAGCCGCTGATGGCCGCGCCCCCGTCACTGCTCGGCACCTGCCAGGCCAGATTAATGATGGTCTGCCCACTGGCCGTGGCAGTGAGGTTTCGGGGCGCCCCCGGACGCGTGACGGTGGTGGCATTGGCTTTGTTGGATGCAGCACTTTCACCAACCGAATTGATGGCATACACGCGGTAATGACGTGTGGTGCCTGCCGAAAGTCCTGTGTGCTCATAGGTGGTCCCCGTTGATTCGGTGTCATCTTCCACATCATTCCATGTATCTCCTGTACCCGTTGGCGACACTTCAATCCGATAGCCTATAATCGCTGACCCGCCGGTGCTGGCGGGAGCCGTCCACGAGAGGTCAATGGCCGTCGGTCCATCGGCCACGGCGGTTAAACTGCGGGGTGCACTTGACACAGAAGCATTCGTCGTGCCCGTTGCAACATTGGAAACAGGCCCTGGGCCAACAGAGTTGACGGCACTGACCCGGAAATGTCTGGTCTGCCCAGCACGCATGCCACCTACCGTGTAGGTCGTGGTTGTCGAATTTGTATTCGCTAACCAGATGAACCACTCTGAGTTATTTTCGGAGTACTCGATTTTGTACCCCGTAATCGCGGCACCGCCAGTACGGGTCGGGGCGGTCCAAGAAAGCCTGATCCTATTTTGGTCCAATGCCGTAGCCCTAAGTCCAGTGGGAGCACCAGGGGCTGAGTTCGTGGTTGCACTGGCCACACTAGACGCTGCACCTGTGCCTGCTGAGTTAATGGCACTGACCCTGTAATGCCGCGTGGTACCTGCCGAGAGTCCCGTGTGAGCATAGGTGGTTGCCGTGGATCCAGTATTAGCCTGCCGTTCGGTCCAGTTTGAAGTCCCGTTGGGCGACACTTCAATGCGATACCCTGTAATGGATGCGCCGCCGGTATTGGTCGGAGCGGTCCACGATAGATTAATGGTGGTCTGCCCCGATGCCGTGGCCGTCAATCCAGTCGGCGCTGCCGGGGCGGTGGCGGCATCGGTGGTCTTAAGGGTAGACGATGTACTAAATCCTATTGAATTCCGGGCAGCTACACCAATGGCGTATTGGGTGGATGGCGTTAGTCCAGTGGCCATGTAACTTGTGACCGTAGGTTCAACCGTCGTTCTAACAGCAACTTCAGCATTATCATTTCTAGCAATAACAATCTCGTATAGCGTGATCGGCGAGCCCCCATCATCGGTTGGGGGTCCCCATGAGAGACTGATCGTGGTCGGCCCTGTAACCGTCGCTGAAAGTGATGTAGGGTCACCTGGCCGCGTGGCCTCATCGGTGGTGGTGCCACTGGGGGTGTCTATCCCATCGCTGAAGCCTTCCTTATTGCGCGCAGTGACTCGATAATATCTCGTGGTTCCTGGATCAAGCCCTGTGTCTGAGGCACTTGTTTTAGTCGTTCGATTCACCACGGCATTCCACGGTTGACGGCCAGAGGTGGAGTAAAATACATTATAGTCAACCGGTGCGCCGCCGGTCTCCACAGGGGCCGTCCAGGAAATATTGATGGTGGTGCGCCCATCCGCAGTTGCCGTCAAATTCGTCGGAGCATCAGGGGGAGTGGCCGCCTTCGTGGTGATCTTCTCAATCCCAGCATAAACACTAATTCGCTCAATTTTATTTGCGGCAGATATATTCACTTGGTGCTCCTTGGCGGCCTTAAGTCCAGTGATGGTGAAAACCCTAGTGGAGGCAGCCACATCTGTCTCAAAGACGTATTTGACAGGGTTTAGCTCCCAAACTCGTACCAAATACCCCGTGATCGGCGAGCCCCCATTATCTGCCGGGGCCGACCATGAAACCGAGACCATTGACGGGCTGGGCGCCGAAATGCTACCAATCGTGGGCGCCCCTGCCCAGGCTTTGTCGGTAGTGCCTTCCTTGGCATCCGACCATGGCCCCCAACCGTCCGAATCCCTATTACGAACCCGGTAACGGCGCGTGGTGTTCGGTCGAAGGAGTTTAGTTGTAAAAGTGGTTGGAATGGTAGGGATATTTTCTGCTTTGTATTCATCAATATAATAATTTTGTGGTGCGTTAAGATAGACTTGCAATTCAACCCCAGTGATGGCTTTACCCCCACGGGGTTGGGGTCTCCAAGAAATAGTCAGACTTGATCGTCTATCCGCTGACGTGGTTCCACCGGGCACGACTCTCACGTTGGTCGGTTTACCAGGGCGTCGTTGATCTGGCGATGCCATTTCATTGGAGTGCGCCGGATGGATGTTCAAAGAAGTAGACTCGCCACGGAAAGGGATTTCTTGCTCATCCTGACGTGGTAACTCTGATGGACTAACAGAAAAATCTCCTAAAAAATGGGGGGGGGGGGGGAATTTTGTGGGCTCACCAAAGATATCAATGAAGCGCTTTCATGGCGATCATCACTTGAACCATCTACAAGGAAAGACGGCTCGCCAAGCTGCCAACCAGATTCTGTAGGACTGAGGGATTGATAATCCCAAAGCCATGCATGACCCCCAGCATCCGCGGCGATTAAACCAAAGAAGAAAGATAGAACGATGATGAACATGGGTTAAGTTAAGAAAATTTATTATGATCAAATATACCATCTAAAAACTTCTTTTGTTCCAAAAGTCAACAAAGGTGGCACGATGATCAGTTGATCTGAAGCTAGCAATGAGATCTGTGATTGGGTTCAAACCTGTTGCCATAGATAATCCTAAAATGAACGCATAAATAAAACACGTCAAAACCACTGTGGCAAGAAACCGAATGTTTGAAAACTTCCGATAGCGATTTCTATTCTACTCCGAGGATATGGATCTCTACCCACGATTCGTGATGCAACCAGTATTTTAGCATAAGATCCTCTTATGATGCATTGATCTCCATCTGGTTTTTGCACAAAATTGCATTGGATTACTGAGCGATTGACCTTGATTGTAATCTCAATCTCCTAACTGTAAGCCTGAAAGTAATAACAGAATGTGAGAAACCCGAGTCCTCCACAGATTTATTGGTGCTCACTTGTTTTGCCAGAATATGAAGATGAATCATCGCTTCACAATACGGATATGGAGTATTAGAGACATGTGCCTCGTTGCTTGGATATGCATCAGTATGTTGCCATGTGGATCAAAATAGAGATGGCACGAGACACCTATGCTTTGTGCATCAGATCGCGGGATGTACCTATATGCGATAATAGATCTAAATTCATGAAACTATGTAATTATTTAATCTTTTTAACTTATTTTACGGTATAATGCTACGGGAAATTTGCCCTTAAGTCCATTATTCTACTATACCTAATCATTCTTTAGCACGAAGAAAACAATGCCTGAGTGGATCCAGATTGAATCAGGAATTCTTGCTGTTGTTACGCTTTTGGTCGCTATAGGAGTCTGGCTGGGACGTATTACTGCCAATCAAAATTACTTCAAAGATTTCATGAAGGAAATCAAGGGCGATCTACATGTAACCCAGAGCGATCTACGTGAAACACAGAAAGATCTACATGAAACACAGAGCGTTATGCGTGAAATACAGAGCGTTATGCGTGAAATACAGAGCAATCTACGTGAAATCAATAGCAAGGCTATTAGATATATTATCTAATCCTAATCACAATGTTTTGAATGCTCAGAGTCCTCTAAGACTGAGTGAGTTAGGCCAAAAAATCTTGAAAGAATTGAATGCAGATGACTGGGTTGATCAGATTGCTCAAACCATACAAATTTCAGTTGAAAACAAAGATGTTTATGGAGTTCAAGAATATTGTTTTAGGCACGCTCAGAATGATACTATCTACTCTGATGATAAGCGTAAGCAAATGCGTAGTGTTGCTTATGAAAATGGTGTTTCAGAGTTTGATGTACGACGTGTCATTGGACTTAAACTTCGAGACGCTATATTAAAATCAATGAAAATACAGAATACATGATGCAACCTACGGGGAAAGCCCGCTCCCACGAATCCAGTATGCATAGAAGCTAGTTATCAAATCGCTAAGCAAAATGCAAAGCCATCCTCTTAGAAGTCTGAACACATAAATAACTGGGTTCGAAACAGTTGGGATACCCAAAATATGCAATGATTTTTGTACGATCAAATTTAATAAGTCAATTATCAATTTTTGAATAGTCATCAGGTCAGTTTCTTAATTCAATTAAGTTTTTTGTTTACAGTGCTTTCCGTTCCGTGTAAAGCACAAGATCATGCATTCTCCATAGCCCGTGTAAAATATGGAGGCGGGGGAGATTGGTACAGTGACGAACAATCCCTCCCTGAACTGTTGGCCTACATCCGTACTGAAACTCTGGTTGATGTCGCGCCCACACCCGAAGTCGTAGAACTCACTAGCGAACGACTCTTTTCATTTCCATACTTGTATTTAACAGGGCATGGGAACGTTGTCTTTACCGAAACCGAGACTACACGACTACGTCAGTACCTCCATGAAGGCGGTTTTTTGCACATTGACGATAACTACGGACTTAATGAGGCCATTCGCCGTGAAATGAAAAAGGTATTCCCCCAACAGGAGTTTGTAGAACTTCCATTTGACCACCCAATCTTCCACACTCACTATTCATTCCCCAATGGCCTCCCTAAAATCCATGAACATGACGGAAAACCACCTCAGGGGCTCGGATTATTTGACACCTATGGACGATTGTGTGTCTTCTACAGCTATGAGAGCGATTTAGGCGATGGATGGGAACCTGAATCTGTCCATGACCTTCCTACTGAGGTTCGCGAAAATGCCCTGAAAATGGGTACTAATATTTTAGTTTACTCTCTCATTGGATCTTAATTCCAGAGACTGAGCAACACCTCTCAATCAAGACGGCATCTACTGATATTGACAAAAATTGTCTTCCGAAAAATCAAAGTTCCTCCCCTCACAGTCATGTACAAATGAGTAGGAGCTCAATAATCCTTCCAATAAACCATGACAATATCAATAGCGTTTTATCTTGATGCGCAGGTCAACATTTCGCTACAAATATAGGAAACATCTATCCATAGTAGTATTCAATTGACTGACTGTCAACAAACGCCTTGGTTACAACCTCATAATGATTTCTGCCTGCTCTGTTCAATTTCTGTGGAATCTAGTTTGCCGTCATATCATCCATAATTTTAGCGGCCGAAATAAATGATGCCTCTATGATTGCCTGAGATTATTTGAACCACGCTCTCATAATGTAGCCGTGTATCCTTCCTATTTTACTTTCGTATTGTGACATCATTAATGTATTAACCTCAAATCATTGACTGCGCCGTATGAATATTGTAGTCCCCAAATGGCATCCATCATTGCCTTGCGAGGCGAGTTCTCTTTTCGCGGTTGCATCAAAGCAGACAATAAAATCGTACAAATGTGCTTTACAAAATCCGCCTACCGAATGAATCCTGTCACCGTAGGTGCACTTGAAGATCTCATTGTTTTGCACAGGTATAGGAACTTTTTATTGACATGAATTATATGACTTCTCAAACTTAATGATGACTCATCTTGAATCGCAAGATCCAGCCGTTTATCAAGCAATTAAACATGAAGTGGAGCGACAGAACTTCGGTTTAGAGCTGATTGCTTCCGAAAATTTTGTGTCCAAAAGTGTCATGCAAGCGCAGGGCTCTGTCTTCACGAATAAATATGCGGAAGGGCTTCCTGATCGCCGATACTACGCGGGATGCGAATATGCTGATACTGTTGAAAATTTGGCGAGAGATCGTGCCAAAGACCTGTTTCAGTGCGATTGGGTCAATGTACAACCCCACTCTGGCGCTTCTGCCAACGCGGCAATCTACCTGAGCTGCCTCAAACCAGGAGATACATTTTTAGGGCTTGACCTAGCCCATGGAGGCCATCTAACCCATGGAAGCCCAGTCAATTTTTCAGGGGTATGGTTTCAGGCAACCCATTATGGAGTTGAAAAGGATGGTCGCATCAACATGAACCGAGTTCGTGAGAAGGCTAAATCAGTCAAACCAAAATTGATTTCAATAGGTGCCAGTGCATATTCACGTGATTTTGATTATCAAGCATTCCGTTCCATCGCCGATGAAGTTGGGGCTTTACTATGGATGGATATGGCCCACCCCGCTGGCCTAATTGCTGCCAAAGTATTGAATGATCCACTGCCACATGCACATATCGTTACAACCACAACCCATAAGACTCTTCGTGGACCGCGTGGAGGAATGATTCTCATTGGACGAGACTTTGAGAACCCATTTGGGAAGGTGGCACCTAAGAGTGGTCGTGTTCGCATGATGAGTGAATTGCTTGATTCTGCAGTGTTCCCTGGTATGCAGGGCGGCCCACTCGTCCATGTCATCGCAGCAAAAGCCGTTGCCTTCAAAGAAGCACTCCAACCCGAATTTGTCAGATATGCGATACAGGTACAAAAAAATTCCTCTGTTATGGCCCACTCATTTATGAATCAAGGTTATGATGTGATTAGCGGCGGCACTGACAATCATCTTGTGCTGGTTGATCTTCGTAGCAAAGGGATTACTGGTAAGGATGCCGAGACCGCGTTACAAGCAGCCCATATCACCGTTAATAAAAATATGGTACCCTTTGATCAGCAAAGCCCTTTTGTCACAAGCGGCATCCGTTTGGGAACGGCATCTGTTACAACCAGAGGTTTCAGAGAAGCAGAGATTGAGCATGTTGTACACTTAATTGACCAGATACTAAATTCACCTTTTGATGAATCTGTAAGATCTAAGGTGAAAAATGAAATTCATGCAATCTGTCAAACTCATCCCCTCTATGATTTTGTCTTAGTATAGCCACTGGGCAACCGTATCTCATTACCCTGCTGAATGATCGTATTTTGTGGTGCCTTACATAGCTTACCTCCACATGTGCTATGAACAGACTCAGTAGGATTTTGTATATCACTCAGTTTCTATATAAAAGTCTATGAATGCCGCACAATCCGAAAAATCAATCTCCTTGCATGATTATGAGTTATCGGAAGAGATATACCACATGGCCCTTATTGGGGGACAAGATGAGTCAATCATAGACACCAATGGCAAGGATGTTGACTGGCTGTTAGATCTTCGACTTCCTCTCCTTGACGGCCGAATTGCAAATCGATTAGGGGAGGTGGTGGCTAATCGCCTTCGCTCTCTGGGATGCCTACAAGTAGCAGGCTATGGGTTTGGTGGCAACGCTATGGTTTGCGCCGCTATAAATTGTAATGGTAATCCACCTTTATTGGGTGGGTTTATCCGCTCTGAACGAAAACCTCACGGCCGCCAGCGGATTGTTGAGGGCCCCCTTGATATCCACGCTCCTGTTGTACTGCTTGACGACTTACTCAATAGTGGAAAAACTGCTCTACATGCTATTGATCAACTTAGTAAGGAAGGTTTTAATGTCGTAGGTTGTTTCACTGTTTTTGAGTACACCTGGGGGGAAGGACGAATAAAATTGGAAGAAAAGGGGTTCTGGGTAGACACTCTCATGGAGTTGGCCATTAATCAGGAGGATTCCGTCGTACGCCGATAACCTCAATGGATTTTAACTGGCGAAGAATTATTGGTCGGAATAGATCCACTGAGCCGACTCAGTCTGTTCAGATTTCTGACACTCAGCAACTCACAGAACCTCGAGATAATGTGTTACCAGAAGGCAGTGAAATGTCATTTCTGGATCACTTAGAAGATTTACGGTGGACGATTATCAAGGGAGTTGGTGGCGTAGTTCTGATGACCATTATTGCAGCGATCTTTCATGACTGGGTTGTTGATGTCGTGCTGATGGGACCCGCCAGATCTGATTTTATTACCTACCAACTCCTTGGTCTTGATTTTACAGATCTACATCTTCAAAATCGTACTGTAACAGGGCAATTTTTCGCCTTGGTGGGGATCGTCATGGCTGTAGGCCTTGTAGCTGGATCGCCTATTCTGATCTACTACGTATGGAAGTTTATTGAGCCGGGACTCTATCCTAAAGAAAAAGCTGGCATGAAATTTATTGCAGCATTTGCAACCTTCTTCTTTGTGATCGGAATCCTGTTTGGATACTTAGTCATTACGCCCTTAGCACTCAACTTTTTCAATAATTTTATTATCTCTGATGTCATCCGCAATGAATTTGATATCACGCGATACTTCAGCAGTGTGACTTGGTGGGCATTTGGTGCTGGCCTACTTTTTGAATTACCAGTGGTGATTTATTTCCTCACTAAGCTCGGAATAGCGACTCCAGAGCGACTCCGAAAGTTCCGAAAATACGCTTTCTTAGGAGTATTTGTTGTCGGCGCATTCGTGACTCCAGCAGACCCGTTTTCAATGTTTGCTGCTGCCGTTCCATTGTATCTTCTTTACGAGGGTTCAATTATCGTAGCAGCCTGGACTGAGCGCAAACGTGTTCGTGAACTCAATGAGGTGTTTGGAGACTCCGATGATGTATAGTGTTGAGTAACCTATGATGTTAGAACCTATCACATCCTCTTGCGAACAAAAATACCTGATCACTATAAGCGAGAGTCTGGAAATACATAACTCACTATTTTCATAAACAATCCTATAAGATAAACCGTAGCAGAGCCTAGCAAAGTCACTAGAACAGAGGGGTGATAATTAAGAATTCCTATCCCAGATAGGATTATGACTACAATCACAAATATAATCCATATTACCAATAGAACAGTAGCAATTATCCAAACTTTTGATTGCAACTGTAGCCTCTTATGCTTTTCTATTTGAGCCCATATTTTCTCCTCCTCTTTTATATTCTTGGACCTGACATTCTCTTCTGGTTCCTCGCTTAAAAGAGCGATCTCAAAGCGAGAATTATCTTTCGCCATTCGCTGTGTCTATTCTATTTTTGTAATATTCCTGAATAGTTGAATTGGCAATAGGAACAGAAATTCTTGACAATTCTCTGCGGGAGTGGCCTGTCACAGCTTGATCCCAGGGTGATCCTACCTGATGAGTCAATGCAGACAGCTGGAATGCAGAATACTTCTTATAGTGATTCCAAATCGTATCTAGAAATTTTTCATCAATCTCATTGATCTCTTCCTCATTGACTGACTTAAAAGCAGATTCAATTAAGATCGTAATTGGCCCGCTCCCGTAATTCTTAACATAACTGTACAATTCGGGAATAACTGGTCCATATGTCCATGCCCGAACTCGATCTCGTATCAATGGCCTGCCATGTTCACCGAGATACCATCCATGAGCTATATACACAAGCTTAAGAATCTTCATCGGTGTAAGATCTCTCTCCTCGTTCCAAGCCTTCAAGAGAAGGTAGTTAGCTACTGTGATTGAACTATACATACAACATCAAGAATGTTTTATCACAACAAAAACTTTGAACTGGCGCGTGCCAATAAAAATGACATGAATTTGATTCCATTTTAGTGAATCGGGGTGAGGTCATTTTCGGTTTCAATATTATCATTTTAACGGCTTGGGTTACGGGATTGTTCCATATTCAGATTTGTGTCAGTTTGCGGTTGATTGATCCACACTTTACGTGGAGGCTTTGGGACATGGGGACTACCATTGATAAATGGTTCTGGGTTGCGATCGTAGGCTTCGCGCTGGCGTTGTTGCTACACTTGGTCTGCCTCTCCAAAATGTAAGGTGGAGGAATGCCCGAGTGATAGAATTCGTAGTTGTACCATTGGAAGAACTGTCGTGCACAGCTTTGGGCATCTTCAATGGATCCGAAGCGAGGGATGTAGGTCTGGTGATACTTCATGATTCCGAGTACGGATGATCATTGGATTGATAGGGGCGGCTGTATGAGCCTTATAACGGCAAGTAGGCGTACATAGGTTTTACTGACCATGACGGTGCCGCGTTCGGAGTGAATCACAGTTGATCTTCACATATATTTTGACGGTCGATGGTGGTCATGATGAGGTCCTTGGCGATGGTTGCCGACTCATGAGCGTCCAGCCGACGACATGCGGCTGAAGACATCTAGGATCACATACAACTTGAAGTAGATGCCTTTGAGTGTGGTCATATCCCAGCTCCACAGTTGATTGGGGGCAGTGGTTCGGGTTTGGTATGAGGAGGAGGAATTCGCTGGTTTCTACGCTCTTGAACTTGGCTATTTTCCTGTGATACATTGTCCTCCAATGGCATAGGGTTTGGCCTTCATCCAGGAGTCTGGCCCAGATCTGGCGGGGCGGTATATCCATGAATAAATCTGAGTTCAGTATGGCCAGAATCTCGGCGCGTTTCGTTTTGGATAACCTGCGTGCATTCTGGCGCTGCGCGTTGACTCCGATAATAGGAAGACAAAGAGAGTCCTACATAGTGGCAGGCACCATTAATTCCCATGATTGAACGCAGCTCGCGTATCATCTGAATCTTTGATAGTCGTCCTTGGTCGGGTTGGTTTCGCAAAAAGTAATGAGATTTTTTTTAACCTCAATGAACATTTTGGCCTTTTTCAGTTCTGCCAGCGCCCAGCTGAGTTCTTTTGTGAGTTGTTGGATTGTCTCATCTTTCGCTGCGAGTTCACAGCCGATCTTGGTTGCAGTGTGCCACGCGAACGCTGGTTACGCCACTGGGTCAAGTGAGAGGAATGCAAGCCCTCTCTGCGCAACAGCGTTCCAATCTCCTGACACAGCCGTCCGCTTCGTCCAAAATACGTAGTTTGTAGCTGGTGCTAAATCTGCGACGCTTGGCTCTGGGGATGACCTCCGTTGGTGGGGCTTTTTTTCCTTCACCTTCGAAGTTCAACGAATCATAGTGGTTCATAATTAAAGTGATTAGTTCGTAAATTAGTTGCTTGAACACAACCATAAAATATGAACTCACCCCCGGTCCTAGATTCACTAATTATTGTATCGGGGTGTGTCACTTTTTATTGGCACACAGAGAAAAGTATAATATTGCTTGTCCAGTAATATTAATTTCTCGTCACTTGAATCTTACACCCAACATTTTTCAGTAATTGGAATGATCTATCTCAAAACTTAAGATCTGATTCTTGTTTGATTGGCAATTCAAAAATAAGATACAAGGATTGCTTTACACTTGAGTAGGTCTTGAACATTGGTTTTGGTAGAGTGTCTATTGTTAATTTCTTCTTCACGCAGATGAATCTGTGCATTACTGGCCAAATACTCAGTCACTAACAATTATATTGAGTCTCTTTACTAACACGAAGAGATGGGGCATTAAAATAACTGCTGAGTCACCCACAGCAGTGTGCGAATCCCAAGTCCTAAACAGATAAGTGTCACCAGAACCCCAAGCCCAAAATACCACCGTGGTAACTGCACTGCTTCTTGTCTGACCGAGAGATAAAGTACAAATCCTGCTATGACAGGTAGCAGTAATCCATTCGCTGCCTGAGCCGCAATGATGATCTCCAAGGGGCCGCGCCCTAATAGAGCAAATCCCATACCAATGACCAAAACAGAGAGCCACACGATTCGAAATCCTTGATGTCTTGAGTCATCGGGCCATCCAAAAATTTCCCTAACACCGCAAGCTGCTGCCAGAGGAGCAGTGACTGCCGATGTAATCCCCGCTGCGAACAACCCAGCCCCAAATAAGACCTCGGCAAAGGGGCCTGCAACAGGTCGGATAACAGCAGAAATGTCAGCCACAGACGCAACCGTATTCGTTTCAAGACCAGCCCCTGCAATTAAAATAGCCGCTGAAATAATCCCTCCTATGGGCAAGAAGATTGCCATTCCCAGTAACTCACGCCTCCATGCAAACCGAGAATGGACTCCAAACCAGTATTTCTTTGCAACACTTCCGTGCAAAAAGAGATTATACGTGACGACAGTCGTTCCAATGAGTGCAATCGTCTTGACCATTGCACCATCTGGAATGGTTGGAAGAGTTAAGCCATGCAATACCTGTGACCAGTCAACAGGTACAAAGAATAGGGTGGTTAGAAAGATACCGCCCATCAGAGCCACTAATCCTCCCAGTAGTCGAGTAACGCTCCTGAGATCTAACAATAGAACTGCTCCTGCCAATCCACCAACTACTAGCACTAAGAGAGTTTGAGGCAAGTCCAATAAAATCCTGAGCCCCGATGCCGCACCCAAAATATTACCAGTTTCAAACGCTGCAGTACCTGCCCATAGCCCTAAAACAACCAGTGGAATAGTAATCCACCGCAGTGAAGAATCTTGGGTATACTGTCGCAATGCCTCTCCCATACCGAGGCCTGACAGGATACCAGCCCCAGCCGTAAAGGATTGAAGGATAAATGTAGCCACAACTGAAAAGAGTAATACCCAAATGAGAGCATATCTAAAATCTATTCCCGCAGTTGCGCAAGTCAGCACTGTCCCCGGTCCTACAAATGCTGCAACCACCAATGAAGATGTCCCCAGCTGTAACCGGAGGCGTTTCATAGTGCTACGACTCTACGAAATCGTCCAAGTATCTGCGGCGTGAAGTAATTTATCAAGATCACCAGGGCCTCGTTTATTGGTCACCTCCTCTACCTGTTGCTGAAGCATCTGCTCATAGGTTGGACGCTGCTCACAGTAGAAGACTCCAAATGGACGAGGCATGCTTGGTTGCTGCGACATACGGCTGACAATTTCTGCTAATTCCAGCGTCGTTTCGTCGTATACAAGTGCATCCTCTACCGAGAAATTCTCCTTTTCCAAATCAAATACAACTGGCCGGAATCCATCTAGACGAATCCCTTTGGTGTTATTGGCAAATAACATCGGCTTACCATGCTCCAGAAAAATCGTACTGTCAGACTTGGTCGCCTTCTCAGTAAATTCAAAAAATGCGCCATCGTTATAGATATTACAGTTCTGATAGATCTCAACAAACGAAGTCCCCTGATGCTCATGTGCGCGGCGAAGAATTTGAGTTAAATGCTTCGTATCTCGGTCAAGCGTTCGCGCGGAAAACGATGACGAGGCTCCAAGACTAACAGAGATTGGATTAAACGGTGGCGAAACCGATCCATAGGGGCTACTCTTAGTCACTTTTCCGATCTCACTGGTAGGACTAAACTGGCCTTTGGTAAGCCCATAGATTTGATTATTGAAGAGCAATATCTGAAGATTCACATTTCTGCGCAATATATGAATTAGATGATTCCCACCGATAGATAGAGCATCCCCGTCACCAGTCACCATCCAAACATCTAAGTCTGGTCGAGAGGCTTTAAGACCAGTGGCGATTGTTGGGGCTCTACCATGGATGGAATGCATCCCATAGGTTTCCATGTAATATGGGAAGCGACTTGAGCAACCGATGCCACTGATAAATACAACATTCTCACGCTGAACATCTAACTGAGGCATCAGCCTCTGCACAGTCGCTAGAATTGCATAATCTCCACATCCAGGGCACCAGCGGACATCCTGATCACTTGAGAATGCTTTACGATCAATCCGTGGCTTAGCGGGAGTTGGAGTACGAGGTGGTCGGCCTGGCGGTCTGGTTGGCTTCTTTATTGGAGGTAAAGTTGGCATGAAATTATTGATTGCAGTGTTTGATCGCAGCGTCTACGATTTCACTTGCCTTAAATGGCTGTCCCTGAATTTTATTGAGCGCTGAGATTGGCAAAAGAAACTGATCACGCAGTATACGAACGAGTTGGCCTTTATTGAGCTCAGGCGCCATATAACGGTCATAGCGGCTTAGGACTTTCCCTAGATCTGGTGGAAGAGGATTAATGTGTTTAATCTGCACCATGCCAGTCTTTAATCCATCAGCGCGTAACCGATCAACAGCACTTTTGATGGCTCCCTCGGTAGATCCCCATCCGATGATGATCAAATCTCCTTCGGTATCGCCATAGATCGTGAGAGGTGGAATAAACTGGGCAACCTTCTGCACTTTATCGGCGCGAAGATTGGTCATAAATTCGTGATTGTCTGGATCATAAGAAACGGCTCCAGTCTGATGCTCTTTCTCCAGCCCACCGAGGCGATGCTCTAATCCCGCTGTTCCAGGTTTCGCCCATGGCCTCGCAAGTGTATCTTCATTTCGGAGATACGGTAGGAACGTCTTTTTATCATCAACTTCATGATTAGGCTCGGTTGCAAAGGAGACATGAAATTCTTCCAGATCATCCGTTGATGGGATGAGCCAAGGCTCTGCACCGTTGGCCAAGTAGCCATCTGCCAGCAAAATCACTGGTGTCATGTGACGTACAGCAATAAGACAAGCTTCGTAGGCGGCATAAAAACAATCACCTGGGGTTGACGCTGCGATGACTGGAAGTGGTGACTCTCCATTGCGTCCGTACATGGATTGAAGCAGGTCACTCTGTTCGGTCTTGGTAGGGAGTCCAGTAGACGGGCCTCCTCTTTGTACATTAACAATGACCATCGGTAGTTCGGTCATGATTGCTAATCCTATTCCCTCTGCTTTGAGCGTTAATCCTGGTCCACTAGTTGCACATACCCCTAAGTTACCACCAAAACTTGCGCCGATTGTGGCACCGATTGCAGCGATTTCGTCTTCGGCTTGAAAAGTTTTCACACCGAAATTTTTATATCTGCTTAGATGATGAAGCAGGTCAGAGGCAGGGGTAATGGGGTAGCTACTATAAAAGAGTTTGAGGTTACTTTTGGTACTGGCAGCAACAAGTCCTAATGCAAGAGCTTCTACTCCACGGATGGCCCTATAAATGCCGGGTTCAAGTTGGGCGGGTGCTACCCGGTATTGGATGATAAAATCTTCGGTAGTTTCACCGTAGTGAAACCCTTTTTTCATCACATGTGTGTTTGCTTCCAGAATCTCTGGGCGACTGGCGAATTTTTCAGATAACCAGTCCAATGCAGGCTCAATGGGGCGAGAATAAAGCCATAGTGTTAGCCCCAATGCAAACATATTCTTACAACGATCTATAACTTTTTTGTCAAGTCCAAAATCTTTGAGTGCTTCCTCAGTCATCCGCGTTAATTCAACCTTGAAGACTTGATAGTCCTTCAAAAGATTCTCGTCGGCCAACGGATCAACCCCGTCATATCCTGCGAGTTTGAGATTGTGCGGCTTAAATGCATTTACATTAATGACTATAGCGCCGCCTCGACGTACTCTTGAAAGATTTACTTTCAGGGCCGCAGGATTCATTGCAACCAATAAATCAACCTCATCTCCTGGAGTTCGGACGTTGACCGATCCAAAATGCAACTGAAAGCCGCTGACACCATAGGTCGTGCCAGCGGGCGCACGGATTTCGGCAGGGAAGTCAGGGAGGGTTGCTAGATCGTTTTGAGCAAATGCGGTGGCCAAAGTAAACTGAGATCCTGTTAACTGCATTCCGTCTCCAGAGTCCCCTGCAAAAAGAACCGTGGCCTCATTAATGGATCTGACAGGTGTTGAGTCCTTAAGTATCTCTGATGAATCCTGATTCATGACTTAGTTTGAAATCAATATTACTAGCGCCGATTCAATTCAACCCTTTGCCTATGGACGGGTTGCACATCAAGAGTGTCCAACCCCTGAGGATACCTCCTTTGTTACAATGAACTTGTGCGTCATTGATTTTGATCGTCAGAAAATTGAGCGTAATTGGCCTGTACCTCAATCGTAAAATTAGGGAATTATATTATTTGACTAAACGAATGATCAGCCTCTGTTGGTGATACAAAAACGTAATGTTAGTCATATTGGAAGAGATTTCAATCTACTACAACAATGGTTTTCTAAAACAATTCCTACTATAAATGAGATGGTCTATTATCAACTACTTCATTAATGTCATCACCTTCATGTCGAAGTGATGATCGCTTTGCAGAACATACAAATATTTGCTATTTGATAAACCTGATGCCAAAAATAAGACTCGGTGATGCCCCCTTGATTGAACTCCATCAACTAGAGTCTCTACCTTCTGCCCCAACATATTATACACTGTGAGTGTGACGTGCTGATCTTCATCAAGTGAAAATTCTATGGACGTAGTTGGATTGAATGGATTCGGGTAATTTTGCTCCAACGCAAAGGTATTCTTTGGATGATCCATATGTGATTCAACAGACGTTGGCATACCTTGATCTAAAATGGTGACATCAATGGATGTGGTATCACCTAGTATAATATTCAAAGGTAGTGTTTCCAGAGTGATCGTAAAGATTTCATCATCTAGATCTTCATCAATCATGGTAGCAATTGTCGCAGATCCAGTGATCTGATTTTGGGGGATTGTAATTGATGCTATGGCTTCATAGTCGGCGGTTTCAGCGGTTTTGGTGGTAAAGATTAATGGAAGCGTTAACTGCTTGAAAACCGAACTAGATAGACGGGCTTTCGCCGTCATTGAATTTCCCTCAACAACTGGATTGGGGGTAACGGAAATACTCACCGTTGCAGAATCATCATTCACGATGGTTCCTAAGGCATCTCTACGGGCAATCACAAAGCCAGTGTGGGACGAGGCAATCTCTACGGTAAAGGTTTCATTGGCCTCCACTGCTGTGTCTTCAATTGTGGAAACAGAAAAAGTGTGTGTCTCATTAGCTGTACCAATGAAAGTAATCGCTTTGGTAGTCTCGATATAGTCATCCTCTTTCTGAGCAGTACCATCAGTGAAACTGGGGATGATGGTAAAACCACCAGCGACTGCATTGTCCGAAGTGATGGTAAAGATTAATGGATCTCCCTCTCTTGCAGATGCATCGTAAATGTTTACTAATGATGGTATAATTTCTACATCATCGTCAATGATGGTGCCGATCCCCGTATCCGTAGCCGCGATAGATTCGCTCGTTCCAGAGGCAATAAGTCCAACGGTAAAGGTTTCATTGGCCTCCACTGCTGTGTCTTCAATTGTGGAAACAGTAAAAGTGTGCGCCTCATTGGTTGTACCCGTGAAAGTCATCGCTTGGATATTCTCAATGTAGTCATCCCCTTTCTTAGCGGTGCCGTCGGTAAAACTGGGAGTGATCGTAAAGCCGCCAGTGACTGCATTGTCTAAAGTGACGGTAAAGATTAATGGATCTCCCTCATTTGCAGAGGCATTGTTGATGGTCACCGATGGTGCAATGTCTACATCATCATCAATAATGGTCCCGATCCCCGTATCTGTTGACGTGATAGATTCACTTGATCCAGAGACAATAAGTCCAACGGTAAAGGTTTCATTGGCCTCCACTGCTGTGTCTTCAATTGTGGAAACAGTAAAAGTGTGCGCCTCATTGGTTGTCCCAGTGAAGATGATTGTCTGACTGTTTTCAATATAGTCGGCTCCTTTCTTGGCTGTACCGTCTGTGAAGATCGGCATAACAGTAAAGCCACCTATTATTGCATTGCCTAAAGTGATGGTAAAGATTATTGGTTCTCCCTCACTTGCAGAGGCATTATTTATGGTCACTAATGGTATAGGTGCCACATCATCGTCAATGATTGTCCCGATCCCCGTATCTGTCGACGTGATAGATTCACTCGTTCCAGCAACTGTGAGTCCAACCGTGAAGGTTTCATCGGCCTCCACGGCTGTGTCTTCAATTGTGGAAACAGAAAAAGTGTGCGTCTCATTGGTTGCCCCAGTGAAGATGATTGTCTGACTGTTTTCAATATAGTCGGCTCCTTTCTTGGCGGTGCCGTCGGTGAAACTGGGAGTGATCGTAAAGCCGCCAGTGACTGCATTGTCTAAAGTGACGGTAAAGATTAATGGATCCCCCTCATTTGCAGACGCATTGTTGATGGTCACCGATGATGCAGGTGCCACATCATCGTCAACTATAGTGCCGGTTCCTGTATCCCTTGCGTTAATGGACACAGTAGTTCTAGTAACGGTAAGTCCAACGGTAAAGGTTTCATCGGCCTCCACCGATGTGTCTTCAATTGTGGAAACAGCAAAAGTATGCGTCTCATTGGCGGTGCCCGTGAAGCTGATTACTTGAGTATTCTCGATATAATCAACTCCTTTATTGGCCGTGCCGTCAGTGAAGCTCGGCGTTAAAGTAAAACCGCCACTGACTGCAGTGTCCAATATAACGGTGAAGGTCATTGGATCTCCCTCACTTGCAGATGCATTGTTGATCGTCACTGATACAACAGGTGCTACATCATCATTGACGATAGTGCCTATCCCAGTGTCCGATGCGGTAATAGATCCATTCGTTCCAGAGACTGTGAGACCAACCGTGAAAATTTCATCGGATTCCACTGAAGTATCTTCAATTGTAGAAACCGCAAAAGTATGGGTCTCATTGGCCCTGCCTGTGAAACTAATTGCCTGCGTGTTCTCAGTATAATCAATCCCTTTAAGTGCTGTACCATCAGTAAAACTAGGGGTCACGGTAAACCCGCCTGAAATTGCATTATCCAAGATCATTGTAAAAGTCAGTGCATCTCCTTCGTTTGCCGATGCATCGTTGATGGTCAACGCTGGCATTGTGGTTTGACCCCCACACTGAGGAATCACCATTGAAAAGTTTGACGAGGTTGAGATACAGTCGTTGATTAACTTCAGCAGAGCAGTTTTCTCGGCTTGATCTACAGATAATCCATACTTCTTCTTTGTCTGAACAATCGCAGCTGCGAACCAGCATTTATTCTTCTCAGGAACCCACTCAGCGGCATCCTTAGCGCTTTTTTGATTACGATTCAGACTGGGAGTTGCCAAGGTTAAGTTGAGCAAATCTGAGGCAAAGGCACTCTTCTCTGATCTGGGCCTCCCACACATTCCCGAATCGTGCGCCTCAGATGTAGCTGTAATGTGCTCAATATCCGATTCTCGCAAACTCTCAAAACATGTGAAATCATATGGAGAAAACATTCCGCCTTGTGCTTCAACAATCTTTGGTTCAACCGACTGTGAATACGAGTATTGTGACCTTACATAACTTGAACAGCGATCCTCGTCCTGAACGGTCAAAGAGTTCAAATCAGTGAGTATTTGGTTCTGAGCCAATGCTGGTTTGAAGATCATTAATCCAGTAATCAAAACGCACAATGGATAAACCAGATCAACTTTTTTCATACAAAAACCTGCATTATGTATGGACAGAACGCTCGTTTCAAGATTAAATTAGAAGTAGAGACACAAAGAGTGGACCAAGATGGAGGATGCAAAGCCTCCCGTGTGCAAAACTAATCATCCAAATAACTAGAGTGTTCTTTGTTGCATCACTAAACCAGTACACGGCAAGATTAGCATTAGAGGCTATAACTACGTCTATTTTGATGAAACTGCAACAGTAGTATGTACAACTCTGGCTGTGTCACTGTGAGATTACAAATAGACTTTTATCCTGTCTTGCCCTCAGATCTCCGAAGCCACTCCGACTTGTTGAGGGGAATCCTTGACATTCTTTTTGCGATTTCTTATGCAATAGATTGAGTAATATCGGCCTTTTATTCACCTACCCACTGATATACCCTAATCTTTAGCGTCTGTGAATGTAAACGATGTAATACAATCTGTTCCTTTTGAGATGACACATTGCTGATCAGAGTCAGGATTAAAATCAATCACTCTCTACTGAGATGACTTCATCCCGACTTCGACGGTTTCAGATTTTTGAGATTTTAAACCCCTTATTTATATAGCTTTTCGGGCGGTTTTTCGGCGATTTTGGTGTGTAGTGTTCAGTTTTGGAATTTTGGTTTTTATGTCGTATATTTGTAAATATAGGTGCTCATGTTTATCAGAGAACTCAAGCGTAAAACCACTAAAAACATTGCAGTCCAGATTGTTGAGAGTTACCGCAATCAGGCGGGTTCGCATTATTCGGCACATGGGAAGTGTGCATCCAGATGCGGTGGATGGGCTGGTCAAAATCGCCTATCTGGAACTGGCGCGGATCCAAGAGGCGCGTCATCCCACATTATTTCCCGCAGAGTCGTATGTGGATGAGGTGGTGGCGGCCAGAAAGAAGAAGCGCGAGGATAAGGCTCTGGTGATCAAGGATGCGCGGAAGCTTCATGAGATACGACGGATATGTTTGGGCTTTCATGAGGTGATCGGTGCTTTGTATGATCAGATGGGATTTGCAGAGGTGTTTGATTCTCGTCAGAAGATGGCGCGACGCTTGCAGACGGTGTTACTGCGTCTAGCCACATCTGGGGAGAGTAAACTGGGGCATAGCCGAAAGATGTCTAAGGATGCAGGGGTTGAGGTGCCGGTGGAGAAGTTTTACAGGATGATGGATGCGATCACCGAGGATCGGGCGATGGCGTTTAAGCAGCTTATATCCGATCAAACGTTGGGACTGCTTGGGGGAAAATTAACGGTGCTCTTTTTTGATGTTACAACGCTGAGTTTTGCCAGCGAGAATTCAGATGAGCTGCGCAAGAAGGGATATAGTAAAGATGGAAAGCCACAAAGGGTTCAGGTGGTATTGGCGTTAATTCAAACCAAAGAGGGGCTTCCAGTGACTTATGAGATCTTTCCTGGCAACACCACCGATGTAAAGGCGCTGAAACCCGCCATGACCAAGCTCCGTGAGCGGTTTGATTTGGATCAGATGATTGTGGTGGCCGATGGGGGAATGTTGAGCAAAGATAACTTGGCGTTACTCAGGAGTTGGAACTGTGATTATGTGGTGGCCGCGCGCTTACGCTCGTTGAACAAAGCGCAGACGCAGGCCAAGATACGTCGTGGAAGGTTCTACCAACGGGGCGTAAGGTCCGCGAGCACACACTTGCAGGTCGGCGTCTGATTCTACGGTATTGTCCGAAGAAAGCCGCACGGGATGTGAAGTTGCGGGACAAGGCGATTGAGAACGTCAAGAACCAGGGAGTCAAAGGGACAGGGCGTGCAGGGCGATTTCTTCATATAGAGCAAGATGGCGTTACTGAGGCCGCGATTGAAAAAGGCAAGAAGTTTGATGGGTTACATGGTGTCTGGACGAGTTTAGAGGATCCGTCCCCCGAGCGAATCTATCAGTATTACGGGGAGTTATGGCGGATTGAAGAAGGATTCCGCGTGATGAAGCACACCATGGCCGTACGCCCTGTCTTTCACTGGAAAGAACGTCGTGTCCGCGCACATCTGGCCATTTGTTTTGTCGCCTTTGCCCTATTACGGATGCTACGACACCGATACAACGCAAGGTTTGGAGGGAAACAGCGTCTGAGTGAGGGACAGATTTTGGCAGAACTGAGCACGGTAGAAACCTCTATGATTGAGGCAATCAAGCTCACTATCTGCTTCCATCCAAGGTGACCGATGCGGGAGCACGCCTCTATCAGACGGCCGGACTGAAGATACAGCGTGAGACCGTGCTATTCAAAGAGGGGGTCAGCGCCTAAAAGACTCCCAATCGGTCTTGATTTTCACGTTTCCCCCTGAAATAAGGGTGCTGGTAGTGTTCAGTTTTTTCAGAATTCCTATATTTGATAGGGCTTTCAAATCTGAAACCGTCGAAGTCAGGACATTGCTGATCAGAGTCAGGATTAAAATCAATCACTCTCTACTGAGATGACTTCATTGGTACCGTTGCACATTCAAAGCCATTATCAACGGTACTACAATTTGTGATGTCACTTGGTTTGGAGAATCTCTTATTGAGAGGAATAAAAATGATATCTGTCCTCAGTAAGACAAGCATCATAACATATAGGTGTTACATACATTGAAGAAACTTTCATTTTTCTTGATCCTTAATTGTTGTACCCACTGATAGCACTGAGGGACGTTTTGAGTGGTCTTGACGGAGCGTCATACCCGATGCAATTTATTACCTTAGTGCCTTTTGAATCCCCCTGAGAGAAGCTTATATTTCTTCTTTGGAAAGTTAGTTTCCCGATGTTCAATACCATACTCGAAAATTTTTCTACACCTCACGGTCACACTTAACTCTGGACTGAATTATATTACTATATCAACGAAAATTTGGCAAGTCATAGGTTAATTGCACATATTGCTGGACGAGGTGACTCTTAGAAAACGCATCATTCATATAAATCACTTGTTATTGCTTTACAATAGCCCCCTGATTCTGTGACTAAGCAAAAATGAATCATTTATCAGTTGTATAATTTACCCTTCTGGATAGGATTGATGTCTTTTGCTACAATAAAATTCTGTTTCTTCAGATCCATCAAAAGGGTATCAAAACCATTGCTCTGTGCCAAAGCGCATGAATCAAGCCCATTAACAGTGCCAGTTTCAATTTTTTTCTGAATGCTATTTTGTTCACCTTCGGCCGCAGTGATTAAGTGGACCTTAGATTTTCTGTAAACCTGTTTAATGGCCAATCCTTCTAAATCAGCCTGTTTCCATCTCTCACGCAGTGAACCCTTGCATGAAAGAACTACAGGAGAAATTTCGTTGTAGCAGACAATGTCAAAATTCACATGTGGAATTAATGACATAAATACTTGAAAGTAAAAGGGGAAAATCTTCATTTGAATTAAGCATTCAATTACGCAGTATTCAAATATCCTTCCATTTATTGACGGGTTGCTGGGGTAGTTCGCCACATATTCATCAATTAGCGCTTTCTGGACAAATCTGCTAGGCGTAT
Organism: Rhodothermales bacterium; assembly: GCA_965220935.1. GTDB lineage: Bacteria > Bacteroidota > Rhodothermia > Rhodothermales > Bin80 > Bin80. The sequence goes on from OZ244857.1 coordinate 2,706,455, forward strand.
CAAATTCTATTCTTGTCAGTAAATCACTATAAATCTTACCAGTTTTACCTTGCTCTGACACTCCCTGAATCTTGCTTTGCATTCCTTAAAGTCTTACTGTAACTCAAGTTGTACCGCACTTTTATGCCTTTCTCTGCGCTCATAAAACATGGCTTGATATTCAGGTGAAATATCATTCACCAAGTAAGGCAATCCTAAATCAATCGCTGCAATTCCAATAGTTCCACTTCCCGCGAACGGGTCCGCAACAAGGCCATCCACCATCTTTGTCATACGTGTAGCCAATTCAAGCGGGAATGGTGCTGGATGCGGAGTTCTTGTTTCAGGTACTATGCGCCATACATCTCCCCAAAATCTCATTTCTGAAACATGCTTTTCAGGAAGTCTCCACTTTTTTCCTGCTAAGACGTAAATAAGTTCGTAGATAGGCGGAAGAATTGTAGGGCGTTTTCCCCCTTGATTATGGCTACTTCCCCTGTTCCAGATTATTGTTTGGCGAACAGGAAAACCATCAACTATTTTCCCTCGCCTATCTTCATGTAGATTTTTGGTATCGTTACGAAAATCCCGTGTGACATGATCTATTGGTTGAGATCTGTCTGCACAAAATAGTTGAATTAAAGTTCGTCATCCATGATGTCCCTCAGTGACTACCTGTTTTACGGTAATGCTGGTAGCTTAAAGTACAACCGACAGAACCACATTTAACTCATTCATAGTGATGTTCTGGCAATATGTCATCTGCGCTTCATGCCAACAAAATCTCAAAATGAACCTTTGCAATCTTTTGACTGTAAGAAGTGATTGGTTGGTGCGAGAATTTTTTCTTAACTTATTGATTGTCATAGTTCATAAACTCGTTTATTTGTTATGTTAATCCTCAACATTCTCATTTCTTTTTCATTTATTTGTCACGGATCTGTTGTGGATTCTGATGCAGACACCGGTGATCGTGTACAAACGATGGCCGTGACTTCGGCATTAGACACGCATCATGGACACCCAGACGGAATTTCATTCCATGGGCGTTCATCCGACACGGGCATTATGACCGAGAGCGCTACCCTTTCGTTAGATCCCTTCACGCGTTCTCTCCCATCTACCCCCCCCCCATTTTTAGTTGAGCAGCGTCGCATATCAGAGTTTAACGATGTGCAAGAGAGGGCTTCCCATGACCGCACAGGTGACCAAGTCGCCTCTTCAAGAACAAGCACGCGGTCTGTGCTTCCGCACTTTTCTGAGAAGGGCCCTATTAAGTCCAAAAAACGCGTACCCGGCAAACCCACGGGTGTGACCGTTGCACCCTATGAAACCGGGCGCAATGCACGCGAGACGCTTAACATTTCCTGGACGGCCAACCCGAATGGGAATAAAGCCATCACAGGGCATGAGATTGAGTGGTCGTCGGATGGAACCTCAGACTGGAAGGATCTTCGCACGGTTTCAGGCGGACTAACGGAAACGCTTTTCACTGGCCTCTCGCCAGGCACCACGCGCCACATCCGGATCCGAAGTAGGGATGACGACGGCGATGGCCCCTGGTCCGATGTCGTCTCTGGGACGACCAATGAGAGGACTAGGCCGGGGCGTATCACTGGTTTGACCGCCAAGGCTGCCAGTCCTTCCATGGTTGATCTTTCATGGACAGCCCCGGATGATGGAGGAAGTGCCATTACCGGGTATGATATTCTTGTTTATCCAGGTACTAATTTAAACGCTCCTCTTTTTACAAGAACCGCAGAAGCCTCAGCCACAAGTTATTCGGTCACTGGACTAAGCGCAGCCACACAATACACGTTTGTTGTACTTGCAAAGAATTCCATTGGTACTAATAATTTATTTGTTTTTAGAACCGTCACCACCGATGCGGCGACCGTGCCTGGTGTTCTTTCCAGTTTGACAGCAACAGTAGCTGGTCCTTCAACGATCAATCTTTCGTGGAATGCCCCCGTAGAAACAGGTGGTTTGGCCATCACCGGGTATGATATTCGTGTTTATCCAGGTACTAATCTTAACGCTTCTCTTTTTACAAGAACCGCAGAAGCCTCAGCCACAAGTTATTCGGTCACTGGACTAAGCGCAGCCACAGAATACACGTTTGCTGTATTGGCAAAGAATTCCAAGGGTACTAATAATTTATTTGTTTTTAGAACCGTCACCACCGCCGCCGTGACCGCCCCCGCCGCTCCGACCGGATTAACGGCCACCGCCATGGGTCCGACGAAGATCAAGTTAACATGGACGGCCCCTTCGGACAACGGCGGCGCCGCCATCACGGGCTACAAGATTGAGTCAAGGCTGCGATCCGAAACCAGCTTCAGCACTCTCGTCACTGACACCAAAACCACCAAAACGGACACGACACATACCGGACTCGCGCCATCGACCCAGCGGTTTTACCGGGTCCGCGCGATCAATTCCGAAGGAGCGGGGGCCGCCTCCAATGTTGACGATGCCACGACCGCGGCCGCCACGCGCCCCAGTGCCCCCAGGAATCTGACCGCCACGGCTTCGGGCCGCACCACGATCATCCTAAACTGGACGGCCCCTGCAGATGACGGCGGCTCACCCATTACCTATTATCGCGTTGGCGTGTCAACGAATCAAGGAACTAGTTGGACCGGTTTGGCCGACGTCCGGGGAGCCACCACCTATTCGCATACGGGACTTTCGGCGGGGACGCGGCGCGATTACCGGGTGGTTGCGGCCAATAGTTCGGGGCGGGGCTTTAGTGATCGCTCGAATGTGGCGCATGCCACGACGAACGCAGCCACGGCGCCGGGTGTGCCCAGCAGTGTCACGGCCACGGCCGACGGGCAAACGGTGATCAATTTGACATGGACGCTCCCGGCCGATGATGGGGGCAAGGCCATTTTGGGCTACCGGGTGCAGTGGTCGTCCAACGGAAATCCGCCCTGGACGGATGTTATTCCTGCACATACGGGAACAGGTCGCACCTACCGCCATACGGGGCTCAGCGCAGGCACGACGCGACATTACCGGGTCTTTGCCCGCAACTCGGTGGGTGAGGGCACCAGTTCTGGTACCGTCAATGCGACCACGGCGGCCGCACCGACCCTCACCACGCCCGCGGCCCCCACGGGGTTAAGGGCCGAGGCCGAAGGCCCGGAAACGATCAGCCTATCCTGGAACGCGCCCACCAATACCGGGGGCGCAGCCATTACGGGCTACCAGATTGAAGTCTCGCCCAATGGCACCAGTAACTGGGATGATTTGGTGGCCAATACTGGGTCCACCACGACCGGCTATGTCCATAGGGGCTTGGATGCCGGCACCAGGCGGTACTACCGGGTCAGCGCGATCAATTCGGAGGGAACGGGGGCCGCCTCCAATGTGGCCAATACCACGACCCTCCCTGCCACGGTCCCTGCGGCTCCTACGGATTTGACCGCTGCGGCCGACGGGCAAACGACCATCAATCTGTCTTGGAAAGCCCCGACCAATAGAGGCGGGGTACCGATTACGGGCTACCAGATTGAAGTCTCGCCCAATGGCACGGACACGTGGACCAAGGTTACGCCTGCACACACGGGAACGGGGCGCACCTACAGCCATACGGGGCTCACGGCCGGCACGACGCGGCATTACCGGGTCTATGCCAGAAATTCAAAGGGGACCAGTGCAGCAGCGTCCAATGTGGCCAGTGCCACGACCACCGCCGCCGCCACAGCCCCGGGTGCCCCGCCCGATTTACAGGTTTTTCCTACAGGTTTTCATGATGTGAGACTTACCTGGGGACGTCCGCCCAGTGATTCGCCGATCACAGGATACAAGGTGGAATGGTCTACCGATGGTGGCACCAACTGGGAGACGTTGATTGGATACGACGATCTGACTCGGACGAGGTACGAGTTTCTCAGTAGTCGCTTGACGCCGGGGAGCGTGTTTCATTTTCGGGTTCTGGCACGCAGTGCATCGGGAGATAGTGCCCCTTCGGATGAAGTGTCGGTCACAGCCGCCTCGGCCTCTGGGTCAGGCATTGCCACCAATGTACGGGTGCGCCAGACGTCGGCCAACGCGGCGCAAATTTCCTGGGATGCCCCGACCGATCTTCCTTCCGGCCATCAGACGTTTGGATATAATGTTTACAAATCTGATGATGATGGGGATTTTTGGTCACTGTTCGCACGGGATGTCACCACGACAACCTATACCGATGCTCAGGTATCGGCGGCTAAGACCTATGGGTATCGGGTTACCACCTGGATTGGTCCGAGCGAGAACGAAGCCCTTCAGAGTCAGTTCTCCGCCGCCGCTTTTCTAACGATAACGATTGCTACGGCCACCGCCCCTGATGCGCCAACGGGATTGACGGCCACGGCCTCGGGCCCGACGATCATCAATCTTTCATGGGCGGCGCCATCCAATACCGGCGGTGCAGATATTACTGGCTATCGGATTGAGGTTTCGCCCAATGGCACGTCAAACTGGACCAATCAGCAGGCCAATACGAGATCCACTGCGACCACCTACGCCCATACAGGACTCAGTGCAAATACCACGCGGCATTACCGGGTGCGTGCGATCAACTCGGTTAACTCTGGGGCGCCTTCTAATGTGGCCAATGCCACCACCGCAGCCGCGACAGCACCGGGCGCGCCGACTGGACTGACCGCAACGGCAGACGGGCAAACCATCATCAACCTGTCGTGGACCGCACCTACCAATACCGGCGGCGCGCCCATCACGGGTTATCAGATTGAGGTCTCGCCCAGTGGCACCAGTAACTGGTCGGACTTGGTGGCGAATACGACTGCGACCACCTATGCGCACACAGGGCTTTCGGCAGGCGTGACGCGTCACTATCGGGTGCGTGCGATCAATTCGGTTGGACCGGGGGCTGTATCGGCAACAACCAGTGCAACCACCGACACGCCCAATGCCACCGTGCCCGCTGCGCCCACGCAGCTCACCGCGACAGCTGCAGGGCGAACCAGCATCAACCTGTCGTGGACCGCGCCTAACGATAACGGCGGCGCGGCCATCACGGGTTATCAGATTGAAGTCTCGCCCAATGGCACCAGTAACTGGTCGGATTTGGAGGCGAATACCACTGCGACGGCGACGACCTATGCGCACACAGGGCTTTCGGCAGGCGTGACGCGTCACTATCGGGTCCGTGCGATCAATAGCGTTGGCAATAGTGATGCATCCAATACCGCCAGTGCCACCACCGACACGCCCAATGCCACCGTGCCCGATGCCCCCTCGCAGCTCACCGCTACAGCTGCAGGGCGAACCCGCATCAACCTATCGTGGACGGCTCCCTCAGATAATGGGGGCGCGGCCATTACGGGTTATCAGATTGAAGTCTCTGATACGGGGTCTTGGTCGGAGTTGGCGACGACGACGGTGACCACCTATACACATACCAATCTCGCGGCGGGGACGACGCAGGTTTATCGAGTCCGTGCGATCAATAGCGTTGGCAATAGTGATCCATCCAATACCGCCAGTGCCACCACCGACGCCCTGGCAGCGCCCGATGCGCCCACGGGGTTAACGATCACCGCGTCGGGGCCATCCACCCTGGTTCTCTCGTGGACCGCGCCCTTAGATGACGGAGGATCTGCGATCACGGGCTACCGCATTGACACATCGCCTGATGGGCAATCGGATTGGACGGTCTTGGTGGCCAGTACACCGTCGACCACCTATACCGCCACCAATTTGACCCCTCCTGTCTATGTTCGGGTGATTGCGCTTAATGCCATGGGTCAGGGCACACCATCGGAGGTGGTCAATGTCACGCCCAAGGCCTTATCGCTCAGCAGCACGATCAGCGATCAAATCTATCCGATTGGGCAGCCCATCGCTCAGGTGATGCTTCCAGAGGCGCGCGATGGCACCGCGCCCTATACCTACACCTTGACACCCGACTTACCCGCGGGGCTGACGCGCTCGGAGCGCACACTCCGTGGCACCCCTTCAGAACTCACGGCGATGACATCATTTACTTGGGCCGTGCAGGACGCAACTGGGAGCGTGGCCCGTCAAGACTTCGGCCTTGAGGTCTATCGCATGTCCTTTACAACGCGTGTGGACGATCAGGTGGTTCCAAGGGGGCAACCCATTGGAATGCTCGTCCTGCCAGAGGTGAGCGGTGGAAAAGACCCGGTCACCTATTCATTCACGGTGTTGTCCCTGCCGAGTGGTCTTTTGTTTGACCTCCCCACCCGAACTGTCAGTGGAACGCCACTAGCCGTCACCCCACCAACGCCGATGACGTTTAAAGCCGTGGATGTGCATGGCGCGGAAGATAGTCTGAACTTTAGCATTGAGGTGGTGTCTCGAGTCCATGCAGAAGCGCAGACCGCACTTCCTCACACGTTGACCGTGCATGCCAATTATCCGAATCCGTTTACCCGTTCCACACGCATTGTGTTTGATCTGCCGTGGCCGGCGCAAGTTGAGATAGATGTGCTGGATGTTACGGGTCGGCGCGTTTATGCCCATCCTCTGGTGAGCCTGACCGCAGGGTGGGAGCATGAACTCACGCTGGATGCGCTGCAACTCCCTGCGGGCGCCTATCTCTATCGGGTCATGGCCAACTCGCTTGAAAGCAGCGCATCAGCGGTGCAGGTCGGTCATTTGATGCGGGTGCAGTGAATGGATGTGCAACACGGCATTCCCTGGAGGCGCACCACCAGATCAAGAATTCTCCTGAGTCTCAATTAATTTCTCCTACTGAAAAAAAAGTCTTATTGATAGACACTTGGCGTACGATATAAGCGTTTGTACAAAATGTCATACATGTTCATTATTTACTCAAAACCTCCCATATTCACTGTGTCATCAACAATAGAGTGATTGATGACAGGTTAGGTGCCGGGTATATGTGATTTTCGTAGGGTTACGATTTTTGATCTTTCGGCCAATGTTGTACAAAATAACCCCATCATCTCCCACACATTCTAGCGCAGCAGCTAGTACTGACCTTTGCCATTCTACATATTCGCCCTCTGGTAAATTATCCTCAAAGTGAGAGTAGTTATCTGCCATCAATGCACTATTTTTCCAATTTGATCCGGATTTCTTTCCACGTCCATTAAAAGCCTTGTTATAAGGAGGTGATGTTGCAATTCCTTTCACCCCCATTCCCTTTATCTGCTTCAGAAAATCGATCGCGTCTCCTACTGAATAAGTGTTTAACTGAAACTTTGTAGGATTGGATACTTGTTCTGTTGCTTCTCCAAAAGAGCGATAGTCAAGTGATTCAATCTCCCATTCTTTTCCTGTATTTTTCGGTGCAGTACCTGGATTCATGGCTCAGGTTATGAGATTAGTAATAATAGTAGTGTTTTTTCTTGATAAGCGCTCCTATCGCATCTAATCCAATGATTTTGAGGGTATTCGTCAACATAGCGGCGTGAGTGTTTGAAGCCCCACGGGCGGAGAGTTGTATAGCCCACACATCTGATTAATACGCAAGAGTGCTCATATGAGTTCTATATGCATTGTATTTAACGTACTCCGCTACTGAAAGCTTGACTGATTTGTCATCAAATATTTTAAGGAGCTGATGATAGAATTCATGCTCACATGTGCACAGAAATGAATCATTCTCTACAGTCAGTTTGTATAGATACATTCTTGTTGAGTAGCCATGCACATGCGCTGGTGGACTTAAAATCCTTGTTGATCAAATCGAGATTGCGTAAAGCAGTTTCTGGAGCATTGATAGGGAATCTTTACAAGACGTTGAACCCATATAACCAATGATCATTATCCAAGTCATCGTCCAAAGAAAAGCTTGACAAATGCCTCTATCAAAATGGAGAAACCCTACTTCATAGAAGAACTCACGGATCTCACTCCTAGACAGTTGTTGAGAATTAGATCCTTCACGGACACAGAACCTCCCTTGAAATGAGTACGGTTTTCTTTCCTGTGGAGGGATAACAACGCAGATCATTGAATCAAGGCTCTCAATCTCAATGCGGATGGGGGATCGGCTGAATGTGCAATTGTTTGAAATTTGACCTCAATCTATGCGCATTGGAGACTTCTGCGATTTCTCCAGAGACTCTTAATTGAATTTTCCCACCAGAGGAATGAGCAAAATCGTTGATTTCGCGCGCAATTTTGGATGTCATTGATCGTTTAATCTCTACGTTGCTCACTTACAATAAGTTTATTCAATAGTCATGGACGAGTAAGATGATATGAACTAGCACAACGTATAGTCAAAGAGAGACATAGCCTATACACTTGAATACGCCATCTCCAAATATACCAAGTAAAGTGTGCAATAATTATCTATCCTACGACCACATCAATTATCCAGATCAATTCTGAGTAACTGTAAGAAACTATCAATGATGACTGGTTGGCATGTCCCTCACAGACTTTAAGGTATCTTGAATCGGAGGCAAACTCATTGTTTTCGGGGCACGACTGCGAATCATATAAGCCTCCAAAAAACCTCTGTGAGAGGCTGGATCTTCTACAGCGTCTACAATTCGTTCATGGTCAAGGCTATTGATACGATCACATGCTACCCGCAAGGCATCCATTGAAATTTTCAGGGCGACATCTACAGGCATTCGCTCTGGATTGATATCAAGGCCGTACCAACCTTGATATCCATGCATCTTGAGAACATAAAGTCCTGCCTCCATCTGTTCTGGAGATATTAAGCCAACATTGAGATCCTGATCGTAATTACCTAGTGGTTGACTATTCCAATGGGTGTGCGCTAGCCGGCCTTCAGAGAGAGGCCAACTCAGCGCATAAGCAATGTCCTCAAACCCCATTAATAGGTGGCCAATCTCAGGGTTCATGCATACCAGTTTATGACCATCATTGAGAAGATTCAGATTAGTTTCATGTTTTAACATCGCCTCCACCTGTTGACCAAGCAAGACTCCCTCTGGAGTTAAGCTATAAATAATTCTCCCTCTGGGCTCATAAGGCTTGGGTTCAAATGCAATTCTTGCCCCTGGCGCATGATCCAAGGCTTCGGCAAGCCCCTCTGCAAAACGCTGGCGCATAGAGGCCAAGTTGATTCCAAATGGGTTTTCATATCCATCAATCCCAGGCCACACGACAGAGAATTCACATCCTAACTCCAGTCCTAATTGTAGCGATCGAGTGGTGCGCTGAATCGCTAATTGGCGGATCTGATCATCTGGGTTAGACAGAGAACCAAACTCAAATATTTTGTCATAAAACAATAATGGGATGACCGTTAAGATCCGAATCCCTGTATCGCGCGTAAAATCTTGCCAAATATGGAGATTGTCTTCATCAATTTCATTGGGATAGTGAGCTTCAAGCGCCTCCAATCCATAGTCTTTTAGAGACGCTGCAATTTCCAGACGAGATTCAATGGACTCCTCTGGCTTGTATTTTGCGTGGAATCTTGAGTTCGCTGGTGTAAAAAACCAAATTCCCGCTGAAAATTTCGGGGTTAATTCAAACGAATTCAGGTGAGAAACCAGAGCATCTCCGCTCCGGAGTGTAGATTGAGAACGTAAATCAGGAAGTGACATCTATTGTTAATGGGTTAATCTCAAAAATACGATAAAAATTTCAGTTTGTCAAATCAGTTCAATTAATACAGCAATACTTCAGCATGATCTATTCTTAGGATACAGGGACTTTTTTGAAATTCTATGTGTGGTGGACAGTACTATATTTTCAATCAAGTCATTACATTTAATACTATCATGGAGCATGTTCAACGTAGAGCCATCTTCATCCGATCATTGTCTCAGTCATGGTGAAAACATGAAAATATTCTATCCATTATTGTGGTTCTTACGGTGGTAGATATGACGACAAAATGACTGGCCGCTTGGTGGGATCATTTCAAATGATCTCACCACTCCAACGATACGATGAGGCATTATTTTGAATCGTGTTAGATGTCTTCGTTAAGTTTGATGATGGTTGTTATCGGGTCATAATGCCTTTCATAGTTTTCATCAAGAATTGCACAATTAAAATAGTCAGTAGCACCGACTGACTTATGCCCATGTGATGAATGAACATGGCCAAAGAACACCGCCTTTAAGTCTGGAAGAGTCTGGCATTTTGAATACAAATCTTTACTGCCGAGATAATCGGTCGGGAGGATGTTCTCTGGTAAAACTGGCCCGACTGTATCCAAGATAGAGTGTGGCGGCCCATGACTCACAATGATCTCAGTTGTTGAAGGGATTTTATTGGTAATGGCTGCCATTTCATACCCTTGAAAAAACCAGTGCCCGAATGGAGGTGTGTGAGGGATTCCCCAAAATCGTATATTGTATTGTCCTCCGACCACACCTGGTTTTTGTATAAGGATATCTGCATCACAGTTGATAAGCAGATGGGCGCCCACACCAAGCATTTGTGATTGACAGACCACTGGCATCAATTCACAGATTTGATCATGATTACCTGGCACCACGATCATGGCTCTAAATTGATCTTTTACCGCCAACAGATCTTCCAAAAAGTCATGCCATGACTGCCGGTGACTCTCATGGAGCGTTGATCTTCTAAATCGATCGGTGATGCCTGCGGTAAAATCTCCACAGTGGATGAGGATATCACTCTGGTAGCCTTTTAACAGATCTGGTAGGGCGACTTGGCCATGTGTATCACTAATTGCGGTGATAGAGATGTCCATCATGTAGGATTATTTGATGCGTGACGCCCAGTAGAAGCAGAATGCTAGATCAGGTAACTATCTATCAAAGGTGAACTCTCATCATAGAACCCCAATGATCATAGATTTTTCGGCCAACAACTTCAAAAAATTTAAGATGAGGCTATGAGTGAAATTAATGATCTTACAAATTAGATCATTCAATTTCTATCATGTGAAAATACCAATCCTCTGGCATGGTGATCAGGCGATACATACCGAGTATGATAATGAATCCAATCCGAGGCATGCCGCTTGTAGACTGGATCGTCCTGTAACCGCGTTGGCGCTTCATCATAGGTTGGGTCTCCATGAGATGGCAGAGGCCTGAGTGTCCTTGAAAATGTCGTGTTGTAGTCACCATCCTTAACCCACCCATCTCCAATCAGAACAAAATCTCTCTGATCACCTGCACTGATTGGATCAACTTCTGGAAACTTAAAGAGCATTTCATCTCCCGCATTCATGATCACATAACGATCATCTACCTCCTTCAAAAGCGGCTTGACATCTCCGAAACGCGTGTGGTATCCTTCAAGATCTCTCCAGATTTGGGATGTCCCACTGAGGATAGAATAATCTGGCAATTCGGGGGATGAACGATCGTGTTCATTCACGACGGAAAATCCTCGATATTGAAGATCCGCGTTTGCTGGCATCAGATGTGTGACCTTGGCAAGTGATGCGTCTAACTTTCTGGCTGTAAACAACGCATCCCAGTATATCTCTAAATTCGTATGTAACCGGAGCCTCTGAGACTCGGGCTGTCGTTTGACTGGCGATAGGTCAATGAGTATCGTTTTTGTTTTTCCACTGGGAAACCCAAGATTTTCATGAACCGTTTCCCATGTTCCATCGGACGTCTGGGCTTCAAGACGTAGTCCAACAGGGGGCGAATGATTTCCCTGACTGATCGCAACATTGATTGAACTATCAGTTGGGCGAATCCATCCATTGGCAACTAACCATGCGTCCTGAGGGGTCTCGTTGTTGATTTCAATCTCAAGGTAATGAGATCTGGTAATGCCCTGATAGTCACCTCGTCCAAAGAAATCTGCATATAACTGATCTTCGGCAGCTACGATCTGTAATACATCCTGCCCACGGTCATCCCAAGCGCCCAGGATCGGTTGAAGTTCAGAGGTCACATGAATGTTCAATTCTGGAGGTGGGAAAGCAAACCGTTCATCCACAAATATCTCTGTTCCAATTGGATGATCTACAACTTTGAGGGACACATGGTCAAAGAAGTGCGTCTCCCATAACTCTGCGGTGATCCGTATATCGTAGTATCCATTCTTCGGTTGCAGTTGGGTAGCCTTGATCTTAACCCAATCTTCGGTGGTCATGATCCCCGCTGTCTCCTGAGCATTAATTCTTAATCCGAGCGGTGAGCGCCAGATGAAGTCTGTTACAAATGTCATCTCGTCCCCATTCCATGTGAATAGCCATGGACATGACCCCTTTAATCGCTGTGTTGCACTAACAATCTCGTCTGAGAGGAGATCAAACTCTGCCTGCACAGACCCATTGGGCCATGTAATACGAGCGACATTTGCAAGAGTATTGCTTCCGAGTCCAAAATGGACAATCGGTTGAGTGATCGGCTGTTTTTGATATAAGAGACCTGCCCGAATTTCTACTTCGCCGCCAATTCCGAAAGAATTGATTCGTTGATCGCCAACGGCTTGAGCGGCTCTCGGTTGAATCTGCTTCCAGTGGTAGTCTTTACTCGGTAGAATTCCGTATCTCGCAGGTTGTCCACTCGGATCAATTCCAATCAAATCAAGCCTCCCTGCAAACCTAGTGGCACTCAGGGCAAAGGTTTCAAGCGCAATCAAATCTTTATGCTGATAAAATTGATAGTCCTCATCCTGCAACAGGATCAGTGTTTGAGTTTCAGAGCTGACGATCAGGTCTTTACCCCCATTATTATCAAGATCACCGACTAATAATTGTGTGTTTGGCGAAACAATCTCTACCTCGGCCAATACCTCCGTGAATGGATGATGTCCAAGCGTCATTCTACGAATCTCTCCTGAATCCGTCAATAGAAGAAGTTCTATTTTGCCATCACTATTGGTATCAGAGATTGTCAGATCCAATAGATGTAGCGATTCGGCGTAAGATACATGAGGTGTAAATTGACCTTGCCGTTCATTATCCATGACGATCAAATTACCTTCTGTATCTAAGAGAGCAGCATCGGGATCTCCATCCTGATCAAGATCTGCCCAGGAAAACGCCTGAATACTGCTCTGTATTGGAAACCAGTTCGCTATCTCAAAAGTGCCATCTCCATTATTTTGAAGAGTCAGTATTCCTTGCTCCGCGTGATTTACAATCAGATCAAGATCACCTTCAAGGTCAATATCTGCAGTCCATACATGGGAAAACGAGGCGTTGGTTAAGGTAGACTCCAAGTTGAGTTCACGGGTCGCATCTGTAAACTGCTCCAGCGAATCCTGACGAAGCATACGCAAGCCCTTTGTCCCAACCACGACCAAATCAGTCCTGAAATCAGAGTTATAATCAATCGCACGGCCAGCATCATGCCCGCGCATGTCAGGAGACGGCCATGCTTCGCCCCGAAATGTTTTGATAGAGTCGCTCCCGCCATAGAAAACCGCTGGTAATGCATTATTACCCAGTGCAACTGCGGAGATCCATTTTTGAGACGAGGTGGATAATGTGGTTGATTGGTTCTCTTTAAAAAACTGTAAGGAATCGTCTCGAGGAGCAGGGTTTGATGATGGAGTTTCTATTCTCAATAATTCTATGATCGGATCCCCGATTCTTTCTAACGAAACTCTTACATCGGCTAAATCTTGACGATACCTTGGTTCACTGAGTAAAATATTTCTCAGAATTGTAAGTTGAATCTTGGTTTCATCTCCATGAGGCACACTTCGGAGATGCACAATTTGATCGTTCACATCTCTGTCCCATGCATAGCTATCTAGCGCATCAAGGATCTGCGCATCAAGAATTCCCAGATTAGCGGATTGTTCAAGTTTCTTCAATAGTACGGCTGTATTGCTTGGAGCAGCACGCATGAGTTGATGCATCAATGATTCGGTGTCATAGGAAAGATGTTCAATGAGATCAAATAATGCACGCGCATTGAGCGAGTCAGCTGAAACTGCACGGCGAAGATAGCTGATTTGTGCCGCTTCATTGCCCATCATACGAGCGTGCGCCGCTGCAAGCATCAGGATATCGCTTTGAGTTGAATCAAGCTCTAAGGCAGTGTTGAGATGCTCTTGGGCACGAGAGAGTTCATTACGACGCATTGCCATCAAGGCCAGATTCGCCCATGATGCTGGTTCATTAGGAACAAGCTCAGTTACAAGATTCAATTTTGCCTCTGCCCGGAGGTCTTCTCCAACCTCCATGGCAGTCACTCCGTCATAGAATGCGCTGATGGTTGAATGATACAGATCAGACCCAGGCTGAGGATCATCAACACCTCCGCAACCCAGAAATAATCCTATCAAAAAGATGGCCGGACTAATAGTTTTGAATTTCATGGCAGTGAATTGTTCAGTAAAGACTGTAACAGAGTTTACAACTAATTGTTGTTGATCGGTCGTTTTTATGTCAGACACCCATCTCTTGGGATTTGGAACACTTGTTGATTGATCAAGTAAGCGTCTCAGGTTGACGTATCTAATTTCACTTGTAAGTCTCATGGAAACCCAAGGTTTCTATTTTAAGCATAGGAAAGATGGATCAGAGGCTCACCTCAATGTGGCTTTATGGGTCAGTGTGTGCATGCTATGGTTTCTCCCTGCCGTGGCATTTGGGCAAGTACGGACGAATCAATACTCTCCAGATCTAGATGTTCAGACAGATATTGGGCATTTTGGTATTGTGTCATCTGATGAATTGAGTCAAAACCTTTTAGATTATGACATGGGAGGCGTTGATCTTTTTCGTCTTTCAGAGTCGCCCAGGGATGCGTTCCACGGCTTTGATTCTGATGTGCTGATTGGGCCTGTATGGAATTTGGGTTCTGATCAAGCAGCCTCATGGAGTAACAATGTGGGGGGGCAGGATTGGATGTCTGGCGAACAAAATTCCGTAACGATTCTGGAGGGAAATTCAAAGAAAATTCCATTTTCGCTCAGCTCTCAGCCCTCATCGAATGTGACCGTTACGATCACCGGTCATGATAACACAGATCTGAGTGTTAGCCCCGTTTCGCTGACCTTTACGCCTGAGGATTGGAAGACAGCACAAGAGGTGACCCTGACAGCAAACCAAGACGCTGATGCAACGCGTGACCCGGTCATTCAGTTATCTTTTACCAATTCGGGAGGCGATACGAGCTCAGAAGAGCGGACGGTCACGATTTTGGATGACGAAATTCTATGGGAATTTCCTCCTCGAGCGGTTAGGGAAGGAAGTAATATCTCCTTATTTGTCGAGCTTTTGCCAGTCTTGGCGCCCCCCTCGGGAGATGTCACCTTTACAATTTCAGGGCATCAGGGGACAAATATAGATCCGGGTCAAGAAATTCTAACCTTTCCAGTTGACCATTGGCAGAAACCTCAGATTCTGACCCTACAAACAAAACTAGACACAGATGACGCGGATGAAGAAGTAACGCTAACTTTCACGGCATCAGGGGGAGGGTATGACGGCCTGAAATACACAGTTGATATCACCATTTATGATCGGCCCCCATTTGATGAATATGTTTCAGAGGGAGAGAGTATTCAGAGCAAGCCATATCATATAAAATCATATTCTCTTGTCAACCCATCCGTAGACATCACGGTTACTTGGAGCGGATTTCAGGGGACCGATTTGACTGTAGGTCAGGCGGTTCACATGGTAAAGTCACATCAATGGTTCCGATGTTTTTCATATTCCGATGGCTTGGGATGGTGTACATCGACTGTGCAAACTGAAATATCTGCAGGTCAGGATACTGATGATGTAGACGATCAAGTAGATTTACAAATTACCGTGACGGACGCACCGCCTAAACACAGAATGTTAGGTGTCAAGGGGCGGGTTTCAGTCACGATTGGTGATGACGATGATCCTAGTCTTATCGTGGATCCTACTGAACTTTCAATCACTGAGGGAGAAACAGGAACGTTTGATGTGTCACTTTCGGAGGCGCCTCTTGGCGATTTGGGAAATAATGATGTGACAGTCAGCATTCCGTCAAGAGTTGGTCTTCTAACGGCTGACAAATCCAGTTTAACCTTTACAACTGATAACTATAATAAACCCCAAGAGGTTACACTCACCGCAGGACATGATGATGACTTAGTGGATGATTTCCAGTCGATCATCTTAGAGGCCAGCGGGGGTGGATATGACCTTGAGCGGGCACGGATTTCTGTCACGATTATAGATGACGACGAGCCAGAACTCAACATCAGTCCTAATCCGGTATTTGTGAATGAGGGCGTGACGGTTCCTGTATTTTTTGAGGTATCGTTATCGGCAGAGCCATCAAATATCGTAACAGTGGAGATTCCAGCATTCAATAATACTGACCTATGGCGCGACACAAACAGTTTAAAGTTTTCCCCTCCCCGTATTAAGGGTAAAAGCCTACCCGTGTTTATCCGAGCCGATGATGACGCAGATGCGGAGGATGATAAAGAAACCATCACATTGACGGCCAGAGGCGGGGGATTTGATGATGTCACGGGCGAGGTGACGATTATCGTGAGAGATGACGATGTGGCAGAGGCAGGCTTGGTGCTGGATCGTACATCAATCACCGTGCCAGAGGGCTCTTCAGCACCCTTTAATGTATCCCTTTCTGCTGCACCATCTGGCGATGTTACAGTGGACATTTCAGCGTTCACCAATTCAGACCTATCCCGATCCCATGCAACTTTAACGTTTAAGTCTTCAGACTACGATACCCCCCAGCCTGTAACGGTATCCGCATTGGAAGATAACAACCTTATCAATGAGACAGAAACCCTCACACTGACGGCCAGTGGCCCCGGCTATGATGATGTCACTGGCGAGGTGCGTGTCACTGTTAAGGATGGTGATACCGCAGCGCTCAACATCAGCGACACCTCAGTCTCAGTGCCAGAGGGCTCTTCAGCACCCTTTAATGTATCCCTTTCTGCTGCACCATCTGGCGAAGTTACGGTAACCATTCCATCATTTACTGAGCATTCAGATATTCTATCCCGCTCTCCAGACACCCTCAAATTTACCCGCTCGAACTACAATACTTCCCGGTCTGTAACAGTATCAGCAGATGAAGATGATAATACGAGCAATGAAACAGAAACCCTCACCCTGACCGCCAGTGGGGGTGGGTTTGATAATGTAACTGGCGAGGTGCGTGTCACTGTTGACGATGACGACACCGCAGAGATCAAGATCAATCCTGTAGCGGTCTCTGTGCAGGAGGACAATACCGCAGACTTTAAGGTATCTCTTTCTAATGAGCCATCCGGCGAAGTTACGGTAACCATTCCATCATTTACTGAGCATTCAGATATTCTATCCCGCTCTCCAGACACCCTCAAATTTACCCGCTCAAACTACAATACTTCCCGGTCTGTAACAGTATCAGCAGATGAAGATGATAATACGAGCAATGAAACAGAAACCCTCACCCTGACCGCCATTGGGGGTGGGTTTGATAATGTAACTGGCGAGGTGCGTGTCACTGTTGACGATGACGACACCGCAGAGATCAAGATCAATCCTGTAGCGGTCTCTGTGCAGGAGGACAATACCGCAGACTTTAAGGTATCTCTTTCTAATGAGCCATCCGGCGAAGTTACGGTAACCATTCCATCATTTACTGAGCATTCAGATATTCTATCCCGCTCTCCAGACACCCTCAAATTTACCCGCTCAAACTACAATACTTCCCGGTCTGTAACAGTATCCGCAGCCCCAGATGATAATACGAGCAATGAAACAGAAACCCTCACCCTGACCGCCAGTGGCCCCGGCTATGATGATGTCACTGGCACGGTGGACGTGACCGTAGTGGATCAAGGCGCGGTGAGTGTGAGTCTTTTGGCTGAACAACCGCTCAATGTAAATGAAGGCGAATCAGTGGAGGTCACCGTTGAGCTGACCAGGGCCCTGCAAACAACAGACCTGACGATTCCCTTGATCTATAAGGGCGTTGGTGAGCACCCTGCAACCGAGGATCTTGTTGATTACGAGGGGCCGCCATCAATCACAATACCTAAGGGGCAGCGCCGTGTGCCTGTGATAATTTCAACCACTGATGATGAGCTCGCGGAAAAGGATGAAAGGTTTAGCGTTGCCCTGGACAAAGAGAATTTACCAGGTGGGATAGAGCCTGGGAGTCCGCGGGATCATGTAATCACGATCGTTGATAATGACAAGCCGCCCCCTGTGCAGGCGCGTCTGTCGGTTGAGCCCAATCCAGTGTACGAGGGCAGTTCAGCCACGGTCACAGCCATGTTGGACTACACTTTGGACGAATCGATCACGATAGACGTTATCTGCAAACCTCTCAAGACCACAGTGCCAGACGATTACACATGTCCAGACTCAATCACGATTCCAGCAAATGCAGAATCTGGCAGTGCGGAGCTGACGACCGAGGTTGATGACGACACTGACGATGAGCAGGTGAGCGTGGCGCTGGGGACGCATCCGAGCGTTGAAATTGGCCCACCACTTTCCATCATCGTGACCATTTTGGATAAGACCCCTGTGGTGGTGACTTTATCCGTGCCGCGTGAGGTCACCGAAGGGGATTCTGCGACCGTCACGGCCACGCTCTCCACCGCGGCATTGCGTCCAGTGATGATTCCGATAGAGTGCTCACCTGTAATGCCTAACGACTATACCTGTCCCACTCAGATTCGGGTTGATTTAGACGACGACTCTGGATCTGCGCAGATTGAGACCTATCCCGATGACATCGATGAAGACGATGAAACCTTTACGGTGGAAATTGGCACACCGCTGCCCCCGGACTACATTGCAGGCCATTCGCAGCAGGTGACCATCTTAGATGATAATCAGGCGGGGATCGTTCTTTCATCGCCCTCACTGACGGTGGGTGAAGGGTCCAGCGCAGGCTATACGATCAAGCTTTTGTCAGAGCCGCAATCATCCGTGACACTTCAAATCACCGAAATCACCAACCGGATCACTTTTGACCCGCCTGTGCTGACCTTTGACGCATCAAATTGGAAATTGCCACAGGAGGTGACGGTAGAGGCAGCGCCAGACGATGATGCCATTCCAGAAGAGGTGACCCTGTTGCATACGGCCACTAGCCTGGATCCAAACTATAATGCACTCACTGAAGATCTACCGGTGACGGTCACCGATACGGGTACTAAAGATTTGGTGATCCGCCCGCCTGATCTCACGATACGCGAAGGGACTTCAGGTGATTTTACCGTCGCTTTGTCTGCAGAGCCGCAGGGATCGGTCACCGTAGAGATCAGCGCATTTTTAAATGATGAGTTGACACGGGATCCAGACATGCTGACGTTTACGCCCTCTGACTGGGCGGATGAGCAACCGGTGCGCGTGGCCGCTGCAAAAGATGAGGATGCCGAACGTGACCCGACGGAAACCCTTACGCTGACCGCTCGCGGTGGGGGCTACGATGGCGTGATGCGCAACGTGCAGGTGACCATTGAAGAAACTGGCTCCAAGGGTATTGTGCTGGCGCCTAAGTCATTAGACATTGAGGAAGGAGGGCCCTCTAAATCCTATACCGTTGTGCTTAGCTCAGCGCCCACCTCTCATGTAGAGATTACGCTCAGCGGGGATCAAGGCAAAGCAACGCTGACCCCCATGTCGTTGGAGTTCACGCAATCAAACTGGAAAGCCCCCAAGACCGTGACCGTCCAAGCGCTGGATGACCCCGACACCGAGGATGAAACCCTCCAGATCATCCACACAGCCAGCGGGGGTGGGTATGACACAGAGCGCACAGAGTTAGACCTTCGGATTAACGATAAAGGGGAGGCGCCGCTGACGCTCTCTATTTATGATGCGCAGGCGCAAGAGCGTGATGGGAAGGTCTCTCTGCGCGTGGAGCTCAATCGATCCACCGATGTGCCAGTCATAGCCACCTATGAAACCGTTGACGGCACGGCCAAGTCAACAGAGGACTATGTGCGTTCTCGAGGGCTGGTCTTGTTTGATCCAGGATCCAGAACAGGGAAGATTCAGATAGAGCTCGTCTCTGATGACATAGATGAGAGCGAGGAGCAGTTTACCGTGAAGCTCACCAGTGCAAGGCCTGAGGTGACGATTGCGCGTGATGTGGGTCAGGTCACGATCTTTGACAAAGCGCGTGCGGTGGCCATTCGGATTGACGATGCAGTGACCACTGAAGAGAGCATGCAGTTTACTGTGCAGTTATCTATGCCGAGTGCGACAGCGATTGTGGTCCACTATCGCACTGAAGATGGAACGGCAAGTGCAAACGAAGACTACCGCAGCAGTGCTGGGGCCCTCACCTTTGCCCCGGGTGAGATAGAGCAAACCATTGAGGTAGAGTTAGTGCCCACAAAAGAGAATCAACAGGGGAAGACCTTTGCAATGCGTCTTGAAAACACCAGCGAGGGCACCATTGACAAAGCGGTGGCCACAGCGACGATTGAGGGAGCGGATGTCGCCATTGCAGTGGAGGCGATGAAGGCATACGCCGTGCGCTTTGTGCGGACCTCCACGATTCAGATTGTGGAGGCATTGCGACACCGGCCGACGGGGTCGTCGTGTTTGGCTGGGCAGCGCATGGAACTGGCACAGCTGTGGGCCACGGATTGGACACCGTCTCTGGGCGAGCTGTTGGCAGGATGCCGCATGATGCAAGAGCAAGAGCGAAATCGGGGGTGGCTAAGCGTGTGGGGACAGGGCGCGTTCACGCGGCTGCGGAGTAACGATGTGCTTAATCTGCGCGGTGAGGTCTCAACCGCGATGTTGGGGACCGATTATCGTTGGCAGAGTGGCTGGTTAACGGGCATTATGGTGACGCACAGTCAGGGAGATGGATCGTATCGCATGTTGGAGCAATCGGTGCAGACATCGTTGACACAGGTGGTGCCGTATGTCTCAGTTCAGGGGATAGATTGGGGGGCATGGCTGGCGCTGGGGTATGGGCGTGGGCAGATCGAGGTAGAGGCATTGGAGGGATCCTTGGCTTCGGTGTTTGGGGCGGCTGGCATTGAGGGGAAATGGATGTCTAGTAGCACAGCGGGATTAAATATTCACGGGGATGTGCTGGTTGCAGGGGCGGAGGTGGATAAGTATGAGGTCCGTGGAGAGGTCGTGCGCGTGCGTGTAGGGTTACAGGGGGTGCTGAAGCTTCATGACAGGGTGCGTCCATACATAGAGGCGAATGTGCGTCAGGATGGGGGCAGTGCAGAAACGGGGATTGGGTTGGAGCTCGGCGGAGGGTTGCGATTTGCGTCAGGGAAGCTAAAGGCCGAGCTACGGACGCAGGGGCTACTGCTACACAGTGCCGACGGGTTTACCGAGTGGGGAGCTTCGGGATATGTGCAGGTTGGGGGCGGCCCAGTAGGGTGGATGATGACGGTTCGCCCGTCTTGGGGACTCGGCTATGGGAGGCAATTGCACCGGCAACAGACAATCTTAGATGCCACGCCTGGAAATCTACAACGGACCGAGGTTGAGCTGGCTTATGGCGTGCCGCTGAAAGGCGGCGTGGCCCGCTCGGTGATGGGGGTGACCCAGCTGTCAAGGGGAAGGATGTATCGGTTGGGGACACAGCTGCGCCCGTGGGAGCAGATGAGCATCTCGGTCTTTGGATTAGCCCACTCGCAAAGAGAGCTCGGACTCAATGTGCGAGGCGCAATCAACTACTGATCTGGTTGGTTAATCGTATTGGAAAATTTGAATACTGTTCAACTAGTGAATCGTTAGCAGGCTCGGATTTGATCACAGAGATAGGGAACTGCACGGAGAGGAAACTGAGCATCTCTCTCAGGAGGATTTAATTCAACATGCTATTTGTAATCTTTAGCCTCAAATTTTTCGAGTGATGCGCTTATTACGCTTTACTATATTCATCAATCATCCATGTTTGCATTGAAGGGATGGGGACAACATATCCCTGACTACCTCCCTCTGCAATAATTCCCTTATCTAGTGCCTGACAAAAAACCCCTACTTTGGGGAGTCACAATTTTTTACGGGGCTTAATATACGAATTTTTTATTAACTGCTAGGCAGACTCACCGATTTTAGTCGCGAAATTTTTGATCTGTTTCACCGATCTGTACACCTCACCTATATTTGATCCAAATTCAGTGTATAGGCCACTGATTTTGCCTAAAATCTCTGCCGCACGGACGCACCTTTCCCACCTCCAATGGTGGAGTATTTTTTTTTGTGACTCAATGAAGAGTAATTTACGCCGCTTGGCGAAACGACTCTCGGTGTCGGGCCATTAACACCTTCCCGATTCTGCACAAATTCGTGGCGACCACACTTGCGCCGATGCTTCGCGCAAACCCCGCCTTACCTCCTTTGGTACGAATACGTGCACCACCATGCTGTTCCAGAGAATTAATACAGGACTCAATCTGCGCATGCTGCCGACGTTTTCGCCGAAACTCTTCCGCCGATTCTCGTTCGCGCTCTATCTTGTTCTTATAGCCCTTTTTGGGAAGAATGACCTCTATACCCATAGCGCTTAATGCCTCAAAATTCTGAGGCGACCAAAACCCGCGATCAAAACTCATGGATCCAAGGTTTTCAAACTCTGTCCTATACTTGGTGGCGATCTCAATGGTCATATCTACATCTGATTGCGTCCATATGATATCCCATCCCAGAATCAAACCATGTTGACATTGGGTGATCGCGACAGGCACCCCCAATTCTACCTGATTGGGCATGGCCTTCCCCTTGACAATCCAACGCGTATGCTCGGCATGGAGCGATAATAACTTCTCTGCATTGGGAATCTTTTCCCCCTCTATCACACGACGATGAACCAAATCTACCAACCGATTGAACTGCTCAATCGCCTTTTCTAATGGCGCAATCCGACTTGAACTTGGGTCAAGTTCTTTGATCTTATCCAAGACCAGTATACACTTCTGAATCCGATAGTAACAAATCTTAAAGAAGGCTAAGACCAGCTCTGGATTCGTCTCACGCTTTTTGGTGGTGTTGATCTCCAAATAGGCATTGTTAACCGTAATAATCAAATGCTTTAACTGACGCCATCCTGCAATGTCGTACGCCCCTAAATTGAAGGCCTCCCAGGCCCTTGAAGCAAGCTGCATGGCCAGAATGATTGAATCGCGTAATAACCGCACATCATGGGGCGTCTCAACATGAGTTTCCACCACATACGAATCCGTCCGCGCTTCCAAAGGAGCATCGGACGCAACTCCAAAGACCTCTAATCCATGATCCACAATCATCCGATTGAGGGTCAACCAAATGTCATCGGTGATCAGACTCACATTGTTGATAATCGTCTGCACACGATACAAGGACTCATGACCAAAATCACTCGTATCATTTTGTAACAAGATGCGGATATCGCTGTGTTTATTGGCAAGTTCTGTCAATCGGTCAAAGTCGCAATCCAATCCGTACTTCAATACCGCGAGCACGAAGATGCGCCAGTAATTTAGCCCAGGTCGCCCCACGCTCTGATCCGTGCCCTCTCCAATTACCTTCTGGAGGTAGGTTACAATCTGATCCCGAAGATCACAATTCATGCAGATGGACTGCAATGCTAAGATCATTCGGGGAATATCGTCTCTGGAATTAGGATCTACGAAAAGATCCTCAATTGCGTTCATCCCCAGTGTCGGTTCAGTGTCAAATTGTGCGCGCATGGTCAATGATGTGATTAAATGAACGGTGAAGATTTTTCAAATCTTGATCAATTCAGAAAGAAAAACCCCAGAAAAGTCCTATAAATACAGTGATATCCACCGCCACAGGAAAAGTTTCGATTTTTTCATGAAAAATCTTCAACGCCTAAAATAACCGCAAAATGAACAAGCAAACTACCGGTAAGTACTTGTAAAATATGGCCCTTGCGATCCTATGCTATCCCAGAATTAGAGTTTATTGTCAGGCACTATCTAGAAACTGATCAAACAGAGTTTCAGATTTAGATTTGCCGTAGTTCTTCGCCAGATGTGATATCACATCCAAGCGATCAAAATCTCTGCCAACAGGGTAGTCTGAAATCGCACTAGTTAGATGCCTGATTTCGTCAATATAAAAATCATTGAACCGTTGTTTGTAATACTGAACGCGCCCTGTGCGCCCTAACATCAAGACTAGATTTAATCCGTCATGATTCATCACTCTTTCATTTTCTTTGAGATAGTTAGCGGCATGTCTTGCATACGAATGTACATGACGTGGCCACCCTTGTGTTTCTGCGGCGATTGCATCAATCCACGCTGATGGATCTCCCTTGGCCTTCGCGTCTTTCACGATCCAATCATGAATCACTGCGCGTTCAGATTCCTGACTGAGCCCACTCAGATGTACGACAAAGTCCTCAGAGAATCTGGAAACTCCCATTGATGCGAAAGATTTTAAGGTTGTGCCCAGCCCACCGGCTAAGAGGACGATAGGTTTTCTTGCTTGCCCATTATGGATCTTGGTCAGTATATTATTGACAACGCCTTTCATTTCAGATGGAATCACATCTTTAATACCCAGAGACTGCGCTTCATCCAAGATGAGAAGTAGCGGCTTTCTGCCATTTTCCAAAATATCCATTAATGTGCGAGTGGCGCGCGTAATCTCTATTCCGAGATTAGTATGGCCGAGATTATCCACCCCTACACCGATCTCCCCAGACACACCAGTGATTGCCCCCTTATTCTTCCCCAGATAGTATAACAAATCGTCTGGATTCCACAATGCGCTTGAGTAGATATTCGCAATTTTCCAATCCCGGCTTTCTGCCTTCTTTTTGCATTGATCCAGTAGGGCCGTTTTTCCAACGCCTGGAGCGCCTTGAACCAAGAATATTGAGCCATCATTCTCATTAGATGCACTATCTAAAATGCCTTCAAAGTCATCTAAAATGTGGGTTCGCCCGTGAAAATATGGGGTAGCCCCTCGGTCAAATGCGGTAGGTCGTTGAGTTTGGTTTTTCACCATAATCACCTGTGATTAGGATGTCATGTCTTTACTCATCAAATATAACAACCAGAACCCATATAAATCACATAGAGTGAATCAAATGGGGTTGTAACCAGTCTTGAGCGAGTATCACTTCGCTAAGCAGATCAGTTAACTGAATATCTGTTGATGATTTCCATAGCTTCGCTTGGCTCAAATGAAATATCACAGTCCCAGTGTCCGTATCCTCCATGCTCATTGACAGCGCGAACCCACTCTTCAAGAAATTTATGTTTGACCCTTGACTGGTCTGTTTCTTCTCCTTTGATTTCGAGAATCAGCGTTGTACCAGAGTTGAGTTTAACAATAAAATCGGGGCGATAATTTCGGATGACACCTCGGTAAGAATACTTGATTTCAAAGCCGAGGTGATCATTTTTAACCCATGCCTCTACATTAGAATTGCGATCTAGTTCTCGGGCTGTAAACTGCTCCCATGTACTATCATAGACGGCATAATTAATATGACTCCGCTTCGTCGGTTCGCAGGGCTTGGAGGTATACCATGTGCTCATATCCCCCGTTGAACGAACAGGTTGATCTGGATCAAACACTAATTCCCTTTTCTCTGAATTCTCTGACCGAACTGCATCTACAATATACCTAACCACAGTAGTCATGTAGAGTGTAATGATGATTGTACGCCGTGGATCATTTAACTGACCTAATGATTGAGGTGAGATATTAATTTGATCAGTTTGCATAATAAAGCACTCAACCAAGTGGACTAACTGCGCCAACTGCGTCACTATCCATCCTTCCCAATTAGGTTTAACCTGATCGTAAACCTCTTTTGCAGCTTTAAAGATGATTGTCTGCATGCGCCTGTCTTTCATAAGACTTACCAGATCAATCTCCTTGATCTTGGTTAGATCTGGCTTACCTTCTACTGTCGGAGCTAGTTCAGCCAGCATCGCATTATTGGTGGTATCCAAGGGGAGTGGATCTAATTTTTCCCAATCAACGACTAGTTGAGTATGAAGAGTGTGCTCTATTCGAATAACATTAGGCCATGAAATTTCAAACTTTGCTCTTCTGTCTGGAATTGGTTCAATAGCCGTTTTTGGTTTGGGAGGTTGAGGTGGATTATCACCGTCACCTTCATGGGGCAGAAACGTAAAGGGTACGCCAAAAATATTCACATACTCTGGCTCAAAGAAGCCAGTCTCTGGATTCACATCATATGTTGTGCGACGCAGTCCACGCCCAACCACCTGCTCACAAAGGAGTTGGCTTGTGAATGCTCTGAGCCCCATGATATGCGTGACTGTTTTTGCATCCCATCCTTCGGATAACATTCCGACGGAGATAACATTTTGAATTTGTTCGCCAGATTTACCGACCTGCCCTACTGTATCAACCTGTTGCCGAAGAAACTCTGCCTTTTGTTTTTGATTAAGCGTTGCTCGCGCGCCTGATGAATGATCCAAATCAGTCATTGATTCATCCGAGATCTCGGCTTTACTCAGCACATTTGAGTCAATGTGAAGAATGCGCTCAGGATCACATAATTCTTCAATTTCCACCTTTTTATGATCAAACGCATATTTAATGCGTGCTGCAGTTTCGGTACGATTAGCCACGGTAATCATCACAGGTGGGGTATGATTTTGAGGTTGATTCCTCCACTTCTTCATGGTCTCTCTCCAATCATGACCAAGCAAATAGTACCCATTCCTGACTAAATCTGGAAGCCCTTCTTCTGGTTTTGCCCTCCTGTTGAAATCGCTCTGGACCTCTGGATCGTTGTAGATATGATATAGACGGGATTTGTAGGTTTTAGCATCTGGCAATGCATCATCATGGATGACAACCCGAGGTGTCTTGACCAGCCCCGACTCAATAGCGTCATTAAGACCAAAGTCACTGATGATCCAATCAAAAAGTGCTTCCTCACGAGTTTGATTGCCAGAGGGTGTAAACGGGGTTGCTGAAAAATCATAGCATTTCAGAATGCCTCTGGCGCTGTGAAGTCTGTCCAGTCCTCCGACCCACTTTGTAGCTTCTTCAACATCTTTTTTTCCGATCCCTTTCACTTTTGATTTTGTGGTAATTCGCCATGCGTGATGCGCTTCATCATTGATCACCAAGAGGTTTCTTGCCGTAGCGATAGGGCCAAGGACGTCCCTTGCATAGGCTTCATCACTTTGAATTCCGCGTTTGTCAACCCCACGCTTTTTGGCGATCTGTTCTTGGGTTTCCCAATTTAGAGCATGCCAATTACGAACGACGACGCGGCCCAAACGCAGTTTATCAAGTAGCGCGGAGGGGACAACTCGAAAACTTTGATAGTAATTGCCCTCATCTTGGGGATCAAGAACGGCTAATCGATTCTTGACGGTAAGCCCAGGTGCTACAACTAAGATATTCTTTGAGAATTTCGTATCCTGCTTATTGGTGACTTTATTAAGGATATGCCATGCGATCACCATCGCCATGACCACCGTTTTCCCTGAGCCTGTTGCCATCTATGCACACAGCCGTTGGAACTCTCCACCATCGGAAGGAATATCTAGACCGACCTTTTCGTTTGCGGGCCCTTCGGAGAGCCAGATGAGGGTTTCGGCCGCTTCTAATTGGCAAAAGAAGAATCGCCGTGTATCAAATTCCTCTGGATCATTCCAATAATTCAATAGTCTCCTCGTCATGCCCGTGACACCAGGGTAACCTGCATTCCGCCAGCTTTTGACACGACGTCGAATTTGATTCACTAGTGGTATTTCTCTAAAAATACCAGGGTCATCAAAGGACTTTGAATCCTTTGATGCCACAATATATCCAGCGGATCTACGGTTGTCAATGATGTTGAATAATCGCGTTTGTCGATCATAATGCCAGTGGCGCTCAGGTTCTTTGTAAGGCGAGTTAATTATTAGTTGGTCAATGCTGTTATTCGGCATCCTTCAATTCTGATGATCGCTTACTGTGAGAGATTCTTTAGGTGAAAAGCGCTCCATTCTGAATGTGTTGCAGATTTCGTTTGAGACAAAACGTGGACTACCAGTGAATCTTTAATGTGAATTTCAATCCTCTAATTCCACAATTTTCAGGCTTTCAATGCCACGGTCATCAATGATTTTCACGGCAGCTCGACGATGCTCACCTGCCTTAAATGGAATTGATTGTGTTCCAGTGTAGGCTTGGATGAGACTTGCGTCAATCTCGGCTTTCAGGTTTTTTTCTAACCGTTTAATATCATCTGCTCCCCTATCGGTGAGGAAGAATACCTGTCTTGGAAACAGGCTACGACCATCGTAATCGGTGTCCAGCATCCACATAGCAATCTTGTCTGAATTACCAGATTCAATCTCGCCAGTCTCCATATTAAAATAATCAAACCCATGCACCGAAACCCGATACTCATCGTCTTGATTCTGTTCCTTATGAACCTTGACATCAGGTTGACCGATCAACCAAAAACTCTCGTTACTCGCACGGTTTTTCTTTAAGTCTTCGGTTAGCAGATCAACGTTCATCTGCGCCTTGAGCAGGGTTACGCCTGGCCAAGAGGTTTCATCAATGTCTTTTGCGGCTTCTGGATCAAATTGAAACGCTGCAAAGATGATGATCGTGGGTTTGGGGACGATGCTATATGCTTCCTCAATTGCCAGTGAAACTTGGCGTTGCTCCAATGGGGCATGATCGGGGCCGAATGAGACCACAACACGCTTTGGAGGTAAGGACTCATGTCCACTTTCATGATGATTGTCTTGGGTTTCTCCTTCGGCATGTAAATAGCGCATTGCTGGTAAGGGCTCCAATCGTGCGAAAGAGATATGTTGACCTGCCTTACCTCTAACCCCCGTCTTGAATAATTCATCGCGCCAGTCATGCTGACGGAATGTCTCACCGCTACGCTCTGGAGAAAAATGGGGGGGGGGTATTTTGTTCCGCCTCAACAAGTGGTTTGACTGTTGGCGCAGGGACGGCCTCTACG
This sequence comes from Rhodothermales bacterium, assembly GCA_965220935.1. Taxonomy (GTDB): domain Bacteria; phylum Bacteroidota; class Rhodothermia; order Rhodothermales; family Bin80; genus Bin80. Next base: position 2,735,185 of record OZ244857.1, read on the forward strand.
GTGAACGGCCCAGCAACTCGCGTTTTGCTACGGTCTTGGAGCGGCTGATCATACAGAATCGTTTCTTCTCCTTCCCCATCATAGCCAAGAATCGCTGCCGACACTTTTTTTACACTCCGATATTGAAACCCTGATCCAACCCCCTCATTTGGGTGTGCGAGTTCGTAATAATCGTATACAGCGGTTAGGAGGCGTTGCCGAGCAACCGCGATGGCCACGCGTGATGTATCACAGGTAATCCAGCGTCTACCCCATTGCTCGGCAACATAGGCGCTCGTCCCACTGCCGCAAGTAGGATCAAGCACAATATCTCCAGAATCCGTGGTCATCAAAATACAACGCAGAATCGGTTTAATAGATGTCTGAACGACGTAGCGTTTTCTTTGCTCGGACATTTTAGTATCCCATATATTGTGTATCTGCCTTCCAGGAACTTCATCTTCAAAACGCTTCCACATCAAGCCTTTTTTCTCCCCGCCATCCAGACGTCCCAATTCTGCAAGTCTATCCATCCCTTCTCTTGAGATGCGCCAACGGGAATTTGTAGGGCAAGGGAATGTGTGACCATTCCATTCATACGGCTCAGATCTGCCATGTGTTGAAACACCCTGAGAGTTAAGAGGAGTTCGTTGATATATCCGCGCTCCTTCTGGTAAATATTGATCTGGATTAAAACGTTCTTCTTCAGTAAGCTTTCTAGACATGCCATTCCGAAGTTCAACCATTGCATGCCAGCTGAATAGATCAATGATGCCACTCCGGTCCAGTAACTCGTATAGTTGCCTATACTTGACATTGTTTACATCCTTTGCATACCACAGTATATAATGTGCTACATCTGGAAGTGTATTTGCTCTACTTCCACCAGTGGAAGCATATGTAATCGTAGCCACCCGATTCTCTGCAGCAAAAATTTCATCCATAATCATTGCTACACGGTGCACATTCTCATCGCCAATCTGCACAAAACAACTCCCACTTTCATGCAGCAAATCATGAGATAACAACAAACGATCACGCAAATACGTGAGATACGAATGAATGCCCAGCTCCCAAGTGTCCCGGAATGCTTTCACTTGCACTGGCTCAGATGTCAAGTTCTTATCTTGATCTCCACCCGTAGGGCTATGCTGGCTCACAAAAGGCTGAAAGTTCGAACGATACTTAACCCCATAGGGTGGGTCAAAATAGATGGTTTGTACCTTGCTGCCAAGTCCCTCCTTCTCCAACAAACTGTTCATCACGAGCAAACTATCCCCTGCGATCAGCCTGTTCACCCAATTCTTGCGGTGCTTATAGAATTCAATCGCCTGACGCAGAGGTGGGTTTTCCTCAGGCGTAGAAAATAAGGATAACTGCGATGCATCCTCCGAGCGTTTTCGAACAGCATCAATGACCGTATGCGGATCCACGCGCTCATGCACATGGAGCGAAACAGTCGGCACCTCAAATGACGTGCGCTCCTTCTTTCCAGCCCACTCCAATTGAGGATCAATGTGGGGATCATGGTGATAGGTCTTCTTGTCATCAGACCCATCAGTTTCGGGAGTCACTAAACCTACGGGTGGGTTATTAATCCGCTCCTTTCCCTCATGGGTATAGTTTTCAACTGTACGCTGTTTCTTTCTTCCCATTGAATGCTGAGTGTTAATTGTCAAAATAATTCAATCTCTATCATGCCCCATGTTTTTGGGCATCATATTGTATTTTACATCTGGATGAACCGCGTTTTTGCGTTGTTTACGTAATTCTTGGGTCGCAAAACACAGTAGAATTCTGGCCATCAATGGCTCACCTAACATTTCCGTCACTGGCCATGCCTCTTTGGCGAACTTGATTCCTTCTTTCAAGTCAGACTCGGGGACATACACCTTGACCTTGGGTGGACTTGGAATTTTCACTTTTGATAGTGTTGATGAGTAGAAATATTGACGTTGGAAGAGACAGGATCGCTTATAGTAACCAGAACTCCTGACGAGCGCAATCTGATTAACTGATCTTCGATTTCAAATAACACGAATCGTAGCCGTATATCTAGTCTAAATTAGGAACATTTAACCCGAATAATCATTTACTGGTGTTCGCCTTGGATATACCAGTAAAGCGTTATGTACGGCTACTGCTTATCCTGAAACTGGGAATGTAGTACTATGAAGTCAGTAAAAGGTTCCCATTTTATCGCTAAATCTACCATGAAAAACTTACTCTCTATCTTTGTCGCTCTCTTCGTATTAATACCTTACTCATGGGCGCAAGAACATAAAATCATGCAAATTCCGAAAATTCAATACGAAAAATTTCACCTTGATAACGGGTTAACTGTCATCGTTCACGAAGACAACAAAGCACCACTTGTTGCCGTCAATCTATGGTATCATGTCGGATCTAAAAATGAGCCAGAGGGCATGAGCGGATTTGCTCATCTCTTTGAGCATCTGATGTTCAACGGATCCGAAAATTTCAATGATGACTATTTTCAGGTCTTAGAACGCATCGGGGCCACTGACCTCAATGGCACAACCAGTAGAGACCGTACCAATTATTTCCAAACCGTACCAAAAAATGCTGTGGATCTAGCCCTGTGGATGGAATCAGATCGCATGGGGCATCTCCTTGGCGCAATTGATCAAGAAAAACTTGACGAACAGCGTGCCGTTGTGCAGAACGAAAAACGACAAGGAGAGAATTCACCTTATGGCCAAGTGTTCAACTATATCACCGAAGCGACCTATCCTAAGGGGCATCCTTACGCTCACACGGTCATTGGCTCAATGGAAGACATTAGTGCTGCGGAACTGGAAAATGTTCAAGAATGGTTTAACTCCTACTATGGCCCTAACAATGCGGTCTTATCCATCGCTGGCGATATCACCGTGAGCGAGGCACAAGCCTTGACAGAAAAGTATTTTGGTGATATCCCTCCAGGTCCTCCCGTGACCCGATTTGATACATGGGTAGCAAAACGTACTGGCCAACAACGCCAAATCACCCAAGACCGAGTGCCCCAAGCACGTATCTATAAAGTATGGAATGTATCAGAACGCTATTCCAAGGACTATCATCTGTTAGATCTTGCATCAAGCGTCTTATCAAGCGGTAAAAACTCTAGATTCTATAAGCGATTGGTCTATACAGACCAGATAGCAACTGATGCTGGTGCTTTCCTCTACTCTGGAAGTATCGCAAGCCAATTCATTATTCAGGCAACCGCACGCCCTGGCCTACCACTCTCTGAGATTGAATCTGCAATAGACGAAGAATTGGCCGCGTTCATTGCCGATGGCCCCACCCCCGAAGAACTCCGTAGAATCATTACTCAGGAAAAAGCAGACTTCATTTACGGTATGGAGCGGATTGGCGGTTTTGGAGGCAAATCCGATATCTTGGCATCCTCCGAGATCTATGGAGGAAGTCCAGATGCATATCTGCAATCCTTCAGTGATAAGGACGCTGCAACCCCAGAAGATGTCCAGAAGGCCGCTGAAAAATGGCTCTCTGACGGCGTATATGTTTTAGGAGTACATCCATTTCCTGAGCTCACCTCAACTGACGAAGGAAGTGACCGATCGGTCCTGCCAGAAACTGGACCGGAACCCAATGTTGCTTTCCCGCAATTGCATCGGACCACACTCAGTAATGGATTAGAGATTGTCCTTGCAGAGCGTAACTCTATTCCGTCTGTTAGCTTGACGCTTGTTCTGGATGCAGGCTATGCCTCTGATCAGGGGATCGCGCCAGGAACCGCTAGTATGGTGATGTCCATGATTGACGAAGGAACAGCTAACCTCTCTGCACTGGAAATTAATGATCGTGTTGCAAATTTAGGATCAAGCCTTCGGACAGGCGTTGGACTTGATGGCTCTTTTGTCTATCTAACAACGCTGACAGAAAATTTAGAACCCAGCTTAGATTTATATACGGATGTTATTCTGAATCCATCTTTTGCGGAGTCCGAGTTAGAAAGACTCAGAGCCGAGCGCTTAGCAGGGATTCAGCGAGAACAAGCGACTCCTATTCAAATGGCGCTGCGTGTCATGCCCGAACTCTACTACGGATCAGATCATGCTTACAGCAACCCCCTAACGGGAAGCGGCACAATTGAATCTGTAACAAATATGACTCGTGAAGATCTCCAGACTTATCACGAAACATGGTTTAAACCCAATCATGCAACGCTGATCGTTGTTGGAGATGTTAATTTAGAAACGATTGTCCCACTTTTAGAGGCACGCCTTAGTGACTGGAAAGCAGGTGATATTCCGTCAAAAAATATCACTACAATTCCGTATGAGGCAGGCTCCCGTATCTATCTGATGCACCGCCCAGAAGCTCAACAGTCAATCATACTAGCTGGACATCTTGCTCCACCGCGTAACACACCAAACAATATTGGGATTGAAACCATGAATACCATCATAGGTGGAGCATTTACCTCTCGTATTAATATGAATCTACGCGAGGATAAAGGCTGGTCTTACGGAGCAAATTCATTACTGATTACAGCACGAGGACAGCGACCATTCTTGGTGTTTGCTCCGATACAATCAGATAAGACCAAAGAATCTATGATGGAGATCAAAGCCGAATTAGAAGGGATTTTAGGAAACTCACCTGCAAGTGAAGATGAGGTTCTGAAAGCGCAGGAGAGTCAGACTCTTGCCCTTCCAGGGCTCTGGGAAACCAACGATGCTGTCGCTTCAAGTATTCAAAATCTTATCCAGTATGACTTGCCAGAAGATTACTACGACAGGTATCCTGAAATGGTACGTTCTATGAATGTTGAGACCATTACAGCCGCTGCCCAAGAGGTGTTGAAGCCAAATGATTTGATCTGGCTGATTGTAGGGGACTTGAATGTGATTGAATCAGATATTCGCGAGTCAGGCTATGGACCCGTTACTTTGCTAGATCCCGAAGGAAAGATCGTCAACAATTGATTCTCCCGACATGCCACATCCAGATATATGATGTGCTATTGATTACCCCCAACGCCATGTCACGATAGGCAGACTAGTCCCTTTCCAAGAATGAATCTTTCAGACTTCGGTAGATGGATACCTTTTCTGAAATTTAAAGAGCAAAACATGAAGTCCATATCCAGACAACAATGAACACACTCATACGAAAGATGTCTCTTCGCATTAATGGCAAGACATTGATGAGCATTCTGCTGTTGAGAAGATCCAGTTTATACTTGAAGTGTGAGAAAGGGACCGAAAGACACATTCAAATTTTATAAACTGATGTGAATTAGCTTATCTAGTGCCCGTCCAGAAAAGCATCTAACAGCGCTGAATCGCCTATTCTGTATGGGTTTATAGATTCAAAATAAACGTTATTTTGTTGCGAAGATTTTGCGGCCATTTTCTAGATTACGCGTTAGAGGTACCCAAAATGAGAGTTTTCAGTATACACCCTGTCATTTGTTACCTTGAATTCACACATCTTCGTAAATCTTCAAGCGAAATGATCGGCGATAAATGTCATATAGAATAGGAACTTCAAGGAAAACTTTCTATTTCTGGACGGACACTATCTAAAGCCCAGGACAGATTGACTGTAATGTAGAGGACTTGATAAAAGAGTGACCAGATAGGTTTGGCAGGTCTCATCATGAGATAACACCAAAAACAGAGGATCGCCTGTCGGTATCATAAAAAATAGACACCAGGTTCATGCCTCCGATTTTCTGAGATTCAACAACACCTATTAAGGAGAATTGCTATTCCTTCTATATCACAGCCGTCATTCACAATCCAACAAATTGTGAATGATAGGATAGGTCATTTGACTGTATCATATTCCCATCTGGTGGGTAAGGGAGGATTCTCACCCCATGTATGCCTATATCTGGAATCGGGTACCTGAATTTGTGATTCAGGTATCCGCCTTTTTCATCTACTTTCATAGATATTGTTATGTTACTTGCAAAAGTAACAACGATCAACATTCTTCAAAGGTAACTACCTATCATCTAAGAAAATTCACGTTGAAGAGCATCACCAAAGGGTAATTCCCTATCATCAAATGGCGTCTTACGATACAAATCATCATACGGAGATTTACGTTGAAGAGCGTCACCAAATGAAGAAGACAGCCCAAAAGAGATAAGGGTAGAAGGTAAGCGTTGCATCCTGATTAAAACATTGTAGATCAGTGTGCAGTTGAATATTAATTTGTTCCCAATTTTTCAGTGAAAATGATCATATGGCATTGGCTTCACTTTTTTCCAACCATAATCGGTGATCAACGGGATTACTTCATCTGTCGCATTGGTGTGATTCCAACCAAGATTAAGCTTACCTGATGTCTTGAATTCAGATGCAACCCTTATACTCTCAACTAAAGCACTAGTATGTTCAAAATCAACATAACGGATTGATTAATTTGTCTATTAAGTGCCTGTTGATAAACATAATTCCAAGCATTGTCTGCTAACTCAGGGGGAGAGTCTGGTGGTAGTTGAAGCGGAGGCACTGGCATGAGGAGATTGCTTCATCAGAACGCTTCAAGAATTCTATTTGAAAATCAAAAATTTCCCTGAGCTTTCAGCAATTCCCACTAAATTCTAAGCCGTTAGTGGGAATTGCTGTGTTCTAATGTTGATCAACAATCTTATCAATCAGTTTGTAATTGATAGGTTGATGAAATACATTTATAAGACACGTGCGTCGCAATAATTGATTCACTTGACTCTACCTGCCAGCACAGACAGATATTGCTCTAGTGAGTACATACATGCACCATCTGCATTTGGAAAAAGCCTCGCGGCATTACAATTAAATGAATTACATAAGTTGAATAAGCTGATAGATTCTTCTATTGGTACAGTTAGTTTTACCAGCGATGACTGATCATATAAGAATTCCTCAAAACCTTTAATGACCATAGGTTCGTTTCTCTGCTCAAAAATTGAATTGAGTGTGAACAAGCCTTGCTGTGCTACTACGTTTGCAGAGATAGCCCCACGCACCCGAACAATTCTAAATGGATTATTCGGGCCTTCCAATACGTTATCAATCGTCAAAACAAAAATGGCAATTCTCTGCCCCGAAATCAAAGCACCTTGCATCCTAAGAGCCTCACTTACAGCAAAGTAAACGGCAACAAAAGGGTTTCTTGACCAATCCAAGAGTCTGGTAGGAAGCCCGTGTAACCTTGCCATAACCATGGATTCAATCAATTCATCACTGGGCCATGTGGAAGGTTGACTACAATACTCATCTAATTGATTTCCGATAGGTTGCGATTTCTAAATTCAATCAAGTCATTGGAACAGAAACTCCTACTTCACCACATCCATAGATAAAGTATTTCAACAAATTAAACTCTTCCTTGAGTTGTTGCTCGGTTAATGAAACAGGATTTTGGGACTGATTCAACTCAGAGACAGGCTTGAACCGATAGATGGTTGGTATTGTCTCCATTCTGCATTAGCATGACCTCGAAAAATCAACGTTTTTGGGTGATTGCCTCGCCTTTGAATCTTGATTAGATGGTCCCAAAGCAAATCGCTATTAATAAAGGGCCTCCCATTTTAAGAGTGGGTTGGCCGATTTTTGGTGCCTTCTGGATACAAATCAAGTCCACCAAGATAGAAGTAAATTGCATTCTTTAATCGTTCAGGATTTCTGAATCCACGCGCACGGATTTTGATCATTTTGATGCGACTATTGATGCTTTCAGCCGGCCCATTACTCACATCTAAAACCACCGCATTGATCATGCCCCAAAGATGACTTCTAATGGTTTTAGCCACTTTTTTCATCGGCTCCAGACGACTGCGTGAGAGCCACCCTAACCAACGGTTCCATGCTTTGAGCGCCCAAGTGCGATGTTTATACTTCCACAGCGTCTGGAACACTTCTTTCATCGCCCAAGCGCGTGCTGTTTTCAGTGCACTGTTTTTCAAGAGGTTAAACCGCTTTTTTTGCTTGGCCGACATGCTGGCCCGATTCTTAAGCCAATCATACTTTGTCCCTACCAAATCCAGAATCCCCAGTTTCTTTAACGCACGATTCTCCTCTCTGCGAACCTCATCCACCCCAGTTCCAACATATTTAGAGATATGAAAATGGTCAAATGCAATCTTGCATCGGGTATACGCATCCTTGTTGCAGTGATGTAGGCAGGCCACATATCCATACTCACACTTTCAATCCCTGCAATTTGCTCAGGTGAACAACTATCGTAGTACTCTAATAAACTCTCTATTGTTCGCCCCTCTGACACATGTAGCACCGTACCGATCCGATACAATCGTCACATAGTTGTGCCCCTTCTTGGACGCTGTCTCATCTACGCAAATATGAGGCACGATCTTCTCTGGCTTGCGCTCCAATCCACGCTTGATTCCACGATCCATAATATGAGCGATCATCGTCCAACTCACCCCTAAGCGTTTCGCGATCACTGAAATGCTGGTTGCATCATGCAACCAATCCATCACACAGGCCTCAAAACTGGACGTGAATTGCACACGAGCATCGGCCCAAGGAACCGAAATCGTAGTCACGCCATGCTGTGGACACTGCACACGCGGCACACTCGCGACCACCTCCGTACGATAATCACAGATATTCGTATGGCGCCATCGTCGCTCTCGGTGATCATACCCCGGACACGCCTTCCCACACTCTGGGCACCTTAACTCCGCATCCCCCGAAAGCGCTACATGGATCCTCGCCGCATAACGACTCGTCTCCTGCTCAATCTCGGACACGGTGACGCAATACCAATCAAATGATTCACATCCGTTATTTTTAAAGCCATCTTTTTTTTGATAAGTTGAAGGATAGATAAACAAATCTAAACTACTATAAAAATCCTTACCGAACCTTATTCTTGTTACCCTCGTTTACCCATTTCTGAAAATATCACCCACTTAAAAAATGGGAGGCCCTTAATAAAATGGGTGGTTTTCACTTGATTATTCTTCGTCAGATTCCATCCTGCGTGCACTGACAAAAATATAATCGTTATCTACTTCTTCTAGTAAGGTAGTATGGAAGGAAGTTTGTCCATCTCCGTCACGAACAACAACTTTGGTCTCCTCTGGAATCCACTTGGATGCCTTCGCTGAGTCAAAAAAATATATTTGCCATGCAGAGCCGTCTTCAAGGATAACTTTATCACCTTGTTGTTCAACCCTCATGACTCGAATATGTTTAGCATCAGGTAAAAATGCTTTACGTCCCCAAAACGGATGATTAGGGAACGGAAATCCAAAAAGTTCCTCTAAAGGATGTTTTTCCATTAGTCCAGTATAATGGCGTGACCATGATTTGGTAGCAGAGACACCGATGTCACTGTATTGAAAAGTTTGTTGATAGTTTCAATTTCACATAAGATCAATCAATACTTCTGAATGTGGAAACTTACAAGCATCATATCAAGATAGCCCTGCTATGCGAGTGGCTGAGTAATCCTATGGAGGATAATGCATGGATCTTTACTCGACTCAGTTCTATAATACATTTATTTAGCGCTTCCGCTTTTTTTTGTGAAAAAAGCGGAAGCGCCAAAACTAATTGTACCCATCGTATCAAGTTTACCATCAGAGCGATAGACGAACATGACCAGAAAATAATCAAGTTCCTCAGAAGGATACAGATAGCTAATCTTAATTAATTCAATTACTGCGTTCTTGAATTGCTCCTCAAAAACGTCTCGAAAAGCTTGTTCTATTTGTGAAAAATTCTCTGGTTGTTCCATTTATCAGCTCAAAAGTGATTGGCTTTTTGAATCAGGAGACGTAATGAATTCATTTGCACCGATCATAGTGTAATGATCAACAGATTTCTATCCAATGATAATGATGCTGTTCCATACCATCATTAGGCCTATTCGCAAGTTTGGCAGGGTTGTCCCTGTAGATCCGAACTATACCAGTCAACGCTGTAACCAGTGTGGACATGTGGATAAAGATAACCGTAAGACGCAAAGTAGATTCGAGTGTATGGTTTGTGGCCATGCGGATCACGCAGATATAAATGCATCTGCGAATGTATTACAGGCCTCCGGGATTGGGGCATCTGCACATGGAGGAGCGTTTCCTTGAGGAACTCCTATGAGCCGTGAAATGGATCCGCAAAAGGCAGCCGTCAAATGGATGGGGACTCCGTATACAATTCCCTAAAAAAGTCTCAAGCTCGTTGCAAGTTTCTCTCACTTGCGCCGCTGCTCGGGCCTCTTCCAGATATTCCAGTTAATAAAATTGATTGGGTTATCGTTGGGGGAGAGTCAGGACCTGGGGCACGACCGGTGGATGCGGTGGGGATCCGAGATATTCGCGATAATTGCTTACGAGAACATGTACCGTTTTTTTTCAAACAATGGTGCGGTGTATTCAAGAAGCGAACTGGCAGAACATGGAATCAAATGCCACCTATCAACACCATCTAAATGTTTCGTGAAATCTTCAACCAGATTTCATCACTTCAACCAGGATTTCTATAAGCTAAGCATTGAATGACTGATCCCCCGCACCATCAATTCATGCTTCAAAGGCATCCCGTGACGAACCTGAATTTACTTCTCAAGTCTGATCTACGTTAGACTGATGACTGCCTGTTTCATTAAATGTTGGATGTGACCAAATGAGATATTGATAGAATTTCAAGCTTGCTAAGGCACATAGCAATCTACCAACCAGCTATGCATTGAAGGTATAGGAATAGCAAATCGACCGTCCTCTCCATTCAATAAACCCTTTTCCAGAAATCTGTCAAATAGCTTATCTGCCTTATCAGATCCAATATCCTGCGACAATCTTGATATGATCTTTTTTTGAGTCGTGTTGCCCTCTAATGGAACGCCAGAAAATACTTTTGCTAGGGACTGACGTACTTCCTCAGGAAAGCCGTAAGCTCGTTCTTTGTAGTATTCTAATCTGCCTCTCTGTCCCGCTTTCAGAATATCCTCTAACCCATCTTCTGTCATCATTCCATTATTGTCTCTGAGGTTGTATACAGCAGGATCTACATAGGATATGATGTGATGAGGCCAACCATGGGTTTCCTTCGCAATGGCGTTAATCCAATTTTCTGGATCTCCCTTGGCTCCACCCTCCTTGAATAACCAATCATGAATTACGGCGCGCTCAGACTCTTTACTCAACCTTCCAAGTTGAACACAACAGTTCTTAGCAAACCTGGAAATCCCCAGTGATTCAAACGATGCCAGTGTTGTCCCCAGCCCTGCGACTAGAAGGATAACTTGTTTATTTAATTCCCCATTGTGAATTGCCTCAAGTAACTCCTTCGCATCTTCGCGGCGATCGGGACTCTGCTCATGGGCAGATGCGATCTTCTGCGCTTCATCTAAAACCAGAAGTAGAGGTCTTCTTTTTCGTTTTTCTACAATATTGAGACTACTCGTTTTTCGTTTTGGCTTAGATAGAGCAACCTGCGCTTCAAATGCCTCCAGTAAACTCATAGAGATACCACCAATTCCAATCATCTTCCCTAAATCAAGAGAACGCATCATCTTTCCAGTATCCCAAAGTGCACCAGTCTTTATCTTCGCAACATGCCACCCACTCTTCTTCTCTGCTATCTTTGCACACTCATGAAGCAGAGCACTTTTCCCCACACCAGGGGCTCCCTGAATCAAAAAGGTTGTCCCTCCGATTTTTCCAAGACTCGTCCTTTCAGTGAGAGTTCGAAAATCATTCAAGATTTTCTTCCTCCCATGAAAATATTTCGCAGGCCCACGGTCAATCGTTGCAGGATTTACACCACTGGTACGAGATCTGTTCTTTGCCATTATCAGAGATGATATGTCAATGATTAGACGAGCACATACATTATGAGTTCCGTAGCAATGAATCTGTCGTATCCCCAAAAACTTGCTATTTTAGCCATACAACCAGAGTCAAGCCTTACCCTGGAAAACTTCCCCAATATCTTTGATAGTGATACATCCTAATACAAAAAGGGTACTTGGATCATCCTCCAAGTACCCTTTAACTGACGATCTATCTGGAATGTGATGATTCAATCTACAGGCGTCACCGCCGCCATATCCTCTTCCTTGGTTCGAACGCGAATGATACGCTCCACTGGCAATACGAAAATCTTACCATCTCCGACATTACCCGTCAATGCGCTCTCGCATATCGCGTCAACCGCAGTATCTACAAAATCATCTGAGACTCCTATGTCAATCATGATTTTATCTTTAAGTTCCATCTTCGCAGTTGTACCACGATACGTTTCAACGACCTTTACCTCCCCACCATGCCCACGTACATTTGAGACGGTCAAACCCGTAATCTCGGCTTGATAAAGAGCACGAAGCACATCGGGAAGCTTTGAGGGTCGTATGATAGCTTTTACAAGTTTCATTGATCAATAATGATTTAGTTATGATTGAGTCCATTCACAGATGCTGGCATTTCCTTTTCGTTCAGCAATACAGCACCTTCTCCAGTCGCATACGCTTCCTCACCGTGCGCAACAATATCCATTCCTAAGCCCTCTTCAGCACTTCCAGCGCGTAGCCCAGTGATGAGGCCAACAAGTTTAAGAATGATATAGGTCACAACCCCGCTGAAAACCGCGACAGCAGCCACAGATAACGCCTGAATCCCTAATTGTCCAAACGTACCACTAAATACTAATCCATCCGCTCCGCCCGGATTGATGGCGGTCGTTGCAAGTACGCCTGTCAACAGTGCCCCCATAATTCCGCCCATGCCGTGTGCGGCAAAAACATCCAGAGAGTCATCTAAACTCGTCCTCGTACGCCATTTAATGATGAAGTAGCTGGGCATCACGCCAATGGCTCCAAGGATGAGAGCACCTCCTGGAGATACAAACCCAGCGGCAGGTGTTATGGCGACAAGACCGACAACAATGCCCGTCGCAACCCCCACTGCCGTGATCTTTTTGGTTATGAAGTGATCCAGTAATGTCCAAACAAACACCCCTGCGGCTGGCGCGAGAAGGGTATTTACAAGTGCTAGTGCTGCAATGCCATCTGCCGCGAGGGCACTTCCACCATTGAATCCAAACCAACCAAACCAGAGCAGACCAGCGCCTAACAATACAAATGGCACATTATGAGGCAAGAGTGCCTCTCGGCCATAATCTTTCCTTGGACCAAGAACTTTCGCGGCAACGACCGCCGCGATCCCCGCATTGACATGAACCACCGCTCCACCTGCAAAGTCAAGGGCACCTAAACTCCCTAGCCAACCACCACCCCATACCCAATGACACACCGGAGCATACACCAATAAGCCCCACAACCCAATAAATAGGATATAGGGAATGAACCGCATACGCTCTACGACTGCACCAGAAATAAGTGCGGCGGTAATGATCGCAAACGTCCCCTGAAATCCGACAAACAATAAATCTGGTATCGTTCCATTGGGACTAAGTCCAATACCTGTCAAAAATGTTGCTGAAAAATCTCCAAAAAATGCATTCCCCGATCCGAATGCAAACGAATACCCTGCAATCGCCCACAGTGTGCCAGAAACCCCCAAAGCAACGAAGCTCATCATCATGGTATTGAGAGCATTCTTGGAGCGCACAAGCCCACCATAAAAGAAGGCCAATGCCGGAGTCATCAGTAGAACCAATGCCGTTGACGCAAGCAACCATCCAGTGTCCGCGCCACTGATAGAATCCGCTTCCTGAGCTAAAGCCGACAGAGGTGTAAGGAAATATAAACCTGCCAAATAGAAAAGTTTTTTGAAGAGCATATGCAAAATTAATTAAGGTTAAAACGTCAAATCACCTTAATAATTTAGGGCAAATCTCTTAAATAACCAAAAACTTTAAGAATTTCGATGATTTTTCTGGATTTATTGCAGAAAAATCAATTTGGAATTTCTTTTCTAAACAAGAGGTGTGATCAATGTTAATCGGAGTTCATGATAAATAGAGGGGAATCTCGGAGATCACTGAAATTCGGACGAAGCCTTTCTCTATTATAAAATTTATCCACATCAACCACTTTATGGGGGCTGTTAATCACTTCCATGGACATACTTCCGTACACACCATTACGGATATTCACCAGCCGGCCAGAGGTTCCATCAAGGATGAGGTTTAAGGCTAAATTTCCATAGGCCATAGGAACGACACAATCCAACGCATCTGGCGCTCCACATCGCACTAAATATCCGAGGCGCTGGTTGACAATATTGATTCGTTTCCCATTGTTATACGACGAGGAGCGCTTTTTTAACTCTGATCCAACGCGGTCACCAATGCCGCCCAGCTTTGCATGACCATATTGGTCTTTCTCAGATCCCATAAATGACATGTTTTCATCTCCGATGATCTTGGCTCCCTCAGATACCAGTACAACAGAGTAACGACTTGGATTACGCTTGCGATCATACACCATTAAATCCGTCAGTGTATCAATATCAAAATCAACCTCAGGGATCACGCATCGATCAGCTGCGCCAGCCATGGCCGGTAGAAGTGCAGAATATCCAGCATAGCGACCAAAAACCTCAATCACTAAGAACCGCTCATGTGAGCCTGCAGAGGTCCGAAGTGTGTTGGCAAGTTCAATCGTTCGTGTGACACATGTACCAAATCCGATACAATAGTCTGTCCCAGGAACGTCATTATCCATCGTCTTTGGGATCGCAACCACATTGACCCCCTCTTTGTGAAGACGGTATCCGTAACTCAGTGTATCATCACCTCCAATCGGAATCAGATAGTCAATCCCTAGATATTCAATATTAGAGAGTACCGCAGATGTCACATCATTCACTTCATCTGTAAATTGATCTCTTAGATGTGGTGGGAGTGTGGCCTGTGGCAAATGACTCGGCCGAGTTCGAGAACTGTGTAGGAATGTCCCTCCTGTACGCGCCGCTGAGTTAACAAGTGATTCCTCCAGCTCCTCAACACTTTCGGAGTTATCGTATTCTGAATCTTGGACAAGATCCACAAGTCCAGCCCAACCGCGCTTAATTCCCAGCACTTTATAACCTTCACGAATGGCTCGCAATGTGACGGCTCGAATTGCGGGATTCAGCCCAGGGACATCTCCGCCGCCAGTCAAAATTCCAATTGTACCTTTATATGTCATGAGTTTATTTATTGACTAAAGTTTGATGAAAGTTACGAAACAGATGGGGATTCGTTGCACTCCAACCAGATGATCTTGAAATTTTTCACATTATTGTATGGATTGAGAATATTAAATGCATTATGTCATTGATAAAATGAAGTTACTCTGGTAAATTGACCAGCAAATCTGCTCACTTCGTAGCGTAGGTTGATTTTTTAGGGAATTATATACGTGAGTACCCATCTATTTGACGGCTACCTTTTGCGTATCCATTTCACGGCTCATAGGAGTCTCTACGAGAACGCTCCTCCACGTGCAGATGCCCCAATCCCGGAGGCCTGTAACACATTTGCAGATGCGTTGATATCTGATGGCCACATGCCATACACTTAAACTTGCTTTGCGTCTTGCGATTGACTTTATCTGTATGTCCACACTGATTACAGCGTTGACTGGTATATTTCGGATCTACAAGAATCACGTTGCCAAACTTGTAATCGCAATAGGTATTGAACCGTCCCCATCCAGCGTTGAGAATGACGCGGTTTAACCCTGCTTTTGCCTTCACATTGGTTCCAGGGTTCTCAACCGTGCCCTTAGCAGACTTGGACATAGTCTTGATCTTCAAGTTTCAACGTATAGGCCTTATTGGACAATCTACGGCTATGTTGATGTGCCGCATTCGTTCTGCAGTTCTTCTGTTTTCGCTTCCACTTGGCAATCCTTCTCTTTGTCCGCAAGGATCGACCAGACCCTTTCTGTTGTCGGACTAACTTTCTTTGCCACCGACGAATCTTAATCTCCTTATCCGTTAAGTCAGGGTGTGGTAACATGCCCTGTTCACCATCCGTTGATGAATAAGAAATGTTATAGGTATTCACGTCAATGCCAATCTCTTTGCCATCGTCCACCGTCTCTGGTAGATGTGTGACTTTGTAAATTACGCTCATCTTCCAGTACCGTCCGTCTTTCTTCACGGTGACTTCAATCGGCTCACCGTCTGGATAAGGATTCCCTCCTTTCCTACGAAACTTCATCCAGCCAATCTTCTGGATATAGACATCATTCCCTCGGAGCTTAAACAATCCTTTGGTCGCCGTAAACGAATTGTGTTGAAACCGATTATGGAACGTTGGATGGTCACGTAATCCCTTGAAGAAAGCCTGCCACGCCTCGGCCTGATGCTTTAAGGTGTTTCGTACAATGTTGGACGAATACCGATTCAACCAAGAAATGGTTGGGCGAAAAGACGTGTATCTCCTACTTAATGACGGCCAGGTCAATTCTGAATTATCCTTATGTTCGTCTTTATAGTCCCTGTTGATTTGGTCAAGAAACGTATTCCATACAAACCTGCATGCTCCGCAAAGCCCTGACAAGAGATGAGCTTTCCACTGCGTGCCGGGTAATAGGCGGTACTCTATTCCCCGATAGGAACAGTTTGAATCCGAAGAGTTAAAAGCCTTTTTAACAGGCATGGTGTCAAGGTTACGTTGATGTTATGGTAAGCAATAGGGTAGATTCACCTCTATCCTATTGTGTCTGTTATACTCTCCAAAATAGAATGGTTCCATTCTTTGGGTACTCACGTATATAATTCCCATTTTTTAACCATCGCTTGGTCTATGAACTGCGTTCTATATCATGATGGCTCTGGCTTCATTTAAATGATTAGTGGAATAAATCAATTTTTCAAGCGTCTATACATTAAAGTCTTCGTTCAACAATGATTGATATCAATATTCATCTTACAGCCAAGGAGATTGAAGTTTTCTTGCCTGAGTATTACCGATGAAACCTTCAACTAATATTATCCTCATCGCAGTATCTGTTCGAATATTCAGTCAACAAGCCAATGAATCCCATCATGCATTCACACATCCCTAAACTGTAATGGTGTATTCTCATTCAGATTGGCTGAGTCTGTTATTTGGTAAGACTCTGTATGCGGTCTCTCCAGCTATCACCCCAATTAATTCTGATGTAGCCCTCATCAAAAACGCTGTTGCTGGGGATCACAATGCCTTCCGCGAGTTAGTCCATCGCCATCAGGATGCAATTGTCAAAACAGTCACAGGAATGCTTGGTGCTGGTTCAGATGTTGATGATGTCGTTCAAGAAGTGTTTATTCGATTTTATAAAAATCTTAAATGTTTTCGTGGAGACTCAACATGTCGGACTTATCTAACGCGGATTGCAATTAATACCTCACTTGATGCTCTACGCCGCCGTAAACGGATTCAATCTCGCTTTTTTAGCACTGATCATCAGTCGTTAAACCTGATAGATGCACATGATCAAAATACTGAACGCTTTGAGCGTATGCAACTGATCCATTCTGCGATGAATAGACTCAAGCCGCATCATCGCGCTGTGGTTGTGCTTAGACTCATTGACGGATATTCGTCCAAAGAGACCGCCGAAATCCTTGGAATTGCCCATGGCACAGTCCTATCGCGACTCAACAGAGCGACGGCTCAATTACGAAGTATTTTAGCGCCACTCCTTGAAGATGACAATCCTAATAGCATCCATTGAAATTCTTTAATTCATGCAAAATCAATCCTTACAAACTCTGCTCCAAGAAGCGACATCCACAACGATTGAATTCACTAGTGATCCATGTCTTACTGATCGGATCATGGATCAGGTTATATCACTTCATGAACCAAAATATCAATTTTATCAAACCCTCTGGGATGCCTTCAAACCCGTCGCCGCTATGTGTATACTCATTACCCTCGGATTTCTCTCATTTAATATGATGTTAAGTCGCAAATACGAAGTGACGCTCACCCCGATTGAGATCGTATTTGGCCTTGAACCAATGACGCTATCAACCACCTATTTATCAGACCTTGACGAATTTCCTGCAACGATTCCATGAGTTCACGCGTTAAATCTTATTTGGTCATTGGCTGTTCAGTGGTTGCTGGAGTTGCCATTGGCATCCTGAGTACAAGTGCTTGGCAGCATCAAAGGAGTATCAGCTTAGCCGAAACTAGACTCCAAGGTGGACTTTTTCGTCATATTGATGGTATCATTGAGATCCAAGATGAAACTCAGCGCACAGAAGTCAAAACAGCGCTACGCCGCGCTGAACAGTCCTTCATGCGACATCGAAAACGAATGGCCGACAGCCTTGCTCTTGACCATCAAATATTGATTGATGATCTAAAACAAATCTTGCGCACAGATCAATGGGAGGAAGTTGAAATCTACTTAGAACGAGGAAAAAAACGCGGTATGCGCGCAAATGGCAGAAAACGCCTGCGCCATATGCGACGCGATTCCTCACGTCATCGTTCACAGAATACATCACTTGAATGAAATACTTGATCATCACCGTCACCGTTGTCATCGTTGGTAGTTTTCTCTGGGTTTTTAGCCGAGGCTCTGACGAACCTACTAGCCCATACCGATTCGTCACTCTTGAAAAAGGTGACCTTGAGGCTGTTGTCGCTAGCACCGGAACCCTTGATGCCGTCACAACAGTTCAGGTCGGGACACAGGTTTCAGGCATCATTTCGAATATTTATGTAGACTTTAATGATCGTGTCAGAGCGGGGCAAATTATTGCACGCATTGATACAACATTGCTTTGGAGTACCGTGCGCGATGCTGAATCAAATCTTGAACGAAATCAAGCCCAACTTAAACAAGCGCAGCGAGAACTTGAGCGCCTACAACCCCTCTTTGATCAGCAATTTGTCACAGAGGTTGACTTTGTCCGCGCACAGTACGATCTGGATATTGCGAGAGCAGCGACCCAAAGTGCTGAAATTAGCCTTGACCGCGCACGGCAAAATCTAAGTTACGCAACCATTATCGCGCCCATCTCCGGAACGGTGATTGAACGAAATGTAGATGTTGGTCAAACCGTAGCAGCAAGCTTCTCCGCTCCCCAGCTCTTTCTCATCGCTGATGACCTTTCTCGTATGGAAATCCTCGCATCGGTTGACGAAAGTGACATCGGAAAAATTCTGGAAGGACAGTACGCCCGATTTACTGTCCAAGCCTATCCCGATGAAATCTTTGACGGATCGGTTCGCCAAGTGCGCCTACAGTCTACAGTTGAAGAAAATGTTGTCAATTATACCGTTGTCGTTGATGTAGAAAACCCCGACGGCCGATTATTGCCTGGGATGACCGCTACGGTAGATTTCTTGATTGACTCTGCCAGTGATGTGCTGAAAATCCCAAATGCTGCACTGCGCTTCAGGGCCACTCCGCAGATGTTTGAATTGATCCGCGCCCGTCAGGAAGGGTCTGAGTCTAACGGTGGACAGGCACGTGCGAGTCAACGCGCTGGTGGCGGGTCGTGGAGCGGAAGTCCGCGCGGTGGGTTTGGTGGAGGGCGAGACGACTTGGCTATGATATGGTATCTTGATGAGAATCGTGAGTTGATGGTCACCCCTGCCCAAACAGGCATTTCTGACGGTCAGATGACCGAAATACAAAGCGCTCGCTTGCAACCAGACATGGAAATTATCGCTGGAGTGACGCAAACCGATGATGATGGATCAAATAATCCATTTCAGCGCACTCAACGGCGGTGGAGACCAGGAGGGTTCTAGCCATATGGCACATGAAACCGTGATGCGCACCCAAGGATTGACCAAGGTTTACACCATGGGCAAAACGGAGGTGCATGCGCTTCAAGGAATTGACCTCACCGTAGATCGGGGCGAAATGATTGCCATTGTGGGTGCCTCTGGTTCAGGCAAATCCACATTAATGAACATAATTGGTTGTTTAGATTACCCCACATCTGGTACGTATCATCTTGATGGTGTCCAATTACAAAATTTATCTCGCAACCAGTTGGCTGACATCCGAAACAGCAAGATTGGATTTGTTTTTCAGGGGTTTAATTTGTTGGCGCGAACCACCGCACTTGAGAATGTTGAACTACCTCTGCTGTATGACCGCTCCCGCCGAAAAATTGCCATCCGAAAAACCGCCGAAGAAGCCCTTGAACGCGTCGGACTTGGAGATCGGATGGATCATGAGCCAAACGAACTCTCTGGTGGACAGCAACAACGTGTGGCTATCGCTCGCGCACTGGTCACAAATCCATCAATCCTTTTAGCCGATGAGCCCACTGGAAATCTAGACTCCAAAACCTCCGTTGAAGTCCTGACTCTCTTTCAAGAACTCCACGGTCAGGGCATGACCGTTTTGTTGATTACACATGAATCTGATGTCGCAAACTGCACTCAACGTATTATTGAATTACGTGACGGTAAAATCATTACAGACAAGCGTATAGACCCTGTGAAAGCGTTCACTGTCACCGCCGAATCAGAGGAAACTTCGCCAGCATTCACCTGACTTACTTGACTTATGAAAGGTTCAACACTCATTAAGGTTGCGTCCCAGAGCATTTTGAAAAACAAAATGCGCACCATGTTAACCATGCTTGGCATTGTGATTGGAGTGGGGGCCGTGATCGTCATGGTTGCTATTGGCCAAGGCGCACAATCCCAAATCCAAGAGCAAATCAATACCCTTGGAACGAATATGATTGTGATCACTCCTGGCTCTAGTCGGCAAGGTGGAGTAAGTCGAGGAGCGCAGAGTTACAATCGACTTACGATTAAAGATGCCGAGAAGATCAAGCGCGAAAGTTTGTTTGTTTCGGCGGTATCCCCCGTTGTATTTAGCCGCACTCAGGTTATTGGAGGACAGGGAAACTGGCGGACGACCATTAATGGAGTCTCTACTGATTACCAAATTATCCGTAACTGGGATTTGAAGTACGGTCGATTTTTTGATCAAAGTGAATTACGACAGATGCGCCGAGTCATGGTGCTTGGACACACTGTCGCAGAAAACCTATTCCCCGATGAGGATCCCGTTGGACTCACCGTGCAGGTACGCAATGTTCCAGTAGAAATCATTGGTGTCCTTGAACCAAAAGGACAAACCGCCAGTGGAAATGATCAGGATGATGTCGTCTTTGCTCCGTACACAACCGTCCAGACCCGCCTGAGCGGGTGGAGTCGAATTTTTCAAATTCTTGCAAGCACACCCTCGTCTCGAGACATTCCAGCTGCGCAAGAAGAAATTCGTGCGATCATGCGCGAGTCACACGGTATCTCACGCTTTGCCGAAGACGGCTTCACAGTTCGTAATCAAAATGATCTGGCTGAGACTGAACAGGGCACAACCGAAGTGATGACAATGCTTTTGGCAGCGATTGCATCCATCTCTCTATTAGTTGGGGGAATTGGAATCATGAATATTATGCTAGTCTCTGTTACCGAGCGTACGCGCGAAATAGGTATTCGAATGGCTATCGGTGCTCGTGGCAGGGATGTTTTGACGCAGTTTCTGGTTGAAAGTATCGTGATGAGCCTTCTTGGTGGTCTTATCGGGGTAGGCATTGGATTTGCTGGCTCTAGTATTTTGAGCCAACTGACTGGATGGAGTACCGTCACTTCCCCAACAACCGTCATGATCGCATTGGCATTCTCTGCAGGAGTCGGAATTTTTTTCGGATTCTATCCTGCGCGCAAGGCCGCTGCTCTCAATCCGATTCAGGCCCTTCGCCACGAGTGATGACTCTCTTACGCGCCAGAAGATACTGAAAATAGTTTGATGACCTCCAGAGTTTTGTCCACAGTTTCTTCATAATTGTGGATCTAGATTGCAGTTCCATACTCCGTCAGTAATAGGAGTAAACACCTGCTCCCCATGCACACATAGCCAGGCAACCTACACCACTGGTCTAGATCATCAATCGCTTGCAATTGACTCTGAGTAGGATTCAAGGGCGGCTGCCATTGCTGGCAACGACACTCAAGGTAGGCACTGAGGCAACCTCCACAGTTCAGCATCGCCAGTTGAAGCTTGTACCCATCGTGGCAAGGGCAGTCTGGTTCACATGTTGGTTTTGACATAACAGTTGGGGGTGAAGATGAGTTTAATCATAAGGATTACCGAGGTATCTTTGATCATGGCTTACAATCTAATCAATCCTATTACAAATGGCATCAAAAACCACTCATCATGATCAGTATAGACTCTGAAAAATCTGCAATCAAACGCATTAGACTTTATTAGTCAGATGGCGCAACTAGGACTGCGACTATTATCACCACTCAATAATAAGCCTCAGATGTGGCTTTGTCTTATTTATGAAATATTTTAAACTCCTTCTGATTCTGTTATTATTCAAATTTACCCTCGCAGATACCTCAGCGCAAATATCGGTGACTGGAACGGTGATTGACGAAGAAACTGCTGAGCCTCTTGAATCTGTAACCGTCATTGTTGCAGGAACTTTAAATGGAACTTCCACATCTGCTGACGGACGCTTTGAATTGGATGTCGCTTCAGAGGATATAACTGAAGTTAACCCTAAAAATCATCAGATTCACTGGGTTTAACGGGATTTTCCTCATTTTTCTTCCCTAATATCCGCTCATTTAGGGATATTTGGGGCATTTTTAGTGGATTTAGGGCTTATTTATCGATTTTTTGCACTTTTTTTGCGTAATTTAACCTGTCCATGTAAAAAGCCTGTGTTTTTTGTGTTTTGTATCATTTTATGTCATATATTTAGGCATTCTTATCCACTCACAAATAATTTATCCTGTCCATGTATGTTGAACAAATACCCAACCGTAACTCCAAGCCAACTTGGCTCATTCGCGAATCCAAATGGATTGATGGTAAATCCGTTAAATTCACCGTCACCAATCTTACCCGTCTCCCACAGGCTATCATTGATGGCATTCGCACCCTCTTGAAAGGTGGCACGGCGGTCAAATCCATCAAAGACGCCTTTGAGATTCGAAGTAGCAAACCCCACGGTCATGTGGCCGCAGTCCTGGGCATGATGACCCAACTCAAGATCCATGACCTGATTGCCCCAAAGAACTCACGCTTTCGTCGCCTGGTGCTTGGGATGATTGCCGCCCGCGTGTTAGACCCGGCCAGCAAACTCCGGACCAGTACCATGCTCAATCAAGAGACCGCTGCCGATACCCTCAACGAAGAACTGAACCTCAAGTACGTTGATCAGGATGACTTGTATGAAGCCATGGATCAGCTGGCCAAGTGCAAAGCCGACATTGAGTGCACGTTAGCCAAACGGCATTTGACAGAAGGGGGGATGGTACTCTATGACGTCAGCAGTAGTTATGTGGAAGGGGAGAAAAATTTCTTCGCGGAGTTTGGCCATAACCGAGATAAGAAAAAAGGCAAAAAACAAGTCGTTTATGGGCTGATCACCGATGCAGAGGGACGCCCCGTCTCGGTAGAGGTCTTTCCAGGCAATACCGCCGATACTGCAACGCTTGGATGTCAGATCACTAAGATTCAAGAGTCCTTTGGATTAAAGCATGTTATATTGGTTGGAGATCGGGGGTTATTGAAGCAGAAGCAGATTAAAGAGGAGATCATACCTGTGGGGCTGGATTGGATCACGGGTATGCAAAAGAGGGAGATCCGAAAGGTGGTAGATCACCAAGAAAAAGAGCAGCGGCGGGAAAAGGAAATGCGTGAGGTTATAGAGCAGAAGGAAATTCAGATGAGTTTGTTTGATCAGCAGAATCTGGTGGAACTAGAGTGTGATTTGTATCCAGATGAAACCCTGATTCTGTGCAAGAACCCCTTACAAGCGGCCAAGAGCAAGCAAACACGGGATGCATTGTTGGACAAAGCGGATGAGGGACTTAACAAGATTATCAAAGCCATCACGGCGACGCCGTGCCGATTAAAAAACGAAGCCAAAATTGGCATGCGCGTCCAGAAGGTTGTGGGCAAACACAAATTAAAGAGGTTCTACAATCTGGGTGACATTAAGGAGGGGCATTTTACCTATAGCCGCAATGAACAAGCGATTAAAAAAGCCGAACTCTTGGACGGCGTGTATGCCATTCGGTCAAGTGTGAAAAAGACCCCCGAGACATTAGTCTCCGATTACAAGCGTTTATCTTCGGTAGAATGGGCATTTAGAACCATGAAATCCATGTCGTTGCGCGTACGCCCGATTCATCATCGCAATGAACATCGGGTCATTGCGCATATCTTTTTATGTATGTTGGCCTATTATGTAGAGTACCACCTCCGTCAGAAGCTCGCGCCCATGTTGTTTGCAGAAGATGATTTGCAACTCAAGAGAGCGCAAAGAAAAGACATGGTCTCGCCAGCCAAGCGCTCAGATGAAGCCAAAGAGAAAGCGCAAAACAAGACGACATCAGATGGCGAAACCGCCATGAGTTATGAGTCGGTGATGAAAACTTTGTCTGGGTTGAGTCGTGTAGTGGGCGTTCCGAAAATCACAACCGATAATTCTCCCGAAGTGACCTTGTTTGAGGATTACAATCCGACCCAAATGAAGGCGCTAAAACTCCTGAATATCAAACTCTCCTGAGTGATCTATTCGTCAGGTTGAAGCGTCTTTCTGGCAGATAATCCTCCAGATTGTAGTCAAAAATTCTCAAATTTTCTGGAAATACTGGACCTTCTGGAAATTGAAAATAGGGTTAACTTCAGATATAATCCTTACATTTTCGTATATCGGTTATGTAACACAATCCATTCCCCTACCAGATATTGGCACCGATCTGATTGTGCGATTGGCATTATCTATTGAGGATATTGACGGATTAGTCGTGGTCGGTACAAGGCGTCTACCACGATTAGTAACGGATTCATCTGTTCCAATTGATGCGATCTCTCCAAGAGACTTAAACAGTACGGCAAGATATAATAGAAAGGAAGGTTCTCTCAGAAGTGTTATTTTTTGAGATAACCAAACTTTCATTTTATTATGTCATCTACATCTGTACCTGTTCGCTATTACGTTGGATTAGACGTTCATCGTGACACAATCTCGGCGTGTGTTTACGATGCGACTGAGAAGCGTTACTGTGATGAGCAGGTGTTTTCCGCTCACAAGCCGAAGAGTCTCGCTCGGTTTGTGGAATCTACGCGTTCAAAGTATGGACATTTTCGCTGTTGTTATGAGGCATCCTTTTCGGGTACTGTGCTCTATGACACATTGACCGAACACGGCGTGGATTGCGCCATCATTGCTTGATTCCCAAGCGCTCAGGCGATCGAATCAAAACCGATCAGCGCGATGCCAGAAATTTGTCCAAGTATTTTGGATCTGGGCTTTTGACTGAATGTTTCGTCCAGCTCCGAGCCGTGCGAGGACTTTTACGCAGTCGTGAGGCACTGATAAAAAGTGTTCACCAATCTAAAATGCGCGTGATTCATTTTTTGCATGCACACGGGCATTGTTATACAACTGGAAGCTACTGGACAAAAAAGTTTAAGACTTGGATCAATCAAATTGAGTTAGAGCGTCGAGTTTGCGGATACCTGAACGATATTGATTATCATCAGGGACGCATCTAAGAACAGCAAGTCAAAACAGCATCAAAGTCCGAGAAGTTTCAGCAAGCAGTTCAGATTCTGCAAGGCTTTCGAGGCATTGGACTGATCTCGGCCATGCAGTTGGTTTGTGAGATTGGAGACTTTCGGCGGTTTGAGAGTCCGACGGCACTGATGGCGTATCTTGGATTAGTTCCATCTCAGCACTCCTTAGGAAACACCATCCGCACTGGTTCAATCACCAAAACTGGAAACACACACGCACGAAAGGTCTTGGTGAGCGCAGCATGGAAATACATCTACGCGATCAGTGTTGCACTTCAAGCGCGGCAAAAACACTGCAGTGCTAAAGTCATCGCCATTACCCAGAAAGCACAAACACGTTTATACAAACGTTACAACGCACTGAGCAAACGCAAACCTCCGAAAGTCGCGGTGGTTCGTGAACTGGTTGGCTTTCTCTGGGAGGCGTTGCAAACCCCTGTTGAAACAGCCTAAACAACCGATTCGACAACTCGTCATGGAGAAAGAGTCCAAAGCAACGATGGAGAGCCCAAGTCTATACTTTTCGGTAGCGATTATCGCGAGCCCGAGTTTCAAGATCCTGGCAGCTCCGACGTATTGAGCATTACGGCTTTTGCCTAGCATGCGGACACCAGATTGATATACCGTAGCCATTGCTAAAAGACTCTTTCTCCATGACGATTGGTCTAAATTTATAACAAAATGTAACCAGAAACTAATACATACCAACCCCCGAAAGGGAACCTTCCTTTCTACACCAGTATAGAAACTCCCAACTCTCTAAAACAAACTCCCGGAACAGGCTTCGCACTCGCTCTCTTAAATACTTGAGTCGCCCCATGCTCTCCAAGGCATCTTGGAACAACACATCACAGAGTTGTTCCACTTGATCCACCAAAAAGGCCAGCATCATCAGGCAGGCAAAGACCGTAGACAAATGCTTGTAACCGTGTCCATAATTATGCTCAAAATTGTAGCCCTGATTCTTGAGAGTATTGATGGTTTCATTTTCAATTCTCCACCGTGACCGGCCCGCTCGCATGATCTTCTCATCAAGAGGAATATCGGTCACCCAAGAAAAACGCGTTGTTCTGGGTTTAGAGTGCTTCTTGGTCCCGGGTCTGGTTTCATATACCTCTAAAAAATTGACCCGCCGATTGGATGCGTTGGCGTCGTTGTTATAGCGAAAACGATACTGAATTCCTTCAACCTCCATCACCACCTCTTGGGTCTGGTCACTGCGATCAATATAGTTAAACATGAACGTATGATCTCCAGGCTTCGGATATATCTTAAATTAAGATACCCTAAAAGCCGAAGATAGGGCGCAGAGTCCATCTTGGACGACAATCGTTGAGGATGTTCTCGCCGAAATTCTTCAAAAATCGCTTGCCTGCACTGAGCTCAGAATCATTTTTTGTGGCGCCATCGCTCTTGATGGTCAGAGGAATTACGATCTTTTTGAACGGATGAACTAATGCAGCACATAGCATGTGATGAAAATAGGTCTTCGTTCCATTGCGGTGCTGCTTTTCACAGCAATGCTGGCAGTGGACCGACTTGGATGAAAACATCCGGTTCCGTCTATGGCAAGCAGTACATGATTCTCAATATACCGAAAACCCTCCAGAATCTTTCCCCGTTGCAATTGAGCAAAGATCATCCCACGCAAATTGAACGGATCCACTTCATCAAGACGCTTGCGCGTACCCGAATCACTGGGCATATGGTTCACAGACGCGTCATGTTGGCGATGATCGCAGGAGAACCATTGCGAATCTTTTGATCAAATTCAAGTACACTTCAAATGAGCAAACCCCGACATCAGGTAATCCACCAGTGTAAATCCCCGTGAACATTCGTATCCTAAATCTGCTCAAAACATCTGCGGATGGTGTGAATCAAATGTTTCTTGTGAAAATACTTGCGTGACTTCCGTTTCATTGATGATAAGTGAATGATGGAATCAATCATAACTAATACACAAATGAGCAGCAGAATAATTAACCAGCGTCGCATGAAGAGCCATTGTCCTCAAATAAATGCCTATTTGATCAGATGAGTCGTTATAACGCTAAAATGTGCTCTTCTGACGAAAATTCAGCAAAATAGTTTATGAAACTCACGTTTAACAATAGGCCCCAAAGTGCGCTATGGTGGGAAGTTTTAAACTTAGTGGGAATTGCTGCAGCCCTACTGGTAGACATGATCGGCTTACTTGTTTTTTCTGTCTTGGATTTAATTGCTGGGTTTCTCGTATATGTTAAGATTATCGCAAAATACGCCTTTTCTCCTAAGCGAACTTCTTATTTAGATCGCATACAATAATGACATCACAAGTTGGTTTATCATCTATGGAACTATTCTGACAAATGATTATATTAGTCATAACTCTAAATTATTAACTCTAATGGAATCAATTACAATTTTCAACTGGACGACTCTTGCTATGATGATCAGCATCCTGAGTTTCATGGCCAAAAACTATCATGACTCTCGCAAAGCTGAGAAGGCAATCAGGAATGAGGTTCGTGATTTGAGGAATGAGGTTCGTGATGTGAGGAATGATGTTGGTGATGTGAGGAATGAGGTTGGTGATGTGAGGAATGAGGTTCGTGAGTCAGAAATGAGGACGAGAGGCGAGATTCATGAATCAGAAAGAAGGACGAGTGGAGAGATTCGTGAACTTTCGAATCAACTCGCCGAGTTGCGAGGTGTCTTGAAGGGATCGGGGGCACTGCCAATGTGATCTGGCAGGTGAATGTCTCTTATTCTATGAATGGGGACTGCGTAGACCACCACACGACTTAATCCATGACACTGCTCGGATGTAGTATTAATTGGCATGAGGTTGCACCTATTGAGGGAAGACTTGGTGTTGTGCGCGGTTGAGCCCACCCCATCCTGTGTAATTACAAATCTAACCTACTCTTGATAGAGTGGACAGATTTGAAGATTAAGCATAATATTCCTCTTCTCCTAAGCGAACTTCTTACTTGGATTGAATACAATAATGCAGCACACAGTTGTTTTATCATCTGTGGAACTATTCTGACAAATGATTATATTAGTCATAACTCTAAATTTTTAACTCTAATGGAATCAATTACAATTTTCAACTGGGCGACTCTTGCTATGATGATCAGTATTCTGAGTTTCATGGCCAAAAACTATCATGACTCTCGCAAAGCTGAGAAGGCAATCAGGAATGAGGTTCGTGATGTGAGGAATGATGTTGGTGATGTGAGGAATGAGGTTCGTGAGTCAGAAATGAGGACGAGTGGAGAGATTCGTGAACTTTCGAATCAACTCGCCGAGTTGCGAGGTGTCTTGAAGGGATCGGGGGCACTGCCAATGTGATCTGGCAGTGAATGTCTCTTTTTCTATGAATGGGGACTGCGTAGACCACCACACGACTTAATCCATGACACTGCTCGGATGTAGTATTAATTGGCATGAGGTTGCACCTATTGAGGGAAGACTTGGTGTTGTGCGCGGTTGAGCCCACCCCATCCTGTGTAATTACAAATCTAACCTACTCTTGATAGAGTGGACAGATTTGAAGATTAAGCATAATATTCCTCTTCTCCTAAGCGAACTTCTTACTTGGATTGAATACAATAATGCAGCACACAGTTGTTTTATCATCTGTGGAACTATTCTGACAAATGATTATATTAGTCATAACTCTAAATTTTTAACTCTAATGGAATCAATTACAATTTTCAACTGGGCGACTCTTGCTATGATGATCAGTATTCTGAGTTTCATGGCCAAAAACTATCATGACTCTCGCAAAGCTGAGAAGGCAATCAGGAATGAGGTTCGTGATGTGAGGAATGATGTTGGTAATGTGAGGAATGAGGTTGGTGATGTGAGGAATGAGGTTGGTGATGTGAGGAATGAGGTTGGTGATGTGAGGAATGAGGTTCGTGAGTCAGAAATGAGGACGAGAGGCGAGATTCATGAATCAGAAAGGAGGACGAGTGGAGAGATTCGTGAACTTTCGAATCAACTCGCCGAGTTGCGAGGTGTCTTGAAGGGATCGGGGGCACTGCCAATGTGATCTGGCAGTGAATGTCTCTTTTTCTATGAATGGGGACTGCGTAGACCACCACACGACTTAATCCATGACACTGCTCGGATGTAGTATTAATTGGCATGAGGTTGCACCTATTGAGGGAAGACTTGGTGTTGTGCGCGGTTGAGCCCACCCCATCCTGTGTAATTACAAATCTAACCTACTCTTGATAGAGTGGACAGATTTGAAGATTAAGCATAATATTCCTCTTCTCCTAAGCGAACTTCTTACTTGGATTGAATACAATAATGCAGCACACAGTTGTTTTATCATCTGTGGAACTATTCTGACAAATGATTATATTAGTCATAACTCTAAATTTTTAACTCTAATGGAATCAATTACAATTTTCAACTGGGCGACTCTTGCTATGATGATCAGTATTCTGAGTTTCATGGCCAAAAACTATCATGACTCTCGCAAAGCTGAGAAGGCAATCAGGAATGAGGTTCGTGATGTGAGGAATGAGGTTCGTGAGTCAGAAAGAAGGACGAGTGGAGAGATTCGTGAACTTTCGAATCAACTCGCCGAGTTGCGAGGTGTCTTGAAGGGATCGGGGGCGCTGCCAGTGTGATCTGGCAGGTGAATGTCTCTTTTCTATGAATGGGGACTGCGTAGACCACCACACGACTTAATCCATGACACTGCTCGGATGTAGTATTAATTGAGATGAGGTTGCATCAAGTTGCACCCATTGTGGAAGACTTGGCGTTGTGCGAGGGTTGAGCCCATCCTGCCCTGTGTAAGTAAAGATTTAACCTACTCTTGATGGAGTGGACAGATTTGAAGCTTAAGCAAAATATTCATCTTCCCCTAAGCGAACTTCTTACTTGGATTGAATACAATAATGCAGCACACAGTTGTTTATCATTTATGGAACTATTTGACAAATGATTATATTAGTCGTAACTCTAAATTTTTAACTCTAATGGAATCAATTACAATTTACAACTGGGCGAATCTTGCTATGATGATCAGCATCCTGAGTTTCATGGCCAAAAACTATCATGACTCTCGCAAAGCTGAGAAGGCAATCAGGAATGAGGTTCGTGATGTGAGGAATGAGGTTGGTGATGTGAGGAATGAGGTTCGTGAGTCAGAAAGAAGGACGAGTGGCGAGATTCATGAGTCAGAAAGAAGGACGAGCGCAGAGATCCGTGAAGTCTCAAATCAACTCGCCGAGTTGCGAGGTATCTTGAAGGGATCGGGTGCGCTACCAATGTGATCTGGCAAGTGAATGTCTGTTTTCTATGAATGGGGACTGCGTAGACCACCAGATGACTTAATCCATAACACCGCTCGGATGTAGTATTAATTGGGATGAGGTTGCATCAAGTTGAGGGGAGAAGACCTGATGTTGTGCGAAGATTGAACCCATCCCACCCTGTGTAAGTAAAGATCTAACCTACTCCTTTTAGAGTGGACAGATCTCGATAATGAGATTAACCAACGACCAATAATTAATTTTATCGTTCACTTGATAACAGCATGTTCATGGAATTATTAAGGGCAATCTTTTTTTATATCCTTTACGAAATAGTGTGGAACCACACATATCTTCAAGAAACTACCATGTTAACAAAAGATAATCAGTTGAAATTCATGAGATTATTCTATTGAACTTCGGTCAAATTTTCTGACCTCAGACAATCCATTCTCATGGAAAATAGCTTATTTTTGGAAATAATCCCAATAATTTTGTATATTTGACTTTCGTGTTTTATTACTATCAACTCTATTCAACTATATTAATGAAATTCTTAAACGTTTTTGCTCTTACTCTTGCGCTCCTATTTGCTGCCTGTGCTGGCGGTTCCTCTGACGACACCTCTATGATGGAAGGAGAAATAGAGGATGAATCCATGGACATGGAAGGAAATATGGAAATGGATGAAGGAATGGAAATGCACGGTGATTCCATGATGATGGACCATGATGCTATGGAGATGGACGGTGATTCCATGATGATGGATCATGATGCTATGGAGATGGACGGTGAGATGGAAATGGAGGAAGAGGGCGACTCCCAAGAGTATTAAACAAGTTTCAACCCTTGTTGAGATACTTCACCTCTGAGGTATCTTTTGATTCAGGAGACGAGAGGCTCTTTTTGCGTGGGTGTTCTGTATCCATTCAGTAAGAGGTTTCTTCCTTAAGATGTTCACCGCTTTCAAATTTATTGAAAACGCACTGTCTCTGCGGTGTTATGGAGTGTGACTATGTATCGTGTCCCGTACAGATACAGATATTTTATCGTGTTAGGTGGATTGAGAACAACCTTGATCATGAGTTGTTTTTTTGCCATGGACGTACGGAGGCTAACGCGGTAGGTACAGATGGGTGTTTGTCAATTGTACATGTTAGCGTAGATGATATTATTTCCCCAGAGAGATCGCTTCATCAAAATGCACACTGACAAGGCTTGACACCCCCTCCTCTTGCATCGTGACTCCATACAGGCGATTTGCCATCTCCATCGTTCTTTTGTTATGCGTAATCAGGACAAACTGAGTATCTGATGAAAACCTATGGATCACGCGCATAAAATGGTCTACATTGGTATCATCTAGCGGCGCATCCACTTCATCAAGGAAGCAGAATGGACTTGGTTTAATCAAGTAAATTGCAAATAGAAGCGCTATCGCCGTTAGCGTCTTCTCTCCACTTGATAACTGAGTGATACTCACTGGCCGTTTCCCACTCGGTCTTGCCGTCACGGTAATTGGAGATTCAAGTACATCATCTGGATTGGTTAAGCCAAGCTCACACTTAGCCCGCTCTCCAAAAAGCTCACTGAACAATTTCTGAAAATTTTCCTGAATCAATAAATAGGTATCCAAGAATTGTTTTGACGCTGTGCGATTAATTTCGGTGATCGTTTTGATTAATGTCTCCTCGGCTTCCTCTAAATCAGCGCGTTGTTCCATCATAAACTCTAATCGCTGACTCTGCTTTTTGTATTCATCAAGCGCCAATGCATTCACATTTCCCATTGCCTGCAACTTACGCTCTGTCTCCTGAATTTGCTCCTTGAGCGAATACTCATCAATGTCGGATACTACAGGCATTTTTTCAAGGTTAACGGAATAATCTTCCAAGGCTCGTTGCACGATATCTTCAATGCGTGCCTTGACAGCACTGTATTTGACTTGATTTGCGGTCTCTTTCTGTTTTACCTCTTGATGAGATCTTTGGAGTGCGCGCAATTCTTTGCTCGCATTCTCTATCTCAAGACGCAGTTGGTATTCGGTCGTTTTGTCTTTTTCTTGGAGTTCACCTAAGCTTTGACGTTGAGTTTTTTCATTGTAGAGCTCTTCATCAAGTTGACTGAGTTTGTTGGCGGCTAAGCGTTGACGATCAATTAGTGCAGATTGCTCTATCCTAAAACGCTCCATGCGATCATTGATGCGGACCTGTGTGTCTTTGATTCGCTGCAAATCTGCTTCAAGCCTCTCGCAATTTGCATTTGCTTTTACAGATGCAGTATGTGCATCCACATGCTTTGACTGCAACTGATCAAGCTCAAGCCTTAATAAGCTAATGTCCGCTTCAGTGGACTTGACATGCTGTTGCAACTTAACGAGTTCTTGGTCAATCTGATTGAGTTGATCATCCTGAGGCAAAGCATTTATTTGTAATTCAGAAATCTCTACTGAGATATCTTCGTGTCTTTTGGTGAGTACATTCACTTGATTGACAGCTAATTCGAAAATCTGAGTATTTTTCTCAAAGATGCGATCGGCCTCCATATGGGATTGTTCGGCTTGATTTAGACGCTTCTCTACGCCCTGTAAATCAAGTTGCTGTAGCCGTTGATGTGCCTCATGAAGTTGATTCTTATGGTGGTTAATCTGCTCATGGAGATCTGAAATCGAATCTATCGCAGTGCGCAAGCTATCGCGTCTGGCGAGGTGTGAGTATGTTCCCCCCTCCTCACTTCCACCAGCATAAATGACTCCCCGCCCATTGACCCATTCCCCATCTAATGTGACGTATTGATACTGGCTTAACTGATTCTTATCCATTAAGTGAAGAGCAGCATCAAGAGACTCAATCATGAGTACATTCCCAAGAAGATGATAGATGATTGAACGATACGCCTCATCGCGGACAGTAATTACGCTTAATATTGCATTCGGTGGATAGTCTATTGTTTGAGAAACTGGAGGAACATTTTCTAATACAATAAAATGCGCGCGGCCTTTATCTTCTGAGCGTAAGCGCTCTGCCGCCATTTTCGCTTCATGCTCTGTCTTGATGATGATACTTCCTCCGCAGGGCTCAAGGGATGCTGCCAATGCGGCTCGATATTTGGGAGCACAATCAATCATGTCCCCAAGAGGGTGCACATGAATCTCGTCCACTTCAGTGAGCAAATATCTCACCGCGTCCGGAAAGAAATCATATGTACGCACTAAGTCTTCCAAAACCTTAACTTCGCCATCTTTTGCTGCAAGCTCCCTCTCCAGAGATTGTAGAGATTCTGCCGTTACATTTATGTCACTCTGTATTTCTTGGTGCGCCGTCAATGCTTGGTCATACTCAGAACTGGCAACTCCTAAATTCTCAAGCGCCAGTGTAAGATCACCTTTACTTTTCTGAGCATTCGTTTCTGCATCTTGGTATCCCTTGGATTCAGTCTGAAGCTCCGCTTCCAACCGATTTTTTTCTTCATTCAAATGCTCAATCCTACTTAGTAGACGATCCGTTTCCCGCTGATGATCTGATTTTTGCTGATTTAAGCGTTCAATGATCACCGACGATCTTTCATTCTCCTGCTCCGAAGCATCCAACCGTTGTTTTGCGATGTCTCGCTGACCTGTCGCATGATCAAGGACCCGTTGCATCTTATCCACATCTGCAATTGCATCGTTGAGCGACGATTCTGCCGACTTCTGATGGTCACTTAATTGTTGTAACTCGTTTGTTAGTTCATCTTGCTCCTGAGCAATTCGATCTATATTGTGAGCAATCGTCTCTTTATTGGCCTGCTGCAATCGGATCTCCCCTTCTAACTTAATGATGCGTTGTTCGTGCTCAACGAATGCTTGGCGGTTGACTTGCGCTTTTTTCTCTTCTGATACAAAATCAGTTTGTAACGATTCCAGATGAGACTCAGATACATGAATCTGTGCGTTCAGACCTGAAATGATATGTGCCAGACTTGCCTCCTCTTCAACAAGCACAGCCTCCTCTTTTAACAGACGATCATGTTCAAATTTGAATAGGGTAATGTGCGATGTGCGTACTTGTTCCTTGTAGCGCAAAAAACGCTCTGCAATCTGCGCCTGACGTTTAAGGCTCCGAACCTGAGCGGAGATTTCATCTGTCAAATCCCTAACCCTATCAAGGTCAGCACGCATGCTATCAAGTTTGCGCAGTGCATCGGTCCGACGCTTCTTGTATCGGGTGATCCCAGAGGCTTCTTCAAACAGTCGACGACGATCCACCGTATTTTCAGATAAAATTTCATCAACCATCTTCAACTCAATGACAGAATAGGCCCCCGCTCCCATGCCAGTGTCTGTAAAGAGATCTGTAATATCTCGGAGCCTACATTCAACCCCATTGAGCAGGTACTCAGCTTCGCCCGATCGGTACAGACGCCGGCCGAGTGTGACCTCGGAGTACTCAAGAGGCAATACCCCCCGAGTATTGGAAATCGTTAATTGCACCTCAGCAAGACCAACGGCTTTTCGGCGTGATGTTCCATTGAAAATCACGCTATCCATTTTATCGGATCGAAGCACACGAGGTCGCTGCTCACCAATCACCCATCGCAGGGCATCAACAATATTTGATTTACCGCAACCATTGGGGCCAACGATTGCGGTAATACCGGGATCAAACTCTAAATCCGTAGGAGAGACAAAACTCTTAAACCCGTGAATGGACAGTCTTTGTAAATACATGCATGTTCATCAGTAGCAATACTCCAAATATAGGAAAGATTCTCCATGATCACGCATTATTGATCCGTTAAAGTTCGTCAACGCCAACAGTCTCAATTTCAAGGAGGAGTCCACTGCCATCGGGTGCTGCATCTACAATGACTGTTTGCCCTGCGGTAATCCAGCCAGAAAGAAATTCTTCGGCCAGTTTATTGACAATTTCTCGTTGGAGGAGCCGCTTAACAGGGCGTGCCCCAAAGGCTGGATCAAATCCAGCCTCCGCCAGATAATCAGTAGCACTGTCTGTCAATATGAGCGACACGCCATGACTTTCTATCGCTAATCGCTGTATGCGCGCAAACTGGATCTTGACGATTTCCCTAATTACATCCTCTTCAAGTGGATTGAACAAAACAATTTCGTCAATACGATTGATAAATTCCGGACGAACACTTGCTTTGAGGAGAGTCATAATCTCTGAGCGTACTCTATCGGCATCAAAAACCTCTCCCGACTCAATCTGTTGGCGAATGAGATCACTTCCCAGATTGCTCGTCATAATTACAATTGTATTCTTAAAATCTGTTGTGCGTCCTTTGTTGTCTGTGAGGCATCCCTCATCAAGAACCTGCAATAAAATGTTAAATACTTCAGGATGCGCCTTTTCAATCTCATCTAGGAGTACGACCGCGTAAGGGCGTCGCCGAACGCTTTCGGTTAACTGTCCTCCCTCTTCATATCCCACATATCCAGGAGGCGCACCAATCAGTCTACTCACAGTGTGACGTTCTTGATATTCACTCATATCAATGCGGATCAATGCCTGCTCATTGTCAAAAAGAAATTCGGCTAATGCTTTCGCAAGTTCCGTTTTACCGACGCCCGTAGATCCTAAGAAGATAAATGACCCGATAGGCCTGCCCTGCTCTTGTAAGCCAGCACGCCCCCTTCTCACGGCGTGAGACACAGCCTCAATTGCTTTTTGTTGACCGACCACGCGATGCTTTAACTCCTCTTCCGCCCGAAGGAGTTTGATGCGCTCACTCTCCATCATACGCGCAACGGGGATGCCCGTCCATTTGGAAACGATCTCTGCAATATCCTCTGCATCCACCTCTTCTTTCAAGAGTGCCCCATTATCTTGAAGATGTTGTAATTTGGACTGTGTTTTCTGGATTTGATCTTCCAACTCTGGAATCTTTCCATGTCGAATCTTAGCCACCTCTTCATAGTTGCCTGCCCGAGCGAGTGTCTCATCCTGAATTCGTAGATCCTCTATCTGTTCTTTTGCCTCACGTATATCAGAAATCAATTGTTTCTCTTCTTCCCAGCGGGCGCGTAGTCCACTACGGCTTTCAGTGAGATCAGCGAGATGGGCCTCCAACTCCGTGAGTTTTTCTTTATCTTTCTCGCGCTTGAGTGCCTCGCGTTCAATTTCCAGCTGCCGGATCTGTCGTTCCAGAGAATCAAGTTCTTCGGGTAGAGAGTCTATTTCTGTTCGTAGACGGGCCATGGCTTCATCAACAAGGTCAATTGCTTTGTCAGGTAAATACCGATCCCCGATATAGCGATGGCTCAACTGTGCTGCCGACACAATTGCGGCATCATTGATACGGACTCCATGATGGACTTCATAGCGCTCTCGAATTCCACGTAGAATTGAGATGGCATCATCAAGCTCTGGCTCTCTGACCATGACCGTCTGGAATCTTCGCTCCAAGGCCTTGTCTTTCTCAAAATACTTACGATACTCATCCAATGTCGTTGCGCCAATTGCTCGTAAGTCGCCGCGTGCGAGCGCTGGTTTAAGGATATTTGCAGCATCCATTGCCCCTTCGGCTGCACCTGCCCCAACTAGTGTGTGAATTTCATCAATAAAGAGGAGGATTTCACCATTGGCATCGGTGACTTCTTTCACGACTGCTTTGAGTCTATCTTCAAATTCTCCACGATATTTTGCTCCTGCAATTAATGCACCCATATCTAGGGCATGCAATCGTCTTGACTTTAACCCATCAGGGACATCCCCTTGAACAATCCTGATGGCGATCCCTTCGGCAATCGCCGTTTTGCCAACTCCTGCTTCCCCGATCAGGATCGGGTTATTTTTTGTCCGACGAGAAAGAATCTGTAAGACGCGTCGGATTTCTTCATCCCGCCCAATGACTGGATCAATTTTTCCTGTAGAAGCCAGTTCATTGAGGTTTCTGGTGAACTTCTCCAGCGCCTGATAGCTATCTTCGGCGTGTTGATCGGTCACTTGACGATTTCCTCGTACACTTTTCAAGACTTCAAGGATGGCTTTTTTACTGATGCCTCTACGCGCCATTGCCTCACTCAATGCGCCACTGTTTTCGGACAATGCGATCAGCAGGTGTTCACTACTAACAAACTCATCTTTAAGTGCTTTGGACTCTTTGAGTGCCGCGTCAAAGACCCGCTTTACATCAGTGGTTAAATAGCCGCCCTCAACAGATGAGCCAGTGACGATTGGCAACTTATCTAGTAACTCATCTAGTTCACTTTCTAACCCTAGAAGATCGGCCCCTAATCGTTGCATGATCGTCACGCCGATGCTATTAGGATCGGTCAAGAAAGCCTTCATGATGTGAGCAGAATCCAATCCTTGGTGATTATTTCCAGCGGCAATTTCTAATGCCTTATGGACTGTTTCCCGAGCTTTAACTGTAAAGTGATTAAAATTCATGATAATGTCAGATTGTCAATTAGTGATTCTAATGATCATTAAATCCAAAAGTATTCCACACATATAATTACTGACATTTTGTCACATTTTCTTCAGAAATATCAACAAATAGGCGCTCAGTTTTCACTGAATCTAATTGACTGGTCTCTCTGACACACACAATTGGTCAGGCACCCTTATACTGAATATATTCAGCGCCTTATGATGGACAATCAAACAGCCCACCCGTCGCGATATGAACGCGTCAGATATTTGTGCGGGATATGATGACTGAGAATTTCCTTGTTATCGGCATCCCAGATGATAGGCTCACCAGTTCGTAATGAAATAGTCGCCAGCGCAATCGCTTCGGCAAGATCTGCCACATTGATAAAACTTCCCCTACTTTGGGTATGATTACGAGTTGCATCCATATATTCATCTGCCAGAGATGTCACCATCTGCTTCTGCGGAATGGATCCTTGCAGTTCGGCCATTCTACTGTGGGGTAGAATCCTAAAACTTCTGCCAAGAAAGTCATCTCCCATAATCATTCCATGCTCTCCAACATATAGTACGCCTTCGGCTGGTAGGTTCTCACCTGCTTCTAAATAGCCTTTGGGAATGTTAGGCTTCATTCCACCATCGTACCAATAGATATCCATGTAACGGTGTTCAAAATGCACAGTACTTGCCGCTGGGAATGCCACCTCAGAGCGTCGCCATTGACTTTGATTGCCGACAATGACTGCACCCGTTGACGCGTTTGAGTTTACACTTATAACTGGGCCTGGGTTTAGCATTCTGTATGTTCTCCACAGGCTATAATATCCCATATCACCGAGGCTACCGCTCCCAAACTCATACCACCCTCGAAAAAGCGCATGGGTATAATCAAGGTGGTACGGTCTATGTGGCACACATCCAAGCCATAAATTCCAGTCAAGCCCATCTGGAACATCCATGACCTCCGTGGGGGCCTCTAACCAGCCTTGCGGCCACACGGGTCGGTTGGACCAGTTATAAACTTCTTTGACTTTGCCTATGACTCCCAGATCAAGCCACTGCCATAGCTGATAGAGCTCGGGATCATTATTCCACGCCAATAAATGAGTGGGAACTCCTGTATCCATGGCGGCTTGGGTGGTTTGATGGACCTCGTGAAGTGTGTTGGCAAGAGATTTATGGGAGATCACAGACTTACCTGCCTTCATTGCTGCAATATTGATTACACCATGCAAATGCTCGGGTGTAATATTGATGATGGCATCTATTCCTTCGGATTCGGAGAGCATGACCCTGTAATCGGAGTACAGTTTCAATCCATTCCATCGGTGTTGCTGGCGATGATTGGCATAGTACCCTTCAATTAACTCTTTGGCTGGAATGCGTCCTGCTCGAATGCCGGTCTGAGCCCCCCAATTCGGAGCATTGATGAATTGACGTATTGCATTGCGGAGTCCGTGTTGACTCCAATCGCGATAATCGTCCGAATCGGTATTTGGATCACAAATTGCGACCACCTGCAGATCTTGCCTTGGTAGCCATTCGCTCATCAACTGCCGCAGGGTCTGGGTTCCACATCCTATGATTGCAACATTGATCATATCGCTGGGTGCTGTGCGTTCTGATGCGCCCAATACTCGATTAGGAATCACTGTGGCCATACCCGCAGAAGCGGCTATAAATTCTCGTCGGTTCATTCTACGATAACTAAAATGGATAAGATATACACACTGAATATAAGATTAGGCCGCGATTTTCTCATCTCATCATGAATGCATATGGCAGTCTCAAAATTGTTGCACCACTGAAGGTTTATAGATAGTGCCTGACAATAAACTCTAATTCTGGGGTAGCATAGGATCGCAGGGGCTATATTTTACAAGTACTTACCGGTAGTTTGCTTGTTCATTTTGCGGTTATTTTAGGCGTGAAGATTTTTCATGAAAAATTCGAAACTTTTCCTGTGGCGGTGGATATCACTGTATTTATAGGACTTTTCTGGGGTTTTTCTTTCTGAATTGATCAAGATTTGAAAAATCTTCACCGTTCATTTAATCACATCATTGACCATGCGCGCACAATTTGACACTGAACCGACACTGGGGATGAACGCAATTGAGGATCTTTTCGTAGATCCTAATTCCAGAGACGATATTCCCCGAATGATCTTAGCATTGCAGTCCATCTGGATGAATTGTGATCTTCGGGATCAGATTGTAACCTACCTCCAGAAGGTAATTGGAGAGGGCACGGATCAGAGCGTGGGGCGACCTGGGCTAAATTACTGGCGCATCTTCGTGCTCGCGGTATTGAAGTGCGGATTGGATTGCGACTTTGACCGAACTGGCCAATAAACACAGCGATATCCGCATCTTGTTACAAAATGATACGAGTGATTTTGGTCATGAGTCCTTGTATCGTGTGCAGACGATTATCAACAATGTGAGTCTGATCACCGATGACATTTGGTTGACCCTCAATCGGATGATTGTGGATCATGGATTAGAGGTCTTTGGAGTTGCGTCCGATGCTCCTTTGGAAGCGCGGACGGATTCGTATGTGGTGGAAACTCATGTTGAGACGCCCCATGATGTGCGGTTATTACGCGATTCAATCATTCTGGCCATGCAGCTTGCTTCAAGGGCCTGGGAGGCCTTCAATTTGGGGTATCCATACGAAAATCCCATATCCTCAGCGCCTAAACCATAGCCCAGCTCATTGTCTGGTGCAGTAGGATGGACGGTGAATGTATCTCTGCCGTGAGATCTATGCAGCTTGGGGAAGCGCTGCATCCTGTGCTGCTTTCCAGTGTTGAGGTAGTAGTGTGTACATCTCTTCTTCGGCCATCGTGTCAATGCGCTTTAGTACATCCACTAACCACTCCTGTGGATTCACCCCATGCAAGGTGCAGGTATTGAGCAGTGAATAGAGAATCGCAGCCCGCTGCGCTGCCTCATGGGAGCCAGCAAACAAGTAGTTTTTGCGTCCTATGGCAATGGGTCGCACGCGGTTTTCTACAAGATTGGTATCAATCTCCACCTCTCCGTGATCCAAAAAGCGCGTGAGCTTCTCCCAACGAACCAGTGCATAGTACACGGCCTTCTTCCATGACTCAGGGCCGATCGTTGCCGTTGACTCCAGAATCTCCTTGAGCTTATCAAACAGGGGGGCAGATTGACTCTGACGCTCAATCCGACGCTCCTCAAACGAAGCCCCACGCTCGCGTAACTTTTGCTCAATCGCATAGATCTTCCTGAACAGCGTGAGAACACGCTTGACGTTCGTTTGAACAAACTCGTACTGCGAGGCCTTTACATTCTCAAACTTGCGCCGACAATGGGTCACACAATTGAAGTGCTCAATTCCATCCAAGGTGTCAAATACGTCATACACACTATAAGCATCCGTCTGCAAATTCCCCTGAAATCCATCCAAAATCTTGAGCGGACCGTCTCTGGATCGCCCCGGCTGATAATCCACAAACACCAACTTGGGCGTTGGCGCAGAGTACAGCCAGAAATAGCCAAGATGATTCTTGCCCGATGCTTTACTTTTGACCGAATCCCGCACTGGAATTCGCGTCTCATCCGCCTGAATGTATCCGCTATTAAGCACTTCTTGCAGATGAAGATCGTACAGCGGCTTCAGATCGTTGGCCACATGT
The DNA here is from genome assembly GCA_965220935.1 of Rhodothermales bacterium. Lineage (GTDB taxonomy): Bacteria > Bacteroidota > Rhodothermia > Rhodothermales > Bin80 > Bin80. Next base: position 2,776,938 of record OZ244857.1, read on the forward strand.
GCACAAAAATCGTTGAGTGTGGAGGTGGCTATATCCGCCCCTAATCTTGAAAACTGCTTCCGCGTCCGATCCACTGGAAGATGATCCACATATTTATTGATCACTACTTGCGATAAGGTCTCCACCGTGGCGGTGCGCTTGCCTTTCACATTATCGGGTAACTCACCCATCAATACCCCTGCCTCTTTATTGGTTGGATCTACATACTTATTACGCACAAATTCGTAGACTACAATACGCGCAGGTTGGTAATGGAACACCCGATGAACTTCAAATCCAATCTTCTGGAGATCAGATAAATCACCCTCAGGATTGATCTCAATGACCACTGTCGGTAGACCTCTGTTACGACCTGAACGAAGACTTCTTGGCTTCTTTCGTGACTTCGTTTCCTCTTCCTCCTCGTCTTCCTGAAACTCTTCTACCACTGGAGGCTGATCGCCAAAGAGCTCCATTTGATCTGGATCTGTAAACCGCTCCCGATTCTGCCCATACAATCTGCGTAGAAGATAGTCAATCTTCTCTTGGGCATCCATGATCTCTTCCTTTGCGTTAACCAGCTCCTCTATCACTAGCATCACCAACTCCTTACCCCCTTCCCCTAATTCATACACTAGTTCCAGCACGCGCCGAGCATTCTCCTCCCCTAGAACAGCGACCAAAATGAGCCGCAATGACTCGTCAAAAACAGGCGTGCTATCTGCGTTGATCATGATACTACAAATTTAGTGATTATCTTAGAATTAAACAAATCCTTATGCCTTTTTTAGCAAAAAAATTTATGGACCTGACGATAACCATGACTACATCAAAATACAGGCCAAAAAATTATCCAGATTTGATGCATACCCCTTCATTTATCTCCGCGCTCACACTGCAAGGAACCTGCCTCAAATTATCCAATCCAATGGATCATGTCATATGGGATTTTCGTATAGATACAATTTGGGGGCGTACGACATTGCAGGTTGGCGTCAGTTAAAGCATTTGATCATTACGGTTAACAATGCCTATTTGGAGATCAACACCACCAAAAAGCGTGAGACAAATCCAGAGCTGGTCTTAGCCTTCTTTAAGATTTGTTACTATCGGATTCAGAAGTGTATACTGGTCTTGGATAAGATCAAAGAACTTGACCCAAGTTCAAGTCGGATTGCGCCATTAGAAAAGGTGATTGAGCAGTTCAATCGGTTGGTAGATTTGGTTCATCGTCGTGTGATAGAGGGGGAAAAGATTCCCAATGCAGAGAAGTGATTATCGCCGAGCCTACGCGTTGGATATGCAAAGGGAAATCCATGCCCAATCAGGTAGAGTTGGGGGTTCCTGTCGCGAGTGTCAACATGACTTGATTCTGGGATGGGAGATCATGTGGACGCAATCAGATGTAGATATGACTATTCAAATCGCCACCAAGTATAGGTCAGAGTTTGAAAAGCTTGGATCCATGAGTTTTGATCGCCTCAGAATTTTGAGGCATTAAGCGCTATGGGTATAGAGGTCATTCTTCCCAAAAAGGGCTATAAGAACAAGATAGAGCGCGAACGAGAATCGGCGGAAGAGTTTCGGCGAAAACGTCGGCAGCATGCGCAGATTGAGTCCTGCATCAACTTCAGCATGGTGGTGCACGTATTCGTACCAAAGGAGGTAAGGCGGGGTTTGCGCGAAGCATCGGCGCAAGTGTGGTCGCCACGAATTTGTGCCGAATCGGGAAGGTGTTAATGGCCCGACACCGAGAGTCGTTTCGCCAAGCGGCGTAAATTACTCTTCATTGAGTCACAAAAAAATACTCCACCATTGGAGGTGGGAAAGGTGCGTCCGTGCGGCAGAGATTTTAGGCAAAATCAGTGGCCTATACACTGAATTTGGATCAAATATAGGTGAGGTGTACAGATCGGTGAAACAGATCAAAAATTTCGCGACTAAAATCGGTGAGTCTGCCTAGCAGTTAATAAAAAATTCGTATATTAAGCCCCGTAAAAAATTGTGACTCCCCAAAGTAGGGGTTTTTTGTCAGGCACTAGATACTTACTTTGGAGGTAATTGACCAATATATCTTATCATGACATCTCTTCGGATTTGCAAGTTTAATTGATGTGTTTGGGTATTCTTGGCTGATACACCGGTCACGAAATGAATCAAATATTTTTTGAACCAGTTTACTGATTGTTACAAATAATTTCGTAAATTAGATCCATGTTGAATTTTTGCTTATTATTTTCTTATGAAAAACTGCCCTGCTTTATTTAAGACGCCTGCCTCTGAATTAACGTACAATTCTGACGATTCAGAAGTGCGTTTACGAAAATCCCCCCCCCCCCCCATTTTTTCGTAACTGCCTAATTATACTGCTAGTTCTTTTTGGAACTGGTTGCGAAGGACTTAACGAGTACTGTGATGTTGGGTATCAAGGTTTTTGGTTTGGATCACTCGGAGATCGGCTAAACTTTTTCATACAATCTGTTCTCGTTGGTTTTGTGTTAGTATCCATCGTTAGCGTTGTCTTCTACAGATTACAGCTTAACAAACTACGGGAATGGAATATTACCAAATCCCCGAACCCTCCATCTCTACCAAGTGCTGTGATTTGGATTATATTGGGTGCCATAATATTGTTACCCATGATCGTGTTCCTCCCGCTCATTTGCTCAATGAGTTGGGCGCACATTTTCGGTATATGGGTGGGTTCGCTTCTCAGCTGGTCGCTAGTCTTTTTCATTTACTACTTGCGCAATCTCAAAAAATATTTTAAAAATTAATTATGCTGAATTATTTCGTCGCGTGCGGTGGAACAGGAGCTCATGTAATGTTAGCCGCGGTTCGTTTGCACATATTGGGATATCCATTTGGTTTTTTTTCTCCAAAAAATGGGAAAAATTTTCCTGACTTTTTTCTGATTGATCAGGATGCAGGGGTCGTAGCAGTATCAGATGACAAGAATACTGCAATAGGAGAAGTGGAAGAACTCCTCCGCATTCACCCCGGACGATACAGCCCAATAACCACATTTGGTGTTAATCGAGTTCCAGATCTGTCTCGTGTAACACCGTTACCTGTAGGAAGTGATGGGAAATTTTTTGCCCCTCCTAATCAAACGCTGAGGAATAGATTTGCAACATCATCAGATGTTCTTAATCTGATAACTACTAAGCATCAGAAAGACATTGATTATTCTGGTGGAATGATGGCATCACCCGCTGTAGGGTCACTTCTTTTTAGCCTCAAAGAATTTGATAAAAATGATACTGTTCAGCCAAATAATGATCAGAACTTTGAAAAGTTAATAAATGATTGTGCTAAAAGCCCAGTAGTCGTCTGCGGCTCAATTGTTGGAGGAACTGGGGCATCCGTTACACCCAATCTTGCACGCCAACTAGATGGTAAAGGATCCAAGGTGATGGCAGTTTTGGTAGACAGGTGGTTTAAGCTACAACCAGATAAGGGCCAAAAATTCGTTAAGGAAGCCGACCACAGAAACAAGGAAATGGAAGAAAATGCTGCCAGTGGACTTGTCTCATCTGCTGAGGAACTGGCAAGTCGTTTACCAACTGTTTTAGTAGGGGCGACGGCTGGAGGGATGAAGAATCGAATATACGGTGGTGACTATCTCATGCCTATTGAAGATTCCTATATTCATGTTATTGCTGCAATCGCTAGTATGACGCATTTACTGGATGCAAACCAGACACAGGGCTTATATGGAGTATCAGCTTCTAATAATAACGAGCTAACTAGTGATATTGAGATCGGAAATTCCACACTCGGTAATTTAATTCATTTTGCTGAAGTCTTTTCAAATTTTTTAGGTGTTTACTGCAAGGTACTCTCAAACTTCAAAGAGTCATCTGATACCAACTGGCTAAAAATTGAGAATTTTTTCAGTATTGGATCATTTAATTCTCAACATCACAAAATACATGAATGGGTCTTTGAAGCTGTTGGGAAATCTGCCAGCAAAGTTGAGTCTTTATCCCAAAGGCTTGAAAAAATCAAGGACACATACACTGAAACCTTGAACTGGCTCAAAAGCATGACTAACCATACTCCTTCTATCTCTAAATCAGACATGAAAGAGATAGAAAAATATACTTCTCTCAACAAACGCCTAAAGATCAATCCACTACCTTCACTTGCACCAAATAAGAATGCTATTGATAAGGAAGAGTATATCGCTCTATCTCTTTATCATTGGATTGCAGAATGGGCTCGGGAGTACTGCCAAGATAAACATTCCACGAATAATACATCTCAGACCAAGACTAAACAAGGTGGCTATTGGCCGTCTATAAAGAATCCCCAGATTCTTCCCGCTTGGGGTAGTGCAGGCACATTAGTAGGTCTCAAGAATGTCGGCGACATTGCGAAGTGTCTAAAACCTATGTATCAACTTTCCAAAATTTCTCAAAACGGATGGCCACATCCGTTTGCCGCCAGCAAGCAATTCAAATTTTTAATTAAGAATCAATACTCTGTAGCAATTCGAAAACTTGAAATGTTACTTGTAGGTCATGCGCTTGGTTATCTGAAATTAGAGCCTGTTAAACGTATTGATGAAGCCAAAAGAGAATCACCATCTATTGACACCTTGATAGAAAATAAGGGGAAAGATTTAGTGAAATATCAACTTCGTGACGAAAAGCTTGATATTGTTTTCGGATTTAGCTCACCTGATACATTAGTATGCCCCACACCAAGCACTAAGGATGAGATGTGGGGGAAATTATGGGGTAAGATCACACAATACATTCAACCTGATGCGGACTGGAAAACATCGCCGGATTGGGGATATACTGGACTCAAAGCTCGTAGCAGTGTCGCAGTTTGGATTGAGCAGGTGATTAAGCACTACCCTAATAAACCTGGTTTATTATTTTGGGCCACGATTCTCAACAAAAATTTTAAGCGTGACAAGCAACAGTCGTTTGGAATAGTAGAGTGGTGTCTATTGTCCGATAATGGGGATGGTAAAATAAAACTCCCCCTGCCTCATGTTCGCAAATCACTCCGACCTCCTAAAGACATAGGAGAAGCATTTGATGCCAATAACAACGATTCAGAGATAGAAGATAGGATTATTCCAAGTTACAACCATTGGGATGGTTTCTCTCGGATCAAAGAAATATTCGTGCCTGACTTAAATAATCCGATTAGCTTAATGTGGAAAGAACATCTGGACGGATTACAGAAAGGTGGTGAAATATTTGCGTGGGGAACTTATAAAAAAGAAGATAAAATTTGGATCTTGAAGGATCTGGAATCAGATCTGATTCAAATAACGAATCTTCGTGTCATTGATGTTAAGGATATTTCCATTAGCACTTTTATTCCGCTTGAGCAGAACCCTGTTCCGGGGTCCAGCACAAAAAAGAAATCCCTAAAATTTCCCGATTTACCTCTTCTTCCAGAATACATAAGTTTGGCTGTAGTTCCCCCTAACCATCCAAATAAAGGACGTGTACTGATAGATCATAATTGGGAGGGTGTGTCTAACAATAACTATGACTGGGATAACAATGATACAGTCACATGGGAAGTATACTTGATGGGGCGTCCTGGGCTGACAAAGATAAAAGTTAAACTTCGTGATAAAATTACTCCCGTAGCTGCTCATTGGATGGTTTGGCCAAATTTCAAGTCTCCTAAGGATGACAATACGCCATGGAGGGCCTATTATGTGTATGAAGACTCGTCTAGGCCATCTCTTGAAGCTCATGTGTTAACCCAAAAAAATGATAAAAGTATTTCTAAACCAAAAAAACGCCCTTTGGGCATTTCTAGTCCAGCTCGTGCAGTGGAATATGAATCTGGAAGACACACTGGCGGTGCACCTGTGGCCCTCTGTGCCTATGATGATGGTCTCAATGAATATGTAGGCATTTATAAAATTCAATTGGCGGAGTTTGCCTCTCACGACAGTAACACTCCTTGGGAGCTTGCTTTGGACTTTGGAACTTCGCATACGGTTGTGGCCAGAAAAGCAGGCAATGGTGGGCCTGAAATAGTGTCCCTCAGCCCTGAATTAACTAAGAAAGGAGAGGGGATGTCTCTACATATCAGTGAAAATTGGCCCGACGGGAAAGACGATCGAAAAAAGTTTTTGGAGGTATGGAGGCCAACTTATGTAGATAAATACAAGAAGCCCGATCCATCTAAAATGCTACGTTCAGACCTTTGGTCTTCACAACAGGAAAATTTCAGTCAAACTTCTGATGTGGAGCAGGTTTGGGAGCCTATGACCCATTATGCAATCCCTTCCTGGGATTTGGACAGGGATTCTCAAAAGCATGTTATTTCTGGATTTAAATGGGAAATGGTTGACCAGAAATTTATAGAATACGAACAATGGTTACAAGAGAGATATCTTGGAATGGCAATTGAACTATTCGTCGCCGAAATAATCAATGAAAAACAGGAATTTCCGAACGAAATTCAGTTGACATTCACGTATCCATTAAGAATCAACCGTGGCAACTATGAGCAGATGATTGAAAATAAAGTATTTCCTAATTGCGAAAAAAGTCTTGGCTGCACACTAGATTCCAAAAATGGGTTGCATCTCTACAGTGAATCCCTTGCTGCAGCTGGGATCATAGGTACAGGTAATCCTTGCGAAGTAAAACTTGTAGCCGATTTAGGTGGAGGAACTCTTGATGTATTTATTTCCACCAGTGATTACGATCAACAGAAGAGTAGGTTTACGACAAAAGTAGCCGATAGCGCTAAAATTGGGGCTAATCATCTACTCAGAATTCTCGCAGAGAAGAGGAATGAATGTCTACCAAATCATCCTCAATGGAGGACAAGCGACACTTATATCAATTTAAGTGCGTGGATGCGTTCAAAAGGATCACATCAATTGTTTAGCCCTAGCTCTATACGTTCAAAAGCTCCTTCATTAGAACTTGGAGGTTTCACAGATAAAAATTCTGGCAACAAAGCAAGACTGCTCATTGATAGATATTTTCAACTAATTGCTGATTTCTTAGCGAGAAGTCTTGTCGCGTATGTGGCGAAACATGTTCTTGAAAAGTTAACACCCAAAGATAAGAAACTAAAAATATTTTTACAACTCCAAGGTAATGGATGGCGGTTATGGTATCAGAGCGAAGACTATAACGATATCCATAAGGACATTCTTGAACTGATCATTAAACGATCTGAGTATTTATGGCAGCAAATACCTATGGGTGATTCTGATTTTTCTATTACAAAAGACCTTTGGGATGATGAGGATAAGAATCTAGGTGTTGATCCTAAAACTGGACCGATTTGCAACGCTGTAGGCCAAAATGACAACAAATCAGATGGTTTAAATAACTGTCACACATTCCCCCTATCCAGGATAAAGATTGGTCATCCTAAAAAAGATGATATTGAAAGAAATTGGTTTGATCGTCTACCATTTGAGAATCTGGCAAATAATTCCATTCCTCGTATCGAAGAATTTGATCCACCATTATGTCTAGATCCTTCTGACGACTCATACCAACTCAGTGTGATTGAGAATAAGTTAATTCAAGCAATCAATGACGAAATAAAAAAACCAACGTGGATAGGTGGTAAGATGAATGCACCTATCGGAGCAGTGATTTGGGAACAGACGCTCAAATCGGCTAAGTTTAGAGAATAATTTTTCTTTATTGATTTATGCTAGAATGATTTGGCACAGATGTAGCAATTTTTTAATGCTCTGATGCTTGATCGTGAATTTAGAGAATGATCTGAACTCAAGAGATTGCTGGCTGATTATGGTCAAATTACTCACTGTGAATGGTGACGATAGATATCCCATCACCAAAATATATGGCCATCATAATCAATGGACGCTCACATTCGCCTCCACTCTGTTTGTCCAATCAATTTATTACGGATAACCAAAATTGAACTTTCGCTTTGACATGAAGCCGAGATCACGATTCTTGAACTTGCTGGAAGTAGCAAAGGCTACTATGCAGAATTTGGGGTCAACATGCATTGGGTTGTTTGTAACTGTCATTCTTCCCATGACTCGTCGGATCGTTGGATTGATTGATAAAACAGATAGAACGATCAAAAATAGACCGTCTTCATTGGATATGCTCATTCTTCAAGATTTGAAGAAAATCCTTGAGAGTTTTCCCTCCATGGCTTGCCCAGCGCCAACACCGCCCATTTCCGACCCATATAGAATGGATAGAAGCCATTCTTTCCCGAGATGGATACTCCGATCACTATACAAGATTGATGTTGAATTCAACGGGCGAGCTCCAATACACCTTAAAATATTACATCATGCTTTGGGTTCACTGCAACGTATCTATCATGCCTCACAAAATGCAACTAAAAAATACTCATGCAAAGATTAGTTTATTTAATCATAATACTTGCGGTCATTATCCCACAACATAGTAATGGGCAATCGACAAATGACTCATCTGCCGTACGCAAAGTCCATGTTAACTCTGTTTGGGAACATGATGACGTTGCTAGCGGCGATATAGCACCACTTGAGTCTCAGAATTTTTACCTGCTCTGGGATGTATCAGTCCCTATGGGTGGATATATTCACGAAAAGGATAACAGTCTTTCCGTTGCACTTGCTAAGACACAGGAGTTGGTAAAAAATGGAATTTTGAATTCTGACTATGGAAGAACAACAATTCAGTGCATGGGGATCAAAGACACAATTGATCCACTTGAGAAGTGCGATGATAATCAACTTAGAGATAGGAAGTTTTTTTCTGGATTAGATTCTGATATTGGGTTGGGCATTGAGTTTATAATTGATAGCCTTAAGTCTGGAAAAATGTTGGGCGCGGCCCTTATCACAGATTTGATGGCAACTACAGAATATGGCACTGGCGCTACAGCATTGTTACCTTACTTCAAAGACGAAGAGCTTTTAGCATATTTTACAGACGGTAAAATATATATGGGCATCTTGGGGATTGCCCCAAATTATTGGGGCATCAAAAAAGGATCTTGTGCGACAAAATCAGGACCTCTTGGATGTTGGTTTAATGAGGGAGTCCAGCAATGGTTACCTCTCAACGAGGTAGTTAAGAGACCGATCTATGTTCTCATCATGGGGCGTCATTTGGAGGGAGAGGATAAACATTCTAATTCCGTGAATACGATTCTTGATGTGGTACATGGATCTCTGAATGATCTGGGTTACAATGTAAAATTTGAGCGCGTGACTCAGGGAGCGTTAGGCATCCAAACAAATTTAACATGGCATAATCCTTCAATAACAGTGAAGGGACGGCCACCAATCAGCCTTAGCTCAGAGAATGGATTTTCGTGTCATAATAGAAGTGACCACACCTTGTCCAGCGAATTTGAAGATCATGGAATTCTTGTAGATGAGATTTCTGTGGACGTCACTGATAGCCTCGAAACATTTAGCCAAGTAGGAAAACACGGCAAAAATGGACTAGAACTAGACCTTGACTGCGGAAAAGTGTTGGAATGGATACGAAAAGAGAGGCGTTGTAGTAATCCTGACAGACCTTGTAACTGCACGATTGACTCTGTATTTAAGCCAGATCTGAGCATGATCACCGCCAAGGTCAGCTACGAAACCGAAAGTGATATGAACTGGGGCGAATGGTCATCTATACAACATAGTGATAGTTTGACCCTCTATTTGGCAGATTTTATTGATGGACTACACCCTAACCGCTTTGACGTAAAGATTTCACCTGCTCCACCCCTTGATTGTAGCAGAGCAAGATGATAGAAATTTTTCTCTATGTATTAACTATTGCAGTTCTAGTCTTTGTGCTGGGATATCAATATCGAAACTGGCAGAAATCAAAAAAATCCTTAGATAACATAGATGCTATATTAAACAAAAAGAAGCTATTTACGCGTTTAGATTGGAAGGCTAATTTGGAAATACTAGATCGCCATGTTGCCCCCAGCTTAGATGATATTCGAAGGTTCTCCAATGCGGCATTAGTGACAGGCATAGGTGGCACAATGGGAATATTCTTCTCAGAAGCCTTGTATTTAATGGAGATTGGTGTGTCCGATTTAGAGATCAACAAGATTCTATTAGGCGCAATCCCTGCTCTGCTTTCTAGCTTGGCCGGAATATTTTTTCATCTTTTAATTCTATCTAAACATTTAGCAGATGCGCAAGAACGCTTAGTTAAGGTAGAGATGGAACTGTTAGACGCCGAGGATCTGCCTCAGCATGATGGACCAGTCGTGAATATTGATGTCAGCAGTGCTGTCAACAAGATTTTTCAAGAAATCGCCGATACTCAAAAAGGTGTATCGGAATCTGCGCAGGAAATTAAAGGACTTTTACAAGAGCACAAAGAAACCTCTCTGATCCAGCGTGACTCTGCCAAAGAGATCCAAGAAGGCATTCAATCCTTTGTTGAACAACTCAAATCTTTTCCAGATGATCTAAAAAACTCACTAGGAGTGACTGAATTTCAAAGGCTATTAAAAGAGCAGCAAGATAATGTCTCGACAATCCTGTCTGATGTGAAAGAGTCAACTAAACAACTCGTAGAATCTCAGAAAAATTTTTCACTACGCGGAGATAAATTTTTGGAATCTATCAAACAAAATTTAATTGAACATCAGCAATTGAGCCGAGAAATTCACGACAACGTTCAGAATCTTACCAAACAGATGGAGACGCTCCCCGGAGACATTCGAAACTCCCTTGAAATAAGTGAATTCTTTGATAAGGCTGCAAGAGGCCATCTTGAGCGATTGCATGAGGTATTTGAAAATCATCAAAAGGAGCTTAAAACACAGATTATAAAAAATCAGGAAGGATCGAAATCTTGGTTAGCGACTCAAATGCATCATATTGTGAAAGAGGTGATTGATGATTTACAAGAGACAATCAAAACTGTTACAGATCCGCTTGACGAGATGAGCAAGAAACTTAGCGCCGCTACCAAAGAAATGCCAGATGCTGCAAATAAATTTGGAACCGATCTGATCAAATCTGCGGATACCCTTGCAAGCATTCCAGAAGACCTTAAAAAGGTGTCAGAAAGTGTTAATGACGTGGTTCGTGCAACTGCGGACGCTGCGTTGAAGCCTCTATCTGATGATATGAAAGATTTTGTAGGCACTGTTCAGGACACCCATCAGAGACTTGAAAATACTATTCATGGCCTCGTGCATTTGATTGAAAAAATCATCATGAAAATGGAAGTAGGAAGTAAATGAAGAGACGTACTGTAACCCAGGTGACCGCGTGGCCCGCCATTACAGATTTAATGACTGCCATTGTCGTCATTTCGGTTTTAGTAGGTGTCATAGTATATAGTAACTATGTTGAGATAGATCAAATTGCAGCACAACTCCCCGAAACTCGCAATCATATTTTAGGAGAAATTGATAGTCTACTTCAAGAGGCGAACATGCGCGTTGATGTGCTTAATGATGAAGGTATTTTGCGTCTTTCTGACGGTGTCGTCAACTTTGCATCAGGAGAGATTGAGCCCATTAATCGGCATAAAATGAATGTAGGAAAGCTGGCCCATGTGCTAGCACAGGTGGTTCCATGTTATATTTTCAGACCAGATCAAACGAGCACCTTTGGATCCACTTTAGGCCATAACATAGGCAGATCCTATTGCCGTAGGACTTCTGATCACACTTGTAAAGAAACGAACAATTCCGAGTGGCTCGTTGGGACGATACTCATTGAAGGGCATACAGACACCGCTCCTGTACCAGAGGGCAGATATCGATTCAATAATAATCTGGAGTTATCTTCTATGCGGGCTGCCGAAGTATATCGAATGATCACTGATTGTGAACCCGCAATTGGAACAATGAAGAATTCAAGAGGTGTCCCTATTTTCAGTACGAGCGGTTACGGGGACATGCGGCTTGCTGAACCCGAACCTCCCTTAAATGTCAAAAATAGACGAATTGATTTACGATTTCTTTTTGAACGTTCAGAAGAAATATAACTGATACATCAAGTTTCTTATGAGCAAAAACCATCTCATAAGAGTCTGATATTGCCTTAATGGTATCTTCAATTTGCATATGATTGCAGAATTTTAGATTCATATTTCATGGAAGTTGGCATGATACTTCATGTCTCTTTTTAAGAAGAGTTTCAGTTATAGAATCAACCATAGGTGGAGACATAAGACACAGATTACTGTTTGGCCAGCCATTACGGATTTAATGACTGCCATTGTGGTCATCACTATTCTCGGTGGAGTAATAGGTTTTCAGAGATTCAATAACCTTAAAAATGAAAAGGGCACACTTCGGGATTCGGTGAATATACAGAAATCCGAAATTAACACATTACGAAACTCATTGTCTCAACTACAGGAGTCAATGGCAGGGAGTAATAATTCAATTGAAATTCTCCAAGATTCATTGGCTGAACTGGGTAGGGGCATAGACAGGCCGCCTTGTTTAGGATTGCAGCAAAATGAACAACCAAATGTGTTAATGACAATTCACGTTTTTCCAAATAACAAATACTCTATTGAAGGTATCACCAATGATATAGACTTATCTAATCGCTGGCCTGAAATAGCAACTTATTTTAACAACAAGCTGACGCAGAATATCAAAATCTCTTCTAATAAAATGAATAATCATGCCCAGCAAATCTATAACTTGAGCCAAGAAAAAAATTGTGTTTCATATGTGATTTTACAAAATGGCGGGGTTAGCCGCGAATCATTGATCGTTAAGTGGATTGACTTAGAAAGATATAACCTCAGACTTGCCAATCCCAGAATATTGAGGTAATTGTGGCACCATCAATGACATTGACTTTCGCATGCAAATTTTTGTTGTTCATATAATTTGCTGTACTTTTAGTCAGTTATGACCTTCCCACCATAGGATGGAAAGATATTTAACTCAATTAGTACCCCTATAGAATTAACAGGAATATGAAATCTAATGCATCAAATATCAATTGGAACTATACTTAGTGCCTGACAAAAAACCCCTACTTTGGGGAGTCACAATTTTTTACGGGGCTTAATATACGAATTTTTTATTAACTGCTAGGCAGACTCACCGATTTTAGTCGCGAAATTTTTGATCTGTTTCACCGATCTGTACACCTCACCTATATTTGATCCAAATTCAGTGTATAGGCCACTGATTTTGCCTAAAATCTCTGCCGCACGGACGCACCTTTCCCACCTCCAATGGTGGAGTAAGTTTTTTGTGGCTCAGACTTTTACGCCGCTTGGCGAAACGACTCTCGGTGTCGGGCCATCAACACCTTCCCGATTCGGCACAAATTCGTGGCGACCACACTTGCGCCGATGCTTCGCGCAAACCCCGCCTTACCTCCTTTGGTGCGAATACGCGCACCTCCATGCCAGAGTTGATGCAGGACTCAATCTGCGCATGCTGCCGACGTTTTCGCGCTCTATCTTGTTCTTATAGCCCTTTTTGGGAAGAATGACCTCTATATCCAGAGCGCTTAATGCCTCAAAATTCTGAGGCGATCAAAACTCATGGATCCAAGCTTTTCAAACTCTGACCTATACTTGGTGGCGATTTGAATAGTCATATCTACATCTGATTGCGTCCACATGATCTCCCATCCCAGAATCAAGCCATGTTGACACTCGCGGCGGGAACCCCCAACTCTACCTGATTGGGCATGGCCTTCCCCTTGCATATCCAACGCGTAGGCTCGGCGATAATAACTTCTCTGCATTGGGAATCTTTTCCCCCTCTATCACATGAACCAAATCTACCAACCTATTGAACTGTTCAATCACCTTTTCTAATGGCGCAATCCGACTTGAACTTCAGTCTACACTTCTGAATCCGATAGTAACAAATCAAGGCTAAGACCAGCTCTGGATTCGTCTCACGCTTTTTGGTGGTGTTGATCTCCAAATAGGTATTGTTAATCGTTATGATCAAATGCTTTAACTGACGCCAACCTCGCGCGCCCCCAATAAAAGATCTTCAAGGCCCAAGCTGCATGGCCAGGATGATCGAATCGCGTAACATCCGAACATCATGACGAATCCGTCCGCGGGCATCGGACGCAACTCCAAAGACCTCTAACCCATGATCCGATTGAGGGTCAACCAAATGTCATCGGTGATCAGACTTACATTGTTGATAATCGTCTGCACACGATACAAGGACTTCGTACCAAAATCACTCGTATCATTCTGTAATAAGGTGCGAATGCTCGCAGAGTCATTAACCGTAAACATCAATCGGTCAAAATCATAATCAAGCCCGAATTTTAGTACGGCTAAGACAAAGACGCGCCAGTACGTCAGCCCCGGTGTTTTGATCTGTGTTCTCTCCGATCGCCTCTTGCAGGTACATGACAATCCGATTCCGTAGATCTGTGGCCATCCAGATGGACTGCAATGCTAAGATGATTTGGGACGTATCGTCTGAGGATCTACAAAAATATCCTCAATGGAAGCCATCCCCAGTGTCGGTTCAGTGTCAAATTGTGCGCGCATGGTCAATGATGTGATTAAATGAACGGTGAAGATTTTTCAAATCTTGATCAATTCAGAAAGAAAAACCCCAGAAAAGTCCTATAAATACAGTGATATCCACCGCCACAGGAAAAGTTTCGAATTTTTCATGAAAAATCTTCAACGCCTAAAATAACCGCAAAATGAACAAGCAAACTACCGGTAAGTACTTGTAAAATATAGCCCCTGCGATCCTATGCACCCCAGAATTAGAGTTTATTGTCAGGCACATTTAGCAATTGGGGTGATGTCTGAATTTATCTGAACATGAGGATTCAACTGATCCAATTTTCAAAATAGTTTGGTAAAAGTAACCTTTCTTTCGTATCTTTGTTGAAATTGTCTGATATAATTATTCTTTTCTTATGAGAAGTTACTTCCTATGGCCTAAGATGGCTACCTCTGAATTAACGCACAATTCTGACGATTCAGAAGTGCGTTTACGAAAATCCCCCCCCCCCATTTTTTTCGTAACTGTGCTGTTTTAATCCTTTTGCTGTTCAGCACAGGTTGCACCGAAATTACCGATCATTGTATTGAAGGCCCAATATTAGGGAAGTACTGGCTTCCTTCTTGGTTACCAAATGGGCTATTCCTCATCACCCAAACATTTATAGTCTGGGCAGCACTTACCTCTGTCACCAGCTGGCTTCTGTATAGAACTCAGCTGAGCAAACGAAAAGAATGGAACATTCGTAGTCATCAAAACATCCCTCCGCTAATACACCGTCTGATGATTCCTATAATTTTTTGGGGCCTTGTGTTTCTTCCTATAATTTGGTTTGTGTTCATTGTGAATGCACTCGGAGGATATTGCTCACCATCTCAGTCGTTCTTCAACATCATCGGCGGGGTGATCGGCGGATTTGTCGGATGGGGAGCTATATTCAAATACTATTATCAAACAAAAATTCAAAAACTGTTTAACCCCTATCATGAATAACAATTATTTTGTTGGCTGCGGTGGAACGGGGGCTCATGTGATGCTAGCCATGATTCGTCTTCATATACTCGGATACCCTTTTGGATTGTTCACCAAAAATCCCGATAATAAATTTCCCGACTTGATTTTAATAGATCAAGATCAAACGCCAAGTAATGGTACAGCTTGGAAGAAGGTCATAGATCTACTGAAAGACCATCCAGGGCGATTGATTCCTAGGGAATTATTTAGATCAAATTGCCTCCCCACCTATAAAGGAATCACGCCGTTACCCGACGGAGCAGATAAGAATTGGCCAACAGGTGAGCAAGAGCAACTCAAAGATAGATTTACAGACGATTCATTGTTTGATTTAATCACAGATCGCGATCAACAAACGATTAAATATTCTAAGGGTATGATGGCATCTCCCGCTGTTGGATCCATGATATTTAAGCTCAAAGAACAAGATATAGATGACTCTGGGACAGATTACACCACATTGTTGAATAGTCTAGCTGGAAACCCAGTAGTGGTATGTGGTTCTATTGTAGGGGGAACAGGAGCTTCTGTAACCCCGACTTTAGCCGATACTCTGCATAAGAAAAATGCTGAAGTCATGTCTGTTCTAATCCACAGATGGTTTAAACTCCGTGAAACCGATGACGGTGGTAATAAAAATAAAGATGCAGCAGAGCGCAACACAATCATGATGGAAAATGCATCCACCGGTCTAGCTTTTTCTGGTGAGAACTTAGCCAATAGAGTTGCCACTGTATTGGTTGGTGTGCCAGATCTTGTTCCACGTGATTGGTACGGTGATAACGAACAACCTTCTTGTGATTCATATGCACATGCTGTGGCTGCTATTGCAGGAATGAGACATTTATTGGATAAGTCTGTTGGTAAAGGATTGTATGGTGTTTGCGCGTCTGACAACTCAAAGTTGACAGATGACATCAGAATTGGTCCTACAGAAGATTCTATCCTTGGAGTTTTGTATGGGCAGGCAAGCTTGTTGGTGCACATTCTTAACGTCTACTGTGATACCCTAGAGAAATATGATCAGCAATCAAAAAAACTCAACGAGAGAAAATCTTTGGGGAGGTATCTCAATGTTGGATCAAAAGATTTTCCAAAATTGAATATATGCCAATGGGTACTTGATGGCGTTAACGGGGACATCTCCCAAATTGATGATGTCATTTTTGAATTAAACAAAATCATTAAAATCTATGAGGACAAGAAAGGGAAGAAGGGTATCCTGGCATGGCTTCGCAAACTGGGAATAGCCGATTACGATCTTGATCGGAAGAGTCACTTTCACTTTGAGTTGAATCATATTGAGCGAATTCGGAAAACACTTAATAGTGGCGACGAAGGCCTACCCTCAATTGATAATGAAACATTTGAAAACTTCAATCTCAACAATGAGATTACCATAGATAAGAAGGAAGAATTTATCGCCCTGTCGCTGTTTCATTGGACTGCTAAATGGATTAAGGATTCTTGGACCCCGCCGCCTGTTGACGGGCCCAAGGTTGCTGGATCTGGCTACTGGCCTATGCCTAATGATGCAGGGCTGGCTCCAAATTGGACTTCAAAGCCTGGTGAATTCGGAGAGGTTGATGGTGTTAACATTGGCCAAACTATTGATAATTACTATAAACTATCCAATCTATCTTCCAATGGATGGGCACATCCAGTCTCAGTAGTCCAGTATTTTAAGTTTCTACTTAAAAAGAAAGATGATATTGCTATTCGTAAATTACAGATACTCTTCGTTGGGTACACAACCCAAGTGTTGACATTACAAGAGATTGGCGATTCAAATACTGGTAACACTCTTTCATTTGACACATTAGTCAGAAGTTACAACCCATCTCTTGCAACACATCAATTAGTTCATTATAAGAATAAAAAGATATACGGATTTAATTCACCAGATACACTCTTCTGCCCAGTTCCTGACATTACCAATGAAGATTGGCGTAATCTATGGCAGGAAATAAATGGATACACCGCAGATGATAATTGGGAAAGATCCTCTAATTGGCTCGGTCATGCCAGAGAATCCAAAAATATTATTACTTTCTGGGCTGATTATTTTCAAGGTGATAGACTGGATTGGTCTAAGCCTTTAATTGACAGAGATTTTTCTGAGCCGATGCCTTTCGGGATAGCCGAGTGGTTATCGGTTACTGGTAAAAAAAGAGAGATTCCATTACCAATCTTGGGTTACTCCTCTAAGTTTCCAAGTGAATGTCCGTCCATTTCCTTTAATGATCCATTTGATGGAAATATTCTTAAAGATATCCCTGACTTGACTCAGTTTAAAGGATACTCCATAATCAAGAATGCATCTTTCCCAAATGACACAACTAAGGTCAACCTTATATGGAAAGATCATCTGGATGCCTTACAAACACAGAAAAAGATTTTTGCGTGGGGATTAGAAAAGGCAAAAAATCAGACTTGGGTCATGATCAGAGCAGATGGAGATTTTAAGGTAATTAATATCAACAACCTTCGCGTCATTGATCTTGAATCCATCAAAATTCAACGTTGTATTCCCCTTAAACATAATCCCGTTCCAGGATCCTCATCTAATCTCAACAAGGGAGATCTCAAATTTCCCGATCTTCCAATACTGCCAGATTATATTGGATTAGTCAATGCTCCACCTGAAGGTCAAGTCAGCAAACAGAAATTGATAGATAGCAACTGGAAGGATATTTCTCGCTACAAGACAAGTGCCAATAGTAATAGTGTAACATGGGAGGTTCATTTTGATGGGCGCCCAGGCCCTGAATCAATTACGGTGGCCAATGTTGCAAAAGAGACCCAAGCCCACTGGATGGTCTGGCCTAACTTCAAATTAAAGGGCGGCATCTCGCCATGGAAAGCGTACTACATCTACGAACACTCAAAGAGCAAAGATTTAGAAGCTAAAGTTATGGCCTTTGATCAACAGAATGGCCAGCTAAGCCTGTATGATAATCAACCTCAAAATTGCGGACCTCGGCGCGCTTTGAAGTTCAATTCTGGTCAACACAAGACTGAAGGGGCCCCCATTGCTATTAGTGCATACGATCGTGACAAAAAAGAACATGTAGGTCTCTATATGATCCAATTAAAAGAGTACTATCAAGATAACGACCCCTCTCCATGGCAAATCGCGATTGACTTTGGAACATCTCACACGGTTGCAGCCCAACTTAATCCAAAAAAGAATGTGACTCAACCGATTGAACTTGATGCAGAATTAGGTAAAAATCAAAGCCAGATATCGTTGCATGTGAGTGAAAATTGGCCAGATAGTCCGTCTCAAGTACGTGAGATGCAACTTGACATGTGGAGGCCAACCTATATTGAGATTGGTAAAGTAGGGATACATAAATCAGTCGTGCCTACTGATCTGTGGTCTACTGTAAAAATTGATGGAAATTTTCCGTATGCTGGATTCAAAAACAGTTGGCAACCCATGACAGATTACTCCATACCAATCGTGCGGTTAGAACGGGAGGATTCACATGATCATGTAATTTCAGGCTTTAAATGGAAAGAGACATTTACTAATAAGTTTCAAAACAGTGATCTTGAATGGTTTCAGGAAAGATACCTTAGGATGGTCATTGAAGTGTTTGTGGCCGATATGATTATGCACAAGAATAGGTTGCCTCGTGAAATCCAGTTTACATTTACATACCCGTTACGCGCAGCAAGCGACGGTACTATTGGGATCATTGAGAGAGCAATCAAACAAGCATTAACAGACAGTTCAGCCGATCTTGGCTTCCAGTTAACATCAAATGGCAATAATAATTTTAAATTCTACTCCGAATCTCATGCGGCTGCTGATGTGTCAGGTAAGAAAAATTTTGGAGAGGTCAGACTTGTAGCTGATCTCGGTGGAGGAACGCTTGATGTATTCATATCCACTGACCCGCGAAATGATAAAGACTTTCGATTTAAAAAGGCGGTTGCCTACAGTGTAAGGATTGGAGGTGATTTGTTGCTTGACCAGTTGGCCGATCCAACGAACAATTATCTACCCAAAGATACGGGTGCGGGTTGGGGAACAGATAAAGAAACTCGAAAAAAGAAATTACGTGCATGGATGCGCTTGAAGGGATCAGAAAAACTTTTTTCTCCATCTTCGGTCGAACAAAAATCAGAAGAACTACGTCTCAGTGCATTTAATAATAAAGGAGACTCCGAAAAATCTCGCACCTTGATAACTAGGTATTTTGGACTCATTACTGATTTTCTAGCGCGAAGCATCGTGGCGTATATATCAACGGATGTGTATCCCAAATTAAAGGAAGCCAACCAAGAGTCACATCTAAAACTGAATATCCGTATCCAAGGTAATGGATGGAGACTTTGGTACGGTAGTTCTTCATACCCTGAAATTCAGAGTGAAATTGAAAAAGCAATTAAATCAATTGCAAAAAAATTATTGAAAGATATAAAATCTGTTGATCCGTCATTGCACAGTGAAAAACCCGATTTATGGGTTCCTGACGGACAACTGCTTGGCCAAATAGAGCCCAAGGTAGGCCCAATTCTTAATGCCATTGGTAAGAAAAATATGGATCCTTACGAAACGGATGACAAATGTTATACATTCCCTTTGTGCAATGTAACACTTCTTGAGGGGACTAGTGAAGGAAAAAATCAGTGCAAAGACTGGTTTGCTACACTACCGTTCGCTGTTTCACCAAATACAAGACTCCAAATCGATAAATTTAGCCCCCCACTGAACCCTGATCATCTTCTTGTGACTCCCCAAGAAACCTATGAAGAGGTTGATACTCCCTGCATGAACAAAATTAATACACAAATTCAGAAACAACAAAACTATGATCCTACTCTTGGACTTTTTTCACCTATCGCCGCAATCATCTGGGAAGAGGTGTTTGGCTCAGACACATTCAAAAAATCTAATGAAGATTAACATTAACGTGGTCTTTAGACTTTCTAATTCCGCAAACTCTTAGCTGTACAATGCATTTAAATTTCTCCGCAGGACGACTGATTGAGATTGCTCAAGGTTCTCACCTTATCTATATAAAACATCCGATTCGGGCGCTCCTCAAAGGAGTGAAAAAGATCATTGATTTGATCATGAATCTGTTCACGCCTCAACACTCCAAATCCGACTCTCTGGAGGGTTACCTCCTGCGTAGACTGAAAACGATTGTTGAGAATTTCCCGCAATTGGAATGCCCATTAACCAACCCCATTTCTGAGGAGCAAAAACCGCATTGGTCATCCTCTCACTCTATTGATTTAACTCGAGACAAATCGGATAATTACGCTGATAAATTATATCTGAAAATACTTCAAGATTCCTTGTATATCACACAAGAGATCCTTGAAAAATTAAACTTAGAAAAACCTCTCATTTCACAACAATTACCTTGATTCTCGTTGCAACATTATTTACACTTAAAGTATCATGAGCAGACCGAAATGTCCTGATTGCAGTCGTCTAATGGTTCCCCGATATGCTAGACGAGGACCTAATGCTGGCAGTCATTTTTGGGGGTGTTCAGACTATCCAGAATGTACGGGTGCCAGTGATATGGATACTCCAGATTGTCCAGAATGCGGAAGCGATATGGTGCCAAGAAAGGCCACGAGAGGCCAAAACGCAGGAAACTACTTTTATGGATGTAAAGATTGGTCAACAACAGGTTGTAAAGGAATCATTGACCTGTAGTTTCTGAATACTCTTAGTTAAGTACTACTGATCCCCCATCGTGTGAAAAAGATTTATGCCTAAGTTAATTATATCTGCTTTAACCCTTATTACTTTAGTTATAGTTACCGGTTGTGATGATCCATCAGAAGAACCCAGTCAAAATGAGACTGATACAGCACCGACAAAAGTGGTTCAGGTTGATCTTCAACCCGTGTGGGATGCTGCAACCTCCTCACCCACCCACGATATTGATTCAGAGAGTTTTTATCTATTCTGGGATCGCTCTATCCCTATTGGAGGATATATTCATCAAATAAATCAAGATGACAGATTCAACCTTCAAAGAATACATGAATCGCTTTTAAATGCGCATCTGCTCTCAAATGATAAGCATGGCGAAGTTCAATGTAGAGGAATTACAGACTTAATTTCTCCCTTTGATTGTGATACTCGATTATTGTCGAGGAATTTTTTTGATGGCACAAATTCTCGCTTGGATAAAGGTGTTAACTATGTGATTGAAGCACTTACAAGCGGATCCCTGTCACTCGCTACTCTAATCACAGATCTAGTAGTTACCGCTGAGAGTGGAAATCAGACAGTGATTGGTGCCCACTTATTACGGCAGTATTTTAATCAACCTGCCATCAGAGGCGCTTTCAACGAAGGCAAATTTCACGTCGCAATTCTAGGTATTAAAACGAATTACTGGGGGGTGCAGGCGGGGGTGTGTCGCAATCTTCAGGGTTCTTTAGGATGCTGGTATGATGAAGGTGATAGAAGATATAAACGATTAAATGATGTAGCTCAGAGACCGATCTATATTCTCATTTTAGGGCGAAACATTAGTGGCACAGACGACAACTTGGTGAACAAGTTTACCAAAAAACTACATGAATTAATTTCTGATCATGGATTTGATGCGGTTCAATATGAACTAATCACCACTGGTGCATTACGGACGCCAGCCGACTTTGAATGGAATCCTGTTGATGTTGGTAGAGGACGTCCCCCCGTAGACTTAGATCCTCAGCGCGGATATTCTTGTAATGAAGATAAACCTCACATGCTAAAAGCCAAATTCATTGATAGCGGAGTATCTATTGATGAAATTGTAGCCCAGAACTTTGGTGATGATCATCCAGAGATTTCAATCCAGAAATATGAGAATCATGAAATGAGTATCAGCCTAGACTGCAAGTCTGTACGTAATAAAATTGGTACAGATAGAACTAGGGAAAATAAAATTTGTACACAAGAAGGGAGGGTTAATCCATCGCTAAGCTCAGTTCAGGTCAAACTCAGATATGACCAACCCAGTGATGATTGGAGTGCTTGGTCTTCTCGGGATCAAAGAGTTGACGCAACGCCCTTTTTAACAGAATTTATTGAAAGCATACGCCCAAGCTATTATTCAGCAACTATTTCACCTTTCCCACCTCTGGATTGCAGTTAATAATGGAGCATTATTTACTGTCAATCGGAATCCCTGCTATTGCATTTTTAATCGTCTTTAGATTTCAAATTAATTATTTGAGGCTTTCTAAGGGCACCTCTGTTAAAATTGGTGAGATTTTAACGAGTGATACCTTTAATCATCCCCTGCGATCAGCCGACTGGGCAATATTGATAGATTACTTTGATCGATTAGTTGAGCCTCCATTAGATAGGCTTCGACAACTGTCCAATGCTACTTTGGTCACTGGCATTGCAGGCACTATGGGAATATTCCTCATAAAAATTGTGCTTATTCGAATTTACATTCCTGAATCCTCTGAAATACAAATACCACTTGAATTAATCGTGGGAGTAGCTATCGCTCTATGTTCAAGTTTACTTGGTTTAATATTTCATCTACATATCGTGAGAGCTTTGGGTCTTTCCCAAAGTAGAGTTAGTGAAAAACAGAGGGAATTATACCTCAAAATTAACCATTATTCAGATGACAAAGACATTACTCCAGATATGGAAGAATCTGGGGTTAAGTTTCTGGACGGTGCTCTAAAATTTCTTAAAGAGCAACGTACTACCACATCCAAACTTGATCAATTGCTTAAACCGCAGCAAGAAATTTCTCAAAAAATGTCCAATTTTATGGATTCACTGAATGAGCAATCTCGTACAAGTCAAAAGACAATCACAGATTTAGAAGGAGCGATTCAAGGCATGAACACCTATCAAACCAAGATCTTGCAAGATAGTCAAGAATTATTTTCTGACTTGTCACATTCTTCCAAAGAGATTAACGAAAATGTTGATCAACTGACTAAGGAATTAAAGGCGCTTCCCACAGCAATTACCCGAGCGCTGGATATGAGCGATGAGTTTGAGAAACAAGCTGGACGTCATATAAACGAGTTGCACAAGATGTTTAATGAACACCAAGGCTTTCTTTCTAACGAGATAGTGCAAAATCAGAGACAGGTCCAGTCGCAACAAATTGCCCATCTTGAGGCGGCTTTGGAAAAAGTTCTGAAAATCGTGAAAGGCCCCATAGAGTCAGAAATACGTGATCCTTTGAAAAAAGTAAGTCAACAATTGCATAACACATCACAGGCAATGAAAAACGTTTCAGAACAGTTTAATACAGACCTGAAGCAGGCCTTAGAGAAAATGCCAGAGGCGGCAACAGAGTTCAGTTCAAGTATTCAAAAATCATCCGATACCTTTTCTGGAATATCCGAGAAATTGCAAGCATCAACCAAGACTATTCACGAAATTGTGGATGACAGCACGACTAGGGCCTTTGAGCCTCTCTTAGGCGATATGAAAGATTTCATGAATACGATAAGAGATACTCACGAAAGACTGTCAGAAGTTGTACAGGGTCTTGTGCAACTGATTGATGATCTTGTGCAAGGGATCAATAAGAAAAAGTAATGAAGCGGCATAGTAAGACGCAGATTACTGTGTGGCCCGCCATTACAGATTTAATGACTGCCGTGACAATCATTGCTATTCTGGGGAGTATTGTTGGACATAATCTTTCATCGGGCCGAGAGCCAGATGATATCACAGAGCGTGAACGAATCCTTTTGGAGTTAGACGCAGCCCGCACTTCTATCTTGAATGAGTTCAAAAAAGAACTGTCAAAATATGATTTGAATGTGGAAATTATTGACGACGAGGGAGTACTACGGCTACATGACGATGCTATCAATTTTGGATTCTCTGAAGAAGCGCCGCTGCCAGAGCACCAGATAAATGTTGGAATCCTTGCGCAAGTATTAGCCGATATTGTACCCTGCTATAGCAATCAAATCATCCTTAACGGTAAAAAGTCTTACTCCAGGCCGAATTATTGCAACTCATCTACTAAGTTTAAATGTGGTAAGAATAAATATAAGTGGTTGATTGGCACAATACTTATTGAAGGCCACACCGACAGCGTTCCTGTGGGACGGAAGCATCGTTTAAATAATAATCTTGAACTATCTTCAGTACGTTCTGCCTCTGTATATAAGATGATTACTGATTGTGAACCTTCAATCAATAAAATGCGTAATTCTAAGGAGAGTCCCATCTTCAGTACGAGTGGTTATGGAGACATGAGACCTGCAATAGAAGGAAATTCTCACGATAAAAAAAATAGACGGATTGATATACGGCTACTTCTTGAGCCCCGCCCTGATAAAGATTAGTTACCATGTTCAAAACTATAGACCACTCGCATCACCTTAATTCAGGGAATCCAGATTTACCCTTCCACCATGTCAAATCAACTTGGATGAAAGTTTATGTCCAAAATTTGGGCCTCCCATTTTAAGAGTGGGTTGGCCGATTTTTGGTGCCTTCTGGATACACATCAAGTCCACCAAGATAGAAGTAAATTGCATTCTTTAATCGTTCAGGATTTCTGAATCCACGCGCACGGATTTTGATCATTTTGATGCTTTCAGCCGGCCCATTACTCACATCTAGAACCACCGCATTGATCATGCCCCAAAGATGATTTCTAATGGTTTTAGCCACTTTTTTCATCGGTTCCAGACGACTGCGTGAGAGCCATCCTAACTTCCACGCTTTGAGCGCCCAAGTGCGATGTTTATACTTCCACAGCGTCTGGAACACTTCTTTCATTGCCCGAGCGCGTGCTGTTTTTTAAGAGACTAAACCGCTTTTTTTGCTTGGCCCGATTCTTAAGCCAATCATACTTTGTCCCTACCAGATCCAGAATCCCCAGTTTCTTTAACGCACGATTCTCCTCTCTGCGAACCTCATCTACCCCAGTTCCAACATATTTAGAGAAATGAAAATGATTAAATGCAATCTTGCATCGGGTCTACGCATCCTTGTTGCAGTGATGTAGGCAGGCCACATATCCATACTCACATGTTCAATCCCTGCAATTTGCTCAGGTGAACAACGATCGTAGTACTAACTCTCTATTGTTGGTGACACATGTAACACCGTACCGATCCGATATAATCGTCACATAATTATGTCCCTTCTTGGATGCGGTCTCATCTACGCAGATGTGAGGCACGATCTTCTCTGGCTTGCGCTCCAATCCACGATCCATAATATGAGCGATCATCGTCCAACTCACCCCTAAGCGTTTCGCGATCACTGAAATGCTGGTTGCAATCCATCACACAGCCTCAAACATGGACGTGAATTGCACACGAGCATCGGCCCAAGGAACCGAAATTATACTCACACCATGCTGTGGACACTGCACACGGGGCCACCTCCGTACGATAATCACAGATATTAGTATGGCGCCATCGGCGCTCTCGGTGATCATACCCCGGACACACCTTCCCACACTCCGGACACCTTAACTCCGCATCCCCCGAAAGCGCTACATGGATCCTCGCCGCATAACGACTCGTCTCCTGCTCAATCTCGGACACGGTGACGCAATACCAATCAAATGATTCATATCCGTTATTTTTAAAGCCATCTTTTTTTGATAAGTTGAAGGATAGAGGGGTTGTCCGAAAATTAGTTGACGTTCAATATTCTGGGAACCATCTACTGGTATCCTTACCCATTCCATATTATCAACATTAACTCATGCTATTACCTGAAGATTTTGGACAGTTACAGCAGACCTTAGAAGAAGCTGGGGCCTCTGGGCAACAGTTACGCGTGTCTCTGTTACGCCACTGTAGTGACTTGATCCAGCACCTCACGCACGACCTTGGCATGCCCAGTGCTCTTGACACTACGTCTGATTCTGCTCAAGAACCCATTCATGCAGATCCAGAAGAAGAGACATCGACAGCGCCTTTGTCGTCGCCCAGTTTCCCCGAATATGGGGATGAGTCCGATCTCCATCAGATTCGCATGGAGGCGCTGGAAGTCTTTGATCACCGCCGTCTTGACGAAGAGACCTATGCCGTGTTGTGGATGGATGTGCTACGCGTCTGGGGTGCACCCTTCTTGCTGTGTATGGGCTCTACTTTGGAAGGCGATCGGCGTATGTTAGGATTTGAGCAGGCCTCCGCACAGAATATCGCCCGTGTGACGCATTTGTTTGCGTCGCTTCTCCATCGTGGACTGTCGCTTGACGATGGACTGCTTTGTATCACCCCCGTCACCGTCACGCTGGATCAGGTGCTAATGGACCTGGGTGGTGAGCGCATTCGCCTGCAGCATTGCCATCTGCACAAGCGTGAACGGATCGTAAGTGTTCTCACCGAGGAGCAACAAACCCAGATGCGGGGGCAGATCAACCGTGCCTTCTCCATTCCTGATGCCAAACAGGCACGGGAGGCGCTCTTGCGGATTCATGACCGCCTCCTGCGATGGAATCGTTCGGCTGCCCAGCGTCTGTTCAAGGATCTGGATCTATGTCTGACCTTGCATCAAACCGGACGGTATGAGCACTTGAGTCGCAGTCTGCGCACAACCTCTTGCGTTACCCATACCGTGCAGTATGTGAATCAGCGACTGCGAGGCATCCGTCACTGGCTGTCTCCCCAGTCGCGTCGTGCACAACTCGAACTGTTGCTGCTGGAACGCGAATCAAAGATGCATCGACTCGCTCATGCTTCGTATCTTTCTTCCATGCAAACGTCTCTGTTTCCTTCCACATAATGGATCTCTCCAGACGTTGCCAGCAAGAACGACAAAAACCCATAGGTTCTGTCGTTTCTGTTTCTCTTTTTACTCTTTAATCTACCCAATTTAATGAAAACAACCTATCGACAAGGTCTCCCCGAACGAGACAATGGCTTTATGGAGCTCTTTGAAGAAGAGCTTCAAGATGATGTCAGCGCAGGGAAGTTAGTGGATGATTATGTCACAATGGCGCAGGAGATCCTTGCCCTGCTGTTAATTGACAATGAAGTAGAGCATTTATGTGGAGCGTACGCGAAGCATGACGATGTCCATGAGGGGCGCTATCAACGGTGGGGATCCAATCCAGGCTCCATCAAGATTCAAGGGGAGCGACTGCCGATCCGAGTCCCCCGTGTCCGCGATAGGGTGACCAAGAAAGAGGTTCCTCTCCAACGCTATCAGAAGTTGCGTAAACTGCCACCGAAGCAACAAGAGCATTTGACCAATCAGGTCTTCTATGGACTCACGCAGCGTAACTATCGCAAAGTGGTCCGTGCCTTCATCAATGGCATCGTTCCCTTCAAATCCTCGGTCAGTGAGGCATTCATTGAGCAAAGTACGCGAGAGTTGGAAGCGTTTGAACGGCGCCAGATCGGATCCGAAACGTATGTGGTCCTCATGATTGACGGCAAATATATGCGTGAACGCCAAATCTTGCACTGTGTGGGTATTACCGAAGAGGGTCAGAAGCGGGTTCTGGGATTCGTAGAGGCGACGACGGAGGCCGTTGAGGGGTTATTGTTGAATCTGATTGAACGCGGCTTGCGTTATGAGAAGGGACTGCTGGTCTGCATTGATGGAGCCAAAGGACTTCGTAAAGCGGTCGAGGATGTCTTTGGGGAGTATGCTCAGGTGCAACGTTGCACCTGGCACAAACGGGAGAATGTGCTCGGGAAAGTGAGGCAAGCGTCAAAACAACGTATCAAATCGAAACTCAATGATGCGTATAAGACCACAGAGTATGACGAAGCCAAGCAGAAGTTGGACACCCTCTGTGATACGCTGGACAAAGAAGGAGAAGGCATGGCCGCCAAGAGCTTGCGGGAAGGCTTAGAAGAAACCCTGACACTCCAAAAACTCGGAGTGGTGGACGAATTGGGAAGGAGTTTCCAGACGACCAATATCATTGAGAGCATCAATAGCGAGCTTGAAGCGAACCTCAAGCGGATCAAACGCTGGGTGAACTCAAGTCAGTATCACCGATGGATTGCCATGTCCATCATCAAGAGCGAGCAGAACTTCAACCCCATTGCTGGATCCAGTCATCTGCCAACGCTGCAGAAAGCACTTCTGGAGCGGGTGCCATCCATGGAGAAAGCACCCAACCCGAGGCAAAATGAACACAAGATACCCCCTATGGATTCAACAGAATCTGTACATAAAGAGCAAATGAAGTCTATCTCTAATCGGATAAGAATTCCGAACGTCAACTAATTTTCGGACAACCCCAGGATAGATCTAAACTACTATAATAATCCTTACCTAACCTTATTCTTGTTACCCTCGTTTACCCATTTCTGAAAATATCACCCACTTAAAAAATGGGAGGCCCCAAAATTTATGCCTCATTTGAAATATACCCAAGGATGTCCTTAAATTCACGGTAGCATGAAGCAGAAAAATTACCGACACACGGCGGATGATATTCTTTTACTCCTAAGAGATGGCCTCAAGCCCTTTGTGAAACGACAGATAGATCTCGCAACCAAAAACAGAAAACTCCCCCCTGATTGGGAGCAGAAATTTTTTGCAAAACGTAGGCAACACTCCTCCAAATCATTTGAGGATTGGGATGTATTGGATCTGCTACATTTTTTTGAATTTAGTCGTAGTCTATTCAAAGATTTTCTGGGAAAAGTCGCATTCAAGTCTCTGCGTAAACTCAGAAATTATAGGAATCTCTGGGCGCATCAAGAACCCTTGAATAAGAAAGATATTATCAATGTTCTTGAGTTAATTATTCATTTATTAACCTCAATTTCGTCAGCTGATCAGCTAAATAAAGCAAAATCTCTGTTGTACGATATCGTGAATGAACCCATTAAATCAGATGCCGAAAATATTTCTGGATCCAATCGTGAGGAACGTGACGAAATTAATGATAACAACTCAGATCGGGCGAGAAAAGATCATAAAACCAAAAACAGTAATAGCCACATCATATTTAGAAAATGGCGGACGGCCAGTCTCGCAGCATGCTTGCTGATTATTGCTGGTACACTGATGACTTGGTCGCTAGGACAGGAAGAAAGTTCCCCGCCTCCTGTAGATGGATTGTGTTATCAATTAAATGATTATCAGAATATGGACCTGGACGATGCAATGGTGGAGGTTTTTAACCAGTGCGCTGATGATGGCCATGCCTATGCCCAAACCTTTATTGGGGTGAAACAACTCATTTCTGGAGATTGTGACGCAGCTTTGAAGTGGTTGACCGAGGCAGCTGATCGGGAAGATTCTCAAGGTCAATTTTGGCTTGGATACATGTTTACACACGATTACTGCGGACAAAAAGACCTTGATCAGGCTTTAAATTGGTTGCACTTGTCGGCAGATCAGAATTATGTCCCTGCCCAAAATTTGCTCGGGGACATTTATCTATATAATCTAGATAAACAAAACTTTGAAGAAGCAAAAAAATGGTATGATCTGGCGTCCATTCAAGACTCTGTCCATGCCCAATTCGGCTTAGGTGAATTATTTCTAACTGGACTGGGCGTACCCCCAGACATTGCAAAAGCAAAACAGCATTACCACACTGCGGCGAATCAAAATCATACCGATGCGCAGGTCATGCTATGCGAAATATATATATATGGCTTCGGAGTAAATCAGGACTATCAAGAATCGTTCAAATGGTGCAAATTAGCGGCCGAAAATAATCACCCCGATGCACAATATCTTATGGGTTCAATGTATCTCTATGGTCTTGGCGTGCATGAGGATGTTGGAGAATCTATAAAATTGTATCAATTAGCCGCACAGCAAGGACATGTAGACGCACAGCATAGCTTGGGGATGCTGTTCTTACTCATGTACGAATTTAATCAGAATAATGATCTGATTATTGAGTATCTATCTTGGTTCCGACAAGCAGCCACAAATCAGAGAAATTCGTTGGTTATATATGATGAGCATTTGCCTACCCAGTTGGAGTCTTGGATTGACTCGCTTGGTAGTCACCCATACAATCAATCTCGTAGATGGCGCCGCCTCACCGATAATCAAGGCCAGATAAAATCACAATTTAGGCTCGGTGAGATATATTATGATGGGATAGGAGTTGCAAGAGACGATGTCATAGCCATCAAATGGTATCGGGAGGCCGCTAGTGGCGGATTGGACCGTGCACAAAATTCTCTTGGAGATATGTATCGTAAAGGACAGGGTGTACGGACTGATTTTGAAAAAGCACTGGAGAATTATCGCCTTGCTGCCGACCAAGATTATCCTCCAGCCCAGACATCCCTAGGTGAAATGTATCTCTTTGGCCAAGGGGTTGAAAAACGGCCAGCAGAAGCCGTGCAACTGTTTCACCGTGCAGCCGACAGTGGAGATGCCCAAGGGCAGGCATGGCTGGGTTGGGTTTATGGAAACGCGAAAAACTATAGAGAAGCCCTAAAATGGCTCCTTGAATCCGCAAATCAAGAAAATGAACTTGGCATTATTCTACTCCAATTGATCTCAGCTACTAATCAGGGCATCCCACAAGATCCAATAGCACAATTACAGTTGGGCCTGATGTTCAAAAATGGTGACATCGTTCCTCATGTACCCCAGCAGGCTGTAAAATTCTTTGAACTTGCGGCAGACCAGGGAAATGCTGATGCGCAATTACAGTTGGCCGAGATGCTTATAAATGGTGACGACATCAATCCAAATCCAGAAAGAGCATGCAGATTATATCAATTAGCTGCTGATCAGGGGCATTCTGAATCGCAATTCCAGTTATATCTGCTGTTTTCCAGCGGGCGAGGAGGATGTGAAAAAGATGATGATCTCGCCTGTAAATGGCTTCGTCAAGCCGCTAATCATCAACATGCGGAAGCACAATACCGACTCGGACTAATTTATTATCACGGGCGGACTCATTGTGTAGAAAAGGACATCATTGAAGCCTACGCTTGGTTTGATATTTCTGGAACAACCGAAGCAAATCAAGCCAAAGAACAATTGAAAATGAGCCGTTCTCAAACACGCCAAGGGCAGGAGCGCTCATCCGAGATTCGTAGCCAGATGAACTCAAAATAAATGAGCATCCATCGTTTAGATTCTACTACAAGCGACACACAAACAAGCATCTCTATCTCAATAGAATGTTCTCAGGACGCTCCTATCACTTATCCTGCCACCCAATTCTACAACGACGGACAATCCTTAATCGGTCACATGAATCATCATAATTCACTTGGACCTGGATCAATTCTCGCACCCTCTGGCATCACTAAACGACTTTCATCAAAGGGTTGGGTATAGGAGTGCTCACTTGAAGTAGCCTCGTAATACTTATCCCCTTTTTGTCCATTAGAGAATCCAAATCCTTCAAACTTTGTCGGCACCGTCAGTCCATCAACGACAACATAATCCTTATAGTACAATAAGGTTTCATGCATATTCTCATCAATAGGCGGACGCCCATTGCCAAAGGTTGACCGATACCGGAGAGCATTCATCATATAGGTCTCTGGGTGAATATAGAGCGTGTAGTGGTCACCAGGCGCATCACCTACTCCGTCATCAAAGGTTGCCCTGAGCAAATAATGCTCAATACCATCTAAACCCGCAGGCGGCAGGACTTCATAACGGACACCAGGGTCTGCGAGAATAAATGGAATGGACTGAAAGTAATATCCAGTGGTCGCCATAAAGCGCGCACTAGCGGGTAGTGTATCTGGATAGGCCCAAGCCTCTGACCCATCCCAAACCATTTGTGCTCCCTCTGGGAGGCTATCTTGCCCAATTGACAAGACATCATGATACACCTGCCGAGTTCGATTATGGGCAACCATCTTTGATTGTATTCCCCCACCAAATCCCCAGATATAGCTGCTCGTCTCTGCATGATGCCATGCATCCAACCCACCATGGGCATCAAGAGAACGCAGAAGTAGCTCCCCGCCCTCAGATGCCATCAAACGCTGGGTCACCTCAGCTGTAAGTAGGTCCTCGTCTGACTCAATATCTGAACAACCAATCATCAAAATCGTGATAAAAAAAGTAAATCTCAATATTCGCATCAAATCATGGCGTAAAATAGTTAAACAGTAAATATACATCACGCAGTCCAATGTTAATAAATCCGATTCGATTTGCTTGCGTGCAGATGTGCTCTAAGCAGGATGTTGATGCCAACCTCGAAAATGCCGCATCTCTTATTGAACAAGCAGTCAAACAGAATGCACAATTAGTTGCACTGCCAGAAAATTTTTCGTACCTAGATACCGAAGGAAAGAAGATTAATGTCGTTGAGAATTTTGAAGATGGCATTGCCATACAACTACTCCGAGAACTATCAGCCACATACTCAATTTATATCGTTGGAGGATCCGTCCCTCTAAGAGCGAACGACCGTGTGACAAATACATGCATTGTTTTTGATCCGAACGGAGAGATCATTACTCGTTATGATAAGATTCATCTGTTTGATATTGCATTAGATGATCAACACTCATTTATGGAGTCTCGCTATATTGAACATGGAACCAAGCTCGTAACCTTTGAAGCATTTGACATTACGATGGGACTCAGTATTTGTTATGATTTACGCTTTCCTGAACTATATCGAAGATTGACCAAAAAAGGGGCCAAGGTCCTGTTTGTGCCGTCTGCATTTACATGGCGAACAGGTGCCTATCACTGGCTCCCACTTCTACGAGCACGTGCGATTGAAAACCTTGCATATGTCGTTGCACCAGCCCAATTTGGACGACACAATGCCGAGCGCGAAAGTTTTGGACACTCCGTGATCATTGACCCATGGGGGCAAATCATTGCACAAGCGCCTGATCGGAACTGTGTGATCACCAGTGAACTTGATTTTACGTATCAGGCACAGCTTCAACAGCGCCTGCCATGCCTCAACCATAGACGTATTCCCTAATTGTGGATCCAGAAACCCTAAGTTTACTCAAATGGTGACAACAACATGCGGGCGGGGAACCATAGAAACTCAGTACCGCTTCAAAATGGCATATCACTAAAGAATGGAAACCCCAGATACTTTTCAGACTCTGTAAAGTGGTACCATAAATTTGCCATGCAAGGACATATTTTGTTCAACTAAACATGAACAAGATTGATAAATTGAAATTCCATAGTTCTGAGAAATTAACAAAGAGTAACCATTAGATCACGGCAGAGAGACTCAATTACACAATGGACGCGATCTTTATAAAAGAATCAACAACCACTGATAGATCCTACCTCAGCAACAAAGCACCTTGCATTATCATGAATCTTTCTATGAACATTATTCTCCACTGCTGATGCACGACCAATTCTCCACGATATCATTAAAAGCCACCAATGAGATTAAAGAGGAATTTGTACCACTCATACCCGAACGATCATCTCAACCGAACAATTATATTCTTTCTTCCAATCTGTTTAGAATGTAGTGGGAATTATTTGGCCTGCTTCATCCTTAATTCTGTCAACCCAAAATATCAGTATCTCTTTGTTAATGTGAACACAATATTGTATCTTTGCATTTTAAGGGCATCAATTTGAACCGTTAACCAGTTGAGAATTTTTATTAATTATTGACGTTTTCATTTGGATTCAGATTTTTAATCCTACTATCATGGATATACAAAACGCCATGATTACACTCATCAGATAAGCATGACGCTCAAATTTGGCGAATCCTGAAGTACTCAAATACCCCTCAAATTAAGACATGAAAATAGCAGTTAGATTGTGGCGTACAGCTGCTGAATGTGGAAACGTTCAGGCACAGTACCACCTTGGGTGTGCTTACCTTCTCGGAGAAGGTGTAGACGAAGATCATGCCGAGTCAGCCAAATGGCACAAAAAAGCTGCCGAAAAAGGAGAGATAAGATCGCAATACCACCTCGCAACTGCATACTTTTGCGGAGAAGGCATAGAAAAAGATGTTCCAAAAGCCATCTACTGGTATAAAAAATCAGCCGAGTCAAACTATGCAGAGGCGCAATATGCACTTGGAAAAATCTACTATACTGAGGACTCAGGAGTAGAACAGGACTATTCAGAGGCGTTCAAGTGGTTGAAGAAAGCCGCCGATCAAGGACATGAAATCGCCTACCACGATGTGGCCGATTCCTATTATCACGGTGAAGGCGTAGAGCGAGATTTTACTCAAGCGTTTATCTGGTTTAAAAAATCTGCGCATTACGGCGAGGTTTTCTCACAGTACATGCATGCACAAATGTTCTACTATGGAGAGGGAACTGAAGTTGACCTTAGCGAGGCATTTTTATGGTTTAAGGCTGCGGCTGACAATGAATATACTCCTGCATACCACGATGTCGGAGAGGCCTATCAGAATGGTGATGGTGTAGAAAAAAATTTAAATGAAGCGGCCAAGTGGTTCAAAAAAGGGGCTGACAGAGGATGTAAGTATGCGCTACACACCCTTGGACTCGCCTACTCTGAAGCGACTGGAGTTGAAAGAGATGTTGGTAAAGCGATTGAATGTTGGAAAAAAGCTGCAGATCAAGGACTTGCAAAATCTCAGTATGCCCTCGGACGATCCTACTCTGAGGGATATGGTGTAGAGCAAGATTTCGTCAAATCAATTGAGTGGTGGAGGAAAGCCGCAGATCAAGGAGATCCACTTTCTGAGCACGCTCTCGGACGCGCCTATTTCTCTGGAGAAGGAGTGGAAGAAGATCTCGTAAAATCTCTTCAGTGGCATAAAAAAGCAGCGCTCCATGGACTACCTGATGCCCAATTTCTCCTTGCAACCCACTATCTCCATGGAGAAGGGGTCAAACAAAACAAAGCGGAGTCATTCAAGTGGTACAAAAAAGCCGCAGATCTAGGACTCGCAGAAGGCCAGCTGGCTGTCGG
The DNA here is from genome assembly GCA_965220935.1 of Rhodothermales bacterium. GTDB lineage: Bacteria > Bacteroidota > Rhodothermia > Rhodothermales > Bin80 > Bin80. The sequence continues at coordinate 2,812,150 of OZ244857.1, forward strand.
ACGAGCCTACTTCTTTGGAGATGGTGTTAAACAAGACTTCGCAGAAATGATCAAGTGGACCATAAAAGCCGCCGACCAAGGACTCCCCGATGCTCAGAATGATCTTGGAATTCATTACTCACAGGGGAGGGGTGTCCCCAAGGATCACGCCGAAGCTCTTAGATGGTTTGAGAAAGCCGCACTCCAAGACAATCCTCAGGCGATGATCAACATCGGCCTTGCTCACTTCTCGGGGGAAGGTGCTCCACAGGACTCTGACAAAGGTTTGCAGTGGTGGAAAAAAGCCGCTGACTATGGAGGCGCAAACGAACAGTTTCTACTAGGAAAAGCCTACTATCTTGGAGAGGGCGTTGAGCAAAATCTTGAGGAAGCGGCCATGTGGTACCAGATGGCCGCAGAGCAAGGGCATGCAAGTGCGCAACACAGTCTGGGAAACGCCTATCTCAACGCAGAAGGTGTAGAAGAAGATCTTCAACAAGCCATTCATTGGTGGACCAAATCCGCTGAAAACGGTGACGCTAATGCGCAAGTTAGTCTTGCACTCCATCACATCTCAGAGGAAGACTTTGAAGACGCATTCAAATGGGCTAAAAAAGCCGCAGAACAAGGATATTTAGTCGGGCAATATCTTGTCGGTAAAGCCTACGCTACGGGAGACGGGACAGCTCAAAATGATACAGAAGCTTATATCTGGTTTAGTCTGTCCAAAATGGAAGGTATTGGAGATATATTGGATGACTTTCCTGAAACCTTCAGTGATGCGCAAACGAAGCTCACAGCTGATCAACTAAAAGAGGCTGACGCTGAAGTCATTAGGCGCTCAAATGAGATTAAAGCAAAAAAGCCACGCAAAATATATTAGATCAATTTCAACTGATCTCCATAATGAATGAATTAGATTGAAGGGTCGTTTCGTGGTAGCCAGTATGGTCACCAATAAAGACTTAAAGCCATTATACCTCCACGCTGATTCTTGAGGTTTCTTAAGTGGATATTAATCTCGTGGAACAGCGCTTACTGCAAAAACCAAGAACGCGATGACATTTCAAACTAATATAAGATTCTCTATAACGCAAGATTAGAGACAACCCTCTTACATGGTGGGCAAATTTATAGAATACGCATAGCATGACACTCATTCACAAATCTATTTGTTTGGGGAGAATCAAAATTGTATCTTTGAAGTCCTAATAATTACTAGACTTAAATTCTTTCTCGTATGAATTTTCTCATTCGCATTACTCTTCTGCTTTGTTTATTAATCTCTGCTTCGGCTTCCGCACAGGAAACACTCGTCAGTGAGACCGATTTTTCTGGGATGAAACTACGCAATGTGGGGCCAGCATTCACGTCTGGGCGCATTGCTGACATCGCAATGCATCCTGATGATGATAACCTGTGGTATGTGGCCGTTGGAAGTGGGGGCGTATGGAAAACCGTTAACGCTGGCACAACATGGGAATCTATTTTTGACGAACAAGCATCCTACTCCATTGGTGCCATCACCCTTGACCCTCAAAATCCACATACGGTCTGGGTGGGAACTGGAGAAAATGTCGGCGGACGACATGTCGGCTATGGTGACGGGATCTATCGTAGTACCGATGGCGGACAGTCGTGGAGCAACATGGGACTCAAGGAATCTATGCATATCTCGCGGATTATCGTTCATCCAGATAACAGTGATGTCATCTGGGTTGCCGCGCAAGGACCTCTATGGTATAGCGGTGGAGAGCGGGGGCTTTACCTCAGTGTTGATGGAGGAGAATCTTGGCAGCACACGCTCGGAGATACTGAGTGGATAGGTGTCACTGATGTTGTCATCGACCCGCGTGACCCTGATGTCTTATATGCGGCTACTTGGCAACGACATCGTAATGTCGCGGCCTATATGGGTGGAGGCCCCGGTAGTGGGCTCCATAAAAGCACAGATGGCGGCCGCACTTGGAAAGCGCTGACCAAAGGAATTCCGACATCAAACCTTGGAAAGATTGGATTAGCAATTTCACCTCAAGACCCTGATATCATCTACGCTGCGATTGAACTGGATATGAGGACTGGAGGGATCTTCATGTCTTCCGACCGCGGTGCCTCCTGGGAGAAAATGTCCGACGCCGTCGCCGGAGCCACCGGCCCCCATTATTATCAGGAACTCTATGCTTCTCCTCACCAAGAGGGGACCATATACCTGATGGATGTGCGTGTTCAAGTCTCTCATGATCACGGGCGTACATTTTATCGAATGAGCGGGACCGATAAACATGTTGACAATCATGCCATGGGCTTTCGCATGGATGATCCAGATTATATCCTGATGGGAACTGATGGTGGACTCTTCCAAACCTATGATGGGACAAAGTCATGGGATTTTATTGCTAATCTCCCTGTGACTCAATACTACAAAGTTGCCGTTGATGACCATGAACCCTTTTATCGCATCTTTGGCGGCACCCAGGACAACGGCTCCCATGGTGGTCCGTCTCAGACGGTCAGTGAACGCGGTATTCGGAATTCGGATTGGTTTTTTACACTTGGAGGAGATGGACATCAATCTGCGACTGAGCCCGGTAACCCAGATATTATCTATGCTCAATCTCAACAAGGTCGACTGCATCGCATTGATATGATTACTGGTGAGCAGACTCTCATCCAGCCCCAAGCCGATGCAGGCGGAGATCATGAACGCTACAACTGGGATTCTCCTATTTTAGTTAGTCCTCACATACCTACGACAATCTACTTTGCTTCCTATCGCGTGTGGAAATCCACGAATCGGGGGGACAGTTGGGTTGCGATCTCTGATGACTTAACCCGTGATCAGGAGCGCATTGAACTTCCGATCATGGGACGTGTACAGAGTTATAATAATCCATGGGACTTCTATGCCATGTCTGTATACAATACGATCACTTCATTGGCAGAGTCACCCCTACAGCCAGGCCTCTTGTATGCAGGCACAGACGATGGATTGATTCAGGTCACTGAAAACGGCGGAGAGAGTTGGCGCTCCCTTGAAGTAGGTGATATTGACGGAATTCCATCTGGTGCATTTGTCAATCACCTTTATGCCGATTTATATGATGCTGAGGTCGTATATGCTGCATTAGACCACCATAAGTTCGGAGATCTTTCTCCCTATCTGATCAAAAGCAATGACCGCGGCCTAACATGGACATCCATTTCAGGAAACCTTCCTGGGCGAACCTTGATCTGGCGGATCGTGCAAGATCATGTAAACCCCGATCTACTATTTACTGCAACAGAATTTGGTGTGTACTTCACTGTAGACGGTGGACAACAGTGGATCAAGCTGGAATCTGATGCAAATATTTCATTCAGAGACCTTGTCATTCAAAAAAGAGAGAACGATCTGGTTGCAGCATCATTTGGACGTGGCTTCTTCGTTCTAGATGATTATACTCCCCTACGATCTGTAGATGACCAGTTACTTTCAAAAGATGCCCATCTATTTGAAACCCCAACCGCGAAACTATTTATTGAAAGAGATTTTGCAGGGAGCGCACAAGGAACGAACTACTTTGCTGCTCCAAATCCGCCTTTCGGTGCAACCTTTACCTATTACCTTCGCGAAGAGACGAAAACATTAAAACAGATTCGTACGGAAAAAGAAAAGGACATCGATGCTGACGAGGATATTCCTTTCCCAGGTTGGGTTGCCCTTGACGTAGAATTGAACGAAGTTGAAGATCAAATATTTGTCGTGATTACAGATGCGGCAGGTCATGTGGCCGGGCGCGTTTCTGGAAGCACCTCTAAGGGGGTTCATCGCGTCTCCTGGAACCTGCGATATCCTTCCAGCAGTGTGATTACGCCTGGCAGTCCTAGCGACGGAAGCCCATTCAGTCGTTTTCTGGCCACTCCTGGCACTTATTATGCCAGCTTAGTGCGAGTCAGCAACGGAGAAGAGTCGGTCTTGTCTGGACCAATTTCTTTTGATGTGGAACCCTTACTTGAACCTGCCCTTGAAGGAAAACCCGCTGATGAAATCAATGCCTATCGTATGAGGATCGCGGGTCTTATGCAACGCGCAAGCATCTTTTCCGAATCTCTTGAAGATCATACCGAGTTGATTGATGCCATGCAAACTGCACACCTCCGCGCACCGAATCCATCCGCAGATTTAGTGACGCAACTGCACAGCGCTCGCACAACGCTCCTTGAGATCACCCACAATCTGGAAGGTTATGCGTCAAAGCAGCCACCTGGAGAGCGAAATAAACCCTCGGTCATGTCTCGAATATTTGTGGCCATGAGTGGTCTTCGGACAACGTACGGACCAACCGAACTACACCAAAAATCCTTAGAAGTTGGTGAGGCACAGCTGATTGAATTGGAGTCGGCACTGTCATCATTTACAGAGTCAGTACTCCCTGTAATCACCAGTGCACTTGAAGCCACTGGCGCGCCTCCTATCATAAGATAATGACTAGTGAGACGGAACGGCGATGAGCTCAAAGGAAATGACGAGTTCATCGCCGGTCCTGTATGCCCCAAACATCATACTAGGCGGCTTGAGTCCATAATCAGTCATCAGAATTTCGTGTTGACCAGAAAAATGGATTTTCCCATCCAATGATTTAATGCCCTCAACTGGCACGGTGATTTCATTTGTTTCCGCTGCAATTGTTAGATTGCCTGATGTGTTGAGGGTAAAGGTACTATCATCCACCATAGAGATGTCTGACACGCCAGATAACTCATAGACGATCTCCGGGTACTCGTCGGCTTTCAGCGCTCCGTACATGCCCCGGTCCATGATAGGACTTTTCCCGCTTTTCATCATTTTAGAGGGGACGACCACTCGTACAGAATCTACGCTACCCTCCTCATTCATGCTGATTGTTCCATCAATCTGCGTCGCATAAACGGACCACTCTGGTGTCTGATTTGAGGTTCCATCCACCTGTATAGTACTCTCAGGATCAACCATATAGTTTAATGTCTGTGCGTTAACAGATGCATTAAGAGACAATACAATCAATAGTCCAAAGAGTAAAGATTTTACGTTGAAAAAACATATCATGATCTTGTAGGAGTTGTGATTTCTAGTAAGGATTTGAACTCATCTATGAGTGTGAAAATTAGTAAAGATCCAGAAATACAGCCGAATGAAGTATAAAACTTTGTTTACCCATTTTAAGATAACAATTCTTACACCTCTAACTTTCCGACAGAATTGAAGGTTTCATTACCTGATCGTGATTAAACAGTGTCCGTCCATCTGTACATGGACTCCACCTCGTATACTCAGATTGATCCGAAACTCTCCCTGAAAAAATCTCATTTCCAAGGTGTGTGGGTTATATATGGGCTTCACATACGAAAACTGGATCTATCTCCCATTATTGATTACTCCAATCTATACAATCATTTTATTATATTAGGTAAACTTAAATTACTTTCACATGCTACGTATATTTTCTTTGCTTATCATCACCACGATGATTGCATTTTCGAGCCACGCCCAGCAATGGACAACCCTTGTTGATGGGGACAACCTTTCTGAATGGGAAAAACTTGGTGGAGATGCTTCCTATACTGCATCTGATGGTGAGGTTACTGGAACCACAGCTGCCAACACTCCCAATACATTTCTGGCTACTAAGCAGACTTATGGAGACTTCGTACTAAGCGTAGAATTATGGGTTGATCCAGATATTAATTCTGGCATTCAAATTCGGAGCGAATCCAAGGAGGATTATCTCAATGGGCGAGTCCACGGCTATCAGGTTGAGATTGATCCTAGTCCACGCGCCTGGAGTGGAGGGATTTATGATGAAGCACGCAGAGGCTGGTTATATCCTCTTTCCGTGAATCAGGACTGTCGCAAGGCATTTGATGTTCAGAATTGGAATCATTACTATGTTGAAGCCATCGGCCATTCAATCCGAACATGGGTCAATGACATCCCATGTGCTGCTCTTTATGATGACATGACATCTTCTGGTTTTATTGCCCTCCAAGTCCATAGTGTCCCTGATTCATCTCTCAGCGGCCGTCATGTCCGTTGGCGCAATATCAGAATCATGGATGAAAATTTAACACCGCGCCCATGGACTGACAATTATGTGATTAATCTAGTTCCAAATACGTTGAGTCAGCAGGAAATGCATCAAGGATTTTCCCTACTTTTTGACGGTAATACAACAGACGGTTGGAGAGGGGCAGGAAAAGAATCATTCCCCGAAAAAGGCTGGAAAGTCGTTGATGAGACCCTGATGGTAGAATCTTCTGGTGGTGCTGAATCTGCTTACGGGGGGGATATCGTGACCCTGGATGAATATTCTACCTTTGAGTTTAGTTTAGATTTTAAGCTCACCGAGGGTGCGAACAGTGGAATCAAATATTTTATCACTGAATCTTATGGAAGTGATGCATCGGCCATTGGACTTGAGTTTCAGCTACTTGATGATGAAAACCATCCAGATGCGGCCCAGGGTGCCGCTGGGAATCGAACACTAGGATCTCTTTATGATCTGATTCCTCCTGTCAGTGGAAAAACTGTCCGTAAGCCTGGTCAATGGAATCGAGCACGGGTCGTAGTCAATGGAACCCGCACAGATGAAAGATTTCGCGGCAACGCTATGGAAAGCAGCGATTTTGTAGGAGCCCATGTAGAACACTGGCTCAACGATCGGAAAGTACTGGAATACGAACGTGGGACGCCAGTATTTGATGCCCTAGTTGCACGTAGTAAATATGTCGTCTGGGAAGGATTTGGACACTGGCCCAAAGGACATATCCTCCTTCAAGATCATGGGGATGAAGTCCACTTCCGTAGTATTAAAGTCCGTCGACTTGATTAATGGCCGAATACCAACCATTCCTTACGGTATAGTCGCCAATGGCAGACTATATCTTTTTGCTGAATTCTATCAAGTGCTACCATGAGGGGGGCTCAACTTCGCTGGGGAGTGATGTCATGTGCTCGTATCGCTCAAAATCATGTCATTCCAGCAATTCAAGATAGCCACCGAGGCACCGTTGTCGCCATTGCATCAAGGGATGCTGATGTAGCCAACACGGTTGCGAAATCTCATCAGATCCCTATTGTGTGTTCTTCGTACGAGGAATTAATTAATCTCAACACGATTGATGCAATCTATATCCCCCTGCCAAATCATCTTCATGTTGAATGGAGCATTAAAGCCGTTGAAGCGGGTAAGCATGTGCTGTGTGAGAAACCACTAGGCCTCAGCGAGAACGATCTGGAACCCCTTGTCTCCGTCTCTAAAAAACGCCCAGATATCATTGTTGGTGAAGCGTTCATGTACAGACACCACCCTCAGTGGAGCTATACATTTGCAGCGATTAAATCCCAAAAAATTGGAGACCTAAAAAGCGTTCATGTTCATTTTTCTTATGATAACAAGGATCCGCAAAATATTCGTAATCAATTAGAGTTTGGCGGCGGAGGACTGATGGATATTGGCTGTTATGGTATTTCAGTCGCACGCTGGTTATATCGCTCCGAACCCCTACGAGTATGTGCACTCATGGAGCGCGATCCAGAATTCAAAACAGATATACACACAACGATTGTCTTAGATTTTCCGATGGGAAGTGCAACCGTTGTCTGTGCGACACAAATGCATAGATTTCAACACGTCTCTTTGGTTGGAACTGACGGCCGAATAATTTTGGAAGAGCCATTCAATATCTCTCCAGATGTCGAAGCACATATAGAATTCCAACAAGGACTCAGTAAAAATTTGACCATCATCATGCCATCAATGAATCAGTTTTCACTACAATTTGACGCATTCGCGGCAGCTGTTCAGGAGGGTAAACCGTTTTCTACTCCTATCTCAGATTCGCAATGCAATATGCATGTCATTGATGCATGTTTTCAAAGTGCTGAGTCAAAATCGTGGGTTTCCTGCTGAGATCAGGAGTGTCTATTTCTGTTAATAATTTAGAGTCAACAAATCAAGCAACAATCTATTTTCAAATGTGAACGATGATGTTTATAGATTAAAATCGGCAGTACTATTGGGTGATTTGACCTGAATGGTAATCAGGGCTCATAGGACTGTGCAATTGTTACTGACATATCAGGTGCTCCCACCAACTCAAACTGAGTTGGCGGGAGCACCTGCGTTATCTTTGAGAAATTAAAAAGGGGGGAAGTTTGATTAATCCCCTAAATCACACCATCTAAATGAATACTAACAACCGCCTCATTAACCCATATTATTCACTACAACTTAGCGATCAAAACTTTTTTCTTTTAATTGGAGCTTTTTTTTCAACTAACCTGATTTACCCTTAATAAGCCTATTATATGGGTGTTCAGGGTTATTTCGTTGGAGATGTATCTGGATGATTCGTGGAATAGGTGATGATTAATCAACTTCACCTATTAAGTGATAAACAAATCAGGGCCTTCCGCCTAAAGTGTGAGAGAAATTGTAAATTTAAGGAATTTTCGTAGCATACTTGGTAAAATTTATCCTACTGACTATGGTTAATGATTCACTTAACAATTTAATCAACAAATGAAAAAGAATTCGGTGAGTAAAAGTTTAGGTATAGAGGCACCATGGAAGATTATAGAGGATGATACAGCGAAACAGAGGACGGTGACTTGTACTGACACATCGTCACTGGAGTGTCCAAAGTGTGGAAAGGCGAGTCCATTTTATGATTTGCGATCTGCGCGTCAATGGCGGCATTTGGATACCTGTAACTATCAAACGGCGTTGAGAGCGCAGGTTCCCCGGGTCAAGTGTAGTGAGTGTGGGGTAAAGACGGCGCGGGTTCCATGGGCGGGCCCGAGTTCTCGGTATACTTTGAGGAGTCGGTAATTGGGTGGATCAAAGAGGCGAGTATATTGGCGATTTCGCGCCAGATGGGGCTTGGATGGAAAGTCATTGCGGGCATTGTTCATCGTGGACTGGCAAGAAAAAAAAGAGCAGGTCGTTGCGAACATCTGTGTCGATGAGGTGGCTTATAAGAAAGGACATAAGTACTTTACTGTCGTATCCGATGCCGACACAGCAACGGTGTCGGCATTGGGCGTGATCAAAAGGTGTTGATGCGTTAGCAATTATCCACCGAGCAGTTGAACGGGATCAGGAGTATGAACATGGACATGTGGCCTGCCTATATTCGTGCAACCTTAGCTTGTCTGCCAGACGCAAAAAAGAAGATCTGCTTTGATCGGTTTCATGTCGCGAAGCATCTGGGAGATTCGGTTGATAAAGTCCAGCACAAAGCGCTCCTCAAGGAAGGCAATCCGATTCTGACGGGGACCAAGTATAGTTGGCTTAAAAGTCCTCACAACATGTCATTAGCAGGGCCTTCCATGCCATTCGCACCAGTTCCCTCCAAAGCCTGGGCCAAACGTTCAGAAACATGTGGGACTATAAAAGCGCAACTTGGGACTTGGAATAAAACATTGAGTTGGGCTATGCGCTTGAGCCAGTCAAAGATGTCGCAGAATGATTAGAAAGCATCTCTGGGGGATCATCAATGCCATTGTTCTTGATGTCAGTAATGGCCCGGCTGAAAGCATCAATAGTCGGATCAAAACCGTCAAAATCCGCGCACATGGATTCTGCAATAAAGAACGATTTATTGATGCAATTTACTTCCATTTGGGCGGACTTGATCTAAGCCCCAGATACGCAAAATCATGACTTTTTTCACAAAAAAAGCGGAAGCGCCATTTACAAACTGTTAGAGTAATAAACCACCTCTGTCTTCAAAAATGGTTTTGCGGATTGGATTGTTGGTGAGAGATTCACAGGATTTGTTATGGAGTCTGTATTAGTGCAGATGCCATGATTGGATAAATTTCACTAGATCAGCCCATGAGAGTAGTACCGATAAAGATTGATCCAATGGCCTCTATCAGATTAGTCACTTGTTTTTACGGTGGCTTTTCGCCCCATAGGACTACCCTCATGCAGTTTGTTAAGTCATTGACCCACCCCCTTGAACATTCGTGGCACACTGCCCTATGGAATGTATTTTCGGCGAGGCTTTTGCTTGGATGGTTCAGGATTGACCAATTCAATGGGAATATATCTGTCATGAATGACTCTAAGAACAAAATTGATACAGAGTCCACCTCAACTGAGAAATCTAACTCAAAATCACACAATTCTGACAAGTTAGATGAGGAAATACTGATCGGACTTTTTGCCCTACTTGCCTACTTTGGATATCCTATTGAGAAGGCATTCAGTAGCACACTTGAGCCTACAATGGATAAACTCTTTAATGTACTTTCTTCGTATATGAAGAATCAAAAGCTCCGACCACAAAGAGGAAAATATTGAGTTACACGATAATGTTGTTCACCGACTTCTGTTCAATTCCAGCAGATATCCGGCCCTGTATCAATTTCCCTTTCAGATTAAAGTAAATCTGACAATATGTCCACAGGTATAAGGACAACTGGGAAAGCCTCAACAAATGATTAAGCGTCTCGGTGTGAACACCTCGTCAATGTTGTTTTCGTGTTGACGCGCCGTGTTTTTTTACATATATGTCTATGGTCAAATTTATTGACCGTCTCATAAGAAACGGCGTACGAAGATAAAACATCTTCGGTCTTGTAGCCTTTGATAGAACCTTACCATTTCATTAATTGATCTAATCTCAGATGATTAATTTCATTTATGATTTATCGCGTAGGATGTCGCCTTAAAAAACAAAGGATGCTAACCATCTAACACACTTATGTCAATAACCGTACCATTATTTTAATGGGTACTTGACTCTGTTAATCCACTTCCCCCATAAGGCGCTTGATCCATGGAAATACCACCAGCGCCACTATTCCAGCAATTCCAATGGTCATGGCAACATTCCAAAAAAGATCTACAGGAGCAAGCGTTTCTAACTGTCCAGCTACAAGTCCAGCAAATAAATTCCCCAATGCAGTTCCAATAAACCAGACACCCATCATTTGCCCGACTCGCCCAGCGGGTGCTAATTTCGTAATTGATGATAACCCAACTGGACTCAGACTCAACTCCCCCACCGTATGAAGAAAATACATCACCACTAGCCACGCTGGAGATACGAGTGAACCATTTTGTGCATTCGCAGCACCCCATGCAATCACAAAAAAACCTGCCGAAAGTGCCAGCAGTCCGAGCGCAAATTTGACTGGAATTGAAGGATTGCGCTGCAACCTCGCTAGGGCAACCCATAGAGATCCAAAGACTGGGGCTAAAATAATGATGAATGTAGAATTGACAGACTGAAGCCAACTCGCTGGTAGCTCCCATCCCCCCAACATCCTATCGGTTGAATCACGAGCAAATAAATTAAGAGACGAGCCCGCTTGTTCAAACCCCGACCAGAAAATAGCGGAAAGGATAAATAGCCAGAAAATAACCACCAGACGTTTCTTTTCAAGAACTGTATGATCGGTAAATATCAGTAGATAGGCAAAAAATAGTACTGCAATCACGATCACTGAATACCCCAACCCTGCGGCAATCGCCTCTAATTCAAGTGCCTGCAACAATAACGTACCCAGAATCACAGCAACGATCAATGAAACGGCTACCACAATGTAGGTCAATTGGGTCTTTCGTTTTAACACCTCCTTCGAAACATTCGTACTTAATAGACCTGCATGACCCAGATATTTAGTTCCAAAACGATACTGAATCAATCCTAAAATCATGCCCAATCCTGCCACCGAGAATCCATAATGCCAGTTGTAAGCCTCTCCCAGCCATCCCGTCAAAATCGGCCCAGCAAAAGCCCCAAGATTGATTCCCATATAAAAAATGGAAAACCCTGCATCTCTTCTTGCACCCCCTTCAGGGTACAAATCTCCAACCATGGTACTCACGTTCGGCTTGAGTAAACCGGTCCCAATGGCAATCAACATCAACCCAACAAAAAAACTGAATTGCTCTGGTAACCCTACCAGAGGCCCCGCCATCGTAAAATGCCCTAATGCAATGATGCATCCCCCGACAAAAACAGCCCTGCGTTGCCCCCAAATATTATCAGCTATCCATCCTCCTGGCAAGGCAAATACATATACAAAAAATGTATATAAACCGTAAATCGCCCCCGCTTTTCCCTCCCCAAAATCCAACCCAGGATTTCCACCCACAGCTGCGGTGGTCATAAATAGCACCAAGAGCGCACGCATACCATAGTAACTGAATCGCTCCCACAGCTCTGTGAAAAAAAGTGTTGACAACCCTCTCGGATGGCCGAACCATTGAGCATCTTGTTGAGAATTCATAGGGGAAATCATCGTTTAGATCGTATAAGATACGAGTCTGATGGAAAATATTCCCATCAACGCGATTTCATTAAATACATGGTGGACTTTTTAACCGCCTCTTCATTACTAATAAATACATTGACATGATGTCAACAAATCCTGAGAAAACACCAAATCTGCATTCTGATCGCAGTCATACATGTGGAGAACTCACTGATGCACACTTGGATCAGCAAGTGATCCTAAAAGGTTGGGTTGATACCCGACGTGACCTAGGAGGCGTCATTTTTGTGGATCTACGAGACCGATATGGACTTACACAGGTCGTGTTTTCACCTCAAAATAATGCTCAAGCTCATGAACTCGCCGATAAACTACGCAACGAGTTTGTCATCTCTGTCGTTGGCTCTGTCGCCTTACGTTCAAAAGAAACGATTAATCCTAAGATCTCAACAGGGATGATTGAGGTTCGTGTTGTGGATCTGCTAATCCTATCTTTCTCTGATCCACTGCCATTTTCTATTTCAAGTCACACACAGAAGACAAAACTCGCATCCGAGGACTTACGTCTTCGGTATCGCTATCTTGATCTCCGCAGACCAACCCTCCAACAAAAACTGATTCTAAGACATCAAGCTTATCAGGTGATTCATCGATACTTTGATGATCAAGGGTTTCTGGAAGTAGAAACGCCAACCCTCATGAAATCAACCCCCGAAGGTGCCCGTGATTACCTAGTACCAAGTCGGGTCCACCCTGAATCGTTTTATGCCCTGCCTCAAAGCCCTCAAACCTACAAGCAACTTCTGATGGTCGGAGGCCTAGATAAGTATGTTCAAATTGTTAAATGCTTTAGAGATGAAGACCTGCGTGCTGACCGTCAACCCGAGTTTACCCAGATTGACATAGAGATGGCATTTGCAAACGAAGAAATGATTTATTCTGTCACCGAAGGACTCATGAAATCTCTTTGGCAGGATGTCCTCAATGTTACACTCTCGCCTCCATTTCCACGCTTAACCTATCAGGAGGCGATGTGCAAATATGGATCTGATAAGCCCGACATCCGATTTGATCTTGAAATTTGCGACCTCAGTTCAGTCTTCAAAGATTCAGGGTTTCGCGTCTTTGATCAAACACTCTCTAAAGGTGGATCTGTCTTAGGACTTGTCATACCAACCTATGGAGATAAGGGGCGTGGGTATATGGATCGATTAGATAAGACGGTGGTCCAAAGGCAGATCGGCGCAGGCGGCCTGATACATATTCGGATACCATCCGATGGAACAGCACCAAATTGCTCAGTCAAATCACATGTGCTTGCGGAATCCTTTGTTGAGAATGCAATTCAGTCCTCTGATGCTCAAACTGGTGATCTCTTACTTCTGTTGTGTGGCCAGTGGCCTCATGTCCATCAACAGATGGGATCTTTACGACTGCACATGGCCAACGAATTGGGCTGTATTGATGAAGATTTATGGAAATTTGTGTGGGTTACAGATTTTCCACTCTTAGAATTTGATCAACAACAAAACCGCTATTCTTCTAAGCATCATCCCTTTACTTCTCCAAAACATGAGGATATTCCATTATTGGCAACCCATCCCGACCGTGTAGAGGCGCGTGCGTATGATATTGTCCTGAATGGCATGGAGATCGGCGGCGGATCCATCCGTATTCATGACCGAGAGATCCAAAAAAAGGTATTTGATATTCTTGGAATTTCGGAGGAAGAGAGCGAGGATAGATTTGGGTTTTTGCTTGACGCTTTCCGTTACGGTGCGCCGCCTCATGGCGGAATAGCCTTGGGACTTGATCGAATTGTCATGCTACTTTCTGGTTCCACATCTCTTAGAGAAGTGATTGCATTCCCAAAAACCCAAAGTGCCCAGGAACCAATGTCTGGCACCCCCGCAGCCGTAGACTCCGAGAGATTGAGCGAGCTAAATATTCAATCCGTTCCCCAGAAAGATGATTGATGGATACGCCACACTATTAAAGGATCATTTCCCTTGGAAACGCTGGGAAAAACTCATTCTATCCGAAGGCGTGGAGCTGGATCGCCCTCAATCCACTCCACATCCACGATATCCAGATATCATCTATCCTATGAACTATGGTTACATCTGCAATACGACGAGTTCTGATCATGCGGAGGTGGATGTGTTTGTCGGATCTGGATGTCGTAAATTAAGTGGAATGATCGTGACCCATGACTACCGGCAAAAAGATCAAGAAATCAAACTGTTGTGGCGTTGCATTCCGTCTGAGATATATATGGCTTATGGCTTCATCAACTTTGATCGCTCAAAACTGACAGGAGAGCTCGTGCTTCGCTATCCAATGAAGAAACTCTGGAAAATAATGAAACATTCAGAAGAGAATTCTGTAAGAGGTGAGTCAGTTCATTAATTGTTCTTTACATATTGATCCCGTAGCTCAGTTGGAAGAGCATCTGACTTTAAGTCACGGAGCCTTATTCAAGAAACTGAATAAGTGGAGGCTGCTATATGCTGGAACCCCCTAAAGCCGTTGCTACGTCGTCACACGTAATAATGCAACGGATAACGATGGGCAATCAGCAGGCAACCTTGATTGGCCAGTTCTATCATCCCTAAACCGTGCCGAGTTTAGGGGAGTTTTCTGGTCGTATCTGCTGTACGGCGGATTCAAGAGAGCCCTCAGAGGCCATACGCGGCCCACCCGCCTTCATGATTATGAAAGGGTGAAGAGATGGTCCAGACCACAACACACTATGATGGCCGGTGAAAGCCGGTGTGGTAAGTTAATCAGAGGGTCCCAGGTTCGAGCCCTGGCGGGATCACAACTAGCCCGGGTGGCGGAACAGGTAGACGCGCTGTCTTGAGGGGGCAGTGCCCTTACGGGCGTGCTGGTTCGATTCCAGTCCCGGGCACATCCACATGTTGTCATGCTCCTTACAGATCTGCTTGATCCATTATCGTGAGTGCACTTACTGAAATCTGTGGCATGTAAAGATCACAATGGATTCGTCCGCCCAATTCGTCCCGAAGTACAATAAACCAGAATCTCCTGGAGTCTGGATGAATTTTGACAACTCTGTATCAATATACATGATTGTCACTCAAACGATGACCTTCGCCGAGGCGGCTCGGTCTGCATTTGATCTCCTTAAAGATGCACAGCATCGGTTCCCAGACTGGCCTCGCAACTTCTATCTTGACATTGACGGGCATCACCACCCTGAGCATGGCTTTCTTGATGATTGGATTGAATTTCAACAAGAGTTCTGGTTCTCTACACTCGCGCCATTTTTGACGGGATTTGATTTACCGCTGACGGGTCCATTACTTAATCCTGATGCACAGAAAAATAACATTCCAGATTCACTTGCTATTCAAGGAGGAACTCAAATTCAGAGCAATGGAACCGTCACTAATGTTTTCAGTCATACATAACGCTATCTATGAATCAAACTCAAAAAGAGCCTATAGATAGCGACATACGCCACACTCCATCAGAACTTGATCGCAACAAGACCCATGTTGAATTCAATATGGTCAGCAAAAGTTATGATGGCCATGTTCGGGTCATCAAAGATCTCAATCTGAACATTCATGTTGGTGAATTTGTAACTTTGCTGGGGCCATCAGGATCTGGAAAAACCACAATTTTGATGATGCTCGCGGGCTTTCAGTCACCAACTAGCGGAGAAATTTTACTTGATGGACAGCCGATTCAAGATCTTCCCGCACGGAAACGCGGGATTGGAATGGTCTTCCAAAACTATGCTCTCTTTCCACACATGACTGTCGGTGATAATCTTGCATTCCCACTGGAAGTTCGTGGTATCGGATCGCAGGAGCGTAAAAATCGGGTCAATCGGGTTTTAGATCTCGTCCAGCTTGATGGGTTTGCTGACCGTCGCCCAAATCAGCTCTCTGGCGGTCAGCAACAGCGAGTCGCCATTGCCCGTGCCCTAGTCTTTGAGCCCTCTCTTGTACTGATGGATGAACCCTTAGGCGCGCTTGACCGAAGCCTCAGAGAGGAAATGCAATACGAAATTCGTCGTATTCATCGTAGCTTAGATGTGACGATCGTCTATGTGACCCATGATCAACAGGAAGCGATGGTCATGTCAGATAGGATCGCCGTTCTGCGTAACGGTATCATTGATCAAATTGCCGTTCCTGAGGGATTATATGAAGCCCCAACTAGCGCATTTGTTGCACGTTTTATTGGCGAAAGCAATCAACTACATGGGCGTGTCACCGCATTGATAGAGCAGGATAACGTATGCGTTGTAGACACTGGAGTCGAAATAATTCGCGCTTTGAAAGTTACCCCATGTGCGATTGGCGACAGTGTAACTCTCTCAATTCGACCTGAACGCATCAAGATTAACCCCGAAATCGGAGATTATACTAACGAAGTGCAAGGCACTGTAGAGGACATGACATTTTTAGGGGATCAGTTACGAATCAGATTGGCAACCTGTGGACGAAATGACTTCATCGCTACAATCCCAAATATCGTTGGTCATGGTGGATTGGTGACAGGAGATTCTGTTCATGTCGGATGGACGGTTGTTGACTGTCGGGCGCTAGACTATGAACATTCATAATCACAGAAACTCATGAATCATTCCATTAAACTACTCACCATCTTAATGATGATAACTCTGTTTTCATCGGCGTGTGAAACTAGTGAGCCTCGTTCAGTTACAGCGATTTCTTGGGGAGGCTCCTACGGAAAGGCGGTCAATGAAGGGGTCAATATTCCTTTTACCGACTCAACAGGCATTACTGTTAATGTTGAGGATTACAATGGAGGCCTCGCTCAAATTCGTGGGCAGGTAGAAATTGGAAATATTTACTGGGATGTCGTTGACTTGGAAATCGCTGATGCGGTTCGTGGATGCGATGAAGGGCTTTTGGAACCCCTTGACATTAACTCCCTGCCTGATGGCCTTGATGGAACCCCCGCTCACGAAGATTTTCCTGCCGAGGTTCAAACCGAATGTGGTGTGGGAAGTCTTTATTATTCTACCATCTACGCCTACAATGATAACACGATTAGCGATATTTCTGATATAAAACCTATGACGATGGCAGACTTTTTTGACCTAGACAAATTCCCTGGCCGCAGGGGAATGCGACGCGTTCCCCAAGTCAATATTGAGTTCGCTTTAATTGCAGATGGGATTCCACTAGATAAGGTTTATTCTGTCATGAGCACATCCGAGGGGCTTGATCGAGCATTTACCAAGCTCAATACGATCAAGGATGAAGTCATCTGGTGGGAAGCAGGTGCTCAACCACCTCAAATGCTTGCTGACGGTGAAGTCATGATGAGTACTGCATACAATGGGCGCATCTTCAACGCACAAATTCTTGAGAACCAACCATTTGTGATCGTATGGGATGGGCAACTGTTAGATATAGGACAGATTTCAATTGTTAAAGATACCCCACGTTTAGAAGAGGCGCTTGAATACATTTTTTTCGCGACCAGTGCCGAATCCTTGGCTAGAATTTCCAGTCGAATTTCATATTCTCCTGCGCGTAAATCAGGAATGTCCTTGGTGAACACACACATTATAGCTGGTATAGAGATGGAACCACATCTGCCTGCCAGCCCCGCCAATGTGGCCAACGCTTTGCAGTATGACTGGAAGTGGTGGGTTGATCATCAAGATGAGATGAACGAGCGGTTTAGCGCATGGTTGGCCCTCTAACATCGTCTAGTGGGCTTGGAACACGACTCAGAGCTTTAGGACTTGTCGCTCCCCTTGTGATCTTCGTTGGTGTCACCTTTGTCGCTCCACTGGGGACAATGTTGATGCGCAGTCTGTATGATCCAGTCGTTGCTGATGCGCTACCACAGACTCTGACTCTGCTTGAACAGTGGAATGGTCATGGACTTCCGAGTGAAGTGGTCTATGCGACGATAGCGAAAGAAATAAAGCAGGCATCTACTGAGCGAACACTTGGTCAGATATCTGGGAGAATTAACCGAGTTCAAGGTGGATTTCGCAGTACGGCGACTCGCACAGCCCGAGAGCTACTCTCAGTGCAGAGTGGATCTTGGCATGTGTCAATGATCGCAATTGATTCTATGTGGGCTGATCCAGCGACTTGGAATGCGATCAAGGTTACTGGGCAGCGCTTTAGCACACGTCATTATTGGAATGCTCTGGATCTTCAGATTCTTTCAAACGGCTCTATTGTCAAACAGCCTGAAGAGAGGCGTATCTATATCCGATTATTTTTGAGAACTTTACTTGTGAGCGGAATCATTACGCTACTCTGTCTGATTCTGGGGTATCCTATCGCGCATCTGATTGCCAACTCGTCACCGAGTCGTGCAAACTTGCTCCTGATTTTAGTTCTAATTCCATTTTGGACTTCACTTCTAGTACGAACCACTTCATGGATCGTATTACTTCAAACTCAGGGAGTTCTGAACGATCTTTTTGTTTCTATTGGTTTGATCAGTGACGATGGGCGACTATCAATGATCTATAATATGACGGGGACTATCGTAGCAATGACGCATGTGCTACTACCATTCATGGTTTTACCCCTCTACGCTGTGATGCGTGGGATCTCTCCAACTCATATGAATGCTGCCGCGTCACTAGGAGCAACCCCTCTGCAGGCTTTTCTGCGTGTCTACTGGCCTCAATCTCTGCCTGGAGTTGGGGCAGGGTCTCTGCTGGTATTCATCATAGCCATCGGCTATTATATCACACCAGCCCTGGTTGGTGGTAGCGATGGGCAGTTGATATCAAATATGATCGCCTATCACATGCAAACCTCTCTTAATTGGGGATTAGCTGCTGCACTGGGAGGTATCTTATTTGTTGGTGTATTAATTCTTTATGCCGTCTATGAACGACTCATTGGAATTGATAGGATCGGGTTAAGATGATCACTTCCACACGACCGAGAATCGGTCGAATTGTGTATTTGGCGATTTGCGCATCAATTTTTGTATTTCTGATGGCACCGATCATCGTTATCGTTCCTTTGAGCTTTAATGCCGAGCCTTATTTTACCTTTACTGAGGGGATGCTACGTCTGGATCCTGAGGCGTGGTCATTAAGGTGGTATCGTGAAATTATAACCAGTGATGCTTGGACGAAGAGTTTGATCAATAGTCTAGTGATCGGTGTCAGTGCGACCATCCTTTCAACGATCCTCGGCACACTGGCTGCTTTGGGGCTTGCGAGTCCAGCCATTGTTGCGCGGCGAACGATCATGGGAATCATCATTTCGCCGATGATTACGCCAGTGATCATTGCAGCGGCGGGTATGTTCTTCTTCTATTCTGGACTTGGCCTGGGTCAGACGCATCTGAGTATCATTCTGGCGCATACTGTGTTAGGGGTTCCTTTTGTTGTGGTGACTGTGACGGCAACCCTTGCATCCTATGATACGACGCTCAATCAGGCAGCTGCGAGTTTGGGCGCAGGCCCATGGACAATTTTTCGGCGAGTGCAATTTCCACTGATTGCTCCAGGGGTACTCTCTGGTGGCCTTTTTGCATTTGCAATTTCATTTGATGAGGTCGTGGTCATCTTATTCATGGGGGGACTTGATCAGCGAACGATTCCACGTCAGATGTGGGCAGGCATCAGGGAGCAGATTAGCCCTGCAATTTTAGCAGTCGCTACCTTCCTGATTGTATTTGCAATGCTCCTGCTACTAACAGTAGGATGGTTGCAACGCAAAGGAGGGTCTCAGCAGTGATTGACTGGTGACTAGCTTGATTCACGAAATCAACTGGTCTGGCATTCATTCCTTTATGTCACAGACTAATTACAATCTCATTGAAGCGTGGTGGTCGTTATCATTTATCTTCCCATATCATTCTAATTGGAATGGCATACATCCCATCGCCAAAACTTCCGCATACCTCTCCATCATATAATACTGCACCAGACTTGAATCTATCGCCTTCATCAGACTTGAGTTTTCTAAGTCCCTTAAAATCCGAGTTTACGACCGTTGCAGAGGCCTGCACTTCAATACCAACTAATTCATTAGAACCTAATTCAACCACTAAGTCAACTTCCACCCCATCTTTATTACGATAATGGTAGAACTCATATGGGTCTTGTGAATAACTTGCCTGTCGCTTCAGTTCTTGGAAAACAAACGTCTCAAGAAGTTGCCCAAAAAGGGATTTATCTTTCATCAATGACTGAGAGTCCACACGAAGTAGTGTGCACGCTAATCCTGTATCACAAATATGAACCTTTGGCTACTTGACGAGTCGTTTCATCCTGTTACTATGCCAGGGCAACTGCCGTTCAATCAGAAATTGCCTCTCAAGTAATATTAGGTAATCTCGGATGGTGTTTCGAGTTATTTTGAACTGGGAAGCTATGTCGGTCACATTGAAAAGTTGTCCAGTTAAATGAGCAACTGATCTGAGAATCTTAGGTAATATATCTGCCGAATGAATCTTTGCCAAATGTAAAATATCTTTTTGAATGAGAGCAGTCGCATAACTACGATACCAAGAAATACGACTCTGCTCTGTGGGGCTTTTTAGTGCGACTGGATATCCACCTGCAACGACTCGATCGGCCAGATTTTTATCGAGACGATCAGCGCGTTGAGTCTGAAAATCACCTGTAATCAGCCTCTCCAAAAAATTTGGTGATTGCGAGTCTTCAATTTCGTGCTGAGATAGCGGGTACAGGTTGACGATTTCCATTCGGCCTGTAAGTGCATCAACGAGGTCGGGAGCATAGAATAGATTGGTGGAGCCTGTCAAAATGAATCTTCCTGGCACTCTATGACGATCAACAGACATCTTAATAGCCCTACATAAAAATAAGTGAATACTCACTATTCTGCAGATTGGGAGAAATCAAGAGAACGAGCAACTCGAATCCATTGATCATAGCTATGCATGTCGCTTTTGAGAATTTCATTTAAACTTTTGATTATCTTGTCCGCACTGTCTTTATCCAGTCCAGATGAGAGAGCTTTGAAACCATGAGCTAATAAACCATGATTCCGTGCACGAACATATTCTTTTTTATCTTCATCCAACAGGTCAGTAGCCATTGGGTCTTTTAAGATATTCTTCAAGAATCTAAAAGTCTGTGATTTACTGGAAGTACAAAAACCCTTAACACAAGTCATTTGATTTGACTTCTTTTTCCGCAAATAATTATTAAATTCTTGTACCCTCTCATCATTCTCTGGGAGCCGACCACTATCATAGCCATGATCAAAAAGTCGCGCTTGTCCAATTAGTTCTAAAACACGATACCATCTGGTACCAGCATCTTCAAAATGTCCATCTCGAAATCTACGTTCAGCGTTGGCCAATAAGTCATATGCTAAGTATCTGGTATAAACCGCCATTCTTTTCTCGTATTGATTTGAATCAATCTCTCTGTTCGGGACATTAGCAAGTAGAGTCATCCACTCTTTCATGTCATGAGTTGGTGAAAAATCTCCTGCTGCTATAATCATCTCTTCATCGGTACTCATCAACTCAAGTGCACCCTGATAATCAAAGCGATCCCATGCAGCATAAATCTTAGCAACATAGACATATGCACTTAATCGTATATGCCTAGATTCTGAAATACTCTCCAGATGAAAAGAATTTTTGATGGACAATATTGAAATTGCTTCAAAATCACCACGACGCATTAGACGTTCAACAATAATAATTTGTTGACGAACATTGGCAATCTCGGGGTTGACCGCTCTAATCTTCTCAGCGCCAGCAATCACCCTACCTCCATCTCCTCGCTTACCTTCCACGTATCGTAAGCAAGGAATATTCCATGCAACCCCTGCTAAAACCAGTGCTGCACTCATTGCTTTGGTACCTCGCGTAAAATCTATGGTGATAGATTTAGAGGGCACATCACCTGATTTAATGAGTTTCTCAAGAATTTCATCAAAATGGGCAAAACAGGCATCAGTATCGTTTTCATCACCGTCTTCTGGAATCGGATGAATTACCACAGACAAGTCACGGTTACGTCGCTCAATCTCTTTAGCCTGTTTCTTGGTAGACTGTGATGGCAACAAAATCACTTGATTCCAACCGCCATCGTTTATACTCTTTTGCAGGGGAGTATAAAGAGAATCATCTAAGTTGTTCTGATTACCAGTTCCAATAGTAAGAATAAGAACCTTCCTCCCCATTTTAGATGTATTCATCTCCACCTCTTCCCTGTGTGATGATTAGATTTTGATTTAGAATGATTTCGCTTGTTGGAAATAGATTTTCTGCGGGGAGGTGCACTCCATTGAAAAAATATTTGTTGATTACCGTTATGTACAGACTGAACATAGAGTTGCACTTCATCACCACCCTGCACATCTTTATCAGGTATGTCATCAATGATAGGCCCATTCCAACCACTTGCAACATGTTTAGCTCTTCGTTTATCTGTTTTCGTTCGTTCACTTAGAATCTCAGCATCAACTATATCACCAATTGATGGAAGTCGCTCTAATTGTACTCCAGATGGAGAATCATCAAATGAATGAGAATGCTCTGAGTCAGCATTAATTTTGTGAGAAATATTTCCCTTTGGCTTAGGTGACTCCTTAGAACTCCTTGATTTAATTAGTCCTTTTACAAGATCTATAAATTCTTTAAGAATCTCTTCACTTTCTTCAGCATTAGGCAGTCTAGGTGAGGGAAAAGCAGTAAAGCGAATGGCAAAATTGCCATTCGAAAGAGAAACCAGACTCCATAAGACAGGAGAAGCATGGCGATATTGGAATTCATCCATATTAACCCCTTCTAGCTTTCTGGGGAGACCTAATGCAATGCGATCAATTTTTTCTTCAAGACGCTGGGTAGCAATCTTCACGGATTCTCCAATCATATGACATGCAAACCATGGATTGTCAAAATTCCACTCGGTAGGGAAATCTTCAAACAATGCATTGTCTAGGGAGGGCGCATAGAGTTCTTGCTTTTTAGTATTAATTCCACATTTGGCGGCAAAATCGAGTGCAAGACGAGTGCAATCTTTAAGTGATTCAAGTCCATCAACAGAGATGTCCGATAGTGAACCGAATCCTTTCCTTGATTTAGCACCTATCCCACCATAACGGCATAATAACCACAATGCTACTGATACTTGGCGTTCTACCTCATTGGCATCAATCCTTATTTTCTTCTCAGTTTCTGAACCAATATAAGTGTCTCTCGTTGTGAAGGTGATCTCCCATTGAGCATGTTCATGCATATACCATCGATTATCTTTTTCGTTTTTGTCTTCCATACCATAAGTATAATAATACAAGCCCATCGTCATTTTCTTGGGAGTCCTACGTCTCTGATCTGATATGCCACAGTTATCAAGAAAAGTAGAATTCAAGGAATACTGATCAATAGGATTGCCAGAAATGCTATGTATGGAGATGCAAATAGGGCTACCACTATCAATACTGCCCCAGATGCCGTTTTCAAGTCGTTTTAAATTTTGAAGATCAATCTTTCCAGCATACATCGTTCTCCACCACCATCGGAGTAGACCGCGTAGGGTTGAACCTCGCAATTCGCAGTCTTCTCTCTGTTGATTTGCACCCGCCAGAAATGCCGGTGAAACGAGTTTCAACTGGTATTTCTTCGTTCGTAATGTGGATGGCGTAGTGATTTTAATGGATTCTGGCGAATGAAATCGCCCGAATCCAGCATTTGTTTTTGCTCCAGCTCCATAGGTACTCAAAGCATGGATGAGCCATGATGACGCAACTTCAAGTGCATCATCGCCTGATGGATTCCTATCGGTAATTGCAAATGTAAAAGTTGTATTGGACTGGACACATAGAAAATATACTGGAACTGGATCCTCCCAGTCACCAGGTGCAGACTTCTGATTGTCAGAACTATAATAGTTTGTATGATGATTGTTTGTGATATCCACAATCAGACGCGGCCAGTCTTTTGGCCAGGCATCATGAAAGACCAATCGCCCGGTAGTTAAAGATAGTTCTGGTTCAATTCCATCTGGTCGCCAGCCAGTTGGATTCTTATGTTCAGAGACATATTTGAAAGATTCCGAGTTGACACTGTATCCAAAAAGTTCGTCTATTTTCTTCCATGCCTCTTGCTGGTTTTCTTGATCTGGCGCCCATCTCGTCTCGGCCCAACTGCGAACCAGTCCTTTAATCCCGCTACCAGGTATGTATGGAAATCCATAGACTGGATGTAGGCAAAGTCCCGCATTTTCCCATACTCCATTACGGGAAAGATGAAGTGCAAGAGGGCTGGCCGTCACCAAATCAATATGACATGCCTTCAAAGTGTCCAAGAAGGCTGTGCGTCGATCAGAAAGATTTTGGAGAAGTTCATTGGATCCATCTATTTTGATAATGTCATTTAAGACATTTTTCTTGTCCTCTTCCTTGGCGTTATTCATGATCGTAAACTTATCCAGATGAAGTCCCACCTGGCGCGATCTTAATGGAAAGAGTGATTGATTCCCATTGAGTTTTACAAGATCTTGAGTGGTTTTGGGAAGAACTAATCCTAAAGCGTCGTGCATGTCAAATTTCTCCGTCCTGTTTGATTTCGGCTTCGGCAAATCGACCAAGCCACTGCAAATATCTCAGCAGTTCATCAGTGATGCGCCGCAAAATTTCTGCATCACTTTTAATGATAGCCGTTAGAATCGCTTTGGGTGTTAGGGGATTCTGAATTTGATTGGTAAATTTTCGTTCATTCAGGATCCATTTGGATAGATCTATTAGAAGCAGTGCCTTGGCATCAGAGCTACCATTTGATTTTGCATACAGAAACCCCAATGCCTGGCCAAGTCCAGAGGTTCTAATCCGGATAGGCAGTCGTTTCACTTCTCGGGCATACTCCTCACCGATTGAATCCGCTTTCCCCTGGATTCGTTCTATGGATTTCCATGCATGTTTTGCACGAAGTTGGTCAAGTGTAGCTCGGTTACTCATCAATATCAACCTCTAAAAACGATTGGAAAACCGAATACCACAGATTCCCTTTCCAATGGTTTCTCCGCCGCCAATCTGAATATAGGGAAGGAGTCTGCTCTGAAATGTCTCCAGTAACTCTTTACCATTGGCTTTAAAATCAGATCGATGACTATCCTGACAAATCATCAAGGAATAGAGGATTGTTTCTGCGGGCAGGTACTCCTCATAGAATAGTGCAGATTTTTTAACCGTCTTGGTACGATAGTCAAGTCCAATGCGGGCATTGACTTCAGTGGCATTTTGAACAAAGAAGGTAAAATCATCATTATTCAGCACGGCTAAATGACTCTTGATTCTCTCTGCAGTATGTTCATCTGATGTCACTCGCGGAGCTATCCATTCGGACAAGTCACTGGGGCATCTCTTGACAGAAAATTCAAACTCCTCCAGAATCATTTTATCACCAGAAACCAATGGACTGCTCTCAGAACAGTATGCATGATCTCGATCGGGTTCAGGAATTGTAGGTACGGATCCCCCGTTAATGATACCTAAATCACGTTGCAAACGATACAACACATCTGGGCAAGTTGCCCATGCAAAGACACCAGACAACGATCGGACTGGAAAAGCAAGAATGCGTGCATCCGAAAGATTCAATGCACCAGCATAATCCTCACTTGATGATGTTTCAGGGCCAAATAAGGTCAGTTCCTCGTCGTTATTTTCCATAGATGTACCCTTGAATGAACTACGAAACACTCCCTTCAATGATGAACCAGGGATGGTAGGCCAGTTTGTGTGCCGTTCTCTCTGTATGGGCAAATCAATGACCCCTAAAGCAGTGCCTCCACCGGGATGAAGTCCAGTGAGTGCGTGAATAAACATGATCGTTTGATCAGACATATGTCCAATTACCCGTTAAAAAGTGGCCCCATCCCTCCAATGCATCATGGTGTTCAACCAGTGATGTGGGAATAGGTGTATCCTTTGATAGAAAATATACTGTTCCAGCTGGAACCATAAATCGGTTTGGCTTTGGTCCACCCCTCGCCAAATCCCAACCAGAGATACCCTCTGGATGAGAAACAGATGCCGCAATACAAGGGACATCGGGTGGTTTCCATCCATCAAAATACGCTGGTGTAGTAAGAAGGAGTATACGACCATCACATTCATCAAGCGGAATGTCATTTGGCCAGAAATCATCCTCTTCTGGTGAAATTACGACAGACCTGCCCTCTCCTCCAAATTTCAAAATGATATTCTCCGCTAAAAGAGGTGCAATCAGTTCATCATCCCCTGAAATTTCACCGCAAAATTCAACATCTGGTTGAAGAACAAGCATGCCAGAAGAATAAATCATTCCTTCGCTTGCAGCATTGCTTTCTGGGTCAATCGCTATACCAACTCTTCGGTCAATTTGATATAATTGATCCGCGGTGACCAGTTCACTCAAAGAGAGCCTACTCCCCTGCAGAAAGGAGCGAAGTCCAGATTGTGTGAGGTAGCCCGATACTGATTCGTGAGACTGCCGGCCATAGCTCCAAAGTGGGAAAAGTCCAGAATTGTTACAATTCCACCCAGTGGGTAATGTTTGAAGTGGATCCAGACGAATCAGTGGTTGAGATTGGTCTGATGAGTTCCGCTGTTTGTCAATCCTTAAGTTAGATGGCACAGGTATTAAGGTTTCACCATTTTTTCTGAGCCATGGACCGCTCATCTTCATCTTCTTTAAGGCAAGCACCGGGGCATCTTCATCATCAAGGGCGCTATCAAAAGAACCGTACTTCTTGACATGATGTCCAAATTGTTTGAGGTTCACATCATGCGCTCTGAGAAGAAATGTTCGAATTGCACCCGCAAATGTTTGAGGAGATGGGAGGGTCGAGTCTGCATATTGGGTCGTATCGAATGGGCGCGCATCTCTGAATGAAAGAGTATCAAGCGGACGCATGGATATTCTTAGTGTAGTCCGTCTAACTGCCATCAACTCCTCGTGCAATAAATGCCGCCCCCAGACATAACTGGATAAAATTTTCCAATTGACTGTTGGAATTTTTAGTGTGCAATCTGTAATGAGGCCACCATTGATCAATGGCTTTTACATCTTCCATTGCCTGTGATCTATTGATGAGGCGTTTGATTTCAGCATTGACCGCATCGCTTGGCAAATGAGAAAGAACGGATGATTCTCGTCTGATTTGGTAAAGCCATCGATCCGAAAGTCCAGAGCTGAATGCATTAGAGATACCTTCAAACCAATTTGCAATCTTCCATGAGAGATCACAACGACTGTGCTCCCCTGATCGGCGCATGAATCGTAAAGTCATACGGTTTTTTCCGTTAGACTTGGACTCTTTTTCAGCATCCCGTGCGGCCTGTAAAGCTGCACGTAAATCCTCCTTGTAGTGTACATAGGCTATCCCAGCGGAGAGTGTGGCCTTGTCTCCCATGGCTAAAAAAGATCTTTGTTCAACTTGGGACCAGCCTTTCATATCCCCGTTGTTCCCCCGAAATGCTTCATATAAATCGAGTGCACATTGCAATGCACGACAGGCGGGTAACAGTGCTAAGACATCATCACCTCCTGAATAGATCAGTGTTCCATGATGACCCTTAACTATATTTGGTATGGCAAAGTTGTTCAGTGCTTCGCTAATTGCACCATGCAACGCTGGGCCGACTGGACGCTTGGCTTGAAGCCCCTCAGCATCTAAATTTTCATAGTACTTATGCAGATTAGGATGACGTATTTCTATAACTTCTGGAGCATGTTCTCCTTTTAGCCATAAACCCATATCGTCAGCATCCATCATCAAAATGGCATAGTAGCTTGGAGGAGCACTAGATGATTTTTTTGCGTATACAATCTCATCCCAATACTTCTTAGGTACAGCATCTTCTTCTTTCCGCAGTCTTTGATGTAGCCACTGACCGTTCCAAGGATCCCAATCTTTGAAATCACTCAGACTTGTTTGAAGCCATTCAATGGCCGCAATCGTGGCAGTATCTGGATAGGGAAGGTCCGACTTTTTCAACTTGAGTTGATGTTGGAGAAACAACGAAGGAGCAAAACGCTTGCAGAGTGCATGGCACAAAATCGATCTTTCTTTCTGATCTTATCAATGAGATGGTTGGATGCATCGCCTGCTTCACACCAGAATGTAGCAGAGTCGTCTAAATTTGCAGGTCCCATCTGTTCATAAGTTCCAAATAAACTACATTTTGGACCAGCGGGCCATTTCGGTGGATTCTGTGGAATGAACCGAATAGACCGGTTCGCTTCAGACATTCGTGCAGAGACTTCCATATGTGCTTGCCACTGACCAGCTTTGTCTTGTTTGATCGGGGTTTTTCATGATGTGGAATCACATCATGCATCTCGCGAATTTTCTGTGCGTGATCCCATACATCTCCAAAGTTTGGTTGATTACCAATGAGCGATGCCATGGTTGAATCATTCAAGGCATTGACAGGGCAAATGGACATACTTATGTCAAAATAATTGTTCACCTGAGAATGCCAACGGTTACCCCAGTCAGGATCAAGTTGAGAAAATGTTTGATTTAATTTCTTATAAACCTGATCCGAGAGGGATTGCCATGCTGAGGAGATTGCATCCTTTGACGCTGTTTCAAAAGCAGAAGCGATCGTACTGTCTAGTCCACAAGGCACCAATGCAACAAATCTATTGGGGAGAGATGGGGACTGTCTGCTCAAAGATGAAGGCATGGGATCAATTCTTCAAGGGCTGGACTTTCTCGTAACCACAAATCAACTAATGAATTCCCCCGCAAGGCAGGATAAACCATGGCTGTTGGACCAAGATCTTGTAAGACGGGGCGAATCCCTTGAAAAATCAGCCAGGAGAGAATCGTACTGCCAGACCACAAATCTCTTAAACTCCGCGATGCCTGAATAAATGGCTGAACTGGGCCTAAGGATACCGAAAGGATTGCATAGCCATAGCCAAATTGACTAGCCGCTTTAATTCCACTTGTAATGTCTGCGTGCTGAATTAAGGTGTGATCTGGCACTCGCGTATCTGCTGGCAATTGAATTGAATCACGACCAAATTTTTCGGATAATTGGCTAGGCAAAAGTCGCCAGAGAGCTAAAAAACGTAATCGAGCGTCAGCATCTTCTGGTAATTGATCAACGATATGACCGATAACATTTGATATTTCCAAAGAGGACAGGTCAGATACATTGATTTCACGGGGTGCCCACTGACTGGGTGAAATATTTTAAATGAACCATTTGATATATTCACAGCACGCTCTCCATCATAGCCAGCGGTGGGCATTGGAATTCTATCAGCAGTGGATGCAATCAAATCAGCAGATTTGGAGGTGCTTTTCACATCAAGCATTGTGGCATCCTTCCCCAATGCTCTTGATAGGTGATCCAATGCCCGCCTTTCATGATCACGAATGGATAGAGCTTTATCGAATGGATCATGCACCAAGCACCCTTTCCCAGTCAGTTCTGCATACAACTCTTTCCCGAGCGTTATCCATGATGTGAAAGCAATACGAAGTAAAATGATACCCAATTTACGAAACCTTGTTTAATTCTCAGTCATCAATCGTGTGACCTGATTTCAATTTCCTTCAACTACATGTTCAAGAGGCATTTTTCGGATTTTGATGACGATGGCTATGGTAATTTCTTAATCATACGCCACTTCGATTTATAACTGATATCAGCAGTCCATCCAACCCAATGATGGTAAATGAATCAAATAAACTTACAATGTTGCATGCATCAATAATATTGAATTTGATAAACCATGTAACCGATACAGGGGCGGATGTTTACAATCAATGATGTAAATTATCCGGTAAGTTAATCTTTCATCATCTTCATACATCTTTCTATGAGTTCATTCAATGACAACCATGACGAGTAATCCTCAAAATGACCCACTTTCTGAGTTTGAAGTGAATCTCCAAAAACTACTTGGAACGATCAGGGTCAATGCCTGGCGGCTTTGTCTACGTACTCCATACACACATGCTACGACTCCAATGATTTGAGGCGTTTGGGGGCGTGCACTCAGACATGTTGATCGCACTTTATATGACGAAATATTTATCGGTTCTAATCAGCCGAGCCAGAATTTGCCCCGATACATCTTACGCCCCGCACCAGCGGATCCCGACACTGCACCAGCCATTGACTTAATTCTATTTAACGTAGATGAACATTGTGATCAAACCATATGGAAATCTTGGGAAATGGCAAGTGCAATGGGGTTGGGGAAAAATCGTGAGCCATTTCGGATGAGAAGGAGAGAATGTTTAACTTCGGATAATTCCATAGATGGGTTAAACTGGGATTCTTGGACGCTATCCGATGTGCAGTGGCCATTACCATATCCACTTGAATCTAGCCCCTGTCAATTGAGATTTGATGTTCCATTGCGACTTATAAAAAAACGCAGCTTATTACGAACCCCTGAGTTTTCAGATTTAATCACCGCGTCATTTCGAAGGATTGCTTTATTGGCTGGAATGCAACGTAGTGCTACTTACGCTCATCTGATCCGAACCGCTAAGTTCTTATCCAGTCAGACTGAGGCTCACCCATGGGTTGGAGAAAAATGTAATCTTGTCCGATGGTCTGGAGCACAGCAACGAGAAGTTGAACTCTTTGGAGTGACGGGTTCAATTGTGTTGCCAAATGGTGCTGGGGCGGTTTGGTCCCTTATTTCCGCATCTCAGTGGTCCCATCTAGGGAAAGGAACAGTGTTTGGAATGGGGCAGATTCAGATTATGAATGTGTCTAGTACAAAGCGATAGGTTTATCTCAAAGGATGGTGTAGATGAAATATTCCATTGGCAGTGACCACTGGTTTCCCAAACTTCAGAAACGAAATCAATGTACCGTATGAGAAGAATATCTATTGATGAAAGAGAAAACCACATCATGCATGGATTCATTCAATCTGATGGTTTATTTTGGATTCCTGCCCACTGAGAAAGTAGATCATCATCACTTTCAGATGGATCAGAATTCTTTAATGACTCCCTTTCCTCGTTATACTTTGAGACACTCGGAATTTCAAAAAACGTAATCGTCACTTGCTTTTCTGTAAGGGTCTGGAATTTTTTCTCTAACTGATGATCGGCATTCAGCCCCCAGGCAACACTTCCACCATGCTGTCCATTATTTGCAACAATAACCAATTGACCCATGTGATAACTTAACGCCGAAGCCATTTGATTAAGACGATTCACATTTTCCTGTCGGGTCGGAATAGCGAAAATATCGGATTGATCTTTGAGATAGGCAATCAAGTTTAAATCCGTTGCGTCATTACATTGAGATGCGGCGAGCCAGAATGGATTCTGCCTTAAATCTCCACGATGGGGATATCTAACCACCCACTGGCATGGACGAAACCCTTGAATCAAGTTCCCCTTCTTTAAATTGATCTCTTTGTCCAAGTGGTTCAAGGATTTCTTAACCTGTCGGCGCGTTCTTATTTGTAAACCGTATTGCTGCCGAAACTCAGGAATGATCCACAGTAGTGAATTTACCAGTGGGTAGTCAACTGAAATTTCATCATAAATCAGGCCTGCTAAAATGATGGACTTGTGAGCACGGGCAAACGGCATCAAAAAGGAATAAACATCTTCTGGATGTACAGATAATTCTGGGAGAATCAACCAGTCCACCGAGGGAATACGATCTGGATGATAACTCTTGCGGTTTAATTTTAATAGACGATCAACAGTAGCGAGAACAGATGATAAATGATAGCGATGTTTTCTGCGAAGTTCTTCATGGGTGCTCAATGCTGGCTTATAGTATTGAAACTCATAATCCTCTGGACACGTCGTTTGAACGATACACGCTCGGAGCATAGGCCTCCACTCTTCTTTGTAGGGGTGAGCGGGTTTCATGGGAAGAATCAGGGTATGACTTGATGTACCATAATATGTTTTAATTTCCCCGATGCGATCTCCAATCTTTTCTATTGTTGATTCAATTCCTTCAAAGATCCACCTAAAATCGTATGGACAGGTACATCCAGGCCAGCGTAAAAGACCGAATAAAAACATCTCACACCAGTCACTGATCGGAAGCCAATCATCTCCGAAGGCCGAATGTCCACAATAAAAGCCATATAAACGATTATGCCAATGACTTAGCAAAGGCCGGTAAATGCGATCCTTTTCTTTCCATGGATTTGAGTACACATTTAATGTGAAGTCTGGCTGACCTGACAGAATAAAACGTAGCAGGAAGCCAAGTTGGAATTCCCAATGAAAGTCAGGCTTGCACCAGTCATGCGTGTGATAGATTGATCTAAAGTTGGTAAGTTCTGATTCGTTGGATAGGATGATCACCTTTGAAACCTCTGCCTCATCAATAGCAGTATTGGTATTGGTGTTGAATTTGATGATGACATCTTCTGGTGTGATCACATGAGAATGTGGGCAATCTAGATCTGACCAAGCTTCAAGAAATGCCTTGGCAAACGTTAACAGAGAGTACTCATTGCGTAGTTTCCCATGTGGATGATGATCCATGACCACTTTAGCAAGAGTTTCATCTTCCAAATCCTTTGAAACTAGACACATATCACATTGTATTTCGACTGGCAAGTCACTACCACTGAGTGAAACCTTAGGGCTTTTGATCAACTCAAGAGCTAATGTAAGATCACGAATAGCGATTTCGTACAGGCGTGATACGGTGAGATGCTTAGCAGTCAATGTTAGAGTTTCATCTTGATTACGAAGCGATCGACGGGTTACCATTGCGAGTTGAGCAAAATCTGAATCCGATACATCAAGTTCTTCACCATTAAGGAATTGAATTATTTCCCCGTAGATGTGAAATTCTGGGATATCCTGAATATGATTGGGAAAATTTATTTGATCCTTGGAATAAATGATCACAAATAACAATGCCTGTTGACGAAGATACCAGGGTATGCTCTCTTCTGGCAAACAGGATAGACGCAGGGCCTCTTGGTACAATTCTTCTCGGTAACTCTCTATGCAAGTGCCTAATGGAAGCATTTTCTGATTTTTAACCAATCCTGTCTCTATGGCCCCAGCACGTAAAACCTCTGAAAGACAGTACCAACCCACACGCTTTGATTCTTCATCAATTTCTGGGCTGATGGTAAATGGCTTAAGAATGGAGAGGATGTACTGTAACACGTTCACATCAGGCCATAGATCAAGTCCGATACGAAGTAAGCGAACGTTAGAAGGATTTTTGATCCATCTCTGTATTAAGTCATAGGCAAATCGCTTGGCTTCCTGATTTAGTTGAATTTCAGTGGAAATTTGTGGGAACGTCGTTTGATGCTCCTGATTGCCATGGGGAGGAAGTATCAGTCTAAGCGATCGAAATGTTCTTCGAAATCGTCCAGCAGCAAATCTGGCTACCGTTTCAGGTTGAACATCTGGTTTGATCACTAAGTCGTTATTATTGCCCAAACTGACTTCATTTTCAGTTCGCAACATTCCCTGAATGGCATCAAGAATTTCCATTCCACCTTCAGCATCAAATCCTCCCGAGACCGCAGATTGAATGCGCCTCATTTTCTCGGATTGTGGCAATAATTGGGAGTCCGTGCGAGTGTATTTGATGATATCTGTTTTCTCTGTCGAAAAGATCAAACCAGAAGCAGTCTTATCTAATTGACCCTTGAGCCACTGAAACACTTTAGTATTTACTGTATCATGTGGGTAGTTTTGGGAATGCTTTGAAGCCACAGATACAACCACCCTCAAATCATCAACGTATCGACACACATCCAGTAGTCTAATATCATCACAAATCTTTTTTCCTATATCGGATTTAAGTATATCATCAAAATCAAGTAGAACAAAATTCGCCATAAAACCAGATACGACAAGTCCTTGGGGAAGTGCAACCCGACTATAATCATTTAATTTAGCGCATTCTTGGTACTCCTTGACGAACTCATGATCTCTTGGGTCCCATTGCCAATCAAATATAGATTGAATAAACGCATAGAAGTCTGGATCATCTTTGACATACTTAATCTTTTCAAGGATCTACTGAGCAAATCAGGGGTTACCCGGTCATAGAATTTGGATAGATCTGCCTCAATAATGTAGATATCTCTATTGTTCTTTTTTTTTTTTGAATATAATTCGGCTACTTTTTTCGGTCTTGAAAGAAATTTTCGATAATCTTGAAAGTACGATTGATACAGCTTAGTTGATCCCCATCTGTGAGAAAGTTTGCCATCTTGCAGGTCGCAGAAAAGTCTGTTTCCGTATGCGATCACCTTCTTACGTTTTTTTCTCTTATTAATTTTTTCACGAGGATCACCCATCTTTGATTCAACCCAATCGGCAAGACATAGCATAATTGCGGTTGCAATGACCTGATCTGCGAGGCTTACATGTGCTAATGGTCGGAGATGAATGTCTGTTCCACCAGATGTTTGTTCCATCTTGGCAGATCTCTCAGATGTATCCTGTGGAATACGCCCCCAACGATCACTTGTAACTTGCCAATCTTGCGATTTGGGAGCGGGTACAATTCTTAACGGATCATTTTTCCATTGATCGGAAGATTTGATTCGTTCTTGAATATTCGCTATAAATTCTGGAAGATTCGCCGTTACATGATCTAATGCGAGCGTATCAGCGAACGAGTTATGGTATCGTATGTAGCTTGAAGCTTTCTTCCACGCCTGAATAAGAACCGCCTCCTGACTAATCCAGGAGCGGCGGGAGAACGTGTATGTTTGGTCATCAACAATATTATAGGAATGAACAATCTTTTGCAAAATTACTGCATAAATTGAAAATGGATAGAGCGTGAGTCTTTGGAAAAACCTCCCAGTCAATCCCCCAAAATGCGTCACAGGTACTCTAGGCAGTATCTCTGCTGAAACGCGGAGGTTTTGCAAACGCCTTGAATGCTATTCATTTATGTTTGATTAGCAACAACAATGTTATCCGTGATTCAAATCCGTAGTTAAATTGCTCCTACTCCGACTGATCATTTTCAGGATGAGCCGCCCAAAACGGGATATACTCTACATCTAGTTGCTGATCTGGTGGATGTTTGATAACAATATCACCTGCATTAACCGTCTGAGTCAATAGCTGGGTAGATTGATTATTGTCTGGGGCAGTTAAATTGAATCGCCGTTGTACCGTCGCTTCGGTAATGCCATCCCCCGAACTAATATACTTTAAGCAAGCGTGAAAATAGATCGCTCGAATCCGATCGTAGGAATCTATTTCAGAAAGTGGACGATAAGCATAGATGGTCACCCGAGTAGAATCATCAATCACTTCTACTTTGGGTGCTGGTAAATGGAATTTTTCAATCTCATCAACGATCTTATCCCATCCACTCCCCAATTCTTCACACATTCCAAATCTGCGAAAAAGCGTTGCTAATGCTTTGTTACGAGTTTTCGGTGGAGCATTGATAAACTGCCTACGATCTATCAGTGGAATACCTCGGTTCATGACTTCAATACGATTATCAAAAATTTCCACGATGGGTCCACCATTTCTGGAAGATAAGTCCTGATGGATCATTGCGTTTGCGATCACCTCACGAACAGCCAAAATTGGAAATCGTTGACTCTGTTTCCTTATTCCATTTGTGAATGTTTCGTCAGTAGGAATCACATGATCAACAAATTGAATGATCTTGGAAAACCCGGATGCATACCCCAACATGAACTCTTCCTGCCGACTTTCATGATGCCTTCCCCATCCCTTGTAAGTGACAACCCTGATTGCTTTGTCTCTTAATGAGGGAACATCTGGAAGATGCTGGGCAAGTGATAGAAATCCTAAATTTAGAATATCCCATGCTCCATCATCTCGTTGATGAATAAAATCCTCCAACTGTAACTGTAGAAGTAACGCTGATACATGAGTGGGGACTGGAATTTTTTCTTGGTTGAAGTAGAACTCATAGTCAAGTAACTTCATTACATCTTGATCCTTTACATATTCTATTGCTGTCGATTTTTCAAAGATTCTACTCTCAGACATACGCCATAATATTCTCTCCTTCTCTGGAAAATGTTTTAAATCTCTGGTATGGGATCCTACGCGTATGTAGGCTTCATGATTAAACCTTACAGGCTGGTTCAACGCATGCGGAATGACGAGTACGACTATAGGTTGATCATCTATAATCTCTTGGTGGAAACGGAAGTTAACCGATGGTTTTAACCTGTTTGATAGCCAATGATCAAGATCATCCTTCTGCACCTGTTTTTTCGATGGGTTGAATGATGTACCAATGATTCGGTGATCATGATCTTGAATCCCCCAAATGATATACCCATGGGATCTTCCAGAAACCGCCACAGCATTTGCGATAGCAGAAATATTTTTTCCCAACTGAATTGGGTCAGCATCATTGGACTTAAACTCAACCCAGTCCGTTTCCTCTGGTAGCTTGCACAGCCGTTTAACTAAAAGAGGAATATTCTTAACGGTTGTCATGACAACAATGTACCGTACTCAATTTTGAATGGCCAATCACTCTAAAAACGCCAAAAAAGATATGCACACCCACAGTTCCCTTGGGTGATTTCCATGATACTACCCCATATTCCCTGACAGTACTAGCAATTTAAGAATAGATAGTTTGGTATTGGACATCCAAATCACTCACACCATAAAACCCAGTAAAAATGATTGCGTTCGTTCTACTTTTTCAAGAAGATAATATTAGAGTAATTGCCTTCAGTAGAGGTATTTCAACTAGTCGTGATCGTTTATACATTTGAAACTTATGATTTCATCCTTCTAAATGGTTGAGATGCGCACCTTTATCAAAATAGTAGGCATATGAGTCATTGACAAAACTGTCCTTCAGATGGGCTTACATCCATTACAATGACAATATACGACGATGTGACTACGAAAATAAAAGGATTGGTCTTGTTTGATGAAGATGAGGATGATTTATCATCACTCAGTATGGTATCTATGGTTTCAAATCTCGAGAGAATTGAGTCTATTATCATCTCATCAAGATATCTATTTGAGGATACGCGCGCTCACATCACTTGAGCACCTTCTTCATCAAGGATCATGCTGTAGAGTAAGCCATTCTGAATTTTGGAAAGATACGTACTCTCAATTTTGAAGGGCATCTGAACTTCACCCAAATAATCTCCGTCGGAATTAAAAATATCAAAGAGTGATTCTGTTTGATCGGGGCTTGACTCGGATCGTTTTACCCAAAGGTTACCCTCGTCATCCGAGAAAAAAGAATCAATAGCTGGCTTGTGTCTGGGAATTCTGTCGACATCAATCCTCCCACCTTGGCAATAAACCATTGGTGATTCTCAATGACCTGTTGCAGTTCAGAATCGATTACTTTAATCTTGTCCATGTCCTTTGTGACTCGGCGGATAACTTGACCGCCCGCAGATACCTTTGTAAGTTCATAGGGATCCGTGACGAGTATCCAAAAATGGACATCACTGGAAAATCCCCAGCGAAATGATGCCTGAAATGGTATCGCCATACTCTGGCTTTCTCCATTGTCGGTAATATGCGTAAAATATTCATTGGTCAATGGGACGTTAGGAATAGCAATGGTGTCTAATGGCGCAAACGTCTGGTCATAGCGAGCAAGCATTCTCTTGGTCTCTTGTTCATGATTGTCATAGCATAGGACTACCGCGTTGTATCGTCCTAAAGCATCGGAACGCCAGGATAGGGCAGAATAATCCATCCAGCAGTATTGACCTGCTCCGTACGTAGATAATTTCCATCTGAATCAAAAATTGTCAGTTTGCCTGCTTGCATTTCCATCACCCAGATCTCACCACTCTCGCTTACGTCAACTGAAACTGCATTTTCAAATTTGCCAGGCCCTTCCCCAATTGATCCAACGTAAGAACATGGGTTCCCTGATCGTCAAAAACGTAGATTTCCTGAGTGGTAGAACCCATTTACCTTCAATAGGCTCACCGTCTGGATAAGGATTACCACCGTGTCTACGCATCTTCATCCACCCAATCTTTTGAATATAGACATCATTCCCTAGTATCTTAAACAGTCCTTTGGTCGCCGTAAATGAATTGTATTGAAACCGATTATGGAACGTAGGATGATCACGGGTCCCCTTAAAAAACTCTTTCCAGGCATCGGACTGATGCTTTAAGGTGTTTCGTACAATGTTGGACGAATACCGATTCAACCAAGAAATGGTTGGGCGAAAAGAAGTGTATCTCCTGCTTAATGACGGCCAGGTCAATTCTGGATTATCCTTATGTTCGTCTTTATAGTCCCTGTTGATTTGGTCAAGAAACGTATTCCATACAAACCTGCATGCTCCGCAAAGCCCTGACAAGAGATGGGCTTTCCACTGCGTGCCCGGCAATAGACGATACTCTACTCCACGATAGGAACAGTTTGAACCCGAAGGGTTAGAAGCCTTTTGAACAGGCATGATGTCAAGGTTAAGTTGATGTTATGGTAAGCAATAGGGTAGAGTTTCCGTCTATCCTATTGCGTCTGTTACACCCTCTCAAATAGAATGGTTCCATTCTTTGGGTACTCAGGTATATAATTCCCTATTAACAACCTTTTCATCCATGGGTTTGGCTCAATTACTGGTTCGCTGATTAACTTAGGTAAACGTTACAAAAAGCCTGCAATTAATATAAAGGAATTCAATTCTGGAAATAGTCTGTGGTGTGAAGTAGATGAACATACGATCACCGAATTGGAAGAAATAATTCGCGCCAAAGATGTTTGGGAACAACGGGATATTCTTGTTCAAGGTATGATGACAACGGAAGGCTTACCCACATTACTGATGGTAAAGTTTCTTACTTAGACCGAAAACAAATCTCTATTGAAAAATTATATGATCCTGAATTCTCTGAGGGACTTCCATCAGAAGAATATATAGAAAGATTAAGACAAGACTAAGTGCGCCACATACGCAGATACTATTGGGATTCGTGCTTCTGCATTGACTTGCTTTCTCAGTCTGACGAGGACAGATATAAGAGATGTACTCATGTTCTCGGACTGGTTGAAGCCAAGAAAGCTGAGTTATGGACATCAGCCTTTACACTGGCAGAAGTTTACAAACGAAAATGTAACAATCACTGGGCATCAATGCCTCTTGACCGTGAAGATGATTTTGAACAATTTTTCAGCTCCGGCCTACTAAAACCTATTCTTGCTGACCACATGTAGCAAAAATATCACGGCGGCTTTGCAGAAAATATATAACATTACGAAAGCCCCAAGATGCAATTCATATTGCATCCTGTATCATTAGAAATATTGATGCATTGCACACCTTTGATGATAAAGATTTGATCAGATTGGATGGTCAGATCCAGTTAAGCAATGGAAATTTACAAAGCCGCCAGCTCCCCTATTAGATCAGGCTGAATTATTAATGATTAACCTTCCACTCGCGCTAGATCATCTCTCACACTCGGACCCTCTCTCCTTGATTCGGGGTTAGAATTTTTGCGTGAGGACACTCCTTGCCAAGTGCCTCTTTGAGCCATCTTTTGGCTTCCGTCTGGCCATGCACTAAAATAATCGTTTTAGGATCAAGCCTCGTGGCAATGTCAAGGAGCTCTCTGCGATGCGCATGCCCACTGAAACGAAACCTGTCTACTTCACATGCAATCGCTTGCATGCCGCGCTCTGCACCAAGAATGATTCCCTCTGCTCCACTCTGTGCTGCATGAAGAAGCCTTCCAGCGGGCAGATCATCTTTGGCAAACCCAACAAAAAAAATGGCATGCCTTTCATGTTCTAGCAACTCCATGGCAATCGCGTGAGACAGCGTATTTTCAATCATCATCCCACTGGCCAACACATGGATGCCTGGCTGATTCAATACCCTGCGCCGTGCTTTATGAGTTCTAGGAAATCGCTTCTGATCCACCGAATAAACTTCAAAATCAGCATCTATTCGTGGCGAAGATCCCCGATAGTCATCATAGATTTTGGATACCTCACGTAACCCACCCGCAGAGTAAATAGGAATCATGGGATCTATTAATCTCTGCGCCTTAAAGCGCCCCAATAGTGCCAGAATCTCCTGAGCACGACCTAACATAAATACTGGTATCAATACTGACCCTCCCCGATCTAAGACTGCTTTGAGCCTTTCGGCGAAACGAATCTCTTCGTCAGCACGTGTCTTGGTCTCTGCAACTGGATCTGCGCCCAAGGTTGATTCCATAATCAACACATCAATGGGCGAGGATGGATACTGCCCACCTGGAATGATTGTCTGGTCCTCAGAGCGGGTGTCACTGGTGTAGAAGATTCGTCGCTTCTCTGAAGTGGTCAACAACACGCCAGCGGCGCCAAGCAAATGGCCAGAATAAACAAATTCCGCATGAGTTCCATTGGATCCTAAATTGATCCGCTGATTGTAGTTGTGAGAATGATACATATCATAGACATTATCCAAATCGTCCTCCTCAAACAAGGGAGGGAATGGCGATGACCCTTCATCATACTTACGCCACTGGAGTCGCTCTGACGCGTACAGCATTAGAGTTGTTAATGTCTTTGTGGCATGGGTGAGATGTAAGCGGGCCATCGGCCAATTGGCATTCACAGCAGGAAGCCCTCCAATATGATCATGATGGGCATGAGTGATCAATACATGATCCACTCTACGATTACGAATGGGAGAAAAATCAGGCAATGATGCTGGCCCCTCCTCATTCGGATCAGCACCCGCATCTAATGCAATCCCTACATCATCAACTTGAAGGAAGTGACAACTTGCTCCAATGTCATTGTCTCTGCCAAGCGAAATAAATTCCATCACGAAACGGGCGAATCAGACTGCTCCTCAAACTTCTTCCAATCAGACATGAATTGATGAAGCCCAATATCTGTCAGAGGATGAGAAACCAGCTTCTTAATCACACCTAACGGCATCGTCGCAACATGTGCACCCATCAATGCAGATTCCAAGACATGCATTGGATGACGAATGGAGGCGGCAAGAACTTCAGTTTCATAACCATAGATTGCATAAATCTCTATGATCTCTTGAACAAGCTTCATGCCGTCTGAAGAGATATCATCTACACGACCAATGAAAGGACTAATATATGCAGCACCTGCCTTGGCCGCCATCAGGGCCTGCGTTGGAGAAAAACAAAGCGTACAGTTAGACCGAATTCCCTCCTGTAACAGAGCATTGATCGCTTTAAGTCCATCCAAAATCAATGGAACCTTCACCACCACATTATCAGCAATGGATGCAAGATCTTTTCCCTGTTTCATAATTTCGTCAAACGTGACCGCCGTCACCTCTGCAGACACATCTCCTGAGACTATATCGCAAATCTCTGCAATATGATCAAAAAAGTCCAATGACTTGCCTGCACGTTCGGAGGCAACTTTCATCAGCGATGGATTCGTTGTAACCCCATCTAATACGCCCATATCTTTAGCCTCGTGAATTTCAGCTAAATCAGCAGTGTCAATAAAAAATTTCATGTTAGTTGATTTTAATTTGAGTGGTTTACTGTTCATCGGTCATTTTGATGACAATTAATGTGCGGTCATCACTTAGTGTCTCAACTGGACCTGTAAAATCTTGAATATCGTTTTGAACCAGGTCAATCAAAGCAGATGCAGATAAGTGACGGTTGGCCTGTACAAGATTCAATAGCCGCTCAGAAGAATATTCTTGCATCGCCTCTCCCATAGCTTCGGTAACCCCATCGGTGAACATCACGATCACATCATTTGAAGATAAGACAATTTCTCCGGAATCATAAGAAGAGGTGGGCAAAATACCCAGTAACGGCCCCCCTTCGCTAAGATACTCTATCGCTCCATTTGCGCGAATCAATAATGGTGGCTCATGTCCTGCATTTACAAATGATAGAGATTTGTTGGGGTAATATATTCCAGCAAAAGCGGTAATAAAGATTCCCGAATCTGTATTCTCATATACGACGCGATTGGTGTGCTCAATCGCTTCTTGAAGCGACAACTTCATAGGAAGCATAATGTGGGTACAGGCATGAATACTTGACATCAATAGAGCGGCAGGAACTCCTTTTCCTGTTACATCCGCAATCATAAACATCGTGCGCTCTCTGTTAAGCTGGGCTACATCGTAGTAATCACCGCCAACCTCTTGACTTGATAACGAAAGGGTCGCTATATCCAGACCTGATATTTCTGGAATTTTATCTGGAAGGAGTCGTCGCTGAATATCGCGGGCCGTACGTAACTCTTCTTCCATCCGCTGCTTAGCCATCCTTGCCTCAATGAGCTCAACATTCTGAATTGATGTGACAGCTAGACTTCCAAGAGCATATAGAAATTCAATATCTTTCTGATCATACATTAAAGCATCATGCTTTTCACCAAGACAAAGGACTCCGTGAACGATATCTTGTTGGCGGATTGGAAGAGCAAGTACAATCCCGTGTTGCTCCAGGATATCACCTGGTGATGTAAGGATTAAATCCTCAATCTCTATAAGAAACTCCTGAGTTAAGCCTTTCAATTTCGTTTCATTTCCTGACACAAGCTCAAATGAATGATCCGATCGTCTCAAATAAAATAGATAGTTATGGACGACCATCTGCCCCATCAAGGCGAACGAAAAAATTTTTAGTACATGAGTTTGATCAACCGTCTTATTGAATTCTTTTGATAATTCAAAGAGTGTATTAAGCTGGCGGACTGTACTATCTAAACCAAGATTTGCCTGACGCAACTCTTCCATGATCAAAGAATTGCGCACTGATGTGGAAGACATATTCACCAACGATTGAACGAACTGAAGCTCATCATCCTCAAATGATTCACCAGTCAACTTCCTACCAAGAGCAATCGCACCAATAACGGATTCATCATCACGCAGTGGCAGTAACAGATGCATGCCAATGGCATCAAGTTTTTGAGGCAACTGCGTACCCTCAATCATTGCCCCGGATTTGAGCTGAGGAAGTTCTAATGAGGTCCCTTCTTTAATCTCTGAGACTCCTTTGACTACAGCAACATGCCAGAGCAGGTGCTGACTGTCATAAAGAAGAGCAAGCCCCTTAGAAACTAAGAGCTTCCCCATTGTGGTGAGCAATAAGTTGTTAAAGACAGAATACAATTCCAGCGACTCGCTGAGAACCTGACTGGTCTGAAATAGTGCTTGTAAATCCTGCCTTTGCGCCTGCTCAACCTTCTGGGCTACATCCTGCATATACTCTAATGCAACTCTATCAATTCACCTGCCTTTAAGACCTTGCCAGCGAATTTTTCCTGCTCCATCATCTCCAACCATTTGTCTGTATCTGCCGCGATAGGAGGGAACGTGTCATAATGGATCGGAATCGTCAACCTTGGTTCAAGCATGCGGACAGCCCTAAGAGAGCCCGATAACCCCATCGTAAACAAGTCGCCAATCGGAAGCAGAGCAAGATCAATCTGATCATCTTGCCCGATCCAACTCATCTCCATGAAGGCATCAGTATCACCAGAATTATAAATACATTTTCCTTCGGAATGAAGAAGATATCCATTAGCCGTTCCACCATATGTTCCGTCGGGGAAAGAGGACGAATGCCGCGCATAGGTCATAGTTAATTGACCCCACCCAAATTCAATGGACCCTCCAATATTCATGGATACGACATTGTCGTATTTATGCTTCTGGATATACTGACTGATTTCATGATTGCAGATCACCATCGCCTGACTTTGATTGGCAATCTCAAGAGTATCGCCCCAATGATCAAAATGCGCATGCGTAACAATGATCACATCTGGCTGCAACGACCTCACTGAGGTGACCGACTCTGCCAAAGGATTACCTGTGATAAATGGATCAAAGAGTAGCGTGCTACCGCTGGTTTTAATCTGTAATGCCGAGTGTCCAAAATAGGTAATTTGCATCGTTATTTTGCTAGTAAAATTTGCCGTGTCTGTACAGTTCCATCACGCCCCTGTAAACGTATAAAATACGTCCCGCTAGGTAGATCAGTACCATCCCAGGATGCTTCAAAGATACCAGATTCATGAAATCTATCGGAAAGTATCGCGATTTCATGGCCAGAAATATTAACAATTGATAATATGAGATGCTGCGCCTTGCGCACTTCATAAGAGAT
This sequence comes from Rhodothermales bacterium, assembly GCA_965220935.1. GTDB lineage: Bacteria > Bacteroidota > Rhodothermia > Rhodothermales > Bin80 > Bin80. The sequence goes on from OZ244857.1 coordinate 2,856,413, forward strand.
GACCGTTCTTGGATTAAACGGATTAGGATAACTTCCTATTATTTCTACCGATGGAGGGGTGGCTTCGGTGCCGATTCCTAACTTGATCGTCCCCACCAGCTGAGCACCCTCATTCGGTGAATTCAGAACCAATCGATAGAAAACCACTTGTTGAGGTGGAGTGATATCGGTATAGGACCATTGATCTGCGTCAAATGATTCTTCAACCTGCGCAAGTTCCTCAAAAATCTGTCCATCTTCAGAACGCTCAATCAAAAATGATGGAACAATTGGACTATGGCTTTGCCAAGAAAGCATGACACCCTCATCAAACACTATGCCCCGAAAATTGTAATCAAGTGATTCAATGATCGGACCACCAGGAAGATAATAATCTCTGATATTCTGCTGTTGAAAATACCTTAGAGACTCGGTTGATTCAAAATCAATCTCAAACATATCTGGAGCGTTGATGGATTGACCTTTTGCAACTTGAATATGCAGAGCATTGCGCGCGGAGTTCCAGAGTCTGATATTGTCAAGTTTTCCAGAGAACTTTTGGCCCAGTTGATGATTTTCAAAATCTTCACGCCCGCCTAATGTGAGCGATTGTGATTGATTGAATTGCGTAGAGGTGAGATCTAAGAGAGAATCCGCAATCACACCATCCAGATAAAGTTTCGTCCAGTTAGTTTTGCCATCGTTCACAACCGCAATATGATGCCAGCCCCCATCAGCCACAGGAGACTGCGTGACCAGTGTGACATGATGCCCCGATGTGTTACGGTAATAACGCATTCGCCCTTGAGCATCAACAACAAATTCCATAGGGTATAGAGTTGTACCTGATCCATCCCATGTAGACAGTACAACCGTGTTTAGATTTGTTGTTTGAATCCACCACTCAAAGGTATAGGTGTCACTCAGTGACTCGAGCCATTGGGAATCAATGCGAAGAGGAGTCCGTTGTCCGTCAAAGGACAAGGCGGTTCCATCTTCCTCACTTTCGCGTGCTTGCAATTGAGCATCACGCAGAAACCCTTCGTGCTGGATATAGTTTGAACCAATCTTAACGGCTGGTGCCACAGATACATCTAGCGCCTCAAATCTGTTCTGAGAACTAGTTGTAATCATTAGGATCAGATCGTAGGTCCCCCTCAATGACTCAGCAGAAGATAACAGAAATTTTCCCTCAGAAAGACGGTCCACTTCAAGACTCACATGGCGATAGGCCTGACGAACAGCCGTTGCGGTAACCAATTCCCAGTCTGCGGGGATAAGAGCCAAGAATCCATTCTCAGATGGAACATTTTGCCACTGAGTAAAGAAATTGACCGTTGACCCAGGTTCAAATGTAGACGGGAACCACATATCTTGTATCTGAGCGCAACTATCGGTTACCCGCGATAGTAACAAGATAGCAAGCAAACCAGAACACACTAAGCGATTCATGCTCCCACACTTACCTTGATCTTTCAACAGATGATGCATCACTCAACTACGCAGAGTACCGAATGCATCGGTTAAGTTTATTCCCAACTCGCTGCGTTGAGAAGAGTAATATCTGGTATGTCAGATCCAATATAATCGTCTGAATCTGGATCCTGTAGCTTATAAATGGCAACCCGACCAGTATCGTTCAGGGCATATTCAAATGTATTTCCAGTGCGAGGAGAATAGATCAGCGAATCCAAATCTAGTTCCACATCAAAAATACTGAGAGGATCATTGGAAACTAGTGAATCTTCATCTATCCACATCATGAGAGAATCCAAAGATCCAGGAAAACTATCTTCCATGCGTTCATAATGGGTGAGAGCAGTACGAACCTGTATCATTTGTTGCCGCGTCAATTGCGTCAAGGCTTGCTGACGCTCAACGGCTTCCCATGGCCCAGTAATTGACTGATAAAGCCAATAACCAAGTGCCACAATGAGAATCCCCATCATAGCCTGAATAGCAATTTTAACGTTTTGATTGACCATAACCTATGAGTAACTGTTTAAGATATCTAAATATAATGTTTAGTCACGAATCAGACCTGTGAATCAGGCTGTAACTCGGAGCGGTATGTTTTGTTTTGTATATGAGTACTAATCTACATAAAATATAGATACCACACAAAACAACCTTCATCATTCATTTATGATACTTGATGCTGTGGTGAATCTACTGATAAATATTGATCATGTTGCTACGCTGCGGAATGCACGCCGTGAAGCCTTTCCTGACCCCGTGAAGGCCGCCCGATTATGCGAGGAGTCTGGGGCAGATGGCATTGTCTTTCATTTGCGAGAAGATCGTCGACATATCAATGATCTAGATGTCAAGAGACTCAAACAGGTCGTTACGGGAAAACTTGATTTTGAGCTTTCCACAAATGACTCAATTGTAGGTATCTGCTGCGAGACATGCCCTGATCTGGCAACACTTGTTCCCGAAAAGAGAGAGGAAATCACTACCGAAGGCGGACTTAATGTCATTAAGCATAAGTCCCTGCTAACATCGACTGTAAGACGACTCAATCGTGCTGGTATTGCTGAGGTTGCTCTCTTTGTAGACCCTATCATAGATCAAATTAAAGCCGTCCTAGATACTGGGGCAACCTGCATAGAGCTCCATACAGGAGATTTTGCCAATGCAACCCACGATCAGTCTCAGGAATTATGTCAATTAAATGCTGCTGCTGAGTATGCGCATAACTCCCATCTCAAAGTTCATGCGGGACATGGGCTTGACTATGACAACTACAACCTATTTGCACGCTCGGTTCCGCATGTCTGTGAGGTATCTATTGGGTTTGCAGTGATTGCAAGGTCCATTTATGTTGGTCTCGGTCAGGCGGTGGCCGAAATGTCACACTTGGTCAAACGAACCCATGCCCTCTGATGATCACCAAAGCGGCTATGTCGCTTTGATTGGAAAACCGAATGTAGGCAAAAGCACCCTGATGAATGCCCTCATCGGACAAAAACTATCTATCGTTACCCGAAAAGCGCAAACAACTCGCCATCGCGTACTCGGAATTTTGACCAACGAAACCTCACAGATCATTTTTCTAGATACTCCTGGGATTATGCAACCCCGCACATCCTTAGATCAACTGATGATGCAAAAGGTGAGAGAATCTGTTGCAGATACCGATCTGATCGTCTTTCTCGAAGATGCTAGAGCCACAGAACCCGATCCTCAATGCCTCAAAGTCATTGTTGATCAACCTGCAATCCTAGTTCTTAACAAGATAGACTTAGTGCGGCCTGAGAGAATGCTTCCCCTACTTGAAGCCTACCATCAATCGCGCGCATTTGAAGCCTTAATTCCTATCAGCGCGCTGACTGGAGAAAACCTTGAATCTCTAATATCAGAAATCCGTGCGTTTCTCCCTGTGGGCCCTGCATTCTATCCACCAGAAATGATTAGCGAGCACCCCGAGCGATTTTTTGTTGCAGAAATTATTCGCGAAAAAGTTTTTGAAAAATTTAGACAAGAAGTGCCCTATTCATCAACAGTTACGATCTCAAATTTTGTGGAACGCCCCAGAGCCAAAGATCTTATTGAAGCTGACATTGTGATAGAGCGCCCTAGTCAAAAAGGGATCTTACTTGGAGCGAAAGCGCATGCACTCAAATCTGTTGGAATTGCTGCTCGACGTGATATTGAAGCATTTTTAGGTCGAGAAGTTTACTTGAAGCTCTTTGTTCGGGTTCGTAAGGATTGGAGAAATCGAGATCATTTTTTGCGATCTTTCGGATACAAATAGTTCACCCGTAGGCCATCGCGTACAATGCGCAGATACGATGGTGGGACCTCTGCAATTGTGTGGAGAGGAAACGCACGCCGGGGCGGATAGGTACGTCGAAGCCGACGAAACCTTTCGGCGACTTTGGGTCCTGGAAGTGACTGGATCTGGCTCATACGCGCATGATCTGCCTCAATATCATATAAATTTTTTGTGAATTGATCCAACCAGTTTTCTTGAAAAGGCAATGAGATCACTTTGGGAAGATTCTGCCTCAATAGCGCTTGGTAGTTCCATCTTGGTTGAACCATAAAATGTTTGATTACCGCTTCATACAGCATAATGGTACCCCAGAGTTTGCCATCAAGAGAATGTCCTGCAATATGGGGCGTTCCGATTGTCACCAAGCGTAGCAATTCAATATCTGGGGTTGGCTCATTTTCCCACACATCAAGAACACATCCATCTATACGCCCAGCGATTAATGCTTTTTTCAAGGCCTGATTATCAACGACATCGCCCCTTGCCGTATTAATGATCCATCCTCCTGGTTTAATGGCATGGAACTCGGGTTCCGAAATCAAGTGATAGGTACTTGGTAACTTAGGAACATGTAGGCTGACAATATCTGATTCGGTGAGAAGTGTCTTCAAATCAACCAATCCTTGAACCCCACTGCTGGCAAGAGGAGGATCATTTTTTAGAATTCTCATACCAAATGCAGCAGCTCTCTTGGCAAGCTGTCCACCAATATTCCCACAACCAATAATTCCAAGGGTTAAACCCTGTAGAGCTTTCATTTTCAGAGTACTCAGGCGAATCAATGCCGTGAGCACATACTCAACGACGGACTCTGCATTTGATCCAGAAGCGTGGGCAAACACAATCCCTCTGTGTCTCAAGTACGTTTCATCAATATGATCTGAGCCAGCCGTTGCTGATCCGACAAAGGTAATATTGGTCCGATTAAGAAGTTGTGCATTAACCTTGGTCACACTTCTAACCAGGAGGACATCAGCATCTGAGCACACCTCTGGCGTAATTGATTCAGCATCCATAATCCGAATCTCGCCAATGGACTTAAATGCCTCAGATACTTTAGGGATATTGATATCTGCAACGATGGATAACATGTATCCTTTTAAATTAAATTACGTACTATCGCGTTGTAATGTGTATTACTCTTTCCCCAGAGTTAATGGAATTGATGTTAAAGAAATTTTGTAAAATCTGGATTGGTATCGCGATTGGCGCGTTAATGGCCTGCGTTATACCAAGTGTGACCGTTTTTGCGCCCCCTCACAATGTTGCTAACGGATCACTTCAAGAGCCACCACCGCTGTCGATTCCATCGTTGAGAGAAATGGAGGTTACTCTCTGGAATCCCTGGCGCGTAAAGCCAACGCATGTGTCTAATATTGACTCTGAAACCCTGTGGCTTGCGCGGGCCATGTTTTCTGAAAGTAAGCGGTTGGATGAACAGGAGTTGGTTGGTTGGATCGTACGGAATCGTGTTAACTCAAACTATCGTGGATGTACTACCTATCAGGAGTGTGTGCTGGATCCATTTCAGTTTAGTGCATTTCTGCCCAGTAAGATGAAATTACAAGATTATACCATCTTGACTGAGATGTCCAGAGTCACGGGTTGGCAAAAAACTCTCTCATTAGCCTTCCATATACGGTATGCCCATTCACGACTGCGTCCCTTCGGTTATAAAGTTCGCCATTTCTACAGCGAACAGTCTATGTTGGACACGGAGATACCTCCCGAATGGGCGGATAATTTATCGCCTATTATTCCCTCCCGAAATATAGAATTGGATGAACGTAGATTCCGATTTTATGCTAACGTTCCATAGCATTTCTGGTGTGAGGGAAGGTTCCTCTCGGGGGTTGGTATGTATTTGTTTCGGGTTACATTTTGTTATAGATTTAGACAAATTGTCACAGAGAAAGAGTCTTTAGCAATGGCGACGGTATATTAATCTGGCGTCTGCATGCTAGGCAAAAGCCATCATGCTTGAATACGTCGGAGCTGCCAAGACTTTGAAACTCGCGATCATCGCTACCGAAAAGTATGGACTTGGGCTCTCCATCGTTGCTTCGGACTCTTTCTCCATGACGATGATCTTACAGGTTGTTTATGCTGTTGCAACGCCAACCAGTTCACGCGCGATTGCAACCTTGGGAGATTTGCGCAGTGCATTGTATCGTTTGTGTAAACATGTTTGTGCTTTTGTCGCTATTGAATTGCAACACTGATCGCGTAGATGTATTTCCATGCTGCGCTCACCAAGACTTTTCGTGCGTGTGTGTTTCCAGCTTTGGTGATTGAACCAGTGCGGGTGGTGTTTCCTGTTGAGATGCAACGAATCCAAGATACGCCATCCATGCTGCTCAAACCGCCGAAAGTCTCCAATCTCACAAACCAACTGCATGGTAGAGATCAGTCCAATGCCTCAAAAGCCTTGCAGAATCTGAACTGCTTGCTGAAACGTCTCGGACTTTGATGCTGCTTGGACTTGCTGTTCTTGATCGTTCAAGTGTCCGCGTAGTACAAACTTGACGCTCTAACTCAATCTGATTGATCCAAGTCTTAAATCGTTTTGTCCAGTCGCTTCCAGTTGTATAACAATGCCCATGCAAAAAATGAATCACTCGCATTTTGGATTGGTGAAGGCTTTCATCTGCGGTTGCGTACGGCTCGGAGTTGGACGAAACATTGAGTCCAGGTCCAAAGTATTTGGATAAATTCCTGGCATCGCGCTGATCGGTTTTGATTCGATCACCTGAGCGCTTGGCAATGGCGCCATCCACGCCGTGTCATAGAGCACAGTACCCGAAAAGGATGCCTCATAACAACAGCGGTAATACCCATACTTTGAACGCGTAGATTCCACAAACCGAGTGAGACTCTTCGGCTTGTGCGCATTTAGTCACGCTTCTTATCCGCATCATAAACACACGCCGAGATTGTATCATGATGAGCGTCTAACCCAACGTAGTAGCGAACAGGTGGAGATGTAGATGACATAATAAAATGAAGATTTGGTTATCTCAAAAAATAACACTTCTGAGGGAACCTTCCATTCTATTATACTTTATGGAACCTATGTCGTCAAAAAGGTATTTAAAGATGGGTATATTACCTTGTAATCCTATCTCATCAAATATTGTTTTATTAATGAACATCACTGAGAAAATTATCCGAAAACTTAAGTCCGCGGGAGTTGAGAAGGCTGAGGCACATGCCGAAGTGATTACAGAAGTAATTGAAGATGTACTAAAAAAGATTCCAACCAAGGACTATGTTGACAGTCAATTTGCACAACAAGCGGCTACAAATGGTCAATTCCATAAAGAAACTCAAGCAGAACTTGAGAACCAGCGTACGAAGAGGACCGAAGATCGTTCTGAAACGCAAATAGGATTTGCGCAGATAAATGCGAAAATAGACTCTGGATTCGCGAACCAGGATCAGAAAAACACAGAACTGCGCGCTGAAATGCTAGCCGGGTTCGCGAACCAGGATCAGAAAAACACAGAACTGCGCGCTGAAATGCTAGCCGGGTTCGCAAACCAGACCGCAATGCTTAAATCTTCGCAGTTCAGCCTCCTCCGCTGGACTGTCGGAAGCATCTTCGTGATTATAGGTTTCCTTGCAACATTAATCTATTTTTTGTTAAGGCAAGGGCCATCCTGAAGAATCGTGTGATATCAATCAATTCGTTTAAATCTTCCATTGTGTAAATTTGTGAAATAATTACGGATAAATATTTTCTTCACTGAGGAAAATGCCAAGTAGAGGTTGCCTGATTTTGTTTCCATTTTACCCCCGCCAGTCGCAATTACAACATATTGCATTCCGTTAACTCCATAGGTTGAGAGTGTTGCATGGCCCCAGCCGGGGGAGATGAGTCTCTCATAACATTGCTCAAGCCTCTATGTCACAGAGAAAGAGTCTTTTAGCAATGGCGCGGTATATTAATCTGGCGTCTGCATGCTAGGCAAAAGCCATCATGCTTGAATACGTCGGAGCTGCCAAGACCTTGAAACTCGCGATCATCGCTACCGAAAAGTATGGACTTGGGCTCTCCATCGTTGCTTCGGACTCTTTCTCCATGACGGTGATCTTACAGGTTGTTTATGCTGTTGCAACGCCAAGCAGTTCACGCGCGATTGCAACCTTGGGAGATTTGCGCAGTGCATTGTATCGTTTGTGTAAACATGTTTGTGCTTTTGTCGCTATTGAAGTGCAACACTGATCGCGTAGATGTATTTCCATACTGCGCTCACCAAGACTTTTCGTGCGTGTGTGTTTCCAGCTTTGGTGATTGAACCAGTGCGGGTGGTGTTTCCTGTTGAGATGCAACGAATCCAAGATACGCCATCCATGCTGCTCAAACCGCCGAAAGTCTCCAATCTCACAAACCAACTGCATGGTAGAGATCAGTCCAATGCCTCAAAAGCCTTGCAGAATCTGAACTGCTTGCTGAAACGTCTCGGACTTTGATGCTGCTTGGACTTGCTGTTCTTGATCGTTCAAGTGTCCGCGTAGTACAAACTTGACGCTCTAACTCAATCTGATTGATCCAAGTCTTAAATCGTTTTGTCCAGTCGCTTCCAGTTGTATAACAATGCCCATGCAAAAAATGAATCACTCGCATTTTGGATTGGTGAAGGCTTTCATCTGCGGTTGCGTACGGCTCGGAGTTGGACGAAACATTGAGTCCAGGTCCAAAGTATTTGGATAAATTCCTGGCATCGCGCTGATCGGTTTTGATTCGATCACCTGAGCGCTTGGCAATGGCGCCATCCACGCCGTGTCATAGAGCACAGTACCCGAAAAGGATGCCTCATAACAACAGCGGTAATACCCATACTTTGAACGCGTAGATTCCACGGGCCTCCCATTTTTTAAGTGGGTGATATTTTCAGAAATGGGTAAACGAGGGTAACAAGAATAAGGTTCGGTAAGGATTTTTATAGTAGTTTAGATTTATCCTTCAACTTATCAAAAAAAAGATGGCTTTAAAAATTACGGATGTGAATCATTTGATTGGTATTGCGTCACCGTGGGAGGTGACCGAGATTGAGCAGGAGACGAGTCGTTATGCGGCGAGGATCCATGTAGCGCTTTCGGGGGATGCGGAGTTAAGGTGTCCGGAGTGTGGGAAGGTGTGTCCGGGGTATGATCACCGAGAGCGCCGATGGCGCCATACTAATATCTGTGATTATCGTACGGAGGTAGTCGCGAGTGTGCCGCGTGTGCAGTGTCCACAGCATGGTGTGAGTACGATTTCGGTTCCTTGGGCCGATGCTCGTGTGCAATTCACGTCCAGGTTTGAGGCTGTGTGATGGATTGCAACCAGCATTTCAGTGATCGCGAAACGCTTAGGGGTGAGTTGGACGATGATCGCTCATATTATGGATCGTGGATTGGAGCTCAAGCCAGAGAAGGTCGTGCCTCATATTTGCGTAGATGGGACCGCATCCAAGAAGGGGCATAACTATGTGACGATTGTATCGGATCGGTACGGTGTTACATGTGTCACCAACAATAGAGAGTTAGTACAACGATCGTTGTTCACCTGAGCAAATTGCAGGGATTGAAAGTGGGAGTATGGATATGTGGCCTGCCTACATCACTGCAACAAGGATGCGTAGACCCGATGCAAGATTGCATTTGATCATTTTCATATCTCTAAATATGTTGGAACTGGGGTGGATGAGGTTTGCAGAGAGGAGAATCGTGAGTTAAAGAAACTGGGGATTCTGGATCTGGTAGGGACAAAGTATGATTGGCTTAAGAATCGGGCCAAGCAAAAGAAGCGGTTTAGTCTCTTAAAAAACAGCACGCGCTTGGGCGATGAAAGAAGTATTCCAGACGCTGTGGAAGTATAAACATCGCACTTGGGCGCTCAAAGCGTGGAAGTTAGGGTGGCTCTCACGCAGTCGTCTGGAGCCGATGAAAAAGGTGGCTAAAACCATTAGAAGTCATCTTTGGGGCATGATCAATGCGGTGGTCCTGGATGTGAGTAATGGGCCGGCTGAAAGCATCAAAATGATCAAAATCCGTGCGCGTGGATTCAGAAATCCTGAACGATTAAAGAATGCAATTTACTTCTATCTTGGTGGACTTGATGTGTATCCAGAAGGCGCCAAAAATCGGCCAACCCACTCTTAAAATGGGAGGCCCGATTCCACAAACCGAGTGAGACTCTTCGGCTTGTGCGCATTTGCTCATCACAGTAACGCTTCTCATCCGCATCATAAACACACGCCGAGATTGTATCATGATGAGCGTCTAATCCAACGTAGAAGCGAACAGGTGGAGATGTAGATGACATAATAAAATGAAGATTTGGTTATCTCAAAAAATAACACTTCTGAGGGAACCTTCCTTTCTATTATACCTTTATGGAACCTATGTCGTCAAAAAGGTATTTAAAGATGGGTATATAACCTTGTAATCCGACTCATCAACATTTATATTCGTTATGAACATCACTGAGAAAATTATCCGAAAACTTAAGTCCGCGGGAGTTGAGAAGGCGGAGGCACATGCCGAAGTGATTACAGAAGTAATTGAAGATGTACTAAAAAAGATTCCAACCAAGGACTATGTTGACAGTCAATTTGCACAACAAGCGGCTACAAATGGTCAATTCCATAAAGAAACTCAAGCAGAACTTGAGAACCAGCGTACGAAGAGGACCGAAGATCGTTCTGAAACGCAAATAGGATTTGCGCAGATAAATGCGAAAATAGACTCTGGATTCGCGAACCAGGATCAGAAAAACACAGAACTGCGCGCTGAAATGGAAACAGGATTCGCGAACCAGGATCAGAAAAACACAGAACTGCGTGCTGAAATGGAAACAGGGTTCGCGAACCAGGATCAGAAAAACACAGAACTGCGTGCTGAAATGCTAGCCGGGTTCGCGAACCAGGATCAGAAAAACACAGAACTGCGTGCTGAAATGCTAGCCGGGTTCGCAAACCAGACCGCAATGCTTAAATCTTCGCAGTTCAGCCTCCTCCGCTGGACTGTCGGAAGCATCTTCGTGATTATAGGTTTCCTTGCAACATTAATCTATTTTTTGTTAAGGCAAGGGCCATCCTGAAGAATCGTGTGATATCAATCAATTCGTTTAAATCTTCCATTGTGTAAATTTGTGAAATAATTACGGATAGATATTTTCTTCACTGAGGAAAATGCCAAGTAGAGGTTGCCTGATTTTGTTTCCATTTTACCCCCGCCAGTCGCAATTACAACATATTGCATTCCGTTAACTCCATAGGTTGAGAGTGTTGCATGGCCCCAGCCGGGGGAGATGAGTCTCTCATAACATTGCTCAAGCCTCTTTGTCAAAATCTCTAAACTACTCGTCTTTAGAAGTAGCAATGAGGATCAAACCACCAGAGATAATCACTGGAGCACCATAATTTTCTGTTCCTGTTTGAGTAATGCCTTGCTCTACCTTATGACATGAGTATCTGGCGTAGAAAGGAAGGGGCCCTTTCGGGGGTTGGTATGTATTTGTTTCGGGTTACATTTTGTTATAGATTTAGACAAATTGTCACAGAGAAAGAGTCTTTAGCAATGGCGACGGTATATCAATCTGGCGTCCGCATGCTAGGCAAAAGCCATCATGCTTGAATACGTCGGAGCTGCCAAGACCTTGAAACTCGCGATCATCGCTACCGAAAAGTATGGACTTGGGCTCTCCATCGTTGCTTCGGACTCTTTCTCCATGACGGTGATCTTACAGGTTGTTTATGCTGTTGCAACGCCAAGCAGTTCACGCGCGATTGCAACCTTGGGAGATTTGCGCAGTGCATTGTATCGTTTGTGTAAACATGTTTGTGCTTTTGTCGCTATTGAAGTGCAACACTGATCGCGTAGATGTATTTCCATACTGCGCTCACCAAGACTTTTCGTGCGTGTGTGTTTCCAGCTTTGGTGATTGAACCAGTGCGGGTGGTGTTTCCTGTTGAGATGCAACGAATCCAAGATACGCCATCCATGCTGCTCAAACCGCCGAAAGTCTCCAATCTCACAAACCAACTGCATGGTAGAGATCAGTCCAATGCCTCAAAAGCCTTGCAGAATCTGAACTGCTTGCTGAAACGTCTCGGACTTTGATGCTGCTTGGACTTGCTGTTCTTGATCGTTCAAGTGTCCGCGTAGTACAAACTTGACGCTCTAACTCAATCTGATTGATCCAAGTCTTAAATCGTTTTGTCCAGTCGCTTCCAGTTGTATAACAATGCCCATGCAAAAAATGAATCACTCGCATTTTGGATTGGTGAAGGCTTTCATCTGCGGTTGCGTACGGCTCGGAGTTGGACGAAACATTGAGTCCAGGTCCAAAGTATTTGGATAAATTCCTGGCATCGCGCTGATCGGTTTTGATTCGATCACCTGAGCGCTTGGCAATGGCGCCATCCACGCCGTGTCATAGAGCACAGTACCCGAAAAGGATGCCTCATAACAACAGCGGTAATACCCATACTTTGAACGCGTAGATTCCACAAACCGAGTGAGACTCTTCGGCTTGTGCGCATTTAGTCACGCTTCTTATCCGCATCATAAACACACGCCGAGATTGTATCATGATGAGCGTCTAACCCAACGTAGTAGCGAACAGGTGGAGATGTAGATGACATAATAAAATGAAGATTTGGTTATCTCAAAAAATAACACTTCTGAGGGAACCTTCCTTTCTATTATACCTTTATGGAACCTATGTCGTCAAAAAGGTATTTAAAGATGGGTATATTACCTTGTAATCCTATCTCATCAAATATTATTTTATAAATGAACATCACTGAGAAAATTATCCGAAAACTTAAGTCCGCGGGAGTTGAGAAGGCGGAGGCACATGCCGAAGTGATTACAGAAGTAATTGAAGATGTACTAAAAAAGATTCCAACCAAGGACTATGTTGACAGTCAATTTGCACAACAAGCGGCTACAAATGGTCAATTCCATAAAGAAACTCAAGCAGAACTTGAGAACCAGCGTACGAAGAGGACCGAAGATCGTTCTGAAACGCAAATAGGATTTGCGCAGATAAATGCGAAAATAGACTCTGGATTCGCGAACCAGGATCAGAAAAACACAGAACTGCGCGCTGAAATGCTAGCCGGGTTCGCAAAGCAGGATCAGAAAATGGAAACAGGGTTTGCGAAGCAGGATCAGAAAGACACAGAGCTGCGTGCTGAAATGCTAGCCGGGTTCGCAAACCAGACCGCAATGCTTAAATCTTCGCAGTTCAGCCTCCTCCGCTGGACTGTCGGAAGCATCTTCGTGATTATAGGTTTCCTTGCAACATTAATCTATTTTTTGTTAAGGCAAGGGCCATCCTGAAGAATCGTGTGATATCAATCAATTCGTTTAAATCTTCCATTGTGTAAATTTGTGAAATAATTACGGATAAATATTTTCTTCACTGAGGAAAATGCCAAGTAGAGGTTGCCTGATTTTGTTTCCATTTTACCCCCGCCAGTCGCAATTACAACATATTGCATTCCGTTAACTCCATAGGTTGAGAGTGTTGCATGGCCCCAGCCGGGGGAGATGAGTCTCTCATAACATTGCTCAAGCCTCTTTGTCAAAATCTCTAAACTACTCGTCTTTAGAAGTAGCAATGAGGATCAAACCACCAGAGATAATCACTGGAGCACCATAATTTTCTGTTCCTGTTTGAGTAATGCCTTGCTCTACCTTATGACATGAGTATCTGGCGTAGAAAGGAAGGGGCCCTTTCGGGGGTTGGTATGTATTTGTTTCGGGTTACATTTTGTTATAGATTTAGACAAATTGTCACAGAGAAAGAGTCTTTAGCAATGGCGACGGTATATCAATCTGGCGTCCGCATGCTAGGCAAAAGCCATCATGCTTGAATACGTCGGAGCTGCCAAGACCTTGAAACTCGCGATCATCGCTACCGAAAAGTATGGACTTGGGCTCTCCATCGTTGCTTCGGACTCTTTCTCCATGACGATGATCTTACAGGTTGTTTATGCTGTTGCAACGCCAAGCAGTTCACGCGCGATTGCAACCTTGGGAGATTTGCGCAGTGCATTGTATCGTTTGTGTAAACATGTTTGTGCTTTTGTCGCTATTGAAGTGCAACACTGATCGCATAGATGTATTTCCATGCTGCACTCACCAAGGCTTTTCGTGCGTGTGTGTTACCAGTTTTGGTGATTGAACCAGTGCGGATGGTGTTTCCTGTTGAGATGCAACGAATCCGAGATACGCCATCCATGCCGCTCAAACCGCCGAAAGTCTCCAATCTCACAAACCAACTGCATGGTAGAGATCAGTCCAATGCCTCAAAAGCCTTGCAGAATCTGAACTGCTTGCTGAAGCGTCTCGGACTTCAGCAATTCCCACTAACGGCATGGAATTTAGTTGATCTACTATTTCATGTACATCTCCTGCAAATCTGGCGGGTTTTGCTTGTTTTTGAGGATCAATTCCTGCGCCAATCGGACGTTTTATGATCCTTTTTTCTGTACGTTCTGACGACTGGACACACCACACCCAGCCCCTCATAATAATCAGGGATTCACGTTCTGCCCCTACTGCTCTGGTTTGCGCTATGATGAATCAATTTCTACAGTAACCCTAAATCCCTTCGCTATCCCCAGGTATAGAAACTCCCAACTCTCTAAAACAAACTCCCGAAACAGGTTTCGCACGCGCTCTCTTAGATACTTGAGTCGCCCCATGCTCTCCAAGGCATCTTGGAACAACACATCACAGAGTTGTTCCACTTGATCCACCAAAAAGGCCAGCAGCATCAGGCAGGCAAAGACCGTGGACAAATGCTTGTAACCGTGCCCATAATTATGCTCAAAATTGTAGCCCTGATTCTTGAGGGTATTGATGGTTTCATTTTCAATTCTCCACCGTGACCGGCCCGCTCGCATGATCTTCAGAAGGTTCTTCTCATCAAGGGGAATATCGGTCACCCAAGAAAAACGCGTTGTTCTGGGTTTAGAGTGCTTCTTGGCCCCGGGTCTGGTTTCATATACCTCTAAAAAATTGACCCGCCGATTGGATGCGTTGGCGTCGTTGTGATAGCGAAAACGATACTGAATTCCTTCAACCTCCATCACCACCTCTTGGGTGTGGTCACTGCGATCAATATAGTTAAACATGAACGTATGATCTCCAGGCTTCGCTCCAATGATATATCTTAAATTAAGACACCCTAAAAGCCGAAGATGGGGCGCATTGGAAAAGAGTCCATCTTGGACCACAATCGTCTTCAAATGAGGGTGTTCTCGTCGAAAATGCTCCAAAAATCGCTTGCATGCATTGCGCTCAGAATCGTTTTTTGTGGCGCCATCGCTCTTGATGATCGCCTCGGGCATCAGAGGAATCACGATCTTTTTGAACGGATGAACCAGTGCAGCACATAACATGTGATGAAAATACGTCTTCGTTCCATTGCGATGCTGCTTTTCACAGCAATGCTGGCAGTGGACCGACTTGGATGAAAACATGCCGGTTCCGTCTATGGCAAGCAGTACATGATTCTCAATATACCGAAAACCCTCCAGAATCTTTCCCCGTTGCAATTGAGCAAATATCTTTTTGAAAGCACCACGCAAATTGAACGGATCCACTTCATCAAGACGCTTGCGCATACCCGAATCACTGGGCATATGGTTCACAGACGCGTCATATTGGCGATGATCGCAGGAGAACCATTGCGAATCTTTTGATCAAATTCAAGTAGCGAAGCACACTTCAAATGAGCAAACCCCGACATCAGGTAATCCACCAGTGTAAATCCCCGTGACACGTTCGTATCCTCAATCTGCTCAAAACAGCTGCGGATGGTGTGAATCAAATGTTTCTTGTGAAAATACTTGCGTGACGTCCGTTTCATTGATGATAGAATGTAGTGAAATGATGGAATCAATCATAACTAATACACAAATGAGCCGCAGAATAATTAACCAGCGTCGCATGAAGAGCCATTGTCCTCAAATAAATGCCTATTTGATCAGATGAGTCGTTATAACGCTAAAATGTGCTCTTCTGACGAAAATTCAGCAAAATAGTTTACGAAACTCACGTTTAACAATAGGCCCCAAAGTGCGCTATGGTGGGAAGTTTTAAACTTAGTGGGAATTGCTGCTCGGACTTTGATGCTGCTTGGACTTGCTGTTCTTGATCGTTCAAGTGTCCGCGTAGTACAAACTTGACGCTCTAACTCAATCTGATTGATCCAAGTCTTAAATCGTTTTGTCCAGTCGCTTCCAGTTGTATAACAATGCCCATGCAAAAAATGAATCACTCGCATTTTGGATTGGTGAAGGCTTTCATCTGCGGTTGCGTACGGCTCGGAGTTGGACGAAACATTGAGTCCAGGTCCAAAGTATTTGGATAAATTCCTGGCATCGCGCTGATCGGTTTTGATTCGATCACCTGAGCGCTTGGCAATGGCGCCATCCACGCCGTGTCATAGAGCACAGTACCCGAAAAGGATGCCTCATAACAACAGCGGTAATACCCATACTTTGAACGCGTAGATTCCACAAACCGAGTGAGACTCTTCGGCTTGTGCGCATTTAGTCACGCTTCTTATCCGCATCATAAACACACGCCGAGATTGTATCATGATGAGCGTCTAACCCAACGTAGTAGCGAACAGGTGGAGATGTAGGTGACATAATAAAATGAAGATTTGGTTATCTCAAAAAATAACACTTCTGAGGGAACCTTCCTTTCTATTATGCCTTTATGGAACCTATGTCGTCAAAAAGGTATTTAAAGATGGGTATATTACCTTGTAATCCTATCTCATCAAATATTGTTTTATTAATGAACATCACTGAGAAAATTATCCGAAAACTTAAGTCCGCGGGAGTTGAGAAGGCGGAGGCACATGCCGAAGTGATTACAGAAGTAATTGAAGATGTACTAAAAAAGATTCCAACCAAGGACTATGTTGACAGTCAATTTGCACAACAAGCGGCTACAAATGGTCAATTCCATAAAGAAACTCAAGCAGAACTTGAGAACCAGCGTACGAAGAGCACCGAAGATCGTTCTGAAACGCAAATAGGATTTGCGCAGATAAATGCGAAAATAGACTCTGGATTCGCGAACCAGGATCAGAAAATGGAAACAGGATTCGCGAACCAGGATCAGAAAAACACAGAACTGCGTGCTGAAATGGAAACAGGGTTCGCGAACCAGGATCAGAAAAACACAGAACTGCGTGCTGAAATGCTAGCCGGGTTCGCGAACCAGGATCAGAAAAACACAGAACTGCGTGCTGAAATGCTAGCCGGGTTCGCAAACCAGACCGCAATGCTTAAATCTTCGCAGTTCAGCCTCCTCCGCTGGACTGTCGGAAGCATCTTCGTGATTATAGGTTTCCTTGCAACATTAATCTATTTTTTGTTAAGGCAAGGGCCATCCTGAAGAATCGTGTGATATCAATCAATTCGTTTAAATCTTCCATTGTGTAAATTTGTGAAATAATTACGGATAGATATTTTCTTCACTGAGGAAAATGCCAAGTAGAGGTTGCCTGATTTTGTTTCCATTTTACCCCCGCCAGTCGCAATTACAACATATTGCATTCCGTTAACTCCATAGGTTGAGAGTGTTGCATGGCCCCAGCCGGGGGAGATGAGTCTCTCATAACATTGCTCAAGCCTCTTTGTCAAAATCTCTAAACTACTCGTCTTTAGAAGTAGCAATGAGGATCAAACCACCAGAGATAATCACTGGAGCACCATAATTTTCTGTTCCTGTTTGAGTAATGCCTTGCTCTACCTTATGACATGAGTATCTGGCGTAGAAAGGAAGGGGCCCTTTCGGGGGTTGGTATGTATTTGTTTCGGGTTACATTTTGTTATAGATTTAGACAAATTGTCACAGAGAAAGAGTCTTTAGCAATGGCGACGGTATATCAATCTGGCGTCCGCATGCTAGGCAAAAGCCATCATGCTTGAATACGTCGGAGCTGCCAAGACCTTGAAACTCGCGATCATCGCTACCGAAAAGTATGGACTTGGGCTCTCCATCGTTGCTTCGGACTCTTTCTCCATGACGGTGATCTTACAGGTTGTTTATGCTGTTGCAACGCCAAGCAGTTCACGCGCGATTGCAACCTTGGGAGATTTGCGCAGTGCATTGTATCGTTTGTGTAAACATGTTTGTGCTTTTGTCGCTATTGAAGTGCAACACTGATCGCGTAGATGTATTTCCATACTGCGCTCACCAAGACTTTTCGTGCGTGTGTGTTTCCAGCTTTGGTGATTGAACCAGTGCGGGTGGTGTTTCCTGTTGAGATGCAACGAATCCAAGATACGCCATCCATGCTGCTCAAACCGCCGAAAGTCTCCAATCTCACAAACCAACTGCATGGTAGAGATCAGTCCAATGCCTCAAAAGCCTTGCAGAATCTGAACTGCTTGCTGAAACGTCTCGGACTTTGATGCTGCTTGGACTTGCTGTTCTTGATCGTTCAAGTGTCCGCGTAGTACAAACTTGACGCTCTAACTCAATCTGATTGATCCAAGTCTTAAATCGTTTTGTCCAGTCGCTTCCAGTTGTATAACAATGCCCATGCAAAAAATGAATCACTCGCATTTTGGATTGGTGAAGGCTTTCATCTGCGGTTGCGTACGGCTCGGAGTTGGACGAAACATTGAGTCCAGGTCCAAAGTATTTGGATAAATTCCTGGCATCGCGCTGATCGGTTTTGATTCGATCACCTGAGCGCTTGGCAATGGCGCCATCCACGCCGTGTCATAGAGCACAGTACCCGAAAAGGATGCCTCATAACAACAGCGGTAATACCCATACTTTGAACGCGTAGATTCCACAAACCGAGTGAGACTCTTCGGCTTGTGCGCATTTAGTCACGCTTCTTATCCGCATCATAAACACACGCCGAGATTGTATCATGATGAGCGTCTAACCCAACGTAGTAGCGAACAGGTGGAGATGTAGATGACATAATAAAATGAAGATTTGGTTATCTCAAAAAATAACACTTCTGAGGGAACCTTCCTTTCTATTATACCTTTATGGAACCTATGTCGTCAAAAAGGTATTTAAAGATGGGTATATTACCTTGTAATCCTATCTCATCAAATATTATTTTATAAATGAACATCACTGAGAAAATTATCCGAAAACTTAAGTCCGCGGGAGTTGAGAAGGCGGAGGCACATGCCGAAGTGATTACAGAAGTAATTGAAGATGTACTAAAAAAGATTCCAACCAAGGACTATGTTGACAGTCAATTTGCACAACAAGCGGCTACAAATGGTCAATTCCATAAAGAAACTCAAGCAGAACTTGAGAACCAGCGTACGAAGAGGACCGAAGATCGTTCTGAAACGCAAATAGGATTTGCGCAGATAAATGCGAAAATAGACTCTGGATTCGCGAACCAGGATCAGAAAATGGAAACAGGGTTTGCGAAGCAGGATCAGAAAGGCACAGAACTGCGTGCTGAAATGCTAGCCGGGTTCGCGAAGCAGGATCAGAAAGACACAGAGCTGCGTGCTGAAATGCTAGCCGGGTTCGCAAACCAGACCGCAATGCTTAAATCTTCGCAGTTCAGCCTCCTCCGGTGGACTGTCGGAAGCATCTTCGTGATTATAGGTTTCCTTGCAACATTAATCTATTTTTTGTTAAGGCAAGGGCCATCCTGAAGAATCGTGTGATATCAATCAATTCGTTTAAATCTTCCATTGTGTAAATTTGTGAAATAATTACGGATAGATATTTTCTTCACTGAGGAAAATGCCAAGTAGAGGTTGCCTGATTTTGTTTCCATTTTACCCCCGCCAGTCGCAATTACAACATATTGCATTCCGTTAACTCCATAGGTTGAGAGTGTTGCATGGCCCCAGCCGGGGGAGATGAGTCTCTCATAACATTGCTCAAGCCTCTTTGTCAAAATCTCTAAACTACTCGTCTTTAGAAGTAGCAATGAGGATCAAACCACCAGAGATAATCACTGGAGCACCATAATTTTCTGTTCCTGTTTGAGTAATGCCTTGCTCTACCTTATGACATGAGTATCTGGCGTAGAAAGGAAGGGGCCCTTTCGGGGGTTGGTATGTATTTGTTTCGGGTTACATTTTGTTATAGATTTAGACAAATTGTCACAGAGAAAGAGTCTTTAGCAATGGCGACGGTATATCAATCTGGCGTCCGCATGCTAGGCAAAAGCCATCATGCTTGAATACGTCGGAGCTGCCAAGACCTTGAAACTCGCGATCATCGCTACCGAAAAGTATGGACTTGGGCTCTCCATCGTTGCTTCGGACTCTTTCTCCATGACGAGTGATCGTACAGGTTGTTTATGCTGTTGCAACGCCAAGCAGTTCACGCGCGATTGCAACCTTGGGAGATTTGCGCAGTGCATTGTATCGTTTGTGTAAACATGTTTGTGCTTTTGTCGCTATTGAAGTGCAACACTGATCGCGTAGATGTATTTCCATACTGCGCTCACCAAGACTTTTCGTGCGTGTGTGTTTCCAGCTTTGGTGATTGAACCAGTGCGGGTGGTGTTTCCTGTTGAGATGCAACGAATCCAAGATACGCCATCCATGCTGCTCAAACCGCCGAAAGTCTCCAATCTCACAAACCAACTGCATGGTAGAGATCAGTCCAATGCCTCAAAAGCCTTGCAGAATCTGAACTGCTTGCTGAAACGTCTCGGACTTTGATGCTGCTTGGACTTGCTGTTCTTGATCGTTCAAGTGTCCGCGTAGTACAAACTTGACGCTCTAACTCAATCTGATTGATCCAAGTCTTAAATCGTTTTGTCCAGTCGCTTCCAGTTGTATAACAATGCCCATGCAAAAAATGAATCACTCGCATTTTGGATTGGTGAAGGCTTTCATCTGCGGTTGCGTACGGCTCGGAGTTGGACGAAACATTGAGTCCAGGTCCAAAGTATTTGGATAAATTCCTGGCATCGCGCTGATCGGTTTTGATTCGATCACCTGAGCGCTTGGCAATGGCGCCATCCACGCCGTGTCATAGAGCACAGTACCCGAAAAGGATGCCTCATAACAACAGCGGTAATACCCATACTTTGAACGCGTAGATTCCACAAACCGAGTGAGACTCTTCAGCTTGTGCGCATTTAGTCACGCTTCTTATCCGCATCATAAACACACGCCGAGATTGTATCATGATGAGCGTCTAACCCAACGTAGTAGAGAACAGGTGGAGATGTAGATGACATAATAAAATGAACGTTGGATCACCTCGAAAAATAACCCTCATGAGGGAATCTTCCGTTCAATTATTTCTTGGGTATTACAACCCAACAGATAGGCGTAGCATCGCCATGTTCAACTTTTGTGGATCTCCCGCTCGTAGCGATATCTGCTGAAGGATCAGCTCATCTTCAATAAACCGAGTGAGCCCAAAGACGTATGCAAGTTCGGGATGAAGACTAACGGGGCCGAGGTCAATCTTTATTCCACCGCCAATCTCTCCTGCATAAGAGAGAATTTTGAGATTATCACCGATATCGGAGTCATTTTGAGTGGGGAATCGAAAAACAGGGCCTGCGAAAACATATGGGCTCACAACAGGGGACGGAAATCCCAGACGGAACAGCAAGTAAACTTCAACTAGTGAGACATCAAAATTATCACGAACCGAGGAATGGGAATCTTGTATACCTTCAAACAGTTTTCCTGCTGCCATATAACGCCCACCTCCACGCAGAGCGGCTGGCCCAAGTGGGAGTTCAAGCCAAGCACCGACATGCCACCCATTCTGACTTTCAAACTTCGTTTCCAATTCGTTGAGAGCGACATCACTCAGCCTCTGGAAATTCGCTCCCACACTCACACCAAAATTTTGTGCAGGGGCCGTGGTTGCAAAAAAACATCCAAGGATTATAAGCGCAAAATGACGATTCATGATAATTTTGAAAATCAAGAGTATAACCTTGAGTTTAATGTAGGTGTTTCCATACAAGACTATAAATTTTACGATGAGAATAGGAATTACCTGTTATCCAGTTTATGGTGGAAGTGGCGTTGTTGCCACTGAACTAGGCAGGGCGCTCGCCAATAGAGGTCATGAGATTCACTTCATTGCCTACTCATTACCTTTTCGACTCAACAAAGTAACAGAAAATATTTACTTCCATGAGGTCAGTGTCAATCGGTATCCACTATTTGATTTTCCCCCGTATGCGCTGTCTCTCACCAGTAAGATGGTGGATGTTGCCAGATATGAAAAGTTAGATTTGTTACATGTCCACTACGCAATCCCACATGCGACTAGTGCGGTTTTGGCGCGTGATATTCTAAAAAAGCAATCGCAAACTATTCCAGTAGTTACAACCCTACATGGAACAGACATCACCATTGTTGGGCAAGATGCCTCGTATAGGCCTGTTGTCACCTACTCGATTAATGCTTCTGACGGAGTCACGGCCGTGTCAAATTTTCTTCGAAAAGAGACCTATGACGCATTTGACATTCAAGTCCCGATTGAAGTCATTCCAAATTTCATTGATACAAAGCATTTCTACAGATTAGAAAAGGATCATTTCAGAAAGGCACTTTGCGAAACGGATCAAAAGGTTATTGTGCATGTATCCAATTTTCGGCGCATCAAGAATGTGTCGCATGTTGTTGAGGTTTTCCATAGGATCCTTCAAGAGGGACTTTCAGCAAGATTATTATTGGTGGGTGACGGCCCGGATCGATCAAACGTTGAACAACTCTCACGTGATTTAGGAATTCAGGAGTCAGTTCGCTTTCTTGGAAAACAGGATCCTATTCAAGAGATTCTCTCCATTTCTGATCTATTTTTATTGACAAGTGGATCCGAATCCTTTGGCCTTGCTCCCCTTGAAGCGATGGCCTGTAATGTCCCTGTGGTATGTAGTGATATCGGAGGCCTACCTGAACTCGTTGATGGTAGTGGTGCAGGCTATCTATGCCCGGTTGGAGATATTGATGCGTTCTCCGAGTCGTGTATTCAGATTCTTACAGATCATGAGTCACACGCTCGGATGTCTCAACAAGCTAGAAAATATGTGGTGAATCACTATGACACCCATGCTATCGTTGCGCAGTATGAGGCTTATTATGAGGAGATTATTGATCAAGTGCAACGCTCAAATCCAGCCACTCATTGATGGTTTCATGCGTGGATTCTGTCATAAGTGACAAACGAGAATCCTTCATGGGGCTCTTCGTTGGTCAGGTTAAATTTCGTCCCGATCAGATGCTCATATGGTGGGAAAAATGTGTCGCCATCGTAAGCGCCGTCAACCAGTGTTAATTCAAGTCGATCGGCAAATTCTAACGCTTCTTGATAGATTTTTGCACCACCAGCAATAAACACTTTGTCTGCAGATTTTACTTGATTTAATGCACAGCTTAAGGAATTGTATACGTAAATTTCTGGATGAATTTCTATGTCTGTGTTCCGAGATAATGTTAGTAGTTGACGCTCTGGTAGCGGCCCTCCGAAGTCACGAATCAGTCCTTCGCATGTGACGCGCCCCATGATCAGCGGCTGACCTAAGGTCAGCTGTTTGAAACGGCGTAGATCCTCTGATATCTGCCAAGGGAGATGCGTATCTTTGCCGATACACCGATTTTCTTTTGCCACCGCTGCGATTATAATCACTAGGGGGCGATTTACATGTTTTCCCAGTATTCTTCTGGCATATCTTCCGCGAGACTCAGGGCGCCTTCAGCCCCACTGAATAACGGATCTTGAATAGGAGTGATCGTAAACTGGCCATACTCTTCTAAGGCAGAGCCCAAAGCTTGCCCGAGTCCTTGAATCTGGCTGCCCCCGCCTGCCAAGTAGATATTATGTCGTATCCGTTCTTGTAGCATGGGCTCATAGGTACTCAGTAAATCAATGAGTGTTTCGGCAATTGACGGGACAAGAGAATCACAAACGCGCCAGATTTCTTCGGTGAGGTCGTAGTTCTCAAATTTTCCAGAAACAGGTAAGCTGACATTAATTTGATCCGATGCCCCAGTGACGCTTCCATGCTTTTCCTTGATTTCACGCGCGAAAGTCTCGCTAAATGGAGTATTCGCAAACCGTTCAGATAATAGATTGAATAGTTGTTCGTCAAGATAATCACCTGCTGTGCGCAGTGATCGCTGATCTTCCTCACCGGGCATTGTCCCATGCATCACACAAAAATCAATGGTGCCTGCACCGATGTCAATGATGCATGTATTATTGAGTGCACCGAGTCTGTAAGCGACTGCAAACGGTTCTGAAACCAACATCAGCGTATCCGCCCATTCTCCAACAGCATCACGTATTGCTAGCTTATTGACGCGCAGTGCTTCGGCTGGTACGCCAACTGCGGCAAAGATTTTCTGGCCTTCCTCGGGCTGGGCAAGACTGATCAGATGACGAATTAACTCACGAACCGCCTTTTCATCACTTTCTGTACCATCTCTAATCACCCCATATTCTAAAGGACGAACGAGATTAACCGAGTTGCGGTGTTCAATCGCGTCCATGCCAATGAGCACATCCTGCTTGAGCATTCTGCGAGCGACAAAGTCACGAGGCCACCCAACATAACTATGGACCCATCTCTTTTTGCCATGACTGGTAGCGATTGCGCTACGTGATGTTCCAAGATCTATCCCTATACGAAGGCTTCCACTGTGCGAATCAGAGTTCTGTGACATGTTTAATTAATTAGTAAGGTTGTACACTATTGGGAAAGATAAGACAGAATTCCGATCTCTAAGCCATGAGCAAGCATTTCACGATAATTTATATCCATCAGACGCTCTTCTTCCTCAGGCATTGAAATCGCTGTCACTTCCGCGAGGATTGCAGGCACATCGGTATTAAGTAGTAGCATAAATGGACCAGACCTTGCTCCCCAATCAGCAAGCTTATAATTGATGTCCCTCATCTGTGCAACCATAGCCTCTTGAATGTGCGATGCTAGAAGGCGACTTTCTTCAATCCGAAGGGTTTGTTCAGCTTCTTGGAGTCTGTCTTGCCATTCTGCTATACTGTAGTCTGAGTCAGAGTTTTCATGTGCAGCAATGGATTCAGCGCGGGTATCCCCACGAGGGCTAAAATAAAACGTTTCAATGAATGCAACGGTATCAACAGGAAGGGCATTAAAGTGAATGGAAATAAAAAGATCGGCATCACTCTGTTTTACCAGCTTGACGCGTTCTCGCAGACTTAAATACTGATCGTCTCGCCGGGTCAAAAATACACCTAATCCCTGTGCTTTCAATCTTCGCTCTAACCGTAGTGCTAGATCAAGCGTTAGAGTTTTTTCATATAAACCGATTTGCCCTACCGCACCTGGATCACGGCCGCCATGTCCTGGATCAAGTGCAATCGTTCGCACTCGAAGCCCATAAACCTCTGATAAAGAAGTGACATTTGAACTAGCGATCTGCCTGTTTGAAGTACGTATCTGCTGCTCGGCAGAAGAGGGTTGAATTTCAGATGTTGTTTCAGGGTTGACGATCTTTGTCTGGTCAAAGCCAAAATAGAGGGCGGATCCTGTACCAACGGCTAACAAAAGCACTATCACTATCAATCCCACTCTATTTTTAGGGGTTGCGACATCTCTGCCAAGCAGTCGCTGGTTTTCTTTATATACTTCTTGTAGTACTGTCTTTTTCCTGCTATTACGTGTCTTCATTAATCACACATTTGAATGATCATTTAGACAGCCACGGGAGCTTTAATTGCAGGATGATGCTGATATTCTTGAAGTTCAAAGTCACTGTACTGATACTCAAATAATGTTGGAGGTTTTCTTAATATTTTCAGCTGTGGTAGCGGGTAGGGTTTGCGCTTCAACTGCTCGGCTACTTGATCAAGATGATTTAGATAGATGTGTGCATCTCCTATGGTATAGATCAAATCTCCTGGTTCAAGGCCAGTCTGATGTGCCATTAAATGGGTCAATAGCGCATACTGAGCAATATTAAACGGTGCACCTAAGAAAAGATCGTTTGACCGAATATACAGTTGACATGACAATTTGGTATCCGAAACTGAAAATTGAAAGAACATATGGCAAGGCGGAAGTGCCATCTGAGAGAGATCTCTGGGGTTCCATGCAGTGACGATATGACGGCGACTCCATGGAGAATGTTTAATTCCATCCATGACCGCTGAGATTTGATCAACGCCCATAAAATCGCGCCATTGTTTTCCATATACTGGCCCAAGACCTCCCCATTGTTGAGCAAATCCATCTTGACTTCGAATCAACTCCTCAAATTCTGACTGACACTCTGCCCACTCATCTGAGTCCGATGTTGGAATGTCACGTTGTTGACAGAGCAGATAGTTTTTTAGGGGCCATGCTGTCCAAATTGAAATTTCTTGATCCACTAATGGTTTGATATTGGTTGAGCCAGATAAAAACCATAATAATTCACATGCTAGACCCCGAAACCACACTCTTTTTGTTGTGCCAATTGGAAATCCATCTTTCAAAGGAAACCGCATCTGATATCCAAAGACACTGAGCGTTCCAGTTCCAGTACGATCACAACGCTCGTGGCCATGATCAACAACATGACGCAGTAGATCTAGATACAGACGCATAAACTGTAATGATGCAATATATTTTGTTTAACGAATCAGATGCAAGGTCGGTCCGCGCTTAGCATATAGATTAGATTTTCAGAGTACTGAATTGTTTTAATCATGTTTTGGTACGTATGATCAAGACAATGTGCTTAAAGTGTGAGTCACCTACTCAATTGGTTCATCTGGCTACTAAAAAATCAATTTAGATCACCAGTCGTGATTGATTCACCTCACCATTGCTACAATATTTCTTAATGATCTTTTTTGCGTGGTTATAATCTGCTGATCAGTATGTTTATTTTGATCCGTAACCTTAAATATTTGAGGAATCAAGTCAAATGATCATCAGGAAGTTCATGACCACAATAGAAAATAACCTGAATGCTCTATTCAATGATTACACACATGGCCTCACAGCCAGAGAAGATTCGCGGGCTTTTGGAGCAATGATTGAAAAAAGGATCTGTATTGATGCTCATGCGAACTCTGTTAAGAATTCTGGCAAGAGGACGATTTATGATTTTGGGTGTCGTTTCAATGAGACATTTACGGATTTGACTTAAAGACAAAAGATTTGGACACGGATAAATACTCAGACGGTGGAGTATGTTCTGTCGGCAATTTGATGAAGTTTTTAGCCAACGACAGAGGTATCTTTTAAATCATTGAATTTGGACATCGTCAAACCTCCGAAGATAAATCTCGCCGAGATCTTGATTATATCAAAGTACTTCCACTTCATCTCTTGCCCGCTGATTCCTTGAGAATAGAGAATTTAGGTACTCGTCGAGTTAGAATAAATGATACGATTGCGGAAGTATACCCAAAAATTGATTGAGATCAAACACTTGATGATTTTTCGAATTTTTCGTTGAGTTAGCAATTAAACACTATCTTAGAGTAGAAAAAAATGCTCATCAACGCATTGAGTCTATGAAAACGTTTCGTGGACATGGATATGTTCGTTTCTAATTCTGATCACATGAGTTCTACTAAACCCATGCAGATCGGACGCGTTTTCACCCCGCTGGAATGGGCTATATGGTGCGTGAAAAAATTTGGGGTTTATCAAAAATGGATTGAAGGAGCTTCAAAAATTGATCCTACCTGTGTACAAGGAGTATTTTTTGAAGCGTTATTTGTGTTGGCAGACAAGAACAACTACCTGATCCGTAATCCGATTTGTTAAGGTTAACGGGTATAGAGATCTCACCTACTGATAAAGATCATTTTATGAAATTGGCTTCCAACAAGTACAGTCTATATTTTCCTGAAAAAAAACTTTATCACGAGAGATTTTTTAGATATAAAAGGCAAAAATCAATTTGATCTGGCTGTTGGCAATCCTCCATGGGCAAATTTTACGGATCTTTCATCCAACTATAAATCTAAAATTAAAACCGAATTCATTGAATATGGTTTAGTGAAAAATAAAAAAATGTTCTCTTAGGGGCAAGTCGTATTGATATTGCTTCTTTGATTCTCAAAAAGGTCATGAAAGATCATGTCAGGTCCAAAGGCCAAGATCTTTTCTTTGTCCCTTTATCCATATTTTTCAATGAGGATGTATATAAAGAATTTGGGCCTTCCGCCTAAAGTGTGAGAGAAATTGTAAATTTAAGGAATTTTCGTATCATATGTGGTAGGGTTTATCCTACTGACTATGGTTAATTATCCACGTAACAATTTAATCAACAAATGAAAAAGAATTCGGTGAGTAAAAGTTTAGGTATAGAGGCACCATGGAAGATTTTAGAGGATGCTTATGATGATACAGCGAAACAGAGGACGGTGACGGTGACTTGTACTGACACATCGTCACTGGAGTGTCCAAAGTGTGGAAAGGCGAGTCCATTTTATGATTTGCGATCTGCGCGTCAATGGCGGCATTTGGATACCTGTAAGTATCAAACGGCGTTGAGAGCGCAGGTTCCCCGGGTCAAGTGTAGTGAGTGTGGGGTAAAGACGGCGCGGGTCCCGTGGGCGGGCCCGAGTTCTCGGTATACTTATGACTTTGAGGAGTCGGTGATTGGGTGGATCAAAGAGGCGAGTATATTGGCGATTTCGCGTCAGATGGGACTTGGATGGAAAGCCATTGCGGGCATTGTTCATCGTGCAGTACAACGTGGACTGGCAAGAAAAAAAGAGCAGGTGGTTGAGAACATCTGTGTTGATGAGGTGGCTTATAAGAAAGGACATAAGTACTTTACTGTCGTATCCGATGCCGACACAGCAACGGTGCTGGCATTAGGCTGATCAAAAGGTGTTGATGCGTTGGTTTCAGCAATTATCCACCGAGCAGTTGAACGGGATCAGGAGTATGAGTATGGACATGTGGCCTGCCTATATTAGTGCAACCTTAGCCTGTCTGCCAGATGCAAAAAAGAAGATCTGCTTTGATCGGTTTCATATCGCGAAGCATCTGGGAGTTTCGGTTGATAAAGTCCGACGGCAAGAGCACAAAGCGCTCCTCAAGGAAGGCAATCCGATTCTGACGGGTACCAAGTATAGTTGGCTTAAAAGTCCTCACAACATGTCATTAGCGCAAAAGAGGGCCTTCCATGCCATTCGCACCAGTTCCCTCAAAACCTCCAAAGCCTGGGCCATCAAGGAAACGTTCAGAAAAATGTGGAACTATAAAAGCGCAACTTGGGCCTTGGAATAAAACATTGAGTTGGGCCATGCGCTGCCGGCTTGAGCCAGTCAAAGATGTCGCCAGAATGATTAGAAAGCATCTCTGGGGGATCATCAATGCCATTGTTCTTGATGTCAGTAATGGCCCGGCTGAAAGCATCAATAGTCGGATCAAAACCGTCAAAATCCGTGCACATGGATTCCGCAATAAAGAACGATTTGTTGATGCAATTTACTTCCATTTGGGCGGACTTGATCTAAGCCCCAGATACGCAAAATCATGACTTTTTTCACAAAAAAAGCGGAAGCGCCAAGAATTTCGACCCCAAGATGGAATTAGAAACACTTTCTCTGTCCATAAAATTGTTGATTTTGAGCGCGGTTTTGTATTCAAAGATATCCACACAAGAAATGAATTTGTAATTCTGGAACGAAATGGAAAACAACAATTCCCAGTTGCTATGGAGAAGTTATATTCAAATGGTAGCATATCAAAATCATGGTGTTGACCGGCCTTTAGCAATGGGGCCTGGATTCAATCTCAAAAACCAGATGAAGAAATTCCAATTCATTTAATTTCTGTGAATAGAAAGCAGGTTCCCCGACAGGGAATGAATTCCTGTGGGTTGAGCAAAGTGTTCGTTTTAGAGCGATATGATGTTATTCAAAACCATAAACGGCTTTGGAGACACCGTAACCCTTGCGAGCAAGTACGTATTTCCATTGACGCATGCGGGGTTATTTAGTAGGTAGAAGCCATGCAAAATCGGTATATCTTATGCCTTCACAATAAAGACGGTTCAACATTACAATATGAAGATTTAAAGCAGCTTCCCTTCATATTAGAGTATTTAAATAGATATCAAGAAGCGATGACACATCAAAAGGGAACCCTGATTCAGTCACTGATTTCAAAGTGGGGGTTCTGGTCTCTACTTGGAGTTGGGGCGTACGCATTTTCGAGGTACAAGGTTTCGTGGGAGTCATTGCTCGGAGTGAATTTAAGGCTGTTGTGCTTGACGGACATTGGCAAGGTAATCATATATTCCATCAGGATCTCTTCAAGACGCGACTAGAATCTGCTCTGAACTCAATGAAATTGTGCCAAATTATCTTAGATCCTTTTAGATGAGCTAACTGAAAATATAAGGATCAATTCTTGTGACACTTTTATCTGGTATTCTGGTTTACTTATACCTATTGTAACTACATGATCAATGGATCCAAATTTGCACCAAAAGCAAGGCATTACCCACTTGAACAAAGTCTTACAGTATGCTCCAATGGTTGCTACTGGTCAGGAAGCTGTAGTGCATTTAACGACTGAAGATTGGTATGTCGTTGCTGATACTCTCTTTCAGATGGATACACCCAAAGAGTTTTTGCCTGAAAGCATCAAAACTTTCCGCTTACGCGACGATCATAAAGCCATTGAGTTAGATACCGGTGAGCTACAGATCAGCATAGAGATGTTCTGAATCCGACAGTCATTCAAGACTGTATAAAGAGATGACTGTTACGTAGAACAAACTAGTTCTGCACTGCCCAAAGATACCACCTAATTTATTCTGCCATTGAACAGTGAATTGTTCAGATTTTCCACATCGACCGATAAATGGTCAGACTCATCACTGGACGCTGATAAAGTGCCCGACATAGACCGAAGATGAATGGTCTTCAAGAGAGATCGCCCGCAATTGATAGAGATACGGCCCTGAGGGGAGTCCCAAATCGCTCAGTTCTAGTTCATGCCGCCATCCCGCGCTCAGGTGTACTTCTTGGGGCGCAGCCATGCGCCGCCCAATGATATCCAGAACCTCCACCTGCACCTGCGCGGGCCACGGCAGATCAAAGACTAAATGTGTTGACCTGTAGAATGGATTCGGATAATTCGGATACACTTGAAACGCCTCAGGCAGCCCCGCTTCATCTTCGGTGTTGACCGGTGACACAACCTCTATGGTAAACATCAGACTGTCGCTCGCTGCATTGGCATCGGTGGCCTTGTAGGTCAAAGAGACTGGCGGCATAATTTCTGTGGGCGTGCCACGGATCGTTCGGGATGAACCATCATAGCGAAGCCCAAGTGGGAGATCCAGTAGTGTTAAGGTGTAGGTAATCGGAGCTACGCCTGTGACTTCTGGAAGCACAAGTGGAGCAATGGGCTGAGCGCGGGAGTACGTCTGATTTGGCACCGTCTCGGCAAACGACAGTTGATACACCTCAAGCGTGAAGGTTTGCTCTGTGCGCGTTCCCGCTTGATCTTGTGCGCTGTAGGTATAGGTCTGAGCCGTGGCCACCTCGGAGGGCGTTCCGCTCAGCGTGCGGCTGGTTGCATCAAACATCAGTCCACTGGGGAGCTCTGGGGTTAAGGTGTAGCTGTAAGGGGCAATGCCGCCTGTGGCAACGGGAAAGACGAGGTCTTTCAGCAGCCTCTGCACGGGAACTCTCTGATCGTTGACCGTTTCGGTCAAGGTCAAGGCCTCGGCCTGAACAATCGCAATGGTAAACTGCTGCATCACTGAATGAGCACTGGCATCGGTCGCCGTGTAGGTATAGGTTTTCGGGGCCGTGACTTCGGTGGGAGTGCCACTTAAAGCCCGCGTAGACGCATTAAAGGTGAGACCCTTTGGCAACTCTGGGGTGAGCGTGTAACTGTAGGGAGGCGTTCCTTGCCGCGCGGCTGGAAGCATGAGAGCGTCAATGGCTAACCCGACATAATAGGATTGATCATCCAGCGTCTGAGCAAACGATAAGGCCACAGCATCATTATCGGTAATGGTGAGCGTAAACGCTGTGATGGATCCAAGTGTATAGGCGGTGCTACTGACCAGGGTCACGATGACGGTTTCGTCGGGTTCTTCGTCTTGGTCATCAACGATCACAATCGGAATCTGTGCAGAGGTGCCATTTAGTGTGACCGAGGATTGAATCGTATAGTCCGAGCCCTGGGTGGCCGTCCCTGACAGGGTATAGCTGAGTGTGGTCGCCGTGCTGGATGAGGCGCTGAGGGTCACGCTGATCGGATAGGTGCCCGCCGCTTCATCTACGCTGGCCGAGGCCACGGCAAATGTGAGCGCTGGCGTAGTTGCGTCGTCGTCATCCCCATCTCTGTCATCACTCGCCGTGGTCGCATTAGCAATGTTAGATGCCGCGCTTGCACCTGCCGAGTTGATCGCACTGACCCGGTAATGCCGCGTCACACCTGCGGTCAGGCCCGTATGCGAATAGGAAGTCGTCGGATGACGCGCGACCAGCGAGCCAAATGTGCTCCCGCCATCGGTAGATACTTCAATCTGGTAGCCTGTAATTCGTGCGCCGCCGTTGCTTGATGGGGCCGTCCAGCGTAGGATGATGATCGTTGGCCCAGAGGCGGTTGCGGTGAGGGATGTTGGCGCGTCAGGCGCCGTCGGGTTTGGCGCATCCGCCGTTGTCGCAGTGGCGACAGTAGATGCGGGGCCGGTAGTGTCACCCGAATTGATCGCACGAACGCGGTAATGCCGTGTCGTGGCTGCGGTCAGCCCTGTATGCGCATAGGTCGTTGTTACAGAAGCAGTATTGGCAACCAGATCGGTGTACGAAGATCCCCCATCGGTGGACACCTCAATCTTGTATCCTGTGATGGCTACACCACCCGTACTTGTCGGCGCTGTCCAACTCAGATTGATCGTCGTTTGCCCTGAAGCGGTGGCGGTGAGCGACGTCGGCGCGCCAGGGGCGGTGATCACAGCCGCAGTCGTGGCCATGGCCACATTAGACGGAGGACTGGGATCCACGGAGTTGATCGCACGGACCCGGTAATGCCGCGTCGTGGATGCAGTAAGACCCGTATGAGAATAGGACGTCGTCGGATGGCTCGGGACCAACTCGGTGAATGTCGTTCCCCCGTCGGTGGATACCTCAATTAGATAACCCGTAATGCGCGTGCCACCCGTACTTTCGGGCGCTGTCCAACTCAGGTTAATCGTTGTTGACCCATCGGCCATAGCGGTGAGCGATCTCGGCGCACTAGGTGCGGTGAGCGCTGGGGGTGTCCCGGTTTCGCCACGCACCACCTCGGACACAGTGCCGACTGGAACAACAGATGTGATGGCGGTGACCCGATAATGACGTTCATCTCCCCTGGATAGTCCAGTATGTTGATAGAACGTGGCCGTGGACATGGTATTAGCCACCAGATCCGTGAAACTAGTGCCATCGGTGGACACTTCAATCTTGTACCCTGTGACCAGAGAGCCGCCATGGCTCTCGGGGGCCGCCCACCTCAGGTTGATGATCGTATGCCCGCCCGCCGTGGCCGTTAGAGACTGAGGTGCTGTGGGCGCCGATACCGTTCCTGTAATGCGGGCACGCACGATCTCGGACCGACTGCTCTCTCCCTTCGCATTGATCGCGCGTACAAAATAACGATAGGTGGAGTCCACCACAAGGTCCGTATGCGTAAAACTTTGAACCGCCGCTCCAACGCTGGGTTGGGGATTCCATATATAATCAGGCGCTCCGCTGAAATTATAATTCACCTCATAGCCCGTGATGGGAGACCCTCCGTCGTAGGGAGTAGCCCAAGTGACCGTGGCCGATCGATCCGTACCGGCGGTGGCCCTTACCCCTGGTGGACGATTGGGTGTCACGCTTGGCCCCGTTGTGATGCGGATGATATTGGAGGGGTGGACGCTTTCTCCTGCCTGACTGCTGATGGCAAACACCCTGTAGTGGTATTCGGTCTCCAGAGTCAGACCGGTATGGGTATAGGACGTCTCTGTGGTGGTGAAGGAGGTATTGGGACCCACCGTAGTCCAGCGATCGGTTCCATTAGGAGACACCTCAATCCGGTAGCCTGTGATTCGAAGGGGGCTTGATGCGGGCGCGGTCCATTTCAGGCTCACTCGGGTGGGCGATCCCGAAGTGATGATCAGATTATCCGGCCGTCCAGTCATGAGTAACGGGGACGTCGGAGGGCCAGTCCCCGCCGAATTGATCGCACTGACCCGGTATTGGCGCGCCTGTCCTAACCAGACCTGCCCAGCATCGGTGGTATGGTCATGCGAGTAGGTTGTAGTCGTTGATTCGGTATCGTCTTCCAGCGTGATCCAGCTGCTCCCTGGAACTGTGAGCGAGAGGGCTTCCACCTTGTATCCTGTGATCGCACTGCCGCCATTGTTGGCGGGGGCGGTCCAAGAAAGATTCGTGGCATTTGATCCAGCGGCCGCACGTAATGCGGTTGGAGCATCCGGGGATCTTGCGAAGGTGATAAACTCAGAAGGGCTTGAAAAAACACTCGTACCGAACCCTTGACTGATGGTCGCTCTCAGACGATAACCATATGTGTTGCCAAGCGTTGCTGTAGCATCTGTATAACTCAACGGAGTTGATGGTATATTCTCCTCAAGAATTGTCCAGAAATCTCCATTATCATCGGACCTGAAGAGCTCGTAGCTGACCACTTCAAATCCAGGTCTTAGATCTGCGGGTGCAGCCCAAGAAACAGTGATTCCATCGGGCAAGCTAAGTTCGGCCATCACATTGGTGGGAAATCCTATCTCGCTGCTTTGCGCTGGTAAAGTGCCATTTACTATATTGGAGGGCTGACTGCTTCCATCGGAGTTGAGGGCGATCACCCGGAAATGAAAGGTGCTCCCCGGTGTGAATCTACTGCTGTATACCCTATATTCAACTCTTCCGTTAGGAAGCGAAACCAAAACACCCGTATTAGCGATCAGAACATCCCAATCTGTACCGCCGTTGCTAGACCATTCAATCCTGTATCCAGTGATCGCCGAGCCACCATTATCGTCTGGGGTGGACCAAAGCCAATACACGTCATGATAAGTAATGCTAATACGGAGACCGGTAGGTGGACCAGGTACAGCAAGGCGTCTGGTCTCATCGGAGACGATTTCGGGACTGATATGTAGATCAACCGGGGATGGGACCAACCTAACCTCGTCCGATATTTCGCCCCCTAAGTGAGACGTCTTCTTGGCAGACTCAGGCTCGGAAAATCCATCAGAAAGGGCGCCTAAAACGCTATCGCTCAAAAAATGGGGGGGGGGCAGAAGGGAAGAGTTTATTGATAAGTCACTGTCAGGTGCAGGAATCAAGTAGACAAATAAAAGGAAGCTGAGGGTTGACATATTATAAATAATTTAGCATGGGAATCTTCATACTGATCTATCGGAAATGTATGAATCCTTATCTGCAAGTGCGCAGGATTATTTCAAAGATACGAATCTTCCGAAGAATTAAGTGCATGTGAACGTTCATTCATAGAAAAAAAAACGAACCAACAGCAAAATCCAATCATTCAAGTCTAAAAAGGGGAGTATAGCGAATCGTCAATCGCTTCTTTGACTTAGAACCAAACCTGTACCCCAGAATAATTGTGATATAACCGAAAAAAGTGATACCTTGAAGATCTATGATTATCGGTCACGACGATTGCTATTACCAAGCAATTCCATAATCGTCCCCATGATCACTCGCACCACCCCACATTGTACCATGCTCTCGATCAAATTCAATAGCAGTGATCGGTCCACTGGTGCGCGTTCCAAATCTTAGGGTATAATTCATGTTACGAAGGTCTCTGCGTACCCAGTCTGGAATCTGGTCATGTAATAAAATTCGTCCAGGGCTGATCTGATGATCTCCAAAAGATTCTCGCACTTGAAAACTGTTAATATTCGCTGCCTCAACTGCCTCTTGAACATTCATGTTGAATTCAACGATGTTCAAAAAGAATTGAAGAAGATTCTGATCTTGACTATCCCCACCCTGTACAGCAAAAGATAGATACGGCATCCCGTCTTTAAAAGCCATTCCAGGAGTCAGGGTAGCACGGGGACGCTTACCTGGCTCTGGTAAGTTGTATGGATTCTCGGCAGGATCTAAAACAAAGCTCTGCATTCGTTGACTCAGTCCAACCCCAGTATTGCCAGCAATCACCGCTGGAATCCATCCCCCACTTGGAGTCACTGACACCACCCAACCCTGAGCATCAGCAGCCTGAATTGAAGTAGTCCCCCTGTAAAAATCAGACTCATACGAAATCTCAGTACCGAATTCATCTGTATCGGTTGACCAATGATCTAAATAATGCAGATATGGATTTTCCTCACCCTGAAATGGATAAGGATCTCCTGGCTTAACATTCGGATCGTTTTCCTTCCAATTGATTGTTTCCACTCTTGCTTGAGCATACTCCTTGGATAATAATCCTTTCATTGGCTCAGCAGGCGGAAAGTAAGGATCTCCATAATAAAAATCCCGATCTGCAAATGCTAAATTCATCACCTGATACAGGGCATGGATATATCGTGTACTGTTGTAGCCCATCGCTTTCAGATCCATGGACTCAAGCATATTTAGAGATTGGAGCATCACTGGACCCTGTACCCATGAAGTCAGTTTGTAGACCTCAATGCCTTTATAGTCTGTCATCACTGGCTCTTCAATATAAACCTGCCACTGATCCAAGTCATCTATCGTAATGAGTCCCCCCTGCTCCTGAGTACTTCTCACAATTTCTTCAGCAATATCTCCTCTATAAAAACGATCATACGCGGCATAGATCGCCTCCTTTCGTGACTTTCCTGCCTCTAATGCATCCGACTCTGTCTCAACAAGTTTCTGTAAAGTTTCTGCAAGATCAGTCTGAATAAATAGTTGGCCTTCTCTCGGTGCTTGACTTTCATCCTCACGATTTGGTAGGTATACAGACTTTGAGTAAGGCCAGTCATTAATGCGCTCAGCGTGAGTTTCAATGGCGCGCACCGCTGACCGCTCAATTGGATACCCTTCTGCCATTTGTATACTGGGTTCCAAAACATCCTTTAAACTCATTGTACCATACTCGGCAAGCATCACCATTAACCCGCCCGGCGTCCCAGGAGTTACAGCTGCCAAGGGGCCATACTCAGGAGGATACTTTAACTCTTGATCGGTAAAGAACTCTGGTGTTGCTCCAGTTGGAGCAACACCAAGCGCATTAATTCCAAGAACTTTCTTCTGTTTCGGATCGTAGATTAATGCCTGAGTTTCCCCACCCCAACTCAATACATCCCACATCGTACTGGTCGCTCCAAGCATTGCACAAGCTGCATCCACAGCATTCCCACCTTTGGCAAACATCATGGCCCCCGCAGTAGCCCCCAGTGGTTTTCCCGTAATGGCAACCCAATGGCGTCCGTGCAGTACGGGTTTAGCAGTACGTTGCGCTAGTGCTGGAGCATTGATAATAATACACAGAACGATCATTTGGATAGCACGAATCAACATTGGAATCAATGGTTTGAGTGTGAAACATTAATAAAAACTTATTGGGAAAAGTCTACTACAAAAGAAACAGGCTGTTTCTGGAAGAGGTCAATTCATTTTCTATTTATTTCAGGTTATCCTTAGCAATTTAATGGAAAATTCTTCTGATTGTGATCTTGAAAGGACAGACGCTACCCTATAATTTCCCGTCAGAGATGCATTTATTTCTACACTAAACCATCTGTTGACTAGGCATTGTTTCAAATCTCGTTGAAACTTTTGGATTGAAATTCTGACTGGTGGGGTTTAAGTTCAGGCCTGTTTCAAATTTGAGTCAAACTAGTCACTGTTGAATAGTATGATCCATGTATACATTTATTGGCTGTATATTGGTATAATGATGGCCATAGTGAACGATTATATGACCATATATCCACTAGTCATAAAAAAGAAAATCAACTAAGATTGAAACAACCCCGTTGACGATTGACAGACATCTGATCTTCTCCATACGATTAAGGGGATGACATCTACTGCCTAAGTGCCGATACACATAGATAGGGTGTCTCAACTAAGTTTGATTCTATGAAAGTGATGAATACATCAAAGTTTGTTTGATATTGAACCCTCAAGGTTGGGCAGATCATGTCCCATTCGATCCCGCTTTGTTCTTAGATAGCGTGCATTTTCCTGATTCGGTGGAATTTCAATCGGTACACTTTCGGTGATTTCCAACCCGTAACCGTCTATGCCAACGCGCTTTGTTGGATTATTTGTCATCAATCTGAGTTTTCGAATCCCTAAGTCTCGGAGGATTTGACAGCCAATACCATAATCCCGATGATCCATATCAAATCCTAATGCCTTATTTGCCTCAACGGTATCCAGCCCTTCTTTATCTTGCAACTCATAGGCGCGTAGCTTGTTGATTAGTCCTATTCCACGCCCCTCTTGCTTCATATACAAAACAACTCCCCTGCCTTCAGAAGCAACACGGCGCATCGCCGTGTGTAACTGATCGCCACAATCGCATCGCAGTGACGCAAACAAATCTCCTGTAATACACTGAGAGTGAACACGTGTTAAAACAGGCTCGTCTTCTGCCCATGCCCCCATAGACAATGCGAGATGGATATCCCCATTTGACTCATCCTCATATGCGGTGAGCGTAAATATGCCATACTGCGTTGGAAGCCGTACAGAGGCTTGACGCCTTATCAGAGAACGACGCGCCATGCGAAAAGCAACCAGAGAGCTAATGGTGATAATCTTCATCTCATGCTGCTGAGCAAGCCTCAATAGCTCAGGCGTTCTAGCCATCGTACCATCAGCATTCATGATCTCCACCAGTACGCCAACCGAAGGAAACCCCGCTAGGCGAACTAAATCAACCGTCGCTTCAGTATGCCCCGTCCTACGAAGAACTCCACCGTTTCTGGCGATCAGTGGAAAGACATGGCCAGGTCGAGCAAAATCACTTGCCTCAGAGGATTCATCGGCAAGTGCCTTAATGGTTGCCGCACGATCCGCGGCACTAATGCCAGTAGACGTTCCATGGCAGTAATCAACTGAGACCGTAAACGGCGTGCTATACAGGCTAGTATTCTTTTCTACCATCAAGTGAAGATCTAAGGCAGTCGCGCGCTCAACAGACATTGGCGTGCATATCAAGCCACGGCCTTCACGGGCCATAAAGTTGACTAGTCCTGGAGTTATCGCGGATGCCGCTCCGACAAAATCTCCTTCATTCTCACGATCTTCATCATCCACAACAATGACCAAATGCCCAGAGCGTATTGACTCAACAGCCGACTCAATTGAGTCAAATGGACCTGTAGCGGAACTCCCCATCTTAATAGATCTACTCCCTTACAGAGGCAATTGACTGTTTTTCAATTCGTAGTTTTAACCCTCCATCAACATCAAGCAAGACACTCGTTGCACTGTCTTCTACTTGATGCACTTTACCATGAATTCCTCCAGCCGTAACAACTTTATCACCTTTTCGGATCGCTGCAATCATCGCCTTACGTTTTTTCTCACGCTTTTGCTGTGGCCTGATAATGAAAAAATAAATTACTACGAAGATCAGGACAAGCGGTAGAAACGTCGCAAATCCTCCAATACCAGGAGACCCATTCGGTGCACTCTGAAGTAGATAAATCAATGACCAATCCATAAATTTTTATAGGTTATAACCATGAGAAAATAAAAAAGGAAGGGTAAGCTAACCATATCGCATCGCTTCAACCTCCTACCGCTGCTGCCTTCCGGCCCTGACGGGGTTCAGAGGGAGCTGACCGTATGGGACTCACCCTTCCAATATGTATACGCATTCCTGTACTAGGAGGTTCCTTTTCTTATCCTTGTTCAACTCCATCAACATTAATGGATACATGAAGATCACGTCCAGTTGGCGGAGAAATCCTTTGAATCGTCCGAATATCCTCCTGAAGAGATGTATAGGTCTTCGGGGCCTTAAGAATCAAATAATTGCGATACTGATGCTCCACCCGCTCAACATAGGGTTGCTCAGGGCCGAGTACAGAGACCGAAGATGGCAATTGATCCAGTAGCAAATGTTTCCATTGGTGTGCGAGATCCTCAACCGCTGGCTTCGGGGCACCTCGAATTTGAATACCGACAATACGACCATAAGGCGGATAGTGTAATTTTTTCCGATCCTGCATCAATAGTCGTGCATATCCATGGAAGTCATGGGACTTCAAAAATGAAAAAAGAGGATGAGTTGGTCGTCGGGTTTGTAGCAACACCTCCCCTGGAAGATTTGCCCTGCCCGCTCTTCCAGCAACTTGCATCAATAATTGAAACGTACCTTCTTCACTGCGAAAGTCTGGCAACCGAAGTCCGAGGTCACAATTAATCACGCCAACCAAAGTCACACGCTCAAAGTCAAGTCCCTTGGCAACCATTTGAGTCCCTATCAAAATATCGGCATCCCCCCTTGCAAAAACACTCAAGATTTCATGATGTGCATCTTTGGTTCGCGTACTATCGTGATCCATACGAAGAATTTTCGCGGATTTGAATAACCCTCCAAGCTCTTCGGCAACCCGCTGTGTCCCACTACCGAGTGGAGCAAATGCTGGTACTCCACATTTGGGGCATTCAATCAGCACTTCAGAAGAGTATCCACAATAATGACACCGCTGACTACGATCGGTCTGATGATAGGTCATCGATACACTACATGCAATACACTGAGGGACATGGCCACAATTCTGGCATTCAAGAATTGGCGCATACCCACGGCGGTTCTGTAGTAATATCACTTGCTCTTTCTGATCAAGCCGACGCTCAATTGCCTCCAAAAGTGGGGTAGATAATGGACCTTCAAGTCCTTTTTCTTCACGTTCATAACACAGATCAATGATCTCTATAGAAGGAAGCGGTGCTGCCGAACGGCCATGAACAGGTACACGCTCTGGCATCGATAACAGTGTATACTTTTTTTGTTTGGCATTGGCGAGTGTTTCTAAAGACGGAGTCGCTGATCCCAGAACACACACGCATTCACTCATCTTTGCACGCATCACAGCTACATCTCTGGCGTGATAGCGCGGTGCCTTCTCTCTCTGTTTATAGGAACCATCATGCTCCTCATCAACAATGATCAATCCAAGATTCTGCACTGGTGCAAGCACCGCAGATCTAGGACCAATCACGACGCGATACTCTCCAGCACGAATCAACTGCCAGACATCATGGCGCTCGCCCTTGGCCATGCGGGAGTGCAAAACAGCAACAGAATTTCCAAAGCGCTCCTGAAATCGTCGCACGGTCTGGGGGGTGAGTGAGATCTCTGGAACAAGGACAATAGCCGTCTTATCAAGATCAAATGCTGTTTCAAGTGCCGCGAGATAGACTTCTGTTTTTCCACTTCCTGTCACACCGTGGAGCGCAAATGTTTTGAAGACCTGTGCGTTGACGGCACTCTTGAGCGCCTCAACTGCTTTGGCTTGAAATGGATGAAATTCCGGAGGCGTACTGGACGCAAGGGCATTGGAGCGCATCCAATCTGGAATTCGAAAAGATTTCTTCTCAATTATTGAGTAAAGGCCCCGCCTCTCCAAAGATCTGATTGTTGAGAGACTCACATTGATGGATCTCTTTAGATCTGTCATTGAGATGTCATTATCCCCATCTTTGATATGACGAATGATCTCTTGGATCAACTCCTTTTGTTTGCTTCCCTGCACTTGAGTACTCACATCTATCAAAGCCGCAGATGATTGAAATGCTGGTGCTATAGATAAGAATTTATCTGTCTTAGTGGCCACTGTCGGATCTTGTAGCTCAACCGTCCTCTGAAGTGCCCCTTGCGATTCAGCTTTTGTAATCTCCTGTTCAGAAATTCGCAATCCAAAGCGTCTAAGTCTGGCAGGAGTCGTGCTCCGATGCTTAATCAAATGTAATTGCAATTCGGGAGAAATATTTCTCCAATCGTGGGCTGATTCAGAGGCCAGATAATAAACGACTCGCTCCTTCGTCTGTATGCCTGTGGGTAATGCGGCATTTAATGCCTCTCCCCACGCGCAGACATAATATCGCGATATCCAACGGGTCAGACCAAGCAGTTCTGAATTCAAAAGAGGCTCACCGCTAACCGCAGCGGTGACAGACCTGAGGTCCATACCCTCACGAACTTGGAGATTCATCTCCGTCACAATGCCCGTATAGTTACGGCTTCGGACCGGAACCAGCACTAGGGACCCAACTCCTACGGATTGCTCAAGTTCTTCTGGTAGCTCATAAGCATAAACCTTATCGATTGGGATCGGCAAGGCGACACCAATAGCGCATGACATTTTTAGCTATTCTGATTAGATGGATTACTGGGGTCATAGAGCATCCCCGTACAGAGACACATCTGCCGATTCATCCGTTGGAGGACATCATAATTAGGACAGCTCTGACATCCCTGCCAAAATTCGTCATCATCTGTCAATTCACTGAACGTCACAGGCCTATAGCCGAGGTCGGTATTAATTTTCATCACGGCCAGACTAGTCGTGATCCCAAACAACTTGGCATCGGGATAAAGCTGTTTTGAGAGCTCAAACGCGCGACGCTTGATACGTCGGGCTAAACCCTGTCTACGAAAATTAGGCGAGATGATTAATCCAGAATTCACGGCATATTTTCC
This sequence comes from Rhodothermales bacterium, assembly GCA_965220935.1. GTDB lineage: Bacteria > Bacteroidota > Rhodothermia > Rhodothermales > Bin80 > Bin80. Next base: position 2,898,787 of record OZ244857.1, read on the forward strand.
ATGATCCCAAGTCTCAATGTAACAAAATCCCGCAACCTCGTCATTGGGGCCAAGAGCAATCACCGCTTTCCCTTCTCTCATTTTTGCACGAATGTATTCTGGATCGCGCTCAGCAATTCCGGTCCCTCGCTGCGCAGCAGCGGTCTTGATGAGATGGCAAATGTCATGCGCAAATCCTATGTGTTCGGATGTTGCAATAGATATATCCACAGATGGCAATGCATCTACAATAGGAAGCGCTATAGGAGTGTCAGTAATCACAATAAACTAAAATGTTAACCGCTCGTGTAAGCGTTTGACGTAAATTTGTTTCCAAACGTTTCATATTTTTGTGCGTTAATTTGCGAATTTGACTGTAAACCAATGATAGAATGCCCATCATGTGCTCTGGACGTAGAGCCCGCTTGTGATGAATGTCCTTATTGTGGATATGAGTTTCCCCGACAACCCAGAAGTCGAATTCTCATGGCGTGGATCATGGCGCTACTTCTGATCTGGCCTCTATTTGAACTAATCAAGATAATATTTTAATGAAATTTCCATTTTCTGACCAACTCTCGTTGGAGACATTTCTCAAAGACTATTGGCAGAAACGTCCTCTCATTCTCAAGAATGTATTCAAAAAATCTGACTTCCCCGTTCGGCGAAACGAGATATTTGAACTGGCATCCAGATATGATTTAGTCTCCCGTGTGATTCAGCCGTCAGGTGAAGATAAGCCATGGGTGGTCAGCGAAGGGCCGTTTGAAAAAAAAGAACTGATGCGTCATATTGAAGGTACACAATGGATCTTACTTGTTCAGAATACCGAGTGGGCGATTGATTCTATGCATGCCTTACTTGAAGAGTTTCGCTTCATTCCGAATTGGCGTTTAGACGATGGCAGTTAAGTTTTTCCACACAGCACGGAAGTGCTGGCCCACATGTAGATAGTTACGATGTGTTTCTTGTGCAGATCAGTGGAGAAAAAACATGGAAGATTGAATCTCAACCCATGACTGAAGACAGATCGTTTCTCAAAAATTTGAATATACAAATCCTTCAAACCTTCCAGCCTGATCAGGAATATACGGTCACGTCTGGAGATATACTCTATCTTCCAGCTCAAATTCCACATTGGGGAATTGCCAAAGAAGATTGTATCACCGCAAGCGTCGGATTTAAAGTGCCCAATCAGACGACCATGGGTCACGCTTTAGGGAGAATAGCCGAAAAACTGACATGGAACCCTGAACTCCATAGCGGGATTGACATAGATCACTTGGATGACCCTGGCCGAGTCAATGATTCTACCATTGACTGGTTTCAAGGCGAAATGCGCCGACTTACAGAAGACCGCATGTACCTTGCACAAACGCTGTGCAGGGGTATCACACAACTACATCTTGATGCTGTTCCAGGTGAAATCTGGCATTCCCCATCCACAAAGGTCATTCGCTCTGAGCTTCTTAATGGTGTTGTCATCCTTAGACAATCTCCATCCTTGATCGTCTATCACGAATTTGATGATAGAATAGGAGTGTATTCTATGGGCCAAGAGTATATCCTCAGAAAAGAGCTTAAACCCTTTGCTCAGCTATTGACGGGCTGCGAGCGACTCAACTATGACGCTCTGAAACCCTATCTTGACAATAAACAGGCCATGAACCTATTAAAGGCGCTTTTCAAATTAGGGGTGGTCATCGGATCTGGGCATGATTGATCATGGGAAAATGTTGGAAGCATGAAAAAACTCAAACCCGAGGTGATTACAAGATTTTCACGGTTCGCCAAGATACCTGCACCTCTCCCCGAACCGGGAATAAGCACGACTTCTATGTCCTTGACACCTTTGATTGGAGTACGGTCATTCCAGTGACACCTGAAGGCCATATTATATTTATTCAACAATGGCGCCCAGGCACAGATGCCATTGAACTTGAGTTACCCGGTGGAGTTATTGATGCTGGTGAATCGCCCGAAAAGGCGGCCGTGCGAGAGTTGCGCGAAGAGACTGGATACGTATCAAAGGCTATGGTGAAATTAGGGACCATTGCTCCTAATCCGGCCATTCTCTCAAATCGGTGTCATTTTTTTCTTGCATCAGAGGTCATCCCGACTGGGCAGCGAGAATTGGATTCTGCAGAAGATATTGATATTGTGTCCATTGACCCAAAGGAGATTCCAGATTTGATAGCAAAAGAAACTCTACGCCACGGGATCATTGTCGCAGCACTTTACTACTACGAATTATATCAGAAAAGTGAAAAGTAACGTCATAGACTATCACGATTCATGGGGCCCACGACGTGAGCTGCTCAATAAGATTCTATTTGAATCCACGTCACCATTGGGGCGAGGAAGCGACATCGTCTTATTCCTTCTGATTGTGGCCAGTGTGGTCGCGGTGATGCTTGAAAGTATTGACCACATCAGAGCAGAGCATCTGCTGTTACTTGTGGCAGTGGAATGGATATTTACGATCATTTTCACTCTAGAATATATTTTGCGGCTCTACAGCTCCCACCGTCCGGCTGAATATGCCCGTAGTTTTTTCGGGGTGGTTGATTTAGTCGCTGTTATTCCGACATATCTGAGTCTGTTGTTGCCAGGGGCACAGGCTTTGATTGTCATTCGGATCTTGCGCCTGCTTCGAGTATTTCGCGTCTTAAAGCTTGTGCAGTATAGTAGGGCGGGCACTCATCTTTTGTACCTGCTCCAGGAAAGTTGGCAGCGTATATGGGTTTTTGTCCTAGCGCTGTCACTTCTAGTAACCACCCTCGGATCAATGATCTATCTGATTGAAGGGCCAGAGAACGGATTCACGAGCATTCCTCTGAGCATGTACTGGGCAGTTGTCACACTGACCACTGTGGGTTACGGAGATATATCACCTCAAACCTCGCTTGGAAAATTTGTCGCCGCGATGGTCATGGTGATTGGGTATGCAATCATTGTGATGTCAATTAGCATCTCTACGGATCGAACCATCAAGCGTAGTAAGCCCTGTATCCGATGTCGAGAAACCCGCTTAGAGAAAGGAGTAGCATTTTGCAAGCATTGTGGACACAAATTCCACCAACACTAAAGAATGACCTCACAGGCGGGCTCTCGCATGTTGTAGTTTGAAGACATGACTCGACCATATGCACCTGCTGTGGCGATCAGCAACACATCTCCTTCGCTGGTTTCGGGTAGTCGGCGGGCATGCCCAATAATATCTCCAGTTTCGCAAATAGGTCCAACAATATCCGCGGTGATTTTAGGCGTTGAGTGAAGACTGGTCAGATTGAAGATTTGATGATGAGAACCATAAAGCGCGGGCCGGATCAATGAATTCATGCCTGTTTCAACACCTACATAGCAGATATCTCCTTTTCGTTTGATCTGAGTAACGCGAGTCAGTAGAACGCCGCTCTCTGCAACTAAATATCTGCCTGGTTCAATCCATAACTCAAACTGTGAATAGGTCTCTCGAAACTGGTAGAGACTTTCTTCCAGAACATTGAGATTCAGTGGGCTCGCGCCTGGTTTTTCTGGCACTCCAAACCCTCCTCCTATGTTGAGGTGGATGACTTGGGGAAACATCTCAGCAATAGAGGCTAATGCGTAAGCGGTTGAACTCCATGTATCAGGGGTAAGAATCCCGCTTCCTACATGAGCATGAAGACCAGTGATGCGGATGTGATGCTGATCTGATATTTCTTGGACTAAAGGCAAGCTCTCGGGATCAATCCCAAATTTAGACGTTGAGCCAGCGGTTCGAACATGTTTATGATGGCCCTGTCCATGACCTGGATCAATTCGTAGTATCACATTACGATGTGCAAACACTTCAGGCCAAAGCTCCAGCGCTCTAACATTTCCTACGGTCACATGGCCCGCCAACTCATATCCTAAAACAAACTCTTCTTTGGGGACAAAATTAGGGGTAAACAATATTTGGTCGGATTTGATGTCAGGAAAGAGGCGGTGTATTTCGTGTAGTTCACCTGGTGAGACACATTCAAATCCTATTCCAGATTCATAAATCACCTTCAATACTTCTGGATTCCAGCACGCTTTCATCGCAAAAAATGAACGATCTGCACTCTGAAGTGCTTTCATTCGTCCCACCGTATCTCTTAGGCACGTCAAATCATACACAAAACAGGGGGAGGATTCATCGGCCACCTCAAGGAGCTTGGAGCGTTTTGTTTTCCACCAAGTAGCCGGCATTGTGGTGTCTTGGAATTCAAATAGATCCCTGTATGTCGGGCCAAAGAGATGGTCGGACCCTATCTGTCCAAAAATCTGGCTGTGCAGTTTTGTTGTCAGGCGCTGAGCATGAATATTGTCAACAACAAAGGTCAAATTTAAGTCACTTGCAGCCTGGGTGACTAAGTAAATTTTTTGTTGATCAAGACCTTCTAGTGCAGGACCAAGTTCATGCAGGACACTGCGAATGTCTCGCCCCACCAAACTGACTGCAGCACAATCTCGGATGCACTGTGCTTGACAAAATTGGTTCAGATCTGAAAGCAGTGCATCAAGTGTGGATTCCTCAAGTGAAAATCCATAAACTCGATCAATTGAAATCGTCACATGCGTTTCTGAGGTTGCAACCATCCCAATGGAAAGTCTGTGTCGTTCAAATGCTTGACAAACCTTCCGCAAGAATCCTACTGAGTGCCACATACGAGGGGTTTCTACGGTAATCAGTATCAGGTCAGAGTGTGCGGCAATGGCCTTGACTTGGGCGCCATAGCTATCAATGTCTGAGCTGATAATTGTTCCACTAAGGTCTGGATTCAAGGTAGAACGGACATGCAGAGGAATTTTCTGAGCACGCAGCGGCTCAATACAACGAGGATGAAGTACCTCAGCACCTGAACTCGAAAGCTCCTGGGCTTCATTATACTCAAGCTGTTTTAACAGGCGAGCGTCAGGTACGTGCTCAGGGTTCGCAGTAAACATGCCCGGAACATCCGTCCAAATCTCCAGCCGCAGAGCTTCTAATTTACTTGCGAAGTATGCCGCAGATGTATCGGATCCTCCCCAACCGGTAAGAACCGTTCGCCCTTGCAGATCACTGGCAATAAACCCCTGTGTGATGATCACATTGGCATCAATTGCCTGAAGTGTAGAATCAGGGTCGTGGTTGCACTGTGCAGATAGGAACTGTTCATGAATTGGGAATTCGGGTATGGGCTCTGACTTCAAAATTGATCGTGCATCCAGCCACTGCGCCTGGATTCCCTGAGCATTGAGGAATGCTCCTCCAAGTATTGTAAGCATCAGTTCCCCCATAGAGAGAATCCGTGCCCGTAGCAAGGGTCCTAAATCATGAGTTAGAGAGACACCAAAGCTGAGTCGCTCAAGTTCTTGCATTAATTCATGAAGAATTAATTCCCCATCAAGTCCAAGTTCCTGTGCTAAACTATTGTGTTGAGATCGGATCGCGTTTAGCGTTGACTCATAACTCCCAGACACTGCATCATGGGCTAATTTTTCCAGTTCTCTTGAAATGCCTTTGAATGCAGAGCATACCACACACACCCGTTGTCCATCTTTTAGACGTTCAAGGATGATTTTCGCAATTGTGTCCCAATGTGATCTTGATGAGACACTGGTGCCGCCAAATTTCAGTACAACCCAGGAAGTCACTCGTGCATACGTTTGATGGTGGAAATAGAGTTTACAGCGCTCTCATTGAACGTTCAAAGTCAAAAACAGTGCATAGGAGGAACCTACACTTGATGATTTCTGACCATAGAAAACGTTGTTTGGTCAACATCCACTCAACCTAATCCACATAATGATCGTAGAACATCAATTCTATTTTCATGTTAATCATTCTAAATCAAGTTTTGGATGCTTCCTGTAAACAATTTAATTCGCATTGGAATTTTTTACGATGGCATGTATTTCAAACATGTGAGTGATTATTACAATTTCTCACACAGACGAAAAAGTCGAATCAGTATTACAGGTCTCCATAGATTTGTGCGTGATCAGATTGCGCAGAATGAGGGAATTCATCGCGATTACTGCCGAATCGTTGATGCTCATTATTTTCGTGGACGTCTATCGGCCACTGATGCTGACGAGCGTAATTTATTGTTGAATGAACGCAAGTTTGAAGATGTACTGATGCGAGAAGCCGTCACAACGCATTTTCTTCCAATCCAAGCATCTCATGGTGAGAAAGGGATTGATGTATGGTTTTCTTTGGAAGCTTTTGAATTGGCCATTTATAAGCGTTATGATATATGTGTGCTCATCACTGGCGACGCGGATTATTTACCACTGGTGAGAAAACTTAATTCATTAGGAACGCGCGTGATGTTAATCGCTTGGGATTTTAAGTACACTGATCAGCACGGAAAAGAAAAGCAAACCCGAACATCTCAACAATTAATTGATGAAGTCACTTACCCCATCTTGATGTCTGAGGTCATTGACGATCGATCAAAGGTGGACGATGTGGTTGTAAATAGCATCTTCCTCACACAAGCGGGTCCTCGTCATCAAGAAACCTCTCCGATTCATCAACAAGACGTCAAGACTGGAATCATTGACACTCTCAAGGAGGGCTATGGCTTTATTCGCCCAGATGGCGCTAGTGAAAATATATTCTTTCACTATTCCGAAATGTTTGACGGTGATTTTAATAGCTTGGCAATCGGTGACCCTGTTGAATTTTACATTTCTTCATACATCCCCGAAGATGGTAAACCTCCCCCTGCCATCCGAGTGCGAAAAACTTAAGTTTCTGGTTATTCTGTGGCATGAATGCTGTCCTTATATTTTGGGTACTTCATTGAGGGACTTCTCTCAAAAATCTGATACCTTTTCAAATTTGCATTGACCTCATTTGAAGCCCATATCTTTCTGCCATTTTAGCAAACCTATCTTCTGATTCAAGTCGTTGGATGCTGATGTTTGGGGGCCATCTGGGGCCTGATCTGAAATTGATGGTGCGGAAGTCAGGCATTTGAATCTATCTCCCATTTTTTAGGGGATTATGTACTTGAGTGCGTTTGATGAGGAGCGACGCGGACTTAGGGCATACAGAGGCCCTCCCACCAACATTTCTCTACTTTTTCGTGTTGGTTGATGGAAAAGTCATGCCTGGATATCTCCAGATTGACCATTCTCTTGTGCTACGGGAGAATCCAAATTATGGTTGCTACATGCAGTCTCTTTATGGCTCTTGTCCTTGGGTATGACACGCTTAGTTGTGCTATGCTTACTGGATTCAGACACAAATTTTGCATCTTGTTTCATCAATTTCGGTCTATGGGTTGCTATACTTGGATGAAGGATAGACCAATCGTTTGCCCCATCATTCTATATACCATTGTCTCCATTGCCCCCTCTGTGTTCAGACTATGTCATAGACAAAGAGTGATTTGTGGATCATCGTTCCATTGGGATCTGGTTTTAGGTCCGATGGATTTTTCAGGATTTTCTGTCTGATCAGATGGGTGGATGCCTGTTGGCAAGTATGCGCTCCTATGCCATAGTCATCAGTGAGCCATGTGTGTAGCGAGGGAATGGGAATCCCTAAGCGTCCATGTTTACGGCTATCAATAATCCCTTGCTCAAGTGCCCTATTGAGATAGATTGGCAGCATCCCCTTCGGTCAGACCACACTGCATCAGTATGTCCATGATCGCGGTTTCTGTTGTGGTTTCGCCCACTGGGACATCAATGAATGCTCTTGCTAAGGCTTCGCGCAGATGTTCGCTGCTACCGTCCGCTCTTTCGTCGTAGTAGTCTTCCCGTCCATCGTGCCCCTGTTGTACCACAATCTCAAGTCCTTCATCGGTCGGGTTTGGATGGGATGCAAGGTACCTTGCTGCTGGATCTGCATAGGCCTACCTTATGACGGATATCTGACTTGACGCAACCTAATCAGTGTAAATTTGGCGATTTTTTCGTGATCTCAGAGTTCTATATTAGGGCCTCCCATTTTTTAAGTGGGTGATATTTTCAGAAATGGGTAAACGAGGGTAACAAGAATAAGGTTCGGTAAGGATTTTGGGCCTCCCATTTTAAGAGTGGGTTGGCCGATTTTTCTGAATAAGAACCCGAGATACCTCAGCGGCTAATGGATAATTCCTGCCCAGGATGAATCGTATCGGTACGAAGGTTGTTTGTGGACTTAATGATCCGAACAGTGGTTCCATAGCGCTTGGCAATTTTTGCTAAATAATCCCCCCGCTTCACAGTATACACGGTAGAGCCCGCTGGAATTTTTAAGATTTGTCCAGACTGAATTTCACTATTTCGTAGTCCATTTGCATTCTGAATCGATTTGACAGTAGTCCTGTATTTGCCAGCAAGCTCTGACAATGTGTCTCCCCGACGAACTTTGTGAGACATATATGTTTGCTTCGGGGGGGAGGAGGTTTGACGAACCGCATGAACATTTGAGGAAGTGGTCACTCTTGTCGGTGTCTGACGATCTGTTTCTGATAATACCTTATCATAAACTATGGGTTTATTGATGCGCCTACCCCATGCAACGGCCCTTGCGCCCGAGCTTTCAAGCGTAGCCACATTCTTACCTGACAAGCCAGGCACAACAAGCATTTGTCCTGGATGAATCACCGTTCCTCTGATTGCGTTGGCATTCTGAAGCGCTTTCACACTGACACCATAGCGCTTGGCAATCTTACCAAGATTATCCCCTCTGCGTACACGATGCTCGCCTGGCATGGTCTTTTCTTCATCAGCAAGCCGTTCAAATGCATCCGCAAAACGGGCAAATGTATTCAAAGGAATTCTCAAAGTATAGGGCGTACGATCAGGTGGCAGGGTTCCACGTCGTAATTCAGGATTCATATTCTGAATCTGCTTGGTGGTTGTTCCTACCATTCTGGCGATCGTTTCCAGCTTCAAAACACCGCTGACTCTGATCTCATCGTAAGCGAATTCTGGACCATTTGAGTTTGCAGGTAACCCAAACTCAGTCGGATTTGACATGATCAGTGCAAAGGCGATAAACTGCGGGACATACCCTGCTGTTTGACGAGGAAGATACTTAGAAATTGTCCAGTAGGATGGAGGGTTACTCATCGTTCCACCCGCACGCGAAACAGCCCGGCGAATACACCGAGGACTGCAGTTATAGCCTGCGAGTGCTAAGTGCCAATCCTTACCATAGTAGTCATAGAGTTCCTTGAGATGCCGCGCAGCAGCGCGGGTTGCCTTAACAGGATCCATGCGTTCATCCACATAATTATCAATGCGAAGTCCCATAGCCCGACCAGTGGCGGCCATAAACTGCCACATCCCGACTGCATTTGCACTACTACGAGCCACGGGATTGAGTCCACTTTCACCAACCGCAAGGTACTTTAGCTCATCCGGGATCCCCTCTTCCCTAAACACCTGTTCAATCATAGGAAAATAAGTGTCTGCGCGGCCCATCCATCGAATGACTGTTTCCTTACGATTGGTCAACAACCAGTTGATTGAACCCTCTACTGCACGGTTTCTCGTCATATTCACAGTCGTTGCTACTGGTTTAATTTTGGGTAATCCAGTTGCTTTACCCACAGGGTTTTCTACTTGAGCCTGCGCATCAAACATGTCATTTCTTAGCGCAAAAACATCTCCAAATTCTTGGCGTTCATCAGGGTCTACTCCATGGTAATCTTCATACTCAGTCACAATTGTACGATACAATTCTTGGAATCGAGCGTGATTGATGACACTGGATTGTTTAGCCAATACACGCATCTCTGACATCGCTTCGTCAAGAGAGTACTCAACGGTAGGCCAATCTCCATTCGTCCGCGCTTTAATGATGCGGGACTGCAATAAATAGGCACGACTAATACGATTCATGATCTGATTTGAAGAGAGAACATCCTGAGGATCTCCACGATCTTCTAATAAGGAGTATCTATCGTATCCTTTCAGATCTTCCAAAGGGATAGATTCTGGAGGCATGACTTCTTGCGCAATGCATGGTACTGTCACACAAGCTAATCCAAAAAAAAGTATGTTGAGTGTATGTTTTTTCATCGCATTAACAATGATCAGAGTGATGAATATATCAATTGAACTTAAAGTTTATTCTCTATATTATATGGAAAAACCAATATAATATAAGACATTTTACAAACAAAATTTAACCAAGTTCTATGTTTTTGTCACCGTTAGGTTTAGATGTCACCATCAGCACGGCTTTCAAGGTAGTCTTATTTGCTCTAAACCTATGAGAATTAATCACTGAAATTCTAATCTTGATTTTTTCTGAGCCTGGACTTTACTCATGAAAATCTAATTGTGGATGATCTGTTGCCCCGACCTCAAGAATTTCCAGAACATTCTCATACAGTGCTTCGTAGAAATCACTGCATTGTTGTATCCATATGAATACTCCATCCTGACTTTACACTTGATTGCATCTCTAGGTCTGACATCTACTGTCCGCTCTTGAAAATCTTTCATCCAAGTTCGGTCTTCAATTGAGGCAGAAATAGATTTCCCTCCATGACGGAAGACCCATTGGCTATTTCCCAAATAATCAGGTTTTTTTACGATCAGAATCATCGTAGGATTATGATGAGCAAGTGTTTCACGCGCCGCCTCTTTTTGCAGACTCTCAATGTTTATCCGTCATTCTTGGAGAATCTGTACATGTGATTCCTCTGACAACAAAAACTCTGCTTTATCTCCTGTAATTAGATAATCTTTAATGGAACCAAACTTTTCGATTATCTCTATCATATCTTCATCGGAGATAGGACGGCGAATCCCAAGGTGTTCAAGTTCAGTGTCTTGGGATAATTGATACAAATCACTTTGAATACTTCGTAAACTTGGCTGCTGATCAGTCTGGTTCGTTTTATTGAAAATTATTTTGTAACCCTCAATGATATAAGTACTAATTATCCTCCAGAGATTCCCACTTTTGAGTGCTTCTTCTCCTTCACTCTTATAGAAAATTCTGAATCGAGTTTTGATTGATCCTGCTTCAATATCCTCTAACACAATCACTGGATCTATGGATATTCCAATAGACCCAACCAGTGATTGGCTACACTCCTCACAGGCTTGAATAAACCTGTATGTGGCTCCAAAAACACGCTTTGCCGAACCTTCTTGCTGTTGATAGTCTATATCAAATCCAAAATCTGATGGAGGCAACTTTTCTGGCATCTCATTGACCTGCTGTGTGATTGAAATGGTCATTGTTTGCGAAAATTATTGATTGATTCAATATGCGAATGAGTGAGCCATTCATACGATATTTTGGGCAACCATGTTAAATTCTTCCTCATAGCGGAAGATTTCCGTGTTTTTTTCTGGGATTCGTGAGTACCTTGTTTCTGAGCATGGATAAACCATTGATCAAACGCTCGCGTGTTTCGTGGGGATAAATGACATCGTCAATATATCCGTGCTCAGCTGCGATGTAAGGATTTGAAAATCGCTCTTTATAGTCATGGGTAAACTTATCTTCCAGCGACTCAGGGTCAGTCGCGTGCTTAAGCTCAGTACGATGCAAGATCCGCACTGCCCCTTTTGCTCCCATCACCGCAATCTCTGCAGTCGGCCAAGCATAATTCAAGTCACCGCGGATATGTTTTGAGCTCATCACATCATACGCACCTCCGTAGGCCTTACGAGTGATGACGGTTAATTTCGGAACAGTGGCTTCGCAAAATGCATAGAGTAATTTAGCCCCATGGCGAATAATGCCTCGCCATTCTTGATCCTTCCCTGGTAAGAATCCTGGCACATCCTCAAGGGTAACGATTGGAATATTAAATGCATCACAGAATCGAACAAAGCGGGCCCCCTTAACAGAGGCATCAATATCTAAAACTCCTGCTAGGTGAGCTGGTTGATTGGCTACAATTCCAATGACATACCCTCCAATCCTGGCAAACCCACAAATCAAGTTACGTGCAAAACCATCATGAATTCCAAAAAATGAATCTTTATCAACTAATCCATTAATGACCGTTTGCATATCATAAGACTTATTCGGATTCTCTGGAACGATGGAGTCCAATATTGACTGGTCATCAAATGAGGCTCGACTAATAGGATTTATTATAGATTGTTCTTCACAATTTTGAGGCAAGTATGTGAGAACCGTCCGTATGGCTTCCAGACATGCTATATCACTTAGATAAACCGCATGTGCGACTCCACTACGCTCGGCATGGGTTGCAGATCCGCCTAAGGTTTCAGCTGTCACATCCTCTTGCGTAACAGAATGCACAACATCAGGGCCAGTCACGAACATGTAACTCGTCCCCTGCACCATAAATATCAGATCCGTGATCGCTGGGCTGTAAACGGCTCCACCTGCGCATGGTCCCATGATGGCAGAAATCTGTGGAACAACTCCAGACGCCAGGGTATTTCTGAGGAAGATATCGGCATACCCTCCCAATGACACAACCCCTTCTTGGATTCGAGCTCCGCCCGAATCGCTCAGACCAATAATCGGTGCACCATTATTGAGAGCAAGGTCTTGAACCTGAATGATTTTGGAAGCATGTGCTCGGCCCAATGAACCCCCAAAGACCGTAAAATCCTGCGCGTATACATAGACCAGCCGACCATGAATTGTCCCATAACCCGTAATAACCCCATCACCGTAAGGACGCTGATCTGAAAGACCAAAATCACTAGAATGATGCCGTACCAGTTGCCCTATCTCTACAAATGAGTCTTCATCTAGCAAGACAATGATTCGTTCTCTTGCGGTCAGCTTTCCTTGTTCATGTTGCCGATCAATGCGCGTCTGTCCACCCGATAGATGAGCCGCGGCGCGGCGGCGTTCTAGATCTCTTTGATGATTGCTCATCGTAGAGTAGCCCCAGATCCTCTTACAACACGCCCTGGCATCGCACCCGTGTGTTGGCCCTCCTTCAATACCATGACACCATTGACAAAGACATAGCTGACCCCAGTGGCGAGTTGATGTGGATCCTCAAAAGTCGCATGATCCTGAATTGTGTCTGGATTGAAAATGACAAGGTCTGCAAAATACCCTGACCGAAGTGCGCCTCTATCTTGGATGGCAAGAATTGATGCAGGCAGAGACGTCATACGACGAACGGCCTCTTCAACGGAAATGGCATGCTCCTGTCGTACATATTTCGCCAGCAATCGAGCAAAGGAGCCGTAGGTTCGTGGATGAACCATTGACTTTAGATGATCCCCCTCAGGGGCAATTGAAACCGCATCGGAACCAATCGCCACCCAGGGCTGCTGAATCTTTAATCTTACGTTTGCTTCATCCATCAGAAAATAGCTCGCTCCAACCCGACTTGTATCTTCAAGAATCAAATCCATGATCGTAGACGGAATAGATGTGCCTCTCAACTTGGCCACCTCCGTGAGACGCAATCCTATATACTTATGAAGCGCCTCGTTTCGAAATCCAACTAACATCACATTTTCTGGACCCGCTTCCAGCATCAGATTTTCCCAATTTTCAGATGGTGACATGAGCTCTATTTCCATACGAGCGCGCACCTTAGGGTCCTTTAATCGGGCATGCCATGCCATGAGTCCACCTTCTCTAATGTCTGGTGGCATCGCTGCATCCAGACCAGTAGATGCCGCAATATATGTGTAGATATCCGCGGTCATCTCAAGATTCTCAGCGCGAACTTCTTCAATTCGGTTGATGAGCGTTTGCATTTTAGGCCAGTTACGGCTCCCCGCGGCCTTGAGATGATAAATATGTCCGCGAACATTTCCCTGTTGAGCGATCTGGATCAACTCCTCTGCTGATTCAAGAAGCCTCGTTGCTTCGCTACGCAGATGCGAGGTAAAAACACCATTGAATTTTCCAGCAATCGTCGCCAGTGCAGTCAACTCTTCTGTACTTGCAAACGCGCCTGGTACATAAATCAAGGCCGAGCCAACACCGAGTGCACCGTCGGCCATCGCTTCGGCTACAAGATCCTGCATTTCTAGTAGCTCATCCGGGCTTGGTGCCCGGTTTTCATGGCCAATGACATACTGTCGGACTGTGGATGCGCCTACTAGAGAGGCCACATTGGTGGAAACACCTTTATTCTCCAAAAAAGATAAATATTCATCCAAAGTTGTCCAGGGAATTTCATGGCCTCCCAGTAGCTCAATCGCCTGCTTTTGTGATCCAGCGGCATCAACAACCCAGCCCCACATATCCTTTTTCATATCGGGGGTCAGTGGACCGTTTGAGACACCTTCACCAAAGACCTCAAGTGTCACACCCTGACGAATATTGCTCAACGATCGCCCATCAGCGATAAGACTTTCAGTCGCCCAACTCAGCATATTGATAAATCCTGGAGCAACGGCTAATCCTTCAACCCTGATTTCGGTAGTTCCCTTTGCCGCTTTGAGGGATCCAATCTCTATGATCCTGTCCCCATTGATCGCAATATCTGCTATAAATGGCTGATCTCCTGAGCCATCATAGATGGTTCCTCCGCGAAGGATTACATCGTAATCCGCCCTCTGAGCGAATCCGAAGATTAATAGCAGTATTGGAAAAAGAAACCACATGAGATCAGTTGTCAGAGTTTAGTTGCCCAAATTCAAACTCTTTTGGTGGCATCTGCATTAATAAATGCTCAACAAAATAGTCCCATCTGCGCCGCATCCAGTACTCTCGAGCCCATCCAAATCCATGCCCCTCATTAGGAAAAACAACCAAATCAAAGTCCTTATTCGCCTCCACCAGTGCCTCAACCATCAAAAGCGTATTTGATGCCGGAACATTGTCATCCATGAGGCCATGTGCAAGGAGTAGTTTTCCTTTTAGATTAGATGCCAATGGGATGTTGGACTGGTTGTCATAGTTTGTCGTTCCGTCTGGATATTCTGTGAAAAGCCCTTGCCATTTTTCACCCCAATCATCCTCATAGTTGCGATTGTCGTGGTTACCAGCGCCACTGACCGCCACCTTATAGAAATCTGGGTACCGTAAGATTGCACCTGTGGAAGCATAACCACCGCCAGAGTGCCCCCAAATTCCTACCCTATCTAGATCCATCCATGGATATCGATTTGCGAGTTGTTTGATGGTCGTGATTTGATCTGGTAATCCATTATCTCCCATATTACCGTAGGTCGCATCGTGAAATGACTTTGAGCGTCCTGGTGTCCCCATGGCATCAACTTCAACCACAATAAATCCTAGTTCTGCCAACGCCTGCTTATCTCTGCGGGCAGGCAAAAATCTTCGGGTTCCGACACTGCCGCTTTGCGGCCCTGGATAAATATAATTGAGCACTGGATAACGTCTGGACGGATCAAAATGACTTGGTTTGTAAAGGAGTCCATACAGATTAGTTTCATTATCCCGCGCTTTGACCGTGAATGGTTCAGGTGGTTGCCAAGCCGTTAATATCAGCTCGGATATATCCGCTTGCCCTAACTCCACTACAATCGTCCCGTCAAGGTTACGAACGACATGTTGTTGGGGAATATTTGGTTGAGACCATGAATTGATGATATACTTTTTTTCGGGTGAAAAGGACACTATATGATGCGCATTTTCTGGGGTCAGCAATTCCATCTGCCCCCCATCCATACTGACGCGATACAGGTAGTGAAAATATGGATCTGTCCCATCTTTTCCAGCACCAGTTAGATATAGCATCCGCTCGCTATGATCAACATGACGTAGTTGGAGGACAACCCATTCTCCCTGTGTAATTGGATGTTTGAGGTTGCCCGTCGTGAGGTCATACATATAGAGATGCCCCCAATTTGATCGCTCTGAATACCACAGAACCTCATTCGTTTCAAAGAGCACATCCCAGTTCTCTGCCCCAACGCCCGATTCATAATAGGTGGATACATGTTCATGGAGAACATCTCTCACCTGCCCAGTGTGAGGATCGGCAACTCTGAGCCATGCATCCTTGTGATCACGGGATGATGAAATGAATGCCAATTGTTGGCTGTCCTGACTCCATCGTACATCCAGAAATGTCCCATCCCAATCGGCTATATGATCCGTTGTCGTCCCTCGATGATAATCAGGGGGCATATCCAATCGGGTTGTAATGGCTTTTTCCACATCAACGACCACCCGATGAATCTTAAACACTGTCGTATCCTCAGGTAGGGGGTAGGGCCATGCTTCCAGCTCTGAGCGTCCAATTTCACTTGATATCATATACATCTCACCGATACCGCGGCTATCGTGCTGAAACGTTGCAATCATTTTGGAATCAGGTGACCATAATAGAACGGGATTCTCGCTCCTAATCCATCCAGCATTATTGGTCGCATAGCCAAAACCTTGTTCACCATCAAAGGTGAGTTGCTTTTCAAGACCTGTCTCTGTGATTCGTACCCAAAGATTATGATCTCTGCGGAAGGCCTCATAGCCCCCATCTGGGGAAAGGGCTGCGCTGGTGAACGTAGTCATTGTCTTGGGAGATTCTACCACTTCACATGCGTATGTAATGATTTGACATGCGGTTGATTCGTAGTCTTTGCTTGATGAGTAGATTCGTTCTGTTTCATGATCGTAGATAACCTGTGAAAAATCAATAGCAGTTCCTGTAAGCCCATGAACGTTGCGAATGGCCTCCTCCATGCGAGGATGGTCAAATAACGGAAAGCTTTCACCTTGCGCAGGGTCAACCAGAACTAATTCCGATCCATCAGATGAAGAGTGAATATACCAGAAGCGATCGTCATCCATCCAGTTGGGGCGTAATTCGGTATGGTAGACCATAGTACTTGTGGTCTGCCTTAGCATAGATTCCGCGCGAGAATAGTCTTCTTCGGATACCATAGTTTGGGCATTAGCGCTCACCGCCCAAAACAAAAACATGAATGTATAATTTTTCATCTTTAGGTAATGATCTGTCCATTGAAAACGATCATCAGGCGCGAATGGATCCATAGCCGACTAATTTATAACTTAAGTTAGGGAATTATATACGTGAGTACCCGTCTCTATCTAGTGCCTGAGTTCTCAGACACCGTGAGCCCGTTGTCCCTCTCACCATAGCGAGGTCCCGCGTATTATCTTCAACTGGGGTGACAGTCTCGACGATGAGTATTTCAATGCTCAATAGCTCCGACCACATGCACCCCTGTCCACACTTCAATCGGCACCTCACAGTGCATATCGCAGGACTCGGGAAAATATATGACTGGGTTCATCTTTATATTAAGGGACTCTCACCCTCTACATTTTATCAATTAACCTAGCGCACCACCCTCAAGCCCTCACAGAACCGTACGTGAGTCTCTCAACTCATACGGCTCTTCCCTTGCAAACAGTCTTCCGACTGCTACCATTCGTTGTCTCCTCCGTTGGGCGATTAATGTCCACACGTCAGACCCTTCGCTCCATTCCCATTACAGACACTTCGTCACTACTACGATCTGGTTCGCCCCTGTGGGTTGCATCGGTACTCAGTGACTTACGGGTACGGCCCGCTTGTCAGACTAGCATCCCACGTTCCGCATGAAGGCCCAGATCACAGTCTCGCCATGTTTATGCCAGAGGCCAGTAATCAGGTCCCCGCTAACCTTATCCTGGAGTTAGGACTGAAACCCCAGTTTTGACACTCGTCTACATTCGTTTCGACACCTCATCCATGATTCACTTTCGTTCGACTCTGTAACCTACACCTGCCTTTTCCCTACACGCTCACCACCACACCTCTTAAATGCAGCAGCTGCGGGCGGTTTGCAACCTCCGCCTGAACAGCGGTTGCGAGGGTCCTACCCTCATACAGTTTGTTAAGTCACTGACGCACCTCTCCTTAGTATATTCGTGGCACACAATCCTATAAAATAGGCTTATTAAGAATAAACTAGGTTTGTTGAAAAAATCTCCAATTAAAAGAAAAATATTGATTGCTAATTTATAGTGAATAATATGGATCACTATCTAACAGGTCTACGTAATTGTCCAGATGAAGAGCTCATAGGTGTATGGCTTTAGCCCAGCTTCACGGACTCCCCACGAGGCTCCGTGATTGGACGACAAACCCACATACGGCTGTATACTTTGCGGTCAGTCAAGCATTTTCTCACTACCTTGGTTTGACTATCATCTAAATCCTTTCAACGCATCAATAATGGTTCATTAACATTTGACACTTTGATTCTAACCTGATAGCTTCCAACCCTACCTTTTTCCCAACACGCTCACCATGTTACCTCTTCAATATCGCAGATGTGGGTGGTTTATAGCCCCTGCCGTTATAGCGATTGTAGAGGACCTACCTCCATCCTCATACAGTTGCTAAGATTAATTTTCGCCAAGTCATGGCTAACCTCCATTTATTTCCTTCACGGCCTGATTGAGACTAATCAAGATAGCACAATCACTATAGAGCTGAAAACCAATTATTTAACTTTGGCTCAATCAACATATCCATGATCTGAAATTTTATATAGTTGACACTCTGGATCGCTGAGGAGTATGGAAACCACTCTCGGAATTAAGGGAGAAAGCTCTGGTAATCTTGCAGGCGTAGCATGCAAAATTAAAACCGGGATGGGAAGTTTTGTGATATTTTGTTGATACTCAAATCCTTGGTCAATAGTGATGAGAGCGCAAAATCCGTGCTCTGTAGCGAGTTGAAGTAACTTCCCATTTGAGATTCCAGCCCATGACATCTGTTGCACCGTGTAGGGACGAAATGGGAAAGGAAATACCGAAGTTAGCTGCCTTGGAATTGATTCATCAAGAAGTAACTTCATCCCCAACAAGTTTCTCAGTAACTTCTCGGAGTAATCTTAGCACTTGGTCCCTAGTGACGGTAGGAAATGCATCCAAAAAGTCATCAACTCGCTCCCCTGCTTCCAAATATTCCATAAGAAGACGGACCGGCACTCTAGTTCCAAAGAACACAGGAGTACCGCCTAAAATATCCGGATTCCTGTCTACTAGTGTATTGAACATATTTTACGGAGTTTCTACTAATTTACTTAATTATCCAATTAATTTAAGAAAGTATATCAATTTTTTGGGCTTCAGCCTAAACAGTGTGAAACCCTGAAAAAATAGTCGGCGAATTTCTCGCTCTGCCTGATCTTCATCAATGGCGGTAAGATCAATGGGATCAGACACCAGAACATGCTGAAGATTCGTCATTACATGTTATCTAATACCCGTCCATAAATAGGAAAATATCTTTGAAGCTCCTATTCTATATGACATTTATCGCCGATCATTTCGCTTGAAGATTTACGAAGATGTGTGAATTCAAGGTAACAAATGACAGGGGTTATGCTGAAAACTCCCATTTTTAGTACCTTTAACGCGTAATCTAGAAAATGGCCGCAAAATCTTCGCAAGAAAAAAATCATTTTGAAACTATAGTCGAGTAGCCCGGGGGAATTTATCGCTGTAGGGACTCGGGTTTCCCCGAGCCGCCCGCACAGATCCGAGCATGCACGTTAACGCACTCGGCTCCTCCCTTGGGTTACGTTCCACCGTTTGACGGCATATCTGCCGTAGGCGCTCCATCCCCTGTTTCCCATTTCTGTGCCTGGCCTGTGTTAGGATATTGCACCTTCCCCTCGAGTGAGATCCTTCGCTCGTCCTGCTCCGTTGGTCTCCCGCTGTTCGCAGTTGTCATCACTACTATGACCTCATCTGACTTCTCTATCTCGTACATCATAGGCTTCGGCGTCTTCCCTACGCGTCCCTGTACGACCTCTGGGAAAGATAGAGATCTCCTAGGTCCGATAACATGCGTACATATGTTCCTGAATTCTCAGACACCGTGAGCCCGTTGTCCCTCTCACCATAGCGAGGTCCCGCGTATTATCTTCAACTGGGGTGACAGTCTCGACGATGAGTATTTCAATGCTCAATAGCTCCGACCACATGCACCCCTGTCCACACTTCAATCGGCACCTCACAGTGCATATCGCAGGACTCGGGAAAATATATGACTGGGTTCATCTTTATATTAAGGGACTCTCACCCTCTACATTTTATCAATTAACCTAGCGCACCACCCTCAAGCCCTCACAGAACCGTACGTGAGTCTCTCAACTCATACGGCTCTTCCCTTGCAAACAGTCTTCCGACTGCTACCATTCGTTGTCTCCTCCGTTGGGCGATTAATGTCCACACGTCAGACCCTTCGCTCCATTCCCATTACAGACACTTCGCCACTACTACGATCTGGTCCGCCCCTGTGGGTTGCAACGGTGCTCAGTGGCTTACGGGTACGGCCCGCTTGTCAGACTAGCATCCCACGTTCCGCATGAAGGCCCAGATCACAGTCTCGCATGTGTTTATTCCAGTTAGCCAGTAATCAGGTCCCCGCTAACCTTGTCCTGGCGTTAGGACTGAAACCCCAGTTTTGACACCTCATCCATGGTTCACTTTCGTTCGACTCTGTAACCTACACCTGCCTTTTCCCTACACGCTCACCACCACACCTCTTAAGTGCAGCCGCTGCGGGCGGTTTGCAACCTCCGCCTGAACAGCGAGGGGCCTACCCTCATACAGTTTGTTAAGTCATTGACGCATCTCTCCTTAGCATATTCGTGGCACACAACCCATACAGAATAGGCGATGCAGCGCTCTTAAGTGCTTTTCTGGACGGGCACAAGTTAATAACTGATCAACTTAATATCAATGTAGAGAGAGCAATGGGAGCAAGTTTGAGTCAATGGGTTTTATCGCAGTGATAGGAAGAGATGTCATGAGCCTTGGAACTTTATTTATCGCGGATTGGATGGATCTGTAACCTTTTCAATATAACATTCTCGTTTCAATGCATGAGCATTTCAAATTTAGGCAATTTTCAACTAATTTCAACACATTCTTCGTATTGTAAACAGGATAGCAGGATTCTTTACAAAATTACAATCAATCTCTAAGTTGACATAATCACGTCAAATGATCCCAGCGAATCGCGCATGGTATTTCGCAAGATTCTAGATACGACCTTGAGATGATCACTGGGCCCAAGTCATCAAGTCAGAACACTGAAATAATGATTGATCTCCATGTTTTGGGCATAGACGAACCGTATATCCTAAAGTGCCACTTTTCGTGCATGTGATGTTTTTTGCCTCATATATGTATAGACCATTATTCTTGTCAGATTTCATCAAACGCATTGGCTGAATATCCGCATCAATAATTTCTTCTTGATTGACAATACGCCCCAGATAGAGCTGCACATCAACATCATCGGGTGAAAGATGGCCTAATTTCACATCAGCATTGACGGTAAATGGCTCTCCAACCTGAACATCACCTTGCGGAGAATTTTGATTGATACTGACTTCTACATTTGGCCATTCATGTTGCACAAAGTGCTCCCACTTTGTAAATGCCTTGATGTCTTTCATATCGTTGGCATACAGTGCATCTACGCGGGCAGCTGCCGATAAGTATGCCTTTTCTGTATACTCTTGGACCATACGGTGTGTGTTAAAAAAACTGCTGTGGACGGCAATGGAGCGCTTCATCCTTGAGATCCATTGGATAGGCAAATTTTCAGAGGATCGGTCATAAAAGAGTGGGACTATTTCGTATTCTAGCTGATCATAGAGTTGCTCAGCATCACGCTCATCCTGATAGGCGTGATTCTCAGAGATTTCACCACCGCCGATACACCAACCGATCTCAGGGTCATATCCTTCATCCCACCACCCATCTAGAACACTTAGATTAAGTCCACCATTAGCCGCTGCTTTCATTCCACTAGTTCCACTAGCTTCTCTGGGCCGGCGAGGAGTATTAAGCCATAGATCTACACCTTGAACAAGATCTCTAGCAATGGCCATGTCATAATCCTCAATGAAGAGAATATGATTACATAAGGTGTCTGTGCGAGATGCCTCTATAATCTTCTGAATTAACTCTTTACCTGGCTCATCCCGGGGATGTGCCTTTCCCGCAAAGATAATCTGAACTGGACGCGCAGGATTTGTGAGAATTTTAGTAAGCCTATCAAGGTCAAGAAGAAATAAACTTGCACGCTTATAGGTCGCAAACCTGCGAGCAAAGCCAATGGTAAGGGCGAGTGGATTGAGTAATTTCTTTGCCCGTGTTATTTCTTTTGCGGGTGCTTCTAATCGAATAAGCCTAGATTGGAGAGATCTACGGGCCTGTAGAATGAGATTTTGTTTGTTTCGAAGATGGGTAAGCCAAAGGATATCATCAGGGATCTGCTCAGCATGCTGCCACTGTGATTCACTGATCGCTTCCTCCCTCCATCGCGGCCCTACATAGCGATCAACATGTCGCTTAAGTGAACTAGAGATCCAAGAAGAAATATGAATTCCATTGGTGACATGACAGATCGGGACCTCATCTTCTGGTATATTTGGCCAGAGGTTTTGCCACATGTTGCGACTCACCTCACCATGTAATCTAGCCACCCCATTACAAAAAGTACTCATGCGAATCCCGAGCTTCGTCATACCAAAAAATTCATTATCATTATCGGCAAACTCTCTGCCAAGGGCTAAGAATTCGCGGCTCTCTATACCTAAAGCTTTTTTGGCATAAGACACCAGATAACGTTCCATCAATTCGGGTGGAAACCGGTCATGCCCTGCCTCTACAGGAGTATGTGTGGTGAATACAACGCTTGCAGCAGTCGCGGTACGCGCTTCTTCAAACGTTAATTGATGCTCTTGCATCAGCTGTCGAGTGCGATCAAGCGTCAGGAATGCAGAATGCCCCTCGTTGACATGATAAACCTTGGGATTAAGTCCTAATAATTGTAGAGCACGATAGCCCCCAATACCGAGAATAATTTCTTGTTGGATTCGTAACTCATTGCCTCCACCATAAAGATAATCCGTCAAATTTTGATCTTCTTCCAGATGGTTGGCAGCGATATTCGTATCCAACAAATACAACGGAATTCTACCTACCTGAACCCGCCAGATTTGAGCAAACACATTCCGAACTCCGATTTCTACTGTCACTTGAAGAGGAACCCCATCGGCATCACGTTCAAGGATTAATGGGAGATGAGGGAGATCATTTTTGATGTAAGATTCTTGCTGCAGTCCATCTTTGTCAAGGCGCTGACTAAAGTATCCCTGCTGATACATCAGACCAACCCCCACAATTGGAACCCCTAAGTCACTGGCACTTTTGAGGTGATCTCCTGCAAGCACCCCTAACCCCCCTGCGAAGATTTTTAGGCACTCAGTAATCCCAAATTCTGCAGAAAAATATGCCGTAAGTAATCCTTCACAGGTATGCGTCCTAGAAAACCATGTGGATGATGCATTCATATAGGCATCAAACGACGTACATACTTCGTTAAGATGAGCAACAAACCCCTCATCTTGAGATAACTCGTACAGGCGGTCGGCAGGGACTTGGGCCAACATTTGCACAGGATTATGGCCCGAAGCATTCCAGAGTTGATCATCAAGCCTTTGAAATAATGCTATCGTATCTTCATCCCAGGCCCATCGAACATTATAAGCCAATTCCTGAAGACGCTCAAGAGCACTAGGCAAAGATGGGCTACTAGTCAAAATACGTACAGATTTAGGGTTCATATTGTTATTTTTGTGAAACTACGATTAAAACCGCCATAGGGTGTGTAACGACTCTAGACGGAAACACAATCTGATAGCGATACAGTTATCGTTTACTGAAATAAAACAAATACATGTGAAATGAAACAAAGCGCAGTTATACTTGCTAATGGACTTTTTGATAGCGTTTTTGCGAAAACCACGCACGGACTTATTCGCGGGCCAAGCCGATATGAGATCTTAGGGGTCATTGATCCATCGTATGCAGGCATGGATGTTGGTGCTGTGTTAGATGGACAAAACCGCGGAATCTTATTTTATCCATGCGTCTCAGAAGCGCTCCAAGATGTCCAACCGACCCACTGCGTGGTCGGGGTAGCCACGGTTGGAGGAACATTGCCACACCCATTAAAAGAAGATCTACTTACAGCGGCATCTGCGGGGCTTAATCTGGTCAATGGGTTACATCAATTGCTATCAGACGATGACGATCTTATGAAAATATCCAGTGTTGAAATTATTGACCTGCGTAAACCCCGGCCTGCCTCGGAGTTACATTTTTGGACTGGAGAGATTTTTTCGATTCCTACCCCGCGTGTCGCGATTCTGGGAATGGACTGCGCAATAGGCAAGCGGACAACTGCCATGCTCATGCAGAAAGAATTCATGCATCAGAATCTAGATGCGCAGGTCATATATACTGGGCAGACGGGTTGGCTACAGGGGCTTAAATATGGATTCATTTTTGATGCAACTCTGAATGACTTTGTCTCTGGGGAATTGGAGCATGCGATTGTGACTTGTGATCGTGAAGCATCCCCAGACATTATTCTACTGGAGGGACAATCAGCCCTTCGAAACCCAGCTGGCCCCGCTGGATCAGAATTAATCAGCTCCGCCCAATCCGCAGGTGTCATTCTGCAGCATGCACCAGCGCGCACGCACTTTGAAGATTTTGAGCACCTTGATGGTTGCTCATTACCCTCTCTGTCTGATGAGATTGAGCTGATACGCCTCTTAGGATCGGAGGTATGGGGAATTTCGCTATTTACACAGGACCTCACTGATCGTCAGTCTATTGACATAGCGCAGCAACTTCAAATTGAGCATCAAATCCCTGTCGTGCGCCCGCTAGAAGATGGGGTGATCGGTTTAATCAACGAAATCAAGCAAAAACTTTCCTTATGATCATTAAACATGTTGAGACATGGACTGACAGGCTTCCTCTGGCTCGCCCCTATGTGATTGCGACTCGTGAAGTAACGACTGTAGACTTACATTTTATCCGTATAGAGAGCCATCTCGGAGTCTCTGGCTATGGTTGTGCAGCCCCAACTATGGTTACCTCAGAATGTCCTGAAGAATGCTTTCAAATCTTGGATGCCTTAGGACATGATGTTTTGATCGGGCAGAATGTACAGATGCTGAGGCCAGTAACACACCAACTACAACGCCAATGTTCTGAATTCCCCTCGGCTTTAGCCGCTCTGGACATGGCAGTTTATGATCTTTTAGCACGTAGCATAGGGATACCTGTTGCCACCATGCTTGGCGACCCTATCAAACCATTATCCACCTCCATTACGATTGGAATTTTGCCTCTGAATCAGACACTTGATGATGCACGCGAATACATTTCACGAGGATTCAGTTGCCTCAAGGTTAAGTTAGGACTAGACTATGACGAGGATCTGGAGCGCCTGCGCGCGCTGAGGTCAATCTGTCCTGCGAGTGTCACGATTCGAGTTGATGCAAATCAGGGATACACACTTGAGCAGGCACGTGACCTTTTCCGTGAATCTCATGCCTTAAATCTTGAACTTATTGAACAACCTCTTGCCAGAGCAGATGATCAAAAGATGCATCATCTACCCAGAGAAGCTCGACAGAGAATGGCGGCAGACGAAAGCTTAATCAACTCATGTGATGCGCTTCGATTGTCCAAAGATTTGCCGTTTGGGATCTGGAATATTAAGCTTATGAAATGTGGAGGTATTACTGGTGCTCTGGCCATCGCTGATATCGCGCAAATGACTGGTATTGATTTAATGTGGGGATGCATGGATGAGAGCGTAATCAGCATATCTGCTGCGTTGCATACAGCCTATGCATGCACCCAAACCCGATACATAGACTTAGATGGAAGTTTTGATCTATCAAGGGATACTGCGCAGGGAGGCTTTGCCTTATCCGACGGATTTCTGCATCTTATAGATGCGCCTGGACTTGGTGTCACCCGATGACTAGCATTGAACAACAACTACTCCATCTCAATAAAGTCATTGTATCGTAATGAAAACCGCTAGGATGTGATTTCTTGGTGAGATCATTCCGATGAATGAGATTCTGTAACCAATCATTATCCTGATATTAATTGACTAAGGTTTGGCATGCCTCTGATACTTTTAAAATGCAGCAGACACGGGTGAGTGTGTAGCCAAGAGACAGAGACTTTATGGCGATCTGGTGCTGGCATGTGTAGAATAAGATTAATTTGCCCAGTTAGTAAGATTTATCATAATACACGCACATCATCATAAATCACGGTAAGCTTGAAAAGTTCGTATTAATTTTCTATATTACGACACTGTGCTTACCACCACACTTGCCGGTCATGATTGTTTGGCATAGATATACGGTACCTTTGTTGATCTTATCAAGTGTCTTATACTTGGGTGGATGCGACCATTCATTCGTGCCACATATTGATGAAACTATCTCAGAAGAAGTGGCCTTTGAGCGAGTTCAAAGAGTGAAAGAATTTTATCAAGCCGCGCTTGAAAAAGAACAGAGTACTCTTGCTAGTGGTGCATTCAAAATCCTAGATGATAGTAGTCATGTGTCCGAGGCCTTGAGTGACAGCGTGGTTGTAGTTGCACTGGAAGAGATGGTTAACCAGTATCCTCCTGACTGGACAACGCAGAGACATGGATACGGGTGCAGGCTATTTTTTCGCCACACTACTCGGGCCAAATGTAACAGACCTCAATCCATCGGCAACCAAAGTTCCAGTGGTGCGAATTCTGGTTGCAGATGTGGACTCTAAAGGCAATGTAATCCCAGGTTCCATGCATTTAATTGAGTTTGCAGGTCCAGATTTAGATGCGTCGCTGTATAAAGATTATGTGGATCAGTGGCTGGTGGGAGATCTTGGAAAAACACCTAGACTGGTTGCCGAATACACGATTGGGTATGTATTCACGAATGGGTTTTTCTATCAACCAAATCAACAGCCCATAAGGGTAACAATGGCTTTGAGGCGTTTTCAGATTTCCGAAAAAACACAAACCTTTGATTTAATATGTTATACTCGTGTTGAATATGAAGAAAGCTGCTTGGTTGCAGTTGAGCCCCCTATGGGTTCTGTCTGTGAATTAATTGGCTATCCCCGTACTACCTGTGTGTTAGTTCCTCGCGGTGGAGGGAGCGGGGGAGGTGATCACGAGTGCAGTAGAGGGGGTAGACCTTGTGGCGGTAGCGGAGGCAGCGGTAACGGGGATTCTGGGGATAAAGATGAGGAGGACACTTTGGAGATTACGGTATCTTGCCCCAAGTCGATTATTCGGGGCAGTCTGGTAAAATGTCAGATCATTTTGGAGGGCGATTCTGAGGATGTGAAAAATTTAGTCTTTAAATGGTCATCTAGCTGGGGGCCTAGTCATACCGGTCGGTCGTGGGAAGGTGTGGCTACCGACGATGCCACTCTATCAGTGGCAACCGACACCTGGACTCATAAAGAAACAATCACTGTCAACAGTAGAAACTGGCGTGCTCCAGCTCCATTGGATGCAAAGATTGGCTATAAAAATGACCTGAATCGCGGACAGGGAGGTGAATATGTGATATTCGTTACTATACCCGAGAGTGGGGCTGGAACGGGTCCTTGGAATGAACGCTATTATGTTAAGAGTGCCCCCGTAATTAGAGGTGAACTTTTTATATCAAAAAACTATGACACCAGAGTGATTGGACGATTAACCCGCCCGAGATATCGATTCAGCTATAGTGATCTTCCCCAAGAGGCAAAATCCGCTTGCCCCCAGTCTAAATCTTTCAGAAGTTCCTATGTAAGTTATTGGTATTTCAATACTCAGTGCGGAACTGCAAGTATTTGGGAAGACGTATCAGATCAAATAATGGATCATGAAAAAAAACATCAGGAGGGTTATAATAATTGCTTACAAAGTGCAACAACTTCTAAGTTTTTTACTGATTTAGAAAAATTGAGGGGTTGTCCGAAAATTAGTTGACGTTCGGAATTCTTATCCGATTAGAGATAGACTTCATTTGCTCTTTATGTACAGATTCTGTTGAATCCATAGGGGGTATCTTGTGTTCATTTTGCCTCGGGTTGGGTGCTTTCTCCATGGATGGCACCCGCTCCAGAAGTGCTTTCTGCAGCGTTGGCAGATGACTGGATCCAGCAATGGGGTTGAAGTTCTGCTCGCTCTTGATGATGGACATGGCAATCCATCGGTGATACTGACTTGAGTTCACCCAGCGTTTGATCCGCTTGAGGTTCGCTTCAAGCTCGCTATTGATGCTCTCAATGATATTGGTCGTCTGGAAACTCCTTCCCAATTCGTCCACCACTCCGAGTTTTTGGAGTGTCAGGGTTTCTTCTAAGCCTTCCCGCAAGCTCTTGGCGGCCATGCCTTCTCCTTCTTTGTCCAGCGTATCACAGAGGGTGTCCAACTTCTGCTTGGCTTCGTCATACTCTGTGGTCTTATACGCATCATTGAGTTTCGATTTGATACGTTGTTTTGACGCTTGCCTCACTTTCCCGAGCACATTCTCCCGTTTGTGCCAGGTGCAACGTTGCACCTGAGCATACTCCCCAAAGACATCCTCGACCGCTTTACGAAGTCCTTTGGCTCCATCAATGCAGACCAGCAGTCCCTTCTCATAACGCAAGCCGCGTTCAATCAGATTCAACAATAACCCCTCAACGGCCTCAGCATTCTCCGTCGTCGCCTCTACGAATCCCAGAACGCGCTTCTGTCCCTCTTCGGTAATACCCACACAGTGCAAGATTTGGCGTTCACGCATATATTTGCCGTCAATCATGAGGACCACATACGTTTCGGATCCGATCTGGCGCCGTTCAAACGCTTCCAACTCTCGCGTACTTTGCTCAATGAATGCCTCACTGACCGAGGATTTGAAGGGAGCAATGCCATTGATGAAGGCACGGACCACTTTGCGATAATTACGCTGCGTGAGTCCATAGAAGACCTGATTGGTCAAATGCTCTTGTTGCTTCGGTGGCAGTTTACGCAACTTCTGATAGCGTTGGAGAGGAACCTCTTTCTTGGTCACCCTATCGCGGACACGGGGGACTCGGATCGGCAGTCGCTCCCCTTGAATCTTGATGGAGCCTGGATTGGATCCCCACCGTTGATAGCGCCCCTCATGGACATCGTCATGCTTCGCGTACGCTCCACATAAATGCTCCACTTCATTGTCAATTAACAGCAGGGCAAGGATCTCCTGCGCCATTGTGACATAATCATCCACTAACTTCCCTGCGCTGACATCATCTTGAAGCTCTTCTTCAAAGAGCTCCATAAAGCCATTGTCTCGTTCGGGGAGACCTTGTCGATAGGTTGTTTTCATCAAATTGGGTAGATTAAAGAGTAAAAAGAGAAACAGAAACGACAGAACCTATGGGTTTTTGTCGTTCTTGCTGGCAACGTCTGGAGAGATCCATCATGTGGAAGGAAACAGAGACGTTTGCATGGAAGAAAGATACGAAGCATGAGCGAGTCGATGCATCTTTGATTCGCGTTCCAGCAGCAACAGTGCGAGTTGTGCACGACGCGACTGGGGAGACAGCCAGTGACGGATGCCTCGCAGTCGCTGATTCACATACTGCACGGTATGGGTAACGCAAGAGGTTGTGCGCAGACTGCGACTCAAGTGCTCATACCGTCCGGTTTGATGCAAGGTCAGACATAGATCCAGATCCTTGAACAGACGCTGGGCAGCCGAACGATTCCATCGCAGGAGGCGGTCATGAATCCGCAAGAGCGCCTCCCGTGCCTGTTTGGCATCAGGAATGGAGAAGGCACGGTTGATCTGCCCCCGCATCTGGGTTTGTTGCTCCTCGGTGAGAACACTTACGATCCGTTCACGCTTGTGCAGATGGCAATGCTGCAGGCGAATGCGCTCACCACCCAGGTCCATTAACACCTGATCCAGCGTGACGGTGACGGGGGTGATACAAAGCAGTCCATCGTCAAGCGACAGTCCACGATGGAGAAGCGACGCAAACAAATGCGTCACACGGGCGATATTCTGTGCGGAGGCCTGCTCAAATCCTAACATACGCCGATCGCCTTCCAAAGTAGAGCCCATACACAGCAAGAAGGGTGCACCCCAGACGCGTAGCACATCCATCCACAACACGGCATAGGTCTCTTCGTCAAGACGGCGGTGATCAAAGACTTCCAGCGCCTCCATGCGAATCTGATGGAGATCGGACTCATCCCCATATTCGGGGAAACTGGGCGACGACAAAGGCGCTGTCGATGTCTCTTCTTCTGGATCTGCATGAATGGGTTCTTGAGCAGAATCAGACGTAGTGTCAAGAGCACTGGGCATGCCAAGATCGTGCGTGAGGTGCTGGATCAAGTCACTACAGTGGCGTAACAGAGACACGCGTAACTGTTGCCCAGAGACCCCAGCTTCTTCCAAGGTCTGCTGTAACTGTCCAAAATCTTCAGGTAATAGCATGAGTTAATGTTGATAATATGGAATGGATAAGGATACCAGTAGATGGTTCCCAGAATATTGAACGTCAACTAATTTTCGGACAACCCCAAAATTGACAGGTAGCAAGTCAGTAATTAACAGTGAACTGACAGATGCCACTGGTATATGGATGGTATACTATAAGAAGCTCTCTAAAGCTGGCAGTTATGCAGGCCAAACGCGTTCAATGGCTCCCTTCTTTTATAACCCTAATAAATGGGTCTATCGCACGCGCGTTGGAGGTACTCACCCCTATGCTCCAACAACTTGTTAACTCACTTACTCAATCATTACAAATGAACACTTTTTTTTCTTTTTATTCATCACCGATCATCTGTATGGTGTTTGTTCTTCTCCAGATGACTTTCTTACCCAAACAGTCAAGTGCACAGAACTCAAGCACTCAAGATCCTCAAGGAGGCATGGTTTTTGAAAAAGGGGTATGGAGAGCTCCCAGTGCCCAGGAATCATTGCATGCACTCTTGGAACTGGGTAACGAATGGGGAATCAAGCATAAATTTGGACAAACACATGAAACGTATGACTTATTGACTGCAGTGATTCAACAAGGGTTAGAACCTCAACCTAGAACTGATTTGGATGCATTCGTAGAGGATCTTTTTGAAGTATGGATATCCGAATCTGGTTGGAGGGGGCAGATTGCTGAGTGGGCAATAACTGATGCCGGGGCAAGCCGATATTATGATGGAACTCCATACCTTGGTGTAATGAACAAGCTCATTGATATGTACGAGTCAATAGGTGATAACTCTCATCGTTTCTCATCCACATATATACTGTCAATCCTCTCACAGGGGTGGGGGATCAGCTATGTGTGGGATGTATTCAACTCCACGGATAAGCCTCCAGTTTGCTCCAAAACAAGTGTTTTCGCCATAGACAATCCGTGTCCAAACCTGTCTCCATGGTGTGACGCAGGAGAATATTTGATTGGATTGGCAGGGGGGCCTGACAAAGACGAATGGGAAAATCTCTGTCAATGGGTGGTGTACACCACCTTTGATTAAAGTTATAAGGTTTTTTCAAAACTGACGAATTCGGACTAGAGTTATCTTTACTCAACATCCCGTCCACCACAATTATCTGATCCAAATCAAACCGCTCACGGAGCTTGGTCATGGCAGGTTCCAGCGTCTTTACATCGGTGGTATTGCCAGCTCGTAGGTCACTGGAAGCCCCTCTTTGGTTTGAATCAACGCCAATACCACCTGAACCCTTTGTGGCTTTCCATCTTTACTCTATCCCTTCTTGCGCAGCTCATCTGAATTCTCGCTGGCAAAACTCAGCGTTGTAACATCAAAAAAGAGCACCGTTAACTTTCCCCCAAGCCGTCCCAACGTTTGATCTGATATACGTTGCTTGAACGCCATCATCGGTGACCGCATCCATCATCCTGTAAAACTTCTCCACCTCAACCCCCGCATCCTTAGACATCTTTCGGCTATGGCCCAGTTTACTCTCCCTAGGTGTGGCCAGACGCAGTAACACCGCCTGCAAGCGTCGCGCCATCAAGAATCAAACACCTCTGCAAACCCCATCTGATCATACCGCTCACCTCATGAAAGCCCAAACATATCCGTCGTATCTCATGAAACTTCCGCGCATCCTTTATCACCAGAGTCTTATCCTCGCGCTTCTTCTTTCTGGCTGCCACCACCTCATCCACATACGACTCTGCGGGAAATAATGTGGGATGGCGCGCCTCTTGGATCCGCGCCAGTTCCAGATAGGCGATTTTGACCAGCCCATCCACCGCATCTGGATGCACACTTCCCATGTGCCGAATCATGCGAATCCGCCTGATTGTGGTAACTCTCAACAATCTGGACTGCAATGTTTTTAGTAGTTTTACGCTTGAGTTCTCTGATAAACATGAGCACCTATATTTACACATATACGACATAAAAACCAAAATTCCAAAACTGAACACTACACACCAAAATCGCCGAAAAACCGCCCGAAAAGCTATATAAATAAGGGGTTTAAAATCTCAAAAATCTAAAACCGTCGAAGTCGGGATTAACGGTCTGTCGTATGTTTATTGACAATTTTCCGTATATTAAGTTGGCAATCTGCCGTATAGTATCTTGACGATTGGACGTATAATATCTTGACGATTGGACGATATAAACGTAGATTTACAACTCTCCTCTACTATTCAAACATCTTATCGCTCTATCAGTTAGATCAGGATAACAAATTAACTTAATTAGATATCATCAAATATTAATTTATGAATCAACCACCATTACACAGCACCACTGTGATTGGTATCCGAAGGCACAATAAGGTTGCACTGGGATCTGATGGGCAGGCGACTCTGGGAGCAACGGTGATGAAACACAAAGCGCAAAAGGTCCGTCAATTGTATGAAGGAAAAGTCTTAGCAGGGTTCGCTGGATCAACTGCTGATGCGTTTACCCTGTTTGAACGCTTTGAAGATAAACTCAAACAATATGGAGGGAACTTGACACGGGCATCTGTGGAACTTGCCAAAGATTGGCGGACTGACCGTTACCTTCGCCGCTTGGAAGCGTTACTGGCCGTCGCAACAGCCGATCGACTTTTACTGCTAAGCGGTAGTGGGGATATCATTGAACCCGATGATGATATTGTGGCTATCGGCAGTGGAGGGCCATTCGCACTTGCAGCTGCTCGTGCTTTAATAAAACATGTCCCGGACCTAACGGCAAAAGAAATCGTCGAGAACTCCTTAAGCATTGCCGCCGATATTTGCGTATATACCAATCATTCACTAACCATATTAGAAATAGAATCCACCGACAATTGATAATCACAGAGCCTATGAATTATATAAACTTATCGCACGCACAGAATGGTAAACCTCATCAAGTCTACATGTTTGTAGATTATGAGAACCTTCATGATTACGCTGGTGAAAACCACAACATATTTTCACATCCGACTGATGCCATCAATTCCTTGCTGACCTCCGCTGTCAGTTATGTTAAAGATGAACTGCAGTTACACCTAAGCTCATCTGTTGCATATGCAGATTTCACGATGATTGGTTCCGATGGACCCCGTATTCAGCAAAACCTATATCTCGCTGGAATGGAACCTCGATTTGTCCCAGCTTCATTACAATCTAATGCGTCAGAGATTCAAATTTGCATAGACGTATTAGACTTGCTCAACCATCACCCACAGCCCTCTGCACTCTTTCTGGTCAGTGGGGACAGACTCTATCTTCCATTGTTAAATTACATTCAGCAAAAACACATCCATTGCTCTTTGATATCCTTTGTCACTCCTGATCATGTGAGCATGGATTCTAATTCAGAGCGCTTTATTTCAGCTCAATCCATCATCAATTCAAGTGATCAACCGTATACTGATACGAGACTATCACACTGGCCTGTAGCCCGGAATACGGATCTGGAATCCCAACCTAGTGAAGCGATTGAGATTACGGATAATCATCTACTTGCAGCGCTCCACATTATTGTTTATTTCTTTGGCCAATACGAAGATATTTACCTAACACCTCTACTACGTAAACTGTCTGAAATCCTTACTGACCATGATGATCCAAAACCGCTGATCAATCAGTTAAAGAATACTGGTGCTATTTGGCTAGAAAAACGTCCCGGCTTCCCATACAACTATACCGTTCTCCTTATCAATTATCAGCACCCCGATGTCATTGCCACTCGGGAGTCCATTGAAAAGTCTCAGTATTTAGAGGAGGAGGCTTATGACCATTTGAGAGAAGAGAGCAGAGATTTACATGATCTTATAACGATAGAGAATAAGTCATAGCAGATAAGAAAATCTAATTAATGTCAATAATTTCAAATCTGACACCACGAGAAATCGTGGAAGCGCTAGATAGCTATATTATCGGTCAACCTGAAGCGAAACGAACTGTGGCCATTGCTCTTCGCAATCGTTGGCGTCGCCAACAGGTCTCAGGTGATCTCCAAGATGAAATACTACCCAGTAATATTATTCTGATGGGGCCAACTGGCGTGGGTAAAACGGAAATTGCTCGTAGGCTGGCAAAACTGGTTGATGCACCATTTATCAAAGTTGAGGCTACAAAATTTACCGAGGTCGGATATGTGGGCCGTGATGTGGAGAGCATGATCCGTGAGCTTGCCGATCGTGCGGTTCGTATGGTACGCCAAGAACACGAAGTACTGGTTCAGGATCGTGCACAAGAATTAGCCCGTGAGCGGCTTCTTGATGTCATGCTCTCCCCCGAGCCTGTCGCTCCATCTAATCTTCAACCCGATGCTGATGAAGAGGAAAAGTCCTCCACTCGGTCAAAATTTCGTAAACGTCTCCAAGAAGGAAAGATGTCTGACCGAGAGGTTGAGATTGAAGTCAAAAAAGATAATTCCAATTCCATGTTTCAAGTTTTCGGGCCATTAGGCATGGAAGAAATGGGAATGAATCTTCAGGAAATGCTCGGAAATCTTGGTGGAAAACAGCGTAAAAAACGGCGCGTCAAAATATCAGAAGCGCAAGAACTTCTCGCCAAAGAGGAAGCATCCAAGCTCATTGATATGGATAGTGTTACCCAAGAAGCGCTCAAGCGGGTTGAAAATTCGGGAATTGTCTTTATTGATGAGATTGATAAAGTGGCTAGTCGTACTGTCAAAAGTGGCGGAGGCCCCGATGTCTCTCGGGAAGGTGTTCAGCGAGATCTTCTGCCACTTGTTGAAGGAGCTACCGTTACTACGAAACACGGAATGGTTCGTACAGATCATATTCTATTTATTGCCAGTGGGGCGTTTCATGTTGCAAAGCCCAGTGATTTGATCCCCGAAATGCAGGGCCGCTTTCCCATTCGTGTAGAGATGCATAATCTCACCGAAGAAGATTTTTATTTGATCCTTACACAACCACGGAATGCGCTCCTAAAGCAATATCATGCTCTGTTACTAGCGGAGAATGTTAATCTTGAGTTTACCGATGATGCAGTCCGAAGGATTGCTCATACCGCTGCTAAGGTAAATGATGAAGTTGAGAACATTGGTGCTCGTCGACTCCATACGATCATGACAACTCTTTTGGAGGATCTCCTGTTTGAATCTGACGGAAGTACCTCTTCAGAGATCCAAATGGATGCTGATGAAGTTAACTCTCGCTTAGATTCCATTGCCCGCAATCGCGACCTAAGTCAATATATCCTCTGACCGTGCTTTGGCGATCACCTCCGCATACAACTTGAATGACGCTGGAGCGTGTGCACGTTATCAGTCATTATGGGAGCAAACTGGGGGAATTTTTGCATCTTTGAGTTATGCTAAGGCCGTCACATCGGTCTATGGCTTGCGTTCGAAAATTTGGTTTGTTGACGATCAAGCCGCTCTTCTTGTTCATGAGAAAGGGGTTGGGTTATTTCGTCAGATTGTCGTTCCACCCTTTACGCAGTACTCTGCTCTACTTCTGGCAAATCAACCGCCAGCGCATGTGATCCATAGACAAAATAGCCCTCTTGACAAACTTCTTGAATGTGTTGAACGCACTAGCACAAAAGCAAATTTACTGCTTAAAGTGGATGATCCTCGGACCGCACAATGGCGCAATTGGACTGTGCGCCCTCTGTTTACATATCTTATCCATTTGCCTGATAATCGTAACAATTGGTCTACCGCAACCCGA
The DNA here is from genome assembly GCA_965220935.1 of Rhodothermales bacterium. Lineage (GTDB taxonomy): Bacteria > Bacteroidota > Rhodothermia > Rhodothermales > Bin80 > Bin80. The sequence continues at coordinate 2,934,643 of OZ244857.1, forward strand.
AGAACTTGGAGATCCAAGAGAACCGCTTATGAAATTATTGAAGATCATTCTTATGCGCTCCAGGTCATTGAACTTTGCAGTATGAGTTATGAGCGCCATGGACGATCTCTTCCGGCCGCGCCAAAAGCACTGGAATCATTGTGCATCTCTATGGGAAAATGGGCCCGAGTGTTTGTTGCTAAACGAAATGGAATGGTTGAAGCTGGTGTGATCATTCTCCATGACCAGAGTACGGCGCATTACTGGATAGCGGGAAGTATTCGTGGATATGGGATGACTGTTCTCATTGGCGAGCTACTATCAATATTAGCATCTTCAAAGGTGTCAGTTTTTGATTTTGTTGGGGCCAATACTCCTTCTATTGCTGAATTCAAACGATCATTTGGTCCGGTACTTACCCAGTACTATCATCTCCGAAGGCGTTCGCGTATTCATCTTGGCCGTTAACGATGCAACTTAGTTCACATCGGTGGACAAGGCAGCTCATGGGAATGGGCATGCGCCCTCCATTTTACTTGCCTTTCCTCACTCTCACTGTATATCTTTTCTGGCGTGGGTATGACTATGGGATCAGTGATCAGGACGAAATATTACCCTATCTATTTCATCTTTTGGATCCTAATCTTTTTCAGTTGGACTGGTTTGTGAATGCTCAATTGGACGCTTTTGGCCCACGAACTCTATTCGTATTCCTTGCTTGGCTTCCTGCCAAGTTACTTGGCTGTTATGTTACGATCTTATGTATTTATGTGGCTAGTTGGTACGGGACTGCCCAAGCCCTGTATGTCCTTGCAATACAATTCACTCGTGAGCGTTTGGCAGCAACGATTTGCGTGATCATTGCCCTACTATTGACACCTAAATTTACACTGGGAGGTAATGATCTTGTGACCTGGATTTTAACCCCGAGCATTCCAGCTTGGACATTGAGTTTGTGGGGGTTGGTCTTCTTTGTGCGGGGCCGACTCGTGAGATCTGCATTATTGATGGGTATAGGATGTTGGATACAGGCCCTTGTGGGGCTTCAGGTCGCTATGGTCTGTGCATTGGTATTGCTGTGGAATCGCGGATTGTTTTCTAAGCGTCCTTATGTGTTTGCTGGCTGTTTTGCACTATTTGCACTCCCTGCGATAGGCCCCTTGCTATGGCATCAATTGATGCAGGCCGATATAGAAAGTCTCGTCTCATATTTTTATATCCTTTTTGAGTTCAGGGCACCACATCATTATATCCCAGCTTTTGTTGATTTACAATCTGTCATTCGATTTACATGTATAATTATCATTGGGCTTGCCACCTTTCGGCTTCTTCCAGGCGTTCATCAAACACTAATTCTGCGCATATTGGTGATCATTACGGGATTATGTACGATAGGATTTTTGGGTGCAGAGGTATGGAGCATTGAGTTCATTACCAAGTTGCAACTCTTCAAGCTATCGGTATTAGTGAAAGTTTTTTGTGTCATCTTTATCTCTAATGCTGCAGCCAAGTTAATTCTTCACTTTCATCGGCAAACATTCACTGCGTTTTTTGATCATGGACACTATGCTTTAGCGATGACAGTTCTCATCGTAGGGACTCTCTTGTTAGTTTCTCCAGATGCACTGGGCATTCGCCCAACAGATGCTTTAACACCGAAGGAAGAGGTTGCTAAGTGGGCGCGTGACTCTACTTCACATCTTTCGGTATTTGCTGTACCTCCTGGATGGGGGCATTTTAGATCCCAGTCCCAACGTGCGATTGTGGTCAACTTTAAGGCCGTTCCCTTCCATCAACCCTACATGGCACAGTGGTACGCAAGACTATTGGATATAGCCCCCATAGACCCACCACAACGCGGTGGAGGGGCGATTATCTCCAAATTAGACAGCGCCTATTTTTCTCTTTCCAGTCAACAGATCCGATCCTTATCATCCAAGTATGGATTTGATTATATCGTGAGGCAGGATTCGGCCATCACAGGTGATTTTGAATCCGTGTATCGTAAGGATCCCTGGATTGTATGGCGTGTCAACTCTCAGCCATGAATTGGATCAATAGATTATTTTCTACTGACGGACTCAGGGGCCCCACATTGACGTTGCTTTCGGGTGCGGGCATTGTGATGGTGATCGGCTATTTGGCCCTCGGTGTCATCACGCGGTTATATTTGCCTTCTGAGTTGGGCATTGGAAAATATTTTGTCACGTTGACGGGCCTGATCGGATCTATTGTATCACTTCGCTACGAGGATGCCTTAATGCTTCCAAAAGAGGATAAAGATGCGGCGGTATTGATTTGGTTATCAACAGCAGTGATGCTATTGAGCGTCACACTGTTAAGTATAACGATGATTTGGAATCATGAGATTGCTGCAATGCTTGATTTTCCACCTATCGCTCCTTATCTGCCCCTACTTCCTCTTACCCTGTTATGTATGCGATCGGGTAAGATTGCTGAGTTTTGGCTTGTTCGAAAGCGTGCCTTCCGGCACATTACTGCAGGGCATGTAAGTCTCACCGCAGCCATGGTCACAGGACGAATCGGTGTCGGTCTCCCGCCCATCAATGCTAATGAAGCGGGTCATATAGGGGGGTATATTTTTGGGCATTTTATTTCCAGTTTCATATTCATTTGCATGATGCTTCGGCGTAGTGCTTCGGCAATCCGAGCGGCATTTAGCTTGAGGCGTATCATTGAGTCAGCTTCGCGTTATCGGCGATTTGCGATATTTTCGACACCATCATCTATGATTAGTGCCTTAATGGGGCACTTAGTTGTGCTTTTGATTCCATTCTTTTTTGCAACATCTATTTCAGAGGATGCTCTTGGGTTTTACGGTATTGCTTTTGCAGCGATTGGAATTCCTATGTCATTTGTCGCCCGCTCGGTGGCTCACCCTTTCTTTGTAAGTGCTGCTGAGGCGCAGACATCTGGAAACCTCGCGCCAATTGCCTCTGTGGTACACCGTCGATTGTTGATGGTCGGATTTTTTCCTGTTCTTGCGGTCATGTTGACTGGGCCAGACTTCTTTGAATTATGGCTTGGAGAGCCTCATCGTCAGACTGGAGTTTACGCTGTTTACATCGCTCCTTGGATGGTCTTAGGTTCCATTGCATCCCCTCTGACTCGCGTTTATGATGTGAAGGAAAGCCAGCGCCTTGATTTTCTGATGGCCATGCTTCTGCTTGTTTGTTTGTCTGTAGCATTAACCTTGGGGGGGCTTTCAGGAGACGTGGACACCATGCTTATCGCAGGTGGTGTAGTCGGTGCCTTGATCCGTGCAATACAGCTCATCGTGATCCTACGCCTTGCACAAGTTCCTTGGCAAGAATTATTTGCACCCTATCGCGATTTTTTAATCTTATCTCTTCCAGGGTTAGCAATCATCATGGTTGGGTTATGGTTTGGAGACAAGTGGATGACAACGGGTGCACTTGCGATCGGAGGGCTCGGGTATTTTGGCCTTGCCATCTGGAAGGAGAAGCTTTTCAAAACGATCTGATCTTACATGCAAAGAAAATCATCGTCTATGTTTAGATTAGATGAAATTATGAATCTAACCAATGGACGCAGAACGAACTGAATTACACAAAACCATCTGGCGCATCGCCAATGATCTGCGCGGCGCGGTAGACGGCTGGGATTTTAAGAGCTATGTTCTTGGTATGCTCTTCTATCGGTTTATATCTGAGAACCTGACAGGCTACCTCAATCAGAGACAGCATGAGGCTGGGCTTGTTGATTTCCAGTATGCCGATTTGAGCGACCGCGAAGCGGAATCTGCTCGTGAGGTGATTATCAAGGAAAAAGGCTTCTATATCCTTCCGTCGGAGCTCTTTGTGAATTTACGCGCCCGTGCTCGCGATGATGAAAACCTCAATGTCACCCTACACCGCATCTTCACCAATATTGAAACCTCGGCCATTGGAACCGAAAGCGAGAATGATATGAGGGGCTTATTTGAGGATGTGGATGTTAACAGCACCAAATTAGGATCAACGGTGGCCAAGAGAAATGAAAAACTGGTCAAACTCCTCAGTGCGATTGGGGATTTGCCGCTCAATGACACGGAGGACTTTTCTTCAAACACCATTGATTTGTTTGGGGATGCCTATGAGTTTCTGATGACGATGTATGCCTCAGCTGCGGGGAAATCTGGTGGAGAGTTTTTCACTCCGCAGGAGGTCTCTGAGCTCCTTGCACGCATGACCGTGGTGGGCAAAGATGAAGTCTCAAAAGTCTATGATCCAGCCTGCGGCTCTGGCTCGTTACTGTTAAAATTTGCCAAAGTGCTCGGACGTGACAATGTGCGGTTAGGCTTCTTTGGCCAAGAAATCAATTTGACGACCTATAATTTGTGTAGAATCAACATGTTTTTGCACAACATCAATTTTGAGCAATTTGATATTGCGCATGGCGACACGCTGACCGATCCTGCCCATCTTGATGATGGCCCGTTTGAAGCGATTGTTTCTAATCCTCCCTACTCAATCAAGTGGGAGGGAAAAAACAACCCTCTGTTGATCAATGATCCTCGGTTTTCTCCCGCAGGTGTACTGGCGCCTGCCAGTAAAGCAGATCTTGCATTTACGATGCATATCCTTTCCTGTCTGGCGGTCAATGGCACCGCTGCGATTGTTGAGTTTCCAGGGGTGCTATATCGCAGTGGAGCGGAACAGAAGATTCGTCAGTATCTGATGACCCATAACTATGTTGATGCGGTGATTCAGTTACCCCCAGACCTCTTTTTTGGCACAACGATCGCGACCTGCATTATTGTCTTGAAAAAGTCAAAATTAGATGATGCGGTTTTATTTATTGATGCCTCGGATGCATATGTGCGTAGTGGCAATAAGAATCAACTCGCTGAAAAGCATCAGACAAAGATTCTAGACGTATTTGCTCAGCGCCAGAGCCGTGACTACTTTGCAGTGCTGGTAGACAAACAGACGATTATAGAAAACGAGTATAACCTTGCGGTTTCGTCGTATGTTGAGACAGAGGATACCCGCGAAAAAATAAATATTTTGGACCTCAATGCAAAGATTGCGAAAATCGTTGCAAGGCAAGCTGAGCTACGACGAAAGATTGAGTCGATTGTCATGGACCTAGAATCTTCTTGATCAATGAATAGCATTGAGAAACTTGTTGAGAAATTGTGCCCAGATGGGGTGGAGTTTAAAAAGTTGGCGGATGTCATGACCTTACATCGCGGTATCTCCTATAAAAAAACAGATGAAGACGAAGATGGACCTGTGAAAGTTTTACGCGCAAATAATATAACACTTGCTAGCAATACATTAAATTTTGATGATGTAAAAGTAGTGTCTTCTAGTGTACGCGTGCGCCCTGATCAATTTGTAAAAAATAAGGATATTATAATCAGTGTCGCGAGCGGTTCCAAAGAGCATGTTGGAAAAGTAGCATTTATCACTCGTCAAAATGTGGGTTATTCATTTGGTGCCTTTATGGCGATCATTCGTGTATACGAAATGATATTGAATCCTAAATTCCTCTTTCATCTGCTCACAGGTAATAGTTTTGAAAGTTACTTGCAAAGTAAAATTAAATTTACCACAATTAATAACTTGAGCGCCAAAATCCTTGGAGCGTTTCCAGTTCCCATTCCTCCGCTTGAAATCCAACAAGAGATCGTAAATATCTTGGATACGTACTCTGAGCTGGTGGCGGAATTGGTGGTTGAGCTGGAGGCTGAATTGGAGGCGCGGCGTCTACAGTATCAGTATTACCGTGATGAACTGCTGAATTTCTCAGGAGAACCTTCAGCCATCCACCGTTCCTTAGGGCTTCATTCAACAGACAAGGTTGAATTTAAGGCGCTAAAAGATCTCGGATCAACATATGGTGGGCTCACTGGAAAGAATAAAAGTGATTTTACAGATGGTAATGCACGCTATATTACATACCGTAACATAGCAAATAATATCTCAGTTAACACGACCGAAAATGAGTTTGTGAAAGTGACTGAAAAAGAAAAGCAAAATCGGATTGAGCTCGGAGATGTGCTGTTTACGGGCTCCTCAGAAACACCAAATGAAGTTGGGATGTCGTCAGAAGTATGTAGTCATCCTGCTGATCCCATCTTTCTCAATAGTTTCTGCTTCGGTTTTCGGTTTGATGACAAAGATCTGTTTGAATCTGGATTCTTGAAATATCTGTTCAGGAGTAACCATATAAGAAAGCAGATCATTAAATGTGCAAATGGAGTGACTCGATTTAATATTTCAAAAAATAGATTTATGAAGATTTTCATCCCCATTCCTCCACTTGCAATACAACGCGAGATCGTCTCTATCCTTGACAAGTTTGAGGCGCTGATTAACGACCTATCCGTAGGCTTACCCGCAGAAATTGATGCCCGCCGTCAACAATACGAATACTACCGAGACAAGCTCCTCACATTCAAAGAAAAAGTATAACGAAGATGCGTCCACCACATATTGAACCAATCGCCCTATCACAACAGAGCACAGTCGTTGCAGAATATCAACCCCACAAAAGGCACGATACGACCTACCAGTCAGAAGCTCAACTGGAAAAAAAGTTTATCAAGCAACTAGAATCACAGGCCTACACATATCTGAATATCAAGTCCGAGGAGAGCTTAATTATCAACTTGCGTCAGCAGTTGGAAAAGCTCAATAAGATAACTTTTTCAGATACAGAATGGAAAAAATTCTTCAAAGCCAGTATTTCAGGCGACAATGATGGAATCATTGAGAAGACTGAGCGTATTCAGGATGATTATATTCAAGTCCTTACTCGTGATGATGGGGGAACAGAAAATATCCGCCTCATTGATAAGAAGAATATCCACAATAACTCCTTGCAAATCATTAATCAATATGAATCTCATGGGAATCATCTCAATAGATATGATGTGACGATTCTAGTCAACGGACTACCCATGGTTCATGTTGAACTTAAGCGAAGAGGCATTAATATTCGGGAGGCATTTAACCAAATCAATCGTTACCACCGAGACAGCTTTTGGGCTGGATCTGGTCTATTTGAATATGTGCAGATATTTGTCATCAGTAATGGTACCATGACCAAATACTATAGCAATACAGTACGCCTCAGACATTTGAATTCAACTCAAAAACGGTCGTCATCTAAAAGAACATCGGAAAGTTATTCATTCACTACTTGGTGGGCGGATATGAAGAACCAGCGGATTGACGAGTTGACGGATTTTACATCTACGTTCTTTGCGAAACATTCACTGCTGAATATTCTGACGCGATATTGTGTTTTTGACGTTGATAAAAAACTTCTGGTTATGCGACCATATCAGATTGTAGCAACGGAGCAGATCCTGCAACAAATCAACATTTCCACAAATCAAAAAACGTTAGGTAAAATAGATGCAGGAGGTTTTATATGGCATGCTACTGGTAGTGGAAAAACACTCACCAGTTTTAAGGTTGCCCAATTAGCAATTGGAATGCCAGGGGTTGAAAAAGTCCTATTCGTAGTGGATCGCAAAGATCTTGATTATCAGACCATGCGAGAATATGACAGGTTTGAAGAAGGTGCTGCTAATTCCAATACTTCAACAAAACAACTCCAAGAACAACTTGAAAGATCAGATAAAAAACTGATCATCACTACCATTCAGAAACTAAGCCTGTTTGTTAAACGCAATAAGAAACATCCTATATACGGCAAACATATTGTCCTGATTTTTGATGAATGCCATCGTAGCCAGTTCGGTGATATGCACGCCGATATTGTACGAGTATTCAAACAGTATCACCTATTCGGCTTTACAGGCACTCCAATTTTTGCCGAAAACTCACCGGCCAAAGGCAATCCCAAATATAGAACCACAGAACAAGTATTCGGAAAAAAGCTCCATGCTTATACCATTGTTGATGCAATCAATGATGGGAATGTGCTACCATTTCGGATTGATTATGTAAACACCATCAAAGCCTCAGATCGCATCATAGATGAAGATGTTTCAGATATTGCTACTGAAGAGGCATTACTCAATCATCGGCGCATCACGCAAGTGGTTGAATATATAATTCAACGATTCAATCAAAAGACGAAGCGGAACAAAGGATACCGACACTCCTCTGGTGACTATTTGTACGGTTTCAACTCAATCTTCGCCACAGCTTCAATAAATGCAGCCAAACGCTACTACAGTGAATTCAAAAAGCAACAAGATGATATAGCACCTGAAAAACGACTAAAGATCGGACTCATTTACAGCTTTGCTCCAAATGAGGATGATAACCCTGACGGTTTATTGAGTGAGGAAAGCTTTGAACCAGAAAGTTTGGATCAGAGTTCACGCGATTTTTTAGAGGGTGCAATCAAGGATTATAATGAGATGTTCTCGACCAACTATGGCACATCATCAGACAAGTTCCAGAACTACTACAAAGATATCTCAGAGCGACTCAGAAACAAGAAATTGGATCTTGTAATTGTCGTTAATATGCTTCTGACTGGCTTTGATGCAACGACACTAAATACTCTCTGGGTAGATAAAAAATTAAGAACTCACGGACTGGTTCAAGCCTACTCACGAACCAACAGAATCCTCAATTCAATCAAGACCTATGGGAATATCATTACATTCCGTGATCTAGAACAGCAGACAAACGATGCCCTCACTCTCTTCGGAAATAAAGATGCCAAAGGGATTGTACTGCTTAAACCTTACAAGGAATACTATACTGAATACAAAGGTTGCATCACTAATCTACAAGTAACGTTTCCGCTGGACAAAGAGATCATAGGTGAAAGTGATCAAAGAGATTTTGTTAAGCTCTATGGTCAGATTTTACAACTGAAAAATATCTTAGAAGCATTTGATGATTTCGAAGGAAACGAAATCCTTGATGATCGTGATTTTCAAGATTATCAGAGTAGATACCTTGATCTGTATGAGCGGTTTAAAGAGCAGTCAGATGCAGGTAGAGTGTCAATCATTGATGACTTAGTTTTTGAGATTGAACTGATCAAATCAGTGGAAATTAATGTGGACTACATTCTAATGCTGGTTGAAAAGTACCTAAAAAAGAATGACAAAGGGCGTGACAGAGACTTAATAGATTCTATTAATCGATCCGTCAGTGCTAGTCCGAATTTGCGCAGTAAAAAAGACCTCATTGATAAGTTCGTCAAGTCAATCAGCACTCAAAGTCATGTGAAATCAGATTGGATACAATTTGTCAATGCTCAGAAACAGTCAGAGATAGACCAGATCATTAAAAAGGAAAATCTAAATACCACAGAAACATATCAATTCATTGATAGCTCATTTAAAAATGGTCAAATACCCGAAACTGGGACGGCCATCACAAAAATTCTTCCTCCAACTCCAATCTTCGGCCCTAACAACCAATACGCAATTAAAAAGAGTATAGTCGTCAACCGATTAGTGGAATTTTTCAATCGATTTCATGATTTGATTGATAGCGACTAGTCTAGTCGTTGGGCTGTCGCCTTGAATTTTATCTGGATGAACAAAATCCAAGTAAGAACTACAGAAGTATTTCAGTTGAACTGCAAATTATAGTAATGGCGCTTCCGCTTTTTTTGTGAAAAAAGTCATGATTTTGCGCATCTGGGGCTTAGATCAAGTCCGCCCAAATGGAAGTAGATTGCATCAACAAATCGTTCTTTATTGCGGAATCCATGTGCACGGATTTTGACGGTTTTGATCCGACTATTGATGCTTTCAGCCGGGCATTACTGACATCAACAACAATGGCATTGATGATCCCCCAGAGATACTTTCTAATCATTCTGGCGACATCTTTGACAGGCTCAAGCCGACAGCCCAACTCAATGTTTTATTCCAAGTCCCAAGTTGCGCATTTATAGTCCCACATTTTTCTGAACGTTTGGCCCAGGCTTTGAGGGAACTGGTGCGGATGGCATGGAAGGCCCTCTTTTGCGCTAAACGCAAGTTTGCAAATTGTAGTGGAGAGATGATGTAATTGACTTGCCAACATGATTTGCACCACGTAGAGCCCTGATTACAGAAATTGGAACCAGTCTCAAGGTACTGCAAAACGGCTAACCCTGCCTTGTTATCAATACTTATATTTGACAATAAAACTTTTATTGCGTATTATTGTGTTATTCTTCACTTTACTATGCAAAAAATGCAAGTACAGCAAACCATTTTAGCGACTCTTCGGAGCGATTTGCCGACCTTGTCCGAGCTCGTCACCTCAAATCAGGACAAGAGTCGTCAGGCTCTCGGGAAACTGATTTGTTCAAAGTTCAAGTTGTTGAATACCAAGGGACGACCTCGTATTTCCGGTTGCATGAAGGCGTTATATGTTCTGGAAGAGGAAGGACATGTTTCGCTTCCCAAGCCTCAGACGGCTTCCTTTGTTCGTGGTCCGCGTCTACTGGAGGAAAGCGTTCCAGCCCCGGTTGACGTTCCCGCAGATGTGCGGCAGATTCAGGATTTGGAGATTCTTCTGGTCACGGGTTCGCAGGCTCGTGCAATCTGGAATACGCTTCTCGCTCGGGAGCACCCAAAAGGAACGACTACATTTGCGGGTGCTCAGGTGCGGTATTTGATTCGGAGTACCTCTGGGTACCTGGGTGCGGTGGGCTTCTCCGCCGCGGCATTGCATCTAGGGGCACGCGATGCCTGGATGGCATGGGATCTCAGCACCCGTATGCAAAACCTGTATCGTGTCGCGAACCTCAGTCGATTTTTGATCCGCCCAGAGGTTCGTTGCAAGAATTTGGCGAGTTCCATCTTAGCACGCGTTTTGCATCGACTTCCCTCTGATTTTATGGCCCGCTATGATTATGCGCCCTATGTGGTAGAAACGTTTGTGGGTCCAGACTACGATGGAACTTGTTTTCGGGCTGCGGGATTTCACTATCTAGGGCGTACAAAGGGACAGGGACGGCATGCGTCGGCTACGGATGCGCCCAAGTCAAAGAAAAAGATATTTGCCTATGAATTGGATCCAAACTGGCGTACACACCTGGGGGTTCCCTCTGTGGACTTATATCCGCGTCTGGAGCCGGGCACTGGATTGGATGCGGACCACTGGGCGAATCAGGAGTTTGGCCGTGCAGAGCTTGGAGATCGTCGTCGCACGGCCCGCTTGGTCAAAAGTGTACGTCTGATGGCCAACACGGTCGGCACACCTAGCACGGCATCCCCCAAGCGCGATTCCGCGGCACTTCAGGGGTACTACAGGTTCTTTGCAAAGGCCGATGAACTCGGCATTTCCAATGAGGATATTCATGCCCCGCATTTGCAACGGACCATTGAGCGAATGCGAACCCAAGAGACGGTGCTTTTTATTCAGGATGGCACCAAACTCTCGTTCAAGACGCGAACCAATACAGAGGGCTTTGATGTCATTGGAGAAAACCAGACCAGTGCAAAAGCCTACGGAATTCATCTCCATGCAACGATTGCCGTGAGTGCAGAGGAAGGACTTCCATTAGGGATCGTGAACTGCAGTTATGGGAAACAGACCCCAAAAACACAGACTTGGCTGGATGGACTGCATGCGGTTGAGAAAGCCAGCGAAACGCTGCCTCGCAAAACTCGTGCAATTTGTGTGATGGACCGAGAGGCCGATGCATTTGAGATTTTGTCCGAGCAGCGCGCCTTACAGCGAACCGAGATTTTGGTGCGGGCCAAACATGACCGTGTGCTGGACAAGTCCAAAAACACCCGACTTTTCAGGACCATGCGAAAGGGATCGCCTGCCGGGCTAGTAGAGTTGAAGGTGGAGGATTTGAGTCGTCGGATGAAATCGGGGCGTGTGACCAGTGAAGGTCGGCCGGGCCGAAATGCGCGTATGGAAATTCGCTTCCGTAAAGTGATGCTTCCCCCAACCAAGGATCCAGCGCAAGCCCCCATGCCCGTTTGGGGGATCCATCTACGTGAACTTAATCCACCTGAGGATGCAAAGCCGATTGAATGGTATTTGGTAACGACACAAGAGGTTACAAGCCTGAAAGAGGCACAGCAGATGATTAACTATTACAAGTTGCGCTGGCGTGTGGAAGATACCTTTCGGGTGCTCAAGAGTGGCTGTAAGGTAGAAAAGTTACGGTTCCAGAAACCAAAGGTCCTGCATCGGGTCCTGACGGTATACATGATTATTACCTGGCGCATCATGCTAATGACTCTAATGGGACGTGTGGCGGGGGACTTGGAGATGGAGGTGTTTTTCAGAGGATCCGAGGCGAAGATGCTCCAAGTCTATGCTGAGAATTATCGACTTCCTGTTCCCACAAACATATCTTCGGCTATCCTGACGGTGGCTATGATGGGGGGCTATATGAACCGTAAACATGATCCACCGCCCGGTCATGAGATCATGTGGCGTGGCTATTCAAGTTTGCAGATCCGCGCCGTTGCGTATGAGGAGTTGGAAGCCATAGGTAAAGTAAACTGGTAGAGAATCCGTCTGTGTAGACCGGTTGATTCAAGAGTATTTTTCCAGCACTTCAACTCGGAAATCATGCTGAAATGGAATGGTTTGGAAGGCTATACCATACAAATTCTTGAAATTTGTGATGGATCTTCGCATACTTAATTGTCAAAATATACTTTTGGCTACAGGGCAGGGCTAACCACTCAATGAGGCACGTAATGTCATTGATATAGAGATGATCAGATGCCCGAAAAAGATCGTAAATTTTTCACTTCTAAACCAAATACATGCCAATTGATTCTACTCGTTTTCGTCGCCGAGCAAAAATTGAGATCAAAGACAATGAAAATACCCCTCTCGTGTAACTGCTTTGATCGTAAATCTTTCGTTTAAAATTTGATGAGTGAGTGATCTACGCGAAAGGTATCGGATAACTTGTTTACGACACATGGATCAAAAATGTATCATTGGCCTCGTCAGCGCACTACATAGATTCGATTCTTCGTTTTTTGAAGACGTTGTGTTAAATCACTTTGATATCGGAGAATACCATTGATGATGGCTTACTCATCAGAAGTCCATAATGGAATCCCACACTCTTTGAGACTCTCCCCTTCTGGAGTAAGAGCGCGACCTGCTAACAGAGCACAAATCTCTGGTCGCTTCATCACCGAGCTTCTCACTTCGTATTGATCAGCGCGTTTGCTTTGATTCCTGGAATTTGTGCCGTCAACATACAATAGATCGGTGGCCAGTGCAGTTGCTATCATGCCCACCAACCCTTTTTCTCCAGACTCCTTTGGTGCATCAGGACTTTGAGGTGTTACCAAGACTAGATGATTGTTTCGGATCGCCAAACGGCGAGATTTTTCCAAACGCTGTTTAAGACACCCTTCATGTAAAACCCAGATTATCTTTGCTGTCTGCCTATGTACAGATCCAACAATCTCTCTCGACATTTTTAAGTGCCCAGCTAAAATAACAGTTTTGTTGTGTTCCAGAATATTTTTTGCAATACCACAGGATATTTGGATTCTTGACGTAGGGATTGAATCTGGTCCAATAACCGCTGTTCCCCCAGTGGTTAATAAATCTTGATTACCCGTTCCAAATATTAAAGGAGGTGCAAGATTTCTCAGACATCTACGAAGTTCAATTGGATAGATGGGATCACTACGGGATAAAACCCAGATTCCACTACGCTGCCACTGCTCTAATTTGAATCCAAGGTTAATTCGTCGATCAAGCAACCACTCTAATCTATCTTGACTGATGCCACTATGGTTAGATATTTCCCCAACAGATCCTTGCATGAGCAAATATTGAGGACGTAAATGAGATTGATAAAGTACGGCCGCAACGCGGTTATAGTCTGACACGCTCAATGGCTGGACTTTATCCTCTCCCCCTTGATGTGCACAGAGTAATAGGGTGGCTAGCGTATCGTCTGTCATTGCCTATGCAATTAATGATGGTTTGTATTTCTGCTCTCGCCCTTAATCAAACAATTCTCCCTGAACCCCATCTTTACATACAGATTCAATGGATGAGGGGGCAGGGGCTAATTTGTCTAATGCAGCAGCAGCACTTGAGACAGATTGTTTGAGACTCATGCCAGAACTTGACAAGGTTGTGTTCTCGGGTTCAGCGCTTGCGTGCTCAATGTCATGTGTTGAAACTGCTTTCTGTTTCATTTCAGAGCTCTTAAATAGCCCTGCACCAATTGCAATATCTTCATCTATCCATGGTTGCGCTCCACTGGAGAGTAGAGTTTCTGCGAGTGATGTAATTGGATCGTTACGATAAATAAAACATTTTTTCTGAGGCAAAGATTGCAATAGCGCAGATTCTAAGTTGAAGCAATCCACGCTTAATTCGGTGCCGTCAATATAGATGACATCATCACTGAGCGCCATCAGAAGTGAACCAATTTCTGGTTCCTCTGGGAATAAACGGGGATCGGCGGGGCTACGACTTGAAAGTAAGACGATATTTCCCGATGCCTTAGCATGTCTGCATGACTTATCAAGCGGCTCCCCTAACAGCAATCCTGGACGCAACCAAATGAAGGCACCCCCATGATCAATCCCCGATCCAATTAATTGCGTAGAGATATGATGTTTTCCAGAAATAATCATGGTGCGATGATGCTGAATGCAAAGTTCAGCCAGAGCTTGAATGAAATTGTTTGGTTGAAATAGCTGCTCAGATGGTCCGATGACAGCCGTACTGCTCATCCCAAGTAAAGAGGTCTCTCCTGCCCCGAAAAGGAGCGGCGGCGCAATTGATCTTAATTGTTGATGAATTCTAAGTGGGTATGCATCATCTCCGCGCCCGATGACCCACAAGCCTCGTCGCCTCCAGTCTTCCAGATAGAATCCCAGTGATATTCTACGATTCAATAAACCCGTTAAGCGTTCAATGTTTAACCCAGTTGATGCACTTGCTTTTTCTACACAGGACTGATCTCTCAGATCTCTCGGTCGTAGATCTTGCTGATAAAGCCATGATGCAAGGAGATTATACTCTTGAAGTCCAAGTGGCAAAGACTCTCTCTCTCCAGCAAACCATGCGCAGAGTAATACAACTTCATAGGTGTCTTCAGAGAGCGGCCACATCTAATTTACTCCGACAACGAATGAATAAGCAATGCGGCGGGAATCACTTTAGGGCAACCATCATATCGTAACAATGCAGCCGCTGTTATCAATGTCCATCCACTGGTTGTAATATCATCAATCAGCAGTGTCGGCCCCTTGCAGGGGTGATCAATGGCAAATGCATTAGCAACGTTTCTGGCCCGTTGAATAGGGTTTTTCATCTGACTTTGACGATGCCCGATTCGGGTTCTGGAAATAGCATGAATCAGTGGTAAGCTAAGTTGATCTGCAACAGATTGCGCGAGAATGGGAACGCGTTTTTCACGTGTTCGTGGAGGAATGTAGGTGACACACATGAGCCCACGTATTTGATTTTTCAGTAGAGTAACGAATGCGTCTACCACAGAATCTGAATACCTCTCACACGAGGAGCGCTCTTTTAGAATTTGCTGCCCGAGATCACTATCATGCATTCGTCGTAAGGCGAGTCCAGAAGAGGCGAGATGCTGTGCACTAATGTTGGTTGTTTCATAAATTGGATGACTGGCTAGGTCGCTAATAGGCCACTTTTTATGTATATAAATGTGATTAAGTTTTTTGCTGATAAACCGCTGGGCTTCTTGAATCTTATTAGGCTTCGGCAGAAATCCCTTTTTTTGCCGATCTATACAGTTTCTGCATCGGCCACATCGTTTGGCCGACGGATCATCAAGAGCACGCTGCAAAAACGCCATCAAACAGCCATCATGGTGCATGTATTCTCGCATCTGCGCTTTCTCATCTGCACGAATCTTTCGAAGTCTTGCAATCCGCTCTGATGGGATCTGAAAGCCATCAGCTTCACCCGTTGCATACCAAATACCTCCTTCATTGATCACGGGGGCAGGGGATTCCAGAGAGGCGAGCTTGAGGACTTGTTCAATGCGGCTTCCCTTTAAATTCACCTGAAACATGATTTCCTTGAGCGTCAATCCGCCATCAGCATCCTCAAGCGCATCTATCACCGAGTCAATCTCATCCTGAGATGGAAAGGCATTATCCAAAAAGTGGTCGGCAATTCGCTCATCTTCCTCTCCCCACATCAAAAAGCCATACGCATCAGTGATTCCTCGCCCAGCGCGCCCTACTTGTTGATAATAGTGAACCACCGAACTGGGGCGCTGATAGTGTATGATGAACGATAAATCGGGCTTGTCAAATCCCATTCCAAGCGCTATCGTAGCGACTAACACCTTGATGTTATTGTTTTGGAGTTGTTTTTCCAGATGTTCGCGTTCATTGGTTTCCCCATAATAGGCATGTGCATCAATCTTCTTGTGTCGAAGCCATCTGGTGACGATATCCGCATCTTTGCGTGTAAGAACGTAAACAATTCCACTTCCTGACAAATGGTCACCGATCGCCCATGCCATCCAAGCTAACCTTGTACTAGGGTCGGGCATATGAAAGTTATGCAGTTGCAGGCTACGTCGAATGAGACTGCCTCGAGTGACTTGGATGTGATCTCCAAGCTGATGCTTTATGTCTTCAACAACCCGGTTGTTAGCCGTCGCCGTAGTTGCCACAACAGATGAGCCTTTGGGGATCATCTGTTGAACTCTGCGGATTCGCAGATAATCTGGACGAAAGTCATGCCCCCAGTCAGAAATGCAGTGTGCTTCGTCAATAATTAACATCCCGAGTCCACTGGCAATGATTGGCAAGGTCTTGGTGAGAAACATCTGGTTTCCAAGGCGCTCAGGAGTAATCATCAATATATCAACGTGATCGTCTCGGAGCTCCTCGTGGATTTCAGCCCATTCCTCGCGATTATCTCCTGTCATTCGGCGCGCATTTAATCCAAGGGTGAATGCGGCTTCTTCTTGATTGCGCATTAATGCGAGCAGCGGAGAAATCATCAATGACGGGCCAGCTCCTTTCTCACGCCGTAATTTTGTTGAAATCGTATAAACCATCGTCTTGCCCCAACCTGTACGTTGCACAACCAGAACTCGATTCCCTAGAACGGCTTGGTGTATGCTCTCCCATTGACCATCACGAAAAACAGCATCCGCACTTCCTACGGCATCCCTCAGATACCGTAAAGCACTATGTTTAAGTGAATCTGGTTGTATGACTGATGACATCTCAAGATCTATTAACCACGCATAACTGGGCCATGTAGCAACTTATGGTGTGCGATGTGAATGGGTCATCATCGGGGTTGGAATCCACGATTTGGTTGGAACAGAGGGCACTGTATATCTGAACTTAACCCTATTTTGGCGAATTTCAAGACTCCAGAAGCAACCATGATTCCCACTTATGACTAAATTTGTAGGTTTTAAGAAAAAAAAGTCCCACTTTGTAGCTTTTTGAGCAAAATTAGGGCAGCTTTCCCACCTTGTTATCCCACTTTTAACCTTTTTATATCATTAGATGTGTGCCCATGTAGACACGACAAAGTAGACTTAATAATTTCTGAAATATTGCATAAACTCCTTGAATTAATCAGGCTTTTCACATAATAAGATGTAATTTTTCAAGCATTTTAATAACTCAAAAATAAATAGGGTTAAGTTCAGGTATATCAATGGGACATACATTTCTCTCAACTATGGCCGTGACAATGTATGACTTGAATAACTTAGTGGTGACACCATTCAACGGCAGTGGCATTAAGAAACTCATGATGGAACTGCCTACGGTCACTGGATCCTATCGGGGAGCCAGGTGGGATTGAAGGGCGATCGGTATGTTCATTCGCCTGATAGTCTCTGTGCAGGTATCGGTCAATGTCGCTGAGCATCATTTCCCGATGATAACGTGTTTCACGGTCACTCTGTGGGACTTGGGAGCGTGGTATCCACTGGGCGAACTCACGAAGTCGTTCCAAAACAAATGATCTGACAGCTGGGGCTGCATAGGGATTATTTGCAAGGTCTATCAGTTCATCAATCCACACCACTTGGACGACGCGTTGCAACTCTGCCTCGTACGGATCATCAGCAATCTCAACGCCCCACACGGCATCACTGACGATTTCCAAAACGCTATGAAAGTCAATCAGTGCTTCGTCATGATCATTCTGATAGATCAGGCGAGCAGCTCGTTGTGGGTTGAGAATTTGGGTAAACACGAGGGTTGCTACGGCTGCCGCAGGGGTATAGGGATCAAAGGTCACACCCGTATGACGATGAAATAACTCTTGATGCATAGGATAACCAGGAGGGCGCGGAGGAAGGCGAGTTCGGACATTTTCGGGAACCCGAAGATTTCTTGATGATACGGCCTCCAACAGTGCATCAAGAGCTTCTTCCTGTATTTGTGCTTCAACAGGCTTGACCGTTGCCTGACCATCACTACGCAGAGCATAGGTATAGGTGACACCACCTAGTAGCTTTGTAGTCGCTTCAATCTGATAGCGGTGTCGTAGATATAGCGGGACCAGGGCTTCCTCCATGGTTGCCAGAGGTTGTCCTCTACGGATGACATCTTCGCCAAATCTATTGAGTGCAACTTCTCTGATGTCCATTTCGTGATACAATGAGCGAACCATGTCATCTCCATTATCCCACAGATTAGACAGTGGATGCGCTGCACCAGCGGGACGAGCATCTGCGTCTGTGATATAGAGAAGTCCTTTGGACCAAGCTCCCTGCAAGATCTCCTTAAGCAAGGCTTGTTCATCTTCACCTGGCAGGGGTTGAGCATAACCATAGGCAATCGCAACTTTATCCCACTCGCCTATTCCAGTGGTATAGGCCCTGCTTAGATCAATGTCGTTATGATCATCAAGAACGGCAAAGGGGGCGGGATAGTCCATGACCGACGAACGACGGTTAATGGAAGCGGCAAAATTATGGCTAAGCCCAAGTGTGTGGCCGATCTCATGGGCAGAGAGCTGTCGAATTCGAGCCAGCGACATTGATAACATTGGATCATTGATATCAACAGTGTCGCCATAAGGTGCGAGTAATCCTTCTGCAATGAGGTAGTCTTGTCTCACTCGTAGTGAGCCAAGAGAGACATGTCCCTTGATAATTTCACCAGTTCGGGGATCAGCAATACTGGCCCCATAACTCCAACCACGCGTTGCTCTATGAACCCATTGAATGGTATTGTATCGTACATCCATGGGGTCTGCCTCATTAGGAAGCATCTTAATTCGGAATGCATTTGAAAATCCTGCCGCTTCAAATGCATCTGACCACCACCGAGCACCATCAAGAAGAGCGCTCCGCACAGGCTCAGGTGTTCCAGGGTCAAGATAATAAACGATAGGAGAGACTGGATCACTGATGACTGAATCTGGGTTCTGTTTAATCAGGCGATGGCGACGGATGTAATGCTTCATCATGTCTTCCCCAATGGGGGCTGCATAATCTTTATAGCTGAGTGCTCCGTATCCTGACCCTGGGTGAAAGGTTCTTGGTGCATATCCGTCGTCAGGCAACATAACCAGCGAGTGTCGGACGGTCAGTGTGACGGAGTGGGGGTCAGCAGCAACATCGCGGACGAACCGGCCTGGATTGGTTGATGTGAATGTAATTCGTGCTTCCAGTTCTGAATTCTGAGGAAAGGCTTTGAGCATGGAGGGGATCGGTGCGCTACGGCTTTTGTCAAGCGAAAAATCTCCCTGATCTGCTCTACGTAATCGCCCCACAACATCATTGGCATCTCTGACTACAAAATCCGTTGCATTCACGAGAATCCTGCCATTCTGTTCGGCTTCTATTGTGAATCCCCAGATGACCGCTTCGGCAAATGCCTCTCGCACAGATGCACGTTCAGTTTCTGATTCTGACCCCGCCCGAAAGCGAAGATTTGGCATCACCAAAAGAATTTTTTGTCCGCTACGCTCAAACTGGACGAGTCGCGTACTACCGAGTTGGCTGCGATCAAGCCCAATGTCATTGGATCCAAGCCCAGAGGGCATAGAAGTGACATAAATAAATTCTTGATTCAAAGTGGGTATTTCAAGATAGATTTGGCCACTAGATGGATCCCAATACACGGGGAATAACCCATCTGATTTTTCCATTCCAATGGTTTTGTTGGTGATTGTTTGCCCATTCACAGGTGTGATTGCCAGAAGCCATAGCAAGGATATCAGCGATAGTCGGATCAGAAATGTCATCGTCAAATAGGTTGCATGAAAAGGTATAATATAGGGTTCAGAAATTTGGTTTTAGTGCTAATGTAGGTTTTGAGAGGCATGGATATTCACAAGTAGATTGCTTTTTTGAATTGATCCGCATGCCAATGAGCATCATCCCTGGTTGGGGAGGTTTAATCATTGGCAGCATCCTCTGGAATAGGGAATTCCCATAGAAACATTGATGACAATCATATGGCTTTATGATGCGAGTTCCTATTTGAGATTTAATTTGGGAATTATATAGTGCCTGCTAAAAAAACCTACTTTGGGGTGTCACAATTTTTTGCGGGGCTTAATATACGAATTTTTTATTAACTGCTGGGCAGACTCTCCGATTTTAGTTGCGAAATTTCTACTCAGTTTCTCTGATCCGCAAACCTCACCTATATTTCCTGACTTCGACGGTTTCAGATTTGAAAGCCCTATCAAATATAGGAATTCTGAAAAAACTGAACACTACCAGCCCCCTTATTTCAGGGGGAAACGATGAAAATCAAGACCGATTGGGAGTCTTTTAGGCGCTGACCCCAATAGCACGGTCTCACGCTGTATCTTCAGTCCGGCCGTCTGATAGAGGCGTGCTCCCGCATCGGTCACCTTGGATGGAAGCAGATAGTGGGCTTGATTGCCTCAATTATAGAGGTCTCTACCGTGCTCAGTTCTGCTAAAATCTGTCCTTCACTCAGACGCTGTTTCCCTCCAAACCTTGCGTTGTATCGGTGTCGTAGCATCCGTAATAGGGCAAAGGCGACAAAACAAATGGCCAGATGTGCGCGGACACGACGTTCTTTCCAGTGAAAGACAGGGCGTACGGCCATGGTGTGCTTCATCACGCGGAATCCTTCTTCAATCCGCCATAACTCCCCGTAATACTGATAGATTCGCTCGGGGGACGGATCCTCTAAACTCGTCCAGACACCATGTAACCCATCAAACTTCTTGCCTTTTTCAATCGCGGCCTCAGTAACGCCATCTTGCTCTATATGAAGAAATCGCCCTGCACGCCCTGTCCCTTTGACTCCCTGGTTCTTGACGTTCTCAATCGCCTTGTCCCGCAACTTCACATCCCGTGCGGCTTTCTTCGGACAATACCGTAGAATCAGACGCCGACCTGCAAGTTTGTGCTCGCGGACCTTACGCCCCGTTGGTAGAACCTTCCACGACGTATCTTGGCCTGCGTCTGCGCTTTGTTCAACGAGCGTAAGCGCGCGGCCACCACATAATCACAGTTCCAACTCCTGAGTAACGCCAAGTTATCTTTGCTCAACATTCCCCCATCGGCCACCACAATCATCTGATCCAAATCAAACCGCTCACGGAGCTTGGTCATGGCGGGTTCCAGCGTCTTTACATCGGTGGTGTTGCCAGGAAAGATCTCATAAGTCACTGGAAGCTCCTCTTTGGTTTGAATTAACGCCAATACCACCTGAATCCTTTGTGGCTTTCCATCTTTACTATATCCCTTCTTGCGCAGCTCATCTGAATTCTCGCTGGCAAAACTCAGCGTTGTAACATCAAAAAAGAGCACCGTTAATTTTCCCCCAAGCAGTCCCAACGTTTGATCGGATATAAGCTGCTTAAACGCCATCGCCCGATCCTCGGTGATCGCATCCATCATCCTGTAAAACTTCTCCACCGGCACCTCAACCCCTGCATCCTTAGACATCTTTCGGCTATGCCCCAGTTTACTCTCCCCAGGTGTGGCTAGACGCAGTAACACCGCCTGCTTGAATAAGCGTCGCGCCATCAAGAATCAAACACCTCTGCAAACCCCATCTGATCATGCCGATTACCTCATGAAAGCCCAAACAAATCCGTCGTATCTCATGAAGCTTCCGCGCATCCTTTATCGCCAGGGCCTTATCCTCGCGTTTCTTCTTTCTGGCCGCCACCACCTCATCCACATACGACTCTGCGGGAAATAATGTGGGATGGCGCGCCTCTTGGATCCGCGCCAGTTCCAGATAGGCGATTTTGACCAGCCCATCTACCGCATCTGGATGCACACTTCCCATGTGCCGAATCATGCGAATCCGTGGCTTACCGGCCTGATTGCGGTAACTCTCAACAATCTGGACTGCGATGTTTTTAGTGGTTTTACGCTTGAGTTCTCTGATAAACATGAGCACCTATATTTGTGAAGTACAAATATACGACATAAAAACCAAAATTCCAAAACTGAACACTACACACCAAAATCGCCGAAAAGCTATATAGTGCCTGACAAAAAACCCCTACTTTGGGGTGTCACAATTTTTTGCGGGGCTTAATATACGAATTTTTTATTAACTGCTGGGCAGACTCTCCGATTTTAGTCGCGAAATTTTTGATCTGTTTCACCGATCTGCAAACCTCACCTATATTTGATCCAAATTCAGTACATAGGCCACCGATTTTGCCTAAAATCTCTGCCGCACGGACGCACCTTTCCCAGCTCCAATGGTGGAGTAAGTTTTTTTGTGACTCAATGAAGAGTAATTTACGCCGCTTGGCGAAACGACTCTCGGTATCGGGCCATTAATACCTTCCCGATTCGGCACAAATTCGTGGCGACCACACTTGCACCGATGCTTCGCGCAAACCCCGCCTTACCTCCTTTGGTACGAATACGTGCACCACCATGCTGTTCCAAAGAGTTGATGCAGGACTCAATCTGCGCATGCTGCCGACGTTTTCGCCGAAACTCTTCCGCCGATTCTCGTTCGCGCTCTATCTTGTTCTTATAGCCCTTTTTGGGAAGAATGACCTCTATATCCAGAGCGCTTAATGCCTCAAAATTCTGAGGCGACCAAAACCCGCGATCAAAACTCATGGATCCAAGGTTTTCAAACTCTGTCCGATACTTGGTGGCGATCTCAATGGTCATATCTACATCTGATTGCGTCCATATAATCTCCCATCCCAGAATCAAGCCATGTTGACATTGGGTGATCGCGACGGGAACCCCCAATTCTACCTGATTGGGCATGGCCATCCCCTTGACAATCCAACGTGTATGCTCGGCATGGAGCGATAATAACTTCTCTGCATTGGGAATCTTTTCCCCCTCTATCACACGACGATGAACCAAATCTACCAACCGATTGAACTGTTCAATCACCTTTTCTAATGGCGCAATCCGACTTGAACTTGGGTCAAGTTCTTTGATCTTATCCAAGACCAGTATACACTTCTGAATTCGATAGTAACAAATCTTAAAGAAGGCTAAGACCAGCTCTGGATTCTTCTCACGCTTCTTGGTGGTGTTGATCTCCAAATAGGCATTGTTAACCGTAATAATCAAATGCTTTAACTGACGCCAACCTGCAATGTCGTACGCCCCTAAATTGAAGGCCTCCCAGGCCCTTGAAGCAAGCTGCATGGCCAGAATGATTGAATCGCGCAATAACCGAACATCATGGGGTGTCTCAACATGGGTTTCCACCACATACGAATCCGTCCGCGCTTCCAAAGGCGCATCAGATGCAACCCCAAAGACCTCTAACCCATGATCCACGATCATCCGATTGAGGGTCAACCAAATGTCATCGGTGATCAGACTCACATTGTTGATAATCGTCTGCACACGATACAAGGACTTCGTACCAAAATCACTCGTATCATTTTGTAATAAGGTGCGAATGAGCACAGAGTCATTAACCGTAAACGTCAATCGGTCAAAATCATAATCAAGCCCGAATTTTAGTACGGCTAAGACAAAGATACGCCAGTACGTCAAACCCGGGCGCCCCGTAGTCTGATCTGTGTTCTCTCCGATCGCCTCTTGCAGGTACATGACAATCCGATCCCGTAGATCTGTGGCCATCCAGATGGACTGCAATGCCAAGATGATTTGGGACGTGTCGTCTCTGGAATTAGGATCTACGAAAAGATCCTCAATTGCGTTCATCCCCAGTGTCGGTTCAGTGTCAAATTGTGCGCGCATGGTCAATGATGTGATTAAATGAACGGTGAAGATTTTTCAAATCTTGATCAATTCAGAAAGAAAAACCCCAGAAAAGTCCTATAAATACAGTGATATCCACCGCCACAGGAAAAGTTTCGATTTTTTCATGAAAAATCTTCAACGCCTAAAATAACCGCAAAATGAACAAGCAAACTATCGGTAAGTACTTGTAAAATATAGCCCTTGCGATCCTATGCTAACCCAGAATTAGAGTTTATTGTCAGGCACTATATAAATAAGGAGTTTAAAATCTCAAAAATCTGAAACCGCCGAAGTCGGGATATTTGATCCAAATTCAGTGCGCAGAGCATCAATTTGGGTTGAAATCTTTGCCGTCCAGACGCACCTTTCCCACCTCCAATGATGGAGTATTTTTTTTGTGACTCAATGAAGAGTAATTTTCGCCGATTCTCGTTCGCGCTCTATCTTGTTCTTATAGCCCTTTTTGGGAAGAATGACCTCTATATCCAGAGCGCTTAATGCCTCAAATTTCTGAGGCGACCAAAATCCGCGATCAAAACTCATGGACCAAGGTTTTCAAACTCTGTCCTATACTGGTGTAGAAAGGAAGGTTCCCTTTCGGGAGTTGGTTGTATTTGTTTCGGATTACATTTTGTTATAAATTTAGACCAATCGTCATGGAGAAAGAGTCTATAAGCAATTGCGACGGTATATCAATCTGGTGTACGCATGCTAGGCAAAAGCCATAATGCTCAATATTTGAATACGTCGGAGCTGCCAAGATTTTGAAACTCGGGCTCGTGATAATCGCTACCGAAAAGTATAGACTTGGGCTCTCCATCGTTGCTTCGGACTCTTTCTCCATGACGATTGGTCGTATAGGTTGTTTATGCTGTTTCAACAGGAAGTTGCAACGCCTCCCAGAGAAAGCCAACCAGTTCACGCGCGATTGCAACCACCGCGACTTTCGGAGGTTTGCGTTTGCTCAGTGCGTTGTAACGTTTGTATAAGCGTGTTTGTGCTTTCTGGGTAATGGCGATGACTTTGGCACTGCAGTGCTTTTGTCGCTCTTGAAGTGCAACACTGATCGCGTAGATGTATTTCCATGCTGCGCTCACCAAGACCTTTCGTGCGTGTGTGTTTCCAGTTTTGGTGATTGAACCCGTGCGGATGGTGTTTCCTGAGGAGTGTTGAGATGGAACTAATCCAAGATACGCCATCAGTGCCGTCGGACTCTCAAACCGCCGAAAGTCTCCAATCTCACAAACCAACTGCATGGCCGAGATCAGTCCAATGCCTCGGAAGCCTTGCAGAATCTGAACTGCTTGCTGAAACTTTTCGGACTCGGATGCTATTTTGACTTGCTGTTCTTAGATGCGTCCCTGATGATAATCAATATCATTCAGGTGTCCGCAAACTCGACACTCTAACCCAATCTGATTGATCCAAGTCTTAAACTTTTTTGTCCAGTAGCTTCCTGTTGTATAACAGTGCCGGGGTTGTCCGAAAATTAGTTGACGTTCAATATTCTGGGAACCATCTACTGGTATCCTTATCCATTCCATATTATCAACATTAACTCATGCTATTACCTGAAGATTTTGGACAGTTACAGCAGACCTTGGAAGAAGCTGGGGTCTCTGGGCAACAGTTACGCGTGTCTCTGTTACGCCACTGTAGTGACTTGATCCAGCACCTCACGCACGATCTTGGCATGCCCAGTGCTCTTGACACTACGTCTGATTCTGCTCAAGAACCCATTCATGCAGATCCAGAAGAAGAGACATCGACAGCGCCTTTGTCGTCGCCCAGTTTCCCCGAATATGGGGATGAGTCCGATCTCCATCAGATTCGCATGGAGGCGCTGGAAGTCTTTGATCACCGCCGTCTTGACGAAGAGACCTATGCCGTGTTGTGGATGGATGTGCTACGCGTCTGGGGTGCACCCTTCTTGCTGTGTATGGGCTCTACTTTGGAAGGCGATCGGCGTATGTTAGGATTTGAGCAGGCCTCCGCACAGAATATCGCCCGTGTGACGCATTTGTTTGCGTCGCTTCTCCATCGTGGACTGTCGCTTGACGATGGACTGCTTTGTATCACCCCCGTCACCGTCACGCTGGATCAGGTGTTAATGGACCTGGGTGGTGAGCGCATTCGCCTGCAGCATTGCCATCTGCACAAGCGTGAACGGATCGTAAGTGTTCTCACCGAGGAGCAACAAACCCAGATGCGGGGGCAGATCAACCGTGCCTTCTCCATTCCTGATGCCAAACAGGCACGGGAGGCGCTCTTGCGGATTCATGACCGCCTCCTGCGATGGAATCGTTCGGCTGCCCAGCGTCTGTTCAAGGATCTGGATCTATGTCTGACCTTGCATCAAACCGGACGGTATGAGCACTTGAGTCGCAGTCTGCGCACAACCTCTTGCGTTACCCATACCGTGCAGTATGTGAATCAGCGACTGCGAGGCATCCGTCACTGGCTGTCTCCCCAGTCGCGTCGTGCACAACTCGCACTGTTGCTGCTGGAACGCGAATCAAAGATGCATCGACTCGCTCATGCTTCGTATCTTTCTTCCATGCAAACGTCTCTGTTTCCTTCCACATGATGGATCTCTCCAGACGTTGACCAGCAAGAACGACAAAAACCCATAGGTTCTGTCGTTTCTGTTTCTCTTTTTACTCTTTAATCTACCCAATTTAATGAAAACAACCTATCGACAAGGTCTCCCCGAACGAGACAATGGCTTTATGGAGCTCTTTGAAGAAGAGCTTCAAGATGATGTCAGCGCAGGGAAGTTAGTGGATGATTATGTCACAATGGCGCAGGAGATCCTTGCCCTGCTGTTAATTGACAATGAAGTAGAGCATTTATGTGGAGCGTACGCGAAGCATGACGATGTCCATGAGGGGCGCTATCAACGGTGGGGATCCAATCCAGGCTCCATCAAGATTCAAGGGGAGCGACTGCCGATCCGAGTCCCCCGTGTCCGCGATAGGGTGACCAAGAAAGAGGTTCCTCTCCAACGCTATCAGAAGTTGCGTAAACTGCCACCGAAGCAACAAGAGCATTTGACCAATCAGGTCTTCTATGGACTCACGCAGCGTAATTATCGCAAAGTGGTCCGTGCCTTCATCAATGGCATTGCTCCCTTCAAATCCTCGGTCAGTGAGGCATTCATTGAGCAAAGTACGCGAGAGTTGGAAGCGTTTGAACGGCGCCAGATCGGATCCGAAACGTATGTGGTCCTCATGATTGACGGCAAATATATGCGTGAACGCCAAATCTTGCACTGTGTGGGTATTACCGAAGAGGGACAGAAGCGCGTTCTGGGATTCGTAGAGGCGACGACGGAGAATGCTGAGGCCGTTGAGGGGTTATTGTTGAATCTGATTGAACGCGGCTTGCGTTATGAGAAGGGACTGCTGGTCTGCATTGATGGAGCCAAAGGACTTCGTAAAGCGGTCGAGGATGTCTTTGGGGAGTATGCTCAGGTGCAACGTTGCACCTGGCACAAACGGGAGAATGTGCTCGGGAAAGTGAGGCAAGCGTCAAAACAACGTATCAAATCGAAACTCAATGATGCGTATAAGACCACAGAGTATGACGAAGCCAAGCAGAAGTTGGACACCCTCTGTGATACGCTGGACAAAGAAGGAGAAGGCATGGCCGCCAAGAGCTTGCGGGAAGGCTTAGAAGAAACCCTGACACTCCAAAAACTCGGAGTGGTGGACGAATTGGGAAGGAGTTTCCAGACGACCAATATCATTGAGAGCATCAATAGCGAGCTTGAAGCGAACCTCAAGCGGATCAAACGCTGGGTGAACTCAAGTCAGTATCACCGATGGATTGCCATGTCCATCATCAAGAGCGAGCAGAACTTCAACCCCATTGCTGGATCCAGTCATCTGCCAACGCTGCAGAAAGCACTTCTGGAGCGGGTGCCATCCATGGAGAAAGCACCCAACCCGAGGCAAAATGAACACAAGATACCCCCTATGGATTCAACAGAATCTGTACATAAAGAGCAAATGAAGTCTATCTCTAATCGGATAAGAATTCCGAACGTCAACTAATTTTCGGACAACCCCACAGTGCCCGTGCGCATGCAAAAAATGAATCACGCGCATTTTGGATTGGTGAAGACTTTTTATCAGTGCCTCACGACTGCGTAAAAGTCCTCGCACGGCTCTGAGCTGGACAAAACATTCAGTCAAAAGTCCAGATCCAAAATATTTGGACAAATTCCTGGCATCGCGCTGATCGGTTTTGATTCGATCGCCTGAGCGCTTGGGAATCGAGCCAGGAGCAATGATGGCGCAATCCACGCCGTGTTCGGTCAATGTGTCATAGAGCACAGTCCCCGAAAAGGATGCCTCATAACAACAGCGAAAAGGCCCATACTTTGAACGTGTAGATTCCACAAACCGAGTGAGACTCTTCGGCTTGTGAGCGGAAAACACCTGCTCATCACAGTAACGCTTCTCAGTCGCATCGTAAACACACGCCGAGATTGTGTCACGATGAACGTCTAATCCAACGTAGTAGCGAACAGGTGAACAATGAGATGTAGATGACATAATAAAATGAAAATTTGGTTACCTCGAAAAATAACACTCCTGAGGGAACCTTCCTTTCTATTATATCTTGGCGCGATCTCAATGGTCATATCTACATCTGATTGATTCCACATGATCTCCCATCCCAGAATCAAACCATGTTGACATTGGGTGATCGCGTGGGAACCCCCAACTCCACATGATTAGGCATGGCCTTGCCCTTGACAATCCAACGTGTATGCTCGGCGATAATAACTTCTCTGCATTGGGAATCTTTTCCCCCTCTATCACATGAACCAAATCTACCAACCGATTGAACTGCTCAATCGCCTTTTCTAATGGCGCAATCCGACTTGAACTTGGGTCAAGTTCTTTGATCTTATCCAAGACCAGTATACACTTCTGAATCCGATAGTAACAAATCTTAAAGAAGGCTAAGACCAACTCTGGATTCGTCTCACGCTTCTTGGTGGTGTTGATCTCCAAATAGGCATTGTTAACCGTAATGATCAAATGCTTTAACTGACGCCAGTGTCGTGCGCCCCCAAATTAAAGGCCTCCCAGGCCCAAGCTGCATGGCCAGGATGATTGAATCACGTAATAACCGCACATCATGGGGTTCCACCACATACGAATCCGTCCGCGCTTCCAAAGGAGCATCCGATGCAACCCCAAAGACCTCTAACCCATGATCAACGATCATCCGATTGAGATCCGCCCAAACCTCTTCTGTGATCAAACCCACATTAGTAACGATCGTCTCCATACGATACAAAGACTCACGGTTGAATTCAGTGGCATCATTTTGTAACAAGATGCGGATATCGCTGTGTTTATTGGCCAGTTCTGTCAAAGTCGCAATCCAATCCGCGAGTACGAAGATGCGCCAGTAATTTAGCCCAGGTGTTCTGATCCGTGCCCTCTCCAATTACCTTCTGGAGGTAGGTTACAATCTGATCCCGAAGATCACAAGTCATCCAGATGGACTGCAAGGCTAAGATCATTCGGGGAATATCGTCTCTGGACTTAGGATCTACGAAAAGATCCTCAATGGCGTTCATCCCCAGTGTCGGGGCAAAATTAATTTGTGTTCGAATTGTTAAATGATGTTGAAGATTTTTTGAATCCTGTGGATAGTCTGTATACAAAATGCCCACAAACCCTTACTTTACTGATGATATCACCCAATCAAAAGAAAGTTTCGAATTTTGAACAAAAATCTTCAGAGACGAATTTCGGACCCCATCAAACAGACACTACGACGCCAAACACCATAAAAATATGAGCGTTCAATCCCTAATATTTTCCAAATTCTGCCGTGTCTAGGTTTTTTAGCAGGCACTATTTATATCCATAGTAGTGAAAATTTATACAACTTTCTATATCAAAAAAAGGATACCTTTGAAAAAATTGTTGCGGATAAGATTGAATGGCGTCCGTATGAGGATAAGCAGGCCTTTAGAGTTCTGTGCATTAAAGATGACTGGAATCCTGACAATGAAGATTCTGAACAAAGATATATTTCCTGGATGTATAAACTTGCACAACAGTTTTATAAAGCTTTCAGAAACACGTATGATGAGTATAAGTCTGAATTTTGAATCTACTAATCCAATTCATGAATTGGCGTAAATCACTGATTGATGTCTATTAATGCTCATTACTCTGTTGGAGCTATATGTTGGGGTGGTGAGCGAGAACACCTCTTGCTCAACTCACTTTTGTCATGGAATATCCACTAAAACTTCGTATCGCTAAAATTGAGAATTTTGGCAAGAGAATCGTACTTGATGACGATTCTGCGTGTTGGGTCTACTATCCTGACTCTATCAAATCTATCAAATGGCTACCAAATGATGATGTCATTTTGAGACTCAAGAAGGATATGGATTCGTGGACTGACCGGACCCATACAATATTTCCCTACAACACCATTATTGAGCATGTCAAAACTTGCAAAATGGTGGGGCAAAGAGGGAAACTCAATCCCGAATTTTTTCACCACCCATTCAATGATTGAGGAAATCAAGTAATTCAATCTGTAGTTAGAATTAGGTGATGTCAACAGGATTCAATTAGATGTAGAGGTCACTTATTGAGTCTATTCTAGTGTAAGGAGGCAGCTACTTGTAGTCATTCTTCTCCCTTCTCAACGAGAAGATTGAAAATTCATGCACACCTTTTGAAATCAGTAGTTTATATCCTCAAGAGGATTCATCTTTGACACTCAATCCTGCACATATGAACTTTATTCAAACAATAGTCGTAATAACATCTGCTGTCTAAACTCATTTGAATCTTCAAAATCGAGAAGATGTGCAATCATCATTTTTCACCATTACATCTTTGAAATGGAATTTCCATTGAAAATTCGTATCGCTAAAATCGAGAATTTTGGCAAAAGAATCACTCTTGAAGACGATTCTGCATGGTGGGTCTACTTTCCAGACTCTATCAAATCTATCAATTGGTCATCAGGCGATGAGGTTATATTAAGACATAAGGAAGAAATGGATTTTTGGACTGTAAAGACCGATACAATATTCCCTTACTTTACCATTATTGAACATGTAAAATCCGGCAAAATGGTGGGGGCAAAAAGGGAGACTTCACCTCGAATCTTTTCACCACTCCCTCAATGATTGAGGAAATCAAGTTAGAAAATGCCAAATCTCTTTGGGTAGAATTGGGTAAATGCCATGAGAAATTAACGTCAGATGATGAAATCATCTACAGAGGACATTCTAATTCTGAATGGAACTTAATTCCAGCTATTCTGCGCTCTCAATTTACCAGAAAACTGCAAGATTCAGTTGGATATTCATTTAATTCAGAAGATCAGGTGTGGGCTGAATTTGCAATGTTAAGAAGTTTCATCTATAATTGTGACAAGTCTGGAACACCTATTCCCAATGACTCGGTTCTATTTCGGGAAAAATTTTTGACAGATAAAAGTTTTAGTAGGTATCTTCCGAATCTCAATATATGGCCAGATGAAGAACTATTTGAATGTCTAGCATTAGCCCAACTTCATGGACTTCCAACTAGACTCCTTGACTGGACGACGAGTCCTTACACTGCTTTATACTTTGCGGTCAGTCAGGCACTATCCCAATCACAATGGGAAAGCGAACAGGAACTTGCAATATTTGTCTTCAACATAGGTCCCAATCTGAACACATATCGTGGATTGATTAAAATTCTCCGAGTAGGTGGCTCTGTTTCTAAAAATGTAGTTGCTCAACAAGGACTTTTTACTGTCCACCCAATGGAAGGGCATGAAGGAGAATCGATTGTGATTAAGAATTTAGAGAATTACCTCCCACATGATAAATCAATTCTGAAATTCACTGTTCCGATTCAAGAATGTCTTGATCTGTATGAATTGTGTAACCAATTTGGATTCAATGCCGCACGATTATTTCCAACTGCAGACGGTGCAAGTATGGGGGTGATTGAACATCAATCATTTGTATTTGCAACTAACAGAACTCATGATAGGGAAATGAAAACGAATGACTCATAATGAATTGAAAAAGTGCTACTGATATAATAATCTCTTAGAATCACTCTAAGCGAGTGGTAGTGAACTTGTGTTATACATACAAAAGGCTAATGATGCTATACCCTAATCTGTCTTTGGATTCCTCATAAGTCAAAAAGTGCCTCAGAGCATCTCATTCCCCCTGATTCAAACAGGGATCTGGGAATAACTGGCACTCAGGAATGTTGCGAGCTCCCATCGGACATGGACTCGCAGTTCGGAATCCTATATTTCGCTGAACCACCAAACTTGGAAACCACCCCACTGAAACCGTATAGCCTCCTCCAAAGAACCCATAACCATTTTCAATATTTGAAAACGTACCCGGTTCAACCAATAAATTAGGATCAAAGGAACCGTTGGGAGGAGACCACTGCTGATCTGCTGCAAAAAATCGAAAATGGATCCGCCGCAGTGCAATGTGATCTGTAGAGAGACAATTCCTCTCAAACTGTTCTTGAACTTCAGCAAAATCATCCCGCAAGTTGACTTCATAGGCCCACCCATCTGCTGTTGGTGTCTCTTTCCCCGCATACGAAACCTCCACTGGCAGTCTGACTCCTGACTGAGCACTTGATCCAGGTGGCCATGGAAAAACCGCAGGTAAAGTGATTGCATCATACGTTACCTTTACATCAACAAGGTTCGGAGGCTTGCCAATGATCTGAACGGGAACAATGGCTCGGTCACGCTCACCCGTCAGCTCTACGGTGACCGATGGAGGAATCGTGACCTCAGCACTGGATTCTGCACCATCCGATCGCCGAACGACAAGCCGATAACTCTCTTCGTAATTGGCTTTGAATTTCGCCTCAAATACATGCCCTACCGTGCTGTCACTGTAGGTGATCTCACGATGATCCCATGTATGACTCTCATCCGTGATCAGGTTTTTGGAGGTGACTACGGCATCAATTGGACCCGAACGATCATGACCCAGTCGATCTTCTATGGTAAAGACACGAACGCGCTGAATATCCGCATGAGCATCCAAATATCCCCATATCGTGAATGGACGATCATCACCAACGATAGGTTGAACAGAAGTTTCGCAACGAGTCAATGTTAGGACCATCAATAGAATCAGTCCACAAGTGCGAATCCCTCTGATCATTCGTATCAAAATTCAAATTTTAAACCGGCCGTTGGAATCAGAGGTAGCTGATTATTACGCTCCGCAGTAAATGTATCCAGTGAAAAGAGATTGGACTGGTTATAGACATTGACCACTCCGGCTTGAATTGTGATATATGAATCCTCACCATACTGAAACACACGGTCAATGGAGATGTCAAGGCGATGATAATGCGGCAAAACCCCGTTGTAAGGGCGATCATAGATAATTCTAGAAGTGCCTGACTCCTGAGTCACATCAACTGGTCCGTCCAACAAGATGAATCCGTCAAAACCCCGAATCTGACTATAAGGGAGACCACTCCCATAATTCCATCGTGCACTGAAATCAAATTTTCTCCAAGTGAAGCTGATCAGTACATTGACTTGATGTCTTCGATCATGTGGGGGACGGTATGATAACTCATTGGAGTCAAACCAGATAGGAATAGTTTCCTGCATTGCATTGTATGTGACCGATGACAGTCCATAGTTGATAAATCCATAGAAATCTCTTCTACGGAGTTCCAACCTTAGATCGGCACCCATGGCGCGCCCCGAAGCATCCTGCAACCGGGTACTGAATTGTGGAAATGCGGTCAACTCGGAGACGGATAGATCTGAAAATCTTTTGTAAAATAATTCAACCGATAAGTTGATACCCGCAAAAATGGATGACCTGTACCCAATCAGTCCATGAAGAGAATTCGGGAGGCTCCCCCCTGGAGAACCTACCCACGCGGTAAATATATTGGTTGCATCTCTTCGGTCATTGAGTCCAACCATCTCTTGACTATACAGCCCACCGGCAATGCTAAATTGATGGGAGCCCCGCTCATATAGGACCCGCAGGCGTGGCTCCATATGAAATCCCTGATCTCCAAGATACTGAGCACTCAGGCCAACCCTTGCCTTGAGTTCAGATGTAACGTGATCTCAGGCTCAAAGTAGGCACCAGTAGATAGAATCCGATCGCTCGTGAAATCGAGATTTTGAAATAACCCACCCAGCTGGGCATCCAAACGGGGAGCCCTCAGATAAAATCCCCACAGTCCACATTTGTACGCTGTCCGTAATTGGTGAGATTGACTGCAAGATTAAACCCATCAATTGCGCTTGATCGCTCGGGATTTTCTCGATTTCCCCGCTCCATCGTAAGCATCGATACCGAAAACAGTATTTCGCCAAGCATGGGTAGGTTTGGAGGAGCCACAAGCCACCGACCACCATAAGCCGTGCTATTCCATCGAATTTCTGTACTATCTTGACGGATCGTATTGAGTGCTCCGCGATCGTAAGTATGAATTGCACTCACAGATACCTGATGACTCTCATTAATGATCCAGTGGAGCTTTCCAAAATAATCCCCGAACGAATAAGGAACGGGTTGATCAATATATCTGGATGCAACGCGCTCAATCGTAGAAGCTCGTGCTGATAACAAATAGGACATCCTGCCTCTGCTCACAGGACCTTCCAACATTGCCATGCTCATAAAAGGTGCAAATGAAAACGTTCTTCGAGATTGTTGAAGATTACCATTTCGTGTATGGACATCAATCACCGAAGACATTCGACCGGAGTACTTGCTACTAAATGCCCCCGCATGAATATCTGCATTTCGTAAAATATCGGAGGAGAAAGCAGAATAAAATCCTAGGATATGGAAGGGCTGATAAATATACATTCCATCGAGTAGGGACAGGTTCTGGGAGGGCTCTCCTCCACGAATAAAGACCTGCCCACCACGATCTCCAATGGAAACAACTCCCGGCATGGCAGAGAGATACGAAACAAGATCTCCCGATACATCCGCTGTTGGAACAAGGTCAACATCTGCAGGGCGCACCGTTTGCATCCCAGCCGCAACCATGGATCCACCTTCTCTCTCCCCCTCTACCACCATAGCTTCCATCTCAACACCCGGACGCAAAGCTATCGAGAGCCTGTATGTTTGATCATCCGACAAAAACAAGGTGTCTCCATAGGTCTCGTAACCGATGAAGGATGCTTGCAAAAACCATTGCCCGGGTTGAAGCCTCACGACAATAAAAAATCCATCGTCATCGGCTACACCACCTCTTAAATTTCCAGAGACATCACGCAGGGCAATGTTCACTCCTTGAAGAGGCTGACCATCAGATGCATCGGTTACAAATCCTCTAACAGATGAAGTCTGCGCCTGTATTTGCAATGGAAGCAATAGAAAGCATGTAGCAATCAGTGGGATCAAACGATTCATGCGAGCTTTCATTAATGAGTTCTGTGCGCGGACAAGGAAAAAGTGCCAGAAAACTACATAAATCCAAGCTCCAACTTCGCTTCATCGCTCATCATATCAATCGTAAATGGCGGTTCAAAGGTGAGTTCAACCCGCGCATCTATGACTCCTTCGGTGAGCATGACCACCGATTCAACTTGGCTCGGAAGACTATCAGCAACCGGACAGTTGGGAGTCGTGAGCGTCATCGTAACAAAGGCGCGATCGTCTTCGTCGATACAACCTTATAGATCAATCCTAAATCGTACACATTGATAGGAATTTCAGGATCATACACCTGCCGAATAGAAGCAATCACTTCGTCAGCAAGTCCAGGTGTTTTTGCTTGATCAATTACTTCACAATTCATGAGATCTCTACAAGTGATGCTTCTTTTTGAATACGTTCAATCATTCGATTCAAACCATTTTTTCTCCGAGCCGTGATCAATTCGGGGAGTCCAACCTCATCAATTAAAGCAAACAAATCTGTCTTTAGAATATCTCTAGGAAATTGGCCATTCATGAGTTGAATCAATAATGCGATCATCCCACGAGTGGTCAAAGCATCACTGTCGTATCTATACGAAAATCCCATATGCCATGATCCATTGGTATGGATCCAATGACGAGGAGGATGTTACTGAATCCTGCTATAGGCGAGTAGAGCATCAACACCGAATTCGCGATCAGATCGTAGGACATTCTGATGGTTTACTGAAAAAACAAAAATTTGTAAAAAATCTTTCAAAAATGGTGTACATATTAACGATATCTCGTATAATTGGATATTATGCACAACGACATGCCCATTTCTGATTCGTCTTTGAACCTCTGTTTGATCGCGATGTTTGGCGAGGCGAACGCTCAGCGCGTACTGGAGTTGGTGTACAAATTAGGAGATGATGATCAAGAGCTGGTGATGTTGTTTACTACAGAATTGATCACTGCCAAAGAAGAGATCTTGAATGCACAAGAGACGATAGACTACCTTTGACGTCGGTTGTATGGGCAACGTCGGGAGCGTTTTACAGATCCCGATCAAACCGAGATCTTTGATGATTATATCCCTGAGGCGGTCCTCCCCGAAGTTGAATAGGAATTAGTCGTGAAAAAAACGCGTAAGAGACGACGGGGGCTCTATAGCGGTCGTAACAAGGATCTGCCCAGAGTCATCATACCCATTGATCCTGAAGGCGATCTGTCCCATTTACAAAAGATCGGTGAGGAAGTCCATACCGTGCTTCATTTTCAACCAGCACGCTTTGTGATTCTTCAATATGTGCGTAACATGTATGTTGATCCCAACCATAAAGAGGCGGGTGTCTTGATGGGCACCCTCCCCGAGAATGTAAAGGGAAAACGCTCAGCTACGGTAGAGACCTTATCCGAAGTCGTGATCAGTAAATATGTAGATCATCTACCGGTGGATCGTACCCGTAAACAGTTCTTACGCTTAGGTGCAGATCTACCCAACTCTACGTTGAACGATTATTGTGCACATGTTGCCAATGATCTCAAGCCTCTGTACGAGCTGCATCGACAAGAAGTCCTCGACAGCGCGTACATTCAGGCGGATGAGACGCGCATTCCCGTGCGTGATCCGGTCAAGAGCAAAACATCGGGCAAGAATCATCTTGGCTATTTTTGGCTGTACTCTGCACCGACTCCGCTGTTAGTGTTTGTAGATTACCAGCGGGGGCGATCTCGAGATGGACCCTTGAAGATCTTGGATGGTTTTCAGGGGAAATTGCAGACGGACGCGTACAGTGTCTATGACGTTTTTGACGAGTTGGACGGGATTGATCACTTCAATTGCGTGACGCATTGTCGTCGCAAATTTGAGAAGGTGAAGACATCCGAGTATGCGTTTGTTCAAGAGAAGGTGAAGGTCGTTTTATCGCTATTCAGGAAGATCTATGCGATTGAACGCGATCTTCGCGAGCGTGGAGTTTCGTTTGAGCAACGCAGGGTGGAGCGTCAGCAGAAGTCAGCCCCGCTCTTTGAGAAGCTCAAGACGTTTCTGGAGACCAATGCGACCATCGGTACGGAATCGTGGAAACAGGCCGTGTACTATGCCTGAAGTTAACCCTATTTTCAATTTCCAGAAGGTTCAGTATTTCCAGAGAATTTGAGAATTTTTGACTACAATCTGGAGGATTATCTGCCAGAAATATGCTTCAGTCTGACGAACCGGTCACTCAGGAGAGTTTGATATTCAGGAGTTTTAGCGCCTTCATTTGGGTGGGATTGTAATCCTCAAACAAGGTCACTTCGGTTGTGATTTTCGGAACGCCCACTACACGACTCAACCCAGACAAAGTTTTCATCACCGACTCATAACTCATGGCGGTTTCGTCATCTGATGTCGTCTTGCTTTGTGCTTTGGCTTCATCTGAGCGCTTGGCTGGCGAGACCATATCTTTTCTTTGCGCTCTCTTGAGTTGCAAGTCATCTTCTAACATGGGCGCGAGCTTCTGACGGAGGTGGTACTCTACATAATAGGCCAACATACATAAAAAGATATGTGCAATGACCCGATGTTCATTGCGATGATGAATCGGGCGTACGCGCAACGACATGGATTTCATAGTTCTAAATGCCCATTCTACCGAAGATAAACGCTTGTAATCGGAGACTAATGTCTCGGGGGCCTTTTTCACACTTGACCGAATGGCATACACGCCGTCCAAGAGTTCGGCTTTTTTAATCGCTTGTTCATTGCGGCTATAGGTAAAATGTCCCTCCTTAATGTCGTCCAGATTGTAGAACCGCTTTAATTTGTGTTTGCCCACAACCTTCTGGACGCGCATGCCAATTTTGGCTTCGTTTTTTAATCGGCACGGCGTCGCCGTGATGGCTTTGATCATCTTGTTAAGTCCCTCATCTGCTTTGTCCAACAACGCATCCCGTGTTTGCTTACTCTTGGCCGCTTGTGAGGGGTTCTTGCACAGAATCAGGGTATCATCTGGATATAAATCACACTCTAGTTCCACCAGATTCTGCTGATCAAACAAACTCATCTGAATTTCCTTCTGCTCTATAACCTCACGCATTTCCTTTTCCCGCCGCTGCTCTTTTTCTTGGTGATCTACCACCTTTCGGATCTCCCTCTTTTGCATACCCGTGATCCAATCCAGCCCCACAGGTATGATCTCCTCTTTAATCTGCTTCTGCTTCAATAACCCCCGATCTCCAACCAATATAACATGCTTTAATCCAAAGGACTCTTGAATCTTAGTGATCTGACATCCAAGCGTTGCAGTATCGGCGGTATTGCCTGGAAAGACCTCTACCGAGACGGGGCGTCCCTCTGCATCGGTGATCAGCCCATAAACGACTTGTTTTTTGCCTTTTTTCTTATCTCGGTTATGGCCAAACTCCGCGAAGAAATTTTTCTCCCCTTCCACATAACGACTGCTGACGTCATAGAGCACCATCCCCCCTTCTGTCAAATGCCGTTTGGCTAATGTGCACGCAATGTCTGCTTTGCACTTGGCCAGCTGATCCATGGCTTCATGCAAGTCATCCTGATCAACGTACTTGAGGTTCAGTTCTTCGTTGAGGGTATCGGAAGCGGTCTGAGCATGGTACTGGTCCGGAGTTTGCTGGCCAGATCTAACACGCGGGCGGCAATCATCCCAAGTACCAGACGCGTGAGTTCTTTGGGGCAATCAGGTCATGGATCTTGAGTTGGGTCATCATGCCCAGGACTGCAGCCACATGCCCGTGGGGTTTGCTACTGCGAATCTCAAAGGCGTCTTTGATGGTTTTGACCGCCGTGCCACCTTTCAAGAGGGTGCGAATGCCATCAATGATAGGCTGAGGGAGACGGGTAAGATTGGTGACGGTGAATTTAACGGATTTGCCATCAATCCATTTGGATTCGCGAATGAGCCAAGTTGGCTGGAGTTACGATTGGGTATTTGAGAGACGTACATGGGTACATAAAGAGTTTGATTATATCTAAATATACGACAAAAACCTATCTAAATATGCAAAATAAAAAATTTATTTTAAATAAAATACATGGGCACACACATTTAGAGAGTAAAAGCCAAAAAAACCACCGAAAATCGGCTAAATCAGACGTTTAAGGGGACAAAATGCCAATATCAGGGCAGAAATTGGCGCAGATCAAGAGAAAATAGAGATGCGTTGAACTAAAATAGGCCTATCTCAGGTGAAAATAGGGTTAACTTCAGCTATGCGTTAGTTCGTTGGGAGAAGCTCACGCGATTTTTGGATCACGAGGAAGTAGGGATTGACACCAATCTCGTAGAGAACCGTGTGCGACCGACTGCCATAGGGCGAAAGAACTACCTCTTTGCTGGCTCCCATGAAGCTGCCCAGCGTGCTGCGATCCTGTATTCGTTGCTCAATACCTGTACCTTACACGGGGTGAATCCACGGGAGTGGTTGGTGGATGTGTTAACGCGGATGGACATGATTCCAGAAGAGGAGCTGTACACCTTGTTGCCTCAGCATTGGAAGTCCACACAGCAGGATACACTCAGCAAAGCCGCGTAGCTCAGACCGACGGAGACATGTGTCTCCAGTGACTGCCCTTGTGTAAGATTCTTCCTTCAATGCCCAATGGGACCGCACGCCCAGATTGACAAAGCTTAGATCTTGAGTATATGGGATTTTCGTATAGATACCAATCCTATTAGGTCCAAAACATTTGCAAAACCTGTCAGCCAAATCAATAAATCACATCGAATGACACTTGGATATATTACTTCAAAATATTGAGGTTATACAAAAGCCTTGTTCTATTTGAATTACTTTCCGTAACTTCGTCCCAATCACACTTGAAATCTCATGACCTCATCACTCTATTCTGTTGCTTCCCATCCGATCGATACTATCCTAACATGGGTGAAGTCGGAAGAAATCGCCATCCCCGAAATTCAGCGCCCCTTTGTTTGGGATTCCACCCAGGTAAGAAACCTACTTGATTCGCTGTACAATGGATATCCTATAGGTTATCTGATTTCTTGGCGAAACCCTTCAATCAAACTGAAGGATGGCACATTTTCTCGCGGGAAGCGAATCTTGATTGATGGGCAACAAAGAGTGACTGCTCTGATGACCTCACTTCTTGGACAACAAGTACTTACCAAAAATTATCGGAAAGTGAAAATTCGGATTGCCTTTAACCCTATTGAAGAACGCTTTGAAGTTCGTAATCCGGCCATAGAAAAAGATCGCACATGGATTGCTGACATCTCTACAGTTTTTGCCCCTGACTCAGATCTGTATGAAATAGTTGAACGGTACGTTTTCAACAATCCTGGGGTTGCTCGTTCTGACATCCGTAAAGTGATTACAAAGGTTGACAAAATCGTGAATCATCAAGTTGGGATTATCAATTTAGCTGATAATCTTGACATTGACACCGTTACTGAGATTTTCATTCGAGTGAACTCAGCTGGTACCGCTCTATCACAAGCAGACTTTGTTATGTCAAAAATCGCTGCTAATGAAAGCAATGAAGGCAACGCTTTACGTAAAGCAATTGATTATTTCTGCCATCTTGCAATTGCTCCCGAATCCTATTCAACGTTAGAGCAGGATCATGATTTTGAAGGGTCTACTTACTGGAAAAAAATGACATGGCTTAAAAATGTCAAAGATGACTTATATGACCCTAATTATACTGACATGCTGAGAGTGGCCTTCACTTCTCAGTTTAAACGCGGTAAACTTCAAGATTTAGTATCTCTTCTTTCTGGTCGAAACTTTCAAACTCGGGAATACGAACAAGAAATCGTGGAAAACACATTTGAACAATTAAAGAAAGGGGTATTTAAATTCATGAATAAAACAAATTTTGAATGTCTTACCATGATTCTACGGTCTTCAGGATTTCTAACTTCTAACCTTATCAGGAATCAGAATGCTGTGAATTTTGCATTTATCATGTACTTGCAGGGGTGCGAGGAGGGAATTCCTAAGCATGAAATTGAGAGATTAATCCGACGATGGTATGCGATGTCAATTCTCAAAAGACGTTACTCTGGAAGTTCTGAAACTGTGTTTGATTATGATATTCGACAGATAGCTACCCAAGGATTACACCGCTATGCTGAATCTATCATTGAAAACGAACTCCCTGATAGTTTCTGGACGGGGATGCTTCCGCAGCTTATGGAGACTTCAAGTTCTACTAGTCCCTATTTTATTGCTTTTCAAGCAGCACAGATATCCTTGAATGATAAGGGATTCCTATCAACTGAAATCCATGTAAGAGAGTTACTGCTCAATCACGGAGATCGTCATCATGTCTTTCCTCGCAATTATTTAATCAAGAAAAAAGGCTTGTCCCGAGGTCGCTATAATCAGATAGCTAACTATGCCATCACTCAAAGTGAAATTAATATAGCTATTAAAGACAACCCGCCTGCGATTTACTTCCCTCAGCTTGTTGAGCAGGTTAATGGGGGAAAAATCCGTTATGGCGGGATTACAGAACTTGATGAACTTAAAGAAAATTTCAACCAGAACTGTATTCCACTTACTCTTCTTGACGGATCAATCCCTGATTATGATGATTTTTTGGCTATGCGCCGTGAATTGATGGCAGACAGGATCAAAATCTGGTATAAAAGCATTCTTAATCGCCAGTAATCTCGATCTTGATCA
The DNA here is from genome assembly GCA_965220935.1 of Rhodothermales bacterium. Classification (GTDB taxonomy): domain Bacteria; phylum Bacteroidota; class Rhodothermia; order Rhodothermales; family Bin80; genus Bin80. The sequence goes on from OZ244857.1 coordinate 2,976,805, forward strand.
CTACATTCCACAAATTCAATGCTAATGGAATAGAGATCAATGAGTCAAGAGGTTATATTGATATTCTTTATTTGATTTGGAAGTAACATTATTGAAAACTTCTAATCCATCCTCGGATTTTTAATATTTAGTGCCCGTCCAGAATAGGCGATTCAGCGCTGTTAGGTGCTTTTCTGGACGGGCACTAGATAACCAACGCGTTTCTTTACGCAAAAGAGGGTATCGTTTAATTAACGAATAAAAAGAAGTGGATGAGTTGTCCGTATCCTGATCTTTGACTTCGTTGTTGATTTGTTCAAGGATCATATTCCATACAAGCCTACATGCTCCGCAAAGTCCTGACAAGAGATGGGCTTTCCACTGCGTGCCAGATAATAGGCGGTACTCTATTTCACGGTAGGAACAGTTTTGATCGGAAGAGTTAGAAGCCTTTTGAACAGGCATGATATCAAGTGTCAGTTGATGTTATGGTAGGCAATAGGGTAGATTCACCTCTATCCTATTGTTCTGTTATATTAGACTCTCCAAAATAGAATAGTTCCATTTATGGGTTACTCACGTAATATAATTCCCTGGTGTAGAATGGAAGGTTCCATATTGGGGCGATATGTATGAATTGTGATTACATTTTATTGTAATTTAGACGGATCCTCATGGAGAAAGAGCCCTTAGCACTTTCGACGGTTTTCAATCTGGTGTCCGCATGCTAGGCAATAAGCCATAATGCTCAATATTTGAATACGTCGGAGCTGTCAAGATCTTTAAACTCGGGCTCGCGAGAATCTCTACCGATGGAAATTATCTTGGGCCCTCCATCTTTGCTTCGGACTCTTTCTCCATGAGGATCGGTCAACTACAGTCTCTCAGCTTTCTGAACGGGAGTTGTAGCTCCCCGAGAAAGCCCACCAGTCGTTCACGTTTCTGTGCTCTCATTTGCGTGTGGTTGCAATGCTTCCCAAAGAAAGCCTGCCAGTTCGCGAGCCACTGCAACCGCTACGACTTTGGATGGCTTCCAGTGAATGAGATGTTTGAATCGTTTGTGACAACGTTTTTGAGCCCGTTGGCTCATGGCTATCGTTGAGGCATCGCACTTTTTCTGGCGTTCCTCAAGCCCAACACTGATTCGTGGAGTATGCCTGTATTTCAAGGCTGCACTCACCAAAACCTTTCGTGCATAGGCATTCCCCGTCTTTGTGATGGAACCCGCCCGAATGGTGTTCCCCGATGATCGTTGAGAGGGAACCAATCCCAAGTGAGCCATGAGATTTGTCGCGCGTTCAAATCGCCGGAAGTCTCCAATTTCACACATCAAGTGCATGGCCGAAATCAATCCAATGCCTCGAAAACCCTGCAAGATCTGGAGCTGTTTCTTCAATGGGAAGGACTCGGATGCGACCAGGATATCTTTGTCTATATGTTCAATGCGAGATTGAAAATAAGCCACATCGTCTAAGTATCCCCGTAAGGTAACCTCATCATAGGGCTGATCTAAGTTCACCTGATTAATCCAAGCCTTGAACCTTTTGGTCCAGTAGCGACCCGAATTGTAACAATGTCCCTGGGCATGCAAAAAATGAATGACTTGATTTTTGGAGCGCGTCAGGTTGGTCACAAGTCCCTCACGGCACCGCAGTAGTCCTCGCACCGCTCTCAATTCTGCATCCAGAACAAAACATTCGGTCAGAAGCCCAGATGCAAAATACTTGGTAAGTTTTCTGGCATCGCGCCGATCGGTTTTGATCCGATCGCCCGCGCGCTTGGGAATGGATCCTGGTGCAATGATAGCACAATCAACGCCCAGATGCGTCAGAGAATCGTACAGAGCCGTGCCACTAAAAGATGCCTCGTAACAACAACGGAAATGACCGTATTTGGAACGTAGGGAGTCCACAAGCCGGCCAAGGCTTTTCTCCTTGTGAACATAGATATCCCGTTGCTCACAACAACGCCTCGCAGACGCGTCATATACGCATGAATAAATGGTGTCACGGTGAACATCAAGTCCAACGTAGTAACGAACCGGGGTAGATGGATCAGATAACATGAGAATGGTTAAAGTTATAGGGAAATTAAGCTCCGCAGTGAAACCTTCCCCATTCTATTATATCTTTAATTCATCAAAAATGAAGCCATCTCAGTGGATCATCGTTAAAGGACATCTTGAATCTAAAATTTTCATTTCTATCCATCTTGATTGACATTGATGACTGATAGACTACGTTTTATGAGTCACAGAGAAGATGGTTGAAATCACGATAAATACTCATTAACCTTTATTAACCATGATGACCTCAACTGGTCAAGTCGTACAGGTGGTTGGGCCTGTCGTTGATGTTGCATTCTCTGCAGAAGAAGTGCCAGATATTTTGGATGCTCTCGAGATTTCCCGTGATAGTCAGGAACCGCTTGTGCTAGAAGTACAGCAGCATTTAGGAGAAAATCGCGTGCGGACCATTGCGATGGACTCCACTGACGGATTAACACGAGGCGTATCGGTTACCAGTACTGGGCAACCCATTTCCATGCCGACTGGTCAAGATATTCGAGGACGGCTCTTCAATGTCGTTGGCCGTGCTATTGATGGATTACCACAACCTAAAGCAGAGAGTTCTTTGCCGATTCATCGCCAGCCACCACCATTCAGTGATCTTTCAACGAGTATTGAAATGTTGGAGACGGGTATCAAGGTGGTGGATCTAATTCAACCGTACGCCCGGGGGGGTAAGATCGGTCTCTTTGGTGGTGCGGGTGTCGGAAAAACCGTATTGATCATGGAATTGATCAATAATATCGCAAAAGCCCATGAGGGGCTTTCTGTTTTTGCAGGGGTTGGAGAGCGAACTCGCGAAGGCAATGATCTGTTACGCGAAATGATTGAAAGCGGTGTCATGCAGTATGGTGATGAGTTCAGAGCCGCCCTTGAAGAGGGTGATTGGGATTTATCCAAGGTTGATATGGATCTCATCAAAGAGAGTAGCATCAGCCTGATCTTTGGGCAGATGAATGAGCCGCCTGGCGCCCGAGCGAGAGTCGCTCTGAGTGGATTGACCATTGCCGAATACTTCCGAGATCTTGGAGGACGTGATGTCTTATTGTTCGTGGACAATATTTTCCGATTTACACAAGCTGGTTCAGAAGTAAGCGCTTTGCTTGGCCGTATGCCCAGTGCAGTTGGTTATCAGCCCACGCTCGCCACTGAGATGGGTGAGTTGCAGGAGCGAATCACTTCAACCAAGAGTGGGTCAATTACATCCGTTCAGGCCATTTATGTGCCAGCTGATGATCTCACTGACCCAGCGCCTGCAACCGCATTTGCACATCTTGATGCTACAACCGTGTTGTCACGGCGAATCGCTTCTTTGGGATTATACCCCGCCATTGATCCTCTAGACTCTAATTCCACCATCCTGACTCCTCGAGTTGTTGGACAAGAACACTATTCTACTGCACAAGATGTCAAACAACTTCTGCAGAGATATAAAGAATTGCAGGACATCATTGCAATCTTAGGGATGGATGAACTCTCTGATGAGGATAAACTTGTTGTTCAGCGTGCTCGGCGCGCCGAGCGCTACATGAGTCAACCATTCTTTGTAGCTGAGCAGTTTACAGGAGCGAAGGGGAAATATGTAAAAATTGCAGACACAATCAAGGGGTTTCGAATGATTCTCTCGGGAGACCTTGACCATCTGCCTGAATCCGCCTTCACCTATAAAGGCACCATTGATGAGGTCATTGAAGACGGGGAACGAAAACTTGCAGAGGACTCATGAGTGATGCCCAGCGATTACTTCAGGTTGATATTGTCGCGCCAGATAAGCGGGTGTTTCAGGGCTTTGCGGTTGGACTGCGAGCCCCGGGTATTGACGGCAGTTTTCAGATTCTTTATAATCACGCCCCAATGATAGCCTCTTTAAGTGTTGGTCCTCTGGTTGTGACACTTTCGGATTCAGAAAAAACCGTCTTTGCGACCAGCGGTGGGTTTATTGAAGTGATTGGAAATGTGGTTACCGTCCTTGCTGAAACAGCGGAATCTGCTTCGGAGATTGATACTGAGCGCGCAAAAAAAGCTGAACAGCGGGCCTTAGAGCGTATAGAGGCCGCCACTACCGATGGAGACCGTATCCGCGCAGAGCAATCGCTTGATCGTGCCAGAAATCGTATTCGTATTCAATTGGCGAATGCTTAACGCGAGGTTATGCCAATCCGCATTGGATTGCTGTTGAATCATCCTTCAGTGCACGATCCATTGCTACATCACTTTCGTCAGAGTACATGGCACTTAGTTTTTGTAAGTTGCACATTGTCGCTCAAGGTCTCACACTGATAATCATTTGTCTAGCATCTGTCGTTAATACTGTTGCACAATCTAACTCTACATGGAGCGCGGAAGCTTACGGAAAGGTCTCATTTTCGCAGGTTGGCTTCTGGCGATGGTATGAAGGAGGGATCAGTTCGCTTGCGCTGGGTTCAAGCTTTAATGTGAAGGCTTCAAAAACATCTGGACAGAATCAACAAGAGTATGAAGCTCGCCTCGCGTTTGGAGTCGTTAAGCAGGATGCCATTGAGCTACGTAAATCAGATGATCTGATACTGTTGCAAGGTGCCTTTAATTTTTCGAATATCTCAATTTTTGGTGAACTCAACCCTGCACTTGCGGTTGATTTTCGGTCTCAGTTTGCCAAAGGCTATCAGTACAACGAAACCGATCTTACCATTGAAGGTGAGCGAATCTCTGGATTTCTGTCTCCTGGAATTCTAACTCAAACGATTGCTTTGAATTATCCTGTAAGAGATTGGCTTAATATCCGCTTAGGCATAGCCGCAAAACAAACGATTGTTACAATTCAAGAGCTCCGAAGTCGCTATAAAGTGTCCACAGATCACCCTCTTCGTTGGCAGGTCGGATCGGCCGGATATATAAATTTTGAGCGGACAATTTTTACGAATGTTCATCTGAGATCCATCTTAACGCTCTTTCTTGCATTTAATCAGCAGTCTCCAGATTCTACATGGGAAACATTCCTGACCATGAAAGTCAATTCATGGCTTCAGGTCAATGCAGAGTACACTGCACTTTACGACAGAGATCTAGCGCCATATGTGCAACAAAAGCAGTTGTTTACACTTGGTGTCTTGTTCAGGGTTCTTTAAGGCTCGGGGAGCAATTTCCAGACGCATCCAGCCATTATAACAATCGCTACAGTACTTGCCAAGACATTGTACTCAAAACCTAAAGATTCATAAATCCATCCAGAGGTAGCGATGGAAATTCCTAGTCCACATTGGCCAGCTGCTATGATTAACCCCATTAGTGAGCCACGTTGCGCATCGGAGGTGAGTGTTGTCAGTAGAGCCATGATTGGCCCCGTTCTCATACCACCTAGCAACAAAATGACGGTCGTCAAAATGGTCGCGCTCATTAATCCTTGTGCGAAATAGATGACTAAGGGAAGTACAAGCGCCATGGCCAGAGAGGTGAGGATGATGATCGGTTTGCGTCCATAGCGGTCGGAGAGTATGCCCCCCGAGGTTGTTCCTGTGACGATCCCAACTCCACCAATGACAAACAACAACGCCAATTGTTGGATTGAAATTCCAAGATCTTCTTCCAGCCATTTTGGAAAAAAGAAAATAAAAAATCCGATACTTGCGAACAGAAGAAAATACGCCACAATTCCTGCCAATGGATGGGGTTTCTTCAATAGTTCATGATAGGTCATTAATGCCATCGGAATTGAAAGCTGGGTTTCACCAGAAGCAGTCTCTGGCAGAAACCAGTAAGCCATGAAGCAGGCAAGGGCCATAATTCCGCCAAAAACAATAAAAGGCGCCTGAAACCCGAACGTATTTGCAATTAAAATTCCACCAGGTGTCCCGATAATGAGTCCACCTGCGACTCCAGTCATGATCAATCCAGTGGCCCAGCCACGGCGATTATAAGGGAAGTAATCTCCTACGAATGCAACCATGCTTCCACTATAAGCACCTGCTGCAACCCCTGTAAGAGCACGCATGATGAGCAATGATTCATAATATCTGGCGACACTGTGCAGTAGAAGAACGATTGCAATCAGAGATGTGCCCATAACAAGCACTTTCCGCCGCCCAATGCGGTCAGAAATCGGACCAACGATCAATGTGGAAATTGCAAGAGAGATTGAATAAGCCGTTCCCAACAATCCAAGCTTGAAATCTGATGGATCATGTTGATTGAGTAGTTCATCTTGAATGACTGGTAGCAGAGGGGCAACGATAAACAGCTGGCAACTGACGATAAATGCTGTTAGCCACAAAGGAGCGATGATAAAAAATGAATGCCTAGCACCCATCTCCAAAAAAATTCTTCAATCAACAAGAGGGGTTATGACAGGACTTTGTCTGAGATGCATGACTTTAATGGTGAGGTTATATTTCAATCCAATATAGATGTGGATGTTAATTCAAATATAGAGGCACCGAGCTTTTGGCAATTATTCTATTACCCACACTGGTGGATGAGTGGCCATGATATACAGAAGTATTAACAATTTTGTAAAGGAATTCAATACGTCTAATATTTGAGGAAGCGATCCACAGCCACTCATGATCAGAACTAGATGGCTAATTAATGCTTCTTGGATCATGACATTTTCCTGGCATATATGTTTTCGTGATCAGCATCTCAAATAGTCCTGATGATCTGTCTATGGACCTTTGTTGAAAGTCATTTATTGGGAGGAAGCAGTAGCAGGTTATGATAATGGATAAGCTCAATCCAAAGAAAACCCCGCTCCACGGCAAGCGTATAGCGGGGCTAACAAAAAACCCTCAAAATGAGAACAAATATATTAACCTATGCAATAAAGAAAAGTTCCAATGGTGTTCAAGCAGGGCTCATGTCCGTCGTATAAATTCTCCAATCCCCAGTAGTTGAGGTGAGATGGTTCCTGGCAGGCAGATTTAGGGACAGACTCAATCCTGCCCTATCAATGTACACTTACAAAGTGGCCGATGTAGACCGAGCTTGAGTTGTCATCCAGAGACATTGCTTTGATCTGATACAGATACGCCCCCGAGGGGAGTCCCAGGTCGCTCAGTTCTAATTCATGCCGCCATCCTGCACTGAGATGTACTTCTTGGGGCGCAGTCATGCGCCGCCCAATGACATCCAGAACCTCCACCTGCACCTGCGCAGGCCACGGCAGATCAAAGACTAAATGTGTTGACCTGTAGAATGGATTCGGATAATTCGGATACACTTGAAACGCCTCAGGCAGCCCCGCTTCATCTTCGGTGTTGACCGGTGACACAACCTCTATGGTAAACATCAGACTGTCGCTCGCTCCATTGGCATCGGTGGCCTTGTAGGTCAAAGAGACTGGCGGCATAACGTCTGTGGGCGTGCCACGGATCGTTCGGGATGAACCATCATAGCGAAGCCCAAGTGGAAGATCCAGTAGGGTTAAGGTGTAGGTAATCGGAGCTACGCCTGTGACTTCTGGAAGCGTCAGCGGATCAATGGGCTGAGCGCGCATATACGTCTGATTTGGCACCGTCTCGGCAAACGAGAGTTGATACACCTCAAGCGTGAAGGTTTGCTCTGTGCGCGTTCCCGCTTGATCTTGTGCGCTGTAGGTATAGGTCTGAGCCGTGGCCACCTCGGAGGGCGTTCCGCTCAGCGTACGCGTGGTCGCATCAAACATCAGTCCACTGGGGAGCTCTGGGGTTAAGGTGTAGCTGTAAGGGGCAATGCCGCCTGTGGCAACGGGAAAGACGAGGTCTTTCAGCAGCCTCTGCACGGGAACTCTCTGATCGTTGACCGTTTCGGTCAAGGCCAAGGCCTCGGCCTGAACAATCGCAATGGTAAACTGCTGCATCACTGAATGAGCACTGGCATCGGTCGCCGTATAGGTGTAGGTGTTCGGGGCCGTGACTTCGGTGGGGGTGCCACTTAGAATTCGCGTGGATGCGTCAAAGATGAGACCTTTAGGCAATTCTGGGGTGAGTCTGTAGCTGTAGGGCAATGTTCCTTGCCGCGCGGCTGGAAGCATGAGAGCGTCAATGGCTAACCCGACATAATAGGATTGATCATCCAGCGTCTGAGCAAACGATAAGGCCACAGCATCATTATCGGTAATGGTGAGCGTAAACGCTGTGATGGATCCAAGTGTATAGGCGGTGCTACTCACCAAGGTCACGATGACGGTTTCGTCGGGTTCTTCGTCTTGGTCATCAACGATCACAATCGGAATCTGTGCAGAGGTGCCATTTAGTGTGACCGAGGATTGAATCGTATAGTCCGAGCCCTGGGTGGCCGTCCCTGACAGGGTATAACTGAGCGTGGTCGCCGTGCTGGATGAGGCGCTGAGGGTGACGCTGATCGGATAAGTGCCCGCCGCTTCATCCACGCTGGCCGAGGCCACGGCAAATGTGAGCGCTGGCGTAGTTGCGTCGTCGTCATCCCCATCTCTGTCATCACTCGCCGTGGTCGCATTAGCAATGTTAGATGCCGCGCTTGCACCTGCCGAGTTGATCGCACTGACCCGGTAATGCCGCGTCACACCTGCGGTCAGGCCCGTATGCGAATAGGAAGTCGTCGGATGACGCGCGACCAGCGAGCCAAATGTGTTCCCACCATCCGTGGATACTTCAATCTGGTAGACTGTAATTCGTGCCCCGCCATTGTTGGCTGGAGCCGTCCAACGTAGGTTGATGGTCGTTCGCCCCGTCGCCGTTGCGGTCAGACCGGTCGGGGCATCTGGCCTGGTTGCGGCCGCGGTCGTGGCGGTTATGGATGTTGAGATCCCGGAACCCGCGTTATTGCGGGCCCGCACAACAATTCGGTATTGCATCGAGTGATTTAGCCCCGTGACACTGTAACTTGTGGACGTCGTTTCGTCCAGACGTACATAGGTCTCCGGAGTGACGGTCCGAATATCTACCGTATACCCCGTGACCGGCGATCCCCCATCATAGGTGGGGGCCGACCACGAAAGATGAATAATGGACGGGCTGACGGACGTCACCGTTAACGAAGAAACTTCGCCCGGGGGAGTCGCCTTGTTGGTACCGGAGACAGGATCGGACCACGGGCCCCAACCATCCGAATCCTCTGTACGCACCCTGAAATAGAGCGTGGTGCCAGCCCCTAAATCATGTTCAAAAAGCGTAGAGGTAACTAGGACGGGAAAATAAGTAACTGTTGCCCATCCAGTTCTTCCATTCTCAGAGGCCTGCATCTCAAATGCTGTGATGGATTTACCCGATTCTGGTTGGTTCGTCCATGAAATCGTAAAACAGTTATATTCTGTGCATGAATCCCGGTCAGCATTCCCAGGCACGACGGCCACATTCGTTGGTTTTCTGGGCGTTCGTTTATTTGCCTCAGGAGATGCCTTTTCATGGATGCTGTTCAGATCAGAAAATAGGACCGTGCTTGAAGAAATAACATCGGCATCTCCTCGCACATAAAAAGTAGCGACATCCTCGGCGTAACGTGCTACATCTGAAAGGGCAGGTGCAGACCAGAAATCACGGAGCGACGAAAAAATGGGGGGGGGGCAGAATGGAAGATTCAATTTCACTACTTGGAATCACAGAAAGAAATATTAGGAAGCTCAGAGTTGGCATTTTAGTTGAATTGGCAGACAATAAGTATAATGCTATCAGAGGGCGATCATTCGGATACCCAATTAAAAAACTATTTTATTTATTATTTCTGCGAAATGTTCCAATCGCTGACGTAACAGATGTATGCCCGTCTGATTGAAGCAATTTGACTAAATCTTGTTTGATTTTCTTAATGAGAGCAGGTCCCTCATAGACCAAGGCCGTATAGAGTTGCACAAGTGAAGCACCTGCGCAGATCATTGAATATACATCCCTAGCACATGAAACGCCGCCAACCCCAATAATTGGATAGTCTGACCCCACATTCGCTCGAACATATTTGATCATCTGGATCGACCTGTGATGAATCGGTGGACCACTCAAGCCTCCATGACCAATCTTATTTAATCGCCCCTTATTTGTTGCTAATCCAGCGCGATCTTCTGCGGTATTGCATACAACAAAGCCATTTATTTCATGGCTCATCGCCGTTTCAAGGATCGCCTCTGGCTGGCTATCATAAACGACCTTTGATGTTTCAGGTGGAGATAATTTCAATAAAATCGGAACTTGCTTTCCAACCTGTTGACTGAGTCTGGATAGCAATGCATCAAGGAGATCTATGACCTCTAAAATTTTTCCTCCTTCTGTGTTAGGGCATGAGATATTAATCGTCAAATACTTCGCATGCGGCAATAAATAACCAACACAACGGCTATAATCCTCAACGACTGAATCTCCTGTGTCAGTACGAGCAATATTAATTCCAACAGGGATTTTATGATCCGAAACCCGTAACAAGCGCTGGGCAACTTTCCGAGCACCCTTGCTGGGCAATCCTAATCGATTGATGATTGCACGATCCTCTGGAATTCGGAAAAGACGCGGCTTTGGGTTGCCCGCTGAAGGATTCAATGTAACTGAACCAATCTCTATATGCCCAAAGCCCAATCGCTGCCAAAACGAAAGAAGCAATCCGTTTTTGTCACAGCCCGCAGCCAATCCAACAGGGTTCGGGAAGTCCATTCCCCAGATTCGTTGCTCAAGAATTGGATGCTCGTACTCAAATGACTTCTGGATATATCTAGGGATAATCTGATCCCCAATCCAGGCCGCAGCAAAGCCTATCCGATGAGCAAACTCAGGATCTAAACCCAAAAGCCAGCGTCTCAGAATTGCTTCCATCGCTTCTTACCAACCTGGTAAGAACTGGAATCCAAAATGTCCGCCTCTGTCTGGCCGCTGGAATGGATAAGCATAATAGATCTCAAAAATCAGATAGCCTAACAAATTGAACCGCGCAGAGGGGCCAACGCTGACAACCGGCACACGCTCAAATGAGTTCTGTTCAAACTTGAGCAATGAGAATGGGTTATCACCTTCATTCCACGCCATCCCTGCATCAATAAACCCCAGAATCTCTGTTGGAAGATAGGGGAAATTGATGAGCCCCAATGCCTCAGTCCCAAGTAGGGGAAATCTAATTTCAGCACTAGCCAGAGCTGACCGAGTTCCATACAAGCGCCGAAAGACAGTACAGTCAGTATCTCTACACTCTCTGGTAAAGTCAAACGAGGCATAACTATATCCCCGTACAAATCCTTGATAATAAGGGAAATATAATGTCTCCCGTGAAAACACCTGATCTTCTTGTGCCCCAAAATTGGCAGAAAACATCCCACGCACTGCAAAGGTCACTGGCCGCACAAAGAAATATCTGCGGTAATCCCCGAGAACACTAATAAAATTCTGAGTTCCGAATCGAGGCACAACCTGTAAGCGATACCGCCCACCCTGCGATGGAGATGTAAAGCCAAAATTACTAAAGTCCCCTACATAAGCGAGACCCGCGTCAAAATAATAGTAACCATCTGGCTCACATGCCCAAACGGTGCGGCGCTCCTCGGGGGGTAATCCACTGCACTTTTCGGCTCTTTGTCGCTCGCGCTGAATTCCAAAAGCAGTGTACGTATACGTATAGGCTTCAATGTCATAACCATAACGTGTAAAGCCTCCAAACACCTCAAAGCGGCGCGTCGTAGATAGAGGATAAGATCCAATTCCTCGAAGTTGATCAATGTATAACCGCTGACGAAGATCCTGAATCACATACTCGCCGAATTGATTGAACCCCTGTCTTGGATAACCCGTCAGAAGTGGAATATGTGCAATCACCCCTCCGTAGTTAAAGCGTCGTCCACGATTCATATACTGAACAACGCCCCCAATATCTCGAAATGTTCCATTGGCCTGAGCAATAATTCCAAGGTTTTGATTTCCAAGCATATCGCTAAAATAAAAGCCAACACCTCCTGAGACACCACCCCCATAATACCCACCAACAGATACGCCAAGTGAAGGGGGCGCAACATAATCAAGTCGCAGGCGAGATCTATAGTTTTGTTCAATCGCCTGTCGAGGCGCTGGCAATCCCGTCAATGGGTCATTTAGATAATTCGCCACGACACCTTCATTCATTGCACTTTGAGGAGGAAGGATATGTGCGTTACTTGGAGGAGTTTCCTTCATTAATGTCCCAATGGATTCGTCGCCGTCAAGTCCAAAGACCGAATAATCGCCACCATGAAATACTGAAAATACAACTCTACCATTCTGAGATGCCACCGACATCGCTGGCGAAAGGGCTGTAATTCCACTAATCCCTGTTTTTAGATTCGTCACACGATACGTGCTCTGTTCACTCAAATGGTATCTGTATAGATCAGAGAATCCATCATGGTCACTGATAAAGTAAAGACTCTGCCCATCTGGGGAGAACTGAGGATTAATATGTTTACCCGTAGTAAATGGACGCAAAATTTGATGACTTCCAGTCTCAAGATTAATCAATGAAAGCCGAGTGGAAGCAAATTCAAGCGTCTCAAAATTGGTTCCGTCAGGGCCCCGGTCCGTAACTACAGCGATGGTCTTTCCATCCGGCGACCACGCAGGCTGCAGATCACCATACCGATCGCTTGTAATCTGTTGTACTTGACGCTGGTCAAAATCGTAAACATATAAATCACTGATTCCCCCATCAATTCCAGAGAATGCAATAGACTGCCCGTCAGGAGACCATGCAGGATTCATGAGAGCGCTCACTCCGCCCACACGAATCCGATCTTCAATCGCTCCGCTGTCAAGATTCCAGATTGAAATCTCATTATCGCCCTGAACAAATGTGACAAAAGCAAACTGCTTGCCATCAGGAGACCACGAGCCAGCTGAGTTGATAAACCGAATATTATCAAAATGAGGGTTTGAATTGGTTGCCTGCAGTTTGCGAATCGTTTTTCCAGTGGCTGCATCAGCGACAAATAAATTGATATTAAACAGATCCTGCTCACTGAGATACGCAATGTACTGCCCGTCTGGGCTGACCGAAGGTGAGAGATTCATGGCACCTCCACTGAGGTCTTCGGAAAGAATCGCCATCCCGGCGCTATCAGGGTGCGTCTTGAATTCCATCAAAGGGAGGTAGGCATCTCGTATTGCCTGGGCCCATTCAACAGACAGTGAATCCGTTGTGATACCCAGCGTATACACAAACGCAGAGTCAACTCCGACACGCCCTCCCAACTTAAATAGATTGGTGACCGCGGCATCTCCATATTTTCCACCCACATACGCTAGATAGGCCTGGCCGTAGCGATACGGAAAGTATTGATTCATTCGGGTGGTCATGTCCTCAATCGTAGGCAAATCATCTCGTAACGCAGCATCTCGCATCCACATGGCCGTGTGCGCATCTTCTCGGCCAGTTGCCAAGTACTCCGCCATTCCCTCAACCAACCACAGAGGAATCAACTGCAAAGCAAAGCGTGAACTATCCCCTCTAGATAAAGCAATGTCATACTGAAAACTGTGAACTAGTTCATGACCAAGTACATGATTCGTCTCCGAATAGATACCCGCTAACGGCATCACAACCCGCTCTTTCAGACTTTCTGTGAAGCCTCCAACTCCCTGACTAATACTACCCCCAATGACATTGGTCTGCTGAAAATCGGCATCGTTCGCATAAAAAATCACAGGTTTACGCTCATGAAAGTCACGCAGAAATGTACGCGAATGCCGACGATACCAGCGCTCTCCCATCCGTGAGGCATCCTGAACTGCCACCTTTTGCTCAGGGTAGTAGTAAAACTCAAAATGAGTGGTCTGAAAACTCCGGAAATCAAAGTTGTCGTACTGAACTTTGTTACGTCCAAATTGCTGTGCTATCACCGAAGATAACAGTATCAGAGCCTGTAGGGCCATCAGTGCACTCACTTTCCAGATTTTGCTCATGAAGTCACCTACCTTATGATTGGTTAAGTTTAAGGAACATTATTGAACTTTACATGATCATAGGCATAACTTGGCATACAGTTCCCTTTTTGTAATTTTTTTCTTCAACGATAACCAGTGACTAAAACCAGATATATCCTATTTAACTGCGCCGTTATTTTGTCAGTCTTGATCTTACTGCTACAACTATTTCGTCTACAGGTTGTTGAGCAACAGGATCACTCAGAGATTGCCGATGGTAACGCCCTGCGTAACATTCGTGTCGTCCCTGCGCGTGGTTCAATCTACGACCGCAATGGTGTCGTGTTGGTTCATAATGTTCCAAAATACACAATTACGCTCACTCCAACCTATTTTGATCAATCTCATATCCACCGTCTCGCTCAGCATCTTGAGACATCGGATTCAGTGATCTCTCAGCGGCTTGAAGAGGCACGGTCGCTCAATTCCTACCAACCGAGTCCTGCATTCACCAATGTATCCTTTGAACAATACAGCCGCGTTATTGAAGATACATATCTCCTTCCAGGTGTAGGCACTGAGATTAATCATCGACGGCATTATCCAACCGATGCTCGGATATCACATGCCTTAGGTTATATTGCTGAGATCAGCCCAGATGAACTGCTTTCTATCCATGGTAACTCTGATTCTTTGCTCTACAGACAGGGAGATTTTTTGGGAAAAACAGGAGTTGAACACTCGTATGAACCCTGGCTCCGGGGGGTTCCTGGTATTGCCCGCCGGTGGGTCAATATCTATGGTTTAGAGGTGATGACCTATGCTCAGGGGCAGGCAGATCAGAAACCGCGCGCGTACTACGACTTACACTTGGCCTTGGATTCTCGCGTTCAAGCGCTCGCAGAATCACTGTTTGTAAACAAACGTGGTGCTGCAATTGCCTTAGATCCGAATGATGGGAGCATCATTGCGCTGGTCAGCAAGCCCGATTACCCCCTCGAATTATTTGATGATGGCATTCAAAGTGATATTTGGAGCGACCTGATTCGTCATGCTGAAAAACCATTGTACAATCGTGCAACCATGAATCTCATGCCTCCTGGATCTACTTGGAAGCCGTTCATGGCGCTTTTCGCACTCTCTGAGGGACTCCTTGGAGA
Source organism: Rhodothermales bacterium (assembly GCA_965220935.1). GTDB lineage: Bacteria > Bacteroidota > Rhodothermia > Rhodothermales > Bin80 > Bin80. The sequence continues at coordinate 2,991,807 of OZ244857.1, forward strand.
AGATGGGCATGAAACAACCATCTACTGCCCTGGCTACCACCCTGTCGGTAGAGGTCGATTTTTTCGGTGCTTAGATGCCCATGGCTCAGTCAACGTGTTAGATGCCATTAGATACTCCTGTAATACATTCTTTTTTGAAATAGCGCGGAGAATGACTATGACTTCCTTTCACAAGTTTGCCAATCAGTTTGGGTTTGGATCCAAATCACCATTTGATTTAAGAGAGCAAACAAGCGGCTTGATTCCTGATTCCGCATATTTTAGTTCCTCTCCCGCTTATCTTCGTCGTAATTTACGGATGAATTTAGGGATTGGCCAGGGGGATATGGGTGTCACTCCTCTTCAACTAGCACGGTACGCATCCGCACTCGCTAATGGCGGAACGCTTCACCCTCCGCATCTGGTCTCTCATTTTGTCAATCCCGAAACCAGTGAATCCTTTCCCCTCGCGAACTTACCTGATCCGATTGAACTCCAAGTTGATACTCTTCACATGAATCTCGTACGTCAAGGAATGCGACTAGTGATGGAGAATGGCACTGGCGTAATGTCTCAAATTCCTGGAATTCCCAGTGGTGGAAAGACTGGGACATCTCAGGCACCTGGCGATCTCACGGATCATTCGGTGTTCATCATGTTTGCCCCGTTTGATGACCCCGAAATTGCTCTCGCCGTTCAGTGTGAAAATACCGGTGATGGCAGTCACTGCGCAGCCCCAATTGCTAGTCTACTTGCGGAGCAATATCTCAAAGGAGACATCCCTCCTTCTTGGCAAAAGACAATTCGCATGGATCGTGCCCTGTCTGCGGTAAGCGAATCCCTTATTTCTGAGAATGATCTGTGATGCGTCGTTGGTACCGAAACCTTGATCTTTCAATGCTCATCGCATGGATTTGCCTGTGCTGTTGTGGCTTGATTGCGATCTATAGCTCAACGCATGGCGAGGCACAAGAGTTCTTGCTCAATACGGTTCAAGATAGTTTTCAAAGGCAACTCCTCTGGCTGGGAATCTCCTCTGTCGCATTTGTGATCGCCTTGACCATTCCCACGGGGTGGATGATTCGTTTGTCTCCCTATGCCTATGCCATGACGATTGGGCTGCTGATCGCGGCACTCATTTTTGGACGTGAAGTCAGCGGCGCCAGATCTTGGGTGTATTTAGGTCCTCTCAGTATTCAGTCCTCTGAGCTGGCTAAAGTAGGATCCCTACTCATGGTTGCCTATCTTTTTACATTGCGTACAAGACACAGCCCCACGGTGTTTGGAGGCCTGATTGCTGTGACACTTTTGCTCCCAGCAAGCTTGATCATTTTTCAAAACGATCTTGGAACTGCACTCGTGTTTTTCGGACTTCTTCCAGTTCTCTGGCTATGTACTAATGTTCCACTCAGAATCGTGGGGCTTGTCATCATCTTCCCCATTGCAGGTTACTTAGCGATCGTGAATTGGCAAGTCGCTATAGGCTTTACAGTTGCAGTCGGAATTGTAGCATGGCTGGGCACGCAAAACTTCAAGTGGATCACTGCGGGGATTTTGGCAAGTGCTCTCACCATCGGGACTGCCACATTTGCACTGAACTATGTATTACAGCCCCATCAGGTTGCTAGAATTGTATCATTCTCCAATCCTGAAGCCGATGAATTTCGCGCGGGAGTCGGCTTCCACCTTGTTCAATCAAAAGCAGCACTAGGCTCTGGCGGATTTTGGGGGCATGGATTTCAACAAGGGAGCCAAACTCAGGGTCGTTATATCCCTGAGCAGTCCACGGATTTTGTATTTTCTGTCGTCGGAGAGGAATGGGGGTTTGTTGGAAGCGTGATCGTCCTACTGCTCTTCACCACACTTCTGCTACGCTTGATCCGACTTTCACAATCGGTGGACCATCCATTTGGCATCTGTCTAATCTGCGGCGCCGCTGGGGTGTTTTTGATTCATGTGTGTGTGAATCTCGGGATGGTACTTGGGCTCCTTCCCGTGATTGGAATTCCGCTTCCATTTCTATCGTATGGAGGTTCAGCCCTATTGACCAATACTCTTATCTTAGGCCTTGCCCTCAGTGCATACATGAGGAGGGCAGAATTTTCTCTCTATGTGTAATGACGTATGATATTATTATTGTTGGATTGGGTGCAGCTGGAAGTTCAGCACTCTATCATGCTAGCCGTTCGGGCGCGCGCGTATTAGGGCTTGATCGGTTTGTGCCCCCGCATTCCTATGGCTCCACTCACAGCGAAAGTCGGATCTATCGAAAAGCCTACTTTGAGGGGAGTGAGTACCTTCCTTTATTAAACCGAGCCTACACTCTGTGGTCAAGTCTTGAGAACGAATCCTCAGAACAGCTCATGCATCCAGTCGGCTGTTTGACCATCGGACCTAAGGATAGTACTCTAATCAGCCAGGCACAGAAAAGTGCAGATGCGCTAAACATCAACTACCACTTGCTTTCTCCAAACGAAGTGCGCGACCGTTACCCTGCCTACCAGCTCCAACATGATCATGTGGCCATCGCGGAGACAGATGCAGGATACCTCCAACCCGAACACTGTGTCCGAACGTATTTACGCCGTGCTTCTACTTACGGGGCCAAATGTCTATTCGCAGAAAAGGTAACCTCGTATGACACCGCCCAAAACCTTGTCACAATTACAACCACGAATAACCATTTTCAGGCCAAAAAAGTCATTCTAACATCTGGTGCTTGGATGTGTGACTTTGTGCAGATTCCGATGAAGATAGAACGTGTCACCAACTCATGGTTTCAGCCGACAGGGCCTAACTGTACGCCCTTGAACTGCCCACCATTCATTTTCTGTGATGATCAAGGAGATTTTAGTTATGGGTGCCCAGACATTGGATTTGGATTCAAAGTTGGCCTCCACTACAAAGGCCCGATAGTTTCGCACCCCGATGCTCTGAATCGAAACACAACACTTGACGATGCAACACCTGTACGCTACGTACTGGAAAATCTGATCCCAGATGCCGCAGGAGCGTGCCTCAAGACGACCGTGTGCATATATTCAAACCTACCAGATGAGCGTTTTCTGATTGACTACCTTGATGGCAATCATCCGAATGTTGTGGTGGGTAGCGCCTGTTCAGGGCATGGATTCAAGGCAAGTTCTGCGGTCGGTGAGTGCTTAGCGTCACTCGCACTTGAAGAGACTCCTCCTGTTGATCTTTCTCCTTTCTCATGGAAACAGATCACAAAATCATCGGATGAAAGACTACCTTAAAGTCGCACTCTTGCGGATTTTGTCTGGCCTGCCATCTGTGCCCGAGAATTTTGTTGTGGAGTTATCGGTCCCAGCAAATCCAGATCATGGAGATCTGTCTACGAATTGCGCGATGAAATTAGCTCGTCATATGCGTCGCTCACCGGATGTGATTGCACAAGAGATTGTTGAAGCGTTCTTAAATGACCACTATGATCCCGCTTTCGTGGACGCTGTTACAGTTGCAGGCGGAGGGTTTATCAACTTTAAATGTTCTAATCAATTTCTCTATAAGCAGCTGGGATCATGTTTACAATTCAAGGAACGGTTTGGTCGCTCCGACACTGGAAAGGGGCAACATGCGCTGGTTGAATTTGTCAGTGCAAATCCAACGGGACCATTAACCGTAGGCCATGGACGCAATGCCGTCTTAGGAGATACCGTGGCAAATTTATTGGAGTGGGTGGGTTATGATGTTACGCGTGAATACTACTTCAATGACGCGGGGCGGCAAATGCGTGTGCTTGGGGCTTCTGTTCGTAGCCGTTACCAAGAAGTGATTGCAAAAGAGAATCAATCCTTTACCAGCGACCCACGCGTCATACAGCATCGCCATGACTATAAAACCAAGCAACTGATGAGGCCCGATCATACCCCCGTCACCGTTGCAGAATCGTTTCCCGAAGATGGATACCTTGGCAGCTATATTACGAGCATTGCTCAGAATATTGTATCGGATTATGGACCCGATTTGTTGGACGATACAACAACAGATATTTTTGAAGAAACTGCAAAGTCCGCCATCTTCTCAGAGATTCGCTCCACTCTTGAGCGTTTAGGAATTAGAATGAATAGCTACTTTAACGAGAAAACGCTCTACGATACTGGTGCAGTCTCAGATACTCTGACGGCGCTACGCAAAAAAGATATGATTTATGACAAGGATGGGGCCTCATGGCTTAAAACATCGGCTCTGGGTAAGCAGACCGATACTGTCGTGGTCAAACAAACGGGCGAGCCGACGTATCGCCTCCCTGATATTGCGTATCACATCAATAAAATGGAGAGAGGGTATGATCTGTTGGTCAACATATTTGGGGCGGATCATATTGACACATATCCCGATATACTCCGTGCCTTGGGGGTTCTAGGGTATGATACAGACCAGATTTATGTCATGATCTATCAGTTTGTGACGCTGATGCGAGATGGGCAAGAGGTCAAGATGAGTACTCGCATGGCAAACTTCATCACTCTGGATGAATTGATTGATGAAGTGACCCCCGATGTGACTCGATTTTTTTTTGTGATGCGTTCTGCCCAGAAACATTTAGAATTTGACTTGAATCTAGCCCGACAAGCCAGTGATAAAAACCCTGTATTCTATCTTCAGTACGCACATGCCCGTATCTGCTCAATGCTCACCAAAGCCTCAAGTCTCGGACTCAAGGCTGACCATACCCATGCTCGTCTTACCCTGCTTAACCATGATGCCGAAATTGCGCTGATTAAAAATATTATTTCATTCCCCGAAACTGTGTTACTGTGCGCTCAGTCACGAGAACCACACCGACTTGCGACGTATCTGCGAGATTTAGCCGAGGCGTTCACAGGATTTTATCATTCATGTCGAATCCTCGGAGAGCAGGACAGCCTTGCATCGGCTCGCCTGACATTGGCTGAAGCGACGGCCATCACCTTGCGCAATGGCTTGTCTATTCTGGGAATCAGTGCACCAACCCGAATGTAGCTATGACGATTGCCTATCAGGGAGAGACTGGAGCATTTAGCGAAGAGGCCGCGGGTCGACTCTATCCAGACTTTGCAACCGTTGGAGTCCCCTCAATGGAGGATGTGTTTATTGCTGTTGAAACCGATCAAGCGGCCAGAGGAATTATTCCTATTGAGAACTCTCTTTTTGGCAGTGTGCACATCAATTATGATCTTTTGCGAATCCATCAGGTAAAGATTACTGGCGAAGTCATTCTGCGCATTCGCCATTATTTGATGGCTAAGCCAGGGGCGCACATAGAAGACATTCAGCGGGTTCTATCTCATCCGCAAGCGCTTGGACAATGTCAGGCGTTCCTGAAAGGAAAACTTGGTCAGGCCGAAGTCGTTCCGACTTATGATACCGCAGGCGCCGCAAAACTCATTGCATCCGAAAGCAGCCTCACCAGTGCGGCCATCGCACCTGCAAGAGCCTCTCAGAAATATGGATTAGAGATTCTAGCCGCAGACCTGCAAAGTCATGCACTGAATTACACGCGCTTTATAGCACTGGCCCCTCAGAATGCGCCCAGATTAACCTCCACAAAGGCGACTGTAAAAACCTCTATTGTATTTGCACCAAAACACAATATTCCTGGCGCACTCTTTAAGAGTTTAGCCGTGTTTTTTCTGCGTGAACTTGACCTTTATAAGATCGAGAGTCGTCCATTGATTGGCCGCCCAGGCTATTACCTGTTTTATCTTGATGTAGAAGGGGATATTGAAAATTTACGCCTTCAGCACGCCCTTGAAAACCTAAATGAAATCAGCACCGACTTGAAGATTCTAGGCTCGTATCCCCGTGGGGATACCTGGGATGGCGATCAGAAAAATACTCCTTAATTAACGACCCATTCTCCCATGTTTAAGGCTTGTCTCTTGCTACTTTCACTCTTATTTATCTCTACGACCGCCCACGCACAGAAACGCCCTCTAAACCATGATGTCTATGAAATCTGGAATCATTTATCTGCATGGGATATTTCCAATGATGGTCAGTGGAGTTTCTATCAATACGGTCCTGAAAAAGGAGATGATACCCTGATGATACAGAGCCTGATCAGCGAGCAAGTGTATCAAATTTCACGAGGTCATTCGGCCAATTTCACCCATGATTCTCAGTATGCTATCTATTTAGTTTCACCTTCAGAGGATACACTACGTGCTGCAAAAAAGGCAGACCTTGAAGATGATCAACTCCCGAAAGATAGTCTTGGAATTCTAGATCTAGAAACTGGAACACAGCAACATATTGCGGATGTTGAATCCTTCCAAATCCCAGATGACTTCACTAACGTTGTGACCTATCTACTGGAAAAATCAGACGCAGATTCTACCGGGAATGGGCAGACTTTGCATGTCCATGATTTAGAAACTGGGATCAAGACTGAGTTTTCCCATGTCCTGGACTATGTTGTGTCCCCCAACGGTGCACATCTAGTGTACACCTATGAGGGATCTGATTCTCTGGATACAGGCATTATTTTGATCCATTTATCCGATATCACTCGCGATACGCTTGTCTCTGGTGGTGGAGAGTATACGAAGCTGACCTTTGATGATACTGGCAATCAGTTCGCGTTCTTATCAAGTCACCTGAGACATGCATTAAATCCAGGAGACTATGCTGTGGTTTATTGGCACAGTGATCTTGACAGTGCACGTACCATGGCCACACCAAGCCGTCATGTTCTTTTGGACGAGTGGTGGATCAGTCCTCATGGTGATCTCAGATTTTCTGAAAATGGACAGCGCCTTTATTTTGGAACGGCCCCCAGGCCTCCTGCAGACCAAAAAGACGAAGAGGACGATGTGCCGGTACTAGATATCTGGAACTGGAAAGATCCTCTGTTGCAGCCAATGCAGTTAGTGAATGTAGATCAAGAAAAGGAGCGCTCGTATTCTGCTGTCGTTCATCTGGAGTCGGGTGAAATTGTTCAACTAGCCGATCCTGAGATGCCGAATATATCCGTTGGATTAGATGGAAATTTAGATATTGGATTAGGTTGGTCGGACCTTCCCTATCAACAGCAGATCAGTTGGAATTCGCCCAGAGCTTATGATGTTTATCTCTTCAATGTATCAGACGGATCAAAAACAAAAGTACTCGAAAAAATTCAGTATCGTCCAACGCTCTCGCCTGACGCTAAGTATATGAGTTGGTGGGATCGTGACCAGTCCGCGTGGATGGCATTATCAACCGACGGTGGAATCCCAATTAACTTGTCTGCATCTATGGACTTACCTGTCCATAATGAGATCCACGACTGGCCATTCTCGCCTGACCCATACGGGGATGCGGGCTGGACTAAGGATGAGTTTCTATTTTATGATCGTTATGATATTTGGGCCGTCAATCCACAGAACTTAACTTCTCTACACAGTGTCACACATGGCGTTGGCCGAGAACTTAATGTGCGATTACGGGTTCTCAACTTAGATCCTGACACTGAGCTGGTTCCCGATCAATTGTTGCTTTCGGCTTTTAATATGCAAACGAAATCTTCTGGCTTTTATGCAGTGGATCTGGATTCTAAGCAGCCTCCGAAAGAATTGATTATGATGGACAAACAATTCGGGTTTCCCCACAAAGCCGACAATGCGGATCGATTGCTATTTACCCGCGAGAGCTTTTCTGATCCCAGAGACCTATGGACGAGCACTTTGGATCTCTCAAATTTCAATCAGGTCAGCACGATTAATCCGCAACAAGCAAACTATAGTTGGGGAAGCGCAGAGCTTGTCAACTGGACGTCTCTTGACGGCATTCCCTTGACGGGGATGTTATTTAAGCCAGACGGATTTGATCCATCAAATTCATATCCAATGATGGTCTATTTCTATGAGAAGATGTCCAATGGTCTGCATCAATACCGCCCGCCATCCACGGCCCGATCTTCTATCAGCTTCTCATTTTATGTCAGTCGGGGTTATGTTGTATTTGTACCAGATATCCCTTACAAAGTAGGCTATCCAGGTGAAAGCGCCCTCAATGCGGTTGTGCCTGGGGTCACGATGTTGATTAATCAGGGATTCATTGATCCAGAGCGTGTTGGAGTTCAGGGTCACAGCTGGGGAGGGTATCAAATTGCATACATGATCACTGAATCTGATTTATTTGCTGCCGCTGAGGCAGGTGCTCCAGTGGTAAATATGACGAGCGCCTACGGTGGAATTCGATGGGCTAGTGGAATGAGTCGTATGTTTCAATATGAACGTACTCAGAGTCGGATTGGTGGCTCGCTGTGGGAAACCCCGCTCAGATACTTGGACAATTCCCCCCTTTTTCAGGCAGATAAGATCAAAACGCCTCTTCTGATGCTTCATAACGATGATGATGGTGCGGTACCGTGGTATCAGGGAATTGAATTCTTCGTGGCTCTACGACGCTTACAAAAACCAGTCTGGATGCTCAATTACAACGGTGAGGGACACGGACTCACCAAATACCCGAATAAAAAGGATTTTGCAATCCGGATGCAACAGTTCTTTGACCATTACTTGATGGATGCGCCTGCTCCTATTTGGATGACCGATGGCGTTCCAGCAACTCAAAAAGGAAAAACGTTAGGACTGGAGCTCACTCCCGATCAGTAGACGAATTTGTTGGTGCAGGTCTGATCAACTTTAATAAGTGAAAAAATCAAACAACCCTGATCAGAGAATCGGGTCGGAAGAGGTTAACTCAGCCGTTCTTCTGGTGTGCTGCTCTATCAGGATATGAAGCGCACTTGATCATTCCCATCCTAATATTCATTGGATTTGAATTGATAGGCCGCAAGAGCGTGGTCCTTGGTAGGATAAATATTGACGACCTGATCAAGTCCGCTGATTTCAAAAATTTCTCTCATGGATTTGGCTAAACCAAAGACAGAAAATGTCTTGGGATGAGCAAACGCATTTGCATGCAATAATACCACTCGCAATCCAGCGCTACTCATGAATGAAACATGTTTAAAGTCCATCATGAAAGCGTTATCCTGTGGTTGGATCCCCAATTCTAAACTGGATTCAAATTGCGACACATTGGAGCTATCAATTCTTCCATCAATGATGGCAATGCGTACCCCCCTTTCTTGGCTCCAAATAATTTCTATACTGTTCATGATCATCAGTTAAACTCTATGAATATAAGCATTAAGACTCATTCCGCAATAAATGACCTCTGACTCGTCATGAAAGCCATCATCTTCACGCAATTAATCATGATTTTAACATCATATTATATCAATTCAGTGGGATCAAAACGCCCTTTAATATAGATCATCATTTAGACCAACGACTTAATACAGACTGTTGTAATTAATTCATTGGAAAATTCGCTTTTGAGAAGGTGATTGTTATCTGATAAACTATATTCTTTCAAATGTGTTTTCTGGTGCCATCTTGCACTTCCTGTGAGAACTTAATGTTCGTGCTGTAAAATCATTGATCTACTTGAATCACTGATTCGTGTCTGTCCAGATGTGCCACGTAAAATATAATTGGAGGTAAGCAAATGGCTTAGAACCATTTGTAGAACCTATATAGTGTCTGTCCAAAAATAAAGTAGGGATCATGAAGCGCCTATTCTGTGAGGGTTTATAGCCTCAATAAAATCTTTTTTTAGGTGCGAAGATTTTGCGGCCATTTTATAGATTACGCGTTAAAGGTACTAAAAACGGGAGTTTTCAGTATAACCCCTGTCGTTTGTTATCTTGAATTCACACATCTTCGTAAATCTTCAAGCGAAATGATCTGCGATAAATGTCATATAGAATAGGAACTTCAAAGAAAATTTCCTATTTCTGGAGGGGCACTAATTATATCATAGATATAAACACAGTCCGTAAAATCAAATTTATCTTCATTGATTTTATATGTCCATTATCTCCAATAATGTAGAGCAGCTATATTACGCCATCTTAATACAGAACATTAATTATGTATCTTACTAGCGTTGGCCTTTGACCCATATCCATCTTTAAAACCCTCAATCAATAAACATCATGCGCCGGTATTTGAAACCTATTACACGTAGCCCTGATCATCGCCAACATGAAGAATCCTCCACATACGACTGCAGTCAGTGGTATCTTGACTGGATGGTACTTTGGCCTTCGGACTGGAACGCCGACAATAGCCCTGGGCTCACTCAAATGATCGCTGAAGATCTCGCCATTTTTGCTGCGGGCTATGGGCCTTATTGGGAAACGATATCAACAAAAATGAAATATCAACCCAATGCCTCAAGCGACACGCCTGTGGCTTATGTAGGAAAAGAACCTATGAAGGATTTGATACAGGAATACTACCTAAAGCGTGATGAATTAATCAAGCGAATGGATGGTGATAGAGATAAAGCCATTGAAGCCATTGAGCGCGAGTTTGTGGAGATGTTTGGATCTAAGCCACCGGCCGAACGCGCAGGTACGGCCCCCACAGTGCATGAAATCATTCATATGAAAGACTGGGGAATCAAATGATGTTGATTGACGTGGTCTCTTATCATCTACTTTAATCGTAATATATATCCGGTAATCTCTTGGGGTACTGATGCCAGACTAACGTCCCCCTCCCAGGTGTACACAGCACCCATTGATCAACATTGATATCAACTCGGGCAATGGATGCCGTGGGGAACTCAGAGATGGCACTCCCTGTCAATAACGCAGTAACGGCTGACCATGTAGGTTGATGTCCAACGAACATGATCACATTGATATCCATTGTTAGCTCATTTAAGAAAACTAGCCATTCAGATGGGGTTACATGGTATAGGCCTCTCTCGTATTGTACATCAGCAGACCACCGCCCAACTTCTTTAGCCATGGTACAGGTTGATCGTGCGCGAACAGCTGTTGAGCAGAGAATTAGATCTGGCAGAGGTCCTGTATGAGCAAGCCAACGTCCCATAGCACGGGCCGCCCGCTTACCTCGGCGATTTAACGGACGATCGTGATCATGATCATAGGAGGCATCCCAATCTGACTTGGCATGACGAAAAAGCAATACCGTCTTACCCATCTACACTGGAAATAATTTTGTCTGAATCACTCCAACAGTTTTTACGTAGATCCATCTGATTCAGGATTTTACCTGTCTAAGCCGTTAGACAGGGGTAACGCTCCAAACCTACGCTGCCTTTTCTCAAATACACCCAACGCATCATCTAACTTCACTCCATTAAAATCAGGCCAGTAATCTGGGGTGAAGTATAGTTCTGCATAGGCACATTCCCACAGCAAAAAATCGCTCAGACGCTGCTCTCCACCAGTTCGGATTAGAAGATCTACATCTGGGACAGGGCAATCAGCATTATAGGCACGCATCAGTGCGTGTAAAAAATCCCCATTCCCATTGTGACCGACGTGTTGCGCCGCACGTGTCAGTGAATCACGTGCAGAGTAGTCCAGGGCTAAACGCAGATGTAGTGCCGTACCATGCATGGTTCGGGCTTCCGCACGAACGAGCGCCTGCAGAACAGGTTCAGGGAGGCGATCCCTTCGACCAATAACACTCAGACGAATATTTTGCCTGACACAATGAGCAGCTTGTGCTGGAAGTTGTGCGGCTAAAATACACATGAGCGCTTGAATCTCGCTTTGAGGTCGTCGCCAATTGTCAGACGAAAAAGCGTATAAAGTAAGGGTATGGATTGAACGTTGAACTGCAACCTCAACCGTCTCTCTCAGGGAGCGAATTCCCGCATGATGGCCTGCTGAGCGGGGAAGATTTCGCTGATTCGCCCAGCGACCATTCCCATCCATGATGATGGCAACATGTAATGCATCCCCTGATGTCTCTGTCATCATGTAAGATATTTTTTATTTAAGACAGCTATGGATGCATCCCCTACCGTAATTGATAAATGATTCGTTGTTTTCATCCTTCTGCTGAACCGTTCACAGACCGAGCGACCTTTAACATGTGCTCCATTTGCTCGACATAGGTCAGAAGCGCTTTGCCCCCTTTGGAGGTGAGACGATATTCTGTCAGAGGCATCCTCCCCTGAAATGATTTGATACATTTGATATAGCCCGCTTTTTCTAATTTTTGTGTATGCCGGCTCAAATTTCCGTCAGATGTGCTGAGAAGGACTTTGAGATCTCGAAAGCTTAGCGTCTCTCCCGCTGCCAGAGCACTCACAATTCCCAGCCGCACACGCGCATGAATCAAAGGATCAAGGTGTTCTTGCAATGCGCCCATAGAACGAACCAATGTTCTATCCACCATATTTTTGAGCAATATAGAGCCCAAAACCAATATGTAGCCCCCCAAAACTCAATGCAAGCAATACATACATCCACTCAGGCGGAATAAACAGAGAAATGATTCCCATCATCATAAACGAAAGGCCAAGCAAAGGGATGACGCGAACACTGCTCGCCCCGCCTGTAATTGTACCTGCACCATAGAGTAGTAACCATAATGTCGCTAAAATATCTAAATTACCAGCTTGCCATAGGGCAACGGTAAACAATAATCCAGCCACCATTGAAGGCGCAAGCGTGAGGATATACTTGCGACCTGGTCCACTTGTCAGAGATACACCAGATTTTTGGGCCTTTCTATATAAGGTCCAGAGTCCAATAATCACAGCGATCGCCGCTTGAATAAACCAGACGATCAAAGACGCATTCGGAGAATTCTGCACCGAAGCAATCCATGATGCAGGAAGTACGGTAAGCCCCACCACCACCATACCCCACCCAGGTACAGCTGTAAATGAAGCAGAGCGCTCCATAACATTGCGAATAAACCGCAGATGCTCACTCGCCTGATTTTCTGGACTCTGATCTTGACGAGAAACTGGCCCGTGTTGAATATGCATGATACCTTTTACCGAAATAAAGTGCTTTATGTTGCAAAGTAACCTATTTTTTTTGAATCAATGATTGATCTCAAACCGTTAAACCACTGAAAAGAGCTCCAAGATGAGTGTGATTGAAGACTTACCAACTCCCTGCCTGCTTATAGATGAGAAACGCATGGAGGCGAATCTTTCAAGAATGTCTGCTCTATCATCTGGAGTTCAAGTCCGCCCCCATATAAAAACGCACAAGTCAACTGAGCTGGCCAAGCGCCAGCTGTTACTCGGAGCCCATGGAATCACCGTCGCAAAGATTAGCGAAGCCGAAACATATGTCAACGGCCTCTTCACCGATGTGCGGATTGCCTACCCGCTCATAGGAAAATATCAATTGGAATGTGTCGCTACCCTCTCGGATAAGGCGCATATCTCTTTTTGCATAGATTCATTTGTAGGAGCATATCGCGCGTCCAGTATATTCTCCAAAGTGGGGGTTGAAGTTGATGTCCTTATAGAAATTGATACTGGGTATGGCCGGTGTGGGGTGCTCCATGATCATGATGATATCATAGAGATCGCATTGAAAATTCGCGAATTAGATGGCTTAAATCTATGCGGAATCTTAACCCACGAAGGACATGCCTACGACCTTGACACTAAGACGATCATGGCCCAGACGAGGGACCGCATGCTTGATGTCGCGATTCGACTCCATGACGCTCTGACCATTGATCCAGAATCATTTGAAATCAGTATGGGCTCCACACCATCAATGAGTGTGTTTGAAAACAATCAGAAAGGCCCTTTTCAGATCACAGAAATCCGACCTGGAAACTATATCTTCAATGACTTGACTCAGGTTAATCTGGGCGTATGTTCTTTGGATGAATGCGCATTAACTGTCCTATCTACAGTGGTCAGCCATCATCGTACATCATTAGGGACAGAACGGTTTATCCTTGATGCTGGCCGTAAAGTGCTGACCAGTGATCTGATAGCCGATAATAATGAGTACGGGCGCATTCTCTATAATCCTCGGACGCGCACTGCTCACCCCCATGCGCGCTTAGTTGGATTATCCGAAGAGCATGGATGGGGCACCGTCCATGGTGGAAGCACACTCAGTATTGGAGATCAAGTACAAATCATTCCAAATCATGCCTGCGTTGTCGTGAATATGGTAGATCATATGTTCCTGATCAATGGATCAGAGGTTCGTTCAAAAATCGCCGTTGATGCCCGGGGATGTGTTATTTAACTTGTTGATGGTCTGCTCATGCAAGCAATCATGAAATTAGCTAAAGGGATTGGCAATATTGAACTATGTGATATTGATGAACCAATCCCTGAATTTGGTCAGGTGAAGTTAAAAGTTCATGCTGCTGGTCTGTGTGAATCGGACTTACATCTCTATCATGGCCGACTCAAGTTCAGCCCTCCAGTTGTGATGGGTCATGAGATTGCCGGCGAAGTTGTTGAAGTAGGGCCGGGGGTACCTGATATCCTCCTCGGCGCACGTGTTTCTCCAGAGATCGTTCTTCAATCTAATCCATCTTGTAGTGCAGATAGACTCCACCTTGATCAACACACGCTTGGCCGTACGATTGATGGAGGGTTTGCAGAATTTCTGGCTGTTTCAGCTCAGAACTTGCATCAAATACCCGAGTCTATTTCCTACCGAGAAGGTGCACTTACCGAACCACTTGCCCGTGTGATTGAAACCATCATATTGAGTACTCCAACAGTACGTTCAGGAGACTTAGCCGTCATTGCTGGTTCAGGAACCATCGGGCTCCTGACGCTCCAAATCCTCAAAGCGAGCCACGCCACTATCGTCATGATCAGCACGCATGAAGACTCATATCGCCTGTCTGTAGCCCAAGATTTGGGCGCCGATTACTTTGTGAATATGGAAATCCGAGATCTGCGGGCCCTGATTCAAGATGTATCCATTGAAGGGCTTGGGGCTGATGTCGTTTATGAGTGTTCAGGTTTAGAGAATGCATCACAAGAGTTATTACATCTTGTCCGTCCCCACGGACGATATGTGCAAATGGTGCGATTTGCAGAATCAATCAACTGGGACATGAATCTGGTATCTTCAAAGCAACTCATCGTCACCGGTGGTACTGCATCCACACCCGAATCATGGATCAGGGCCATCCGACTCATGAAAAGCGGTGCAGTGAAAACTCGACCTCTTTTAACGCATGACTTCACACTTTCTCAATGGGAACAGGCCTTCACCACTGTTGATCACAACTGTGGAATCAAAGCTTTATTTCGCCCCCATTACGAAAAGATCTGATCGTTAAATGGATCAATTATTAACTTATGGCGTTGTACTGATCCGCATGAAAGGAACCTGTTCTTGATCCATGGTTGATCACTCACTCGGACTTATTGGGCTTCACTATAAGGCTGCACCAGTCGCAATCAGAGAGCAGATCACTCCTCTTCCAAAACAGAAACTGAATTTTTTTGCAGAAGCCAGAGCATCACTTGATGGACTTGTGGTCCTCTCCACTTGTAACCGAGTTGAGTTTTATGGTCATGCGCAAGGCCATGTGCGCGCAACTGATCAATTATATTCTTTGCTTGATCAATCTTTTGATATAGCGGTTGCTAACCGTTACTTCCATATAAAGCAGGCACAAGACGTGCCCCACCACCTTATGCGTGTCGCCTGTGGAATTGATTCAATGGTTTTAGGAGAATCTCAGATTCTGGGGCAGGTTCAAGACAGTTTGCAGTACTCCGAGTCTGCGTCACTGATTAGCCCAGAACTAAGTACTATTTTTAAGGCAGCGATAAAGGCGGGTAAGCGTGCACGAAAAGACACCGATCTCGGAAAATTTTCAGTCAGTATTGCCTCACTTGCAATTGATCGTATCCTTGATCAATTAGGATCATTGCATGATCTTCATGTGGTCGTGATTGGTTCGGGCAAAATGGGACAGCTCTCTGGTAAGATTTTACAGAAAAAAACAACGGCCAAACTCACATTTGTCAATCGTAACCATCAACGTGCTCAGGAATTGGCTGTTGATGCCTGTGCTCAAGCCGTTCCTATTGAAGATCTCCGAGACGCTATTTCTGGTGCAGATGTTGTCATCAGTGCAACCGATGCTCCTCACATCATTCTTGGTCCAGAACATATTACATCACGTAATGCACGCCCTCTCCTACTGGTTGACCTTGCGGTTCCAAGAGATATAGATCCATTCCTCGCAGAGTTGAATGATGTGTCGCTAATGGGTATTGATCACCTCAACCATGATATCGCGCAATCACGCGCTGCGCGTCTATCCGAAGTGCCCAGTGTTGAGTCCATCATTGAAAAAGAACTTGAATTGCTTGACCAGCGCCTTGAAATGTTGTCGGTTGAGCCGCTTATTACCGCTCTGAGACAAAAAGCCGAATCTATTCGACAGATAGAATTTAATAGAATTCTTGAAGAACTTGGGCCACTTCACCCCGATATGACCCAAAAAATTGAGTCCTTTTCTAATGCATTAGTCAACAAAATTCTTCATGAGCCGACACTGAATCTCAGACATGGGGATCATGAGGTTACTCCACATTTAGTTGAACATCTTTTTGGCTTGAGTGACGTTGCATTAAAGAAAGAATGAGACAGTTACGGGTAGGCACTCGCCGCTCGCGTCTGGCAAAAACTCAAACCTATGAGGTCATCCAGAAGTTGAGAACTATCCACCCTCAACTGGATATTCAAATTCTTGAGTTCTCCAGCTTAGGCGATCAAACGTCTGGCCCTCTTCCCACGACTAACCCTGGACTATTTACGAGCTCTTTAGAGCGCCCATTGATGGATGGACAAATTGATTTTGTTGTGCACTCTCTGAAAGATCTTCCCACCAAAGAACCACATGAACTCGTTGTTGCAGCAACCCCAGCGCGACGCTCCGCATTTGATGTTCTGGTAACCGCCAATGGGCTATCTATAGACCAATTGCCAGAGGGCAGCTCAGTCGGGACATCAAGTCTGCGTCGGACGGCCCAACTTCTATCAATTCGTTCCGATCTAAACATTGAACTACTTCGCGGAAATGTGGACACGCGCGTTGAGAAAATACTGGATCATGCACTTGCGGCCGCTGTACTTGCAGAGGCGGGCCTACAAAGGCTCAAGATTGCCTCAGCCCTTCTACACCGTGTCCCAATGACCCTCATGCTTCCTGCCCCCGCCCAGGGAGCACTGGCCGTTCAGTGCCGTAAAAATGATTTAACG
The DNA here is from genome assembly GCA_965220935.1 of Rhodothermales bacterium. Taxonomy (GTDB): domain Bacteria; phylum Bacteroidota; class Rhodothermia; order Rhodothermales; family Bin80; genus Bin80. The sequence goes on from OZ244857.1 coordinate 3,008,836, forward strand.
ACTGTAAACTTTCTCAAATCCATTGATTGTCCCTATACCCGCGCGACAACTACGGCTGAGCGTACTTTTCTTGCCTTCACCGGAGGAGGGTGTTTAGTTCCCATCGCCGCCCACGCAACGTATCATGATCATCAGATGCATTTGCGGGGAGAAATATTTTCTACTGATGGTCAACAAAAGATTTCTGTGTCTGAAACTGGGGCAAACCCTGTCACCTTGGGGCAACATCTCGCACAAAAGGCCATTGATATGGGCGCCGAAAAACTCTTGAATCGTGAATAATCCATTATCTGGTAAACGAATTGCAGTGACGCGCCCCGCGCCTCAATCTGTCAACATGTGTCAAATGCTCAGAGAGCGCGGTGCAGTGATCATTGAGTTTCCAACCATCCGTATTGAACCTGCCTCAAACCCTCAACCTCTTGAAGACGCCTTCTCAAAACTTGAATCATTTGACCGTGTTATCTTTACTAGCGTCAATGGCGTGAACCATAGCTGGAGCTACGTCACCCTTCCATGGCCTACATCCGTAAAAATTGCTGCGATCGGACCCGCCACTGCTGCTGCACTTCGCCTCCGAAATGTGACACCAGATGTTGTACCATCAGAGTATATTGCGGAAGCGTTGGTGTCATCTCTGGGACCTGTCAATCAACAATCCATCCTCTTACCTCGGGCATCCAAAACTCGACCAGCCCTCGCGCATCTGCTTCAACAAGGTGGAGCGCATGTGACGTGCGTGGAGGCTTACGAAACCCATCTGAACCACCCATCAAACTCAGCGTATGCTGCACTTATGCGTGGGGTTGATGTCGTGACCTTTACAAGCGGTTCTACTGTTGATGGATTTCTCAAGTTGACATCTGATTTGAATTTATCTGTGACAGTGGCGTGTATCGGGCCTATCACAGCTCAAGTTGCGACCGACGCTGGGCTTGATGTCCATATCATCGCTGATACCTATACCTCCGAGGGACTTGTAACTGCCATTGAACATTATTTTGAACAACTTCAACCAATATAAACGACTCAGGCGACTACGTATGACAGATGCGATTCGCCGAATGGTGCGAGAGACCCGCCTGTCCCCACAAGATCTGATTTATCCGATCTTTGTGACGCGTTCAAGCCCAGGGCCTATCACCACTATGCCTGATGTCTACCGATATACAAGTCAAGAAGCTGTAGAGGTCGCCCATCGCAGTGCAGACGCAGGAATCAGCGGCTTGATTCTCTTTGGCATCCCAGAGTCTAAAGATGAAACTGCCTCTCAAGCTCTATCTAGTTCTGGAATTATCGCTGAAACCGTTGCGGCCATCAAGAGTGAGGGACTTAATCTGGTCATCATAACGGATGTCTGCGTTTGCTCCTATATGGCTCATGGCCACTGTGGCATCATCAATGATCAAGTTGTTTCAAACGATGCGACACTCCCTGTATTAGCTGAAATGGCCAAGATCCATGCTGATAGTGGGGCAGATATTGTTGCTCCAAGCGCGATGATGGATCATCAAGTCCATGCCATACGTGAAAAACTTGATGCCTCTGGTCATGAGCATGTTTCAATCCTTTCATACAGTGTCAAGTATGCATCCTCCTTTTATGGCCCGTTCCGTGATGCAGCGGGTGGAGCCCCGGCATTTGGTGACCGTAAAACTCACCAAATGGACTGTGCAAATAGCGTTGAAGCGCTTCGCGAAGTTGACTCGGATATCGCCGAAGGGGCGGACATGGTTATGGTCAAGCCTGCCCTCGCTTATCTAGATGTCATTCACATGATCCACCACCAACGCCCACAGATCCCGCTGATCGCCTATAATGTGAGTGGGGAATACTCCATGTTAAAAGCCGCAGCGCAACAAGGCTATTTAGATGAAGCGACGGTTGTTCTGGAAGTGCTGACCAGTATGCGCCGTGCAGGTAGCCAAAGTGTGATTACCTATCACGCGTTAGATGCTGCCAGCTGGCTTGAAAATATCTAACTCCATGGCCATTGATATCCAAGAAAAGCGGAGTGGCGGCGTTGAGATTCGTGAACGCGGCACAGATGCTCAGGGAAAAACAATCTACTCTGACCGACGCCTCTACATGCAGTTACTGGTTTTCACTGGACTCAATAGAGCGCAGAGTGATCTCTGTGCTGAGCTAAATGAGGCGGAGTTCTGCGGTGCAATGTATAGTAATCTTCATGACCCAGATGGACTTGGACTTCTGACGGTATCTGAAGATCCTCAATTCTTTGTGTCCACGCTTCTTGACTTTTTGCGCTGCTCGCGCTTTAATCGCCTACAATGTCGCACTGAGTGGACGATGATAGGCCGAACGTACTCCATCGGCTATGAGCAGGATCTTGACGAAGCTTTAGTTGAGCGGCCTCGCAGGGTTGTGTGTAATCCAATGTGGCCATGGGCGATTTGGTATCCTGTTCGCCGCTCTGGAGATTTTGAATTGCTGAGCACAGAAGATCGAAGAAAGATTCTCATGGAGCATGGTGGTATAGGACTTGCCTATGGTCGCAGTGATCATGCCCACGATATACGACTTGCTTGCCACGGACTTGATCAAAATGATAATGACTTTGTCATTGGAATCTTAGGACATCATCTTCATCCTTTATCTGCACTGATTGAGCGAATGCGCAAAACCCAACAAACCTCTCGGTATCTCACTAATCTGGGGCCGTTCTTTGTGGGCCATGCACTGTGGCAATCCCCACTTGCCTAATTGATCTTTGATGACTGGATCTCAACGATTGATCAATGCATGCCGAGGCGAATCCGTTGATGCTACGCCCATCTGGATCATGCGCCAAGCAGGGCGTTATCTTCCTGAGTATACACGACTAAGGAATCGGGTTACCATGGAAGAAGCATTGAGTACACCTGAAATTGCCGCAGAAATCACTCTCATGCCAATAGAGCGTTTTGATTTAGACGCAGCGATAATATTTGCAGACATTCTTCCTCCTCTAGCCGCCATGGGCTTAGGCCTTTCATTTGTACCGGATGTTGGCCCTTGTATCAGTCAACCGATTCGTAGCCCGAAAGCTGTTGATCTCCTCGGGGTTCCTTCTGCACATGAAGTCATGGGAGCCACTCTTGATGCCATCTCTCTGGTTAAAAAAGAATTAGACTCTCGCCACTTAGCACTCATTGGATTCGCTGGTGCCCCTTTTACGTTGGCTAGTTATGCCATTGAAGGAGGATCAACTCGAACGTTTGCACTTACAAAAGAATTTATGTATCGCGAGCCAGCGGCATGGGATCGGCTGATGACCAAGCTGTGCGGATTAACGATTGATTATCTTCACGCTCAGGTTAAAGTGGGGGTAGATTGCATCCAACTATTTGATTCATGGGTTGGAGCACTGAGTCGCTACGATTATGAGCGGTATGTACAGCCATACAGCCAACGCGTGCTCACGGCGATTGAACAGGCAACGATCGTCATTCATTTTAGTACCAATACTGGACCTTATCTGGACGCAATTGCCGAGGCTGGGGGGCATGTCATCGCAGTAGACTGGCGCATTCCTCTGGATCAAGGATATAGATGTGTCAACAAACCCATCATGGGAAACCTAGATCCATGCGCTCTGCTTGGGCCCTGGCGTGAAGTGTTACCTCACGCGAGGGATGTTATGGAACGTAGCAGAGGAATTTCAGGTCATATTTTTAATCTGGGGCATGGGATTCTACCAACCACTCCCATTGAGAATGTACAACGATTAGTGGATTATATTCACACCTATGAGCATGGCGCATTCTGAGGCATTGATTGGAATTTTGTTTATGGCCTATGGAGGGCCTGATACCCTTGATGACATCCCCGGTTATTTATCCGATATTCGGGCGGGTCGTACGACCCCAAAACCCGTCCTCGAAGAGATTACTCGTAATTATAGGTTGATTGGTGGCTCATCTCCTTTATTAAAGCTCACGATTGAGACGATGGATGCAGTCATGAAACTCTTAAACCCAGTTGGTGAGGTGTCTCGTTTCAGGCCTTACCTTGGGATGCGTCATTGGGCGCCATGGATTGAAGAGACCATTGGCCAAATGATTGATGATGGGATGACCCGCTCGGTGAGTCTTGTTCTCGCGCCCCAATACAGTGGGATGAGTATTGCAAAGTATCACAAGAAGATTCATGCAGGGCTGAACTACTATCGAGGAGAGATTGATTTTTCTCATATCCAGAGCTATCATGATGATCCAGGATTGATTGCGGCATTTGCACACAGGGTCTATCTGGGACTTGAACGATTTTCTGTGGAGGACCGCCCCGGTGTTCATGTCATTTTTAGTGCTCACAGTTTACCAGTGCGAATCGTTAAAGAAAATGATCCGTACCCCATCCAATTCCAAGAGACTGCAGTACTGGTGGCTAAAGCAGCAGGGCTTGAATCCAATCAATGGTCTACTTGCTATCAATCTGAGGGTCGGAGCCCTGAACCCTGGCTTGGTCCCCAGTTAGAAGATTATCTGGTTGAACTGGCGAATAAGGGGATCAAAAATGTGATCAGCATCCCCGTAGGATTTGTATCGGACCATGTAGAAATTCTCTACGATATAGATATTGAAGCGCAAGCCGTAGCGCAAAAGTACAACATGCGCTTGGAGCGCCCCCCATCACTAAATAGCGACCCTATTTTCGTCAACACCTTAGCCAGACTCATCCGAAAGCAGTCGGTCATCGCCAACTGGCTGGATGAATGACCCGAACAGTGATCATTGGGGGCGGAATCACTGGACTCAGCGCTGCTTGGGCACTCCGCCAATCTGCTTATGCTAACCAGATAATCCTACTTGAACAGAATGAGCGGTTCGGAGGATGTATCTACACTGAGCAGGTTGATGGATTCTTGATTGAGCACGGACCTGACGTATTTCTTGCCGATAAGCCAGAAGCGATTCATCTGTGTGAATCTCTGGGGTTATCTCTTCAACAAACAAATGAATCTCATAGGGAGATATACCTGCGCTGTGGTGCTGACATGTATACGCTTCCGAGTGGGCTTCTACCTCGACGAATTGGACCGATCCTTCATTCACCACTTGTGAGTATGTTTGGAAAACTTCGCATCCTTACAGAGCTAGTGCTTCCCCCCAGAACGGATGTATCTGATGAATCGGTTGCGAGTTTCTTTATCAGACGATTTGGGCATGAGGCCTTTGAGAACCTCTTCAAACCCCTGATTGGCGGATTTGCTGGCCGCGATGTTGAGCATCTGAGTATGAAAGCACTATTACCCGATTTACAAATGCTTGAATCAATGTATGGCAGTTTAATTCTTGGAGCGAACAGACCTCCAATAGACAAACTGGGGCGAGTATTTCTGAGCCTACCAGATGGACTATCCTCACTGGTTAATGCTCTTCATGCATTGATGAAAGAGGACCTCCATCTTGGATGTAGAGTTACCGCAATTGAGCGATCTCACAAGTGCTGGACTGTGCATGTTAAGGGTCGTTCTTCCATAACGGCCGATCATATCATTTTCGCAGTACCAGCTTGGGTTGTTGCAAAAATCATACAGCCTCTGAGTGCAGAGTTGGTAGACTTGCTTCTCACCATCCCATACAGGGCAGGGACCATGGTTCATTTAGCGTACCTTCGTACAGATGTAAAAAGACCTCTGCGTGGGCATGGGCACTTAGTTGCTCCTGGTGAGCAACCTCCTATCTCAGCATGTACATGGAGTACCAATAAACTCATGGGGCGATCCTCGGCCGAACACCAATTATACAGGCTTTATTTTCAAGGGGCAGATCTGTCGGATTCAACAGTGATCATTTACGCACGCGAAGAAATGAACAAGGCGCTGAATATCACGGCTGCTCCCATGTTGACCAGAGTGTATCGATACCCCGCTACTTTGCCACAGTATCAATTAGGTCATCAGGACAAAATCCGACAAATTCAAAGACTCATTCAATCGTTTGACGGCCTCTGCTTAGCAGGAAATTATATTGATGGATTGGGAATTTCAGACTGTATCCGTAATGGGACACTCGCAGCCCAGCAATCTCTCCAAAAGTACTCATGACCACTTCGTGAGTGAGTCTGCATACAGTCTATTGGAACTTTCTTCTGATCATGAGGTTAATCTAATTGATCATAAAATCATTTTATGATCAATTAGTGAATTATATATATTAAGTAAAGTATGTGTATTTGAAACCATCAGAGTCTTTCCAATAGACTGTTATTCTCAGTCGTCTTTTCTCACCATGTCAGAAATTCCATATTCAAATACTTCCTATGTGCCAGATCTTATTGATGACCGCGGACCTGCAAGATATTTCCATGGACGGACTCAAATTCTTCATAATTTTAATCACCTATTGGAACGTGCGGTCACTATTGAGGGTCGGACGACCGTACTGATTCAGGGCGCACCAGGTGCGGGGAAGACGGCCTTATTGGAGGAAATGGCCTTAGGTGCTATGGAAAAACGTTGGGATGTCTTTAATATTAATTTAGGCGACTTGTGTAAGCCTGTTCATATGGCACAGACTCTTGGGCAACCCTACGTCGCTCGCAAACAGAAAGCTACGAAAGTAGACGCCAACGTATTAGCGAGAGAGCACATCAAAGAAGTTGCAGGGGATTCAAGCGTGTCTCAAGTGCTTGGAAGGATGAACCCCAAACGGGGGGTGCTTTTAATTCTTGATGAAGCCCAACGAATAGGTGCTTTCACTGAAACACCGAACAAGACTGATGTTATGGAGACATTGGACAATCTCCATAATGGCAAATTACCCCATCCAGTCATCCTCCTCGCTGCTGGGTTGGGGATGTCAAAGGCATCCTTTGGTGACCTAGGAGTTTCAAGATTCAAGGGGGGTGTTTCGTAGAATTGGGTGCACTGGGTAGGGAATCTGAGCGTGCGGTCATTCATGATTGGCTTCTGATAGAGGGGGGTGCTGTGGGAGATCCTGATCCATGGATTGATGCGATCGCCCTCCAAACGCATGGATGGCCTCAACATATTTCTGCTTATGGAGATGCGGCAGCAAAGCAGATTCAGAATGATGGCAGTCACATGACTGCTACTGGGTTAGAGATCGTATATAAACTGGGAAAAGAGAGACGTGAGGCATATTATGAGCAGCGCGCGGAAGAAATTACCAGAAAAGAGCGGTGCAGTATGGCGCGCTTGATAGACAGCATTCCGATAGATGATGTATTGGATTGGGAAGATATTGAGCCATCTCTGTCAAAGGAGTATGGCCCTGAAAAAGTGCAAAATTTATTTTATCGTGCGCTGGAGAAGGGTGTCTTGCATAAGCAAAAGGGAATTTATACTATTCCGATCCCTTCCATGCGTGACTGGTTGGTGTCTAACTATGCCCGTTAACCAATAGAATTTTCCTGCTCGTATCAGTTAATCACTGTATTATCGCATCAATTGAACGCTGACTCCCAGAGTTGACATGAAAATCCCATCAAAGTCCATAATTGCGTCTATCCTAAATAATGATCTCTTGGATTATCGGTGGGTGAACTAAAATGTCTCCACCAATTCTGCTATGTTTCGCTTGTGGGTTCAGATACAAATTGTGCCCTATTTTTGGGTTCTGTTTGGCGATTTGATCTCCTCCGTGGCCAATAAATCTCAAAATGAACCTTTGCAATCTTTTGACTGTAATAGACCAACTGCTGATGCAGAATTTTTTTTACAATAGAGTGTAGTTCAAAAAACTTGTTTATTTGCTATGTTAATTCTCAACATTCTACTCTACGTTTCTTTTATGGCTCACGGATCTGATGTGAGTCCTGATGCTCTGTTTACAGGTGTGACTGACCCTGTTCTGCTTCTACCCCCCCCCCCCCCCATAAGCGCTAACTTGTTTACCACACATAATTGTTGTAGTTTTATTGTATTGGAGGGAAATATCTAAGTCTTCAATGAGAATTTTTCTTGATGTTGCTTAACTACTACTGGTTCCTCTATTCTTTCTGCAACCATTATTTTAACAGTCATATGAAAAAGACCGTTACCGAAGCCCCGGCCAGTCAAGATTGGGATGTATTATGTTCGTTTCTACCGGAGTGCTGGGTGCAGCTTGCAACAGACACGGGTGCTTTACGAGGTCTGCGTAAATACAAGTGCCCCGAGGCACTCTTGCGAGTATTGCTGATCCATTTGGGATGTGGTCATTCCTTACGAGAAACGGTAGTAAGGGCACGTCAGGCAGGATTGGCAGACATTTCGGATGTTGCCCTGCTCAAGCGTTTGCGTAAATCGAAAGATTGGCTCTATGCGATGTGCAAAGAATTATTTCAAGAACATGGCGTTTCTACTTCCATGGAAGCATCCCTAAAAATGCGGGCTTTTGATGCGACGATTGTTAGTGAACCTGGACAGACTGGATCGCAGTGGAGAATACATTATAGCGTTACGCTCCCATCATTCGCATGTGATTTTTTCAAGCTCACTCCCACGAAAGGAGAGGGGACGGGGGAATCATTTAAACAATTCCCAATTCAACCGGGGGATTATATCTTGGCCGATAGGGGATATTCAACGAAAAGTGGAGTCAAATATGTCTCAGACGCAGGTGGATATGTAACGCTACGTGTGAATACAGGAGTCTTGCATTTTGAGAGAAAAACGAATGCTCCATTTGATCTGCTTACTGCGGTTGAGACCATTACAAATCTTGGTGAAGTGGGGCAATGGGAGGTACAGGTTCCAGGGAAATCCCCTGTTTCTGGTCGCATTTGTGTATTACGAAAAACAGAGGAGGCTGCTCAGAAAGCACAAAAGACAATCCTACAGAATGCGAAGAGAACCGGCAAGAAACCTCGAGATGAAACGCTCCGATTTGCACGATATGTGATCCTTTTTACAACATTTCCGAACCATTTGTTTTCCGCATCCGAAGTGCTTGAATGGTATCGCCTGAGATGGCAAGTAGAACTAGTGTTCAAGAGATTTAAATCTTTGGCTCAGTTTGGGCACCTCCCCAAAAATGATGATGATAGTTCAAAGGCATGGCTGTATGGCAAACTCCTTGTCGCCCTACTCACAGAAAAAATCGTTCGTCACGCACGAACTTTTTCCCCCTGGGGATACTACTACTGTGCAGAAAAGCCCATGGAATGACTTTCAATTTGCCCTCAATGAAGTAAATCGTGCCATTGAGCCCCGTTGTGGGTTGTCCAAAATGATTCAAGAGTGGAAGTCTATTTCTGAAGGACTCATAGATGGACCTCGTCAGAGAACCCCTCAAATAGAAAAATACTTCAAATACTAAACAAGTTAGCGCTTATACCCCCCCCCCCCAATTTTCTTCATCCAGTGAGACGGGTGTGCAGCTGAGTGCATCAGAGCGTGACGGTGAGAATAAGATTGCAGGCGACGCCCTACTTTCTTCAAAGTCGACTCCGCTTTCTGACACGGATCAAGAACGCTTCCATGAGACGACGGCAGGCCAACGCCCGCCCGGCAAACCCACGGGCGTGACCGTTGCGCCCTATAATACCGGGGCCGATGCGCGTGGGACGCTTAACATTGCCTGGACGGCCAACCCGAATGGGAATAAAGCCATCACAAACCATGAGATTGAGTGGTCACCGGATGGAACCGCTAATAGCTGGAATGATCTTCGCACGGTTTCAGGCGGACGAACGGAAACGCTGTTCACTGGCCTCTCGCCGGGCACCACGCGCCACATCCGGATCCGGAGTGAGGATTCCGATGGTTGGGGCCCCTGGTCCGATGTCAAATCAGGGACGACCAATATTGTGGCGGCGCCTGGGAGCCCCACAGGCATGACTGCCGTTCCTGGTGGAACCACACCTGCGGAGAGGCAGACCAGACTCACTATTTCCTGGACTCCCCAACCTTCTCAGAATAATCCCATTACTGGGGTTCAAGTGGACAGATATAGTACGACACTAGAAAAATGGGAAATAGTGCTTCGGCTTATTTCCACTACTGATGATATCCAAACCAGCTATACAGATACCGGTCGTTCACCTGGCACCACTTATCGTTACCGGGTCAGGAATCGTAATGTGGACGGTTGGGGAGGTTGGTCCGAAGTCACAGGGACGACCGATTCAGTTCCTGGGAGCCCCACAGGCATGACTGCCGTTCCTGGTGGAACCACACCTGCGGAGAGGCAGACCAGACTCACTATTTCCTGGACTCCCCAACCTTCTCAGAATAATCCCATTACTGGGGTTCAATTGGACAGATATAGTACGACACTAGAAAAATGGGAAATAGTGCTTCGGCTTATTTCCACTACTGATGATATCCAAACCAGCTATACAGATACCGGTCGTTCACCTGGCACCACTTATCGTTACCGGGTCAGGAATCGTAATGTGAACGGTTGGGGAGGTTGGTCCGAAGTCACAGGGACGACGAACGCGGTGCCGGTGCAGGCCCCCGCCGCTCCGACGGGATTAACGGCCATGGCTGATGGTCGGACGAAGATCAAGTTAACCTGGACGGCGCCTTCGGACAACGGCGGCGCGGCGATCACGGGCTACAAGATTGAGTCAAGGCTGCGATCCGAAACCAGCTTCAGCACTCTCGTCACTGACACCAAAACCACCAAAACGGACACGACACATACCGGACTCGCGCCATCGACCCAGCGGTTTTACCGGGTCCGCGCGATCAATTCCGAAGGAGCAGGGGCGGCATCCAGTTCCGCCACGGCCATCACCGCGGCCGCCACGCGTCCCAGTGCCCCCAGGAATCTGACCGCCACGGCTTCGGGCCGCACCACGATCATCCTAAACTGGACGGCCCCTGCAGATGACGGCGGCTCACCCATTACCTATTATCGCGTTGGCGTGTCAACGAATCAAGGAACTAGTTGGACCGGTTTGGCCGACGTCCGGGGAGCCACCACCTATTCGCATACGGGACTTTCGGCGGGGACGCGGCGCGATTACCGGGTGGTTGCGGCCAATAGTTCGGGGCGGGGCTTTAGTGATCGCTCGAATGTGGCCAATGCCACGACCGCCGCAGCCACAGCTCCGGGTGTGCCCAGGAATGTAACCGCCACGGCCGACGGGCAAACGGTGATCAATTTGACATGGACGCTCCCGGCCGATGATGGGGGCAAGGCCATTTTGGGCTACCGGGTGCAGTGGTCGTCCAACGGAAATGCGCCATGGACGAATGTTACGCCTGCACACACCGGAACAGGTCGCACCTACCGCCATACAGGGCTCAGCGCAGGCACGACGCGACATTACCGGGTCTTTGCCCGCAACTCGGTGGGTGAGGGCACCAGTTCTGGTACCGTCAATGCGACCACGGCGGCCGCACCGACCCTCACCACGCCCGCGGCCCCCACGGGGTTAAGGGCCGAGGCCGAAGGCCCAGAAACGATCAGCCTATCCTGGAAGGCACCTACCAATAACGGGGGCGCAGCCATTACGGGCTACCAGATTGAAGTCTCGCCCAATGGCACCTCTAACTGGGGCGATTTGGTGGCCAATACTGGGTCCACCACGACCGGCTATGTCCATAGGGGCTTGGACGCCGGCACCAGGCGGTACTACCGGGTCTATGCCATCAATTCGCAGGGAGCGGGGGCCGCCTCCAATGTGGACGATGCCACGACCCTCCCTGCCACGGTCCCTGCGGCCCCTACGGAGTTGACCGCTGCGGCCGACGGGCAAACGACCATCAATCTGTCTTGGAAAGCCCCGACCAATAGAGGCGGGGTACCGATTACGGGCTATCAGATTGAAGTCTCGCCCAATGGCACGGACACGTGGACCAATGTTACGCCTGCACACACGGGAACGGGGCGCACCTACAGCCATACGGGGCTCACGGCCGGCACGACGCGGCATTACCGGGTCTATGCCAGAAATTCAAAGGGGACCAGTGCAGCAGCGTCCAATGTGGCCAGTGCCACGACCACCGCCGCCGCCACAGCCCCGGGTGCCCCGCCCAATTTACAGGTTTTTCCTACAGGTTTTCATGATGTGAGACTTACCTGGGGACGTCCGCCCAGTGATTCGCCGATCACAGGATACAAGGTGGAATGGTCTACCGATGGTGGCACCAACTGGGAGACGTTGATTGGATACGACGATCTGACTCGGACGAGGTACGAGTTTCTCAGTAGTCGCTTGACGCCGGGGAGCGTGTTTCATTTTCGGGTTCTGGCACGCAGTGCATCGGGAGATAGTGACCCTTCGGATGCAGTGTCGGTCACAGCCGCCTCGGCCTCTGGGTCAGGCATTGCCACCAATGTACGGGTGAGTCAGACGTCGGCCAACGCGGCGCAAATTTCCTGGGATGCCCCGACCGATCTTCCTTCCGGCCATCAGACGTTTGGATATAATATTTACAAATCTGATGATGATGGGGATTTTTGGTCACTGTTCGCACGGGATGTCACCACGACAACCTATACCGATGCTCAGGTATCGGCGGCTAAGACCTATGGGTATCGGGTTACCACCTGGATTGGTCCGAGCGAGAACGAAGCCCTTCAGAGTCAGTTCTCCGATGCCGCTTTTCTAACGATAACGATTGCTACGGCCACCGCCCCTGGCGCGCCGACGGGATTGACGGCCACGGCCTCGGGCCCGACGATCATCAATCTATCATGGACCGCGCCAACCAATACTGGGGGCGCGGCCATCACAGGCTATCGGATTGAAGAGTCTCCCACAGGAGTAGCGAACACATGGACCAATTTGGTGGCCAATACCCAGTCCACCACGACCACCTACGCCCATACAGGACTCAGTGCCACTACCACGCGGCATTACCGGGTGCGTGCGATCAACTCGGTTAACTCTGGGGCGCCTTCTAATGTGGCCAATGCCACCACCGCAGCCGCGACAGCACCGGGCGCGCCGACGGGACTGACCGCAACGGCAGACGGGCAAACCATCATCAACCTGTCGTGGACCGCGCCTACCAATACCGGCGGCGCGGCCATCACGGGTTATCAGATTGAGGTCTCGCCCAGTGGCACCAGTAACTGGTCGGACTTGGTGGCGAATACGACTGCGACCACATATGCGCACACAGGGCTTTCGGCAGGCGTGACGCGTCACTATCGGGTGCGTGCGATCAATTCGGTTGGACCGGGGGCTGTATCGGCAACAACCAGTGCAACCACCGACACGCCCAATGCCACCGTGCCCGCTGCGCCCACGCAGCTCACCGCGACAGCTGCAGGGCGAACCAGCATCAACCTGTCGTGGACCGCACCTACCAATACCGGCGGCGCGGCGATTACGGGCTACCAGATTGAAGTGTCTAATACGGGAACAGCGAACACATGGACCAATTTGGTGGCCAATACCCAGTCCACCACGACCACCTATGCGCACACAGGGCTTTCGGCAGGCGTGACGCGTCACTATCGGGTGCGTGCGATCAATTCGGTTGGACCGGGGGCTGTATCGTCGACAAGTAGCGCCACCACCGACACGCCCAATGCCACAGTGCCCGATGCTCCCTCGCAGCTCACCGCGACAGCTGCAGGGCGAACCAGCATCAACCTGTCGTGGACTGCACCCTCTGATAATGGGGGTGCGACGATCACCGGCTATCAGATTGAAGTCTCTAATGCGGGGGCTTGGTCGGAGCTGGCGACGACCAGGGCGACCACCTATACGCATACTAATCTCGCTGCGGGTACGACGCAGGTGTATCGAGTCCGTGCGATCAATAGCGTTGGCAATAGCGATGCATCCAATACCGCCAGTGCCACCACCGATGCCCTGGCAACGCCCGATGCGCCCACAGAGTTAACGATCACAGCGTCGGGGCCATCGACTCTGGTTCTCTCGTGGACCGCGCCCTTAGATGACGGAGGATCTGCGATCACGGGCTACCGCATTGACACATCGTCTGATGGACAATCGGATTGGACGGTCTTGGTGGCCAGTACACCGTCGACCACGTATACCGTTACCAATCTGCCCCCTCCTGTCTATTTTCGGGTGATTGCGCTTAATGCCATTGGTCAGGGCACACCATCGGAGGTGGTCAATGTCACGCCCAAGGCCTTATCGCTAAGCAGCACGATCAGCGATCAAATCTATCCGATTGGGCAGCCCATCGCTCAGGTGATGCTTCCAGAGGCGCGCGATGGCACCGCGCCCTATACCTACACCTTGACACCCGACTTACCCGCGGGGCTGACGCGCTCGGAGCGCACACTCCGTGGCACCCCTTCAGAACTCACGGCGATGACATCATTTACTTGGGCCGTGCAGGACGCAACTGGGAGCGTGGCCCGTCAAGACTTCGGCCTTGAGGTCTATCGCATGTCCTTTACAACGCGTGTGGACGATCAGGTGGTTCCAATGGGGCAACCCATTGGAACGCTCGTCCTGCCAGAGGTGAGCGGTGGAAAAGACCCGGTCACCTATTCATTCACGGTGTTGTCCCTGCCGAGTGGGCTTTTGTTTGACCTCCCCACCCGAACTGTCAGTGGAACGCCACTAGCCGTCACCCCGCCAACGCCGATGACGTTTAAAGCCGTGGATGTGCATGGCGCGGAAGATAGTCTGAACTTTAGCATTGAGGTGGTGTCTCGAGTCCATGCAGAAGCGCAGACCGCACTTCCTCACACGTTGACCGTGCATGCCAATTATCCGAATCCGTTTACCCGTTCCACACGCATTGTGTTTGATCTGCCGTGGCCGGCCCAAGTTGAGATAGATGTGCTGGATGTTACGGGTCGGCGCGTTTATGCCCATCCTCTGGTGAGCCTGACCGCGGGGTGGGAGCATGAACTCACGCTGGATCAGTTAGACCTGCCAGCGGGGGCCTATCTCTATCGGGTCATGGCTAGCTCGCTGGAAAGCAGCGCATCAGCCGTGCAGGTCGGTCACTTGGTGCGGGTGCAGTGATGTATCAATGAAATTAACCATAATACACAGATATTCTCTGACGTAACGAAATCAAGGGTTATCCTAAGATTAAATTCATAATTGCAACCTTGATGCTTCAATCCTCTAAGACAACCCCTCGGCAAATTGAAAGATTTTGTGAATCAGCCTAGAATGGTGTTATCTCTTTGTGTGCCTCCTAAAAGAGCGAATGAGAAAAATTTGAACTCGCACTTCAATTATTTCTTAGGGAATTATATACGTGAGTCCCCATCTATTTGACGGCTACCTTTTGCGTATCCATTTCACGGCTCATAGGAGTCTCTACGAGAACGCTCCTCCACGTGCAGATGCCCCAATCCCGGAGGCCTGTAACACATTTGCAGATGCGTTGATATCTGATGGCCACATGCCATACACTTAAACTTGCTTTGCGTCTTGCGATTGACTTTATCTGTATGACCACACTGATTACAGCGTTGACTGGTATACTTCGGATCTACAAGAATCACGTTGCCAAACTTGTAATCGCAATAGGTATTGAACCGTCCCCATCCAGCGTTGAGAATGACGCGGTTTAACCCTGCTTTTGCCTTCACATTGGTTCCAGGGTTCTCAACCGTGCCCTTAGCAGACTTGGACATAGTCTTGATCTTCAAGTCTTCACGTTTCAACGTATAGGCCTTATTGGACAATCTACGGCTATGTTGATGTGCCGCATTCGTTCTGCAGTTCTTCTGTTTTCGCTTCCACTTGACAATCCTTCTCTTTGTCCGCAAGGATCGACCAGACCCTTTCTGTTGTCGGGCTAACTTTCTTTGCCACCGACGAATCTTAATCTCCTTATCCGTTAAGTCAGGGTGTGGTAACATGCCCTGTTCACCATCCGTTGAGGAATAAGAAATGTTATAGGTATTCACGTCAATGCCAATCTCTTTGCCATCGTCCACCGTCTCTGGTAGATGTGTGACTTTGTAAATTACGCTCATCTTCCAGTACCGTCCGTCTTTCTTCACGGTGACTTCAATCGGCTCACCGTCTGGATAAGGATTACCGCCTTTCCTACGAAACTTCATCCAGCCAATCTTCTGGATATAGACATCATTCCCTCGGAGCTTAAACAATCCTTTGGTCGCCGTAAACGAATTGTGTTGAAACCGATTATGGAACGTAGGATGGTCACGTAATCCCTTGAAGAAAGCCTGCCACGCCTCGGCCTGATGCTTTAAGGTGTTTCGTACAATGTTGGACGAATACCGATTCAACCAAGAAATGGTGGGGCGAAAAGACGTGTATCTCCTACTTAGTGCCTGACAAAAAACCCCTACTTTGGGGTGTCACAATTTTTTGCGGGGCTTAATATACGAATTTTTTATTAACTGCTGGGCAGACTCTCCGATTTTAGTCGCGAAATTTTTGATCTGTTTCACCGATCTGCAAACCTCACCTATATTTGATCCAAATTCAGTACATAGGCCACCGATTTTGCCTAAAATCTCTGCCGCACGGACGCACCTTTCCCAGCTCCAATGGTGGAGTAAGTTTTTTTGTGACTCAATGAAGAGTAATTTACGCCGCTTGGCGAAACGACTCTCGGTATCGGGCCATTAATACCTTCCCGATTCGGCACAAATTCGTGGCGACCACACTTGCACCGATGCTTCGCGCAAACCCCGCCTTACCTCCTTTGGTACGAATACGTGCACCACCATGCTGTTCCAAAGAGTTGATGCAGGACTCAATCTGCGCATGCTGCCGACGTTTTCGCCGAAACTCTTCCGCCGATTCTCGTTCGCGCTCTATCTTGTTCTTATAGCCCTTTTTGGGAAGAATGACCTCTATATCCAGAGCGCTTAATGCCTCAAAATTCTGAGGCGACCAAAACCCGCGATCAAAACTCATGGATCCAAGGTTTTCAAACTCTGTCCGATACTTGGTGGCGATCTCAATGGTCATATCTACATCTGATTGCGTCCATATAATCTCCCATCCCAGAATCAAGCCATGTTGACATTGGGTGATCGCGACGGGAACCCCCAATTCTACCTGATTGGGCATGGCCTTCCCCTTGACAATCCAACGCGTATGCTCGGCATGGAGCGATAATAACTTCTCTGCATTGGGAATCTTTTCCCCCTCTATCACACGACGATGAACCAAATCTACCAACCGATTGAACTGTTCAATCACCTTTTCTAATGGCGCAATCCGACTTGAACTTGGGTCAAGTTCCTTGATCTTATCCAAGACCAGTATACACTTCTGAATTCGATAGTAACAAATCTTAAAGAAGGCTAAGACCAGCTCTGGATTCTTCTCACGCTTCTTGGTGGTGTTGATCTCCAAATAGGCATTGTTAACCGTAATAATCAAATGCTTTAACTGACGCCAATGTCGTACGCCCCTAAATTGAAGGCCTCCCAGGCCTTTGAAGCAAGCTGCATGGCCAGAATGATTGAATCGCGCAATAACCGAACATCATGGGGTGTCTCAACATGGGTTTCCACCACATACGAATCCGTCCGCGCTTCCAAAGGCGCATCAGATGCAACCCCAAAGACCTCTAACCCATGATCCACGATCATCCGATTGAGGGTCAACCAAATGTCATCGGTGATCAGACTCACATTGTTGATAATCGTCTGCACACGATACAAGGACTTCGTACCAAAATCACTCGTATCATTTTGTAATAAGGTGCGAATGAGCACAGAGTCATTAACCGTAAACGTCAATCGGTCAAAATCATAATCAAGCCCGAATTTTAGTACGGCTAAGACAAAGATACGCCAGTACGTCAAACCCGGGCGCCCCGTAGTCTGATCTGTGTTCTCTCCGATCGCCTCTTGCAGGTACATGACAATCCGATCCCGTAGATCTGTGGCCATCCAGATGGACTGCAATGCCAAGATGATTTGGGACGTGTCGTCTCTGGAATTAGGATCTACGAAAAGATCCTCAATGGAGTTCATCCCCAGTGTCGGTTCAGTGTCAAATTGTGCGCGCATGGTCAATGATGTGATTAAATGAACGGTGAAGATTTTTCAAATCTTGATCAATTCAGAAAGAAAAACCCCAGAAAAGTCCTATAAATACAGTGATATCCACCGCCACAGGAAAAGTTTCGATTTTTTCATGAAAAATCTTCAACGCCTAAAATAACCGCAAAATGAACAAGCAAACTATCGGTAAGTACTTGTAAAATATAGCCCTTGCGATCCTATGCTACCCCAGAATTAGAGTTTATTGTCAGGCACTACTTAATGACGGCCAGCCCAATTCTGGATTATCCTTATGTTCGTCTTTATAGTCCCTGTTGATTTGGTCAAGAAACGTATTCCATACAAACCTGCATGCTCCGCAAAGCCCTGACAAGAGATGGGCTTTCCACTGCGTGCCGGGCAATAGGCGGTACTCTATTCCACGATAGGAACAGTTTGAATCTAAAGGGTTAGAAGCCTTTTGAACAGGCATGATGTCAAGTCTACGTTGATGTTATGGTAAGCAATAGGGTAGATTCACCTCTGTCCTATTGCGTCTGTTAAGATAAGACTCTCCCAAATAGAATCGTTCCATTTATGGGTTACTCACGTATGTATTCCCATTTTTTAATGCGCTTCAAGCCAGTTCGGGCCGCTCCCCAAGTTAACTTCTATTGGAACGTCAAGCTCCATCGCCTGAACCATGCAGACTTGAATCATCTCTTGAACTTCGGTCAATTCGTAAATCGGGACCTCAAAAACTAGTTCGTCATGGACTTGAAGGATTGCCCTTGACCGCATGCCCTCATGCTGCAACTGCTCATCAATGGCGATGGATGCGAGTTTGATCATGTCCGCCTGTGTCCCCTGAATTGGCATGTTTACAGCAATCCGCTCAGCGGCTGATCGCACCGCATTATTACGTGATTTTAAGTCTGGTAGATATCGACGACGCCCCATCAATGTTGCAGCAAAACCACGCTCTTTTGCTAACTCAACTTGACTTTGAATGAATTGCCAGATACCAGGAAAAGACACCTGATGAGCAGCCATTAACTCCTGAGCTTCTTTGCGCGAACATCGGAGTCCACGAGACAGTCCAGACGGAGATAGCCCATAGGGGATTCCATAATTGACGGCTTTAGCCTTGTTTCTCTGTTCACGGGAGATCTCTGATGCGTCAATTTTATAGATCAGCGCAGCGGTTTCAGTGTGAGGGTCACGCTCACTTTCAAAAAATGCCTTGAGCCCCTCATCTCCACTCATGTGAGCGAGAATTCGCAATTCAATTTGTGAATAATCTGCAGACAGCAGACAAAATCCCTCTGGGGCAACAAACGCACTCCGAAGCTGTCGGCCTGTTTCATCCCGAATTGGAATGTTTTGAAGGGCAGGATCCGAGGAGGATAATCGCCCCGTAGCGGCAGAGGCCTGATTAAATACAGTGTGGATTCGATGGGTCTGATGAGCAATCATTCTAGACAAATTATCCACATATGTCCCTTTTAATTTTGCGGCCTTACGCCAATCCATGATCAACGCAGCGACCTTATGGTCCGTTGCAAGATCCAGAAGAACATCCTCTCTGGTAGAGGGCTTTCCCGAGGGTGTTTTTCGCCTCACTGGATACCCCAACTTCTCAAAAAGAATCTCCCCCACCTGCTTGGATGAGGCAATATTGAATGTTTCTCCTGCCTCTTCATAGATTTGACTCGCCACCCGGTTAAGATCATCTTGAATTTCAGGACCAAGCTCGTCTAAAACGGTTTGGTTGAGTTGTACCCCTGCAGCTTCCATGTCTGATAGAACATAAATCAGAGGAAACTCTATCTGCTCAGCAATCTTAAGAAGATTCGTTTCTTGAAGCTTCTTATGTAGTAACTCCTGCACAGCCAGCGCATAATCTGCCCTCTCACACGCATAGACTTTGAGTTCCTCTGCACTCACCTCTGTTAACTTCTTTTGTAAGCGCCCAGATCCAAGGATGGCTTCTAATGGCTGAGGTTCATAGCTCAGTAGCTGTTTTGTGATCGTCTCAAATCGATGATTCTGATCGGGCGACAATAAATAATGGGCAATCTGTGTATCAAACAATCTGCCCAGAACTGGAACTGAACATTGCCTAAGTCGGACGAAAAGCGGTTTGAGATCATGTCCTGTTTTCTCTACTTTCATGTTAGAAAAGACTGGAGCCAGAATTCGAATCACCTCTGATTCATCAGTCCCATCAGACAGCGGTAGCGGGATGTAGACCGCATTTCGTGGAGCCCAAGATACCGCCATCCCCGTCCAGTCAGCACGAACTGGCGATCCAGGAGTCATCATGCCGGCCAACCCAATCTTTCGCGTCTCTTTTAGAGACTGTTCAAAAGTTTTTAATTGATCAACGGTTTCAATGATGCGATAATTCGTGTCAACTGACTGATAACTTTTCAAGGAACTCGCCTCATCCGTTTCTTCAGTTTCAAAGAGTTCAGCCCCCACAGACAAACGGCGGATGAGTGAATTAAACTCATATCTACGAAAAAATGAAAGAGCCTCCCCTGATCTAGGGTTACGAACCTGACATGACTGCCAATCTAGATCTATGTCCAAATCGGTTCGGATGGTCACAAGATCTTTACTGAGTCGAACCATATCTGGATTGGATGTAAGTGCAGTTCTCCATCGCTTACTGGTGTAGCTGGATGCTTTACTCAAGATATTCTCAATCGTTTTGTCTTGTTGCACCAGTTGTGCTGCCCCTTTTTCACCAATGCCTTTAGCACCAGGAACATTATCACTGCTATCTCCCATCAATGCAAGCATATCAATGAAGTTTCTGGGGGGAATCTGATATTTTTCTTGGAAAATCTCATCAGTGAGACGTTCAAAGCCCGCGCCATGTCGTGGGCGCAACATCTCCACACGAGAGGAAAGCAACTGTTGAAAGTCCTTATCAGGCGATACGATCACTGCGTGATCCCCAGAGTCATCAGCACGTCGAGCTAAGGTTCCGATCACATCATCCGCTTCAAAGCGATCCGCCTGCAAGACTGGAATTGAAAGGGCCTGCCCTAATTCTTTGATTCGTGGAAGATTTTCAATGAGCGCATCTGGTGGAGCATCTCGATGAGCCTTGTAATCTGGATAGAGCTCATTCCTAAATGTCTCCCCAGGCCCATCAAATACAATGGCTGCATATTCTAATCCAACTTCTTCAATCAAATTGATCAAGGTCGTTGTAAAGCCATACAGCGCACTGGTATTTTCCCCTCGGGAATTAATTCTTGGTCGGCTAATAAATGAAAAATGGGCCCGATAGGCAAGCGCCATTGCATCTAAAAGGAAAATCTTCATCGTTAAGAGTCACCGAGTAGGTTCGCTAATTCCTCAAGACCCAGAATTGTGATACCTAAACTCTCAGCCTTGTTTAGTTTACTACCCGCATTCTCTCCTGCCAATAAATAATTTGTTTTCTTACTGACGCTTCCTGTAACTTTCCCTCCATGAGATTCAATCCATGACCGCGCTTCTGATCGCGTCATCTGCTCCAGCGTTCCTGTGATTACAAAGACTTTCCCTTCTAATGAGTCGGATGAGATCGCTTGGTCGGTTGGAGTAAATGAGACACCTGAAGTCTGCAACTTGATAATCAGATCACGGTTATGCTTTTCCATGAACCATTCAATAATTTCTTCTACCATGGTTGGGCCAATTCCATCAATTGCTAATAAGGGCACCACTATGTTTTGAAGATCACCAAATAGAGTGTTCAATTCCTGATCCTCTGAATTGGCGTGCTTCATGCACGCGGCAATAGGATCCTTGAGATGCATTTTTTGGAGTAGAATCTTAAACAACGGTGCATGATTTTTTGCGAGGTCTGATGATGCTTTTTTCTCAATGAGACCCACATCTTCAGCAAGTGCCATGAGTTCTTCTATTGAGAATTCCCTTAGTAGCAAACTCGCTGTAATTGCTCCAACCCCTCTGACTCCAAGAGCAACCAGTAATCTTTCGGGGCCTTGCTGGCAACTCCGTCTAATGGATGCAATGAGATCAGTGGTTTTCTTACTAGCAAATCCTTCAAGTGGTAATAAAACATCTTCTGTCAGTGAAAAAAGATCTGATTCATCTGAAATTAAACCCGATTCAAAGAGGGCTTGGACAGTATTTGGACCTAAGCCTTCAATATCCAGCCCTTCCTTGGAGGCAAAAAAGATGACCCTTTGTAAGATTCGCTCAGAACACTGTTTGTTGGGGCAAAACAGATCAATTCCATCTCTCTTTTTTACTAACATGTCACTACAGGCAGGGCAATGCGATGGAGCAATAACCTTAATTTCATGACCCGATCGGAGGTCTTTCAAAGGACCAACAACATATGGAATGACATCCCCCGATCTTTTGATCGTAATCTGATCATTTACACGCAGATCAAGTTGGTCTATCTGATTATAATTATGTAGTGTCGCATTTGATACCGTCACCCCACCTACAAACACGGGTTTGAGATTTGCCGTAGGGGTAATACGCCCCGTCCTTCCAATCTGAGGCTTTACAGAATCAAGCCGTGTGACGGCCTCTTCGGATGGAAATTTCACCGCGATCGCTCCACGAGGATCTTTACCGACCACTCCTAATTTTGTGGATTTCAGCGTATCCGAGATTTTGACAACGACTCCATCTATTTCAAAGGGAAGTGTAGATCTCTGGCTCTGCCACCAGTCAACCCGCGAAATGACATCACCAAGGCTTGGGACCACTTCTATGTCAGGAGAAATTTTAAATCCTACATGATGTAACCAGTTGAGGCGTTCAAAATGATCCGATAAGAAAAAATCATCAGGATACATGATATCATAGGCATAGGCTGTAAGGTCTCGCTTTGCGGTGAGTTGTGCATCCTTTTGTTTGAGTGAGCCAGAGGCTGTATTGCGCGCATTCACATAGACCGGTTGATCTGCTTCAACTCGCTGCTGATTCAGTCTCTCAAATGCCTCTTTTGTAAAAAGCACCTCGCATCTTATAACCACTACATCAGGCGGCTCAGGTCCTTCTACAACTGGAATTCGCAGTGGCACCGTCTTGATTGTGCGCGCATTCGCTGTGACAAGATCACCAATTTCGCCATTTCCACGGGTGGCGGCCTGAACAAGAATGCCCTTTTCATAACGTAGAACTAAGGTTAACCCGTCAAACTTAGGCTCCACGACATATTGAAATTTATGATCTGATAATAGTTTTTGGTTACGTGTTTCCCAAGCCCTGAGATCTTGTTCATTGAATGCATTGGCAAGGCTAAGTACAGAACGTATATGCGTGGTTTTTAAGAAATCTGAATCCAAATCACTCCCAACTCGCCGAGTTGGAGAGTCTGGCGTGGAAAGATCAGGATAGTCTTGCTCAAGTGTGACTAATTCCTTAAAGAGTTGATCATACTCAGCATCAGAGATTGTAGGCTGAGAAAGCACATAGTACTGATAAGCGTGTTTGTTGAGACAGGCACGCAACTCTGCAGCACGATCCGCTACACTGATTGTCATCTTGTAACTATCGCCAAACTCCAATGATGCCACCTGTGAGGAGGTAGACAACGAGGTTATAGGCTTGATTTAATATAAATAGACCAGTTCCTTTATCCTCCCAAGCGACACTTTGCCACCCAATAGGCAAGGCAAATCCAACCCAAGCCACCAGGCCAACAGTCAGCCCACCTAATAGAGTCCCCATATCCATAGAGGTGATCAACATAGAAAAGACATAGGCTGTAAAGATTGACCCAATGAATGATCCTCCATATGACTTGGCAGGGTTAAGCTGCTCTCTGATTTTCTCTTCGGTCAGGTTCATCATCTCCATCCAAATCTTACCAAAGATTGGCCCATACCAGAGTGAACCCACTAGCATTGGAAGTAGAATTGCAACGAGAAAAGCTATCCAATTTTCAGGCAAATGCATAATAATTAATGATAGTTATGATACGGTTTTCTCAGACCAAATGGCACAAACGGCCCCAGACGGATCCTCAATTACAGCATAATGCCTGTGTTCGTCTATGGATGTTACAGATGTGATCATCTTCCCTCCTTTTTTGATACAGACCTTGAGACTCTTTTCTAAAGACTCAACCTCAAAATAAGCAATCCAAACTGGCGGCAGGCCAGAATTCGTCCCACGAGCGTGACAAATTCCAGCCTTAAATTCACCGTTCTCAATCATCATATAATCCTGATAGTCGTCCACATCTACTGGCTCTGATGCCCATCCCATGACATCAGTGTAAAAATCTCGGAGATCATCGGCATGATCAACGGTTAGCTCAATCCACATTGGTATCTTTGACATGATATACTGATCAATTTGGCAAGAACTATTGATAGAAACAAGATATTATTACAAACTCTAATTAGTGTATTGAGTAAGGTTGGCTGTTGTTCATCACACCATTTCAACAATAGGCACAGATATTGATCTTCAATCACAAGATTAACGATCGGTGTCTGTTTGATTAGTGTATTGATATTTTGGATATTAACAATTACTAAGACCTTAGAAAGCGAAAACATGCTTACAATATACGACTTTATTGACCGATATACAACCCGGCCTCAAAGTGTGAATTACTGTGCATTTATTGTGTGCAATTTGTTGATTTTTGAAATAGGTTTTTGCAGTATCATTGCTGTATTAACTCGCCATAATTAGATGCCAACCCCTGACCGACTGCACTACCGCCTTAATCGAGGCAAAAGACAACCCAATCTATCCATAGAAGCGACTACCTTAGAAACATTAACTGTTGAGAATGTGCTCTATGAAATTAAACTCATTGGAGATCAAAACTGGGTCCTTGGCCAAAGAAAAGGTTACTCATGGTACACCGAGGATGATGCCCCCCTAGCGGAGGCCGCCCAAGTCGTGGCCATTCGAATTCCTGCACGCAGACACTGATTATGCCCTCTTAACTTCCAATCCCCACCCGTTTTACATATAGGGGCTTCCAGCGAATGTAATTTCTGACGGAGCTCATCTGATTATCAAGTAAGCAGTACTCTGATAATTTTCTTGAATCGCAAATATTTGTAACCGTTTATTTCAGAATATCTTCATTTGTAACTATATTATTGAAGAAATAATGATTTTTATTGAATTGAACTAATGGGTAATGATATTTTTAGCTTACGGCCAGCGGGTTACATTTACCTCCTGAGCAGACTTGAATTAACGGCAATGCCAAATCCGCATAGTTCTTATGTTGCGACTACTGGTGGTCAAAAGCAGAAAAGACTAGGTAACCGGATTGAAGAAATTTATTCGCCTCAGTACTGGCCTGGTGATACAATTGGAGATCATCTAGAATTTGCCTTGAAATATGATGGTGTCAGTCTGGACTCTCTGAAAGTCATTTTTGAGGCCGTGTCAGAACATGACATTACTGATTACATCACCTCTAAGCCAACAGGAAAATACGCCCGCCGAATCTGGTTTTTCTATGAGTTTTTAACGGGCTGCAGACTCCCCATTGATCAGGTGTCATCAGGCAATTATGTCAAAGCACTTGAACCCGATCTGTATTACACGCTCTCTGAGGGGGAAAGAATTCGGAGATACCGCGTCATCAATAATTTGCTTGGACCGCGAGAATTTTGCCCCATTGTTCGGAAAACGGAGAAACTCAAAGAAATGAACCAGATCAATGTTCAAGAGAAATGCATCAAGTTGATCAGGTCATATCCCCGTGAACGACTTAGAAGAGCGTTGATCTATCTGTACAGCAAGGAAACTAAGTCCTCTTTTGAAATAGAAAATATTAAAGCCGATGCATCACGAACTGAAAAATTCATGGCATCGTTAGATCTGGCGCGCCAACAAGATTTTTGTAACAAGGAGTTGTTAATTCGTCTACAGAATCAAATTGTTGATCCTCGTTTCAAGAGCGATGATTACAGAGTGGTTCAGAATTATGTGGGACAAACCATTTCCTATCAGAGAGAACTGATTCATTATGTCTGTCCTAAGCCAGAGGATCTCCCTGATCTAATGAAAGGCCTTCTGAGATCTCATCAGATGATCATGACCAATGGGATGTCTGCTGTTGTTCACGCAGCGATCGTCGCCTATGGATTTGTGTTTATTCACCCGTTTGAAGATGGTAACGGCCGAATTCACCGCTTTCTGATACACAATATTTTCTCGCTTAGAGGAGTCGTTCCCGAGGGGTTGATGTTTCCAGTATCTGCGGTCATGCTCAATAACCCAGAAACTTACAACGATTCTCTAGAAGCATTTTCGGGCCCTTTGAATCAACTTGTGGAATACAGTTTAGATCGGCAAGCTCAGATGAATGTTCTTAATGATACCGCCCACTGGTATCGCTACATTGATATGACGACACAAGCAGAGGCATTATACGATTTTGTCCTTCAAACCATTGAGCGTGAACTGATTGACGAACTGAGCTTTCTTGAACGCTACGATCATGCAAAAAAGTTAATTCAAGATGTCATTGACATGCCTGACCGCAAAATAGATTTATTCATCAGGTTTTGTCTTCAAAACAACGGCAAATTGTCTATAAATAAAAGAAATTCGCACTTTGACTTCTTACGCGATGATGAACTTCGCTCTATGGAGAATGCTATACGTAAGCTTGGAAAGACGTCAGATTGTTGAGAGAGATTTGCATCAAGATATTTGAAATGTCACGGATTCGTAAATCATTCAATGAACATGATCCACGAGTTATATTCATTCATCATATTTGGGGACTACAGAGCCAAGAGCTATAACTTAGGGACATATGTCAATTCAATTTCTCCCAATAGGTGAGCAAGTCAATCTTGGCATACGTTGACTTATGACATTCACAGCGGCCATATTCTAATGCCCTCAGTTACGACTACTGCAATTAGAGCAGTGGGAGATTCCCTGCGCTTATCTGTGCTCAGTCTCATGCTCAAAATCGGGAGACGCCTTCAATAATCCCCGGATATGAGCGATATCTTTCCCTATTGTGTAGACATCTTCACGAACATTATCTAATCCGTCTAAACGCCTGTCAAATCCATCCATCCATTTATATAATCGACGTTCCATACGCTCCACGCCGCCATGCCGTAAGCAATACATCGATAATCAATGCTGTATTTGCAAGTGCGCCCCACTCAAACGTTATTTCCATTTGTTTCGCCGACCTTCGCTTTTTAATGTTAGCAGATGCCCGGCTACTTACATTCTTTGACTGATTTGTCCTACTCTGCTTATGAGCAGAAGTGAAGTACATGAATACTCTTAGCCAGAATTTTAATATCTTTTTGGCGCTTCCGCTTTTTTTGTGAAAAAAGTCATGATTTTGCGCATCTGGGGCTTAGATCAAGTCCGCCTAAATGGAAGTAGATTGCATCCACAAATCGTTCTTTATTGCGGAATCCATGTGCACGGATTTTGACGGTTTTGATCCGACTATTGATGCTTTCAGCCGGGCATTACTGACATCAACAACAATGGCATTGATGATCCCCCAGAGATACTTTCTAATCATTCTGGCGACATCTTTGACTGGCTCAAGCCGACAGCCCAACTCAATGTTTTATTCCAAGTCCCAAGTTGCGCTTTTATAGTCCCACATGTTTCTGAACGTTTGGCCCAGGCTTTGGAGGGAACTGGTGCGGATGGCATGGAAGACCCTCTTTTGCGCTAATGACATGTTGTGAGAACTTTTAAGCCAGCTATACTTGGTACCCGTCAGAATCGGGTTGCCTTCCTTGAGGAGCGCTTTGTGCTGGACTTTATCCACCGAATCTCCCAGATGCTTCGCGACATGAAACCGATCAAAGCAGATCTTCTTTTTTGCGTCTGGCAGACAAGCTAAGGTTGCACTAATATAGGCAGGCCACATGTCCATACTCATGCTCCTGATCCCGTTCAACTGCTCGGTGGATAATTGCTAGCGCATCAACACCTTGTGATCACGCCCAATGCCGACACCGTTGCTGTGTCGGCATCGGATACGACAGTAAAGTCCTTGTGTCCTTTCTTATAAGCCACCTCATCGACACAGATGTTCGCAACCACCTGCTCTTTTTTTCTTGCCAGTCCACGTTGTACAATGCCCGCAAGGGCTTTCCATCCAAGCCCCATCTGGCGCGAAATCGCCAATAGACTCGGCTCTTTGATCCACCCAATTACCGACACCTCATAAGTATACCGAGAACTCGGGCCCGCCCATGGAACCCGCGCCGTCTTTACCCCACACTCACTACACTTGACCCGGGGAACCTGCGCTCTCAATGCCGTTTGATACTTACAGGTATCCAAATGCCGCCATTGACGCGCAGATCGTAAAATGGACTCGCCTTTCCACACTTTGGACACTCCAGTGACGATGTGTCAGTACAAGCACCGTCCTCTGTTTCGCTGTATCATCCTCTATAATCTTCCATGGTGCCTCCAAACCTAAACTTTTACTCACCGAATTCTTTTTCATTTGTTGATTAAATTGTTAAGTGGATAATTAACCATAGTCAGTAGGAGAAATCCTACCAAGTATGATACGAAAATTCCTTAAATTTACAATTTCTCTCACACTTTAGGCGGAAGGCCCATCTGTTTACATGGTATCGGTTCAGTTGCTCCATTTGGTTCTCCACCACATTCGTTTATCCATTAATACTCATGATCAAGTTGATCTATCATAAATATTATGGATTTCGGGTGACCTATGACTGGTATTCCCGAATATTGGAAAATCGTATCTATAAGAAATTTTATCCTCCAGTCATCGGTGACTTTGCCCCTTTCATCTTTTTAACTTGAATGAGAATGGTAGCGAAAAATATCTGAAACATGTCTTTCTGCATCATGTTATAGCTCAATGTGTTCTATGTAGGATTGCGTTTGCTCTGGAATAATGTATTGGGAGCACTTATAATTTTCATTCTATTACTCAATATATAATGATAATAACCTCGCTTAAATTCTCAGAACGTTCATCATCAGTCGCATTCGTATCATTTCTCTTAGGATTCCTACTCCTTTCCACTGGATGCGACTCTACAAGTTTAATCTCTGAGACACCACCTCCATCAACTCAAAAAACGATCACTACCGATGAAATTCTCAAACCATCAGTGATTGATGACAGAATTACATTTGAAGATTCCTACGAATTTCGTGATTTCATGGCATCCATAATCAATGCTGAGGATTCTTATCTTGACTCCATTGAATCAGTCATTAATTTTATCTCCCTCAGGACAGATACAGACCAACTTTCAAAGAGACTTGAAAAAGACGTGGATGAGTTAGAAATTGTAGAGGATCCATTTTTTGCAACAATACTTAATGCAGAAGGTGAAGTACAAATTGCTGATACGGTGTATAAAATAACAAAAAATCATGTGTACCAGGTTGAGAAGACTAAGGCTGATCAATTAACGACTATCTCATTGAGAAATACTGACAACCTCCCAATTACCTCAAAAACTCTCCTTGATTCAAGTATCAATATATTTGATGTAGAGAGGTCTGTCACACAATTTACATCCAAGTCATCCAAAGCAAGAGATTCATGTGAATCTAAATTCAACGATCGCCGGCGTATCAAGGGGCAGGCATGGATTAGTTACTGGCATATCTTTGCCTCAGCCACAACTGAAATTGAAAGTCAGGCTAAATCTTGGCTTCGGTGGTGGCGTACCAAGATTAATTGGGTAAGCATAAACGTCGAGTATGATGTGCAACAACTCATTACGGTTTACCAAGATGAGAACTGGTTTACTCTTCCCATATTTAGCAACAAGGGAACCTACACCAAAACAAAATATGACGCATCAGAAATAAGAAAATCCTTTGACTGGAATGTTGGCATAGGTCAAAGAGCAAATAAGATCGTTGGTACAATAAGCTCCAGTTATTCTGGGAATCGAACTGATGATGGAAAAGCCAGAACCCTGAGCTGCTCAACATATGTTTCCAGAAAGTGATTCATTCTTTTGTTAGATCCTACGGTATAACCCCCTTCATTGATAAATTGCTTACATGACTCAGTTAAATACTCTAATAACAAAATCTAATGTTCAAAACTTACACGTCAACGTTGGGTTTGTAATGATTTCATTGATGATTCTCGGTTCTTTTCAATCATCACTAGGACAATCAGGAATTGGAGTAGGGTTTGTTTTTTCATCTCCACAATCTGGGGGAATCAGTCTTCGCTACAAGCCAATTCAAATTTTAGCTGATGTTAGTTTTACCGCAAGTGGCGGCACTGGCCGTTCCACTCAAACAAATTTTTCTATTCCAGGGATAGCTGTGCGATATAATCATTCTGTGCAGAGTTTACAACGACTAAACTTCCATTTCTTTGGTCAGATAGGCCGACGTCCCCCCCCCGCACCCATTCTGCCCACTAGAGTTTTATTCACCGGAGGAGGAAGTGCAGAATATAAAATTGGTGGAAATTCCTCTCCCACAGGATTGTTTTTAACCGTAGATGTCGGATTAACAATTGATCATGAAGGTAATCTGAGCGGTAATCCAGCCAGAGGCGTAGCACTGCACTATATGTTCTGATGTCATCAATCCACACTGAAGTACAGGGTTTCCACCAGAGAGAATTGATGAACCAAAATAAAGTAGCGGTGCAGTAGATTTGCCAGTACCCATAAATCAATTTGTGAACATCAAAATGTGTGCGAACAAATGGTTCAAATTCGGATTCCTCATAACTCTACTCTTGCCCACACAATTCCACTTAGTGGCTGGTCAATCTGCTACGATCAGTGGTTATTTGGAAGATGTAACAAGCCGAGAGCGCATTCTTGGAGCAAATATTTATGTTCCCTCGCTTGAGATAGGCACAACCACCAATCAATTTGGGTTTTTTAGCCTCACACTTCCTCCTGACTCTGTATTACTTCTCATCACACATGTCGGATATGAATCTGCGTGGTATCATCTTGAACTCAGAAACGATACAACATTAACGCTGTCACTTAGTCCACGAGTAGTTTGGATGCAAGATGTAGAAGTTATTGCAACCATAGAAAACGAGCTCTACGATGTACAGATGAGTCACCATGAGATCACGATAGAAGAAATAGAAACTCTGCCCGTGATTCTCGGAGAAATTGACATCCAAAAAACACTTCAATTATTGCCAAGTGTTCAATCAGGCATTGAAGGCAGTAGCGGACTCTATGTGCGGGGTGGGCGCGCTGATCAAAATTTGATTCTTTTAGATGGACTTCCTCTGTATAACCCAAATCATATATTTGGTTTTTTCAGCGTGTTCAATGCCTCTGCCATGAAGCAGGTTCAATTAATCAAAGGAGGCTTCCCTGCTCGCTACGGAGGGCGGCTTTCATCGGTACTCAATTACACGATGAAAGAGGGAAACTTGAATGAATACCAAGGAGAAGGATCTATTGGAGTTATCTCCTCACGATTGATGTTTGAAGGGCCAATCATCAGAGAACGTTCCTCTTTTTTGATCGCAGGACGGCGCACATATATTGATCAATTAGCGCGCCCTTTTCAGCGGAGCCTCACCCGATATGGCGCAGATTTTTACGATTTGAACTTAAAGGTCAATTACATTCTCTCCAACAATGACCGAATCTATCTAAGTGCGTATACCGGTGGAGACAATTTTGGTTATGATAAGAGATATGTCCCGCCCGAAACAGGCGTAAATGACCGCTTAATTTTTGACTTGGGATGGGGTAATCGGCTAATATCCTTGCGGTGGAACCGACTTCTTGGAGATCAATTATTTGCAAATACTCTGGTAGGTGCAATGAGGTATAAATTTTCATCCAGAACATACTCCATTGAGGATCTAGATAATATCACTACGATATATGAAGGCCTTTGGCATTCTAAAATTATTGATTGGACCGCAAAAATTGATCTTGAGTACATTCCTAATCCAACGCATTACATCCGTTTTGGAGCAGAGGGCATCCTGCATCACTTCACTCCTACAACGACACAACGTATACTTGAAGAGACAGAGCGAGATGCCGTGAGTATTCTGGAAACCCCCTCTGGAGACATTAATTCCTGGCAAATTGCATTCTACCTCGAAGATGTAATGCAATTACATTCTGTAATCAAAGTATCAGCTGGATTACGTTTCTCAAGATATGCTGGCCAGAATTCGAGGTTTCAGTCCATTGAGCCACGGCTAGGCATTAATATTCGAGTTGGCGAAACCAGCGCAGTTAAGGCTTCTTATGCAAGGTCAAAGCAGTATGTCCATTTACTGTCTGGAGGAGGCACCACATTCCCCACTGAACTATGGATTCCTGCAACAGATGAAATTACTCCTCAAACGGGGTATCAATTAGCACTCGGATTTTTGAAAACGTTTCGGCAAGGGCACTACCAACTCTCGGTTGAAAGTTATTTTAAGCGAATGGAAGGTCATCTTGAATACAGAACGGGGGCTGATCAATACCGATCTGCATTCTTGGATTGGCCAGAACTCATTGAGATTGGCAAAGGTGCATCTCACGGGGCGGAAATATTCATCCAGAAGAAAACTGGATACCTCACTGGATGGATCGGCTATACCCTGTCTCGTAGTGACAGGCAGTTTGAGTCGCTTAACCAAGGTCATTCGTATCCAGATGGATATGATAGGCGTCACGATATTTCAGTTGCCATGCGGTATCAACTGTCAGATTCAAGGCAGTTATCAGCTGTATGGGTGTATGGAAGCGGTTACCCTGTTTGGGTTCCTATCGGGCGCTATATCAGTGGATTTCAAAACTTGCTGGACACTGGGCCAATCAATTCGGCTCGTGCACCTGATTATCACCGCCTTGACCTAAGTATTCACTTTAAAAGAGACATATCTTGGGGCAAAAGGACACTCTCTGTTGGTGTATACAATGCCTACAATCGAAAAAATCCTATGTTTATCTATCCAACAGAAGACCCATCGGCAAAATTTCTGATTTCGTACAGGCAGCTGAGCTTTTTGCAACTGATTCCGGCCATTTCATGGCAATTGAAGTTCTGACAATGCGAGGGATAATTCCAGTTCTACTTACCGCCGCACTGTTTGGATGTGAGTCAATCATAGATGTAGAAATCCCTGGTGGCTACGAGTCTCAGCTAGTTGTCACATCGCATTTTTCGTCGGATAGCCTATGGGCCGTGGAAGTAGGCAAGAGCATCCCTCTCAGAGATGATTCACACCCGAATGATTTGAAGCTGTCAAATGCACGAATTATTATTAATGGAGAAGATGCCTTTCGTGATTCATTACATCAAATTGATTTTGGGCTATATCAGACAAGTCAGAATTACCGTCCAATCAATGGAATAAACTATACTGTTGAAGTGACTGTGGATGGTTTTCCAGTTGTCACCGCATCATCTCGGGCACCGAGCCTCAATAGTGCACTTCTTGATATGAAACTCGTTCCACAAGAAGACTCATCTACCCCAGATCAATACAAACTTCGCATCAGATTAGTTGACCAGCCAGGTGATAATTATTATAAACTCAACCTATATCAGGCGGTGCCGGTGTGTAGGGACACCACAGGTAGCCAAAGGTATGAAGATGACCCCAACTATTCATTAGATTATGATTTTCTCATTTTTCAAAGCAAAGCGCCATCATTTCATGAATTTATTGAGGCCGTGGATGATCCGACAGTTCCTGATATAGAGGATGAATTTGGAACGGCTTACTTCTCAGATCAACTTTTTGATTCAACAACAAGAGAATTTGAAATCATTTTTGAGCCGATGACTCTCAAATCCGTCAACCCTTACTTAATGCTCAAGTTGACCGCATTCAGCAATGAATCATTTGCATACGAGAGATCTCTTGAATTGCATCAACTCTTCATAGAAATCCCAAACCTCCTGCAAACCAGCAACCGCCTAACCGTCTATACCAATGTAGAGAATGGACTTGGGATTTTTGCTGGTTCTACAAGTGATAGCTACTGGTTTGATACCAATGGCAATCAATGGATGGAAGATGTCCGCGGTGTTGGTAATGAGGACATCCAACCTTGTCTGTAGGATTTAGTGTCGCGTGAGTAACCTAAGGGCGTATCTGTGGTTGAAATTCTTATCACACTGCCCAAAACACTGGGTATTCCCGTACAACGGCAAAAAAGATTATATTTTGATTCTCACACCACCTGCAACAAAGAATCTCCACAGGATTGAACAGGCAGATCCCTTAAGTGACCTGATCACTCATTCAGATAACGCGGATTCACGTCCGATCTTGTCAACATTATAAACCTGAGAAGGTATCCCAGAGTAAGTAGACCATCGAGTAGCCACACAACGCGCCTCTATTACCCGCACCCACTTGAGGTGCCGCACTGTAAACAGAGATAGCACGATCCACTACGCACTGTAATTGCCCCACAGTCCGAACAAATTGGTGCATCATCCTGATTCTGATATGTACCGTTGCCCGCACTTGCAACCTTGGTTTCTGTAACCATCTCTGGCTCTAAAGAATTGACCATAACAGGCTCAGACATGGGCGTTTCACCCTCTAGCTGCAACTGCTCGCGTAATGCATCGGCTTCAATATTTTTCACCCCCTCAGGCATGACAGGAGTCGCTAGATACTTGAGCGATAAATACCGGAAGATATAGTCCATAATTGACATGGCCGTCGGGATCTTCGGATTGTTCGTGTAACCGCTTGGTTCAAAACGCATGAAGCTGAATTTATTACACAAATCCTCCAATGGCACACCGTACTGTAACGCAATTGAAATACTGGTCGCAAAAGCATCCATCAACCCAGAAATCGTAGACCCCTCTTTCGCCATCCTAATAAAGATCTCACCTGGAAGCTCCGTATCAGGATAGAGTCCTACATGGAGATACCCCTCATGTCCGCATACACTAAACTTATGCGTGATCGCAGGGCGCTCATCTGGCAAGCGATTTCGAGTGGATTTATAGATGACCTGAGGAGTAACAAAATCTGCGTCCTCAGGTAGTGCATCTCCTGAAGTAGCCACCTTGGTATTTCCACCCTTGGATGTGGACAAAGGCTGGCTACGCTTGGAATTCTCACGATAAATTGCCAACGCCTTTAACCCTAATTTCCATCCCTCAATATATGCCTCACTGATTTCCTCAGATGTCACATCTTCTGGCATATTTACCGTCTTTGAAATAGCCCCAGAGACAAAGGGTTGGCAGGCAGCCATCATGCGAATATGTCCCATTGAGGAAACACTGCGAGTGCCCTTATAGGGTTTGAATGCGCAATCAAAGACAGCTAAATCCGCTTCATTCAAATCTGGGGCACCTTCAATCGTATCGTGCTCATTGATATACTCAAGAATGTGATCAATCTGCTCTTGATTATATCCAAGCCGAGTCAATGCTTCTGGAACCGTGCGATTAACGATCTTGAGCATCCCATCCCCCTTCCCTGCTAATAACTTGTATTTCACCAGTGCAATATCTGGTTCAATGCCCGTGGTATCACAATCCATCATAAAGGCTATCGTTCCAGTGGGGGCCAAAACCGTCACCTGCGAATTTCGATAACCGTACTTTAACCCGAGATCTACCATTCGCTTGAGAGAGTTCCTAGCAGCCGTGCGTAGATACTCTGGACAGCTTTCGTCAATGTTGTCTGCCGCTTGCTGATGCAATCGCATCACATTGAGCATGCTCTCTTTATTGTCTGCATAACCAGCAAAGGGGCCTATTTTGGGATTCGCAGCAATCTCCGCACTTCGGGCATAAGCCTCCGCATGCTCAACCGCCATGATTGCCCCTGCAACCGCACGTCCCTGATCACTATCGTACGGTAACCCCATGGCCATGAGGAGTGCGCCTAAGTTAGCAAACCCTAGTCCCAATGGACGGAATAGATGGCTATTTCTGGCAATACTATCACTGGGATATCCTGCATTATCCACAATGATTTCCATAGCAGTGATATAAATTCTGACAGCAGCCCTAAAACGTTCCACATCAAAGGTTCCATCGTTGAGATGAAACTTTCTCAGATTCAAACTCGCAAGGTTACACGCAGAGTTATCAAGGAACATGTACTCAGAGCAAGGATTGCTTGAGTTGATTGGACCTGTAGTACTGCAGGTGTGCCATTTTTGAATCATGTCTTCATACTGAACACCTGGATCCCCACAGATAT
Source organism: Rhodothermales bacterium (assembly GCA_965220935.1). Taxonomy (GTDB): domain Bacteria; phylum Bacteroidota; class Rhodothermia; order Rhodothermales; family Bin80; genus Bin80. Next base: position 3,044,812 of record OZ244857.1, read on the forward strand.
AAGTTCCGTCAGCAATGCGATCAAGCAACATGTTCGCATCAATCTGTTTGATGACTTCACCCGTTGTGACTGATTTAAGTCCAAATGGCATTCCCGCTTCCACCGCCTTCATAAACTCGTCATTGACTCGTACAGATTGGTTGACATTCTGGAAGGCCACTGAACCATACGCTGGACCATTAAATGATCCGTCATAGCCCTGCTCAATCAATGCCCAGGCTTTTTTCTCCTCCTCTTTTTTGGCATCGATAAATTCTATGACATCTGGATGCCAAATCTTCAGGGTCTGCATAATTGCAGCGCGACGCGTCTTTCCACCACTTTTGATTGTGCCACCAGTCGCATCCTGCACCCGCATGAAACTCACAGGGCCACTAGGCGAACCTCCACCAGAGAGTTTTTCCTGACTTGAGCGTAGTGTTGACCAGTCTGCCCCAACCCCCGATCCAAACTTGAAGAGTCGAGCACTCTCACTCATCAAACTCCAGATATCATCAATTGAATCCTCAACAGAAATAATAAAACATGCCGATCCCTGAGGATATTCGTAAGGATCTACATCCACAACATCCTGCTTCTCTGTGTCCCACCCCCAAATGGTCCGATCCCCAGAATCAGTGATCCCGTAACGAGCATTGAGGCCGACATTAAACCAAACTGGAGAGTTGAAGGCACCATACTGGTTCACACAAAGCCACGTCAACTCATCATAAAAACGATCGGCATCCTCACGACTAGCAAAATAGTCCTGCTTGTATCCCCAATCAGAAATCGTTCGTGTCACACGATGCACCAATTGGCGTAAAGAATGCTCACGTCCCCCCTCATCAGGATCCATATGAACATTAGCAAGATCTCCGTAGAAATATTTTGATGTCACTACATTGGTGGCCAATGTACTCCAACTCTCTGGAAATTCAACTCCTTTCTGTTCAAAAATGGCTTCTCCCTGTGGATTTTTAATGACGGCATCCCTGTGTTCCCAGATCACTGAGTCTAGTGGATTTTCACCATCATTAGAAAAAATTCGTGGCACAGAAAGGCCATTTTTGTGGGTAGATTTAGAAGATGACATAAAGAGAAATAAATTTAAAAAGTTTCCGATTCGGTTGGCAAGGGATATAATCCCATTATAGGCATAATATACAATAATTTTTAGATAATGTCCCACTTATCTGACATTATTTACTTTTTTTCCTTTCAAGTAATGTGCGTCATTATTCTTCTAATTCAAGTATAAACATATGTATATCACGTATACTTGGACGATTTACGAATCTAATGCCAGTATTGCAAGGATCATTGAACACAATCGCACACCAATGTGGATAACGATGAACATCATCGGATTCACAAAGTAAAACGGCTTAAAATCACTTCAAAATGAAACATCTTGACGAACGCAGTGCCTATCCAAAACCGTCGGACTTTGAGGTCATGCGGCCCGAATATGAAGAAGCCGAAGATGGCACCGTAACCGCAATCATCATAGTATCTCCTTTTGAGGTGACGGGGTCAAGTATCACTGAGCCTGGAGCGCGCCGCGCCGCCATTCATGAGGCGCATAAAAAGTATAAGGACTATCATCCGAATTATCAGATACCGAGTCCATTTCCTGATGAATTCACTGATCAGGAAGGCATTCTCTGGAAACGACTTAGCCCAATGGCTCGTGGAATTCGTGGCGACTACTCGTTTGTTGATACTGAAGGTGAAGAGGATTATGCCAAGATTGAGCAAATGCTGATTTGGGATGTCCGCCCAGCTGCATCATCTTAGTAAGCGCATCTTCATAGACTCAAGGTAGTCAAGTGCTTCTTGTTCATCTTTGGGAAGTTCACCAGTGATAATTTCTCGCTTAATAATCTTTGCGACATGACGCTCACTTACAGGCATTGATAAAACAACTTTTTCATAGAGACTTGCACGACGCAGCGCATCATCTTTGGTCTCCATCATCAGTGCTAATGCAGCCGAATGTTCATTCGGAATTTTTCCATCCAAGATCGCTTCTCGAACAACATCCTTAATAATTCCAACAGCGATACCTGCATCAATCCCCACAGCTTCCATAATCTCTGCCCCCCGCACGGGTGGTTGAAAGTTTCGAAGATGGTCCTTTTGTTCAACCTCCTCAAATTTTCTTTCAACTGAGTCAAAAGCTGCTAGATAACGCCGAACGCGCTCTGGATTGCGTGATGTAATATCTGCGCGAACCAGCATCATCAAATCCTCTATGTCCTCCCCTGCATCAAATAGCAAGCGGCGGACAGCAGAATCGGTCACTTCGTCGTCTACTAATGCAACAGGTCGATGGTGTAAAGCAATCAGTTTTCGAACATAAGCCATGCGATGATCCGTTGGTAAGCGCAATCTTTTAAAGATCTTTGGAATCATCCTTGCACCCAGATCCTCATGACCATGAAACGTCCAGCCAGTGCCTGATGCAAAGCGCTTAGTATGTGGCTTACCAATATCATGGAGAAGTGCCGCCCAGCGTAACCAATATTGACTTGAGTCTGCAACTGTTGCTACATTATCTACAACTTGCAACGTATGATAAAAATTATCCTTGTGGCGCTGACCTGCAACGCTATCAACTCCCCTGAGAGCGCTCAACTCTGGAAAAAATTCGCATAGAAGCGACGTTTCCTCTAGAGTCTTCAACCCAATTGAAGGCTTCTGGCAGTCCATAATTTTCAGTAATTCATCTGTGATTCTCTCTTGACTCACGATCTCTAGCCGACTCGCTTCCAGTTGCATACTCTTGTAGGCCTCTGACTCTATTTGAAACTTTAATTGAGTTGCAAACCGTGCAGCACGTATCATCCTCAATGGGTCATCGGTAAAGGTCACTCTTGGTGACCTTGGGGTTCGTAATACACCAGCATCAAGATCTCTTAGCCCACCTAATGGATCCACTAATTCTCCAAATGATCGCTCACCATATACAGTGATGGCCAATGTATTGACCGTAAAATCTCGGCGACGTAGATCCTCATCAAGGGTTCCATCCTCAATGACAGGCTTCCGAGAATCTTTACGATAACTCTCCTTCCTTGCTGCTACAAACTCTATGATCGCATTCTCCACTTTAACTGCGGCCGTACCAAAATTAGGATAGATATGCGCAATCGCGCCTCCAAATCTTGACCCAACGGCCTTCGCGAGCCGAATCCCAGTCCCCTGCCCTAAGGTTAGAAAATCTATGTCTGAGGTCATACGGCCTAAAAGAGCATCTCTAACAAATCCTCCGACGGCATAGGTTTCAATTTTCTGCTCTTTCGCTTCAGCCTCAATGCCTCTGAGCAACGGGTACTGAGGAGATGATCGTAATAGTTCGTGTAGGTCATTCATTGGCTCAGGTGCAAAAGTGTATCACAACTGCGATTGAACGCTCAAATCATCCAAAATGACCGTAGAGATGCATTGATCCATAATATTCATGACGGAGCGATTTGATCTGAGAATTGATCATTTCTCATGTTAACCCTTTAAACCTAAGGTTCTATCGTAATCTTTGTGGATGCAGGTCTAACCCACCGCAGAAGAAGAGAATGGCAATACTGCAAGTTGGCAAATTTTCTTAACCTCTTGCAATGATCTTGAATTGTTCCATTCATGAGCTTGACCATGGCATTAGACTGCGGATGACAAAGCGGTTATACACGCCATTAAAATGTTCTCTGAACATTGTGGCCACCTTGATCATACCTAATACACGCTTAATCCAGGGGTCTAAATTCTTTTCTGCCTCCGCATAGGGTTGACAATTAAAGATGGCTTTGAAATCTTCATCTAATCGCCAGAAAACACTGAACTTCTACGTTGACTTTTTGGGCCATTTTTAAGATCTGAGAATTGGTTGATAGCATTTATTTACACTTGGAAGAAAGCAAGGATACCACTGATCTGAAATAGGAGCTTGACTTCCTTGTTTATGAACTTTACGATTTGGGGTCAGGAGAGATTTCTTTCTTGGAAGCTTGTATTAATCGAACTCAATATAGCGTACGCGCCAACTTGCTATTTCCCTCAACTTCTTGAAGTTTAGTCGCACCCTAAAATTCTCAGCACGTTTTGGAGAATGCCTACCAGATCCCCAAATAGTCACATCTGGTGAGGGGTTGTAGCCTCCTGCAATTCCCCATTCGCAATACAAGAAGCAATGATTTTTCTTAAATCATATCCGCCTCGGGCCTGTCTTGATATACATACTTAGCGATAATTGTGACGACTATTAATTCGAGGTTATTTCTAGTCATTGTGCATAATAACTTCCCCTGCTCATCAACCATTTGCCTTTATGAACACAATATCTTACGCGCATTGACGTTTGGGACATTTGAATTGTAGCAGAAGTATTTCCCTTTTCGGCTTTAGCATCAAGCATTAATGCCACGGGCTGTGGATGGGGAAGAAAAACATAAATTGTCTTCTTGTAGTCCACTTTCCCATAGAGCCGTTCCCGTATGCCAGACAACCCCATCTCTTCAATAGCCTCACGCATGACATCCTGAGCAATATCACTCGGTAAATCTTGCTCTTCACGAAAGATCATAACGGATTCTTGGAGATAATTTGTTATGGCCTGCACGACTATTTCAAATGTCGTGCGTTCTATGATCTCCAATTCATCAAGCGTCATCAGTTCGGAGTCTTGCCATTTCAACGTATTCAGGGATCCTATCAATACCAAGCCATTTACGTCCCATTTTCTTGGCGACACATGTCGTTGTACCACTGCCAACAAAAGGATCAAGTACAAGCCCACCCCTTGGGGAAAATAATTTGATGACTCTCCGTGCTAATTCTTCTGGAAACTCTGCCTCATGTCGTCCATTTTTTCGTACAGAACGTATGTGCCAAACCCCTCTGGATCCCCAATCTGCCCATTCCTGTTTTTCCAAACGTGCCCTATCGTATTGGACAACACCTGGATGCCAAAAAATGTAGATATGCTCAAACTCGTCAACAGCACGGTAGCTATTAGAATGCCATTGACTATTTTGCCATGTAGGATCTTTGTGCCAAATTCGTTGATCATAGAGATACAATCCTGACATTTCAGCCCAATCAACAACCATGCATCCAGTAAGCTTTACCTTTGTTGATGAACATTGTTTGCCTCCACGAACATTGTTACCTTCTAGCCTGCGCTGAACGGTCTGCTCGCTACAACCCAATAACTCGGCCAACTGATACCGATTGGCATCTGGATATTGTAGACGCATGGAAAGCACTTTTTCAATCGTGACGCGATTCCTCTTGCCCCTCACATTTTCGGCTTGAAAACGCGGCATATCAGGATCGGAAAAACAGAGAATATCACCGATATTTACAGCCAGAAACCCTCCAGGTTTTAACACCCGTGCATGCTCATCAATGACAGATCTGATCAGAGATTGCCAATCCTTAAACTCAAGGTTACGTTCGTATGATTTCCCCACGAAGTAGGGTGGAGACCAAAGTGATAAGTCCACCGACTTTGCGGGGATCGTTTTCATAATCTTTCGCGAATCGCCCAGCAAAATTTTTTTTCCATTGAGCCTCTTGTGCTTAGTGATGGACATTCTATCACGGACTGCTGTTTGCTCAAGCGAGATACGAGCCTGTTCAATCCGAGGTATTTTCATAGAATCTAGTTCAGCTTAGCATTAAGCCAAATGGATCCTATCTCTCTATTAAATAATCTTTTTTTGATTGGCTTTATCCGATCAATTCTACTCATGTAGGGATCTGCGATTAATTTACAGACTTGGTTCTGTAAGTGCCTATCAATCAGCATTTGATGGTAGGTGCGTAGAAGCATGCTTCAAAAATAGCCAAAATGATTCCATTCCAGTGATATGCCCCTGATAGTGGAATGCTACAAATATACGACAACAATGAACATCCTGTTCTGGAGAAATGAACGATTAATATCAACTTGCATCCATGAATTTTTGATTAGTTCAATGACGAATCGTGTGGGTAGAGGTCCAGACCATCAGAAAAAAAGAGGATCGCAACTCTGAAATTTTCAATCCCAATCGTTTTGATCTCTTTGATCATTTACATTGGACTGTGGATCATATATGCGTTGTAGACTTGAACCATAAACGTCTCTACTGGATTTAGGCCTCACATCTATTCCCATATCAGTCATAGACCAGTAAAAATCTTAATTAGCGAGTGAGGCAACAAGGGTTCTAAGAATATACAGTGCATGACAAAGTAATCCTATGAAACCAAGATTATCAATTCCATACAAATCGTGGTAGAACCATCACTAATTCAGCTACATGAAAAAGGACGATGAATCAATCACAACCGCTACCCGCTTCATCATAGAAATCTGTGACCTGCCACTTAAATCAAGTCAAATAATGGTGAGGTAGTACTACATGCGATACTCTTTCAAGAGGAATGTGCCGGAGATTAATTACCTGCGACCACCAGAGAGCGCGTGTAGGTATGTGGTTGTTGTGATCCATCTAGTTGAAGTCGAAGCACATAAACACCTGGAGCGAGATCTGGTGTTAATGCTAACTCGTGAAGCCCCGCACTGTAAGATGCCTCTGGAGCCGCATATACCTGTCGTCCCAGAACATCATAGAGCATCACAGATACCGTGACAGGCTCCACGGCAGAAAATGAAATGTTTACAGTCTCAACAAATGGATTGGGATAGGTGGAAAGAAGTGCAGATTCAATGATGGTTGGGTCATTATCTACATTGACTGGCGACGCTTTTTTGAATGTCATTCGATTGATATTGACCTCTCTGTCCGTAAAGGTCATGCGTAGCACTTTTTCAGTACCGGCGGTCAACATAGGCGTTTGAATCTGCCGGGTCACCCAATTCTGCCATCCGCCGGTGTTACCGACTTCAGCCTCTCCTAAGCTCTGATCGTCAATCTTGAATCGTACATCTGGACCTTCACGCTGTCCGCCGGTCGCACTTGCCCCACGTATATCAATCGTGTAATACCCATCCTCTAAGATATCTAGTGTGTATTCTATCCATTCAAACCGCTCGGTCCATCCAACATTGTATTCAAAGCCTTCTAGGCCCGTGGAGGGTTGAATATCTACTCCATCATTACGATAAGACCTGCCGCTGTTACCGCCACCTGGTGAACCGGTCACTGCCCAGTGATCAGAATCGTTGTATGCGATGTTTTGATTACCCAGATCATAGTCGGCTGCATTGATGATGCCAGGAATTGTATGCTGCTTGAATGGCTTTTTCTTTGTCCCAAACTCTGGGTCAAAGATTGACGCAAGCAGGCCGCGATTGACATGAGAGGAATCCAATTCCAAATTATTGGCCATCGCTAGCAATGCCGATGTAGCGGCCGCAACCGACGGCCGTGGACCTTCATTACGCCAGTATTGAATTACTTCTTCATAACCTGGGGCAAATGGGGAACTTAATGGACTCGTGGTCGTCTCAATTTTTTTATGCGTCCACCAATTAATTCCAATGTTATGCTCATCGGCTAATTTTGTCAATGCATAAAACCATGAATTGGAGTTCTCCCCCGTCTCGCCCAAATAGAGTGGCACTTTATCCTCAGATCTAAGCGTGAGTAGATAGTTGATTGCCCCTTGATCAGCCCCCTTCCAGTAGTGGTGAAATGTATAAACAATATTGTCTTTACTTTTTGGGATTGCCCTGAGATGCTCATCAAATGAAGTCGCCCAAAAATTGCCCTCAATAAAGAACAAATGATGTGGAGAGATGGGCTGGACAGCATTAATGATCTGAGCATAGAGCTTCGCTAAATCTGATGCGATTTCATCTGGCACTACAGGTTCATTAATGAGGTCATATCCAATGATGGTCGGATCATCGTTGTAACGCCGGGCGATTTCGCGCCAAATCTTGATGGTCTGTGGCCAGTACTTTTCAGGTTCTGTCCAGAGTCGAGCCTCTCCATCGCTGTCCGCAATTCCTCCTTTGCTCTGTGCTCCTGGGGCAGCATGCATGTCCAGAAGAACCGTCAACTCATACATTCTACACCAGTCTAAAAATGTATCAAGTAATTGAAAGCCTTCCTCATCCCAGGTATCCATTTCTGGGTTATAGAATAGTCGGTAATGAAAGGGGAGGCGAATGTGATCAAATCCCCATTCCTTGATTGCAGCGATATCTTTCTGTTGCACAAACTTTTCCCTGAACACTTTGAAAAATTGATCTGTATTGATTTCGCCAATCAGGTCAATCATTTGATTTCGAATTCCAGTAGGGCCGTCGGTTTCTCCTTCTGGAACTGAAATATGAAGCATGTATCCTTCGGGGAGTAGCCATCCACCAAGTCCAATCCCCTTGAGTGCGACTGGATTTCCAGTTGGGTCAACAATTTCCGTTTCTTGGACAGCAAAGAAATTATCCGCAGGAAGGTCCACTGATTTCAATTCAAATCGAAACGTCCCCACCGATTTGAGAGTGCCATTAACCAAAAACGGAGGTTCGTTGATCCGTCGGATGTGTTCCCTGGGGACAGTGGCATCATTGGCAGAGGTATAGTCAGTGCCGCTATCAGTACCGGCATCATACACAAACAGTTCTACTTCAAGCGAGTCAATCCAGTTATTGTGCTCATCCAATAAACTCATATCACGAACTCCCACAAACCAGTCTGGACTGGGTGCAATCATTGATGTCACTGTGACAAGATTCCATGGGGGACGAATTGTAAATTCTGTCCGCGCTAATCCTGGAGAGGTGCCAATGCCGCGTCCATCAATCACTTGGTCGGCATTGGATGCATCTTTGGCGCGCATAATCTCACTACGGAGGGGCCCCTTACTTCCTAGTTCAGCCATTGATTTAATCCCATCACTTGCAGTTTCACCAGGGGCCCAAATTTTAACTTGATCATTATGGGTGCCTCCAATCATCCCAGAGAAATGGGGATTTGAGGGAAACCCATCAGGGTGTGTTTCCGCACTCCACGTCGTAGTGAATGTGAGTTGATAGGTGGCAGTGCCCTGCGCCATCACCTGTGAAAGGGGCAATAGATTTGCTAAAGTGCACCAGCCCAAATATTTCAGAAGAGATGACAACATATTCATCAAACAAATTCAATGTACTACAAATATAACGATTTTTACGTTTTGACTGTATCAAAATCTCAAGTGAGAAAAAATCTGAAACAAGCATTAGCAAATAAAAATCACATGGTTGAAATTCTTACCTCAATACGAATATTTGTAACAAATTATACAGATCATTCTGTCAAGCATCTATACCCCGCGCAGATTAAATTTTCAATCAGTATGCGTCTAAGACTGATCGCACATAATTCCCTAAAATAAACTATAGTTAGTGCCTGACAAAAAACCCCTACTTTGGGGTGTCACAATTTTTTGCGGGGCTTAATATACGAATTTTTTATTAACTGCTAGGCAGACTCACCGATTTTAGTCGCGAAATTTTTGATCTGTTTCACCGATCTGTACACCTCACCTATATTTGATCCAAATTCAGTGTATAGGCCACCGATTTTGCCTAAAATCTCTGCCGCACGGACGCACCTTTCCCACCTCCAATGGTGGAGTAATTTTTTTGTGACTCAGACTTTTACGCCGCTTGGCGAAACGACTCTCGGTGTCGGGCCATTAACACCTTCCCGATTCTGCACAAATTCGTGGCGACCACACTTGCACCGATGCTTCGCGCAAACCCCGCCTTACCTCCTTTGGTGCGAATACGCGCACCACCATGCTGAAGTTGATACAGGACTCAATCTGCGCATGCTGCCGACGTTTTCGCGCTCTATCTTGTTCTTATAGCCCTTTTTGGGAAGAATGACCTCTATACCCATAGCGCTTAATGCCTCAAAATTCTGAGGCGATCAAAACTCATGGATCCAAGGTTTTTAAACTCTGTCCTATACATTGGTGGCGATCTCAATGGTCATATCTACATCTGATTGCGTCCATATGATCTCCCATCCCAGAATCAAACCATGTTGACACTCGCGACAGGAACCCCCAATTCTACCTGATTGGGCATGGCCTTCCCCTTGATAATCCAACGCGTATGCTCGGCGATAATAACTTCTCTACATTGGGAATCTTTTCTCCCTCTATCACATGAACCAAATCTACCAACCGATTGAACTGCTCAATCGCCTTTTCTAATGGCGCAATCCGACTTGAACTTCAGTCTACACTTCTGAATCCGATAGTAACAAATCAAGGCTAAGACCAGCTCTGGATTCGTCTCACGCTTTTTGGTGGTGTTGATCTCCAAATAGGCATTGTTAATCGTTATGATCAAATGCTTTAACTGACGCCAGTGTCGTACGCCCCCAAATTAAAGATCTTCCAGGCCCAATCTGCATAGCCAGGATGATCGAATCACGTAACAACCGAACATCATGACGAATCCGTCCGCGAGCATCGGACGCAACCCCAAAGACCTCTAACCCATCATCCGATTGAGATCCGCCCAAACCTCTTCTGTGATCAAACTCACATTAGTAACGATCGTCTCCATACGATACAAAGACTCACGGTTGAATTCAGTGGCATCATGTTGTAACAAGATGCGGATATCGCTGTGTTTATTGGCCAGTTCTGTCAAAGTCGCAATCCAATCCGTACTTCAATACCGCGAGTACGAAGATGCGCCAGTCATTTAGCCCAGGTCGCCCCACGCTCTGATCCGTGCCCTCTCCAATTACCTTCTGGAGGTAGGTTACAATCTGATCCCGAAGATCACAATTCATCCAGATGGACTGCAATGCTAAGATCATTCGGGGAATATCGTCTCTGGAATTAGGATCTACGAAAAGATCCTCAATTGCGTTCATCCCCAGTATCGGGGCAAAATTAATTTGTGTTCGGATTGTTAAATGATGGTGAAGATTTTTTGAATCCTGTGGATAGTCTGCCCACAAACCCTTACTTTACCGATGATATCACCCAATCAAAAGAAAGTTTCGAATTTTGGACCCCATCAAACAGACACTACGACGCCAAATACCATAAAAATATGAACGTTCAATCCCTAATATTTTCCAAATTCTGCCGTGTCTATGTTTTTTAGCAGGCACTAGATACGATTGATCTATAGAATTCGGAACCATTGAAGCCTGAATTGTGTCCAATGATCTAAAGGACAATATGTTCTCGTCATGACTGATGCCTCTCAAGTACCTGATTATGTTGCTGACCGTGGACCTGCCAGATATTTTCACGGGCGAAAACATATTATAGGTAATTTTGACAAACTTATTGATAACTCCTTGAAAATAAAACAGGGGACAACCTTTTTGATCCAGGGGGCTCCTGGTGCGGGCAAAACGGCGTTATTGGAGGAAATGGCCTTAGATGCTATGGAAAAACGTTGGGATGTCATTGAGATTGATTTGGATGACTTGTACAATCCCATCCATATGGCACAAACTCTTGGTAAATCCTACGTCGCTCGCAAACAGAAAGCCACGAAAGTAGATTCCACAGTGTTATCAAGAGAGCACATCAAAGAAGTTGCGGGAGATTCAAGCGTGTTCCAGATACTTGAAAAGATCAACCCCAGACGGGGTTTGATTTTAATTCTTGACGAGTCTCAACGTGTGGCCTATTTCTCCGACGTCCCAGACAAGAAAATTCACGCGACAACGACCTTGAATAAGATCCATAATGGAAAACTCACCCATCCTATCATTCTTCTGGCGGCGGGGCTGGGGCAGACAGAAGAGGCCTTCCGCTTGCTAGGAATTTCTAGATTCAAGGGAGGATGCTTTGTAGAGTTGGGAGCATTGGATAAAAAGTCTGAGCATGCGGTCATTCAGGACTGGCTTGTCAAAGATGGAGGTGCCAAGGGAAATCCTCAGGAGTGGGTTGATGCCATTGCCCAAAAAACACATGGATGGCCTCAGCATATTATCGCCTATGGAGACGCCGCTGCCAAACAGATCCAGAATGACCAAGGATCAATGACCCCAGAGGGGTTGGATGTCGTGTGCAAACTGGGGGCAGCGAGACGGGATGCATATTACAAACAACGTGTAAAAGGAATCAGCGGAATAGAGCGTTCAGGTTTGGCAAAAATGATCCAAAATGTTGCATCTGAAAGAGGGCTTTACAGGGAAGAGATTGAAGAGTTTTTATCGCGAGAGTATAACGACCCCGACAAAGCGAAGGGTTTGTTCAAGAAAGCAGTGGAGCGCGGAATTCTGCACAGTCAAGATGAACTCTACAGCATCCCGATTCCATCTATGCGTACATGGCTGATTTCGAATTATTTCCGTGAGCAAATAAACCATCCACCATCACATGAGCGGAGTTCCGAAATTGGATCATGAGAACGCTGACAATCTGCTTTTCATGATCCTCAGAGGTGTAAAAACTCTCACAAGTCAACGATCGCTTAAAAAGGTACTCCCCCCCAATCCTTCATTTTTGCTAAAATGCGTCTGATTTATGTATAACTCCTCTATGGCGATTTGTGATTGCGTTTAGCGGTTTATGGCTTGCATGTACATGCGCCTGAAAAATTTCATACATTTTCGCATTGCCATTCTCTTCTTCTGCGGCGGGTTGCCTGCATCCACAAAAACCACGATAGACCTTAAGATAGGGTTAACTTCTGCGATTGGGAATTGTCACGGTCTAACGCATGAAAACCCTCACCTAGATTGAATCACTTCTACTTTTGACTCTGTCCCCACCAAAACCTCGCTAGTCAAACCAACGAAAATACCATGGTCCAGAACGCCTGGAATTTCTGATAATGTTTGACTCAGCTTCAAAGGATTGGAAATCACACCAAACTCAGCGTCAATGATCCAAAATCCAAGATCTGTGACCACAGGCCCATCCTTTTGAATTCCATCTCGGATTACTGCTTTTGCACCCATATCATGGAGTTGACGGATTATCACGGGTGCTGCTACCGGAATAACCTCAATAGGGACGGGTGCCTTCGTTCCTAACTGGTCAACCATTTTTGACTGATCCACTAGAACAACAAACCGTTTTGCTTGACTTGCAACAAGTTTCTCTAACGTATGCGCCGCTCCTCGACCTTTGATCAAATTGAGATCGGGTGACACCTCATCTGCCCCGTCAAAAGCAATATCCAACTGGCCTTGTATGTCTTCTAATGTACAAATAGGAATCCCGTTGCTTCGCGCTTTAATTTCGGCAGAAGTAGATGTGGGAATGCCTCTGACATGCAGATTCTCGTTACGCATCCTCTCTGCTATTGCAACGAGGGCACATGCAGTCGTTGAACCCGTTCCAAGTCCAATCGTCATGCCGTCTTCTATATAACATGCCGCTTTCTCGCCAACCCGCACCTTGGCGATATTCCGATTCATTATTCGTGCCGTAAGGACTCTATGGGATCCAACTTTGCGGCCTTGTATGCCGGATAGACTCCAAATGTAAGGGCAATCGCCGTGACTCCCAAGACGGCTGCAATCGCCCAAACCCACGGGAATACAAATGAAACATCAAAGAATCGGCCTGCGACATTTCCACCAAGGACCCCGATCAGAATCCCCGTGATTCCACCAATCTGACACAGAAAAATCGCTTCGTATAAAAACTGTGTCAACACATCGCGTCTGCGAGCGCCTACCGCTTTACGAACTCCAATTTCACGCGTACGCTCGGCAACCGATACCAACATGATATTCATCACCCCAATGCCTGCCGCTAACAGCGTGATGAGCCCAATGACCGCACCACCAATCTGTACTTGCCCTGTAAAGCCTGTAATTTGATCAAGAAATGATTCAGAACTTCGAATATCAAAATTATTTTCTTCCCCAGGTTGTACATCGCGAACAACCCTCAGAATTCCAATGGCCTCTTCCATCACTTCATCAATATTCTCAAGCCTACGTGCCTCTACTTTGATCTCAATATCACGCATTGCAGCGCTATAAGACTGAATCATATTGGTAATCGGAACCAGCGCAAGGAGATCTATATTACTGCCGAAGACATTCCCCCTTTCCTCCATCACGCCAACAACTTGATAACGATTCCCCCCCATGATAATTGGTTTGCCTATTGGGTTGATATTCGGGAAAAGTCGTTCACTAATATCATGCCCTATAACAGCGGCATCCCGCGCAAGCTCAATATCTAACTGCATCAGGTTTCGGCCTTGGGCAATATCAAATCCGTTGGTGCTAAGCCAAAATTCATTAACACCTAATTTAGTAATCACATTTTCAGTGATGAGATCGGCATATCGCCCCTCTACAGGGCCAGTGACTTGCATTGTTGGGCTGATGGCCGAAGGTAATCTCGCCCTCTCAGCATACTCAACCATATCATCGTAGGTAAGGTTAGGGCGAGCACGATACGTGGATCCCGAACGATTGAATTCCGCTTGCTTGGAAATCGTAAGCGTGGTAGCCCCAAATGACTCAACGGTCTCAACTAGTTTTGTTTCCATCACCTGCACGGCCGTTACAGCCACAATGATGGCAAACACGCCAATGACAATTCCCAGTAAAGTCAGAGCGGATCGTAGCTTGTGACTACGAATGACATCCCATGCAAGGCGGACAAACTCAAGATTAATCATTAACTGTAACGTAGTGCGTCAATGGGGTTGAGTCGCGAAGCATTCCATGCAGGAACAACCCCAAAGATTACCCCAACGCCAACACAGATTCCAAATGCCAGAAAAACAGTTCCTGTTGCAAATGATGCCGGAACATACTGATTAACAATGGCCGTCACTCCCAGAGACAGTAGAATTCCCACCGCTCCAGCGGCAATACATACCAAAACGGCTTCAATTAAAAATTGAGAAAGAACTGCTCGACGACTAGCACCCACTGCTTTACGTACACCAATTTCTCGGGTACGCTCTTTGACGGTGACAAACATGATATTCATGACACCAATTCCACCAACAACCAAAGCTAGTCCTGTCAAAAATATACCAATGGTATAAGCAATCGCCTTGATATTAGAGAGCTGCTCCCGAAATGCCTCAGTCTTATTAATGGAAAAATTATCCTCCTCAAATACATCTAGCCCACGGGCTGAACGTACAATTCCTTGGAGTTCCTCTACCAGCAGGGGGACAGTTTCGGAAGATTCAGCATTCACTTTAACGGTCATACTTCGATAACGTCCAAAATGCCGCTCCAATGTTTTTAGCGGAATTTGGGCTTGCTCGTCAAACGAAATAAACCCAAAAAATTGTCCCTGCTCTTTCAAGACCCCAATCACCTCAAACCTTTGACCTCCAATCCTAACCTCCTTGCCAACAGCTCGTTCACTTGGAAATAATGACTCACTGACAGTTTTACCGATGACGACCACATTACGGGCCACTAGATTATCTATGTCATTATACCAGCGACCTTCTGACAGTTCAGTATCATCAACGCTGATCAGCTCAGGGGTCGACCCTTGTAGAAATACCCCTGACAAACTGCGGTCACGATAACGTATGCTACGAGATGTCTGAACTAGCGGGGCAATCGCAACCGCATATCTGGATCGTTCACGGATATAATCGGCCAGATCTTCACGCAGATCTGGTCTAGACCACTGACGCTCCCGCTCTCTGGGTTCGGTAAACCAGTCGGTTTTTTGAACATAAACTGCGTTTGACCCGAGTAGAGCTAAGGAACTATCCATGACATTTTCCAACCCGTTGATCACCGTGATCATCGCTGTCACCGTCACAATACCGATGACGATACCCAACATCGTCAATCCGCTTCGCAGACGATTTGTATTCAGCGACCGCAAAGCGATGTTGAAACTTTCCCAGAATTCTACAATAAATCGAATCAAACCTGCCCCCAATTATGTTGGTCTATTATGATTACGCACAATCATCCGTACGGTTGCGTAGGATACCATAATCTATGACCCGTGTTGCGTAGAACCACACTAAGATTGACCCTTGCTTGACGTTTTGCGTAGAATAGTAAGCTGTATTGGAAAATTCCGAAAATCATGACCAAGCTGAAAATCGTTATTGAATTTTTCCGGTTTTTGAAATTCCGTAAAAAATATTGGCTTACACCTATCGTCGGGGTGTTGCTCTTATTGAGTCTCTTGATTGTTCTGACCCAAGGGTCTGCGCTTGCGCCATTTATCTACTCTTTATTCTAATCTCTGTCTTTGCTTCTTGATCGCTATCGCTGATTAATTCAATGGGCCAAGTCATTGCAATTGCAAACCAGAAAGGAGGAGTTGGCAAAACAACGACCGCTGCAAACCTTGCTGTCTCACTGGCAGTGTTGGAGCATAAGACTTTACTGATAGATTTTGACCCGCAGGGCAATTGCACATCTAGCCTCGGCTACGATACCAAAGAAATCAGGCAGTCAATCTATGAAGTCATTCTGGCACAGGTCAATCCGAATGATGTGATTCTAAACCCAGAAGATGTCCCTCTACTTAATTTGATTCCTGCCAATATCAACCTCGTTGGTGCAGAAATTGAACTCATTAATATGCCCAATCGAGAGCGCTTATTGCTTGAGGCTCTTGACAAAATATCTGACACTTACCAATATATAATTATTGACTGCCCCCCCTCACTGGGACTCTTAACCGTTAATGCTCTTACGGCTGCGACTGGTGTGATTATTCCCCTACAAGTTGAGTACTTTGCATTAGAAGGGCTTGGACTATTACTGAACACCATCAAGATCATTCGCGGCGGACTGAACCCAGATCTTCAAATTACAGGGGTTTTGTTAACCCTCTATGATTCACGCCTTCGCTTGTCCAAACAGGTTGCATCAGAGGTAAAATCCTATTTTGGTGATAAAGTATTTAATACAATTATCAAACGCAATGTAACCATCGCTGAAGCCCCTAGCTTTGGGAAACCTGTACTGCTCCATAGCGCAACGAGTACGGGCGCATTAAATTATTTAGCGCTCGCCCGTGAATTGATACAACTCCAATCAACGACCAATTCATAGTGTCGAACTTCTCGTCACCGTCACACACTTGATTCTTATCTTATAGCCATTCTCCAACTTTATCCATAGACTTGTGACGACACAAAAATCAGCCCTGGGTCGCGGACTTGAGGCATTATTAGGCACAGATGGCCAGCTAAGGTCCGAAGAAGATGCTCGAGCCCTTGTTGGGGGAATTTTTGAGCTTCCTGTTGATTCAATTCATCCGAATCCTTTTCAGCCTCGACAAGAATTCCAGACAGAAGCATTAGAATCACTTGCGCAATCCATTGAACAATTAGGGATTGTCCAACCCATTACTGTCCGAGCCACCAAAGGAGATCAATTTGAATTGATCAGCGGTGAAAGGCGACTCCGGGCAGCGAAGCTGGTAGGACTCAAAGCCATTCCTGCCTATATTCGACCTGCAAAGAATGCGCAAATGCTGGAAATGGCCCTAGTTGAGAATGTTCAGCGTGAAGAACTCAATCCCATAGAGGTCGCTCTTGGCTATCAACGACTTGTTAATGAATATAATCTCTCACAGGAAGAGGTCGCAAAACGAGTTGGTAAACAACGTCCTACGATCACAAATTTTCTCCGCCTGCTTAACCTACCCCCAACGATCCAAGTTGGACTTCGCGAGGGTTTAGTCACTTCTGGACATGCTCGCGCGCTACTCTCGCTTCCTGATGACCGAAGCAAAAATAAACTTTACTCTGAAATCAAACGAAATCAACTGAGCGTGCGTGAAACCGAGCGCCGTGTTTGGTCTCTATTGCGTGAAACTGAAAAACCAGAGGGGCAAAAACCTGTCCCCGCGTTACATCATAAAGAGATTGAGAAAAACCTTCGAAAATATTTTGGGACAAAGGTCTCTATTCGTCAAATGTCAAAAGAATCTGGCCAAATTGTCCTTCACTATTATACCGAGGATGATCTCTCCCGTCTAGTTGACCTACTTGACGCCTCTCAATGATCCATGACAAAGCAATCTATACGCACAATCGTGGCCTTCAATATACTGCTGGCCATCACACTGTCAGCTAATGGGCAAACTGACACGACGATGACCTCTGATCTCCCTAAGCGAATTGACCCCAATACGGCGCTGCGTCGAGCATTACTGCCAGGTTGGGGCCAGTTGTATAATCGCCAATATTATAAGATTCCTTTCGTTTATGTTGGGATAGCTGCTTTGGCAGGCTCCGCTCTGTTAGTGAACCAACGCTATCAACTCTATAGGCATGCTTATTTGTACACTGCGAGGGTCAATTCTGACGGCCAACCAATTTTCCCTGAGTATGAAAGTGACTATTTTGAACTTCTACGCGACTTAGATATAAGGCCTGAATCAAATTTAATGCCCGATGAAATAATTTCACGTCGCAGTCGACTGGAGCCACAGATCCGTGCACAGCGCGATGCGCTTCGCAGAAACCGAGACCTGCTGTATTTTGGAATCGTTGCGTGGTATGGATTAACAATTATTGATGCTTACGTCAGTGCACACTTATCGGAGTTTGACGTAAGTGAGTCCTTGTCAATTGAGGTGACAGGAGGACTGCACCGTGTTGGCCTTGCATTTTCTTGGTAATGGGGCATATCTGTGTGCGTCTATTTGAAATCGCCAATCTTTTGCCTTACTGTCTGACTGGCTTCAAATTCGTTGATACCTCCAATGATTGAATTAACCGACACGCTCACTTCCGACATCTCATTATTTGAAAAGACGCGGGCATTTACTGCGCCTGGTGCCTTAGTCAATGAAGCAAAAAGTTCTGGTCTCTACCCGTACTTTCGTGCGATTTCTCATAACGAAGGAACCCGAGCCTTTATTGATGGCCAAGAGCTCATCATGGCCGGGTCAAACAACTATCTCGGGTTGACGAGTGATCCACGCGTCAAGGAGGCGGCGACTGATGCCATTGCGAAGTATGGCACGGGATGTACTGGCAGTCGATTCTTGAATGGAACGTTGGATCTTCATCTGGAGCTGGAAGAGAAATTATCTGCATTCATGCAAAAAGATGCATGTATTCTCTTTTCTACTGGATATATGACCAACATGGGGGCTATTCAGGGGATTACCTCTAAAAGTGATATCATTTTCTCTGACAAAGATAATCATGCATGCATTGTCGCTGGCACGCAGGTCAGTGATGCAACCTGTTGGCGCTTCCGTCATTTTGACATGAACCACCTACGCCGGCTCCTCCAAAAAGCTGATTTAGAACACCCCGAGTCGGACAAGATCATTGTGACCGATGGTGTATTTTCAATGAGTGGGCGCATTGCTCCCGTTCCAGAATTAGTCAAACTTGCACAAGAATTTAATGCCGCCCTGATGCTTGACGATGCGCATGCCGTCGGAGTCATCGGACCGGGCGGCCGCGGATCAGCTGCCTATTTTGGACTGGGCGATCAGGTGCCTCTTACCACCGGAACTTTTTCAAAAAGTTTTGCTTCTTTGGGAGGATTTGTGACTGGAGATACAGATGTGATTGAATACATTCGCCATATGTCTAATGCGCACATCTTTAGCGCTTCGATGCCGCCGAGCACCGTTGCTACGGTCCTCAAATGTTTGGAGATCCTGCAAGAGGAACCTTGGAGATTAAATCGTTTATGGGAGATTTCCAACTACATGCGCGATGGGTTTCATAATGCGGGGTTTGATGTATGGAACAGTGAGGCACCGATCATTCCTGTGGTGATTGGAGAAGATGAGATGATTGCCGCTTTTGAATTTTGGAATGATTTACTTGCAGAGGGTGTATTTGTCAACCCCGTGGTTCCATGGAGGGGCGCGGTCTCTGGTGGGCTCTGTATCATGCGTACGTCCTACATGGCAACCCATACCGATGAAGATCTTGACACAATTCTTGAAGCATTCTATCGCGTGGGGCGTAAACATGGTATACTGGACAACCATGTCGCATAAATGTCGTCCTGCGTTGTACGTCCAGTCAAATCAAAGAAGGACTTACGGCAATTCGTACAACTTCCTTACGATCTCTATCATGGCAATCCTTTCTGGGTTCCCCCTCTCCGTGTAGATCAATTTGAGATCCTTAACCCTCGTAAGCATCCTTTTTATGAACATGGTCAAATGCAACTTTTTTTGGCCTATGATCACACTGGGCGCGCTGTAGTAGGTCGGATTGCCGCCATCATCAATGGAATGCATTTAAAGACCCATGCTGACGGGGCTGGGTTTTTTGGATTCTTTGAAACCATTGACCACTACGAAATTGCCGAATCCCTCCTGAATGCGGCAGCTGCCTTCCTTAGGCGCGAAGGGATGCAGGTCATTCGTGGCCCAGTGAACCCATCTCTTAATGATCCATCAGGTCTTCTGGTTGACGGATTTGATCGGATACCATCAATCATGATGGCCTATAACCCTCCTTATTACGAGGATTTTCTTCTGCGATGGGGATTTACCCGTGTGATGACGCTTTGGGCCTACTATGTTCATCGTAAGCATGTGCTGATTGATCGTCTGAGGCGCGGGGCATCTATTGTGCATCAACGCAACCCAGATCTCTCTGTTCGTACCTTGGATCTATCCCGTTTTGATCAAGAGATTGCGACCATACGGGATATCTTCAACGATGCATGGTCTGATAACTGGGGGTTTGTTCCGTTTACTGAACGGGAGTTTCAGCATCTTGCCAAGGGGCTCAAACAGATTGTAGACCCAAGGATCTGCTTTATTATAGAGCAACATGGTACGGCTGTAGGATTCACTATTAGCCTTCCAAACATTAATCCTGCATTGCAACGCCTTCCCGATGGACGTCTGTTTCCGTTTGGTCTTGCTAAGCTTCTGATTTTGACAAAATATGCGAGGATGTCGGAGGTACGTCTGCCGTTAATGGGAATCCGAAAAGCCTATCAAGGGCGCGCCTATGACGTACTCGCAGTTTTAGAAACGATTGAAAGGACCTCGGATTACGGTTACTTTGCTGGCGAGTTAAGCTGGGTTTTAGATGACAATCATCTGCTAAAAAACCTATTGAATTCCATCAACGCAATTATTGATAAGGAGTACGCAATCCTTGAGGCACCCCTCGCTAAGGCCTCCAAAAAACTCTGACTGATATTTCGGCTACAGACGATATGTTCATTCGTGTTGAATGTGTGCAGAATAAAATCAAGGTTACTCCTTAGGTGCCGGGATAGAGCTATCAGTTTATGAGTCATGTATCGCATTTGGGTTTAAGATAATCAAAGATTGACTATTGACTACGTACAAATCGTCCAGTATACACCGAAACTCCTGCGGTTGAGATTGCTTTTAATGGGTAGACGTAAACTCCTGCTGATAGTGTAATTTCAGTTAAATGAATTTCGCGATTCCAACCTGCTGACAGATCAAGTGGTGAATGCGAGTATACCCGACGCCCAGTCAAATCAAAAACTTCAACTTCTACGCGCGCCGTCCGTGGTAAATCAACACGCAGTTTTGTGGAACGATTAAAAGGATTCGGATAGTTTGAGTGTACAACGAATTCTGTTGGTAGGGATTCAAATACCTGAGATGATACTGGAGAGACTATTTCAATAGTGAACATCAAACTATCATAAGATCCATTTGTATCTGTAGCACGATAGATCATCTGTACGGGTGGTGTCACATGGGTTGGAGTTCCATCAATAGTGCGATTCGTTACATCAAATCGGAGTCCAGATGGAAGATCACTACTGTTAAGGAAGTATTGAATTGGAGGTGCTCCCGAGTCCAGTGCGGGTAACACCAAAGGAGCAATCGGAAGTGCACGGGGATAAGATTGGGGAGCAATCTCACTGGAAAACGAGACAGTACATGTGTTCCCACTCACATACAAAATACTGTTTAACCAATTTTGAAACTCTGGACTTGGTGGTGAACATAAACCTAAATTTGAATCAAAATGCAGATTTTTAATATTTTTAAGTTGTAAAAAGCTTTGAGGTAGTACACCCGTCAACTGGTTACTTGATATCCATAAATTTCTCAAATTAGATAGGTTACCGAGTTCTGGGGGAATCTCACCCGTTAACTGATTATTTCCCAGACTTAAATGTTCCAAACTATCGAGGCTACCGAGTTCTGGGGGAATCTTACCCGTTAACTGGTTGGCGTGCAGACTTAAATTTTCCAAATTAGATAGGTTGGCGAGTTCTGGGGGAATTTCACCCGTCAACTGGTTTACGAACAGCCATAAATCATCCAAATTAGAGAGGTTACCGAGTTCAGCAGGAATCTCACCCGTTAATTGATTAGTTTGCAGCCTTAAAGTTTCCAAATTAGATAGATTACCGAGTTCAGCAGGAATCTCACCCGTTAACTGATTATTTCCCAGCCTTAAAATTCTCAAATTAGATAGGTTGCCGAGTTCTGGGGGAAATTCGCCAGTCAACTGGTTACTGTTTAGATACAACTTTTCCAACTTAGAGAGGTTACCGAGTTCAACAGGAATCTCGCCCGTCAAGTGGTTGCCGTACAGCCATAAATTTTCCAACTTAGAGAGGTTACCGAGTTCAGCAGGAATCTCGCCCGTTAACTGGTTATCATATAGACTTAACTGCCAGAACTGAGACAGGCTTCCGAGTTCAGCAGGAATCTCACCCGTTAACTGATTATTTCCCAGACTTAAAGTTTTCAAATTAGATAGATTACCGAGTTCAGCAGGAATCTCACCCGTTAATTGATTATAAGCCAGACTTAAAGTTTCCAAATTAGATAGGTTGCCGAGTTCAGCAGGAATCTCGCCCGTCAACTAGTTATGGTTCAGCCTTAAAGTTTCCAAATTAGATAGGTTGCCGAGTTTGGGGGGAATCTCACCAACTAGGTTGTTGTTTGTCATTCGTATTGAGATTTCTCCATCTCTGGTATATATCCCATACCATTGATTAAAGTCATCCTTATTCTGTGGGATTTGATCTTTATCCCACCCAGAATTGTCCGTCCACTGATCTCCATTGGTGGATGTATATAACGCAATAAGACTCTCGTGAATTGCCCTTGCAGAAGTACCAATAGTGATATTGAAATAAAGGGATATCGTATTTAAGTTAGAATCCCGTACTGTATAGATATATTCAGAATGTCTCGTACTAGTTGTTGGTATACCCGAAAGAGTTCTTGTACTGGGATCAAAACTTAATCCTTCAGGCAACTCGGGAGAGATCGTGTATGTTAATGGTTTTTGTCCACCAATTAACTCAGGCAATTGAATTTCAAAGGACACACCTAAAGAAAGATCCAGAGTTTCAATAGGAGCAGTGAATGTAAATGTTTCAATTTGGTTAGTATTGATTGCCCATACACCCCGACCATGTGTTCCTAGTATGATCTCATCATCTCGGATTTTCATTTGCCAAATAGCAACGGGAGGCAGGCCGTCATCAACATAATGCCAAGACTGACCACGATCTGTGGATCGAAATAGACCAATTTCTGTTCCAACCCAGAGTGTATTTGGTGCGTGGGGCATGACGATCATATCGTATACAGCTACATCTGGAAACCCATTATTACTTTCGTGATTATTTCCAAATCCTGATAAATCAGTCCAGGTCTCTCCGTAGTCTCAAGTCTCTATAATCTTTGGATGATTGGGGGCGGAAAAGAGTGCATATGCGGTGGCAGGCTCATGAGGATGGGTAGCCAAACCAGATGCAACATAGCTCAACTTAAATTTTTTCAGCTCTGGAATTTGAGAATAAGAGTTTCCACGATCTTTTGATTTATAGCCCTGGCCTGTTTCTGATCCACAAAGAATCCAAATTACCGATGGATTTGCCTTAGAAACTTCAATTTTAGTGTAACTTCTGCAGGTCAAATTCAAAGGAGTATGATACCAAGTATCTCCAAAATCTCGAGAGTAATAGACTCCATCTGACTTCGTAGTGTATACTTCATTAGGAGACAGATCACTACTTGCCAAATTCGTAAAGAACTGGCCGTTCTCTGTATCCCGGGACATTACTGGTGAAAATGAATGATCACCATCAGTACTTTTATAGGGGAATTATATACGTGAGTAACCATCTATTAGACGACTACCTGTTGCGTATCCATTTCACGGATCATAGGAGTTCCTAACGGAAACGCTCCTCCACGTGCAGATGCCCCAATCCCGGAGGCCTGTAATACATTCGCAGATGCATTGATATCTGCGTGATCCGTATGGCCACATGCCATACACTCAAATTTACTTTGTGTCTTACGGTTGACTTTATCTGTATGACCACACTGGTTACAGCGTTGACTGGTATACTTCGGATCAACAAGAATCACGTTGCCGAACTTGTAATCGCAATAAGTATTGAACCGCCCCCATCCAGCGTTCTGTATGACGCGGTTCAACCCCGCCTTCGCCCTCACATTGGTTCCAGGGTTCTCAACCGTGCCCTTAGCGGACTTGGACATGTTCTTGATCTTCAAGTCTTCACGTTTCAACGTATACGCCTTATTGGACAATCTACGGCTATGTTGATGTGCCGCATTCGTTCTGCAATTCTTCTGTTTTCGCTTCCACTTGTTGATTTTTCGCAAGGATCTACCAGATCCTTTCTGCTGTCGGGCTAACTTTCTTTGCCACCGACGAATCTTAATCTCCTTATCCGTTAAGTCAGGGATCGGTAACATGCCCTGTTCACCATCCGTTGAGGAATAAGAAATGTTATAGGTATTCAAGTCAATGCCAATCTCTTTGCCATCGTCCACCTTCTCTGGTAGATTAGTGACTTTGTAAATTACGCTCATCTTCCAGTACCGTCCGTCTTTCTTCACGGTGACTTCAATCGGCTCACCGTCTGGATAAGGATTACCTCCTTTCCTACGAAACTTCACCCAGCCAATCTTCTGGATATAGACATCATTCCCTCGGATCTTAAACAATCCTTTGGTCGCCGTAAACGAATTGTGTTGAAACCGATTATGGAACGTAGGATGATCACGTAATCCCTTGAAGAAAGCCTGCCACGCCTCTGCCTGATGCTTTAAGGTGTTTCGTACAATGTTGGACGAATACCGATTCAACCAAGAAATGGTTGGGCGAAAAGAAGTGTATCTCCTACTTAATGACGGCCAGGTCAATTCTGGATTATCCTTATGTTCGTCTTTATAGTCCCTGTTGATTTGGTCAAGAAACGTATTCCATACAAACCTACATGCTCCACAAAGACCTGACAAGAGATGGGCTTTCCACTGCGTGCCGGGTAATAGACGATACTCTATTCCACGATAGGAACAGTTTGAACCCGAAGGGTTAGAAGCCTTTTGAACAGGCATGATATCAAGGTTACGTTGGTGTTATGGTAAGCAATAGGGTAGACTGCGTATCTATCCTATTGTGTCTGTTAAACTTTGCCAAAATAGAATGGTTCCATTCTTTGGGTACTCACGTATATAATTCCCTTTTATAGATTCCAGAGTATTGAGTCGTTCCAAGTACCAGATCAGAATTGGTTTTATGCCAGACTGCATCAAATCCGTCGCCTCCTATGACATGTTCCCAATAACTATCAGATTCTGGATCATGTTGGGACAGGGAGGTTCCATTATCCTGAGTTCCACCAATATATATAGATTCGCCAGGCTTCTTTGCGATTCCATAAAATTGAGATGTATTATAGCCAGAATTGTTCCTATCCAATTCATCAAAATATCGTCCCTTGTTTTCAGAAATTGCCACCCCTCCGTCATTTGTATTAAATATCCAAAACTTCTCATTGAGAGAGTCTACTACAAATGGTTGAATAACATGGTGATCAACATGGGCTGCTTGATCAACATTAACTCCCCAATCTATAATACGTGTGGGCGACCCATTATGCGAGTCTGTAACGATAATACGATTCATGGTTACACCCCCAACGAGCACTATATTCGGATCAAAAGGATGAACAGCAAGACAGTTATTATGATATCCTTGTTGTCGCATCCAATTAACAGGCTCGGATGACCGATCAATTGTTAAGATCCAACTTTTCCCTGCATCATAACTTTTGTAAAGATTCGAAATCCTATCTTGGTATACCGCTGCGTAGGCAATCTGTGGATTCGAAGGTGAAAAAGCTAATTCTGCACGGTGCACCGAATGTCCAAATGGATCGTGCACTCTCGTCCAATTGAGTCCACCATCAACGGAATAGTATGAGTGATTATGAAATCTACCTGATGCTGCAATTTGCATATTAAAATTATCAGGCTGCGAAAGTAAGCTAACAATCTCTGCCCGCCATCCACAGCACACACGAGTCCAAGTAGATCCGCCATCTTGCGTACGAAATACCCTCTGTTGGTACCTGCAATTACCACATTTGGGTCACTTGGATCAACTAATAGTCGATATACATCTTGAAAGTTTTTGTTTCCAAACGTTGATTGTAAATGCTCCCATCTTACTCCTCGATCGCTGGTTCGAAAAATTCCATAACCAAAACTAGAAAAATCCTCTCCCCAAGCCGACCCGCCTGTGCCAAGATACATTAGGAATTATATACGTGAGTAACCAAACTTTAGAAAGGGCTTCCCCAGCGCCATAATTAGCTGTTTTTTTATTTTTTCTTGAGCGTTCTCGGGGGTGTGTTCATGATGATCTTCGCAAAGTCCCCCGGATGCATTGGGATATATCCACTAAGGCTACTCAGATCCTTTGGAGGCCGACCGCGCGGCTTACTGGCTTTCTTCTTGGGGGGTGCAGGTTTCGGTTTGTTGGTTGAGTTCATAATATTTGAATCTCTTGAAATAATTATCTATCTCATCTTGCATATCTATTCCAGCTCTTCGAAAAGAATTTAACAGGTTTTGGTATGCGTTTTCTCCGCCGAGAAAATTCCAAAATTCCTCAGCGACCTTTATTTCAGCATCCAAATCAATCATTCCAGCCATTGTCCACCGTTCATATGGTTTGGGATCATAGGGGTTATAAGGGATGGCAAGGTAAGATTGAACTTTTGCATCTGGATTTTTATATAGAAACCCACTCCAAAAGAGTTCGCTTAAAATCCTTGAAATTACTCTTATTGGGTTTGACTGTTTTGAGATCAAATAAGTGGAATACTCCATAATGATCTTGGACGGCCAAGTCAACCTTTACAGGCTTTGATGTGACAATTTCCCCCTGTGTGCAAACCGATCTGATTCTCTCAATCTCCTTGTTTTTATTGGGATTGGCTCCACCAGATAAGGTATCAATAATTTCTTGGATTACGGATTGTGCCTCTTTCGAAATATGTTCCCCAACAATATATTGCTCTTTGACAAAGGGGAAATGAGGTGTAGCAAGAGCTTCAGCAGCTGGTTGGAATATTGAAGTTCCAAATGTAGTGTTAAGAGAATGAATAAAAGAAAAAAGTGCCATCCTATCCTCACCTAACAATCTGTGATGAAATGGTTTATGCTTGGTCTTAGGTTTATATGATGCAAATTTCTTCCGTAAACTCTTCTTAATAATGTCTTCAATGTTTGTCATGATATCCTATCAACGCATATGGAATATAGTCTCTGAATACGCGGCTTTATCCTTTTCTGTTCGATTGAGAACTGGTCGCTTATACTTATTCAGTATTTCCATTCCAGCCAACTTTGCAATTTCGGGATAAAGTTCGTACTTATCATTTGCGACTAAAAATACGTTGTAATTATCTGAAAAATATTTTTTGCAATTTAGCAAGACAGTAGATATAGATTCAACATAGGTTTTTCTGGCCATCATTCCCTGTCCTTGAGAGAGTGGGCCTATTTCTTTTTCGTCACTTCGAGGATAGTTGAAAAGTTCATAGGCGTATGCGTGTTGTTCATGATAATCAATTAGGCCAACATAGGGAGGACTTGTAAATATCCCCTGTATTCCCCGGTCATGAATTAAATCTTTGAATTGTTTATGTTTACTCCCAAGTGCATTTACTATATCAACATTTCTGGAATCTCCTTGTAAGCAATGTTGGTAGGTATGGGTTCTGATTCTATCAAATGAATGTAGGCGTGTTAAAGTATCTTGACTATATCTTTTCCACCATGATCTCACTGAAAATAGAGGCTTACATATTTTCCCATGTTTTCTGCAATAATACGGAGCAGTCACGGGTTTCTTTAATGTAGCTAAATCAGAATGCCTTGTAGCACGGCAGGAGCGAACAGTTCGACTCAGAATGACTTCCAGTACTTTTCTGGTATTTAGACAATTAACTTTTTCTATCTGAGTAAAAAGAAAATCTATCTCAGACAGAACTGGAGCTAAACACCATTTACATAGATACTCACGTGTATCTGTAAAATTATCATTTTGAATCTTAACTTGATATTTACTGATCAAGTCATTATAGATAGATAATATTTCCTTTTCTCGATCAACTGAGTATGCTTTTTCATCAATCTTTCCTGTACGAATCAGTCTCTTAAATTCTGGCGATGGGTAGTGCAGCTTGTTAAACCCCTTTAAGACATCTGATAGCTCTAATTCAAATTTCACATTGCACTCATCAATTCCATGCTGAAAAAACAGTGAACTTATTCGATCAATTTCACTGCTCAATTTGACTATGTTATGCTTTGAAGTTTTGACGTTTGCTATGAGAGTGTTAAATACTGATACATCAAGTCCAATAGCATGAATCCCCATCTCATTTGCTTGTACAAGTGTTGTACCGCTTCCACAAAATGGATCTAATACAATATCTCCCTCGCAAAAAAAGACTTCTTTTTTGTACTTATCAGTCTTTTGATCAAGAAAATACTCAACTAATTGTGGAATGAACTTCCCTTTGTAAGGATGAAGTCTATGTACGTGTTTAGTTGTGTCTTTTTCTCTAAGTGAGTCAAATGAAAGCCTCCAATTCAAATCCTGACCCAACTTGGATTTCCATTCAGATTCCTTGGAATCAACCTGATCTTGATAATAATGTGCTAAATCTGCTAAACTTACATAAGTAGCCCTCTCGACAACGTATTTTTTGACACGGCCGTATTGCACCAAGTAAGATATGTTTGCAGGCGTGATTTCCCTTTTCAGGAATTTTGATGCCCATGAACTTGCTTGTTTAAGATCAACTAAATCTGATTTGTCCTTATTGGATTCAAAAAGAGAAGGAAGCATAGGATAAGGGTTCATATTGCCCTTGAACCCCGTTTCGTTTTGCGTGTGAGTTGCTTGTAGGTGATCTCTTTATCAAACAACCCCTTCGCGGTCAATTCCATCTGCTTGATGGTGTCATATTCTCTGATATTATGCCGACCAGTAAACTCATTCACGTAGCGCTGTAAATGCTTGGGAGACATTCTGTGATACGTGCCATAGTAGCCACGCTTCAACAACGACCAGAAACTCTCCATGCCGTTGATATGGTCATCTCCGTCTACATATTCTTTAACCGAGTGCTTCACCGTTTTATGCGCTGCCCTTTTGAGCGCTTGGTATCCTCTGAAATCATCTGTATAAGTTACAGCATCTTCCTTTGACGTACTGTTTACAAACTCTGCAAGGGTCTCGCCAGTCGTATCTGTAACTACTTTGGCTTGTACCTGCTTTGTCCCTCTATCCCTTGTTCCTACCACAGTCGTCTTGCCAACAGGCCCTCTACCTGTGCCTTCTAATTCCTTTCTCTTAGCATTACTCATATTCTTGCGCTTCCCGCCCACATAAGTTTCGTCTATCTCTACTTGGCCAAGAAACATCTTCATATCCTCTCTCCAGCTCTCACGGATCCGATGCGCCAGATACCAAGAACTCTTCTGCGTTATATTCAGATCACGGTGCATTTTCATACTGGACGCTCCCTTGATCCCTACATTGAGAATATAGATTGCCAGTACCCAAATCTGATAATCCATTTTGGTATCTTCCATAACCGTTCCAACTCTCACACTGAAGAATTTACGACATTTTGGGTTTCTGCACCGGTAGTTCATGGAAGGATGCTTTGCGCCGACCTGAACATTGGTGCAACCACAATGAGGGCAAGTTGGAGTATTACCCCAGCGCTTCTTTGCAAACCACTTTTCAGCCGACTCACTATCAGGAAACATCTTCAAGAGTTTCACCCAAGAGATACCCGCCCGGTGGTATTGACCTGGTCCTGTCCGTTTCTTTGATTCTGACATTGTAAGTATGTGTTTGAATTAAATCCTTATGCGGACTTGGTTACTCAAAGTTCCAAAAATACATAGAATTTCTAAAATAAATTAGGCGGGCGATTGCTGAACTTTGTTTTGACGAACTTTCGTTTTATTTGCATTGTAGTCGTCCAATTTTATCCATTTTATTGGAGACAAAAAAGGAGATAAAACTCCCCACTGCGCAAACATCTTTTGAACCCAATTTACATGCCACACCTCTTCCGTATATCCAAGAGATTCACAAAGCTCATTATGACTTATAATACTGGCAACCTCTAAGTCTGGTGGAGAATCTTGATCTATTTCCAGCCTTAATGCAAGAAAATGTTCAGCCATAGATTCGTCTTTCTTCTTTGATGTTGTCATTTTCATATCTAAACGAATAAAATGCTTTGTCAAGATGTCATGAATTGCTGCCATTTTTCCGGGTTTATAGATCAAGTCCAGTGTAGAAATTAGAATAATTAGTACTGGAAAAACAAACTTATAAAATTCACCTTCTTGCGAAAATAAATAGCCAGAAATAGCTGTTAATACAATTATTAACAACGAAGTTACTTTAGAAAAAAACTCATAATACCTTTGACGTGCACTATTGTATCTGGCTAATCTTTGAACATCAAATTGTACATCATCAAAATCTACATTTGAGCGATCCTTGAGTAGTGTCATTTTTTAGGAGGCGGTTTTGGAGCAGGGTTATATTTTTGTCCAGATCCAGATCCTTTCCTTGTTCGAGTAGGGTTGCTTGGCCGATCTGGCTTAGGCTGTTTCCCCTTCTTGTTATTTTGTTGTTTTGCAATTACCAAACAACTAAATAACAATTAAATCCATTTACCGAAAGTTTGGTTACTCACGTATATAATTCCCATACATTACATCATGATTACTCTCGGCCATGGCTAACTACTCACATTCAAAGAGGGGAAATGATCGGTCTGAGGCTTCCAAGACCTGCCTCCGTCAGTGGTTTTCCACAATCCACCCGATACAGAACCTGCCCATATGGTCTCAAGCGTTGGGTCATCAGGATCAACAATCAGTGCTCGCGTTCGGCCTCCTACATTTCCAGGACCGCGCTCAACCCAATTAAGTGGTTTAGAAGTTTTAGCCTGACTTAATGCCTTATTGAATTCTATGACTTGGTAGCCAATCGGGTACTCATTGCCACCATTGATAGGTTGCCGAATAAGACGGTGGTATTCGGCATATTTATCGGGGTTGCCTTCCTCATTATCAAACAATTCATCCTCAGGAAGATGAGGTTTGTTATTAGATACAGACCAGATGGCAATCATTAGAAGGAAAATCACACCAGCCGCAATTGCGATGTGAATTGAACCCCGATTATTGAACATCACCAAAAACTACCAAACAAATCTAATGCGGAAGTTCAAAAACCATCATCCGGCGATAACAATAAAACCACAGACGATGGCGTTATCTAATGATAGACTGAAACGATGATGAAACAGGATTTTCGGAGTGGGAATCAGGACTCTCAGGGCCGTCGTCAGTGGTATGATCCGTCCCACAGAATTGATCAAATGCGCGAACTAAATC
Source organism: Rhodothermales bacterium (assembly GCA_965220935.1). Classification (GTDB taxonomy): domain Bacteria; phylum Bacteroidota; class Rhodothermia; order Rhodothermales; family Bin80; genus Bin80. The sequence goes on from OZ244857.1 coordinate 3,076,387, forward strand.
AACGGCAATCGCCTCAGCACTGCGCCCCTCAATATGTCGGCGTTCAATCACATAAACCACATCTCCACCTTTGATGAGTGCCATAAATGGAGATGAAGGAGGAATTCCGACTAGATGATGACGTGCAGTAGCCGTTGCATCAAGATCCTGTCCAGCAAATACCGTAACAATCTTGTCTGGCAGAGTCTTATTTTGTATTGCTAACCCAACCGCTGGCCGAGCCATCCCTGCAGCACATCCGCACACAGAATTAATTACCAAAAGCATGGTCTGATCCGACGACATATTGAATGCATCAGTGACTGCCTCAGACGAGCGCAGTTCCTCAACCCCCAACCGCGTGAGTTCCTCGCGCATGGGTGTTACAAGATGTTCTGGGTAAGGCATAGAGATAATAAAATGGACCGTAAATTTATTATATTTGTACTAACTGTCACACAGTGATGTTCCCACAGAAGATCCTGTGATTTTAGTTGTAAATGTAGCAAGGTATTCTATGCGTAAAAACTTCATTCTTTTGTGTCTTATTCTTTTTGCTGGCTGCAGTCAATCACAGCGGCTTGAAACATCTTCATCTCAAGTTACATTGTCTTCAACCACTTCTATAATCCCATCGGCAGCAACGGAATCTGAATTGCGTACCTTTGCCTCTCAATGGCAGGGAGTACCGCATCTCAATGGAGGCGATTCAAGATCTGGAATTGACGCGCCAGGACTTGTGATGGTGGCGTTTGATCAGGTGCTTGGAATCTCTCTTCCTCATTCAACTCCTCGCCAGCTTGGATTTGGTCAAGAAGTTGAATTTCAATCCCTAAGGCCAGGTGATCTTATATTTTTTCGCCCCACAAGTATGCCGCGCCATGTTGGAATCTATCTTGGTTCAGAAGAATTTCTACATTCATGGCCTGAAAATGGTGTGTCTATCGCTCGCTTAGATGACTCATTCTGGACAGGAGCATTTTGGGCTGGAAGGCGTATACTGGGAACACAACCTACGGGGGCGGCTCCCGATTCGTCCTCTCAGAAGCCTGCTGACCGCCCCACCAAACGGCGGGTAGGATGGTAATTCGCTCCTAATTCCTGAATTAATGCCTGTATATCTTACTGAAAAAGCCTTAGAAAAACTCAAGTCAGATCTCCACCATGCTCGGACAGTTGAGCGAAAGCGGATCTCTAATGAAATCGCCGAAGCACGAGCACATGGCGACCTGTCAGAAAATGCCGAATATGACGCGGCCAAAGAGGCGCAGGGGAAACTTGAGGCACAGATTGCACAAATGGAAAATACTCTCGCCGAAGCCCGTGTCTTAGATGAAGATGCTGTGGATACATCAACGGCCAGAATCCTATCAACCGTCCGTTATCTAAATTCAAAAACTGGTGCTGAAAAAGCCGTGACTCTGGTGTCTGCCCCAGAAGCAGATGTCTCTCTGGGTCGAATCCCGGTCACCAGCCCGATCGGAAAAGGGCTTCTCGGAACATCTGTTGGCGATGAGGTCACAATTGAAGTTCCGGCAGGAGAGTTACATCTGAAAATCCTTGAGATTACTCGTGACGGCCATGGTTGATCTGCGCAGTCATACGCCCAACACAAGGGGCGCGTACCATGGCAGAGGCCGAAGACGATATTTTGGAGAGACCCCTCAAAAAAGAGACGATAAGAAGCCGTAGCCGACCTGCTCAGAAAAGAATCTGCCTTATTTGTCTCGTCTGGTATGCTGGCAATCTATGCCTAAGGTCATTGTTGATCGCCAAAGTCATATTTTCTATCTATTCCACTTTACGATTGGATGGCCAAAAACGATGGTAGCCCACCCTGGATTCACTGCATCATCACACTTTATGAGGAGTAATATAGCACACCTCATCTATAGTCGTACCCATATATTTCACAACACTCTGGATTTTGTGTGCAAATCGCATCTGAGTTCACACCTTTCCATGCGCGCGATAAAGTGCGTATCTAAATGACTATCCGTCTGAAAACTCTCTATACCTTTGGGCATAGGCCGCTGCCTGATCACGGTTGTTGAGTCTCCTGTGAATGCTCACTAAGTGTTCAAGCAAAGTACGCTTTGACACCGAATCTAGCTGGTCCCATCCACGCTCCGCCATTTCTGCAGCTTCTAAGGAGGCTTCTGGGTCGGTTCTTAATAGAATACTCCGTGTAAGTGAACTCAAAGGGGCACCACTGTATCCAGTCGCCTCTGACTGCAACAGATAAGCTATTGCATTACGTAACTCGCCATTACTTCGAAATTCAAGTGCCATAGTATAAGCCATGGTTCCGTAGTCCTCACGAATTCGATGAACCATGGATTCCTCCATCAACTGCACATCTAGCCATGCTTGTTGGATTTCTTGAATTCCATCGGCAGAATGTCCCGCATTAAAGAGAGCGAGCGAAAGTTGATGGCGCACATCAACCATGGCGTTCGGAGTCGTCACCTGCTCTATAAGATTGCGTAGACCAATGGCGGCACTATCTGGAGTATTGCTGGATAGGTTAATCAGATGATCAAAACGTTTCCTGTTCACCAGTTGAGTATCCCAAGTCAACCATTCGCGCTCAGATTCAACATACTCCTGTTCCTCATTGGTGATGGAAAATGGAGTCGCTTCTTCAATCGCACTAAGGGCGAGAGCTCCTTGATTGGCCTCGGAAAATGCACGGCTAGCATTGGCCAAGTAAATAAATACTGTTGACGTATCTACTTCAATTTCCGTGAGCGATAGCGCTGGCTCATCGCGTAGAAGGATGGAGGCACGGTGCCACCATGCTCCCGCATCAGACCATGACGAATCTGTCTCAATGGATTCATAGGCCGAGGCAAGCAGGGACGCATAATCATGTCTTAGGGGATATAATTCTACCAGTCGAGTCACCGATTGAACCAGATCAGAAAAAGAACCTGCATCCATAAAATGCTGCGCTTGGATTTCATAGACGCGACTGAGCCAGTACAAGGCCTCCTCATCGTATGGATTTAAGTCCAATGCGCTTAGAAACAACTCTGCGGCTTCATGAAGTTCTTTTAACCCCATCTGGGGGTGCTGCAATGCTTCTGCTCCTTGATTAAATTGCTCAATTGACAGAGCTCTTTGTTCATCACTTACTTCAATGCTGTCAAATGGCGTTTCAAACTCGGAGATTAGACTATCTGCAATTTGTAGGAGTCGTCGCCCACCTTCTACAGCTTTACGTGTAGATTCAGATGTACGCGGATCAACGAGCATCCCCCGACTCTGATAGGCGATAGCCATGGCCGTGAAGACACTGTCTACGCCAGGAAGCGCGGGGATTTCCACCTCTTTTACTGGAGTGGATTCAACCACAAGCACCTCTTTATTTGAGCATCCAACCGCGAAGCAGATGGCGAAGATGGTCAGAATAAAACGGAATGTCATCATGGATAATTATTTGATGCGGTATTCCACCAATCGCTGAAGATCCTATAAAACATTTGAGATTCATCACTAGAAATCCGACGTTCCTGAGAAATAATCCGCGATAGTAGGAAATCTCCTTGTCGAGATACTTGCCCCACACGAAAACGGGACGCTTGGTCACGGGATCCACGATTAATGTAAAAGTACGATTGATCACCATCAATCAATAATACATGCAACTGATTGTATCCAGATCGAACCACAATATAGATCTCAATGGGTTGATTGTCTACCATAATCGTATCCATACTAGTCCTATCTCCGCTTTCAAAATCCATATGCCGCTGTACAACGCTTGGAATATCTATGTGATGTTTAATGACCCATTGGACAATTTCTTTGGTTTGCTCGGACTCTGTGGACAGAGAGGAATCATCAAAAACACGAACATCTGGGCTATCGACCGTCTCTCGAACCTCTGGTATATCAGTTTCGGGTAAAGGCACATCCAAGGTATTGGTTTCTGGAAGTTCAAGCGATGGGTCAACCGTTGGCAAGACAGATTGAGAAGATAATCCGCGAGGGACACGCCGACGTATACCTAGTAACCCCGAATTGCGTTGACGTGTTGACGGTCTCTGGGAATTAAGATCAGTCGCAAGAATTGATTTGGATTGAATCGCATCAGGTGTCACACGTGATCTTGTTAATGTGGGGCGATCTAAATCAATACGAACGGGATCAAGAGTGATTTCAGCCCGCTTCGGCATGGTAACGGCCGTCGGTGTGACGGTTGCGCTCGCTGGCTCTGATGAGGTTGCTGCCACTGGGGTTGGTGCGACCGTATTTGTGAAGGAGATAATACGTGTGGCATATTCATTGGGTGATATATCTGACCAAGCCGCCATGACATAGATCAACAGTAGCAAGAATGCGGTAATCAACAAGCCCCCTGCTCGATCAGTGATTAATCGTTTGTTGGTGATTTGCATGACCAGTCGTTCAGCTATCCAATCTGTCTTGTGACATAGCTTAGTTGATCTCTACTAAATTTTATGTAGACAATGGCGAGTAAAAATTTCATGAGCCACCCCCAGCCACACATGGCACATTGACCCGGGCACATGTATCCAATGCATTAACCAGTCGCTGTACCCGTACCCCTTCACTGGGTATGACGAGCACATTGCTGATGGATGGTTTGAATGTTTCAAAACACTGGATCAGTTGGTCTAATGGTTCAGCGCCACTGCACTGCTCCCCTTGTGTGTTACTCAGTGACCATGACATTGGCATCAGAGATAAACTCCATGTTTCTTGAGATGATGCCTCCTCGGATTGGTTTGGATCGCCGTGTGGCAGTCCAACCTCCAACTCAATTGACAAATCAGCCTCTAAGAGAAATGCCATCAATAAAAGCAGGGTGAGATCCAAGAATCGGATCATCATACGTGTATTTCGCATCTACCTCACTGCTCTGTGCTCTACAATAAAGACGGCTGGTCTTCCTGCATTCTCTAACACATGATGGATGTTCATCAAGCGAAGTGCATCGGCATTGGCATCTACTCGGAGTTCAACGGGGCGTTGTAGAGTTGTACTAATCTGAGCAAGCCGTTGAGCATCCACCAGTCCAGCCCCCTCTACATACAAATCTCCCTGTGAAGAGATCGCCGCTCTGATTGTAGTAGGTAGCCCCCCTTGATCAGTCAAATCAAGGCTTATCGGTAGATCAACTTCATATTCATTGATCTTAACCACAGCTAAAAGGCTTAAAAGCAACAAGAGTGTAAGGTCAATCAATCTGACCACAAAGGTTGCCTGCATGATTGATTATTCCGAGGGTTTTTGTGAGCTTTCTAATTCGTTATGCTCAATCACCGTGGAGGTATGTTTGAGGTGACTCAAGCGTGCACACAAATCTTCACCCCACTGCCGTCCATGTGTGAACTCTCTACTGGCATAACGTGAAACAAAGGTTTCAGCGGTTTCAAGAACAAGGCTTGCTGCAACCCCTAATAATGTTGACACTAACGCAAGGGAAATTCCGACATATACCGAATTTGGATCGGTTCCAGCGGCTGCAAAACTTGAATACATTCCAACCAGCGTTCCCGCTAGCCCTAGTCCTCCGGCAGCACTGCTGCAGTACGTCACAAGTTTATTGGTAAGTTGAATTGATTCCTGCTGGGTTTGAATTGTGACGGCGACGCTCTTCAAGAGAGATCCGTGATCTGACGTGAATTTGGCTCTCAATGTGATCCCTCGAAGAAGTGAGTGATAGATGCTTTGGCCTGGTTTATCGGCTATCTTTCGGATGTCATCTGCTTTCATTGATTCAATATCCATCGCACGTAGCTCTTTGCTTTGGCGGTTATCGTTGAACACGCGCACCAACATATTCATAAGTGCACCAAGCCCTAACACAAACACAAACAAAATTGGCCATTCAAATCCACCCGCCAGCCCGATGAGGTCAAGGAGGTTCTGCCCACCATCAGAGGATTGCGTAACCACCATAGAGAGGGAATCATTGGCGGTGCTGTCTGCGTACTGATTCATAAAATTGGTAAATTTTTGCATTTATACTATATGCCCTGTATCTGGTTTCAAGAAATTAAAGGGTTCTCTTCGAAAGTTACACATATCCCCATTGTCCGAAGCGTCATGATTCTTGTGAAATCCTGCTATGACCTGTACAACAGGCGCTAACGTTCTCCCTATTCTACACGCCGTCATCAAATCCTGGTGTAATACAAACAAGATGCCTCGTAATATGTTAGATATGTAGATCATTCATTAATCGTTGACTCATGAATCTCTTCTGTGTTGCCAATCTCCTGCTTCTCATCGTGTTATGTCCTGCATTATCAGCACTGGCTCAAAACTGTGAAACCTTGCAGAGGACTACAGGTGGAAGCTGCGAATTTTCTCATAAAGTGGCGGTTAAACAACCAATTAAAGATGACTGTGATCCGACTATTACTGCTGGCGACGACATGGTATGGAAGAATATCGTGGCTGGAAATGGAGTTCCTCTTAGCACAGATGAATCCGTTAATCCAACCAAATATACCACATTTACGGGAGGTATTGTGGATCATCCTGTCTGTAAATCATGTATGATGGAGATTAAAGATGTTAGTCAAGATGGCACCCCAAATGCCCCACAATTCGTCATTTCAAGTGGACAGAATATTACAGGATTTAAGGGCACCAGAAGCATGACGATTGGTGGGCGATTCACAGGTGGGGCTCAGGCATCCTCTGGTGCCTATACAGCGAGGATATCTGTGACCTTGTCGTGTGGTTCGTAAGTCGCCTACATAGTGCATGACCCCGTCAGGCTAACGACCGCTTTCAATGTATCTGCACTAGTGAGTAAGTGGCTTGGAATGGGCCCCCTTGAGAATTTGACCTGAGATCCATAAAGCCATTCAACTTTGAGTTCAGGTATATTCGTGCTGAGGATTTGATGGCTCAGGCGCGTGGGCATCAGAAGTGGGTCTCCGCCTCTGCCATCGCCAGCGTCGTAGATGACGGCTACATTGATGGTTGTTGCGGCGCCTGAAGGGTCTCCCTGTGTGAGGGAGACCTCAGGAAATATGGCCTCATTCTCCCCTCTCAACATACAACTCACCTGTTTCTTTTTCACATCAAGGGATATAGGCATATCAAACTCCCACTTTTTCTCAATACCCATGACGGTCACGGGTATGGTACCTGTGTATGTGCCATGCACCAAAGCATCTACGGGATCCACGCTTCCGCCAAATGCCCAGCGCAGGTAATCGCCTGGGTCTTCAAGTATGGTCCGGCACTCAATACCTGGCTCATCTGCCGTTCGCCGCTTTCCGTTCTTATCGGTGATGATGCATCTAACAAATGGAGTAAATATAATATCTTCGGACGGCCCAACTAAGCCAATGACCGCAGGGATCGTTGTGGTGTAGCGCGTGTCAAGAGGCAGCTGGCTGTCATTCCATAATGCCTTCCCGCACGCCGCACGCTGGTCGGCAGGATCGCACACCAACGCGTCCTCCGGGGCCGTATAAGGAGACGTAAACTGTAAATGCTCTTGGGGAAAATAATTGATCACAACCCCCTGCGTGACTAGTACAGGCGATTTATGCTCCTCGGGCTGGGCCATTGATGGGGGCACTAAATTGGATAGTGTGCAATACAATCCTACGATAAGGAAACTAGTCCGCATATAATAACCATTAATTTGATGAGTAAGTCCTCAACTTTGAACTGAGTCAGAATAATTTCTGGCGAACACCCGCCCACTCGTCATACGCTTATTGAACCCTACATGATGATACCGAAAACTCATACATGAAATCCATTGTAGACTCAACCGAGTGCAATTCAGCTTCTGTGTTCCATATGCAGCTCTCTCTGTCACTTGATGATTCCTCTGGATCATTGCAAGTTGGCCAGAATTAGAAATGATAATGACCCACAGACTATTCGCAGACAAGAATGCTGAATTTTCTGATCTGACTAGCAAATCTGTATGACTTGACAGCATAATTTTAATTAATATTTGATGCCAATCTCAAGATGATAGCTCCCATTGCGATCTAATATCCGCCGAGATGTAGATCTCCCGTCGTTATGATTGCCCACCTTCAACTCCTCTAAACGCTCTGAAAGTAATGTCAGAAATAGCTTCCGATCCATCTTTGTGAGATACCGTCAAGATCTATCATTCGGTGTGAACCACATCTCTTGGATACCATCAACCTCTCCATCTCGGCCACTCCAGAAATAAGTCACCGCAACTTTTTTGGGTAGGGTTTGATTGAAACTGGATGTTAATACACCAACAATGCCCTCCCGAATAAGCCGATCGTTGGGATATAACGATACTGGATCCTCGGATTCATCCGTGACGATCCGTTCGGATAAGCCAGATCTTGTGAGAGTAGCTTCATGGGTACAGAAGACTGGTTGATCATACACAGGATGATGATTGGACGAAGAGAGATTCAATGTTTCGTTAGTCCTGAACAGATCTGGCAGAGGCGAATCACTGGAATCAAGCGCTGTATCACGTTCAATAACTCCAATCAAGGGCACAATTAAAAAACATATCATTGGATAGATCCTTAGGATGTTGTTTATCATTTAACGGCTTTAAGTGTAGACATTGACGGGGGCGGCCGGTCAAGGACCTAAAGAAATGAGGATCTCCGAAGTGTCATCATCAAATCTGTACACTTTTTGCAAAATTACATCATCGGTTAATAGGTTACTAACGGTGAATTCGTATTCATCTGGGGGGAGTAAAGCAAAGAAGCCTCCATCCCTATACACATCCAACTCTCTGCTAATGTTGCTACCGATGACGGTGATACGGAGTAGCTCATGGGCGGAATTCCACCCCGTGATTCTTCCCTGCATTAGCGGTAGGGGTTGAAGTGCGATGTCAAGCCTCCGCGTACGTCCTGCCTGAGCCACAAATCCAAAACGATACCCTGTGATAGGATAAAGCATCGGATCACGAATAGATTCGGGTATAATTGTGACGGTATAGGTTTGATTTGGGCTTAGATCTTTGGTGTAGAGTTCTCCACTCCATCGTCTCATGATATAATAGCTATTGACTTTGATTTCTGGGGTATCCAACAGATCCTCGTTTTCATCGAGTACTCCATTGAGATTCTTATCTACAAAGATCCGAAACCTTGCTTGTGCATTGTCTTGGGCAATCGCACTCAGCGTAATTCCCTGATCAATTCCGATCGTCCCTCGCGCTCTCTGGGTCAATAAAATATCTTCATCAATCATCCGCGTCTCCATACCGAGCCAGGCCCAGTCAGTATTAAACTGCACTGATGCGGACACCGTCGTTTGATCTTGGTACAAATCTTGTTGCCCCGAAACCGAGAAATTCCAATCTCGTCGTGCAATCCTGATCGTACTACTGACGTCATGGATCTGTCCTGAGATTACTTCGGCTCCATGCGAAACCCTGATGCGTGCCCTGCCAAGGCTGAGGACCCAAGATAGATTTGGATTCAGCGAGGCATCTGCCACTGCCCCAAGGGTGATGCGGCTTCGTAATTGAGCCCGTATTCCAGATGGAAATTGCCATCCAAGCGTGGGTGTTAGTCTTGTGTAGGGGTCTCTATACGTTGATCGATGGTGTGTGAGGTTACTTGAAAACGACAGTGCACCCGACTGAATGTATCCTGATCCTGAAATGGACTGAGAGCTATCGTTGAATCGTTGCCAGCCCACTTCATATTCGCCCCAGTTACGCCATTGGCGTATTTTTGCATTGGCGCTTTGATCAATCGGATCTGACTCTACCTCAAGATACAGAGATCTGAGAAGCCGTGCAGTGGAGCCTATGCGAGCTCGGTAGGGATCCGTGGATGCATCTGTTCGTACGGTCAAGCGGTCGTTGATCCCATAAGCCACAGAGGCCGTCCATCGGTGATTATACTCGATGTGATACTGTAAATGGCCTTTTCGAATAGAGGTTTGAGGCGTAAGTTCGTATCCATACTGCGTCGTCAAAGGGGGTTGTCCCAGAGGGGTTACATCTAGTTCTGATCGGGTTGTACCGTAGTAGACAGGAAGCGCAATGGCATAGCGTCCTTCGCCATCGGCTTGGACTTGATCTGATTGATTCCCCCCTAGGCTTGCACGGACGATGGCGTGCGGGATTGTGACGCCAGAGTGTATTCTTTCTGCGAAAATGCGCGGATGAATGAGTGGTACATTCGTCATCTGAAACCCTGGTAACTCATCACCTTTGCGCCAAGAGGCACTCACACTGGTTAACCAGGGGTGGTTGAGTTCAACGGCATAGCTGGCACTGGGCCGCTTCAGGGAAAGATTCGCACGTAAGACTCCCCATGCAACGGCAGCCGATGCCCGCGCATTCACCGAGAATTGGCTTCCCTCTATCTGGCTCCACTGATGGCTAGCGTCATAATAGATATGTAGACCGCCGAGTAGGCCAAGTTCTCTCGGAAACACAAGTTTGGCGGGTTTAGTCAGCGTGGATGGATTGGGTCCAGGGTTAAACAGGACGGGGTTTGTTGATAACCGAAGCGTTAAGGCGCTTTCATCCCAGTCAAGGTCGCTACCGAAGGCCGCCGAGAGAGCGGATAAGCTGATCAGCATTTCTCCGTCGGGGCCGCGTAGAACATCAAGCGTGGTCAAGTAGATCTCTTGGTTCACACTGACGGTGCCCTGTTGTCCATCAAAAATCATGACTCGACTTGCATCGCGAAGTGTCACGTGCATACTGTCAGCTTCCAGAGTTTCGTAGCCTATATGGGTTGCGAGTCCTGTCACATCAATCCAGAATTGTTCTCCATCATGAAAGGCCATGATATTTTTGTCGCGGGCTGGGGTATCTAGCACTAAGGGGGCATTCACCAAAATGGCTTGTGCGTTGACGACCCTAAAGCATGAGAATCCTGACATAACAAATACTATCCACACTAATCGCATGGGTGAACTTAAATGCAGTGCGGTCGTTACTTAAAGACGATCACATCCGCTGGTTGAACTAATCTGGATGTAGCCAGATTTGCGCTGCGTTCATTTTCAACAAACATGACGCGTAGCGTATCTGGTAGGTCATCCATCTCACTGAGCGATACAAACCTTTGCGTAAAGACCGATGTGACGGCTTCTTGGTAAATCTGCGTCTTATCCATGTTAGAGATCCGTATACGCCCTGTGTACGGAAAGTCGCCAACATTCTCCAACATGATTCCCGTGAAATTTTCGCCCTGATAGATGGGGGCTACGGTAATCTGAGGTTGCCCCTCTCCCTGAATCAAGACAAGTGGGGCGACCAGAGAGTAGTTAATTTGCACGCCTGCAGATGTAGCTGAAACTTGCCCTTCCACAATAGGGGCTCGCTGTGTCATTGAGAATTTGACCATACTAATGTAGCCTCCACTTGGAAGTATTTGTGCTTGTGGAATCATATACCGCACTGTCTGAGATTCGCCTGAGGCAAGAATCATTCTGGGGGGGAACAGACTGAGATGCTCGGTGAGATTACGCATCGGTGGGTACTCTCCACCCATAAATATACCTGTCTCATTGTTCTCCCCAGCGGAGGCGATGACGCCAAAATCAACTGTCGCAGTGATCTCTACGCTTCGTGTCCCTGTATTGCTGACCGTGAAGTGCCCATGCGGCGTGGATTCTGTAATCCACGCAAAGGATGGCGTAATGGATATGGATGTTTCGCCGCTGTCCTGACCAAATGCATCAAAACTATAGATCCATATACATAGGAATATTACAAGGTGTTTCATTGGTGTTTGACTGTATGGATCAAGTCTGGTATGATGGGGTGTCTATTGGGCGACAACATGAACCATCATGGTTCCATTATATAGACCCGGTGAAGCCCCATTTAAAGCGAGGACACCTCCGATCTGAAATCGCGTACATCCAGATGGTCCGATTGAAGTTTCTATGGAGTGCTCGCTAACAATTCGGGTAAATCCTGTGAGGGTGCACTCGGGTGTCTGGGCCCATAACAAATCGTAACCTATAGAATGATTCATTCGTGGAGCCGACAAGGTGGGCGGGGACGTGACATGCACGACAAATGGCATACCTGGTGGTCCTGTCATGATGGCGTTACCTGTGCTATAACTCCCGAATGCTTTCCCACCTCTTTGCCCATTGGCTGGGTCAATTCTAACCTCTCCAGCGTCGCTGGATACCTGTCCAAAGTTGAGGCGTGAGGACGAAATTGTGAGTGATAGGGTGGCAGGAATAATCTCTGCTTGTATCGTCACAGATCCATTGTCCTGTGCGCATAAGCCCAAAGGGACGATCCCGGCAGTAAGAATTAGAATTATTGTACGCATGTTTGAGTGACGTCGATCGTAGCTTTGTAGGTGCCCACTGGTGTCATATTGGTTATTCCTGAAACCTTACCCCCGATCTGGAACTGTCGTGACCAATTCTTATATGATATACTTGCACCAGAATAGTCTTGTGAATCAGCATCACCGATAATGGATAGTGTGCTCTCACCTACAACGCCATCGGCCCATTCCCGAGCAAAACTAACAGATCCGTCAGTGCCCTCCCCTCCAAGAAAATCGGGGGGAATAATGGTGATGGTGCAACTAGTGCAGTAGTTCGCGCTGGCCGTGAACGCACCAACTTGACCCGTCCCTTCTCCAAAGCGAACCAAGTTGCTTTCAGTAGTACCGTTTCTTGGGTTAATGGTAATGGATTCCATGCCAGTTGCTGGCATTCGCCATGATCCAAAGTTCAGATCGGTCAGATCTTCCACACTCGATTCACATGGTGGTGGGCTAGTAGTAATAGAAATCTCTTCCGACAGACCCTGGTAACATGCCCCCATAGTCGCCTCTAACGTCAATGTATGTTTAGCAGAAACCGCCTCGTCTGTGGCTTGTATGGTAAATATGTTGGCTTTAGTATTATAATTATTATTATTTAACTTTCGTTGTTTCGGTGTGACCGAAAGGTAAGGTACAGTTGTTAGTCCAAAGGGGCGGACGACCACATCTCCACGCGGCGCAGCGCCGAGAGTTACTTGAATTTCTTGTTTAGTGCCGCCAACGATATCAACCTCCTCTGGGGTTACGTTAATCGCCGCGCCAACTAATCCTGATATGAGTCCTAAAAAAGTTATGCTTCTGATAAGTGCTTGACTCTCTCTCTCTACGTCTTCTCTAACCTGTATCGTATTTACCCTTATCATCCCACCTTCACCATCTAATCTAGCGTTAGCATTTATCGTAACTACTACATCTTGCCACATATCATAATCGGCTTGGGTAAATGTTAGAGATGATGGGCTTACACTAGCAAAACCTAAATTGGAACCCCCCTGCCCAGTGATGTTAAAGGTTGTGGGGGATTTGGAAGGAGGAGGATGATTCAGCCGAATTCCGATTGTTATTATTTGTCCTCGACAAATTCTCGGAAAATCCCATGTAAGCTTACCACAATCGTCGCGTCTATCCCCTGATCGAAAGCATATCAATCTTTCTGCGGGTAGTTGGGAGACAGTGACCGTGATTTCAATTGGATTTGTTACGCGTCCGCCACTGGGGGTGAATACTATTTTATATTCCCCCACTGCATCATCAGCTGCTACAATGGTCGTTGCCAATCCGCTTGTAGTCACTTGATCCTGTAGCATAATGGTTAGGTCGCCAACTGAACGTCCAGAAGGAGGGGTCACTGTGGAATTGAGCGTTACGGTTTCACCATTATATGCAGACTTGTTTAGGCTGAATTGGACAGTAGTGCTACCTCCCTGTGGTAGGGTGACTTCAGACGCTGGAGTTACCCTTAGTTCGGGTCCAACATACTTGACCTTCACGGTGAGTGTGGCAGGATCTAGACTGACATCGGCATTGTTCATCTCAGGTGTAAAGGTAATCTGACGTGTGACCATGGTATCCGCATCTAAATCCGCACGGATGGTGATAGGTCGTTCTGGTGTCAATACGTTAAAGGTAGCGTTTGTTCGACTGATGCTTAATCCTCTATCGGTTTGATATGCAGTTCGTGCATCAACGCTCCCTGTCTTCAGAGGTGGGTTAAAGGAAAGTTTAAGAATACGGCTAGTCCCCTGATCAATATCAATCCGTGTCGTCTCTTTATCTTCATCTTTCCATACGAGTTTTGAAGCGATATTGATTGGAATCGTAATAGGGATGGATCCCGTAACATTCCCACTTCCGTCTGCTGATACCATGACAGTAGAGAGGCCTTCAATGTCGGTTGAGGTCACACTAATCGTCTGTCCAATATTCCAGTTGGAATTTGAGAGCGTGAGCGTATGTGGGCTTACGAACACACCTGGTGGTTGACTGACCTTAATCGTGGCGGGGCTAGCTGGGCGGCGATTCAATTTAATATTGAACGATCGGGTCTCTCCAGTTAACATGGCTAAGGTTTGCGGGATAACCACTAAGGATGGCTGAGCATAGACAGTGATGGGCACAGACGCTGATCCAGTAAATGCACCCGTTGCCGTGAGCGTCAGTGTACGAGTCCCTGTTTGCTCCCCTTTGTGGTGGATCAGTAAGGGGACACTCTGACCAGATGCGATCAATGATGGGGTTGAAATGTCTATCGCATCAAAGCCGATATCTGGAGCAGACCAGCTCCCACTGATATCAACATGATCTGACACAGGGCGACTCAGTTTCGCTGTGACGGTGCAAGAGCCACCAGCAGGAATACCGTTTCTGCAAGTATCTGGATTGATGGTAAATGCAATAGGTGTCTCGTCTGTGGTTGCGCATGCCACATTAGAGACAGCATTGGCCACGGTCACTCGATAGCAAAGATGCGTTCCCTCGGTCAATCCAGTATGTGAATACGCTGTCTCAGTCGCGTTCGTATGATACACCAGACCCGACCACCCAGAGCGACCTGTAGATGAAACTTCAATTTGATAACCTGAAAACGACGCGTTGTCGTTGACAGGTCGTGTCCAAAAAAGGTCAATGACTGATGGACTAGCGGCCGTTGCCGTTAGGGTAGGCACATGTGGGAGAGTGGCGGTGTTCGTCGTTGCACATGCCACATTGGAGACAGCATTGTTCACGGTCACCCGATAACAAAGATGCGTTCCCTCGGTCAATCCAGTATGTGAATACGTTGTCTCAGTCGCGTTCGTATGATACACCAGATCAGACCACCCAGAGCGACCTGTAGATGAAACTTCAATTTGATAACCTGAGAACGACGCGTTGTTATTGACAAATGCTGTCCAGGAAAGGCCAATTGATGATGGGCTATCCGCTGCTGCCATTAACAGGGGCCTATCGCGTTTCTCACCAACGGTTAAGGAGACTATTTCTTTACTTGTGGATCCTCCGCTGGCCAGAATAGAGATATTTCCAGTCCCAGATTCACGCCCACTGGTAACGGTTACCACTTGGGGGATAGTCCCATTTAGTGGGGTAAAACTTAAAGATTTAGGACTGAACGTACTTCCATGAGGAAGGGCGTTGGGCCCGTCTTCTTCCGTCAGTGTGACTGTTACGATGCGATCAGGATTCTCGGACAACCTAACCGTAAATGTTTGTCCAGTGCTATCATTAGGATCCAGCGTAAGTTCAGACGGACTGACATCCATATTGGGCGGAGCGATGATTGTAATCTTAGCGGTTGCCTCCCCTGTTTGTGCGATCACAGGTTCAGTTGATCCTAACAAGATTGCAGCTCCCATGATTAGCCCCCAGCGAAACATTTAGTTGCAAGTGGCTGAAACTTCAATATTATTCATGAACATACCCTCTGGTGTCGTATTTGGCACTGTCAGGACACCCCCAAACCGAAAATACTTCGATACAGAAGCCCCTGAAACGTTTTCAGTGAACGTCCCGCTCTGAGCCGCGTATATCCCATCTTGAGTGTCTGAGGTTGCCCAATTGCCCGAGTAGGTAAGGGAGGTCTGTGGGGACACGGCTGGGTCGGCTGGTAGACTAGAAGGGAATGTGGAGGTGACTGAAATGGAAGATGAGTTATAAGCCGTAAGAGACAATTCCCCAGGTGACCAGTCTGATGGTGAGGGAAGAACTCTAGGGATAGATGCGTTATCCACATAATTGATCTCAGGGGTATCTCCTGCCACATCAATCGTTGCGGTCGCCGTCATCCCCGCTCCTGGTAATGATAAAGATCCAAAGTTTAGTGTCTCTGGAGTTGTACCAAGTTCACATTCCGGGATAGCAGGAACGATCGTCGCAGACACCGGCACATTCTTAGTATCCGTCGTAGACTGTGCCAAGACATCAACATCTATCATGCATCCAACAAGTAGGATCAAGAGAAAAAAAATCGCATATGTGATGTGGTTCATTGATTTAGTCTTATGCACACAAACCTATACCGTAATCTCTCCTTCATACGGACCATTTACATTGTCTTGATCAGAAGCAATAGTGACCGCTCCGCCAAATCTCATATAACCGTTTATTGTAGGCGCACCTGTGGTAAACGTAGTACTTGACACTCCAGCTGAAAAACTTGGTGCCGTCCAAGCGTCACTAGAACCGTTGTCGTCGGAAACAGCCCAGTTCGGTGTTAATGCAATTTCCACTGGTGTTCCTGCACGGTTTTCGAGGTTGGTTGGATATGTAACCGTGACTGCGATTGCACTTACATTTGTCCCATTTACTCTGAGACTACCAATTTTATGATTACCATCGTCTCCAGGGGTATAGCCTGTTATGTCTGGAGTACCTGCAGAGGCAGTGAACGTTGCGGTCGCCGTTCCAGTGGCTGGCCTATATAATGTGCCAAAGTCCAACGTAGTATTTTGACTAAGTATACAATTCCCCTGAGTACTACCAATCGTTAATGATACCTCAACATCGTCGTTAGGGGCAAGATCCTGAGCGTGTGCGCTCGTAAGGGCAATCACACATGTGAAAAGAAAAATGGAAAGAAATTTTTGAATCATGATTTCAATGTCTAATTACAGTTAGTGGTTTGAACTTGTCCGTTTTCAGTCCAAGTTTCAATGCACGCCGATGGATCTTTAAATGCTGTCACTTCAATAGGTCAAGCATATTTGAATCGTTGGTACCGCAATCTCTCCAGAATTCCCCTGATGAACTGGCCTCCACTTAGGAAGCCTGCGTGCATGTAACCTCTACATCAATCTCTCCTTTATACGGATCATTTTCATTGTCTTGATTAAAAGCAATAGTGACCGCTCCGCCAAATCTCATATAACCGTTTATTGTAGGCGCACCTGTGGTAAACGTAGTACTTGACACTCCAAGTGAAAAACTTGGTGCCGTCCAAGCGTCACTAGAACCGTCGTCGTCGGAAACAGCCCAGTCCGGTGTTAATGCAATTTCCACTGGTGTTGCTGCACCGTTTTTGAGGTTGGTTGGATATGTAACCGTGACTGCGATTGCACTTACATTTGTCCCATTTACTCTGAGACTACCAATTGTATGATTACCATCGTCTCCAGGGGTATAGCTTATGTCTGGAGTATCTGCAGAGGCATTGAACGTTGCGGTCGCCGTTCCAGAGGCTGGCCTATATAATGTGCCAAAGTCCAACATAGTAATTGGAGTAAGTATACAATTCCCCTGAGTACTACCAATCGTTAATGATACCTCAACATCGTCGTTAGGGGCAAGATCCTGAGCGTGTGCGCTCGTAAGGGCAATCACACATGTGAAAAGAAAAATGGAAAGAAATTTTTGAATCATGATTTCAATGTCTAATTACAGTTAGTGGTTTGAACTTGTCCGTTTTCAGTCCAAGTTTCAATGCACGCCGATGGATCTTTAAATGCTGTGACTTGAATAGGTCGAGCATATTTGAATCGCTGGCGGTTGATTTCGCAAGCTGCAGATTCTGACGGACCGCCATACGAGAGAGCCGATGGGTCATATCCCCATAACTCTACGCGGACCGAAGACGCGTTGCGCTTCAATAAAATATTCATGTTATCTGCCGAATAATGGGTGTCAATCGCATTAATGCAGATTCCTGCTATGGTGGCGCCTGGATCTTCTTCCATGTGAGCAGTAATGAGGTCTTGTGACGTGACTTCCCTGATCACATCATATCGAAAATCAACCTCAAGATCCCACTGGGCAATCATTGACCGCAATGATGGGGGAATAAAGTCTCCAATGTAGTGGACATCCAAAGTAGGATTTATGATCAGTAGATCATCTGGTCCATAGCCGTTAGACGTAATATCCACCATCTGTATGGATGTCAGCTCAGATGGTATTGGTATAATCAGATCTGTGAGAATCTCATTCATGACGGCGCGATCAGTAAGTGTCGCCACTGGGCGAGTAATCTGGTCAAATGACTGTCCCATAGATACCGTTGAAATGATCAGAAGCAGTCCAGAAAGAATTGAAAATATCTTCATTCTATATCTTAATAATTTGACTCGTTTGCACATTAAGCTTCACGCACACCACCATTATTCAGTTGTGATTTAAAAAGTAGCAACTCCAGCCAGAACTGTTGCTGAAAGGAATAATTCCATAATGCTTCAAACAGCAATTGATCAAACGAGTAGGCATTTCTCGTTATCAATCCTGTTTGATCAATTGTATCTGGAGGAGAATCACCACCAGTACATCGGTGCCAAAAAAGTAATAGTACCAGAGGGGTACGTTTAAAAAATGGGGGGGGGGATTTATAAGCACCCAACCCAACCACAAATGACTGGGATTTTAAGTATATCAGTATGATATCAGGGGCCAACATTATCCAGATGTATTAGATTGATCTGCGAGGTTATACATCTCGCGCCACGAAGAGTTGCTCAACATTAAAAGATAAACATTTTTTATCAATCATGGTTCCCAGACTTTGGACAAATAACCATTGTAGCCTTACACACATGGCAATCCATAAAGTTTCATTTGTGTATACCTAGTGCCTGACAATAAACTCTAATTCTGGGTTAGCATAGGATCGCAAGGGCTATATTTTACAAGTACTTACCGATAGTTTGCTTGTTCATTTTGCGGTTATTTTAGGCGTTGAAGATTTTTCATGAAAAAATCGAAACTTTTCCTGTGGCGGTGGATATCACTGTATTTATAGGACTTTTCTGGGGTTTTTCTTTCTGAATTGATCAAGATTTGAAAAATCTTCACCGTTCATTTAATTACATCATTGACTATGCGCGCACAATTTGACACTGAACCGACACTGGGGATGGCTTCCATTGAGGATATGTTTGTAGATCCTCAGACGACACGTCCCAAATCATCTTGGCATTGCAGTCCATCTGGATGGCCACAGATCTACGGGATCGGATTGTCATGTACCTGCAAGAGGCGATCGGAGAGAACACAGATCAAAACACCGGGTTTGACGTACTGGCGTATCTTTGTCTTAGCCGTACTAAAATTCGGGCTTGATTATGATTTTGACCGATTGACGTTTACGGTTAATGACTCTGCGCTCATTCGCACCTTATTACAAAATGATACGAGTGATTTTGGTCATGAGTCCTTGTATCGTGTGCAGACGATGATCAACAATGTAAGTCTGATCACCGATGACATTTGGTCCACCCTCAATCGGATGATCGTGGATCATGGGTTAGAGGTCTTTGGAGTTGCGTCCGATGCGCCTTTGGAAGCGCGGACGGATTCGTATGTGGTGGACGCCCCATGATGTTCGGTTATTACGCGATTCAATCATTCTGGCGATGCAGATTGCTTCAAAGGCCTGGGAGGCCTTCAATTTGGGGGCGTACGACATTGCAGGTTGGCGTCAGTTAAAGCATTTGATCATTACGGTTAACAATGCCTATTTGGAGATCAACACCACCAAAAAGCGTGAGACGAATCCAGAGCTGGTCTCAGCAATTCCCACTAAGTTTAAAACTTCCCACCATAGCGCACTTTGGGGCCTATTGTTAAACGTGAGTTTCGTAAACTATTTTGCTGAATTTTCGTCAGAAGAGCACATTTTGGACGTTATAACGACTCATCGATCAACTAGGCATTTATTTGAGGGCAATGGTTCTTCATGCGAGGCTGGTTAATTATTCTGCGGCTCATTTGTGTATTAGTTAT
The DNA here is from genome assembly GCA_965220935.1 of Rhodothermales bacterium. Classification (GTDB taxonomy): domain Bacteria; phylum Bacteroidota; class Rhodothermia; order Rhodothermales; family Bin80; genus Bin80. Next base: position 3,096,348 of record OZ244857.1, read on the forward strand.
GATTGATTCCATCATTTCACTACATTCTATCATCAATGAAACGGACGTCACGCAAGTATTTTCACAAGAAACATTTGATTCACACCATCCGCAGCTGTTTTGAGCAGATTGAGGATACGAACGTGTCACGGGGATTTACACTGGTGGATTACCTGATGTCGGGGTTTGCTCATTTGAAGTGTGCTTGAATTTGATCAAAAGATTCGCAATGGTTCTCCTGCGATCATCGCCAACATGAAGCGTCTGTGAACCATGTGCCCAGTGATTCGGGTATGCGCAAGCGTCTTGATGAAGTGGATCCGTTCAATTTGCGTGGTGCTTTCAAAAAGATCTTTGCTCAATTGCAACGGGGAAAGATACTGGAGGGTTTTCGGTATATTGAGAATCATGTACTGCTTGCCATAGACGGAACCGGCATGTTTTCATCCAAGTCGGTCCACTGCCAGCATCGCAATGGAACGAAGACCTATTTTCATCACATGTTATGTGCTGCGTTGGTTCATCCGTTCAAAAAGATCGTAATTCCTCTGATGCCCGAGTCGATCATCAAGAGCGATGGCGCCACAAAAAATGACTCTGAGCGCAGTGCATGCAAGCGATTCTTGGAGTATTTTCGGCGAGAACACCCTCATTTGAAGACGATTGTGGTCCAAGATGGACTCTTTTCCAATGCGCCCCATCTTCGGCTTTTAGGGTGTCTTAATTTAAGATATATCATTGGAGCGAAGCCTGGAGATCATACGTTCATGTTTAACTATATTGATCGCAGTGACCAGACCCAAGAGGTGGTGATGGAGGTTGAAGGAATTCAGTATCGTTTTCGCTATAACAACGACGCCAACGCATCCAATCGGCGGGTCAATTTTTTAGAGGTATATGAAACCAGGCGCGGGACCAAGAAGCACTCTAAACCCAGAACAACGCGTTTTTCTTGGGTGACCGATATTCCCCTTGATGAGAAGAATCTTCTGAAGATCATGCGAGCGGGCCGGTCACGGTGGAGAATTGAAAATGAAACCATCAATACCCTCAAGAATCAGGGCTACAATTTTGAGCATAATTATGGGCACGGTTACAAGCATTTGTCCACGGTCTTTGCCTGCCTGATGATGCTGGCCTTTTTGGTGGATCAGGTAGAACAACTCTGTGATGTGTTGTTCCATGATGCCTTGGAGAGCATGGGGCGACTCAAGTATCTAAGAGAGCGCGTGCGAAACCTGTTTCGGGAGTTTGTTTTAGAGAGTTGGGAGTTTCTATACCTGGGGATAGCGAAGGGATTTAGGGTTACTGTAGACATTGATTCATCGTAGCGGAAACCAGAGCAGTAGGGGCAGAACGTGAACCCCTGATTATATGAGAGGGGCTGGGTGTGGTGTGTCCAGTCGTCAGAACGCACAGAAAAAAGGATCAGAAAACGTCCGATTATTGCAGGAATTGATCCTCAAAAACAAGCAAAACCCGCCAGATTTGCAGAAGATGTACCTGAAATACTAGATCAACTAAATTCTATGCCGTTAGTGGGAATTGCTGAGCTGGTCTTAGCCTTGATTTGTTACTATCGGATTCAGAAGTGTATACTGGTCTTGAATAAGATCAAAGAACTTGACCCAAGTTCAAGTCGGATTGCGCCATTAGAAAAGGTGATTGAACAGTTCAATCGGTTGGTAGATTTGGTTCATCGTCGTGTAATAGAGGGGGAAAAGATTCCCAATGCAGAGAAGTTATTATCGCTCCATGCCGAGCATACGCGTTGGATTGTCAAGGGGAAGGCCATGCCCAATCAGGTGGAGTTGGGGGTGCCCGTCGCGATCACCCAATGTCAACATGGCTTGATTCTTGGATGGGAGATCATATGGACGCAATCAGATGTAGATATGACCATTGAGATCGCCACCAAGATATAATAGAAAGGAAGATTCCCTCAGAAGTGTTATTTTTCGAGGTAACCAAACTTTCATTTCATGATGTCATCTACATCTGCACCTGTTCGCTATTACGTTGGATTAGACGTTCATCGTGACACAATCTCGGCGTGTGTTTACGATGCGACTGAGAAGCGTTACTGTGATGAGCAAATGCACACAAGCCGAAGCGTCTCACTCGGTTTGTGGAATCCACGCGTTCAAAGTATGGACCTTCCCGCTGTTGTTATGAGGCATCCTTTTCTGGCACTGTGCTCTATGACACTTTGACCGAGCACGGCGTGGATTGCGCCATCATTGCTTGATTGCCAAGCGCTCAGGCGATCAAAACAACCCCCTATCCGTGCCGCAGCTCATAGAAACCTCACCATAAAGGACATTGATCGTGCAGCTTAACATGTGGAGCAAGCACTCAGCTCACCGTAACTTCTAATGTAGGTAACTGATCACTTGTTGCCTGTAAGCGATCGCCGCGCGTTACGGAGCCAACACCTTCAGGTGTTCCTGTATAGAGTAGATCTCCATATTCCAGTGTGAATATCTTGGAACAATACGAGATTAAAGATACAACTGAGAAGATCATATCGTTGGTATACCCCTTCTGTTTGGTTGACCCATTGACGGTAAGGTTTAGCGTGATTGCTTGGGGATTTTCAACTTGGGCGGCAGGCACCAGTGGACCGAGTGGTGCAAACGTATCAAACCCCTTGGCTACACTCCACGGATTACCCTTTGCCTTTGCATCAGATTGAATGTCTCGTGCTGTCATATCTAACCCAAGGGCATACGCAGCTACATGCCTAAGGCTGGAGTCTTCTGAGATATTCTTTCCACCTTGCCCGATCATGACCACCAATTCCACCTCATGATGGACATCGGCGGACATCTCAGGAAGAATAACAGAACCTCCAGTTGGAATTAACGAAGTTGGCGGTTTCAAAAAAATCACGGGCTGCTCTGGAACAGAGTCGCTCATTTCTGCAACATGTAGGGCATAGTTCCGGCCAATACAGAGTATTTTCCCCACATTCACTCGCTCCAAAGTACAAGGATCGATCAACATCATCGTCATGCAATAGTGAAAATTTCTTTAACCTCATAAGAGGTGCGATGTTGAGAGCATTTAACCGCGATACTAGATTTATCTTACAGGGGACTCGGAAATTAAAGATCTATTTTAGATCTACAACTCAAAGAAATCAAACCTTGTATCAATACACTTGCAGTGATTAGGATAACGCCACCGTTGCCGAAACCTCCATATCTGAAGGGTGTATACCATACTAAACGAAACCCAGTATCTCCGAACTTTTTATTTGGGAATTATATAGATGATTACGCAAACCACCTATCCATTTGACGGGTTCTCGGAGTTCCTAACGGAAACGCTCCTCGCCGTCCATTCAACACCGCTAGTTTGTGCGGTAGACATCGCCAATCCCGAACGTAACGCTCCAAATATACGATTTTTTCATAATAAAACAATTCATGCGTGATCATCTCTATAATTCCCTTTTATTTCATCAAATTAGGTTGCCTGATTAATTTGTATCTGACATTACATTATTCTAGTTTGCGGTATCAAGATAATCCCCAAATAGAATAAAATCGTGGAATGGTTATTTCGTATTGATTCAACTTTTTGACTTGACTGATTATCCCGTGCAGATGCATTAGGTTGTTTTTCTAACATCATGAAAGGGATCATTTCTTTCACTCACAAGATTAACCACGCATCAAAGGATTGTTTTTCCATTGACGCTCGTTATGCAGAGAAAAAGAAACTTTTTATCTGCCTAAGCATTACACTGGGCTACCTTTAATATAACGCGTCAATCAAAACGCTTAATTCAATATGTTTGCAGTTGTCAATATCAGCGGGAAGCAGTTCCGCGTTGCTGAAAAGGATACCCTTTTCATCCCTTACATAGCGGATGCACAAGAAGGAGACACGCTTCACTTTGATGAGGTGCTCCTGATTGCTGACCAAGAGAATGTCACCTTGGGGCATCCTCATATCGCTGGCGCTCATGTATCTGGGGAGGTCATTCAACATGTTCGTGGAGATAAAATTCTTGTTTTTAAGAAAAAGCGCCGTAAGCGCTACAAGGTTAAACAAGGTCATCGCCAACGGTATACTCAAATAAAAATTTCATCACTCTCCACTGGAGAATAAACGATAAGATTATGGCTCATAAGAAGGGGCTTGGCTCCACTAAAAACGGACGCGACTCCAACCCGAAGATGCTCGGCGTAAAGGTTTACGCAGGTCAACATATCTTCGCTGGAGGGATCATCGTTCGGCAGCGTGGCACTCGAATCCACCCTGGACTCAACGTTGCGAGAGGTGGAGATGATACACTCTTTGCTCTTCAAGAAGGACTGGTTCGTTTTTCAAATGGACGAAAAAATCGAAAAATCGTCCATGTTGACCCTGTTGCATCTCTTGACTAATCTAACCGTGATTTCGCAATGGGCTTCATGAATCGTATGCGAGAAAACACAGGAATTGTCCTGTGGATTCTCGTCCTTTCCTTTGGTGGACTATGGGTGCTCCAAGATTCTGGCGTGTTTGACACAATCGGAGCTGACCCTCTTGGCAAAGTCATTGTTGTTGATGGCGACCCTATCACTCGTGATATATATAGCCGACAACTAGAAACACAGTTGGAACAGATCCGGCGCTCATCCAATGGTACTGTATTACCTCAGCAATTAGAAACAGAGCGCGAGCGAGCCTTCAACTTTTTGGTTGATAGTAAAATCCGTGAGCATGTGATGGATGAGTTAGGAATTACGGTAAGTGATACCGAAGTGCGTGAACTGATCACTGGTGAGAATCCCCACTGGCTCATTCGACAAAATTTTTCCGATAACCAAGGTGGAATCAACCGCGCACTTCTTCAAAATGTCATTGATGATCCTGCGCAGTCACCCTATCTGATCCAATTAGAACAATACATCCGACTTGAACGCCGCCAACAGAGATTAAATGAATTGCTTGAATCATCGGTTCGGGTATCTGAGACAGATGTTAAGGCGCAATGGAATCTAACCGAAACTGTAACTGATGCTGAATTCTTCCTCTTGAGATTTGCCGATGTCCCTGACTCTTTAATCACCGTGAGTGATCGTGATGTAGAAAGATATTATTCAGACCATCGTGAAGATTACGCATTGAAACGCATTTACTCTGTTGAAATTGGCGCTCTCTCTCGACTACCCGCTAGTGAAGACACCTTAGCGGTCATGGAAGAGATTCAACGGCTGCGCCAAGAATTTATTGAAACAGATAATGATTCGTTATTTCTTGCCCAGTCTGCAAGTGAATCTACATGGTCGGATAATTTCGTTGGTGCCTCAACTCTGTCTCCCGAAGTATCCAGCGCCCTCTTTGAGCAAGATTCTGCACCTGAAAAAGGAGATCTTATCGGCCCGATGATTGTCAATGGACAGGCGCAGTTAATCAAGATTGCCGATACTCAACCCTCTGAAGAAACTCATGTCCGCGCAAGACATATCTTGATCAATACCGATAATGGCCGCGATTCAATTCTAGATATCCGTCGCAGAATTCAATCTGGCGAAGACTTCGCCACCGTTGCTACTGAGATGAGTGACGATACTGGTAGTGGGTTTAATGGAGGCGATCTCGGTTGGTTTGGACCCGGAAGGATGGTCGCCCCCTTTGAAGATGCTGCCTTCAGCGCTCGAATTGGCGCGTTGGTCGGCCCCATTGAAACAGACTTTGGATTCCACCTTATTGAAGTCACCCATCGCGCTCCCGTAGATGTGCAACTATCCCGATTAGCCTACACTATTGATGCATCCGTTGCAACGCTCAACAGCATCCAGGAGACCTTAGAGGACTTGCGATATTACGCTGAAGAGGAAGGGAGCTTTGTTGATGAAGCACAGCGCCGAGGGATTGCGGTTGAATCTCTCCAGATTCAAGAGGAGCAGACATCAATTCCTGGCTTTGGTCAGAGCTATGCTATTGAAGCGTTTTTACGCGATGCAAAAACTCATGATATTAGTCCTGTGATTGAATTGAATGAATTCGCACTTGTTGTTCATGTCGTTGAAATTGAACCCGCTGGATATCAACCACTAGAAACAGTTGAAGAACAACTACGGCAATTAGTGGCTCTGGATAAAAAACGTGACTATCAGGTTAATCGCTTACAAGCCGCCTATGATTCTGGTGGGTTTAATGGTCTTTCCGATGCCCTTGATATTTCACCACAAATAGCGACGGACCTATCATTTAATAATCCAGTGATCAGTGGCTTAGGTAGAGATTACCAGTTTATTGGGGCAACCTCTGCCCTTGACGAGGGGGAAGATTCTGGAGTCATCGTCGGTGAGAATGCCGCATATGTGATTCGTACCACATATATCTCAGAACCTATTGAGATATCCGACAGTGAACTGGAATCTATTATGTCGGATCTGAGCCGAGAGCAAAAAACCTCAATCAGTCAAGATTGGATCAATTCTCTGCGCGAATCTGCAAAGATTGAAGATCTAAGGACAGATCTTCTCCCGATTCAGTAACACTTTCTGCCCAAAGTATAGAGCTTTCGGGGCCTCAGCCTATAGTGTGAGAGTAATCGTAAAGCTAGGAAATTCTAAATCACTATGCACGGTTTAGAACTCAAAAGCCCACGATGATACGCCTTCATGCAGCACTGGACGCATTGATTGGGCTGAACCGTATCACAACTCATTGTCCGTTACAGATACTACCGCTCACGGCTCCATATTGAGGTTCACTCACCTTGAATCATTCATCTTCAGTGTCTGCGATAAAAATCTTTAAAGCCAACGACGAAAACTTTTTAACCCATAATATTCATGACGGAGCGATTTGATCTAAGATTGATCATTTCACATGAATGGTTGAATGTTCTTTTCTACGATGATTCCATGCTCCCCATGAACAATTCACGAAAAGAGAATCACGTAGCGAGTGATTCACCTATTACATCACCGCTTCTTGATAGATCGTGGAAACATACTGGGCAGTATCTGGCAAACTGGCTGAATCCATGGGCGCGCCTTGGAGCGTGATGACATCATTTCTGCACTCCAAGAAGAATATTCCCCATCATAGCAGAAGATCTCTTTCAAAAAGCACTTGAGCTTGGAATGATTGATGAACGAGGCATAGTGGACAATCATTTTCCAGTCCCCCCCCCCTTCCTATTCAAGTCTGATGGATGAATATCCGAATGGCAAAACCAAGATACAGCCACCCAAGCAGGCCAGCTATTGAATCTACCAAAAAAAATGATGTCAAGTCAGATGCGGAAACCTTGATAAAGGTTGCGGCGATTCTTCAATGGAACGATCACCGAATTACATGCAAATGGAACCGTCGAGAATCACGCCATTTTTAATGGTTTTCAAGTCATCATCATGACCATTACTGAAACATAGAATGTTGGTTATTGTATGAAAATTGATCGTAACCTTCAATATTCGTCACCGACAGCATCATGATGAAACTACTTACGGATTTCTCTGTGGAGGATTTGGAACAGGCTCTGCAATGGGCAAAAGATGGTGCGAAGTTTGATAACGCGAGAGATGATGTTCCTGAAGCGGCTCAGGCATGGGTGCGTGGACGGATTGAACTCGTGCGAGATATGTTTGAGGCTCAGCATAAGGCCACTGGTCAGTGGCTACGTGAAGAGATCGGATTGAGCGACATTGAGCAGCCTTTTCGCGAAACATTCACGGGTTGGATCCAGGAGGCTATCCATCCACGCATGGAGTATTATAAACGACATAAAGATACGGGAATCGCTCATTGGCGAAGTAGAAAACGATCCAAAGAGGAGTGTCAGGAAGCATTTGAGTTCCTCGCAAGCGGGAAACCAGTGAATCGGCTCAAAGATCTTCCATCAGCCCTGCGAACAGATGCACCTGAGTACTGGACTGGAAATCAATACTAGACACCTTGAGAAAAAAAAGCGCGATGCTGACTGGATTGCCTCTGGGTTCCACAATATGAGTCGGACTGAGAAGAATATCGATGCAGAATGCATTGAATCGGTGGAGTCAGGACTATATGATTTGGGCCTCCCATTTTAAGAGTGGGTTGGCCGATTTTTGGTGCCTTCTGGATACAAATCAAGTCCACCAAGATAGAAGTAAATTGCATTCTTTAATCGTTCAGGATTTCTGAATCCACGCGCACGGATTTTGATCATTTTGATGCGACTATTGATGCTTTCAGCCGGCCCATTACTCACATCTAAAACCACCGCATTGAGAATGCCCCAAAGATGACTTCTAATGGTTTTAGCCACTTTTTTCATCGGCTCCAGACGACTGCGTGAGAGCCACCCTAACCAACGGTTCCATGCTTTGAGCGCCCAAGTGCGATGTTTATACTTCCACAGCGTCTGGAACACTTCTTTCATCGCCCAAGCGCGTGCTGTTTTCAGTGCACTGTTTTTCAAGAGACTAAACCGCTTTTTTTGCTTGGCCGACATGCTGGCCCGATTCTTAAGCCAATCATACTTTGTCCCTACCAAATCCAGAATCCCCAGTTTCTTTAACGCACGATTCTCCTCTCTGCGAACCTCATCCACCCCAGTTCCAACATATTTAGAGATATGAAAATGGTCAAATGCAATCTTGCATCGGGTCTACGCATCCTTGTTGCAGTGATGTAGGCAGGCCACATATCCATACTCACACTTTCAATCCCTGCAATTTGCTCAGGTGAACAACTATCGTAGTACTCTAATAAACTCTCTATTGTTGGTGACACATGTAACACCGTGCCGATCCGATACAATCGTCACATAGTTGTGCCCCTTCTTGGACGCTGTCTCATCTACGCAAATATGAGGCACGATCTTCTCTGGCTTGCGCTCCAATCCACGCTTGATTCCACGATCCATAATATGAGCGATCATCGTCCAACTCACCCCTAAGCGTTTCGCGATCACTGAAATGCTGGTTGCATCATGCAACCAATCCATCACACAGGCCTCAAAACTGGACGTGAATTGCACACGAGCATCGGCCCAAGGAACCGCAATCGTAGTCACGCCATGCTGTGGACACTGCACACGGGGCACCTTCGCGACGACCTCCGTACGATAATCACAGATATTCGTATGGCGCCATCGTCGCTCTCGGTGATCATACCCCGGACACACCTTTCCACACTCCGGACACCTTAACTCCGCATCCCCCGAAAGCGCTACATGGATCCTCGCCGCATAACGACTCGTCTCCTGCTCAATCTCGGTCACCTCCCACGGTGACGCAATACCAATCAAATGATTCACATCCGTTATTTTTAAAGCCATCTTTTTTTTGATAAGTTGAAGGATAGATAAACAAATCTAAACTACTATAAAAATCCTTACCGAACCTTATTCTTGTTACCCTCGTTTACCCATTTCTGAAAATATCACCCACTTAAAAAATGGGAGGCCCTATGATTTTATACATGCCCTTGAAGAGAGGCTTGGCCATCTTAACCATCAAGATACAGCCAGATGAGTGTGTCTATGATGTTACTCTTCACTTAGGTCTGCCCTAATTGTCCAAACTCTTCAGGTAGCCGCATTGGTCCATGTTGGTATAGAGAATGGATAACGATACCAATAGACGGATCCCATATGATCAAACATCAACGCGGTTCAGACAACCCCTTTCCGTATCGGTAAAGGACTCCATTTCCATACGGTACTGTGCAACTTCAAGTCGGTAACTGGAGAGGCTGAATTCCTACACAACGCAATGGTGCACTAGTGGCTATGGTTTTATTCACGGATCATGGAAGATGCTTTCCCTTGTGAGAATGGCAGATGACTTGAGATCAGCACACTGGCACGCTGCCAACAAATAGAAGAGCACCCCCATCTGGCTGTGCTTAACATAACCAAGTCCATCAAAGCGGCACCAGTTGCCTCATGAACGCGGGAAGGTCTTGATTCTGCACATCAAAGCCTCAACCAGTGCACTGGAGCTATAAAAGATCACCCGTAGCCGTGATGCACCAATATTTGCCCAACCCAGCCAATAGGTGGGTCTTCCGCTAACACATTCTCCTGGCAATCCAAAAAATCATCCAGTAATGTGCTGAGCTGATGATCTAACTTCAACGGTAAGCGTGCCCTATCAAAGGTGTCCAATGTTTTAGACAAAGGTAGATTTGAAGCGCGCTGAATGCAATTCTGTGCCCTTGTTTGCTGCTCCTGTTCCATAAGTGTCAGAAAGGATGCTCAAAACTCATGGACTCGCGTCTGGCCAGATTCGCTATCTGTGAAGCGTCGCCGAATGTCTGGCATCCCTAATGCTTTGAGCCCTGCGACGTTCCAGTTCTTTTGACTTCAGCGCAGTACTGCGCCATAGGATTCCAGCGTGCACGATACCCCCGATACACACATTGCTCAACGACACATGGACGGTAATGCACGCACTGTCGAAGTTGCTCCAGTGCGGACTCAACCCTTGCTTCACTCTCGGTTGGTGCAAGGTACAACACCTTATCTGCACTGAGACGATCTGGATGTGCGTATTTGATCACATCATAGGCCCTAGAAACAGGTCTATAGATAATTTGCAAAGACCTCTGCTTACTTGTATTGACCGAGCGAGATGACCTCGTGCGAAAAAATTGTCAGAGAGTCATCTGCCCCCGACAAACACTACGCCTAGTCTCAGTGCAGAAAGTCCGCCTCAAATTTATAACTGAAAGATTTCAGGTAAACAAAAACTGGTATTTGAAGAGCACTTCAGCCTTATACTCTGCACATTCCACCTGTAGCTCTGGACTCCTCAATTAGAACTTTAGCGCCTGAGCTATCTATACCTTCCACAATAACGCATCATACCATGCTGAGCGCCTGCTCTAAATCTTCAATCAGGTCATCCACATCTTCAATTCCTACCGATAGACGCACCATACTATCGCTGACCCCGAGATGTGCCCGCTCCTCGACCGTAAGCGCGCCATGTGACATGGTCGCTGGATGGCCAATCAAACTTTCAACTCCACCAAGGCTCTCAGCAAAACTAAATACTTTCAACTGACTCAGAACATCTCTGGTGTGTTGGGCTGAAGACGTATTGAGCATCACGGCCATCATACCACCAAAATCTAACATCTGCTTCTTGGCCACCGCATGCCCTGAATCAGATTCCAACCCTGGATACACAACCTGTCTGACACCTGAATGCCCCTCAAGGTATCTTGCAATCGCATGTGCGTTGGCGCAGTGACGCTCCATGCGTACATGAAGCGTTTTTGTACCGCGCAAAACGAGATAACAATCCATGGGGCCAGGAATCGCCCCAACACATTTGACCTGCAATCGCAAATGTTCTGCCCACTGCTCATCATTAGTACAAACAAAGCCTCCAATAATATCAGAGTGCCCACCAAGGTATTTTGTGGTTGAATGAAGAATAATATCTGCGCCTAATGTAAGGGGTTTTTGAAGATAAGGAGAAGCAAAGGTATTGTCCACTACAAACGTGGCATTCACCGAATGAGCACACTCAGCCATCAATTCAAGGTCAATCACTTTGCACAGAGGATTTGTTGGGGACTCTGCCCATACGACGCGAGTCTCTGGTTTTAAAGTCTTTTCCACAGTCTTGATGCAACTGAAATCAATCAATGACACATCAATCCCCATTGGCTTTAGTACAAACTTAAAGTATCGGTAGTTACCACCATAGATATGCTCCGAAGCAATGATGTGGTCTCCTGGGCGTAGTGCACGTAGAATGGCATCCGTCGCAGACATTCCCGAAGCATATGCAATTCCGTGACTAGCACCTTCAAGGTCGGCTAAGTTCTGCTCAAGGGCCGTTCGCGTTGGATTTCCTGCACGCCCATAATCATAAAGAGGTGAGACATCGCTGGGAGGTTGCCTGTATGTGGATGTTTGATAAATCGGAGGCATGATTGCCCCGATACGATCATGTTGATTTTTTCGAGAGTGAACTGCTTTTGTTGCAAAACGCATTCCTTTAATATTCAGGTGAAAATCAATTACTTTACTGGCTTGCACATGCGCGGGCCTGCTCTGCATGGAGTCTTTGATTGGTCTGCGCATAGGCAATAACCAGTGCATGACATACACTGCGAGTATCTTCTAAATCATTCTCCATGAGGCGCTTAGCCATCTCAAGATGTTGAATTGCAAAGTTAAATAATTCGTCTTTGGATTGCCGAAGTAGTGACTGACGATTTTCTAAGTGCTTAGTTTCGTTTTGGGTAAGACGACCTTGGAGTGAATCTGAAACTGCTCGATACTTTTCATCCACCCAAACACCTTGGTTCACATAGGCCGCACCAAGATTAAACCGCGCATTCACATAGGACGAATCCATAGAAACAGCCTCAGAAAGTAGTTTGATCGCCCCCTCGTAATCGTGTTGCCGAAGTAGCAATGTTCCGTAATTATGTAGAAATATGGGGTTATGTTTTTCCAACTGATAGACCTCTTCAAAAAATGGCCGTGCATCCAGAGTTGCTTCTGACATTGAGTAGGCATTGAGAAGCAACTTTCGGATTTCTTCATCTTTGGGATAATGACCTCTGGCGACTTCAAGGATTCTAATCATATGACCATAGTGTTCCGGCTGGGATTCAGGGTCAGATAATTCCATAGCCATGAGTTCATGGGTACGAGCGAGATAGATAAACAACTCGCGATCTCTATGCCCTAAAGCGATCACCGACTCATATGCATCCACAGCATCCTGTGCCATCCCAGCATTATAATAGGCGTGAGCTTCATTGATGAATGCGTCTACCGAGTCTGGACTCATCATTGAAGCATTTCTGAAGTACCTCGCAGCTGTGCTGAAGAGGTTTGCGCGTTCCCTACCGGCCAACAGACCAGCATCCTTGAACGTTTCCATCGCCAGTGCGAACTCGTTACTGTACAATACGGCGCGCTGACGATTCACATAATCAAGATTCCTCTCATCAAGCAACACGGCTCTGGCATAGGCGCCACTTAGTTCTCCTACATAGTCGGTTCGCTGCGTTTCATCTGAAACACCAGCTAACAACTCAGCAATAATATCTCCTTTCAATACGAGCGCTTCTGAATTGTCGGGGTTGTTGATGAGTGCTTTATTAATTTTACTGAGGGCCTGCGGATAATCCTTACCACGAAGATCAAACCTCGCTCCTTCAATGTAGGGGTTTGTCCTGCAACCCGTGGCGATAATAATAACCGCAATGAGATGGCAAAAACAAGACAGCAATCGTTTCATAGCAAGAATTTTTAAGAACTACAGCCCTTCATCAGCAATGTTTCTATCAGGAGAAGTATATTCAAATGAACCCCTATACACATAGGTTGATGGCCCTTCTAAAAATACACGCTGTTTCTCCAATCCAACCGTCAACATTCCCCCTTGCATCTCAACTTGGCATATATCTTCTGTGATCATGCCAGATTTTCGTGCAGCATATACACTTGCAATTGCGCCAGTTCCACAGGCGAGGGTTTCATCTTCAACTCCTTTTTCGTAGGTTCGAACGCGTAACCGCGTCATCTGTGTATCAACCTCAACAAAGTTGACATTTGCCCCCTCGGATCCAAGGTTTCGATCTTTGCGTAGGATTGGCCCCCAATACTCTGTGGACACTGCATGAATATCTTTTGTGAAGCACACAAGGTGTTGGGTTCCTGGCCACACATAATGGACTGATTTGAATTGTTCTAATTGATCTGCCTCTAACACAAACGGGTGGATATAGTTTTTAGGAACATCCAAATAGACTCGCACTTGCCCATGTTCAGGAATAAATACTTCACAATTCCCTGACGATGTCTGCATCAATACAGACCTCTTATCAATTCCCCGCTCATGAGCAAACCTTGCCAAGCAACGCGCACCATTACCACACATTGTCCCTATACTCCCATCAGCATTGATATAGATCATCCTGTAATCAGCATCTGGAATCTCAGAAGGTGCAAGTGCCAAGAGCCCATCTGCTCCAATACCAATTCTTCGAGAGCACACAGATTGTGCAAGGGTTGACAGTTCGGAAACTGAAAAGTGATAAAACCGGTTGTCAATTACAATAAAATCGTTGCCAGCTCCATTCATTTTCGTAAATTCAATTACTAATGCGCGTTTCATGAGGCACTTTTGGTCGTCAACATTGTTAAATCTCACTTCTGATATCAATCAAGGAATTGGCAAAAACTACTTTTACGCTTAATCATCCGCTTTTACTGTACGGCACTCATGATGTGCACCTCAAACGAATTGAGTCCGCTTTTCCAGATACTAAAATTACTGCACGGGGAAATCAAATCTCTCTTCACGGCCCAGACGGTGCAGTAGACTCCATCAAACATGCCTTCTCTGAGCTTGCCTTAGTTGCGGATCGTAATGGGCAAGTCACCTCTGGCGATTTAGACACCATCCTCGCCATGTCAACTACGAACCTAAGATCATCTAATCACGGGGTTGGTGATGTGATCTTATATACACCTGCTGGGGGCATCATTCGAACTAAAACTCCTGGGCAAGCTCAGTTACTTAAGTCAACTGTAAAAAACGATATCATCTTTGCTATAGGACCTGCAGGAACAGGAAAGACTTATCTAGCGGTTGCACTCGCTGTTGCAGCACTCAAAGCACGGCAGGTCAAACGAATTGTTTTATGCCGACCTGCGGTTGAAGCTGGGGAGCATCTTGGATTCCTGCCTGGAGATTTTCGCGATAAGATTGATCCGTATCTGCGCCCTCTCTATGATGCGTTAGAGGAATTTCTACCGCCCGAGAAGCTTGTATCGCACATGCAAGATCATGTCATTGAGATCGTACCGCTTGCCTTCATGCGCGGAAGAACCCTCAACTCTTCCTATGTAATTCTTGACGAAGCGCAGAATGCCACCGCCATTCAGATGAAGATGTTTCTGACGCGCTTGGGCATCAATAGTCGTACTATTATTACGGGTGATCTCACGCAGATTGATCTTCAAGACTCGCGTCAAAGCGGACTTCTGGAAGCAACGTCAATCCTTAAAGAAATCAGCGGAATTGACTTTGTGTATTTTAGTCACATTGATGTTGTTCGTCATCAACTCGTAAAAGATATCATTAATGCCTACGAAAAAAGTAACCCATGATGATATCATCTCACCAAAATGAGACCCATATTTATGATCCTTGGTAACTCGTTGAAATTCTTCAATCGCTATCTCAAAGACACATAGTCTCAATTCAAAGGGTTTCCAACGTCAGCACCCCCTTACACGATCTGAATTTAGCCTACTCCGTTAGGCCATCCCTCATTTCGGATGCGATTGCTGCGACGTATTCATTCGTGCTGAGATCTTCAAGTATCCACTGAGATCCTGAATCCGCTGGAAACTCAATACTCCCCTTAGAAGATCCATGTCGCATGTCAGGGGGAATTTCAAACTTGGCAAGATTCGTTTTTAGTCCAGTACCGACGGCTTTGACCAAGGATTCTTTGAATGTCCAAATCCTAAGGAAATGATTTTTGCGTTCCAGCCCATGCAATGAATTAATTTCAGAGCATTCATTGAACCCAAAGACCTTCTGGGCTATCCTAAGATAATCTCTCTCGCGGGAGCCAACTTCCAGATCAATGCCCACTTGAATACCTTCGGCAATGGCAATTAAGCCGTGGTTACCGCTATGACTGACGCTGAAATGCATCGTAATTTGATTTTCATTTAACAATGCGTAGGGCTTGCCACGATGATCAATATCAATAGAAAGATGGGAATTTTTGCAGTGAAGATGGTGACACAGCAAGTACCGTAACGCGGACCTACATAACGCAAACTCCCTTTGAGATCGATCAACCCGAAATTGATCCATGCGTCGTCGCTCATTGGTGTGCAACCAGCATCTGGCCTGTTGCACTGAGGCTTCATTTGTTTTCAAATCTACATGCGCGACTTCATACTCTTGAATCTTACGAATCACGCGAGTCCATGAGCAGATCAAACCTGATGACGCTAGCGAATCCATCATTCAGACATAAAGTAGATCAAATTGTGATGTCTAGTCATTAATATTATTGATATCAAATGAGAATCAACCCCCAATTTCAAAGGTATGCATTAGATACGATTGTGTATCCTTATGCGTCTATAAGAAAGAAGGGATATGTGTGTATCTTCAAATATATGACCTATTTTACCATCTCATTGGTGATTCGTACAAAAACACCCAAAATCAGATCATGCATTTGACATGTAAGACTCTTGATTTAGTGGTTATGAGGCGATATTTTGACTTATTTCTATTCACTTGCATTGATTAATGAGTATTGGTCGAACGACGGAAGAATCTTTTAATGTTGCTCTTGGGCGTGCACTGCGGCAGGTGCGCGCACACTGGTCCGATTCGCCTGGTGCTATTCGCGTAGAAGAGACCAACCTGCTCCATGGTCACTCGGGCGCTAAGCCTGATCTACTGATCAACGATGGACTCTTCCCTCCAGTGATCATTGAGTGTTCATTTACCGAGCGTGATGCAGATGCCGATGCCATCAAGCGCCTCGGATTAGAAACCCGACAAGGACGGTTTCATGTCCATACCACGATTGCCCTCTGTATCCCTGACCACTTCCGTCAGATACAGGGGTTCACTATTACCGAGCATCTCCTTAAAGGAGCGCCCATTCACTATGCTGTCCACCAGAGTCTTGATCGCAGAGGGCAAACCTCCATCACAGGCACCCGCCGCTGGCCCTCACATGGCTTCATTCAAGGCACACTCTTTAACCTTGCAACCCTTGTCCCCTCGGTTGGTGTCCCTCTGGAAAAAGTGGACGACATTGGCGATCACGTCGCACGATTGGTGGAAGAAGCCGCCAGTGGTCTAGAGATGACCCTGTCGCTCAACCAACAACAGACCATCGCTCACCATCTCCACCAACGCTCTCCGTTGAAAGGACTCCGCACCATGATGGTGCTGTGGCTGAACGCATTTTTAACCCAGCAGCGACTGGCAGCCTGTAATACCGAGGGGGTGGCTTACCTTGACTTTACCAGCGAGTCCTACCCCGATGTGCGACAACAGATCAGCACCTGGCGCGCTATCAACCAAGTGAACTGGAATTCTGTGTTTGCCCCTGCGATTGAGGTACTCCATTTGGCCAGTCAGTTCAACCCCAGAGAAACCGCGCGCATGCTCTCCAAACTGATCACAGCCGTTCTACACATTGAGACCGCGCAACTCGGACTCCATATCAGTGTGGGGGCAGAGCTGTTTCCAAAACTGAGTGAGGACCGCAAACAGGCCGCCGCCTTTTATACGCAACCAGCAACGGCCGAACTTCTGGCCTGGCTAACCATTACTGACTCCGATATAGACTGGGCCGACCCAACCCTGTTCAAGACACGACATTTGAGTGATCTGGCCTGTGGAACAGGAACTCTGCTACGGGCTGGGTATCGGCGAATCAGCCTCCTTCATGAACAATCTGGTGCAACCACAGAGAGCCTACGCACTTTACATGCATCGGCCATGGAAGGTGGACTCATCGGAACGGACATCAGTCCGATTGCGGCCCACTTAACGACCTCATCACTGGCTGCATTAGGACACGGAGCGCCCTATGGCGACACGCAGATCGGATGGGTTGACGTTGGAGGCGACAAAGGACAGACAGGCTCCCTTGAATACTTTGCGACCCAGAAAATCGTGGACCTCTTCAATACCGGAAGTGGCACCTCCACAGGCAATGGCAACGGTGAACAAAGTTCGGTGACCGTCCCTGATGCCTCTGTAGACTGGATTCTGATGAATCCGCCGTACTCCAGAACACGGGGAGGCCAGAGTGTCTTTGATATTGCGTCTCTGACAGACCACGAGCGGCGCGCCTGTCAGAAACGCTGGAAGTCGCTCGTCAAGGATGAGCCGGTGAATAATCAGGCGGGATTAGCCGCCTCGTTTGTGGCCTTGGCGCGCTTAAAGTGTAAGCCTGGTGGCCGGATTGGATTTGTTCTTCCACTGTCGGCCGCATTTGCAGAATCCTGGGCCGTCACCCGCCGCATGATTGAAGACGAGTTTGAAGATATTATCGTCGTGGCCGTGGCCAGTGGACAGGCCTTAGGACGCCACGCCTTATCTGCGGATACCCACATGGAAGAAATGCTCCTTGTTGCCTCCAAGCGCAAACATGGGCGCGCCGAATCATCATGCTCCATTGGTTGCATCACACTCCGACAACCCATGCTGCAGGTTGGGGAAGCCGCCGAGATCGCTCATGCCATTGAGCAAGCGGTCAGTACATCAGCGGTAAGTCAACCTGTACGCGTAGGACAAGATGAGGTGGGACAGGTGTGTGTCTTCCCGGCTCGCGTACCAGGCGCGCCCTGGAATGCAGTCGGCGTGCTACATGCAGACCTTGCACTTGCCGCCAATGCGTTACTAAGCGGCACACTGCTCTTTAATGGCCATCAGATCCCGCTTGGACTTGATATGTGCCAGATTCGTGACCTGTTTACTGTCGGGCCAACACATCACCTGATCGGGCATCTTCCAGGAACCAGTCAAATTGGTGCTTTTGAATTTAACCCTGTCTACGACCATGTAGATGCGATTGGAGCGGACCGTGCCCTGTGGAAAGCCGACAGTTCAACACAGACCCAACTTATGATCTCGCTGACGCACAAAGGGGCAGCCGTTGGCTCAGATCAGCAGTGTCAAACCATGCGCGCCCAGCGGAGTACCCTGTTCTATGCACGAAACATGCGCTGGACCTCCCAAACCCTCCTCGCTGCAACCACCTATCACCCTGGCATGGGCGGCAGAGCATGGGCCTCCCTCCAACATACCGATCCGCGCGTCTTGAAAAGCTTTGCGTTATGGGCGAACTCAACCATGGGGTTCTTAATTCATTGGACACAAGGCCAACGAACACACAGTGGACGGGCAACTACCCAGATGAAGGCGCTATCCATGATTCCATGTCCAAAGTTAGATCAACTCCCAGAGTCCCAGCTCGATCAAGCCGCAAAAAAATTTGATGAACTAGCCAAGCAAACCCTACGCCCCGCCTGTCAGGCGCACGCCGACCCCGTCCGAAAGCAGATTGACCAAGCCGTGCTACATATGCTTGAACTCAATCAAGACGAAATCATTAAGACATTACGCTGGCTCTGGTGCAATGAACCATCGGTTCATGGACAAAATCGCAAAGCCCTCTCATTGTTGAAGTAATGAACGTTATCAATGATGAGACACAGTGGGTTATGACTATTGGATTTCAAGCATGAGTATTGGTCGAACGACGGAAGAATCTTTTAATGTTGCTCTTGGGCGTGCACTGCGGCAGGTGCGCGCACACTGGTCCGATTCGCCTGGTGCTATTCGCGTAGAAGAGACCAACCTGCTCCATGGTCACTCGGGCGCTAAGCCTGATCTACTGATCAACGATGGACTCTTCCCTCCAGTGATCATTGAGTGTTCATTTACCGAGCGTGATGCAGATGCCGATGCCATCAAGCGCCTCGGATTAGAAACCCGACAAGGACGGTTTCATGTCCATACCACGATTGCCCTCTGTATCCCTGACCACTTCCGTCAGATACAGGGGTTCACTATTACCGAGCATCTCCTTAAAGGAGCGCCCATTCACTATGCTGTCCACCAGAGTCTTGATCGCAGAGGGCAAACCTCCATCACAGGCACCCGCCGCTGGCCCTCACATGGCTTCATTCAAGGCACACTCTTTAACCTTGCAACCCTTGTCCCCTCGGTTGGTGTCCCTCTGGAAAAAGTGGACGACATTGGCGATCACGTCGCACGATTGGTGGAAGAAGCCGCCAGTGGTCTAGAGATGACCCTGTCGCTCAACCAACAACAGACCATCGCTCACCATCTCCACCAACGCTCTCCGTTGAAAGGACTCCGCACCATGATGGTGCTGTGGCTGAACGCATTTTTAACCCAGCAGCGACTGGCAGCCTGTAATACCGAGGGGGTGGCTTACCTTGACTTTACCAGCGAGTCCTACCCCGATGTGCGACAACAGATCAGCACCTGGCGCGCTATCAACCAAGTGAACTGGAATTCTGTGTTTGCCCCTGCGATTGAGGTACTCCATTTGGCCAGTCAGTTCAACCCCAGAGAAACCGCGCGCATGCTCTCCAAACTGATCACAGCCGTTCTACACATTGAGACCGCGCAACTCGGACTCCATATCAGTGTGGGGGCAGAGCTGTTTCCAAAACTGAGTGAGGACCGCAAACAGGCCGCCGCCTTTTATACGCAACCAGCAACGGCCGAACTTCTGGCCTGGCTAACCATTACTGACTCCGATATAGACTGGGCCGACCCAACCCTGTTCAAGACACGACATTTGAGTGATCTGGCCTGTGGAACAGGAACTCTGCTACGGGCTGGGTATCGGCGAATCAGCCTCCTTCATGAACAATCTGGTGCAACCACAGAGAGCCTACGCACTTTACATGCATCGGCCATGGAAGGTGGACTCATCGGAACGGACATCAGTCCGATTGCGGCCCACTTAACGACCTCATCACTGGCTGCATTAGGACACGGAGCGCCCTATGGCGACACGCAGATCGGATGGGTTGACGTTGGAGGCGACAAAGGACAGACAGGCTCCCTTGAATACTTTGCGACCCAGAAAATCGTGGACCTCTTCAATACCGGAAGTGGCACCTCCACAGGCAATGGCAACGGTGAACAAAGTTCGGTGACCGTCCCTGATGCCTCTGTAGACTGGATTCTGATGAATCCGCCGTACTCCAGAACACGGGGAGGCCAGAGTGTCTTTGATATTGCGTCTCTGACAGACCACGAGCGGCGCGCCTGTCAGAAACGCTGGAAGTCGCTCGTCAAGGATGAGCCGGTGAATAATCAGGCGGGATTAGCCGCCTCGTTTGTGGCCTTGGCGCGCTTAAAGTGTAAGCCTGGTGGCCGGATTGGATTTGTTCTTCCACTGTCGGCCGCATTTGCAGAATCCTGGGCCGTCACCCGCCGCATGATTGAAGACGAGTTTGAAGATATTATCGTCGTGGCCGTGGCCAGTGGACAGGCCTTAGGACGCCACGCCTTATCTGCGGATACCCACATGGAAGAAATGCTCCTTGTTGCCTCCAAGCGCAAACATGGACGCGCCGAATCATCATGCTCCATTGGTTGCATCACACTCCGACAACCCATGCTGCAGGTTGGGGAAGCCGCCGAGATCGCTCATGCCATTGAGCAAGCGGTCAGTACATCAGCGGTAAGTCAACCTGTACGCGTAGGACAAGATGAGGTGGGACAGGTGTGTGTCTTCCCGGCTCGCGTACCAGGCGCGCCCTGGAATGCAGTCGGCGTGCTACATGCAGACCTTGCACTTGCCGCCAATGCGTTACTAAGCGGCACACTGCTCTTTAATGGCCATCAGATCCCGCTTGGACTTGATATGTGCCAGATTCGTGACCTGTTTACTGTCGGGCCAACACATCACCTGATCGGGCATCTTCCAGGAACCAGTCAAATTGGTGCTTTTGAATTTAACCCTGTCTACGACCATGTAGATGCGATTGGAGCGGACCGTGCCCTGTGGAAAGCCGACAGTTCAACACAGACCCAACTTATGATCTCGCTGACGCACAAAGGGGCAGCCGTTGGCTCAGATCAGCAGTGTCAAACCATGCGCGCCCAGCGGAGTACCCTGTTCTATGCACGAAACATGCGCTGGACCTCCCAAACCCTCCTCGCTGCAACCACCTATCACCCTGGCATGGGCGGCCCCACTTGGACCTCCCTCCAACATATCAATCCGCGCGTCTTGAAAAGCTTTGCGTTATGGGCGAACTCAACCATGGGGTTCTTAATTCATTGGACACAAGGCCAACGAACACACAGTGGACGGGCCCGAACGCAAATGAAGGCGCTATCCATGATTCCATGTCCAAAGTTAGATCAACTCCCAGAGTCCCAGCTCGATCAAGCCGCAAAAAAATTTGATGAACTAGCCAAGCAAACCCTACGCCCCGCCTGTCAGGCGCACGCCGACCCCGTCCGAAAGCAGATTGACCAAGCCGTGCTACATATGCTTGAACTCAATCAAGACGAAATCATTAAGACATTACGCTGGCTCTGGTGCAATGAACCATCGGTTCATGGACAAAATCGCAAAGCCCTCTCATTGTTGAAGTAATGAACGTTATCAATGATGAGACACAGTGGGTTATGACTATTGGATTTCAAGCATGAGTATTGGTCGAACGACGGAAGAATCTTTTAATGTTGCTCTTGGGCGTGCACTGCGGCAGGTGCGCGCACACTGGTCCGATTCGCCTGGTGCTATTCGCGTAGAAGAGACCAACCTGCTCCATGGTCACTCGGGCGCTAAGCCTGATCTACTGATCAACGATGGACTCTTCCCTCCAGTGATCATTGAGTGTTCATTTACCGAGCGTGATGCAGATGCCGATGCCATCAAGCGCCTCGGATTAGAAACCCGACAAGGACGGTTTCATGTCCATACCACGATTGCCCTCTGTATCCCTGACCACTTCCGTCAGATACAGGGGTTCACTATTACCGAGCATCTCCTTAAAGGAGCGCCCATTCACTATGCTGTCCACCAGAGTCTTGATCGCAGAGGGCAAACCTCCATCACAGGCACCCGCCGCTGGCCCTCACATGGCTTCATTCAAGGCACACTCTTTAACCTTGCAACCCTTGTCCCCTCGGTTGGTGTCCCTCTGGAAAAAGTGGACGACATTGGCGATCACGTCGCACGATTGGTGGAAGAAGCCGCCAGTGGTCTAGAGATGACCCTGTCGCTCAACCAACAACAGACCATCGCTCACCATCTCCACCAACGCTCTCCGTTGAAAGGACTCCGCACCATGATGGTGCTGTGGCTGAACGCATTTTTAACCCAGCAGCGACTGGCAGCCTGTAATACCGAGGGGGTGGCTTACCTTGACTTTACCAGCGAGTCCTACCCCGATGTGCGACAACAGATCAGCACCTGGCGCGCTATCAACCAAGTGAACTGGAATTCTGTGTTTGCCCCTGCGATTGAGGTACTCCATTTGGCCAGTCAGTTCAACCCCAGAGAAACCGCGCGCATGCTCTCCAAACTGATCACAGCCGTTCTACACATTGAGACCGCGCAACTCGGACTCCATATCAGTGTGGGGGCAGAGCTGTTTCCAAAACTGAGTGAGGACCGCAAACAGGCCGCCGCCTTTTATACGCAACCAGCAACGGCCGAACTTCTGGCCTGGCTAACCATTACTGACTCCGATATAGACTGGGCCGACCCAACCCTGTTCAAGACACGACATTTGAGTGATCTGGCCTGTGGAACAGGAACTCTGCTACGGGCCGGGTATCGGCGAATCAGCCTCCTTCATGAACAATCTGGTGCAACCACAGAGAGCCTACGCACTTTACATGCATCGGCCATGGAAGGTGGACTCATCGGAACGGACATCAGTCCGATTGCGGCCCACTTAACGACCTCATCACTGGCTGCATTAGGACACGGAGCGCCCTATGGCGACACGCAGATCGGATGGGTTGACGTTGGAGGCGACAAAGGACAGACAGGCTCCCTTGAATACTTTGCGACCCAGAAAATCGTGGACCTCTTCAATACCGGAAGTGGCACCTCCACAGGCAATGGCAACGGTGAACAAAGTTCGGTGACCGTCCCTGATGCCTCTGTAGACTGGATTCTGATGAATCCGCCGTACTCCAGAACACGGGGAGGCCAGAGTGTCTTTGATATTGCGTCTCTGACAGACCACGAGCGGCGCGCCTGTCAGAAACGCTGGAAGTCGCTCGTCAAGGATGAGCCGGTGAATAATCAGGCGGGATTAGCCGCCTCGTTTGTGGCCTTGGCGCGCTTAAAGTGTAAGCCTGGTGGCCGGATTGGATTTGTTCTTCCACTGTCGGCCGCATTTGCAGAATCCTGGGCCGTCACCCGCCGCATGATTGAAGACGAGTTTGAAGATATTATCGTCGTGGCCGTGGCCAGTGGACAGGCCTTAGGACGCCACGCCTTATCTGCGGATACCCACATGGAAGAAATGCTCCTTGTTGCCTCCAAGCGCAAACATGGGCGCGCCGAATCATCATGCTCCATTGGTTGCATCACACTCCGACAACCCATGCTGCAGGTTGGGGAAGCCGCCGAGATCGCTCATGCCATTGAGCAAGCGGTCAGTACATCAGCGGTAAGTCAACCTGTACGCGTAGGACAAGATGAGGTGGGACAGGTGTGTGTCTTCCCGGCTCGCGTACCAGGCGCGCCCTGGAATGCAGTCGGCGTGCTACATGCAGACCTTGCACTTGCCGCCAATGCGTTACTAAGCGGCACACTGCTCTTTAATGGCCATCAGATCCCGCTTGGACTTGATATGTGCCAGATTCGTGACCTGTTTACTGTCGGACCAACACATGACTTAATTGGTCATCTTTCAGGAAGAGACCCGCGAGGTGCTTTTGAATTTAACCCTGTCTACGACCATGTAGATGCGATTGGAGCGGACCGTGCCCTGTGGAAAGCCGACAGTTCAACACAGACCCAACTTATGATCTCGCTGACGCACAAAGGGGCAGCCGTTGGCTCAGATCAGCAGTGTCAAACCATGCGCGCCCAGCGGAGTACCCTGTTCTATGCACGAAACATGCGCTGGACCTCCCAAACCCTCCTCGCTGCAACCACCTATCACCCTGGCATGGGCGGCAGAGCATGGGCCTCCCTCCAACATACCGATCCGCGCGTCTTGAAAAGCTTTGCGTTATGGGCGAACTCAACCATGGGGTTCTTAATTCATTGGACACAAGGCCAACGAACACACAGTGGACGGGCAACTACCCAGATGAAGGCGCTATCCATGATTCCATGTCCAAAGTTAGATCAACTCCCAGAGTCCCAGCTCGATCAAGCCGCAAAAAAATTTGATGAACTAGCCAAGCAAACCCTACGCCCCGCCTGTCAGGCGCACGCCGACCCCGTCCGAAAGCAGATTGACCAAGCCGTGCTACATATGCTTGAACTCAATCAAGACGAAATCATTAAGACATTACGCTGGCTCTGGTGCAATGAACCATCGATTCATGGACAAAATCGCAAAGCCCTCTCATTGTTGAAATAGTTTGGGCTTCATCCAATACCGTCAGAGAATCGCAAATTTAGGAAATTCTTGGATCGCTATGCTCAGTTAAGAACTTCTCATATTGTAAAGTCTTGGATATGACGATTAGAGGCACATTTATAGCATGCCTATTCTCATCCCACTCATCAAGAAGTGCTGTCTTCCCCGCGCCAGTGCGCCTTGAATCAAGACAGTGATTCACCCTTTTTTTCCGAGATAACCTTTAAGCGCTCTGGTAAACGTGTCAATCATCTCTTTGTGCCCATGAAAATATTGGGCTGGACCTCAATGAAATCCGAATTCATGATATTTTCAGATTGATTGCCCGATAAAGATACGGTTAAACAGTCGGTTGGGTGTGATGTATCTGTAATTATTTTTCACAGAAAAAGGCGGGAGCCCCGGAAATTTACCACCTAGACGGACATCGTAGTTATCTGAGTAATAACGATAGGGATAAACGATTCACTGAGCCGAAAAAATCTCCAAAGGCTGAATATGCATAATCTGCGCGCAGTCCGTAGCCTCTTGTTTCAAGGTGGACTCCCAGTCCAGCCGTTACACTCTCTTCGTCATAGTTGAACTTGTATCCACCGCGTAGAAAAAACATATCAATGAATCCATACTCTAGTCCTACATGCAAACGCTCTGAGTAGTCTCGAGGATGGACCCAATCCAATGCAACGGTTAACTGACTATTTCTTTGACCCGATGAATCTATAAATAACGGAAAGACGTCCATTGCTATGCCAAAGTCCAACGTTAATGGTAACTCAAAACGCTGATCATAATAATCACTCTGATTGGAGAAATTTCTCAGTGACGCTCCGAAACGTAAGTCATGAAATCCAGGATAGTAGAGCGTTCCAAAATCAAAGACAAGATTTGTAACAACATTTTCACTATCGTCAATAATGTTACCCGTGATGGCATCAATGATTGCAACATTAATGTTTGGGCTCAAATCTTGACGAGCATATCGGATATTTCCACCCACAAAAAATTGAGAGGTAATTGATCGCCCATACGAAATTCCGAAAGCAAAATCATTGACCGTAAAGTTTCCCAAATCAATATACCCCTGATCCCGTAATGCTGGATCGTCCCCTAATTGCCAGGGGCGTGTTCCACGCAAGGTGCCATAATCCATTGAAACAAGATTCACGCCAAAGACACCGATTTTATCAATCTGATACGCGGCCGCCATGCTGTACAGGGCAATGTCGGCTATCCATGCAACATAACTTGCACTGAGATCAGCACCTTGCAAAAGCCCCAGACCTGCAGGATTTGAAAATGCCGATGTTGCCTTACCATTCTTCGCAACATAGGTGCCTCCAAGTGCTGCAACATCTGCCGAAGGGGCGATTTGCAAATAACTCAATCCAGACTGGGCATATTTCACAGCTTGCGATAAAGCTGGGCTCACACCAAGTAGACAAAAGACGGCGATTCCGAAAACGGCATATCTAGTATTTCTCATGGGGCATTCTCCTATTTAATGACCACGAACTTGCCGACGGCCTGATTTCCAGTGGGGCTTCCCGACTCACTGACCTCTTCAACAACATAGATATAAATTCCACTCACAATCTGGGTCGTACTGAACGTTTGCTGGCGCTCCCAATCTGCATCACCCGTTGCTGACGTATGTTCTATCGTTTGGACACGATCACCCGTGATGGTATAGACATGAATATTCGCATACGCGGGTAAATTCAAAAACGTGAGACGCCGAGCCTCCTCATAATTATAGGCTCCTTGAGCATGATAAGGATTTGGGACAACCACCACATTATCCTGCCAATTCTCATCTGGAGAACGCGTCGGAGTAAGAGCTTCTAGAAACTTATCGCTGGTCACTCCAGTGCGATTCAAAAACCGACTCCCCTCAACTCCCTCAGAGTTTACAGCGACAATATAATAGTAATAATCCTCGCCACGAGTGACACGCGTGTCAACAAAATCTCTAGCACTCGCAGGCAATTCCTCATGAAGCAGGAAGGTAGTATCGGTTGGCGTTTCAAGCGCTGCTGGACGAATCGCCTCACGATAAATCCGATAGTTTGCAATCGCTCCACCCTTAGAGTCTTCCATAGCTTCATTACCCCAGCTAAGACGAATCTGATCGTTTTCAGAAAAGCCATTTAATGTAGGCGTCGCTGGAGCCAGGGGAATTGCGAAAGACCCTTTTCCGTGCTTTACATTGCCGTTTCTCCAAGTGTGGACAGCTTTGCTTGCATTGAGAAACAGTAGCGGTCGGCCTAGATCAAGGACTGCATTCTTCTCAGTCTTATTAAGTGTCACTCCCCGACGAGCAATCGCCTGTCCACCAATATACGCATCAATGGCATTGCGTTCGTCTGGCGTGAGAGGGTTGAGGTAATTAGAACTGTAGTCTGGAATGTCGTATGGAAGAGGGGTGAGGGGTAGTTGTTGTGGATTTCCATTTGTGTAGGCCGCTCCAGCATCAATCGCCCACCTATAGGGAATCTCTCCCCCCACATAAGCGGTGACAATACGAACATCTTCTTCTGGATTTAGAGTATAGGGTCCAAAACTGAGCAAAGATGTCTTTTCTTGCTCGGTCAGTGGATCAAATTTTGTGGTATTGTTGATATCAACGCTAGGATCGCCAGTAGAGCCAAGTTGTGGATCAAGAATTCGATACGATCCCTCAGAGACAATTTCGCCAGATGCATCTACAGTCACACCATACGCTCCAGGATTGGCCAAATCCCACCCCTTAGAGAGATAATCATAGATATCTTCATGACCAGCAACATTGAGATCAGGGGCTAATTCACGCTGTGACCAGCCTGCTTTATGCGGCTGTGATGGATCGTCTCGCTCGTCAGACGGCGATGTGTCAGCGTGTAAAACAACCGTACCAAAGAATTGGGCTTCCTGAAAATGCCCCCATCGGGGATGTGGCTTCCCTCGAGTATCCACCGTCGTATTACTGGTCTGATCTGCATCCCAAGAATACCACAACCTGAGCGAGTCAGCGGCTGGATTTCCGTTGACATGCTGTGAGTACGTCGCTCCATAATAGTTACCCCAAATGTCAGCAGGATAATACTCACTTCCATGAGTTTGGGCCTGCAAACCAAAGTATACATTATTGCGAACTTGGCCAGAAACATTTGTGAATCGATACTCCATGATGATATAATCGTCATGATCACGATTCGCAAATCCATACACCCAGCGCTCAATATCAATTCCAGTCCATGTATTTAAATGAGTATAGATCACAGCATCCGAAGGAAGAGTAGCATCAACAGGATCTCCCTTGGCCTGAGCATTCGCCCAATCAGTCCCATCTAAAACCTTTGACGGATATGGTGTTCGGAATGTTCGATTGAAAGCGCCATCTACGGGGGGAGTCACCAATTCTATGTCAGAAAATTTGTGCCGACCTATCTGAGCAACTTGGATGTCCCTAGCGACACCTGTGGCATCTGTCCAAGTTCGCTCTACCCCGATGACGACGGTATTCACAGAGAGCATCGATAGTCGACCTCCAGCAACAGGTCTCCCCGCCGGCCAAGTCAACCCATCATCCGTCATGGCTTCATTCGTGTTGTATTGCAGTGGCCCAACATTCAGATTACGGGCTTCCTGAGCATTAATGATTTCCAAGCCCCCCACCGCCACTAAGAACATGGCGAGAAAATGGTAAATATATGTGCGATATTTCATTGCCGTACGCATGAAAAAATGTTCAAAACTAGCCTCATATTGATAACCAATTCAACAATCAATGTTCTAATCAAAAATTGACTCTAATTCCAAAGAAGATGTCACGTCGTTCTAAGAATGACCATGGCGTAAATGCAGGAAGATCTATTTGATCATCATTCCAGTCACCGGGGTTTCCGATTGTATTGCTGAATGCGCCATCGGGATCATTAGGGACTTGATTGGCCGCACTGTATCCAAGTGATTCCATATAATCACGTACTTCTGTTTTCCACCATTTGTGCCCGTCCCATGCCCAGCCCGTACTATTATCAACATCTGCACCAACAAAAGAGGCCAAGTTTCGGGTGTTGAATAAGTTAGAAACGTCAATGTAAAATGTCGTCTCATAGCCACCATATTTGATCAGTGACTTGCTAATCCGCATATCCCAGCGCTGATAGGGGGCCCATCGCAAATTGTCCTCAACAAGTGGGACTTCGGCAGGATTCCATGTAAACTGTCGACCTCGACGCCAGGTATATGAGAGTGAGAGATTTAGACCTCCAAGTAATGTAACATCGCCAATCCGGGGGCCGATAAAATTATCTGGAAGATGAAAACTCACACTTCCCTTCACAATCGGGCGGACATCCGCATTGGAAACCTCTGAATTTGCTAGAAGAGGTTGACGAACAGGATCTTCATAAAATCGTGTGTATCCATACCCAGCGCCACTTTCTACAAGATAGTTGAAACTCAGCCAACCACTCACGTAAGGGAATACCCCTCTACGCAATTCCAAAAAGGCCTCAAAACCGCGTACATCACGGAACTGAGAATTCATGGACATCCGATAATCCCCGCCGTGACTGATGGGGTAGAATCTAGCTTCTCCAATTTCACCATTAACATTTTTGTAATAACCCGTCATGCGCAAATTCATACTGTTAAATAGATTTTGCTCATATCCAACTTCATACTGGATTGTTCTCTCTGGTTTTAGTAGGGGATTCCCAAGTCGCACGACCCTGAAGCCGCGTCTGGTATCCATGCGAAGTCGATACATTTCAAATGCGTTGGGCCACTGATAAAAATGGCCATAGTTAAAGAAGACCTTAGCTACGGTTGAGATTGGATGCGACACTCCAATTCGAGGTGACAGTCTAGCATGGGTTTTTTGTTTTTCTCCAATCGTTTCGGTCACAATCGTCTCCTTAGTACCTAACAGGCTACCACCTTCTACATCGGTTGTTGTATTTCCAGGATAGGTTCCAGGTGTCCAGGGGCCCGACTGATCACCTCCAGTGCACTGTGCATCATCTCCATTATTCTCAAATAAATTACAGCCTTCAAGCACCTGCGGAAATTTTGAAGTATTCAGAACATCAAGTCGAATGCCCACCGTGGCGACAAACCCCTCAAACTCAAGTTTATTCTGTACATAGGCCGCCCCAATCATTTGCTGAGCATCAGAATCCCATACATTCCCAGCATTGACCGAGGGGTCAATAGCCTCGTAATATTGATTAAAGGATTCAGTTCTAAACTGCAATCCAGCTCTTAGTTGATTGTTTTGATCTATCTGACTTGTAAAATTGCCTGATGCATCCCATCCACGGGAATCCGTCTCATCTGCACGGAGGTTACAGGACTCCATGCGGTATTCTCCTGTTATATCTCTCCAGTTGACGGGGCCATAACCCTTGGGGGCTTCATCATACCAGTGCTGTCCAATGCGGATGAGTGCCCAGTCTCTCCAGTTTTCCCATCCTTCCTGCCCCTCTGCAGCCCGCAACATGGCTTCCTGTTCAGTTCCAATGCGCCCTCCATCAACCCCCGAACCACTTGTTTTTGAAGAACTTGAAACCCCACCAGACCCTGGAATTGGTGCCGTATTACGAAAGATTAAATCCATTCCATAATCCACCCTGTCATGCGTCAGCTGGAGCTCATAATACGTGTTTGCGGAAATCGCATGCGTCCACTGCGTTCCGTAAATCTGACGCGTACGATTTCCGGGCACCGCACAATCGGGGTACCAGTACTTATTTGTTGATCCTGTTGAAGAAAAAGGATTACTTGAAATGAATCCTCCGATCTCCGGTCCTTGCCCCCCGGTGCCGCCTTTCTGACTACTGTAATAGCCGTGGACATTGAGTTTTTTTCCACTTCCGATATTGGTTGTCAATTTGCCTCTAAAATTCTGATCTTGAAAGGATGGCTGAGGAAAGCGATAGGCATATTCCGATTGAAATCTGTCATAGCTTAAGAAGAATCTCAGTGGTTGATAA
The DNA here is from genome assembly GCA_965220935.1 of Rhodothermales bacterium. Classification (GTDB taxonomy): domain Bacteria; phylum Bacteroidota; class Rhodothermia; order Rhodothermales; family Bin80; genus Bin80. Next base: position 3,127,383 of record OZ244857.1, read on the forward strand.
AATGGAACAGGGCCTCCGAGGGTTGCGCTTAAACGATAATCTGGATTCACACCTGTCTGGTGAAACACAAAATCATCTGGGTTGACACCATCGGCAAACTGCACAATTCCTTCTTGTTCTAAACGATTCAACTCATTGATTGCATCTTGTGAGCGGTGTCTCCACAAATAACGTGCATAGAGTTCCATCGGTGCGTTTGCGTGGGCCTCGCTCTCTGGCAATGAGGCAGCGACTGCATTCCAACCACCAAAAAATGCATTACCACCTTCAAAGGCACCTAAACTTGGATTCACAAATGGCTCCACGATGGGTGAAGCAAAATCAAATGGGCCTGGACCAAAGTGCTTATATCCAGGCGCACTATACTGTGCATTAACTGATCCAGAATATTGGTCTCCGCCCTCACGTGTTACAACATTGATCACACCAGATCGAACATCGCCATATTCAGCACTAAATCCTCCAGTCTGAACTTTGATTTCTTGAACAGCATCTAGATTTGCTCGATAATGGGGTTGATTGGTAAGAGGGTCATTATAATTCACGCCATCAACGAGGTACAATGATTCATCAAAGAACGAGCCTCTGATTTCGGGTCGGTCTTCAACAGTGGAGATGTCATTGAATGCAACCTGAGACGTGAGAACTTGGGCTACAGTCTGATACTTTCCACTTTGAATTTCTTCGGAATCAATATTTCGCTGTGATGCGGCTATATCTCGCTGTATGACGGGTTGTTCAGCGACAACAACAACCTCTCCGAGCCCAAGTGCTTCTTCCTGCATCGTGATGTTCACCTCGGTGGTCAGCTCAATAGCCACCCTGATGCCCTCAACCGTCACGGGTGTAAAGCCAATGAAGGTCGCCCTAAGAGAATGAATGCCAGGACGAACATTTAGGACTGAAAAGACGCCATCAATATCTGTGACTGCACCGATCGTGCTCCCTTCAATAATCACATTAACTCCAGGAAGTGGATCATTATTTTGATCAACTACAGTGCCCCCAATCTTTCCAGTTTGTGCATATGTTGTGGTATACAAACACAGAAATACCAATGAGAAAACAGCGAAATAACGGTAACTCATGAATTAATTACAGTTGTTTAGAGCGGGGAGTGAATAATAACCTACCATTATAATAACCTTTTTTGATCAAAAAGTCAAGTAGATTCAAATTCTAACAAAAAATTTGGAGGGATTAATCCTAGCATATGAGAGTTGCCAACTCTGGAGATTGTTGGATCATACTGGGCAGTGAACATCTTTTCTTAAAAAATCGCACCCTCAGATCCTCTATATTATCCGACCATATACTGCGAATTACACAAGATTCAGCGGCCTATCTTTGAAATTTTATCAACCGAGTTTCCCCTCATGAGATGAGAGAACGTTTCCTTAAGGCTTCTAAGATCCTCAGGGGGCAGACAACGCTAATCCTGCCCCTCCATATCATCACTGAACACTGATAAAGTGACCGACATAGACCGAAGACGAATGATCTTCAAGAGGGGTTGCCCGCAGTTGATAGAGATACGGCCCTGAGGGGAGTCCCAAATCGCTCAGTTTTAGTTCCTGCCGCCATCCCGCGCTCAGGTGAACTTCTTGGGGCGCTACCATGCGCCGCCCAATGACATCTAGAACCTCCACCTGCACCTGCGCAGCCCATGGCAGGTCAAACACCAGATTGGTGGAATTCGAGAACGGATTCGGATAATTCGGATACACTTGAAACGCCTCAGGCAGCCCCGCTTCATCTTCGGTGTTGACCGGTGACACAACCTCTATGGTAAACATCAGACTGTCGCTCGCTCCATTGGCATCGGTGGCCTTGTAGGTCAAAGAGACTGGCGGTATAACGTCTGTGGGCGTGCCACGGATCGTTCGGGCTAAGCCATCATAGCGAAGCCCAAGTGGGAGATCCAGTAGTGTTAAGGTGTAGGTAATCGGAGCTACGCCTGTGACTTCTGGAAGCACAAGTGGAGCAATGGGCTGAGCGCGGGAGTACGTCTGATTTGGCACCGTCTCGGCAAACGACAGTTGATACACCTCAAGCGTGAAGGTTTGCTCTGTGCGCGTTCCCGCTTGATCTTGTGCGCTGTAGGTATAGGTCTGAGCCGTGGCCACCTCGGAGGGCGTTCCGCTCAGCGTGCGGCTGGTCGCATCAAACATCAGTCCACTGGGGAGCTCTGGGGTTAAGGTGTAGCTGTAAGGGGCAATGCCGCCTGTGGCAACGGGAAAGACGAGGTCTTTCAGCAGCCTCTGCACGGGAACTCTCTGATCGTTGACCGTTTCGGTCAAGGTCAAGGCCTCGGCCTGAACAATCGCAATGGTAAACTGCTGCATCACTGAATGAGCACTGGCATCGGTCGCCGTGTAGGTATAGGTGTTCGGGGCCGTGACTTCGGTGGGAGTGCCACTTAAAGCCCGCGTAGACGCATTAAAGGTGAGACCCTTTGGCAACTCTGGGGTGAGCGTGTAACTGTAGGGAGGCGTTCCTTGCCGCGCGGCTGGGAGCGTGAGATCGGCAATGGCTAACCCGACATAATAGGATTGATCATCCAGCGTCTGAGCAAACGATAAGGCCACAGCATCATTATCGGTAATGGTGAGCGTAAACGCTGTGATGGATCCAAGTGTATAGGCGGTGCTACTCACCAAGGTCACGATGACGGTTTCGTCGGGTTCTTCGTCTTGGTCATCAACGATCACAATCGGAATCTGTGCAGAGGTGCCATTTAGTGTGACCGAGGATTGAATCGTATAGTCCGAGCCCTGGGTGGCCGTCCCTGACAGGGTATAGCTGAGCGTGGTCGCCGTGCTGGATGAGGCGCTGAGGGTGACGCTGATCGGATAGGTGCCCGCCGCTTCATCTACGCTGGCCGAGGCCACGGTAAAGGTGAGTGCTGGCGCAGTTGCGTCATCCTCTCCACCACCGTCGTCATCATCCCCATCTCTGTCATCACTCGCCGTGGTCGCATTAGCCACATTGGATGGCATCCCTGCACCTGCCGAGTTGATCGCACTGACCCGGTAATGCCGCGTCACACCTGCGGTCAGGCCCGTATGAGAATAGGAAGTCGTCGGATGACGCGCGACCAGCGAGCCAAATGTGGTCCCACCATCCGTGGATACTTCAATCTGGTAGCCTGTAATTCGCCCACCGCCATTGCTTGATGGGGCCGTCCAACTCAGGTTGATGGTTGTTTGCCCAGAGGCCGTAGCGGTGAGCGATGTTGGGGCGCTGGGCGCCGTCGGGGTTGCTGCATCCGCCGTTGTCGCCGTGGCCACATTGGACCATGCTCCAGATAATGTTGCCGAGTTGATCGCACGAACCCGGTAATGCCTCGTCACGGCTGCGGTGAGACTCGTGTGCGCGTAAGGAGGCGTTGGGTGACTCTCCACCAGCTGTGTGAATGTGCTTCCCCCATCGGTGGATACTTCAATCTTGTATCCTGTGATGTCGACACCACCCGTACTTGTCGGCGCTGTCCAACTCAGGTTAATCGTTGTTTGCCCTGAAGCGGTGGCGGTGAGCGACGTCGGCGCGCCGGGGGCGGTGATCACAGCCGCAGTCGTGGCCATGGCCACATTAGACGGAGGACTGGTATCCACGGAATTGATCGCACGGACCCGGTAATGCCGCGTCGTACCTGCACTCAAGCCCGTATGAGAATAGGTGGTCGCCGTGGATTCGGTATTGTCCGCCAGATCGGTCCACTCCGAGGTGCCATTGGGCGAGACCTCAATCTGATAGCCCATAATGACTGCGCCCCCATTGCTGGCTGGCGCCGTCCATGATAACGTGATCGTTGTTTGCCCATCTGCCGTGGCGGTGAGTGCTGTGGGGGCATCTGGAGCCGTGGCTACAGCTGCGGTCGTGGCCATGTCCACATTCGACCATGCGCCAGGATCCACGGAATTGATCGCACGCACCCGGTAATGACGCGTGGTGCCGGCCGTGAGCCCCGTGTGCGCATAGGTTGTGGCCGTGGATTTGGTATTATCCACCAGATTGGTCCATGTGTCTCCTGTTCCCGTGGGAGACCATTCAATCTGGTAGCCCTTAATCGCTGCACCGCCGGTATTGATGGGCGCGGTCCAACGCAGGTTGATCGTCGTTTGCCCGTCGGCCGTGGCGGTCAATTCCGTGGGGGCAGCCGGGGCCGTGGCAGCGGTGGTCGTGGCTCTGACGCTGCTTGATGCACCCCCCGTCCCTGCGGTATTGATGGCACTGACCCGATAATGCAATTTGGTGTTTGCTGTGAGTCCCGTATGCATATAGGTGGTCGCCGTCGATTGGGTATTGCGCGTCACATCGGTCCAGAACCCACCTCCCAGCCGAAACGATTCAATCCGGTAGCCTGTAATGGCGGCGCCCCCGGTATTGGATGGCGCTGTCCAACGCAGGTTGATCACAGTAGGGCCATCGGCCGTGGCGGTCAATCCCGTTGGCGCCGCCGGCACTGTGACCACCTTGGTCGTGGCACGAACCGCATTGGACGGCGCTCCCGTTCCCACCGAGTTATGGGCCTTTACCCGGTAATAGGTGATCGTTCCCGGTGAGACAGGTTTACTGAAGCGCGGGACTGCATTTCCACGATTAGCGGGGATCAGTACTGACCAAGTCCCGGTGCCGGTGTTTGATTCTTCCACCACATAGCTTGTGATCGCAGCACCGCCATCATCGGTGGGGGGCGTCCATGTTAAGACATGACTGTTTAGCCCACTGGCCGCGGCCGTCAATCCTGTGGGGGCGCCTGGCGTACTCACCGCATCGGTAGTGGCACTGACATAATCGCTCCAGGGACTTACTCCTTCGGAATTTTGGAAACGGATCCTAAAATAATGCGTGGAGTTAGGTTGAAGTCCTTTATCCGTCGCTCTGAGCGCGGATGGACTCACGCCAATAAATCCATCGTCGGTGGTTCCATTACGAGAGACTCCGATTTGACCGGCTGTGATCGGGCTCCCGCCCGTCTCCACAGGGAGAGTCCATGAAATATCTATCGAGGTTCGCCCCGTCGCGGTTGCGGTCAGGCGGGGTGCAGCATCTGGCCTGGTTGCGGCCGTCGTCGTGGCACTGACCGAACTCTGGATTCCAGCAACACCGTAATTGAGGGCCCTCACAAGAATTCGGTATTGTGTTGAGTGATTTAGCCCCGTAACACTGTAACTTGTGGACGTTGTTTCGTCCAGACGTACATAGGTCTCCGGAGTGACGGTCCGAATATCTACCCGATACCCCGTCACGGGCGATCCCCCATCATAGGTGGGGGCCGCCCACGAAAGATTAATGATGGACGGACTGACCGACGTCACTGTTAATGAAGAGACTTCGCTTGGGAAAGTCGGGAGCCTAATAGAGACTGGCTCTGAAAAATCAGAAACAGCAGATGTGTTTAAGTTAACACCAAACGCCGCCCTCACTCGATACCCGTATGTACCACCATTTGATACAGCATTGTCGGTATAACTCAAGGTTGGTGCGGAAAGTATCTGATATTGACTCCAGAAATCTCCATTGTCGTCGGATTTATAGAGATAGTATTGCCAAGCGCTGTGGCCATCTGGCAAATCTGTGGGGGCATCCCAGGAAATTTGGGCCGCGCCAGAGGAGGTTGGGATTGCACGCACATTGGTGGGAATGCCTCGTCCAGAGGGAGATCGGGCGGTGAAGGAAACGACATTGGAGGGGGCACTTTCGCCATCCGCATTGAGGGCGCGGACCCTGAAATGAAAGGTCGCCCCTGGGGTCAATCGGCTACTGAAAAAACTATAATTTCGAATCGTTCGCTCAGTATCGTCAACCAGAACCTCCCAGCTGGTCCCGCCGTCGGTGGACCATTCCACCTTGTACCCCGTAATTGGAGAACCACCATCACTGGAAGGAGTGGCCCACCATAGATAAGCAAGAATAGAAAACCCAGAATTCACTCGTAAATTTCCTGGGGGATCTGGCACAGCTAGATCCGAAATTGGATTAGAAATGATTTCAGGGTTTAGATGGGGCCCAATGAATGAAGCATTGCGTTCAGATAAAGGCAAGTCTTCGCCTATCAGAAGAGGAGACTTGGGTTCGGCAAATCCATCAGGGAGCCCCCCGATGATGCTATCTGCAGAAAAAATGGGGGGGGGGGGGGAAATGGTAGAGTTACTATGAAGTGCGTGACTTTCACTGTCTGGAATCACGGAGAGAAACAAAAAGAAAACCAGAACTGACATTTGAATGATGATTAGATTCCCGAACCTATTGCAAAACCTAAAATGTGAATTTCAATCAGTGAGTAAGTAAGAGTAAACTCAAAGTTTTAACTTGTTACATTTATTCCCTGATTAGGTTCCAATAACACTCAACATTCTCATTCTATCTCATCGTTTTTCTTTAATTCACCTGCAATTTGCCTATGGATCGGCCCTGGTTAGATAAAATTTGGCAAGATCTCTTGAACCTCTATATGTGCCTATCCCACAAGTCCTTAATTTCAGACTTCTAAATGGAGTTCGTCAATACTATAGTGCCTAAAACCCCAGTTTTGACACTCGTCTAAATTCGTTTCGACGCCTCATCCATGATTCACTTTCGTTTGACACTGTAACCCATACCTGACAAGTTCCTACACCTGCCTTTTCCCTACACGCTCACCACCACACCTCTTAAATGAGCAGCTGCGGGCGGTTTGCAACCTCCGCCTGAACAGCGGTTGCGAGGGGCCTACCCTCATGCAGCTCATACAGTTTATTAAGTCATTGACTCACCTCTTGTATATTCGTGGCACACAATCCTACCAAATATGATTCGAAAATTCCTTAAATTTACGGTTTCTCTCACGCGTTAGGCGGAAGCTCACTATAAATTTAAGCAGATATGGACTTGCGGATCCCCGCATCAAAAGGTGTCTGTATGACGATCCGTTGTATATTTTAGTTTCATTGACAAAGATGCACAGAATGGAATGGAAAGAGCGCGTTATTCAAGATTCAACGATCGTCAAATCGCTCAGCAATATACTAAACGCACTTCCAGAGTCATTAACCCGCGTTTTAGTTCTACGGGACATTAGTTCCTATGAGGCCGCACGAGTCTTTTTTAGGGGGACAAAAAAAGACTTACTAGACCCGCATCATCTAATTGATGCTGATTTGGCGGCTAAGCGAATCGCACTGGCCATCACAGAAAAAGAGCGGGTGATGGTCTACGGAGATTTTGATGCTGATGGTGTGACATCTACAGCGATACTTATGAAATTTTTGCAATCTCAGGGTGTTGAAACCGAATTCTATATTCCCGATCGACAGAAAGAAAATCATGGGTTTCATGCCAGCGGGGTCAGCTATGCCCAAGAGAAATCCTGCGCTCTGATCATCGCTGTAGATTGTGGTACCAATGACGAAGAAACTGCTCAGTTAGCGAAACAGGCAGGCATTGATCTGGTGATCTGTGATCATCATGAAAATGATGGCTCAAAGCCATTCTGCTATGCACATGTCAACCCAAATCAGGCGCGCTGCCCATATCCCAATAAAGAGATTTCCGCATGTGCATTGGCATTCAAGATGATCCAAGTGACCCTTGAGACGCTCGGAAAATCCCCAGCAATGGCCGATCAATACCTTGATTTAGTGGCTATTTCTACGATTTGTGACATTATGCCATTAGTTGGAGAAAACAGAATCTTAGTGCGCGAAGGACTTCAAGTGCTACGCTTATCAAATCATCCGGCTTTAAAAGCACTAATTGCGATGACAAAAAATGATCCAAAATACCTCAGGTCATCGGATATTGCAATGCAGCTGGGACCAAGGATCAATGCAGCAGGCCGGATGTCGCATGCTCGGGAAGCATTAAATCTTTTAATGGCAGATACGGGCGTTGATGCGCAACACTTTGCCCAGAGGCTTGACGCGCTCAATAAGTTACGAAAAGTAGAGAGCGCAAAGCTATATCCCAAAGCCAAAAAGCTTGCCAGAGTCCAACTTGCTGGTCAGCATACCCGCGCACTTGTACTTCATGATGCTGAGTGGCATCCAGGAATTCTGGGCATGGCCGCCGCCAAAGTCGTTGAGAAATTTAGAGTTCCTTCGGTCATTCTGACAGATGTTCCCAATTCTGGCGGCTCAGAAATTTTCGGTAGCGTTCGAACATTCGGCAATATCCACATTCTTCACGCGATTGCATCATGTGAAGATTTACTGATTCGCTTTGGAGGTCATGCAAAAGCGGCAGGGCTTACCCTAAAAAAAGAAGACCTTGCCTTATTCAGAGAGCGTCTTAATTCTGAAGTCGCCAAACAATCAGATGACCAAACAATTCCATCCTATATTGAGTATGATGCGCAACTGAAAATGACGGAAATACCAGGAAAATTTCAACGCGTTCTGAACTTATGCGAACCATTCGGCAAGGACAATGAATCGCCTGTATTTATGATCAAACATTTACGTCCTATCTCGGTCCAGTTACTGTCAAGTGGACAGCATCTGAAAATGAAAGTTCAGAGCCCTGAATCTCCCATAATACTTGACGCAATTGGCTTTGGAATGGGAAATTACCATCAACTTGCTGAAGATGCCCGAACTCAGAAAACATTCATTGACCTCCTATGTCATGTGGAAGAGAATGTCTGGAATGGAAAAGTAACGACCCAGCTCCGCTTCATCGCGCTACGTCCCAATTCAATACCATGATGAGATTGTTAACCTGTCTATTGTTCGTCTCTACGGTGACGTACTCCACTAATGCCCAACTTCTTAGCCCCGCAGAATTCCTTGGTTATGAATTGGGTGAAGATTTTACGCCTCATCATCGCGTCAACGCGTATACCGAACATGTAGCCAAATCATCCTCAAATGTTGTACGAGTTGAATACGGACATTCGTATGAAGACCGAGTTCTACAATACTTAATCATCACTTCAGATGAAAATATCTCCAGATTAGAAGAGCTTCGTAAAGAAAATCTTCAACGAGCAAGACTAGCCGATGGCATGGCAGATGGAGATACTCCAGCCATCGTGTGGCTGAGCTATAACGTTCATGGAAATGAGTCAGTCGGCACTGAGACAGCACTGAAAGTGCTATATACTTTGGCAGCTGGACAAAGCGATCAAATTAAGAGCTGGCTCTCTAATACTGTAGTAATTCTGGATCCCTGCCTTAATCCCGACGGTCGAGATAGATACGTCCATTTTTATCGTCAAACGCGCGGCCGAAAACAAAATGTTTTCCCAGAAGCTCGTGAACATTCGGAGCCTTGGCCTGGGGGTAGAACGAATCATTACTATTTTGACCTTAATCGAGACTGGGCCTGGGGAACTCAAATAGAAACCCGCCAGCGATTGCCACACTATAATCGCTGGATGCCCCATATTCATGTAGATTTTCACGAACAAGGAGTGAATAGTCCATACTTCTTCCCTCCTGCTGCAATTCCGTTTCATAAATATATCACACCCTGGCAGCGTGATCTCCAGAAGTTCATTGGTGAAAATCATGCAAGATATTTTGACGCTGAAGGATGGTTGTTTTTTACAAGACAGGTTTTTGATCTCTTGTATCCAGGGTATGGAGATACCTGGCCGATGTTCAACGGTGCTCTCGGAATGACGTATGAGCAGGCAGGGTCGGGGCGAGCGGGATTGGCAATTCTGACGGCCGAAGGCGATACATTGACGCTGAAAGATCGTATTGATCATCACTACACCACAAGCCTATCAACGATAGAAGTCGCCCACACTCGCAAAGATCAGATCATTGAGGAGTTTACCCAATATTTCAACAACGCGACCACAGGCGATCATGCAACTTACATGGTTCGATATCAGGGACAAGAAGATCAGGTGAAGACACTCACACAGCACCTTAGTTTACTGGGAATTCAGTATGGATATGCCATAGAAAAAAAATCCGAAACTGGGGTTTCCTATCAGACTGGAAACCGGCACGAGATAGATATTCATAAAGGTGATTTAGTGATCCCTGCTGTACAACCAAAAAGTGTGCTCACCAGCGTTCTCTTTGAACCAGAGACTGAATTGGAAGACTCTTTGACCTATGACATTACAGCGTGGGCGCTCCCGTATGTCTATGGTGTGGAGTCGTATGCATTTGATTCACAGATTCAATGGGGACATGAACCACCTACTGAACCAGTCGCGATGCAGGTATCAAGTCCTGTTGCTTTCATTGCAGATTGGAAGAGTTTTGACGATGCACAATTCCTTGCAGACGTATTACGTTCGGGCGTTAAAGTGCGCTATACAGAGATTCCCATTAAGATCAATCATCAATCATATGACGCTGGATCGTTGATTATGATCCGCGATAATAGCGGGGCTGCTTTTGACTCTTTGATTATGCAAAGCGCACGTCTTACGCATCAGAGGGTTGATGCTGTTTCCACAACTTTTGCAACTGAAGGCGTTGATTTTGGATCGGCGGATGTCATTCATATTCAACCACCCCGTATTGCAATTCTATCAGGCCCCGCGATCAATTCAAATTCACTGGGACAATTATGGCATTTTTTTGATGAACAGCTTAATTATCCTGCGACCTTGATTGACACAGATGACTTTAAAAGCCTCCATCTTTTTCACTTTGATGTCATCATTCTACCCTCTGGTGTCTACGAAGAACTCTTAACTCAGAGTACACTTGATGATATTCGGAATTGGATTCACGAAGGGGGCCGATTGATTGCTATTGAACAGGCGGTAACGTTTCTAGCAAATAAAAACGGATTTAGTATAGATATCAAATCTGAAGAGAAGTCCGATTCATTGCAGATCAACGAGACCCCTTACTCACAGCGCGATCGTCATGGTATATCAAAAGAGATTTCAGGGGCAATCTTTCGTGTAACATTGGATACCTCCCATCCTCTTGCCTTCGGCTATCAACAAGACTATTACACCCTGAAGGTGAGGCCTCAAGCATTTGAGCGACTTGTGGAGGGTTGGAATGTTGGAGTTCTCACAAACGCAGATCCAATTGCTGGATTTGCTGGGGCAGAAACTCTTGAAGATTTAGAGAATTCGCTCATCTTTGGAATGGAGTCCATTGGTCGGGGTGAAGTGATCTATCTCGTTGACAACCCCGTGTACAGAGGCTTTTATTACCAGGGGAGACTATTGCTGTCCAATGCAGTGTTTTTTGCTGGTCAACGTAGCATTGCAACCTACTAGTAAGATGCTTCGCGGATGTGTTATGATAGTGGTACTGAGTTGTCTGTGCACCCAGAATGTACACAGTCAGTCAAAGCCTCTCAAAGGAGTGGTATGGGACAGCCCCGAACCCCCAACCGTTAATGATCTGATTAATATTCGTGAGGCCGGGGTAGATGCGCTCCAATTGCCTATCCTTGAAGATATTTCAATTGTTGAGGCCGCCGATACACTTGGGATAAAGCTCTTTCAGGATCTATCAATTCGTCTATTGCCGACTAGCCCTCTTCTTGACACCCTCGAATTTGCTAAGAGCCAACTAAGCAGAGCGAAGTGGATGCATCTTCTATACCCCTCTGCACATTATTATGGCGTTTCTTCAAGGAGTGATACCAGCAATCCACTATCTTGTGAATATTTCAAAGAATTGGCTGCGTGGGCACCCAATCTTACCCTCTATTATATATCGGCTTTTGTCACCGAGGACCAGTGCTCTTCATACGTTGATCTAATTTTGATTGATACGCGGAGAATTTCTTCTCCGATCACGATCTTGAGTGATTGGCAAAGCACGACACCGATTGGCTTTACGAGGTTAGGGAAAAAGGTTGATTCTCAATCCTATGGCTTATTCCATGAGTTTTCCCCACAATCTCAGGCACGCTATTTAGAAGATCATCTCCCAGAATTATTAGAAAGTCACTTAGAGGTCATTTTTGTGTATCGATGGAAGGATGTTCTTAGCACTTCAACCCAATGGGGACTCATTGATCCATCCGGTGCAGAGCGTCCTGCGCATGAAGTCCTCAAGGGCATATATACCGATACCCAGAACGTATTTACGTTTGATTTCGGGAAGGTGCCAGAGCAGAATGTGCCATGGCCTCTACTGATGGGCTGGATGTCAGTTATACTTACCCTCCTAGTTTGTTTATGGTACCGAAGATTCCCAGAAGTGATGTTGAATTATACGATGAGTAAGTACCCTCATCGTGAAACTCTGTATCGTGAAAGTACTCTTTTAGGGGGCGCTTCCTTTGGATTTGTGATTGCACAGGGGGTCTTAATCTCGGCTGTGGTGTTGATTCTGATTGAGGCATTTAGGGATTTGGGAATGATTGAAGCCGTTGCAATTCTATTGCGTCCTCATATCATTGATCGAAGCGTCAATTTGATCTCTAATCCACTCGTCCCGACCCTTGTGGTGTGTGCGATCTATCTCGCAATCATTCTGATTTCTTCTACCTTAGGTGCATGGGGGGCGCGTCGACCTGGAAACAGAGTACCAGTCGAGCATTTTTTTGTCATTAACGTAATGAATAACGCGCCGCTTGGACTGATGCTTCCATTGGTATTGGTATCGTCAGGCCTCAGTGATTCCCAACTTGATATCATGGCGGTTGCTTTGGTCTGCTGTTGGATCCTCATTAGCATCTACTGCAATTTTCAAAGTGCGCGGAATTTTTCATCTTTGGCTCGTAGTAGTCTCGCTAAAAGTGCTACTCTTGGTTTGTTCATTCTTCCTTTACTCCTAATTCTCAGTGTGATTTTACTGTTATGGATCCCTTACACCAGAGAATACATTGTTTTTTGGTGGCACCTGAGCTTCAAGTCCTGAAAGGTTGTTGACCCTAACTCTGATCCGCATTCTCTCAACAAAACTTGTCGAGAGGATGACCTTGATAGACTGCGATCCTTATTTGAAGAAGAGTGCGAAATTGAATGGTGATAGGCCCATATCTCTTCAACTAAAACAGTCCCCATAAACGATCCAGATCCATTAGTTTTGTGTGGCCGCAAGTCTTTTGCGAAGACTCTCCATGAACGCCTCAAATCCTCGCTTACGCACATAGGTCTGAAACGATACAGAATACCCTTCAACGGTGCCTACATCATCAATGATGATATCGTAGAGCCACCAGCTATCCTCTTTTCGGTGAATATGGTAGATGACATTCAGATTGGCATCATTAATCTCAACAGTGGTATTCACAGATGCTTGATCTCCGTTGACGGACACCGACTCTATGGTGATTGGCGCCTCGTATACCGAGAGGTCACTCAGAGATTGTGAGCGCACAATTTGACCAAATACGTCAATAAACTCTTGTTGATCTTCGGTTGAAAGGTCACTGTAAAAGCGTCCAAGAGAGCGCATTCCCATCTCTTGAAAGTCAATCTGATCATTGATCAGTGACCGGGCTTTTTCTCGGAGGGATGGATCTTCTTCCATCCCGCGGACCGCTTCCTTGATTTCTTGATCTCTTGATGTGATAAATGCGAGAACCTCAGATTTGACATCATATTCTGAATCTTGTCCATACACCAAAAAGGGAAAAAAAAGCAACACAACTAATGAGAAGCACACAGAGAGTTTCATTGGAATTCGGTAAATGAGTCTATTTCTTGGGTGAGTATCCCTGCATTGGATAACAGCTCAATGAGCGCCATGTTGTAACGTCGAATCGCTTCATAGTAGCCAGCTTCTAAGGTTAAATTTGTCTGTACAGCATCCACAAGATTTTCAGTATCACCTAAATCAAGATCAAAATTGATCTGCTCAACCCTGAGCCATTCTTTGCTGATGGCAAGTGAACTGTCCTGAGCTGCCAAAGATTCTTTTTCAATGATCACTTGCCTCCAGGATTGTTCAATCTGAGCAAGAATCTGTTGCTCTACAGCGACGGATAGATGTTTAACTGAGTTCCGTTGCGCCTCCGCCTGAGCAACTCGAGCACGCGTCTGTCCAAAATTGAGTTTTTGGATAAATCCAATGCCCGCGCGCACACTCATTCCTCTGAATCCATCACTGATATATGGATTCGGCTGACGGATGCGATTTGAAGCCCCCCTCGCGCTAAACATCAGACCGACTGCGCTTTGAGGATAATAATCTGCTTTTGCAACACGCACCAATGCATGGGTTGCAGTCAACCCCGCATAGGCTTGGAGAATTTCTGGTCGATACATAAGGGCTTTATGTTGATAATATTTTAACTCATCTAAGACGAACGTAAGCGGTTTCAAAGCATCATAAATTGGGATGACTTGGATGGAATCTGCTAACATGAGTTGCCGTCGTAGAGCAACATGTGCGATCTGACGTTGTTGCTCAACCTCTACAATTCTGCGCTCATACTCCTGTTGAGTAATCAGTACCTGATAACGATCAGCATCATCTACATCTGGGCTTCCTTCCTCAAGAAGCCGATAAATTTCTTTCATCGCCATATTCACCACATTACCAGCCCTATCGGCAAGACGGGAGAGTTCATTGGTGAGCAGAACATTGTAGTAGAGCCCTGCGGCCCGAAGTGTCGCCTCTGACATAGTCCCTTGCGCCCGTGCATGTTCGAGATCTGCACCCGCAGAGGCGGCTTCAATTGAACCTCTAAGAGCCCCCCAAGTGTAGATAGGTTGAAGTAGCGAGATTTCAGATTGTGCGTATGGACTTAAGTTACGATAGTCATCGCGCACATCAGGATCAAGATAGAGCTCGTTCTGTGGTACCCCATTAGGGTTGTCAATTCCTGGTGCTGCTGAAAAGGCTGTAATTACCGTAGCATTCGGCAGAAAACGGCTACGTCTTGCCAAATCATGCCGAGCAGATGCCTGTCTGGCATTTGAACGTGCTGCTTGAATGTCAGGACTCACTGATATGGTCTGCTCCAGAACATGCCTGAGATCTATACGTAGCGTATCGGTGTGTGGCTGAGCGATCACACCACTAGCCATCAGATAGACCACTCCAAAAATAGAAACACTCCCTTTCATTACAACCTTAAGACGCTTTACACTTGTTTAGAGTCACGTTTGTAAGATAGGATTTGATAAAATTTTCATGGAGTATCCAGTCTGATTGCTGACTCATTGAACGCCAATCAAAATACTGTACCAGATCTTTTGCAGACATTGAATCGGGCTGTGGAATCCATCCGAGCGTCCACCCCAGATAGCCCACGAGTGCGTCTGATGTAACTCCAGAATCACGTACAGAGTCAATAGACATTGATGCATCCCGTTTTGACATCTTCTGGCCATGAGAATTTAAGATCAGTGGCACATGCGCATAATTTGGGGTATGCCTCCAAGTCGGTCAATGAGCGCTAGTTGTCTGGCAGTAGATCCTATTAGATCTTGACCGCGTACCACATCGGTGATCTCCATATTTATATCATCAACCGAAACAGCTAACTGATAAGAAAAAATACCATCTCTGCGCCTGAGGGGAAAATCTCCAACAGTAGCGCTTAGATTTTCATATTGTGGTCCACATATCGCATCAACAAAATCTATTCGCTGATCTGGAGTTTTAAATCGAATCGTTGCCTCGGAATGGGCGTCTACATACCAATTATCTGAAAGCGCCGTTGGACGAAGATGAGGAGAACAGACAGTGGATGATTCGTTGGGCGCAGATGCCAATTCACGGATGTCCTTCCTTGACAGAGTACAAGGAAACAGCATTTCTTGTGCGTGTAGCTGGTCTAGAGCTGTCTGATAGTCATCTAATCGTTGTGATTGAAGGTATGGTGCATGAGGGCCTCCAAGGTCTGGGCCGAAGTCCCAGTCAATTCCGAGCCAGTTCAAATCGTTAAGGTGGGCATCCTTCATGCCAGCAATCCCCCGATGTGTGTCCAAGTCCTCAATTCTGATTGTGAAGTGCCCGTTATTATGCCGTGCAGCACACCATGCGACCAATGCAGTGCGTGCACTCCCTATGTGAAGCGGCCCTGTTGGAGATGGAGCAAAGCGGCCGTGATACTCATTATATTGCATCCTATTCTATCCTACTGTGTAAGATACGATGTTGAACTCTGAAAGTGTCATGGGGTCGCACAAGCCATCTAGACCACTCCCAATTTCTGAACTAATTCGCCATGCAATTGACGACCTAGGTATTCGAGATCGGGTTGATGAAACCCATGCAGTTGAAGTATGGCATGAACTTGCAGGGCCATATATCGCAAGTGTGACAGAGCAGGTTTGGGTGCTTCAAGGGAAATTATTTGTTCAGTTAAACTCTGGTACATGGCGTCAAGAGTTACACATGAACCGTATAAAGTGGAGAGACCGACTCAATGAAAGTCTAGGTAAGCGGGTCATCCATGAAATCATCTTTCAATAAGATCTTCGAAGATGAGGCAGATCCAGTCATTTCGTAAATTTATTGAATTCTACAAACGTATTTTCTGGAAATCTCAGAGTGACGCTCGGATCATTCATTGGGACATTTCAGAAACCCCTGCCTATCGTGAGTATTATCCGAAACAGTTTCGTCCTCGAACGACATTAATCAGTATCGTATGTGCGTACACAGTGATCATTTTTGGTTTAAGTCTTTATGTGGTCCATCTTGGACTCATTCCAAGCATGGATGTTCAGGAATTTCATCAACGATCCGTATTGACCTCAATGCGGATACAGCAGATCTCCGATTCATTGGATATACAAATGCAATATCTGACAAATCTACAAGATCTCCTGTCACCAAATTCGGACACCTCACGCTCATCATCGCTTGAATTCAGACATTCCTCTACTGCAGATCTAGTAAAATCCCAACAGGCTAATGTCTTGTCCTATGATGACACAATCCAAACCTATCTTAGATCAACGTCATGGGCAGATCAAATTCAACCAGAGTTAGGAATTTCCGAACAATGGTCAAGCAGCGACCTTGCCCCTCTTCAATTACCCGTGCGCGCACCTGTTCAAGGAATCATTACTCAAACTTTGAATGTTGAAACAGGGCATTTCGCAGTTGATATTGCGGCAGCTGAGGGAGTTGCTGTAGAGTGCATTGGAGATGGGTATGTCATCTTCTCTGATTGGACTTATGGAGGCGGTCATACCATTGTCATTCAGCATGCAAATGGATATGTTTCGGTATATAAACACAATCAACGGCTACTGAAACAAGTTGGAGAGCATGTTCTGGATCGAGAAAATATCGCGATCAGTGGGGGCTCAGGAGAATATTCTTCTGGGCCACATCTTCATTTTGAGCTGTGGAATAATGGCACCGCACTTGCACCAGCGAGTTATCTACTCAGAGATGATCTATAAATTCCATAAAAATTTCACTCATCTGTAGATTTAAGCGATGTTTTTTCTTATTATTGGGTAAAATCGTTTAACACTATGCCAAATTTAAAAAAAGCTAAAGGGGCAGACCTACAGAAGGCAGACGTTCCCGTGGGGGTTTCCAACCTCAATATCATATCTGAAGGAACGGCGATCAACGGTGAGTTGGTCTCTAACTCGGATACGAGGCTGGGAGGTAAACTCGTTGGTGATCTGAAAGTGGAAGGAACAATTTTTGTTACAGAAAATGGATTCGTTGATGGGTCAATTCATGGTAAGGATATTACCATCTCAGGTTCAGTAAAGGGGCAAATTGTAGCAACAAATAAAGTATTCCTCGTTAGCACATCTAACATTATGGGCACGATTTCGGCTAATCGTTTAGTTGTAGAGGAGGGGGCTGTCTTCAATGGTGAATGCCAAATGGGTGTCAGGTCAAAAGATCTTTCATCAAATTTCGTTCCGATGTCAAATGGGAAAAAACAGAAGTTGGCAAAAAAGTCTACGTGAGGCATCTCCGTACATGACCCTTGGTATGCAAATGGGCATGACGATGTCTGTTTTTGCGGTTGGAGGCTATCTATTAGACAGGTATTTAAATACCACCCCATGGTTCATACTTGTGTGTTCTATCGTAGCGATGGTCTGTATTTTTGTCCGGCTAGTTCACATTGCTAATCATGGCAACAGTTAATACTTTGCTGGCAGTGATCGCCAATATATAGGTCTTATTTCACTATACGCGGGGGAGGGCCCCTCTACCACTTTACCAAATAAAAATGGAAATTATAGACCAAACTGTAATTTTCTCTGAGATTTTGCGTAATAAATTTTAACAATTTTTATCAAAAGTTATCAAAAAATGTTAAAAGTTGTTAAAATATTATATATTTTATCATAAACGGGCGGAGGCCATTAGAAAATGAAGAAGGGAAAAGCATCAGGACGTTTCTACCGCGAAGGAATTAGTTTGATAGAGTTGGCGCAGCGGTTCCCTGATGAAAAGTCCGCAACAGAGTGGTTTGAATCTGTATTTTGGCCACGCGGTCGTAAATCCCCAAGATGTGGTGGATGTAGCACCTATGAGACCAAGGGCAACTCCAACAAAATGCCGTATCGTTGTAGGGATTGCAAACGGTATTTCTCTGTAAAGACTGGCACGGTCTTAGAGTCCACAAAACTTCCCTTACAGAAATGGGTATGGGCTATCTTCTTGGAGTGCATCAGCCTCAAAGGCGTATCCAGTATGAAGCTTCACAGGGATTTAGATATTGGTCAGGATTCAGCATGGCATCTACTTCATAGAATCCGAGAAAGTTTATTACCTGAAATCTTTGAAGCATTTGAGGGGCCGGTAGAAGCAGATGAGACCTATATTGGAGGCAAGAAGTCCAATAAGCACGAAGATAAGAAACTCAAAGCAGGTAGAGGGTCAGTTGGCAAGACACCTGTACTTGGCGTGAAAGACCGTAAGACGAACAAGATTAAGGCAAAGGTGATTCAAGACACCACCAAGGCAACTATTCAAGAGTTTGTGAATGAATCTCGTACAGAGGATTCACTGATATTCACAGATGATCATACCAGCTACGAGGGATTAACAAATCACACGTCTGTCAATCACATTCAGAAAGAATGGGCTGTCTCTACGGCGCTTGGTGAGTTAGCGCACACAAATGGTATAGAACCGTTCTGGGCGGTCTTAAAGCGTGCGTATCATGGCACGTACCACCAGATAAGCAAAAAACACCTCAACCGCTATGTAACTCATTTTGCAGGAAAGCACAACCTCCGTGAACTGGATACCATTGACCAGATGGCATCAGTTGCGCAGGGCATGAAGAGCAAGCGGTTGAAGTACAAAGATCTGGTTGCATGATTGCAACTGGTCAACCCAATTTCAAGCATCAAACAATTTGGACGGCAGATAATTTTATATACTTCGGGGAATTAACCCAGAGTGTATCAACTTGATTTATGATGAAACTGAAACTATTCCCAATAATAGGTCTGCTCTTGGTAGGCGCTGTGATACTGCTTTTGATAACTCGTAGTAGCAATACTGATACAAAGCATAATTTATATACGGGGTGTTTGGTACTTGGAGGGAAAGCAAATTATGGCTATGGCGATGTAGATTCACTAACAGTAAGTAAGCTGCAAGGGGCAGGAATGTATAATAATGAAAAAAATCCCGAATATATATTTGGTATTGATATACAGGAAAGCAATGTAATTGGGCGAAAGTATGATATAGATATTTATTTAGCAAAACGGGATAGCTTGGTGGGGGCGGATCAGTTCTTACAGTCACAGTCTTATTGGATTTATGAACGAACTTGGGAAAAGAGCATTCCCATATCTGATGGAAAAGAATACGAAACCCTACCTATAATTGAATGGCAGATAGATAAGTTTATAGTCGAGTACATGAGAGCCAATGAAGATGCGTGCGGATGATCAGATAACTATAACTAAATACCGAGAGGTCGGCAAAGAGTTAAAATGACAGCACATGACAATATAGAAAAAGGAGGAGGGTTATCTAACATTAGTGCAGTTGCAAATTATTTCATTGAATGTTCAAAGAAAGAGAGAATACCCTTAAGTAATTTATATATCCAAAAGCTGGTTTATTTTGCATATGGGTGGATAATTGTTGCCGAAGATGAAAATTTATTTTATGATCGTATTGAAGCTTGGAAGTATGGCCCAGTTATTCCATCTCTGTATCACCAATTAAAACAATATGGTAGAGGCAGAATTACAAAAAAAATTATGGATTACGATTTCTATGAGGATAGATTTTATTACTGGAAGCTAAATCCAAATACATCTACTGAAAATTGGATTAAAAAAGTTTGGGATCATTATAAGTTATTACCGGCAGGAGAAATGGTAGACTTAACGCACAAACATGGCACTCCGTGGCGTGAAACTGTTCTTAATAAAGGTTATAATGCCAAGATAGATGACAATCTAATCATAGAGCATTTCTCAGAAAAACTGTCTGCTCTGGGATTCCTGCAAGATCATGAGTGAAATTCAAAAAGATTTCTTCAAAGAAGTAGATGCAGACAAAGTTCTTGAAAGGAACAAAAATATAGCTACTCAACAAAAAGTGCCATGGCATTCCAAACTAGAACTTGGGACAAACTCTATTTATAGTACTGGAATAAAAGCACTTGTATTTGTATTTGGATGTGGTTTTTTATGGCAAATTTTAAGAGGAGACAGCGAAATAATTAAATTGATCGAAATGACAATAGACCATGGGAAAGTGGGATATTTGGCTTTTGCAACGGCTTTTTACTTATTGGCAAAAAACATCTTTTTGTTTGTTGATCAGAATAGATCTAATAAATAATGACTGATCACATCCAAGACATTCCCGATCCATCCAAAGAACGCATAGACGAATAACTGGACAGGCTTGTACTGAATCCGAGGTACGGAGGAAGGACAATGCGGGAGGTGGTTCAGAGGCTTGCAAGACCGCCCAAAGAAAAATCGAAATCAGCGAAGAATCCGGAACCGAGTTACAGTTTGGTCTATAATTCCCATAAAAATCACCAGATCAGAAAAAAATTGATGATCAGTCGTTATCGTTAATTAGAGATGAACCCATCCATAAAAAATCCAATTTTTGGGAGATAAAGTGTGAATCCAGCGCCCCGTGGGCGATACAATAAGCGACGATTCGCCAGTTAATCGCGATTTGAGCGGAAAAAATCGTACGCAATCCTTCATTTTTGTAAAAAAATGAGATTAAATCGGCGCCTGGGCGCCGATTTTTCGGAGTTTGTTCTGTTTTTGGGCAAGAAAATCGCTTGTACAGGGGGGGGGTACGCTGATTTTCTCATGAATTCGGCTAATATCATCGCGAAGTGAGGCGTTGGCGCACCTCTGTTTCCTCCTGCTGATGGAGTAGATGGCCGAGTGTATCCTTAGCCGATGCCAAATCTTTCCTTGATCTCAGGACAGATTCGTGAGCCTTTTTCTGGTCAGCCTTGAATTTGCAGATGCCTTGTCGTTATGGGATCAACGCTTGAATAATTGGATGGATTATAGAGAAGCGGCCGTTGCTTTATTAGGATCAAAGAGGGTTCTGTCGCGGAGCATGGCACAGATAATGCTGAGGAGTCGGTCGGCAACGGATCGAAGCGCGCGTCCGTGGGAATGTCCGCGTTCACGCAGTGCATTATATTTGGCTTTACAGATGTCGTCGCGTTGGGAGGCGACTCGGCTCATGTGATAGATCGCATTCATCAAGCGACTTGAACAGGCCATGCGTCAAACCACGCGTTTAGATTTTCCTGATTGTTTAGTGATGGGTGCAATGCCGCACAACGCTCTCAGGGCTTGATAATCTGCCGCTTGGAGTAATGGGTATGCCTCTGCAATCAGTGTGACTAGGACGGTGGGGCCGATTCCTGGAATAGAGAGGAGGATATCCATATCAGTCAGGGTCTCTTTAGATTCACCTGCAACCTGGTCAGCGTCTGTGCTATCGTCTGAGAGGATGTTTCAGTGCTGTCTGGCTTGTTAAAGAATGCATTGAGCAGAGCATCGGTTGTTTGGGCGGTTTCTTTGATCTGCGTCTCAATGAGTTGAATCTGATTGAGCAGTAATCGGATATGGTTGGTTACCTGACGCCTGCAGCAACTGGAAGCGGTGTTTGTCTTAGACACTGTAGAACTTGCTCTGCATTCAGGCGCCGGATCCTGTGTTTTTTGAGGATTTTTTGGACTGAGGCGGGGCGGACTCTGGTGTGGAGATATGAGTCCAAAGATCGTGGAACACGGGGGAATACAGGTCAAACGCAAGGGTTAAAAACTGTGGGAAGTACTTCCAGAGTAGTTTTTGGATCTTATTTGACAGTGCGGTGCGCTGTTGTGTGAGGTCATCTTTGACGGCAATTAGACCAGAAGTGGATCTGTGCTACTGAGTTGGCGCAGGCACTGTGAATCGGTGCGTAGCATATCGGCGAGCAGGAAGGCATCTCGGCGGTCATCTTTGGCCCCGGCTGGTGAGAATCGATCTCGGAAGCGGTCTAATTGTTTGGGGTTGACTGAAAAGACTTGGATTCCGCGGTCAAGGAGCGCGTCAACGATTGGCCCATCGGGGTTTTCAATGTTGGCGGCAATACAGGTTGGATCACAGTCGGTGAGTGTCATCAGCCAATCAATCATTTTTTTGATCCCTCCTCCACTGTGCGGGAAGACTTTTTCTCCGAGGACCTCGCCGTCTTGATGTTTGACGCAGATTTGGTGTGATTCACCACCCCAGTCAATCCCGACTATGATGGTAAACAGGAACTTTTCTAACATGAAGTAAGTAGTTTAAGGGCAATACTGTTGCTTTAAGGATTTTTTGATGTGACAGGCGTGAGAATTTTTGGTGTCCAATCATGTTCTTCTCGCGAGAGATTACCTCTGCGTCGGATGGGGGGGGGGGTACTTACTCATTTTTTGTCTCCGTCCACGCGGTTTTCTTTGTCCTTGACTGGATACAACACGCTCCTCCAGTATTTCGTCAATCAAATGTTCAACCATGGCCTGTGGGATTTTGTTCTGGGGGGAAAACGCCGGGTTGTTGAATCCGACGTTGGAGAACATTGATAGTATGCACGAAGGATAATCGGTCCGCATCCTCGTCCGCTTTTTGGCGGCCTTTGTGATCAATGCACATACAGCATAATAAGCCAGCATCAGTCCCTCAAATTCTTGTTGTACAAGACCGGGAGTCTTGCTACGCAACATAGCCCCTGCTCCCAGCATGTGGGTTTTGACCTCATCATAGGCTGTTTCAATTTCCCACCGTTCATGGTACAGTGCGGCAAGTTCGTCCACGGGGGCCTCTTCTGGATCCAACATCGTAGTCACCAGTCTGTATACCGTCGCATCTTCTTGTTTGAGGGTGTAATCAATCACGCGGACTTCACAGGATTTGTCTGAGTCCTTGCCTCTAAAAACGCTACGCCAAGAACCGTCTTCATACGCCTCCTTCACAGGAAAATGCGGTTGACTGCGTGCCTGCACCCGTCTTTTTTGCCCGTAACCATAAGGGAAAACCCGTATAGCCCCGATCTGCAAGCATAAGCATGCCAGGGCTCATACTTGATATCAGCTCTTTTGCCTGTGTATGCTCCGATTCCTTGTAGGGGACCGAACACCATGCAAAGGGTGCACGCGTGCCCAACTCCAAGAGCATGGAAATACGCATCTTGGGAAAAGCCGTCTGTCCCCGTGAACAACCAGGCAACCCGAAAAATTCCCGATTACTTTTCTCGTCAGGTAGACTGAGCGTTGAACCATCGATCGCCACGAGACGACGGCCGCAGTACCACGCCCCAGGAGTATTCTCGTTGGACAGCCAGTGCACACTGCTCTGACGAAGCTTATGGAATGGGGCAACTCCAAGTCGGGTTCGGGCCCTTGATAGCGCCTGACAATAAACTCTAATTCTGAGGTAGCATAGGATCGCAAGGGCTATAATTTACAAGTACTTACCGGTAGTTTGCTTGTTCATTTTGCGGTTATTTTAGGCGTTGAAGATTTTTCATGAAAAAATCGAAACTTTTCCTGTGGCGGTGGATATCACTGTATTTATAGGACTTTTCTGGGGTTTTTCTTTCTGAATTGATCAAGATGTGAAGAATCTTCACCGTCCATTTAATCACATCATTGACCATGCGCGCACAATTTGACACTGAACCGACACTGGGGATGAACTCCATTGAGGATCTTTTCGTAGATCCTCATACGATACGTCCCAAATCATCTTAGCATTGCAGTCCATCTGGGTGGCCACAGATCTACGGGATCGGATTGTCATGTACCTGCAAGAGGCGATCGGAGAGAACACAGATCAGACTACGGGGCGACCGGGGTTGACGTACTGGCGCATTTTTGTTTTGGCCGTCTTCAAGTTTGGCCTGAATTGTGATTTTGACCGATTGACATTTCAGGTCAACTCGAATGTGCTAATGCGCACCTTATTACAAAATGATACGAGTGATTTTGGTCATGAGTCCTTGTATCGTGTGCAGACGATGATCAACAATGTAAGTCTGATCACCGATGACATTTGGTCCACCCTCAATCGGATGATCGTTGATCATGGGTTAGAGGTCTTTGGGGTTGCACCTGATGCGCCTTTGGAAGCGCGGACAGATTCGTATGTGGTGGAACCCCATGATGTGCGGTTATTACGCGATTCAATCATTCTGGCCATGCAGCTTGGGCCTGGAAGATCTTTAATTTGGGGGCGTACGACATTGGCGTCAGTTAGAGCATTTGATTAGGGCCTTCCGCCTAAAGTGTGAGAGAAATTGTAAATTTAAGGAATTTTCGTATCATACTTGGTAGGATTTCTCCTACTGACTATGGTTAATTATCCACGTAACAATTTAATCAACAAATGAAAAAGAATTCGGTGAGTAAAAGTTTAGGTATAGAGGCACCATGGAAGATTTTAGAGGATGCCTATGATGATACAGCGAAACAGAGGACAGTGACGGTGACTTGTACTGACACATCGTCACTGGAGTGTCCAAAGTGTGGAAAGGCGAGTCCATTTTATGATTTGCGATCTGCGCGTCAATGGCGGCATTTGGATACCTGTAACTATCAAACGGCGTTGAGAGCGCAGGTTCCCCGGGTCAAGTGTAGTGAGTGTGGGGTAAAGACGGCGCGGGTTCCATGGGCGGGCCCGAGTTCTCGGTATACTTATGACTTTGAGGAGTCGGTAATTGGGTGGATCAAAGAGGCGAGTATATTGGCGATTTCGCGTCAGATGGGGCTTGGATGGAAAGCCATTGCGGGCATTGTTCATCGTGCAGTACAACGTGGACTGGCAAGAAAAAAAGAGCAGGTGGTTGAGAACATCTGTGTTGATGAGGTGGCTTATAAGAAAGGACATAAGTACTTTACTGTCGTATCCGATGCCGACACAGCAACGGTGCTCTATGTCGGCATTGGGCGTGATCAAAAGGTGTTGATGCGTTGGCAATTATCCACCGAGCAGTTGAACGGGATCAGGAGTATGAGTATGGACATGTGGCCTGCCTATATTAGTGCAACCTTAGCCTGTCTACCAGACGCAAAAAAGAAGATCTGCTTTGATCGGTTTCATGTCGCGAAGCATCTGGGAGTTTCGGTGGATAAAGTCCAGCACAAAGCGCTTCTCAAGGAAGGCAATCCGATTCTGACGGGTACCAAGTATAGTTGGCTTAAAAGTCCTCACAACATGTCATTAGCGCAAAAGAGGGCCTTCCATGCCATTCGCACCAGTTCCCTCAAAACCTCCAAAGCCTGGGCCATCAAGGAAACGTTCAGAAAAATGTGGGACTATAAAAGCGCAACTTGGGCCTTGGAATAAAACATTGAGTTGGGCCATGCGCTGCCGGCTTGAGCCAGTCAAAGATGTCGCCAGAATGATTAGAAAGCATCTCTGGGGGATCATCAATGCCATTGTTCTTGATGCCAGTAATGGCCCGGCTGAAAGCATCAATAGTCGGATCAAAACCGTCAAAATCCGTGCACATGGATTCCGCAATAAAGAACGATTTGTAGATGCAATCTACTTCCATTTGGGCGGACTTGATCTAAGCCCCAGATACGCAAAACCATGACTTTTTTCACAAAAAAAGCGGAAGCGCCTTTGATTATTACGGTTACAATGCCTATTTGGAGATCAACACCACCAAGAAGCGTGAGACGAATCCAGAGCTGGTCTTAGCCTTGATTTGTTACTATCGGATCCAGAAGCGTATACTGGTCTTGGATAAGATCAAAGAACTTGACCCAAGTTCAAGTCGGATTGCGCCATTAGAAAAGGCGATTGAGCAGTTCAATCGGTTGGTAGATTTGGTTCATCGTCGTGTGATAGAGGGGGAAAAGATTCCCAATGCAGAGAAGTTATTATCGCCGAGCATACACGTTGGATTGTCAAGGGGAAGGCCATGCCCAACCAGGTAGAATTGGGGGTTCCCGTCGCGATCACCCAATGTCAACATGGCTTGATTCTGGGATGGGAGATCATGTGGACGCAATCAGATGTAGATATGACCATTGAGATCGTCGCCAAGTATTGGACAGAGCTTGAAAACCTTGGATCCATGAGTTTTGATCGCGGATTTTGGTCGCCTCAGAATTTTGAGGCATTAAGCGCTCTGGATATAGAGGTCATTCTTCCCAAAAAGGGCTATAAGAACAAAATAGAGCGCGAACGAGAATCGGCGGAAGAGTTTCGGCGAAAACGTCGGCAGCATGCGCAGATTGATTCATGTATCAACTCTTTGGAACAGCATGGCGGTGCACGTATTCGCACCAAAGGAGGTAAGGCGGGGTTTGCGCGAAGCATCGGCGCAAGTGTGGCCGCCACGAATTTGTGCCGAATCGGGAAGGTGTTAATGGCCCGACACCGAGAGACGTTTCGCCAAGCGGCGTAAAAGTCTGAGTCACAAAAAAACTTACTCCACCATTGGAGGTGGGAAAGGTGCGTCCGTGCGGCAGAGATTTTAGGCAAAATCGGTGGCCTATACACTGAATTTGGATCAAATATAGGTGAGGTTTACAGATCGGTGAAACAGATCAAAAATTTCGCGACTAAAATCGGTGAGTCTGCCTAGCAGTTAAAAAAAAATTCGTATATTAAGCCCCCGTAAAAAATTGTGACACCCCAAAGTAGGGTTTTTTTGTCAGGCACTATATAAGATAAAGGGGGTATTTTGGGCTAAATAGTGTCTGTCCACAAAATATTGTAGGTGTCATAAAACATCTATTCTATATGGGTTTACGAGCTTAAAGAGAAGGTTTTTTTGATCCGAAAATTTTGAAGATAGGCCCGCCAGTGGGATGATCATGTTGAACATCATGATTTCAGTTCAGTAATAGAGCCGCAAAATCTTCAATCTCATAATTGAATAAATTCAACGCTCAAAATACATACCGAGTCGTTGATTCAGCGCTGTTAGGTGCTTTTCTGGACGGGCATTAAATATTTGGAACAAGCATATTCTGCTCGTGTAAAATCTTCTAGTTAAATAATTTCAGATCTCCATGGGTATAGAAATTACTTTGTTTCAATTGTTACTTGCTTTATTGACGCTAGTATTTGTCTTTGTCGGATCACAAATTACCGTTCTATTGGCCACGTTTCGTAAAACGGATCGTTCAATGGCGGAACTCCGGTTAGATATTAAAGCACTTGATGAAAAGCTGGACCGTTCAGTGGAACAACAAAGGGCAGATATTAAAGCACTTGATGAAAAGCTGGATAAGAAGCTGGACCGTTCAGTGGAACAACAAAGGGCAGATATTAAAGCACTTGATGAAAAGCTGGACCGTTCAGTGGAACAACAAAGGGCAGATACGGCAGCACTTGCTACGAGAATTGATCATTCTCTGGGGGAAATACGTGATAATATTAGAGAAATTGACTCGAAAATTGACCGTTCTGTGGAGAGGCAACGCTCAGAAACCACAGCACTTGCTGCAAAAATTGACCGATCTGCGGAGCAACAACGCTCAGAAACCACAGCACTTGCTGCAAAAATTGACCGTTCTGCGGAGCAACAACACGCAGAAACCACAGCACTTGCTGAAAAAATTGACCGATCCGTGGAGCAACAACACATAGAAACCACAGCACTTGCTGAAAAATTTGACCGTTCCGTGGAGGGGCAACGCTCAGAAACCACAGCACTTGCTGAAAAGTTTGACCGTTCCGTGGAGAGGCAACGCTCAGAAACCACAGCACTTGCTACAAAAATTGACCGTTCTCTGGAGGAAATACGTGAATATATTAGGGCAATTGATTCAAAACTTGATCGTTCTGTGGAACAACAACGCTCAGAAACAACAGTACATAGAGAAAAAATAGATAGTTTAGTTGAGAAACTGCAGATAGAGTTTATGACAGAAATAAAAGCACTTGCTACAAAGCTTGATCGTTCAGTGGAGCGACAGCAAGAAGAATCAACAGAGCGAGAATCCCAACAGAGGGAAGATTACAGACTTCTAAGGTCGGATTTAAAACTACTTGATGCAAATTTTGGAAACCTGCAGAAATTCTTCCACCAGCTCAATGGGGAATTTCAACGCCTCAATGGCCAATCTTCCGTGGATCATTCAGAGGTTATTGAGGGTGATGAAGAAAATGTAGAATTATCTCTACAAGAATGAATCTCTTGAAGTTCAATCTATATATCTCCACTCTCGCATCAATTATCATAATGAGCAATTCCAGTTCATTGAAATAAGTCAAGCGGAAGGACTATATGATGGTTTGTGTGCTCTCTTCATACTACTAAACCCAACCTTTTCAACGTATTTCTTTAAGCATCATCATGCAAACTACCATAAGTCATCATAGAAATCCATCAACGGATATATGATATTGAAGGATAAATTTTTCTTTCATTTATCTGATCAACTTTATTCCTCTCTCGTTTAAGCCTCGTTTGATATGAATTTGGCATGGAGCATTTGTGCTGGGATATTATTGGGGTTAAGTTATACGAGTGCCAATATCATTGTAGTTAAAACTGCTGAAAATACGTCGAAATTTGTGCAGATTGTACTCGGTGGAATGGTGCTACGCATGCTTGCAGCACTCGTAATATTATTTATCATTATTCAATTTTTTTCCGTTGTATCACATGCTTTTTCTGGAGCGTTTTTGTTGATGGTCTTTCTTGGAATTTTTTCTGAAATAGTGTGGCTTTCTCGCCGAAACGCTTGATGCGAATCATCAACTATTGGCCTTGCCTTCTTTGTGCACTGATGCTAACATTCCCGTTGGTGTCTGTGGCTTCCGATGAGGATAAGTTTGATGCAGTCCATCATTCAGCAGATGGATTTTATCTTGATTTTCTTCCTATCGGAAAGGTTGA
Source organism: Rhodothermales bacterium (assembly GCA_965220935.1). GTDB lineage: Bacteria > Bacteroidota > Rhodothermia > Rhodothermales > Bin80 > Bin80. The sequence continues at coordinate 3,156,533 of OZ244857.1, forward strand.
GTTGCCCCGAATTTTGATTGTGCATAGTGAAATTACTGGCTATGGTCTGCGGATATATCCATCTACAAAAAGCGCCCTACGATCTGGTGAAATGGGTGTGGTAGCTCACGATGACCATAGCGAAGATTTGGAAGCCTTGATTGCATCAGGTAAGCATCTAGATGCCTCGTTAATACCAAAGGAGGGGAAAGTTTTCCTTGACCTCTCAATGACAAAACATTTAATATTTTCGTTGTTAGCATCTGGTATTTTGCTCACTATATTTATTAGTCTCGCTCATAGGTACAAACAAGGAATTGGGCGAACCAGTGCGCCCCGTGGAGTATTTCAGAATTTGTTTGAAACCTTAGTTGTATTCGTTCGAGATGACATTGCAGTTCCAAATCTTGGCAAGGAGCACGCTCAGCGTTTTCTTCCTTATCTCTTAACTGCATTCTTTTTTATTTTAACCTGTAACATACTCGGTTTGGTGCCCTTTGGAGCGACTGCAACCTCTAATCTGAATGTCACTGCTGTCCTGGCCGCATTTACATTTGTATTAACACAAGTCAATGGATCAAAAGATCATTGGAGGCATGTGTTCTGGCCTCCTGGCATGCCCGTGGCGGTAAAGATTCTCTTGATTCCTACCGAAATTATTGGGCTTTTTACAAAACCGATCGCCCTCGCAATTCGATTATTTGCCAATCTTACGGCTGGTCATCTGGTCATTCTCAGTCTCATTGGTATGATTTTTACATTCACCCAATTATTTGGTAATGCCGTTGGATATGGGGTCGTACCGATCAGTTTAGGCTTTACCCTGTTTGTGATGTTTCTTGAATTGTTGATTGCATTTATCCAAGCTTACATCTTCACTATTCTTTCCGCACTGTTCATTGGAATGGCACTCGCCGATCACTCGCACAGTGAGGCACATTAACGTTAACTCAACCCTTTAATAATCTAACTATGGAACCTTCAGCTCTTGCATTTCTTGGTGCCGGATTAGGCACTGGACTCGTCGCTCTTGGCACTGGACTTGGTATCGGACGGCTTGCTGGCCCCGCCATGGAGGCCACTGCTCGCCAACCCGAAGCCACCAACGATATTCGTACGACCATGATCATCGCCGCAGCCCTGATTGAGGGAGTGGCTCTTTTTGGATTGGTCATCGCCTTCTTTTTAACCTTTAAATAAATCATCATTATGCTGTTAGGCGCAAGTCTATTGAGTGCTAATGTTGGTCTGATCGTTTGGTTATCGGTCGTTTTTCTGATGACTCTGCTCATTCTTCGCAAGTATGCATGGAGGCCGATCACATCTGCACTCTCCGAGCGTGAAGAGACAATTGCAACATCTTTGAATCGTGCCCAGGAGGCGCTTGCAGAAAGCAAGCGATTACAGGAGCAAAATGCTCAGGTTGCGCGAGAGGCTGAACAAGAAGCCCAAAAATTTCTTCGCGAAGCAAGGGAGGAAGCTCAATTGATTCGTGATCAGGAAGTCCAACGGACCCGTGAGGAAATCGCATTGATGCGTGAGCAAGCACAACAGGAAATTGAACGCGACAAGCAGCGAGCCTTGCAGTCATTGCGTAGTGAAGTTGCTAACCTCGTGATCCTTGCTACCGAAAGAGTCATCCAAGAGAATCTGGATGACTCTCGCCAACATGCATTGATTGATCAATTTATTGACGACCTGACCGCAAAGGAGCAAGCTCAGAGACAATCTGCCGAGTGATGGCCTCTTCAATGGTGGTTCAGCGCTATGCTCAGGCGCTTTTTGAGGAGTCAGTAACCACATCCAACATGTTAAATGATGTGAAACTCATTCAAGGTGCGATCAACCGGTCTGATGACTTGAAGAGACTCCTGAAAAGCCCCGTGGTTCCGAGACATAAAAAATCAATCATTCTTAAAAATCTCTTCACTGAACATATTGACGCAGCCACCCTCCGTTTTGTTCGTATGTTGGTTCAGAGGGGTAGAGAATCTCTACTTATGGAAATTCTTGAGTGTTTTCAGGAGCTGTCAGATAAGGCACAAAAAATGGTATCAGTGAATGTTCGCGTTCCTTCAAAATTATCTGATGATAAGCGACTCCGCCTTGAGAATGCCCTAAGTGATCAGCTTAAATGTCAGATCAGACTTAATGAGATCATTGATGCTTCGCTGATCGGAGGGATCCTACTTGAGATTGGAGATCTGGTGTATGACGCAAGTGTGCGTCATCAACTTTCCCTTCTTCAGTCTAGTCTGCTCACTCGGATTAATCAAAGAATAAATTTATGACAACTGCTATACGACCAGACGAAGTGACTGCTCTTCTGAGACAAGAGCTTGGCGGCTTTCAGTCCGAAACAGATGTGTACGAAGTGGGCACAGTCCTACAAGTTGGTGATGGAATTGCACGGCTTTATGGACTGTCCAAGGTGCAGTCGGGTGAATTGATTGAATTTCCTCAGCGAGATGTTACAGGGATGGTTCTCAATCTTGAAGAAGATAATGTTGGAGTTGTATTATTTGGGGAAGTTCAGGAAGTCAAAGAGGGAGATCAGGCCCGAAGGACACGTAGAATTGCTTCTATCCAAGTGGCTGAAAGCATGTTGGGCAGGGTGATTGACCCTCTTGGCAATGTGCTTGATGGCAAAGGTGCGTTGACGGGGGAAACATGTGAAATGCCTCTTGAGCGTAAGGCGCCAGGTGTTATTTATCGTCAACCTGTCTCTGAACCCTTAGTCACCGGAATCAAAGCGATTGACTCAATGATTCCTATTGGGCGTGGTCAGCGGGAGCTGGTCATTGGTGATCGTCAAACTGGAAAAACAGCGGTTCTGATTGATACAATTATTAGTCAGCGCTCTACGCATGAGACCGATACTCCGGTTTACTGTATTTATGTTGCAATTGGACAAAAGGCATCTACGGTTGCTCAAGTCTCGCGGGCACTTGAAGAAAATGGTGCAATGGACTATACTGTTATAGTGAATGCTCCTGCTTCGTCTGCTGCTCCTTTGCAGTTTATTGCCCCATTCGCTGGCGCTTGTATTGGAGAGTACTTCCGAGATACTGGGCGACATGCATTGGTGATTTATGATGATCTCTCAAAACAAGCCGTTGCTTATCGACAGGTCTCGTTATTGCTTCGAAGGCCACCAGGCAGAGAAGCCTATCCCGGAGATGTCTTCTATTTACACAGTCGTCTTTTAGAGCGCGCGGCCAAGATCACGGCAAGCCAGGAGATTGCATCAAACATGAACGATCTACCCGATTCGCTTCTTGGAAAAGTAAAAGGAGGCGGTTCATTGACCGCACTTCCTGTGATTGAAACCCAGGCTGGCGCTGTTGATGCATATATTCCAACCAATGTCATCTCAATCACTGACGGTCAAATTTATCTTGAGCCCGACTTATTTAATGCAGGGATCCGCCCAGCCATCAATGTTGGAATTTCGGTTAGTCGTGTTGGGGGGAATGCTCAGATTAAGGCCATGAAATCTGCTGCGGGAATGTTACGTCTAGATCTGGCCCAGTACAGGGAACTAGAAGCGTTCTCTAAATTCGGATCTGATCTTGACCCTGCGACTCAGCGGCAATTGCGCCGGGGAGAATCCCTTGTTGAATTACTAAAACAGGGACAATTTGCCCCAGTACCTGTTGAGGAACAGGTCGCAATCATTTATATCGGTAGTGAAGGGCTGCTTGATCAAGTTGCTGTGTCTGATCTTGAGCGTTTTGAGTTAGAGTTACTAGAAACTCTTCGCGCTCGCGTTTCTGACGCGCTATCGACAATTCGTGAAACAGGAACATTATCAGATGAGGATAAAGCTTCCTTGCGAAACGAAGCAGAACGTCTCGTTAAATTATACACCGAAAAATCCTAATGGCAACGTTGCGCGACATTCGGACGAGGATCGCTTCCGTAGAGAATACCCAGCAGGTTACCCGTGCTATGAAGATGGTGGCAGCGGCTAAATTGCGTCGTGCCCAAGAGAATATCTTCAAAAGCCGACCCTATGCCTACAAGATTGGTGAAATCATCGAACATCTCAAGCGACAGGGATCTGTTGAACAGCACCCGTTGCTACGTGAACATGAGCAGATTCACGGGGCCATGATCATCGTTGTGACCGGCGACCGCGGCTTAGCCGGTGCATTTAATAGCAACGTCATTAAGACGGCTGAATCTCTAATTACCTCTGAGTATGCAGAGATGCACGCAAATGATAAGGTTTACATTGTGGCGGCTGGGCGCAAAGGTGCTGAATACTTTGGAAAACGAGGGTATAATATTGCTGCTGATTTCAGCGGCATCTTTGGTGAATTAGTTTATGAAACGGCATTAAGTATCGGCAAAATTGCTATGGAAGGATATATAAATGAACGGTGGGATGTCGTTAAGCTCGTATATAACGAATTCAAAAATACTATCGCTCAAAATCGAATTATAGCACCTCTGATTCCAATCCCTCCAGAACAGTTTCAAACTCCAGTGATGTTACTTGAAGAATCAGCAATGCCAGATCTTCATGAGCGGTTCAGGGCTGATTATCTATTTGAACCGAGTGCTAAAAGTATCCTGAATACTTTGATCCCCCGTTTTGTGAATTTTGAGATTTGGCATGCATTATTAGAATCTTCAGCTGCTGAGCAGGGCGCTCGCATGGTTGCCATGGATAATGCAACGGCGAATGCATCTGAGCTACTCCAATCATTAAAACTTCAATACAATCGTGCGCGACAAAGTGCGATCACCACAGAAATTCTGGAGATCATCAGTGGCGCTAATGCTCTGGAAGAAGATTGATCTCATCCCACGCGGCAGTCGCATGTGTAGCCGCCTACATACTATTTCTGAACTGTACATAGTTTCTGATTTAGACGTAGCGATGCGCATTGACTGAATCAGGGGAATCTCAAGGCTATCTGTTTACGCTGACAGAAGCTCTATAGAATTAAACAGCAGTCAAAAATATTACAAAGAATGCCTTGATATTTTTAAACAAATATTTCATGAACGCGTCAAACTGTTTTTATTGACAATCACCTGTGACTTATTTGAATTCTGGGAGAGGTGGCCGAGTGGCTGAAGGCGCTCCCCTGCTAAGGGAGTATGGGTTAACAGCTCATCGTGGGTTCGAATCCCACCCTCTCCGCATCTCATGTACATTGGATTGAATCTCGGAGGGGTGGCAGAGTGGTCGAATGCACTGGTCTTGAAAACCAGCGTACTGAAAGGTACCGGGGGTTCGAATCCCTCCCCCTCCGCACTGCTAGGTTGGTTTTCTCCAATAAATATTTTTTATACACCTCAATGTCGGGGGCAGATAAAAAATTTAGACATCAATAAAGCCAATGATTGCTCTGATCTATGACTCATAATCAGCAGTGCGCCATCTACCTCACTGAAGAACTATAGAATGAAGTATGACCTATTGAAGGATAGAATCAGTAGATGGTTGGATGCCAATCCTAAGCGACTTCCAATTCTATATGCTCTCATGGACAAGCTCCTGCTACGTACATGGTATGTGCACAAGGCACTGCAAAATATCAATCTTCAATCAGGGTCAAGACTACTGGATGCAGGCACAGGATTTGGCCAATATGCATGGCATACAATACACGCCTTCCCTGGAGTTCATGTGACAGGGATAGATCTCAAAAAAGATTACCTTGATCTCGCCGCACGCTCATTTGATGCTTTCGGAATCTCACATCGAGTAACATGGAAAGTGGACGATCTCACAGATCCCAAAACCACTGAACGATTTGACTGCATCTTAGCCGTAGATGTTCTGGAGCATATTGTTGAGGATGAAAAAGTCATCCATCACTTTGCGAAACGTCTCACTGAGGGGGGGCACCTGATCATTAGTACTCCTAGCGATCTGGGAGGATCAGATGTCCGCGACAGTCATCAAGAGAGTTTTATTGGTGAACACGTTCGTGGTGGTTATAATCTTGATCACCTTACACGAAAACTCTCAGATGCAGGATTTCATATCACTGAGCAACATTACAGTTATGGACTCTGGGGGGCAATAGCTTGGAGATTGTTGATCAAGTTCCCTATCGTGCTTCTTGGCAAATCTATACTTTTTGCTCCAATAGTAATCCTATACTATCTGCCTGTACTGCCAGCTGGACTTCTTATGAATCTTGTTGACCTTAAGATTTCAAATAAGCGTGGAACTGGATTGATCATCGTGGCGTGTCGAGATAGTTTATCCCCATCTATGTCGTAACTTTGAACTTCTGATTGAAATAAGCTGGTTTGAGATTGTGGATACTAAATTTATTTTTGTGACCGGGGGCGTTTCGTCTTCACTAGGGAAAGGAATATTCTGCGCATCCTTAGGTCGTTTACTTGAAGCTCACGGGCTTCGTGTTTCTATTCAGAAATTAGATCCTTACATCAATGTTGACCCAGGTACCATGAACCCCTATGAGCATGGGGAGGTCTTTGTGACCGATGACGGTGCAGAGACGGATCTGGATCTTGGGCATTACGAGCGATTTCTCGGACATGCAACGACCCAAGCTAACAATGTCACAACAGGCCGCGTTTACAGCGAAGTGATTGAAAAAGAGCGCGCCGGTCAATATCTCGGAAAAACAGTTCAGGTTGTTCCCCATATCATAGACGAAATCAAAGCCTGGATTGTACGACTATCTGAAACGCAACAGTTGGATGTCATCATTTCAGAAATTGGTGGCACAGTCGGAGATATTGAAAGCCTTCCTTACCTTGAGGCGATTCGGCAATTACGCTACGAAATGGGGGCGACCCATGCTCTGGTCACTCATTTGACATTAATCCCCTATCTGGCCGCGGCAGGGGAATTAAAAACTAAGCCGACCCAACATTCGGTCAAAATGCTACTCTCCTATGGACTCCAGCCAGATCTATTAGTATGTCGTTCGGAGCATCCTTTACACAGCGAGCTGCGAGAAAAGATAGCCCACTTCTGTAATGTGGAAACTCGTGCAGTGATTGAAGCGACTGACGCTAGATCCATTTATGAGGTGCCTCTTCAACTTGCACAGCAAGGCGTCCAAAAACTCATTTTAGAGCAGTTGAAGATGACCAATGAATCTGTCACCTCTGAACCAGACCTCAAAGAATGGGGACAGTTTGTTAAGCGCATACATGCCTCAGAGAAGCGTGTTCGTATTGCACTAGTTGGAAAATATGTTACTCATCAAGATGCCTACAAATCAATTACAGAGTCTTTCATTCTTGCTGGGGCAAAGATTTGCGCTGATGTAGAGTTGCATTGTGTTGAAAGCGGGGAAATTACAGAAAACAATTGTGAAGCAATGCTTCAAGATGTGAAAGGGATTCTGGTTGCTCCTGGATTTGGGTCACGCGGGATTGAAGGGAAAATTACGACGGCGCGCTTTGCTCGCATTAACAATATCCCGTTTCTCGGCATTTGTCTGGGACTCCAGTGTGCAATCATTTCTTTTGCACGGGATTGTTGTCGCCTTGAAGGTGCACATTCCACTGAATTTTGTCCCGATTCACCATGGCCAGTGATTGATCTGATGGAGAATCAGAAAACGATCGCGACTAAGGGCGGAACGATGCGCCTGGGCGCATATCATTGCAAAATTGCAGAGGATTCTCAGGCTTACGAGATCTATGGTAAATCACTGGTCAGCGAACGCCACCGTCATCGGTATGAGGTCAATAACTGTATCAAACATCATCTTGAAAACCATGGGCTCAAGTTTTCTGGTGTCAACCCTGAAAGTGGACTGGTAGAAATCGCAGAACTCCCCTCTCATCCATGGTATATTGGTGTCCAATTTCATCCAGAGTATCGCTCCACTGTAGGTCGCCCTCACCCCCTCTTCACATCATTTATTAGTGCTGCTACATCGCCCTGATAAACCATTGCTGACCCTCACATTTATTTGATTTGGACAGCATTCCCACAAAAAAAAATTTATAAAAAAAATTTTTTGTGGGAAAATGTGGGAAAATGTGGGAAAAATTTCTTACCTTAGTGTGTTTACTGCACTTAAAAGGTGTTTCATGTCTGGATTCAAGGGGCAGAAAAAATCTTCAGTTGATGCAAAAGGGCGCATTGCGATCCCTGCTAAAATGCGTTCATGTATGAATGTAGATGCCCAAAATACGTTTGTAACTACACGCGGATTTGAGCAATGCATCTTTGCTTATGCTTTAGATAAATGGATGATCATTGAAGATCAAATTTCAAACCTCAACCCGTATGACCGCAGGCACCGTGCGTTTACTCGCCGATTTATGAGATGGGCAGAAGAAGTCAAACTTGATTCTAAAGGCCGTATCGGGTTGCAGGGACCACTGATTGAATATGCAGGGATTGAGGAAAGTATTTTAATCATTGGAAGTCAATCCCATATAGAAATCTGGAATCCAGATAGATTTGATGCGTACCTGAATGCAGAAGAAAGTGATTATGAAACTCTCGCAGCTGAGGTCATGGCCCAGTGATGAATCAAGCTGATTACCATGTGCCAGTTCTCCCTCAAAAGGTAGTAAATTATTTGGTCACTGACATGAATGGACTTTATGTTGATGCAACTGTTGGAGGTGGAGGCCATACCGCTGCTCTACTATCGGTGTTATCGTCTGGCGGACGTGTGGTTGCCGTTGATCGGGATGCAGAGGCAATTGCGGCCGTCCGGGCGCGATTCCCTGATGCCATTAAGAAAAAAAAGTTGATGGTCTATCAGGCGACATTTAGTCACCTTGAAACCTTAATCAGTGAGTTTATCCCCGTGACTGGGCTTCTATTGGATCTGGGCGTCTCATCTAGGCAGTTGGACTCTGGGTCAAGAGGCTTTAGTCATCGCAAGAGTGCTCCGCTAGACATGCGTATGGATCAAAGCGCACAGATGTCTGCAACCGCAATTGTTAATGAATCCTGTGAAGAGGAACTGGTCAATCTACTTCAATCCTATGGAGAAGAACCGCACGCACGAAAGATCTGTAGGTCAATCATTGATAGACGTCCTGTGAATACAACCGTAGATCTCGCCAGAATTGTTCGTGACGCTGTTCCAGTTCAATCTGAATCAAGAGCCGTCGCTCGTACATTTCAAGCGATCCGCATTGCTGTCAACCAGGAACTTGATGAATTGGCACAGATCCTTGAATCCAGCCCGAAGATCGTCATAGAACAAGGAAGGGTCGTCGTGATCAGCTATCATTCTCTTGAGGACAGAATGGTGAAGCGAATATTCCGCGATGGGGTCTTTAGCGGAGATGCTCGGCGAGATTTATATGGAAACCGGCTGGTGCCCTGGCAACCCCTGACGCGCCGTCCAGTGGTTCCTGATGATACAGAGATCTCATCCAATCGCCGCTCTAGAAGCGCCAGACTTCGTGCCGCTGTCCGTTGCTCTACACCAAGTGATCAGAATCATGAAATTGTTTTCAAACTCTAGTGCAGCAACGCGCAAAAAGCGTGCAGTAAATCAGGCCATGTTATCTCTGAGTAACTGGCGTGAGCTGACGGTGATTGATGAATCTGCAGTCAAGCCCAATGTTATTGCGCGCATTCCGACAGTTCACTTCGGTCTCATCATCTTTATCATCGCTGGAATTCTCACGATTTATATCGGGCAAATTCATCGTTCCCAAGATCTTCTTGGGCAGATCAATACCGAACGGAGAGAGAATGTTCGCCTCCATCTACAGCATAACCGTCTTGTGGCAGACTTAAACGCCGCGCTCGGCCCTTCGGTGATTCACGCGCGGGGAGACTCGCTGGATCTGAAAGCCGTGTATTTGGCACTAGAGGATTTTCAAGGTAACCAGACTCAGTATGCGCCATGAGTAAGCGAGATCAAACACTTGGCAGAATGTATGTCATCTTCTCGATCTTGGCGCTTCTGCCATTGCTCATTGCGGGGCAATTGGTATGGTTGAATGTTGATCGGGGAGATCACTTACGGCAGTTGGGATGGGAACAAGCAGAATCTCAGGAGATTTTGCCTGCTCAGCGCGGGGAAATTTTAGATATACAGGGACGAGCACTGGCCGTCAATTCTCCACGATATAAACTCGCTCTAGATCCTTTGGCACCTGGGTTTGAGGATGAAAAAACGTTTTTTCTTGTTCGTCTGGCTGGTTTAACGGGGATACCAATTGCTAAATTGCAATCACAAATAGATCGTCGAACCAGCCCACAGTATGTACGATTAACAAATTTGGCATCTGATCAACGTAGGGAAGTTGTGGCTTGGGATGTATCAGGTGTTATCCTTGAAGAACAACCGCAACGCCAATATGTTTACGGCGTATCTTTTTCTCATATTCTGGGGCGTATTGATGTGGATGGCACCGGCGTTGCAGGACTAGAATTAGAGTATGACCAATATCTAACTGGGCGGCCTGGGCGGAGAACTCTTTTGCGAGATAGACGGGGATACCGACGCATTGATGCAGAAGGGCTTGTGGTACCACCTGTTGACGGAGAGTCATTGGTCCTTACAATTGACCTCATCCGCCAGACCATCATGGAAGAAGAACTTGTCGCAGGTGTCAAGCAAGCCGGCGCACTGAGAGGAAGCGCCATTGCCGTTGCGCCTTCAACAGGCGCCATCTTGGCCCTTGCAAATGTACCTGCCTACAACGCTAATGATCCAACGCAGTCGCATGTGTCTGCATGGCGCAACGCGGCGATTACTGATGTTCTTGAGCCGGGATCTGCCTTCAAAATGATCGCTGCATCGGCTGCTTTGGAGGCAGGATTTACTTCAATGGATCGACGTGTAGATACTGGAGATGGAACGCTCCAGATCGCTGGATATACCCTCAATGATATCAGCCGCTACGGGGAACTTACCTTCCATGATGTTATCGTGAAAAGTAGTAATGTCGGAATGGCATTGACAACAAGTCCGATGCCATCTGAGCTACTGTATGAATATATCCGCAATTTCGGGTTCGGGCAAAAAACTTGGATTGACATTCCGGGCGAGGTATCGGGATACCTTAAACGAACGGATCAATGGAGCCAAACGACAAAGGCCGCACTCAGTATTGGTTATGAAATCAACGTAACGCCCCTTCAGATGGTTATGGCCTATGCAGCCCTGGCCGATGGTGGGTTGCTACGTCAACCATATATCGTAGCCGAGAGGCGGGATGTGACAGGGCGAGTGCTATGGCGTGCACTAGATGATCGCGCCCGAACGGACTCCATCCGAAGGGTACTCGCCCCAGAAACCACTGAAATGCTCCTGCCAGCCTTTGTTGATGTCGTGCAACGAGGAACTGCAACAGCCGCCAACATGAACGATGTAAAGGTGGCTGGAAAGTCAGGAACCGCACGAAAAACAGTTAATGGTCGCTACGGCAGTGAATATCGGTCGACCTTTGTAGGATTCTATCCAGCTGAGGCGCCGCAAGTCGCGATGATTGTGATTCTTGATGAACCACAAACAAGTATTTATGGCGGACGAGTCGCTGCTCCAATATTCCGTCGAATTGCTGAGCGCTGGGCTGTGGCATTCTCTAACTCCGACACGCCGTCTCTACAAGACGAGTGGCAACGGGTCATCATTCGCCAGCGCGACTCAGAGACAGGTGCACATATCTCATCTGGAATAGATATTGCAGGTCCGGGTCCGATTCTCACAGAACATGATCTAACCGTCATGCCGAGTGTTTTGGGACTTGACGCCCGATCTGCACACTCTTTACTGAGCTCAAAAGGCATGACTGTGAGATTCAAAGGAACTGGATCCGTCATTGAACAGGTTCCTGCCCCTGGAGATGCGGTAACCACTGAAGCCATTCTTCAACTCCAATAAATGCGCTGGAGCAAAATACATTCGCGATTAGCTGGCGCTGGACTACTCACTCATCCTGCGAGCCCGGCGATTGATGGCACCATTACAGGCGTGTGTCAGGACAGTCGCAAGGTACATCCTGGCTATGCCTTTATTGCCATTAATGGATATGCCGACAACGGCAATTGTTATATTCATCAGGCATTAGAAGCGGGAGCCACAGTCATTGTGTCTGAGGACGATAGTTCATCCATTCAGCATCTGATTCAAGTGACCAACGCAAGAAAAGCCTCTGCAGTGATCGCAGCGGCCTTTCACGGCGATCCTGGATCTTCTCTGCACCTCACTGGGGTCACCGGAACTAACGGTAAGACCACTACGGTGTCACTCATCCGATATGTCCTACAATCTAGTGAAATACCGACAGGTTTGATAGGAACAGTTACAAATATTGTCGGGCCGTCAGAGAATACGTCTGAGATAACCACTCCTGATGCTACCGAGCTTCAGCCACTATTAGCAGAAATGGTTCATTCAGGTTGTAAGGCATGTGTGATTGAAGTTTCATCCCATGCTCTGGATCAGTATAGAACCGATACGATAGACTTCTCTATCGGAGTTTTCACTAATCTTTCGCATGATCATCTAAGATATCATCAATCGAAAGATCGTTATCTAAAGGCAAAAAAACGCCTCTTTGACAATCTTTCTTATGAATCTGTTGCTGTGTATAATCATGACGAACTAGATGCAAACCAGATCATTGAGGATACTCAGGCTTCATTGTGTTCCTACGGCTTCTCCGAAGGTGCCGACATCCACATCAAACTATTAGATCATGATTCTAATGGGCTTCATTTAAATATTGATGGGTATATCCGTAAGTTTCGACTTGCTGGGCGATTCAATGCCTATAACCTAGCCGCCGCATACAGCGCTGTATGCGCCTTTGGATTGCCATCCATAGAAGTGATTGATGCATTATCGGAGGCGCCGCCTGTGCCTGGTAGATTTGATCAATATCGGTGTGAGGATCATACGCTGGTGGTTATTGATTATGCTCATACTCCAGATGCTTTAAAGGAGGTACTCACCATGCTATCTACTTCCTGTCTATCAGACTCCAATTTGTGGTGTGTGTTTGGATGCGGTGGGGATCGCGATAAAATGAAACGCCCGATGATGGGTGCAATTGCCGAAAAACTCGCCTATAAGGTCGTGATAACAAGTGATAACCCTCGCAGCGAGAATCCGCGGCAAATTATTGATGATATCGCATACGGCACCAGATCCTCCGAGCGGGTGCATAAGATTATATCAAGACCCGAGGCAGTGCGATTTGTCGCTCAAGAATCCAAACCAGGGGATGTAATTCTTTTGGCGGGTAAAGGGCACGAATCTAAGTCAACCAGTGATGGGTCACAAACATCCATGAGTGACAGGGAGCTCGTCTTAGACGCGTTTTCATCCCGTAATCCAGTACAGGTACTCTGATCTATGCTATATTTTTTGTTACAGTGGTTGGAGTCATTATTTAGCCCACCTGGATTTCAGGTTGTGGAATTCATTACGGTTCGTGCGACTCTTGCGGCAATCACCGCATTTATGATTGTTATGATCATTGGTCCCCGTGTGATCAAGTGGCTCAAAAGCAAACATATTGGAGAACTGGTCCGAACGGAGTTAGTCGCTAATGGCGTAGATCACTCACACAAAAGCGGCACCCCCACCATGGGAGGACTTATCATTGTTAGTGCCATTGTGATTTCCACGCTATTATGGGGAGATTTGCGCGAAATCTATGTCTGGTTGATTTTGGTCACCACCATATGGATGGCTGTCTTCGGATTCGCCGATGACTACATCAAGACGATTAAAAGAAACAAGAAAGGATTAGCAGCACGGGTGAAATTGGCTGGTCAGATAGGACTGGGCTTACTGGTTGGGCTTGTGATGTATTTTCACCCTCAATTTGAGGCTACACGAACTGTGACAGAGCTCCCACTCCTTCGTGACTGGCACCTAGATTATAATGTCATCGGAAACCTGTTATTTGCAGGAGCAGATCTTGGATGGCTTATCTTTATTCCGGTAACGATCTTCATTGTGACTGCAACATCTAATGCGGTCAATTTGACGGATGGAATGGACGGTTTGGCCGCTGGAACTACAGCAATTGTTGCGATTGGGCTCTTCGTTTTGGCCTATATCTCTGGCCACCTGGTGTTTTCCTCCTATCTTGGAGTCATGTATCTACAAGGTGCGGGCGAACTGACGATCTATGTTGCTTCATTGGTGGTTGCATGTATAGGATTTTTATGGTATAACAGCTATCCTGCGTCAGTCTTTATGGGAGATACTGGATCGCTATCATTGGGAGCGGCGATAGCGGTGATTGCGCTAATGATTAAAAAAGAGCTCCTACTACCACTGTTATGTGCAATCTTTTTTATTGAGACGCTCTCTGTCATTATACAGACCACATATTTCCGCTATACACGCCGCAAGACTGGTACGGGTAAGCGCGTTTTTCAGATGGCGCCCCTGCACCATCACTATGAAGCCGGTGGAATGCATGAGGTGAAAATTGTATCGCGCTTTTGGCTTGTGACCGTTATCACGATGCTCACTGCATTGCTAACACTTCGCATCCGATGAGAAAAATAATCAAAGGAAAACGCGTGACAGTGCTTGGAGCCGCCCGAAGTGGACGGGCTGTGGCGAACCTATTAATTTTCCAAGGGGCAGAGGTATTTCTGTCCGACGACACTATGGTTGATTCAGAGACCAGAAGATGGTGTAAGCGCAGGGGCATACATTTGGAGGAGGGTGGCCATAGCGAATTGACGCTGAACACCGATTTTATGGTCGTGAGCCCCGGAGTTCCAACATCTACGACTGCAGTACAGGAGGCGCTAGCTGCAGGAATCCCTGTTTATTCAGAGCTGGAAGTCGCCTCATGGTATGCAAACGGTCACATCATTGCCATCACTGGTACTAATGGGAAAACGACCACCGCATCTCTGGTTGGGCATATGATGCGCCTTGCTGGTCGTCATACCGTGATCGCTGGAAATATTGGTACTCCGCTGTCTGAGTCTATTGAACAACTTCGCTCAGATACAATGATTGTCCTTGAAGTTTCAAGCTTTCAACTTGATCATACCGACCAATTTCGCCCAGATGTGAGTGTGATACTCAATATCACACCCGATCATCTAGATCGCTATGAAGGTAACTTTGACCGTTATGCGAGCAGTAAGTTACGCATCTATAAAAATCAGATCAAAGATGATGTAGTCATCTATAACTATGACGATACGCTTGTACGGGAGCGTGTTGAATATTTTGCGTCTCAATCTCGTGTTTGCGGGTTGCCATTCAGTCGTAAAGTAGCGTTATCTAATGGTGCAGATGCACTGCACGATGTGATTCAGCTTCGGGGGCGCGAGCTGATGCCGGTTGATGAAATAGGAATCTGTGGGCCTCATAATGTAAGTAATTCGCTCGCATCTGTGCTGGTTGGTCATGCCGTTAGCCTTTCAGATAGTGTTCTACATGAGAGTCTGCGAGGATTTCAGGGGGTTGATCACAGACTTGAAGTGGTTCGTCGTGTGAAAGGAGTCACCTATGTTAATGACTCAAAAGCCACGAATGTGAGTGCTCTCAGGTCTGCGCTATTGAGTTTCAAACCGCCCATCATCTTGCTCGTGGGCGGGCGGGATAAAGGCAATGATTATAACGTTGTCAAATCTCTAATATGTAGCAAAGTGCATACGGTGATTGCCTTTGGTGAGAGCGCTCCGAAGGTTGTCAAGGAACTGGGGCCATATAGCCACAATACTCTGGCGTTTCCGACGCTAGAAGAAGCGACGCATCAGGCACACAGATGTGCAACGGATGGTGACACTGTGCTCTTGAGTCCTGGATGTGCTTCGTTTGATTTATTCTCTGATTATCAAGCGCGCGGAGCACATTTTCGCCAAATTGTGGAGGAATTCTGAACATGATCACTCACTTTAAGTCTATCGTGCTACGCGCGCACCATCCTATGGATAAATATGTTCTATGGATTGCGCTTGCGCTTTCTGCAATCGGTGTCATGGCGGTCTACAGTGCGATTGCTTTTTTGGCAGAAGTCAGAGCGGATGGAGACACAGAACAATATCTTTGGCGACATCTATTACGTCTTGGCGTCGCCTTGACGACTCTGGTGATCTTTAGCAGAATTGACTATCATCATCTAGCACGCTGGTCAAAGCTTTTTCTGGTCGCTTCTTTGCTACTGCTCGTACTCGTCCGAATCTTTGGTGTGTCATATGGAGGGGCAACGCGCGCTTTTCAGTTTAGTATCATCAGCTTTCAGCCATCAGATTTAGCGAAGGTCGCCGCTGTATTGTATGTATCGGTGTTATTGATTCGGAAGCAGGACTATATCAACAGTTTTTTCAGAGCCGTTCTGCCGATCCTATTTTGGATATTTATGACGGTGGTATTGATTGGACTTGAGGATTTATCCACAGCCATTTTAGTGATGGTCACACTGCTATTGTTAGCCTTTGTAGGACGGGTGAGTTTGAAATTTTTAGGGGGTGGGTGTCTGATCGGCATCGTTTGCGCTTTTCTGATGCTTTTAGCATCGCCAAATCGAGCGGAGAGAGTTGAATCATATCTGGGCATTAAGATCTTCCCGACGACTCAAGAGGTTGATGTCTTTAGTCTGCAGGCCGAGGGATATCAGGCACACCAAGCACAGATTGCGCTTGCAATGGGTGGATGGACTGGTAGGGGCCCCGGTAAGAGCGTTCAGCGAGATTTTTTGCCTGCCCCGTATAATGACTTCATCTTCGCCATCATAACCGAAGAATATGGCTTAATTGGGGCCCTAGTGTTATTGAGTTTATTCCTGCTGTTTCTATTTAGGGGATTCTTAAGGATTGCGCGGCATGCCGCAGATCCTCTTGGCTTATTTTTAGCGGTTGGTTGCACGACGCTCTTGTTTTTATATAGTCTAATTCATGCAGGAGTCTCCGTGGGAATTCTCCCTGTCACTGGCCTTCCGCTTCCTCTGGTTTCCTATGGTGGCACCTCTATGGTATCGGCGGGCATTCTCATTGGGATTTTATTAAATATTTCCATGCAGTCAGAAAAGCGATGAGACCTCCACGAATCCTATTTGCTGGCGGCGGTACCGGTGGGCATATCTACCCTGCGATTGCAATCGCTCAGGCGATCCGTTTGATTGAACCCACGAGCGCGATTGCCTTTGCTGGAACCAGAAATCACTTAGAGTGGGAGGTCGTTCCAGATGCTGGATTTGAAATTCATCCGATTACCGTCAGTGGATTTCATCGCAAACAGTTATTACGCAATATAGGGTTTCCATTCAAGTTGGCTACGGGACTGTGGCAGAGTTATCAGCTGGTCCAGAACTTTGATGCCGATGTGGTCATTGGAACGGGTGGATATGTATCTGGACCGGTATTATGGGCTGCCAGTATGCGGGGCCGACCAACGGTTGCACAAGAACAGAATGCTTATGCGGGCATGACGAATCGAATTTTGGGGCATCGTGCAGCCCAGATTCATATTGCGTTTGAGGAAGCCAAGAGCTGGTTTCCAGAGGGGCGCTGCAGGGTGAGTGGAAATCCTGTTCGCCAAGAGTTGGCGACAGCGGTGACGCGTGAACATGCACGAAAAACACTACAACTTCCGCTGGATGCCAAGGTCCTGTTTGTCTTTGGAGGCTCTCTGGGAAGTCAAGCTATTAATGAAGCGATGTATCAGATGTCAGATCAGATTTTGTCTGATCCAATGGTTTATGTGATTTGGCAGACGGGGAGGTTGTATTATGATCGCATGAAACGAAAGGAATGTGCTCGGCTTAGAATTCTTAAATATGTAGATCATATGGATTTAGCCTATGCAGCTTGTGATTTGGTTCTTGCGCGTTCAGGTGCTCTTACATGTAGCGAGCTTCTATGCACCGCAACCCCGTCAATTTTAGTTCCCTCTCCACTGGTTGCCGAGGATCATCAAACAAAAAATGCCCGAAGTATGGAGCGGATTGGAGCCGCAATCTTTACCCCTGAGGAAGATCTTCTCAATGCATTGTCCATTCAAGTCCCTGCAATTCTTGCTGATCCTGAGCGGAGAAGGCAAATGGCCGAAAAGGCGCACAAAGCTGCGAAACCTCATGCTGCCACAACGATTGCCAAAGATGTTCTATCCCTGATAGGATGGGAGGAAGCGCTATGCAAGTGAAGCGTCGACAACCTTGGTTTGGTCGGATTCGTCATGTGCACATGGTTGGCATTGGAGGCATTGGAATGAGCTCAATCGCTGCCGTACTGCTCGCACGCGGGTTTCAGGTTACAGGTTCGGATCTTTGCCTAAGCGAGACGACATATCAGCTTACCGCTCAGGGAGCGACGATCTATGAGGGTCATCATGAAACCCATATTAACAATGCCGATGTGGTAGTTTATTCATCCGCAGTAGATGTTACTGAAAACGTTGAAGCTCAGACTGCGGTGACTCAGCGAATTCCACTGATTCCTCGATCCGAAATTCTCGGGGAGTTGATGCGCATGAAGTATGGAATAGGCATTTCAGGTACACACGGAAAAACAACAGCGACCAGCATGGTCGGATGTGTGATTTCCGAGGCAGGATTTGATCCAACGGTGATTGTGGGAGGCAAAGTGATTGAATTCGCTGGAAATGCTCTTAATGGAGAGGGTGATATTATCGTGATTGAGGCTGACGAGTATGACCGTGCTTTCCTTCGTTTAGCGCCTGCTATTGCTGTCATCACTGCCATTGAATCAGATCATTTGGATGTGTATGGTGATCTTGATCAAATCTATCAGGCATTTACACAATTCGCTATGGGTGTGCCATTTTTCGGCGCGGTCATTGCGTGTCTTGACGATTCTGGTGTTCAGGCCATCATCAAACACATTGATCGCAGGTTAGTGACTTATGGAATCGCGCGGCAAGCGATGGTGCGCGCTGAAAAGATCAGTCAAAAGGATCACACAACACAGTTTAACGTCATTGTGTCAGATGAAGTGATGGGGACGATCCGACTCAAGGCGTTGGGGCTGCATAATGTGCGTAATGCGTTAGCTGCATGTGCGGTTGCAATAGAACTTGATATTGATTTTGAGCACATTAAGTCAGGACTTGAGCGATTTTCAGGGGTTCGGAGGCGGTTTCAAATTTTAGATGACACACTTAGTATTTTGGTCGTTGATGATTATGCACATCATCCGACCGAAGTCAACATTACCCTAACAGCTGCCAGTGAGGGCTATCCTGACCGCAGGATCATCGCCGTTTTTCAGCCGCATTCTTATCTGCGTACAACTGACTTCAAGGATGAATTTGCTACCTCATTCTTCAATGCGGATATATTGATAGTGACCGACATTTATCAGGTTCGTGAGGAGCCAATGTCTCACATAACAGGTGAACTTCTTGCCAAGCTGGCGGCAGACAAAGGACATCGTGATGCGCGATATATAAAACACAAAGAGGATGTTATTTTGGCATTGATGAATATCTGCCAATCAGGTGATATGGTTTTGTTTCTGGGGGCAGGTGATATATGGCGTACGGCGCATGAGTTCACCCAGGAACTTCGTCAAAATATTGCTGCATAAGTCCAATGAAACGATTTTTTATCATTGTGATCATCGTACTCCCATGTATCGGAGCTATTTTAGGTTGGCGTTATCTGTTGCAATTGCCTTGCACGGACATTCATATTACAGGGATGGAATTTATTGATCCTGAATCTGTACACAACCTTGTTGACTCAACTCTCAGCACTCCCCTGATTGTTGACCGTTTAAGGCGTCATCCATGGATCTATGGAGTCCATGCGGTGTGTTACCCTACTGGAACGATGCAGATTGATGTATCCGAGCGGCAGCCGTGGTTACTGGCTGTGTCAGATGAGGGGTATCCTGCGTACTATATTGATAAATTTGGGTTTATGATGCCACCACAGACACACGTCACCTTTGATGTTCCAATTGTTCGTGGAATCAATGAGCCTTATCACCCGATGCATACAATCAGCCATCAGGAGGTTCAGACGTTGGCCGCACTTGTTCCAACGCTTCCCGAAGAAATTCTCTCCTTTGCTTCTGAATTTCAACTCACTGATTACGGTTTGAATGTGATCGTACGGGACACCGTTAGCAGACACATCTCATTGGTAAAACTTGGCCATGAGAAGTGGGGGCAACGGCTTGACAGACTCCATATGTTTTGGAATGAGAATGAGTGGGGGCAGGCCAACGGTGTCCCTGACATGATTGATCTGCGATTTCGGGGGCAGATTATAATACAAGAAAAAGAGATATAGTAGTTATGACTATGGTTGATCAAATTACTGTCGGATTAGATATCGGTACAACGAAAGTATGTGTTGTTGTCGCTGAATCTGATCAATTTGGGCAGATCAATGTCCTTGGAATGGGAATTGCCGAATCAAAAGGATTAAATCGTGGGGTTGTCATCAATATTGATAAAACGGTCGCCTCAATCCAGAAGGCCATTCATGCTGCTGAGCGGGCAGCAGATGTGGAAGTTCAGAATGTCATCGTTGGGATTGCGGGGGATCACATTAAGAGTTCTCTGAGTCGTGGAGTCATCACAATCTCAAATCCTGAAATCACTGAGAGAGATGTCAAGCGATTGCTTGAAGATACCACACGAGTGGCTATGCCACCAGACCGGGAGATTCTTCATATCATTCCTCAGGAGTTTAGTGTTGATGGGCAAGATGGTGTCTTTGACCCAGTGGGAATGAGTGGAGTACGGCTTGAAGCGAATGTCCATATCATCACTGGATTAGTCACTGCTGTCAAAAATATAGATCGATGCATAGAGAAAGCTGGATACCATGTTTCAGATCTTGTCCTTGAACCGTTGGCGAGTTCATACAGTGTACTCCATTCTGATGAAATGACGGCTGGAGTTGCATTGATTGATATTGGGGGTGGAACCACCGATATTGCTATTTTTGAGGATCATAGAATTCGGCATACCGCTGTGATTGCTGTTGCAGGAAATCATGTGACTGAAGATATCAGGAAGGGGCTTGGTGTGATGCGTAATCAGGCTGAACAACTCAAGTGTCAGTTTGGGTGTGCAATGGTTGACCATAGTGATCATAACGATGAGATAAAGATTTCTGGGCTTGGCGGCCGCCCTGAGAAAACAATGAGTTCTAGTGCATTGGCGCAGATCATCCAGCCAAGAATGCAGGAAATTTTGGAGATTGCTGACTTAGAAATTCAGCGTAGCGGTTATGGCAAACATCTTCAGGCGGCAGTTCTAACCGGTGGAGGATCCCTCATCTCACATACCAAAGATCTTGCCGATGAAGTCCTTGGCCTTGACACCAGAGTAGGGAAACCAACCAAACAGGGCAGTGGACTCTGGGAAGAGGTGTCCGATCCTAAATATGCAACGGGTACTGGGCTTGTCCTGTACGGTCTATCTCCCAATAATCTGGGAGATATACATGGAGAGAGGCTAGGAGGGAGTAACGAAAACAACGGTTCAATGGTAACTAAACTAATCAGCCGTATAAAGGGCTGGTTTGATGAATTTTAGACTAATCATTCGCTTATGACTCAAAAACAATCAACACCTAATATCATGGAAAACCAAACCAAGCAACGGTTCACATTTGATGCTGCGTATCATGGGACAGCTAAAATTTGTGTCGTGGGTGTCGGAGGTGGGGGAGGAAACGCTGTCAACAGCATGATCAACGATGGGCTTGAATCCGTTGAGTTCATGGCCATCAATACCGATTGTCAAGACTTAGAAAAGAGTTTGGCCAACCACAAAATTCAAGCAGGCCGAGAGCTGACCAAAGGGCTAGGAGCAGGTGCGCGTCCAGAGGTAGGCATTCAGGCGATCATGGAGTGTATTGACGAGATTGAACAAGCACTGCACGGATTCCATCTGGTATTTGTAACGGCTGGTATGGGAGGTGGTACTGGTACTGGCGGAGTTTCAATTGTCGCTGATATTGCCCGGCGATTGGGCATTCTGGTTGTCGCCATTGTGACCAAGCCTTTTGAGTTTGAGAACCCAAAACGTATGGACTATGCACTAAGCGGGATTGAGCGCTTGAAGATTCATGTAGACACACTCATTGTGATTCCTAATGAGCGACTGCTAGACATTGCGGATGAAACGACGAATCTCTCTGATGCATTCCAACGCGCAGATAATGTATTGGGAGATGCCACGCGTGGCATTAGTGATTTGATAACCAAAACAGGTTTGATTAATTTAGATTTTGCAGATGTGAGAACCACGATTAAAGACAGTGGGACTGCAATTATGGGCGCCGCCATGGGAGATCTTAAAGACGGTGCTGCCCCCATTACGATGGAGGCGATATCAAGTCCATTGATGGATGGGGTTTCCATCTCTGGCGCTCGAAATGTTCTTGTCAATCTCACGGCTGGGTCTGTACCGATTAAAGAGGTCAACTCGGCAATGGCGGTCATCAAAAAAGAAGCAGGAGAGGACACAGAGATCATTACTGGCGTGGTGGTCGACAATAATCTGGAGGGGAAAATGAGGATTACCGTGATAGCAACAGGGTTTGATGATAAAGACATGGAGGTCAGTAAAACCTCGACAAAATTGCTTTCCGAAGAGAAAAGTTTTGGCTATAAAGGTGAGGATAATCTAAAGGTATTGGATACGCCCGCGTGGGAGCGCCGCGGGGTTGCAAAGCGCAAGGGGGAGGCAGATTCTGGTATGACTAAAATCAAGTATCTCAATGAGGACGATGCGCCTGAAAAGAATGAGGACATAAACCAAAAAGAACCAGTCCCTACCTTTATACGTAAAATGATGGATTAACCGAATTTCGGTGTAACCAACTTGTAATGTTTTTCCTTATAACTGAATATTTTTCTAATGCCTCAACACGCTTCAGCTGTCAAGCGAGTTCGCCAAAACGCCGTGCGTCGCCGTCGTAACCGAGAGCACCGTAGTCGCATGCGCACCATGGTTAAAAAGATACTGCAATCCGATGATCAATCCTCTGCGCAGGCTTTATATCCTCAGACACAAGCTTACATTGACCGTCTTGCGACGAAGGGTATCGTTCATCGCAACAAGGCTGCACATTATAAATCTCAGATTTCACTTCACTTGAACCAGTTCAAGTGATCGGTGAATTTTATTTCGCATAGATCAATTTTTTAATGAATACTGCATATCAATTTTCTAAGATGCTTCGCCGTCTCTTATCTCTTTCGCTTATTCTTATGGTACTTCCTTCTGCGTTAGCACAGGATTTTGCCAAGAACTTACGTCCTGACGGAAATCTATTCGTAAAGCCCAGAGTTGGTATTTCTTCTTATCTCGGGGATAATGAGCAGTCTCCTGTGAATTTTAATGGTGACACATTTGAATTAGGATTCCCTTGGAATGTGGGCATTGAGCTTGGGTATCAATTAAGTGTCCCATTTTCGTTAAGCCTTGTATTTTCCTCTGGCGAATATCCTGTGATCACTCAGTTTCCGAGTCGCGTGACTGACAATGAAGGCGTCAAGAATGACGATGTTCTTCGAACGTCAATTCAAGCTTTGGGGCGCTATGCGTTTGCGAAGCGATCTACCCGCACGGCTTTTTATGTGAATTTTGGCTTGACCTATTCATTTGGAAATGTGGTACAAGATCAATCCCCTTACACAACTGAGGAAAGTGGCAGTGCATTTGGGCCAGTTCTCGGTTTGGGCGTGGATATAGCTTTGAACACACAGACATCATTTTTTACCGAGTTTAATGCTGGATTTCATCTGGATGACGAGGCATTGGACGGAGCATCTGACTATGGATATGGCGGCGTTGACCTTCTGAATGCTTTTGGGGTTGGATTTAAAATTAATTTTGCCAAGGCGATCACTCCTCCAGTAGTTGGAGCACTTACTTGTCCGACTGGCTTAGTGATGACTAATTCATCTGCTGAATTCATGGTTCAAACCAATGCAGATGTTGCAACCCAGCCCATTGAACTCAGGTGGGAGTTTGGTGACGGTGGAACAGCGTCTAGTGAGATGGCCACACATACCTATACAGCGGGTGGGACCTATGACGTGATGTTTTTTGCAACCAGTGATCATGGAACTGCGACTGGAGGGTGCCAAGTCAGTGTTCTAGCTCCTGCTGAAATTCTTGCACTCACCGCTAGTCGTGAAAATGTAAGTGTTTGCGATGAGAATCCTAGCATTACATTTACAGCAAATACAGGAGAATCTGGTCAACTGAGCTATGCATGGAATTTTGGAGATGGGCAGATTAGCTCTGAGGCAAGTCCAACCCATACTTATGCAAATCCTGGCGCCTATACAGTGACGCTGGAACTTGTAAATGATGCGGGTCAAGATACACGCACAGTTGATGTGAATGTCACCGAGGCAGGGTGCTTTGAATGTGATGTTTCGGAAATGAATACCGTCTTTTTTGACCGTAATTCGTCCATTCTTACCGATACGGGGCGTACGCAGTTGATGGAAAACCTTCAAATCTTAGAGAATTGCGAATTAAATGTAAGAATTGAGGGGTATGCTTCGCGGGATGAGCGTAACGCTCAGCAACTGAGTGAAGATCGTGCTAAGGCCGTCATGCGGTATTACATTGATAATGGGGTTGATGAGTCACGCATGTCCGAAATGGGTATGGGTCAATCAGGGCAGACAACGAAGAAGGGGGCTGCTGCACTATTTAGGCGAGTTGACACGATCCCAGTCAATTAGATCACACTACTATGGACTGACACCCGTATAGAGTGGAAGAAGAAATCTCCATTTATAAATTTGGAAATACATCAATCATTTGTAAAGGTATTTAATCAATGGGCTCTGTCTATTTGAGAGGGCTGTATCCGGATCAAAATTAGTTGACAATACAGTTAGATAAGTGTTTTATATGGGCTATCGCTGCTAACGGGTAGGCTACTTTACACGCTTGTGTACAGAGATTAAGTGCCTCTATCCTTCTTTGTGGCTATTATGTGCGGTTAAGAGACTCTCTGGGGAAAACTGGGTTGTGCGATACGATTGAGGCAGATCTTTTGGCGCTCCGTTGATCAAGTGGTAGCCACATCAGGCCTCCATCTTGAAGGCTTTCTATTTAGATTTGAAGATTCTCCTCACTGTGGAGAAGTCATCCTCTGTTTCGGCAGTCCAATTAACCATGTCTGGGAATAGGCACGCAGTAGCATCCGCCTTTATGCTTATCAATTATGCCCTGTTTCAGTACTTGTTCAGGAGGGTACTCTTCTTTAAGATAATTGATGTGTGTCGTAGTTCCGCCAAGATAATGTGGGCATAGATTGACATTGCCCCTGTACATATCGGTGCCCTTGTTCGTAATGGTTTCGTCTAAACTCATTACCTTTTTAAGCACAATCTTTATAGGCTTTCGCAAACACCCGTGATAGCGTTCGCTCCACCACAAAAGATCAGTCCATTGTTTAATCCTTCCTTCCATTGAGCCGGGTTTAGGACAGAAACTGGTAGGATTTAAATCTACGTCAAAGACATCCAAGTAATCGGTATTGGAAGATGCCTCAAGAGAGTTCGTATGTTTTGGAACCCTTGACAGTTTTCTTTGTGTCACTAGTCATGTTATTAATGAGTTGCCGGATGCCTACTGGGTAAGCGGCATTCGAGAAAAGCCCTAGCTTTTCTCATTTTAAATACCGTGTTATAATCCGACGGTTAATATTAGGGAATTATATACCTGAGTACCCAAAGAATGGAACCATTCGATTTCGGTAAAGTTTAGCAGACACAATAGGATAGAGGAGATTCTACCCTATTGCTTACCATAACATCAACGTAACCTTGATATCATGCCTGTTCAAAAGGCTTCTAACCCTTCAGATTCAAATTGTTCCTATCGTGGAATAGAGTACCGCCTGTTACCCGGTACGCAGTGCAAAGCCCAACTCTTGGCAGGGCTTTGCGGAGCATGTAGGTTTGTATGGAATACGTTTCTTGACCAAATCAACAGGGACGATAAAGACGAACATAAGGATAATCCAGAATTGACCTGGCCGTCATTAAGTAGGAGATACACTTCTTTTCGCCCAACCATTTCTTGGTTGAATCGGTATTCGTCCAACATTGTACGAAACACCTTAAAGCATCAGTCCGATGCCTGGAAAGAGTTTTTTAAGGGGACCCGTGATCATCCTACGTTCCATAATCGGTTTCAATACAATTCATTTACGGCGACCAAAGGACTGTTTAAGATCCGAGGGAATGATGTCTATATCCAGAAGGTTGGCTGGATGAAGTTTCGTAGGAAAGGAGGTAATCCTTATCCAGACGGTGAGCCGATTGAAGTCACCGTGAAGAAAGACGGACGGTACTGGAAGATGAGCGTAATTTACAAAGTCACTAATCTACCAGAGAAGGTGGACGATGGCAAAGAGATTGGCATTGACTTGAATACCTATAACATCTCGTATTCCTCTACGGATGGCGAACAGGGCATGTTACCGACCCCTGACTTAACGGATAAGGAGATTAAGATCCGTCGGTGGCAAAGAAAGTTAGCCCGACAACAGAAAGGATCTGGTAGATCCTTACGGACAAAGAGAAGGATTGCCAAGTGGAAGCGAAAACAGAAGAACTGCAGAACGAATGCGGCACATCAACATAGCCGTAGATTGTCCAATAAGGCGTATACGTTGAAACGTGAAGATCAAGAACATGTCCAAGTCTGCTAAGGGCACGGTTGAGAACCCTGGAACCAATGTGAAGGCAAAAGCAGGGTTAAACCGCGTCATTGGATGGGGACGGTTCAATACCTATTGCGATTACAAGTTCGGCAACGTGATTCTTGTTGATCCGAAGTATACCAGTCAACGCTGTAACCAGTGTGGACATACCGAGAAAGTCAATCGCAAGACGCAAAGTAAGTTTAAGTGTATGGCGGATCACGCAGACATCAACGCGTCTGTGAATATATTACAGGCCTCCGGGATTGGGGCATCTGCACGTGGAGGAGCGTTCTCGTTAGAGACTCCTATGAGCCGTGAAATGGATACGCAACAGGTAGCCGTCAAATAGATGGGTACTCACGTATATAATTCCCTAATATTAAGTGGCTATTATTGGTATCTATACTCAAAATCATGACTTTAGAAAAGGCTGAAGCCCCTATTAATTCTCATTTTATATAGATCCATCTATTTTGATATTTTTAGAGAAAATCTACCAATATTGGATGGTTGCATCGGATCAGTACAGGACACTCACCAAGCGATTGAAGCTAGAAGCAAAAAGACTTGGTTTTGATGCATGCGGAGTTGCAGAGGCCAAGCGGCTTGATCATGAAGCCGAGAGACTTGAGAGATGGCTGATCAATGGGCAGAATGCGTCTATGGACTACATGGCACGGAATTTTGAAAAGCGAGTAGATCCTCGTCAATTAGTGCTAGATGCAAAGCGTGTTGTAACCTTATTGTATCGATACTGGCAAGGAGTAGAGCATGCCAGTAGTAATGCAAAGATCAGCCGCTATGCATGGGGAGATGATTATCACCAAGTATTGAAGGAGCGCCTGTATCAGCTGTATGCATGGTTGGAAAATGAGGTCAAGACTCTCTCTGGCCGAGTGTTTGTTGACTCTGCACCCGTCATGGATAAGGTGTGGGCTCAGCGAAGCGGCTTGGGATGGATTGCCAAGAACTCAAATCTCATTAGCCCTCAACTTGGGTCATGGTTTTTTATCGGGACGCTCATTATTGATGTCCCACTTGAGTGTGATGATGTCGCAAACTATGATCACTGCGGGACCTGTACGCGATGCATTGATGCATGTCCTACAGATGCCATCTATCAACCTTATGTGGTTGATGCCAATCGTTGCATCTCATATTGGACCATAGAACATCGTGGACATTCATTTCCCGATGACATTGTCACACAGCAGGAGAGCTGGATTTTCGGGTGCGATATTTGTCAGGATGTCTGTCCGTGGAACAAGTTCAGTCGTAAAACGACCGATCCGAGGCTATTACCTCGGGAGGGTGTCACAGATACATCTCTGGATGACTGGGAGGAATTAGATCTTGAAGCATTCCGTAAACGCTTCAAAGGAAGTGCAGTTAAGCGCGCGAAGTATGAGGGGTTTATGCGTAATGTTCGGGCTGCCAGACAATTTCTTGCCCACAAGAAAGCATTGGCTCAGAAATAGGGACGAGGCCGAGCGATCTATTGACCATCTACTGATTGCACATCATCTGGTCTCATGAGTGGAAACAGAATCACATCGCGAATACTCGATTGGTTCGTCATTAGCATGGCCAAACGATCAATTCCGACACCCAATCCAGCGGTCGGGGGCATTCCGTATTCAAGCGCGCGAAGGTAATCGTGATCCATTTCCATTGCCTCCTGATCGCCATCTCTGCGTAGGCGGAGCTGCTCTTCAAATCGTTGACGCTGGTCATCAGGATCATTGAGCTCACTGAAAGCATTGCAGAGTTCTTTACCTCCAGCAAACATCTCAAAGCGCTCAACGAGCCCCTCTCTACTGCGATGCCGCTTTGCAAGGGGGCTTAGTTCAATAGGATAATCAGTGATAAAGGTCGGTTGAATTAGGTGCGGTTCCACACAACTACTAAATACTTCATCTAATAATTTCCCCTGCCCCATTGAAGGCATCATCTCAATATTTAAAGACTGGGCGGCATCCCGGACGATGTCTATATCTTTTTGGTACAGGTCGTGCCCCGTGTGCTGAGCGATGGCTTCAAAAAAAGAAATCCGTGGCCAAGGTCTCTCAAATGAAATGGTTTCGCTGTTACATGGAACACTGTTTTGACCATGCAACGCGATGGCCGTGGATTCAATCAATTCCTCAACGAGTTCCATCATCCACAGGTAATCCTTAAAGGCGACGTATAACTCTAACATAGTGAACTCGGGGTTATGGAACCGACTCAACCCCTCATTTCTGAAGTCTTTGGAGATTTCATACACGCCATCAAACCCACCAACGATGCATCGTTTCAGATATAGTTCATCAGCAATTCGCATAAATAGTGGCATATCTAGCGCATTATGATGCGTCTTAAATGGCCGGGCTGAAGCTCCACCATAAATCGGTTGTAGTACAGGGGTTTCGACTTCAACGAAGCCCTTTTCGTCAAGATACTTCCGAATAGCCGTCACCATCTTAGCGCGGTGAACGAACGTCTCTCGCACATGAGGATTGATGGTGAGGTCTACATAGCGATGTCGGTAACGAAATTCTTTTTCAGTGACCTCATTGAAGACATTCCCCTCCTGCTCTTTGACGATTGGCAGCGGGCGTAATGCTTTGGCTAGTAACTCTAATTTTGAGGCATGGATGGTGATTTCTCCCATTCGTGTACGAAATACGCTCCCTTCAATGCCAACAATATCACCGATATCAATGAGGCGTTTGAAAATCTTATTGTAGAATTCTTCGGGTAAGTCATCTCTTCGGACGTAGACTTGCATCCGTCCAGTGGCATCCTGAAGATCAAAAAAGGAGGCTTTACCCATGATCCTCCGACTCAATATGCGCCCCGCAACTGAGACTGATTTTAGAGGGGTATTTTCGTCAAATTCATCAAGTATGGAGCCAATATGATCAGACACAGCCCAAGCGTAGGGATAGGGATTGATACCTGCAGTTTCC
Organism: Rhodothermales bacterium; assembly: GCA_965220935.1. Lineage (GTDB taxonomy): Bacteria > Bacteroidota > Rhodothermia > Rhodothermales > Bin80 > Bin80. The sequence continues at coordinate 3,186,040 of OZ244857.1, forward strand.
AGTGCTTCTTTGGATTGCCGACGGATAATCTCTTGCTCAGAGAGTTTTTGATGGGTAAGATGATTAATCATTAAGGCTATAAGATGTGTATTCTAACTATTGCGGTAAGCAATAAATCCTCTGAGTAAGGTTGTAAGCTATCCTGGTGACTACGGTCATAGGTGGGCATCAAATCATTGCAGATCGTATGTTTTTTTCAAGTATGTGAGTTAATGATTTCAAGTTAGCATCGCATTCAGGCGTGACTTCCAATCATTCTCATCTATGACGCTGTTACGCACCATAATATCCTGCATCTTTGGAGCTAAGGTCGACCAGCCAACTTTTTGCGCGTGCTGGTTGCAGACATCAAATATTGATCGCTTGTACTCAGTGTCTTCAGACTTCGCTAAGTGAGTGCCCTTGGTTTCAACCACGAATACTTCCTGAAATGATTCAAAATCTTCATACGTATTATCTTTGAGCGTCACAATAAAGTCGGCATAAACTTTCTGAGGCTTCCACCCTTGTACGTAGTAGTCCTTTTGAGCTCGATTCCGATACCAAAAAAAGAGTTGCGCTTGTTGATCAAGGTAAGTCGCAACTTTCGTTTCTAACTGATTAAGGTCATTTTCTGGGATCACTTCAAAAAGACGCATCTGATAAGGAGCGCCATCTTCTCGGTTCGCACGTTTTCCACTTGGATCATCCATCTCTTCGGGTAAACGATTTAGTCCTATATCCTCAGTGACCACAAGAAATCGTATCGTGTCTGTCTCTAAAAGAGAATAAAAGATCATTTTTGAAAGACGGTCTCGCTCCTTTTCAAGTAGATGGCGAAGTTGCTCAACGATAAAGACATAGTGATAGGCTAGATGGTCTTCACAATAGCGTTCGCGAAGAATACCGAATGTGCGCTCAATAAAATTATAACTATGCCAAGGATTGGGCACTAAGTCAATCAAATGGCCAGCTGATGTGCAAAAATCGACTGACCTAGCATCGGTTGAATGCGATGAGTTTTCAATGTAATACTCATCCGTGAGATTCATGATAAAATCATCACTGTCTTTACTGTTTTTTTCAAGTATTAATTCTCCAATCGGAGAAATATCAATATCACTCCAGAGTATTTGTGAAAGAATATCTGTTTCGTAGCGAACCAATCTCCAACCGCTATCATTCCTAATCATGAATGCTGGAAGAATAAGGTCATCAATGGCTTGTTGATACCGTACCCGAGGTGTGATTTTTTGTTTTTGTGTTATTGTAAAATCACGCTCTACGGATGTGTTGATGGGCTCAAGCCCTTGTAATCCATCTAGATGAAATCCTTTTTTGATTTCTTTTAGAATTTCATTCCCACTACGACTAAAGCAATAGACATAACTCTCGTCCAAATGGGCTATACCCGTCTTTTGTGCGTAAGGCTGTCGAAGAATCCGCCCCACAAGCTGGGTCAAGCCAGTTTTTGACATAGGGTTTGTAAGGATCGTTAGCAAATACGCGAATGAACAATCCCATCCTTCTTGTAAGGCTTGTTTGGTAATGATGAAACGAACGGAGCAATGTCGGGATAACAGACCATCCTCGTCTTCAATCTCTTTCAGATCATCTCTGTCACTTGTCTTGATCGCGATATGCTCTGTTTTGATTTCAGGGTCCATAAGCAAGAACTCTTTAACATCATCCGTATGAATATATCCTGACATTCTTTGATTTTTCCCAGTTCTCTCTACTTGAATGACACAGATCGGACGAATATAAATACCTGTTTCAGCTTCGTAACGTCGAGCTTCAGATTCAAGAAATTCACGATGCTGAATTGATTCACTGAGTGTGCTTCGCCAATCACTGTCCTTTTTGTTACGAATATGAAGATCAAGTTTGATCATTTCCTCGGCATTGAGTTCTACACCGCGAATATCAATGAGTACATTTGAAAACTTGCTTGGTGTGGCTGAGAGCTCAACAATCATGCATGGGTTAAAATCCTCAAGGGTTTTTTTCGCAATATCGCTGTATGCCTTGTGTCCTTCGTCAAGTATAATTAATGGCTTGAGAAGACGTATCGTATTGCCAAGCGAGGTTTTTACAGATTGTTCTCCTAAGGCCCCTGGCTGCATAAAGGTGTCTAAGTTTTGATAACGCTTTAGAAATTCAATATGCTTAGAAGATTCGTCATCTGAGGGAAAGAACTGAGCAAATCTTCCATTATCATGATAGATCCTTAGTTGATCCTTTGTCGTTAATCCACGATTCGCTGACGGAAGTATGAGCAGAAGAATGCATAAGTTCTCAGCGATGTGTGTGGGTCCAAAGGACGATGTTTTTTCAAAGATGCATGTACGTTGGCCTGAGGATAAGTCAAGTTGTTGGCGGTAAGGGTGGTCTCGGTCCTTTAATGCTTTCAGGGTTTGTGCATAGATTTGGTTGGTTGGCACAATCCACAGTACCAATCCGCGCCGACTTTGTCGGAAGTGTGCGTTCACGAGATCTATCACGCGGGTGGCTAATAATGTCTTTCCGCCACCAGTCGGAATCTTGAGGCAGAAGACCGGAAGATGTTCTCCCAATCCATTTAATCGGCTTTTGTACTCTTTATCTGGTAGGACTTTTTCCCACGCTCTCCGCACCCAATTAAACCCTCCCCATTCAGGATCATTTTCTCTTTCCTGTTTCTCTTTTTCTTTTGTAATTGATAACAACTGAAGAAACTCTGAGACTGTTGCAAGTGCGCGTTGTTGGTAATCTTTTAGAACCATATCCTAATCTTAATCTATCGCTTCATATATCTCAAAAGGCAGTTGTTGAAAGTCAATACTGTACTTATGAAGAAATTCTCTGTCTAGATATTTTGCTGGAGCAAACACAAGTTTTCTTTTTCGGCCTGATGGTAACGCTTTGGCTTCGGATAATGATAGAGCGATATCCTTGAGTCTCTCTACATCGGGCTCGTAAAGAAGGTATACATCATGGGTATGGGTCTCTCCAATAAAGCCAGTATCCTGATTGACCACATTAGGATCAAACTCTTGACCTGTAGCATTGAAAAAAACATAAGAGATTAAATTTTCCCATGATGGCAGATGCGAACCGTCAAGTAGAGATTCCTTTTTCATAGCACGTCCCAATTTAAAGTAACTAAAGGGAATTATATACGTGAGTACCCAAAGAATGGAACCATTCTATTTTGGCAAAGTTTAACAGACACAATAGGATAGATACGCAGTCTACCCTATTGCTTACCATAACACCAACGTAACCTTGATATCATGCCTGTTAAAAAGGCTTCTAACCCTTCAGATTCAAACTGTTCCTATCGTGGAATAGAGTACCGCCTATTACCCGGTACGCAGTGGAAAGCCCATCTCTTGGCGGGGCTTTGCGGAGCATGTAGGTTTGTATGGAACTCGATCCTTGAACAAATTAACGGCGAAGTCAAAGATAAGGATACTGAAAACCCATCCACATCTGTGTATTCGTTATTTAAACGCTACCCAATCCTGCGTAAAGAAACGGGTTGGTTATCCAAGTACTCATCACACATTGTTCGTTACACCTTAAAGCATCAGGCAGAGGCGTGGAAAGAATTCTTCAAAGGAACCCGTGATCATCCTACGTTCCATAACAAGTACAACCATAAATCCTTCACAGCTCCAAAAGGAACGTTTAAGATTGTGGATGACAGTATCTACATCCAGAAGGTTGGATGGATGAAGATACGTAGGCACGGTGGTAATCCTTATCCAGACGGAGAACCTATTGAAGTAACCGTGAAGAAAGACGGCAGGTACTGGAAGATATCCGTGCTCTACAAAGTCTATCTACCAGAGCATGTAGATGACGGCAAAGAGATATGTATTGACGTGAACACCTATAACATTTCGTATTCATCAACGGATGGCGAACAGGGCATGTTACCGCTCCCTGACTTGACGGATAAAGAGATTAAGATCCGTCGGTATCAACGTAAATTAGCCCGGCAACAAAAGGGATCGGGTAGATACAAACGAACGAAGCGTAAGATCAACAAGTGGAAGCGAAAACAGAAGAATTGCAGAGTCAATGCGGCGCATCAACATAGCCGTCAATTGTCCAATAAAGCCCATACGTTGAAACGTGAAGACTTGAAGATCACGGCTATGTCCAAGTCCGCTAAGGGTACGGTTGAGAAGCCTGGAACCAATGTGAGGGCGAAGGCGGGGTTGAACCGCGTCATACAGAACGCTGGATGGCGACGGTTCAAGTCTTATTGCGATGACAAGTTCGGCAACGTGATTCTTGTTGATCCGAAGTATACCAGTCAACGCTGTAACCAGTGTGGTCATACAGATAAAGTCAATCGCAAGACACAAAGTAGATTTGAGTGTATGGCGTGTGGCCATACGGATCACGCAGATATCAACGCATCTGCGAATGTATTACAGGCCTTCGGGATTGGGGCATCTGCACGTGGAGGAGCGTTTCCGTCAGGAACTCCTATGATCCGTGAAATGGATACGCAACAGGTAGCCGTCTAATTGATGGGTACTCACGTATATAATTCCCTAACTAAATGTGCCACCAAAGCCTGCTTTGAGAGACGCGTCTCTGGCATTGGATACGCCCTTAATGATTCTCCGAACACGTCCAGCGGTTGTAGAGTCTACATAATCTTCACATTCTACTAAAATAAAACGACGGCTCCCACCATCTTCATGATTTTGCGCCAGAATAGCATGAGCTGTAGTGCCCGATCCAGCAAATGAATCAAGAACAATGGAGTCAAGATCCGTCGATAGTAGCACAATCTTACGAATCAGGTCACTGGGTTTAGGGGTTTTAAATACACCTTTGTCATCAAAAATTTGAATCAATTCCTCTGTAGCATTTGTTGCCGTGCCAACATCCTGCCAGATCGTCCTTTCTCCTTGATCTCCTCTAAAAATCGTTTATAGTGTGGTTTAGCTCTGCCCGAACGACCAAAGACGATGCGGCCCTCCTCAAATGCCTGATCATATTTTTCTTTGCAAAAACGCCAGCATCGTCCCTTCGGAGGATAATATCCTCGCCCTGTCGTAGGATTTACAATTTCGTAAGTGAGGTTAGGGCGCACATTGGGAGCATCCATTGGGTCTAGTGTCCAAGGCCCACGCGGATCATTGTCTGGATTTGAGAACTGGCTCTCGTCCACTGGAATTGATTTGAGTTTAAATTTTTCATAATTTTTGGTATATCCAAGAATGTAATTATGTCCAAGTGATACACCGATGTCGTTCTGTTTACTCTTTCGGTGATGCCATACAATACTCGTGAGGAAATTCTCCTCGCCAAAAATCTCATCAATCAAACAACGAAGATGATGCACCTCGTTATCATCAATGGAGATAAAAATCACCCCGTCTTCACGAAGCAGTTCGTGAACAAGTTTGATGCGGGGCATCATCATACATAACCATTTATCGTGCCGAGTCAGATCATCACGATCCACAGCCTTTCCCAGCCAGTCCTTGATCAGCGACGAGTTAACATTATCATTGTATTGCCAACTTTCATTGCCCGTGTTATATGGAGGATCAATGAAAATACATTTAACTTTATTACGATAGAATGATAACAGAGATTTCAGAGTGGCCAAATTATCTCCATGAATAACGAGATTATCTTGTAGGCTTAACCCTTTTTCTTGTACTGGAATCAGTTCGTGGAAAGGTACTGATATATGATAGTTTTTCACTAAATTTTTACCCTTAAACTGAAGGCGTGGCATTGATTCTCAAACACAGTGATGAGTATTAGGGTAAATTATGCAGGTGACTGAACATAGACCTAATGATTTTCTCGTTCAGGTGGATTCATAAAAGTCACATCAAATATTTTCATGGTTCAAAATAAGAAAACCTTAGATTTATCCGAATGTGTCCCATGAAATTATTTCAGCGCAGGTGGATCAATATAAATAACTTCCGCAGTATGGTTTTTATACTATTCTATTAGGATAAATGACAAATTAACTGAAATTATATTGTGGAAAATATTAGGAGTATAGAGACTTGACTGAGATCACTGGCTGGTAGGTGGTTCCTGTAGAGTCACGGTAGGTATGACGGGTCTTAGTGGTATCTCTATGGTCAGCATCAGCAATGTGCCATATATGTAACGTCACTCACAAATATCTTTATGCGTGAAATTTAGGGTATTAATTTTAGTGGTCATGTGAATTACCATCCGTTAATGTTAATTTGGCCATCATCACTCATTTGAATGTGTTGACTTCTGCTTCGGTAATAAAACGATAGCATTTGCCTACCGTAGACTCAATCAAGATTCTAACCATTGAATACTGCACGGATATCGATGTTCGGGTATAGTTGATGAAGTAAAAGTGCTCTGCCAGTGGCTGAACAAACAGAAACGTTGAAAATTCCTGTTTGCTTGTTCTTCTATTGCGCTGATTAGACACCATCTATATGAAACTTCTGTCATTCTTTCGGATGATGATTTACCGCTCATAACCGGGAAGAGGGAGCACCTCCATAGTGATTGGAATCATTGGCATATCTCCATTAGGAAGGCCTCGCTGGCCAGCCCGATTCGGAGTCAAGACACGCGTAATTCGATCTAACACATCAAAGCCAGATACTAATTCCCCAAAAACTGTGTACATTCCATCTAACATGGGAGCACCACCTTCTGACATGTAGTGTGACCTTGCCTCGCTGGAGAATTCAAAGGTTGAATCTGGGATCATTTGTTGCAGACGGCTCTGGATTTGATCTAGAGATTCCTCAGGGTAAATACTACCGTGAACAATGTAGAATTGACTTCCATTGGATTCTCTTTCAGGATTCATATTATCGCCAGATCGTGCGGTGGCCAGTGCGCCTCGTTTATGGTAACGACCTGAAACGATCTCAGCAGGAAGCGTATAGCCAGGCCCTCCCAATCCATCGTTATTTGGGTCATCGTCTTTTGAATTAGGATCGCCTCCTTGAATCATAAAACCTCCAATGACCCGATGAAATGTAGTTCCACTAAGAGTGCCTTCACTCACGAGTTTTTTGAAATTATCTCTATGAATCGGAGTATCATCATAGAGTTCAATGATCATCACCCCCATTGGGGTAGAGATTTCAAAAAAATTTGTTTCCTGTAGTCCGTTTGCGCTCTGCATCAGGCAACTAGCGGTGCCCATCAGTATCATAATCCATAGACTTAGATATAACAATTGTGTAATTTTCATGAATTTAAGTAGGGTTCAAAGTAGTGTAGAATTCCCGCGCGCAGTAATAGATCCTGCTCAGAAGAACTCATCTCCTCAGGTAAATCCTCATGCGGCTCCCAAATCCAATAGCCATCCATTTCCCGGCCAACCCTCTCAAAACACCCAAGGCGTTCAAGTACGCAGTAAGTCCCTTCATTAATCAGGCGCTGTTTTGATGCCTTATCAAGATCTGGCTCGTAGCCACGATCTGATTCTTGTAGGCCTATCAGAAAAAGAAGTCCATCAAGGTCATCAGCACATCCAAGTGTTGAGTCAAGCCAGTCTTTTAGCTTGGGCCATGCCGCTGTAACTGCATCCCGATTTGGTTCAAATATACCCGCCACGTTAATGTTTTGATTAAATCACCAGAGTAAGGCACTTGTTACACCAACTTCAGATTTGCCATCATCTCAACAAATGATGTATCTTTAAGACCGTGAAACTATTTGACCCATGATACGTGCCATTTATCTATGTATGTGTTGTTCGCTCCTGGTGTCTTATGCGATGGCTCAATCCTTCGGCGGTGCACTGGCGATGACCGATCAACATATATTTATCGGGGAAACCAGAAACGTTGCGTTTTCTGGTGAAGTTTATGTATATCAGGCGAATGATCCATCCGAAAAGCCAACCATTCTTAGAGTCAATGAGAAACTAGAGCGGTTTGGAAGAACCATAGCTGTCCAAGATCAGACGTTGTATATTTCCGCTCACGAAGCGGATGACTCCAAAGGGGCGGTCTATGTATTTAGATTCAACGACAGGTGGGAGCAGGTAGGAAGAATCACTGCTTCAGATGGTCATCCTAAGGATCAATTTGGATTATCTATCGCTGTGGATAACCATCAAATTCTGATCGGCGCGCCTGGGCGACACCAATCCAAGGGAGCTGTTTATGTAGTCAACGAAAATACGGATGGATCATTCTCAGAATCACAAATCTTAATTCCTGATGATCTAGGCCCTGGAGACAGGTTCGGATCAACCCTTGCCATAGAAGAAAATCTCAGCGCGATCAGCGCTCTGTCACAATCGGAAAGTAGAGGTGCAGTTTATGCATATTCAAATGAATCAGGTCACTGGACCTTAATAGATAAAGTGTCTCCTGATTTTCTATCAATATCCAGTCGATTAGGGAGTTCAGTGATGATCAATCAGGAACGCATATATGCGGGTGCGCCATTTTATGGAGAGGGCACGGGAATTGTTTTAGAAATGGAATTCAACTCTGAAAGCAAGCAATTGCTGATCCATAATCTATTGCAACCGCAGAACCAAGAACGGTCCGCTCAATTTGGAGCGGCGCTTGCATTCTCCAGAGCAGACCTGTGGGTCGGGGCAAATCGTAGTAATCGCGGCAGAGGCGCAGTGCATCAATTTAAGGCAGAGGGAAATGGATGGATAAATTCCTTGATTCTCCATCCTCACGAATCCATTGGGCGGGCTGCGTTCGGCAGTAGTCTAGCCGTTCACAAAGGGATTGCGGTCGTAGGAGCAGTGTACATGGATGCCCGTGCAGGGGGAGCGATCCTTTTGAGACAACAAGAATCGGGATGGAACACAGAACTGACATTGATCAATGAAATTAAAAGCCACGACGCGATCACAGGTGGTGAAGTACGTTGCAATCAGGGGATGGCATCTAGATGGTCATGTGAAAATGTGGATCTGACCGCATTTCTGCCCCTCCCCCAAATGGGAGGAACCCGCGCATCAAGGCTTAATGATATCTGGGGATGGACAGATCCTCAAACCTCTCGAGAGTATGCTCTGGTTGGACGTAACGATGGCACTTCTTTCGTTGATGTGACAGACCCTGTATCTCCAAAATATTTGGGGGACTTACCCATGACCGATGGATCCGTTGCGAATGTGTGGAGAGATATAAAAGTCTATGCTGATCATGCGTATGTCGTTGCTGACGGTGCAGAGCAGCATGGCGTGCAGATTTTTGATCTATCTCAGCTACGTGAAGTGCATGATCCGCCAGTCACCTTCAAGGAAACTGCGATTTATACGGGGATTGCCAGTGCGCATAACATTGTAATTAATGAACAAACCGGCTTCGGTTATGTGGTCGGTGCTAGTCGAGGGGGGCAAACATGCGGTGGAGGTCTTCATATGTTGGATCTGCGTGATCCCGCGAATATATCATTTGCTGGTTGTTTTGCAGATCCGAATACTGGAAGGGGCAAAACAGGATATACACATGATGCGCAGTGTGTTATTTATTCTGGTCCAGATTTAGAGTATTTCGGGAGAGAAATATGTCTTGGATCTAATGAAACTGCCCTTAGTATCGCCGATGTGACAGATAAGGATAATCCTGTAGCAATCTCAGTAGCGACCTACCCGAAAGTCGCTTATACCCATCAAGGATGGCTGACGGAAGATCATAGGTACTTTTACATGAATGACGAAGGAGATGAGCCACAAGGATTGGTAAAGGGAACGCGGACCTTGGTCTGGGACCTCTTGGACCTTGATGATCCAGTATTGATCACTGAATACATTGCAACCACATCTGATACGGATCATAATTTGTATATCAGGGGCCATCTAATGTATCAGTCTAATTATGGGGCAGGTCTTAGAATTCTTGATATTACTGTCCCAGAAGCTCCTGTAGAGATCGGCTTTTTTGAACCTGGTCATGGTTCAACCTCTTGGAGTAACTATCCGTATTTTAAGAGTGGAACATTGATCGTTACCAGTGGAACTGAGGGATTATTTGTTCTCAGAAAGCGTGACTTAGATATCTGAGTTTCATGAAAATAGTACAACAGGCCCAAAATAGCGCTGAATATTTTACTGAATAGCCTCACGGCAAGGATTCCAACACTTCTGACTCACATCTATTGAATGACCTGCCAACAACTAGACTATTGAGTGATGACAAAAAAAATTGATATTTACTGCAATGCATGATTTTTCAGAGCGCTACTACTGTTGGTCTCATTCTATGATGTATCTTTCGTTTTGGGTCAAGAGCATGAGGAAACGAATTATCTACCAAATTTCGTTGTGGTGCAGTTTGAGCAAGACATGTTCATCGCGCACAAGTCAAAGAGTTCGGGTCTACTGGAATTTGATCAAAAAGCGTCGTAGTATCAGATATCTTTGATTGAAAGGGTCTATCCATTTCTTGATCATGTGGAGCCTACCCCCAGAGACGAGATTTAATCTCATGGCTCTTCACCGCACCTATTATATTCATTAAGATGTTGGCGTTTCTCCTCATGAGGTTGCTAAGGAATTGGATCCAGTATTGCAGGTGGTATATGCTGAGCCTGTGCCCCTCAATCGCAAACAAGATCCCTTGAAATAACTCCAGAGAATCCTTTCTTCATGGATCAAACAGATTTAGAGAGTTTGCGGCTACCAGAGGCATGGAGTATTGTAAAGAGCGAGGAAGGAAATCCCAAAGTTGTGATTGCTATCGTGGATTCAGGTACTGAATGGGAGCATGTAGATCTTCGCGCAAATGTATGGACAACTCAAGAAGAGATAGCAGATAATGGCATTGATGATGATGGTTGTTTGACGACAACTATAATTTGCGTTTTGGAGGGCGCACAACGAACTCAATAGTTTCCTGTCTACCGCGTATTGAACTTGATTATGCACTGCGTTAAAGTGTTTACCTATGAATATGGATTTCTCCAAATCAGTGAAACATCATTGTGATGAGAATGTTATATCAACAAAATTGTTGACAACATTTCTGTTGTCTCATGAATCATCTTAATAACTTATTATTCAAATGCAATCAACGACTGGACGCTGGGTAAGCGGAGATGATTTTTTTGACAGGGAGGCTGATCTGAAAATCCTCAAAAAACGTATAGTTAATGGTAACCATATATTGCTAACTGGGCATAGGCGTATGGGGAAGACTAGTATTTTGCAAGAGATTGGCAGACAACTTCAACATGATGGCTGGACATTTCTGTACTGTGATCTTGAGCGCTCCTCTGAACCAGAGGATGTCATTGCAGAAATAGTAGCGACTGTTCAACATGGAAAGCCATCTTCTGTTCGCTTCTTCAAGCGATGGTTGAAACAGATGAGAGATAGCATTGAAGAAATCAGTTTTTCAGATTTTCGCTTGAAGCTACGTGCGGAAATTAATGACAAAAACTGGAGACTTCTTGGCGAGAATATTATAGAACAGTTCTCTGATCATGAAAACCCAACTCTATTGGTTCTTGATGAAATGCCCGTGTTCTTGAAAAGATTAGTAGACCAAGATGGGAATGCTCTGCGAGTTGGTTTATTTTTAAGTTGGTTACGTGCAGAATTACAGCGAGCTACGAAGACGAGCCCTGTTTTAGTTGTTTCTGGAAGTATTGGTCTTGCACCCATGTTACGAAGATTGGGTATGCCTGAAAAGATCAACTATCTTTATTCATATCAGCTCCAGCCATGGGATAAAGATCACTCCATCAGGTGTATTGAGACCCTTGCTCATACTCAAGAACTGCGCATAGAAAATGGCGTAGCTGAGGCAATGTATGAAACTCTCGGGATTGGTATTCCCCATCATATTCAATCGTTTTTTGGACGATTGATTGATTATGCTACAAAATATCACCTTGACTCGATTTCCGTCAAAAATGTTAGTACTGTTTATCACTCTGAAATGTTAGGACCAGCTGGGCAAGTTGATCTTGATCATTATCGATCGCGCCTCCAGAATGCACTGTGTCAAAAAAGTTATTTCATCGCTGATATTATACTAACAGAGGTGGCTACTCAGAGTCATTTTAACCAAGAGGGACGAATAATTCTTGAAAAAATCTATGGCGAAATTATTGAAAATATTTCACAACATGTTGTGGAAGTGCTTGATGTGTTAACACACGATGGATATTTGGTACGTGTGAACGGGAGGTATACGTTTGCTTTTCGACTTTTGAAAGACTGGTGGGGGGGAGCAAGTTACAGAGACAATTATGTGCCCCTACATCAACTTGACCAAGGCCTTCGCTCTTGATCAAGTGACGAACAACTGATTTGGGACAATCTATTCACATGAGGTTTGGAATCGTTTTGTGAATGGTGTTGCAGTTGTTGTCTGAACAAGAATTCACTCATCATTATATCAAGATGTAGCATTTCAAATGAGAACATTTAATTCTGGGATTGTTCAGTCTGATGAGGATGTTATACATCATTTTGTGGCTCGAAAGTATACCATAGACATTGTTGCTAAACTACTTCGTAGCAACGTAGATACCCCATCTTGTCAACATGGACTGATCGTAGGAACCAGTGGACAAGGCAAGTCATTTCTTTTAGCCCGTATTGAATCGGAATTACGTATCAATCATGAGCTATCTTCCCATTTATTTCCCGTTCGTTTTTCTGAAGAGAACCATGAAATCTCTAATATTGGAGAGTTTTGGCTGGAGGCCATGTTCCATCTGGCCAGAGAGTGTGCTCGTTCTGAACCTGAGATTGCTAAAGAATTAGACAATTTTCATTTGTCCCTGTGTAAGAAATGGAATAGTGAGTTGCTAGAGACTCATGCTTTCAATGCGGTTATGGAAACCTATGACCAACTTGGCAAAAGGTTAGTCCTGATGGTTGAGAACTTAGAATCACTCTTGAACAATACGCCTGATATCTTCGGATGGCAACTTAGAAAAATTTTGCAAACAGTACCCGAAATTATTCTATTGTCAACCGCCAATTCCTATTTCAATAAGCTTCGAGATAGCAACGAACCATTCTACGGGTTTTTTAAGGTTGTTGAACTAGATCCATTGGACACTGTGGACTGCCAGAATGTTTGGGTAACAGTGACCAAAGTTCGTCTCACAAAAAAGGAGATTCGTCCATTGGAGATTCTCAGTGATAGCAATCCAAGACTTTTAACCATGATGGCTCAAAGTGCCAATCATGAGAACACTTCAACCTTACTTAACATATTGGTGCATCTGATGGACGAAAAGACTGATTATTTTCGTTCAAAAATAAATGCGTTACCCAAAACAGAAAGAAGGGTGTTCTTGGCAGTTGTGGATCTTTGGCAATCGTCAACCCCTAGTGAAATTTGTACTCGTGCACGAATGGATATTCGTACAGTTTCAACCATGCTCGGAAGACTTGTCAAACGGGGCCTCATAGTAATTCATGGCATCGGCAAGATGCATAAATATAGAGTCACCGAGCGACTCTTTCCTATCTATTATCGGTTGTCTCGCTTCAGCGATCAATCTACTGATGTACTACAGATGGTACACTTTATGTCTGCATATTATTCGTCAGATGATGTTCCTTTCATCTCATTGCTTTTAGATGAAATCACAGAATTGGCCTATGAAGCTCTCAGGACTGATTTCATGATAATTGGGGATTCGAAAATGATAGATCCCCTTTCTTCTGTTAACCCTGAACAGATGACGGCAAATCAAAAACAATTCATCGTGAGTATTCTTGGAGATTTAGAATCCAGAGATTTTGAACAAGCCACTGTAAAACTAGAGCATGTCCAGCAAAATTGTCATTGGCAGAAATCTCGTGGTATAGAAATACAGCATGTTGGTGCATTGATCCTAGTCTTGAAAATCATTTGCCAATACGAACTCAACAACCTAAAGCATGCTGTTTCAATGATTAAAACACTTGTTGATTCATTTCAAGACATACAATCTGTTATCCTACAGAGGATTATTGCATGTTCATTACTATTCAGGGGTATGATTTTATATTCTCAACACAATTCTAAATCTGCACTGCGATCAATTGATCAAGCGGTAACTTACTTACATGACATGAACGATGCCATTATAGAAAGGTGGTTGATTCAGGCATTAATCTTAAAGTCTGAACTTGAATTGAATGAAGATGCTTTACCTTCGGCTTACTCAACCTATGAAGATATGATGCAAAAATTACACTGTTTGGATGCAGAGGATAAGCCAGTATTGATGTGGGAAGCATTGATTTTAGGAGTACGAATTCAGTTAGCAAGGGAAGAAACGGAACCCTTGATTGATGGGTTTCAAAAAGTATATTCATCGTTCAACTCCGACAATCCAAGACATATCAAATCTATAGTTCATCTTACACTCACTCTGTTGCAATCTGGTGTGCAACCCCAATGCCTTCTTGAAATTATTAATCGCGATGAACCTCGCAGAGATAGCTTGATTCCTCTTGTCACTGTCTTAAAGAAAGAATCAAATGAACCGTTTCGAGCTCCTCAAGAAATTCTAAAAATTGCATATGACATCATGCATGATTCATCACTTTCATGAGTCTACATTCTTCCATAAATGAGCCTGCTGCGATTATTTTATTGGTATCTACCTTGTGTGAATGTTATGAATTTCAAAAAAGGAATGTTAGATACGATTCAAAACCAAAGGAGCGTCTGTCTTTTCTGTGAAATCTTAACTTCCGAACTTTGAGATCCACATGAAACGGCTCCATTGAATCGTATCAACTTGTTAACAACCCATACTATCGATGAGTTTTGATCTTTTTGAGCAATCTATTTTTGAAGTGATTAACGAAAATGCACGCCGTCTTGAAGGTTACCTAAGTGCAGATGTTATTTCTTATCATGGCGGGCTTAATCCAATCTAATTTAGACTTTTTCGTGGTTTCATAAAAACATTGAGGATAAGCCTGATTATAGCGCAATTGCTGTTTTTTTTTTGCGAATTGCTGTTGGTTCATCTGAAATGACGGTTTCGGTTTTGGATGCGTATTACAAACGCTGTGAGACACTGAATCCGAAGTTAGTGGGACACCTGTTTTGGGGGAAGTTCATCATCTCTGACGCGGCTCTTTTATTCCATTTAGCACCTGCAGATGTAGTTTTGCTGAGGAATATTGATTTGGCAAAATTAGCACTGTATGAACAGGCCAGAGATTCATCTATTGATTTACTAAAAAATGGATAGTTAGGTATAAGTTCAAAAATTGGAATATCATAGAGGGCTTGTTTCAAAGTTTGCCGAATATTGAAACAAGCCCAGGGGTGTTTCTCTTGTATCACACTGTCAGTGGACTTCTTCGCTGTTCGTTGAGACATTTACCAAGACCACAATCAGCATTCCATATCGTTGAAAATAGTCCCGAAATCCGTAATTTTTAGCCTAGCGATAAATTCTCGTTGTAGGTCATGCGTACGGATCCCTGCATTTTTATAGTATTCGCCTGAACGATAACCAACGGTGGTATCATGAACAGGGAAATAGTTGAGCGGCGAAAAGTGGAGCTTGATGGGACTCGACGTCTTATCCAAGACTCCAATATGGCCATACGTGACATCTACGACGCTTTGGTGGAGTTGATTACCAATGCCGATGATCGTTATCAAGTACTCGGAATCTCTGGTAAAATAGAAATTGAGTTGATCCGATCCAAAAAGGCGGGTGAATCTTCAGGGTTGCGTGTTCGTGATTTTGCCGACGGAATGTCAACAGAAATTATGAGTCAAAAGATTGGCCGTACTGGCGGGCGGGTCAGTGGTCTGGAGCAAGGATTAGCCGTTCGGGGAACTAATTCACGTGGAGCAAAGGACATAGCCGCTCTTGGAAAGGTCTGCTTTGAATCCATCCCCGGCGATGACTATGTACATGTCTGTGAGGTTTCAGAGTACTTTGATTTTGATCTATACAAGCCCACTAGAATCACTAAGTCTCAACGAAGGCGATTAGGGATCCTTGAGGGTACTGGCACTCTGATCACCATCCAGCTGAAAGCGAGCCAAAGAATCTCCAGTCCAGCTAATTTGAAAAAGAACCTTCGCCTTCTTGTGCCACTGCGAGACATTGTTAGTGATCCTCAACGCGTGATTACATTGAAGGATGGTCCGAAAAGAAAAACTGTGATTGAGCCTCCCGTGATCCTTGGTCGTGATCGGCTCAAAGTGACGTTTAACGTACCTGATTATGCGGGAGCCAAAGCAAAACTTACGATTAGCCGAACAAGCGAACAACTGGAACGCGAAAGACCAAGATTCAGGCGTGGCGGCATTATAATCAAGTCACGTCACGCGATCCATGAATCTACATTATTTGATAAAGATCTCGAGACCGATCCCCATGCGCTTCGTTTTTTTGGGCGCTTGGTGTGTCATCATATTGATGAACTCTGGAATCAATATGATCAGCGCTTAGAAGATCGCGGTGATGATGACCCAAGTAACCCAATGCCTGTGCTTGACCCCTCCCGCAGATCTGGCTTGACCCCACAACACCCATTTGTCAAGGCACTTTATGCCGAGGCCTTGAAGCGGCTACGTCCATTGATCGAAGAAGAGAGAAGAAATGCAGACAAAGAACGTGCAACCATTGAAAGTCGATCTACCCGCAAACGCCTTGATGCACTGGAGCGTGCTGCAACAAAGTTTTTGGAACGTGAGGGAACAGGTGATGATCTTGCCCGAGAAGGAAGTGGAAGTAACAGTCGACTGTTTCTTGAATCAGGCTATTCTCTCAGCCCCCAGTTTGCCAAAATTGTGATTGGCCAGTCTATCCCCTGCACATTGCGTGTGAGGCAAAAAGCCTTTCCTGAAATTGAGCATAGAAAAACTGTCCGCATTGAGTGTCTGACAGAGGAGGTGTCTACCGATAAGCGCTTTGTCTCAATTGAGTCTCATCCCACAAAATCAGATGTTCTGCAAGCTTCATGGAAATTGACGGGCGTCCAGACCACAACGGCCTCAGGCATTAAGGTGTCTATTGGCCCCATTAAGAAGAATGTACAGTTGAGGTCCTTGAATCAAGAGCAGACGAATTCAAGGAATTGACAGATTTCTGCTTTCAGCAAACAAGGTATCGTATTAAAATTGGTGGCTCAAGAAAACGCATTCGAATTTTGGCACCTCTTTCTATCGTCTCTGAGCCCACTATGTTGGACATATCAGTTGACAATAGGAGATTTAAAGTATCTGGTAGTAAAATGCTGATCCCGAATGAAAAGCACGGTGTAGCACACTGCGATATTCGTGTCCATGTGACTGGAACAGAAGACACTAATGGCGTAATTTTGGCGAAACTCAATGATAAGGAAACTAGTGCTGAATTAGTCACCTTTCAACCACTAGGAGCTGGCATTAAAATTAGGGAATTATATACGTGAGTATCCAAAGAATGGAACCATTCTATTTTGGCAAAGTTTAACAGACACAATAGGATAGATACGCAGTCTACCCTATTGCTTACCATAACATCAACGTAACCTTGATATCATGCCTGTTCAAAAGGCTTCTAACCCTTCGGGTTCAAACTGTTCCTATCGTGGAATAGAGTATCGTCTATTACCCGGCACGCAGTGGAAAGCCCATCTCTTGTCAGGTCTTTGTGGAGCATGTAGGTTTGTATGGAATACGTTTCTTGACCAAATCAACAGGGACTATAAAGACGAACATAAGGATAATCCAGAATTGACCTGGCCGTCATTAAGTAGGAGATACACTTCTTTTCGCCCAACCATTTCTTGGTTGAATCAGTACTCGTCCAACATTGTACGAAACACCTTAAAGCATCAGGCAGAGGCGTGGCAGGCTTTCTTCAAGGGATTACGTGATCATCCTACGTTCCATAATCGGTTTCAACACAATTCATTTACGGCGACCAAAGGATTGTTTAAGATCCGAGGGAATGATGTCTATATTCAGAAGATTGGCTGGATGAAGTTTCGTAGGAAAGGCGGTAATCCTTATCCAGACGGTGAGCCGATTGAAGTCACCGTGAAGAAAGACGGACGGTACTGGAAGATGAGCGTAATTTACAAAGTCACTAATCTACCAGAGAAGGTGGACGATGGCAAAGAGATTGGCATTGACTTGAATACCTATAACATTTCTTATTCCTCAACGGATGGTGAACAGGGCATGTTACCGCTCCCTGAATTAACGGATAAGGAGATTAAGATTCGTCGGTGGCAAAGAAAGTTAGCCCGACAGCAGAAAGGATCTGGTCGATCCAAGCGAAAGATCAACAAGTGGAAGCGAAAACAGAAGAACTGCAGAACGAATGCGGCACATCAACATAGCCGTAGATTGTCCAATAAGGCGTATACGTTGAAACGTGAAGACTTGAAGATCAAGAACATGTCCAAGTCCGCTAAGGGCACGGTTGAGAACCCTGGAACCAATGTGAGGGCGAAGGCGGGGTTGAACCGCGTCATACAGAACGCTGGATGGGGGCGGTTCAATACTTATTGCGATTACAAGTTCGGCAACGTGATTCTTGTTGATCCGAAGTATACCAGTCAACGCTGTAACCAGTGTGGTCATACAGATAAAGTCAACCGTAAGACACAAAGTAGATTTGAGTGTATGGCGGATCACGCAGATATCAATGCATCTGCGAATGTATTACAGGCCTCCGGGATTGGGGCATCTGCACGTGGAGGAGCGTTTCCGTTAGGAACTCCTATGATCCGTGAAATGGATACGCAACAGGTAGCCGTCTAATAGATGGGTACTCACGTATATAATTCCCTAAAATTAAACTTGAAGACATCAAAATTTCACATCAGCGCTACCGATGGCGGCAAAATGTTCTGGAAATAGCTGCCCGCCATCCTGCTCTTAAGCAGTATCTGGGATCTGCACCACAATTTCAGGGGCAGGACGAAAAACATTTCAGAGTGATGTTGGCAGAAATCACAGCAGATGCTGTTTGTGCGCGTATGATAAGTGAGCGTGTTCAAAATAATCCAGAGGAATATGACGGTAGCTGGGATCAGTATTATGCGGAATACAGCAAATTGATTTCACAATTTTTGCCTATAGCTCAAAAACTACAAGTACCGTCAAGTGGTTGATGATTCAATGCATCATCACTTAGAGATCGGTATTCAGCTGGAGTTTTGACCATACTCCTCTTTCAGCCAAGTATGCATGGAAGGAATCGAGATACTGAGTCCCATTTCTCTTTCCTCCAGAATCCCTTTTTCTATAAAATCTTGAACCAGTTTTTCTCCGCGGTCCCCATATTGCCGTGTCATAGAGGAGATAATCGTCTGGCGAGAACTCGGAGCCTCCAGAGGGCTATTTGGTATGCAGTTTACTAAGCACTGAATTTCATCTCCATGAAATTTCACTAGTCTCTGTTTGTAATACATTGTGCGCCCCTCGTGCCCCAATTCCAATGCGGCACTTAACCCCTGTGGCGTCATTCTCCCTCCACTTCCCCGCAGCGTGTTGGCAGCATGATTGGCATAAGATTGTACATGTCTGGCCCACCCATGAGTTTCTAATGCAATCGCGTCCACCCATTCTGTAGTATCTTCTTTGGCTCCACCTTCCATGATAAGCCAGTCCTTGATGACCGCCCGCTCCGCCGCCTGACTCAATGGTCCTAATTCTACAAAACAATTTTCAGCAAATCTCGAAATCTCCAGCGATCCAAAGAATTCCAATGTTTGCCCTAATCCCGCAGCAATAAGAATGACTGGTTTTTTCAATCTACCGTTGTGGATTGCTTTGAGGACATGCGCTGCAGTAGATTCAAATTCCTTTGATGGTCTACTGGTGGTGCCTAATGTCTGAGCTTCATCCAGTTTAAGAAGTAGCGGCTTCTTTCCAGATTGAAGTATTTTCTTGAGTGTTTTTTTGGAATGAGCAACTCTTATCTCGGCATTAACAAATTTACTCAATGCAATTGTTAAAGTTAGACTTATCGTTCTGAGAATATTTGACGAACCGACAGACTGTCGTAATATGTCAGGATCCCAAAAAGCATCTGCGTCAATTTCTGCAATTTTCCACCCTTGAGCATCAGCTATTTTTTCACACTCATAAAGTAAGGCGCTTTTCCCTGCACCTGGCGCACCTTGAATCAAAAAGATTGTGCCCCCTGTTTTCCCTTGACGAACTCGGTCAGTTAGATGTCTAAAGTCACTTAAGATCTTGTCTCTTCCATGAAAATACATCGCAGGCCCGCGGTCTATCGTAGCAGGATTTACATGATCGGGGAACCTTCTGTGTTTAGCCATTATCAATCATGTATATGGGTTAGTTAGACGAATCCACCTATAATCAGTTCCGCATAAATAGCCCAATCAAGCAACTGTCACAGAATTCAGTTATGGCATCCTCATGACAAAATACTCCAGAAAAACTTCTTTATCCGCCAATCGGGTCATATGTAATCATCTGGAATTTCACTGTTTCACAACCATTTTCTACATCAAATATGATAGATTGGTATGGATTGTAATGACTCTTTCCATTGTGCTGTAAATTTAATATTTTTGACTCTTGCTGAATTCCAGATTGACGTATAGTTACGCAATCACGTATTGAGTTGAAATCAGAAATCTATCGCATTGGACCCCATTAAATTACCCCAAATCCAAATATATCATTCATCTAAACTAGAAGGTTTCAGTAATAACGTTTAAGGCGCTCGGATGCCGTCGCATCATACTGTTTTGGTATCCAATAAGTTTTTGCCTCAGGGCGCAATTTGCGGCGCAGTGGATCTTTTCTAAACAGTCGCATGACTAACCCTGTCGGAATAAATAAGAGCACGAAAATGAGCGTCAACAGAACGCGAGTCATCACAAAACCAAGAATCAAGGCAAATGACATCCATGGCTTATAGAGCAAGCGTAGAACCTGCGGAGCGACAAGCCCAGAAATCACGAGCAACACGCCAATACCTGCAATAGTGATCACCCCCGAAATATCTCGCCAATAAAAGATACCCGACATAATGATCAATGCGATTCCAAGCATGAGACCAAAAGATCTCAACTGATGTCTAGTAACACTAAGCGACCGGATTTCTTCACGTAGCATCTCTATATGTCAAGGCCTGATTGATGAGATGCTTGAACAGAGGCTGGGATTCCATGCGCTCTGGATGAAACTGTACACCAATATGCAGGCGATCTTTCCGTTCAATGGCTTCAATTATGCCATCAGAGCTATGTGCACTCACAGAATAATCTATGCCTGGATCACATACAGCCTGCAAATGGCGGGAATTCACTTCCTCATGGCTTGAATCCCAAATCTGAGCGAAGTAACTATCTGGAGAAACCTTTATATCATGATTGGTCGCACCTCGCTTTTCACTATGAATAAAAGCACCCTCAACTTGACGCTCCACATCAGAATACAATGAGCCTCCCGCACGAACACATAATAGCTGCATTCCATAGCAAATTCCAAGGATTGGAAGATTGAAATCAATCGCGGCATCCAGAATCAGATTATCAGATTGCCAGCGCTTCGGATGAACGGTGTTTAACTCCTGAGGTAATTCTCCTACTACGTTCTTTAATATCCCAGGCCCTCCAGGAATGACCAACCCTTGAATCAAATCACACATCCTTAGTGCTTCGTGAGAAGAAATGACAAGGGGTAAAAGGATCGGTTGACCCTGTGCGCTCCGAACTGCCGTCCCATAGGTCTCATCCACGCGCTGCTGTGTGCCATCAAATGATGTCATGATGCCAATCAAAGGTGGATTCATCGCGGATCAATCATGTTCATAGTAATTCGCCCAGACGGATGTTGAGTTCCAAATCTTCGCAAAGAGATGAGCATATAGCCGTCCGATTTGTATGTCCCATTAACTGCATCAGAGAGCTCACCGCTGTTGACTAATTCATTCAATGCTGACTTTATCGTTCGTATCCCAAGAGTGGTGGTGGATTTACCGTGAATGATTTTTATCG
The DNA here is from genome assembly GCA_965220935.1 of Rhodothermales bacterium. Lineage (GTDB taxonomy): Bacteria > Bacteroidota > Rhodothermia > Rhodothermales > Bin80 > Bin80. The sequence continues at coordinate 3,207,926 of OZ244857.1, forward strand.
TGTTTCGCCCATATTGTACAGATACTTCAATGAGCTGGCGAATCAGAAACAATGCCTCATCAACGGTGCATCCATGCAAATCCAACGTCGGCAGAGCGCCATCGTCAATCAGGTGCGGTTTCATAAAGATTTGGTCTAAAATAGTCTTGAATCCAGAGATCAATGTCATGGCGTACACGCCGGAACGCTTCCATTTTTAGCGCATCAGACCCAGTAATTGAAGATGGATCCTCAAATCTGTGATGAACATGGCTTCTGGCAGGAACAAACGGGCACGCTTCGTTGGCAGAGTCACACACGGTAACAACAGTATCAAGATTCATGGAAAGAAATTCGGTTACATCTGTGGATGTATGATCATGAATGTCAATTCCTATCTCATCCATCACGCGAATGGCATAAGGATTAACACTACCTGGCTGCGTCCCAGCACTGTGGATCTCGTAATGATCTCCATAATGATACCTGAGTATACCCTCCGCCATTTGTGAACGAGAGGAATTGTGGGTACATACAAATAGCACAGAGGCTTTACCCATGTTGATTGCCCTCCTTCCATTCAAGATAGACTCTTTCTGACCCAAACGTAGACTTGAGAGAAGCCATCACTTCCGCATTAGAGTTCACTTGAACCTTTTCACTCACCAGAGTCAGATTCTGATCCTTTAATTTGATTTTGAAATGAAGATTCTTATCGCCAGGATTCTTTTTGCATACGTCTATAAACTCATTTAGGGTTTGTTGATTCGCTTTTTCAATATCCAAATGAATCACAATATTGTCAAGGAATTCGCCTCGAATTGATGCTAACGGAAGAACACGCCGAACGATAATCTTCGGCATAGCCCCAGTATCTTCAATCTCACCGGAAACCATGACGAGTGCGTTTTCCGTTAGATGATGTTGCACCTCGGAGTGTGTAGAGGGGAAGCAGACAATCTCAGCCTGCCCAGTCCTATCTTCAAGAATCGCTGAGGACATCATCTCGCCTTTCCGCGTTTTTTTGAGCTTAATCTGGGTAAGGATCCCGCAGTAGATCTTATAGGCCTTAGGCCGAGTATTCACCTCCTGAGAGATTTCAGATATAGTGGTATTGGTGCAGGATCGGCATTCAATTTCCCACCCATCTAGTGGGTGTCCAGAAAAATAGAAACCTGCCAGATCACGTTCCTTTGAAAGGATTTCAGAGTGAGTCCACTTGTCACATTGAGGAAGGTCAGGTTCAGGCCTTTCTGCGACTGAATCTTCATCACCAAACAAGAATCCCTGTCCTGATTTTTCATCGCTCTGAGCATGACCTGCATATTGAATGGCTAGCGTGAGTGCTTCGTAGATTTGAGATCGATGCTCTCCAAATGCATCCAATGCCCCCACGCTAGCGAGAGACTCCAATGACTTTTTATTGAGGATTTTCAGATCTAAACGCTTTACAAACTCAAATAGGGTCTTCGCAGGGCCTTTTTCCTCTCTCACGGTGACGATATGATCAACGGCATTTTTAGCGACTCCTTTGATGGAAGACAATCCAAAATGAATCGTTCCTTCTTTGTCAACTGTAAAATTTTGCTTACTAAACTTTACCGAAGGAGGCATAGGCTTGTATCCTAATCGTTGCGTCTCATCAAGGATTGAGATAAATTTTTTCGAGTCACCAGATACATTTGACAACACAGCTGCCATAAATTCAGGCGTATGATTCGCTTTCAAATATGCAGTCTGATAAGCGACCAGTGAATAGGCAACACTGTGGCTATTATGAACAATAAAGCCATTTGCAAGATAATTATGATTTTCAGCTACGGTGAGATCATAGGTATGAGCATGGCCCTTAGAAATAATGTGTACAACGCGATCCCAGATCATTTTTACCTCAGTTCCCGCGATGCAGGTGACTTCATGGAGTTGATCAACCATGTCTGGCGAAGCGGTAATTGCAACTTCATCTCCAACTTGGAGGTTTTTCAAACGTTGCCAACCTTGTTGGGCACGAAATCTGTGTGTTGCAGTGGCCAATATGCGCTCCCCTTTCTGGGTGACGAGTTCAAAAACTTCCTTGAATCCATTGTAGTGTACACTTTCTACACTCCGAGGTGCCAGCACACCTTCTTCCGTTAAAGCGTAGACGCGAAAGCTTTCCCAACCGTCTTCATGAAGGCGGCGAATAGGAACCTGATCGCCAGTGTCTGCATTGGTAATTAACGTTGACTCTTCAATGCATTTGTTGAACCCATAACCCGCAAACTTATCCATCATATCAAAAACCTGATCAGCAATTCTGGTGGGTATTGCTAGGTGACTCGCACCTTCAACAAACTGACTACGCTGTGCTTTCATTTCCGATGCTTTCTTTTTCCCCATCGCCCTGCGTAAAATATCTGCCGCACCGAGTGAGTATCCAGCCATCACCTGTGCCATCTGCATCACTTGCTCTTGAAAAACAGGAATCCCGTAGGTTGACCTTAAGACAGGTTCTAGAGATTCATGAGGATATTCTACAGGCTCCTGTCCGTGTTTACGTCGGATATAATTTGGAATCAAGTCCATTGGCCCAGGTCGATAGAGTGCATTCATAGCAATTAAGTCATCCAGTGATGTTGGTTTAAGCTGAACCAGCCATTTTCGCATCCCATCTGACTCAAACTGGAAGATTGCGTTGGTATCCCCTCGCTGGAAGAGTTCAAATGTCGGGCCATCATCTAAGGGAATTTCGTCCATATCCAGACAATGACCTGTCCGATCTTTGATAATCGCGCATGTGTCATTGATGATCGTCAGTGTGGATAACCCCAGAAAATCCATCTTAAGTAAGCCAAAATCTTCTACCCATTCCCCCGCATACTGGGTTGTCAGAACTTGCTCATCCTTATTTTTTGTCGTCGCAACAGGCACATAGTCACTCACAATTCCAGGAGCGATAATGACACCTGCAGCATGGACTCCTGTGTGCCGGGCACATCCTTCCAAAACTCGGGATGCTTTGAAAAGCGTTTTAATTTCATCGGGGCCTGACTTGACTAAATCCTTGAGTTCGTCCACAGATTCAAGGGCCGTATCTAAGCTGATTTTCCCATCGGGAATGGATTTTGCAATTTCATCTGCCTGCTTGAGGGGAATCCTGAGTACCCGCGCGACATCACGAATCACCGTACGGGCACCCATCGTTCCAAACGTCACGATCTGGCTCACATTTAGTCTACCGTATTTCTGTACTACATAATCAATGACCTTTGAGCGTCCATGATCGTCAAAATCGATATCAATATCGGGCATTGACAAACGCTCAGGATTCAGAAAGCGCTCAAATAGCAGATCGTACTTGAGTGGATCTACATTAGTAATGCCAAGGCAATAGGCAACAGCACTGCCAGCGGCCGAGCCTCTACCAGGGCCGACAGATACACCCATCTCTCGGGCCGCCGTTGTAAAGTCCTGTACAATTAAAAAGTAGCCTGCATACTTCATTTCCCGAATAATGCCCAGTTCATAATTGAGTCGATCCTGAACGGACTGGGAAAAGTCAGGGTATCGCTTTTTTCCTCGTTCAAAGACCATGAATTCCAGATACTTATCCGCATCACCCCCAAATTTATCTGGAATTTGAAAATGAGGCATAAGAAGCTTTCCCATTGGTAGTTCAAACTGGCACTTATCTGCAATTTCTAAGGTATTTTCCATCCACTCGGCCGCTTCTGGTTTTCCCCCGAGTACTGCATGCATTTCGTCGGCTGTCTTGAGATAGAATTCTTTTTTATCAAAGCGTAAACGGTTTGGATCATTCAAACCCTTGCCTGTCTGAAGACACAGTAAGATGTCTTGGGCAAATGCATCCTCCTGTTTGACATAGTGGACATCGTTGGTGGCGACAACCTTTAGATTGTATTCAGATGCCCATTTCAGAAGTGTTTCATTAACGATGGCTTGCTCTTCAATGCCATGATCTTGAATTTCAATGTAATAGTCATCCGTACCGAAAAGATTGAGATACTTCTCTAATAACTGTCGTGCGCGGCTTAGATCACCTTTGATGATGGCCTGAGGAACTTGTCCTTGCATACAGCAGGTGGTTGCTACTAATCCTTCGTGATGCTTAGTGAGTAGTTCAAGATCAATTCTTGGCTTAAAATAAAACCCATCTAAAAATGACAGTGACGACATTTTTATTAGATTTCGGTAGCCTACTTCATTCTTTGCCCACAAGATCTGATGATATCTAACCCGGTCATTCTTCTCTGTCATAGGACTATCACACAGGTAGAATTCACATCCGATAATGGGTTGAATTCCATTTCTTTTTGCAATCGTATGAAATTCTGGAACGCCATATAAATTTCCATGATCAGAAATCCCGAGGGCTGTCATTCCAAGTTTTTTCGCCTGCCCTACCAGTAGGTCAATGCGTGCGGCTCCATCTAATAAAGAATAGGAGGTGTGACAATGTAGATGGCAGAATTTTGACATGAAGCGTGATTGAGGTCTAGACTAAGTTGTGGTTTAAGAATAATATCCGAATGTAAGAATAGTTTGACGGATCATCGTCATTTGCAGGTCTACAAAAGGGTTTGATCATAGGTATGAATCGCTGATAAATTTTCAATTTTATATCTATGAAAACTTGTCACTGAAATGTACTTCATCTACTGAAATTGTTCCGCTCAAAAAACTAGATTCCTCTTGTCGCTTGAATGCATAAATGGATTGACTCAAAACTTGCGTATTGAAGACACCGAGTTGACATAGTATGTCAAAATCCTTGATTTTGAGTCCAGTGACTTTCGTAAACAAAGATGGCTCCACATTACGAATTACATCAATCAAACTTTCTTCTCTGTAGTCTGTCAGATACATAAATATTGGGACTCTGGTAAGAAATTATAGGAGGACTTCGGTGATTTGTTTTCGTTGTTTCTTCATCTGCCGCTTCTCTTGGCTCACAGATGATTTTGATTTCCCTTCCCGTCTGGCTTTCTTGATTGCGTCTTCGGCATTGATGATAGCGGATGTATGCTTACGCAGAGCGCGAAAGGATTCAATATTTTCCAAGATATAATAGAAAGGAAGGTTCCCTCAGGAGTGTTATTTTTCGAGGTAACCAAATTTTCATTTTATTATGTCTTCTACATCTCATTGTTCACCTGTTCGCTACTACGTTGGATTAGACGTTCATCGTGACACAATCTCGGCGTGTGTTTACGATGCGACTGAGAAGCGTTACTGTGATGAGCAGGTGTTTTCCGCACACAAGCCGAAGAGTCTCACTCGGTTTGTGGAATCTACGCGTTCAAAGTATGGGCCTTTCCGCTGTTGTTATGAGGCATCCTTTTCGGGGACTGTGATCTATGACACATTGACCGAACACGGCGTGGATTGCGCCATCATTGCTCCTGGCTCGATTCCCAAGCGCTCAGGCGATCGAATCAAAACCGATCAGCGCGATGCCAGGAATTTGTCCAAGTATTTTGGATCTGGGCTTTTGACTGAATGTTTCGTCCTGGACGAAGAACTCCGAGCCGTGCGAGGACTTTTACGCAGTCGTGAGGCACTGATAAAAAGTCTTCACCAATCCAAAATGCGCGTGATTCATTTTTTGCATGCGCACGGGCACTGTTATACAACAGGAAGCTACTGGACAAAAAAGTTTAAGACTTGGATCAATCAGATTGAGTTAGAGCGTTCCCATGACGAGTTTGTACTACGCGGACACCTGAATGATATTGATTATCATCAGGGACGCATCTATGAACAGCAAGTCAAAATAGCATCCGAGTCCGAAAAGTTTCAGCAAGCAGTTCAGATTCTGCAAGGCTTCCGAGGCATTGGACTGATCTCGGCCATGCAGTTGGTTTGTGAGATTGGAGACTTTCGGCGGTTTGAGAGTCCGACGGCACTGATGGCGTATCTTGGATTAGTTCCATCTCAACACTCCTCAGGAAACACCATCCGCACGGGTTCAATCACCAAAACTGGAAACACACACGCACGAAAGGTCTTGGTGAGCGCAGCATGGAAATACATCTACGCGATCAGTGTTGCACTTCAAGAGCGGCAAAAACACTGCAGTGCTAAAGTCATCGCCATTACCCAGAAAGCACAAACACGCTTATACAAACGTTACAACGCACTGAGCAAACGCAAACCTCCGAAAGTCGCGGTGGTTGCAATCGCGCGTGAACTGGTTGGCTTTCTCTGGGAGGCGTTGCAACTTCCTGTTGAAACAGCCTAAACAACCTATACGATAACTCGTCATGGAGAAAGAGTCCAAAGCAACGATGGAGAGCCCAAGTCCATCCTTTTCGGTAGCGATTATCGCGAGCCCGAGTTTCAAGATCTTGGCAGCTCCGACGTATTCAAATATTGAGCATTATGGCTTTTGCCTAGCATGCGGACACCAGATTGATATACCGTCGCCATTGCTATAAGACTCTTTCTCCATGACGAGTTGTCTATATTTATAACAAAATGTAACCCGAAACAAATACATACCAACCCCCGAAAGGGAACCTTCCTTTCTACACCAGCCCGAGTTTCAAGATCTTGGCAGCTCCGACGTATTCAAATATTGAGCATTATGGCTTTTGCCTAGCATGCGGACACCAGATTGATAGACCGTCGCCATTGCTATAAGACTCTTTCTCCATGACGAGTTGTCTAAATTTATAACAAAATGTAACCCGAAACAAATACATACCAACCCCCGAAAGGGAACCTTCCTTTCTACACCAGGATTTGAGAAGTTCCTCATTGTTGAGAATCCTCCTGAGTATACTGGGACTTAAATTAATCATACGATTTGGTTGTCAACGCTTGGCTAACATGGCCGATCCTATGCCTGACGTCGCCATATCCATGAGTTCTCTCACGTCTAATTTAGTGAGTTTTCCATCTTGATACGCGAGGATAGGCAGGTAATTCAAAAAAAACTCGCACCTCAGATTTCGTATCTCTGTCTTTTTTCGCGTCGGCCTGATGTGCACAAAATCCATAGATCATCTCCAATGCGCGATTTTGTGCAAAATCAAAAATATAATAGACGGGTTTGACGATTTCTTGTTTATGAGGATCACTAGCTATTGGACGGGTCCAAGGGGATTGAACCCTGAATGCAGCTTGAAAGTAGGTTTCGGTAGACTTAGTTTCGCGAAGCATAAAGATTGCCCCCCATTGAGGCACCGTCACTCCAGTCAATAGCTTTCCACAGGTTGGGCCTCCCATTTTAAGAGTGGGTTGGCCGATTTTTGGTGCCTTCTGGATACAAATCAAGTCCACCAAGGTAGAAGTAAATTGCATTCTTTAATCGTTCAGGATTTCTGAATCCACGCGCACGGATTTTGATCATTTTGATGCGACTATTGATGCTTTCAGCCGGCCCATTACTCACATCTAGAACCACCGCATTGATCATGCCCCAAAGATGACTTCTAATGGTTTTAGCCACCTTTTTCATCGGCTCCAGACGACTGCGTGAGCGCCACCCTAACTTCCACGCTTTGAGCGCCCAAGTGCGATGTTTACACTTCCACAGCGTCTGGAACACTTCTTTCATTGCCCGAGCGCGTGCTGTTTTTTAAGAGACTAAACCGCTTTTTTTGCTTGGCCCGATTCTTAAGCCAATCATACTTTGTCCCTACCAAATCCAGAATCCCCAGTTTCTTTAACGCACGATTCTCCTCTCTGCGAACCTCATCCACCCCAGTTCCAACATATTTAGAGATATGAAAATGATCAAATGCAATCGGCATCGGGTATACGCATCCTTGTTGCAGTGATGTAGGCAGGCCACATATCCATACTCACACTTTCAATCCCTGCAATTTGCTCAGGTGAACAACGATCGTAGTCAAACTCTCTATTGTTGGTGACACATGTAACACCTATAAGCGCTAACTTGTTTAGTATTTGAAGTATTTTTCTATTTGAGGGGTTCTCTGACGAGGTCCATCTATGAGTCCTTCAGAAATAGACTTCCACTCTTGAATCATTTTGGACAACCCACAACGGGGCTCAATGGCACGATTTACTTCATTGAGGGCAAATTGAAAGTCATTCCATGGGCTTTTCTGCACAGTAGTAGTATCCCCAGGGGGAAAAAGTTCGTGCGTGACGAACGATTTTTTCTGTGAGTAGGGCGACAAGGAGTTTGCCATACAGCCATGCCTTTGAACTATCATCATCATTTTTGGGGAGGTGCCCAAACTGAGCCAAAGATTTAAATCTCTTGAACACTAGTTCTACTTGCCATCTCAGGCGATACCATTCAAGCACTTCGGATGCGGAAAACAAATGGTTCGGAAATGTTGTAAAAAGGATCACATATCGTGCAAATCGGAGCGTTTCATCTCGAGGTTTCTTGCCGGTTCTCTTCGCATTCTGTAGGATTGTCTTTTGTGCTTTCTGAGCAGCCTCCTCTGTTTTTCGTAATACACAAATGCGACCAGAAACAGGGGATTTCCCTGGAACCTGTACCTCCCATTGCCCCACTTCACCAAGATTTGTAATGGTCTCAACCGCAGTAAGCAGATCAAATGGAGCATTCGTTTTTCTCTCAAAATGCAAGACTCCTGTATTCACACGTAGCGTTACATATCCACCTGCGTCTGAGACATATTTGACTCCACTTTTCGTTGAATATCCCCTATCGGCCAAGATATAATCCCCCGGTTGAATTGGGAATTGTTTAAATGATTCCCCCGTCCCCTCTCCTTTCGTGGGAGTGAGCTTGAAAAAATCACATGCGAATGATGGGAGCGTAACGCTATAATGTATTCTCCACTGCGATCCAGTCTGTCCAGGTTCACTAACAATCGTCGCATCAAAAGCCCGCATTTTTAGGGATGCTTCCATGGAAGTAGAAACGCCATGTTCTTGAAATAATTCTTTGCACATCGCATAGAGCCAATCTTTCGATTTACGCAAACGCTTGAGCAGGGCAACATCCGAAATGTCTGCCAATCCTGCCTGACGTGCCCTTACTACCGTTTCTCGTAAGGAATGACCACATCCCAAATGGATCAGCAATACTCGCAAGAGTGCCTCGGGGCACTTGTATTTACGCAGACCTCGTAAAGCACCCGTGTCTGTTGCAAGCTGCACCCAGCACTCCGGTAGAAACGAACATAATACATCCCAATCTTGACTGGCCGGGGCTTCGGTAACGGTCTTTTTCATATGACTGTTAAAATAATGGTTGCAGAAAGAATAGAGGAACCAGTAGTAGTTAAGCAACATCAAGAAAAATTCTCATTGAAGACTTAGATATTTCCCTCCAATACAATAAAACTACAACAATTATGTGTGGTAAACAAGTTAGCGCTTATGGGGGGGGGTAGTGTCAAAGAGTTCTACCGCAATCATCTTCAAGCCAGTCTTCTCCATACCATGGCTATCAACGATCATCATAAGAATGAAGATCAGAGTAATGAAAAAGACGGACACAATGGCTGCAAGTCCCAAAGATCTATCTGAAAAACACCATCGATTGAGGAAAGACATTATTTTAAAGCTAGGTGACTCTTTCTTCTCGCGAAAATCAGAAATCATGTATCAGCCTTCTTTCAGATTTGGATTGCAGAACCCTATTCATTTGAATCAGGCTTGCAAAAAGCCTTTATCCCGCCTCAGGTAAATTCATCTTTTACCTGACATAAAAATGAATTTCTAAGATATAATGGTAATCAAAACACTCTTTCTTGGTTGTTAACTCATTCTTCAGATCTTGCTTGTACTTGATTTATGAGACATGTTAGACAAACATGAACAACTTGTATATCCGAAATACGATCTGGTTCCCATGCAGTGTGAATTCTCTTTTTCAATCATGTCATTTCTTGCCGAGTGTTTCGTGACTTAATGCAACAGTATTGCCTTAAAATGGAAGACCAAAACAGCCTGAATCTTTTCTACTTCCAGAAACAATCTGAGACTGTTGGTGAATTTAGAAACTGCGACTAATCACATTAATGAAGATTGTACGTGAGTTCATCCACTGAACTGTCTAACTTATTGTGGCTGAGCCCATACGTTATTCTGTATAGGTGCATCTATTTGATATATCCGAATCGTTAATACTACACTGTCAATTACTGGAGATGAGAGTGATATACATACATGTTTTCTTGACCCACAAACATAGAATGAGTGAATTTTTAAGCGTTGAGAATGTTGATCAAAATATGGGAGCATCCAATAAATTGACGTAAAGGGTCTACATGTCAAATATGGTCCTGAATTCTGGATTGAACAGAGAAATCCAAACTTTTTCTGAGAGAACGGTTGGTTTTACCCAATCCGTACCTGTCGAACGGCAACTACCGAAAGATGCAAAATTCTCTAAAGCGACTTCAGAGTTCCGCCCCCTGTGCAGAATTCGGGTGGGGACGTAAGAAATTCAATTCTCTAAAGAGCTATAGATAGAGACCAACCAAGTACGCATTGACGGAATTGGAATGGTGTAGACCTCATCTTGACTGTGAAGTATTCCACGCTCCACTGCTCTCTTGAATAATCTTTTGGCTTTATCTGAATCGTCATACTCCTGTGATAAGGCTTCTTCAATATCTTCTTGGTAAAATCCTTTTCCGGGTGTAGTATTTTTCATCAGTCTCGCTAAACTGCAACGCTCTTTTATAGTAATCCCATTAGCACGCTGTTGGTAATACGCCTCGCATCTTTCCTCTCCTAATTGATATACAATATCCAGCCCCGATAGAGTCATGACCCTTTTATCTTTCTGAATCTGCTTTGCAGCGGCATCCCCATAGGCGATAATATGCTGAGGCCATCCATGCGTTTTTTGGGCAATCGCATCTATCCATGAAGCAGGATTCCCTCTTGCTCTTCCCTCTTTGACTATCCAGTCATGGATCACTGCGCGTTCAGATTCTTTGTCTAGCGCTCCCAACTCTACAAAACATCCGCCCTTAAATCGAGAAATTCCCAGCGAACTGAATGCATCTCCTGTCGGTCCTAGTCCTGCTACCAGAAGGATTATGGACCTCTTCAATTTGCCATTATGGATCGCATTCAGAACATTCGTTGTCACGCCCTTTAGTTCCTTATTCGGAGGCTGATTTGTCTTTCCTAATGTTTGAGCTTCGTCCAAAATCAGGAGCAAAGGCTTCTTGCCATCTGCGAGTATTTTTTGCATTATAGGGCGAGCGTGATTGATGGTCATATCAAGTTTCCCCTCGGCTTTGACAACTGCATCAACACCAACCTGTCCAGACATACCAGTGATCTGGGGATGTGTACCCTTGCCAAGATAATAGAGCAATTCCTCTGTATCCCAAAGGGCAGGGGGATCAATCTCTGCAACTTTCCATCCGCTAGCTTTTGCCAGCTTTCCACATTTATCCAGCAACGCCGTTTTGCCCGCACCCGGCGCCCCCTGAATCAAAAAGGTTGTCCCATTATTTTCCTTTGTAGCCCGTCCTAAAAGATCGCTGAAATCACATAAAATCTCCTTCCGCCCATGAAAGTATCTCGCGGGTCCACGGTCAGGAATAATATTTGAGATGCGGGCTAGGTCAGCAGACATAGTTCAGATATTCAATGAAATACCGCTTGTTGAGGATTATTGGACACATCTCAGACTTATATAGTTCCAAAGTACAGATGTTGATGTCTAAGATGAAATAAACAATTCTTCTATAATGAAGAAACACCTCATTGCCATAGAGTCCACCATTTTAATCTGACGGGTTTGCTTCAAGAAGCGATGCTTTTTTGACGTATCATTGATTTAAACTGGTTCTGACCAGTCAGAGGTGAATTCCCTTGATTCAACTCCAAAATTCCGCTCTGGTCATACAAGATGGCACTGGGGTGCGTAGAGAAATTCAATCGGCATAGTTAGAGATCAACCACCTACGCATTGACGGAATCGGAATGCTATACAGTTCATCTTGACTGTGCAGGATTCCACGCTCTACGGCTCTTTTGAACAAACTCTTCGCTTTATCTGGATCGTCGTACTCCCGAGACAAAAACCCTTCAATATCTTCCTTGCAAAGCCCGCTTCCATATGCAACGCTTTGAATCATTTTTGCCAGACCTGCGCGCTCTATTCCGCTGATCCCTCTTGCGCGTTGTTTGTAATACGCCTCCCGCCTCTGCGTGCCTAGTCTGTGTACAACCTTCAGCCCCTCTGGAATCATCTCCCCTTGATCATTCTGGATTTGCTTGGCCGCAGCATCTCCATACGCCGTAATATGCTGAGGCCAGCCATGCGTTTCCTGGGCAATCGCATCTATCCATGAAGCAGGGTTCCCCTTGGCTCCCCCCTCCTTGACTAGCCAATCTTGAATCACCGCGCGCTCTGATTCTTTGTCTATTGACCCCAACTCCACAAAACACCCTCCCTTGAATCTAGAAATTCCTAACGAATTGAAAGCTTCTTCTGTATGCCCCAACCCTGCCGCAAGTAGGATGACTGGATGGGGAAAGTCACCATTATGGAGATTGTCCAATGTCTCCATGGCATCAATCTTGTTCGGTGTTTCAGTGAAAGCACCTATTCGTTGGGCTTCATCAAGAATTAAAAGCACCCCCCGTTTGGGGTTCATCCTTCCAAGCACTTGAGACACACTTGAATCCCCTGCAACTTCTTTGATGTGCTCTCTCGCTAATACGTTGGCGTCTACTTTCGTAGCTTTCTGTTTGCGAGCGACGTAGGGTTGCCCAAGAGTCTGTGCCATATGAACAGGCTTATACAAGTCGCCTAAATTAATATTAAAGACATCCCAACGTTTTTCCATAGCATCTAAGGCCATTTCCTCCAACAACGCCGTCTTCCCCGCCCCCGGCGCACCTTGAACAAGGAAGGTTGTCCCATTATTTTCCTTTGTAGCCCGTCTTAAAAGGTCGCTGAAATCATACAGAATTTGTGCCCGCCCATGAAAGTATCTCGCGGGTCCACGGTCAGGAATAATACTTGAAATCATGAGAGAGTCAGCAGACATAGTTCAGATATTCAATGAAATACCGTGTTGAGGATTATTGGACACATCTCAGACTTATATAGTTCCAAAGTACAGATGTTGATGTCTAAGATGAAATAAACAATTCTTCTATAATGAAGAAACACCTCATTGCCATAGAGTCCACCATTTTAATCTGACGGGTTTGCTTCAAGAAGCGATGCTTTTTTGACGTATCATTGATTTAAACTGGTTCTGACCAGTCAGAGGTGAATTCCCTTGATTCAACTCCAAAATTCCGCTCTGGTCATACAAGATGGCACTGGGGTGCGTAGAGAAATTCAATCGGCATAGTTAGAGATCAACCACCTACGCATTGACGGAATCGGAATGCTATACAGTTCATCTTGACTGTGCAGGATTCCACGCTCTACGGCTCTTTTGAACAAACTCTTCGCTTTATCTGGATCGTCGTACTCCCGAGACAAAAACCCTTCAATATCTTCCTTGCAAAGCCCGCTTCCATATGCAACGCTTTGAATCATTTTTGCCAGACCTGCGCGCTCTATTCCGCTGATCCCTCTTGCGCGTTGTTTGTAATACGCCTCCCGCCTCTGCGTGCCTAGTCTGTGTACAACCTTCAGCCCCTCTGGAATCATCTCCCCTTGATCATTCTGGATTTGCTTGGCCGCAGCATCTCCATACGCCGTAATATGCTGAGGCCAGCCATGCGTTTCCTGGGCAATCGCATCTATCCATGAAGCAGGGTTCCCCTTGGCTCCCCCCTCCTTGACTAGCCAATCTTGAATCACCGCGCGCTCTGATTCTTTGTCTATTGACCCCAACTCCACAAAACACCCTCCCTTGAATCTAGAAATTCCTAACGAATTGAAAGCTTCTTCTGTATGCCCCAACCCTGCCGCAAGTAGGATGACTGGATGGGGAAAGTCACCATTATGAATCCTGTTTAATGTTGACGACACCAGAACCTCATTTGGGGTGTCATAGAAACGACCAACATATTGGGCTTCATCAAGAATTAGAAGCACTCCCCGCCTGGGATGCATCCTTTCAAGTACATGAGATACACCTGCCTCACCTGCAACTTCCTCTAGATGTCCTGCCCCCAATAATTTTAAATCCGCTTTGATAGACGTCTGCTTACGCGAGACATAAGGTTTGCCAAGAGTCTGCGCCATGTGAACTGGATTATACAAATCGTCAAAATTTATTTTAACGACTCCCCATCGTTTTTCCATAGCATTCAGAGCCATTTCCTCCAATAACGCCGTCTTCCCCGCCCCCGGCGCGCCTTGAACAAGGAAGGTTGTCCCATTATTTTCCTTTGTGGACCGTCCTAATAGATCGCTGAAATCACATAAAATCTCCTTCCGCCCATGAAAGTATCTCGCGGGTCCACGGTCAGGAACAATATTTGAGATGCGGGATAGGCCAGCAGACATAAATTCAGATATTACAAGGAAATGCTCTGTCAAAGATTATTGGACAAAATTCGGCCTCTATAGTTCCGAAATTACAGATTTTGATGTCTATGATTAAGTTCACAAATACACATTTTAGGTTTTGCACGAGGCTCGGTCGCCTGTCATGATAATTGGAATATTGGTTTGTGAAAATCACATACAACCGCGTGAACTCATGCCGTTCCTATTAAGATAATTCTACTGGTCACTCGCAGCAATTCTGAGCGTCGTTCAACACAGAAACCTCGCTTTAAGTAAATCACGTTAAAGATGGGTTAAGCCACTTATAGGTCTCAACTTGAATCCTCTGAATTCCATGATTGTAGGATTGACGACTTCACTGTCAAGATATAATAGAAAGGAAGGTTCCCTCAGAAGTGTTATTTTTTGAGGTAACCAAATTTTCATTTTATTATGTCATCTATCCAACTTCTTGCCTTTTTCAATTGCGGCTTCGTCCAGAGTGACGCTATCAGTCGTATCTGAAGAAATACCCTGCATATTCAGATTCTTTTGTCGCTAGACAGGATTGGAGGCATCCAATAATTTGTTTGCACACATGATGAAGAATGATTGAGCGGTCGCTTATTGAACGCTCACAAAGTGTCCTACAAGTACCGATGAAGTGCCGCTCTCAAGGGATGTTGCAATGATGCGGTAAAGATAGGTTCCTGAGGATAATGCCATATGATCTAGACGGATTTCATTTTTCCATCCTGCGGTCAGACTTCGGGGAGGTGTGACAGCGACCTGTTGTCCTATGACGTCAAATATTTCAACCTTGATTTCGGCTGGCCATGGAAGATCAAACACAAGATTGGTTGAATGGAAAAATGGATTCGGATAATTGGCATGTACTGTGAATTCTGTTGGGAGGTATGTAGTGTGCTCTGAGTTGACGGGGGAGAGAACCTCAATATTAAATTTGACACTATCCTGTGCGCCATATAAGTCCACCGCCTTAAAAGTAAATAGTACAGGCGGCGTGACCACCACTGGAATTCCACTGATAGTTCGGCTTGGCAAGTCAAACGTAAGCCCCGAAGGAAGGGACATAGTATTGAAAGAATACTGAACTGGCTCCTTCCCCCCTATTACTTCAGGTAGCACTAACGCAGTAATCGGTTGTGTTCTTGAAAAGGATTGATCAGGAATGCTCTCCGTAAAGGACATTTTGTAGACCTCCATGCCGAACTCTTGCTTGGCGATATTTTCTCCAGCGTCCTTCACCTCCCATGTAAAACTTGTTGTCGGCATGGTTTCTGAGGGCGTACCACTGATGGTACGAGTGGATAAATTTAGAGTCAGCCCCTTAGGTAAACTGGGCGTTAATACATACACATAGGGCATAGTCCCAGCGAATGCCTCAGGAAGAACAATATCTGGGATGCGCTTTTGAATCGGGAAGACTTGATCCTCAACCGCATTCTGGAAAGAAACTGGGTTTGATGTATCAAGTGTAGCGTTGGCAGACGGAACACTTTCTCCGACAGAGTTAATGGCTGTGATACGAAAATACTGAGTCGTTTCAAGGTGAACATTAGTCAGCGTATATGTTGTGGCAGTGGACCCAGTCATGGTGACCAGACTCATCCATTCCGACGTTCCATCGGGAGACGCATAGATGCGGTATCCCATGATCGGTGCGCCCCCGTCATCAGATGGGGCCGTCCAAGAAAGAGTCACTATACCGCTTCCCGAAACGACTGCGGTCAATCCAGTAGGTATGCTTGGGACGTTAGCGTCGGTCGTCGCATTGGCGACATTAGATGTTGTACCTGACCCGACTGAATTGATGGCGCGAACCCGGTAATACCAAGTCATGGCCGCGCTCAGTCCAGTGTGGGAATAAATGGTCACCGTGGATCCAGTATTCCTTTCAAGATCTGACCAGTCAGATGTGCCATTTGGAGAGGCTTCAATCCAATATCCCGTAATGGCATTGCCTCCCGCATTCAATGGGGCGTTCCACGACAGGTTGATGATCGTTTGCCCTGAAGACACGGCCGTGAGCGAAGTCGGCGCATCAGGGGTATTCGCCATATTGGTGGTCGTATTGGCGGTATTTGACGGGGGACTCGGTCCTACTGAGTTAATCGCACGCACCTGATAATGCCGCGTCGTACCTGCACTCAATCCAGTATGAGAATAGATCGTGCCCGCAGATCCAGTATCCTCAACCAGATTTGTGAAACGACTCCCTCCGTTGGTAGATACCTCAATCCGATATCCACTGATCGCTACCCCTCCCGTATTCAATGGAGCAGCCCAGCTCAGGTTGATGATCGTCTGCCCCGAGGCCGTGGCCGTCAGCGAAGTCGGGGCATCAGGAGCGGTCGCAGTGGGAACATCTGTGGTGGCACTGGCGGTATTTGACGGGGGACTCGGTCCTACTGAGTTAATCGCACGCACCTGATAATGCCGCGTCGTACCTGCACTCAATCCAGTATGAGAATAGATCGTGCTTCCAGACCCAGTATCCTCGACCAGATTTGTGAAACGAGTCCCTCCGTTGGTAGACACCTCAATCCGATATCCACTGATCGCTACCCCTCCCGTATTCAATGGAGCAGCCCAGCTCAGGTTGATGATCGTCTGCCCCGAGGCCGTGGCCGTCAGTGAATTAGGCGCATCAGGAGCTGTCGCTACATCGGTGGAGGCATTGGCCGTATTTGATGTGCTACTCGGCCCCACTGGGTTGATCGCACGCACCTGATAATGCCGCGTCGTGCCCGCACTTAATCCAGTATGAGAATAGGTCGTACTTGTTGACTTGGTATCCTCTACCAGATTTGTGAAACTCGTCCCTCCATTAGTAGACACCGCAATTTGATATCCAGTGATCGCGGCCCCTCCTGTATTTGATGGGGCGGTCCAGCTCAGATTGATCATGGTTTGTCCAGAGGCCTTTGCCGTGAGCGAAGTCGGCGCATCAGGCGCGGTCGTGATCACAGCATCGGTAGTGGCATTAGCTATATTTGACGGTGTTCCATCTCCCACCGAATTGATCGCACTGACGCGGTAATGCCGCGTCGTGCCTGCACTTAATCCAGTATGAGAGTAGGTCGTACTCGTTGACTTGGTATCCTCTACCAGATTTGTGAAACTCGTCCCTCCATTAGTAGACACCGCAATTCGATATCCAGTGATTGCGGCTCCTCCAGTATTTGTTGGCGCGGTCCAGCTCAGATTGATCATGGTTTGTCCAGAGGCCTTTGCCCTCAGAGAAGTCGGTGCAGCAGCAACGGTTGCGATGGGAACATCTGTGGTGGCACTGGCGATATTGGACGCACTACCAGTTCCCGCCGAATTGATGGCGCTGACTCGGTAATGCCGCGTCGTACCTGCACTTAATCCAGTATGAGAATAGGTCGTCGTTGTCGACTTGGTATCTTCTACCAGATTTGTGAAACTCGTCCCTCCATTAGTAGACACCTCAATTTTATATCCAGTGATCGCGGCCCCTCCAGTATTTGACGGTGCGGTCCAGCTTAGGTTGATCGTCGTCTGCCCCGAGGCTTTGGCCGTCAGTGAAGTCGGTGGGCCCGGGGCAGTCGCCGGATCGGTTGAAGCGTTTGCCGTATTTGACGGGACGCTTGGCCCCACTGAGTTAATCGCACGCACCTGATAATGCCGCGTCGTGCCCGCACTTAATCCAGTATGAGAATAGGTCGTACTTGTTGACTTGGTATCCTCTATCAGATTTGTGAAACTCGCCCCTCCATTAGTGGACTCCTCAATTCGATATCCTGTGATTGCGGCTCCTCCAGTATTTGACGGTGCGGTCCAGCTTAGGTTGATCGTCGTCTGCCCCGAGGCTTTGGCCGTCAGTGAAGTCGGTGGGCCCGGGGCAGTCGCCGGATCGGTTGAAGCGTTTGCCGTATTTGACGGGACGCTTGGCCCGACTGAGTTAATCGCACGCACCTGATAATGCCGCATCGTCCCTGCACTTAATCCAGTATGAGAATAGGTCGTCGCTGTCGACTTGGTATCCTCTACCAGATTTGTGAAACTCGTCCCTCCATTAGTAGACACCGCAATTCGATATCCAGTGATCGCGGCCCCTCCAGTATTTGACGGTGCGGTCCAGCTTAGGTTGATCGTCGTCTGCCCCGAGGCTTTGGCCGTCAGTGAAGTCGGTGGGCCCGGGGCAGTCGCCGGATCGGTTGAAGCGTTTGCCGTATTTGATGTTTGCCGTATTTGACGGGACGCTTGGCCCCACTGAGTTAATCGCACGCACCTGATAATGCCGCGTCGTGCCTGCACTTAATCCAGTATGAGAATAGGCCGTCGCTGTCGACTTGGTATCCTCTACCAGATTTGTGAAACTCGTCCCTCCATTAGTAGACACCGCAATTCGATATCCAGTGATCGCGGCCCCTCCAGTATTTGACGGTGCGGTCCAGCTTAGGTTGATCGTCGTCTGCCCCGAGGCTTTGGCCGTCAGTGAAGTCGGTGGGCCCGGGGCAGTCGCCGGATCGGTTGAAGCGTTTGCCGTATTTGACGGGACGCTTGGCCCCACTGAGTTAATCGCACGCACCTGATAATGCCGCGTCGTGCCTGCACTTAATCCAGTATGAGAATAGGTCGTCGCTGTCGACTTGGTATTCTCTACCAGATTTGTGAAACTCGTCCCTCCATTAGTAGACTCCTCAATTCGATATCCAGTGATTGCGGCTCCTCCAGTATTTGTTGGAGCTGTCCAACTCAGGTTGATGATCTTTTGCCCCGAGGCCTTAGCCGTCAGTGAAGTCGGTGGATCGGGTGCAGTCGCCGGATCGGTGGTGGCAGTGGCGATATTGGACGGAGAGCCCCTTCCCACCGAATTGATGGCGCGGACCAGATAACGCAGCGTCGTATCTGCACTTAATCCAGTATGAGAATAGGTCGTCGTAGTAGATTTTGTGTCTTCCACTATAGGATACCAACCCCTTTCGTTGATAAGCACCTCAATTCGATATCCTGTGATTGCGGCTCCTCCAGTATTTGTTGGAGCAGTCCAACTTAGGTTGATGATCGTTGGTCCGTCGGCGGTGGCTGTCAGCGTCGGTCGACCCGGAGCGGTCCTGAGTGTAATAAAAACCGCATCAGAGTAATAACTTGCCCTAGTATTTTTTACAATAGCATTTATGTCTGAAAGTATGAGAGACCTCATCCTATAGCCATAAACAGAGCCAACAGTGAATCCTTCTGCCCCAGGCAAATTCAATCCACGATCATAACAAAATGGTGGAGGAGTTACTCTGCTTTTAGGATCATTGTTGAGGGATGAACATGCATGCTGCCATGAATCTCCGTTGTCATGAGATCTGTCCACATGATAGGAAAGTATCCTTTCATCACCATCACGAAGATCTGTCGGATGTGACCAAGAGACAAAAGCTACAATTAAGTCAGGGTCTTCTGATCTTAATTGAGGTGCGGACGCTAGACTTGTCGGGATACCCGTTCCACGACTCGCAGTGACCGCCAGCGGATCTGATGGCATACCTGTTCCATCAGAATTGATTGCACTTACCCTGTAGTGGAATGTCGAATCGGGTTTCAGTAGGTCACTCTTATGAATATAGCGAGTATTTTTGGATTTAGTGTCGTCAATCAAACCTTTCCAAGAGTTGCCATCAGAAGACCATTCAATCTTGTAGCCGGTAATTACACTTCCTCCATTATCGCTCGGTGGTTGCCACCGCAGTTCAACAACTAGATAGTCGGAAATAGGCACTCTCAAATTCGTTGGTGCACCTGGAACTGTCACCGCATCGGTCGTCGACCCAGACGGATCAAAATGACCTATATATGATTTTTTTCTACTCGCCTGTCTACCCATTTCGGGAGAATCATCCCGCATTTTTGTTAAACTTGCGATCAATCCATCAATCTGAAGGTCCTCTTTGTATCGCGCTGTGTCAGAGGAATCCTCGAAAACAAGATTAAATTCTCCATGTGTAAATGAGTCCAAATGAATTTGGAAATGAGTTGCATCGGAACGAATTATCTGTGCGGCAATCGGATTCAGTTGAGGGAATTTCTCTACTAAAAAAGATGGTGTTAGGTATCTGAAATTTGATATGCGAATTGTTGGATTGTCCCTGAAAGAGGCAAGCTTATTGTTCGAGGTGTAGTATTTTAGATTCGCATTCTCAGAATTCGTTCTGTAAAAAGCAAGGGAGGTTTCCAACGAAAAAAGGGGGGGGGGGTTGTGATCGAATACTTAAAGGTATTGATTTGATCAAAGTAGGACCATTGAGGATCAACCTGTCGTTCAGAGATTCAATAGATGATGAGGAATCATTCAAACTTTTACTCATTACATGCGAATGTATATTCTCAGATTCTTTTTCTGTCATGACAACATCGTGTGATTCCATCTCAAAATGATTGATATTTTCATGAAGTGTTACACTTGCTCTACCGGTGGTCACTGAGAGTAAGATAAAGATGATGATAAGCCACATGGAATGTGAGTTGAGTCAAGATAAAAATGTATATGACCTTTTAAGGGTATCTCTATACGATAACCCCATATGCAATGATCCATTTAATCAGATAAATTGAGGCCGGTTCCTTTCAATGTGAGCGCGGAGATAAATGAGGGGGGGGGGGGTATGCATCAAATCTGGATAAATTTTTGGCCTGTATTTTGATGTAGTCATGGTGATCGTCAAGTTCATAAAATTTTTTGCTAAAAAGGCATCAGGATTTGTTTAATTCTGAGATAATCAATAGTATCATGATCAACACAGACACCACGCCAGTTTTTGCAGCTCATTTTGGTCGCTGTTTTAGGAGATGAGAATGCTCGGCGCGGGGGTTGTCCGAAAATTAGTTGACGTTCGGAATTCTTATCCGATTAGAGATAGACTTCATTTCCTCTTTATGTACAGATTCTGTTGAATCCATAGGGGGTATCTTGTGTTCATTTTGCCTCGGGTTGGGTGCTTTCTCCATGGATGGCACCCGCTCCAGAAGTGCTTTCTGCAGCGTTGGCAGATGACTGGATCCAGCAATGGGGTTGAAGTTCTGCTCGCTCTTGATGATGGACATGGCAATCCATCGGTGATACTGACTTGAGTTCACCCAGCGTTTGATCCGCTTGAGGTTCGCTTCAAGCTCGCTATTGATGCTCTCAATGATATTGGTCGTCTGGAAACTCCTTCCCAATTCGTCCACCACTCCGAGTTTTTGGAGTGTCAGGGTTTCTTCTAAGCCTTCCCGCAAGCTCTTGGCGGCCATGCCTTCTCCTTCTTTGTCCAGCGTATCACAGAGGGTGTCCAACTTCTGCTTGGCTTCGTCATACTCTGTGGTCTTATACGCATCATTGAGTTTCGATTTGATACGTTGTTTTGACGCTTGCCTCACTTTCCCGAGCACATTCTCCCGTTTGTGCCAGGTGCAACGTTGCACCTGAGCATACTCCCCAAAGACATCCTCGACCGCTTTACGAAGTCCTTTGGCTCCATCAATGCAGACCAGCAGTCCCTTCTCATAACGCAAGCCGCGTTCAATCAGATTCAACAATAACCCCTCAACGGCCTCCGTCGTCGCCTCTACGAATCCCAGAACCCGCTTCTGTCCCTCTTCGGTAATACCCACACAGTGCAAGATTTGGCGTTCACGCATATATTTGCCGTCAATCATGAGGACCACATACGTTTCGGATCCGATCTGGCGCCGTTCAAACGCTTCCAACTCTCGCGTACTTTGCTCAATGAATGCCTCACTGACCGAGGATTTGAAGGGAGCAATGCCATTGATGAAGGCACGGACCACTTTGCGATAATTACGCTGCGTGAGTCCATAGAAGACCTGATTGGTCAAATGCTCTTGTTGCTTCGGTGGCAGTTTACGCAACTTCTGATAGCGTTGGAGAGGAACCTCTTTCTTGGTCACCCTATCGCGGACACGGGGGACTCGGATCGGCAGTCGCTCCCCTTGAATCTTGATGGAGCCTGGATTGGATCCCCACCGTTGATAGCGCCCCTCATGGACATCGTCATGCTTCGCGTACGCTCCACATAAATGCTCCACTTCATTGTCAATTAACAGCAGGGCAAGGATCTCCTGCGCCATTGTGACATAATCATCCACTAACTTCCCTGCGCTGACATCATCTTGAAGCTCTTCTTCAAAGAGCTCCATAAAGCCATTGTCTCGTTCGGGGAGACCTTGTCGATAGGTTGTTTTCATTAAATTGGGTAGATTAAAGAGTAAAAAGAGAAACAGAAACGACAGAACCTATGGGTTTTTGTCGTTCTTGCTGGCAACGTCTGGAGAGATCCATCATGTGGAAGGAAACAGAGACGTTTGCATGGAAGAAAGATACGAAGCATGAGCGAGTCGATGCATCTTTGATTCGCGTTCCAGCAGCAACAGTGCGAGTTGTGCACGACGCGACTGGGGAGACAGCCAGTGACGGATGCCTCGCAGTCGCTGATTCACATACTGCACGGTATGGGTAACGCAAGAGGTTGTGCGCAGACTGCGACTCAAGTGCTCATACCGTCCGGTTTGATGCAAGGTCAGACATAGATCCAGATCCTTGAACAGACGCTGGGCAGCCGAACGATTCCATCGCAGGAGGCGGTCATGAATCCGCAAGAGCGCCTCCCGTGCCTGTTTGGCATCAGGAATGGAGAAGGCACGGTTGATCTGCCCCCGCATCTGGGTTTGTTGCTCCTCGGTGAGAACACTTACGATCCGTTCACGCTTGTGCAGATGGCAATGCTGCAGGCGAATGCGCTCACCACCCAGGTCCATTAACACCTGATCCAGCGTGACGGTGACGGGGGTGATACAAAGCAGTCCATCGTCAAGCGACAGTCCACGATGGAGAAGCGACGCAAACAAATGCGTCACACGGGCGATATTCTGTGCGGAGGCCTGCTCAAATCCTAACATACGCCGATCGCCTTCCAAAGTAGAGCCCATACACAGCAAGAAGGGTGCACCCCAGACGCGTAGCACATCCATCCACAACACGGCATAGGTCTCTTCGTCAAGACGGCGGTGATCAAAGACTTCCAGCGCCTCCATGCGAATCTGATGGAGATCGGACTCATCCCCATATTCGGGGAAACTGGGCGACGACAAAGGCGCTGTCGATGTCTCTTCTTCTGGATCTGCATGAATGGGTTCTTGAGCAGAATCAGACGTAGTGTCAAGAGCACTGGGCATGCCAAGGTCGTGCGTGAGGTGCTGGATCAAGTCACTACAGTGGCGTAACAGAGACACGCGTAACTGTTGCCCAGAGGCCCCAGCTTCTTCCAAGGTCTGCTGTAACTGTCCAAAATCTTCAGGTAATAGCATGAGTTAATGTTGATAATATGGAATGGATTAGGATACCAGTAGATGGTTCCCAGAATATTGAACGTCAACTAATTTTCGGACAACCCCTCGGCGCGTGCTGGAACTAGTCTATGAATTAGGGGAAGGGGGGCAAAGAGTTGGTGATGCTAGGTTATAGAAGAGCTCCTTAACGCAAAGGAAGAGATCATGGATGCCCAAGAGAAGATTGACAATCTTCTGCGCAAATTGTAGGGTCAGAATCGGGAGCGGCTTACAGATCCAGATCAAATGGAGATCTCAGCCCCCAGTGGTTGAAGAGTCTCATGAGGAGGAAATGAAGTCACGAAAGAAACCAAGAAGTCTTCGTTCAGGTCGTAACAAAGGTCTGCCGATAGTGGTCTTTGAGATCAATCCTGAGGGTGATGTATCTGATCTTCACAAGATTGGATTTGAAGTTCGTCGGGTGCTCCATTACCAACCTGGCGTATTGTTGTTTACGAATTTGTGCGTAATAAGTATGTAGATGATAGTTGCCCCGATATTTTGATCCAAATAATGGAATGAACTAATGCTCGTTGCAGAAAGCGTAAAATGTATCATCAGGAGAATTTGTCATCTATTGGAAGTGTTGAACCTGAACCCCAAGCGCAATCCTGCTCGGATAACCAAAACGCTCAGTACAGTAAGTGTGAGAATTCATCGCAAAAATTCGCGAACGTTTATCTAGTCTCTTTGCTTGTAAACACTGGGAGAAAGTTAACCATATCTTTTATGGCACTACTGCGTAATCGTCTATCCCAACCTCTCCAAGTTCGGTTGACAACAGATGCCATATTCATTATGATGAACCAGATAGTTTAGAGCAATTACACAAGAATCCTTATCAGGCTGGTCAAGGTCTTGAGATTTCTGCAAACCACAAGACAATCCCCGTGTCACAAAGCAACGACATTAACTGAGAAATCCCTATTCATCCAATTCGAATTTTCACATCCATTGGGTCATTTCAATTTGAATTTCTCAAGATTAAACGAGCAGAGCAGAACTCAACATTACAGATCAAACCGATCAAGATTCATGACCTTTACCCAAGCCTCTACAAACTTCTCAACAAATTCTCCACCTGCATCATCTGATGCAAATACCTCCGCAATAGCGCGCAACTGCGAATTGGAACCGAAGATTAAGTCAACTGAAGTGCCTGTCCACATCAAATCACCCGTCTTGTAGTTCCTGCCTTCATATAGGCCATTTTCTACATGTCTCCAAGTCGTATTCAGATCTAATAGATTTACAAAAAAGTCAGACGTAAGATGTCCAGGATTTGTCGTAAATACCCCCGAATCAGATCCATCATAATTTGTATTCAATACACGCATCCCACCTATCAAAACCGTCATTTCTACTGCGGTCAGCGTCAGTAAATGCGCACGATCAATAAGCAATTCCTCAGCAGACTTTGATAACCCTGATTTAATGTAATTCCGAAATCCATCCGCATCAGGCTCCAATACAGAAAACGAATTGACATCAGTCAGTTCCTGCGTAGCATCGGTCCGGCCTGGTGAGAAGGGAACTTCAATGGTATGCCCAGCCCGCCGAGCAGCCTCTTCAATGGCCACACCACCAGCCAAAATAATCAGATCTGCCAGTGAGATCATCTTACCATGCTCTGCAGAGAATTTTGATTGAATCGCTTCTAATTCCCGAAGCGTTTTGGTGAGTCGAGATGGATGATTGACTTCCCATGTACTCTGTGGCTTCAAGCGTAGGCGAGCGCCATTGGCTCCTCCACGCTTGTCGGTTCCACGAAATGTAGATGCCGAAGCCCACGCCGTACTAACGAGCTCTTCAACCGAAAGTCCAGATGTAAGAATTTGACGCTTAAGGACTTGAATATCCTGATCGCCGACCAACGCATGATCCACTTCAGGAACTGGATCCTGCCAGATAAGCGTTTCATTAGGGACTAACGGCCCAAGGTAGCGGCTGACTGGCCCCATATCACGGTGCGTGAGCTTGAACCATGCACGCGCAAACGCATCCGCAAACGCATCTGGATTAGAATAAAATCGTTGTGATATATCTGCATACGATGGATCAACACGTAAAGCCATATCCGTTGTGAGCATAAACGGTGCGTGAGTCACAGAAGGGTCATGTGCGTCAGGTACGGTCCCGTTGGCAGAGGAATCCACTGGGGTCCATTGCTGTGCTCCACCAGGACCCTCAATCTGCTCCCATTCATATCCAAACAAATTCTCAAAGTAATTATTGTCCCACTTCGCTGGTTCGGTTGTCCATGCACCTTCAAGTCCGCTTGTGATTGTATGAATGCCTTTACCATCTCCAAAACTATTTTTCCATCCCAATCCTTGCTCTTCAATTGATGCACCCTCAGGTTCTGCACCGACATATATACTGTCAGGTGCTGCTCCATGCGCCTTTCCAAACGTGTGTCCGCCTGCAATGAGAGCAACAGTCTCTTCATCGTTCATTGCCATACGGGCAAAGGTTTCACGAATATCAATGGCGGCGGCCAATGGATGTGGGGTTCCATTAGGTCCTTCAGGGTTCACATAGATAAGCCCCATCTGCACAGCCCCCAGTGGGTGTTCCAAATCTCGCTGACCAGTATACCGTTCATCTCCAAGCCAGCTCGTTTCTGACCCCCAGTAAATATCATCCTCTGGCTCCCAGATATCTTCTCGCCCACCAGCAAATCCGTAAGTCTTAAATCCCATGGATTCAAGTGCACAATTGCCAGTAAGAATCATGAGGTCGGCCCATGAGAGCTTCCGTCCATATTTTTGTTTAATTGGCCATAGTAGACGCCGCGCCTTGTCCAGATTTGCATTATCAGGCCAGCTATTGAGTGGGGCAAATCTTAATGTGCCTGTAGATGCACCTCCACGCCCATCTCCCACACGATAGGTCCCAGCGCTATGCCATGCCATTCGGATGAAGAAAGGTCCGTAATGACCATAATCTGCAGGCCACCACTCTTGCGAATTAGTCATTAATGCGTAGAGATCTTGCCTGACATCTTCCAGATTTAAACGATTGAATTCTTGGGCATAGTCAAAACTGTCTCCATAAGGATTCAGCTGAGGAGGATTCTGGGCAAGAATCCGGAGGTTCAACTGATTCGGCCACCAATCCAAGTTGGAATACTTTTTCTTGGTCGCGTGGGCCGTCCCGTTGACAGGACATTGAACGTCTTTACTCATTGCTTAAAATATTTTGTGAGAATTTACGATTTGGATGGGGAGTAGCCATCAAGTTAAAAGTTAAACAGCCATATCAGTTATAACCATAAGAAATAAACTCCTAAGACTTAAAATAGTGCATTCCATATTCGCTTCAGAATCAATTAATTAGGGGGAATCATGTCATTCAGGCATCAATCTTAGTCTTTTCTTTTGTATTTTTGTCTTAACTATCTCTGATATCCTATGAAACTTACTCTCAGCATTTTTTCACTCCTTGGACTGTTCCTACTTGCCGGTTGCATGTCCTTACGTCAATCCTCTGTCGTAGACTCACCTTCTGAAGCTGAGGAAAAAGAAGAAGAAACTACACAATATGATGACGTCATCACCGATGAAGCAGTTACAGATGATGGCTTATTCACGGTTCATCAGATCAAAGAAAAACTATATTTTGAAATTCCCGATTCTCTTCTTGAAGTGGAAATGCTTCTGGTTACACGCATGGCTGCCACAATGAATAACATGGGATACGGGGGAATGAAGACAAACACCCAAGTATTGCGCTGGCAAAAACAATCTGAAAAGATTCTACTTCGTGTGGTATCTTACGAGAATGTTGCCGATGAAGATCAGCCCATTTATAGAGCCGTTCGCAATTCAAACTTTGAACCGATTCTACGTGCCTTTGACATTGAAACCTTAAATGATGACTCTACAGCCAACGTCATTGAAGTGACCGATCTGTTTACCTCCGATGTCCCCTCACTTGGGCTCCCGTCCTTTCGTCGGGAGCAGTACAGCGTTCGTCGACTGGACTCTGATCGAACCTATATTTCCTCTGCCAAAAGTTATCCATTGAACATTGAAGTCCGACATGTTCTGAGTTACGATGCCTCTGAGCCACCGTCAAATTCTGCCGCTGGAACGATTTCTGTGGAAATGAACCAATCTATGATCCTATTGCCGCACGATCCAATGCAACCAAGGCTTTGTGATCAGCGCGTAGGATTTTTTAGCGTCACAACGATTGACTATGGACGAGATGCCCAAAAAGCGGAAGAGAGGTGCTACATCACTCGGTGGCGTCTGGAACCCAAGGATCCAACAGCGTATGCTCGTGGTGAATTAAGTGAGCCTATCAAACCGATCGTCTATTATATTGATCCAGCAACTCCCATGAAGTGGAGGCCCTACCTCAAACAGGGTGTAGATGATTGGAACGGTGCCTTTGAAGTCGCGGGCTTTAAGAATGCAATCATCGCCAAGGACCCGCCTACCGTTGAAGAAGATCCAGAGTTTAGTCCCGAAGATGTCCGCTATTCTGTAATCCGATACTTTTCTTCCAACATACAGAATGCTTTTGGTCCGCATGTCCATGATCCCCGGACAGGCGAAATTCTGGAAAGTGACATCGGCTGGTATCATAATGTTATGAACCTGCTACGCAACTGGTTCTTTGTGCAAACCGCAGCTGTAAATCCTGATGCCCGTTCAGTCAAATTTAGAGATGAGGTCATGGGGCGCTTAATACGTTTTGTTTCAGCCCATGAGGTAGGGCACACCATAGGACTCCCTCATAACTGGGGTTCAAGTGCTGCGTTCCCTGTAGATTCTCTTCGCTCATCTGCATTCACCGACAAATATGGCACCTCTCCCTCAATCATGGATTACGCCCGTTTTAACTACGTCGCTCAACCTGGTGATGGAGTGACGAATCTTATGCCTGATATTGGCGCCTACGATAAATGGTCTGTTCAATGGGGGTACTCGGCCTTGTTAGATGCAGACTCACCTGATGCTGAACGCGAAACGCTCAATCGATGGGTTCTTGATCGCGCTGGGGATCCACTCTACTTTTACGGCCGTCAAGGCCCTCGTGTTGACCCGCGTTCTCAAAATGAAGATTTAGGAGATGATGCCGTCAAGGCCAGTGATTATGGTATAGCCAACCTGAAGGTAATTCTTGACGAGTTGATCAACTGGACCGCGGAGGATGCCAAAGATTATGGCGAGCTCTCAGAGCTCTATGGTCAAGTTACCATTCAGTGGAACCGATACATCGGTCATGTCGCTGCCAATGTTGGAGGACACTATGAAAACTTCAAAACCTACGATCAGGACGGGGTGGTGTACTCCCCAGTGCCAGCGAGTATCCAAAGAAACGCCATGGACTGGCTTTCAAGACAGGCCTTCGTCACCCCACACTGGATCCTGAACAACGATATTCTGCGTCGTATTGAAGGGGTTGGAGCAATGGATCGGATTCGTCGCTATCAGGTAGGCGCGGTCAACACACTGCTCAACCCGATACGAATTGGCCGCCTCATGGAAACAGAGGCATTGGCCAATGGAACAGATGTGTATACGTTTTCTGAACTGCTTGGTGATTTACGTGATGGCATCTGGACAGAATTGCCTAGAGCATCACGTATCGGACCTTTTCGTCGTAATCTGCAGAGAGGGTATGTAGAGCGCTTAGGCTATCTTATGACTGAAGAATCCCCCACCGTGTCATCGTTCCTTGTAAGTTTTGGTATGGCACCCGTTGATGTGAGCCAGTCTGATATTCGCGCCTACGTACGAGGCGAGCTGAACTCTTTAAAGACTGCTGTTAACCGTGTAGCTCGGCGAACGAACGACAGCATCACTAAACTACACTTAGAGGACATCAGTATCCGCATTGATGATATTCTGGACGCTGATGACTAATATCATGGAAATCAACACTCAACGAACAGTCTGCTCAAAGTATCTGTTGAAAAAATATCCATATAAGCCTACAGGGACAATGCTGTACTCAATCGTGCTACAATCGATAGAATCCATGCTAAGGTTCTTTTTGCTGTTTATGCTGGTTGCTCTTTGTTCGGCTCTCGTGTCAATGGCACAGGAAAAACGATCAGTCATGGACTCTTTGGCAAACGCAGAAGCGCATGCTAATCCATTATTATATGATGCAGATAATGTAGAGGCGGTTCACAAGGTGCTATCTGCATTCTATCTCGCCACGAATGGAGATCAATGGACAGATAATTCGGGCTGGAATGTAGAGGTGGTTCCTTCGTCTATGGAAGACTTTAACATGTGGTATGGACTCAGCGTTATTGATGGGAGGTTATCCGCTATTTCACTGGGGAGAAATAATCTTTCGGGGCATCTTCTGCCTGAACTGGGGACCCTAGTGGGTTTGCTGAATCTGGATCTCAGATTCAATCGCCTTACGGGTTCCATTCCTGCTGAACTGGGTAACCTGTCCGAGTTAACATATTTGTTTTTGAGCTTCAATCAGCTTACGGGCCCGATTCCTGTTGAACTCAGAAATTTGACAAAATTACATCGATTGAATATCGTTAGCAATCATCTTTCTGGCCCGATCCCTGCTGAACTGGGGGAGCTAACACAATTACAGAGATTGAATTTGTCACGCAATCACCTTTCTGGCCCGATTCCTGCTGAACTAGGAGAATTGACACAATTAGAGCGGTTGATTTTGTATGATAACCATCTTTCTGGCCAGATTCCCGCTGAACTGGGTCAGCTATCAAAACTAGAATTTCTGTTTCTATACCGAAATAAGCTTTCTAGCCCGATTCCTCCCGAGCTGGGTCAACTATTAGATCTACAATATCTGTGGCTTGATGAAAACAAGCTTTCTGGGCCAATTCCTCCCGAGCTAGGACGTTTGACAAACTTACTGAGGTTGGATTTGTCTTACAATGAACTCTCTGGCCAGCTATCTCCCGAATTGGGCAACTTGGAAATATTGGAACATATTGACCTTCGCAACAATCGCCTTTCTGGCTCAATTCCTTCTGAGCTGGGCAACCTATCAAAATTACGTTCGCTGCGGTTCAATGTGAATAGTCTTTCTGGCCAGATTCCCCCTGAATTGGGCAATATGGATAGCCTGAGAACTATGTGGCTGGGCATTAACAATCTAACAGGCCCGATTCCTGCTCAACTAGGTAACCTATCAAACTTAACAACACTGTGGATGGGCGTTAATCGTCTTACAGGTTCCATTCCCGCTGAACTGGGAGATTTGACACACTTAGAAGAATTGAATCTATATGATAATCAACTTTCTGGTGCACTACCTCCCGAACTAGGTCATCTATCGGATTTGGTGTCACTATCGCTGGGCAATAATCAGTTTTTGGGTCAACTCC
Organism: Rhodothermales bacterium; assembly: GCA_965220935.1. GTDB lineage: Bacteria > Bacteroidota > Rhodothermia > Rhodothermales > Bin80 > Bin80. Next base: position 3,238,987 of record OZ244857.1, read on the forward strand.
CAAGAAGCTTCCTACGACTGAACCTTGAGGGATTTGATTTTAGAGGGAATTCTGGACTGTGTGCTCCATCAGACGATGAGTTCCAAAACTGGATGAGTGGTATTGATTATGTCTATGCAGACCCAAACTGCACGAGCTTCGTCTCGACTCAGCAAGAAGGCGCATTGCCAGTAGAGTTCACCGTTCAAGGTAACTATCCGAATCCAGTTCGGACTTCTACCCGCCTGCGGTTTGATCTTCCTTGGCCTGCCCGTGTATCAATTGAAGTCTTGGATGTCACCGGCCGCCGCGTGTTGCAACAGCCACCCACGGAAGTATCGGCTGGTTGGGAGCGTGAACTCTCTGTAAACAATCTGTCGCTTCCCTCCGGTGCCTATTTGTATCAATTGATGGTGGATTCCTCCGATGACATTTTAATGCACACAGGACGCTTTGTGGTCGTTCGATAGGAATGAAATCGTTAGCCATGCTTGAACTCATGGGCAAAAAAATGTATCATGACTCAGTTTTTCTCTGAATCAACTAGTCGTATTTGAAAGATCAACGCACAAAATAATCAATATCTCTGAAGAGTGAGGCTAAATTGATTGATTTCAATTAACATTCTCAGAAATGTGTGTTTCTATGCCTAATCAAAATGATCCTGACTGCTTATGTCAGACCGCTGTCCATCAAAAGAAGAGACCACCGCAATTATTAGTAAATATGCAGACTCGCCACGTCTGATACTACCGTCTACCATCTTTCTCGTAGCTCTTGTTTGGCTGTGATAGTGCCCCCATAAACTTAACCCCTTCTGTAAAAGACCTCAAACATCTGATCACCAGTGAAAGCCTGATCCTAAATCCAACAGGCTACACCCCCCTCTCTGCAGAACTCACTCTGAAAACGGCCCAGCCTGTTCAAGTAGAGCTGGAAATCGTAAGTCATACGATGGTGAAGACAACCTTATCCACCGGTTTGAAGAAGTCGACACTTCATTTACACTTCCAGTGCTTGGTCTCTACCCATCGCACAATAATAATGTGCAGATTCGATTCTTTGATAGTGGAAACCAATTACTTGGACAGGAACACCGCCTGATTGAGACTCTGAGTCTCATACCGAACTTCCAAATATTAATGTTGGGGTGAATACGGGGCGAAAAAAATCAGAGATGAACTTGGTGAGTTACTGGGGACACACGAATGCTGATTTTCCACTAATCCCATTCATCTTTGGTCAACATGGACATATCCGATGGTATGCTAACATGGTCAATCATCCAACGTTAGACCGCATGAATTATGATGTCGGAGTAGAGCGGCTCCAAAACGGTAATCTCTATTTCGGCGATATCATCACCTATTTGAGATGGACATGTTCGGCAGAGTCATCCATGAGTGGCCTTTGTCAGGTTATAGTTTTCACCACCATGTTCTTGAACTCCCCAACGGAAATTTCTTAGCCACGGTGACAAAAAATCATCTCTCTACCATACAAGACCATGTCATAGAAATTGATCGAGAAACTGGTACTGTCGTTAAGCAATGGGATCTCAGAGCATCATTAGACTCGCAACGACGCATCAGGAATTCTAATTCACGGGACTGGTTCCATGGAAACGGACTCGCCTATGACGAAAAAACCGATGCCATCATCGCGTCTGGAAATAATCAAGGGGTCGTAAAGCTGACGCGCAACAATGAAGTGCTTTGGATTCTAGCCCCGCATAGAGGCTGGGATCTATCTGGAAATGGCACGGACTTAAAGACTAAACTCCTTCAGCCTCTGGATGCTAACGGAAAACCCATTACAGATCTTCGTGTCGTTGCTGGATATAGGGATCATTCGGAATTCTCGTGGACATGGGCTCAGCATGCACCCAAGTTAACCCTGCTTATATTTGACAATGGGAGCAGGCGAAATTACACTGGAGATATAAGGTTCAGCCGAGCGGTTGAATATCACATTGACGAGGATGCGATGACAATTCAGCAAGTCTGGGAGTATGGCCGCAGCACTTATTCCCATGCCTTATCAGATGTTGATTATCATATAGATGAAAACACCGTCGTTTTCATGCCTGGTAGCAATGATGAATATGGAAACAATGGAAAAACGATTGAGATTGATTACATTACAAAGGAGGTGGTTATACGTAATAAGAGTGATTTCCCCGATACATGTTTCAACGTATTGAACGCCTTCCCATTTATCCGCCCAACCAATACGCTCTGATCATGAAATCAATTTGACAGAGACCTTGATGCATATCTGTTGCGCCTGCTCTGAATTGACACTTCAGTAGAGGATTGAAGCCCCGAACCATGTCATCTGGTATAACCGACACTTCACTAGTGGCAATTTGAGAGGCCTATGGATGTACATCAAGGAACTCTATCTACTGCAACATGAATAATTATCAGTCGTAGTAGAGATTTTTCACCTCTCTGTGATCATGAAGGATATTCAAGATCTACTTGGATCAATTGAAATTATCGGGGCATGGTCTCAAGGAGCGGCACATGATTTGATCCCCATCCGTAATAATAATATTCTAGTTGTTTTGGTATCTCCATAGCATTGGGCAGCGTCAGATGAAAGGACGATTCATCGTTCCCAAATCAAATATGAAGAACGCCAATATTCATCAAAAAAGGCTCAATCATTGTTTCACATTTGTAAACTTGCTCTCAGATGAAACATATATCGATTATTTCGTATACTGTAGTTTAACCATTCTAAACATTTCTTCTAATGATTGTCAAAAAAATTAGTCCTAAGGGACGCTCAGTTCGCGTCATCTTTGAATTACCCTTCAATGAAGCCCAGGAAAGCGCGAGCATCGTAGGTGATTTTAATGATTGGGATAGTGCAAAGCATCCCATGGAGCGTAACAATCGGAAAAAAGTCTGGACGAAAGCAGTGTCCTTCAAGTCTGGTTCTACCATAGAGTTTCGCTACTTTCTGGATGGGCATAAATGGCACAACGAACCACAAGCTGATTCATTCGCACCGAATCCACATTATTCGGAAAACAGCGTCCTAACGCTTTAACCGAACAGAAAAAGGACGACGTATACCGCTGCAAACATTGCAAAAATATCGGCAATCAGCCCCGCAGGCACAGCGTGGCGGGTCTTTCTGATATTGATCGCACCAAAGTAAACCGCAATGACATAAAATGTGGTTTCAGTGGATCCAAACATGGTTGCAGCCATTTTGACGAAGATTGAATCTTCTCCAAATTGATTGATCATATCCAGTATGATCCCTACAGATCCAGATCCTGTGAGTGGACGCACTATTGCCATGGGAATAACCTCTGCTGGAATACCTATCACTCCAACCATTGGGCGTAGCAGGTCCGTCAAAAAGTCCATGGCCCCACTCGCTCGAAACATACCTATTGCGAATAAAATTGCAATTACATAAGGGATAATCATGACCGCAATATGAAAGCCATCTTTGGCTCCTTCTACAAATACCTCGTAAACTCGAACCTTTCGAATCATCCCATAGAGAGGAAAACCTACCAGAATTGCGGGTAAAACCAAGGCCGATGCGTAATCTAAAAAAAGTTGTATGACACTCATGAAGTCACCTCTTGATAACGCTTGAATCTGCTTAATAATTTAACGGCTGTAATCGCCACAATCAGAGACAGCGCAGTTGTAATTACGATTGAAAAGAACAACTGATTAATTTGAAGTCCCATGATAGCGACGAGTGTTACTGGGGGCATAATTTGTACACTCGCAGTATTCATTGCAAGTAACATGACCATTGGATCAGTCGCAGTGTCATCAGACTCATTGAGCGTCTGGAGCTCCTGCATGGCTTTGATCCCAAGCGGAGTTGCCGCATTACCCATCCCCAAAAAATTGGCGGATAGATTCAACACAATCAACCCCAAGGCAGGGTGATTTTGAGGTATCTTTGGAAACAGTGGTCGAATCAAAGGCTGGGTCAATCGCACTAAGGCCTGTAACATGCCCGATGCCTCTGCGATCTTGAGAAGCCCCATCCATAATCCTAACCCACCAATTAGGCCAAGCGCGAGCGTAACTGCAGTTTCTGCAAAGTCCAGTGCAGCTGCGGCGATGGCATTCATCTTCACCCAACGTACAGGCCTGAAAGTGATGGTCGTCTGCCATTGAGGACCAGTGGGACTCCCCTGTAACGTGCCTCTACAATCCGATTGCCCCGTCTGATCGCATACGGTTCCTAATGGCTCCATTAATGACATTTCTTCAGCGAATCTGAGTTCACGACCAGCCGATGTGAATAAAAGGGTGCCAGACCAGATATTGCCCGTAATCAAACTATCCCCATAATGGGCCGTCAGGTCACTGGTCCGAAGCTGTACCTCTACTTGATGCCGATGGATTTCGCTATCAAAATTATCCTCAAAAAAGATTGTCACAGGGAGGGGCTTACCATTTCTGTAGGTGTCCTGTAAAAAATCATGACAATCGCTTGTTAATGCAAAAACCAGACTCAAAACGATCAATCCACCCCAGATATAATTCAACATAATTTTGGTCAATTCAGTCAGTGGCGAAGACTTTACTCAATCAAATTTGTATAATATACAATTCAGCGGCTCATTTGCAACCATCAAGAGATTAACATCAGTCACCACACAGTGATAGCGCTCTGGAGTTCACGCACAGTTGCATGTTGAAGGATACATCAGACTCTGCAGCTCATTACAGGAGACACCACCTGTCACAAACAAGCGCATAAATATCAAATTCTCCTAGACGATTCAACTAAATCTTGTGAATGATATCAGGATCTCGCCTCATTCTGCTTGGATAGGTAACTGATCCATCCTCTGTGAGACATTGTCAAAGCGATCATCCGCCCGACAATCCTGAGAGAATCAACAAAAAGTGCCCCAATACGGCTGTATTGGGGCACTTGAAGTATCTTTGCAGAAGCCTACTTTACGAGCATCATTCGCCCAGTCTTCACATACTGACTCTCTGCTCCGTTGGCAATTATACGATACATGTAAGTTCCACTTGCCAAACTCGTCGCATTAAGATCAATACTCCGATTTGCACCCGCCTCAAAGTCCCTGACCGGCAGTGCCATCACCTCGCGTCCTAGCATATCAACAATTTCCACAGTCACCTGAGCAGATTCTGGAAGATCAAACTGGATTCGGGTAGAGGGATTGAAGGGGTTCGGATAGTTGCCATGCAATGCAAACTCGGTCGGTAGCTCCGTGATCTCGGACTCAGTCCCTGTAACAACCGTCACATTAACCCTATCGCCATTCATATCCACCCCGTATAGATCCAGCATAGCCTTAGAGCCAGACAGATTCAAAATCAATGTCTCACCCTGACGATCATTCAGGTCTACATCAAATACCCCCAACTTGTCCGTTCCTGAAACAACCTCTATCCGGTGGTAGTCTGCATCAAACTGTTTGTATGGACTCGCATCGTCAAATCCAAAACCGCGGACAAGTAACCGCGTTGGCTTGGCTGTGCGCGGATCGGCAAAACCATCAATCGTTTGCATGTGAACATCGCCCAAGTCTGCAGATCCATGAACCAGAAGTACATCCACCATGGTGGGTGCAACTGACTTCCTGTTAGTGTTGAGAACCTTTTTCCCTAAATTGCTCAATGTACCGTGCGCGATCACAGCATATTGCTCCTCGTCAGTCAAAGCACCCAAAGGAATTTCTATGGCCTCATCTGCTTGCCCGCCATCAAACTCAATTGATACCGTCTTATCACCCGCAGCAACCGCCCGATATCGTGTTGCACTTTGAAAGTCTAAACCACTCGCAAACCTACGGCCGTCAAGCAACACATTGACCACAGCTGGAAGCTGTGCATTATGGATGAACTGAACTCTGGCGATTCCACCGGCTGAACGATCTATATGAATTGGATTGTCAGCCTGATTGGCCGCAATCCCGAAGATTGAGCACTTGCTTACAGCTACATCAACCTGCGTCAGGTTAATCACACCACCTACATAGCCGTTGACGGCGAATGTCCCCTCTTCGGCAGTTTCATACTGCCCAGCAAGGCGTGGACGCTGCCAATCACAATCCCACTGCACAATGCGAAGTCCCTCAAGGTCATTAACATTTGACAGCCCAGCCGCAGCAACGCGTAGGCTAAGATTATCACTGGGCAGCTCCTCTTCGCCTAAATCCACTTTCCAGAAAATGTCCGAATAAACATCCAACAACAGCGAATTACCACTCGATTGCTGAACCTGTAGACCCTCCCATACCGGGGTTGCTCCCTCTGGAATCCGCGTTAACGAAACTTCTACTTTCTGAGCTTCAGTCATCGCATCTGGTAATTGCAGAATGGCTGGGCGGTAATAGGTGATCACGTCTTCGGTCACGCCCAGTGGGAAGAGATAGCCACCACGATCGGTGCCACCCTGTTCTATATGACGCGCCATTACTGCGGAAACATGAGACTGACGGGAGCCGCCTATAATTGATGAGCTACAACGTTGATCATTTGAAGTACCGCAGGTCATATCCCCATCGCGCGCCGCCATGCGGCCAGCCAGGTTCTCCTCAATCTTTGTATTGGTGACCACCCAAGAAGAGTCACCGCCGATGGTTCCTTTCTTCAAGGTAAGAGTCGCGCTTGGGGCCTGCGATACATCGGTAGTCAGCATGATGCCCGCACCATTAATTGTCACGTCACCCAGATCCATCGCACCCGTTGAAACCACTTGTTTCTCTATGCCAACAAACTCAAGATCAGCATCAAACGATTCGTGAATTTCTGACTCCCAATCCAGATGAAAATCTCCATGAACCGCAACGGTTGCCCCCACCATCCTATGCTGTAGGGCATCAGAATCCACGCGATAGTCTCCCATGACCGTCTTTGGAATAGGACCTCCTCCAAGGGCCCATGACAATCCAGGGGTCGGAGGATTCTGAGGGCCCTGATAATATGTATTTTCTTCTGTACGCAATTTTCCAGCACCTACATGAAAGTCGCCGTGGATGACCAAAAATCGATCGGCATCGGGGTGATGGCTGGCAGCATTCCCATCAAAACTAAGTGCGCCTGTTTCACGGATGGTAAGGTCTCCTTCAAGATGAACTTGACTTTGGAGGGTAAGGATTGCTGATTCCAGGTCAATGTTTTTGGTGATTTTCAGTAGTGGTGTATTCCAAAAACGTATCCATCCATTTTTCGCTGACAAGCTATCTATGCGAACACTGTCAACGAGTGTGACCGCTCCCTGATCAGTGACATGATGGTTTTGGAAAAATAGAATACCCTCAAAGTTTCTCTTATTTGAGTCACTGACAGGAGTAAGGTTCGGGGTTGCCGTCCCGTCAAACGTCAGCGTATCAATGTGAGAAATGTAATTAATACTGTTAAATTTACTTCCAGAAGTCACATTGAGATTGCCCTTAAAGGGCTGTTTAGCCTCACTGTGCACAATCAATTGCGTATAGAGTAAATTATCTCTCAAATCATTATCAAAGGTGCCATCTGTCTGCGAGGGAGTGATCAGTCCATCTTGTTTTTCAGTCAGAGGTGGGCCTAAATGTAACGTTCCACCTTCTCCCAAATCAATCATGCCCTCTTTGCCACGGATAGAAACAGTTGAGGAATAACTCTCATAGCGACCATCCTCATCCGTGCTACCCAAAGAATAAATATCTCCACCTCCAGTCTTTACGGTTCCATCAACGATCATCCGCTCATGCGCACGTATCGTGTCCGCTTGTAGTACAGCATCTTCATCAACCGTAATCCTCCTCCAGGTGTCTCGAATCTTGAAATCAGTCCCGATCGTAAGCGTTCCATTGACATCAAATTCTCCTGCCATCACCCGCAACCGACCAGGTAATTTCCTGGACACATCAGATGTGATCACCGCCTGATCATGATCAATCACTAGCTCTCTGGGAGTACCAAACCACTCATTTCCAATGGTTCGCGCTCCTTCGGTTTCATACCATAAGATATAGCTCACTGCATTTGCATCTTCATTTTTATCATCAGTCGCAAGGCTTCCTGAACGATTTGTGTCAAATTCAAAGACGCCATCCTTAACATAGAGAACGCCATTGATGGTGAGTGAATTTGAATCGTTTTCATCTGGTTTCTCAAGAATCACTCTACCACTACATAGTCCAACATTATTGACGATGAGTGGATCGCTAATCCGCACGTACCTGTTGCGATCCAAATTGAAGACCAGATGAAGGTTTGATGTTCCAGCACTCCGAATTACATTTACATTGACTTGATCAGTTCTCACAGAGGCATAGGTCAAGCCGACAACGTATGAATCGGAATGTAAGCGACCATCTAGTCCATCACCCTCCAAGATAAGTCGTCCTCTAGCATGTGGATTCGCTCTGAAGCGATTGGCAGCCCAATAGGTATACTGCAGAGAAGGATCAGACCATCCAACCTGAACATTTTCATTGGAGATGAGCTCGCCCCCATCTTGAACATGGATTCCCTTGGTCATAAGGGTGCCTCCCTGAACTTGAACCTTCTCGTGAATGGCCAGAGAAAACATTCTCATGTTTCCATCTCCAAGACGGATTGTATGCTCTCGCTCATCGGTAAGAACGAATTGGGATGACCCAGTAAGCGTTGATGCCTCAAGCACTCCATCTGTAGAAGCGCAGGATCCATCATAAGCATCATATCTCGTTGAGTTTCCTTCCCAGATGGATAACCCGTACTGCCCATCTGCAAAGATATCGCCATCAAGCTCAAGGTGATGATTGAAATAGAATGTTGACGATGAACTCAAATCGGGGGCAAATACAATTGAAAATGCTCCAAACAGGTTAATACTCCCACCGTTCTGTGCTAGGATATCTCCTCCGATCTTAGATGTCACTTCTTGGCCCTCCGTTATACTAGATCCAATGGGCGGCCGTGTAATCCAAAAATCAACGGCAATCAAACATCTTTGTGCCGCTCCCGTGTCCGTGAGGCCTGTCCCCTCGTGATCCCGATTGTCGAAAACATGTCTTAAATCAAGATCATCTGCAATGGTAGTTGGTCCCTCAAACCTGACTCCTGGAATCACCCCGTCCTCAATAGTCCGTCCCGTTGCCCTACGTGTCGGCCAGCATGATTCGTCATTGTTTCTCAAAGCACTGCGAACAATGAGATCGCCACCAGAAGTAGCCGTCGCATCAAAATTATCTCTCGGTATGCCGACCGTCACTGGGTTGCTACCCGCACTTGCGGCCGTCAATACTGGATACGAAAACGCCCCTGAGTCAAGAATCACACTCCCATCAATGGTGGAAGTCTTTTCAAATTTAATCTTTGCATCATTCCACTGTTCAACATTTCCTGTAATCTCAACATCCTCTCTGAAAATCACATCGGTGGTAATCATCTCCGTGGTATATGCATCGTCTTGAATACTCCCCGTGACAATAAGCCTGCCGATTTTTTTTAGCGTTACGCAGATATTTCCAGCGGCAACGGCATAGAGGTCCGCTTGAATCTCCCCGTCTCCCTCAATTGTGACGCAGTCCATATGGTCAACCACGCGCTTATCTCCTGTAGGCGTATAATCCGCTGTAACATGTAGGTTGAAATCCGACGCACCTCGCCCTGTACTACTATTGTCATGTAAAATCAGTACTGAACCTGCGCCATCAATGATGCCGTCAACGACTAGGTTGTCAAACTTATCGTTTGCAGTGGCAGCTTGGCGTAGCGGAACGCGCAGATGAGCGGGATTCGCACGATCGCTTCCATCGGTGTTCTTGATCATCCCCACGGTCAGTGTCGCTCCCTTGGACACTTCAAGTTCTTCAACTGCGATCACAGGGCTTGATGTCGCTGTCTCAAGTCTCTTGATAACCAGATCCGACTTGACGTCAAGCCGATGGATGGTCACAAATCCAGCCTCTAAATTGGATATGGTGATTGGGAAAGACGTTGCGGAGGTCTCCCCGAATGGATAGGTGTTTCCATCAGCGATCACCAAATGCTCAAAGTCGGCCTTGACCATTGAATGAGGCAGAAACTTTCCAGATGCTCCCAATTCGAATGTGCCAGCAAATGCAAAGGTTGCCGAAGTCGCTGTTGCATCTCCTGTATAAGCGGCAAAGGTGACTTCCGTCGTTAATGGGCCATAATCTCCATCAATATCTAGGATATAATTCGCCCGCCGAACTCGAAGATGAATGGTTTCACCAGAACCAGCATTAGAGATCGCTTGGGTGAGTGAGCAGGGGGATGAGATTGTACAGGTGCTCCCCGCACCATTTTCTACATCCACATAGTGATCTTGTAGAGCAAAGGCACTCGGAATGAGAAACATGGAAATGAGTATGGAAAAGAGACGTAACATGATATTACCCCCCCCCATTTTTTTGTGTTGATTCAACATCTCAAATTTTTTGCTATTAATGTGGTAAAATTAAAGAGAATTCTATGGATTTACGAACACCACCTTTCCATTTGACGGGTGCTCAGAGTTCCTAACGGAAACGCTCCTCGCCGTCCATTCAACATCGCTGGTTGTGTGGTAGACCTCACCAATCTCAGACGTAACACTGAAATATACGAATTTTTTACGATAAAACAACTTATGCGTAATCATCCTATACAACTCCCAATTTAAAGAAGCTACTCGAGACATTATCATCATTCACGATTGAACAGATTCTCACTGAACCTCATTTGAAAAGACAAGTTTCAAACGCAGGCCTCCCATCAACAAAAATGTGAAATTTTTGAGGGCGCGTAGTGCAATCAAGATGAATTTTGACAAGTACAGTGATATCTCATTTGAAAAGACAAGTTTCAAACGCAGGCCTCCCATCAACAAAAATGTGAAATTTTTGAGGGCGCGTAGTGCAATCAAGATGAATTTTGACAAGTAGAGTGATATCTGTGGTGGATTGCTTTGGCGTACCTGGATGCGAATTATTAAGACCAATGTCATTCAACATACCAATCTCATTTATGAGAGTCCTACGTTGGTAGGCTCTATCGTCTTATGGGGCATGAAGGCCAGACTGCTATCCTACACGTTGATCTTCCATGAGCCATGGAGATAAGGTTCAGATCGAGCATATCTGGCTACCCAGATCCGCAGGTATCCTCGCAATTCACTACATTACGGTATCACGTAGTTTGTGCATTCACCGGGATCACGGGTGAGCTATAAAGTTCATCTGGATCGTATTTTACATTGTTCTTCCAGATGGTCCACATGACCACCAATATTTTACGTTGTGTGTTGAATCGTGCGTTATTCTTATCGTTGGTGCGCTGTAAAGACGCTTCATAGAACAAAGATACCTCGTTGGGATTTTTTGTTTTAATTGCATTCAACCAAGAGATATAACTCACGGATTTCAGTGGCCCCGACCCCGAACGGTCTAAGCACCTGTACCCCAAGGACTTGCCTCCACTACTGCGTTCCCGGACGGCGAGTTGACAGTATTTCCACAACTGTTGTTTGGTGTCAAACCGATGGGGAGTTCCAATAAATGCACTGAAGATGCTTGCTCCTACAATCCCAACCCCAGGAATACGTAAAAATTGTTGGATCTCTGGATAACCACTGCCTAACTCCTTGATCTTCAAGAGAACCACATCTCGTTCGTCTTCCGCAACGTCCAGACGGTTGTAGATACGCTCAAGTACGAATCTTCGCGTTGGTGTCGGTAGAAGATTCAGATAGTGCTCACGATGTTTTTTGCTAAATACTTTGGTACCTGCCACATCCATAACCCCCGCCTGGCGGTATTTTGCCTTGATCTTTGACTTTAAGCGAGTACAGTCATCACGAATATCCATATACTCCTTCACGACAATCTTAAAATCAATCCGATGATCGTCATCACCATGGTAGACCTCAACATACTCTCCCAGCCGATACAATCGACACAAGTCGATTGAGTCCGATACATCGTTCTTGTTACCACAACTAATGAGTGCGTTGTGTTTTGGATCGCAAACGACCAACTCATCAACATGTGGAGATAGTATTCGGTGAATCCAGCCAGCCAGTGAAGACTCCTCCACGATCAACGATTTTGTTTTCGATGGAACTTTCTTCACATGGTGGAGCAGAGCCTGCTCCGATATGTCAAATGTCCGTGTGGAAACCACTTTGCCCTTGTCATTGACGGTGGACAAAGTACACGTGCGTGTGTGGGCATCCAGCCCAAGAAAAAGATGGTTGTACATGATAAAATAAGTCTAATGATAAAGTAGAGTAAGAGCACAAAATAGCGCCCGCTTTTCATTAGACCTACCTTGACGCGTGGAGTTGTTCCGAGCCAGACGCCAAAGAAGGATCTGTAAGTATTGGCCAATTACAAAAATTGGTTCTTATTGATCGTGTGGGCCGGCTGTTGATGATGGTTCTACTCGATAGAAACCCAGACCACTGAAATAGAATAAAATGACATCCAAAAACGCTACTTGATTTCGGAATTCCAGCACGAATTTTAAGGTCATCTGTTTAAATGTGCGGGATCTTTCCGATGTGCGTGGATTGTACAAGGCAAAAGATGTGATTTTAAGAAGGGTTTCGTATCTTAAGACTATCTGTATTCTTCGCTCGGTCAAAATGATCCTTGATGGCTTGTATCTCGCCCGTTTTCTGGTCATGAAGGCCAGGATCTCAGTGATTCGGATTGGTCGGGAACATGCAGAATCGTCACATGAAATTGCCCCCCCCCCCATTTTTCTAGCGGTGCTTGCCGTTTTCTTCCTGCTTGGCTGTGACAGTGGTCTCACAGATCTGGAAACGATTGAGCGTTCTGCCGAGAGGGAACATGCAATCACGGGAGAGCGCCTAAACTTGAAGGCCAACGGACTTGGGCATTTGATCACGCGGGAAACTTTGATCCTGAATCCAACAGGCTATACGCCGCTTGCAGCAGAGCTCAATCTGGAAACCACGCAACCCGTTCAGGTTGAACTGGAAATCGTAAGTCCTTATGAAGGGGAGGACCATCTTGTTCACCGATTTGAAGAACTCGCGTCATCGTTTACGCTTCCGATCCTTGGTCTCTACGCATCGCACCGTAATACCTTGCGGATTCGATTCTATGACAGTGGGAACCAGTTCTTGGGACAGGAGATCCGAAGGGTGGAGACGCCACCACTCATCCCAGAGCTCCCAACCATTGAGGTTGTCGTCAATACTAGTCAAAAAAAATCGGGGATGAACCTTGTTTCTTTCGGCGGACTCATGCATCGTGGTGAATTCCCAAGAACTCCCTTCATGTTTGATCAATACGGACACATTCGGTGGTATGCCAATATGAATACCCATCCGACCCTCAATCGCTTGTTCTACGGTATTGCCGTGGAGCGATTCCAAAATGGCAATCTCTACTTTAATGACCTAAGCAGCGGGCGCTTCTTGATCGAGATGGATATGTTCGGTAGAGTGATCAAGGAATGGTCTTTGCCGGGGTACGAACTTCACCATAACCTGATTGAACTTCCCAACGGAAATTTGTTAGGTCTCGCAACGAAATACGGTATCTCTACCAATCAGGATTATGTTCTGGAACTTGACCGAGAAACCGGAATCATCGTGACACAATGGGATCTGAGAGAATCACTGGATGTCCGTCGGCTTATATGGAGTACCAATCCCATAGACTGGTTTCATGGAAATGGTCTGGCCTATGACGAAGCACAGGATGCGATCATTGTGTCGGGACGTCATCAAGGTACCGTAAAGCTCACACGTGATAATGAAGTGATTTGGATTCTGGCCCCGCATCGAGGCTGGAATCATGCTGGGGATGGGACGGACTTAAAGACCAAGCTCCTGCACCCCCTAGACGCAAAGGGGAGACCGATTACAGATCTGCGTGTTGTTGCAGGGCATAGTAATCATCCCGACTTCTCTTGGACATGGTTTCAACATGCCCCCAAGTTAACCCCACAGGGAACCCTGTTTTTATTTGATAATGGGAACAGACGAAATTACACGCAATTATTTAGGTATAGCAGAGCAGTAGAATATCGCATTGATGAGGAGGCCATGACGATCCAGCAGGTATGGGAATATGGCCGGGAACGCGGTCGTACAACCTATGCTGGAGCTGTATCCGATGTGGATTATCATCCAGAGGAGAATACAGTTGCCTTCATGCCTGGGATTGTTTCTGAATATGGGCTCAGTGGGAAAATGATTGAGATTGATTATATGACGAAGAAGGTCGTCTACGAGGCGGTCCTGCGTAATGATGATGTCTTCTCCTATTACCACATATTTGACCGCATCGAACGTCTGCCCATCTATCCATATCAATAATGAACGATGCTCCATACAAGAAACCCTAGGTGGTTGCCGTCTCGTGCGATTGGGTTCCGTAGATCCATCGTTCCCGCTTTTCTTCTGGTTCCATGTTCAATCTTGAGCATAGGATCGTGTGCTCATCTCACTTATTTCCAACGCTGAACATGTTGATGATTTCTTTCTTTTTGCTGGCATCTCTGCTTCCCGACACGAAAACGCCTCATTTTTTAGAGGAACGTTCGGGGATACATGCGCAAGGCGTATCTGAGCTCCATACCAGCGATACGGGTTTAGAGTCTTTATTTGAAACGCTGAAAATCTTTTATGAAGCCACCAACGGGGATGACTGGAGTTACGAGCTTTGTCCTACAAACTCGGAGTGGGACATCACGAAGGAGCCCCGTAGTATTTTCGATCTGTATTCGTGGTGCGGGCTCACCTTTAAGAATGATGTGTTGACTCAAATCATTCTTCCAGGCAACAACTTGGTCGGTCCGTTTCCCCCCGTACTCAGTCGCCTGGGAGATCTGACACACTTGGACCTTGCGGGGAATCAGTTGACTGGGAGTATTCCCCCGGAGGTGGGTCAGCTGAAAAATCTCACCTTTCTGGGCTTGACGAACAATCAGTTGAGTGGTCCCATTCCCCTGGAGCTCACCACACTGGATCAATTGGGCGCATTGTATCTGGGTCAAAATGAACTAAGTGGCCCTATTCCCCCAGAAATGGCGGATCTCCAACAGTTGACAATTCTGGCACTAGACGATAATCAACTGACCGGCACGTTTCCGGTTGAACTTACTACGATGGAGCAGTTGGGTGTTCTATCTCTGCACAGTAATCCATTAACGGGCCCAATTCCACCGGAAATCGGCAATCTTTCCAACTTATCGGATCTGGGTATTGGCTGGACTGAAATAACGGGCTCCATTCCGCCAGAACTCGCCAAGCTGAGCCAGTTGAAAAACCTGTGGTTCTTTCGTATGCCCTTGACGCGGGCGGATATTATTTTACTGGGAAAGATCCCCCTGGAGGAGCTTTATTTTCTAGGCATCTCGTTTCCGGAGGGACTTCCGCCGGAAATCGGAAAGCTGACCAATTTACTCGACATAGACATGGTCTATGGACAACCAATTGGGACGATAACTGGCTCTATTCCGCCGGAACTTGGGAATTTGGTCAATCTGCAATCCCTTGATTTAATCGGGAATGACCTGACCGGACCCATTCCACCGGAACTTGGGAATTTGGTCAATCTGAAGTCCCTGCGTCTAAGTGGGAGTCTGACTGGCCCCATCCCTCCCGAACTCGGCAACCTTGTAAATCTGAGAGAACACCTGATTCTAGGCGGGAATCTGACCGGCTCCATTCCTCGCGAACTCGGGAATTTGGTCAACCTGGAAAGCCTTGGTCTATTCAGGAATGACCTGACCGGTCCAATTCCGACGGAACTCGGCAACCTCAGAAATTTGCAATCACTAGTCTTGGGGAGAAATAATCTGACTGGAGCGATTCCCTCCGAACTAGGGAATCTGAGAAACCTAAGAAATCTCGGTCTTGCGATGAATCAACTGACTGGAGAAATTCCGTCTGAGCTTGGAAATCTCAGCAATCTGGAGTCTCTTAATCTTCGATTGAACCAGTTTATAGGCGCATTACCTAGAAGTTTTGTGCAACTCAAAAATCTTGATCGACTACGATTTGATTCAAATTCAGGTTTGTGTTCCCCTTCGGATCCAGAATTTCAAGACTGGTTGGGCACGATTGAAACTGTGGACGGGGATAGATGTAGCGTGGTATCGTTTTCTAGTGAAGTGAGCGATCAGTCGTATCCTGTCGGGCTCCCGATTCCCCCACTTAGGTTACCGGAGGTGGCGGGGGGTGCTCCTCCGATAGAATATACCCTCACCCTTTTGGATCTTCCTCTTGGGCTCAGTTACGATTCCTCTATCCGGACCATCAGCGGAACGCCGACGCAAATCACTCCTCCCGTACAGATAACGTACAAGGCCACGGATGTGAATGATACTCAGGATAGCTTGAAGTTTAGTATCGAAGTCTATTCTTCGGTTGCTACGGAGCACGAAGCCCTGCCAGAGCAGTTCGCCTTGCGAACCAACTATCCAAATCCATTCCATCATACAACGCATCTCGTCATGGATCTTCCTCAGCCTGCACACATACAGGTGGAGGTCATGGACGTCATGGGGCGGCGTGTGATGCGGGTTCCACCCGTAAAGAGAAATGCAGGTTGGGAGCGGAAGATCGAGATCGATGGATCCTATCTTTCGGCGGGACTCTATCTGTACCGTGTGACCCTTGTGTCACCCAGCCACACGTCCATTCATGCTGGACATTTTACGCGAGTCCGATGATTTGCCACTCGCTTCGCAGTCAAAGTAGCCTGATAGGTTTCTAACCCTACCTTCTCCCAGCACGCTCATCACTCATCACCTCTTGAATGCGCAGATGCGGGTGGTTTACAACCCCCGCCTGTACAGCGATTGTGGAGGACCTACTCCCATCCCTGATACAGTTACGATACCTTTAGTCGGTTAAATCATTGCTTACCCCCAAATAGATTGACGTGGCACACATGGACAAGATCAGGATAAACCAATCGCAATGGATCCACCAGAGAAATTGTCTGTGAGCCGCCTCGAAAAAACCGTTGGGCCTAAGTTCAATCGGGGTAGGGAGCGATAAATCATAGCCTGCACTCACGTAGAGCTCCATGAACTACATGACCTCGCATTTAACATTGCATCATGCACGCACCCATATAACAGCAATTAAAACAATCATCAATAAGGCTATAATCACGATGGTAATTTTGATAAACCACATTAAGAATTTCTGACCCGCCTCCAAAGATTGGAGTGAGTCTTTTATTCCCGAGTACCGATCATACAAGACAATCTGAAATTTGTCCATCAAATCCACAGATGCCATTAAGACCAATATCTTGACAAAAAATGACGGAGCCTTATGGGAAACGACTACTTTTAATAAGACATCCAGGGCCTCAACCCTGTTATCGTCTTGATCTGGATTGACCCGTTCAGCCATGAAGATATGGCACTATGGTAGTCGTAGAGTTAAATTCAATACCCTTCATATTCAATCAAGTGAGTGTCATGATCAACGGAATTTTCCTATGCTTCTCGAACGGATATTAGGGCAAATATCGTAAATTACCTAAGAAATATCACAGGAGGAGAGTTTTCTAAGTGGTGGTAACCGATTCATGATTCAAAGCGTGTTACGCACAAATCACGCATCTGTTTAAATGTTCAAAAATCTCCCTGATCTCTGCCACAATAAGGCATGAGTCATCAATCAATCCCTCAAGATCTTCACCTTGTAGAACTCACATGTAGGTACTGATGAGATGACCTGTAACATTGCTAAATGATCCATTGATGTATTCATCCCGATATGTTGACCCAGAAAAGTACGATCGTCGTTCTTGATCGACACAGTTATCTTACGAAACGCCTACAAATCGCCGCTCAGCGTAGGCATGGAACTCAGATCATGACGATGAATGAACTCGCTGGTGGATTCGTGCAAACGGTCAGCACTTCATTTCTTCGCGGGATCATTCAGGAGGTATTGCCAAACACGGATCTTGGTAGTTTAAACGACATTAAAGATCTTCCCGGGTTTGTCGCAGCTGCGATGAATACAATCCATAAAGTTTGGCTCAGCGGCTTTGATCTCACGCAATCCCATCACCGAATACAAGAGATTGCGCATCTCAATCGTGCCGTTTCTAAGCGGCTGCCGAGCTCTATGCTACCACCAGATGCTCTCATTGAGGCAGCATCAGCAAATATCAATCATGCCCCCAATATATTGGGTTCAGTGAGTTTTCTGGGTATGACAGAACTGCACCCCTGCTGGTGGCGATTGGTCGAAACTTTATCCGAACATGTACTCGTCACGTGGAATGCAGGGCCAAGGCATATCCCCTCGCGCTTACCTTCAAGTTGTGAGATTCAATCGAACCCACCACAAAATCCATCCATCGTAGCGGTGAGTTGCTCTACCCCGTTTCATGAATGTATTGAGGCCATGCGATGGGCATGAAACTTGGTTTCTAATCAACAGGTCTCCCCCTCAGATATTGCAATCGCTGCCACGGATACGAAGATCTATGACGATTTTTTCTTAACGCCAAGATAAGAATCTGATCTGCCTCTGTATTTTGCACATGGCGTGAATATGATCCATCGACCTCATGGACAGGCGGTCGTTGCCTTAGCTGATCTACTACTACGCGGAATTTCTTCCGATCGAATCCATCGTCTAGGTAGGCATCAACCATTTTTGACCGATGCACTCCAATCCCCGGGTCCAGCATGGTGGAGACTAACCCGCCAAATGAACGACTTTCACATGCTTTCTCAGAAACAAATACATCAGCGTGTGTCCAAACTTATCAATGCCAGTGAAACCTCAGATGATGAACCCCTATCCCTTATTCTCTCTCATATCAATCATAATGCTATCTACCGCTTAGACCAAAACCCTCAGTTGAGTCCAAAGGATCGCATTGCAATGAAGCAATCATGGCTTCAATCTGGTGAAAACATCCTTGCGGGTGCAGCACTTCAACTGTGGACGAGTCTGCTTAACGTATCTCCCGCTGCATCCATTGAACAAGAAATACTCAAACTTTCCGTGCCTGAACCTCCAGAATTTTGCGAGCGTGTTGCTTGGATGCCGGCACAATCCCTTGCTGCTTCGCCAAGGCCTTATGTCCGACTTCTAGGACTCAATTCTTATCACTGGCCGCGCGAAAACATCAAAGATCTTCTCCTGACGGGTCCCGGCTTAGAGGATGCCAATACCTTACTTGATCCTCTTCCCATTTCAGATGCCGATCAACGAGATTTTTCTACCATCTGCAAAACGACATCCAACACCATCATATGTTCTTTTGCTCGATACGATGCCGATGGAAAAGTCCTTGGACACAGCCATCTCTTGCCTTCCCACCTTCTGCGTCATTCAACTAAAGAGTTTCGTCATTCCACCCCGCCACATGCCATGAGTACATCGGAGTGGATGCTCGCTTCACCCACTCAATTCAAACACATCCCCGTGCCATTCCATGCCTTTTCATGTTGGACTAATTGGCAACATCATCATATTACTGAACATGATGGCTTGATTCGGAAAAATCATCCCCTGATTCTTCATCTTTTGAAAAAGCCAGCATCTGCCACATCACTGACACGAATGCTTTGATCCCCGCTTGGGTTTGCGTGGCATTATGGCCTGAAATGGAGAGGAATTCAAACGTCTATCTGAAGTTAACCCTAAAAATCATCAGATTCACTGGGTTTAACGGGATTTTCCTCATTTTTCTTCCCTAATATCCGCTCATTTAGGGATATTTGGGGCATTTTTAGTGGATTTAGGGCTTATTTATCGATTTTTTGCACTTTTTTTATGTAATTTAACCTGTCCATGTAAAAAGCCTGTATTTTTTGTGTTTTGTATCATTTTATGTCATATATTTAGGCATTATTATCCACTCACAAATAATTTATCCTGTCTATGTATGTTGAACAAATACCCAATCGTAACTCCAAGCCAACTTGGCTCATTCGCGAATCCAAATGGATTGATGGCAAATCCGTTAAATTCACCGTCACCAATCTTACCCGTCTCCCCCAGGCTATCATTGATGGCATTCGCACCCTCTTGAAAGGTGGCACGGCGGTCAAATCCATCAAAGACGCCTTTGAGATTCGAAGTAGCAAACCCCACGGTCATGTGGCCGCAGTCCTGGGCATGATGACCCAACTCAAGATCCATGACCTGATTGCCCCAAAGAACTCACGCTTTCGTCGCCTGGTGCTTGGGATGATTGCCGCCCGCGTGTTAGACCCGGCCAGCAAACTCCGGACCAGTACCATGCTCAATCCGCTGCCGATACCCTCAACTGAACCTCAAGTACGTTGATCAGGATGACTTGTATGAAGCCATGGATCAGCTGGCCAAGTGCAAAGCGGACATTGAGTGCACATTAGCCAAACGGCATTTGACAGAAGGGGGGATGGTGCTCTATGACGTCAGCAGTCGTTATGTGGAAGGGGAGAAAAATTTCTTCGCGGAGTTTGGCCATAACCGAGATAAGAAAAAAGGCAAAAAACAAGTCGTTTATGGGCTGATCACCGATGCAGAGGGACGCCCCGTCTCGGTAGAGGTCTTTCCAGGCAATACCGCCGATACTGCAACGCTTGGATGTCAGATCACTAAGATTCAAGAGTCCTTTGGATTAAAGCATGTTATATTGGTTGGAGATCGGGGGTTATTGAAGCAGAAGCAGATTAAAGAGGAGATCATACCTGTGGGGCTGGATTGGATCACGGGTATGCAAAAGAGGGAGATCCGAAAGGTGGTAGATCACCAAGAAAAAGAGCAGCGGCGGGAAAAGGAAATGCGTGAGGTTATAGAGCAGAAGGAAATTCAGATGAGTTTGTTTGATCAGCAGAATCTGGTGGAACTAGAGTGTGATTTGTATCCAGATGAAACCCTGATTCTGTGCAAGAACCCCTTACAAGCGGCCAAGAGCAAGCAAACACGGGATGCATTGTTGGACAAAGCGGATGAGGGACTTAACAAGATTATCAAAGCCATCACGGCGACGCCGTGCCGATTAAAAAACGAAGCCAAAATTGGCATGCGCGTCCAGAAGGTTGTGGGCAAACACAAATTAAAGAGGTTCTACAATCTGGGTGACATTAAGGAGGGGCATTTTACCTATAGCCGCAATGAACAAGCGATTAAAAAAGCCGAACTCTTGGACGGCGTGTATGCCATTGGGTCAAGTGTGAAAAAGACCCCCGAGACATTAGTCTCCGATTACAAGCGTTTATCTTCGGTAGAATGGGCATTTAGAACCATGAAATCCATGTCGTTGCGCGTACGCCCGATTCATCATCGGGTTATTGCGCATATCTTTTTATGTATGTTGGCCTATTATGTAGAGTACCACCTCCGTCAGAAGCTCGCGCCCATGTTGTTTGCAGAAGATGATTTGCAACTCAAGAGAGCGCAAAGAAAAGACATGGTCTCGCCAGCCAAGCGCTCAGCCAAAGAGAAAGCGCAAAACAAGACGACATCAGATGGCGAAACCAGTTATGAGTCGGTGATGAAAACTTTGTCTGGGTTAAGTCGTGTAGTGGGCGTTCCGAAAATCACAACCGATAATTCTCCCGAAGTGACCTTGTTTGAGGATTACAATCCGACCCAAATGAAGGCGCTAAAACTCCTGAATATCAAACTCTCCTGAGTGATCAGTTCGTCAGATTGAAGCGTCTTTCTGGCAGATAATCCTCCAGATTGTAGTCAAAAATTCTCAAATTTTCTGGAAATACTGGACCTTCTGGAAATTGAAAATAGGGTTAACTTCAGGTCTATGGGCATGTTTAAAAATAACTTTCTCATTTAATTCAATATAATCCTATTTTTCAAATTTTCATATCTCTCTTTTCTTGCTTCATTCGGTTGAATCCATTCATTTAAGTTGAAGAGCAGATCGTTCTCTATCTCGCCTTTTACCGCTCCAAACCTTATATTAACTCCTTTTAATCCTTGCCTGTTGCAGGTTTGGCCCCCTATACGATCATCGTCGGACCGTAATGAATCTTTTATTTGATCTGTCAGTTATATTATTTTTTAATCCTAACTTTGACTTTTCTAATGAACGCTCCCCGATTTACCTCCAACGCGTTGGCTCTGGTCTTGCAACGCAAAGGCATCGCCACCATTTCCGAATTATCCTCTGAATTTGGCGATTGTTCCCACCGTACACTGTATCGTAAACTCAACGAGTTAGATTACCTGTCCAGCTATTCTCACCGTGGAATGTATTACACACTGCGGACGATTCCAGAGTTTGATGCCCACGGGCTTTGGTTTTACAATGACATTGGATTCTCCCATCACGGCACCCTGTCCAAGACCCTGAAGGAGTTGGTTGCGTCGTCTCCATTAGGCTATCGCAGCGCTGAGCTTGATGTGATCCTGAAGGTTCGTACGGCAAACGCATTGGGCAAACTTGTCCACGACCAACAACTCCATCGGATCTGCTTTCAGGGAAAACAGATCTACTGCTCACCAGATCCTGTTCATTACAAACGACAGCTGAATACGCGACGGATGCAATTTCAAGACAAGAGCCTACCTGCATCCATTGAAGCAGATCTGAACAACTCAAAGATCATCGCATTGTTTTACAGCTTGCTCCATGAAAAACATCGTCGCCTGTTCGCAGGTATGCTCTCTCAGTTATGGGGATATGGAGGCGACCTGCGTGTTGAGCGCTTGCTGGGAATCAGTCGTAAGACCGTCCACAAGGGGCGCATAGAACTGAATTCCGGTCATATTGACCCCGATCGCATTCGAAACGTGGGCGGCGGCAGACCTTCAATTGAAAAAAAACGACGGGTATATCCAGCGGTTAGAAGAATTGATGGAATTTGAAACCGCCGGTAGCCCGATGGGTGAAGGCTTGTTTTGGACCTATCGTTCCCCACGCAAGATCGCTAGACAGTTACACAAAGAGAGATATCATGTGAGTGCTTCAACCGTGAGAAAAACCTTACGTAGTCTTGGTTATTCTGTACGCAAGAACCGTAAATGCCTGAGTCGTCCCTCTCCACCTGGACGAGATCAGCAATTCCAAATCATCTTTGCATTGATACTCTATTGTCAAGTCAACGACATTCCGATGATTTGCGTGGATACAAAAAAGAAAGAACTCATCGGATGGTTCATCAATGCAGGGGGGAACTGGTCCAAAAAGCCCATACCAGTCAATGATCATGACTTCCTCTCCTACGCCGAGGGAAAAGCCGTCCCCTACGGAATCTACGATCGTAACGCTCACCGTGGATCCATCTATCTTGGAGATTCCAAAGATACCCCAGAGTTCGCGGTAGATTGTATTGCGAAGTGGTTCTCCACCGAGGGAAAAACACGGTATCCGAATGCCAATCGGTTGATCATCTTAGCCGACTGTGGTGGATCCAATAGCAACCGAGCAAAAGCATGGAAGTATTTTCTACAAAAAAAGATTGGTGACCGGTTTCAAGTGCAGGTAACCGTAGCACATTATCCCTCGGGTTCAAGTAAGTGGAATCCGATTGAACATCGCTTATTTAGTGCAATCAGTTTAAACTGGCGAGGACGCCCACTCGACTCTTTTCAAACCATGATGAATTATATCATCACCACAACCGATAAGTCAGGGCTCAAAGTAGATGCCGTCCGAGTCACCAAACAGTATGAAACGGGAATCAAGATCAGCAAACAACAGATGAAGAATCTAAACCTTGTTTATGGCAAAGAGTTACCCCACTGGAACTATGATATTTATCCCACAAAGGTGTAAGTTGGGGAAATCTACAAGATCTTTTTCAGAACAAGATGGGAAAGTTATTTCTGTACATGCCCTATGGATCAATTAATGTTGAATCCAATCAATTATGGACGCCTTGTTCATCTCGTTCTTCGAAATCTAGACACCAACAAATCAAACCCTACTCATTGGTCCAAAGAGGACCTGATCACGCAGACCATTGAATCTACCTGCACGAACTGGGAATCGCTCTACGGCACTCCCCCAAAATTACTCTGGGAAGAAACAAAAAAGCAGATCAAGCACATGACGAATCTTGTATTTCAGGACTACCAATCCAATGAACGGACACAATCATTTGCTGAGGTCCCATTTGGATGTAATGAGGCAGATTCTCCGGTAGATGTCCCATAGGATCCTGATGCTGTAGTTCCCCTTCCTGGGACGAATCTACGAATGACCGGATCCATTGACCGCCTAGATATTGACTCCCATTCTAAAACTGCATCTCTACAGACTATAAAACTGGAAAGCCCATCCAAGACGCGGGCATGAGAGGAGGGCGTGAACTCCAGCGATGCATCTATTTTATTGCTGCCAATTCATTATTAAAACGAAATTTAGATATCTCCACAAGCCTTTTCTATCTGCAAAATGGATACCGCCCACGGATGCGTTGTTGAACTTTGGCGATGAACTGGCGCCCTCTGCACCGTTGGCAATTACACGATACATGTAAGTCCCACTTGCCAAACTCGTCGCATTAAGATCAATACTCCGATTTGCACCGCTTCAAAGTCCCTTACAGGCAATGTCATCCCTCGCGTCCTAGCATATCAACAATCTCCACAGTCACCTGAGCAGATTCTGGAAGATCAAACTGGATCCGGGTAGAGGGATTGAAGGGGTTCGGATAGTTCCCATGCAATGCAAAGTCGGTTGGTAGCTCCGTGATCCCGGACTCAGTCCCTGTGACAACCGCCACATTAACCCTATCGCCATTCATATCCACCCCGTATAGATCCAGCATTGCCTTAGAGCCAGACAGATTCAAAATCAATGTCTCACCCTGACGATCATTCAGGTCTACATCAAATACCCCCAACTTGTCCGTTCCTGAAACAACCTCTATCCGGTGGTAGTCTGCATCAAACTGTTTGTATGGACTCGCATCGTCAAATCCAAAACCGCGGACAAGTAACCGCGTTGGCTTGGCTGTGCGCGGATCGGCAAAACCATCAATCGTGTGCATGTGAACATCGCCCAAATCCGCAGATCCATGAACCAGTAGTACATCCACCATGGTAGGGACATTTGACTTCCTGTTAGTGTTGAGAATCTTTGTCCCGAAACTGCTCAATGTACCGTGCGCGATCACAGCATATTGCTCGTTGTTTGTCAATGTGCCCAAATCAATTCTATGGCCTCTGTTTGCTCGTTATCAATCTCAATTGAAATCGTTTGCTCTCCAGCAGCAACTGCCCGATACCGCGTTGCACTCTGAAAATCTACACCACTCGCAAATCTACGGCCGTCAAGTGACACATTGACCACAGCTGGAAGCTGCGCATTGTGGATGAATTGAACCCTATCGATTCCACCAGCTGAACGATCTATATGAATAGGATTGGCCGCAATCCCGAAGATTGAGCATCTTCCTACATCCACGAAGACCTGCGTCAGGTTAATCACACCACCTACATAGTGCCTGACAATAAACTCTAATTCTGGGATAGCATAGGATCGCAAGGGCCATATTTTACAAGTACTTACCGGTAGTTTGCTTGTTCATTTTGCGGTTATTTTAGGCGTTGAAGATTTTTCATGAAAAAATCGAAACTTTTCCTGTGGCGGTGGATATCACTGTATTTATAGGACTTTTCTGGGGTTTTTCTTTCTGAATTGATCAAGATTTGAAAAATCTTCACCGTTCATTTAATCACATCATTGACCATGCGCGCACAATTTGACACTGAACCGACACTGGGGATGAACGCAATTGAGGATCTTTTCGTAGATCCTAATTCCAGAGACGATATTCCCCGAATGATCTTAGCATTGCAGTCCATCTGGATGAATTGTGATCTTCGGGATCAGATTGTAACCTACCTCCAGAAGGTAATTGGAGAGGGCACGGATCAGAGCGTGGGGCGACCTGGGCTAAATTACTGGCGCATCTTCGTGCTCGCGGTATTGAAGTACGGATTGGATTGCGACTTTGACCGATTGACAGAACTTGCCAATAAACACAGCGATATCCGCATCTTGTTACAAAATGATACGAGGGATTTTGGTCATGAGTCCTTGTATCGTGTGCAGACGATTATCAACAATGTAAGTCTGATCACCCATGACATTTGGTTGACCCTC
Source organism: Rhodothermales bacterium (assembly GCA_965220935.1). Taxonomy (GTDB): domain Bacteria; phylum Bacteroidota; class Rhodothermia; order Rhodothermales; family Bin80; genus Bin80. The sequence goes on from OZ244857.1 coordinate 3,264,998, forward strand.
AATCGGATGATTGTGGATCATGGATTAGAGGTCTTTGGAGTTGCGTCCGATGCTCGCGGACGGATTCGTATGTGGTGGAAACTCATGTTGAGACGCCCCATGATGTGCGGTTATTACGCGATTCAATCATTCTGGCCATGCAGCTTGCTTCAAGGGCCTGGGAGGCCTTCAATTTAGGGGCGTACGACATTGCAGGATGGCGTCAGTTAAAGCATTTGATTATTACGGTTAACAATGCCTATTTGGAGATCAACACCACCAAAAAGCGTGAGACGAATCCAGAGCTGGTCTTAGCCTTCTTTAAGATTTGTTACTATCGGATTCAGAAGTGTATACTGGTCTTGGATAAGATCAAAGAACTTGACCCAAGTTCAAGTCGGATTGCGCCATTAGAAAAGGCGATTGAGCAGTTCAATCGGTTGGTAGATTTGGTTCATCGTCGTGTGATAGAGGGGGAAAAGATTCCCGTATCTATACGAAAATCCCATATGACATGATCCATTGGATTGGATAATTTGAGGCAGGTTCCTTGCAGTGTGAGCGCGGAGATAAATGAAGGGGTATGCATCAAATCTGGATAATTTTTTGGCCTGTATTTTGATGTAGTCATGGTTATCGTCAGGTCCATAAATTTTTTTGCTAAAAAAGGCATAAGGATTTGTTTAATTCTAAGATAATCACTAAATTTGTAGTATCATGATCAACGCAGATAGCACGCCTGTTTTTGACGAGTCATTGCGGCTCATTTTGGTCGCTGTTCTAGGGGAGGAGAATGCTCGGCGCGTGCTGGAACTAGTGTATGAATTAGGGGAAGGGGGTAAGGAGTTGGTGATGCTAGTGATAGAGGAGCTGGTTAACGCAAAGGAAGAGATCATGGATGCCCAAGAGAAGATTGACTATCTTCTACGCAGATTGTATGGGCAGAATCGGGAGCGGTTTACAGATCCAGATCAAATGGAGCTCTTTGGCGATCAGCCTCCAGTGGTAGAAGAGTTTTAGGAAGACGAGGAGGAAGAGGAAACGAAGTCACGAAAGAAGCCAAGAAGTCTTCGTTCAGGTCGTAACAGAGGTCTACCGACAGTGGTCATTGAGATCAATCCTGAGGGTGATTTATCTGATCTCCAGAAGATTGGATTTGAAGTTCATCGGGTGTTCCATTACCAACCTGCGCGTATTGTAGTCTACGAATTTGTGCGTAATAAGTATGTAGATCCAACCAATAAAGAGGCAGGGGTATTGATGGGTGAGTTACCCGATAATGTGAAAGGCAAGCGCACCGCCACGGTGGAGACCTTATCGCAAGTAGTGATCAATAAATATGTGGATCATCTTCCAGTGGATCGGACGCGGAAGCAGTTTTCAAGATTAGGGGCGGATATAGCCACCTCCACACTCAACGATTTTTGTGCACATGTGGCCAACGATCTGAAGCCGCTGTACGATCTTCATCTGCAAGAAGTGCTTAATAGCGGATACATTCAGGCGGATGAGACGCGAATTCCAGTGCGGGATTCGGTCAAAAGTAAAGCATCGGGCAAGAATCATCTTGGCTATTTCTGGCTGTACTCTGCGCCAACGCCCAAGTTGGTGTTTGTGGATTATCAGCCGGGGCGATCCAGAGACGGTCCGCTCAAGATTTTGGATGGATTTCAGGGGAATTTGCAGACGGATGCTTATAGTGTGTATGACGTATTTGACACCTTGGATGGAATTGAGCACTTCAATTGTGTGACCCATTGTCGGCGCAAGTTTGAGAATGTAAAGGCCTCGCAGTACGAGTTTGTTCAAACGAACGTCAAGCGTGTTCTCACGCTGTTCAGGAAGATCTATGCGATTGAGCAAAAGTTACGCGAGCGTGGGGCTTCGTTTGAGGAGCGTCGGATTGAGCGTCAGAGTCAATCTGCCCCCCTGTTTGATAAGCTCAAGGAGATTCTGGAGTCAACGGCAACGATCGGCCCTGAGTCATGGAAGAAGGCCGTGTACTATGCACTGGTTCGTTGGGAGAAGCTCACGCGCTTTTTGGATCACGGAGAGGTGGAGATTGATACCAATCTTGTAGAAAACCGCGTGCGACCCATTGCCATAGGACGCAAAAACTACTTGTTTGCTGGCTCCCATGAGGCAGCGCAGCGGGCTGCGATTCTCTATTCACTGCTCAATACCTGCACCTTGCATGGGGTGAATCCACAGGAGTGGTTAGTGGATGTACTAAAGCGCATTGGCACGATGGCCGAAGAAGAGATGTACACACTACTACCTCAACACTGGAAAGCAGCACAGGATGCAGCGCTTCCCCAAGCTGCATAGATCTCACGGCAGAGATACATTCACCGTCCATCCTACTGCACCAGACAATGAGCTGGGCTATGGTTTAGGCGCTGAGGATATGGGATTTTCGTATGGATACAGATTCCCAATGCAGAGAAGTTATTATCGCTCCATGCCGAGCATACGCGTTGGATTGTCAAGGGGAAGGCCATGCCCAATCAGGTAGAATTGGGGGTGCCTGTCGCGATCACCCAATGTCAACATGGTTTGATTCTGGGATGGGATATCATATGGACGCAATCAGATGTAGATATGACCATTGAGATCGCCACCAAGTATAGGACAGAGTTTGAAAACCTTGGATCCATGAGTTTTGATCGCGGGTTTTGGTCGCCTCAGAATTTTGAGGCATTAAGCGCTATGGGTATAGAGGTCATTCTTCCCAAAAAGGGCTATAAGAACAAGATAGAGCGCGAACGAGAATCGGCGGAAGAGTTTCGGCGAAAACGTCGGCAGCATGCGCAGATTGAGTCCTGTATCAACTTCAGCATGGTGGTGCACGTATTCGCACCAAAGGAGGTAAGGCGGGGTTTGCGCGAAGCATCGGCGCAAGTGTGGTCGCCACGAATTTGTGCAGAATCGGGAAGGTGTTAATGGCCCGACACCGAGAGTCGTTTCGCCAAGCGGCGTAAATTACTCTTCATTGAGTCACAAAAAAAAATACTCCACCATTGGAGGTGGGAAAGGTGCGTCCGTGCGGCAGAGATTTTAGGCAAAATCAGTGGCCTATACACTGAATTTGGATCAAATATAGGTGAGGTGTACAGATCGGTGAAACAGATCAAAAATTTCGCGACTAAAATCGGTGAGTCTGCCTAGCAGTTAATAAAAAATTCGTATATTAAGCCCCGTAAAAAATTGTGACTCCCCAAAGTAGGGGTTTTTTGTCAGGCACTACATAGCCGTTGACGGCGAATGTCCCCTCTTCGGCAGTTTCATACTGCCCTGCAAGGCGTGGACGCTGCCAATCACAATCCCACTGTACAATGCGAAGCCCCTCAGGATCATTAACATTTGATAGCCCTGCCGCAGCAACGCGCAGGCTAAGATTATCACTGGGCAGCTCCTCTTCGCCTAAATCCACTTTCCAGAAAATGTCCGAATAAACAGCGAATTACCACTCGATTGCTGAACCTGTAGACCCTCCCATACCGGGGTTGCTCCCTCTGGAATCCGCGTTAACGAAACTTCTACTTTTTGAGCTTCAGTCATCGCATCTGGTAATTGCAGAATGGCTGGGCGGTAATAGGTGATCACGTCTTCAGTCACACCCAGTGGGAAGAGATAGCCACCACGATCGGTGCCACCCTGTTCTATATGACGCGCCACTACTGCGGAAACATGAGACTGACGGGAACCGCCTAGAATTGATGCGCTACAACGTTGATCATTTGAGGTACCGCAGGTCATATCCCCGTCGCGCGCCGCCATGCGGCCAGCCAGGTTCTCCTCAATCTTTGTATTGGTGACCACCCAAGAAGAGTCACCGCCGATGGTTCCTTTCTTCAAGGTAAGAGTCGCGCTTGGGGCCTGCGATACATCGGTAGTCAGCATGATGCCCGCACCATTAATTGTCACGTCACCCAGATCCATCGAACCCGTTGAAACCACTTGTTTCTCTATGCCAACAAACTCAAGATCAGCATCAAACGATTCGTGAATTTCTGACTCCCAATCCAGATGAAAATCTCCATGAACCGCAACGGTTGCCCCCACCATCCTATGCTGTAGGGCATCAGAATCCACGCGATAGTCTCCCATGACTGTTTTTGGAATATGTCCACCTCCAAGGGCCCATGACAATCCAGGGGTCGGAGGATTCTGGGGGCCCTGATAATATGTATTTTCTTCTGTACGCTATTTTCCAGCACCTACATGAAAGTCGCCGCGGATGACCAAAAATCGATCGGCATCGGAGTGATAGCTTGCAGCATTCCCATCAAAACTAAGTGCACCTGTTTCACGAATGGTGAGATCTCCTTCAAAATGAACTTGACTCTGGATGGTAAGGATTGCTGATTCAAGATCAATGTTTTTGGTGATCCTCATTAGAGGCGTATTCCAAAAACGTATCCATCCATTTTTCGCTGCCAGGCACTATATAATTCCCATTATTTTCTATGTGTCTCCAGGGGTCCGTATGCGGTCTACAAGTGTATGAATGGATGCAGGAGGGGGTGGTGTGAACTTGGAAACTGTCATGGCAACTATAAAATTAAGCACCATCCCTACAGTGCCAATACCCTCTGGTGAAATCCCCCACAGCCAGTACTCCGATTGATTTAGTTCAGGCCGAATAAACTTGAAAAAAATGATGTAGCCTGCGGTAAACGCGATGCCGCTGAGCATTCCGCTGATCGCGCCATATTTATTCATCCACTTGGTAAAAATTCCAAGAATGATCACTGGAAAAAAGGATGCCGCAGCCAACCCAAATGCGAACGCAACCACCTGCGCCACAAATCCTGGAGGGTCTATTCCAAAATATCCTGCAATCACTACAGCGACTCCCGCAGTAATACGTGCCGTCAACAATTCACGTTTCTCTGAAATCTCTGGCATAAATCCCTTCTTGAGAAGGTCACGGGCTACTGCCGTAGAGATGACAAGCAATAATCCAGCAGCCGTGGACAGGGCAGCAGCAAGTCCTCCGGCTGCCACCAGTCCAATCACCCACCCTGGAAGATTGGCTATTTCAGGATTCGCCAGAACCATGATATCCTGATCAATCGTCAGTTCATTCTCAATACCTGATGATGGCCCCACATACTGAATCGTCCCATCCCCATTATGATCCTCAAACTCTATTAATCCTGTCTGCTCCCAGTTCTTGAACCACCCTGGAACTTCAGTATATGGGCGATCAGCGATTGTCGTTAAGAGATTCGTTCGTGCAAATGCTGCGACCGCTGGCGCACTTGTGTAGAGAAGCGCAATAAATACCAAGGCCCATCCAGCACTTGTTCGGGCATCTCTCATCCTCGGGACAGTATAAAATCTCACAATCACATGGGGAAGTCCAGCCGTTCCGACCATCAACGCGGCCGTAATTGCAAACACATCCATAGTACTCTTTTGCCCCACTGTATAGGCCATAAACCCTAAGTCTGCACTCAAACCATCAAGTTTATCAAGGAGATACTCTCCAGTGCCATCAACCAGTGGACTCCCAAACCCAATCTGGGGAATCACATTCCCAGTCATCAATAATGAAATAAATATTGCTGGGACTAAATAGGCAAAGATCAGAACACAATACTGGGCAACTTGAGTATAGGTAATGCCTCGCATTCCACCGAGCACCGCATAAAAAAATACAATGCCCATCCCGATCAAAACTCCGGGGACAATATCAATCTCCAAAAAGCGAGAAAACACGATCCCAACCCCTCGCATTTGACCAGCGACGTACGTGAACGAAACAAAAATTGCACACAGTACCGCGACAAAGCGCGCTGTCTGTGAATAGTATCGATCACCAACAAAGTCAGGAACTGTGAACTTTCCAAACTTGCGCAGATACGGTGCAAGAAGTAACGCCAGTAGCACATACCCTCCTGTCCACCCTAGCAAGTATACGCTTCCATCACGCCCCATGAACGCAATCAAACCCGCCATAGAGATAAAGGAAGCTGCACTCATCCAATCGGCGGCAGTTGCCATTCCATTGAGTACTGGATGAACCCGCCCACCCGCGACATAAAATTCTCTGGTTGAACCCGCACGAGATATAATCGCAACTCCGATATATAGTGCAAACGAAAGCCCGACCAAGACGGATGTCCACGCCTGTACGTTCATGTACCCTCCGAAGTTGATTTTTGATCAAGTTGATTCATCAATATCACATAAATAAAAATGATCATCACAAATACATAAATGGCGCCTTGTTGGGCAAACCAAAATCCCAATTTAAACCCGAATAGTTGAACCTGATCCAAGGCGTCCACAAACCATACACTTGCACCAAATGACACCAAAAACCAAATGGATAGCAGAAACCCTACATAACGAAGATTCGTAATCCAATATCGATTTCTAGACATCTGTCAATGAACTATTGTGTGAAAGATAGCAATCTCTGAGCATAGTGTAGGTCAATGGCGATCAATCTGACCTGAAAGACGAACTTCACTGGCTGGCATGATGGGTAGTGACTGCTCTTCTGCCAATCGACGAACTAACATTAATACATCCTGTTGAGTGCTCATGAATTCAGCAAAATCCGTAGAGATCGTAAACGCCTGAACCAACACCCCTATCCCACTAGTATCAAGCTTCGTCAAACGAACCATAGTCTGATCGGTGTGAAGATCATCTCGCTGTGCAAGTGAATCGCTAACTGAAGTCAAAAATTGATCTAACTGCGAAACCGTTGCATCATGTGTCAGTGTAACCTCAAAACGTATTCGTCGAGACTCACGCTTCGACAGATTACAAATTTCAGATGTCGTAAATGTCTGATTGGGAAGGATTGATACAGTCTGATCAAACTGTCGAATATGCGTACTTCGAATTCCAACCTCTTCAATTGATCCCTCAATGCCATTGATTCGGACAACATCTCCGATCTGAAATGGCCGCTCACTGAAAATGAGAATTGATCCAAAAATATTCGCTAATGTATCCTTTGCTGCAAATGCGACGGCTAAACCACCAATGCTCAAACTCGCAATCAAACCCGTCGCTGAATAATCAAACTGATCCATAATTGCCGCAATGATCACCAACGCAACTAATAACTTGGCCGTATTACTGATCGGATTGACGAGTTGATCGTCTAGGCGGGTTTCTGTTTTTAATGCGGCGCGCGCTGCAATCGCTGCGAACACATCCACTAAATGAAACCCACAGTAGCCGACCACAACAATAAGTAGGGTCATCCCTATCCTGCTGACCCATAAATGAATGTCTACAGGTTCCTGAGGGAGATTGATGAGACCAATTGCCACATTCCAAAGGATCGCATTGATCAGCAAACTGAGCGGCTTGGTAAGCAGCTGGTTAACATCATTGACTAGATTCTGATCTTTGTGTCTCTTAAACCGGTTCACAACTCGGTTCAGAACCCTGCGAACAAAGAGTTGAGCTATAAGACCAATCAGAATGAGGCCACCAGCAATGAGCAGTTGGCCAATGGCAACCCCCCATAAAATTTCCTCTGACAAAAAAGAAAGATCCATCTATGTTATTTTCATGTTGTTTGATGTGAAGGTAAAATATGAGCACTCTTGCGGAGCAATCCAGCACTATCTGGCCCACAATTTAATATTAAATCAAGGACCGTCATTCCAGAAACAAATCCACTAAATGCCTGATGATAACTTGGATGAGAAAAATGCAACCGATGAGAAGAGTTTTCTTCTGGTATCCCGGCAGGTGCCAACAACTGCGCTCCTGGATAACAATCAAGAACATCGTTCATGCGAGTAGGCGCCCCCTCAATCTCTGTTGCAGCTGCCAACACAAATGAAGCCCCCAACCACTGCTGGACTAACCGACTGGTCGCCATATTTAAATCTCCAAGACAGGTCCACTCTCTATGATACAGCGCTTGGATTGAATCGCTGTAATGATCAAAATACGCAGATTGACTGTAATTAAACAAGATCGCTTTCCAGTGACGTTTTCGCCACCCTGGAATTGGACGAATTCTGGTTCGAAATTGTGGCTGACCATGCTGACCTCCCTTTAATGGGACAGTGACCCATTGCCAACCGTCAGGGTTCCTAATACGCATCCGATTCTGTAATGATTGACGACTATACTGAAATGTGTCTGCTAACACAACAATATCCGCCTGCTGCATCAATGCCACAGATGCCAATTCTGGCCAATACTCAGACGGACGAATTACAATCTTAGTCGCCATAAACACCAATAAATTTGGTTAAATCATCTATTTTGTACGATATTTGTCAATACTCCTATAAATCATGCCCATCCCCCCACCGTGGAAATCAGATGCATTGCTGGGTGTCGTCGCTCCAGCCAGCGCCCCCCGCAATTCCGATGATCTGAAACAAGGCCTACATGCATTAGTCAAGGATGGATACAAGCTTCACTGGAATTCAGACCACCTGACCCAGCAACATTATCTCAGTGGCTCTGATCGTCAGAGAGCTACTCAATATAACCAAGCCGCCGTTTATTCTCAGCATTTAATTGCGACTCGAGGTGGATACGGTTGTCTACGAATCCTTGATCAAATTGATTACGACGCGGCGACGGCCAAACCTGGAATCCTGATCGGATTCAGTGACATCACTGCACTTCAATTTGCACTGTACACGCATGCGGGGTGGAGGGGAATTTCTGGAGCATTGGTCGTTGAATGGAATCATATTACAACCGATATGAAGACTAACATTCAGAAAATGCTTAAAGGAGGTATTCCTGAACCGATCAAAGACTTAAATACTGAGCGCAGCGGAACTTGCACTGGCACGCTGATTGGAGGAAATCTATCAACGATCGTCAGAATGATTGGATCCAAATATCTACCCTGTCTTGATGGAAAGCTCCTATTCATTGAAGATGTCAATGAACCCCCATACCGCATTGATGCTCTCTTCACTCAGATGAAGCATGCAAAAATTATCGATCAATTAGGCGGACTCATTGTGGGTGGATTTACAGACCAATCAGCCGTCAATGATCCGCAGCAACGCGAAACCGTTCGTCGGTGCGTATCCGATTACTCATGGCCTGTGGTCACTGATCTTGACTATGGACATTTTTTGCCTCGCTGTGTTTTGCCGATTGGCGTGACAGCGACATTGACAGCGGATTCCACCTGCGGAATTCTTGAAGTCAATGAACCTCTGACACAATGACTGCTCACTCCAATGAACCATTTCGCTGCTCATACATTTGAAACGAGATGAGCCTACGCGTCGCTGTTTTTGCCTCAGGAGGAGGATCCAATTTTGAAGCACTCGTCACCTATGCCCAATTCTATACAATTCAACTATTAATCTCCAATCGCTCAAATATTGGGGCACTTGAACGGGCAAAGCGTCTTGAAATCCCCGCACATGTGATTAACCCCGCTACCTACAGTACCCAAGACCTCTATATTGATCGAATTCTTCAACTACTCAAAGAACAGCAGATTGACCTCATTGCACTGGCAGGGTATCTATCAAAAATCCCTTCACGATTGATAGCTGACTTTTCAGGATTAATCCTTAATATTCACCCGTCACTATTACCACGTTTCGGTGGAAAAGGATTTTACGGCATACATGTCCATCGTGCCGTCATTGAAGCAAGAGAAGCTATCAGTGGTGTAACAGTTCATCTTGTGGATAAAGACTATGATACTGGGGCAATTCTGCTTCAGGAAACCGTCCCTGTCCTTGAAGATGATACCCCTGAGTCATTATCTCAAAGAATTCTCAAGATTGAGCATGAAATTTATCCAAAATCTCTTAACTTAATTGCACAGAAAAGAGTTAAATTTGATCATGGAAGCGTCACGATACTACCCGATTAACATATGACCATCGCGCCACTCAACATTCCTGTACCAGATCTGGTAAAGCCTCGACGATCTTTGCTGTCGGTTTTTGATAAGGAAGGGCTTATCCCCTTTGCTCAAAAACTTCAAGCTTACGATATTGAGATTGTATCCTCTGGTGGAACCGCCAGACATTTGCGTGATGCAGGATTGGAGGTCACAGATGTGTCTGAGGTCACTAAAAATCCTTCTATTCTTGGCGGTCGTGTGAAGACGCTTCATCCTGCCATTCATGGGGGAATTCTTGCTCGGCGCGGGGTAGAATCCGACTCAAGCGATCTGGCCGCGCATGGAATTAGCCCCTTTGACCTAGTCGTTGTCAATTTATACCCCTTTCACGAAGCTGTGAATCACCCAGATGTGAATGATAGCCTTGCAGCAGAGAATATTGATATCGGAGGTCCTGCAATGATCAGGGCCGGAGCAAAAAATTTTGCATTTGTGACGGTTGTCTCCTCCCCAGATGAATATCCAATGATCCTGCAAAACCTCCAAGATAATGATGGACATCTCCCTCTTTATGTTAGACGCCAACTGGCTTTCAACGCGTTCAAGAAGACGGCCGCCTATGATCATTCCATAGCAACGTACCTTAGCTCAGAGACTAGCGATCCTTTACCCAAAGAAATTCACCTTAATGCTCCTCGCAATTATGCTCTGCGCTACGGTGAGAACCCACATCAAACTGCCGCCTTGTATGGCAATCCAGAGGCATTCTATACAAAACTTCATGGAAAAGATCTTTCCTACAATAATCTGATAGACCTTGAGGCGGCTGTTGAATTGATGAATGACTTTTCTGATGCCACACCAACCGTCGCGATCCTTAAGCACACCAATCCTTGCGGCGTTTCCAGTGCTCAGTCCCTCTTGACGGCCTGGCACCAAGCCTTTGAGACTGATACACAATCTCCATTTGGTGGAATTACCGTGATGAATCAATCATGCACCCTTGAATTAGCAAAGGCCATAGATGCTATATTCATGGAATTGATCATCGCACCATGCTTTGAGTCAGATGCATTAGAATTTCTTAAATTGAAAAAAAATCGTAGATTGATTCAATTCAAACCATATACCCGCAGCTCTCATAAGATTCGTAATGTACTTGGTGGACTTCTCTATCAAAGCTCGGATACACCAACTGATGATGATCCAATGACAATTGTCACAGTCCGTCAACCGACTGAATCTGAACTCAGTGATCTGTTATTTGCTTGGCGTATCGCCAAACATGTTAAAAGTAATGCGATCGTGTATGCTAAAAATCAACAGACACTCGGAATTGGAGCAGGCCAAATGAGCCGAGTTGATGCCTCCGAAATTGCAGTCTCCAAAGGAAAGAAATCAGGACTGAATTTTGAAGGATGTGTCGTGGCATCTGATGCCTTTTTTCCATTTCCAGATGGCTTGATTGCCGCCGCTGATAGCGGCGCAGTCGCTGCAGTTCAACCTGGAGGTTCAATCCGTGACAAAGAAGTGATCTCTGCCGCCGATGAGAGAGACATGGCAATGGTATTTACCCGCAGGCGGCATTTTAGGCACTAATTCTTACTCTTGCATCCAAATTGTCCGAAATAGGCTATGTTTTTTCGAAGTTTTAATACTGATGTTGCCGTTGACCTAGGGACAGCCAATACCCTAGTTTACATCAAAGGTGAAGGGATCGTTCTTAACGAGGCAAGTATCGTTGCCATCGATCGGAAAACTGATAAAGTGATCGAGATTGGTAATAGTGCATTAACCATGCATGAGAGGACCCATAAAAATATTCAAACGGTGCGCCCCTTGAAAGACGGTGTGATTGCAGATTTCCAATTAGCCGAGCAGTTGATCCGTGGGCTGATCAAAAAAATCCAGACTGGATGGATCCACACCATTCGTCAGATGGTGATCTGCATTCCCAGTGGGATCACAGAAGTTGAAAAGCGTGCGGTCCGTGACAGCGCACAGCACGCTGGTGCTCGTAAAGTTCATCTGATCGCCGAACCCATGGCTGCAGCGATCGGCATCGGGCTTAATGTAAGTGAACCCGCTGGGAATATGATCGTGGATATTGGGGGCGGAACCACAGAGATTGCGGTGATTGCGCTCAATGGTATCGTTGTTGATCAATCTGTAAGAATCGCCGGAAATGCTATTGACGCCGCCATCTTGGCCTACACCAAACATTTTCATAATTTTGTCATTGGCCATCGGACAGCTGAAAGACTTAAGGTGGAGATTGGAAGCGCGGCCGCCATGGATCAAGAAATTGAACTTCATGTCAAGGGACAGGACTCAAGTAGTGGTATGCCAAAAGTCCTTGCTCTGAATTCTGAGGAAGTACGCCGTGCAATTTCGCAGGTCGTTGGAAATATTTCATTGGCGGTTAGTGCTTGCCTAGAGCAGACACCTCCTGAGCTCGGATCGGATATTCTTGAGCGAGGTATTATGGTGACTGGCGGTGGAGCTCTCATGCACGGTATTGATACCACCATTCGCAACAGGGTCGCCGTTCCTGTGTATATTGCAGATGACCCTCTGACGGCTGTTGTACGAGGAACGGGTAAAATTCTTGAAAATGTATCAGCGTATTCAGATATTCTGACTTAGCAAGGCATTCGTCTTCTATTCCAGATATCTACATTGCACGAATGTTTGAATTTTTTTACCGCCTTCGTCCTTACATCCTCTTATTCTCGTTACTCACCGTATCCGTCTTAGTCATGGTCAATGCGAATCGTCCTCTAATGTGGGGCATTCGCGCAGAAATTCTCCGATTCGTTGGATCTGTAGAGTATCGGTTGAGTTGGACTTCAGAGATTCTCTTAGCGCTTCGCGAGAACCAAGAATTACGCAGTTCCAATCTACAACTAACTAGCGAACTCGCCCGTCTTCGCATTGCTGAACTTGAAAACAGTGAACTTCGACAGGCACTCGGCTGGCAAAATGCTCAGACACTTGAAACTGTCCCAGCCCGCATCATTGCCCGTGAACCCTTTGGTGCGACCAACTTCTTGACTCTGAATGTAGGCCGTAACCAGGGCGTTGAAATTGATATGGCCGTCGTGAATCACCTTGGAATCATTGGCCGAACCGTCCATGTGAGCTCAAACTACAGCGAAGTCATGCCCTATCTCCACTCACAATTTCATGTTCCAGTCATGATTGACTCCCTTCAATCAGTTGGGATTGTTTCGGGAAAAGACAGTACTCCTGATTCGCTTGTGCTTCATAATGTAGTCAGAACCGAAAATGTCAAGATGGGGCAGCGTGTGATCACTCATGAAGCCAGTGAGATCTTCCCACCCAACATTCCAGTTGGAACAGTTGGAGGAATTCAAATCCCATCTGGAAATAATTTTTTGACGATTAAACTTATTCCAGCAGTCCCACTGCAAACCACTCATTTTGCATTTGTCATCTTGAACCAACAACCCCCACCCTTGGAGCATAATTCCTCCAACCCCCTCCTCAATTAATCATCTTGAATGCGCATTCTGACCGCCGTTTTACTCATCTGTTTCTACAATCCGTTGAGTCAGGCCCAAAGTCCACTGGACTCAATCCTTGATGCCCGCCCCGATGCATGGTGGGGCGCCATGGTGACGAATCTTGAATCGGGAGACACACTCTACATGCGTAATGCAGAACTTCACTTCATGCCGGCTTCTGTGACAAAACTGTACACCACCTCGGCCGTTCTTGACCAACTGGGCGCTGACTATAGGTATGTGACACGACTCTATGCTGATGGATCTCAAAATGGAACAATTTTTGACGGTAACCTCATTATCAAAGGGGCAGGCGATCCATCTACAGGAGCTCCCGGCTCCCAATGGATGAACCTGTTCAATGCCTTCGCTGACTCTCTCGCTGCTGAAGGCATTCATGAAATTCGTGGTGACATTATCGGGGATGATAATGTTTTTGATGATAGACCGCTTGGATCAGACTGGAGCTGGGAGGATCTCACTTTTGGATATGCGCCCCAGATCAGTGGCCTAACATTTCATGATGCTATTGTGGATGTTCACGCTTTCCCTACGCGCGTGGGACAAGCCGCTCGACTTTCAATCACGCCACAGATTTCTGATTATTTGACAATTGACAATCAAACCCTTACTGTCGCTTCTGGGCAACCGCTCGTAGAAGGACATGCTCGCATTCTTGAATCAAATCAGATCACGGTTTCCAGTGTGGTTCCCCTTGGACGTTCTGACCCTGAGGCATTGACCGTTCACAACCCAACTCTCTATTTTTTATATGCCTTGAATACGATTCTAACATCCAGAGATATTCGCCTTGATGGCCGACTGATTGACATTGATGATTTACCAATTGATTATTCATATTCAACTGATCAATTGATTGCAAGCCATAGTTCTGCTCCGATGTCAGATCTCGTTGCTACGATTAATAAAGACAGTCACAACCTATATGCCGAACATTTATTAAAAACTCTAGGATATGAGCGCCCAGATTTGGATGAGGATGATGAATTAGGATCGGCTTCTATGGGAATTGCAGCTTCCATGAGAACATTTGCTCAAGCGCAAATTGACACCGATCAAATTCAACTCGTTGATGGATCTGGCCTTTCACGAAAAAACTTAGTCACTCCAGCAATGACCATCCAACTGCTCCATTATATGGCATCTCATGCCGACCCTGATGTCAGAGATGTGTTTTTATCCTCTTTGGCTGTCGGTGGACAGGATGGTACACTTGAGTACCAGTTCATTGCTAATTCTCCTGCATATGGAAGAGTTCGAGCGAAAACTGGAACCTTGGGTAACGTCAGTTCTCTTGCTGGCTACATTGCACGAGATGATGGCATTCAACTTGCGTTTGTAATTTTCTGCAATCATTTCAAAGGACGACATGCAACGATTCGTTCAATTCAGGAATCACTTGTCAATACGCTGGTCACGTATCCTCTTTAGAAAAAAGGCCGCGTGATCATGCCACCAAATCTCAGACGCATCCACAATAAATTAGACGATGTAGTGGATAGATTCTATTATGATAAGAAATTCAGTTCAGAGGGGCAATGGATTGAACATCTCTTTATGCTGTATGAAAAGATGGACATTCCTCTATTGAGCAAGGGGGGCATAAGCAATTACACATCAAGAACTTGACTCTAATTTGTTGATATCTGACCTATCTTTGAGCCTGGTACCAAATACTTGGATATTCTACTTCCCCACACAAAACTATCTCTCATCATAAGCGACCTACCCCTCGACTGGAGCAGTGCGCATTTAATAAACGACCGATGTTCACTCTTGAATCGATACGTCTTGTTAGTAGGAATGAGAATGTGTGTCGGCCACTCAGACTAAATATGTCATTGATGTATATTCTTCTTGAGGTGTGAATTCTTCGGAACTCTCTGAATGACCTGACGATTGTTGCGAATGCAACCTTTGAAGAAATTTTTTCTGAAAAAGAAGAATCCCTATGACTCCACCCACGATCCCTATGTCCGCAACATTGAAGATAGGGAAAAACGAAAAGTAACTGTCTCCAATAATCGGGATGGCTGCGGGAATTCGACCATACCAAATATCAAAATGGATAAAATCAACAACTCGACCCTGAAAAAATGGCGCATAATCAAAGATGATCCCGTAGAAAAGTCGATCAATTATATTGCCAATAGCCCCACCAAGTATACACGCTAAGCTGGCCGTGTAAGGAAGATAACCATCCATAACACGAATCATATAGACCGTGATCAATCCAGCGGCAATGATGGAGAATCCCGTGATCAATCCTGGAGGTCCAAAGTTGATCCCAAAGGCCATTCCTGGATTTTCAGTATGCGTAAACTTGAGCCAATCGGCAACTAGATTGATCGCTCCAAGGTGCCCCTGATCCATATTGAGGCGAACGATCACCTTACTCGCCTGATCCAAAACTAATACTCCAGCTGCAATCCACAACAGTCGCATCGGCGAATCAGCGCTTCTGCTTAAGTTTTGCCTCAATTGAGATTTCGGTGTGAGGAACCGCCTCAAGACGCTCCCTAGAAATTGGGTTTCCCGTCACTTTGCAAACCCCATAAGTACGATTATCAATCCGCTCAAGGGCTCTCTCAAGATACCCGATATATTTTTGCTGACGCGCGAGCATCAAATATAACTTTTCTCGCTCCATTGCATCAGTTCCAGCATCCGCCATATGGAAACTATACGCCGAGTCGCTCTCCGACCTGTCGCGTGAGTCCTTGATCTGAGCCTGCATTTTTCGTACATCTTCAAGGGCATGATGACGCTTATCAAGGATGAGCGAGCGAAAATGCTCAAGTACATCGTCATCAAATGGAGTGGTGCCACCTTCTTCAGATGGCGCAACTGCAGATTCAATCGTCTTGGGATGTGTCATACTCTCATTATTCTACATTCAGTGAAACCTACGCCGATCGACTCGCACCAAGCGTCAGTCGTTGATCGGCTATGTTATAGCGTTGAACGCACTCTCCTTTAGGCGTATCAACAAATTTAAACGTGATACAGAGCGTTTCGTTTCTAATCCGACCAATAAAGCGTTCTATTGCCATTTGTAATTCCTCGGTCGCTTTACAATCTACATGAATCCGATCGGTGATTTTAAAGCCCCCAGATTTACGAAGATTCTGAAGCCGATTAATCGTTTCGCGTGCAAGGCCCTCATGAAGTAACTCCTCAGTCATCACTGTATCCAACGCAACGGTATGGCCTTCACCCTGAGCGACTAACCACCCCTCAACCCCCTGCGTGTTAATCTCAATGTCTCCAGGTTCCAGCGTTAACTCAAATCCTTCACCTGTCAGCGTGATCTGTTCACCAGCGACATAAGCATCCAAACTCGCTGAATCCAATGTCAGAATGGCCTCCTTTATCAAAGGCATATTTCGGCCCGCTCTCCGCCCTAATTGACGAAAGTTTGGTCGTGCAGTTCTCTGAACAATGGGATGAGATGCATCAATATATTCAATGGTGTGAGCGTTAATCTCTTCCAATATGATAGACTCTACTTGAGCGACTAATGCCTCTGTACAAGTCTGGTCTACCACCACTAGGACACGACCTACTGGTTGTCGAATATTGAGATTGGCCTTATTACGTAAGCCCAACACCAGAGATGAAATGACCTGTGCACTATGCATGCGCGCCTCCAAATTTGTATCAACCTGATCTGAATCTCTTACGGGAAAAGACATCAGGTGGACCGATTCTTGAGTCTCCTCAAGGTTAAGATGGCGATACAGCCATTCAGCGTAATAGGGGGCGATCGGAGCCATCAAACGTGTCGTCGTTTCCAAACATGTATGAACTGTTTTATAGGCGGCCCACTTATCATCATTTGATTCCAATACATCCGCTACCTTAGCACTCCAAAAACGACGGCGAGATCTACGGATGTACCAATTTGAAAGGTCATTCACAAATTCTTCAACCGCTCGGGCTGCTTTGGTTGGATGGTAGCTTTCAAGTGCTGTGTCAACTGATTCAACCGTGGATTGTAATCGACTTAAGATCCAGCGATCTAGCTCAGGGCGATCGCGCACTTTGGGCGCATCTACAGCGCTGGTGTATCCATCAATATTGGCATAGGTTGAAAAGAAACTATAACTATTCGTCAATGTGCTAAATAATTTTCGGTCAACTTCTTTGACTCCATCTATATTGAACTTGAGATCTTGCCACGGCGGAGAATTACTCATCATGTACCATCGAACACGATCAGCCCCATGATCCGCAATCAAATCAAACGGATCTAAGGCGTTGCCCTTAGTTTTAGACATTTTTTCGCCCTTGGCATCCAATAAAAGCCCCCCAACGACACAATTTCGGAATGAAACATCATCCATCACCAGTGTAGCGATTGCATGGAGTGTATAAAACCATCCCCGTGTTTGATCCACACCCTCGGCAATAAAATCGGCAGGAAAGCTCCGTTCAAATTCTTTTTGATTTTCAAATGGATAATGCCATTGGGCAAATGGCATTGCGCCCGAGTCAAACCATACATCAACGGTTTCTGGGACGCGGCGCATCGTCCCTCCATCAGCAGCAGTCCATGTGAGCGCATCTACAAATGGACGATGCAAATCAATTTCATCGTCTGACGCTGGCAACTGATCTCCACAGTATTCGCGCAATTCTTCAATAGAACCGATCACCTGAATGATTTGGGAATTCTGATCAGAGACCCATATCGGTAACGGGGTTCCCCAAAAACGCCGGCGGCTCAAAGCCCAGTCAACATTATTGGACAACCACTCTCCGAATCGTCCAACTCCAATTGAGTCGGGCTGCCATCCAATCTGATGATTGAGCTCAACCAGTCGGTCTCTAATCGCTGTCGTTCGGATAAACCAGCTCTCTACGGGATAGCTCATCAGCGGCGTGCCTTTTCGCCAATCGTGGGGGTAATTATGCAGGTAACTATCCTCTCTATACAACAGTCCACGCCCCTTCAAATCGCGGATGATACTCCGATCAGCGGCCTTAAACCACACCCCCCCAACATTGGGCACATCCTCAATAAAATGTCCAGTTGAGTCAATAGGATTCAGTACAGGCAATCCGTTAGACTGCCCTACCTCATAATCATCAGCTCCAAATGCAGGAGCAATATGAACAATACCTGTCCCGTCTTCGGTGGACACAAAGTCAGCGGTGACGACCTTCCATGCTGAATGGCCCTGTTGCTTGAAAAAATCAAACAGAGGCTCGTATTTCTGCCCAGAAATCTCCTTTCCAGTTACACGGCTGATCACCTCATAGTCTTGCTGAAGTACGTCTAAGCGAGCACGCGCGATGATGAAATTGATCTCTGGATCAGAGCTAAGACGCACAGTGACATACTCAATGTCTGGCCCCACAGCTAACGCTACATTTGAGATCAGCGTCCATGGAGTCGTGGTCCACACCAAGAAAAAAGTGTTTGGACGATCACACAATCGAAAACAAACCGTAATACTCGGATCTTGAACTTCCTTATAGCCAAGACTCACCTCGTGCGAGCTTAAAATCGTTCCAGATCCTGGACTGTACCAGTGAATCTTGTGGCCTTTGTAAAGATAGCCCTTCTCATAGATCTGTTTAATGAGCCACCACTCGGTTTCAATATATTTCGTGTCAAAGGTGATATAGGGGCGATCCAAATCAACCCAGTAGCCCATCTGGCGAGTTAATTCATCCCACTCACCTTTATAGGCGAGGACGCTCTCACGACATTTCTGATTAAATGGTTGAATGCCATAGCGGACAATATCTTCAGGTCCGTCAAGCCCAAGGCTTTTTTCAACTTCAATCTCTACAGGAAGCCCATGGGTGTCCCACCCAGCTTTGCGCTCTACACGGCTCCCTTTCATCGTATGATAGCGACAGAATACATCCTTAATGGTTCGCGCCATCACATGATGAACCCCTGGATGTCCATTGGCGGTTGGCGGGCCTTCATAAAAGGTATAGGTCGGAGCATGTGACCGCAGTTCAATGCTCTTTTCAAAGATACGCTTTGACTCCCACCACTGACGGATTTCTTGTTCAATAGTGAAAGCATTGACTTGATGGACTTCCTCAAAACGCTTCATTCTCACTGCAATCAATGGACATCACGATGGTGGGCAACAACCTCTGCCATGATTGTCGTGAGGTGAGGTTCTGCAATCTGAGCCGCTTCAATCACCTCTTCAATTGTCACGGGTTGAAGTGTCTCAGGAAAACACTCATCTGTGATTGCACCAATGGCCATCACGCGCAAATTCATATGTCGGGCGGCAATGACCTCTGGAGTTGTTGACATCCCTACAGCATCTGCACCTATTTCTCGTAGAAATTTATACTCTGCTTTCGTCTCTAAATTTGGACCAAGTACAGAAACATAAACTCCCTCATGAAGCTGAATGGCATGCGTCTTAGCCATCTGCAACGCCGTCCTGCGTAGTTCCACATCATAAGGCTCACTCATATCTGGAAAACGAGGGCCCCACTCATCCACATTTGGACCCACTAGAGGATTCACTCCTTGAAGATTAATATGATCTGACAACAGCATAAGTTCACCGCGCCGGTAATCTGGGTTCATGCCGCCACATGCGTTTGAGATGAGCAAGGTTTTGATCCCTAAACTTGCCATCACACGAACAGGAAACGTTACCTCACGGGCGCTATATCCTTCATAGATATGCATGCGTCCTTTCATACACACCACCGGCAGGTCTTGGAGCCGCCCAAGAAGAAGCTCACCTCGGTGAGATTCAACAGTGGAGACAGGAAAATGAGGAATCTGATCATAGGGAATCCGATGCTGCACATCAATTTTATCAGCTAACTGCCCCAACCCAGTTCCAAGGATGAGTCCAATGTGAGGCTTAAGTTGACAACCACTGCGAATGACAGCAACCGCCTCCGCTAAATGCTTGATTTGTATCGTACGACTTGGAATTGTAGTTTCCATAATTAATGCATTCAATTTAATGTCTAGTCCCAAACAGCGCTGATCCAACTCTGATATGGGTCGCCCCTTCCTCAATCGCAATTTCGTAATCTCCGCTCATTCCCATGGATAGCCCCGTTCCAATGAACCTATGATATTTACTACGTATACTACGAAGTAGCTGAAATTCCTCACGCACTTTACGAATATCGGGCGAAGCCAATGTCATGAGCCCTTTGATTTCAATGAATTCAAATTCACCCAGCGTCTGCGCAAACGATTCAAGATTTTCAGGTGATAAGCCAAACTTGGACTCTTCTTTTGAGACATTCACCTGAATAAAGCACGGAAGAACCCGCCCGGCCTCCTCGGCAAGTCGATTGAGTGTACGCGCTAGACGCAAGCTATCTAGTGCATGAAACTCTTGAGCATGAGCAATGACTTGACGTGCTTTATTTCGCTGTAAATGCCCAATCATATGCCAATTCTTGTCTGGAAAGAGCGGGGCCTTAGCGATCAACTCCTGGACTTTGTTTTCACCAAAATCCATGAGACCAGCCTCTGTAGCTGCACCAACAACCTCGGCACACCATGTCTTTGTAACCGCAATCAATGTAATTTCCTTTTCCCGACGACCTGCGCGTTGGCAGGCTCGGCTGATCGCTCCCTGCACCTGATTCAATCTGTCAGTGAGATTCATCTTGATTATCCGTCTGAACTGATCACCGCTAACACTGATTGATCATAAATACTCCGATTACTCAAAAATCCAATCAACACAGTAATCGCGATCACCGAACCAATCACTGCTACGATAGACGGACCGCTCAATGCCAGAGGGCTTTCAAAGACTGTGGCTGATAGGATCCAGCCTGCCCCAATTGATAGGATCAGACCGGTGCTACATGCTAAAAACCCTAGAACCGAATACTCTGTAAGACTGATCATTAATAATTGTTTTCGGCTGGCTCCTAAAGTTTTGAGCAGTCCACTCTCCTGAATACGTTGCAGACGTCCAATGAGAAGTGCACCAATGAGAACAAAAATTCCCGCAATAAAACAATAATAAGCCATAAACTGAATCGCATAGCGGACGCGGTCAAACACTTCGGTTACTATCTGTATAATTGAATCAAGGCTTAGGACCATCACATTAGGATACTCAGCCACTAACATGGATTGCAGTGAATCTGGTGGGACTTCTCCCGATTTTCGACTCGTAATGATATGTGTCTGTGGAGCATTCTCCAATACATTTGAGGGAAACACTACAAAGAAATTTGATCGCATCTGTTCCCAATCAACTCTACGAAGGCTAGTGACTTTCGTAGAAATAAGCCGACCTTGGACATTAAAGATGAGTGTATCACTCAGGTCTATTCCTATTTCATATCGTGCAAAATCAGTCTCAACTGAGATCGGAACAAAGTTAGAATCGGGATGATGCACACCGATGAACTCCCCGTCTACGAGTGATTCAGCCGTGGTCAACTCTGATCGGTATGTGGACCTATATTCCCGGGTCAATGGCCATGATATGTCACGCTCGGAATCTTTGGCTAAAACCTCTACGGTGGTCTGGCCGATTGCATGTAGGCGCATATTTACGATTGGGGAACTGTCTATAATCGGCCAACCCTGCTCCGTGATCAATGCAGAGACATCATCAATTTGATGGTCTTGAATGTCAAAAAAGAGCATGTCTGGCCTCCCACCTGAACCAACGTTATTCATCTGCTGAATGATGGTACTCTCGCTGATTAAGAGAACCATGATAATAAATGTTGTCAAACCCAGCGCTAGCATCACCAAGATGGTTTGATTTCCTGAACGATAAAGGTTGGCAAGTCCTTGGCGAATTGGATAGTTTGAAATTCGGGTCGCCATCTTGCGAACGATCAACATCAGTAGCTTCGCCATAAGAACTAATACGCCAAAGGCTATCACGATGGCCAATGAATAATATATGCTAGCGCGCCAGCTACCAGATTGTACCACGCCAATCAGGAGTAGCCCACCAACAATTGTGCTATATGCGAGGAAGCGTACTCGAGCACCAGTTAGGGGCTCAACACTTGAACGAAGTGCACGAAGAGGGGACACCGACCGCACATCCAAAAGGGGTAGAATCGCAAAGATCAGTGTCACCAGCAAGCCGACACCAAACCCCACAACCATGCTTGACCAAGAAATCCGAAATTCAATCTCAAATGGTAAAAACGTACTGATGGCATAAGGCATGAGCAACTGAGACAACAGCCCAGCAACACATCCCAGAACTCCTGCGATACATCCCAGGAACAATGCCTGAAGAAAATAAATGGAAAAGATTTTTCTATTACTTGCTCCCAAACACTGCATAACGGCGATATTGTCCAAACACCGCCTCACATGCGCTCGGATAGCGCCCCCAATACCAAAGCCCCCCAATACAAGAGCACCAAATCCAGCCAATCCTAAAAATTGAGTAAAAAACCTCAGCACTTCTTCCCATTGCTGTTTCTGTTCATTGACCGTATCAATATTCGCATTGAAGGCATCTGACCGTTCATACAGTGATTCACGTATCATTTCAGGATCTTCTTCGGGAGTCAGTTGGACATATGTTTCATAACTTGCCATTGCTCCGAACCCCAGTAGCAGGCTATCTAATGTTTCAATCGGAACATAGACCGAGGGCATGACAAACATGGTGACCTCAGTGGCGCTGGGGGCCCGTGTGAGTGCTCCAGAAATGGCATAGATGTGGCTCCCAATTTGTACACTATCTCCCTGCTGAACCCCAAAGGCTTTCATTAACCCTTGATCCACCAGTGCTCCAGATTGCTCCTTAAATTCTACGACAGACTCTGGTGGATCCGACTCCAATGATCCATACAAAGGATATTGATTTTCTACTGCAAACACTCCCACGAGTCGGGATCGATTCTGCTTAGGAAAATAGGCCACTGAGAGGGTTGAGATTTTTTTAGTTTTTGCAATTCCAATGGAGTCAATAGCTGCCTGCGTCCGGTCATCAAATGGTTGATTATTGGAAAATCGCATATCTGCCCCTAATAATTCACGGGACTGATCATCAATGCTATATAGCAGACTTTTCGATGTGGATGACAATGCAACGAGCAGTGCAACACCCACGATCATAGAAAACAAGAAGATCAGTAGCCTGCGACGACTTCCTCGACTTTCCCTCCAAGCCATACGGAAGGGCCACAGGTGATTCATGGCGACACAGAGGAGTCTGCCTCAGTGGTATAATCATGCACAATTCGTCCTGAATTTATCTCTAAGACTCTGTGGCATGAGTGAGCAAAATTAAGATCATGTGTCACAGCCACCAACGCTGTACCGGCGGTACGATTTAAATTCAGGAGGAGATCTTCTATACGGTTTCCTGTGGCTGTGTCTAAATTCCCTGTGGGCTCGTCCGCGAAAAGAATTCGGGGGCGATTTATAAAGGCTCTGGCAATCCCAACGCGTTGCTGTTCTCCACCACTCATCTGCACGGGAAAGTGATGTTCGCGGCCTTTGAGACCAACCTCATCAAGTAACTCCATCGCATTTTTTCTGGGATTTGCGTGTCCGTTGAGCTCTAATGGAACCATCACATTCTGCAATGCTGTGAGCGTAGGAATCAACTTAAATGTCTGAAAAACGAATCCAACGGTTGTTCGACGAATTTCTGCACATTGGTCCTCAGAACACGCATTGAGGTTATGTCCTGATAGGCGCACCTCGCCAGAGGTGGGCGAGTCAAGTCCCGCACAAAGTCCAAGTAAGGTTGTTTTCCCACTTCCTGAGGGGCCAACAATGGCACAGAGGTCACCTGATTGGATCGTGAACGAAACGTTATCTAAGACGGTTAACTTACGAGATCCACTTTGGTACGTTTTCGTCAGTCCTTTTACTTCAAGCATTGAATACGCGTGTTTAGTCTCAGATTTTTTACTGACTCAGTCCTATACCCTGTTGGGTGCCTATGTGTTCTAATGACATCGGTATCAGTGGTTGCGCAGGATACCGATAAAACCTCGGTGCTTTTTTTGGGAAACAGTTTGACTGCAGGGCATGGATTACCCGTTCATGAGGCCTACCCAGCATTGCTACAGAGTTATGTAGATTCACTACGATGGCCTGTCACAATGGTGAACGCGGGAGTTAGCGGAGATACGTCCACAGGGGGGCTAAGCCGATTGAGTTGGCTTCTTGAAACTCCACCCGACATCTTAGTGATTGCTTTGGGAAGTAATGACGGGTTACGTGGACTTCCACCATCATTGACAAAAGCCAATCTGACTGAAATCATCACACAGGCCAGAGAGACACACCCCGACATACGCATCATTGTTGCAGGAATGCAGGTTCCACCCAATATGGGAGAAACCTATCATGAAGAGTTCAAGATGATTTTTCCATCGGTTGCTGCTGAAATGGATACAGAACTGATTCCGTTTCTACTAGAGGGTGTCGGCGGGGTTATGAAGCTGAATCAGCCAGATGGAATCCACCCTACCGCCGAAGGGCAAAAAATACTAGCCGAAACCGTCTGGGTCACTCTGCGTCCACTTCTTCAACCAGATCTTTCAAACTGAACGTCATTATTCGCAGAAAATTAGTACGTTTCTATGCGCATTGACATTTTGTCAGCGATTTTTGAGGCCAATTGCCTAAAATCTGATTTGGCATCTTGTACCGCATGGGCATGCGCACCTATTGCTCCATCCGCAGAGGTCAGCTTGAAGATGGGCTTGCGGTGTTCTTGTGCCATGGGAATTAGGCTACGATAATGCTTGACGGTTGCAAGACATTGCTCTTCATCAACTATCCCATTCACACTTTCGTCATTTAGCACATACTCGCGATAGACATCAGGAATACGTTTTACCCATTTATCATAGGCTTTCACGGGACGCTCTAATCGTACGCCATGCTGCTGACACAAATACCCAATCGGTTGCATCTTTCCTTGTGGAAGTTGAAAGCTTTTATTTGATGACCTTTCGTGACTCTCTTGCCAGTTGTCTAATCTTTTTTTCCACAAATTTTTCCATTTTCTGAGAGTTGGTCCAAGATTTTTCAATCCTTGTAAGGAGAAAAGATCCGCGCCCATAGGTATCACTACATAGTCCGTAGCAATAAGCACTGATCGGTTGATGGCGCCAAGATTAGGTCCAATATCAACTAAAATTAGGTCAGACTGTACTTGGGTAGCCGCCATCTGCATGACTTGCCAAAACGAGCTGAGTATACGCATAGGACGATATAAATTAGTATCATCCATACTTTTGGGCCATTCTTCTGATAAAACACCCTCAAAATCAGACAATCTGATGTCACCTGGAAGAAGGTGAAGGTTTGTTGAGATTTTCTTCAGTGAAGGCTGTTCTATATCTCCAACGCTTGCCAGTGGATTAACACAATTATAAATCGTAGACCCTGAATTATGCTGATTCCAGACCGACTCAATATCATCTTCATTCAAAAATGCTGCTGTCAAATTGGACTGGGGATCCAGGTCAAAAATCACCACTCGTTGCTGTAGGCTGGCAAACATCCAAGCTAAGTGGTAGATCATTGTGGTTTTTCCCACTCCACCTTTGTTGTTGAAAAAGGTCAGAACAGGTCCTGTCATGTTTTTCCTCTTAATGTACAGCGAACTAAACTTTGATTGACGTCAAACTCTGGGGCAGGGTTGCCATTATCTTTCATGGCCTTTCTTGCTATATCAATACCACGACCGAATGCCTGAACAAATCCAAAGGTCTTTAACACCTCACAGATATTCGGATTACGGTAATCAACTGCGCCAGGCTTACCGAAGTTACGTTCAGTTACATTGCCATATGGACCACCTGGACTGTCAATTTCAATCCTATCATCAAACCAGTTAATACGGATCGGGGCATTCGTATTTTCGTATGTCCTATGAAGAACTGCATTGTAAAGGATTTGCTGCAGGGCCGCGTGCGGATAATCCACATCTTTCATGTGTCTTGGAGCAGAGATCACATCTACCGCAGTACGATTGTGAGCGTTGAGTTTCTCTTCGGTGCGGTGGAGAATTCCAACCAGAGGGCCACGAAAAGCTTCTTCATCTATGACGGGATCGTGTAGTTCTCTACCATTGATGCGTAGAAATTGTATGTAGGATCCTGGAATGAAATCCTGAGGGCTTTTACCGATGGACAGCAGACCTAGTAGAGTTGGTGTTGTATCGGTGGGGGATACAATAAACTTACATGATGATAGTTGCTCTTCATATGTTCTGTCATTATTGATTAAGATATCTTCGGCAAACGCAGCTCGGAGGTATTCGTATTCAAACTGAGGTCGTGAAAGATCCGATAGAGTGCTACTTGGAACGATGTGGATATCAAAAGGCAGATTGTTATTCCTTCTCTTTTCATTGAGAATACGTTCTTCCTGATGATTCGCAATAGACCGTCGTGGACCTGTACGAACCCATATTCGTCCGTCATATTTAACTGGTGGAAAATCTGAGGGCATAACCGTAACGACTGCGATTTCGACCTCTTTGAGTAATCGTTTCTCAACCGTGAGCGCGGGTAATGGGAGAATGTTGCCATCAGTTTTCATATCAGCCAAGCTCCGCAAAAGTTCGTCGGTGACAGGAATCTTAGATGGAGAACCATCATCGTTGGCGCCTACAAAAAGAATTCCTGCTTTTTTGTGATTTGGCAGATCGTTAGCAAAGGCACACACGGCCTGTCGTGCTCTTTTTGGAGTATCTCCTTTAAAATACCCTTTCCTTTCAACCCGATCGGATTCTGTGTCACACAAAAGTTTTTCTAATTCGGAATCAGTGAATGTTTTCATTTGAATTAACTACCTGCAAGGGGCTTCAATTAAAGACACAGCGCAGCTCAGATTCACACTGATTCTGTAAATTTGAAACGTCTCTCCTCTAAATTGGATTGAGTTTCTTGGTTTGTTGATTTTAATACGTTCATGTTTATTGAATAAGACAAGCACTGGCTTTAATTTAAAGTTGGTGGAATCTTTTATCCATTCTTCAATGAGAGAGGCTTTTGCTTGGAGTTGGTGTGCAAATTTGGCTATATCAGGTAGCCCTTCTTCATCTTGAAAATCAAAGCACCGAAGAATCTCACTCCCGACGATGCAGAAAAACCTTACGAATAAAGATTGACAGAGGCGGTGGAAGCTGCGCTTCACTAATTCTGCATTCACCAGAGCAAATTTCTCCAATTTGAACATCGGTGTCACTTAGAGAATGGTTCAGATCACGGATATCATCAGGCGAAAGAGAATCAAGTTCCATATCAGTGCAAACCTTGATCTGTATCCACTAAAATAATTGTGTTTAGCATAGATCAGCATGGCTAGATAGTGCCTGTCCGAAGAATATCGTAGGGATCATGAAACATCTATTCTATATGGGTTTACGAGCTTAAAGATAAGGTTTTTTGACGCGAAGATTTTTGAAGACTGACCCAACATCAAGATGATACTGTTGAAAATCATTGTTTTCAGTACAGTAACGCAAAAAGCCACAAAATCTTCAATCTCATAATTGAATAAATTCAAAGCGCAAAATACATACAGAATAGGCAATTCAGCGCTGTTAAGTTGTTTTTCGGACGGATATCTAGATACGATTTCCCTGTATTACTGTGACCAGCGAAACCCGCCAATGGCCGAAGATCAATACTCGCGCCTGCCGTAGCGGCCCAAAGTTTGAAACAGAGAGCATTTTACAATCCTTATCTTTTGACATGAGATATTTCTTAATAATAAATTATACTTACCTCAATACTAATGATTGGTTTCTTAAAGATGTGGATGGTCGGTCATCGCATGCAGAAACCAGAGCCATATCTAGCATCATGCTGCTGTCGGTGCAAATTCCGCTGAAGTTTTCATAGATCTACGCTGAATTTAATGTGCGCTTAGAGAATTTCAATGAACTTGATGGTCGTGAAAAACATAATCCATAATATGATGTTGATTTCCAATTATTAAATGAGATGGAGTTGCTCGTGATGTGAGTGATAATGTATTATTCAATCACGAAGACTTTTTGGTGGCTGACAGATCACCAGCGGCATTTTCGTTATTGCAAAACAGATCACTGTCAAGTTTGTTGATCAAGTCTTTCCTATCAAATGTGTGCAACGTATTAATGTTATAAGTCATGCAGGTAGCGATATGAACTGCGTCAGATGGCTTTTTCAAATTAGCATGTCTTCTGAGTAATTTTCTAGCTAATTCCCCTCTTCATAATCAACCTGTAATATCGTGGCATTCTCCCGAAGGAAACTCGTAAAATCCTGATCCTTGTCGGGTGCGATAGTTTTCCAGTCATTGCTACACTCTACTTTCCACACCTCTGCTAACGTAAACGCAGATGTATAGAGCAGAGCTTCTTGATGATCTACAAGATTGAGAACATGATGACAGCGATCCTTTGTTTCTTTCTGAGTTCCAGAAATTAATTCAATCCACAGACAGGAATCCCAGTAATATTTTTCAAGAGATCTTTTCATAGGTACCTGCGTGAAGCTTATCTAAATATTCTCGTGCAGGTAATCCTCCTGTAAAATCAGAATCAAAAAGATCTTCAAGAGAAACATGACTATCCTCAATGATTTCAACTCGCCCATTGATTATCTTATGTATCTTCCCATTTTTTCCATACAATATCTCACCTCTAACGCTTACGCGTTTGCCGCTCCATGCGTGCGAAGCGGTTATTTTTGATTTCCATTTGCTATACTCGTCATCAGATAAACAACACCAAATTTGTTGATCCAAACTAGTCATGAGAAGTTTCAAAGCGAGTTTGCCGTAATATGTCCCCACTGATACGATCGGCCCTTCAATAGACCCAAGCTCTGTACGATTGGCCCAAATAGAAGGATTGTCTGGATGATGAGTCGTATTTAACATCTTCAAACCTAGTTTCGCTTGATCAGGCCGCACTTCAATCTCTATCGGGTTTTCAGTGTGTGGTAGCGCAAAAATAGTCCTTCCAATTCCACTCGTATTTCGCTGGAGTATTTTCTTAGGGAATTATATACGTGAGTCCCCATCTATTTGACGGCTACCTTTTGCGTATCCATTTCACGGCTCATAGGAGTCTCTACGAGAACGCTCCTCCACGTGCAGATGCCCCAATCCCGGAGGCCTGTAACACATTTGCAGATGCGTTGATATCTGATGGCCACATGCCATACACTTAAACTTGCTTTGCGTCTTGCGATTGACTTTATCTGTATGACCACACTGATTACAGCGTTGACTGGTATATTTCGGATCTACAAGAATCACGTTGCCAAACTTGTAATCGCAATAGGTATTGAACCGTCCCCATCCAGCGTTGAGAATGACGCGGTTTAACCCTGCTTTGGCCTTCACATTGGTTCCAGGGTTCTCAACCGTGCCCTTGGACATAATCTTGATCTTCACGTTTCAACGTATAGGCCTTATTGGACAATCTACGGCTATGTTGATGTGCCGCATTCGTTCTGCAGTTCTTCTGTTTTCGCTTCCACTTGGCAATCCTTCTCTTTGTCCGCAAGGATCTACCAGACCCTTTCTGTTGTCGGGCTAACTTTCTTTGCCACCGACGAATCTTAATCTCCTTATCCGTTAATTCAGGGAGCGGTAACATGCCCTGTTCACCATCCGTTGAGGAATAAGAAATGTTATAGGTATTCAAGTCAATGCCAATCTCTTTGCCATCGTCCACCTTCTCTGGTAGATGTGTGACTTTGTAAATTACGCTCATCTTCCAGTACCGTCCGTCTTTCTTCACGGTGACTTCAATCGGCTCACCGTCTGGATAAGGATTACCTCCTTTCCTACGAAACTTCATCCAGCCAATCTTCTGAATATAGACATCATTCCCTCGGATCTTAAACAATCCTTTGGTCGCCGTAAATGAATTGTGTTGAAACCGATTATGGAACGTAGGATGATCACGTAATCCCTTGAAGAAAGCCTGCCACGCCTCTGCCTGATGCTTTAAGGTGTTTCGTACAATGTTGGACGAGTACTGATTCAACCAAGAAATGGTTGGGCGAAAAGAAGTGTATCTCCTACTTAATGACGGCCAGGTCAATTCTGGATTATCCTTATGTTCGTCTTTATAGTCCCTGTTGATTTGGTCAAGAAACGTATTCCATACAAACCTGCATGCTCCGCAAAGCCCTGACAAGAGATGGGCTTTCCACTGCGTGCCGGGTAATAGGCGGTACTCTATTCCACGATAGGAACAGTTTTGATCAGAAGGTTTAAAAGCCTTTTGAACAGGCATGATATCAAGGTTAAGTTGATGTTATGGTAAGCAATAGGATAGATTCTCCTCTATCCTATTGTGTCTGTTATACTCTCCAAAATAGAATGGTTCCATTCTTTGGGTACTCACGTATATAATTCCCTTAATTTAATCGTAATACTTTGATGAGGTCACGAAAATAATTTTTTAGACTAGTCTATGGAAGACCCAGTCATCCAGATAAAGTTACCATTTTCTACCAATCTATGCAAATTAGATCACTTTACATGATACACCTCAAGTATGGAGAATAATTTCATAGACGTAGATTTCTCGGCATATTCTATGATTCCAAAAATAGTTTTTGAAAACTTGCCAATCAGAAGACCATTTGACACATTTGTATTTGCTTGTGTAAATTATCCAACAACGCAAGGATAAAAATCTAATGCTTGAACATCTCAAAAAATCCTCACCTATATTCAATTCAACTAGACCATACCTTATAGATTTGGCCAGTAGCACCAAGATTCAAACTAATCATCTACGCGCCAACCAAGAGCCTGGGTAGGATCCCCGTCTAAATGAATTTCTTTTGGCAACTGCACTAGGTTCAAAGATGCCTCAGTTGCAAGCGTTCCATCTTTGAGATAAATCATTCCCACTGCGCGTGCATATCGGCCTCGTAACTGTTCACGGATCGCAACAATATGTAATGGCTCTTCTATCGGAACTGGATGGCGATACTTTACATCAAGTCGCACCGACATCATAAACGCATGAAAATCTTCAATCAGAGATACCCGGCCTACGATCTCGTCTAAGATCGCGGCCTGCACTCCGCCGTGAACAATGCCTGGATAACCCTCAAAATATTTGGACACCTGATAGTGCGACTCCACCATCGCATCGCCATCGTCATAGAATGACATGTAAAGCCCATGTGGATTTTTTCGTCCACATACAAAGCAATTATCGCTGTTAGGTTGCTTGTTCACTCTACACCGATTTGACCTCGGTAATTAGTTCAGTGACCGAATCCTTTGCATCTCCAAATAACATCCGAGTATTCGGCTCAAAAAACAATAAATTCTGAATTCCAGAATATCCAGGTCGCATGCTTCGTTTGAGAAACACGACTGTTCCTGCCTGATCAACGTTCAAAATTGGCATCCCGTAAATTGGACTTGATTTATCATGGCGCGCTGCTGGGTTTACCACATCATTCGCCCCAATCACCAGAGCGACATCCGTTGATTCAAACTCGTGATTAATCTCATCCATCTCATAAAGCGCATCATAAGGCACATTTGCCTCGGCCAGTAGCACATTCATATGTCCAGGCATGCGTCCTGCCACTGGATGAACGGCATATTTGACTTCCACACCTTGTGCCTCCAATACCTCAGCCAATTCTCGGACTTGATGCTGCGCTTGTGCAACCGCTAAACCATACCCTGGAACGATAATCACCTTCCTGGCAAAATTAAGCATGATGGCGGTGTCATCTGGGGTGGTTGACGTGATGCTACGTCCATCTACCAATGCTATCGCTCCCTCCTTATCAGAATCTCCACCAAATCCTCCGATCATCACCTGCCAGAATTTACGATTCATTGCAACACACATCGTATTAGTCAACATGATGCCAGAGGCGCCAACTAATGCTCCGCTGATGATTAAAGCTGTGTTAGATAACACAAAGCCCGTGGCTGCAGCAGCTAACCCCGACAGCGCATTTAGAAATGCCACAATCACAGGCATATCTGCTCCACCAATGGGAATGACAATGAGGATACCAAAAATCAACGCTAAACCGGCAAGAATCGAGAGACTTAAAATAGGATTCCCCCCAAGGAATACCCATCCAATTGATGCAATCATTGATGCTGTAACGAGCGCCAGAACGATGTACTGCCCAAAAAACTGTATCGGGTTACCTGTCATCTTAGCACTGAGTTTTAAGAATGCAATGAGGCTTCCTGAAAATGTCACCGTTCCAATGAGTACACTCAAATATGCGGCAGCATTTTGATTGACTCCTGATTGAGTGATCTCGGCAGAAGCGACCAGTGCAGAGGCTAACCCACCGAAGCCATTGAATGCTGCGACTAATTCGGGCATGGCCGTCATTTTGATCTGCTTTGCCATAATGGCTCCGATACCCCCACCGATGACCAAACCAGTAATCATCTCAACAGGCGTGAGAATATTATTCAAAAATAAAGTGGCAACGACCGCCAATAGCATCCCCACTGCTGCAATACGGTTTCCAGTGCGGGCCGTAACAGGAGACTGTAGCCGCTTGAGACCCACAATAAAGAAGATTGCGGCCACCAAGTAGATGACATTAATGATCAATTCCTTCGGCATTAATCAGTCGGCCTTTTTTTGAACATCTCTAACATACGTCCAGTCACCATAAAACCGCCGACCACATTGATAGTCGCAGCGATCAATGCGGCAAGACCGATCCATCTTGCAACAGATTCATCGCCAATCATGCCAGCATAAACCAATGCACCAATAATGGTAATTCCGCTGATGGCATTTGAGCCCGACATGAGCGGTGTATGAAGAGTTTGTGGTACCTTGCTAAGAATCTCACGGCCAATAAACATGGCCAATACAAAAAATGTAAGAAGCTCCATCATGATCTTATGATTTAATCAGGCTAAGAACCCGCTCATGGACAACTTGACCATTGTGACACACGCAGGCGGATTTGAAAATTTCGTCCTCAAAGTTTGACTTGAATGCCCCATCTTGAACAAACTCGCTCATCATCGCCGAAACAGTCCGCGCGTATAGAAAACTAGCATCTGCGGGGACAGTCGCGGGCAGATTGGTTGGCCCAAAAATTTTGACATCATTGTGAATTTGCACTTGATCGGGTACTGTGAGAGTGCAATTTCCACCAGTGATAGCAGCAAGATCAATGATGACACTACCGGGCTTCATTGACTCAACTGCCTCTTGACTGACGAGAGTTGGTGCTTTTCGTCCAGGAATCAATGCGGTCGTGATGACGACATCAGATGTCGCCAGATGGGGAACCAGCAGCTCTACCTGCTTTTCTGCCTTAGCGGCCATCAGCGCTTTGGCATACCCCCCTTCATCTTGCATATCATCAATTTCAAGATTTAAGTCTACGAACTGAGCCCCCAAACTTTTAACTTCCTCTCTAGCAGCTTCACGAATATCGTAGCCCCATACCCGTGCGCCAAGACGGCGAGCGGTGGCAATCGCTTGTAATCCTGCAACTCCCGCGCCTAATATCGTGACATTTGCTGGTCGAACTGTACCTGCTGCAGTGGTGAGGAGTGGAAAGAACTTCGGAATCTCGCATGCTGCAATGAGGACAGCCTTATATCCTGACAACGAAGCCATCGCACTGAGCGCATCCATCTTTTGGGCTCTGGAAATTCTGGGAACCAGCTCCATGGCCAGTGCAGTGACTCCGCGCTCAGCGAGTTGTTGCACTTTGTTCGGAGCGTCCAAGGGCTGCAGGAATCCCACCACAAGTGCATGCGGTTGTAAGCGATTTATCTCCGCATCAGATGGAGGCGCAACCAGTGCGACAATATCCGAATTCCATGCCTCTTCTTGATCAGCAATCCGAGCTCCAGACTCAATGAATGCCGCATCACTGATTCCAGACTTCTTGCCCGCATCGGTCTCAATGACAACGTCTAAGCCCAATTTGACCAATGAAGCGATAACTTTAGGGACAATTGCAACCCTAGATTCCGTCAACTGTCCAGCGCAAACTGCTGCTAATGTCATACTAATAGGATTCATTTTAATTTATCACCAACTATTCGCTCTAACATCTACGGTAGACATAAACTACAAAAAGATGGTCTCATTCCAAAACTATCCTTAACCCTTGCGTTGCTCAAAATCCTTCATATAGTCCACTAAAATCTGTACAGATTCAAGTGTGCATGCATTATAGATTGAGGCGCGCATTCCTCCAACGGAGCGATGGCCTTTCAATGCAAGTAATCCCTGGTGGGCAGCTTCGTCAATAAATGTTTGTTCTAAGTCTTCTTTATTAAGTCGAAAAGTGACATTCATGTCTGAGCGAGAACCTCTATGAGCAGTCCCCCTATAAAACTCACTCTGATCAATGGTTGTGTACAAGAGATTTGATTTTTGGCGATTAATGGACTGAATTCCCGAAATACCTCCTTGATCTTCTAACCACTGCAAAACTTTTTCAACAACATAAACTGCAAATACTGGTGGCGTATTAAAACACTTTGCGGCATGCGTGCCATAGTCTAACATTGTAGGTAGATGACTCTTGCGAGTACGAAGAAAACTATCTCTGACGAGAATTACCGTTACTCCAGAAGGGCCAATATTTTTTTGGGCTCCGGCGTAAATAAGACCATACCTGTCTAAGTCAAT
This sequence comes from Rhodothermales bacterium, assembly GCA_965220935.1. Classification (GTDB taxonomy): domain Bacteria; phylum Bacteroidota; class Rhodothermia; order Rhodothermales; family Bin80; genus Bin80. The sequence continues at coordinate 3,299,941 of OZ244857.1, forward strand.
CGGCCGACTTAAAAAATCACTTGAGGCATCACAGACTAGAGGCGTATCTACCTGTGGAGTTGATTGAAATTGGGTTCCATAGATCGTATTGTTGGATGTGTAATGCACATAGGCATCCTTTGCGTCTAAATTCCATGATGCGGCCTCTGGGATATAGCTAAAACCTGATTCCCCGCTCGTCGCAATCACTCGGCTGTGTCCAATCAGTTGTGCCTCTACATGCGCTTTCTTAGCCCATGACCCTGTCACTAAATAACCGGCCTGTCCCTGATCAGGAAGGAAATTTAATGGTACTTGATGAAACTGCATGGATGCTCCGCCTCCAAGAAACAAAATATGCCATTCTTCGGTGAGGCCTACTAAACGTCTAATACGATCTCGGGCAGATGTCTCAATCTGAATGTATTCAGGAGATCGATGAGAAATTTCCATCACTGATGCACCCATCTCAGGATAAACGGGCAGTTCTTTACGGACGGATTCTATGACCTCTATGGGTAGAGTTCCTGGGCCTGCCGAAAAATTATGAAGTCGCATTGATTTATTGATCGTCATCTTTTTGAATTTGGATACATGAAACAGCTAATACATCAGTCATGTCTTTGAGTAGGTTACAAAGTTCTTCAGAGGGTGTCCCAACAAGGCGAATTCGTGCAACAGCAGCGTTGGCATCTCCAGTAAATACTTGATTTTCCATTTCCTGAACATTCAGGTTGTACTTACGAATGAGATCTAATACACCAGCGAGGACCCCGACTTTGTCTAAATGCCTGACAGATAGTAGATGCGTGGCACCTGATTGCTCTGCGATGTTGATACAATTTGGAACGAACCCCGTTCTTGCGTAAGTGCCCACCACTCGAACGACTTCCTTTCCAGTCGCGTTCTGAGCCTGCTCCGTTGATGCCCCAATATGATGAGTCAAATAAACCGAAGGGTGTTGGGACAGTGCGGTATCAAGGGCGCCTTCTTTAGTCTGAGGTTCAGACATAAACACATCAAGTGCAGCGCGAATTCCCTTAGTGTTCAGTGCTTCCAAAAGTGCGCTTTCATCTACAATACCTCCGCGCGCTGTATTGATAAACAACGCTTCGTGCTTCATGGCTTTGAAAAAGTCTCTGTTTGCAAGATGGAGCGTGTCATGATTCGCTGCAACATGAACGGAGACGATATCAGATTGTGCGGCTATTTCAATTGGGCTGTTAACATAACGTACTCCTAAGACGTTTGCTTTTTCGGTCGTCAATGAACGGCTCCATGCGATTACATCAAGCCCCATGGATTTTGCTATCACGGCGACTAGTTGACCAATATGACCTAGCCCAATCAGCCCAAGAGTTCGCCCTTTGAGTCCTGCCGCTTTTGAATAAACTCCCTTGCACCAGAGTCCACGACGCGCATCAACAACATTGTCTGGAATTCTACGGTCCATTGCGACCATCAGTCCAATCGCCAACTCTGCGACAGCACTAGCATTTTTGCCTGGGCAATTGGCAACGAAAACCCCCAACTCTGAGGCCGCCGTCACATCAATGGTGTCATATCCTGCCCCAGCGCGAACAATCATCTCTAATGATGGAGCCTGCTCCATCATTGACTGAGTCACCCTTGTGGATTTCACGACCAGAGAATGTGGATCAAACGATTCAAGGGCCGTGTGGAGTGTATCCTCAGCACAATCATTGACGACGACTTTCAGTCCAATATGCCGCAATGAATCAATAATATTTTGCGGCAACTTATCGGCAACGAGAACCCGCATCATCACCAAAAAGATGAATTAATAGACCACTTCGGAGCTTAGGCTCAAACCATGTAGATTTGGGAGGCATCAGTTCATGAGCATCAGACACCCCAAGGAGTTGGTTCATACCTGTGGGATACATTGAAAAAGCGACAAGCCCCGAATTTGACTTGACGCGTTGTTCTAATTCATCGGTTCCGCGGATTCCGCCAATAAATGTGATCCTCGGATCTGTTCGCTGATCCATAATTCCTAGAAGGGGCTCTAAAATAAATTCCCCTAAGCGAGCAACGTCTAATTGATCTGCTACACCTAAACGCCGTGACTGTGGAAGTGTGATTGTGTGCCATATCCCGTGCGCAAATAAGCAAACTTCTCCTTGCGTCTTTGGCATTGCTTGATTGGTCGCACGATGGAGGATGCCGAGAATCCCAATATCGTGAATGAGTTTTTCAACATCGGCGACTTGAATGACCCGATTATACGGTAGAATTTGTGTGCGACTCACGGGAAAACAAACGGCTGGAAAAAAATCGCTTCCTGGAATTCTGCCATCATTCCATGCCTTCCAAGCTGCTTCGCAGCGATGATGACCATCTGCAATGTATAATGGATCTACACCCTCAAAAGCATCCACTAGTTGCAGAGTGTCATCAAACTTCCAGATGGTATGCTGAATGCCATCTTCCGCTGTAAAATCAAAGAGAGGATTGGTTTGCGTGCATTCATGGATTAGATCGGTGACTGGCGCATGATCCTTGAACACCAACTTAACCGGCTCAGAATGTGCAGACTGCTCTTGAATATGCCGCGTTCTGTCGGTAACTTTGGGAGGTCGGGTGTTCTCGTGCTTGAGTATCTTACCATCTTTATAGTCGGTGACAGATACCAAGCCGTAGATGCCGACTTGTTCATGATCTGCCATCCTAAGTCGATAAGCATAGATTGATGGTTCAGTTTCCTGAACACTATGGGAGCTATCCGCGAATTGTTGAAGATTCTCAGCTCCTTTAGCATACACGGCATCATCGTACTCACTCATTCCAACGGGTAAGTCAATTTCGGGGCGAATGATATGTAGAAAACTTTGTGGGTTCCCGCGGGCTAAGTCTCTGGCCTCTGGAATGCTGATGACATCATAAGGGACAGAGGCAACATTTTTTGCTGAGTCATGAGCGGGGCGAAGCGGAGCAAATGCCTTGATCGTGGCCATTGAAAGTTATGATGAAGTTATTGAGAAAATGCCTTTAACAATTATTTTGCCCTGCTGTGCCCAGATATGGTCGTCGGCTAATGCCTTGTAAATATAGTTGGATGTTCAAATGTAGCTTTACCCTTTGGGCTGATTCTATCAACTCCACACGGCCAAACATTTAACCTCTACCTTTTTGTCAAAATTTTTTCTGACAACAATATACGGTTCCATTAAAAAATCTCTTGGTTCCACTTCGCCATTCCGAGTTTTTTTATTCTCCATATCATGTAGGAGGTTGATTGTTTTCGGTGCAATAAAATAAGTGTCATCTACTCCAACTAGTTCAAGCTGAGTTAGTGGGAGCAGTGTCTACAAACAATTCGTACATTTGTCAATAGAGTTTCAGTCTTCGCACTCGTTAAGACTTTTTCGTGAAAAGAAACCGTTCAATCATAAAATCTGACTAACATGAAGTGTATCTACCATTTTCAAGATGACAATAATATCCAAATATTCGTTGATGCTGATTGAGTCATTTTCATTCGGCAATTAGATGAATAAGCAATAAGTGCGTCGTTTTTATGTCGGCTGAATCCTATTGGCTCATCAATGCACCAGTTGAGATTGTCATTCAAAATATTCTGGATAGTCCAGATGAATCACTAATCCGCATTGATCATCAAACAGAGAAGCCGAAAAAATAATTTGGCTTACTAAATTGTTGAACATCAATCCACCTATTCGCACCTGATTAGGTACCGTGTTGTTGAGATATTTATTGACTTCCATGCATTTACATTACAGTGCCATCACATCTACATACCAATGAAATTTCTCACACGAATTAAGCACGTCGGATAAGATCGTTGAGGCATTTCGGGGGCAGAGAATCAGATTGCAATAAATATTATTGAAAACCCAAATTAGATCACCATTAAGTATGAGCAACTTGAAAACGGTTAAGACGAGTTATGTGTCTATAACAAGACCTACAAGGATAGGGTCATTCAAAATCCTTTGTTGGATGTTTTCCCTCCACTTCCGAACAAGACATATTCAATCATTTATGCGGATCCACCTTGGCACTACAACGGAAAGATGCAATTTGACAAGAGTGGTATAGTAAAAAATTCGATCTGGGAAAAAGATATTTTCATTAGCTCTGCTTGTTTTAGATATCCGACTCTTCCAACTAAAGACTTGATGGAATTGCCTGTTAACTTCAGATATACCCCCCAGCAGAGTTCAAAAAATCACGAAAACGTATTTTTCGGGCGGGCACTATATAGTGTCCGTCCAGAAATAGAAAATTTTCTTTGAAGTTCCTATTCTATATGACATTTATCGCCGATCATTTCGCTTGAAGATTTACGAAGATGTGTGAATTCAAGGTAACAAATGACAGGGTGTATACTGAAAACTCCCATTTTTGGTACCTCTAACGCGTAATCTAGAAAATGGCCGCAAAATCTTCGCAACAAAATAACGTTTATTTTGAATCTATAAACCCATACAGAATAGGCGATTCAGCGCTGTTAGATGCTTTTCTGGACGGGCACTATATACGGAAGTTTCTGTTTCACAGTAGGGGGGCACAGTCTAATCTTCGGTATTGATGATCTTCGAAATTTTTTCAAAGGAGGTACGATCTATATTCAACGAGTTTACATACCGATGCTCTGTAACGAGGCTTTGGATCTCGTCAATTGAGGGAGGGAGATTAGCTAGTGCCTGACAATAAACTCTAATTCTGGGTTAGCATAGGATCGCAAGGGCTATATTTTACAAGTACTTACCGATAGTTTGCTTGTTCATTTTGCGGTTATTTTAGGCGTTGAAGATTTTTCATGAAAAAATCGAAACTTTTCCTGTGGCGGTGGATATCACTGTATTTATAGGACTTTTCTGGGGTTTTTCTTTCTGAATTGATCAAGATGTGAAAAATCTTCACCGTTCATTTAATCACATCATTGACCATGCGCGCACAATTTGACACTGAACCGACACTGGGGATGAACTCCATTGAGGATCTTTTCGTAGATCCTAATTCCAGAGACGACACGTCCCAAATCATCTTGGCATTGCAGTCCATCTGGATGGCCACAGATCTACGGGATCGGATTGTCATGTACCTGCAAGAGGCGATCGGAGAGAACACAGATCAGACTACGGGTCGACCGGGGTTGACGTACTGGCGCATCTTTGTCTTGGCCGTCTTCAAGTTTGGCCTGAATTGTGATTTTGACCGATTGACATTTCAGGTCAACTCGAATGTGCTAATGCGCACCTTATTACAAAATGATACGAGTGATTTTGGTCATGAGTCCTTGTATCGTGTACAGACGATGATCAACAATGTAAGTCTGATCACCGATGACATCTGGTCCACCCTCAATCGGATGATTGTGGATCATGGGTTAGAGGTCTTTGGAGTTGCGTCCGATGCTCCTTTGGAAGCGCGGACGGATTCGTATGTGGTGGAACCCCATGATGTGCGGTTATTACGTGATTCAATCATTCTGGCCATGCAGCTTGGGCCTGGAAGATCTTTAATTTGGGGGCGTACGACATTGGCGTCAGTTAAAGCATTTGATTATTACGGTTAACAATGCCTATTTGGAGATCAACACCACCAAGAAGCGTGAGACGAATCCAGAGCTGACCTTAGCCTTGATTGTTACTATCGGATCCAGAAGTGTAGACTGGTCTTGGATAAGATCAAAGAACTTGACCCAAGTTCAAGTCGGATTGCGCCATTAGAAAAGGCGATTGAGCAGTTCAATCGGTTGGTAGATTTGGTTCATGTGATAGAGGGGGAAAAGATTCCCAATGCAGAGAAGTTATTATCGCCGAGCATACACGTTGGATTGTCAAGGGGAAGGCCATGCCCAATCAGGTAGAATTGGGGGTTCCCGTCGCGATCACCCAATGTCAACATGGCTTGATTCTGGGATGGGAGATTATATGGACGCAATCAGATGTAGATATGACCATTGAGATCGCCACCAAGTATAGGACAGAGTTTGAACACCTTGGATCCATGAGTTTTGATCGCGGATTTTGGTCGCCTCAGAATTTTGAGGCATTAAGCGCTCTGGATATAGAGGTTATTCTTCCCAAAAAGGGCTATAAGAACAAGGTAGAGCGCGAACGAGAATCGGCGGAAGAGTTTCGGCGAAAACGTCGGCAGCATGCGCAGATTGAGTCCTGTATCAACTCTGGCATGGTGGTGCACGTATTCGTACCAAAGGAGCTAAGGCGGGGTTTGCGCGAAGCATCGGTGCAAGTGTGGTCGCCACGAATTTGTGCCGAATCGGGAGGGTGTTGATGGCCCAACACCGAGAGACGTTTCGCCAAGCGGCGTAAAAGTCTGAGTCACAAAAAAAATACTCCACCATTGGAGGTGGGAAAGGTGCGTCCATGCGGCAGAGATTTTAGGCAAAATCGGTGGCCTATACACTGAATTTGGATCAAATATAGGTGAGGTGTACAGATCGGTGAAACAGATCAAAAATTTCGCGACTAAAATCTGTGAGTCTGCCTAGCAGTTAATAAAAAATTCGTATATTAAGCCCCGTAAAAAATTGTGACTCCCCAAAGTAGGGGTTTTTTGTCAGGCACTAAATACAAGAAGCTGATGACCATATAGAGCGGCGGAATGAATAAGACCAAATATTTTGGGAAGGTTTATACACCACCTAGTGTCGTCGCCCACATGTTAGACACACTTTTCGCGGAATCTTTGGAATGTATGCGTATCTGTGATCCCGCATGTGGCTCGGGGGATTTCCTTGTTCCAGTGGCAGAGGAGATCTGCAAGCGTTACCTAAATGCATCTGGCGAAACGAGATCGCAATATCTTTCGACTTTGGGCAATCTAACAGGGTACGATATTGACGGTGAAGCCGTGGATCATTGCAGGCAGCGACTGTCCGAGGTAGCGGGCCACATACTTGGCCAGCACTACCCTGTTGATTTCTGGCGCATTCTAGAATCGGACGCAATGGATGCTTGGACGCAAGATGAGGAAACCTTTGACTGGGTTGTCGGAAACCCGCCTTACGTCCGTATTCAGCACCTTGAAGCCGAGCGTAGAAATAAAATATATGGAGCTGAGTGGAAGTACTTCCGGGGGGCAAGTGATTTGTACATTGTCTTCTATGAACTTGGATTAAAGCTCCTAAAAGATCGTGGAAACTTGTTGTTTATCTCTCCGAGCGGATGGATCCGCAACGAAGCAGGGGCAAAAATGCGGAATGATGTAGATACCAATCATGGCATAGTATCCCTTTGGGATTTTCGGGATCATCAGGTATTTCATGGTGTAAGTACATACACTTGCATTGCTCACATCCGCAAGGGCGGTTACGATGGGGATGTGAGGGCCTATCAATGGAATGGAAATTCGTTTACCACCTCGTGCAAGCTTATTAAATCAGGAGTACGATGGGCGATAGTTGGTCAACACGCCCAGCAGGCGAGAATGACAGAATCTGTGAGACTGGGCGATATCGCTGACATTCATGTAGGAATACAGACACTTGCGGATAAGGTATTTATCCTCCCTGCTGTCAAATGGGAATCGGATTCTGTCACCGTAGAGTTGAATGGCATGCCTCACTCTTTGGAAAAGGGAGCCGTAAGACGTATTCTAAAGGCTTCTGTTTTGAGGGAAGGACAGGACAAGGTCGAGCGTGTGATCATTTATCCCTATGATCCATCTGGAAAGTTGATGGACGAAGAGGAGTTTATAGATAGGTTTCCGCGGGCATATTCGTGGTTGTCTGAAAACAAAGATCGGCTCCTTGCTCGCGATAAGGGTACGTTTCCCGAGGCTAAGTGGTACGGTTATGGGCGCGAAGTGGGGATACGCAGCGCATTAGGGCGCAAGATTCTAACATCAGGTATGAACCCCGTTCCTAACTTCCAAATTTGCAATGATCCAGATATTTTGTTCTATTCAGGCTATTGTATCAAGCCGAGAAATGGAGTTGACCTAGAAGCACTGAAAGACGCATTAAATACGCCTGAGATGGATCAGCATATCAGGTCATTTGCGCAACCATTTAGGGGCGGATGGTTTAGTTATGCTAAGCGCTATATTCAAGATTTTCCCGTTCCTGTGAGACTTTCGGGAATGCATCATTGATGGACCCGGGGTTCAAGGAAAGACTTCTTGTCGCAGTTCAAGATTCATACGAAGAATATGTGAATCACGGGCCAAGATCAAACGCGAAGATCAAAGTACTCCATGGCTGGATTATCTCTGAATTAGCAGGTATTCTTGGGGATGAATACTTGATACAGGGACTGTCCCAACAGGGTGGAAAGGAGCAAAAGGTGCGTGGGAAGTACTACGAGAAAAGTGTGGATGTAGCAATCTCAAGGGAAGGCGTAATTCTTGGAGTCGTGAGCGTGAAGTTCGTTATGTCAAACTACAATCAGAACAGGCATAATTACTTTGAGCAGCAACTTGGCGAAACGGCGAACCTACGTAGTAACAACATCGTTTTTGGACATATCATGTTGCGCGTACAGCCAACACCCTATCTGGGAAAGGACTCAAATAGTGGAAAGCAGGTTATGAAGAGAAAAGAACAGGTTGATGACAGTGCGATTCGTCTCTATTCAGCACTTGCCCAAGATCACGGTGCACTTCATCTACCTGATGTACAGTGCTTGGCCATATTCCTGCTCAGCAAACACAAAGGAAGAATATTGCGACTATGCAAAAAGTCCGATTTACCTGAGGTTTCACATGAGTGTTTTGAGTTGCTTCGAAACATCCTCGGCATTAATTCTTTCTTTGATAAAATCAATGCGGCCATTCGAAGTAAATTCATGATGATACGAACACAGGGGGACGAAGAATAAATCCGAACCCAGAAGGGAGTAAAATCAAGTGGGAAATGGCATGCTGAAACAAAACTCCGAATCCGAGTTCACGATGTAGCGGTACAACATATCCTTCGAAAGCATACCTCGTTCCATCCGATCAGTGTTGAAGAGTTGCGTAAACTGAAAGTGTATTACTCTCGAAAGAGAGACACTTGTATCATGATTGGTTGTACTTTCTGAGCAAGAAACACATCTCTACTTTGCAGCAGCATTAACAACTTATTCTTCATGACCATTGAATGACCTGAAAAGCCATTCAAGCATATCTCTCTTCACTAAATTAGACAGAGAAAATGAGAGAAAGTGAATACTTTTACCTCATTTCACAAGAGACATTACCTATTACCTTTTCTACGTTTCGTAGGAACGTGATTGTTTGAGGATCCAACATTCAAGATGGTTTAGCATTTTCGCTGACAAATGATTGAATTTGGACTACATGCATGGCCACTGATTCTGCTATTGCTTCTCGCAGGTTTACTGACCTGGGTTGCTTATCGTGAGACCGAACCAAAACTCCGTGGAGTCTACCGATGGCTCCTTCCCTCTCTCCGAAGGACTAGCACTTCTGCTCTTGATCACCTTGTTATTTGAGCCTGCGATTCATAGAAATATCCAACAAGATGTCTTACCTGTTCTTGCAGTTCTTCTTGATGAGAGTCAAAGCATGTCACAACATCAATGGGATCAAACCCTCCCCTATTCTCAGGGAGAAATCAATTATTTTGGCTTTGGCAGCACGATCCGCCCGCTCGAAGATCTCACAACTGCGATGGATACAGCTCCCCGTACAGATATTGCGAGAGCCCTGGAAGAAATTCAAACTTCATGCGCGACAAAAATCTGCGCAGTGTTCTGCTTATTTCTGATGGTCAGTATAACACAGGACGTAATCCTATCTATCTCGCATCTGATTATGGAATTCCTATCCATACCTTGGTGATCGGAGATACTCTGCAGCAACAGGACTTAATGATCGCTCGGGTGGTGACGAATGAATTGGCGTACGTTGGACAACAGGTCCCTGTTGATGTATCACTCCTGTTGCAAGGTTATACAAAGGAAAATGCCACGGTCAGCCTTTTTTCTCAAGACTCCTTAGTTGCTTCCGAGATCTTGACCATTACCGAAGGCGAAACCATTGCTTCCCTGAGCTTCATTCCCCAAAGAGAAGGACTCTTCCAGCATGCCCTCTCGGTTACAAACGAGTTCAGTCATTAAACGAATAGGGAATGTTGCCGGCAGAATAAAATTAGATTAAGATAAACAACAGCGTCTAGAAATACTCGGCAGAAGCGTTCAGAATTATGAAATTGCCCAAGAGATATTTTACCGAACTGAACTCGTTTGTAAATTAAAGTTTCACACACACCTCTCCTAATCTGCGAAATGTGTGAAATTTGCAGGGTGCATATAAATGCAAACCACGGTATAACATGTAACTTGATCGGTCATGTCCGTGAGTGCCAGTTTTGATTGCTTTGATCGGATCAACAAAACGTGGTGTAAAAGCCCTTGTTTAGCTGCCAATCTCGTTTGTGAGCGTCCCAAATCGTTTGGGCACTAATGTTTTATAGCGCAAGTTTGCAAATTGTAGTGGATTTTTTCCGCAGTTTTGCTGTTTCCTGATGTCAGGAATTTTGAACGAAGGGGCTATTTTATATGACTTTTTACTCCATTTCTGACGCTTCTTTTTGCGGGCGTAGTGCTTTCACTTTTTGGCGATTCCGCTTTTTTCACAAAAAAAGCGGAAGTGCCTGATTTTTTGTGTCTCAACATTTTCTATTGTATAATCAGGATAAAATCCGTGCATGTATGGTTTTTCAGGGATTATATATCTGACTTAGTTCGCTTGGATCAAGTGGCCAATTTTCGTAGACATGAGCAAAGTGGTTAGGCTTACTGACGATCCCATAAACAGAATTTAAAAGACAGAATAAACATCTAGCTCTGCAACAGAGGATAACGCACCTGAGTTTTTTTGCCAATTCTCTCGTAACTGTAGTTCATCTCTACCCATAACCAAAATTAAGACATATTATCCTCAACCCAATAATAGAAACATCAATAATGAAACTATTTTTGTTACGAATCATATAAGGGTTTATATCGCGGGGTGGAGCAGTGGTAGCTCATCGGGCTCAAGGTTCACCGTCGTCATACTTTGGAGTTCGCAATTCCGAGTAGTTTTACTGGCGAATGTGTTTGGGCTGCGTGCTATGGAAACTGGTGCGTGACTTCTTGTCAAATTCGGGGAAGCCTGCTGCGGTGGTAATCCCGAGCCAAGCCCATGATTGGGAAGGTGTAGAGACTTAATGGCAAGCCCCTAACGGTTCGGCCGAGGGTGAAGAGAAAGTCCAGACCACAAACGATTCTTATGGATCGGCGATGAAAATCGTAGTTGGTATGCATAACCCGAAGGTCGCGGGTTCAAATCCCGCCCCCGCTACATCAAGAGCGGCATTCTCCCCTGAGAATGTCGCTCTTCTTTTGTCCCAAATAACTGCTCCACGAACTGTTGATCATCTCAATATTTTCATCCCATCACAAAGCTCGTCGTGACACAATCTCGTCATGTGTCGGTGGATGCGTTTAGAAACACTACATGTATCTGTACGAAAATCCCATATGACATGATCCATTTGATCAGATAAATTTAGGCTGGTTCCTTATCAATGTGTGCGCGGAGATAAATGAAGGGGTATGCATCAAATTTGGATAATTTTTTGGCCTGTATTTTGATATAGTCATGGTTATCGTCAGGTCCATAAATTTTTTCTAAAAAAGGCATCAGGATTTGTTTAATTCTAAGATAATTCCTAATATTTATAGTATCATGATCAACGCAGATAGCACGCCTATTTTTGACGAGTCATTGCGGCTCATTTCACTGCTCAATACCTGCACCTTGCATGGGGTGAATCCACAGGAGTGGTTGGTGGATGTATTAAAACGCATTGACACGATGGCTGAAGAAGAGATGTACACGTTACTACCTCAACACTGGAAAGCAGCACAGGATACAACACTTCCCCAAGCTGCATAGATCTCACGGCAGAGATACATCAACCGTCCATCCGACGCACCAGACAATGAGCTGGACTATAGTCATAGGCGCTGAGGATATGAATTTTCGTATGGATACCACTACATGATGATCTGACTGTTTTTCCCAGAATATTTTAAATGATGGAAGCAGATTGGTCAATATGAGTAACCCAAACACAATAGAAATTTGCATCTTGCCGATACTGGGGAAAGTAATGGATACCGCCCACTACTTGAAATTCTTCATACATATCGGTTTGAAAATGTGGTTGATCTTGATGTCTCTATAACCTAAGTGGCTGTTAAAGTGGAATTCTACTACCACCGACTCCATAGTGAAGCATCAAAGACTTGGGATGAAGCGCCTCTAATCAATAGGGCAACCGTATCAAATCTCATACGAGGAACCACCACGGAAACTGGACTGACGGCCTCTGCAGAATTAGTCAAAAAAGTCTACAAAAAAGGCATCAAAATTCCGCCACAGCAGATGGTCAACGCAACATTAAACATGGACTATTTGTCCGCAGTGGAACTATGCCACTTAACCACAGTTTGTGCATACTTAAGTCAAACAGTTTTATGATAAGCCATTTTGTTCGTCCGCCCTTTATTAAAGAATTATCACACCGACAAGTCTAAATATCCTTATTCAATTACGAGAATCCTCGGATTCTTGAAAGTACTCAAGTAAGACAAGGGCAATTTCACTTCTGCTATGTGAGCAATGTCAAAAACTCTACATGATCCCCATTGTATCCTAGTCACTGGTGGGGCTGGTTTTATAGGTTCTAATTTTCTTAACCACATTGTACCAAAATTTTTAGAAGCCCAAATCATAAACCTTGATAAGTTGACCTATGCAGGGAATCTACTTAGCCTACAAGAAATTGAAGACTCTCCTAACTATACATTTATCCATGGCGACATCTGCGATTTGAATCTGTTACATGATTTATTTGAAAAGTACCAGTTCACAACCGTTGTACATTTTGCCGCTGAAAGCCATGTAGATCGATCCATTCACTCCCCTATTGAATTCGCCCATACAAATGTGGTTGGAACCGTCTGCCTATTAGAGTCTGCAAAGGACGCATGGAATCTTCAAACCTCCAATCGTCCTATGTATCGTTTCTTGCATGTTTCAACAGATGAGGTTTTTGGGGCTTTAGGCCCCCATGGAAAATTTTCTATAGATACTCCCTATGCACCGCGATCGCCTTACTCTGCCTCCAAAGCATCGGCGGATCATTTTGTTCGCGCTTATGCTGAGACCTATGGACTTCCAGTGATCATTTCAAACTGCTCTAATAACTACGGACCCTATCAATTCCCAGAAAAGTTCATCCCATTGGCGATTGCCCGTGCTTTGAGCGAAGATCCTATACCCCTATATTCAAAAGGCGAAAATATACGGGATTGGCTCCATGTTTATGATCATTGCGACGCATTAAACCGTATCCTTCATCAGGGAAAAAATGGGGAAACCTACCTCGTAGGTGGATCTGGAGAATGCTCAAACCTTGATCTTCTGAATTTATTATTGACCATCATTGACGAGGAGTTGGGCCGGCCCGCTGGCATAAGTAAAGAACTGATCACATTTGTTGAGGACCGTCCAGGGCATGACTTTCGGTACGCCATTGATGCCACCAAACTCATGACCGAACTGGATTGGTCCCCGAAATATACATTGTTTGATGGTCTAAGAGATACGGTTCAGTGGTACCTATCTAATCAGTCATGGCTTGAAGCCGTCATGGATGAGCGTTATCGTAGTTACTTGCGAACACAATATGAGATCATATGAAACTCCTTCTGTTTGATATTGACGGAACACTTTTAAAGCCCATTTATTCTGGCCGTCAACATATAGAAGAAGTTCTCGAAAAGCTATGTGGAACTGTAATTTCAACCGAAGGCATTGCATTTTCTGGTCGTACTGACCCCCAGATCTTTGGAGATACCTTGGAATTGGCAGGATATTCTGCCAGCGAAATAAATGATCTCCTCCCAGATGCGCTCAAGCTGTATTCCGATGTTGCGACATATGCGCCCGAGGAGGTGGAGTTAATTATGGGAATTCCTGAATTACTTGAGTCTCTCAAAGCAAATCAAAATGTACAACTTGCCCTATTGACGGGTAATATCCGTGTGACGGCCTACCGAAAATTATCTGTCGCTAAGGTTGACCACCTCTTTCCGTTCGGCGCGTTTGGGAGTGACCATGCGGACCGTGCTCAACTTCCCGAAATTGCTAGAATCCAGGCGCTGAAGTATTGCGGGAAACCATTTACAGGAGAGGATATCGTAATTATTGGAGACTCTGTACACGATATCACCTGCGGACGTAACATTGGAGCGCTGAGTGTTGCCGTAGCCACAGGATTCACCAGTTATCACGATCTTATGTCAGAAAACCCTGGTGTTCTCCTTCATGATATGACAAACATTGCCGATTTCTACATTTCCATTGGAATTTGATCACCAAGTAGACACCATCAATCTAACACAAGACAACGTTATTTCTCGTCCTGTCCTGTGAGGTGTAGTAGTAGCGCGTCACATGTTCGGCGGATGATTGCGTATACCGATTCAAACGTGTTACTGTAATAGGGATCTGGAACTTCCTCCTTAGTTGAGTCGGGATCAAAAAGTCGAAACAACTTGATCTTGTCACCAAAATCACGGTTAGTATCCAGAGCCAGCACATCTCGCAAATTGCTCCGATCCATTACTAAGATCATGTCGCAGGTTTCAAGGTCATGTTTTGTAATTTTTTGCCCTTTGATGTGGCTTAAAGAGAACCCATGCTTTTCTGCAACTTGACAAGCGCGCGAATCTGGGAGTTCACCTAAATGCCACCCACTTGTCCCAGAAGAAAGAACTTTCATCTGATCTTCTAGCCCATGATTCTTCAGCAAATGCTCAAAGTATCCATGAGCGAGTGGGCTTCTACAATGATTACCCAGACATACAAACATGATACGTCGGTGTGGTGATTTCATGTATGGTTGATTAATGATCCAGACTGCCAATCAATCCGATATTGACTTGATAATTCGGTCATCTCCTGCTATTTATTTTGATGATCAATGGAACGGGGTTTAATTATTACAACAAAAGATTTCTCGCCGAACCCGTCAAATGATACTCTCTGCTTTTTGTGCCATATGAGAGTTGGTCAATACTGACTGCCAAATGATTGCACTCTTACCTCATGGAATTTGGTTGCTTGGGGTGGTTGTCTTTCTCATCTTAGACAATCCTGAACCAACTTAATTGTTGAGACATCTTTTTGTGATGCTCGTTTACACTCACCATTTGGCAGTTTGCCTGCTCAAAAAGTCCACCTACTGACCAAGGTTTGTTGTGATCGGCGCATATCTTCAATAAACACCTTTTGCCTGAAATAGCACACTTGCTTTTCTTTTTTCATGGGCAATCCTTATTTGTTTAGCGGTGAATATTAGATCATTAGTGTCAAGAGAAAACACAAATGAATATATGCCGCGTCGTTTAATAATCTCTCTGCTTAATTCGGAAACTTTTGTCTCGACCGTCGCAGGAACAATCTCTCTATATCTGTATTTTTGATACAAATCTCCCCAGTCCACTTCTTTCATTTCTTTCCTACAGGAAATGTTTTCTTGGCCCATCCATCACTGATTTGAAGTGTTGCAACAATTCTTTGCGTTACATTACCTTCCCCACATTCTGATTCATATATCGGTCACATTTCATTGTTAAACCACTCAATTACTCTTTCCAAAAAGTCGTAGCGATTAGCACTTTCCAGTACGTATCTTGCCAATATCTGGACATGGTATTCTACTAAATCGTTTTTCGCTCCTTCTCACCATGGTACGTGGTAAATCGCATTACGGAACTCTTGCTTTACAAGAGGCTCACCAGCGATATTGCTTCTCTCACAGGCATATATCAACAATGGATAATTCAAAATTATTTCATGTTCATCTTTTTGAAGAGCATGCAATTTCGTTTTTTCGGATCTGTTAAAGAAACTTTTCATTGAATAATCATTAATCGCAAACTGAGCTATTGAAATTGTTGCCCATCAATCACTTCGTATATTCCATCAGCTAGGTACATTACATTCAAGGGGTATCCTTTTAGACGCATCAATCACCGCATTTCTTTGAGTCTCTTTTTAGACAAACTCCCTTTGATAGGGCGGGCGAACATTCAGATAACCATCATATCCAGTCACTCCGCCTTCCCGATCATCCATATAATTTTTTGTTAACTCTTGGACAGTTATATCCAGGGGAATTCATCTTCTGCGAATGATGATTCGTGCATAGTTGGCAATTCCATTAACATTGGAATCCCTAACTGGAGATCAGTAATTACACCGCAATTCATTCTTTCAATTATTTCAAACTGATCTGCATTGTATTTATCCAGAAGGTGATTGGAACACCCATTGCGCCGTTCTAGTCCTTCGGGATATTTATAACTTTGCTCACCTCTATCGCATCATAATTGTCATAGTGTGGATATTCTGCGGGCGAATATTTCTTCCATGGATACAATTCTTCATTCCTCTTCTTACGGGATAAATTGGTGTGCCAGACAACATTACTAAATTTTACTATTCCAGCCCCATGATTATAGACTCCCGTTGCAAAATTTTCTGATGTTTCGTTTCAAGATACGCATTGCCAACCACAAATCCGAACCCTATCCAAATTCTATCATGTTTGTTTTCAGGGAAAATTTCCTTATAATAATTGCGTTACTAGGACCAATATTTTTTTCTTGCTGAATGAGTTGGGAAAGATACTCTCTGAATTTTGAAAATGGTGGATTCGTCACTACAATATCAGACTGCTTCAATAATTCAATGCATTCGGCATTTCTGAAATCTCCATCTCCCTTCAAGGGTTGAACGACTCCCAAAAGGTTACCCCTTGAGCATGACCCACTTTTTCAATCATATTCCAGAAAAACGGCTTCCTCAGAATTTTCTGCTGAAAATAGACTGGGATGTTGACTCTTGTAGCAGGTTGTGATCAGCTTCTTGAGTTTTAGAAACTTAATATTTAGGCGAAATAATAGAAGAAATTACTCACTCTCGGATCGTCACAATTACAGTAGGTTACCTTATTCTCAAAATGGTGATGATAATGTCGAAGCTCGTTTTCAATATCTGATAACTGCGTATAAAATTCATCTTTCTTATTTTGACGCGCGGCGCTTAGATTCGGATTTGGCATAAAGCAGTGATGATGATCTTGCCTCGGGGCTGTGTAGAGTGTATGGTTCTGCTAAATATCTTAGGTCTCTCAACTTTTCATTGATGGGTTGCCTATGATCATCTTGATAAAGTCCAATCTGAGGCTATTTCGCAAGCCACAAATAACCAACCGAGCGAATATCGCCAATCTCATCTAAAATCTTTCTTCTAGGCACGAATCTGTCATTCTATCATCAGAGTGACTGCTTTTAGGAGACACAATGATTATCTCCATATCATAGAACTTCATCGTGGATTGACTTTTTGAAGATCACCTGTAATAGCATAATAGAACAAGAATCATCTGGCCTAATGGAGAATACTTTTCTGTCTGATTAATTTTTCAAGGCTATGCTTCAGAACTGCTTTTGATGATGGAAATCTTAAGAAGCATTTCGTTCCTATAGTTCATGTGGATTCTCATGTTCTATATGATGAGATTCTCAAGAGCACGACGTTGCTCAGCATGCTTTTGAGGATTTATATGGAGAAGTTTTTTCAAGTTGTATTGCTTCCAACGTACAGCAGGTAATTGTATAGCATTAGGCAGTCCAATCAACCCGAAATCGGGTTCGGCATCATGGAGCGAAAGTAAAAATGTTGCAATGGAACCTGTAAGACGTGAACGGATGTCTTCATGAAGTTGATATCCTGTATCAATCAATGTGCTCAGCGGTGTTTTCCTATTGTCTATTCCTTTGAACCGCGAGTCATAACAATCTTCCTGTACTGGTTTCGTGGGTGATAGTAACTCATGTATAGGCCGTGATGAACTTGCTAGATAGACCATGAATACATTGAAAAGTGTTTCAGATATTTGCTCATTCTCATATAAAACCATAATATCAAACAAGTCACGCGGATGCTTCCTGTCAAGCGCAGCACAGATCTTACCGCCGTACGCATCTTCAAAAGAAACAACCCTCATAGTAATCTTCTTAAACTGTCTTGATGCAGTCGTTGAAATTGCCATGATATGCGAGGGAAGAACCGTCCCCCTGATTACTGTGGATGCCTCAATCTTGATGGTTGACTGTCCCCTTTCAACATACAGTTTCGGGTTATTATTCTGGGCTAATGTGAGCATAGCCTTGATCTTTGGATCATTTCTTTTGACTAATTCAACTATGCGGTTAAACGCATTATTGATATATCTTAATGAATCTGATCGATCACCAACAGGCAACCATGTAAGATCAATATCAACAGAAAGTCTAGGCATCTCTCGATAAAATAGATTTATGGCAGTTCCTCCTTTTAGTGCAAATCTTGGCTCCTCTGATACATAGGGTAGGATTTCCACTAAAAGTTTTACCTGATCAAGATACTTACACGATACAGTCATCTTCACTGGGAATCATCAAAAAAAAAGTCTGGCAGGGAAATCTCATAGTTTGGATGGAAACGTCCGCCAGGAACTAATGCGCGCGGCCCTCTACCAAGATCAATTTGAGTCATATCCAAATCATTCTTCCAAGAAAATTTATACATATCAGCGTAAGCGCAAAATAATCGTTTGACCTTGATGCTCACGCAATCTTTAAGTAGCTGCGTCAGTAGTTCAGGGCAGAGGAATTTCAACGATTGGAATTGACGATTGATAATCTCAAAATCTGAATATCCACTCAATTGAGCAATCATTTCTAGAATTGCTCGTTCACAACTTGACACTCTCACCGGCCAATGCCAAATTTGTACAACATAATTTTTGTTGTATGCAAGTAGGCCGTCTTCAATGACACCTACTGAGCTTTCACCGAAAAGAGATGATTTGTGAATCATGATCCGATCTGTCGTTGGAAGACGATAGATCCACTTAGGCGCATCACCATAGAAATGTACGGCTTGACATGTTCTGGGTCTTATAGAGTTTGAGTTGGTGGCATAGTCCAAAGCATTGATCCCCCCTAAATGCACTTTCCTCGTCATCAATCGCTGGCATGAAAGCAGTACAATTTGCCAAGAGAGTTCACCTGACTGGATGTAATTGGGAAGAGGCCTACGATATACTCCCCTAACAATTCGCTCAATCCACCCCTGATTAACATAGTGATGGATAGATTTAGAGTCAATTCCTCTGGTTTTCAACCATGCTGCATCAAAAATAAACCCAGGCGGCACCTCATTGATTAGATGTTTTAATCGTGAAATTCTCATTGCACAATGTCAAAATATCTGGGCCTTCCGCCTAAAGTGTGAGAGAAATTGTAAATTTAAGGAATTTTCGTATCATATGTGGTAGGGTTTATCCTACTGACTATGGTTAATTATCCACGTAACAATTTAATCAACAAATGAAAAAGAATTCGGTGAGTAAAAGTTTAGGTATAGAGGCACCATGGAAGATTTTAGAGGATGCCTATGATGATACAGCGAAACAGAGGACAGTGACGGTGACTTGTACTGACACATCGTCACTGGAGTGTCCAAAGTGTGGAAAGGCGAGTCCATTTTATGATTTGCGATCTGCGCGTCAATGGCGGCATTTGGATACCTGTAACTATCAAACGGCGTTGAGAGCGCAGGTTCCCCGGGTCAAGTGTAGTGAATGTGGGGTAAAGACGGCGCGGGTCCCGTGGGCGGGCCCGAGTTCTCGGTATACCTATGACTTTGAGGAGTCGGTGATTGGGTGGATCAAAGAGGCGAGTATATTGGCGATTTCGCGTCAGATGGGACTTGGATGGAAAGCCATTGCGGGCATTGTTCATCGTGCAGTACAACGTGGACTGGCAAGAAAAAAAGAGCAGGTGGTTGAGAACATCTGTGTTGATGAGGTGGCTTATAAGAAAGGACATAAGTACTTTACTGTCGTATCCGATGCCGACACAGCAACGGTGCTGGCATTAGGCTGATCAAAAGGTGTTGATGCGCTAGCAATTATCCACCGAGCAGTTGAACGGGATCAGGAGTATGAGTATGGACATGTGGCCTGCCTATATTAGTGCAACCTTAGCCTGTCTACCAGACGCAAAAAAGAAGATCTGCTTTGATCGGTTTCATATCGCGAAGCATCTGGGAGTTTCGGTTGATAAAGTCCGACGGCAAGAGCACAAAGCGCTCCTCAAGGAAGGCAATCCGATTCTGACGGGTACCAAGTATAGTTGGCTTAAAAGTCCTCACAACATGTCATTAGCGCAAAAGAGGGCCTTCCATGCCATTCGCACCAGTTCCCTCAAAACCTCCAAAGCCTGGGCCAAACGTTCAGAAAAATGTGGGACTATAAAAGTGCAACTTGGGCACTCAAGGGTTGGAATAAAACATTGAGTTGGGCCATGCGCTGTCGGCTTGAGCCTGTCAAAGATGTCGCCAGAATGATTAGAAAGCATCTCTGGGGGATCATCAATGCCATTGTTCTTGATGTCAGTAATGGCCCGGCTGAAAGCATCAATAGTCGGATCAAAACCGTCAAAATCCGTGCACATGGATTCCGCAATAAAGAACGATTTGTTGATGCAATTTACTTCCATTTGGGCGGACTTGATCTAAGCCCCAGATACGCAAAACCATGACTTTTTTCACAAAAAAAGCGGAAGCGCCAAATATCTTTACAATATTCCTTGAATTTCGTTAGCAGAGCCGCCAGCGACAAGATTTCTATTTCAAACGAGATGTTTAATGGTATAATTTGATATTAAAATATGGAAATTATATACGTGAGTAACCCATAAATGGAACTATTCTATTTGGGAGAGTATAACAGACACAATAGGATAGAGGAGAATCTACCCTATTGCTTACCATATAACATCAACTGAACCTTGATATCATGCCTGTTCAAAAGGCTTTTAACCCTTCGGATTCAAACTGTTCCTATCGGGGAATAGAGTACCGCCTATTACCCGGCACGCAGTGGAAAGCCCATCTCTTGTCAGGGCTTTGCGGAGCATGCAGGTTTGTATGGAATACGTTTCTTGACCAAATCAACAGGGACTATAAAGACGAACATAAGGATAATCCAGAATTGGGCTGGCCGTCATTAAGTAGAAGATACACGTCTTTTCGCCCCACCATTTCTTGATTGAATCGGTATTCGTCCAACATTGTACGAAACACCTTAAAGCATCAGGCCGAGGCGTGGCAGGCTTTCTTCAAGGGATTACGTGACCATCCTACGTTCCATAATCGGTTTCAACACAATTCGTTTACGGCGACCAAAGGATTGTTTAAGATCCGAGGGAATGATGTCTATATCCAGAAGATTGGCTGGATGAAGTTTCGTAGGAAAGGCGGTAATCCTTATCCAGACGGTGAGCCGATTGAAGTCACCGTGAAGAAAGACGGACGGTACTGGAAGATGAGCGTAATTTACAAAGTCACACATCTACCAGAGACGGTGGACGATGGCAAAGAGATTGGCATTGACGTGAATACCTATAACATTTCTTATTCCTCAACGGATGGTGAACAGGGCATGTTACCACACCCTGACTTAACGGATAAGGAGATTAAGATTCGTCGGTGGCAAAGAAAGTTAGCCCGACAACAGAAAGGATCTGGTAGATCCTTGCGGACAAAGAGAAGGATTGCCAAGTGGAAGCGAAAACAGAAGAACTGCAGAACGAATGCGGCACATCAACATAGCCGTAGATTGTCCAATAAGGCGTATACGTTGAAACGTGAAGACTTGAAGATCAAGACTATGTCCAAGTCTGCTAAGGGCACGGTTGAGAACCCTGGAACCAATGTGAAGGCCAAAGCAGGGTTAAACCGCGTCATTCTCAACGCTGGATGGGGACGGTTCAATACCTATTGCGATTACAAGTTTGGCAACGTGATTCTTGTAGATCCGAAGTATACCAGTCAACGCTGTAATCAGTGTGGTCATACAGATAAAGTCAATCGCAAGACGCAAAGCAAGTTTAAGTGTATGGCATGTGGCCATCAGATATCAACGCATCTGCAAATGTATTACAGACCTCCGGGATTGGGGCATCTGCACGTGGAGGAGCGTTCTCGTAGAGACTCCTATGAGCCGTGAAATAGATGGGTACTCACATATATAATTCCCTAAAATATACATTCATCCTCATATAAAGAATCTAAAAAATATTCTGGAAGTGATAGTTTATAGATGGGATGATACTTTCCCTGAGGGACTAGCGAACGCGATCCACGGCCAAAGTTGATTAAACTTGTGTCTAAATCTTTTCGCCAAGAATGTTGGAAGTAATCTGCGTAAACAAAAAAAAGCCTTCGCACCTTAATACTACGACATGCATTCAGTAGATTCATGAGGAGATCGGGTTGTAGCGACACCAGATTCTCAAAATAGAGCTTCACATAGTCAAAATCAGGTATCATTGGTAACTGATCAATCAATTCAAGAATTGCGCGTTCTGGGCTTGACACTCTGATAGGCCAGCGCCAAATTCCTGCGGCCCAGTCCTCATGATCCTCAAAATAATCAGAATTGATTAACCCAATCGGATTATCGCCGAAAAGCTTTAATGTAGATACGACAATATCATCTTCTGTAGGGAGGCGATTAAGCCATGAAGGTACTCTGCCGTAAAAATCAATCCGTTGACCTTCTCCCATCATAATAAAATGGGCACGGCCTGCGTGATCCAATGCATCCCTACCACCAAGGTGTACATTGTAATTCAGGAGCCTCTGCAACGAAACGAGCACTGCCTCCCAAGTGAGTCTTCTTGATTCAACATCACATGGAAGAGGACGACGGTAAACCCCACGAATGATACGTTCAATCCATCCTTGTTTAGCGTAATTACTGGCTAACTTGGACGAAATTCCTTTAGCCTTTAGCCATGATGTGTCTACAATAAACCCTGGAGGTAGGTCATTAAGTAATGATTTAAGTTTTGAAGTTCTTTGAGATTTCATAAATCCAACATCATTTTAATCATTAAATAATTACACCACTATTTACCATGTAATCTATGAAAACTCAAAATAGTTTCCGTTGAAGACGTTTACTTTTGGAAATTATATACGTGAGTACCCAAAGAATGGAGCCATTCTATTTTGGAGAGTATAACAGACACAATAGGATAGAGGAGATCTATCCTATTGCTTACCATAACATCAACTGAACCTTGACATCATGCCTGTTCAAAAGGCTTCTAACCCTTTAGATTCAAACTGTTCCTATCGTGGAGTAGAGTATCGTCTGTTGCCGGGCACGCAGTGGAAAGCCCATCTCTTGTCAGGGCTTTGCGGAGCATGCAGGTTTGTATGGAATACGTTTCTTGACCAAATCAACAGGGACTATAAAGACGAACATAAGGATAATCCAGAATTGACCTGGCCGTCATTAAGTAGTGCCTGACAATAAACTCTAATTCTGGGTTAGCATAGGATCGCAAGGGCTATATTTTACAAGTACTTACCGATAGTTTGCTTGTTCATTTTGCGGTTATTTTAGGCGTTGAAGATTTTTCATGAAAAAATCGAAACTTTTCCTGTGGCGGTGGATATCACTGTATTTATAGGACTTTTCTGGGGTTTTTCTTTCTGAATTGATCAAGATTTGAAAAATCTTCACCGTTCATTTAATCACATCATTGACCATGCGCGCACAATTTGACACTGAACCGACACTGGGGATGAACTCCATTGAGGATCTTTTCGTAGATCCTAATTCCAGAGACGACACGTCCCAAATCATCTTGGCATTGCAGTCCATCTGGATGGCCACAGATCTACGGGATCGGATTGTCATGTACCTGCAAGAGGCGATCGGAGAGAACACAGATCAGACTACGGGGCGCCCGGGTTTGACGTACTGGCGTATCTTTGTCTTAGCCGTACTAAAATTCGGGCTTGATTATGATTTTGACCGATTGACGTTTACGGTTAATGACTCTGCGCTCATTCGCACCTTATTACAAAATGATACGAGTGATTTTGGTACGAAGTCCTTGTAT
The DNA here is from genome assembly GCA_965220935.1 of Rhodothermales bacterium. GTDB lineage: Bacteria > Bacteroidota > Rhodothermia > Rhodothermales > Bin80 > Bin80. The sequence continues at coordinate 3,323,973 of OZ244857.1, forward strand.
CGTGTGCAGACGATTATCAACAATGTGAGTCTGATCACCGATGACATTTGGTTGACCCTCAATCGGATGATCGTGGATCATGGGTTAGAGGTCTTTGGGGTTGCATCTGATGCGCCTTTGGAAGCGCGGACGGATTCGTATGTGGTGGAAACCCATGTTGAGACACCCCATGATGTTCGGTTATTGCGCGATTCAATCATTCTGGCCATGCAGCTTGCTTCAAGGGCCTGGGAGGCCTTCAATTTAGGGGCGTACGACATTGCAGGTTGGCGTCAGTTAAAGCATTTGATTATTACGGTTAACAATGCCTACTTGGAGATCAACACCACCAAGAAGCGTGAGAAGAATCCAGAGCTGGTCTTAGCCTTCTTTAAGATTTGTTACTATCGAATTCAGAAGTGTATACTGGTCTTGGATAAGATCAAAGAACTTGACCCAAGTTCAAGTCGGATTGCGCCATTAGAAAAGGTGATTGAACAGTTCAATCGGTTGGTAGATTTGGTTCATCGTCGTGTGATAGAGGGGGAAAAGATTCCCAATGCAGAGAAGTTATTATCGCTCCATGCCGAGCATACGCGTTGGATTGTCAAGGGGAAGGCCATGCCCAATCAGGTAGAATTGGGGGTTCCCGTCGCGATCACCCAATGTCAACATGGCTTGATTCTGGGGTGGGAGATCATATGGACGCAATCAGATGTAGATATGACCATTGAGATCGCCACCAAGTATCGGACAGAGTTTGAAAACCTTGGATCCATGAGTTTTGATCGCGGGTTTTGGTCGCCTCAGAATTTTGAGGCATTAAGCGCTCTGGATATAGAGGTCATTCTTCCCAAAAAGGGCTATAAGAACAAGATAGAGCGCGAACGAGAATCGGCGGAAGAGTTTCGGCGAAAACGTCGGCAGCATGCGCAGATTGAGTCCTGCATCAACTCTTTGGAACAGCATGGTGGTGCACGTATTCGCACCAAAGGAGGTAAGGCGGGGTTTGCGCGAAGCATCGGTGCAAGTGTGGTCGCCACGAATTTGTGCCGAATCGGGAAGGTGTTGATGGCCCGACACCGAGAGTCGTTTCGCCAAGCGGCGTAAATTACTCTTCATTGAGTCACAAAAAAACTTACTCCACCATTGGAGGTGGGAAAGGTGCGTCCGTGCGGCAGAGATTTTAGGCAAAATCGGTGGCCTATGCACTGAATTTGGATCAAATATAGGTGAGGTTTGCAGATCGGTGAAATAGATCAAAAATTTCGCGACTAAAATCGGAGAGTCTGCCCAGCAGTTAATAAAAAATTCGTATATTAAGCCCCGCAAAAAATTGTGACACCCCAAAGTAGGGGTTTTTTGTCAGGCACTAAGTAGGAGATACACGTCTTTTCGCCCCACCATTTCTTGGTTGAATCGGTATTCGTCCAACATTGTACGAAACACCTTAAAGCATCAGGCCGAGGCGTGGCAGGCTTTCTTCAAGGGATTACGTGACCATCCTACGTTCCATAATCGGTTTCAACACAATTCGTTTACGGCGACCAAAGGATTGTTTAAGATCCGAGGGAATGATGTCTATATCCAGAAGATTGGCTGGATGAAGTTTCGTAGGAAAGGCGGTAATCCTTATCCAGACGGTGAGCCGATTGAAGCCACCGTGAAGAAAGACGGACGGCACTGGAAGATGAGCGTAATTTACAAAGTCACACATCTACCAGAGACGGTGGACGATGGCAAAGAGATTGGCATTGACTTGAATACCTATAACATTTCTTATTCTTCAACGGATGGTGAACAGGGCATGTTACCACACCCTGACTTAACGGATAAGGAGATTAAGATTCGTCGGTGGCAAAGAAAGTTAGCCCGACAACAGAAAGGGTCTGGTCGATCCTTGCGGACAAAGAGAAGGATTGCCAAGTGGAAGCGAAAACGGAAGAACTGCAGAACGAATGCGGCACATCAACATAGCCGTAGATTGTCCAATAAGGCCTATACGTTGAAACTTGAAGATCAAGACTATGTCCAAGTCTGCTAAGGGTACAGTAGAAAATCTTGGAACCAATGTGAAGGCAAAAGCAGGGTTAAACCGCGTCATTCTCAACGCTGGATGGGGACGGTTCAATACCTATTGCGATTACAAGTTTGGCAACGTGATTCTTGTAGATCCGAAGTATACCAGTCAACGCTGTAATCAGTGTGGTCATACAGATAAAGTCAATCGCAAGACGCAAAGCAAGTTTAAGTGTATGGCTTGTGGCCATCAGATATCAACGCATCTGCAAATGTATTACAGGCCTCCGGGATTGGGGCATCTGCACGTGGAGGAGCGTTCTCGTAGAGACTCCTATGAGCCGTGAAATGGATACGCAAAAGGTAGCCGTCAAATAGATGGGTACTCACGTATATAATTCCCTTACTTTTGGTAAGTGTGACGCGAGGTACACGTCAAGCAGCCCGGAGGAATTTCACTCCCAGGCCCTCACAGAACCGTAAGTGAGTCTCTCAACTCATACGGCTCTTCCTATGCAAACAGTCTTCCGACTGCTACCGTTTCCATTCGTTGGGCGATCAATGTCCACGTCACACCCTTCGCTCCATTCCCGTTACAGACACTTCGTCACTACTACGATCTGGTCCGCCCCTGTGGGTTGCATCGGTACTCAGTGACTTACGGGTATTGCCCGCTTGTCAGGCTAGCATCCCACGTTCCGCATGAAGGCCCAGATCACAGTCTCGCCATGTTTATGCCCGAGGCCAGTGAGCCAGGTCCCCGCTAACCTTATCCTGGCGTTAGGACTGAAACCCCAGTTTTGACACTCGTCTAAATTCGTTTCGACACCTCATCCATGATTCACTTTCGTTCAAATCTCTAACCCATACCTACACCTGCCTTTTCCCTACATGCTCACCACCACACCTCTTAAACATAGCCGCTGCAGGCGGTTTGCAACCTCCGCCTGAACAGCGGTTGCGAGGGGCCGACCACTACCTTATGACGGATATCTGACTTGACATAAGGTAGGCATAGCTTTGTCATTCTCAATGAGATCCAATATGGCTTTCACATGTATCCGTTCATACATTTATAATTAATCTAAAATTTTTATTAGATATAGTGCCAACATAACAATATTTTGTTCCTGATTAACAAAATTGAGTGGCAAATTATCATCTATGTCCGCATAAAATCTGAGAGGAGGATGGGGTTCAAGACCTCTCTGATAAGAGATGTTAATCCAAGTTCTTGGTTCTTAACGAATGTATTGATCATGAAGGGAATGATCAAGATCGGAGAGACTATATAGGTCCAGGATCAAATACTCATGAGGTGTCTAACAACAATTAGAATTTTAGTTTTGGAATAAGGGTGATTTTTACGCGATTTCGTGTGATTTGCATCAAATTATTTCAATTATGGTTACCGACCAAGAAGTTAAACTTTTAGGCGGAAGCCCCTATTTTTACTTTGCTGTCCAATAGATACCCATACCTTATCTGATTATAATTATTTAGAGTCTGCCCAGAAATATTGTAGGGACTGAAACATCTATTCTATATGGGTTTATTAACTTAAGGATAAGATTTTTTTGACACGAAGATTTTTGAAGATAGTCCCGACAGCGGGATAATCATGTTGAACATCATTGTTTATAGTACACTAACGCAATAAAGCCGCAAAATCTTCAATGTCATAATGAGTCAATTCAAAGCAAAAAATACATACAGAGTCGGCGATTCAGTGCTGTTTAGTGCTTTATGTACGGGCACTATTTGATTGAATCATGAATGAAAATAATTTAGACATTGCACTAGGAGTTGGAAAGTATTTGTCCACATTGCGTGAGCATATCGGAACTTACGGTCATGCATGGGTAGAGGGTGAACTTTCAGAGCATGTAGCCCGTAGAGGTCATTGGTATTTTACACTTGCCGATGAGTCCAGCTCTCTGAAATGTGTCATGTGGCAAAGTAGAGCCCAGCGTGTAAAGTTCCTGCCACAACCTGGACAACTTCTTCGCGTGTACGGAGTGCCCACGGTATACCCGAAATACTGCCGCCTTCAATTTGATGTCAAAAAAATTGAACGCCGTCAGACCACTGGCGAACTTCAACAACGTTTTTTTGATCTTCAGAAAAAACTGGCATCGGATGGACTTTTTGATCAGGCCAAAAAGCTGAAACTATCTTCTATTCCCCAATCTATTGGGATTGTGACCTCTGCAGAAGGTGCAGCGCTTCAAGATATACTCCGAATTCTCAGAGACCGATTCCCTGTATGTGATGTTGTGTTGGCATCCGTCAGAGTCCAAGGCCCAGATGCTGCACCAGAAATTTCCAAAGCCATCTACCAATTTAATTGCCTGTCTACCCATCTACGGCCCGATGTATTGATTATCGGCCGTGGAGGCGGATCTCTTGAAGATTTGTGGGCCTTTAATGAAGAAATTGTCGCCTACGCTATCTCAAAATCTGAAATTCCCATCATCAGTGCCGTTGGTCACGAAACTGATACAACCATTGCAGATCTAGTGGCAGACGTTCGTGCAGCAACCCCGTCACACGCTGCACAAATGGCCGTCCCTGAACGATCATCAGTTCACCAGAATATTCAATGGCTTCAAATGCAGATGTATAATGGAATGATTGATCAGATCACCTCCGCACGACAGCGCATCACCAAAATCACGAATTCGTATTCGTTCAACAAGCCAATCAATCATGTGCGTGATGCCCAACAAACTCTCAATACCCTGATTGATCAACTCCATGATGCATGCCATACTCGTATCACATCTCAAATTCACAGAGTGACCTTACTGAATCAGCAGATTATTTCCCTTGACCCTCAGCGCTTTCTATCTCGTGGGTACGCACGAATTGAACAAGATGGAAAAACGATTCGTTCAAGTAGAGATCTAAAGACGAATGAAACCATAGCAATTTACTTTGCCGATGGAAGCCGAAAAGCAATCGTATCTGATTAACCATAATATTTATTGACTTTAATTTTTTGTTCAAACATATAGTCCCATCTCTGCCAATCATTTAACTACTGCTAAGGTATTGAATCTCACTCCTAGTTCACGCCTTGACATTACAAATATTTCTCAATCATTGACCGAATCTGATCTTGCCGCCTTTTCATCGTATGAAAAGATCGCATTATCGTCGTTGCATACTACTGCTGGACTCTTAGAACAATCGTTTGCTGTAAAACTTGGCAACACTCAAGAAGGAATTAATAATTTGATCCGCTCTGCCCGTAGACTATTTCCAGAAGGTGCGCCGTACTGGCATGATCAAATGGACCTCAGAGACGAATTGAGTGCTGAACAACGAAAGTATGAACCACTCAACGCTGATTCTCATTTAGCATTTATCTGTCTGGGGCTTTGCAATTGTGTACTCTATTCATTTGATCCAAAAGATCCAATCTTTTTGATTGATCTTGATGGGGAATTTCAGGGGGTATTCCGGTCAAGAAAGATCCTCGCTATTGGTTATAACACCGCGGAATGTGTGCATGAAGATTCCATCACTGTGCCTATGCCTCAAAAAGATAGAGCCGCTTTGGATCTAAGTAGTACGCTTCAAAATTATCAGTCAATCATTGATCAGCAGAAAGTGCATCGGGGAGTCATATCTTTTGCATTAGCACCTCAGGAGAAATTCGCTGGCATCACCGTCAATGAATTTGAGACACTGTTGATGGAACGAGATATTACCGATGTTCTCAAGAATCCTTTGAAGTTTATGCTGAGCAATGTATCTGAGTTTGCACGTCATCCTTTTTCAATTCCTGGCAAAGCAAAACAAGTCATCATGTATGAACTACACCAAACGATTCGTGATGGACTGAAACTGGCAACCCGCGGGGCTTCTGCTCTTGAACATATTGCGGAGCGACTGGGTGTAGATTTACCTCTTTTAGAGTATGCAATAGATAAGATTGCAACGCCTCTTGAATCCCGCTGGATGAATCTGGGAAACTCTGTTCGCTTCCTGATCAATGCGGATGATCATGACACCCCATCAGGCCGAATCATGACAGGGACCTATCAGAGTCCAATTCTCATTCAGTGGAGAAGACCTGAATCAGATATTCGTCATATAAATGTGCGAATCCTCAAGTTTACCTAATCTGGCGTAGCACGCAGGAATCTATACATTAGACCTGCACACTGCTTGAATGATTATCTGATTGTGCTCCACTTGCTACGGCTCTCTTCACGTTAGAAAGCCTTGATTTTGCCCGTGTAATCCATCCCTTGCCAGATGCTCTTAAATCAGAGAGCGAGATTGGCCTCCATCCGCATTGAGGCACACCCCCGTGATGAGACTTGCCCGGTCTGATAGCAAAAAGGCAGCCACATCTCCAATCTCTTGGGCAGTCCCAAACCGTCCAAGTGGGATATTTTCTTTGATGAATACTTTCATGCCTTCTGGATCACTTTTGACACGCTTGTCCCACGAGCCACCAGGAAACTGAATAGATCCTGGCGCTAAGGTATTGACGCGAATTCCGTCAGGGGCAAGCTCAAGAGCCATAATCTTAGCAGCACTCATGAGAGCTGACTTTGTTGTGTTGTAGATTGATAGCCCTGGTCCACCAGCTTCTCGTCCGAATATGGAGCCAATAAACAAAACGGCACCTGAGCCATTTTTTTGCATATGTGGAATCGCAGCACGCGTCGTGCGCAAGTGCATCTTCAAATTCAAGGTCAATATATCCTCCCAGTCCTGATCTGATAAATCAGCAAATTTTCCACGTCGGTTTCCGCCAGCATTATTAACCAACAGTTCAACTGTTCCATAGTGATCAACGGTAGAATCAATCAATTTTTCTGGCGCTCCTGGCTGAGTTAAATCGGTATCCAATGCTATAACTTGAGTCCCATATGAACTCATTATTTCTTTCTGTGCAGCCATTAATCCGTCCTGACCTCTAGCACAAATGACCAACTTACAGCCCTCGGCTGCCAATTGCAGTGCAATTGCTTTACCTAAACCCCGGCTTGCACCAGTCACAACTGCTACTTTGTCTTTAAGTCCTAAATTCATCCTTATATTAATTTATGTGTATAATTGCCATTTACGATATAGATCTTAGCAAATGAATGATTTACCTGATCCCAAGGAATCAATTGATACGCTCATGTCGCGGATTGAGTCCATTGCACGATCACTCTCTGAAGGAGATGCATCCTTAGAGTCAAGTCTCAAACAGTATGAAGACGGGGTAAAACTCGCCAAAGAGTGCCTGAACCGGCTTCATCAGGCCGAACAGCGGGTGACCGAACTTCGTAATGTCCTTGAATCTGATAGTTCTCATTAGACTCATGCATCAAACTAGTTGCGATCTATTTGAAAATTTCTCAAAACAGGCTCAGATCTGGATCACTGCTCTTGATGGATCTCCCGATGCGTTTAATCTCATCCTGGATCAAACCAATAAGTTTCTTCATCAGTGGACATCGCACGGACGTTCTATTCATTGCGCAGCGACTCTCCATTCAAATAGATTTTTGATGGTTGCTGGTGAGATTCCCCACGGTCATGTCAGTGGTTGTGCAATTGATGCCCTTGTTCATGAGATTGGATTGATCGTAGAGGATAGGCAGTGCACGATTCTTTCACCAATGTTTATGTTCTATCGTGAGTCCACTAGATTCGTCAATTATGCCTCACGAAGTCAGTTTAGAGAAAAATTATCACAGGGTCTGATCACTCCAGACACTCAAGTATTCAATCTTGGAATTCCAACTTTGGATCACCTATCTAGCGGTGAGTTTGAGCGCTCATTTGCAGACTCAGTTTATACTCAAATTTTTCAAACCCCAGAAAGTCTTCCGTAAATACCATCAACATGTATGCAATTCGTCGCTGGCAGCAGTTGGCAGACCAGTCGCCGCAGCGATTAGAGGTAATTTATAGTATTCTCTTTCTGATTTTTTGGACGTTCGTCGGAGTTTTCGGATATCGAATACTGGAAAATTGGAGTTATATGGATGGACTCTACATGTCGTTTATCACACTCACAACGATCGGATATACCGAAGTGGATGAATTGTCAGATGCGGGCAGAATATTCACTATACTCTATGCATTCATTGGAATTGGTTCGGTTGGATTTGTTACGGTAAGATGGGCACGGGTGCTGGTGGATGGGTCAATCATTCGTAAGCGACACAGAATGAATAGAATTAGACAAATGAAAGATCATTATATTATCTGTGGATATGGGCGGGTTGGAAGAGATGTCACCAGTGCTCTACTTCGAGCCAAGAAACCTCTGGTGGTGTTAGACCGAGATCAAACGATTGTTGACCAATTATCTGTTGAGGCCATTGACGCAGTCGCTGGAGACGCAGCTCATGACAGTGCTTTGCACTCGGTAGGAATAAAACATGCGCAAGGACTGATCATTTTACTTCCCGATGATGCTCAAACCGTCTATGTCACTCTAGTTGCTCGCGAGATTAACCCAAATTTATTCATTCTTGCCAGAGCATCAGATGCAGTAAGTAGACGGCGAATTCTTCAAGCAGGGGCTTCTCAAGTCATCTCTCCTGTGCAGGTCGGAGCTGAACGCATGGCTCAAGTGATCTTGCGCCCTCATGTGGAACAGTTTATGTCCCATGTGCTCCAAGCCGAAGATCTTGGACTAGGCATGGAACAGGTCTTGGTTGAACCACATTCAAATCTTGACGGAAAAACTCTCCGACAGGTTGATTTTCGTAAAGTTTGGGAAACGATTGTTATTGCGATCATCAAAGAACCCGATCAGAAGATGCACTTCTATCCACAACCCGATGACCTCATTGAAAGCGGAGACACACTCATCGTATTAGGGAGTGTAGAGAAGATTGACATTTTGGCCGATGAAGGATGTAAATCCACAAAATTGTCCGCATAACCCGCCATCAGTATGACTCGGATTATCATTCTCAATGCTCTATGGATCACGCTGATGGCCCCACTGGCAGCCGCACAATCTGGCTATATTGATCAGGATGCCGTGGCAGATTTACTTAATCTGCGGTTTGAGACGATTGACCATATTCCCGATGTATTTTACAAATATCATGTCATGGCCAACGAGCGTGGAAATAATGCTTTGGCCCGAAATGCGTTCTATAGACTGATCGGTGACGGCGATACAGATCTTGGCAATCAACGCTCAATCCTTGTAGAAATGGTGAACCGGCGAATGATGCAAACCTTCACCGTTGGTGATACAATCATTTACCCTGTACAATTTGACCTTGATTTTAGAGGATACTCCCCGTTTCCCCGCTACTATCCTGGAGGTCGAGAGTTTGATAAACTGTTCATCATGGATAAATCCATTCAGGCATTTGCCGCCTATGAGTATGGACAACTGATGCGATGGGGAATCATCAATACGGGGGACCCGGAGACGACCCCAACACCGAATGGGCGATTTAATTTCAACTGGCGTGAAGAATATCGTGTCTCATCCGAAAGCCCAGAAGATGAACCCTGGGAGATGTATTGGGTCATGAATTTTCATGCTGCAAAAGGCATGCACGTTCATCAATATGAAATGCCGACTGGAGGTCCCTTGAGTCATGGATGTGTCCGACTCGTTGATGCAGATGCGCAATGGGTTTATCAGTGGGGTGATATCTGGAAAACAACGAGCTCCTCCTCTGGGATTGCTTCTGTTGGGGCAAAAATTTTAGAACAGGGCTCCACTGTACTGGTCATCGGAGATGAGCCACAAGGCAAGCCTCAACCGTTTGACTTAGGACATCGTTATCCTGTGTTAAAGCAGGTCACGCTTCCAAGCCATCCCTATGACATCCCACCTGGGACTCCACAACAGGTCGCATTTGATAAGTTACGAGAATCCTCCCTTGGCTCTACTCGATAGCGCGAAACATTCTGCTGCCACGGATCTGACCGAGCACAAATGGTCGGCCATCCTTGTTCCACGAGAAATAAACCGCAACCGCACGCCCCACGACATGATCCATTGGGACAAATCCCCAGAAACGACTATCCTCTGAATTATCACGGTTGTCGCCCATCACAAAATAATAATCTTGGCTGAATGTATAACGGTTTGTCACCTGCCCATTAATTTGAATACTCTCTCCGTCCATGGATGCGCTCTGATGTTCATATTCTGTAATGACTGGCTTATAAGCTAGCCAGTTTTCAGATGTTAAATGAATGGTTTGCCCCTTCGCTGGAATGAACAGAGGTGCGAAGTTATCCGTGGAATTATCAGTCCTTCCTGGGTAAAGTGAAAACCCCTGATTGATACTTGGACCACGAATCACTGGCCTCACGGTTGTGACATACTCCCAATTAGCAATGGAATCAGCCGCCGCAGTTGTGGCCATCAGCTGCTCAATCGCTGGATTTGTGGTTGGATATGATCCAGATATTCCCAATTCTTCAAGTCGGGTAATGGGAAGTTTAACTCTCGGATCTTCTTTATAGACAAACCAGAGATGTTGCATGGTATCTTTGAGCGGATCTCTGGTATCCTTGAAAAATAGAGTATCACTATTGACATGAACAACTTTATCTACGATGGAGAGCGTATCTCCTGGCATCCCAATGATTCGCTTAATATAGTGTGTCTTTCGATCAATTGGTTTTCCATCATCTGCCGGCCAATTGAAGACAACCAAATCGAAGCGCTTTGGGCTAGAAAACCCAGGTAAGCGGGTCCAAGGAAGTTCAAGTCCTCGGAGATATATCTGAGTAAATGGAATCCCAAGTGTGATGGGGGATCGCATTCCATAGTGAAGTTTGGAGACCATGATATAGTCTCCAACGAGTAGGCTCTTTTCCATTGACGGAGTAGGAATTCGAAACAGGTCAAAAAATATGGTCCTGAGAATAACCATAAAGATGACTGCGAAAGTGATTGCATCCACCCACTCCCGAATCGGTCCCTTCTTCTTTTTTGGAGAAGACTTCTTATTTGTTGGTTGACGAGAATCTACATCCATGACAGTGACCGCCATATTCTTATTACGCTGCGCCTCTCTTTCTTCACGTTGTTTGCGTCGTGCCTTCTTGTCAGATGATTTAGACATTTGATATATTCATATTTATCCTTGTGATACCCCTTGAATTGGCCTCCCAAGCTCAAAATTTGGCGGATCAATGAGGCGAATAAAATACTCATTACCGTCAAACCCTGTTAAATACCACTGCTTGATCACTTGGTTATAGTAGTAATCTACATAAGGCTGTGGAATGGTCTGTCGTATGGCTTTTGCCAATAGTGACTGCCTGAGAACAAACATCAGTGAACGGTATTGATGATCCGTTGCTATAATGATTCCACGATCAAAAGGACCGAGTACATCCATGACGATCACGGGAATTGAATCATTGACAACGATCCAATATTCAAACTGCCCCCTACCATCGCCAATGATTGGCGCTCCCTGATGGGTTTCTGTGGCGGTATGGGTCGGAGATCCCATGTACGCTTGCAAATGAGCACGGATGACTGGAGTAGACATCGTATCAAGGAACGTAAAAAAATTGCCTCCTAAATAGGCCCACTGCGTATGTTGATATCTGGAGATCCACTCGGATCGGTCATTGACTAGTACCAGTTGCCATGAAGAAATCACCCCATTGAACGGCTGGGAGAGGCCTGAACTGGTGAGTCCTAACCCCTTTCTTCCAAGCTCAATGAGGGTATCACTCTGAACCGGTATACGATCTGATGCGAGATGTGGTACATGTTCTCCGTAATGATCAACATAAGCCTGATAACTCCGCTGAAATACGGCATCAACATATACCATTCCTAGTTGATCCCAAGTGATGCGGCTATTTTGAGCAGACATGTGCGGGACACAGAATAGCATGATGAGTCCAATCAATCCAGTGTGTTGCATGCATTAAGCCTCCATTGAGAGCACGGCTAAAAATGCCTCTTGGGGGACTTCAACATTCCCGACATGTTTCATCCGTTTTTTTCCTTCTTTCTGCTTCTCAAGCAGCTTCCGCTTCCGTGTGATATCTCCGCCATAACATTTAGCGGTCACATCTTTGCGGACGGCCTTAACCGTTGTTCGGGCAATGATACGGCTTCCAATGGCAGCTTGGATAGCGACTTCAAACATTTGACGGGGAATCAGGTCTTTGAGTTTGACAGTCAGCTTTCGGCCCATTTCGTAGGCTTTACTGCGATGCACTATGGCGCTCAGGGCGTCGACTGGGCTTCCGTTAATAAGAACATCTAGTTTGACCAGATCACTGCGATGATAGCCTGAAAAATCATAATCAAAGGATGCGTACCCTCGTGAAAGACTTTTGAGTTTATCGTAGAAATCAAAGACAATTTCTGCCAACGGCAATTGATATTCCAGTGTCGCTCGTTCTGTCCCCAGGTAGGTCTGGTTTACAAATTCGCCTCTACGCTCTGTACACAGGTTCATGATGTTGCCGATATAATCGGCTGGAGAAATAATTTCTGCTTTTACAAACGGTTCCTTGATGTGATCAAGTTGTCCTGATGAAGGTACTTTATTTGGATTTTCAATAATTTCAACCGATCCGTTGGTATGTGTGACTTCATACTTCACATTGGGGAGCGTTGTAATTATATCTAGGTTAAACTCACGGTCAAGACGTTCTTGTACGATTTCCATATGAAGGAGTCCAAGAAAGCCAACTCGAAATCCAAATCCAAGTGCAGCCGAAGTTTCTGGTTCGTATTCAATGGCTGAGTCATTGAGTTGCAAGCGCTCCAGAGATGCGCGGAGGTCTTCAAAATCCTCTGTACTTGATGGATATACACCTGAAAAAACCATCGGCTTGACTTCCAGAAATCCTTCTATAGGAGTTTCTGCCGGCTGTTTGGCATGCGTAATCGTATCTCCCACGCGCGTATCTCTGACATCCTTAATGGATCCAATCACATAGCCGACTTCACCTGCCCTGAGTTCCTTGGTGGGGGACATCCCCAGCCTGAGAATTCCAACTTCTTCCGCAAGGTATTCCTGATTAGTGGCCATAAATAGAATGGCTTCGCGTTTTCGCAATGTGCCTTGAAAAACTCGGACATAGGCAACTGCCCCTCGGTATTGGTTGAAGACTGAGTCAAAGATGAGTGCTTTGAGAGGTCCGTTAGCATTGGCATTAGGGGCGGGTACACGGTGAATAACCGTCTCTAAAAGCTCAACAACTCCGTCCCCGGTTTTTGCGCTGATTGAAAGCACATCTTCGGCGGGTTCACCGATTAGGCTTTCTATGGACATTGCAATGATATCTGGTCGCGCTCCAGGCAGATCTACTTTATTGAGCACTGGAATGATTTCCAAATCATGGTCAAGGGCTAGGTACAAATTACTGATGGTCTGGGCTTCAATTCCCTGAGCGGCATCAACAACAAGAATCGCACCTTCGCAAGCTTTAAGAGCGCGGGATACTTCGTAGGTAAAATCTACATGACCTGGGGTATCAATCAAATTAAGATTATAGGTTTCTCCGTCTTGGGCTTGATACGTCATCTGGATTGCATGGCTTTTTATCGTGATGCCGCGCTCACGTTCCAGATCCATTGAATCTAAGACTTGATCCTGCATATCTCGCTTCTCAACCGTTTCTGTAATCTCAAGAAAACGGTCAGCGAGCGTGCTTTTACCGTGATCAATATGCGCAATGATGCAGAAGTTGCGAATTTGACTCTGATGTGACGTCATGCTAGTAATCTGCACCCGTTGACATCACCTTAGGAGTCAACGCGTAAGGGAAACTCGAATCTCTGAATATTGATCTATGCAGTTGTCTGAAAAGGAATTTTGGTGCCCTGGAGAGGACTCGAACCTCCACGCCCTTAAGGGCACAGCATCCTGAATGCTGCGCGTCTACCAGTTCCGCCACCAGGGCTCAACAGGAATCTAACCATTCAAATCAAAAAAGTTTCCTTATCTCTTGCTCATAAACTGGAACAGGCGTGTACATTTGCGGTACAATGGTTTCCTTCCTCGGTAGCTCAACGGTAGAGCATGCGGCTGTTAACCGCAGGGTTGTAGGTTCGAATCCTACCCGGGGAGCCCCACCACTTTCATTTTGCATAAAATTCTATGGCAAAATTTGGGAGATGATTAGATTGGAATCATTTGAAGTCAACAAATCCAACCTCTATTTCACTGCCCTATGCATAAATAAAATGGGGCGGAAGCGTCTGGTTTTTTAACCGACGAGAGAGTCTCTTGCGTTGGATGTGTTCTGAAACCGCAATGTGAGATGAATAAGGGTGTGAACATCTATGATTGAAGCACCCGAAATTCAGGCCAATTTATGCGGATCATGTAGAGACATCCTTGTACTACACAAGATTCAGAGACTCCCATCTCCGAGATTTTATTAACCACCTCACAGAGTTCCCACTTCGTTGAGATGAGAGAACATTTTTAAGTTTTTCCAGATTGTGAAACCAGAAGGACTTTCATATCATCACTGGACGCTGATAAAGTGCCCCACATAGACCGAAGATGAATGATCTTCAAGAGAGATCGCCCGCAGTTGATAGAGATACGCCCCCGAGGGAAGTCCCAGATCGCTCAGTTCAAGTTCATGCCGCCATCCTGCACTGAGATGTACTTCTCGGGGCGCAGTCATGCGCCGCCCAATGACATCCAGAACCTCCACCTGCACCTGCGCAGGCCACGGCAGATCAAAGACTAAATGTGTTGACCTGTAGAATGGATTCGGATAATTCGGATACACTTGAAACGCCTCAGGCAGTCCCGCCTCATCTTCGCTCTGAACTGGTGACACAACCTCTATGGTAAACATCAGACTGTCGCTCGCTGCATTGGCATCGGTGGCCTTGTAGGTCAAAGACACTGGCGGCGTGACTTCTGTAGGTGTGCCACTAATGGTTCTTGATGAAAAATCATAGCGAAGCCCAAGTGGAAGATCCAGTAGCGTCAAGGTGTAGGTAATCGGAGCTACGCCTGTGGCTTCTGGAAGCACAAGTGGAGCAATGGGCTGAGCGCGTGAGTACCTCTGATTCGGCACCGTCTCGGCAAACGCCAGTTGATACACCTCAAGGCTGAAGTTTTGCTCTGTGCGCGTTCCCGCCTGATCTTGGACGCTGTAGGTGTACATCTGAGCGGCGGCGACCTCGGAGGGCGTTCCGCTCAGCGTACGCGTGGTCGCATCAAACATCAGTCCACTGGGCAGCTCTGGGGTTAAGGTGTAGCTGTAGGGGGCAATGCCGCCTGTGGCAACGGGAAAGACGAGGTCTTTCAGCAGCCTCTGCACGGGAACCCTCTGATCGTTGATCGTTTCGGCCAAGGTCAAGGCCTCGGCCTGAACGACCGCAATGGTAAATGAGAGCGTCGCTGAATGAGCACTGGCATCGGTCGCCGTATAGGTGTAGGTCTTTGCGGCAGTGGCTTCAGTAGGGGTCCCACTTAGGATGCGCGTAGCTGCGTCAAAGATGAGACCCTTGGGTAATTCTGGGGTGAGGCTGTAGCTGTAGGGCAGCGTTCCTTGCCGCGCGGCTGGAAGCGTGAGATCGTCAATGGCTAACCCGACATAATAGGATTGATCACCCAGCGTCTGAGCAAACGATAAGGTCACAGCATCATTATCGGTAATGGTGAGCGTAAAGGCGGTGATGCGTCCAAGTGTATAGGCGGTGCTACTCACCAAGGTCACGATGACGGTTTCGTCGGGTTCTTCGTCTTGGTCATCAACGATCACAATGGGAATCTGTGCAGAGGTGCCAATGAGTGTGACCGAGGATTGAATCGTATAGTCCGAGCCTTGGGTGGCCGTCCCTGACAGGGTATAACTGAGCGTGGTCTCCGTGCTGGATGAGGCGCTGAGAGTCACGCTGATCGGATAGGTGCCTGCGGCTTCATCTACGCTGGCCGATGCCACGGTAAAGGTGAGTGCTGGCGCAGTTGCGTCATCCTCTCCACCACCGTCATCATCCTCATCACCGCCACCACCACTCGCCGTGGTCGCTTTAGCAATGTTAGATGCCACGCCTGCACCTGCCGAATTGATCGCACGCACCCGGTAATGCCGCGTGGTATTTGCACTGAGTCCTGTTCCTGTATGGGCGTAGGTGGTCGCGTTGGACTGGGTATTGGCCACCAAATTGGTCCATGTGTTCGCTACTCCCGTGGGAGACACTTCAATCTGGTAGCCTGTAATTCGCCCACCGCCATTACTTGATGGGGCCGTCCAGCGTAGGTTGATGATCGTTTGCCCAGAGGCGGTTGCGGTGAGCGATGTTGGCGCGCCGGGCACCGTCGGGTTTGCCGCATCCGCGGTCGTCGCCGTGGCCACATTGGACACGGGGCCGGTATTAACCGAGTTGATCGCACTGACCCGGTAATGCCGCGTCATACCTGCGGAGAGGGCGGTGTGCGCGTAAGGAGGCGTTGGGTGACTCGCTACCAGATCCGTAAATGTGTTACCATCCGTGGATACTTCAATCTTGTATCCTGTGATGGCTGCACCACCCGTACTTGTCGGCGCTGTCCAACTCAGATTGATCGTCGTTTGCCCTGAAGCGGTGGCGGTGAGCGACGTCGGCGCACCGGGCGCGGTCGCCGTGGCTACAGCTACGGTTGTGGCCATGGCCACATTGGACGGTGTACTTGTGTCCACATTATTGATGGCGCTGACCCGGTAGTGCCGCGTCGTACCTGCACTCAAGCCCGTATGAGAATAGGTGGTCGCCGTGGATTCGGTATTGTCCGCCAGATCGGTCCACTCCGAGGTGCCATTGGGCGAGACCTCAATCTGATATCCCGTAATGACTGCGCCCCCATTGCTGGCTGGCGCCGTCCATGATAACGTGATCGTTGTTTGCCCATCTGCCGTGGCGGTGAGTGCTGTGGGGGCATCTGGAGCCGTGGCTACAGCTGCGGTCGTGGCCATGTCCACATTCGACCATGCGCCAGGATCCACGGAATTGATCGCACGCACCCGGTAATGACGCGTGGTGCCGGCCGTGAGCCCCGTGTGCGCATAGGTTGTGGCCGTGGATTTGGTATTATCCACCAGATTGGTCCATGTATCTCCTGTTCCCGTGGGAGACCATTCAATCTGGTAGCCCTTAATCGCTGCACCGCCGGTATTGATGGGCGCGGTCCAACGCAGGTTGATCGTCGTTTGCCCGTCGGCCGTGGCGGTCAATTCCGTGGGGGCAGCCGGGGCCGTGGCAGCGGTGGTCGTGGCACTGACGCTGCTTGATGCACCCCCCGTCCCTGCGGTATTGATGGCACTGACCCGATAATGCAATTTGGTGTTTGCTGTGAGTCCCGTATGCATATAGGTGGTCGCCGTCGATTGGGTATTGCGCGTCACATCGGTCCAGAACCCACCTCCCAGCCAAAACGATTCAATCCGGTAGCCTGTAATGGCGGCGCCCCCGGTATTGGATGGCGCTGTCCAACGCAGGTTGATCACAGTAGGGCCATCGGCCGTGGCGGTCAATCCCGTTGGCGCCGCCGGCGCTGTGACCACCTTGGTCGTGGCACGAACCGCATTGGACGGCGCCCCCGTTCCCACCGAGTTATGGGCCTTTACCCGGTAATAGGTGATCGTTCCCGGTGAGACAGGTTTACTGAAGCGCGGGACTGCATTTCCACGATTAGCGGGGATCAGTACTGACCAAGTCCCGGTGCCGGTGTTTGATTCTTCCACCACATAGCTTGTGATCGCAGCACCGCCATCATCGGTGGGGGGCGTCCATGTTAAGACATGACTGTTTAGCCCACTGGCCGCGGCCGTCAATCCTGTGGGGGCGCCTGGCGTACTCACCGCATCGGTAGTGGCACTGACATAATCGCTCCAGGGACTTACTCCTTCGGAATTTTGGAAACGGATCCTAAAATAATGCGTGGAGTTAGGTTGAAGTCCTTTATCCGTCGCTCTGAGCGCGGATGGACTCACGCCAATAAATCCATCGTCGGTGGTTCCATTACGAGAGACTCCGATTTGACCGGCTGTGATCGGGCTCCCGCCCGTCTCCACAGGGAGAGTCCATGAAATATCTATCGAGGTTCGCCCCGTCGCGGTTGCGGTCAGGCGGGGTGCAGCATCTGGCCTGGTTGCGGCCGTCGTCGTGGACGTGATGGCGGTTTGGATTCCCGCACCCGTGTTATTGACAGCCCGCACAAGAATTCGGTACTGCGTCGAGTGATTCAGCCCCGTGACACGGTAACTCGTGGACGTCGTTTCGTCCAAACGTACATAGGCCTGTGGCGTGACGGTCCGAATATCGACCCGATACCCGGTGACCGGCGAGCCCCCATCATACGATGGGGCCGACCACGAAAGATCAATGATGCTCGCGCTGACCGACGTCACCGTCAACGAAGAGACTTCGCCCGGGGGAGTCGAGAGCTTAATATAGGCTGGCTCTGAAAAATCACTAGGAACGGATCGGTCTAAGTTAACACCATACGCCGCCCTCAGTCGATACCCATAGGTACGGCCACTGGATACCGAATTGTCGGTATAACTCAAGGTTGGTGCGTGAATTACGGCGAGCTGACTCCAGAAATCTCCATTGTCGTCGGATTTAAAGAGATAGTAGAGCCAGGCGCTCTGTCCCTCTGGCAAATCTGTGGGGGGATTCCAGGAAAATTGAGCCGCGCCAGAGGAGGTCTCCGTTACCCTCATATTGGTCGGAATGCCTCGTCCAGAGGGCGATGAGGCGGTGATGGAAGCTACATTGGAGGGGGCACTTTCACCGTCCGCATTGAGGGCGCGGACCCTGAAATGAAAGGTCGCCCCTGGGGTCAATCGGCTACTTAAAAATGAATAATTTCGAGTCGTTCGCTCAGTATCGTCAACCAGAACCTCCCAGTTGGTCCCGCCATCGGTGGACCATTCCAACTTGTACCCCGTAATCGGAGAACCCCCATTATTGGGAGGAATTCCCCACCATAGATAAGCAAGAATAGAAAACTGATTAACCACTTGTAAATTGGTTGGAGGATCTGGTACGGCTTGGCCCTCATGGAACGCGGTCTTTGAGCTTGCACTTAACCGATCACTGGTCAAGGAGACTGGAATTTCATCCGAAATTCCGCCAGTCCATAAAGCACCCTCTTCCAGAGATTCCGACTCGGAAAATCCATCAGGGAGTGTCCCTATGACGCGATCACCCGAAAAAATGGGGGGGGGGGGTAGAACGGAATAGTCACTATGAAGTGCGTGACTTTCACTGTTTGAAATCACGGAGAGAACCAAAACGAAAACCAGAACTGACATTTGAATGATGATTAGATTCCCAATTATTACCGAAGCGTTCACTTTTGTTCCCACCCGACCACTTGATCAAGGGGCAGGCGAAAAAACAGGAAATGATATAGCGCCCGTCTCAAAAATAGGCTTTTTCGGGTGGGCACTGCATAGCAGAAAGAAAAACGACTACATCATTTTTCCAAAAATATAAGATTTTTTACAGCAATTATGGATAATTTCTGACATAGAAAAATTTTTTCTCAACCAGTCAGTCAAGAAAGTTTAACATTCAGGATCTTCTACTTTTATTGAGATCTAAAGAATTGACTCATTTAGGTGATAAGCAATTCGTTCAGTGGTAGTAATTTTACCTTCACTCGCTTATCTCAATCACTCATTGCATTAACGTGGTGATATAGTGTAGACAGTAGATGAAGTCATCACGTAAAAGTACAGTAAATCGTAAAATTTCCTAATTTGTGATTGGCCATATATGTTGCTACAATCCTAAATCATTGGTTGCTCCTTATTGAGGATGAAATCTCGTAGATTTTGTAAATCGAAATTTAGAACGCCTCCTCATTTCGGAGAAATATTCAGGCATCACCTCTGGCATACGATTGCTTCCACAGAAATCAACTATCCAGATCTTATGCATCTTTCCCTGTGAGTTCAGAAATTTATTGGCGGTGCACACAATCATTGTCTATAACATGGTGACGATTCAAGCAATCCAATGAGCTACTTTAATAGAACTGCAAATACTATCAAAGTCCTGATTCATTAAATTGTGTAATATATTATTAATAAATCCCTTCGGTAATTCCAGAATCAATCAAATTTCTCATGATTCCATTGCTAATTCTTCTGTTGGGCATTATCATTGTGGTAGGCATGATCGTTGGCCTACGAATCAATGCTTTTGTTGCATTGATTGCGGCTGCAATTGTGATAAGTATTCTTTCTCCTGGAGATTGGTCTATCAAAATAGCCAGAGTTGCAAGTTCTTTTGGAACAACAGCTGGAAGTATCGGCATTGTTATCGCAATGGCAGCTGTCATTGGAGTCACCATGATGGGCAGTGGTGCTGCAGATCGGGTCGTCCAAGCTTTTATTCAATTTCTGGGACAAAAACGCGGTAGCCCTGCATTAGCAGGCAGTGGTTTCGTTCTATCAGTTCCGGTATTTTTTGATACGGTTTTCTATCTGCTGATTCCATTAGCCCGCTCAATGTTCTCTCACACTGGGCGAGACTACCTCAAATATGTTGTGGCCATAGCCGCGGGTGCTGCCGCAACACATGCACTGGTGCCACCTACCCCTGGCCCACTTGTCATTGCTGAAAATCTGAGTATTGACTTAGGCACGATGATTCTCATTGGAGCGCTCGTTGCCCTGCCAGCCACCATTCTGGGAGTTCTTTATGCAGGCTGGCTTAATCAAAAGATGACGGTTCCCATGCGCGACGTGCCCGGAGTAGAAATCACTGCAACAAAACTTGATCCGCTCCCTAATTTAGGCCTCTCTGTTCTTCCGATAGTTCTTCCAATTTTCCTGATTGCAGGGAAAACGATTTTTCTTCCATTGATCAATACCGATAGTGTACTCTCCCATTGGATTTATATCCTCGGTGACGCAAATATGGCTTTACTGTTGGCTGCCATCGCATCCACAACGCTTTACATCCATATGCGACGACCCTCTCGTAAAGATCTCAGTTTAATCATAGAACAGTCATTGATGAGTGGTGGCTTGATCATTCTGATTACGGCAGCTGGAGGCACATTTGGAGCGATGCTCAAGGAAGCACAAATTGGCCCTGCCATCAGTAACTTATTTGCTAGTAGCACTGGCGCATCCGGCATCGGAATGCTGATCCTAGGGTTCGGCATAGCCAGTCTGCTTAAGTTCGCACAAGGATCCTCTACCGTCGCTATGATCACAGCATCTGCGATGCTGGCCGCAATGATTACGCCAGAAAGCTTGGATTTTAATTTGGTATACCTTGGCACGGCCATTGGCGGCGGCTCCTTGGTCGGATCCTGGATGAATGACAGCGGATTCTGGATTTACTCTAAAATGAGTGGACTGACCGAGGTCGAAACATTGAAGTCTTGGTCTGTACTACTTATCATACTTGGGGCGACCGCAGGAATCATTTCAATCCTCTTATCCATCTTTTTACCACTGGCCTAACTCAATATGAATCGCTACAGTCAACAGATAACTCAAAATCCTCTCCAAGGCGGTGCCCGTGCAATGCTTCATGCAATAGGCCTGTCTGAGAATGATCTAACCAAAGCACAAGTGGGAATTGTGAGTATGGGGTGGGAAGGGAATCCATGCAATATGCATCTCAATGACCTAGCAAAAAACATTAAATGCAGCGTTGGGTCTCAAGATCTCGTTGGGTTGATATATCATACCATCGGAGTCAGCGATGGTATTTCCATGGGCTCTTCAGGTATGCGCTTCTCACTTCCCTCTCGAGACCTGATCGCAGAATCCATAGAAACGGTTGCATCTGCCCAGTGGTATGACGCCGTTATCGCCGTGGCTGGGTGCGATAAAAACATGCCTGGCTCAATCATGGCGTTAGCTCGACTCAACCGGCCAGGGTTTATGGTCTATGGCGGAACTATCAAACCTGGGTGCTGGAACGATAAAACGATTGATATTGTGTCTGCGTTTGAGGCCGCAGGGCAGCGAGCAAAAGGTGCGATCACTGATGAAGACTTTCGCGAGATTGCTCGCCACGCTTGCCCAGGTGCTGGAGCCTGCGGAGGAATGTACACGGCAAACACCATGGCTTCAGCTATTGAAGCACTCGGTATGAGTCTCCCCTTTGATTCC
The DNA here is from genome assembly GCA_965220935.1 of Rhodothermales bacterium. Classification (GTDB taxonomy): domain Bacteria; phylum Bacteroidota; class Rhodothermia; order Rhodothermales; family Bin80; genus Bin80. The sequence continues at coordinate 3,346,041 of OZ244857.1, forward strand.
TCCTACCCTGCCGTCAGTCAAGAAAAACAGTTGGAAATGACACAGACTGGTCAAATCATTTATCAACTTCTGGAAAAAGACCTCAAGCCTAAGGATATACTTACCCGAGAAGCATTTGAAAATGCTCTGCGCGTCGTCATTGTTTTAGGTGGATCAACCAATGCCGCACTTCATCTCATTGCAATGGCGCATGCCGCAGAAGTTCCCCTTACATTGGATGATTTTCAATCTATTAGTGATCAAACCCCCCTGTTAGGAGATCTCAAACCGAGCGGGCAATTTGTCATGGAAGATCTCTATAATGTAGGCGGTGTCCCAGCGGTCATGAAATTGCTCCTTGAAAATAATCTTCTCCACGGTGACTGCATGACGATCACAGGCCAAAGCCTCAAAGACAATTTGGCTGACGTTGATGATTTAACATTAGGACAGCAGGTCATCAGACCATTAAATGATCCGATCAAAAAAACTGGCCATCTGCAAATTCTGTATGGAAATCTCGCGCCTGACGGGGCCGTTGCCAAAATTACTGGTAAAGAAGGGGAGCGTTTTGATGGATTGGCACGAGTATTTGATCGCGAAGAAGATGCGATGGATGCGATCTTGAATGATCACATCACAGCAGGTGATGTGATTGTCATTCGCTATTGCGGGCCAAAAGGAGGCCCAGGAATGCCCGAAATGCTACGCCCCACTGGTGCGATCATGGGGGCTGGGTTAGGCACTGATGTTGCTCTTATAACGGATGGTCGATTTTCAGGCGGCACTCACGGATTTGTTGTGGGACATATTACCCCAGAAGCCCAAGTCGGTGGACCAATCGCATTGATTGAAGATGGGGATCCTGTCACGATTGACGCAGAAAACCATGTGCTTACGCTTGGGATCTCCGATGCGGATCTGTCCGCGAGGCAAAAAAAATGGGCGCCACCACCGCTCAAAGCGCAGTCTGGCGTCCTTTTGAGATACGCACATACCGTGTCCTCGGCTAGTCATGGGTGCGTTACGGATATCTTCCCAACCACTTAAGACTTCGCTCACCTATGAGAAACCATTTAATCTATTGCATCTCATTGTTAGGGACGACTAATTCGCCTGTGGGGAGATTGTCCAAGTGGGAAATTCAGGAAGTCGCTCGCGTAACTCATCAATCAACCCCGCTTGGTACGTACCTTGATACTCTTTTTTGAAAAATCGGGGGAGGGATTCAATTAATAACCGCTGCCATGAGGATTCTTCGTCACCTGGTAGAATTGGATAGAAACAGGCACCAACACTTTGAGCGGCTTGGTAATCGCTGAAAGCATCCCCAATCATTAGCATATGATCGGGCGGATACTGGTTTGCAGATATCATTGATAATTGATGAGATTTATTCCCCATTTCTTGACCCGCAATGATCTGAACATAATCTGATAAGCCATGCTCTCCCCACTCACGCTCCAACGCATCTACGGGCGTGCTTGATGCAACGATCATATCTGCCGATTGAGCTGCTTCACCAAGAGCTTCGTGAACAAATGGGAACGGAGGAACTCCATGTACCATGACAGAAACTGATGCATTTACGGCTTCACTCCATCGGAGAATATCAGTTAATGCTGGTTGATCTTTGGTGGCTTCATACAGATCTGGGTTACCTAATTTGAGGCTACTCCTGATCCAATTTCTTAACTCTTTTAGCTTGGGAATGACGGCATTTCGACGCTGGACTTCTGGCCTGTGATGTAATTGATCCATCACTTTAACTAAGGCAGGGAATCGATTCATGCCCCGATGCATCGAGTAAAGATTTATAAACTCCCACGATTCCCTAACATACTTGCTGATTGCTTGTAAGTTGAAATGGCGAATCGTCACTGGACAAAAGCATTCCTTATGCTTTACCTCCATCGTATCAAACACACAACCGTCAGAATCAATTGCAATAAAAAATTCTTTGCGGTTCTGGAGCTTAGATTGCATTATGCCCAAGTGATGGATCTGAGTACATCGTTAGACTTGGCGGGGAATGAATTGCCGCAAATAAGTGACACTCTGTTGGAGGGCGCGCTTTCTGTCTTTCAGTGAACCCTCATAAGCGCGATCTTCAACCTCAACACACACTGGCCCGCTATAGCCTACATCGGTGAGTACAGAGAAAAACTTTCCCCAGTTGACATCCCCCATGCCTGGTAGTTTAGGAGTATGAAATGCATTTGGTGTCGCAAGAATCCCAACTTCATCAAGACGCTGTTGATCAAGTCTTACATCTTTGGCGTGAATATGGAAGAGTCTGTCTGAAAACGTTTGAAGTGGTTTCAGCACATCCATATGTTGCCAAATCATATGAGATGGGTCATAATTGAGCCCAATGAATTGGCTTTCTAAATCATTAAAGAGACGGCGCCATATTGCGGGGGTGTGGGCAATATTTTTTCCAGAAGGCCACTCATCGTTTGTAAAATACATCGGACAATTTTCAATTCCGATGCGAACTCCGCATTTCTCGGCATAATCCACAATGGGTTTCCATGTCTCTAAGACCTGTGGCCAATTCTCATCCACTGAACGATTCCAATCCCGACCGACAAATGTATTCACTGTATTGAGTCCTAAAAGTGCGGCCCCATCAATCATCCTTTGAATTTGTGTAACTGCGATTGTCGATTCCTGTGAATCAGGTGATAGTGGGTTTGGATAATATCCTAATGCACTAATTTTCACTCCACTCCTTTGGGCTAATCCGTTGATTTCATCGGCTTTTTGCTGGTTTATGTCTTGGACATCCACATGCGTCACCCCTGCATATCGCCGAGTCGCTTTTCCTTTTGGCCAACACATAAGTTCAACACAATCATACCCATATTCAGAGGCAAGACAAAAAACTTCTTCAATTGACAACTCGCCAACGATAGCACTCACAAATCCTAATTGCATACTGAAATTCAAATTGATTTTGTTTCAACAAACCATTGGGTCAATAATACGGAAACCATTTAAATCTATCCGTTATGTCAAAAATTGAATCTCTTTGAATGAAGAGTTGCTTGTTATCAATGACCTTGTTTCCTTTGGCATCAGCTCAATCATATTGATATCTCACAAATATCAAGGATGCCCTTAATATACAAACAGTTTTCCATCATCATGGTAGCATAATTGATCAGATTGCACTTACGGTCAAATGAAATGATTGGGTCAGCAAATGAAACAGGATGAATCTATCATGTAGATTGACTGAATCTCAAAGGGCTGAATTGTAAAACTTCAATTATTTTTCTGGTTTGTTGGCGAATTAACACCTATCAGAGGCATGTACAAAAGCCCATCTTTGGGACGCTCATTTAGTCACTTATTACTACTGCTTTGCATCACGACAGCACATCATGCTTGGGCACAAATTCAAACCAGAGTCTACGAGCCGCAGGTCGTTATCGTTCAGTTTGAAGAAGGGGTATTGATCAGTGAGGGATTAGCCAGGACGGGATCCGTTGCATTTAACATAAAGGCCGACAAGTATCAAGTGCACTCAATGACTCGGATGTACCCATTTCTAGATCATCTTGAACCAACTGATAAAATTTCTGATAATCTTGAAGCACTTCGTCGTACCTACTATCTGCGCTATGATGAAGATGTTATACCCGAGCACATTGCACGAGACTTGATGAAGGACATAGACGTCACCTACGCTGAGCCTGTCCTAATGAATCATGCTGATCTATTGATTCAACGAGATGAGCCTAATGATCCAGAATATCAGCAGCAAACCTATCTAAAACATCTTCAGTTACCGCAAGTCTGGGATGTGATTAAAAGTGATCAGTCGGATTCTCCAGTGGTCATTGCGATTGTAGATACAGGATCAGAATGGAGCCATGAAGATCTCCTGGGGAATGTTTGGACGAATGAAGATGAAATTCCAAACAATGGGGTTGATGATGATAATAATGGATTTATTGATGATATTCATGGAGTAAATTTTTGTAATCAAACAGGCCCCAATAGTGACCCTGGCATTTTAAATGAGGGAAGAGGCGATGGTTTTCATGGGACGGCTGTTGCAGGTGTCGCCAGTGCAGTGAGTGGAAATGGAATTGGAATTGCTGGAGCAGCTTGGAATGCGCAATTGATGCATATCAAGGTTGTTTGCCCCAACTTAGATAGAGATTTTCACTATGAGGGGCTGACATATGCAGCCATGAACGGTGCAGATATTATCAATAACAGCTGGGGGGCAACGCATATAGGTCCTGTACAACCATCAAGGTACATCTCCCAAACTCTTGACCTTGCCACTGATCTGGGATCTTTAATCATTGCATCTGCTGGTAATGTTCCGCTTGACGCGGCTGATTATCCGCATTATCCAGCGAGTTATTATCGGGTTTTATCAGTCGGTGCTACCGAAAGAGATTCCCGTGAAATATCGGTGAGTTCAACTTATGGCAAAACGGTTGATGTATTCGCACCCGGTGTCAGTATTCTGACAACCTTCCCAAACAATAAGTACGATAAGTCTAGAGGAACATCGTTTTCTGCGCCCTTAGTCAGTGGCATCGCCGCACTAGTCAAATCGCAATTCCCCGATATCAGCCCAGATGCACTTCGAGAACAAATTCGTCTCTCCAGTGAAAATATTGACATGTACAACCACCCCCGTCTGTCAAACCGTCTTGGCCGAGGATTTGTAAATGCACTTGCGAGTCTACAGCCTCCGACACTTCCAGGAATTCGTATACGAAAATGGTCGTGGAGTGATGATGATGGTAATCACCAAATTGACTCAGGTGATCAGGTGGACATTCACATTCAAGTCGCCAATTATTTAACAGATGCTGAAAGTCTCTCTCTTGAAATGATACCAGCCGATCGGTATTCTTTTTTGACGTTTAAATCCAAGCAACAATCTATAGGTAAATTAGCAGGAGATGACTCTATCAATGTTGTATTTAGTTTTGTTGTTGCTGATGATGCCCCCTTGTACCAGGCTGTAAAATTCTTTCCGCGCATTTACCAAGGCGCTTTTGTAGATGATTTGGGAGTGTTTCATCTGGGAATCAATATACAGTTAGATGAAACAGTGTCGGCGCTCAGAGCGGTGTATGAATCTACATCTGGTCCACGATGGAATAACAATAGGAATTGGAATTTTAACACATTTCCGACATCTTTGGAATTGCTGAGTTGGTATGGAGTATTGATGAGAAACCTTGTGGTAACGAGTATCAATCTTTCATATAATCGCTTGAGGGGCAAGATCCCTGCAGAATTAGCGCAACTCTCAAAGTTACAATCTCTACAACTGCAAGGAAATTCTCTGGAGGGCCAGATTCCAGCTGAACTGGCTAATCTATCAGACTTGAATGATTTAAACCTGAGTGAGAATTCGTTATCTGGTTTTATCCCTGAGCAGTTGACTCAGCTAACTCGTTTGACATCAATCAAGCTTAGCTCAAATTTACTTGTTGGGCCTATTCCTGTTGATGTGGGAAGACTTTCAAAAGTCTATACCTTAGATCTTGATCATAATCGTTTATCTGGGACGATTCCTGATGAACTCGGCCAAATGCATGGGCTTTACCAACTCAAACTCTCGCACAATCAATTCGCAGGCCAATTACCCCGAAGTCTCATGCAATTAAAGAATTTAGAAATCTTTGAGTTTGATGGTCAGGATCTGTGCGCTCCTGCTGATGAACAATTCCAGAATTGGTTACGTCGTATCACCACCGTGCGTGGTCCGACATGCTCAGGATTTCAATTGATTGGTGTAGTTGACGACCAATCATTTACCTTGGGAGAGGCCATCAAGCCGCTCACTTTACCAGAAGCTACGGGTGGTTCATCACCGATTACCTATTTTCTCAAACCTGCGTTGCCCGATGGACTCGTGTTTGATGAAGGGCTCAGAAGCATTGGCGGACAGCCAACCATAACCATAGACCAGACGGGCTATATCTACACCGCAACCGATGCCAAACTATCAAGAGATAGTTTATCATTTTCCATTGAGGTAGTATCACCCGTTTCTATACAGAATGATGGATTGCCACAGCAGTTCAGGCTGACTGGTAATTATCCGAATCCATTTGCTCGGACCACTCGCCTACGCGTAGACCTTCCATGGATTGCGGAAGTGGGGATTAATATCTTAGATATCGCTGGGCGAACTGTGGTCACATTACCATCCATGAATCTGCCTGCAGGTTGGGCGAATGAAATTGAAATTAGCGGCACCGACTTACCTGCCGGAGTTTATTTATACAGAGTCAGCGTTCTATCGCCCGACGGACATTCTGAATATGAGGGGCGCTTTGTTAGAGTGCGGTGATCAATTACAAGCATCCAGAGAATTATGATTTATTTTGATGGTTAGATTCATGCCTATCACAAGTGAAGATTCCTATCTGACAATGATCACATTCTGCCATCAATCATAGATATCGTATATTCTATTCCAAAATTCTTAGAAATAATTCAGATGCTATGCGGATGCAGTTAGTGGGCTCATTGTTGTACAGATGTCGCATGAAATATTGCTGAGGCATCAAAAAAACCCTTAGACACAATCACGAGCGGCACTTTACAATGTTATATACGCGATAGAGAAACAAATCCACCAACGATGATTGTTGACAGAAACATCAACAAATTTCGCATCTATCTGTGTCTCCTATGCACTTTTGCTCTGGGATGTGTCGGAGAAACGACTACGACCGATCGGGCTGATTTAACCGTTCCCTTGTCGCAGACTGCCATGAGCTGCGTAGATATCATTCACAATTATCAGGTGATGGAGAGACTTGAGGCACACCTACTCGGTGGTAACCTTCTTGATCTACCCAGAGAGTTGATGAGAGCAGGGAGTCTTTTATCTGACCTAATGATTACTATGCGAACGGATTTTAACCCGACATCCAAGATCTCCAAATCCAATGATTTAGGGAATGAATGGCTAAACTGGTCTGATCACTATGGGATCTGGTCTGACTGGTCATACTCATGCGAAAATCCCCCTACAAAACTCCGTGAGGATGCGAATAATGATGTCTTGGTTCGGACCCCCAAAGGAACTTATGGAATTGAGATTTCCTCGGGTTTTTCAGAAGAGACCGCCGAAGTAATCAATAACCTGCATGACAAACTAGACACCGTCTATCAAGACACTGATTTTCTTCAGAGTATGGTTGATGAGCAGAAAAACGACCTTGGTTTTAGCCCTGTCACACTTGTTGAATTTCGCCAAGCTTTCCAGATTCTGCTTTCTAGTTTTGAAGATAGTAGTAGTAACTGGAAACGAAATATGATCAGTGATTCCATCAATTTTGATCACGTTTCCGATATCTCTGGCCAGTCACTGGAAGAGTCTGAAATAGTGATCAAGCCCGACGCCGACGTTGCTACTCTCAGTACCACACTGTCAAAATTATATCTTGAGAGAGCAGAAATGTATGACACGCTGGTAGACATATATGCCATTCTGTGGGAAGAATCTGCATCGTATCGCTCAATGGGATGGGGGCCAGTTGCCGAGATGTATACAGAGATGGCAGATGTCTATACCGAGATGGCGAAGCGTGACTGGAGTTCTGCCCCATCGGAGGCGCACAGCGAGCACGCCAGAGAATGGAATGAATCAACATTTTTTGCCAGTCGCGCAGAAAGTATTTTAGAACATGATTGGGGTAGTAGTCCTGCAGATATGTACTCCAAATTAGCACAACAACAAACCAAATTGGCACAAGCGCACATCAAGATGGCGGAGATGACAGAGTCGGTTGGCAGTATACCTCTAACAGATTTGTGCGTGGATTTAGAGTCGCTCAATGAACAGGCAAAGAATGCGGTCACAAAGGCGAGAGTTAAGGATTTGGAGTGGTTATCTGAGCAATACCCAGTACTGTCAGATCTGTGTACATTTCAATGATGCGTCTACTTTTCTGCCCAGTGATTAACGATCACACGCATCAGAGATCGCACTGGCAGATCCCGACATGTTAAACCTGAAGAAACCCCCAATATCATCATGTAAAGATTTATGGACCATGCCTTTGCTTATATACCAACTTGAAAATTTCGGAATGTGTATCTCAAATATGGATGCAGCCTCCCATGCTTGCCGTAGATGTCTGACTTCAGGAAATGATATATAATGACCATTGTCATTGCTAAAGTAATCGGCTTTCCATGTGGACTTATTTCCGTCTATGTAAACCCAGACTCGATCAATGCGGGATATATGATCATATATACGACGACCTCGAAGACGATAAGTATCAATATCAGAGAGTTGAAGTAGGCCCCTTGGAGACGGAGAACATTCATAAATTAAAGAAGCACTTGTGCTACTCCTAATTGTCCCGTCCTCACTTGCAAGCGGAAAGGTGAATACACTTTTTGATCTAGCAACCAAGGTAGTGTAGTCACCCCAATCGTCCGTTGTTGCACCTGTGCTCCAATATGTTTGGTCAGATAATTGTAATGCCCGATTACAGGACTCCTCAATTGACTCCTCAGCTCCAGACATCTCCCAATCATACCGATCATAACCTTCATCTTTAGGGATTAATACTGAAATGGTGGTAGCAGCTCTCCATATATTATGCAATTCAACGTCTAAGAGAAGGTCCACAGTCCTACTTCCTTTATAGACCACCCGCCATTCTTGATCATCTCCGTCTACTCGCGCACGCAGAGCAGATTCTTCTCCATACCATGTCCACATAGTATCACTAAGTCGAATCCACGTCGCAGGATACTCACAGTTATACATCAAGCGTGCTGATCTCCCGTCTGATCCATCGCGGGGAGTTGCCCAGGCAGACATAGCATACAATCCTTGATTCCTCCAAACTATGGATTTAACGAACGGTATCTCAAGTTTTTTTAAATCCAAGATTAAATCCTGTCCATAATGGATCGTACTTGTACGAAGATTGTTTATGGCCTTAATGATCCGAACAGTGGTTCCAAATTGCTTGGCAATTTTTGCTAAGTCATCCCCCCGCTTGACAGTATATTCGGCGTTGACCCGCAGACCTTCAACTGGATAGAGGGCGGTGGCTTGGGTCGCAGCTGAGACCACATCCGACCAAGGGCCCCAACCATCTACATCACGATGACGGATCCGGATATAATTAGGTGGTGCCAGAAGGATCAGAATCAGGAACCTCATAATGATTGCGAGCACCTGGAAATGGGAATGAAGCTATCTCATTCCAAGTTGATCCATCTTTAGACTCTTCTATTACAAATTCCATGATAGGGTTTACCAGGCTCGGCTGGGGCGTCCAGGATATGGTGAGGCAGTTCCATACCGTACAATATTCACGATTTCCGCCGGGCACAAAGGTCACGTTTGTGGGTTTTCTCGGCGTTCGTTTGTTTGCATTAGTAGACGCATTCTCATGAAGATTCCATTGATCAGAATCTACAATTGAAATAATCTTGGAAGAAAACGCATCGTCATCTGCGCTCCCACTGAAAAAAGAACCAGCGTCACTGTACCAATTGACTTCGGATGGCTCAACTGAGCACCCGTGGTCACGGATTGGCTAAAAAATGAGGGGGAGGGAATTTAGAATCGTTTAACTCCGTTCCATGGATGTCGAATTCCGTCTCCATGGTCGCATGGATCTGCGCATACGCAAACCCAGATGGAACACCAGCAATTATCGTTAACAACAAAGCAACGCGAGTCATAAACATTTTCGTAAAATTAAAATGAACAGAATCAAACGAACCGAACCAGATCAAAAAAACAACATAAATCTTTGGGCCTTCCGCTTAAAGTGTGAGATAATTTGTAAATTTAAGGAATTTTCGTATCATATTTGGTAGGATTTATCCTACTGATATGGGTCAATTATCCACTTAACAATTCAATCAATAAATGAAAAAGAATTCGGCGAGTAAAAGTTTAGGTTAGGATCCACCTGTGACCAGAAATCTTATCAGCCAACCAGCCATAGATAAGAGCAAAGTCACACCAACTCCTGTTAATACTTTGAGCCATTTAAGTATGATGGAAAACCGTATCTCCTGTGACTCTTTGACGGAATCAATCTTAGTATTTAATGAATCAAACCTAGCATCTACGGAATCAAAACGCCTGTCCTGTGACTCTTTGTAGGAATCAAACCTAGCATCTACGGAATCAAAACGCCTGTCCTGTGACTCTTTGTAGGAATCAAACCTAGCATCTACGGAATCAAAACGCCTGTCCTGTGACTCTTTGTAGGAATCAAACTTAGTATCTACGGAATCAAACTTAGTATCTACGGAATCAAACCTAGTATCTACGGAATCAAACCTAGTATCTACGGAATCAAACCTAGCATCTACGGAATCAAACCTAGCATCTACGGAATCAAACCTAGTTTCAACAGTGCTCTTGAAAGAGTCAAGTTCAGTTTCAACTGTAACAGTTGGAATCTCTTTCTGAAGTTCTACAAGTTCATGGGTTTCTGCTTCATCCAGAAATCCTTTTTTCATCCACTTTCGAAACAAGGCAAAAGCACGTGTCTGCAAATTTGATAAAGATGTTGTAATCTGTTCCATGACTGGTAAGAGTTGGTTAATGTTTTAAATAATCCTAATCCCATACTGTTCCACCCTTCAAAACACTGAACAAGTTCTATCGGAGAGTGTAAACCAGAAAGACACATATGCCTATCCATATACTTCAATAACGGAAATCAGACTTCCTGTCATTCCTGCAGATCATACACTCTCATTTGGGGACCAGTTGGTACCGTATGGGAACCCTTTTGTGCAAGTAATATACGAAAAGGTTACAAACATAATTCAATCTGATCTTTGTATGTCGTATTGCTCCAAGAACACAATCACAATGGATAAACAATATAGAGAGGCCTCTGTAGAATAAGATCAACTTACCACCTAAGAATCGGATCATTTTGATGAGAAATTTGGCCTATAGATTAGGTGTTGATTGTGTGAGATTTTGCATTGATTTATGTTGGATTTTAGAGGTTTTTCATTCAATCTTACATTAATCATGAGAAATGATCAATTCTCAGATCAAATCGCTCCGTCATGAATAGTATGCATATAAGCTATCTCATCTGCACAGATGTTCGCAACGACCTGCTCTTTTTTCTTGTCAGTGTACTGCGCGATGAATAATGCCTGCAATGGCTTTCCATCCAAGCCCCATCTGACGATAAATCGCCAATATACTCGCCTCTTTGATCCACCCCGACTCCTCATAGGTCTACCGAGAACTCGGACCCGCCCATGGAACCCGCGCCGTCTTTACCCTACACTCACTACAGTTGATTCGTGGAACCTGTGCTCTCAATGCCGTTTGATAGTAAAGGTTCCAAATGCCGCCATTGACGCGCAAATCGTAAAATGGACTCGCCTTTCCACACTTTAGACACGCCAGTGACGATGTGTCAGTACAAATCACCATCCCCGGTTTCGCTGTATCATCATAGGCATCCTCTATTCCATGGCCCCTCCAAAACTAAACTTCTACTCGCCGATTTTTTTATTCATTGAATTGTTAAGTGAATGATTGACACATACTCGTCAGTAGGAGAAATCCTACCAACTATGATCCGAAAATTCCTTGATTTACGATTTTTCTCACACTTTAGGCTGAAGTCCCACAATATTTTCACTATCTTGGTTAAAGTTTAATATCAATTGGCGCATGCATTGTGCACTATCTAATCCTCACTAAACCTCAATTCATATGTACAAACTTTATATCTTAGGTCTGGTGCCCACGCTTGCAACGGCGAATGACTAAGACCATCAGTTGAGGGTGTTGGTATCTGCTACTGAATTGCCGACATCCGAAGTCTGGCTTGATCCGATGAATACCCGGCTTAAAGGACATCCCAAGTATCTCGGTGTGAGGGAGTTGATTAATTATGTAGCAAGCAGGTAAATGACGGCCATCCGAACTGCAACTCCATTTGTGACTTGATCCAGTATGACCGCACGCTCATGCTCGACGACATCATCATCTAGTTCAACGCCCCGATTCACTGGACCTGGATGCAAAACGATTAAATTTGGATTCCGATCTAAATGATCTAATGTGAGCCCATATAGAGTATTATATTCCCTCAACGATGGTACAAGGCTTGCCCCAAATCTTTCGCGCTGAATACGCAGGGCAATCGCTACATCACACTGATCTAGGGCCTCCTCAAGACGATGCGTAACTCTGACGCCTAAGTCTTCAATCTGCACGGGCATTAAAGTCCTTGGACCGCAAACAGTAACATGCGCCCCTAATTTTGTTAGAGCAAAAATATTTGACCGCGCTACACGGCTGTGTGCAATATCTCCAATGATGGACACGCGTAGTCCAGAAAAACTCTGAAAATGTTCCGAAATGGTCAGTAAGTCCAAAAGCGCCTGTGTTGGATGTTCATGTGAACCGTCTCCCGCGTTGATCACGCTCCCCTGAATACATCGCGTCAAAAAATGGGCTGCACCTGGGGAGTTGTGGCGAATCACCGCCATATCTACCTTCATCGCCTCAATGTTCTGGGCCGTATCTCGTAAAGTTTCACCCTTAGATAAACTTGAGCCCGCTCCTCCAAAATTAACGAGATCCGCCGAGAGCCGCTTTTCAGCGAGTTCAAAGGAAATTCGCGTCCGGGTAGACGGTTCAAAAAATAGGTTCACAATTGTGAATCCACGCAATGTTGGAACACGCTTAATCGGTCGCTCTAAAATCTGACGGAATTCCCTAGCCGTCTCCAAAATCAATGATATTTCTTCAACGCTGTAGGTTGACAGACCAAGTAAGTGCTTGTGTCGTAAAACCTCCTGACTAGGCTTAAAGGTTATTGCTTCCATTAATCTTCCCTTTCAACTAACCAGACACCCTCACGATCATCAATTTCGTTAAACTGAACATGGACTTCCTCCCGAGATATGGTTGGAACCACACGCCCAATCATATCTGCGCGAATTGGAAGCTCACGATGCTCTCGATCAATGAGTGTTAAGAACTGCATTCGTGAAGGGCGCCCAAGATCCGTGACGGCATCCATCGCCGCACGAACCGTTCGGCCCGTGTATAACACATCATCAACTAGAACCAAATGCCTGTGATTCACGTCAAATGGGATATTTGTAGACCGTATTCTCCGCTCTTTCAATCCACTGCGAAAATCATCTCTGTACATCGTTATGTCAAGGGTTCCCAAAGGAACTGTGATTCCTTCAAGCTCTAATATGAGTGATTGTAATCTGGCACCAAGATATACACCACGGCGGTGTAATCCTACAATTGCCAAATCATCAGAGTCAATGGATTCAATGATCTGTCTAGCTAATCGTCTGATGGTTCGTTGCATATCTTGTGCATCCATCAGCTGTGCCTTAATGATTTCGGAAGACTTCATGCACTTAATCTAAGCACTATTGTACCATTTGTCCATGGTTAAGCCTCATTCAACAAGTCCACTCAAGTATCTTGATCCAGTGATGATCTCCCGTCTGAAAAACATGGAGATGCGTGCACGACTGGTCGTGGAAGGATTTATTACCGGCTTGCATAAAAGTCCCTATCATGGATTTTCGGTGGAGTTTGCAGAACATCGGCTCTACAACCCTGGGGATGCTTTACGCTATGTTGACTGGAAAGTTTACGCAAAGACGGACCGCTATTATGTAAAACAATATGAAGAAGAGACAAACCTGCATCACTACATCGTTTTAGACACCTCTGCCTCCATGCGGTATCGTCATGCAGGCCAGTTATCAAAACTCCAGTATAGTACATACCTCGCAGCTGCACTCCATTTCCTAATGATTCAACAAAGAGATGCCACTGGGCTATTATCCTTTGATTCGGAAATCCGTACATTTCTCAGGCCTCGCAGTACGATGCGCTATTTGAGACAAATTCTTCTACAATTAGAGCGATTAGAAAAGGAGATCCACTCCGAGAGCTATACTGGAACCGCTCGGGCTCTTCATCAAGTGGCCGAGAGAGTGCAACGCCGTTCGCTGATTATAGTGATTTCTGATCTGATTGATAATGACTCGCAGGAGGAGACCGTTCGGGCTTTACGTCATTTGCGCCATAAAGGCCATGAGGTCCTCATCTTTCGGATCCTTGAAAAAGAAACAGAAGCGCTATTGAATCTCCCAAATCGCCCAATGCTCCTTCGAGATATGGAATCAGGAGATGAAATGTCGTTAAACCCTTCTATGTTACGAGATGCATACACAAAAAGGATGTACGCCCTAAGCGATGCTCTTAAACGGCAGTGTAGAAAACATTTGATTGACTATGTTGAACTTGATACGGCCGTGAGCTATGATCAAGCGCTCTTGGCCTATCTCAACAAGCGCAAGACCCTGCATTAACCCATGATTGAGAGCACACTCACCAAAATCAGGGCACTGGCTAAATCAATCCAGCCAGAAATGGTCAGGATACGAAGATCAATTCACCGCAATCCTGAGCTGGCCTTTCAGGAATATGAAACGTCTGCCTTGATTCGGAACGAGTTGGATCATTTTCAAATACAACCCTCAAAGATTCAGACCAACACAGGGGTCGTAGCGCATATCAGAGGGGCGCTTCCTGGCCCCACGATTCTACTTCGCTCCGATATTGATGCCCTCCCAATTACAGAAGAGACAGGCTTACCGTTTTCATCGCAGTCAACGGGGATCATGCATGCCTGTGGGCATGACATGCATACCGCATCTCTGATTGGTTGCGGATATATTTTACAACAGTTACAGAGTCAAATCAGTGGAACGGTTCGTTTGGTTTTTCAACCTGCAGAAGAAAAAATTCCAGGAGGGGCATTATCAATGATTCAAGCGGGCGTACTCAATGCCACAGGCAGCGAACCCGCTCCATCTTACTGCATTGCACAACATGTACTTCCATCCTTAGAATCTGGTATGCTGGGCTTCCGGCCAGGAGCTTTTTTAGCTAGTTCCGACGAGCTCTACATCAAAGTTATTGGCACTGGAGGGCATGCGGCAAAGCCTGAAATCTTAGACTGTGACAGCATCCTTGCATCAGCGCACATCATCATCGCTCTGCAGAGTGTGATTAGTCGCAATTCGCCCCCAGACATTCCAAGCGTTCTGACGATCGGTCGCATTGAAGCCAATGGCGCAACGAATGTGATTCCCAATGAGGTTAAACTTGAGGGTACATTTCGATCTTTGGATGAAAACTGGCGCGAATCTGCACATCATCGGATAGAGCAACTTGTTACCAATACCGCCCGTGCATTCGGTGCTGAGGCAGAAGTTGAAATTCGAAAAGGATATCCTGTTCTGATCAATAATGCCGACCTGACCAATATTGCTCAAAATGCTGGAATTGATTATCTTAATAGCCATAAGGTTAAATCCCTACCTCTATGGATGGGCAGTGAAGATTTTGCCTACTTTAGCCAGAAGTGTAAAAGCTTGATGTATACATTAGGTGTCGGACCGTCACCCGAATTGCACACATCAAAATTTTGCCCTGATGAATCAGCATTACAGGTAGGAGCGGGATTTATGGCATTTTTAGCCTTAAAAACCATTAATTATTTGTCAAAACAATAATCAGTTGAGTTTTTTTTTCTAAATTACGACTTTCCAACCAGAAACTGATTAATTTTAGTTAGGCGAAGAGTCGCATTTATTGTAGATTGCATTTATAGTTATGGAGAATACCTCCTCACATAAGGTGACCCTTATTGATCGTATAAGCCCAGTTATTCGGCGCCTGACTCCCCGTGCACGCCGTCTTGCCACCGCCATCTTCCTTGCTAATGTTGCATTGATCGTTTTGAGTGTATTATCAATCTCAATTTCTCAGGTTAGCAACTGGATGAACGGTGCGCGCGATCAGGCACTCCAGACTGCCGAGGATACTGCAACTCAGATATCTAATCTTTTTGCTGACATTGGTGAGATCTCTATTGCGAGCGTTGCTCGAACAGCCGATGCCTCTCTGAATGCTCCTATGGCTGCACAAGCATTTGCTGCCGCATTTTTTGTGAAGGCCGCCGCTGATGCCAATTACGACACATCTCAGGTTGTTGACCTATTATCCTCCATTACTAATGAGACTGTTCTTGACGAATTCTGGATCACCGATAGTACAGCTTTTTCCTACCTTACCAATGTTAGAGGGGCTGATGGTTCTCTGATTCCGTTCGCATTTAAGGAGAGCGCTAGTGAACAGCCTCAGGCCTATAAATTTTATTCTTTAGTCAATGTGCCTTCAGACTCATTTGCGGTTGTCACCCAGCCTGCACAGGTGCGAGAGGTTGACAGAGATGTCTATAAGTATGTCGCAACCAATGGTGTAGACCACCGCCGCATCGTACAAGTCGGTAATCGTCTAGACTTTGGAGATAACGAACTTCTAAGCCAGACACATGCAGGTGTCAATGCTGACGTTTCCGCTGTGATTGAAGGAAACCTATCTGCCAACATGAGAGTCGTTGGTGTGATTCTTGATCACTATGTCCAGGCCGCCATCAATGCAAATTATTCTGACGAAACCATAAAGTCTGATCTTGATAAGATCATCCACCATACGGCCATCGGTGAGATTTCTATCGCTAATCGTGAAAGTGTTATTTTGCATTCCATCGGTCTATCTGGAGAAGGATCGTTAACATCTCTTGACTTTCAGGATGAGCTTGATAATTTATTTCAAGAAACTTGGGTTGATCATAGTGGCATTAAGATTCGTGACGGAGACTCACAATTCAAATTTGTCACTGTTGCTCGTCCCAACAGCGCTCACATTATTCAGGTTGGCCTCCCACTTGTTCGTGGAAACAATGCCAGTATTTTGAACACGGTGTATCAAGAACAAGCAAATGTGATTGTTGAAAAAGGATACCCTGAAGCCCTCTGGTTTATTGATGCAGATGGCAATATCGCCGCGGCCGCTGAGTATTCCGTGATCAATGATATTACAGAAATGGAGGAGGCATGGCGTAATCCTTATCCAGAGCGTTCAACCAGTACCACGGATCTTATTGCGGATGCTATCCAATCTGGTGTGGCCAGTAGCAAGGCGGAGCTTGGGCTATTCACAAACCGGTCTGAGCGAGGTCTCTGGGTTGCAACGCCTGTTGCGATTGAAGACAATCCAATTGGGACCATTTTGGCCTTTATCAACCTTGATAATACAGCAACCAAAATCTTAAATGGTGTGACCCAAACACTGATTGTCTCTCTACTACTGTTGGCCTTTACTGGATTTGCGACCTTCTTTGGAGCGCGTTTACTCACGCGTCCAATTGAAAAAATTGCGACTGCTGCGCGATTTGTTGAGAGTGGTGAGCAGCCCGATGAAGGGCTCATGGAACCTGTTCTTGATCGCTCTGATGAAATTGGTGCACTTGCTCGTGTGTTTCAAGATATGACGGTTCAGGTCTTTTCGCGTGAGGAAGTTCTTGAGACGCTTGTTAATGAGCGAACCTCTGAGCTTGTCAATGCAAATAATGAACTCAAACTTGCACAAGAGTCCATTAATCAAGATCTTCAGATGGCCATGGCTGTGCAGGCAGCATTGGTTCGAGATGGAACGGCCGATCTTGATACCTTTACGGCTACCGCTCGGATGGAGCCTGCATTGCAGGTCGGAGGAGACTTTGTAGACTTCTTTGAATTTGATAATTCCCTCATCTGTGTGGTTGGAGACGTATCAGGTAAAGGCGTGGCTTCCGCACTATTTATGGCTGCTTCACAGGCGGCCATTCGATTTGCTGCCAATGAAAGCAAGGATGTGGCTGAAATTTGCCAAAGCGCCAACAATCGGATCTGCCAACAGAACCCTATGGGGCTTTTCGTTACCGTATTCGTTGCACATGTTAATCTGAAGACTGGAGAAATTACCTATGTATCTGCCGGCCATGAGCCACCTTATCTGATGGATGGACGTAATCGCACTATATTAACTGGAACAGGCGGCGTCGCTATGGGTGTACTTGATGGAATAGAGTATACCAAAAACGTCATTCGGATGAAGCCAAATGAAATTCTGTTCTGCTACACTGATGGTTTAACTGATATGGTCAATCTTGGCGGGGAAATCTATGGAAAAGACAGACTTGAGAAAGCCCTAGATGGATCTCCATCTTTTGAGCCAATTCAAATGTTAGACCATGTTTGGGATGACATCATTGAATTTTCTCGCGGTGCTGCTGCTGCTGATGACCGTACCTGTTTAGTCTTACACAGAAAAGATCTTGCCCATCAAACTTTGAAAACATGATTACTGGAGATTTTAATGTTCAAATATCGGCTCGTGTCTCTGAGCTACATGACCTCTACGCTATGGTAGAAACTTTTGGGGAAGCCCAAGAGCTTCCCAATAGAACTGTGTTTATTATCAATCTTGCATTAGAGGAGTTAGTCACCAATACACTCGTTCATGGTACTTTTGACGATGGGATTGAGCCCGAAATCAACATTAGCTTGAATGCTAAAGACGATCGTGTCATAGTTGTGGTGCGATCAAACGGAGGTAAATTTGATCCAACTCAGGACTCAAACGTAGACACAACCAGTGAGTTGGAGAATCGCCCGATAGGTGGTTTAGGATTACATCTTATCAAGGCCCAAGCGGATGATTATGCCTATGAGTTTGTAGATGGCATCAATCAACTGACATTAGAATATAATATATCCTAATGTCATATTTACTGATCATTTTATTAAATTTATATCAATCATTTGGAGGAACCATTAATGGCTAGCAACATTGACGTACAAGAACAACGCGAAGGGGATGTTCTCATCATGATCCCCGTAGGACGAATAGATAGTTCTAACGCTCCATCTTTTGAGCGCATAGTAAAGGATCGCATTGATGAGGGTGAAACCAAAATCGTTGTTGATTTCACTAAATTGTCATTTATAAGTAGTTCTGGCATGCGGGTCTTGCTGATTGGGGCTAAAAATATTCAGTCTAATAATGGAAAACTGGTTCTTTGTAGCATGCGCGATAGTATCCGTGAGATCTTTAGTATCAGTGGATTTGACACCATCATCCCTGTAGTTCAGGACCGCATTGCAGCTATAGACCACTCTTGAGATTACCTGCGTTGATCAAGAATCATATAGCAACATCTGGTTATTCTGAACCATTCACAGGGATGTTGAACGCATTCCTTTTGCTATTGACCATGCCAGAATGTCCACCTTGTAATTCGCAGGTTTGTAGGGGTTAAAACTCTAGCCCTGACAGTCAAGTGCGATAGAGCGAATACCTGCGCTGACTATTGATCCTACAAAAGAATATGGGCTGTGATGCACGCTTAATAATGGAAGCCTGAGTTATCCGTGAGGATAGATAAATCAGTCATCATGGGATGTTTAGGGCAACACTCCCATTGAATAGAGGTCTGCAAAAATATTGATTGAGTTTAGTTGACATAGACGACCGTGTAAGGGACTTAACCATTGCATTTTATGGTTCTATGTCGTTGTGCACATCTTGCAAGTTTATTTTTGGGAATTATATACGTGAGTACCCAAAGAATGGAACCATTCTATTTTGGAGAGTATAACAGACACAATAGGATAGAGGAGAATCTACCCTATTGCTTACCATAACATCAACGTAACCTTGATATCATGCCTGTTCAAAAGGCTTCTAACCCTTCGGGTTCAAACTGTTCCTATCGTGGAATAGAGTATCGCCTATTACCTGGCACGCAGTGGAAAGCCCATCTCTTGTCAGGGCTTTGCGGAGCATGCAGGTTTGTATGGAATACGTTTCTTGACCAAATCAACAGGGACTATAAAGACGAACATAAGGATAATCCAGAATTGACCTGGCCGTCATTAAGTAGGAGATACACTTCTTTTCGCCCAACCATTTCTTGGTTGAATCAGTACTCGTCCAACATTGTACGAAACACCTTAAAGCATCAGGCAGAGGCGTGGCAGGCTTTCTTCAAGGGATTACGTGATCATCCTACGTTCCATAATCGGTTTCAACACAATTCATTTACGGCGACCAAAGGATTGTTTAAGATCCGAGGGAATGATGTCCATATCCAGAAGGTTGGCTGGATGAAGTTTCGTAGGAAAGGAGGTAATCCTTATCCAGACGGTGAGCCGATTGAAGTCACCGTGAAGAAAGACGGACGGTACTGGAAGATGAGCGTAATTTACAAAGTCACTAATCTACCAGAGAAGGTGGACGATGGCAAAGAGATTGGCATTGACTTGAATACCTATAACATTTCTTATTCCTCAACGGATGGTGAACAGGGCATGTTACCGCTCCCTGAATTAACGGATAAGGAGATTAAGATTCGTCGGTGGCAAAGAAAGTTAGCCCGACAGCAGAAAGGATCTGGTCAATCCAAGCGAAAGATCAACAAGTGGAAGCGAAAACAGAAGAACTGCAGAACGAATGCGGCACATCAACATAGCCGTAGATTGTCCAATAAGGCGTATACGTTGAAGCGTGAAGACTTGAAGATCAAGACTATGTCCAAGTCTGCTAAGGGTACGGTTGAGAACCCTGGAACCAATGTGAAGGCAAAAGCAGGGTTAAACAGAGCCATCCTTAACGCTGGATGGAGACGGTTTAATTCCTATTGCGATTACAAGTTTGGCAACGTGATTCTTGTAGATCCGAAGTATACCAGCCAACGCTGTAATCAGTGTGGTCATACAGATAAAGTCAATCGCAAAGCAAGTTTAAGTGTATGGCATGTGGCCATCAGATATCAACGCATCTGCGAATGTGTTACAGGCCTCCGGGATTGGGGCATCTGCACATGGAGGAGCGTTCTCGTTAGAGACTCCTATGAGCCGTGAAATGGATACGCAAAAGGTAGCCGTCAAATAGATGGGTACTCACGTATATAATTCCCTTATTTTTCCCTAACTTTAGTGTTTATCCACCCGGATAGTATTTTAAGATCATGAACCTGCGTGAAGTAAAGTGGGATTTTATATCTCAATGTGTCATTCTCTGTGCAGTGATCTTGTTATGGGTGGCTGATAGCAGTGCAACTCAGGTTCAGCAGTGGGATTCATCAAATGCTTTGGAATTGACGTCTGATGGCGTTTCCGATTTAGATCAATCCGCATGTATAAATGGGGACCCGGGGAATACTTCCCGATTGCAATGGCTTTTTTCTGGAAAATGGACCAGTCCCTCTACCTATGGATTCCCCCTAAAAGAAGGACAATCCACAAATGTTGATTTCGAACTTTCACATGCACCTACGACCGATGTAACAGTTACGATTACCGATGAATCAACCTTCCCTGCTAAACTTAAATTTTCAAAAAACACCCTAACATTCACTACGACCAACTGGTGTCAGCGTCAAAATTTGTCTATTACATTACATGATAACGATACAGTAGATGATTACAAGTGGGCCAGAGCTAGGTTTTCGTTACAAGGAGAGGGTGTTAGACCAGATGGGGGCACCATTACATATATTGATTTAATCGATGATGAAGAAAAAAAAGCATTCATCAAAGTGAGACCTAATGTTTTAAAAGTTAATGAAGTCGATAAGAAACTATACTACATAAAGCTGGGAACGCAACCTTCAGGAACCGTAACGATCAAAATTCCAGATATTGAAGCGGACTATGATTTAATTCATGATAAAGATGAACTGACCTTTACCAAGGACAATTGGAACCAAGAGCAGACCGTGGAGGTGACGGCTAAGCGTGACACAGACTGGAATCTCAGCGTAGTCAACTATCCGTTGACTGCAGAAGGCAGTGGATATGATGATGTAAATACGAATATCATCGTTGAAATTAAAGATATTGACAAACCATTAACTGCAAGTATTAGAGGTCTACCGAAGAAGATCAATACGAATGATGCGCTACCGGCGGAATTCAATTTCGCGAGAGCTCTAACGGGCTTTAAGAAAAATGACATCACCGTCACTGGCGGCACCAAAGGTGCAACTTTGTTAGGAAGTGGGACTCGTTACACGCTCCTCATAACGCCTAACGGGGATGAAGATGTAGTCGTGACTATTTCAAAGAATGCCGCAACCGATGGCGTAGTGAAAGGTCCGTCCAAGCAAGTCACGAAAACCGTCGTTTGGGATGCGACCGCGCCAACGGTAACGATTTCTGGGATTCCTAGCAAGATTAACTCCACCAATAATTTGACAGCTACCTTCACGTTCAGTGTGCCGGTGACAGGCTTTGAGACGGGTGATATTAGAGTTGATGGCGGAACAAAGAGTGCATTCAAAGAGGTCATCAGCTCAACCGTGTATACTCTTGTGATTACCCCCAAAGGGAATGCTCATGTCGTCGTCACCGTTGATAAGAATGCAGTTTCGGATGGGATCAATCGGGGGCCAAAGGTGCCTGTTAAGGTAATGGCGATCTGGGATGCGATGGCACCAACCCTTGACATCACTGGACTACCAGGTAAGATCAATACTACTGCGGATCTCAAAGCTACCTTCACATTCAGTGAATCGGTAACGGGCTTTGAGTCTAATGACATCACCGTTGATGGAGGCACCAAGAAGGACTTTGATGGCAGCGGAGGGAGTTATACGCTCGTCATCACCCCTAGCCGTGGCCAAGACATCAAAGTGACCGTCCCCGCGAATGCGGCCACGGATGGCCTCAACGAAGGCCCCCCCAGTGATGTATACACGTTCGTTACTTGGCATGAGCGACCTAATGTAATCATTACTGGAATTCCCGAATCCATCAACTCTACAGATCCGCTCACGGCCACCTTCACATTCTTTGAATATGTCACGGGATTTGATTCATATGATGTTATCGTGGATGAAGATGAAGGAACAAAGGGGACATTTACAGCGCTCAGTTACTCCGTGTATACGTTGGTTGTCACCCCAAAGGAGGGCAAGAATCTTCATGTGACAGTTCCTCAGGGCGTGGCTACTGATAAGGATGGCAATACTGGTCCGGTTGGCTCGGTCACCGCCATGGCATTTTGGAATGCTGATCCGGATGTGGGCATTTCGCTTCCAGAAAAGATCTACTCAACTGAGCCACTCCCTGTGACCTTCACCTTTACCGAGGATGTTACAGGCTTTGAGACAGGTGATGTTACCGTTGATGAGGGCACGAAGGGAGCATTTGATGGCATTGGTAAATTCTACACGCTCATCGTTACGCCCACCAGAGGGAAAGATCTCACGGTGACCGTCAGGGCCAACAGCGCCACCGATGGCTTAAATACTGGCCCGTCCGAAGATGTTAAGAAAACCGCGATTTGGGATGATCCACCTGATGTAGTGATTACTGAAATTCCTGAAATCATCAATTCTATGGACCCGCTGACGGCCACCTTTAGATTCACCGAAGATGTTACGGGCTTTGGGACAGGTGAGCTTGTCTATAGTGGACTGACAAAGGGCACCTTTACAGAGGTCAGTTCGTCCAAATATACGCTGGTTGTCATCCCAAAGATATAATAGAAAGGAAGGTTCCCTCAGGAGTGTTATTTTTCGAGATAACCAAATTTTCATTTTATTATGTCTTCTACATCTCATTGTTCACCCGTTCGCTACTACGTTGGATTAGACGTTCATCGTGACACAATCTCGGCATGTGTTTACGATGCGACTGAGAAGCGTTACTGTGATGAGCAGGTGTTTTCCGCTCACAAGCCGAAGAGTCTCGCTCGGTTTGTGGAATCTACGCGTTCAAAGTATGGGCCTTTCCGCTGTTGTTATGAGGCATCCTTTTCGGGTACTGTGATCTATGACACATTGACCGAACACGGCGTGGATTGCGCCATCATTGCTCCTGGCTCAATTCCCAAGCGCTCAGGCGATCGAATCAAAACCGATCAGCGCGATGCCAGGAATTTGTCCAAGTATTTTGGATCTGGGCTTTTGACTGAATGTTTTGTCCTGGACGAAGAACTCCGAGCCGTGCGAGGACTTTTACGCAGTCGTGAGGCACTGATAAAAAGTCTTCACCAATCCAAAATGCGCGTGATTCATTTTTTGCATGCGCACGGGCACTGTTATACAACAGGAAGCTACTGGACAAAAAAGTTTAAGACTTGGATCAATCAGATTGAGTTAGAGCGTTCCCATGACGAGTTTGTACTACGCGGACACCTGAATGATATTGATTATCATCAGGGACGCATCCAAGAAATTGAACAGCAAGTCAAAATAGCATCCGAGTCCGAAAAGTTTCAGCAAGCAGTTCAGATTCTGCAAGGCTTCCGAGGCATTGGACTGATCTCGGCCATGCAGTTGGTTTGTGAGATTGGAGACTTTCGGCGGTTTGAGAGTCCGACGGCACTGATGGCGTATCTTGGATTAGTTCCATCTCAACACTCCTCAGGAAACACCATCCGCACGGGTTCAATCACCAAAACTGGAAACACACACGCACGAAAGGTCTTGGTGAGCGCAGCATGGAAATACATTTACGTACCTCGGATTAGTGTTGCACTTCAAGAGCGGCAAAAACACTGCAGTGCTAAAGTCATCGCCATTACCCAGAAAGCACAAACACGCTTATACAAACGTTACAACGCACTGAGCAAACGCAAACCTCCGAAAGTCGCGGTGGTTGCAATCGCGCGTGAACTGGTTGGCTTTCTCTGGGAGGCGTTGCAACTTCCTGTTGAAACAGCCTAAACAACCTATACGATAACTCGTCATGGAGAAAGAGTCCAAAGCAACGATGGAGAGCCCAAGTCCATCCTTTTCGGTAGCGATTATCGCGAGCCCGAGTTTCAAGATCTTGGCAGCTCCGACGTATTCAAATATTGAGCATTATGGCTTTTGCCTAGCATGCGGACACCAGATTGATATACCGTCGCCATTGCTATAAGACTCTTTCTCCATGACGAGTTGTCTATATTTATAACAAAATGTAACCAGAAACTAATACATACCAACCCCCGAAAGGGAACCTTCCTTTCTACACCAGGATGGTGAGGATCTTCTTGTGGAGGTTCCTGCTCATGTGGCTACGGATACTGATGGTGTTCAGACGGGGCCGATCCAATCCAGGGCTGCTAGGGCGGTCTGGGATGCGACAGCACCTGATGTCACGATCACTAAACTCCCTGACAAGATCAACTCTACCGAGCCCCTCCCCGCGACCTTTACCTTCACCGAAGATGTGACGGGATTTGAGACTGATGATGTCACGGTCAGCGAGGGCACCAAAGGGGCATTTGATGGCAGTGGAATGAGTTATACGCTGGTTCTCATTCCCGAGAGTGGCAAAGATCTGACGGTGACTGTGGAGGCCAATACAGCCACCGATGGCTTGAACACGGGGCCAACGGATGCGGTCAGTGCCACCGTAACTTGGGATGAGGATGCTCCGAATGTGAGCATTTCGGGGCTTCCTGACAAGATCAATTCTACCTCGGATCTCACGGCCACCTTTACCTTCACCGAAGATGTGACGGGATTTGAGACTGATGATGTCACTGTCAACGGGGGCACCAACGGAGCATTTGCGGGCATTGGCACGAACTACACGATAGTTCTCACCCCCACGAGTGGTGAAGATCTGACGGTGATCGTGGCGGCCGATGCAGCCACCGATGGCTTGAACACGGGGCCAACGGATGCGGTCAGTGCCACCGTAACTTGGGATGAGGATGCTCCGAATGTGAGCATTTCGGGGCTTCCTGACAAGATCAATTCTACCTCGGATCTCACGGCCACCTTTACCTTCACCGAAGATGTGACGGGATTTGAGTCTAATGACATCACCGTTGATGGAGGCACCAAGAAGGACTTTGATGGCAGCGGAACGAGTTATACGCTGATTCTCATTCCCGAGAGTGGCAAAGATCTGACGGTGACTGTGGAGGCCAATACAGCCACCGATGGCTTGAACACGGGTCCAACGGATGCGGTCAGTGCCACCGCAACTTGGGATGAGGATGCTCCGAATGTGAGCATTTCGGGGCTTCCTGACAAGATCAATTCTACCTCGGATCTCACGGCCACCTTTACCTTCACCGAAGATGTGACGGGTTTTGAGTCTGATGATGTCACTGTCAACGGGGGCACCAAAGGAGCATTTGCGGGCATTGGCACGAACTACACGCTAGCTCTCACCCCCACGAGTGGTGAAGATCTGACGGTGATCGTGGCGGCCGATGCAGCCACCGATGGGCTCAACACGGGCCCGACCAGTCCGGTCAGCCATATGGTAATCTGGGATGCGACGGCACCTGATGTCACGATCACTGAACTCCCTGACAAGATCAACTCTACCGAGCCACTCACGGCGATCTTTACCTTCACCGAAGATGTGACGGGGTTCACAACAGAGGATGTCACCGTTTCAGGAGCGACGAAGGATGCATTTACAGCTAGTAGTGCGACCACCTACACACTTGGGCTCCAACCATTGGGTATAGGGGATGTCACGGTGACCGTGGCCCGTGATGCTGCCTCAGATGGTGTGAACACGGGGCCAACGGATGCGGTCAGTGCCACCGTAACTTGGGATGGCGCAACGCCCGGGGTAACCATTTCCGGTGTGCCCGAAAAAATCAATTCGCGCACCACATTTATGACGACCTTTACCTTTTCCGAGGAGGTCACTGGCTTTATTGTAGACGATGTAACGGTATCTGGGGCAACCAAGGGTGCATCATGGTCTGCCCATACCGAAACCGTATACACGCTATCCGTGACTCCATCGGGGGATCAGAATGTTGTGGTGACTGTGCCACCCAATGTAGCGACCGACGGGACCAATACTGGGCCTACCACAGCGGTCAGTGCGACCGCGATCTGGGATAACAGTGTGCCGACGGTGACGATTACTGGGCTTCCACAAAGAATCACCACAGTGGCCCCATTGACGGTCACCTTCATCTTTTCTGAGGAGGTAACAGGGTTTGTGGCAGAAGACATAGAGGTCACCGCTGCCACCAAGGGTAGTTTCACGGGTACACAGAAGAGGTATACCCTGGTTGTGACCCCGACGGGCATTTCGGATGTGGTGGTCACGGTGAACGCCGACGTAGTTACCGATGGACTCAATACCGGGCCACCTAATAAGGTCACCGCCAAAGCCATCTGGGACCCTGAGCGCATCGTGACGCTTACTGCAACCTCAAATCAAGTTCCGGAGGGCCAACCTGTGGAGCTGCAGGTGACTCTGCGTGGAGTCCCATTTGTATCAGAAAAACGTATCCCTTTGAGGTATCCCCAAGGTGCGGCCACCGAGCCCGCCGACTATACGCAGCTACGAAGTATCAAAATTGAAGCGGGTAAAAACATTGGGTCTGGAATCATCGCGACCCGTGATGATGATGTGTATGAAGGCGATGAAACCTTTACGGTTGCATTAGGAGAGTTGCCCGATGGCTTAACACGAGGAACTCCAGACGCTCAAACCATCACGATCCAAGAGAATGATACGCCGCCCCCCGTAGAGACGACGCTTGAAGTGGATAAAACGACCGTTAATGAGGGCGATCAAGTGAGGGTCACGGCCAAGATTGCAGGGGGCTTAGACTACGCGGTTGATGTGCCGCTAACGTACCGCAATGAATCGGCGCAGGACTCGGACTACATGCCAGTCAATACTCTCACGATTGCCGCTAAGCAGACAAGTGCCCATGGAATCATCTCTATTAAAGACGATGACTTGCCAGAAAACGATGAGGTCTTTATCGTGTCGCTTGGACGATTAAGCCCCACTGATCTGCGATCGGGAAACCCCTCGTTTCAGCAGATCACCATTAAAGACCGAACGACTTTGCCCACTGCGGCCCTTTCGGCAGAGGATGTATCTGAGGGGGAGAATATCACGGTGACCCTCACGCTATCACGGCGCGTGTCAAGCCCTGTGACAATTCCTCTGAAGCTGATTCCTGAGACAGCGATGCCCGAAGAGGATTATGAAATCCCTGCTTCGCTAGATATGACCGTCGCGGTCGGCGATTCGATCTCTACCCTGATCATCTCTACGCTGGATGATCAGCGTTTAGAACCTGATGAAACGCTTCGCATTGCATTTGGAGAGCCGCCTCCGACTGGCGAGGCGATTGTCGTGACCATTAGGGATGATACAGTTCCTGAGATTATACTGGCCCCGTCTATTGCCGTGATTGAGGGAGGATCCAATATGGTTGATGTCTCACTATCAGCCGCCCCACGGGGTCGGGCCATCGTGACCATGCGCGGATATAGCGCGCCGCTGAATGCGCCATCTCCTCCACAATTGACCTTTACATCCCAAACCTATGATCAACCTCAGCCTATAACGCTGACCGCTGAGGCCGATCCAAATAGTGTCAATGAAGAAAGAATGCTCCTATTGACCGCCAATGGCGGTGGATATGTGGGCATCACAAAGCCGTTAAAGGTGACGATCACCGATAGAGATGTGGCGCAACTTGTGGTTCAGAGCTCATTAACGGTCCCTGAAGGGGGAACGGCGACGCTGAGCCTATCGTTGGCATCGGCCCCCATGTCGCAAACCACGGTGACGCTTGAAGGCCATCAGAACCCAGATCTCACATGGGCCCCGCAACGTCTGACCTTTTCAACGACCGACTGGAATCAATCAAAGGACGTGACCTTCCGAGCCGCAGAGGATGATAATTTTGTAGATGAGCCACAGCAACTGACCCTTCGGGCACAGGGCTACGCTATCCAAGATGTGACGCGCCCTTTGCAGGTGACCATTGACGATAACGATGAACCAAGTTTAGAGGTGTCCACCCGCACCTTAACGATCCAAGAGGGAGAAACGGAACAATTTCGGGTCGCCTTAAATGGTCAGCCGTCTAGTGATGTGACGGTTTCTTTTTCTGCGCACCAAGGACTTCGTCCACCTCAAAATCTGACCTTTACACCAGCGCGCTGGAACCAATCACAAACCGTGACCCTTGAAGCTCTGGATGATGACGACTTTGAAAATGAAGAATTTGAGTTGATCCTCACCGCCAACGGGGGCGACTATAAACGTGTTACCAAAACGATTCAGATCACCATTGAGGACAATGGTACGCCCCCGCAGCCTGTGCTCGTGTCCATTAATGACCATCGTGTGACAGAAGATGAGAAAAAAGTTCAGTTGAACGTGGAGCTGAGTCGCGCGACAGAGGAAGTTGTGACGGTTCAATATCAGAGCTCGGATCTAACCGCCCAAGCGGGATCCGACTATACAGCATCCAGAGGGCTTGTGATCTTTGATCCACAGGCAACCCAGGGCATCATTCAGTTTGACATTAACAACGATGAGGATCCTGAAGGCGCCGAAACCTTTGAAGTGACCCTGTCAAATCCAACCAATGCACGTCTTGGGCGAGCCATCGGGACCGTCACCATCCTGGATCCCAATCCTGTATCTATTGTGCGCATTGAAGATGCGGTGATCGAAGGCGATGCCATGCATTTTGAAGTCCATATCTTTCCTCCAAGCGCAGAGGCCATGATGCTTCACTATCAGACCGAGGACGGGACGGCCAAAGCTGGAGAGGATTATCAAGCTATGTCAGGCCTATTGGAGATCGCGCCGGCGGTGAAAACCATGACCCTTGAAGTTCCACTGCTTGGTGCACCACTACAACCCGAAACATTTAGGATCCGTTTGGAAACCTCCGACCCCATTAAACTTGAAAAAGCCGTCGCTACAGCGACCATCACTGAAGATGTTGAGCCACGGATAGGCCTATCAGAAGCCATCGTTGCTTATACCGCTCGATTTATGCGCGTATCGGCGTCCGAGATTATTGAAGGATTACAACAGCGGCTAAAAAACCAACCCTCGGCTTGTTCGGCGGCCTCTCGCCACGAAACGGCGCGTTTGTGGGAATCAGTGTGGCAGCCATCTCTGAGCGAGTTACTCAGTGGCTGTCACATGACCTCTACGCGCGGATCTGTACAGGTGTGGGGGCGGGGGGCGTATCGGAGATTTAGTGGTCAAGAAAAGGCCGATGCACTACGGGTAGAGGCCGATGTGTCTACAGCAATGGCCGGAGCCGACTATCGCTGGAGATCGGGTTGGGTCACTGGTGTGCTTGTTTCGCATAGTCGGAGCGATGGCACCTATGAGATCTATGATCTCCGAGATTGGATGGATGCGTCCATGACGGGCGTCTACCCTTATCTCTCCTATCAAACCAAAACTTGGGGCATGTGGGGAACCGGAGGGCTTGCCCGTGGACAGACAGAGACTATAGAACAATTAGAGGGTTCATGGCAAGCAGGCTTTGGGGCGATGGGCCTTCAGGGTACAATGGCGATGGTCAGAGCATTCCGCCTAAGATATTACGGAGAGGTCATGACGATCCTGACAGAGTTGGAGCATCGCAGGGTGGGGGTAACTCGGATCCGAGCAGGCATGGAAGCGCATGCGCATGTGACCTCTGGATTTCATCCGTATGTAGATGCAGGATTTCGTCAAGATGCAGGCAGTGCTGAAAACGGCGTAGGACTTGAGGTTGGCGCAGGCATGCGCGTGGCAATCCCTGCACTGCGATTGAAGGGCGATCTGCGCACACAAAGTTTGATTGTCCATACCGCCGAAGGGTTTACCGAATGGGGCATCTCAGGATCACTGGAATTCGGTAGCCAACACCAAGGGCTTGGACTGCGCGTCAATCCATCTTGGGGGCCAAGTTATCACCGAGGAATCCACACGCAGCAGACAATTCGAGATATTACTGCCACACAAGATGGCACTTATCGCACCGAAACAGAACTCGGATACGGTATCCCCTTCAAGAAAACTGTGATTCGCTCTGTCATGGGTGTCACAACATTTGACCAAGGCGCTATGTACCGCCTTGGAGGAGAACTGCGATCATGGGGACCGCTGTCAGTCTCTGCGTTTGGCATCGTTCACGCACATGCCACAGGCTCTCAAAACATTGGCATGAATATACAGGGATTATTGCAATATTAATCTCTGATCAAGGGGGCTTAGATCTCGATTCTCTTTCCGCTGAATTCTTGAATCACGCATCAAGAAATTTTGAGAAAAACAGTGACTTTATCAAACCCCATTAATACAGTCACAGACGAGGCCGCCATGATCTGAATGAGATACCTCAACAAAAAATGAAAGGTGGTCCCCTAAATCAACAGAGAACCACCTTTCAATAACTAAAATATATTTTCAAGAACCCTCATTAGTCGTCGTCTTCAACCTCCTCAGGCATCAATACGAATTCGGGGTATGCATCAATTCCTAATTCGGCTGCATCCTGCCCAATACGCTCAACAGATTCAGAAACGCGAATCCCACCAATAATGATGTCAATCAATTTCCATACTCCAAAAGACACGCCAAATACAAAGGCACCGATAGCACCGATCCCCAGAAGTTGCACGCCTAACTGATCCCAGAAACCTCCCGCCTCACGGACAGTAAATGCAACGGCAATCGTTCCCCAAATACCTGCAAAAAGATGCACTGGCACTGCACCGACGACATCGTCTACTTTTAACTTATCAAGTAATTTAATTGATAAGACACAAACGATTCCACCAACAAACCCAATCAGTATTGCAATCCAGTGTTGGTGCATGGCAGGGGCGGCGGTAATTGAGACTAGCCCCGCGAGTGCGCCATTGAGAATAGCAAACATGTCAAACCCACCAAGAATCGTACGTGAAACCAATATTGCAGCCACTACACCAGCAGCCCCCGCAAGGTTGGTATTGACTAAAATCCCAGCAACGCTAGCAGCATCAGCGACACTCCCTAAAGCCAACTGGGATCCACCATTGAATCCAAACCAGCCAAACCAGAGGATGAAAACGCCAAGGGTAACAATTGGAACACTTGAAGGAGGGGTTGCCGCGACAGTGCCGTCCTTTTTGAATTTCCCAAGTCTGGGACCTAAAATAATTGCCCCTGCAAGCGCAGCCCATCCGCCAGTACTATGGACGATTGTTGATCCAGCAAAATCTGAGAAACCCATCTCACTAAGCCAACCTGCTCCCCAGGTCCATGCTCCTACGATCGGGTAAACCAGAGCGGTAAGGGCCACCACAAATGCAAAGAATGCGCGTATCCTAATCCTCTCGGCAAGTGCACCAGATACGATCGATGCCGCGGTAGCAACGAAAACCATTTGAAAAAACCAGTCTGACATGACAGAATAGCCATTGCTCATGACAGACTCTTTCATGGCTTCATCACCTCCGATTAAAGCAACCTCTTCAGGTGAGGCATGATAGAAAAATTTAAAACTGCCAATCCAACCAGAGACATCAGTATACATGATATTGTATCCGATGATGTAGAATGCCAGTCCAGCAATAGAATATAAACCAAGGTTTTTGAGACAGATTACAGATGCGTTTTTAGTTCTAACGGATCCAGACTCAAGCATTGTGAAGCCAGCGGCCATCCACATCACCAGCGCACCCCAGATCAAAAAAGCAAACGTATTAAGGATAAATTGTGTGTCAGGAGACATTTTATTTTATTATAATGGATAAAGAACAATGTTGCAATTTAGTAAATTTCTGAATATATTCAAGTTTTTTCAGTCTAAAAACTTAATAATTAGCCAAAAAATGTATTTTTTCTTGAATATTTACGCTTAAATGAATCTCAAAATAGATTATTATGCCAGCCAGAGTGGCTTGTTTATGATCCCCCGCCTACACATATAACTCAAATGTGGTGCAATCTTAGGAATCTGGAAACTAAATTACTGGGTTTCAGAAAGGAACATGATCTGTTTAACGGCTACACACCCTGATTGGGTGTTGTCATGAAATTTGACTTGATCGGGAATGCGTAACTCAACCTTGAGTATGTAGTGGGTTACTGGTTATCTCTTTGTATCACTGCACAAAAATCATCAAACCGTTTTGGTGTCATCGGCACATCAAAAACGAGTCCAATTACACTTGACCATCCCCGCAGAAAATAATACCAACCATCTTCCACTATCAACGATCTATGATGGGATTGTTGTATCGCCTGATGCAGAAATGGGCGGCTGCCACGATAATTCAGTTCCCATACGACTCCATTCATTGGAAAACATACTGCATCAGTCGCGGGTGAGCCAGGTACATCCTTCCCCATTCCTGTGGCATTGATCACCATTGAAAATGGGGGTAGATCCGAAATTAATTGATCACAAACCGATGCACTGCTTGAATGAATTAGTTCAACCACTACTTTATTGGAGGACAATCGCTCAATCACCCGTGAGCAATGCTCTATATTATCCGCGCGCTTTTCAACCACCTGAATAAAGGATGGACAATTCAAATGTTGCCTTAATATAGTTACAATCAACGCAATGCACGCCCCGCCACCACCCAATACCAAAATACCAGACTTTTTGTGATTCCTCCACCAGTCGGAAGGTAAAAACTTCCTCATTGACAGACCACAATTTTCTGGATCAACGGCATGCCCCCATAGTTTTCCATGGCGCTTATACAAAGCCGAAACCTCCCCAGTCAATGCAGCCTCATCTGTATAATGATCAATTAATTGATCTGCCGCGCGTACGATAGATAATTTATGAGATGTAACCAGAGCTCCATATATCTGAGGATCTACTTTGATTTGGTCTATGGCACGATAATGTGCACCCAGAGATCCGTCAATGGGCAAATTAACGCCCCGTAGAGAGGCTCCGTGAATGCCCAAGGCATGTGCCCAATCTGGGAACAATTTTAATGACTTTGAGTCCTGAGTCTGCACGCCCAGAAACTCCATAATTTTTATTTGTTGACCACTCCCATTCATAAAAAATGAGTAGCAGCAATGGTCACCGGTTAGGATGATCATTGATCTGATAGATCAGAATTGCTGCATGAGATGACGTAAATTTTTCACTCGGCTCTCTTCTATGTTCGCAGAAGATTCCGTCTGCTACATTATTCACTGATACAGAATATCTAATCAAACTGTCAGCCACACTGATCCATTTTATGGTGAAAATAACGATACTAGAGCAAGGAGAAATGTTTTACACAGATACATGATACTCTCCGTCGCCTGTTAAAATATACTAAACACTAACAGATTATTCAATGGTTTTTCCCTTGATAATGGACTACTTCACGACTTGAAGAGCCTTGATATACTGACGAATATCGCTACAATTACATTATTGTAGGCTCTTTCATTAAATACAAAACATCTGATATTCACTTAGTTACAGTGACTCACAAATTTGATGAGATGTGATCAGGTATCTCGCTGCTAATACCCTAGTCGTCCACAGTCACATCAAGTGACTATCAATACGCCTTGCATGAGTGTATAGTGTCCCGGATAGGTGCAAATAAAGCGATATCTTCCGGGCGCAGGGGTCGTAAATTTCACTTGAACTGTTTCACCAGGTTCTGCCATTGGAGTCGCAACCAGTATTGCATCATCTTGTGGAAGATAACCATTGTTCTCACCGGCCATAATCGCTGCCGCTCCAACACGATTCACATCCTCATCACTATCTGATGTTAGGATCACAATATTATGAACCATGCTCGGCAATGTCGCAGTATTTTCTAGAACTAGTGTTACGTCTTCTCCTGCAGGAGCTGTGATTGAGTTAATGTCATACTTCATCTCATTTCCATCGGGGCGAACTACAAATTGAAGAACATCAGAATCTGTATTTTCTTCTGTTGACACGGTGTCAGTATCTGAATTATTTTCTCCTCCACAAGCTATAAATGTCACCATAAGCGTGACGATCAAAACAGCGTTCAAGAAATATTTCATGAATTAAATTGAGTTAGTGAAAAAATAAAATCTACCATCCAATAGTAAAACATATTAAACCGATCTCAACCACCGTACTCACGCTGAAAAATAACGCAGGAAGACTTGACAATTAGAGTATCGTGGACGATGACTGACTTCAAAAGGGTTTTAATTGTACACAGGTTAATTGTTCAGAGAGTTGTCTCGTTTGAATCTACCATTGAATTGATAGTTCGCCGCGTAGACTTAATATTTATTTTATTTATCTTCTTAGAGGAAAGAGAATGATTCAGTCTAAATCAAAAAGCAGATACCAAATTCTCTTTGACTTGACAGCGTTTTCCTCATTCAAATACCAGGCAGC
This sequence comes from Rhodothermales bacterium, assembly GCA_965220935.1. Classification (GTDB taxonomy): domain Bacteria; phylum Bacteroidota; class Rhodothermia; order Rhodothermales; family Bin80; genus Bin80. The sequence goes on from OZ244857.1 coordinate 3,381,049, forward strand.
TCGTTAATCTCAAGGATCTGCATGATGAAACTGAGAATTTCTTCTTGATGAACTGTCGCACTTCCAAATTCAGTCTTCTGGTTCTAAAATATCATGGGGCATCTGTCTAAACAACTTGTGAGTGAATATTACAAGCTCCGTACAGATGAGTCCAAGATCACCTGTGCAATGACGGTCAACAAATCCCACTACAGTTGATTCAATGCCGATTATTAGAGAGGATCATGTGTTATAATCTTTATGTCTGATATCTGGCACTCATCCGAGATTCAAAATAAGCAACTAAGTGAGCAGACTAAGTTTATCTCATGATTCAATTTTTTCTTGTGATCAACGTTCCAAACAATATTGATGGTAACCTATAGGTTTGCCATCAAGACCTCGTTGTCTATTTCGCTATTGACTCAACCAATGCCTAAATTTACCTTCTTTTTCTTACTCCTCCTCACCGCGTGTAATACCGAGCGAGTTAAGCATCCAAATGTTGTGATCATGTTTGTAGATGATATGGGCTACGGTGATATCCATCATTTTGATACTCCAAACCTTGATCAAATGATAGAGGATGGGGTTCACTTTACAGATTTTTATGTGAGTCAAGCCGTCTGCTCTGCCTCTCGTGCGTCCCTCCTAACTGGAAACTATGCAAACAGAATTGGGATTCATGGCGCATTAGGGCCATCAAACACCCACGGACTCCATCAAAATGAAATCACCCTTGGCGAATTATTTCAATCTCAAGGATATGCTACCGCAGCTTATGGAAAATGGCATCTTGGACATCATCCAGAATTTCTTCCTCTTGAACATGGATTTGATGATTACTATGGAATCCCATACTCAAATGACATGTGGCCTTTTCATCCAGAAAACCCTGATGCATGGGGGAATTTACCCACAATAGAAAGAGATTCAATCATCGGCTATAATACCGATCAATCCTTATTTACAACAGAGTTTACCGATCGCGGTGTAGCGTTTATTCAATCGCATGCATCTGCCGAAATCCCGTTTTTTCTCTATATCGCGCATCCGATGCCACATGTCCCGTTATTTGTATCTAAACGTCGTCAAGGTATCACTGGTGCGGGTCTCTACAGCGATGTGATTCATGAAATTGATTGGTCCATTGGTGAAATCCTCAACGCTCTTCAAGGCACAGGAATTGATGACCAAACACTAGTGATATTTGCTAGTGATAATGGCCCATGGCTGAGCTATGGCACCCATGCTGGAAGCTCTGGCCCGTTACGTGAAGGCAAAGGAACAGCGTGGGAAGGGGGTGTCAGAGTTCCATTTATCGCCCAATGGTCAGGGACAATCCCACAGGGTTTAACAATTCCAACACCCGCAATGACCATTGACCTATTCCCCACGCTTGCATACCTGATTGACGCGCCGCTCCCAAACCACCCGATAGATGGCAAGAATATATGGCCTCTAATGAGCGGTCAGAGCGAGCATTCTCCCCAGAAAGCCTACTTTTTCTATTATCGGCAGAATGAGCTTCATGCATTGCGTAGTCGGCAATGGAAACTTTACTTTCCTCATCAATACCGAACAATGGATGGACAGAAGGCCGGTGCAGATGGAATACCAGGAAAGTACACGCACCGCCAGACTGGGCTGGAACTCTATGATTTGACTGCAGATATCGGTGAAACGCTTGATGTTTCACAGTCACATCCAGAGGTGGTTGAGCAACTGACCCTACTGGCAGATAGCATGCGTCTGGTCCTTGGAGATCAGTTACAAGGAGTTGCTGGATCGCAGATTCGGGCACCTGGGCAAATTCAATCGACTTCACCAGATGACCCATAATTCGGTGCCTTTTAGCCTCATGTGCGTTCAAGCGCATGATCCAATTGAAATAGATCTATAATTCAATTAAATGAAGCGCAATCCTAATGCAGATATCGGGGTTATCGGTCTCGCGGTGATGGGACAAAATCTCGTCTTAAATATGAATGATCATGGGTTCACCGTGGCGGTATATAATAGGACGGCCTCTAAGATGAATGAATTTCTTGCCGGACCTGCTTCCAATACATCTGTTCATGGTAGCCGCTCATTAAACGAACTGATCTCTACGCTGAAGCCCCCCCGACGCGTAATGCTTATGGTCAAAGCAGGCCTGACCGTTGATCAAACAATTGCCTCACTCACTCCACTTCTTGATGCTGGCGATATTATCATAGATGGAGGGAATTCGTATTATCATGATACAATTCGGCGCACAAAGGAACTTGAGGATAAAGGATTGCTATTTATTGGCACGGGTGTCTCTGGGGGAGAGGAAGGTGCGCGTACAGGGCCGAGTATCATGCCAGGAGGGAGTATTGAGGCATGGCCTCATGTGCAATCAATTTTTCAAAGTATTGCCGCAAAAGTTGATCATTCTCCGTGCTGTGAATGGCTCGGACCCGATGGCGCGGGGCATTTTGTAAAAATGGTTCATAACGGGATTGAATATGGAGATATGCAAATCATCGCAGAATCCTATCATATGATGAAAAATTTGCTTGGACTCTCCAACCTGCAAATGCAAGATGTCTACGCCGAATGGAATCAGGGAAAACTTGATTCATATCTAATAGAGATCACTCGGGATATTCTTGGCTATCAAGACGTAGATGGCCATTACGTATTGGATACAATTCTTGACTCGGCTGGACAAAAGGGTACGGGCAAATGGACTGCAGCGAGTGCATTGGATCAGGGAGTTCCTCTGACATTAATCGCCGAGGCGGTCTTCTCGCGTTTCCTATCGGCTTTAAAAGATGAGAGAACCCTCGCCTCAACACTGCTGAATGGTCCCTCATCTACGTATCATCCATATGACTTTAAAGAATTGATTCGTGATTTGCACGATGCTGTATACGCAGCAAAGATTATGTCTTATGCCCAAGGATATATGCTCCTACATGCGGCATCTCAAAAATATGATTGGCCATTAGATTATGGAAATATTGCACTGATGTGGAGGGGAGGCTGCATCATCCGATCCGCATTCTTAGGGAAAATCAAACAGGCATTTGACGATGCGCCTGATCTTATCAACCTTCTACATGCCCCTTACTTTACCCAAGCCCTTGCCACGTCTCAAATGGCATGGCGCAGAATTGTTGCAACTAGTGCGACTTGTGGTATTCCTACACCTGCGATCAGTGGTGCACTCTCATTTTATGATGGGTATCGGCAGTCGCAGGGACCTGCCAACTTAATTCAGGCTCAGCGAGATTACTTCGGAGCGCATACCTACGAGCGGATTGATAAGCCATTAGGGACTTACTTTCATACCAACTGGACAGGTACTGGTGGAGCCGTCACTGCTGGGTCATACGATGCGTAATCTATGGACTACCCCATTATTGTAGACACTGATGCAGGTCCAGACGACCTGCTCGCACTTGGATACCTTCTAGTTCATCCGTCCATCCATGTGGAAGCCATCACGATTACTTATGGCCTTGCCGATGCCGATCAGGCGGCGATCAATATTGCTCGCATAGTTGCAGGGTTTGCAAAGGGACATATCCCTGTCTATATCGGCCATTCTAAACCCTCCGCTGGCAATGCGGCATTCCCCAAGCGATGGAGACAGATTTCTAATCAGCTGCCAGGCGTTAGTCTTCCGAGTGCTTATATCCCCCCAGAGGACGAGCACGCAGTTTCATTTCTTCAACGTCGACTCTCGCGTGCCTCCCGCCCAGTGCATGTACTCTCTCTTGGTGCTCTAACGAATCTGACTTCAATGGATATGACAAGCGCTCCTGCAATTAAAGAACTCGTGATCATGGGCGGTGCAATTGATGTGTCTGGGAATGTGAATCATTCTGAGGAATTTGTCTCAACCACAAGCACCTCTGAATGGAACTTCTACGCCGATCCACTGGCTGCGTGTACTGTTTTCTCATCCGACTTACCAATCACACTCATTCCCTTGGATGCGACCAATCAAGTACCCGTGAGAATTCCCTTCATTGATCAGTTCACAAAAATGGCACGCTGTCCAGTTGGACGCATGACCGCCCAAGTAATGGAGGCGGTCCGCCCGTACGCACAGCAGGGAGTATTTTACGCCTGGGATCCATTGGCAGCCGTTTACTTAGTTCACCGCGAAGTTGTAAAATTATCCCGATTTCCAGTCTCAATTGAGGCCTCTGGGCCATACGCTGGCACATCTCGCAGGTCTGATACGGGAAATGAAATCTCGGTTGCTATGGATGCAAGAGGAGACTTGTTTATGGATTATTTCACTGCTCCTTTTGCCAAAACCGCCGACGCATATAATTAACGCATCGCCACGACTACCGTCTCCAAAAGACAGAAATGATATACGCTATAAACGTGGTATACAGCGTATTTCCTATACATAAAATCAAGGCGAGATTCTCACTACTGATTCCGTCCTGCAACAGCACGAACATAAAAAACAATACATTATGGATGAGTGCAACAGCCGAAGTAATCTCAAGAATTCTACGTTGGGATCTTTGAAAAACCTCACTGTCAATCAGATCCAATGTGCCGATCAAAAATCCCATTAGAGTCTTGACAAACATATGCGTTCCCCATAGGCCATAAATTGCGTCCAACCCAAATCCAGCCAGAAACCCCGCCAAAGCTCCGCCAACCTGACCATAACGCAATGACACCCAGATGACAAATAATAATACGACATCGGGCGTTGATCCCCATAGGCTTAATCTCCCGAAGAAAAGCCACTGTAGAGTGACGGTGATGAGTCCTGCAATCAAGCATGGTACTATATTGCGCATAAATCTGCTAAAAACTTAAATCAGTTTAATCGGTATCATAATATCTAATACTTTCCTAAAAAACATGCCCAAGAACAGAAAATCTCATGCATCTTCGTCGAAAAGGCGGCGCATGCAAAAACGATTGATGATCCTGTTGCCTCATAATTATGCACTCATTGCCATTGGTGTTCTGGCTGTTGTGGTTGGATATGCAATCATGCGGATTGAGAATGAGGTAGATGGCGTTCTGTCTCTTTACGTTGCTCCAATATTGATTCTGGGAGGCTATCTCGAAATCATCTATGCGATTTTATGGCGGGACACTACTGGTACAGATAATAGTCTTCGCTCTTCCGAATAAATTCTGCAATCTCGGGTTGCCATGATGAAATAATTTCTTCTGGCGACATCGTATTCAACATCATCGCCAGTTGAGATGTCCCTGAAAGTTTCCCTAGCCACTCAGTCCTTGACAAAAATTTCTCAGTATCTGGGACCGCATGATAGTAAGCATGCAAAATATGGATTCCAGTCTCGACCGGTTGATAACTCTGCCGATCAGTGATCTGAATTCTGAGGCCTTGAATTAATTGGCCATTGAGTTTCGGGGGGGAGCTCTTGCTATCCAGCGGCGCGGGGGTGAATTCAGAGAGTTCAAAAACTACACCTGGCAATGTCTTACCGTTTAGCGCTGTGGCGATTTGTTGTCCATCTACGTCGGCTGTTCCTACTTGTAAGAACGGGGTAAGTGTGCCTCGGCCTTCACTGCCTGATGTGGCTTCAAAAAAGCAGGTACCTGGGTAGACCAACGCAGTCTCAAAGGTGGGAATATTCGGACTCGTTGGAATCCAGAGGCGACCAGTATCTGGCCACTGCATATTCCGTGACCATCCCTCCATAGCAATGACTCGCAAATCTAGATGCTCCAAATCAGGCAATAACTTTTCTCCCTGAATCATTCTCGCCAACTCACCAACAGATAAGCCATGCGCGATAGGAATCGCAAATTGCCCTACAAATGAGAGCATTTCTGGTTCAAGAATAAATCCTGACACATAGGATCCAGATAGGGGGTTTGGTCGATCTAATACAACAAACGGAATTCCCGCTTCAGCTGCGGACTGCATAGCTAATCCCATTGTAGAAATATAGGTATAGAATCGGGCCCCAACATCTTGAATATCAAAGATCAAAAGGTCAAGATTTTCCAACATCTCCATCGTAGGCCTTTTTGTGGGGCCGTAGAGACTGTACACTGGCGCACCTGTGATCTGGTCAATTCCATCTTCTACGGACTGACCATGTTCTGCCGTTCCACGGAACCCGTGCTCTGGTCCAAAAATAGCGCCTAATGTAACATTATCGCTATCATGAATCAAATTGATGAGGTGTTGATCACCAACCAATGTGGTATGATTCACGATTACGCCGACCGTAGCGCCAGATAATTCCTCAAAATCTGAATCAAACAAGCGATCTGCACCCGTGAGTACTCCATCAATTTGAGCCGATACACTTTGTGCAACGAGTAAGAGCAAGAATGTGAAAATTACCCTCATTTTGCGTCTGCTGGAATTTCAGATTCACCAAAAAAATATTCAATTTCTATTTGAGCATTGTCGGGTGAATCTGAGCCATGAACAATATTTTCCGATTTGCTGAGCGCGTATAACTTCCTGATTGTTCCGTCATCCGCATCTTGGGGATCGGTCGCTCCAATTAACTTTCGGAATGCTTTGACAGCATCCTGTTTTTCAAGAACCATTGGAATGCACGGGCCGCTTGTCATATAGTCAATCAGGTCATTAAAAAATGGACGATCTTTGTGAATGTGATAAAACCCTTCTGCACGCGAGCGTGCAAGGTGAAGCATTTGGATAGCACAAATTTTGAATCCGGCATTTTCAATCTTATGCAAGACCTGCCCCGATAAAGATCTTCGGACGCAATCGGGTTTCAAAATCGCAAGTGTGCGGGTTGTGTTCATCATAATGATAGATTAAGTTAAACGTCAAATTTAAGATAAATTATTGAGAATTCTATGTGCAATAAATGGTGGTGAACTATGATCGGAGGTGCACTTATAGTTTGGCCACCTATTGAAACGATGGGATCATTGATTTCTAAGTCTCTGGATTAGAAGATGTCTACGAGATCAGGATCGGGGCAATCACAAATTTGATCAGCTACTGATCCAATGTATTTTAATGTTGGATGGGTACTGTTGAATATCAATACGTTAACGGTGATCTAGTGCTGGCGATAATAAGTCGGTCATAATCAATTTGAGGTCGGGCCGTAATGAATGTTATGGATTGAATCAGCCGTACACAACACATCCGATGCACAATCTTTCTCCTCGTAAAATATTTTAATGGTTCGCCGCGTATGATTCAATCCAGCACCAGAAAACTTCTTATAATGACACAGCTCATGATCGTCATTGTAGACATAGCAATGATAGGGGAAGGACGATGGTTCATTTTATGTATCTTCTTGGTATTGGTGAGACCAACGAGGGACAACATGAAACAATACACCTCCTATCTTGGCAACTCGGTCACTCAGTTTATTGATTGTCGGGGAAACTCTCCACAAATATAGCCAGATACCAACCATACAGCCCGATACTCAAATCTGAGTGCATCCATTTTCATTGCTGATCACACGACTTTTGCATTCAGCGTCAAACCAGTTAACTGATCAGAAATGTATACATCTTTCTGGTTGCAAGGTTTCAGGGAAAATCTGTTCCTCACCGGTTAGTGAGTTGTAAGGCCTTAGTGAAGGAATTAAATTTTGATCCGTTTTAATAGTTTATGTTTGTCCAGCCAAACATGAATAGCAAGAGGTTTTAGATGCCCTTAGTTGATCGTCTGGTGCAATACGAGTATCACATTGAATTCATAGGGGAGCTAATGAGAAAATGATTATCACTTATGAAACTGTCACACGTAAAAATATGAGTGAATTGTAACCCCTAAGACAGCCTCAATTGATTGCCATTTAAGATCAGACTACAGCAATTATTTCAAAATGGTATCCTATTGGGTCCTCCTGAATTAAGGTTAAGACTGCAGAGTTTTATGACAATAATACCCTTTCTGTCGTGAGATTTAACAGACATTGCTCTGCGTGTCAATAAAAGGTGACACATGAGGATTTGATATCTTCAACAACCTCAGAAAATGGTATTCTGTGCGCTCCTGAACGATTTAAGACTTTATGAACAAGAGCCTGATATCAATTCTAAGTGATTGTCTGTCAATGAATTTTGATTCTCAAGGAGGGCATTATGACGATTTAAGGTAGGAACTTAGAGTCTAAGTCTGAGACCAGATTCAACATGTTGATGTGGGCGATCTGATTAGGTGTCGCCATAATAGTTGCATCAAATTTCATAACCTAATCGGAAACTCACAAACTTGTAGAAATACAAAAGGAAATGCAGCAGAAAGTTTTAGAACTGAGATGAAAGCACTCAACACAAGTACAATGTGTTGATCTGGGTAGTCACGTTGACAGGGCTTGTGATCTCGGCTTCAATCGTATTTAGTGGATTGTGATGAACCGAAAGAGCGGGCGCGCATCAATCAATCTCAAAGACCGCCGAATCTTGACTTTCATCAGCGAAAACCCCGTTTAGACTACCTTAAACATCTGAGATGCGCTCGGAGGGTGATTGAGAAATCAACCACCTGTGGCCATTAACCATCCTCCTACTGCAAGAGGGATGGTCAAGCCTGCACATACTAAAGCAATCAAAAGATTACACTTGGAGTTCTGAGCGTCAATTTTCGCTTCAAGACGTGAAACAATGTTATCTGATGTCATGTTACTAATGCATTAATTGTCTGAGTTAGAATCTTGATCATCTATGATCTTACCCCCGACATATTTTGGATTCAGATGTACCATTTGACTATGGGTGTAGCCTTAAGAATTGATTTGAACCACCTATAGCTAAGAGCACCCCCGCGAGACCTATCTCCAGAAACCGATCACGCAAATGATCGCAACACTTATCAAAAAAGTAGATAAGAGCCACCCTCCGCGAGACCTATCTCCAGGGCTGCCGAAGCTATGACTATCAGGAGCTTGGCCCTTGAGTTCTGAGCGTCAATCTTGGATTCCAAGCGGCGTTGCTATTTTCAAGTCCGATCAAAAATGAGCAATCAGTTAGAAGATGCTATGTTGCTAATGCGCTCTTTGAGTTCATTTGCCTCTCGGTTGTTTATGCCTCAGCGTTACCGCTCACGACTCCACTTGGATGCGTCTTTTTCTTATTTTGGGGACTCACGCCTCACCTTGTAGATCATTCTCTATCTCGGGCATGTCAGCCTGTTTTCTGCCATACGCCTCAATCAGCCATGTTTGCATGGATGGAATGGGAATACCGTAGTCCCCGTCGTCTCGTTCATCAATGATTCCTTTCTTAAGTGCTTTATTGAAAAGATTATCTGCGAATTGTTCATCGTATTCTTGCATTAAGACACCCATGATCTCCTTATAGGTTTTGGTCTCTCCTAATGGAATATCAACTATCGCCTTTGCTATAGATTGTCGTTGCTCCATAGGAATACCTCGGGCGCGTTGTCTATAATACTGAAGTCGCAACTCCGACCCCTTTTCAAGTACAATCCGCAAGCCATCGTCGGTCATTTGACGGTGATTGGACTTAAGATAACGAACTGCGGGTTTAACATAGGAAATGATGTGTTGTGGCCATCCATGCGTCTCCTTGATAATCGCACCTATCCATGGATCAGGATTCCCCTTGGCAGCCCCTTCTTTTACGATCCAGTCACGAATCGCCGCTCGCTCAGATTCCTTATCCAATCGCCCCAGATTACTAAAGATTCTCCTTCAAATCGTGATATGCCCAGTGAGTTAAAAGCAGACTCGGTCGTTCCAAGTCCAGCGGCCAGAAGCATGACTGGCTTACTCATTTACCATTGTGTATTTTGTCTAGTAGACCTGTAACCATCCCCCGCACCTCGTTAGGCACCACACGTTTCAGCCCCAAATTCTGGGCTTCATCTTAGATGAGTAAAAGGGGCTTGGTGCCATCCCGTAAAATTTTCATCATTGTGGCGGTGGTGCGTATAACATCTAAAGAAAGGCTAGCATGTCCGAGATTGCTTGCCCCCGCCTCAATTTCTCCACCCAACTAGTAATTAGCCCTCTGCTCTTGCCAAGACAATCTATCAGATCATCAGGGCTCCATAGAGCATTTGGATAAATATCGGCGATCTTCCACTTCTTTACTGCTCGATTTTCGCACTCATGAAGTAACGCTGTCTTACCCGCGCCTGGTGCCCCTTGTATAAGAAAAGTGGTCCCCGCATTAAGATTAATTGTGTCAGAGAGGGCCGTCTCAAAACTGGTTATAATGTCATTCCTTCCGTGGAAAAATGCCGCAGGTCCACGATCACGTCCAGTGGGGGGAGGCGCTGACTTACCGTCATCGGGAGTTTGTGTATATGGCTTTGAAGGTGGATAGTGGAACATGGTTAGATGATGTGTATGGATTTGTCCACTCATCTTTGAACACACCACCGCGCGATTCGTTCAGGGGGGGATGAGTTAGTATTTCGCGGTCCAGTATCTCCCTATTTGGTTTTTAGCGACTCAGGTGTCGCCATAGATCTATCTTTTTTATGTAGCAATTAGGATTCTCAATTCTATAATTCCACACTATCTCACAATGATCTCATAGATTATATGGTATATCGCCACATTACGATCAAGACCGATTCACAGTCTCTGTATCAGAAGAAACGGAGTTCTCCAAGTTAAACATCATGTATTCACGCACCTATTTTATAGGTGACTTTCAATGTCTGAAAGTTTCTTTCCTATCTTCAAATCTAAGCCTAATTCTTCAAAATGACGCTTACCACATTTGTACTTTGCATACTCTCTCAATCTTAAATCACGCTTTGAGGTGCTTCCTTTGGACTCCACTACAAAATAGATTTTTTCTACGCCATCTTGATTCCAAGAAATGACCCAGTCAGGATTGTATGTCCCCAGAGAAGTATCAATCTTAAACCAACTTGGAAGCTTAGCAAGACTGAAATATTATTGCTTTGTTCAAATTCTATTGAAAGGTTTGATTCAGTTTGTGAATCACAGACCACATACTCGTGAGGAGATTTCTGGCTATATTCCAAATACCTTCCAAGGTACCCGAATAGTTCGTTGTTCTTGAACAACTCCTGGCTGAAGAACTCATGATCTCCCATTTTTTGATATTTGATTCCATCAACGATATGAAGTTGCATCTCAATACTGATTATATCCATGCATGCTTCAACAAATTTTTGAGGGTTTATTTTGAAGTAATCTAGATTCGTAATACTAGTCAGTATTTTGACGATTGACTTTCTGGTTAGATGAGTTTCTTTCTGAATATAGGAAACGATATCTGGTAAATGATCCACATGATCATCCAAGTTGGTGGTTTCAGTTTCGGCTATTGCATCACTGGTTAGTCCACCTATATCCATGCGAACATTTCTTTTCTTGTAATGAATCTTGCCACGATTGAGGGTTAAGTTCATGTTCAAGATATAATAGAAAGGAAGGTTCCCTCAGGAGTGTTATTTTTCGAGATAACCAAATTTTCATTTTATTATGTCTTCTACATCTCATTGTTCACCTGTTCGCTACTACGTTGGATTAGACGTTCATCGTGACACAATCTCGGCGTGTGTTTACGATGCGACTGAGAAGCGTTACTGTGATGAGCAGGTGTTTTCCGCTCACAAGCCGAAGAGTCTCACTCGGTTTGTGGAATCTACGCGTTCAAAGTATGGGCCTTTCCGCTGTTGTTATGAGGCATCCTTTTCGGGGACTGTGCTCTATGACACATTGACCGAACACGGCGTGGATTGCGCCATCATTGCTCCTGGCTCGATTCCCAAGCGCTCAGGCGATCGAATCAAAACCGATCAGCGCGATGCCAGGAATTTGTCCAAGTATTTTGGATCTGGGCTTTTGACTGAATGTTTCGTCCTGGACGAAGAGCTCCGAGCCGTGCGAGGACTTTTACGCAGTCGTGAGGCACTGATAAAAAGTCTTCACCAATCCAAAATGCGCGTGATTCATTTTTTGCATGCGCACGGGCACTGTTATACAACAGGAAGCTACTGGACAAAAAAGTTTAAGACTTGGATCAATCAGATTGAGTTAGAGCGTTCCCATGACGAGTTTGTACTACGCGGACACCTGAATGATATTGATTATCATCAGGGACGCATCCAAGAAATTGAACAGCAAGTCAAAATAGCATCCGAGTCCGAAAAGTTTCAGCAAGCAGTTCAGATTCTGCAAGGCTTCCGAGGCATTGGACTGATCTCGGCCATGCAGTTGGTTTGTGAGATTGGAGACTTTCGGCGGTTTGAGAGTCCGACGGCACTGATGGCGTATCTTGGATTAGTTCCATCTCAACACTCCTCAGGAAACACCATCCGCACGGGTTCAATCACCAAAACTGGAAACACACACGCACGAAAGGTCTTGGTGAGCGCAGCATGGAAATACATCTACGCGATCAGTGTTGCACTTCAAGAGCGGCAAAAACACTGCAGTGCTAAAGTCATCGCCAGAAAGCACAAACACGTTTATACAAACGTTACAACGCAAACCTCCGAAAGTCGCGGTGGTTCGTGAACTGGTTGGCTTTCTCTGGGAGGCGTTGCAACAGCATAAACAACCGATAATCGTCATGGAGAAAGAGTCCAAAGCAACGATGGAGAGCCCAAGCCTATACTTTTCGGTAGCGATGATCGCGAGCCCGAGTTTCAAGATATTGGCAGCTCCGACGTATTGAGCATTATGGCTTTTGCCTAGCATGCGGACACCAGATTGATAGACCGTCGCCATTGCTAAAGACTCTTCCTCCATGACGATTGGTCTAAATCTATAACAAAATGTAACCAGAAACTAATACATACCAACCCCCGAAAGGGAACCTTCCTTTCTACACCAGCCTATACTTTTCGGTAGCGATGATCGCGAGCCCGAGTTTCAAGATATTGGCAGCTCCGACGTATTGAGCATTATGGCTTTTGCCTAGCATGCGGACACCAGATTGATATACCGTCGCCATTGCTATAAGACTCTTTCTCCATGACGAGTTGTCTATATTTATAACAAAATGTAACCAGAAACTAATACATACCAACCCCCGAAAGGGAACCTTCCTTTCTACACCAGGATTCAATGCATTTTTCAATAAGAGACTGGGTATCAAATCTAACTGAAAATGTGGTTTTATATTTTACTCTATCCCATAAATCTTTGAACTCAGGACTATTGAGGATCCTTTGATTAGGTTTGATCCTCTTCTTGTGATCTCCATTTTTGACTTCATACTTTGTAGAAATCCTTCTAAGTAGGCTTACTATCTGTTGCTCTACATATTCACCATATTCAAGGAATTTAGGAGGGATTTGAACATTTTGATTGTCAAGGTGAATTTTTAAATGATCTTGAACTCTCCCCGTATGGTCAAAGTAACCTAATCTCACAAAAGCCTTGTATAACTCTTGAGATTTTTGTTGACCTAAGTATACGGGCGTGTTATTGAGTCTCTCAACTACAACATTTGAAAAAAGAGTCTCTTGTGCAATTCCAAATTTGAACCCCGACTCTTTTTCGATTTCTGTTTGTAATTCTTGGACAAATTTATCCCAAGATTCATTGGCTATCACCGACAGAGTGTTGACTTGATGACCATGCACGCGCTCTCCGTTTTGATTCACACATAGCCTAAGTCCCCTTCCTATTTGTTGACGAGGGGTTATGTTTGATGCTCCCCTTTCTTTCAGTGTACAAATCTGAAAAACATTCGGATTGTCCCATCCTTCACGGAGAGCAGAGTGTGAAAAAATAAAGCGAACCTTTGGTGTGAAACTGAGCAATTTCTCTTTGTCTCGCATGATCAGATTATAGGTATCCTCATCATCTCTGGAATTTCCTTTCGTGTCTTTAGCTTGCCGTCGCTTATCAATTGAGAAATACCCGCTGTGAATAAACCTTGAATCTTGATAAGCAGAGTTTTCAAGCAGTTTATGAAGCTTGGGCTTTTGGATCAACTTTTCATACTCTTTTTCAAAAATCTGAGCATATTCACCATTAATTTGATGTCCATTCTGGTCGTATTTCCTGTAATTGGCAACCTTGTCAATAAAAAATAAACTCAGAACTTTGATGCCCTGTCGATTTAATTTCAACTCTTTTTCTAAATGCTCCTCAATTGTTTTTCTTATCATCACAGTTTTGATTTGGATATCATCTACAACCCCGAGGGCTTCCCCTAATCTGACGTATTCTGATCTACTTGTAAAATCTATGTATTCATTTCCCCCTTATCCATAAATATCCTTGATGATATACCCTTCATACTCAGGTCTCTTTGTTAACTCCTCCAAATCAGTCCCTTGCTTTACCGTGACTCTTTTTCTTTTAATTTTTTGGTTCTCAAGAGCATCTATCTCCACTCTTGCTTTCGGCAATCCATTCCCAATGATCACTTTTACAAGTCTAATATATGCCTGATTGTGTAATCCATCAGCGTGGACTGAACCAACTTCAATTTGTTTGACCAATTTTTGTGCATATGCATCCACAGCATCTAATTTGTACATCAAGTTTACTTTTTGCCTGTGAGTTGCAGAGTACCGAAGAATGATTAATGGATTAAGGCCGTTGATGGCAGATTTTCTTGATTCTGTACTCATGGTAGTTTGAGGTTCATCAACAATCACTACAGGATTGGTTCTCTTAATCATATCCAGAGGTTTACATCCTAATAAATCATTATATCTGTGGATAACATTTACCTTACTAGTACTTTCTGGGTCAAGAAAACTTTTACTAAACGCATCAATATTGATGACCATAATCTTCAATCTATTATTGGTTGCAAAATTCCTCACTTGACTCAGGCTACGACTATTATAGATGAAGAAGTCATAGTTAATGTTTTCATAAATTTCACGGAAATGTTCTCTAGTAATTTGAAGTGATTTATGAACCCCTTCTCTTATAGAAATGGAAGGAACAACAATGATATGTTTTGAGAATCCATATTTTAGATAGAGTTCCAAAATTGTTCTTAGATACACATAAGTCTTCCCCGTTCCAGTTTCCATTTCAATTGAGAAATCAAGATGGTCTGGCTTAATTTTTTCTGGATCAGATAGATTCAAAGCATTGCCGAGTTGAATTTGGTGGACATTTTGCAATAGTTTTTCGTCGGATAATTTTAGATGATTGGTGTACCCCAACTGATCATCATTAATCATACTCTGTTGATCTAAATACTCTGGCGAGTGGACCGTGAATGTGGATTCAAAAACTTCTTGACCGTCAAATATGTTAACTATTGATGCGATGGCATCTTGTTGAAATTGCAGATCACGATCAAATTGAATTTTCATTATATGCTTCTGACTTCATTAATTTCATATCTCTTCAGAATCTGAAATGAGTTCACTTTCTCCACATCAGTGAACCCGCTGTCTTTAAACACAACTCTACACACTTCTGGGTTGCACTCTTGTTTCCATTTTCCAATTCCATCCGCCGCCGAACTATCAATACCATCTTCTAAACATACGAAAAGCTGGCCACATCCTACATTGAAGACCTTCTGATTTCCAATCATACGCTCTTCAATGGGTAGAGAAAGATCTAATCCGTATTTGAGGAGAATCTCATAGAGCACATCCTCATGCGTTCGTTCCTCTTTGATCGGTTCAACAGAATCATAAAGGGATTTCTCAAGGTTTTCAGGGGTACCATCCCAGCTCTTGATGTTGGAGCTATCCAACTTGAATACTCTAAATCCCAGATCCATGTCTTGTGCTTTGATGGGGCCTTCTTCTCTGATTTGCTTGACTACCCTGCGTATACGTTCTTTCCCAATCTCGGCAATCGTCTTAAATCCAGCCTTGTATGCGTCACTCTGTGGGTCTGTAGGCTCGGGTAACTGAACTTGAATAAATCTTCTGTTTCCGCCATCCTCTTTGTTCAATTCTAAAACAGCATGAGCCGAGGAGGAAGATCCTGAAAAGAAATCTAAAATTATCTCATTATCAGTATCAATAAAATTAATTAGATATTCCATTAAAGAGACGGGTTTAGGGAATGACATTATATTCTTGCCAAATAACCTCTGAATTTCTTTTCCTGCATCTTCATTAGTCCCGACCTCACACTCTTTTTTTGAAATAATATCTGATGGTTTTTTTTGTCTAATGCCCTCCCTGATATATCTAATTGCGAATTTTTCAGTCTTGATTATCAAAGTTGTCCCTTTCTCAATTTCTTTATTCAAGTTATCCTGAGTCCATTTGAATGGTCCCTCAAGTATGACATCCTCATGGGAATATCCATCAATTATCTCAATATCGTTCAACAGATGCACTCTACCATATTGACCCATTAAATAGCTTCCGTTAAACTTAAAATGAAGATATTTTTTAGGTATTTGAATAACAGAGTTTGGATTCCCATCATTCAATAATGGCATATCCCCTCCATCTGCTTCCCCTCCTTGGTATTCATTGCTTGAATAAATTTTCTCGTAACATAATATAAATTCATATTTATGTCTAACTTTTTTTGACAAACTTGGCGGAGTTGATGTCTTATTCCATTTGAAAATAGTCACAAAACTACTTTCCCCAAAAATTTCATCCATTAAGCATTTAAGATTTGACACCTCACGGTGATCAATGCTTACAAATATGATCCCATCCTTTTTCAGCAGGTTTCTAGCTAATATCAGCCTTGGATACATCATACTCAACCAATTTGAGTGATATCTCCCATCAGATTCTGAATTGGTTGATAACCTATTCCCCCTGCTATCAAACTGTCCAGTCAACTCCTGATAATTTCTTAGATTGTCTTTATAGTTATCCCTATACACAAAGTCGTTGCCAGTATTATATGGAGGATCAATATATATTAAACATATACCCCCCCCCATAATTTTTGGAGGAGCTTTAGAACCTCTAAATTATCCCCTTCAATGTAAAGATTCCTGGTTGTATCCCAATCTAAACTCTCGCCTTTTACAGGTCTTAAAGTCCCAGTTGATGGCTTATGAGCCTCCCTCCATGACTGTGTTTTGCCTCGCCAAGTAAACTGATAGATCTCATCATCATTTTCAATCTCTTCACCCAATAATTGCCGAAGTGCGTCAAAATTGACTTTACCCTCCAAAACGATTTCTGGAAATAATGACTTCAATTTCTGGATGTTATCCTGAACTAAATCCTTACTGCAAGAAAACTCCTCATTGCTTGTGATTCTTTTTATGCCCATAGATGAATTCGTGTGTTGGCCTGTGATAGATTCTGAAGAGATATGGAGTGAGTTATACCCATCAACTAAGTCAATAGCCTGACCGGCGCTTAGTTTTTAATTATGTCAAATCTAAGAATTTTAATCATATCATTATTCATGATTAGATGTAATTCCGCAAAATATATGATTCCCCGTCAATTCGTTGAACAGATCATGGTGCATTATCTGGCTTCGTCTATATCGGAAAGTGGATATCGGCATCTACTCATCCATAATTGCAGTAGTGAATTCATCTAAGTCCCAAATTTTTCTTAGGTTTATCATTACAAATATACTCACTCTACCATGAAACCATTCACATATATTGCACTCATTCTTTTGTTGATGACAGGATGTGTCGAAGATTCCGGCCCTCCAAATATCGTGTTCATATTTACAGATGATCACACTGCGCGCGCCCTGAGTGCCTATGGTTCCACGATCAATGAAACTCCAAATTTGGACAGAATTGCCAATGAAGGCATGCGCTTTACCCAGTGCCTTGTCACTAATTCAATTTGCGCCCCCAGCCGTGCCGTGATTCTCACTGGCAAACATAGCCATATTAATGGACAATTAACCAACGGGAACAGGTTTGATGGGGCACAGCAAACGTTCCCCAAACTCCTCCAAGCCGCAGGCTATCAAACCAGCCTGATCGGAAAATGGCATCTGCAAAGTGATCCGACTGGATTTGATCATTGGCAAGTCCTTATTGGTCAGGGACCATATTATAATCCGCGTTTCCTCATTCCTAATGATACAGTTCAAATAGATGGATATACCACTGATATTATCACAGATCTGGCATTAGAATGGCTGGAAACTCAAAGAGATCCATCCAAGCCTTTTATGCTCATGTACCAGCACAAAGCCCCGCACAGGGAATGGCATCCAAGTCCAGATCACTTTGCGCTATATGCGGATGAAATGATCCCAGAGCCTCCAAATCTATTTGACGACTACTCTAATCGTGCCTCTCCCGCAGCCGACCAAGGAATGACAATTGCTCAACATATGAACATAGATGACCTTAAACTCACACCACCATGGAGCATGAATGACGAGCAAAAATATCAATGGGAGGCTATTTACGGTCCTCGAAATCTGGAGTTTCACAAGTCAAACTTAGTGGGAGACGAGCTAACCCGGTGGAAGTATCAACGTTATGCAAAGGAGTACTTGCGGACGGTTGCTGGCATTGACGACAATGTAGGGCGCTTACTTGATTTTCTTGAGGAACAGTCACTTACCGAGAATACGGTCGTCATTTATACCTCTGATCAAGGATGGTATTTGGGAGAGCATGGCTGGTATGATAAGCGCTGGATGTATGAAGAATCACTCGTCACTCCACTTCTTGTAAGGTGGCCTGGAAAAATCCAAGCTGGAAGTGTTAATCATGCAATGGTCTCGAATTTGGATTTTGCAGCTACCTTCCTTGATCTGGCGGGTGCCGAGATCCCAACCGATATCCAAGGACGAAGCCTGAAACCATTGTTCCTCGGAAATACTCCAGACGATTGGCGTACCAGTCATTATTATCAGTACTATGAATATCCAGGCTACCACTGCGTTGAGCGTCATTATGGCGTGCGAACTGAGCGCTACAAGCTCATCTACTTTTATAACCGTGACGAATGGGAGCTCTTTGATCTTGAAAAAGATCCAATGGAAATGAACAGCGTGTATGATGATATCACCTATACCGAAACTGTATCAAACCTAAAAGCTGAACTCGCACATCTGAGAGAGTTCTACGCAGTTCCAGAAGATGAGCGCCCTACAGGTCCTTGTATTCCAAATGAACGAGGTGCACCGATCCCCCAACAGTAAGATTCCAAATTCTTTTGTGCGTTGCAGAATACTTGTTTTAGGGTTCATATTATTTGCCGGTCTCTCAACCTGCCAAATCGCTCCATCATGACTAGTTGGGACAGAGCAGAGCTCATTGACTGATGCCTATACTGTACGCCTTGGATCAAGCAATGAACTCCATTGAAATGTCTCTACACATGACGCTCAGCGTGATAAGAGCTACGAACAAGCGGCCCGCTCTCTACATGTTCAATGCCCTTCTGTTCTCCAATCTCTTTGTACCGCTTGAACTGATCTGGATGAATAAATTCTTCTACATCTAGGTGGAGGCGCGTGGGTTGTAAATATTGCCCAATCGTCATTACATCTACTCCAACACTTACAAAGTCATCCATCAATTCAAATACTTCATCCTCGGTTTCGCCGAGTCCAACCATGATTCCACTCTTTGTACGTAACCCCTGTTGCTTGGAAATTTGAAGTACTTCCAAAGACCGAGTATAATCTGCCTGAGGGCGAACCTTTCTATATAATCTAGGCACACTCTCCACATTGTGATTTAGGATCTCTGGGCGTTCATCCAAAACGACTTGGAGTGCTTCCCAAATTCCGCGAAAGTCTGGAATAAGAACTTCTACAGTGCACCCTGGAATTTCCTCTCGGATTCGTCGAATTGTCTCAGCAAAGATCGGCGCTCCTCCGTCTTTTCTTTCGTCTCGATTGACTGAGGTGATGACGGCATGTTTGAGTCCCATTACGCGAGCAGCATGGGCCACACGACGCGGCTCATCATAATCTAAGCCAGATTCTGGTCTACCTGTTTGAACTGCACAGAAGCCACACGATCGAGTACATACATTGCCGAGAATCATAAACGTTGCTGTCCCAGCTGTCCAACACTCTCCCATATTAGGACACCGGGCACTCTGGCATACAGTGTGCAGGTCATTCTCCTCAATTAAATCCACCAATTTTCGGTATACCGGGCCATAGGGAAGCTTGACACGTAACCAGTCAGGGCGCCGCGCTCGAGAGGCAGATTCAATGACTGGCAATCCAACGAAGCTATCTACGCCATCCCCAGTAGATGATTCCATCTGCTTATCGGAAATCATTTTGCCAGAAAGATGTGAAATTTTTGTAAATTTAGATCTCAACAATTTAGTAAGTTAGTGATTAGAACACGCCTACTCTAAAATTCATTAATTGATCCATAATATCGCAATTTTTTTCATGATTAGTATCCGCCCTGAGCAAGTCCCTCATATTTTTGGCAGTCATATCAATGCAGCAGGAATGATGCCGATTGTGCTTGACATGCGAGAAAGTCAAGGTGTTAGACTCGTTGATCACCTATCAGGAAAAACTTATCTTGATTTTTTTGGATTTTTCGCTAGTAGCATGCTAGGAATGAATCACCCAAAATTCAAATCTGATCCTGAAGCATTTGAGCGCCTATCCGATGCTGCGGTCAATAAGATTGCAAATTCCGACATTCAGACGGCTCATATGGCAGGATTTTTAGATACCTTCCACAGAGTTGCACAATCTGATGCCTTACCATATGCGTTCTTTATTTCAGGAGGAGCGTTGGCAGTTGAAAATGCTCTTAAGGCGGCGTTTGATTGGAAAGTTCGTAAAAACATTGCAAAAGGTATCTCCGCCAACCACGGACAACAAGTCATGCACTTGCGCGAAGCATTTCACGGTCGAAGTGGGTATACCCTTTCATTAACCAATACATCGGATCCATGGAAAACTAATTATTTTCCCAAATTTGATTGGCCGAGGATAGTAAATCCAAAGATCACGTTTCCTCTTTCAGAAAACTTGGATCTTGTGGAACGCATGGAGTCTCGAGCTCTGATGCAGGCCAAATCCTATTTTGAGGAGCGTAAAGACGAAATTGCCTGTATTATCTTAGAGACCATCCAAGGCGAAGGGGGCGATAATCATTTCCGGCCCGAATTTCTTCAAGCACTCAAGCAACTATGTTTAGAGAATGATGCACTGCTGATTTTTGATGAGGTTCAGTGTGGTGCAGGGATTACTGGTACCTTCTGGGCATGGGAACCGATGGGCGTGACCCCCGATCTCATTGCATTTGGAAAAAAGACGCAGGTGTGTGGTGTACTTGCTGGAACTCGCCTTGATGAGGTAGAGGATCATGTCTTTGTCAAGCCTGGACGCATTAACTCTACTTGGGGCGGAAATATAGTTGACATGGTCAGAGCTGATCGAATCTTAGAAATCATGGAGGAGGACTCTCTTTTAGATAATGCCTCTTCAGTTGGGCACTACTTGTTGACTCAACTTGAAGAGTTAGCCGAGCAATCGCCGCATTTGTCAAACGCTCGTGGTCGTGGCTTGATGTGCGCCGTGGATGTCTCGTCTAGATCTCTGCGCAATAACATCTTGAGTCAGTGTTATGACAATGGGGTGATCATCATTGGTTGCGGTGAATCTTCCATTCGTTTTCGGCCGGCCTTAACAATTACCAAAAAAGAAATTGATGAAGGCATTCATGTACTTGAGCGAGTGATCCTATCTGGGAATGTGACCAAAGAGTCAGAACGCGAAGAGGTTGCAATGATGTAATAAGGTGAATTATCTATTAATTCAGTTCCCTAACTAATGATTGACCAATATAAAACATGCCATTATAGAAATATCAGCGTGATGAAAGATGTGAATGGCCATCTACATGAATAATTCGTCTTTGGGAGTATTTTGAAGATTATCATCATAAGCAATATAACCGTCTCCACCATTCTTTCTTCACCAAGATCAAGTAGACGGGGTTGGATCATGGGTTTATTTCAACAAGATTTCAAACAACCCCGTAAAACCGATTCAACCAAGGTAAGGAATGTATCCATTAGTACAACGGATGTATTTAGTGCCTGACAAAAAACCCCTACTTTGGGGTGTCACAATTTTTTGCGGGGCTTAATATACGAATTTTTTATTAACTGCTGGGCAGACTCTCCGATTTTAGTCGCGAAATTTTTGATCTATTTCACCGATCTGCAAACCTCACCTATATTTGATCCAAATTCAGTGCATAGGCCACCGATTTTGCCTAAAATCTCTGCCGCACGGACGCACCTTTCCCACCTCCAATGGTGGAGTAAGTTTTTTTGTGACTCAATGAAGAGTAATTTACGCCGCTTGGCGAAACGACTCTCGGTGTCGGGCCATCAACACCTTCCCGATTCGGCACAAATTCGTGGCGACCACACTTGCACCGATGCTTCGCGCAAACCCCGCCTTACCTCCTTTGGTACGAATACGTGCACCACCATGCCAGAGTTGATGCAGGACTCAATCTGCGCATGCTGCCGACGTTTTCGCCGAAACTCTTCCGCCGATTCTCGTTCGCGCTCTATCTTGTTCTTATAGCCCTTTTTGGGAAGAATGACCTCTATATCCAGAGCGCTTAATGCCTCAAAATTCTGAGGCGACCAAAACCCGCGATCAAAACTCATGGATCCAAGGTTTTCAAACTCTGTCCGATACTTGGTGGCGATCTCAATGGTCATATCTACATCTGATTGCGTCCATATGATCTCCCATCCCAGAATCAAGCCATGTTGACATTGGGTGATCGCGACGGGAACCCCCAATTCTACCTGATTGGGCATGGCCTTCCCCTTGACAATCCAACGTGTATGCTCGGCATGGAGCGATAATAACTTCTCTGCATTGGGAATCTTTTCCCCCTCTATCACACGACGATGAACCAAATCTACCAACCGATTGAACTGTTCAATCACCTTTTCTAATGGCGCAATCCGACTTGAACTTGGGTCAAGTTCTTTGATCTTATCCAAGACCAGTATACACTTCTGAATTCGATAGTAACAAATCTTAAAGAAGGCTAAGACCAGCTCTGGATTCGTCTCACGCTTCTTGGTGGTGTTGATCTCCAAATAGGCATTGTTAACCGTAATAATCAAATGCTTTAACTGACGCCAATGTCGTACGCCCCTAAATTGAAGGCCTCCCAGGCCCTTGAAGCAAGCTGCATGGCCAGAATGATTGAATCGCGCAATAACCGAACATCATGGGGTGTCTCAACATGGGTTTCCACCACATACGAATCCGTCCGCGCTTCCAAAGGCGCATCAGATGCAACCCCAAAGACCTCTAACCCATGATCCACGATCATCCGATTGAGGGTCAACCAAATGTCATCGGTGATCAGACTCACATTGTTGATAATCGTCTGCACACGATACAAGGACTTCGTACCAAAATCACTCGTATCATTTTGTAATAAGGTGCGAATGAGCGCAGAGTCATTAACCGTAAACGTCAATCGGTCAAAATCATAATCAAGCCCGAATTTTAGTACGGCTAAGACAAAGATACGCCAGTACGTCAAACCCGGGCGCCCCGTAGTCTGATCTGTGTTCTCTCCGATCGCCTCTTGCAGGTACATGACAATCCGATCCCGTAGATCTGTGGCCATCCAGATGGACTGCAATGCCAAGATGATTTGGGACGTGTCGTCTCTGGAATTAGGATCTACGAAAAGATCCTCAATGGAGTTCATCCCCAGTGTCGGTTCAGTGTCAAATTGTGCGCGCATGGTCAATGATGTGATTAAATGAACGGTGAAGATTTTTCAAATCTTGATCAATTCAGAAAGAAAAACCCCAGAAAAGTCCTATAAATACAGTGATATCCACCGCCACAGGAAAAGTTTCGATTTTTTCATGAAAAATCTTCAACGCCTAAAATAACCGCAAAATGAACAAGCAAACTATCGGTAAGTACTTGTAAAATATAGCCCTTGCGATCCTATGCTAACCCAGAATTAGAGTTTATTGTCAGGCACTATTTAGAAGAGAAATGAGGATTCCGGGGGGTGATGCTGATCAAAGAATAAGCAATTGGACTTGTGAAGTACGAGGCTTGATGAGTCTGGGAATTTCGGTTTACCATAGCTTAGGCTTAAAGATGTTCGTATCGGTATGGATTTAGGCAATTGCGCCAATTTCAGAGCACCTGTGCGGATACGCCTGATAAAATCTGCATATTTTTTTAACTGGGCGGATGTATAGCGTTTGCCAGGCGTAATTACACCGATGCGAACGTTGGTATACTTTTTGACCAACTTTAATGCCCCGGAAATATCACTATCGTTCGTGACTACTACGGCACAGTCACAGATTTCGCGCATTGCATCGGACAGAAGATATGCGGCAAGATTCACATCGGAGCCTTTCTCTTCGGTCTTGATTACACGAGCCATCTTTTGCTCTTTTGTGGGGTATGCTAAGGGCATCATGACTTGATGACTCAAGAAATGTCCTAAATGGATTTTTACCACTGGTTTATATAATTTCAAGGCTCGAAGATATACTTCCTGTCTGCGAGGTGATAACGGATCGGAGGGAAAGTATGACACTTTTGCTGTAAAATATCTCACACTATGAATCTGATAACCTTCTGGCAAGATCTTTTCAAACAGCAATGGGAGATCAAGCCACCTAAATGGTGTACCGCGTAAAGATCCGTAATAGATTAAATCCGTCTACATATACAATAGTACGCATGGCAGTAAAAAAGCTAGGGCCTCCTAAGAGGCCCTGCACCCTACGGTCGAAGGCGTAGGGGGAGTAGTATTTTTATACACATATAAACTCATAAATGATCAACCAGCACGCAGATCTGCCCAATAGGTGCGTGAATCTCATGGACGCGTGGAAAATGAAATGGAGAGAATATTGTCTGAGCGCAATTGATACCTCAGATGTGAAATTACATCCCATGTACTGGCATTGGGTGTGATCAAAAGGTGTTGATGCGCTAGCAATTATCCACCGAGCAGTTGAACGAGATCAGGAGCATGGACATGTGGCCTGCCTATATTAGTGCAACCTTAGCTTGTCTGCATACGCAAAAAAGAAGATCTGCTTTGATCGGTTTCATGTCGCGAAGCATCTGGGAGATTCGGTTGATAAAGTCCAGCACAAAGCGCTCCTCAAGAAAGGCAATCCGATTCTGACGGGTACCAAGTTGGCTCAAAAGTCTGATGCCCTTGCAAACTTGCGATTAGAGATAATACAACTCTATGATCTCATCTTTGATCACGAATTTATTTTCAATAAATGGAGGCATCTCACGAAAGTTGAATGAGTTTAAGGTCTATGTCCTCAAAACGCCCCCTAACAAATTCACGAAGACTTCTTCTAATTGAATTAAAGACTTTCAATAGACATGATGATAAATTATGACGTGGTTTTCACATACGGTATTTGAAGATGTTCAATCTGCAGCTGTTAGACAAAGTAGTATTTTTAGATTCCTATCTTATTGTTCAAGCGTAGAATCACACATTAGGATCAGAGATTTGTTTAAGATTGTATAACGCCTGACAATAAACCCCATTTCTGGGTCAGCATTGCATTAAAAGGACTACATTTTAGATGTAGTTCCTGGTGGTTCGCCTGCTCATTTTGCGGTTATTTTAGGAAGCGAAGATTCTTCATGAAAAAAGGACCCTTCCCTCCTGCTGCAGATATCACTGGTTTATAGACTTATCCAGTAATGTTCTTTCAGAATCTCTTGCTAAAATCTTTGACTTTCATTTAATCTTACTATCATCATGAGTGCACAATTTAATCCTGCCTCTATGCGGGAGGCAACTTCCATTGAAAACATCGTTGTAGATCCTCACTCCAGAGACGATATTCCACGAATCATATTGGCATTGCAGTCCATGTGGATGGCCACAGATCTACGGGATTGGATTGTCATGTACCTGCGAGAGACGATCAGAGAGAACACCGATCAAAACACGGAGCAACCAGATCTGACGTACTGGCGCATATTTGTCTTAGCCGTATTCAAGTTTGACCTGAATTGTGACTTTGAACGATTGACGTTTACGGTTAATAACTCTGCAAGCATTCGCACCTTATTACAAAATGATACGAGTGATTTTGGTCATGAGTCCTTGTATCGTGCGCAGACGATCATCAACAATGTAAGTCTGATCACCCACGACATTTGGACCACCCTCAATCAGATGATCGTGGATCATGGGTTTAAGGCGCTCAGGGGTGCGCCTGATACCCGCGGACGTATTCGTATGTAGTTAAACTCTTGTTGAGTCACTCCACGGCTATATCATGGCCCTGCTAATGAATGTTAAGACCAGAGAAACAGGTGATCAACCAAAGAGTTGACGGGTAACATCTCTACGAATGGGCATCAGCTAAGTTGGAACTTGAAACCAGATAACCTCCCATAAGTAGTTCTTAATATCCTGACCAACAATGAATGCGCCTTACGATTGATAGAAGAGAAAGTCGGTTGGGTTTGACGGCTGTGTGCTGTTTGTCAACATCTACCTGAACGAAACCTACGGTTGACATAACACAGTTCGTTATTTCCTGTGCAAGTGCAACACTTTTTTCACAAGATAGGGTTTGGTTTTGAAACCTGACTTCAAGTGCCCACTAATCAGTCTGTGTTATCCTGCTCAGGTGTGTCCCCATCTTCTACAACAACACGCGTCACATCAGCGATCGCATCATTTTCCCTGAGGCGAATCAAACGAACCCCCTGAGTTGAGCGGCGCATCACTCTAATATTTTCAACTGCTTGTCGAATGAGTGTACCATCTTGAGTAATGATCATCAAATCATCAGACTCTTTGACTCCACGAATCGCAACCAAAGGTCCTGTTTTTTCATTGGTCCGGAGGGCAATAACGCCTTTTCCAGGGGTAAGCACCTCACGAAAATCGCTGATCCGTGATCGTTTTCCATACCCATTTGCACTGATCGTCAACAGAGTCTTTTCAGTGTCTTCGGTCACAACAACCATTCCCAGAACGTGATGATCCTTCTGAGGACGCATCCCAATCACTCCCTGTGATATTCGGCCAACGGCTCGAATACGACTTTCCGAACGACGATTAGCATACCCGGCCGACGAAGCGAGAATGATTTGTGAGTTTCCATCGGTCAAACGAGCCTCTAGTACTGAATCACCCTCTCGTATCTTGATGGCGCGAAGCCCCTTCTTCCAAGGATTCCGATAATGCCAAAGTGCCGTTTTTTTGAGAAGCCCTGCCTTCGTCGCGAATAACACATAGTGCGATTTCAGAAAACTTTCACTGCGAAAATCTTCCTTGCTCACCGGAAGCACTGAGCGAATATGATCGTCCTCATGTATAGAAATTAAATTACGTATGCTACGGCCTTTGGCCGTTCTAGCTCCGATAGGAATATTATACACACGTAAATAATAACACTGCCCATGATCAGTGAAGATCAATAAATAGTCAAGATTATACGAAACAAATAGATGCTCAAGATAATCATCAGTCCGAAGTGTGCTTCCTCTAGACCCGATTCCACCCCGTCCTTGAATCTGGAAGTCCGTCAGAGGCGTTCTCTTGATGATCCCCTGATGAGATACCGTGACGACAACCCTAAAATTATCAACCATATCCTCAATGACGATATCATCTCCACCCAAAGGATCTATCTCTGTACGCCGCTCATCACCATATTTTTCAGCAATCTCTTGAATCTCTTCCTTAATGATGTTCATGCGAATCTCTTCGCTGTTAAGGATCTCCGTCAAACGAATAATTTCCTCTTTCTTCGCCTGAAAATCCTCCAAAATCTTATCACGTTCCAACCCAGTGAGACGACTCAGCCGCAGTGCTAAAATTGCATTTGCCTGCGCTTCGGTGAGCCAACTGTCTCTTCCGTGATCCTCCATTCCAGGCGAACGTTCGGGAAGTCCTAGCCGCTGTAGCTGATCGGATGTTAACTTTGGTGGCCAAATACCATCTATAAGACATTGTCGGGCAAGATCTACGTCTGCTGATTCACGAATCATCGTAATCACGGCATCCAAGTGATCCAGCGCAATCACGAGCCCCTCCAAAATATGCGCCTGCTTCTGAACTTCCTTGAGTTGGTATTGCGTCCGGCGAGTGACAACTTCATGCCGATGATTTACAAAGTGGACAACGGTATCTTTGAGCGTCAATGTCTCGGGGCGCCCATTCACCAAAGCCACCAAATTCGCTCCATAAGATTGTTGGCATCTTGAAAACTTATACAACTTGTTTTCTACAACTTTAGGATGCGCATCCTTTTTGAGTTCAATGACGATTCGCATGCCATCGCGGTCACTCTCATCACGTAAATCACTGATGCCTTCAATGCGCTTGTCTCGGACCAAATCTGCAATCTTCTCCACTAAGACGGCCTTATTAACCTGATAAGGAATTTCCGTGATGACCAGTGCAATCCTACTTCCCCCAATCTCCTCCTCATGCATTTTTGCGCGCATGAGGATGCGCCCCCGCCCTGTATGATATGCTTCATGAATTCCCTTAACCCCGTAAATAATACCGCCTGTGGGAAAATCCGGCCCTGGAACATGCTCCATGAGACCAACCGTGTCAATCATTGGGTTCTCAATGTAGGCAATAATCGCTGAGGCCACTTCTCGAAGATTATGGGGCGGAATCTTTGTGGCCATCCCCACTGCAATCCCATCACCTCCATTGACCAGTAAATTAGGCACCGCAGCCGGCAATACGACAGGTTCCTCTAAGGAGCCATCAAAATTTTCTTGAAAATCAACTGTATCCTGCTTAATGTCCCGAAGCAACTCGGATGCCAGACGTGTCAACCTTGCTTCAGTATATCGCATAGCCGCTGCTGAATCGCCGTCCACAGACCCGAAATTACCCTGACCGTCTACCAATGGGCATCGAAGAGAAAAGTCCTGTGCCATGCGTACCATCGTATCGTAGACAGAGGTGTCCCCATGAGGATGATACTTACCCAGTACTTCCCCAACAATACGCGCGCTCTTTTTATAGGTAGAGCCAGGAGTTAATCCCAACTCATTCATCCCAAAGAGTACACGACGATGGGCAGGTTTTAATCCATCCCTCACATCAGGAAGTGCACGCCCTACAATTACCGACATTGAATAATCAATGTACGAGGATTGCATTTCCTCGGTAATATTCAGTGGAATTATCCGCCCATTGTCACCGTCCATTCCAGAAATTACATCCATCTTGATTGTTTGCGATTATTTATGACCATACGCCCTACGTGATCACAACTACATTAAAGGACTGTTGGGCTCATATTTTGAATTTACAGAAAACTTATCTATGCAATACACCTTGAATGTTGCCACTAAGTCACCATATATGAAAAACCATTTTACTTCTTTGTGCGTCAGATTACAAACATGGTTCATTTGCTAAAGGATTGGGCACTCGCATAGATCTTCAAGGTCAAGTGCAGAGGAGAAACGCGATAGTACCACATCTCCATCATCTTTTGACATCACGGTAAGAGGTAAGCGTAAGTCTGGTTGACATTGCATGAGTCGCCCCAAAACGGCCTTTACTGGGATGGGATTGGTGTCATAAAAACATGTTCGCATGGCAGACAAAATCTTGTAGTGAAGATTTGAGGCTTCGGCGATTTTATCATTAAGCCCCAATTGAACTAATTTACCCATTAATTTTGGAATAACATTACTCACCACAGAGATGACCCCATCCCCGCCTAGCGCTAAAAAGAATAGCGTCCATTCATCGTCTCCAGAATACACAGCGAATCCTTCCGGTCGACCAGCAATTAAATCTGCAACCTTTGCTAAGTCCCCTGATGCCTCCTTCACGCCAACGACTGACGGGATTTCATGCGCAAGCTCAAGAATGCACTCAGTTGTGGCATCAAACCCCGTTCGACTTGGAACATTATAGAGAATGATAGGACACGAGGTTGCATCAGCGATCGCCTGAACATGCCCTTGGAATCCACGCTGAGGTGGTTTATTGTAGTATGGCCCAACGACTAAGATACCATCGGCGCCTAGTGCCGCTGCTTCAACAGAAAAAGTAATACTTTCTTGGGTTGAGTTATTCCCCGTCCCAATAATCAGCGGAACACGACCATTGACATACTCTACAGAACATGCAACGAGTTTCGTTCGCTCTTGTGGGGTAATGGTTGCATTTTCGCCGGTGGTGCCCAGTACAACCAGTGCTGATGCCCCTGCTACAATTTGACGATCAATCAGAGCACAAAATGTTGACGTATCAATTTCACCATCCGAAGTAAATGGTGTAACTAACGCAGGAGCCGTTCCTCTAAACATCATTGACATTCAATCAGAACGATGTGTAAGCCAGTGCATTAGCATGTCTTCAATAGTAAATAAACCCAAACGCCCCTGAATCCACTCCGCAGCTCTCACAGCTCCAAGAGCAAAGCCCTTTCTACTCTTGGCGGTATGCTCCAAAACAATGTGGTCAGCTGGTCCATCAATGATGACACGATGCTGTCCAAAAACATGTCCTAGACGTGTTGCGCTTACTTGAAGCATGGATGGATCACCAAGTACTGAGGGTGTCTCCCATTGATCTTTTCTATCAAGATTTTTCAAAAGTAGATGCGCTAGGGTAATTGCAGTGCCACTTGGAGAATCCGCTTTTTTAGAATGATGAACTTCATGCACAGCAATATCAAATTCAGGGAGCTGATTCAAAAGCGGACATAAACCATTTAACGCTTGAGCAAGAAGTTGTATCCCCAAAGAAAAATTTGATCCATAAATCGCAACCGATTGATGAGATCTAAAAAGATCCTGCATCTCAATCAGATGATCATACCATCCAGTGGTTCCAATCACCGCGGGCGTTTTGGTCTTGCAGTAATAGGTCATATGGGTGATGGCCAAATCCGGCCGAGTAAAGTCAATCACAACATCAGGGTTACTCTTGAACGATGCATCCAAAACAGGGCGACGGCTATTAAATTTTTCAACGATTAAATGCCCCCTCTGCTTTGCACTCTGCTCTACAGCCTCACCCATCTTTCCAGTACCAGCAATCGCAATTCTTAACGGAACTATCATCAGTCACCAAGCATGACGATCGGTCAGGGCATCAGCTCTGCAGAATGAATCAAATCTATCAGCAATCCACCTGCGGTGACTTCAAGCCCCGCACCAGGGCCTTGCAGAACAAGGGGCTCATCGCTGTAGCGATCCGTGGTAAATACGATGACATTTCCTCGTCCAGATGGGGTTGCAAATGGGGAGTCGTTGGTGACCGCACGAACGCTCACATCTAGCTGATTTCCCTCAAAGCGGGCAATATAGCGGAGTCGCTGCTCATTTGACGCTGCCTGCTCCACCTTTTTTTTCCACTGATCATCTACTGCTTTGAGCTCTTGAAATAGTTTCTGAGGTGTCTCAGCATTCATCCCTTTGGGGATCAAAGATTCCACCTTAATATGACGGCGCTCAACTGCAAGTCCAACCTCTCTTGCTAAAATCAATAGTTTACGAGCCACATCTTCTCCGCTGAGATCATCAGCTGGATTGGGCTCTGTCCACCCCTTTTGATGCGCCTGCTCAACAATTGATGAAAAGGAAATACCCGCATCTAGACGATTGAAGACATAGGCTAATGTGCCAGAAAAAATGCCTTCAATCTTGTGAACACGATCTCCCGACCGAATCAAATCCTTGATTGTGGAAATCACTGGAATCGCAGCACCAACGGTCGTCTCATAACGAAATGACACTCCGTGCCGCTTCGCAGCCGTCTGGAGTCTCTGATAAAACGGTAAATCTAACGTGTTGGCCAGTTTATTGGCTGTCACAACTCCGAAGCCTAATTCCAAAAAATCGGGATAGTAGGACGCAACGTCTTCACTTGCAGTGGCATCAACAATAACAATCCTCTCTAATCGACTCGCCCCAAGTTGTTCAATTAACCAGTTTAGGTTCGATGGTTGACCATCGACGAGATTGGCTGCCGCATCATCAAACTCCAATCCATCTGGACTCCAGAGCATCTTCTTTGAATTCGCAATACCGATGAGCTTCACATTCAACTTGACACGATCGAGTAGATCTTGTCTCTGCTCTGCAAGTAGTTTCAACAAATGAGAGCCAACGCGCCCAGGCCCTAACAAACAGATATGTGCTCGAAGTCGACCAAGCGGAAAGGATTCATGTAAAGCTCGAACCGCTCGTCGCACTTCATCATCGCGTACAACGGCTGAAATATTGGTTTCAGCCGCTCCTTGTGCAATGGATAATACATTCACTCGACTTCTTCCTAATGTCGCAAACATACGCCCTGCAAGACCAGGCTGATGACGCATCTGATCACCAACAGCAGAAACGATTGCACATCTTGGAATTGAATAAATTTTGCTGACATCTCTAGTGGCTAGCTCAACAACAAATGCGCTTCGCAACGTTTTGACCGCGGAATCTTCATCCGTTTCGCGAACCACCAGACAGATACTGTGCTCACTGGAGGCCTGCGCAATCATCAGTACATTAATTTTCTGATCTGCCAGAGCTCCAAAAACACGTGCTGCAATCCCATGCATCCCTAGCATCCCGCTCCCCTCTAACATAATGACCGAGACATCTCGTATCGTAGAAATGGCTTTGACCTTGAGCTTTACCGCTTGGGATTCATTTGAAATCAGAGTTCCTGGTGCTTTGGGATTTAACGAGTTTTTGATCAATAATGGAATACCAAGCATTCGCACTGGCCTCATGGTCTTGGGGTGAAGCACTCGCGCTCCAAAATAAGCCATTTCTGCAGCTTCAGCATAACTCAAGCGCGCTAGGGGAAATGCTTCGGGAACATCCCGAGGATCCGCGGATAGCACGCCGTCAACATCTGTCCAGATCACAATCCGTGAAGCGCGTAGAGCTGAGCCAACGATGGTCGCCGTATAGTCGCTACCAGACCGCCCCAGCGTGGTCGTAGATCCATCAGGAGCAGATGCAATAAATCCAGTTATAACAGCCGTGATGCCTTGACTCGGAAGATTCTGTAATCGAGATCGAATTCTTTGTGTTGATTGATCAAAGTCTACATTGGCCTCGCCATAGGTGTCATCTGAAAGGATCAATTCGCGTGCGTCCATTGGTTGAGATTTTTCACCTGCTGCTCGAAATACAGCCGAAACTAACGGTGCGGATGCGCGCTCGCCGATACTCAAAATGGCATCTTGAGTCCGTTTAGTGCATTCTCTGACCAGAATCATTCCCTGAATCAGGCTTGTCAATTCTTCCCATAACTCATCAAGTAAATCACGTATTTGTTGTTTTTCACCATCTAATATCAGATCGTCTACAATCGTCTGATGCATATCTGATAGCTCTGCGATTAGGCCGAGATCAACCTCTTTTTGGGCAAGCGAATGATTGATTAACTCTATGAGCTTATCGGTCACACCTCCAAGAGCTGAAACTACAACGAGGCAACGCATCTCAAGAGGACGATTGTGTACGAGCTGAATGGCGCGTTGAATTCCTTGCGCTGTGGCTATAGAAGTCCCACCAAATTTAACAATTTCTAGCGCTTGATAGGTGATCCTATCTGCATTGTTTTGTACAATCATAATGAAAGGTCTGTCCGATAGGTTACCGCCGGTTGGAACTTTAGATCTGAGATTGTGTGTAAGGTCGTAATGGGGCCATAGCTCAGTTGGTAGAGCGCTTGAATGGCATTCAAGAGGTCAGGGGTTCGACTCCCCTTGGCTCCACTTCCTCTGCTATGTAGAAAGTGGAAGCTGCCTAGTTCTTTGCGCTTCACCTATCATATCTTTAATACGCCCTGAGCATACACGGTCTTGACTAAGGTGGATGTTTAAGAAGTAGTGATCATTTGATAGTCCAACATGGACGATACTCAAACTTACCGCCTGTGACTATCAGAGATTGATCTAACAACCGACAGTTGATTTAGTGCCATACAATTGGTAAAGAGTTTCGTATCTGCCTCTACTTTAGTGATTTAACATAGCTTACATGTTGCGACCCCACACCAGGATTTGATGAAATATCATTTAAGATCAATCGCTTCGTCATTGATAATTAGTTTCATCATTGGATGTGATAGTAGCCCCACTGATGAAGGAGATTCAGGGCTTGAACGCTACATCTTAAGTGAACGCCTGATCTTGAATCCTACGGGCTACGCTCCACTTGCCGCAGAATTGACACTTGAAGTCTCTGAACCTGTTCAGGTAGAACTTCAAATAGATCCCCAAAGCGAAGGCACGGAGCCTCTGATCCATCGGTTTTCAGAGGTCAAAACATCATTCATGTTACCTGTTCTTGGGCTTTACCCATTGCATCAAAATACAATACGGCTACGATTTTATGATCGTCAGGGGGAGTTTTTAGGAGAAGAACTGCGCTTCATTGATACTCCAGATCTTCCCCCTGAACTTCCGACTATCAAGGTAAATGTCAATACGAAGCTCAAAAAGCAAGGTATGAATCTTGTCAGTTACTTCGGCCATACAAATTCAGAGTTACCTCAACTTCCTTTCATGTTTGACGAGTATGGTCATATTCGATGGTATGCCAATCTGGCAACTCACCCAACGCTTCATCGTCTTTTCTATGATGCTGGTGTCGAGCGACTCCAAAATGGAAACTTATACTTTGGAGATGGCAATAGCGGGCGCTTGGTTGAAATGGATATGTTAGGACGCGTCGTGAATGAATGGCCGCTGCATGGCTATTCATTTCATCACAACGTATTTGAGCTTCCTAATGGAAATCTTCTTGCGACTGTTTCTCGGCATGGAATTGCAACAATTGAGGACCACATTGTAGAGATTGATCGCAACTCTGGGGTCATTTCGAATGTGTGGGATCTAAGAGAGTCTCTGGATCATCGCCGCCGCACATGGAGTACTAATTCTAGGGACTGGTTTCATGCCAATGGGTTGACTTATGATCCAATAGCCGATGCCATCATCGTCTCTGGGAGATCTCAGGGTACTGTTAAGTTGACGCGTGATAACGAGGTGATATGGATTTTGGCGCCGCACCGAGGCTGGGGGCAAGCGGGTAATGGAACAGACTTAAGTACAAAGCTCTTACAGCCTCTGGATGCCAAAGGTAATCCGATTGCTGATATTCAGATTTTGGATGGACATAGGCCTCACAGCGAATTCTCGTGGTCATGGTATCAACATGCACCCAAGTTTACAGCTCGTGGTACCATATTCCAGTTTGACAATGGAGAGAACCGAAACTACCAAAACGAATCTTTATTCAGTCGTGCGGTAGAATATGCAATTGATGATGACGCGATGACCATTCAGCAGATATGGGACTATGGCCGTAACCGCGGGCGTTTGACCTACTCATCTATTGTCTCGGATGTAGATTACCATGCCCAGGAGAATACGGTCGTATTTATGCCTGGCGCGAACCATGTTAACGGCCCCAATGGTAAAACAATTGAGGTAGACTATACAACAAAGGATGTCGTTTATGAGGCAGAGATACGTAGAGAATCGTATCCACCTGCCGGAATCATTTTCCACCGTATTGAACGACTTTCGATCTATCACTCCAATCATTAGATTCTTTTGAGATGTTATTCAAATTTTTCAGATTCATTTATAGCCTGTCTGGTTGGTCACCATTTTTATGTGTGATTCTATTAGGTGGAAGTTTCAGTGTGTTGGCTCAGGACCGTACGGTCGGACTTATGCGCAATGATCCTGGTGCATATGAGGGATATACGCTTATCGCTCCCCGCTTTCATCCCTCGGTCTACTTGATTAATCTTGATGGTGAAACCGTGCACAAGTGGGAGGTTAGCGCTGCGTGGGGAGGCACAAACAGATTACTGTCGGATGGAGCCCTATTGCGACTCTCAGCCTCTGCTAATACTTGGACCGATACGCGAGGCCGGTTTGGACGCGTTGAAATCATTGAATGGGATGGCACCTTGCGCTGGCAGTACGATTTTGTCACAGACAGCAGTTTGTTGCATCATGATGTCGTTCCTCTGCCTAATGGCAACATTCTTGGAATGCTCTGGGATCGCCGAGATCGCGAGGCCTTAGAAGATGTGGGCTATAACTTGGAAAACCTTGCTGATGGTTCTGATCAAGTTTTTAGTGAGCGGATCATTGAATTCAAACCCATCCTGCCCGATACAATCGAGATTGTATGGCAATGGGATTCATGGAATCATCTGGTTCAGAATCACAATCCTTTGCTTAGTAACTATGAGGAGGAACTCTCCGAGCACCCTGACCGCATAGATATTAATACAGCAACTGGCGGGAGCTGGCTCCATTTTAACGCATTAGATTACAATAAATCACTTAATGTGATTGCCTTAAGTGCATCAAGACTGAATGAAATATGGGTCATTGATCACAGTACTTCCACTGAGCAAGCACAGGGGAGGTTAGGGGGTAATTTTGAGAGAGGTGGGCGGCTACTCTATCGTTGGGGAAATCCGCAAAACTATGACGCTGGCACAGTTGATGATCAGGTTCTTCATTTTCATCACTCAGTCCTGTGGATTCAAGACGGTCTACCTGGGCAAGGGAATCTTTTGGTATTTGAGAACGGTGTGGGGCAACCAGAAGGAGAGTATTCAACCGTCCATGAGCTCACATTACCCTACATGGAAGGTTCTTATAGTGACGAGGTCTGGTATGAACAGGATACTGACGGTTCATTCAAAGATCCTGAATCTGTCTGGACTTTCTCATCGCCAGGTGAGTTTTACAGCAATTTCTTGTCGGGACAACAGCGACTACCCAACGGAAATACACTCATCGCTGAGGGAATGACGGGACGCATCTTTGAAGTTGCTGCTGATTCAGACCAGATAGTCTGGGAATATGTCAACCCTGTCATAGATACTGGCCCTCTGCTTCAAGGATCTGTGATTCCACCTTTTGGTCCACCTGGCTCGCCACGACTTCAGAATACAATTTTTCGTGCTTTGCGTTATGCGGTTAATTTTGGTGGCTTT
Source organism: Rhodothermales bacterium (assembly GCA_965220935.1). GTDB lineage: Bacteria > Bacteroidota > Rhodothermia > Rhodothermales > Bin80 > Bin80. Next base: position 3,417,838 of record OZ244857.1, read on the forward strand.
TTGGAAAAAGATCTGACCCCGAAAGGGCCCATTGAAACGAGTATATCCGCGCCAAATCCTGATGTGTCCTTTACGGTGTCTCCAATCTATCCAAACCCATTCCGAGATCAAGCAACGATCTCCATCAAAGTGGATAAGCCTAAAAATATCCAGATTGTCTTGATCAATATCCTCGGCCAGCAAGTGGGGACATTGGTGGACGCGTTGCATTCATCTGGCACCTTTAATTACAGTATTGACGCGTCGAATCTTGCACCAGGGGTTTATTTCTGTAGGATCATGGCTGGGGATAATGCTACAACTGTCAACTTCATTCTTCAGTAATCAGGCTTGCGATCTTGACGAGGCTTTTTGATATGATTTATGTGGACTGAGCAAGTAATGCTTTTCAGTGCGAAATAGCACTGTGCACATCTGGGAATCGTGACAATTCGTCTACCATGACTTCTTGGGTTCATGCATCTCCAAAAGCAATCTTGCTTTACTGGCGATATCAGAATGCAGTTATTTCTCCCCTCAGTTGTCTAGCTCGTGCCTGTCTAGAACAACACCTTAACAGCGCTGAATCGCCTACTCTGTATGTATTTTGTGCTTTGAATTTATGAGATTGAAAATTTTGCGGCTTTATTGCGTTACTGTACTGAAATCAATGATTTTCAACCTGCTGTCGGACTTATCTTCAAAAACCTTCATGGCAAAAAACTTATCTCTTAGTTGCAAACCCATACAGAATGGATGTTGTCTAGCGACAAAACTTTTTGGCGATTCCGCTTTTTTTGTAGTTGATGATCCGCAATTTGCAAATGAGAATCTGGATTTATACTCTACCCGTCACAATGAAATCATCGAATGTTTACCTGTACATTGAAATAAGTCCTCCACCTGAGTTTTCTTGATAGAATGGCGTTTTAGGAGGCAATTATTCCAATTATACGTGTATGGGTGACTATTAGAAATACACTTGAGAGACGAAACCAGATTATCTACTTGATCGTACCTACGAGGTTGCTATAACTCCCCTAAGACTGGTGACACTAAAACAGGATCTGCTGATCCTGATACTGCACCTCCACCTAAAAAACTCATCAGAAATGACACTACTTAAAAAACAGTTAGGCACATCATTTGGAGATGTTCACTTTGGTGTTCATAGGTCAATTCGTTACCATATTACCCGTCAGAGACACTTTGAAACTGTTTCAAGGGTCGTTTCATTTTTGATCATTGTGATCAGTGCTCTGTGGGGGGCTGTGATGCTTGAGTGGGGGGAGCAAAGCATGATGTGGTACAGGTTTGCTGGCCCAGTCGCGGTGATCTTGTTATCGGCATTAGACATGATATACTCTCCATCAGCCATGGCCGTGACGCATAAGATGCTGGCCCAGCAATTCAATCAGCTGGATATGAAAATGATCGCTTCCGAAAAAACTGATGAGATGGCTTCCTCATTTCAGCGACAACGCCAAGAAATTGAGGCCTCTGAGCCTCCAAGTTTCCCGGTCGTCAGTATTATAAGTCACAATGAATTATGCCAAGCTATCGGAAGCACCGATGATCTCTATCATGTCGGGGAGTCCCATAGGATTTTTTGCCACTGGATCAAACGTGTTTCTAAGCCATGGATCCTAAGGAGCAAATACGAAGCCAATAAGGGAGGCTTTCAAAAGACTGAAGTTGTAACATCTGCATGATTTACCGTTTTAGATTCTGAGATCTACAGTTGGTCCAATTCCAGTAAAGACAAATATCTAAGCGTGACATCAAATAATTTGGAAGCGTAAAGTCCCGTCCACTCCCCAAATCCTCAATCTCTAACCGTGTACTGTCTCAAGTAAATTCTTTTTACTCAAACGCCTGTCTGCTTTGCGATATAATTGCCATAAAAATCACCCTTATTCGCATCTTTTCCGTATCTTGCCTATACACACAACCTTTAATCTATTGCTCAGAAAGTACCTGAAAAGGGTCTTATATAGATGCATCGACCCATTCCTCCCGACGATCGGGGTCCCTCAAAATATTTTCATGGGCGTGATGATATACGCACATTCTTTGCGGGGCGACTCAACCATTACGAGCAAATTCGCGGTGGATCCATCATCCTTGTGACGGGTGCGCCCGGTGCAGGTAAATCCGCACTGCTTTCGGTTCTCTCTGATGACGCATCCAAGGTGGGGTGGCGTGTCAACACTCAGATGACCCCCGATCAATTTGCAAGCCCCGTAGAAATGGCCGATACTCTCGGGTGAAATACAAACCCCGAAAACAGGTACCACGACCTTAAACCTCCCAGTGTATAAGCATTTCTGGCAGAGCGAAAAGGAAAAGAGGTCTGGTGTAGCTGACATCATTCGCGACGCGGCTAGCACCCAACCCCTCCTATTGGTCTTGGATGAGGCGCAGCACCTGCAAACCCTCGCTGAGATTCCACAAGATAAGAAAGTTGCGGAGGCGGCACTTGATGCTCTCCACAACGGAAAGATAGGGCATCCTGTGGTTTTTCTGGCGGGAGGGCTGGACACATCTCGACAGGCCTTTGGTTCACTTGGCATATCAAGGATTACCCGAGCGAATCGAGTCAGGCTTGGCCCCATGGATCACGAACCCGCTAAGTCGGTCATTCGCGATTATGTGGGCGGCGAATTTGGCTGTGATGTGCCTGAGAACTGGCTGGACCCTCTTGCATCTCAATCCCAAGGGTGGCCCCAACACCTTGTGTGCTATGCTGATGCCGCTGGACACATCCTCTCAACTTTGCAATGTGCACCATCCGCCTCTGACCTAGAGGATGCCCTCGCGGAGGGGCGTAGTGCCCAAAAGGATTACTACAATGCCCGTGCACACGATATAACCTATGGACAACGTGAAGCCATAGCGAGTGTCTTCGCCAAAATACCCATCGGTGTCACCGTGCGAAGGCGCGAGGTGGTGAATGCTCTCTGTAAAGAGTATCCCAAAGAGGTTGCAGAGGAGAAGTTTAAGATAGCGCTCCACCAAGGTATCCTTAACGAGCAGGAAGACGGACTCTATGGCATTCCCATCCCCTCCCTGCACTTCTGGCTACTAGAAAACTATGCGAAAGAGAAGTGGCACGGTGGATCAGCCATGGAGCGATGAGGGCACAACACCCAGTTCTGACGAGAGTCACTGGTGCGTGACCCCAAGCAGTGGGTGCTAAGCAATTCCTATCTCCAGACTTGGTCGCATCCCTACGCTAGAGGTAAGCATTCATCCCCCATGAACTCCTGCATGTGATGACCTGTAAGGGAATTTTTTTGGTTTTTGGCAGGCATTATCTATTCGGGTTAAGTTCAGACATAGGATTGATCACTTGTTATCCTGATAATGTACTCTGAAGAAGACTGTGTCTATAACATTGGAGCACCTTGCAATGAGGATAGAAGATGTCGTCTAAACCTGTGAACTGGCCACAAATCATGGATTGATCAGAGCACGGTTGAGGAATCCACAGTTAACGATGAATTTTTGAATGATTTCTCAGGGTTTGCACAGTAGCTTCTTGGGAGATTAAACTGGGTTACAATCTTTCGGAGTCTGACAGAACAGTCTCTATTCGATTTAATAATTCTGGTTGCCCCTTACGACTATGAGCAGATGTGACAATAATCGGGATTTCTTCCCCGCATGCCGCAAGGGTCTGCCTAGCTGTTTTTACACTTTGAGTGATTTTGTTTCCAGAAAGCTTATCGGCCTTTGTGAGAACAAGAAACCGTTGTGCATATGTATCTTGTAGCAGCAACATCACTTCCTTGTCAAGTTCAGATGGAGCATGTCGGCTGTCTACAAGGTGTAGTATAGCGACTAATGACTCGCGATTTATGAGGTACTCTGCGATCCTCCTTCGCCACTGGCCTCTGATTTTTTTACTTACTTTTGCATATCCATACCCTGGAATATCAACAAAGTAGGTCTGATGATTCACTTCATAAAAATTAAAGGTCTGTGTCTTGCCAGGGGTTGTGCTCGTGCGTGCTAAGGACTTTCTTTGACACAGCATATTCAGAAGTGCACTCTTGCCTACATTGGAGCGTCCAATGAACGCGATTTCGGGCAAGGCAGGATTCGGCATCTGCTCAAGCGTTTCTGCACTCTTTACGAAAGTGACTTGCCGAATCTGCATTTAAGGGCTCTAAAATGCGTGTTCTCGGGTTGCCTTTCCAATTTGAGCAGGATCACGAACAATATGCGCCCCCGCTTCGGACAGCGCCGCAAATTTATCTTCTGCGGTTCCTTTGCCGCCCGCAATGATTGCTCCTGCGTGCCCCATACGTCGTCCAGGTGGAGCTGTGGCACCAGCAATAAATGCAATCACTGGTTTGGTGATGTGATCAGTGATATAGGCAGCTGCATCCTCTTCATCTGTTCCACCAATCTCTCCAATCAGCACAACGGCCTCTGTATCAGGATCTTCTTCAAACAACTGGAGTGCATCAATAAATCGAGTTCCTATGACTGGATCCCCGCCGATGCCAATTGCAGTGGTTTGACCGAGTCCTTGATGGGTCAACTGATCAACGGCCTCGTACGTAAGAGTTCCAGACCTTGAGATCACCCCAACAGGACCTTCGGTAAAGATCATGGCTGGCATAATGCCCACTTTCGCCTGACCTGGAGTTAAGAGACCAGGGCAATTTGGTCCGACAAGTCGAGCGCCAACAGAGTTTACATAGTGGGCTGCTTCAACCATATCTTTGATTGGAATTCCCTCAGTAATACATACGATGAGCTTGATCCCTGCATCGGCTGCTTCCATGATGGCATCTTTGGCAAATGCGGGAGGTACAAATATGACTGAAGTATTTGCACCTTCTTGTTGAACCGACTCACGTACGGTATTAAACACTGGACATCCAAGATGATGTTGTCCGCCTTTACCAGGGGTCACTCCTCCAACCACCTTAGTACCATATTCAATCATTTGCTCAGAATGAAATGATCCTTCCTTTCCAGTAAATCCTTGGACGACCAATCTTGTAGACGTATCAATTAAAATGCTCATATAATTGTTGAGAATGATGTAGCAGAATCCTTATAAGCAGAGGGCAGATTCCATTTTCTTGTGTGAAACTGATCTGGGTAAAACAGTTCACAGATTCTGCGCGTGATGGTATAAACAGATTCTAAAACGATTGTGTAATGATCTATACTAAGTTGAATTAATTGAGATGGACACTTTACCTCTAAAAATACAAGCAAAATAATTCTCATCTCTTTATAAGTCAACAACTTCATCGGTGAGTCAGCGCTCTGATAGGGTCTGTATTGAGAAACATGGTGTAAAAGATCATTAACGCTCATTCGGGATGTTTGCACAGCGATGCAAATATTTTGGGGGATGAGGTCACGCAAGGGCATTTACTCACACCAAAAAGGATTCAGTTATTGGCATACACATTATGTTATACCCCGCCTAAGATTGGCTTGAATGGTGTTAATTTAGGATTTATCCTGATAGTACCATCTTTTATTATAATCGTTGCAAAGCCATCTGCATTTGACACCAATGCACTGGTCTTGCCTTCAACGCCACATCATCATATGCTTATTGTGAATCTTTATCCATCCTTCAACCCTTTGCTCTGATAAATCCCACATTTCAAACTCGTGCAGGATCCGTGTGGTACGCGCTTAAAAGATTCGACATACCATTGATGCACTCAATTCAAAACTCTTTGCAATCACCTGTTGGTCATTGTGCTGAATGAGACCATGAAATACAAGACCTACCAACCTGATCTACTGTTTCTTGAACAGTATACGAAGTCAATGATAGCTCTTGAGTGGCTTTGCTTAACCCGTCTGTGCATACAGAACTCTAGTCATCTGTACTGAAGCCCATTCCGACCGAATCTGGATCGGTGCCCGCACGCTGATAACGGCGTGTTGATTTGGAGGCATGAATATCCCCCACAACTGGTCTACTTCTTGTTCATGGACGCGAGTCTATCCATTTCTGCACATCAATCACATCCGTTCATAGATTGGCCTGAGTCCAGTTACGAAGAATCGGGGCAAACTTCTCGTAGACAGGCGCTCTGGGGACGACGATCTATCTGGTGTAGAATAATTGTTCATTGAAGTTCACCAAGATCAGCCGTCACTTTCAGCGATGGGTAGCGCTCGGTGGTGATCGTTTGGGTGACAGACAGGCCCTCATCTAAAAACCGAAGCCTTGATTCGTTAACACGAACGATGCCATAGGACGCGGCCAATGGAAAGACCACGTCACCCGTCGGCAAGAACCGACCCCCCAACTGGACTTGCCCCGTAAATGTAAATGTATAATCGGCAGTCGTGATCTGCTCAGTGCCCTTCACGGAGGCGCGTCTATTTTTTGGTCTGATGAGACGATCACGGGGATCTGGATATACCCCTGTTAACGTAACCGAAAGATTGACCGCAAAGTCTTTTCCCCCACATGCTCAACTCTGATCACACGTGGTGCATAGTCGCTGTGCGTGAATGACGTGATAAATGGAGGACTCACGATGAATACATCTGATCTCCCTGCGACCTCCACAGATACTGTTTCAACATGAGGCGGACGATCTAAACTGATGGTAACCTCGCCTAATCCACCTCGTAATATCTCCACATTTCCAGAAACGCTCGCCCCTATCCCCTGAGGAGTATCGCTCACCATGAGCATGCGATTAAACAATGTTGTATTGATAGCACCTGATGCCGTAAAGGTAAATAATGATGTCGTGGGCTGATCTCCTGTGTGTCACGGTCAGGACACGGGGGCTCCAATCCTCTGTTGTAAATTCAATCGGTAGTGATGGTGACATCTGAATGTCTGGCGATGGTTACATTGACATCTTCTTTGGGCTTTTGCCTTAGACTGAATGTAAAGAAGCCCGCCTTGCCGACCTCAATCGTTAGATCATCAGAAATAAACAGATCATGCTTTACTGCGGTACGGATGTATTGACTGCCACACGCACAGATGCGTCATGGCTTAGGAGTTGACCGTGAGAATAGTTCATCACGCCACCATACGTAGACTGGTGCGTCTGCCCAATATGATGAATGCGGTCTTTGTCTGATGACGGGGGCGCGCCTTCGTCGGGGTCCGATGGGGTTTCACAACCCACAGAAAAGATGAGAAGTGCAAGTATGACAGGGAATAGATGTTGTAACATGAGATTCAGGATTGATTCGGTAGATTGTCAGAAAGTCGTTCGGCAAATCGTCAGAAAATGATTCGGTAAATTGTCAGAGTATTTCGTTGGCGCAGGGGCTGGATTTGAATCAGCGATCTCATGAGTATGAGTCACATGAGATACCACTTCTCTCCCTGCAAGATCATGGAGAAATGTTAATGATGAGGGGGCTTGACTTATCGTATGCGTTTCGCTTGGGCAACAAATGCAAAGCGATATCTCCTGTACAGATTGCTCACAGAACTCGGTTATAAAGGCGAGTAATGAGGAGGGCGGGGCGTTGAAATCAAGGGCGAATGCTGAATGTAAAAAGCACTCGCCAAGAACGCGTAATATATAATTGACGAAACGATGTAAAACAACTCGGTCACAGACTCCGCTCAACGCTTCACAACCGAGCTGTTGAGAAAAAGATATAGTTAGAACATATGGGGGGAGGCAGAATCATTTCCAATTATCACTTATCATCAAACATCCATCAAAACATTAGAAAATACAAATTAACGATGTAAATCTGCGAGTGTAATGCAAATGACACGAACTTGATTGCTTGTTGGGGTAAGATCATTTTCGGTTGCGATATTATTTGGGATCGGTATGAAAATCACAAGATATTGCAGTTTTGGTAGTGCGTTTTTCATTTCAGAGATGATCATCTATGTTTATTGGCTATGTGATGACTTCCAAATTATTAAACGAATTCTTCTTGATGAGTCCCTAATTTGTGATATAATACTTATGAGGATATCGTTCCCGCCAATTCCATGATTCTCTGTCCAACAGAAAGAATTCGTGATTCACTCATTGGTGGCCCTATCACCTGAACGCCAACGGGCAATCCTTCCCGTACCCTTCCAACTGGAACGGACAAAGCGGGGATCCCCGCCAGATTTGCCGTTACGGTATAGGCATCACTGAGATACATCTGGAGCGGATCATTCCCCCATTCACCTATACGTGCTCCAGCCGTGGGTGTCACTGGTGTCAATAATATGTCTACTTTCTTCCAAGCGTCATCAAAATCTCCACGAATTAACGAGCGAACTCGTTGCGCTTTTCCATAATAGGCATCATAATAACCTGCCGAAAGAACATATGTACCAAGCATGATTCGTCTTTTCACCTCAAATCCAAATCCCTTGGTACGTGTCTGCGTGTACATGCTATCAAGTGAATGATCATCACCTAAATGGCGAATCCCATACTTAACCCCGTCATAGCGGGACAGGTTACTGGAGGCTTCAGCGGCAGCAAGAATATAATATGCAGCAATTCCATACTCAATGTGAGGCATAGATACTGATGCCCGTTGAGCTCCGTGAGACTCAAGATTTTGCACAGTCTGATCAACAAATTGATGAACTTCATCTTGGAGCCCCTCTCCATAATACTCCGAAAGTACACCAACTCGCAATCCATCAACTGATAGATCTGCCGAATAGTCTGATATGTCATAATCTAAGCATGTTGCATCGTTTGGATCTGTTCCAGACATAAGAGATACAATCTGCCAGGCCACATCTGGGGTATGTGCGATTGGTCCTATGCAGTCGAATGAAGAGGCAAATGCAACGAGTCCATAGCGACTCACAAGCCCGTATGTCGGCTTGAGTCCAACCACTCCACAAAAGGCTGATGGTTGACGAATTGATCCCCCAGTGTCTGTTCCGAGCGCAGCATGACACATTCCAGCTGCAACCGCAGCGGCTGATCCTCCAGAGGAACCTCCCGCAACAAAATCATGATTGTTGGGGTTTTTCGTGACTCCGTAAGCAGAATATTCAGTAGTGGACCCCATTGCAAACTCATCACAGTTTGTCCGTCCAATCAGCAATGCACCGGCTTTCCGTAGGCGCTCTACAGAGGTAGCCTCAAATGGGGGTTGATAGCCTTTGAGGATATTTGAAGAGCAGGTCACGGGCCACTCGGTCGTGCTGAGCACATCTTTAACACCAAGAACCAGACCTGCCAGAGGAAGGCTTTCATCTCGCGCCAGACGCTCATCAATTGACTGAGCAGATTGGCGAACAGTATCAGCATCTACATGCGTGAAAGCATTCAACGAAGGGTTGCATTGGTCAATGACATCAAGAGAGAGTTCTGCAATCTCCAGACAGTTCAATTTCCCTTCTATCAAGGCATTCCTGCAATCAGCAAATGACGGTAAAGCCATATGCGTTTACTACATATCACCAGCCCAGCAACTACTTAGCGGGCTCGGATGGAGTCGTTGATTGAGCGGGGGGCTCTTGCCTCTGAGGCGGAGCATATCCAGGAGGATTCTGCTGTGCTGGAGGGCGATACTGTGGTCGGTCTTCGACTGTAAGTTCACGGCTAATCTCACTTGTAGCAGACTTAAATTCACGGATTCCTTTTCCAAGGCCACGCGCGACTTCTGGAATGCGCTTAGCTCCGAATAGCACTAACACAATCAGCAGGATGATCGCAATTTCCCAAGGTCCTAATCCAAACATGACAGTATGTATTATAAAGTTTTAGGTAAGTGATAATACAGGAATACACACATACTCATGCCATGTTCCCATATGACCCATCTTAATATAGGGAATTATATACGTGAGTACCCATCTATTAGACGGCTACCTGTTGCGTATCCATTTCACGGATCATAGGAGTTCCTGACGGAAACGCTCCTCCACGTGCAGATGCCCCAATCCCGAAGGCCTGTAATACATTCGCAGATGCGTTGATATCTGCGTGATCCGTATGGCCACACGCCATACACTCAAATCTACTTTGTGTCTTACGGTTGACTTTATCTGTATGACCACACTGGTTACAGCGTTGACTGGTATACTTCGGATCAACAAGAATCACGTTGCCGAACTTGTAATCGCAATAAGTATTGAACCGCCCCCATCCAGCGTTCTGTATGACGCGGTTCAACCCCGCCTTCGCCCTCACATTGGTTCCAGGGTTCTCAACCGTACCCTTAGCAGACTTGGACATAGTCTTGATCTTCAAGTCTTCACGTTTCAACGTATGGGCTTTATTGGACAATTGACGGCTATGTTGATGCGCCGCATTGACTCTGCAATTCTTCTGTTTTCGCTTCCACTTGTTGATCCTTCGCTTCGTTCGTTTGTATCTACCCGATCCCTTTTGTTGCCGGGATAATTTACGTTGATACCTACGAATCTTAATCTGTTTATCCGTTAAGTCAGGGAGCGGTAACATGCCCTGTTCGCCATCCGTTGATGAATACGAGATATTATAGGTGTTCAAGTCAATACCTATCTCTTTGCCATCGTCCACCTTCTCTGGCAGATTAGTGACTTTGTAAATTACGCTCATCTTCCAGTACCGTCCGTCTTTCTTCACGGTGACTTCAATCGGCTCACCGTCTGGATAAGGATTACCTCCTTTCCTACGAAACTTCATCCAGCCAACCTTCTGGATATAGACATCATTCCCTCGGATCTTAAACAATCCTTTGGTCGCCGTAAATGAATTGTGTTGAAACCGATTATGGAACGTAGGATGATCACGTAATCCCTTGAAGAAAGCCTGCCACGCCTCTGCCTGATGCTTTAAGGTGTTTCGTACAATGTTGGACGAGTACTGATTCAACCAAGAAATGGTTGGGCGAAAAGAAGTGTATCTCCTACTTAATGACGGCCAGGTCAATTCTGGATTATCCTTATGTTCGTCTTTATAGTCCCTGTTGATTTGGTCAAGAAACGTATTCCATACAAACCTACATGCTCCACAAAGACCTGACAAGAGATGGGCTTTCCACTGCGTGCCGGGTAATAGGCGATACTCTACTCCACGATAGGAACAGTTTGAACCCGAAGGGTTAGAAGCCTTTTGAACAGGCATGATATCAAGGTTACGTTGGTGTTATGGTAAGCAATAGGGTAGACTGCGTATCTATCCTATTGTGTCTGTTGAACTTTGCCAAAATAGAATGGTTCCATTCTTTGGGTACTCACGTATATAATTCCCAAAATATAACTAATAATGGTGACATTTTCAGTTTCAATGTGTCTACCTAAAAAACTTGGCGCTTCCGCCTTTTTTCACAGAAAATGCTGAAGCCCCAAATTTTTTGAATGTTATTAGGTGCGCATTTTGAATCTGATATCAACTCTTTCTACCAATTAATTGGCTTATTGATATTCGTATTTGGGATCGGACTGGGCAATTGTGAATTCTGAAGAGCGCCAATTCGTATGCGTTGAAAAAAATCTGCATGACGTTTTAGTTGTTTTGATCGTTTCCGCTTTCCGGGCGTAACTAACCCTAATTTAATTTCATGTTCCTTATTTATCAGACGCATAGGCTCAGATATATCACTGTCATTGGTAACAACGACTGCGCAATCGCATTTGTCTTTCCAGATATCATTGAGTAGATGAACAGATAAATTGACATCTGAACCTTTTTCTTCAGTTTTCCATACATTCACAAATTTCTTCTGCCGCATAGAATCTACAAGAGGTAACCGAACCTGATGAGTTAAGAAATGTCCATAGTGAATCTCAACTAGATCAGACCTGTATTTTTTAATGCGTTAAGGTACAGACGCTGTCTGTGAGATTTCTGCTTATCCTTTAATGATTCTGAGACCCTGGCAGTAAAATATCTCACAAGTTGTATATCGTGCATTGGATGAAGTATATTTTCGAAAAGCAGGGGAAGATCCAGCCATTTGTATTGAGTATTTTTTAAGCACCCATAATAGAGATTGAATCCGTCAACATAAACAATCGTTCGCATCTGTAAACAAAAAAAAGCAAGGGCCCCTGAAGAGGCCCTGCGGCCTAAGTCTAAGATTTAGGGGGGGTAGGGCGTGAACTTAGTAAGAAAAAAAACTTCCAAAGACCACGGTTGAAGGCTTCAACATACCACACTAATTATTGTTCAAAAAAATCCATTAACACCTGTAACGACCCTGATAGAGCATTAAAATTCTATAAACAAAGCATCAAGATTCTCTAACCGCAAATGAAGGAATTAGGAATTTACATGTGAATCTATTTGCCAAAAGTGGAAAAGTTCAAGCCATAGAACAAATGTCTTTTTTACCTGATCTCTTTGTTACCTATACCATAAGTGAATATGGATACCCTCAACGACAGTTTAAACTTCTTATCGAACGGGATATGGTTTTCACGCTGATATGTAATTTTCAAAATTACAACCACTGGGTCAATGGGTTTCTTGATACTTTCGCATCAATTTGAAGGGAGACCAACTTTCTGCGACTGCCTGATGTATTTGTAAGCATGCGGTCGCCACTCATCAGCTGAGCAGGTCAAGAATTTCTGATAGATCATCACCTTCGTCCAAATCCTCAAGCTTGAAGCATCTCCATCCTTGGTCCTCACAATCGCCCCGATCTTCCCAGCATTGGCTGTGCAGCAAGGCAACTTTCTTGGGGGGCCATGCGAACTCTGCAGTAGTGATCACCATATTTCTGGAGTCCATAATTTCACGACCAACATCGGGAGCAGATATATTGTGATCCATCAGTACTACAAGAGGTCGGTAGTGAGACTCACCTTCAGATTCCTCCAACGCTTTAATCCATTTAGAGGTGGGCTGGGATTGTGTCGGAGTTTGGTAAATCAAGCCATCATAGTATTCATGATCATCAAGCCCAGAGGCACAGAAGAATCCAGTGCGTGAATCAAGAAACTGAAGCAGATTTATTGCATGAAGAAACCCGTTCCATACGGGTTTGAATGATGGCTCAGATTGTGCGGTATCATCAATGTAGATGAACGATCTGAGCATCGTTGCATCAGTCTGTCCATTATGCAAAAGATTGACGGCTATGCAGCCAGAGTGCAGGTCATCTTGATCCGAAAACCGTCGCGCACCATTTTGTGAATCCTGCCGAGAAAAGTTCTCTTCATAATACCATTCAGGCACGAAAGACTTGAGGTTTTCTAAGGGGAGTTTTGGTTGCACATTGTGAATCGCATGACAGTAGGCGAGAGCCTGCCATTTTTCAGAATCAGGATTTGTGAGATACCCTTTGAGAAGCTCAATACCTGGAGCATTCTGAAGGTTTGCTTGCACACCGAAGTCATCAAATTTGCGGCTAAAATGATCAATAAATTTTTGAAGATGTTTTTTAGATTCTTTTGGAAACAGTGGGAAAGCATCCTGATATTCATGGATCTCTACCTGTAGATCATCCCATGTGAGGGACCACACAAGGTAGTTCTTTGACCTGAGGATGGCCATGCGCTTGCGGGTATCGTCGGCTAATTGATCCCGATGATAGGTAAAGCCATCCATGAAGACGGCCACAGGGAGACATGTTGAGTCTGATGTAGGAGTTATCAAAAAGTCAGGCATGGATCCAATGGAGACTCCTTGATCATGGCCTAATCGTGCTTGGCATTCCATCGTCCATGTTTGATCTGCAACGGTGAGCTGATAGAATTTTTCGGTGCCTCGGTACTCGGTTTTTAGTTTTGCATCTTTCCACTGATTGAGAGTTTGCAGAAATAATTCTTCAAGTTTACTATCCAACAATGGATGAATATCAATTTTGTCAATGCTGTCAATATCTTCTAGTTCAGTTCCATGATCAATAATCTTTTGCAAGATATTGATGGCTTCTTTTCGGGAGATGACGCCCTGAGAAAACGAGTTCCTATAAGCAAAGAGGCACTTGTAGCATCCATCCTTGGATGGATCTTCTTTACAGGTGCAGTCTTTTAATTTCTTTAATGCGGGAACAAGGACGTTTTCAATGATTGGCGTATCATCAAGCAATCCTTGTAGATGCCCAGTGCCTCCAGGAACCGTATCATAAAGATAAATGAAGCTCCGCCGAATTGGCTCATCGAGGATTGGTTCGTCTTGAATGATCGTCTGCAGGTGATCTACTTGCCCTCGAAAGCATTCTTTGAGCCCCATCATTAATGCTGCTGAGAATGATTCACTACAGACGGTCTTGTGCTCAGTTTCTGCAACGGGTAATAGAATTCGAATGGCTTCTGACTCAAAATCATGGTATAATGAGATTTTCGCCTGCGGAGATTTTTCCTTTCCCCGATGTTTGCAATAGAACTCATGATCTGAAGAATCCTTCGGGAGTTTCGCTTTTCCACATTCTGTGCAGACATCAAAGCTACGGATTGATGTCTCACGATGAGCAATGGTCACCTTCTGTGACATGTCCGAAAACGCTGGGCCATGATTGATCAATGTGAAATGACATTTTTTAATGAATTCAAATCCAAAGGAGATACCCGAAGAGGATGCCTGATAGGCCGAGTGAATTTCGTCATCGTGGAATTTCACATGAGTTTTGATAACGTAATTCTCCATATGACGCGCTTCACGGCTATCATCAATTCGGCAGTTTCGTTCAAACGAAGTGGATCGGACTTCGGAGAGCCGCACAAGGTGTAGGGTTTGTCCGATTTCGCTCAACGAATCAGACCCACATTTTGGGCAGCATTCTGAGGATTCATCAATCTCGTGCCATGAACACTCTGAGCAAAAGCGCCAGCGCTCAATCGTATCTTTAACGGGTCGTATTCCGTCAACACGAACTTTTTTGCCGTTTGCATAGAAATGATTGCCGGGGGCAAATTCTCGGATGGCTTGATGCCCTGGGCGGTCAAATGATTCGGAGAGATTTTTTTTCTGTTCTTGGTCTTTACTATGCAAGATCGTTGAGTTTAGTGTCACGCTACTTTGTGGAAAAGCATAATTTGGAAGAATTCCAGCATCGGAGAAAAAATTGAACACATTGAGCTCTCCTATCTTCCAGCGCATTCCTCCGAATCCTCGCTTATGGGATTCTAGCTCATTAAGATCGTTCTGGTAATTGTCATCTTGTGGGGCATTTTTCAGATCATCTATGCGTTTGGCTATGCGTTTGATCTGGTTGTTAAGATCTTCACGCATCTTATGCTTTTCATAGAGATGTTTTCTGACCGTTGTTCGGATCTGGTTAGGGCTATCGCCTGGACTGAAAAATTCAGTTGTCCATTGAAGGATATCTTCGTTATTTTGATCTGCAAACATCTCATAAAAGTCCATCGCTAACTGCTCCGCATGGGCCTCCACATACGCCAACCAGTTCCATGGAAATTTATCCTCTGATTCATCGTTGAGTGATCCAAGAACGGTTCGCAATTTAGAGGGCACAGTCGGATGTTGAGACTGCATGATCCATTGATCCAGACTGAATGCGGCCATCTGACGCCGAAGAATGCCAGAGGCTTTCAAAAACACCCCAGGCGCGGGCACATTGCCAGCGATCATTTGGTCAGGTTCTGCAAAGAAATACTGATCATGTGGTTTTGAAGTGGCCATTGAAAAACAAAACGAGTTTCCATTTTTCCGGCCAGATCGTCCGATTCGTTGAAGATAGTTGGACTGTGACGGAGGTACACTACACAGAAACACCGTGGACAGATCTCCAATATCTATCCCCAGTTCAAGAGTCGGAGTAGATGAGACAATATTTGGGTCCCATGGGCGCTGATCATCCCGCATAAAGTTTTTTTCAATCTCCTCTCGCTGCTCGGATGTCAGGAGTGCGCTATGCTCTCTGGGAACGAATCGGTGGACATCTCCTGATCTGTAGAGATCACGATAGTAGTCAATTTCTGGTTCCCGATCAATATCTCGCTCCATAGAACCCGTGCATTTATTTTGAAGACATGGCATTCTGTGCCAAATCTTCTCCTCTGTCTTTGGAACCGTGACTGCGTACGAACATGTTTTGCATGTAAAGAGAGATACATCCGTGGTGACGATAAGTGATTTAGGCTCAATCCCCCAGACCTTGATACCTCTTCTATTTGCAGTATTTAATTGTAGAAGATCAGACGGTGCATGTTCAATGATTTGGAGTATAGCCTCATGATATCTAGAAATGACTTTGTCCTTAAATAGGCATAGATTGGCCCATGATTGCACCCAGGAACTCGCGTTGGTACCTATGAGTGGAAGAAAATTATTGGCTGAACCTGAGGATAAGAATTGATGGCGAGGGCGATTACGCCGATAGCGTGGCAGCCAGTCTTTTTGTCTATCGGTTAGGGTTGATGTGCATTGTCCAAGAGATTGAATATACAGGTTCAGAACTGGGGTCATCAGTCCGCCGCTGGTTCGCACGCGATAGATGAGTCCGGTCATAAACTGTGTTAAATGCAGATTTGATAACTCTTGGAGTCCCGCGTACTCCGCGCGTAAATCTTTAAGAACAGCCTCTATCCATGTGTTAAGTAGTTTTTCATCTACTGACACCGCGGCTGACAGTGTTTTTTCGAGGGTGCGCCCTCTTTGGGCATTTAAACCGAGGTTGTCAAAAATTTCCCATTTGAGACGCTTGGCAACTTTAGATGGCAGTTGAGAATTTGGGGGAAGATTTCCAGTGCGAACGAGTGTTTCATAGTCATTCATCCATGTCATATTGGGGGCGATGAATGTTCCCACAAAATTTGAATCTCCAAGATCGGTTCGTTGGGCTTTGATCAGTCCATCGGCGATGTCTTGGATGCTACGCGGCCCTGATAGTGATTTGATATACTGCAAAAGTGCCGTTCGGACGGAAAATGTGTACGTCCTTGACTCAAAGTAGCCCGCGCGGTGCGCCGCGTCTTGAACAGAATCTGAGAAAGCAAGGACTTTCTTATCTCTGTTGAATAAGGATGAAAACACCTTTCCAAGCGCTGCCGATAAGAGTCCTGAACCTCGCGCTCCAAAAATCGCAGGCTGGTTAGCCTCTCCGCAATGAGGGCATTCCCGCTTAGCGGCCATAGACGCGATGTAAACCTTGATCAGAGAATTCTCCTCTTTGCACTGGTCACAGGTTACCGCTCGATGTGGATGGACTAGTAGACAATGGATACAAAGTTTCCAGAGGTCTGGATGATCTACTGAATCAGGGGCTGGATCGGGGTAGATGATTTTTGAAACTGCGCCTGTCTTTCGGCTAAAAAACGTATCGTAGATCTCCTGGAGATTGGTATTTAATTCCTCGCCCGTATCAACTTGAGTTGAGACCCACCCTGCGGATCCGCATTTGATACAGGACGCGATGGGGAGATAGTGCAGGGAATCTGGCTGGCCAAGATCTGCACTCCACACCATTTTGGGGGTATCGCTCACCGAGACGACCATCCGTCGCAACTCTCGCATCCATAATTGGATTCGCACATCCAGAAGAGGGACAGCATTTTCAATTGCATCATGGGGCTGAGCAAGTGCATAACTGATCAAAGACAGAAAACTCTCCAATAGGGTGAGGGCATGTTTATTGTCCTTAGATGCGAAGAGCGCCTGCGCCACATCTGAGGTTAAGGGGGTGCTTTGTCCACGAATAATCTTAATTAGATTCTGAAAGGCAATATGCTCTTGGAGCACTACACCTAGGTTGATTCTCCATGATTGCCGATGGATATCTTCGTCAGAAACATCTTGCCCAAACCATGCCTTAACCTGTGATTGGATATACGCCTCAATGGAGTTAAATTGTTTTGGTGGCGTCACCTGTGATGGACTATCAAATCGACGGCTGAGTGTGTCCATAATAAAGTCTCCTGCATCTCGCCGCTGTTCAACGATGATAGACTCTTCATCAAATGGGGCATCAAAGATGATCCTTGCATAGCGTCTTAGCTCGTCGGTTGATCCGCTTCCTAGCGTTGCAGATGTACCAATAGGGCATAGATGATCAGCGCGCAGGCGGGATTTTAATCGTCGTATGAGGCAAGCCAGATCCGTTCCTTGTGCTCCGTCAAAAGTATGCAGTTCGTCAACGACAAGAAAGCGCAGGGTATCAGGTTGATTTTTCTGCCATAGGGGCTTATCATTGGCACGAATCATCAAATAGTCCAGCATCTTATAATTGGTCAACAGAAGATCTGGAGGTGAATCCCGCAACGCATAGCGATTAGTGATAATGCTGGACTCACTCATTCGCTTAGACGCACTTACATCTCCGATGTAGAGGCCTGCTGTGACCTTTCCATGGAGACTCGGGGTCGTGTAGATGATTTTTGCAATACGTTTCGCTTGATCTGTTGCCAGTGCATTCATTGGATAAATCAGAATCGCTTTGATCCCTGGTTGGCCTGCAACCTGCCGGCAGTAATCCAGAATTGGATAAAGAAACGCTTCGGTCTTTCCCGACCCCGTCCCTGTGGCAATGATGGTTGGCTTGGGCGGATCGGCGGTCAATCGCCTAAATGCACGCTCCTGATGTAGATACGGAGTGTATGGAAGATGGATATGCGGGAATGGTTGCTCGGTGCCTTGGCCTTTTTCAAAGGGGAGTTGGAGTGAGAGGTAGGTTCCTTTAAAGGCTTCGCCGCGTTGAATGAACTCATCTAAGGCCTGATGCAGAGACGGCGTGGAGATTCTGTAACTTGTTCGCAGATAATCTTCAATCGTTTGGCGGACTTCGCGCCCTACAATTCCAGGAATCATATGAGCGTTCCGCTCGCTTTCGCCTCTTCAAAGAATGCCCAAGCTTGGCGATAATCTTCTTCACGGTCGCACCGATCAAAGGGCGCATGAAACTCTATGGTGCGTTCTCGTGGGCCTCTAGGCATGGTATCGTCCATGAAGGTATAGGTCACAATGCCTTCTTTGAGATCCTTGATGTCATTCCAGCCGGGGGGGATATTTGTTTCGGATCGATTGGGGGTATGGATTCCGAAGTTGGTTTTTTTTGTGGATTTGGTTCTTGGCACGGGACTCTCTCCGCTCTTTCTAGAGAAGACAGTCCGTCCTTTGGTATCATACCACGTATCTCGCTCGTATGACTGCAGTATGGGAAACTGGATACGGTATAGTATAAGTAGATCGTCCAGCGTGAGTCCTAAGGCTTGAGCGTGGAGGACATCAATTTCCAGTAGAGCTTGGCGGCGCTCATAATCTGTGCGTAGGGGACTATCCCATGACCAAGGCTTTTCAAGTTGATCAAACCAATCTGCGTCAAGTCTATTATCGTTTTTTGACCACTTTTGCGGCCTTTCAGAATCAGTGGACGATTTTGTTCTTTGCCTGTACTCATCCCAAATTGATTGATATCCTGAAGTCAAACAAGACAATCCGAGGGTACGCGAATTGCAGTATTCTTTAGAAAAATAAAAGGCAGAGCGTCAAAAGAACTTTGAAGAAAATCAGCCTTTCCTCCAATTTTAACCAGCATGTCGGTTACAATGGAGATCAAGTTTGTCACAACATGTAATAGATCTTCCAAATTCTGAAAAGCTATCGTTTGAACTGTAGAGATATGAGATACTTTCTTCTGAATTAGGGCAGGAATCAATGTACGCTCGTTACCAGACCCAATCATTTTTCGTACGCCCACACGGTAGTGATAAGTAACGGATGTGTTCCATGGAGTAGCGGGAATGCGTTGAAAATATTGATGCTCGTTACATGCAGGAACATAATTTGTACGTGGAAGGTAATCGTCGGGCAATAAGGTTAAATCCAATCTTGAATAGTCGCTGTTAGTTTTGCATCCACGATTTGGTGTCTGGAAAAATGGATTTCCGACGTAAATATGTGGGCCCGATAGAATACATTGCGTAGCGTCTCTATGAAATTGGGTGTTTCTCCGAATTATGCCGTCTTTTTGAGCACCAGTCTCATTCCACATAAGTGCGCTCTTATAACTAAGATTTCGCATTCTCTGTGGTGTTTCAGCCAAAGTGAGAAGAATGCTGGAAATGTTTTTTGAGTGAATTACAGGGAATCTGGCTTGTTCTGGGGGGGTTCCTGCTGAATCGTAAAGATTTGAATAGACTTGAAGGTCAGTCTTGGTGGTTTGAATCAACCGGTGTTGATGTCCTAATAGATTCCATTCATCTTTGTTGTTCTTGATAGCAGGCACTGACCCTAGACCGTCATGCTGTAATGACTTATTCACCGTCAGAGGAGAATAAAGATTAGCCATTGAAATAAAATTTATTTCATCTCCTGACAAACCATAGATATTAATGCTGAACTTGACATGAGTATGTACTTCCTCAAATAGTTTTAACATATTTTCAAACTGAAACCTCCACCGTAACCGAGTAAATAGAGCAGAGCGCAGTGTTTGTCCATGTGCCTCATCATAAACAGAATCTGGATGTAAGAGACCTACTACCCCATGATTCATTTCTTCGGTATTCGGATCTCTGCTAATTGACCACGATAAACATATAAATGATTTGTACAGATTGGTTTGCACACCTTTTAAATATGGATAATTCTGCAATGATCTGAGAAATGACTGCTGCCCAAGAGTAGTCTCGTATGCGTGGATATATTGCTTTGTGTGAGATTCTTTACTGAGCCATGCACTTCGTAACTCTGCGGTTTTCGGTACACTGATTTTTTGAGTTACAAAGCGAGGTTCAGTATCTCCAATCACATGCTTTTCTACCCAATCAGGCTTTAGCCAAGGTGGATTTCCAAGGACAATATCAAAGCCTCCTCTCGCTTTGAAGATATCCGCATACTCCAATTGCCAGTGATGAAAATGATACTTCTCTCCCAACTTCCTCACAACTTGGAGTCTCTCTCGACTCTGAATCAGAGATTTCATGTCTATATAACCCAAGGTGTCACGCTCCAGATGATCTGCAAACATATCAGGATCCATCGTATCTCCCTTGCCCGATAGAATCGCCGAAAGATCACTGAAATACTCTGTTCTGTGAGGCAATAGGTCTGCCTTATCAATGGGCCAATACCAGAGTGCACACCAGTAATCCATAACCAGTTTTAACCTCTGATAAGCGCTGGTATTTTCATCTTTAGGATTCAAGATTTTTTCGTACCAATCTTCCTTTATTCTGGTCGGTGTGCCAGAACTCAAATTACCCTTCTGATCGTCGTAATTTGGATAGATTGCAAACGCGTCAGTTGTAATTTCATCCAATCTGAGTAGATCCTCTACATGCTCATCCCAAAGTGAGTCAATCATGGATGAGAGACGTAGCAGCTGCGCAACCTCCCCATCGCTATGGGCTTGTGTAAATAATTTCCGCCACTCATTGATTTGTGCGATCTGATCCCCGACTAAACTCTTGATCACCTTATCCTTGTACTGCGCCATTCCAGCATCACCAAGAAGAAAATGATAAATCATACCCTCTGGACGATCTTCGGAAAGGAGGATATCACTGGGTGCGGTTTCCCACCACTTTTTACTAGTGACCTGTTGTTTGGTATAGACCCGTCTCCATGCACCAACAAGGGAGTTGCCACATTTTAGCTGATTACCAAACCAAGGAACAAATCCACCAGGAACTAAGGTGTTGAGCCATATGGAAATCTCCCCCAGCTTGACAGCCGTTGGATTCAAATCAACCCCGTAGACATTGTTATCAGCGAGATACATCTTTACGCGCTGAAACTCCCGCTTATATTTGTCGGGATCAAGATCATCCCCCCGCTCCTCAGTCTTTCTCCTCATGTACGCCTCGGCTAGTTGCGTGATTGCCTCATTCAAAAATGCCGCCGATCCCATGGCGGGTTCACATACAGTGAGTTCTAAAATCTCATCGGCCGACTTCCCTTCAAGGACTTCCTTGAGCGTGAATTCAGTGATCAACTGTGTTAGGCTTTCAGGAGTATAGTACGATGCAGATTCTTCGCGGGCTCGGCCCGTCAAGCGGTAGATAAAGGTTCCTTTGGGGTATTTTCGGAGGGTTCCATCTTTATTGATAACCCGCTCATTCATCCCATAATGCTCATTCAGCGCCTGCTCATTCACAAAATAGGCAGGATCCAAAATGTCTGGAGATTCTTTAGCGACCTTTACTTCATAGAGCTCCTCCTGTGCGATGAATCCATGATAACTCAATAGCGCCTCGTAAACCGCCCCCAAATGGTTCACAGTCAATGACGATACGAAATCCGGCCCCTCCCAGCGCCCTTCTTCTTTTTCTTCACAAATTGCTCATGCTCCAAAGACATCATCTGAATGATTTTTTGCCACGTTCGGTTCGGGATTTTCACCGAATTAAGCAGGGGCGTTTTCTCTGGATCAAATAAGTCACACTTCAAGGGCGAAATCTTAAAGGTTTGAGTGCCTGATTCCAAGATATCCTGCTGCGAAAATTCCTCGTCATAGCCCTTGTAGACTAGTTCAAAGAGCAGCATGATTGAATCATGGAAAAAATAGCCCTCAGAGCTGCCATTTTCATCCAGAGAAATCATCTCAAGCTCACGGAGCTTTTCTAAACTATATCCATTTCTGTATGCGACAGCGTCCATTGGAAGATAACCCAATTCTGGACGCGCTTCCACATTGAACAGAAACAGTAGCCTGTACATGTAATACAAACACTCAAGCGTCAACGGCTCGGCCCTTTTGTAGATATCTTGCCAACTCTACCCCTTAGTTCGCTGACTGGTAACGAACTCATTCCCCAGGAGCTCTACGGATTCTCGGAGCGCATATTTAAGGGATCCTGACACACCAGAGGCATGTTTTTTGGCCTGTTCTTGAAGTTCTTCCTGAAAAGATGTTGCTGCCTCTGGGCATAACGACGATTGATCCAGGAGCATGGTGAGGATCTTCCATGTATCAATTGATGGCAACTGCCTGTAGAGTTCATCCCACTGGAAGCGGAGCATCCGCTGATCTCCCCACTTATCTCGTTCAACCAGAATCCATGTCTCAAGCCCAGCCACAAGAATCCAGCGCGGAGGCCCCGACTTCGACGGTTTCAGATTTTTGAGATTTTAAACCCCTTATTTATATAGCTTTTCAGGCGGTTTTTCGGCGATTTTGGTGTGTAGTGTTCAGTTTTGGAATTTTGGTTTTTATGTCGTATATTTGTAAATATAGGTGCTCATGTTTATCAGAGAACTCAAGCGTAAAACCACTAAAAACATTGCAGTCCAGATTGTTGAGAGTTACCGCAATCAGGCGGATTCGCATGATTCGGCACATGGGAAGTGTGCATCCAGATGCGGTGGATGGGCTGGTCAAAATCGCCTATCTGGAACTGGCGCGGATCCAAGAGGCGCGTCATCCCACATTATTTCCCGCAGAGTCGTATGTGGATGAGGTGGTGGCGGCCAGAAAGAAGAAGCGCGAGGATAAGGCCCTGGTGATCAAGGATGCGCGGAAGCTTCATGAGATACGACGGATATGTTTGGGCTTTCATGAGGTGATCGGCATGATCAGATGGGGTTTGCAGAGGTGTTTGATTCGTGATGGCGCGACGCTTATTCAAGCAGGCGGTGTTACTGCGTCTGGCCACACCTGGGGAGAGTAAACTGGGCCATAGCCGAAAGATGTCTAAGGATGCGGGGGTTGAGGTGCCGGTGGAGAAGTTTTACAGGATGATGGATGCGGTCACCGAGTATGGCGTTCAAGCAACTTATATCAGATCAAACGCTGGGACTGCTTGGGGGAAAATTAACGGTGCTCTTTTTTGATGTTACAACGCTGAGTTTTGCCAGCGAGAATTCAGATGAGCTGCGTAAGAAGGGATATAGTAAAGATGGAAAGCCACAAAGGGTTCAGGTGGACTTGATTCAAACCAAAGAGGGGCTTCCAGTGACCTACGAGCTGGCAATACCACCGATGTAAAGACGCTGGAACCCGCCATGACCAAGCTCCGTGAGCGGTTTGATTTGGATCAGATGATCGTGGTAGCCGGGATGTTGAGTAAAGATAATTTAGCCTTACTCAGAAGTTGGAACTGTGATTATGTGGTGGCGGCGCGCTTACGATCGTTGAACAAAGTGCAGACGCAGGTCAAGATACGTCGTGGAAGGTCCTACCAACGGGGCGTAAGGTCCGCGAGCACAAACTTGCAGGTCGGCGTCTGATTCTACGATATTGTCCGAAAAAAGCCGCACGGGATGTGAAGTTACGGGACAAGGCGATTGAGAACGTCAAGAACCAGGGAGTCAAAGGGACGGGGCGCGCAGGGCGTTTTCTTCATATAGAGCAAGATGGCGTCACTGAGGCCGCAATTGAAAAAGACAAGAAGTTTGATGGGTTACATGGTGTGTGGACGAGTTTAGAGGATCCGTCCCCCGAGCGAATCTATCAGTATTATGGGGAGTTATGGCGGATTGAAGAAGGATTCCGCGTGATGAAGCACACCATGGCCGTACGCCCTGTCTTTCACTGGAAAGAACGTCGTGTCCGCGCACATCTGGCCATTTGTTTTGTCGCCTTTGCCCTATTACGGATGCTACGACACCGATACAACGCAAGGTTTGGAGGGAAACAGCGTCTGAGTGAAGGACAGATTTTAGCAGAACTGAGCACGGTAGAGACCTCTATGATCAAGGCAATCAAGCCCACTATCTGCTTCCATCCAAGGTGACCGATGCGGGGGCACGCCTCTATCAGACGGTCGGACTGAAGATACAGCGTGAGACCGTGCTACTGGGGTCAGCACCTAAAAGACCCCCAATCGGTCTTGATTTTCATCGTTTCCCCCTGAAATAAGGGGGCTGGTAGTGTTCAGTTTTTTCAGAATTCCTATATTTGATAGGGCTTTCAAATCTGAAACCGTCGAAGTCAGGATTTTGACGCTCCCTTCACTTATGGATGTGCAGACTCTGAACGCCCTGACAATTTCCGACTTGTAGACTTTGCCAATGAATGTCGGTGCCCTTTGTTCTGCATTCCAGATCTGGGGACCCTTTCCTCAACGAACGTTATTCCGCGTCTTCAGTACTATGGGTCACTCCGCCACCCTATCAGCCCAACCTGTCCTTCGCGGGATTCTGGCTGCCTAGTGCATCAACACTGATAGGGCTTCCCGTGTTGCCACTTCTTACATGCAGATCAATACCGTAGCCTAGTGCTCGAATCGTTCTCTTGCTGAACTACCAGCGGCCTTCCCCTATGGGCGCAAGTTTTGAGGCCTACTCAATCTTGACTCGCGTTTCGGGTTGCATGCTCACCTACGCGATACTTGTATCCAAAATGCTTCAATTTATGTCATTATCCCATCAATTGTTTTGGCTTCTACCAGCTGGACCGATCGTTGCTGGGTGGGGCTCGAAACCCACTTGGAAAAAGCACCTTTCCGCGGCGCACAAATCAAATCGAGTTAGGTCGGCCGGTACATTCTATTATGACCTCTGCACAACTAACCATAGAGATAGAATAAAAATATCATAAAACCAATAAATAATAGAAGCCCACCAATCCCTGATATTTTTCTATACCGTAGAGTTAAAAGTAGAGGTAGTGTCAAAATCACGGCAGCCCAAATTGAAATCATTGAAGAACCTTGATTCACCTCTGGCAGTGGTACAATCAATCCACAAATCGCCATAATCAAAAACACATCAAAAACATTGGACTGAAAAATATGACCAATCAATAACCTATGCCGCCCTCGTCGAACTACATTGAGAGCCACAACAATGTCTGGTAACGATGTCCCAATCGCCAATGCACTCGCAGCAAGCGCCCCCGAATTAATTCCAAGATCTTCTGATAACTTAACCAGAGATCCCACAACAATCACACCACTGGAATACAAAATTGCAATGATAATACCAAATAAAATCATTCCTATTGGGACAGAAACTGAGCCAACATTCGATAACTCTGGTCCTCCCTTAGATGTAAGTTCAGGCCAATAATCCCAGATCTGTAATATCAGTAATAACACGAGTCCAACAAAGAAAAAGATCACTGCAAAAACATCGCCTGCCACCTTCATCAACTCATCTCTAACACTGGGAATGATTAACGAAATGATGGCTACAATAAAGCATAAACACGCAGGGACAATCTCCAATAAAGCTTTTTCACGTAGAGCCTGCTTAGACTGAGTCTGGACAATTTCTTTTCTGGACGGATGCTGAGTTTCAGGAGAGGACTGCTTTCGACTCTGATTAAATTGCCAGCCCATGAATGCGATATAGCATATGAAAAATAGGACAGCATCCCAACGGTCAAACATACCATCATAGCAAAGCAATAAAGCAGCAACAACAGAAAGAGAGGCAAAAATGATAGGGCTGACATTCGTGTTGTTAAAGTCAAGGTAGCCATTGGATAACGCATGCGCTCTGGTAAATAGGCGTAGATGACCATCGTCCGGCCGAACAAAAAAGAATAGAGCCAATACACCAAGACCAAATCCTGCTCCTAAATTAGCGGCCACCGTGCCAAAAACATTCGGACTCACCAGCTCGGGAGATCCCGAATTTGCCGCTGCAACGGATGTGAAAAGCTCTGGCAGAGACGTTCCAATTCCAACGAGAAAACTGCCGATGAAGAAGTCACTCAAATTCGCCTTGCGTCCAATTCCAGTGGCTAAATCTACCAGCGAATCACTTGACTTAACAATGACATAAACTGACAGAATCAGCAAGCCGATGTGGGTGGCAATGATCAATTAATGACCTCTACAGATAAGTTGACATTAAAGAGAGTTACTTTGATAGAACTCCCTTCATATAAGACCGCCGCATGCGCGCAATCCCCTCAATTGAGATTCCCTTAGGACAAACGGCCTCACATTCGGCATAGTTAGAACAATCACCAAACCCCTCTGTATCCATCTGATCAACCATCGCCACGACCCGCTGAGACGCTTCAACCTGACCCTGAGGCAGTAACCCTAAATGAGAAATCTTTGCAGCGGTAAACAAGGAGGCACTTCCATTTGGACATGCTGCAACGCAAGCACCGCAGCCGATACACGCGGCATAGTCCATCGCATCATCAGCGATATTCTTAGACACAGGAAGCGCATTCGCATCAGGAGCAGATCCTGTAGTAACAGACACATATCCATGCGCAGCAATGATCCGATCAAACGCACTACGATCAACCACAAGATCCCGAATGACTGGAAAAGCTCGCGCGCGAAATGGCTCAACCGTGATCGTATCCCCATCCGAGAAACTGCGCATATGCAACTGACAGACAGCCGTGCGCTTTTGTGGGCCATGAGCAATACCAGCAACCATGAGCCCACATGATCCACAAATCCCCTCACGACAATCGCTGTCAAATTCAACTGGATCATCTCCACTCTGCAATAGCTGCTCATTGAGAACATCCAATAGCTCAAGAAATGACATGTGCTCACTTGCCTTATTGACCGTATAGTTTACAAGCCTTCCTGGGGACTCTGGTCCCTCTTGTCTCCAGATGCGCAAATTAATGACCATGGAATTATTTATAGCTACGTTTAGATGGATGCACACTCTCAAACGTGAGTTGTTCTAAATGTAAGACGGGTTCACGACCGTTATACTCCCAAGCAGCAACATCGGCGTAAGCCACATCATCACGCGCAGCCTCCCCTTCGGGCGTCTGATACTCTTCACGAAAATGGCCACCACATGATTCTTCGCGCCGTAGCGCATCCCGAGCCATCAACATGCCAAGCTCAAGAAAATCGGCGACACGTCCAGCAAATTCAAGATTTTTATTATAACGATCCGCAGAACCTGGCACGCGGACCCGCTCCCAAAACTCATCTTCAAGACGTTCCATCGCTTGCACTGATGACTCTAATCCAGAGCGATGACGCGACATTCCCACATGATCCCATAGGATCCGGCCTAACTCGCGGTGGAACTCAGTCGGAGACTTATCACCATCATTATAAAGAATTTTATCAATCCGCTCAGACGCCTCTTTCTCCACAACTGCGAAGCGATCATGTGTTTCAGAAACCTGCTCAGACTGACGCTGTCCAGCCAAATAAGCCCCCAGTGTATAGGGAATCACAAAGTATCCATCCGCCAAGCCCTGCATGAGTGCACTGGCACCAAGCCTATTGGCACCATGATCACTAAAGTTTGCCTCCCCAAGTACAAATAGACCCGGAATCGTGCTCTGAAGCTCATAGTCCACCCATAATCCACCCATGGTATAATGGACTGCAGGATAGATCCGCATCGGTGTCTGATAGGGATTATCACCCGTGATACGTTGATACATTTCAAAAAGATTACCGTACCGCTCTCGGATCGTATCCTCTCCAAGGCGCTCAATAGAATGGGCAAAATCAAGATAGACGGCCAGACGCGTTTCACCAACCCCCCGACCTTCATCACATTCTTTCTTTGAAGCTCGAGACGCAACATCTCTGGGAACCAAGTTCCCAAAACTCGGATAACGACGCTCCAGATAATAATCTCGTGCATCTTCGGGGATCATTTCTGGGGGCCGCTTATCATTAGGATCTTTTGGAACCCAAACTCGACCATCATTACGGAGACTCTCGCTCATCAGTGTGAGTTTAGATTGGTAGTCTCCAGACACTGGAATGCAGGTCGGATGAATCTGGGTATAGCATGGATTTGCAAAAAAAGCACCTCTTTTATGGCAACGCCATGCCGCAGTCACATTAGAGTTTTTTGCATTGGTTGATAGATAGTAGGCATTGCCATACCCTCCAGTACAAAGTAGAATCGCATCGCCCGCATAACGCTCTAACTCACCTGTGAGAAGATTTCTGGCAATGATACCACAAGCGCGGTCGTTGGCAACCACAAGATCAACCATTTCTCTTCGGGGAAGCATTCTGACGCGCCCTTCGGAAATTTGATGGCTGAGAGCCTGATACGCTCCAAGCAATAGCTGTTGACCCGTCTGCCCCCGTGCATAGAAGGTGCGCGAGACCTGAGCCCCACCAAAAGATCGATTTGAAAGAACTCCCCCGTACTCACGAGCAAATGGAACCCCCTGAGCAACCGCCTGATCAATGATATTGTTAGATACCTGAGCCAGACGATAAACATTCGCTTCCCTAGATCGATAATCTCCCCCCTTAATCGTATCATAAAATAATCTCCACACAGTATCTCCATCGTTGGGATAATTTTTTGCGGCATTGATTCCACCCTGAGCTGCGATGGAATGGGCCCTGCGAGGAGAATCCTGAATGCAAAAACACGTCACATTATAGCCAAGTCCTGCAAGTGTCGCGGCCGCAGAAGCACCAGCAAGCCCTGATCCGACAATAAGAATATGGTGCGAACGCTTATTGGCAGGACTCACCAAAGATACTTGATTTTTGTAGACATCCCATTTTTGTTGTAGCTGCCCTGATGGCACCCTAGGATCAAGGCGTGGACTGTGAATTAGGTCAGGTGTCGCCATATCCAATTACCAGAAATAGATGTACAGGGGAACAAATAAAAAACCAACCGCCACCAAGATCCCCAATACCGCTGCCAGCGTGTACACCAGCGGTGATAAGCGCCGGCTCATCATTCCAAGAGATTGTAACGCGCTCCATACCCCATGACGCATATGCATCCCCAAAAGAATCATGATGATCGGATATCCAAAAGCATACAGAGGTTCCTGAAATTTCTCGGTCATCAGACGGCGTAGATCACGCACGTCCTCTCCACTGGGCAGGGTCACAGTGTACCCCTCCGCTTGACCTGGACCATACTTAAATGAAATCAAATGCAACACCAGAAACGCTAACAAAATAATCCCCGTAAAAATCATTGAGCGTGCGCTGTATCCCTGATAACTGGGCGAACCTGTGCTCTTGTACTTCTTGTACCCAACTGGCCGAGCTTTTCGCCGTCGGATCTGAATAGAAATTCCAACGATGGCATGGAGAATAAAGCAGAGCGCGAGAAGGATCTCTATCGTATAAAAAATCCACCCTAAACTCATCAATTTATATGCATAAGCATTGTACGCATGCTCATCGGGTGAGAGATAGGTAAGATTCCCTATCATATGAGCGATCACGAATGCGACTAAACCTATTCCTGTGACCCCAGTCAAAACCTTGCGTCCAACGGGAGACATTAGGGCAGCCATCAACTTCATGATCATCAGAGTGTGTTTAGATTAGTCAACGACGAATTTTTCACCATGTTCTGATCTCTATTGATGATGACTTAGCGTGAGCCCCATTGGTCCAGTATACGCGGCTCGAGGCCTGATCAAACGATTATCTTCCCATTGTTCTAATAAATGGGCGGTCCATCCAGTGATTCTTCCCATCACAAATATCGTGGTATAAAAATCAGGTTCAATACCCAAAAGATGTAAAATAGGTGCGCTATAAAAGTCTACGTTCGCACGAATTCCTTTTTGCTCATCCATGGTTTGACTTAAAGCAGAACACAGATCCATCCATAACTTCATATCTGCTGCTTCATCTCCCAACTCCATCAACATCTTGCGTAAGACATCTGCGCGTGGATCCAGAGTCTTATAAACGCGATGTCCAAATCCCATGATTCGCTCTTTGGCGGCAAGTTTCCTCATGACAAATTCATCGGGAGCCTCTCCACTTCCCTGTAACTCCAAAAGCATGAGCATCACACGAGTATTAGCCCCTCCATGCAAAGCGCCCTTGAGTGCACCAATTGCTCCAGTGACCGCAGAGTACATATCACTGAGCGTCGCTCCAATCACTCGTGCAGCAAATGTGGATGCATTAAGTCCATGCTCTGCATGTAGAACTAAAAACGCATCAAGGGCTTTGACTGCGGTAGGACTCGGCACTTCGCCCGTCAACATATATAAGAAATTTTCCGCAGTACTACCCTTCGCACGAGGAGCGATTGGAGACTTGCCATGTCGATGTCGCGCTAATGCCGTAATCAAAGTTGGAATCTGGGCCGTGAGGCGAAGCGCTTTCTTGTAATTAGCCTCACCGGTGGAGTCGTTTGATTCAGGATCATAATGTGATAGCAACGAGATACTCGTCCGCAGTGCAGCCATCGGGTCAAAGTGTCGCGGGAGCTGGTTAACTAAATTCAGAACCGCTTCTGGAACAGGGCGCAGGTTAGAGAGCTGTGAGTGGATCCGCTCATTCACTTGAGGGAGACGACCATGCCAGAGTAGATAAGCCACATCCTCAAAGTTGCACTGTGAAGCAAGATCCTCAATCGCATACCCCCGATAAACTAAGGTTCCCTTGCGTCCATCAATGTAGCAGATTGATGAGTTGAGTGCAATCACACCTTCAAGACCTTTTACATGCCCTTCCTGTTTATTCATAGCAATTTCTGACGAATTCATTTATATGATCACAATGATTAAAAATCTGTCTTTGATTAAAATTAGCTCTTGTACTTAACTTCTCCAATGATGTGCCTTAAATGGATCAAAGATCTCATATCTTTGTATTTATCTGTTATGATAGACAAGAGCTGCTGTCTACTTGCGATCGCGCACGCAGTATTTGCTGGATACAATGATCAGCTTACACCTCATTTACCGAAAAATTTAGCGTTAGTTCTTGCTATCCGTTGTGCTCATAGAGTTATATATCATCCTATATGTCAAAAGAAATCATAATTAATACCACTGCCAAAGAAACTAGAATTGCTATTGTGGAGCAGGGGAAGCTCGCAGAGTTTTATATTGAAAGCCCCGAGAATGAGCGAACAGTTGGAGATATTTATTTAGGTCGGATTGAATCATTCCGCTCTGAATTACAGGCCGCATTTGTTAGCATCAACGAGGACCAACAGGGATTTTTGCATTTTTCAAATTTATCATCCAATCTTGAGCAGCAACTCGCTTTTGTGAAACAACAGAAGCCCCAAGTGGCCAAGGTAATGAAAGATTGGTCCGCTTCACATCCAGCTCAACAAAGTGATTCGTCCCGTCGCAGATGGGGAGATTCAAACCTCCTTAAGCCAAAACAAAAGATTCTGGTCACCATCACCAAAGAGCCCTATCATAGCAAGAATCCTAGATTGTCCACAGACATTTCCCTTGCAGGACGATTCCTTGTTCTTATTCCGCTTGCACAATACAGTGCTATTTCAAGGAGGATTGAAAATCGTAAAGAGCGGCATCGTCTTCGTTCAATCATTAAGAAAATTCGCCCTGCTGGATTTGGGTTGATCGCTCGCACGGTTGCCCAAGGACGAGATGAAAAGGCGCTGGAAACAGATCTGCAATTACTCTTAGATCGATGGCAAAAAATTGAAAGTACCTTGGAAGGATCCCCCACACCTCCAGTCAAACTTCACGAAGATGTGAGTTTGGCCTCTTCAATTATTCGTGACTTATTCTCGGATGACTTTTCCCGCGTATTGGTTGACAATCATCGCATGTATAGAGCGATTCGTGGGTACATCCTCGCCGTCGCACCCCAACTGATTGAAACCGTTAAATTTCATAAAGGCAAGAAATCCGTTTTCGCTGTGGCGGGGATTCAAGATCAGATTAATGAAGTCTTTGACACACAGGTCAGCCTACCCTCGGGAGGCTCCCTCATCATCCAGTCAACCGAAGCCATGCATGTGATTGATGTAAATTCTGGTCGGACTCGCACAAAACATAATCATGAATCTCTGGCATTGAGCGTCAACTTGGAGGCCATTGAATCCATTGCCCGGCAGATTCGATTGCGTGATTTAAGCGGCCTGATCGTCATTGATTTTATTGATCTACGACATGAGAAGAATCGTCACAAAGTTGATGATGCACTTTCGGCAGAACTGCGAACCGACCGGGCTCAATGCGATAATCTCCCAATGAGCGAACTCGGCATTGTCCAGATCGCTCGCGAACGCACACGTGTCAGCGTGACATCAACCCACCGGTTGTCAAGAAAATCACCGATCAAAAGAATTCCCCCACCCGATCCAGAGTTCATCAAAAATCAGATTGAACGATGGCTAAAAAAACACAGTGGTGGAAGTGTGTACCTGAAAGTCCATCCATTTACAGCAGCTTGGATTCAAAAAGGTCCATGGCTACGCAACTTAAAATCAAAATGGCAACGCCAGTATAAACACCAAATCACTGTCGTTGAAACTGAGTCTCTCCCTCCTGATGAGTTCCGATTTTTAGATGCCGTCAGTGAACATGATATCACCGACTTGAGCCCCCGGATGGTTCGCATCCAAGCACAATCCAAGCAGGGCGCATCATCAAGGCCTGATTCTAAGCCTAAAGCATCGCTTCCAAAACGCCAGAATCGGTCAAAACCAAAAAAAAGCACGAATGGTCAGGTTCAACGACGAAAAAAACGGCCACAGCAAAATAAACCGTCAGCCAATGCTCAATAGAGCTCTCTGGAGCATTCTGCTGATTGTGGTGCTGATTTCTGAGAATGCTGTGGCACAAGAAAGATTTTTTCAGCGTAACCAACATGGGTTTGCTCTTACCTTAGGATGGATTGATCACACATATACTGGCTCTGTTGATGTTATTGAATCATTAGACTTTCAAGGAGTTGGATTTGGACTATCTTATATGGGGCCACAGTTGCGTGCTAGAGGACTCTATGCGCGCGGAAATGGCGCGTTTTTTGACTTCTCTGGAAATGCATGGATCCTACCTTCCTCGCTAAAAATTCAACGGCAAACCACAACGTTAGCGCTGCCTATAGGAGTTTTAGTTGCAGGGCGTCGGGTTTCAAGCAAAAATAATCCTGCCCCTTTTAACGCTCAGGCTATTTTCTTGGGCGCTGGTGGATCATTCCAACATGACTTTAATCAACGGTCAAGATTTGAAGTACAGATCATGCCTTTTATAGGCATGACTGGAAGCCGCGATGCGGATGCAGTGGGCCTCTCTTGGGCTGCAGATGCAGAGGCCCTCTTAACGACTGGAAACGTGTTTCCTAATGTCGGCATCATCATTGGATATACCTTTCGTTATCAGACTTGGAATGTCAATGGATCTAGGGCATTTACAGAGCTCGCTGATGAGATCAATGATTATGCGGGTACAGTGCACACTTTCTTCGCAGGTATAGAGTTGTAAAATGGCAAAAGATACGGCGATTCTGCGCGCATTAGAAAACGTTGCAAAAGCCGCTGGCTACTGTGTTCGGTGGGATAAAGGATTATTTAAGGGCGGATTCTGCACCTTTGAAGGAAATAAATTGATTGTGTTGAATCGACATCACCCAACCGAAGTTCATCTTGGCATTTTAGCACGAACCCTGAAAGATGTCCCTCTGCAAGAGATCTCTATGCGAAAGGAGATGCGTGACCATGTTGAATCAATTATCCAGAGGTACTCATCTGAGTGAGGATGTATGCGGATCACGTTATTGGGTACAGGCACGTCAGTCGGGGTTCCTATGATCGGTTGCGATTGCGAGACATGTCAGTCTACCAATCCGAGAGATCATCGTCTTCGCACAGCATGTCACGTTCAAGTAGGAAATCTCAGTATTATCATTGACACTGGCCCAGACTTTCGACAACAAATGTTGCGTGCTAATATTCAACGGATTGATTCGGTCCTTTGGACACATCACCATTACGATCATATTATGGGACTTGACGATCTTCGTCCCTACTTCTTTGAATGCGATGCTCCAATGGCATGCTTTTCTCACAGAGACTCTATCGCATCATTGAAAAGAATTTTTCCATACATATGGGGGGCTTCCAGAATGTATCCTGGAGAACTCAATTTATCAATTGCCGATCATCCATTTATGATCAAAAGCCGCTATGGCAGCTCAGATCAGATCAATGTGATCCCCATAGAAGTCTTTCATGGGCGCATGAAAGTTAATGGTTATCGACTTTGCAACTTTGCCTATTTAACTGATGTAAGTCATATTCCAGAAACGGAGTATTCAAAACTTAAGGGGCTAGATCTTCTAGTTTTAGATGCTTTGCGCCCAGTGAAACATCCTCGCCATTTTTCAATGAGTGAATCCATAGAAGTTGCCCACAGAATTAAGGCAAAACAAACCATATTTACACATATCGCTCACCAAATTCTCCATGATCGAGAGAACTCGAAACTACCAGACGCTATGTTCTTAGGTTATGATGGAATGCTGCTTGAATCCAGTTGACATGAACCATCAAATTCTTATTCTAAACGGCCCGAACCTTAATTTATTAGGAGAACGCGAGCCTGACCACTATGGCGACATATCTCTTGAGAGTCTTGAGCGAGATTTGCTCTCTGAGTTCTCGGATGTGGACCTATTATTTTACCAGAGTAATCACGAAGGTGACTTAGTTGACCGACTTCATGAGGCACATCAATCAGGTCTTCGTGGCATTGTATTCAACCCTGGTGCTTATACCCATACCTCCGTGGCTCTACGAGATGCCGTAAAAGCGGTTGGAATTCCTGTCATTGAGGTTCATTTGAGTAATATCTATTCCAGAGAACCATTTCGCCACTTCTCATATTTAGCACCTGTATGCGTTGGTCAAATTTCGGGTTTAGGAGTGCAGGGGTATGGGCTTGCGGTTCGTTGGCTGATGTCAAACCTTTAGTGGTGCTTTACCACCGGTTGTCTACGGCCACTTCCAAAGGCTTTTTCTCGTAGCCTGAGCACAGGTGGAGCTTGATGGCGTTTGTACTCATAGCGATCAACTCTGTGGACGATGGAACTAATCAGGCGTTCATCATAGCCTAAATGATCGATGATTTCGGGGAGACTTTTTTGTTTTTCAATATACTCTATGAGGATACGATCTAAAATTCCATATGGGGGAATGCTATCTGTATCTTTCTGATCGGGACCGAGTTCAGCTGACGGTGGCTTATTAATGGAGGATTTTGGGATGACTGATGATACGGCATTGATCTGATGTGCTAATTCATAAACTTCAGTTTTGTAGAGGTCACCTAACACTGAAAGTGCACCATTCATATCTCCATAAAGGGTTGCGTATCCCGTCGCAAGTTCACTTTTATTCCCTGTGGCAAGGACTATCCCCTGAAATTTATTGGCCAGCGCCATCAATAGTACCCCTCTAATGCGGGCTTGAATATTTTCTTCGGTTATATCTTCGGGGTAGCGCTCAAATGCATCGCGCAGCGTATGCTCAAAAGAATGAACTATATTCATAATTGGAAGCTTCATGATTCGTATGTTGAGATTATCTGCAAGACTTTGTGCGTCTTCCCAAGCGCCTTTGGAAGAATACATGGATGGCATCGCCACACCTATCACTGATTCAGCACCCAGTGCTTGGACAGCAAGTGCTGCAGTCACTGCCGAATCAATTCCACCGCTTAGGCCAATGAAGACTGTCTTTCGAAGTTTGGATTTTTCAACATAATCACGTATGCCCAAAGTCAATGCCCCCAGTACCTGTTTCATCGGTGGTGTGTCCACTAAAATGGATGTTGTCGGAGAGTTTAAGTCCCAAGTTAAGAGTGCTTCTTTGAATGCTGAGGCTTCTATAATGTGATTACCTTGCATGATACAGCTACGGCCATCAAAAATGAGATCAGTATTTGCGCCCACCAGATTTGTGAAGACATAGGGCTTACCGTATTGCTGAACAACGATCTCCATTAGGGCATGTCGCTGTTGATGCTTATCAATCGCAAAGGGGGAAGCGCATAGATTTATAAATACATCAGGAGATTGCTCCGCCAAAGTAGACACAGGATCTTCTTTGTAGGGCTTTTGGGTCTGGTCTCGCACATTCCAGAGATCTTCGCAGATATGAATTCCGAGCTTGATACCCCGCCAATGGACGATTGTCGGGGTCGTTTCTGGTTCAAAATACCGACGCTCATCAAACACATCATAGGTTGGTAGCAATTGCTTACAACACATTCCAATGCAATGACCATTTTCATAGAGATAAGCCGCATTATATAGGGGTTTTCCATGTCCATGATTTTGGGCCAGCCCTCCCATCAGTAGCCCTAACCCTTTGGGAATCGCGGCCGCTATATTTTCACGCACTTCCTGCTCAAGTTCAACTAGGTCTCTGGATTCTAATAAATCCAAAGCGGGGTACCCCGTGAGGGTCAGTTCAGGAAATACCACTAATGAGGCCCCCTTGTCCGCTGCTTTCTCGCTGTAGATTAGCACTTTTGATCCATTGCCTTCTATATCTCCCACAGTAGTATTGATTTGTGCCAGCGCGAATTTCATTTAAGATTTTCCCTTGTCATCAACCTTGTTTAGTGATCAATATACCTACTATAATTCTTGTTTTATTTTCCAACTTCAATTGAGCAGAACAAGGTGTAGCCCCATTTTTCTGAATATTTTCCCCAACGTCTGTCTTTTGGTCAGCGCCCATGGACTCCCGACTTGTGATGGAGGCAATAAAGGGACTGTGATTCTTCTCTATAAAGTGATTAGATTTGATTTATTCTGGACAACTAACTCGCCCTTGTCTGCGCTTGTGGTGTTGTTAGATCTCAAAACAAATAGCCCTAGATGATTCTCATTTTGGTTGATGGGCATTTGGGCGATTCTATTGTCATATGTGAACGCGAACTGAATAATTTTAGATGCTTTTTTTCCAGACTTCATCAGACACATCTTTTTCCAATATGTCTGACTATCCAATACTATCATATTTAACATAACGGTTGTGATCAAGGTATTCTTAACGCATCGGACACATCTTGGCAGGAGTAAAGCGGATACTCGTGAGGGGTAAAGTCCCCATAAAACATATTCTTGATCAGAAATCAAAGTTGGATTTTGCAATATACAAGAGTAGGCGGAATTTGTTTGTTCTGAGAGTTCCCTATCATTCAGGATGCCCACTGACATAGTTTCTGGCTCAACTCATTTTGCGGTGGATTTAAGGTGATAAATTTTTGACGCTATCCGTTCTGATTATCAATCATACTCCAATGGGTTGGCAAGTAGGGTTGATACCATTCTTTCCGAAATGGCCAATTATACATCGGCCCCTTTACCCGACTTCGGCATTTTATAGTGCTAAAATAGGGTATACCTCTGCCAAATCCATTTTGGAACTATTTTTTTCGGGCTTCATTTTCAGTTGAAAATTAGCGTTATCTGTACGATGCGGTTAGAACAATGTTAATGCTATTTTTGCGATATTTTTTCTCCCGAATGACCTTAGATTTTTGTTGAGATATTTCACTTCAATCTACGTTGATCAATCCTTATCAGAGGCGGTGCTCAAGTAATGTTTTTCCATCATCAATCAGGTGAGTCTTGGGGAGTGTCAGATGCGCGCTCAGTAACATGTTCACGCACGACTCGGGTGGCGTCTCTACTATACCTCAGTCCAATACTCTGGAACAAATGTTGAACGTATAAGGGAATATCCTCATCAACCTCCGTAATCAGATAACGGTATTGGTTTTTTTACCAGATGCGTTTTGATCCGACGCACTTTATTGAGATGGCCTCGGATGGTCGCCCAACTGTCATGGACATTAATTCCTTTGAGTTGGGTCCGAACCATGTGCGTGGCATGATACGCCAAGATCGCGATGAAGATATGGACCACAATCCGATCATCTCGGCTGTGATAAAGCGGGCGAATTCCAAGCTCTGATTTCAGAATGCGGAAAACATTTTCAATCTCAGTTAGCCGATGGTAGGTACGGATCACATATCCTCCGCTGGACAAGATCTGATCTTCATGGGATGGAAGCCGAATGATACGGAGTGCATCTGCATTCTTCGCCCCTTTCTTATGGATCACTTTCACATCATAGAGGTGCGATACTTTTTTGTATTCTTGGCGCCCGACCTTGATGTACATTTTCTCAACACTTGATTGGGGAGGTGCAATCCATCATGGAGATACCGCAATTTCTCTTCGTACTTCCTACATTTTTTGTTCAACATCTTATCCTGTGTGAATTGCTTGGCGACGCTATGAACATAGATCCATTGTTCAATCGGTGGAGCTGGATCTCCATTTGAGATAGGCGCTATCGTTGATGGAGCGTCCTGATTCTGCGTACGATTCTCTTTATTTTTTAGAGGCATTCGTGCTATTGGGGGCGATTGGATTTAGTTTCCAAGCCCTGATCTTGACGTTATTCATCGTTTCAAACTCATCGTCAGGCTTCCGCTCAGGAACCGCTAGGCATTTGGTGCGCCCCACAACGATATAGTGAAACTCTTTTTTGTACAAATACTCAAGATTTTCATGGATAGCAATCCCTGCATCCATAATGATTGAAGGACGAGATCCCCTCAACGGCATCTTTCAGGGTTGATGGCTCACTGATATTGCCTGACACAACCTTTGCATAACGTGGGAGTCCCCCAGTCCCATCCAACATCAATGCCAGACCCGCCAGTGGGCAATCACTACGTTTCTCGCCATAGCGTAATATCTCCCCTTTTCCTGCCCATGATAGTGCATATTGGTGAGATCATACAAGGCACAGCTCTCATCAAATTGGAGGAGGCTCTTGGTGTTATTATATAACCTCTCCACAAGATTCGGACAAATGATCAGAGACCCGATATAATGTCCGGGGGATCTAGATCTGCCCTGTAGTCATGAACTCGATTTGGCAATGGAGATATTGTTTCGTATCTTATTCGGAACATGGAATCCTCCACTCCCATTCTTGCTACCCTTCGGGGTTCTTTATCAGCTGTATCAGCGACGGTAGTGTCTCACTCTGGTCAGAGTCGTAATGATCTTGGTAGAGCGATCTGCAGGCAATTCAATCTTGTAACTACCCGTGGGAAGCTCCGTCTTTCTGGCTGTATGAAGGCTTTATCGACGTTAGCCCGTGAAGGACATTTCACCCTTCCTGAGAAGCAGTCGGAGTCTCCCGTACGTGGACCTCGGTGTCTGGATATCGTGATTCCCAAGCCATCGGAGCTTCCATTGGATGTGCGCAAG
Organism: Rhodothermales bacterium; assembly: GCA_965220935.1. Taxonomy (GTDB): domain Bacteria; phylum Bacteroidota; class Rhodothermia; order Rhodothermales; family Bin80; genus Bin80. The sequence goes on from OZ244857.1 coordinate 3,457,503, forward strand.
ATCAAGGATTTGGAGATTGCTGTGGTCTCTGGATCAGAGGATCGAATGATTTGGAATACGCTCCTTGCTGCGGAACATCCACTCGGAACGACGACCTTTGCAGGTCCTCAAGTTCGGTATTTGATTCAGAGTGCCCATGGGATTCTTGGTGTCGTTGGATTTTCTGGGGCAGCTCTCTACCTGCAGGCCCGTGATCAATGGATGGCTTGGGATCATGACAAGCGGAGCACACACTTGCATCGTGTGATGAATCTCAGTCGCTATCTGATTCGCTCCGATGGGATGTGCAAAAATCTTGGGAGTTATGTGTTATCTCGTGTCCTTCGGCGATTCAGCGGTGATTTCTCGGCAAAATACGGGTATAAGCCCTACATTGTGGAAACCTTTGTTGGTCCAGAGTATGAGGGAACGTGTTTTCGCGGTGTAGGGTTTGAGTACTTGGGTCTAACGAAGGGACAGGGCCGCCATGCCCCAACACGGGAATGTACACGCACCAGAAAAAAAGTATTTGCCTATGAACTCACCAACGACTGGAGAACCCGCTTGGGGGTGGATGATGTGGACTTACGCCCCTGTTTGGAGGTGGGATATGGGCTGGATACCGACCGTTGGGCGGAGCAGGAGTTTGGCAAGGTGGATCTGGGACATGCGGTTCGTAATGTGTGTTTGGTTCGTAATGCAACCTTGGTGGGAAAAACCATGGGCAATCCAGTGACAACAACCATGGAACGCGATCCTGCGACAGTTCAGGCATTCTGGCGTTTCTGGGGGAAAGCGGATCAATTCGGTGTCACGGTTGAGAAAATCCTACAACCCCACCGTGAACGGACGACCGAACGTGCACGTACCCAAGACACCGTGATCTGTATCATGGATGCGACAAAGATGTCCTATTCAACGAGGCCGAAGACGACGGGACTGGATGTGATTGGGCACAATCAGACCTCGGCAAAGGCACGTGGCATCCACCTGCATGCAACGATTGCCTTAAACCAGGACGGCCTCCCACTGGGCGTGTTGCGCTGTGGTTATGGACGGGTCTCTCCCAAAACGCGTAGTTGGATAGAGGGATTGCAGGATGCTGATGCAATGGCGGCAACCCTACCACGCAAAATCAAGGTGATGTGTGTGATGGATCGTGAAGCGGATGCCTTTGAGATTCTTGCAACGCAGCGTACCTTAAAGCGGACGCATCTTTTGGTGCGTGCCAAACATAACCGGCATTTGGACACCGAAAAGGAACTGCGGTTATTTAAAGCCATGCGTAAAGGACCTGCAGGAGGAATCATAGAACTTTCTGTAGAGCGGTTGAGTCGTCGAGAAAAATCGGGTCGTGTGACCAGTAACGGGCGTGAACCACGCCATGCACGTATGGAACTCCGATTCGGAAAGTATTGGCTACCACCAACCAAAGATGCCACACAAGACCCGATGCCCGTCTGGGGGATCCATATGTACGAAGTATCTCCTCCTGCCAAAAACGAGCCTATTGAATGGTATCTGTTAACAACGCAAGAGATCACCTCCGTGGAGCAGGCCAAGGACATCGTGAAGTATTACAAACTTCGATGGCGGATTGAGGATCACTTTCGTGTCCTCAAAACAGGATGTAAAGTGGAGAACTTACGGATGCAAGATGCGGAGTCATTGCATCGAGTGATCACCTTGTATATGGCCTCGGCCTGGCGGATCATGTTGATGACTTTACTGGGCAGGGAAACGGTGGACTTGCCTGCAGAAGCATTTTTTACCGAATCCGAATTAAAGATGATGGAGGTGTATTCCCACACCTATAAGGTTCCAATCCACACCGATTTGAAGAGTGCTATCCTATTGGTAGCAATGATGGGAGGGTACATGGATCGCAAGCACGATCCCCCACCTGGGCATGAGATCATGTGGAGAGGATATGCAAAATTACAGATGCGTGCGATTACCTATAAGGAATTAAAGGGGATGTATGACATGGTAGAGCGTACACCTCTGCCATCCATAGCATCCTAAAAACAGATCAAAAATAGACTCATATCTCATTGCCAAATCAAATTCGTGACTACAGGGCAGAGCTAGGTCAAGAATGGTGGATGTCTTGGTCATCCATTCAAGGGCCTGGGGTTCACCGCTAGGATTGAGCATGTGCGCCACCACCAGTGCACAGGCGAGCTTAGCCCATTTTTCAGTCAGCCCCATATCCAACAGTATCTGATCAAACCCCATACGCCGCAATGCATGCAATGCGACCCGCTCGCCAGCAAAGGTTCGTGAATCTGGATGCGTCGTTTTCTCAGGATCAATAAAGCAGTGCTTCACGGATTTACGATAAACGTTGTAGCCGATTTGATCCAGTTGATCGGCGATATCTTCCACCGCTTGTGCACACGCGTCATCCACATGACCTGGCAGAGATAACTGTCCCTTTAACCGGTCTTTGACATGCGATATCAAAGCGGTCCATTGAGACCTGGGAATCTTAAAATCCGTGCCCAGATTAAGCAAGGTAAAGTGTCTGGATTTACCGTCCACATTACGGGCTTCAAGAAGCGCGTGATTTCGGCGTTTGGACCCGTCTTTGACCGTGTAACCCCGATGTCGAATAAACATGAAAGATGTTGACCATAAAATCCATTAAACTTCAGGAAAATTACAAGGCTTCATAGCACTATATTCGGATTTTCAAAAAATCATGAAAAAGAAGACAATTTGTCCGAAAATCGGTCAAAAAAGAACGTTTTGGCATAAACTTAGACGCGACTTGGAAAAAATCACAAAAAATAAGTGCACAGAATTGAGGTTTTTTTCTAAACTGACGAAGTGGGGTTAGGAGTTCCTAACGGAAACGCTCCTCCATGTGGCAAGACCGACAAAGGAAATGAAGCCGATCCCTGCGACCGCTCAACAAATCGCAAAGGCAATCCTGAACGCGCCCCCAGGGAGCATCAAGAATCGGTAAAAACCGCGTAGAATGCACTATAAGCAAGAAACTACCGATGTGGGTTGCTCACGTATATAATTCCCTTTTTTTAATCCAAACCATTCTGACGCATCTTTTGCCAGTGCTATATGGAATAGGGAAGTTTTCAGTTCCATCAGAGTCAATAAATGATGGATACCCTATATTTTGATATTCCTATAATCCTAAATCCATCAGTGATAACTCACTCTTATATTACCTAATATGAGTCGCACCGAGTTAACACTCTGACTATTTTCTTTCGTTATTTTTCAAAAGAATCAGTAATTTTGACGATCGCGAGCGTCTATAAGGAGGTTGTTTTAGATCCATAACCCATGCCTAATAATTCTGAAAAAGTTATTAATGCTAAGATTGCGGATTGCTTGAGAAGTCGTCTTCCAAACTGGGAGGTGGGAGCAGAGCAGACCAATGTCTTCACAAAGAAGATGAAACAGCCGGACATCGTCGTGTCCCATGTCGGTGGACTTACCGTCGTGATTGAAACCGAGTTCGCCCCGGCTTCAACCCTAGACTCTGATATCCTACAACGCTTAGCACAAACCATCCGCCGCACTGGAGAGCAGGTGGAGCAATGCATCGCCATCAAGCTACCAACATCTCTTCGCAGTGTAGACCAAAAACACCTGACCCCTGCTATCCAAGCTACGCGGTATTTTTATGCCGTATTCACCTATGATGGGACAGGGGACTTGTATGATCACACAGAGCGCTGGCCAACGAGTGGCTGGCTTGAGGGTGGCTTGGATGATTTAGCCAATTGCATAGAAACGGTGGCCTTATCTGAACGCCGCGTGGCTCAGGGTGTCAAAATCCTTGAAGATGGTATCAGCCAAGCCGCAGGGTATCTGCAGTTTCATGCTCCCGAATACATTCTCGTCAATCTCGCCGAAAACCTTCATCAACAAGAGGGCGAACAAACGACACGTATGGCCATGGCGATCTTAGCCAATACGGTGATCTTTCATATGCGCTTGGCTCGCCTCCATGCCGAAGTGCCCCCTCTTGAAAGCTGTAAGGGTGAACTAGGGGGATTTATTAAGTCAAATGTCATTGCGTGCTGGAACAAGATCCTAAAGATCAACTATTGGCCTATTTTTAGTTTAGCATCCGACCTATTAGGTCTACTGCCCGAATTAGATGCACAAAAAGTCATCTATCTTTTGGATCGTATGGCCTGCGAATTACGAGATTATGGTGCCGCAGACATTCAGGACTTATCGGGGCGCATGTTTCAGCAACTGATTACGGATCGTAAATTTCTGGCGACGTTTTATACGCTTCCTGCATCGGCGACACTGTTGGCTGAATTGGCGGTCTCTCGGTTAGAGGTAAACTGGTCGGTGCCCAAAAAAATTACGGCATTAAAAGTGGCGGATTTGGCCTGTGGGACGGGTGCATTGTTAGGGGCTACGTATCAAGCATTTGCCTCTCGTCATCGACGGTCGGGCAACGATGATGGGCGGTTGCATGCTAAAATGATGGAAGGGGTATTGACGGCTGCCGATATTATGCCTTCGGCGGTGCATCTAACCGCTGCAACGCTTTCGGGGATGCATCCAGATAAGCCCTACGGTCATACCCGAATCATCACGATGCCGTATGGTGAAGATAGTAAAGGCAATGGGGTATCTATTGGATCGTTGGATCTGATGGAAGCTGATGAGACGCGGGCCATCTTTGGCACAGGGCGTCAAGTACTTTCTGGGCAGGGGGTTGGGGAAGGCGACTTGGATGGTACAGTGATAGAGGTTCCGCATGGATCCATGGATCTAATCATCATGAACCCACCATTTACCCGACCTACAAATCATGAGGCGACCGAGGTGCCGATTCCTTCGTTTGCAGGGTTCCAAACCAAAGAAGACGAGCAATTAAAGATGTCCGCTCGCCTAAAAGAGATCAGAAAAAAATTAGCCGACCCCGCTGGACATGGTAATGCAGGCCTCGCCTCAAACTTTATTGATCTAGCCCATATCAAACTACGACAGGGGGGAGTCTTAGCACTGGTCTTACCCGCCACATTCATGCAGGGGAAGTCTTGGGAAAACGCCAGATTATTGCTACGCAAATATTATGAGGAGATTGTCGTTGTAGGTATAGCGTCTGATGGAAGCACCGACCGCGCATTTTCTGCGGATACTGGCATGGCCGAAGTTTTAGTGGTGGCGACACGAAAAAATGAGACGGACTTAACCTTAAGTAATATTCTAGTCGCGAATCTATTTGACCGGCCCTCGACACAACTGGAAGCCTTGATCACAGCACAGATGATTGAGCATCATCGCAGTGGTCTACATCAAGAAACAGGAAATATTCTACTGACCAAGACACATCGGATTGGCAGCTTCTATCGGACCAATGATTGGTCTACCTTTGGAATCAGGGAGGCCTCACTAGTGATCTTTATGACCTCGCTCGCATCAGGTCATCTTCTACCACCGAGAATGAGAGAAGCCATCGGCATTCCTGTTTGTCCTCTTCAGAAACTCGGTCGTCGAGGGGTTTTACACAGAGATATCAATGGACGAAATCAGGATGGCACGCCACGAGGCCCATTTGATCTTGAACCACAACTTGAAACGTCCGAGTACCCAGTCTTATGGGGACATGATGTGCGTCAAGAGACGCGCCTGATTGTAGAACCCGATTGTCAGGGCATCAGCCGGAAGGGCTACCGACAGCAAGCCGCAGATCTCTGGCAAAACGGTGTATCCAGACTTCATTACAACCTTGATTTTGGATTAAGCTCTCAGCGCCTTGCAGCATGTCTTACCGAGAATCCATCCCTTGGGGGAAGATCATGGCCAAATTTTCTGACCAAAGCGGAGTGGGAGATTCCTCTTCTACTGTGGGCGAATACAACCCTTGGATTGATATCTTATTGGTGGGCTGGTTCACGACAACAACAGGGGCGCTCTATTCTCACGATCACACGTCTGGCAGAACTTATGACTATTGATCCAAGACATTTCAGCCGCAAACAGTTGTATCACTGCCAACAAATTTTTGATGATTTTCAAGATAAAGACTTCCTCCCAGCCAATGAAGCCTACCGAGATGATATGCGAATCGCACTTGACACGGCTGTTTTAGTAACCCTATTGGGGGTTGAAAAAGACCTCCTTGAAAATTTAGCGATCCTCCGCAAACAATGGTGCAGTGAACCCAGTGTGCATGGAGGCAAACATACAAAACCCTAATTCAATCTGAGACTGACTATGGACAGAAATTTTTAAAGCCGGCGGCGAGATTTTTTATAGTTTGAGATTCGGCATTTGCAGATGAGAATTTGAGTTTAATCCTTGAGATATCTTGTGCGAATAAATGAGTTACAAAATCATTTATGTTTCATGAAGAAAGATTCTAAGGTCAAAGATTCAATGTTCGCTGGCGAGTTTGATCAAATCGCTCCGTTAATAGAAGTCATTAGATTATGCGCATAGAAAACGTTTATTTACCCTTAAAAAATTTATGGAAAGCCAAGGAATTAGATAGCACTTTGAGCTTCAAGGCACAGCAGAACCCGCCAGTTCTGCCCATACACGATCTGCAAAATCATAGAATGGCTGTTTAGCATGTAGCCAACTAAAATGCAAAATGAATGGCGTCACCTGAATCTGATCACTCCTTCGAAGAACCGCAGACGCGAGTTGGATACAAAATCGGCGAAGACGTGAATTTTTGATACCTCGGATTTCATAGATGAACCGATCCGTATAATACTGACAAAATACATCCTCAAAATTCTCTGTATGCGTGATCATATCAGGTACATAATCAAGTTGGGGGCTATTTGCACCCTGATACCAATGGTAGATTGGAAGCCCGACTTGGCTCATGGCCATGGCAAGTCCCCATTCACAGGACTCCTCTGATTGCCCCCTCCCTTCCACGCGCCGTGACCGAAAGTGGGTGTCCGCCCAGCGTGACTGAAAATAAGCTGCCAACTCACAGACGGACTGCGTAACTTCGGCGTCTGCGGCATAGAGTAGTCCTGCTTGTATTCGCGGCAAATGCGTCAAGTCAAAACGTTTTAATGTACGACGCCGTCGATTGATTAGAAACTCCAAAACTACACCAGCATTCTTGGGTCCACCAAAAAAAAAATCTGCTCTCTCAAGACCTGTCGCCGTAAAAGGATATACCGAAAGCTGTGTCCAAAGAGCATCTGGATTTTTGCACCAGATCATGTCACAGTCAATATACAGACTACGATCCCAAGGCTTGAATTGGTGTAGATTATGCTTGAAGCCCCTAATAGACCGGTTAGCTCCAGGAAGATGCTCCACACATGTAAACAATTTATCCAGTCCAGTGCGCCGAAGCAATCCACTGTGGGATTTCGTGCAATAGAGTGCTATTGGACGGACAGCATCATAGCGTCGCAGGGTTGTAACCGAGGCAACTGCATGGCGCAGATAGGCCTCTCTCCCATAGGTATGTAAAACGTATCCTTCTGTGATCACACAATTATATACTGATGATAGGCATAAAGATAACCCAACCAGATGAATTATTAATCGTTTGGAATTTATCCATGAGTCCATAATTATTCATTACGCCAAAACTTGTCCGCAAGCTCAACATCAAAATATCACACATGTGTAGGTAGTTGGATAGGTGCCAAAAAAATCTTCTGCGATTCCAGTACCTCCAATAATAAAGTCAAGTGACTATAGGAATTTCGCTTCCAGCCATACAGATCGAGCGTGAAGTATTATGACCCATTGATACAGATAGCGCCAACGATACTGTGGTTCTCTCCCTTTGAATGGATGACAAACTTTGAGTCTATATCCTCGCTAAGTTACCATTATCAGGAACTCCTAATGCGATGATTCGAAAAGAAAATCTTCAAATACTGGCCGCCTATTCAACGACAATCTTGAAATTATTGTGGGTCCGGTTGTGTAATCAGGATGAATTTTGACATACAGATATCTGAGTGGGAGCATCATTCTTCAAAAAAAGAGATTCAAAATAGAGAGCGCCCGAGATTAGATGGAAATGTCATAGCCTAGTCGATCAGCCCTGCATCAACTATCTTAACAACACGGTACTACTGCATTCGTACAAAATGGTGCACAGAGCATTGAACCAGCCTGGCTTCGACTACCTATGCCAAATTCAGAAGATGTTGATGGACTCAAAGACCGACGTAAGGCTCGTAGCCTCCACTAAACTTAGCAAAAAAATGATCCACTGCTCTTTTGAAACTCAATAGATTTGTATGAGACCAGCTAATTGCTCCCCATATAAGACGCAATCGTGATCTACTTTTGCAGAGCAAATGAACGCAGGCAAACTTGATGTCTCAAAGAAGTTGAATTCAATTCGATAGAACTTTACAGATTTTCTAACAATATGGGGGGAGGTAATAGCGCACCAAATGAAAATTTTTTGGATCAATAGAATCACTTTCACTATTTTTTTACCTCAACATAAATAGGAGCACTGTAAAAAGTCACTTATTAACCCGTTAATGAAATATGTAAAATCAATTTCACACACTGGATTGTCCATGATGAGCCTTGATTATAGATTACCATGTGAAGCGTGTACACCTTGTAGATTTCTACTTTAATAGCAAATTCCTTAACATTCACACTGATTTAATTCGTAACTTTTGATTCATAATCTATCACTAAACCATTGAACACATGCGTGTACCCCTGAATGCGCCACTTTCTATCACTTACTCTTCCGTCGTCATTGGGCTTGCCATGCTCTGCATGCAGTGTAGCACCAATAACTCTGGCCCAATCCAGCCGATATCCCAATACGATCATATCGTTCTAGTCGGAAATAATTTATGCTCTCGTATGATGAATTACGGATACTTTGAAACGGAAATGCATCAGCGATTTCCTGATCATAAACTCACCATTCGGAATATGTGCGATGGAGGAAATACTCCAGGATTCCGTCCGCACTCTGGACGGATTTCTCCGTGGGCTTTTCCAGGTGCAGATACCTTTTACACGGAGTTGGCGCAGCCCTCAGATAGTCAAGGACATCTTGAGACACCCGATGAATGGCTCACCCGGTTACAGGCTGATGTTATTGTTGCATTTTTTGGGTTTAATGAATCATTCGCAGGTCTGGAGAATGTCAATTCCTTTGAATCTGAAATGGATGCCTTTGTGTCTCATACCCTATCCCAAAACTACAACGGAGAAGGTCCACCTAGTCTTGTACTGATTTCCCCTATTGCTTTTGAAGACTTATCTCATTTACGAGACCTGCCTGACGGTTCTCAGGAAAATATTCATCTGGAAGCGTATTCAGCTGCCATTGATCGCGTTGCCCAACGGCATGACTTATCATTTGCCGATGTATTTTCTGCCTCCAGAAAATGGTACCGTCGCTCACAAGATCCGCTCACAATTGATGGCTCACAACTCAACGATCAAGGATATCAATTACTATCTTCAACGATTGTAGATCAGGTGTTTGGAGGTGACCGGTCGGTGAATGATCAAACGCGTGAGGACATTCTTACCGCAGTTCAAGATAAAAACTGGCACTGGCATAATGACTTTAAGATTCCTAATGGGGTCCATGTATTCGGTCGCAGATACGAGCCTTTTGGACCAGACAATTATCCTGCAGAATTAGAAAAAATCCGCCAATTGACGGCCATTCGAGATACAGCAATTTGGTACGCAGCCACAGGGACTCCTATGAATTTAATCACTGCTGATGCTAGCACTTTGGCGCTTCCTAAAATAGAGACAAACTATGAACCAAGCTTCAAAAATGGAGCACTTACCTATCTCTACGGAGACGATGCCTTGGCTACCTTGACGACTGCTCCAGGATATGAATTGACATTATTTGCATCTGAGGTAGAATTTCCCGACTTGGCTAACCCCGTACAGATGTCATTTGATAATCAAGGGCGCTTGTGGGTCGCAGTGATGCCCAGCTACCCCCACTGGAAACCAGGAGATCCACTCCCTGATGATAAACTGATCATCCTTGAAGATACCGATCTTGATGGAACAGCAGACAAGCAAACAATCTGGGCGGATGGACTACATCTACCCGTTGGCTTCGAATTTGCTCCAGAGGGTGTCTATGTGAGCCAGGGAACCAATCTAATCCTGCTTTCAGATACCGATGGCGATGACCGGGCTGACACCAAAGAGATCATGCTCAGTGGATTTGATGATCATGATACCCATCATGTGATTAGCGCATTTGCCGCGGATCCCTCGGGTGCAATTTATATGGCGGAAGGTGTCTTTTTACATACAAATGTTGAAACATCGTACGGCCCATCTCGCGGAACTCATGGTGGATTTTTCCGATTCAACCCACAGAGACATCACCTTGAGCGAACGGCCCAAGTTTCCATTCCGAACCCTTGGGGGATTGCATTTGACAAGTGGGGACAACCCTTCTACGCTGAAACGTCTGGTCCAGATGTTCGGTGGATGTCACCAGCAACTATAAAGCCACTCTACGGCATTTCAACACATAAGTCCTATAATCTGATTGAAGATGCCCACAAAGTGCGCCCAACCTCCGGTTTAGAGTTTGTCTCCAGTCGTCATTTTCCCGATGAGGTGCAAGGCGATCTATTAATCAATAATACGATCGGATTTCTTGGCATGAAACAGCATAAGATGGAAGACGATGGAACTGGGTACACAAGTTCACACCGCCATGATCTAGTCCAAAGTACAGACGGTAACTTCCGCCCTGTTGACATGGAATTTGCTCCTGATGGGTCCTTGTATTTCATTGACTGGCATAATGTCTTAATTGGGCATATGCAACATAACGCTCGCGATCCATTGCGTGATCATGAGCATGGCCGAATCTATCGGATCACTTACCCGTCAAGACCACTGGTTGAACCTGCAAAGATCGTTGATGCCACGATTGACGAGCTACTTGAAAACCTTATGCTTCCTGAATTTCGAACCCGTTATCGAACGCGACGAGAACTACGAAGTCGCAACCCTGACGAGGTGTTTTCACAAACCCAAGCATGGTTCAGTGGACTTGACCCTACTCGCGAAAACTATGAGCACCTACTATTGGAGGCATTGTGGGTGACATGGGGAATCAATCAAGTAGATGAAGAGCTCCTATATCGGTTACTGAATTCACAGGATTTTCGAGTCCGCACTGCTGCAGTAAGAGTTCTGAGATATAACCCCCAAATTGAAACCTACATTCCGTGGCTGACGGCTGCTGCAGAAGACCCACATGGTCGAGTCCGAACAGAAGTAATGGCCGCTGCGTCCTGGCTCACACCTCAACAAGGAATGCCGATCATTGAAAAAGCAAGCGAAAAGGAGCTTGACAAGTGGAATGTTGATGTTTCCATCACGGCCATCGCTCACTTAAATGGCCACGCTGTCCCGCCAACTGAATCTGAAGAAATTGTTGAAGGATGGGCAGCGCCCTACCTAGCATTGTATAATCTTGGAAGAGAAATCTATTCGCGGGATGGATACTGTAGCACATGTCATAGACCCGACGGGAAAGGTCTACCCGCATCTGGATTTCCACCTCTAGTTGGTACTGACTGGGTGCTCGGAAGCCCAGAGAGGCTGATCAAGCTCACGCTAGATGGACTTATCGGCCCTATGACCATTGACGGGACGCAATACACTGGACTAGTTCCGATGACTGGATTCCGTAACTTGCTCACTGATGAAGAAGTCGCAGCTGTATTAACTTATGTGCGAAATGCCTTTGGGAATCGTGCTTCGGCAATCACTCCTGATTTAGTCGGAGCAGTTCGCGAAAGCACCGCTGACAGGCAAGGTTATTATACCGCAGAAGAACTGATGCAGGATGAATGACAGATCAACTCTGTGAATGAATATTTCACCCAAGCCCTCATCGCCTTGATTTAGTCATCGTGAGACTGATGTGATTGATGCTCTCACGGTTTTTCACTGTAAAATAGCTGATTGAAAATTCGTCATTTTAAGCAGAATCGGGGTGTCAGCTTCAGCGTATGATCACTGTTGACATCATCATTGTTCTTGCAATCGTGGCATGTGCAGTCATCCTCTTCGTCACTGAATGGGTACGCTATGATGGCGTTGCTCTCATCGTTTTATTAGCGTTGGCCATCAGCGGTGTTATTCCTATGTCACGTGCTATAGAGGGATTTGCGAACCCCGCTGTTGTGACCATAGCTGCCGTTCTCGTCCTTAGTGGAGGATTGTACCGCACTGGAGTCGCGAACCTTATTGGCTCTCAGTTAATGCGCTTTACTGGGGCTTCTCCATTGGGACTCACTGCAGTGATGATGCTCACCGCTGGTCTTATGTCAGGGGTGATGAATAATATTGCAGCGACTGCACTTCTGCTCCCCGTGGTATTAGATATTGCACGACGCTTTGGTATGCGTCCATCCAGACTACTGATCCCACTCGCCTTTGCATCACTTTTAGGCGGGATGACAACCCTCATCGGGACTGGGCCTAATATCCTATTGTCAACTATTTTAGAACGTTCAGGTCAAGGATCCTTTGGGCTTTTCTCATTTACACCTGTTGGGTCAGCGGCACTGGTCATGGGCATTTTATATATGATTTTTCTGGGGCGCCATGTTCTTCCCGACCGACGAACTACTGATGATCAAACCATCGCCGAGGTTGACCTTGTGGATCGCTACGCCCTTAGGGATTCAATTTTCTGCTTGCGCATTCCTCGCCGTTCTGCGCTTAATCGCCACACTCTGGTAGAGACACACCTTGGTCGAGTCCTGGGAGCTGATTTGCTCGCTGTAGAACGACAGGGCGTCCTCATCCGGGCTCCTGAACCCAGTTTTCAATTGAAAAATGGTGATATCCTCATTTTTGAAGGCCTACCCGATGGGTTCAAAGATCTGCAATCATGGGGACATCTCAGGCATCGTGAGGTATCAGAAAATTCTCTGATGAATTATTTAGAATCTGCGACATTCTCTCTTGCTGAAATCTCTCCCATTTCTAGTCTCATTGGAGTCACTATTCAAGATATAAATTTTCGGAACCGATACAATGCTTCAATTATTGTCATTGAGCGTGGTAATAAAATTCTAACCTCCCCTATTCAGGAAATCCGAATAAAAGCTGGTGACAGACTACTCTTAGTTGGTGATCCTGAATTGTTGGAGCAACTTGAATATGCCGAAGAATTTACTTCAATAAATCTTATTGATTCAGATATGGCTGTTCAACGCTATAAACTGGATTCAATATTGATGGAGATTGATATTCCCAGGGATTCTGGACTTAATGGACGCACATTGGCATCGGCTCGATTCGGTCATGCTTTTGATCTTACGGTTCTCCATATACAACGTGACAAACAGCCTAACACAGAGAGTATTGCACTCCCAAATACATCCGATATGCTGTGTTCAGAGGATCGACTCATTGTGCAAGGGCGCCCAGAATCCTACGCAGTGCTTAGGGCCTTACAGGCTCTCGCACCCCATGAAGCGGATTCTGACGAACTGATTACTGAATTAGAGTCTGAGGAAGCAGGGTTCGCAGAAGTCACGCTCGGTCCGACTTCAAATATCGTGGGCAAGACATTAAGCGAGATCTTCTTTCGTGATTCTTATGGACTCAATATCCCGGCTATCTGGCGGAGCGGAGAAACCATTCACTCCAATATCCATCTTAGCGAAACGCCTCTCCAGTTTGGGGATGCACTTCTTGTGTATGGTCGGCGGAAAAAGATTCAGTTACTTGCAAAGGATTCAAGATTTTTGATGCTCACCTCAGAACTCAGCGAGGTTTTTAGAATGCGTCGGGCACCGATTGCGGCAGGCATCATGTTGGGCGTGATTCTTTGCGCATCGCTCAACCTTCTACCTGTCTATATCGCAGCGCTTCTTGGCGCACTATTCATGGTGTTTACTGGATGTGTGAAGGGTAATGAAGTCTACAAACTTATTGAATGGAGGGTCATCATCCTGCTTGGTGGGATGCTCGCGCTTGGATTGGCCATGGAAGAATCTGGCGCGGCCGAACTACTCGCCCGAGAGGTCATTGGTCGCGCCGCAGAAGCCGGCCCACGATACTTGATCGGGAGCCTGTTTCTGTTATGTGCACTCGCAGCACAATTTGTGCCTACATCCGCAGTGGCCGTTCTTGTTGCGCCCATTGCTTTGAGCACCGCAATGGAGTTGAATCTATCGGCGCAGGCATTGTTGATGGTCGTTGCCGTAGGATCGTCGTGTGCATTTTTAACTCCGTTTGGACATCCTGTAAACCTCTTGGTCATGAGTGTAGGCGGATACAAAGTCACTGACTACACTCGCACAGGTGCACCTCTATTCATTCTGCTTCTTCTTATAGTGGTCTTCTTTCTGCCTGTTGTGTGGCCATTGTGAGTTGATTGAACTGTTGACTACGCTCTGCAACGGGGTTTTAGGGCGTATTTAAAAACATTTACAACCATCTTTGACATGCCTCCTGCATCTTATCTTGCACTGGACCTGTGACTCCATATGTTTTCCAAGGCGAAATTTCTAATTGTCGCCAGACATCTGGATCAACGGGCGGAGTTCAATTCGGTAGCGCGGAGCAAAACTTTGCTTTGTCACTCTTGCAGTCTCAATATTTTCAATTTTATATACGCAGTGCGCATCATCAGAAATTCTGATTGCATGCAATATGATTTTTCCATCCGTTGCACGACGTAACGAATAAGGTTCAATGCAATGATCCGAATGTTTATAGGTAAGGTCAACACACAGATGATTGATTGCAGCAAAACGAATGACCTCTAACCAAACTTTGGTATCATGTTTGAAATACAAGTTCATTGATGATTCCCAGAGGGTTATCTCATTTTCTTGGATTTGCGCTATAGGTGACAAAGATCGTATAGACCCCGTCTGTAGCCATGCAAAGAATTTTGGTAATGCAGAAAAATAAGATTCAATAGGTGGAAGTTCCTGAAGTTGATGACTAAGCATATGGTGCCAATGCATTTCAAATTCTTCCTCGCGCCTCTGTAAATCACTGAGCACTGGAACAAACACATCGCGATGTGCGCATTTTTTGAGAAGTATTTCATTAACAATGGTATGATTGGGCCGAGCCTCGTCATTACGGAAGATGTTAATGATATCGTATAAGTCTCTTGGCCTTACACGCTGTCCCATGGCACAAACTTTCTCGGCGACAGCCTCTTCCATAGCATAGCATTGTGCGACGGACCCTTTTGGCAGATCATCGCTATAGTCGTGATATATAGGTCTTTCCGTTGATGGAAGCACTAAAATCTCATCAAATGTTAGGTCAACCTTAAGCCTTGGAAGAGAGCGATATCCATATTGTGGGCTCACTGGACCCCGATAACCAAGTTTCCCCTGACAAGATTTTGAGCCGCGGGGATTCGTAAATATTTCAAAACTGAGAAGTCTTGGTGGAATTTCTATTCCAAACTCATCATGGAGCCAATCACATATTTCAGTGAATGTCTTAGTGAGAAAATCACGGCTGAGATGAGAGGGTTTCACGACTGTAAAATCAAGGTCTTCTGAAAACCTATAGGTATCAAAGTAGCATTTCTTAAAACATGTTCCTCCTTTGAAAATCCAATGATCTTTCAGGATAGGATGATGATATATTCCAGCTAATACCCAGCCGAGTATGTAATCTTTTTCAATAATGTGGGGATGTATGCGCCGTACATTTGAGATATGCAAAATTTCTTTTTTTCCAATCATTTATTCTTCAGAATCCAACTCTCAGGAACCCAAAGACGCCATTTTGACACTAAGCGAGGGTTTGGCACTCCTGGTTGAAATTTTGCATTGCCTTTAGTCATTCGCTCGGTGCAAGCATCCATGAGGTACGTACAATTTGACTTACGCTCGGCCAAAAAACCTAAACGTTTGAATACGGCACCATTTCCAAGCCTAGATGCATAGGAGATCAGCTGCTCATCATCTCTACATTCGTGACGTAGATATTCTGAAAAGCAGTCTTCCACATGCTGCACTCCGCCTCCCAATTCAGGGTCATCTAAGATATCAAGCATTGTTCTATTAACATTTGAGACAGCAATTCTAATCGTTTCACTCCATACATGCTTTAGGCCGAAAATTTTCTCTGGACTAATGTGTTTTAATGTAAACCGTAGGCCAAGACGCTTCTGATATTTCTCTTTTACCGGTTGCCCAGTCATCACCACTAAGTCAAGAAACATTTGCTCTGTAAGCCCCCAGTACTCGGTGGCGGTCCTACCAGCCACATAGGCAGGATCAAATAATTCAGGCACGAGGATCCATGGATTCGTTAATACCTGTTCAAATTCCATGTATTCAATTGGTATGTGCACATAGACTCCTGATCCTGCACGCCGTAACCAGCCCTGATTGTGCCATCTTGAGAGTAGTTTTGAAGCGGTAGGGCGATCTACATTAAGAGATTTTTCTACATCGTCCGCCCGAATCACTCGTCCTGAAGATTGGATCACAGTTGCAAGTCGACGACGCCCCTTTGGTATTTTGACATGTGTACTCATATACTATATAATGTCACTAAATTGGCATAAATGAGAACTCTATTGTACTTCGTGAATCTGAAATTGTTTGTTTTGGGATAAAAAACTGTTGTTTTCTTGACGAGGTGTGAGAAGATGCGAATCTGATTGTTCTAGCATTGATCAATGTTAGTATGATTGCAGGTCTGTTCAGCGACAACTATAATTGTCAATAGACACTAGTTTTCACATGTAGCCTGGATAACTCATGAAGTGAGATCTTTTCCTGTCTTGCATAATAGTGTAACTGCCCGAACTAGCGTCAAATCAGCCTCCCATTCCCTTAAACAGAGTCACTTCATAGGACTGATAGGAAACCCCTCATCATCATTTTAGATCTCTTTAAAAGAGGCAAGACTTCCAAATAATAAAATAATTTTCTCAAAATGAAACCTTTTGACAATAAATGTGTCTAAAGAAATATGACCATACAAGAATTGACAAAAATGACTGGATATACCGCTCGGCAGGTGCGCTATCTCATTGCGGAAGGCTTTGTGCCTTCCCCAGACGGAGGAAGGGCCAACGCGGAGTATGGGAAGGTTCATATGGTAGCGATTAAACGATATCAATTGCTGAGAAAAGCGGGTTTTTCACCCGCTTCAATACGATTGTTGTTGGAGAGTCAAACAGGTGTTCCGTTTCAGATCATTCCAGGTGTCTCTCTTATCGTTGATCCACATCTAATTGCCGAACGGCTTCCTTCCGATGACATAGTTAAGCAAATCAAATCAGTGCTTGACCACATTTTTTCCGAACAAAATAACTAACATTCAAATGACTCAACATACAAATCTCTCTGACTCTTCAACAGTTGACCTGATAGGGTTATCGCATTTTCCAGAGCGCCGGCGGCCTGATGACCCATTTGTAGACTTGGTACATCTCATGCGGCCATTGGCGAAGCGCCAATGGTAAAATTGGATTTCCATGTAACCATTCAGGGTGGCCTTGCACTCGTACAGTCCAATAGAACATACATCAATAAATCTGACGATCCCATTGAAGCCGTGATGAGTCTGCCGGTCTCTGTTCATGCAGCATTCTTCGGATTAAGCGCCGAGATCAATGGAAAGAAGTACGATGCTGTGGCAAAATTGAAGCACGCTGCACTTGAGACCTACGAAGAGGCCAACAATGAAGGAAAAACTGCCGTTCTGCATGAAGAGCTGCTTCGAGGGATCCATTCTCTATCTGTTGCTAATCTTGGCGCAGGTCAAACCGTCATCATCGCTACGCGCTATGTAGAGCTACTTCGTTTTCATGATGGTGCGGCATATCTACGAATTCCTCTCTCAGTAGGAGATGTTAAGGTTTATCTCCATTGGAGGATGTAGATACTCTGGCTGGCCATGGCCCGATTCCCAGTGCTATGCTTCACCTGCAGCACGAAGGCGGGCGTATAGAATTACGAGGTGGTAGTTTGCGTCAAGCGGACGAATGTATGCATTATTCTGCAAGCATTTCTGGCAATGCTCCAATTGAACTGAAGGTCAACCATGCGGACTCATCAAAACTGATCGGTGCATGCGCAGATGGGCGCTCTGTGACCGTGAATATCTCTCCCCATGATAAACAGCAGGAACCCCTGAATGCTGCTGTGCTTGTAGATAGATCTGGCTCCATGGGCGCTGATTGCGCCCAATACAGCGAAAATCCAGAATCTCAACATGAAGCGGTAGTTCGTGGACTACATGAATTTTTACCATCTGTCATTGACGGAGATCACCTCTCTTTATGGGAGTTTGATACTGAGTGTGACCGCGTAGGTCATACCAAAAAACCCAGTGAATTTAGCAATTTGCTTGGCAGGTTGGGAGGCCCCAGAGGAGGGACTTCAATCGGAAGCGCTCTAAGGAAGGTCATGGCCACTGAAGAAGGTAACGATGTCTTACTGATCACCGACGGACAAAGCTATGACTTGAATGTTCACGAGCTTGCCAAAGCTGGGCATCGAATATTTGTGGTTCTGGTTGGAAAAGGAAGTCTGGAAGCGCTAGTTGGACATTTGGCTGTCCTCAGTGGAGGAGATATTCATTTTAGCTTTGGAGAAGATGTAGGGCAGGCAATTACGCTTGCATACAGGGGATGCGTCAAAAACGTATTAAAGATGAGCGTTGCGAGTTAGATGAGTCGGGATGGCCACAATATGTCAAGACGGCTCGCAATAATGCAACCATTGAAGTTTCATGGTCTCAGGTCAGTGAGACTCACGAAGCTGTTGACGAATTCTCTGAAGCTGTTGCTGCCTATGCAGCCAGTTTAGCATGTTCTGGGGCAGAGGAGGAATGGGCAGGCGAAATCGCGGTTCAGGCGGGGCTCATCACACATCTCACCAGCCTTGTACTTGTGGCTGAGGATGGCCCGATTCAGCAAGATCTGCCAAAAACTATCAAGCAAGCGCTACCTTCCCTACAAGACATGAGAATTTATGCCAGTGCTCCTTTACTATCAGATTCAAGGATGGGGATATGCGATTTGCCAATCAGAGACGTTGAAGCATTTGATGATCACAAAGTTTATGCACCCCTGTCAGATGTGGATGACAGCGATCGTGCTTTTCACGAAGAAACTATTATTGACTGGGATGCCATCAAAAGAATAGGGGCACAGATAGACTGGCAGACTGCTGGTTTCCAACTAGCGAAGGGGTATCTGGAGGGAATTCCGAACACGGTGGTCAGCGAAATCAGGGACATGGAAGATGAGGTGGCAGATTTTGCCGATCAATTCGGTATAGCTAAACTTCTTTTTGTGATTGCTCTGGCAGCCTATACGGCTCAAGACTCCTCAAAGTGGGCAGCTCGGGTCTATCGCTGGATCATCAAAGATTTTGAACCAGAGAAATTTGCCCGACTTGCTAATGATATACGCCTTGCTCGGAAGGACACCTCAATAGGGAGGATTAGCATGAAAAAAGAGCAACAGTAGACTTCGACCTAATCATTATCATTTTGACATCCAATCAATAGAGGCCTTATTCTATTTTATGAAATAAGGAATGGCCTTATTCTATTTTAACGCGTAAAATGGAATAAGAACACGACACAGTGACCAAAAAGTGAATTCTCACTCATGAACCGTGCGAATATTGGGGATTATGTTGCAACCAACATCAATGGGTATGAGGTGCAGGCCTTTGTCCCTAGCAAACTTCCACCAGATCCTTCAATCAATATTAGTGGATCACTTCCTCAGCTCCAAGAACAGGCACTATTATCGTTAGGTGGGCTCAACACAGTGCTCACTCTACTGCCAGACCAGGCGCTGTTTTTGTACTCATAGGGGTTGTCCGAAAATTAGTTGATGTTCGGAATTCTTATCCGATTAGAGATAGACTTCATTTCCTCTTTATGTACAGATTCTGTTGAATCCATAGGGGGTATCTTGTGTTCATTTTGCCTCGGGTTGGGTGCTTTCTCCATGGATGGCACCCGCTCCAGAAGTGCTTTCTGCAGCGTTGGCAGATGACTGGATCCAGCAATGGGGTTGAAGTTCTGCTCGCTCTTGATGATGGACATGGCAATCCATCGGTGATACTGACTTGAGTTCACCCAGCGTTTGATCCGCTTGAGGTTCGCTTCAAGCTCGCTATTGATGCTCTCAATGATATTGGTCGTCTGGAAACTCCTTCCCAATTCGTCCACCACTCCGAGTTTTTGGAGTGTCAGGGTTTCTTCTAAGCCTTCCCGCAAGCTCTTGGCGGCCATGCCTTCTCCTTCTTTGTCCAGCGTATCACAGAGGGTGTCCAACTTCTGCTTGGCTTCGTCATACTCTGTGGTCTTATACGCATCATTGAGTTTCGATTTGATACGTTGTTTTGACGCTTGCCTCACTTTCCCGAGCACATTCTCCCGTTTGTGCCAGGTGCAACGTTGCACCTGAGCATACTCCCCAAAGACATCCTCGACCGCTTTACGAAGTCCTTTGGCTCCATCAATGCAGACCAGCAGTCCCTTCTCATAACGCAAGCCGCGTTCAATCAGATTCAACAATAACCCCTCAACGGCCTCAGCATTCTCCGTCGTCGCCTCTACGAATCCCAGAACGCGCTTCTGTCCCTCTTCGGTAATACCCACACAGTGCAAGATTTGGCGTTCACGCATATATTTGCCGTCAATCATGAGGACCACATACGTTTCGGATCCGATCTGGCGCCGTTCAAACGCTTCCAACTCTCGCGTACTTTGCTCAATGAATGCCTCACTGACCGAGGATTTGAAGGGAGCAATGCCATTGATGAAGGCACGGACCACTTTGCGATAATTACGCTGCGTGAGTCCATAGAAGACCTGATTGGTCAAATGCTCTTGTTGCTTCGGTGGCAGTTTACGCAACTTCTGATAGCGTTGGAGAGGAACCTCTTTCTTGGTCACCCTATCGCGGACACGGGGGACTCGGATCGGCAGTCGCTCCCCTTGAATCTTGATGGAGCCTGGATTGGATCCCCACCGTTGATAGCGCCCCTCATGGACATCGTCATGCTTCGCGTACGCTCCACATAAATGCTCCACTTCATTGTCAATTAACAGCAGGGCAAGGATCTCCTGCGCCATTGTGACATAATCATCCACTAACTTCCCTGCGCTGACATCATCTTGAAGCTCTTCTTCAAAGAGCTCCATAAAGCCATTGTCTCGTTCGGGGAGACCTTGTCGATAGGTTGTTTTCATTAAATTGGGTAGATTAAAGAGTAAAAAGAGAAACAGAAACGACAGAACCTATGGGTTTTTGTCGTTCTTGCTGGCAACGTCTGGAGAGATCCATTCATGTGGAAGGAAACAGAGACGTTTGCATGGAAGAAAGATACGAAGCATGAGCGAGTCGATGCATCTTTGATTCGCGTTCCAGCAGCAACAGTGCGAGTTGTGCACGACGCGACTGGGGAGACAGCCAGTGACGGATGCCTCGCAGTCGCTGATTCACATACTGCACGGTATGGGTAACGCAAGAGGTTGTGCGCAGACTGCGACTCAAGTGCTCATACCGTCCGGTTTGATGCAAGGTCAGACATAGATCCAGATCCTTGAACAGACGCTGGGCAGCCGAACGATTCCATCGCAGGAGGCGGTCATGAATCCGCAAGAGCGCCTCCCGTGCCTGTTTGGCATCAGGAATGGAGAAGGCACGGTTGATCTGCCCCCGCATCTGGGTTTGTTGCTCCTCGGTGAGAACACTTACGATCCGTTCACGCTTGTGCAGATGGCAATGCTGCAGGCGAATGCGCTCACCACCCAGGTCCATTAACACCTGATCCAGCGTGACGGTGACGGGGGTGATACAAAGCAGTCCATCGTCAAGCGACAGTCCACGATGGAGAAGCGACGCAAACAAATGCGTCACACGGGCGATATTCTGTGCGGAGGCCTGCTCAAATCCTAACATACGCCGATCGCCTTCCAAAGTAGAGCCCATACACAGCAAGAAGGGTGCACCCCAGACGCGTAGCACATCCATCCACAACACGGCATAGGTCTCTTCGTCAAGACGGCGGTGATCAAAGACTTCCAGCGCCTCCATGCGAATCTGATGGAGATCGGACTCATCCCCATATTCGGGGAAACTGGGCGACGACAAAGGCGCTGTCGATGTCTCTTCTTCTGGATCTGCATGAATGGGTTCTTGAGCAGAATCAGACGTAGTGTCAAGAGCACTGGGCATGCCAAGATCGTGCGTGAGGTGCTGGATCAAGTCACTACAGTGGCGTAACAGAGACACGCGTAACTGTTGCCCAGAGACCCCAGCTTCTTCCAAGGTCTGCTGTAACTGTCCAAAATCTTCAGGTAATAGCATGAGTTAATGTTGATAATATGGAATGGATAAGGATACCAGTAGATGGTTCCCAGAATATTGAACATCAACTAATTTTCGGACAACCCCCTACTCATACATTCGAAAAGAGGCTGTACTTTCTTCTCAGATTGAAGGGACTCAATCCTCTCTGTCAGACCTGCTTCTCTTTGAATCTGACCAAGCACCTGGGGTTCCAATAGATGATGTAACCGAAGTTTCCAACTATGTCGGTGCAATGGAATACGGACTGAGACGCATTCAAGAGGGAGAACGATTCTCCAATATTCTTATCCAAGACGTTCACCGAATCCTTCTATCAAGCGGACGAGGTGAGGACAAGAGTCCTGGCCGATTTCGAGACCGTCAAGTTTGGGTCGGTAGTTTGAACCCTATTGAGGCCGAGCTCATGCCTCCTCCTTGCTCGTATGTTGAGGAGTGTATGGTAGATTTAATTGACTTTATGAACTCCAATGACATAGGTATAACAGCCATTTCAAAAGCAGCGCTTGCCCATGTTCAGTTTGAAACAATCCATCCATTCCTTGATGGAAATGGGAGAGTGGGACGACTATTGATTACTCTCGTTTTGTGTCAGGCAGGTGTACTGAATCAGCCACTGCTTTATCTCAGTCTCTATTTTAAGCGACATAGACAAACGTACTATGATTTACTGACTCATGTCAGGAACACTGGTGATTGGGAAAAATGGCTAGAATTTTTCTTTCATGGAGTGCTAACGACTGCAACAGAGGCGATCATTACTGCACAAAGACTCACCACTTTGTTCAATGACGATGTCGTGAATATTCAAACCAAAACGGGGAGGCGGGCAGGGTCCATACTAAGAGTCCACCAAGCACTGAAAGATCGTCCCATCATCAATTTGAGATATGCGCAATCCAAAAGTGGACTGACCTACACAACGGTTTCTAATGCTATGGATGCACTATGCAAATTAGGCATTGCCAAAGAAATTACTGGAAGTCAAAGAAATCGCCATTACGCCTATAAGAAGTATCTGGATATTCTTAATGAAGGAACAGAAATTTAGTTGTGCTATCCATGGACTGGAATCTTGATGCGTCACTTAACACCAAATTATTGACATAAGATGATTGGGCTTTGTGATGCCCTTAGATTTTGAGTAATCGCGAAGGTTCCTACCGTGGTGGAGAAACATTGGTTGAAGGCCACGCTCTCACCCCTAATAGGCGTTCATTGATTGCATTGGCTAGATCCACTCCATGATTACGCGTGTTATCAGTGATGACGGTTCTCGCCCCTGATGCTTGAATATATTCTAGCGTTTCAAGAAAATCAGCATGATTTGAAAGGGCAACACTGAAAGATCTTTCGCTGAATTTTGTCAAAGGAGTATTAGTGGAATGCGTAGCCATGTAAGCACTGCATTTGATACTTGAATCAGCAATTGGCTCATTTCCAAAACCATCTCCCTTAGAATATAATCGAATGTAAGATCTTTGTTTAATTGCATATTTACCTGCATCGGAATTAATTCTAACAAGTCTCCCGAGAACTATTCCGTGTTTTTGATACACTTCTACCTCTTGAATAAGTCGTTCGGTCGCAAGTATTGGTACGCTTACATTACCTTCAATCGTGTGTAACACACGCTCAACAGTACCGCGATGTGCATAGATATGGACAGAACCTTGTCGCAAACATTTACAAACCAACTCCAACAGGCATTCTTCTGCTGTTGCCTGCGTGTATCCACGTATGCTATATGGACTTCCGTAAGTACTATCTACCACAAGCTCATCAACCTGAATTACTTCATCAAGAGGCCAGCCAAAATCCCCCGAATAACCTACTTTGATCTTATTTGCTAAATGTAACTCTACTTGACATGAGCCAAGCATATGGTTTGATGGAAGAAGTAGCAGCTTTGAATTGTTAGGGAGTTCATGTTCTATGCCACGCTGTATTTGGTGAAAATTGCTACGGTAGGGAATCTCAGCATTAAGAAAGGCATCAAGAAGTGCAAACGTTTCAATACTCATAAAGAGGTCCTGTCTGCCCTTACTTGTATTAAAATCCATCATGTGATCATCATGGATATGGGTTTGGATACGGAAGCTATACCCTTCCACGAATCCATCACAAATCACATGTGAGCCCAGACGAACTGCCCCACTATCAAAAACATCAGCCGAGAAGTCAGACATTCTTGACGCACTTTTGTATCTGAACAATGATTTCCTCCTCCAGATTATCAGGCCCCATATTCTGAATAGCTACACTTAGAGAATCAGAGCCAACCAATGTGAAAAATTTCTCCCCAAGCCGTCCAGAGACTTCATCTAAATTAATTGCATTTATGCTTGACTTTATAATCTGATCTCTCTCTGCTTGCGTAAGGTTCAAGAGTATTGACTCAACATCTGGATTATATATCGTTCCGATAAACACATGCCTTCTCTCAATAATTGGGCGCATGCCTAAAACCTCTTTGAGGCATGCGCTAATATCTCTTCCAGATCTATTTTTTAACTGTGCAACCTGCCCAATTTCTTTACTGTTAAGCCCTTCGGAAAGGATTGATTTAACAACAGCATCTTGATCCTTAGTATCAAATCTTGCCAGTTGAGTAGCCGCGGAGAATCCAATAGATCCCTTTTGTGTTCCCCATGATACTAAATGTTGAATATTCTTTGGAAGATCCAAAATTTTCAAGAAACGACTGACACCTGATTTGTCGATATTGATAGCCTTAGCGCAAGCTTCAGTTGATCCATTTTCGGATTCTTTGATTCGATAAATCAATTTTCCGACTTCAACAGGCGATAGCGGACGTCCTTTCTTATGTGTACCATACCCCACAGACATCTTAAGCCGCCCAAGCTCAACAGCACTAAGGCCTGCTAACATTGTCAATCTAGAAGACCTTCGTTTTTAAGTGCGCGCTCTATAAGCGTTGCCGCGGCTTCATCTTGAACAAATCCTTCGCTTGTCGCAAATTTCTTTAGAGCAGTGTGTGTTCTAAGGGTAAGTGTAACGACAACTTGAGTGACCTTAGAACCAGATTTTGCATTTTCTATTACATCATCTACAGGCTTACTGGGATTTTCTTTGAGTTCCTCAACCAGCTTGGTTTGTTGAATCCCTGACATCCCTTTCATACTTAAAGCTAATTCTTTTGCTGTATGAGGATCAGGTTCTTCACTGTCCTGATTAGTAGCTGCATCCTGGGCTTTTATAGCCACTTTAATGTCAATACTTCCCTCATCAACTAGTTCTTTGAGTTCAGGTATTAGACGGGGATAATTCACATACTGTCTGACAGCCGCTGAGGGAAGTCCAGTGGCTTCAACAACAGCTTTTTGTGTTCCATACATCCTGTACAAATAAGTAACTCCATCAATAAGCTCTCTACCTGAAAGCTTACGACGAATCAAATTTTCCGTAATTGAGATAGCCTTAGCTGTCTGCTCATCCACATGTCCATCCAAAATTGCCGCTGTTATAGTTTGCTTTTCTAGCAACTTATGAGCAAGGAATCGTCTCTGACCTGTAAGTATTTCCCATTTGTCTGGTTGCTCTGATGATTTGCAAACAACAATCGGCTGTAACAGTCCTTGCACTCGTATACTATTTGCCAATTCATCAATATCTTTTCCGATCTCTGATGTGCGTACCTGCCCCTTTCCAATGACGAGATCGTCCAAGAGTAGGTCATTGTAACTTATAATTTTTGCCATGCCGTAATACCCATGAGTATAATGAAAGACGAAGTTAAGAAATATTATGAAAATTCGTCATTTAAGGTTAAAATCCTGTTTTGACGGTAATACATACTACCATAGATCACCTGTTATGTTTCTCTTGCAGTTTTAGGGAAAATGTCATCCCCTGTAAATTTGAGAATACTCATCATTTCTTTTTGAGAAAAACTGTGAGATTCAGAACGAACTGACTCTATCACATCTTCAAAAATTTGTTCCTTTTGCTGTAATATTTCAGATATTCTTTCCTCTATAGAATTAATCACCAAGAACCTGATCACATGTAACGGGTCTTTACGCTGAAAACGATGCGCTCTGTAAACCGCTTGAATTTCAGTAGCTGGATTCCACCATCTGTCAAAGAGTACAACATGTGTAGCCTCCTCAAGATTCAAGCCTACTCCCCCAGCACGAAGTGATACCAACAGTACACGAGGTGGCTTTTTACTCTTGAATGCATTCATTGATTTTTGTCTTTCATCTATGGACATTGAGCCGGTCAAGAGGCTGTGAGAATGTTGCATCTGCTCAGAAATCCATTGTAAAGTTTCTACAAACTGCGAGAATACCAAAACACGGGATGATTTCCCAACTTGATCAAGAAGTTCTTGCAGAGCCTCCCACTTCGCTGATGTATTGGTAGATTTATCAAAATTGCAGATAACTTTAAGTTTAGTAATCAGTCCTAACAATGCAGAAGCGACATTACCTGAAGAAGAACTCCTATGAAACACTTCTGTCCTTCTTACCCAAAGATCATCATAGGCATTTCTTTGATGTAATGACAAACTAATTCTAATATCTTGAAGTATGACTGGTGGAAGTTCTTCTCGAACATCTGATTTCTTTCTTCGCAACATCATTGAACTTAACCGTTCATTGAGTGCATATTTTGACTGGGGCACGCTCATGCTCGGATTTATAAATTCTAGTATTGATCCAATATCGCTTTCATTATTCTCAAGTGGTGTAGCAGAAAGAGCCCATGCTCGGCTTCTGGAGAGCAGTTTACATGCCAGCGAAGTAGTAGAGTCCCTATTTTTTATTCGCTGAGCTTCATCAAGTATTACAATATCAAAAGTGTTTGATGGAATCCGATCAAGTCCGTCAAGGCGAATTTGTTCGTAGGATGCCACCAAAACTGGTATTGGAAGAAGATAGAAAGATTTTCGGTTGTCTTCACCGCCATCTATTCTACGCACCGTCAATGATGGTGCCCATTTATTAATTTCATCTACCCAATTAGTGGTTAGCGAAGTAGGTGCAACAATTAATGCACGGCTAATACTCTCCTCTATGTACATAAGCAACGCTAAAGCAACAACTGTCTGAACAGTTTTTCCCAGCCCCATCTCATCCGCCAAAAGAGCTGATTGTGACGTATAGAGAAAGGTTACCCCATCCCATTGGTAGTCATGTAATATTGCGGGAACACGGAGTTTATGCTCAGCGCTACGGCGTAATTGCTGAATATCAAACGTTATCTTTTAAACCTCCAAACTTCTGCTGCCCGTTTGATCATATAATTCTGTCTTTTCTCAATTCTTTCAGGTGTCCAATCATCATACTCTGCTAATTGACTGGTAATTGACAAACTACTCCCTCTAAAAATTTCTTTTTTCTTTTGAAAACTTTGGTTAAACTTTTCCCCTGGTCTGTTATCTTTAACCGTCAATAGCGTAAGGTTTCCAATTCTGTTAACCCATTCTTTCGTATCCTGGCCTACAAAGGCATCCCAGTTTCCCCAGTGCTGATCTGATTGTGGAAGTATGTGCTCTACGGTGAATTCACTGTCTTTAAAGGTATGAAAACTTCTTTGCGGTTCTTGGTTTACACCAAAAAGGAATCGTTTGATCTTATTTTTTCCGCTCATTTGTGCATCGCTAAGCTCATCTATAAACGTTGAATCATTTAGAATATTATAATAGCCTCGGTCACTATCTTTTAAAAAATCTGCAAATTCTTCTCTGGATATTTCGTTGTTCTGCATGATTTTTGCGGCAAAGTCGGAAAATTTTTCTTCAAAATGAGACGGTTCAAATTTGGGGGCAACAAATGCAGTCCTAAGGATAAATGTAGATAAGTTACTTAATTGATTATTTACTATTCTAGCAATTCTTTTTTTTATCCGACCGTCCGATTCGTTTAAATATGTCATCAATAAAGCAAATACTAGCGGTTGGGTAACGGTATATGCTTTCATCTCCCACAGGAAAACAGCGAGGTTTCTATTGGAATTTGTAGTACAGCTATCTGTTGTGAAAGATTTAATTATTGCAGGATCTGGGCTGGGTGAGATTATCACTCCTGAAAAAAGGCTCAAACTCATTGGCCTTGCTACTTTCTCTGCTAATCTAAATGTAAAGTCTGGTAGATCCTCTTTGCTATGCAAAGCTTGGTTTTTGATTTCCTTGCGCACATCTTGATAAAACTTATCCTTGCGAAGAAATCCAAAAAGACACTGGAGATGACATCGCATATATTCAGATCTTTTTATTGCTCTCAAATGAGTCTGAATTCTCTCCAAATGTTCATGCACAGTCCTTCTTTTTTCAAGGTATGTGTTATCATTGAAATGTGAGTAAATGTAGTTACGAATGAGATCCACATCATCTAAAATTTTCCCCCTGCAATTGATAGTCTCATATACAGCATTTGGATCAACTTCTGGCGGTACTACAATAGAAGCGACTTCAAGCTTCTGAATGACGAAATCAAAATAATCTTTAGACTCGTCAAGAGTTAATGTGGAAAAAAAATTATCAATCTCTCTCCATGCACTCGTTATAATACCGTTTGCACCTATTGAATTGCCACGAATCATATTCCAATACGCAACTTGATCGTCAAGCTGTGGGGTGATCCGAGGAGAATAATTTTGAGCATCAACCATTGAGCATGGTTCGTCCGAATCCAAATTGAACAGAATCCGCAATGCTCTTGCTTCGTTATGAGTCACAGGCCCATTGTCTATGAATTTGCGGCACAGAGCTGCGCAAATCAATGAAAATGTGATCATTCGTTGCTGGCCATCATTGATTTCCCAATGATTAGTTTCCTTTTGAACTAAAATTACCGTTCCCAAAAAATAACATTGGCGTCGTTCTTTGACAGCTTCTTCAATATCCGTAAGAAGTTCTTTTACATGATCTGATTTCCAATCATAATAACGCTGATGCCAAGGAACTTCATAACTCCCCTTCTGAAGAAGCTTGGAAAAAAAGAATGAATTGGCTTCAATCAATGGACTTTGCATTCAATGCCGACTTGTGTATTCTCAGGAAACAGCGTTATGCAATTCATCGCGACATAACTGAGCAATCTCATCTCTACGCCAAATGTCATAAATGAATTCAAGTTCAGATTCAGTGATGAGACTTTCTCCAACATCTTGCTCAAGTTCTTTCAACCGTTCTAAGATCTTCTTTCGCACATCAAGCGTAAATGGCCCCAGTACAAGGGTTCCATCTGCGCGTACTTTGGATACCCCATTACGCCTGACTCGTTGCCTATTTGAGTCATTCTCTCGCAATTCCACGAGCCATTCACGAAAACTATATAAAGATTCAAAAATGTCAGTACCTTCACATCCCGAATCAATTAAACCCCGAAGGCTACGGTCTTTGCTTACAACAGTGCAAGTCCAGCAGCCAAACCTTGGAGATGTTGTCCCACAGGAGGGAGCATCTTCTTTGGTCAGAACCAGTGGGCATTCGCCTCCGCCAGCATTACGATAGAGTGTGATGAGCTCGCGATGAGTTCCTCCCCAAGGTGGTTTTCGCTGTATCAGAGTAATCCATACATCCTCATCATGGAACTCGGCAATTGGTGCGAAGATTTGACAGGCAGGTATAGTGCTATGACGACTCATTTTCGTTCCTGAAGTTCCGTGTTTTTCCATGTTAAGGCGGCGATTAGTTGATTCGCTCTTTCGTGTTCCAACCAAGAGGATTGCACGCCTGTGAGAGCGCGTCAACCTATCAATTAATCGGTTTGTAGGAATGATTTTCATTCGGTCTGTACACCAGCGGAAGTTACGCGTGGGTGGGATGTATCCGCGCCCAATAACATTGACCCAGAATGTCTGGTCAACATCAGGCGTGGTGATCTTTGTGTCGATCGGTAAATTACCTGCTGATGCCGCATCAGAAATTTTTATCAAGGAATTTCTCATATGACGTACGACCAAGGGCGACTCTACAAGGGTATCGTTACCAACTACATAGACTTTACGGTGTCTTGAGGAATATGGTAGTGAATCAATGACCTCCCATATAATTTGTAATAATAGTGTTGAGTCTTTCCCACCAGAATACGCCACAACCCACGGATCATCATGCTTACGAGTGTACTCTCTCCGAATTATATTGAATGCCGTCTTGAAGCATTGAATTGCTCGTATAATATTCCGATTATTATCGAAAGAGACAGCATGTACTAATGCTGGATCCTGACCCATGCAAGTTTTCTTATGTGAAGATTTATTTATCTAAGCACTTATCATCTCTCCATGATCCACTCCTGAACCATAGAATTGCCAATCAAGCGAAAGTTCACGCAATAATTCAACGGATTCCTTAACACGTAACGCGGCAAAATCAATTTCATCCCTAGTGGTTTGTCTGCCAATGCTAAAGCGAACTGAGCAATTAGCCGAGTCCTCAGACATTCCAAGTCCTAACAAAACATGAGAAGGCTCAATTTGAGATGAAGTACAGGCGGATCCCGATGAGATTGCGATATCTTTAAGAGACATCATTAAAGACTCATTTTCAACATGATCAAACCTTATGTTTAGAATTCCAGGAACTCGGTGTGTCTGATTCCCATTAAGACTAAATGACCTTATATCTGAAAAACTTTTTAGTAAATAATTATCAAGAGAGGCAATCGTAATTGAATCTTGATGGAGGCGCAATTTCGCCAATCTAGCTGCTTCACCCATTCCAACCAGCTGATGTGTGGGAAGCGTTCCTGGACGAATTTGAGACTCTTGTCCTCCACCATGCATCTGTGGTTTAATATGTATCCCTGACTGATTACGAATATATAGTGCGCCAACTCCCTTAGGGCCATACATCTTATGGCCACTGAGCGAAATAAGATCTGCATCAGTGTCGGATACATCAAGATGTAATCGTGCAGAGCTTTGAGATGCATCTACATGAAAAAGAACCCCAAAATCTCTAGTGATTTGCCCAATTGAATGAATGTCAGTAATTGTACCTACCTCATTGTTTACATGCATGAGAGATACAAGAACAGTGTTTTCTCTGAGTGCCTCATAAACTCTTTCTGGTGAAATGATTCCCTCCTCGTTGGGAGTCATATAAGTGATTTCGTGTCCTTTGCCTTCTAAGTAAGCACATGTATCAAGAACAGCTTTATGTTCTATGCAGGAAGTTACAACATGTACTTTTTGACGAGAATGACCATCAACTATCCCTTTTATCGCAATGTTAATAGATTCTGTGGCTCCTGATGTCCAGATTATTTCAGATGGGGTAGCATTAATCAATTCTGCCAAATGATTTCTTGCCAATTGCACAGCTTCTTCAGCCATCCACCCATACTGGTGAGAATGAGATGAAGGGTTTCCAAAAACACCATCACATCCCAAATGTTGGGTCATTACTTCAACTACGGATTTATCTACTGGGGTCGTTGCAGCATAATCAAAATAAACCACAGGAATTTGGTGATGGCATTGAAGTGGTATTTTATGATTTCTATTCATATTTCCAAAGCACTTGAGTAAATCCGAAAATCTTATATCAGACAAAATACATGTTCTTAAAGTCGCATGCTGGCCGATATTTGTCTCAATTTATGAATTTTTAATCATACTTTAAAGGATTGTACATATCACACTTGTTTACTCTGTGTCCTTTTGAGTTCCGTTGGTTGTATAGATAGAGCGCTAATTTGTATCCTGTGCTGATCTCCTTCAACACCAATGCACCGTGGTGATGTTAAGATCTTCCGCAACTAATCAATTAGGTAATCGCCTGACTCGTTCCTCGGTTAGCACACTCTGGACGTTGGCAGTGACCATAAAGATTCAATGCATGCCGTTTGATTTCAAACGAATAAGCACTGGCCACCATCTCTTGAATGCTTTGAATTCTGGGGTCACAGAACTCCATGACCTTTTTGCAATCCAAACAAATTAAATGATCGTGCTGACCAAAAAGAAATGATGGCTCGTATTTGGCCTGTGAATTCCCAAACTGGTGACGAACCACTAGATCACATTTCAAAAGAAGATGAAGCGTATTGTAGACGGTCGCACGGCTAATCACATGACCCTGCTGACGAAGGCGAAGATGCAAATCATCTGCATCAATGTGCCCGTCTATATCGTAGATGACATCAAGGATAATTTTTCTCTCCCGAGTCTCCCTAAGACCCTGATTTTTAAGAAAATCTCTGAATCGATCGTGGATTTCTTTTTGCTGTATTTTTGTTAATTTCTTCAACGGAGTCTCAATAAATATATTACGCTTACAGTGAAGACTTACAGATGTTCCAATCTACCATCAAAAATTATACATTTCATGTAAAATTCGGAAATTATTCCGTAACTTCATCTAACAAACAAATCCCATGAGTATACTAGATTTTGATCGCGAAGACGGCGAACGGTTCTCAAAGCAGAACTTTGAGGCGCTCATCCATGCTTTTGAGCACCGTAGCCCTAATGCTTACTTTGATGTTGACGCACTGGAAGAGATCGCTCTACACTATTTTGAATGCGGTAAGCATGAGCAATCGTTCGCTGTGATTGATCAAATTCTGGCATCTCAACCATCCAATGCTCGCATATGGCTGTTGCGGGGGATTTTTCTTGGAAATCTGAATCGCCCCAAAGAAGCCCAGAAAGCATTTAAAGAATCTCTCCGTCTCAATCCCTGTGATAGTGAGGCAAACCTAAATCTTGGCGTTTCTTACGAAATCACTGGCGCCCACACCAAGGCCTTTGAGTGTTTTAATCAGGCCATCCATCTTGATCCACTCAATGAAGATGCCTACTTTCACCTTGGTGCCAATCTTGCACACGATCATCTTTTTGATGAGGCATTGGATGCGTATAAAAAATGCACCGAAATTAATCCCGAACATCCACATGTCTGGTTTGAACTGGCTCACTGTTATGATACACTCGGAGACCTCGCCGCCAGCTTAGACGCCAATAATCGGCAAATTGAACTAGACCCTTACTCCAGTGAATCTTGGTTCAACAAGGCGGTTGTATTGACCAAAATGGACTTACTTGACGATGCTCTCATCTCCTATGACTACACCCTTGATATTGATCCAGACTTTACCCCTGCTTACTATAACAGAGGAAATATTCTATCCGTGTTAGGCCAATACGATGAGGCACTGTCTTGCTACCAAGAAGTGCTTACCCGTAAAGGCGAAGATGCACCTGCCTATTGTAATATGGCATTTGTTCTATCGGATCAAGGAGATAGAGAAGGTAGCTTGCATTATTTAGAAAAAGCCGTCAAACTGGACTCTAAGCTCCCTGAGGCATGGTTCGGCCTCGGGCGGCATTATTTTCTTGAAGAGAAATTCCGAATGGCCTCAAAAGCCTATGCCCGCGCAACGAAGCTGAATCCACATGACCCAGACTATTGGCATCTCAGAGGAGAGTCCGAAATGATGGCAGGCTACTCACACAAAGCCCTGAAATCATTCAAAAAACTAACTGAACTCATCCCCGAAGACCATGAGGCCTGGCTAGAGTATGCAAGTGCACTTTCAGTTTGTGGAGATGCAATAGACGCCATGAACGCCTCTGAGCGCGCGATTGACCTTAAACCAGACTGCCCAAGGGCTTGGTACTTTTACTCTGGTATCCTATATGTTCTCGGTAAGATTGAATTGTGCAAATATGCATTGATCACATCTATTGATCTAGATCCGAAGAATAAGGATCTATTCAGGGAAGATTGTCCCCCTGAAATCTATGATCACCCTCTCTTTGAGGAGTTTCTTGACTGAGCAAACGAGTTTTGATCTGGATACGTCGGTTATATGACTGGGTTCTGAATTGGGCTCAAACCCCCTACGGAACGCTCGCGCTATTTGTGATAGCTGTCACCGAGTCTATCTTTTTTCCAGTTCCCCCAGATGTGCTGTTGATTGCCTTAGGGTTAGGAAGACGTAACCGAGCCTTGTACTATGGACTAATTTGTAGCATCGGATCATTGTGTGGGGGGATGATTGGCTATTCGCTTGGCAACTATGCTTGGCTTTCATCCGATGGATTTACTCCATTAGCCCATTTCTTTTTTAATCATGTGCCTGGATTTAGTGAATCTGTGTATCTTGACTTAGGCCGCCGATTTGAAGAATGGGGCTTTGTGATCATCTTTACCGCAGGCTTTACCCCTGTGCCTTATAAACTCTTTACCGTGGGTGCGGGGGCTTTTGGAACCTCGTTCCCATTGTTTTTATTAGCCTCTGCTACGAGCCGTACAGCCAGATTCATGATTGTTAGCACACTGATCTGGCGGTTCGGCGAGCCCGTCCGAACTTTTATTGATCGCTACTTCAATTGGTTGGCCGTAATCTTCGCTGCCTTACTGGCTGGGGGATTCGTCGCCTTGAAATTGCTTACTTGATCAGCACCACCCGGGTGGTAGCCATATACGTATCAGACGAAGCGCGGATTTCATAGCTACCGCTTGGAAGCTGACTCCCATCAAACGAAAAAGTATGCTCTCCTACATTTAATACTCCTTGATAGATGGTCATTGCGGAGCGCCCAAGAATGTCAAAAACGTCTACTTGCACATGCATTTGTTGGGGCATTGAAATCATAAATGATGTCGCTGGATTGAATGGATTGGGATACGCGGGTGAAAGTGCAAACGCTTCTGGAATCTCTTGCGACAACTCGGTGTCCGTGATTGTT
Organism: Rhodothermales bacterium; assembly: GCA_965220935.1. GTDB lineage: Bacteria > Bacteroidota > Rhodothermia > Rhodothermales > Bin80 > Bin80. The sequence continues at coordinate 3,492,460 of OZ244857.1, forward strand.
ACATCACGAACATCCAAGATAAAAAGGCCTGAAGGCATTGGAGCGCTACTTACGATGGTCGTGCCACTTCCAGAAAAACGAAATGAACTCCAAGCTCCACCGAATCTGGCGCTGTTATCAGCAGGAAATGTATCAAAATAAGCAATCTCCACTGGGGCATTAATGTCAGCGATAGCTACGACACGTAGCCCACTTGTATAATTTGCTGCGTACATATAATCACCATACACATAGAGATTATGATCTGGACTACTGGTTGAATAAAAGAACGAGGACTGATATAATGGTTCTTCTAGATTTGTGAGATTCCAAATGATGGTGCGCGTGTTACCCACTGAGCGATTAATTTCATCAACCTCGTCGTTCATCAAAAAATATCGTTGATCTTGGGTAAGCCAACCTTGATGAGAGTAATTTACATGGGGATAAGTCGCAGATGCCAAGATTTGGGGTTCTCGCTTATTTGTAACATCTACGATACTAATATGTGTTTCATTTGAACCGATACATATCTCTCGTTCCCGATATTTTTTGTCTGGTCCACGATAAATCACGCATTGGGCATCATGGGTATACCCATCCAAAGAACGACCTGTTTGACGATCGGCAACGCAACCTGCATAGACAGGATTAACAGGATCGTTAATATTTACCATATGGATTCCTCTACCTCTGCAGGTATCTGACGATCCATTATCAGAGAGCACATAACCTGTGATGTACGCAAAACCTGTTTCCTCATTGATCGCAAGATTGTGGGCACTACTCACTTCGCCATAGAATGCCGTTTCTTGCCAATCCTGAGGTGTAGTGGCAGAACGAAGCTGCCGAAGATCAAAAATCTGCATCCCGTTGTGAGGTGCATCTACCACCACAAACATATGATCTTTGTAGACCTTCATGTCTCTCCAAATGGTTGCATTTCGGCCGACAAGTTTTCCTAAATAAATGGGATTTACAGGATCACTCACATCAACAAATCCGACTGATCGACTAGTGCCAACAAGGGCATAATCTCGCTCAGATTCAGGATCTGTCCAACCCCAGATATCATTAACTAATTCTGCTCCTGGATCCAGATCTTCCATGGATACGAAGGCAAGCAGATCAATTCCCTCGCATGGATATTGATCTGCAACGTTATTGGCACATTCAACTCGATCTCCTGTAATCGTTTGCCCAGCACACACAGTAGATGCAACGAACGACAACGCCATAAAACAAAAAAGATTTCTCATAGACATATAAAAATTCAGTTCTCGGGGGATACGCATCACATTACACATAGTTCTTATGTTGTGGATGTCTCTGTATCAACAATTGATTCATGCTTTGACATTTCAAGACGATAGATGAACTATACTTTTATGATTGCGTAACGATTAGCAGATTCATCGGGCAGAATGTGAAAATCAGAAACATGAAGACGTTGAAATCAATCACTAATAAATACATGTGCAGATAATTATCACTACTTCACCGTAGATAAACATTCAGTTCTGGAAAAATACTCGATCTCTTAACGTAGATTACAGCTGTGGTGGCTTCATTATCGCGCAGAAGAAATGACAAATGAATTTTCTTACATCAAACCAAAAGGGGGCATACCCTTGACTGAACAGTTGGTTGCCCTTCCCGTGGCCCCTAATGATTTGTTCCCAGCGATAAGAATTCTCCGATTTCCCAGAATAGGCACGCTAACCCATCCAGATCTTGGAAAAACTGTTGAAACCGTTTTTATTCAAATCCTCTGTGATAGAGTGCTGATTGACAATTCTCAATAACTACTACTTACTTCGACGACTTGCTCAGCTCTGGAATGATTCATTATCAGGAGCTGCGGTTGTTAATATTTGGTGTCATGCCCCTGGCGAACTCGTCCTTGCATTAAACCACAATGCTAAGCAGATTACGCTCTCATTTCTGACACATGCTCCAATTGTTGGAGTATTTCAGCGGACAACATCTAGACCCCGCCGCAATACTAAGTCGTTATTCTGTGCTCTACGACAGCAGCGTATCTCTGGTGTGCAGATTTCAGAGAATGATAGAATTCTGAAACTACATTTTACCGATGACCTTACTTTGGAAGCCCATTTATATGGAAGCCGAGCCAACGTACTATTAGCGAATCACGAAGGACGGGTTCAAGAAGCATTCCGAAAAGGAGCACCAACTCACCTCCCTGCACCCCGAGATTCAGCCGAACCCAAAACCTTACAAGAGTTTCAGCGGCGGTGGAATGATGTGCAGGGAGACCTGACCAAAAAACTACAACGAGTATTTATACGCTTCAGCAAAGATCAGTGCGCGGAGGTAGTTCAACTGTTGCAATCAAATAATCCATCAACCCCAGATCATATATTTAAGGTAGCCCATACGTTGCATGGACGCTTACTCAATGCTGAAGGCCCACTGTATGTGTATCAGCATCCTCCCACTATCTCGGTGATTTCTCTCACATCACGTAACACTGATGATGCAAAGCAAGAAATTGATATTGACAAAGGGATCCGTAAGTTCGCACAAAATTTGCTCTCGGAACGCGCCTATCGTATGCACTACGAACCACTGCGAAAATCCATCATTCGTAAACTGGACAAGGCTCAGCGCTCAGCCGAACGCATGAAACATGAGTATCACCGCCCATCATTCGCTGAAACGTATGAGCAGACTGGCCATATACTGATGGCATCCCCTCGGTTTCCTGCAGGTGAGCGCCACAGAGAAATTGAGGACGTCTTTCATCCTGGAACGATCATCACTGTGACACTTGATCCCGCGCTTGACTCTTATCAGAACGCCGAGCGTTATTATTCAAGGGCTCAAAAATCTCGCACATCCAGAAATCACTTACACGCGCTGATCAAAAGCACTGACGATACGATCATATCCTTAAAACGTGAACTTGAAACGTTGGATAATATCAAGACCTATAAAGCGTTAAAATCTTTTCAGAAAAGTAATCATAAACCCGCCAACTCTAAACAACCGTTCAAGCGATATCCTCTCTCATCTAATTATGAAGTTTGGGTTGGACGCAATGCTAAAGAGAACGAAGCACTTACCCTTAAACATGCCCGCCCCTTTGATCTATGGCTCCATGCAAGGGGCGTGAGTGGTGCCCACACACTGCTACGACTCCCCAAATCCGATGCAAATCCAAGCCAGCATCTCATTGAACAAGCTGCTGCAATTGCGGCATGGCATAGTAAGGCACGAACGAGTCGCATGGCACCGGTGATCGTGACCCCGAAAAAATATGTTCAAAAAGCCCGCGGCGCATCTATCGGTGAGGTTTCTGTCATCCGAGAAAATGTCGTGATGGTTGAACCAGCACTCCCATGATGTATCTTAAGTTGACCTTAATGATATCCAATAACAGATGACATGGTGGCAGGCAACGATTCTTGGCGTTTTGCAAGGCTTGACGGAATTTCTCCCCGTCTCTTCTTCAGGGCATTTAGTTCTAGCACAGTATGTGCTTGGACTGCAACTCACGCCAGACGTTACATTTGAGGTGTTTCTTCACGCAGGAACCGCTCTGAGTATTATTACCGTCTACAGGAAACGCCTCTGGCATATCCTCAAAGATCCATTGCTTACACTATCGCGCCCATGGTCTGCATATCAGGTTAACCTAAATACACGAATGATGTGGCAGGTGGTCTTTGCAAGCATTCCCGCTGGATTAGCGTATATGTTTCTTGAATCACAACTGGAATGGACTTACGCACGTCCTTGGGTTGCATGTATCATGTTGATTGCTACTGGAATGCTACTTGGGAGTACGTATCTGGTGCGATTAAAATCTGCTGAGATCACCTTATTAAAATCTCTCCTCATTGGCGTCGCTCAATCTATTTCACTGTTACCAGGTATGTCTAGATCGGGAGCAACCATCAGCACGGGGCTGTTATTAGGTGTCAAATCAGAAACGGCCGCGGATTTTTCATTTATCATGGTATTGCCAGTGATCCTTGGCGCATCACTGATCAAGGGGCTGGCGCTCATTAATTCCTCAGAATCAATTGACTGGCTTCCGATACTTCTTGGAACATCCTTAGCTTACGGAACTGGAATATTTGCCATTCACGTGGTGTTGTCGTTCGTCCGCAGAGGTCGACTGCATACATTTGCACCGTACTGCGTAGGAGTAGGAATCCTTGGGCTTCTATTTTTGTAGCCACACATGTTTGCCATTTACGCATAGATGAAACTTACGGGAATTATATAGAATGTTACGTACGGGAAACTTTTTAACGCTGTCGGATACGGTCGGCAGGAGGTAATCATAGCCGATTGCTTACCCTAGCATCATGTTTGTAAAGGCTTTCAAGAGGAAAAACAAAGTTGGTTCACGCTCACAGGTGACGATTCGTTTTCGGATACGAGGGAGCAAAAAACCATACCAATTTCTGTACGGACTTGCAGGAGCGAACCGGTACTTGTGGAATGTTGCGGTCGCGTGTCTGAGTGAGCAATATGACGAAACAGGTCAATCCAAATCCTCCGATTTCTCTCTTTGTACGTATAGGGAGCACAAGAAAGAAGCACAATGGCTGAAAGCGTATCCTGCCGTCTTGACGGGGTTACAGGATGTATCAAATGCGTTTCAACAGTTTTTAAGGGCCTACCCAAAGTTTAAAAAGAAAAGAAAGGCGAAAAAGTCTTTTGCCATTGATCACCGCCTCTCAGACCATGGTTATTTTCGTCTCAGGCGTGGACTTCGGATTAAGTTGATGGGCTGGAAGCGCGTGAACAGGTATTCCAATCCCAAGTGTGGGCATATCTTTGAGGTAAGTGGTACATGACTCTTGTCTTTGAGGTAGATGCTGTGGATGGCAAAGGAATCGGGGTAGATCGGAACATGGGGCAGGTAGCCGATAGTACGAGGAAGATCTGGTATGATACGTCCGATCACGTGAAGAAACTTCAAAAGCGTTTATTGAGTGGAAGTCAGAGGTACGGAAAACTGCTTAAAACCATTCGGAGGCATCAACAAGAAAATGCAACCATAAGACAGAACGATCTGCGACACATGGCAAAGGGAATTAGTCCTCAATCGGATCTGATCTTGAAAACCAAAAGTATGACAACAAGCGTCAAGGGTACGGTAGAGAACCCTGTGAAGCAGAAAACAGGACTGAATCGCGTCATCCGAGTAACAGGGTGGGGTCAGTTGGAACGATATTTGGAAGAGCGTGGTGTGGTTGTCAAGGTCCATCCACCATATAGCAGCCAGAGGTGTTCAAAGTGTGGACACAAGAGTAAGGAGAATCGCAAGACACAACGTACGTTTTTGTGTCAGTCCTGTAATCATCGATTGAATGCAGATGTAAATGCCGCATTCAACATCAGGGCGTCCTTTAATGGATGTGGAGTCTACATAAGACCTGAGGCACATGTGTTGAAGCGTCAATCCGAATTTAACCACCACTTAGATATATAATGCCCACCAAACTTACAGCATACGAAAGATCTGTTCAGAAGGATATTGATAAGTGGCTACATGGGGATGCCTCTTTGCCCGCAAGGGCGATGGATTGGCTCATGCGGCCAGTGGATTGGGCTGTGGAGCAGGCTGTCCCAGATCACATAGTTGATCAGACGAGTGAGGCAGTTAGCAGTTTTCTCTCACTGCTCAATGATGCTACAAAATGGACTGTGGATTTAAGTGGGATTCTATCTGAAGCCAATAAAAAGGGATTAAACATCCAAGCACTTGAAGATTTGCGCCAAGAGCCCTTGGAAACACTTGATGAATTATCCAAGGGGCTATTCACTCAAAGCACTCTCTCGGCAGCCCTCAGTGGCGGTGGAACCGGATTGGGAGGTATTGCCTTGATCGCTGCGGATATTCCCTTACTTTTTGTCATTAACTTGCAACTGATTCAAAAGATTGGTGCAGCGTATGGATTTCCAATGACAGGACCTGAGCATGGCCCTATTGTATTATCCATCTTTAATGCGGCCGCGGCTAACTCACGCGAAGCACGTAGCGGAGCGCTCCATGAAATAGGAATTGCGGCCGCTTCGTACGCAAGCGGAGGAATCTATCAGGGGCGCGTACGTGGGGTTCTTTCTGATCAATCTAGACATGTTCCTCGAGAATTGGCAAAAAATCTCGTTGGTAGGAAACTTCTCCAAACCATTCCACTGGCCGGCGCAGCCGTTGGAGCGGGCGTAAATTACTGGTTTACAAGAGAGACCGCAGAAACCTCATACATGCTGTTTCGGAGCTTATACATTGACTACAAAGAGCGCCTACGCTAATCACAACCCTACGCAACTCCCCAAACACGAATTTTACTGTGCGCTCATCATCTATCGGATTGGCTATTGAATCAAAACGAATCTTGATAATGCGAGTCTCAAATCTAATGGAAATCAACCGTAGCCGATGAAACACGCACATTGGGTGCTCACCAGACTTTATAAATAAGGGCCTCCCATTTTAAGAGTGGGTTGGCCGATTTTTGGTGCCTTCTGGATACAAATCAAGTCCACCAAGATAGAAGTAAATTGCATTCTTTAATCGTTCAGGATTTCTGAATCCACGCGCACGGATTTTGATCATTTTGATGCGACTATTGATGCTTTCAGCCGGCCCATTACTCACATCTAAAACCACCGCATTGATCATGCCCCAAAGATGACTTCTAATGGTTTTAGCCACTTTTTTCATCGGCTCCAGACGACTGCGTGAGAGCCACCCTAACCAACGGTTCCATGCTTTGAGCGCCCAAGTGCGATGTTTATACTTCCACAGCGTCTGGAACACTTCTTTCATCGCCCAAGCGCGTGCTGTTTTCAGTGCACTGTTTTTCAAGAGACTAAACCGCTTCTTTTGCTTGGCCGACATGCTGGCCCGATTCTTAAGCCAATCATACTTTGTTCCTACCAAATCCAGAATCCCCAGTTTCTTTAACTCACGATTCTCCTCTCTGCGAACCTCATCCACCCCAGTTCCAACATATTTAGAGATATGAAAATGATCAAATGCAATCTTGCATCGGGTATACGCATCCTTGTTGCAGTGATGTAGGCAGGCCACATATCCATACTCACACTTTCAATCCCTGCAATTTGCTCAGGTGAACAACTGTCGTAGTCAAACTCTCTATTGTTGGTGACACATGTAACACCGTGCCGATCCGATACAATCGTCACATAGTTGTGCCCCTTCTTAGATGCTGTCTCATCTACGCAAATATGAGGTACGATCTTCTCTGGCTTGCGCTCCAATCCACGATCCATAATATGAGCGATCATCGTCCAACTCACCCCTAAGCGTTTCGCGATTACTGAAATGCTGGTTGCAATCCATCACACAGCCTCAAACCTGGACGTGAATTGCACACGAGCATCGGCCCAAGGAACCGAAATCGTACTCACACCATGCTGTGGACACTGCACACGGGGCACACTCGCGACCACTTCCGTACGATAATCACAGATATTAGTATGGCGCCATCGTCGCTCTCGGTGATCATATCCCGGACACGCCTTCCCACACTCCGGACACCTTAACTCCGCATCCCCCGAAAGCGCTACATGGATCCTCGCCGCATAACGACTCGTCTCCTGCTCAATCTCGGTCACCTCCCACGGTGACGCAATACCAATCAAATGATTCACATCCGTTATTTTTAAAGCCATCTTTTTTTTGATAAGTTGAAGGATAGATAAACAAATCTAAACTACTATAAAAATCCTTACCGAACCTTATTCTTGTTACCCTCGTTTACCCATTTCTGAAAATATCACCCACTTAAAAAATGGGAGGCCCAGAAATAATAGATCATTGAGGTGCGTTCTTGCCTGATTCCGTTTTGGCCGATTGAAGTCTTTCTTGCGCCCGATTAAGCTCCGAATTCATCCAATCATGCATAGATGGAATGGGGATAGAATATAACAGACCATCTTTTGAGATCACTCCCTTGTTCAAAAATTGCTGGAATAATTTTTCGGCTTGCTTCGGACCATATTTATTGTTTAGTGGACCCCATACATGTTCTTTATTGAACGGCATACCTAAGTCAATATCTGAAATCGCCTCGGCAAGACAAATAATCTGATCTCCATCAAACTTTGACAACCTCTGCTGATAGTATGTCTTTCGTCCTACATGACCGGCTTTAAGCGCGGCACTCAGCCCATCAGAAGTCATCAATCCAGCATTTGCTTTGAGTTGCTCAGCAGCATGGTATGAATAAGAGTGAATATGTCGCGGCCAACAATGAGTTTCTCTGGTGATCGCCGTGATCCAGGCCGAAGGATCTGCCTTGGCTCCGCCCTCCTTAACAAGCCAATCCTTAATTACAGCACGCTCAGACTCTTTGCTCAATGCCGCTAATTCTACAAAACAACCCTCTGCAAATCTTGATATTTTTAATGACTCAAAGGCATTTGATGTCGTATTGAGCCCCGCCGCCAGTAGAACGACTGGCCGTTTTAATGTACCATTATGGATCGCTTCAAGCACCTCTATTGCCGTTGATTCAAAGTCAGACGGAGGTACATTTTTGTCCCCGAGTGCATGCGCTTCGTCCAAAATAAGCAATAACGGGGTGTTCTTTGCCTTGAGTACTTTCTTAACGGTAGGATCAGGGCGAGCACTCCTAAATACCAATCCCAGAATATTTTTTAATCCTATCTGCGTGGATCTTTCTGCGCCCTGGTATTTGTCACCGTGACCAAGGCAGTCAAGTAAATTATTCGGATCCCAGAGAGCACCTATTCCAATATTGACGGCCTCCCACCTGTGCGCAATCGCTCGCTTTTTGCATTCGGCAAGCAAGGCCGTCTTACCCACACCTGGCGCACCTTGAATCAGAAAGGTCGTGCCAGTCTTCTTTCGTACATAACCTGTGATACGCTTTTCAAAAACATTCAGTATCTGCTCACGCCCATGAAAATATTTGGTAGGACCGCGGTCAAATGCTGGTGTGCCTGATGGATATTGAGTGTCTGCCATGACAACAATTTCTGTTGATGTATTGGACAAGTAAAGCCTACATTGGTTCCACATGAAGGGAGTCGGAAGCGATTATATAATTGATTTTCGTATCTTCAAAAAGCCAGATGAATGATGATCCCTACTTGACAACTAGCGCCATAGGTACATGGTATTAAGGGTCACCATCCTGCATTGATGTCAGATAAATGACGAATCTTCGCGAATTCTTTTTGTCCTTAGCTGATCGTGTTGATCAGATCTCAGATTTTCTTGGAAAAATGATCTGGTATTTGTCGTTACTGATGGTCGTTGCAGGGGCCTATAATGCGATTGTTCGATCGCTGTCGGGATGGGCTCATCTTGATCCAGCAGTATCTAATACGTTTCAAAAAGGATTGCACTGGATTGGAGAAATCGCTCGACAAGGAAGCTCAAATACATTCATTGAGATTCAGTGGTATCTCTTTAGCATCATATTCCTTATTGGGGCTGCCTATGCATTGAAGGCTGATGCGCATGTTCGAGTGGATATACTCTATAACCGCCTACCTGTGTCAACAAAGGCATGGATTAATCTCCTAGGTACTTTGGTTTTCCTTCTACCATTTTGCGGTTTGATGCTATGGACATCATGGCCTGTCGTTATTGATTCATGGATCCGATTGGAAGGATCACCTGATCCAGGAGGATTGCCTAGATACCCCTTGCTCACCATGATCCCCCTTGCATTCATTCTCCTGATGGTGCAAGGGCTAGCCTGTGCGGCTCGCGAATTTCTAAACCTCTACAATGCCAGGACTTGAATGGCTCGCGCCGCTTATGTTTGCGGTGGCATTGATTCTCATTTTTTCAGGATATCCAGTCGCTTTTTCTCTCGGAGGGACTTCGCTCATTTTTGCACTTATCGGTGTAGCTACTGGCTACTTTGATGCACGCCTCATGCTCGCATTGCCAGACCGGCTATTCGGTATTATGTCAAACTACACGCTACTCGCGATTCCATTTTTTATTTTCATGGGAGCCATGCTTGAAAAAAGCCACCTTGCCCGAGACCTTCTTCACACGATCGGACTTCTTTTTGGTCCAATGCGAGGAGGACTCGCACTGGCCGTGATTTTTGTTGGCGTGCTCCTTGCAGCGGCAACGGGCATCGTTGGCGCCAGCGTGGTGGCCATGGGGATGATTTCGCTTCCCGTGATGCTCAACAATGGTTATTCAAAAGAATTATCTGCAGGTGTAATTACAGCGACAGGAACTCTCGGACAAATTATTCCGCCAAGCATCGTTCTAGTTGTCCTTGCCGATCAACTCGGCGTATCGGTGGGCGATCTCTTTGTTGGAGCCCTTGTTCCTGGCATTCTCCTTGCCGTGTTGTATGGCTTGTATGCATCGGGAATGGCCATCTTTCAACCATCTGCAGCTCCAGCAATTCCTCGGGAGGCCCGATATGTGAAGCACGGCGAACTTCTTCGCAAAGTCTTATTTGTGATGCTTCCTCCGCTACTACTGATCTTCGTAGTATTGGGGAGTATTTTTACGGGTGTCGCTACCCCCACAGAATCAGGCGCCTTAGGCGCTGTGGGTGCCATAGGCTTAGCAAAACTCAATGGCCGTCTCACCAAAAAAGCTCTAAAACAAACCATGGAAGAGACCACAAATCTCACATCCATGGTGATGATGCTTCTTATCGCCTCCACAGCATTCGCATTGGTGTTTCGAGGGCTTGATGGAGGACTATGGATTGAAGATCTTCTAATCAACCTTCCTGGCGGTGTCATCGGCTTTCTAATTATTGCGAATCTATCCATCTTTATTTTGGGGTTTTTTATTGATTTTTTTGAAATTGCATTTATCATCCTCCCCCTGATGGTTCTGCCAGCTGCTCACCTTCTTGCCCCGATGCTGGGTGTTCCAGAGAGTACCGCTCTGGTCTGGTTCGGGGTCATGGTTGGCATGAATTTACAGACTTCTTTTCTGACCCCACCGTTTGGATTTGCACTGTTTTATCTAAGAGGCGTGGCTCCGCCAGAGATTTCAACCGCATCCATCTATCGCGGTGTCATTCCATTTATTGGTATCCAATTAATCGGCCTTGCTCTATTGGTCCTGCTTCCTGAACTCGTGCTGTGGGCACTCTAATTGATCAAGACGCTGATTTTCTGCGGCGATTCATGTAGGAAAGCATTGCATATTCCGCTGTATGAATCCACTCATCAGAGTCACGCCTCCATGCGAGAAAAGAATCGTAAACACGAGCGAAAACAGGATCTGTACGACCATTCTCCAAAAGCTCTTGGGAGACAGTGTAGGCTGCATTGAGCACATCTTCTGGAAATGCACGCAACTCAATGTTTGTGTCACTGAGGATTCGTTGAAGTGCGGGAGGATTGAGCGCATCATATCTAGTCATCATATACAAATTCGCTTCTGCCATGGCGACCTCTAAAGCCGCCTGATACGACGCAGGAAGTTCTTGCATTGCACGCTGGTTGACAAAAAATGAAAGGTTTGCAGATGGCTCCCACCATCCTGGGTAATAATAATAGCGTGCAACTTGATTAAAGCCGAGCTTTTCATCATCATAGGGGCCGACCCACTCCGCTGCATCAATCGCGCCGCGATCTAAGGCAGGATAAATCTCTCCACCAGGGATCTGCTGTACAGAGACCCCTAACTGATCCATCACGCGCCCACCCAACCCTGGAATTCGCATGGAGAGCCCGTTCAGATCCATGAGGCTATTGATTTCGCGATTAAACCAGCCTCCCATTTGTGTGCCCGTATTACCTCCTGGGTAATTGAGTACCTCGTAATCGGCAAATAATTCCCGCAGAACTGCTTGCCCACCCCCTTGGTACACCCAACTATTATACTGACGCGCCGTCAATCCGAATGGAATGGTTGTCTCAAAGGCAAAGGCCAGATTCTTGCCAATATAGTAATAGCCCGCTGAATGACCCATCTCAACAGTACCTTTTTGCACCGAGTCCAGCACTTCAAATGCGGGAACTATCTCCCCAGCTGGGTACACGCGAATCGTAAATCGGCCGTCGGTCAGCTGGCTCACTCGTTGACTCATGACTTCAGCCGCCCCGTAAATCGTATCTAGCGAACGGGCAAAGCTTGAGGCGAGCGTCCATCGAAGGATTGGAGAAGTAGTCTGAACAGAGGGAGACTCTGCAGTTTGAGATCTACAGCCTGCTAAGACGGTTCCAGCGGCCGCCCCAGCCGCGGCTTTTCTGATAAAGTGTCGTCGTTTCATTGTTATCCACGAGGTCTTAAAGGACGCATAACCACCTCAGAGATCAAATAATTATCGGGGGCTTGTAATACATGAATGACGGTATCCGCAATATCTTGGGCATGCATCGGATTTGGTGCGCCCGTAGAACCAGCAACACTTGCAAACTCAGTTTCAACACTACCTGGACAGATACACGACACCTTGATGCCATCGCCTCGAAGTTCTTTCATCGTTGCTTCACTGAATCCGCGAAGACCAAATTTTGTTGCATTATAAGCACTGAGATTTGGATTTCCGACAAGGCCTGCAACCGAAGCTATATTAACAATATGCCCACCAAACCCTGTTTGTTGATTTTGATCTTTCATGAGTGGAACCGCATATCGCGTACAAAGATACACACCTGTGAGGTTAGTCTCTATCTGGACATTCCAGTCCTGCATGGTTTGGGCATCCACAGCTGCAAACCGCCCAAGGCCTGCATTGTTGATTAGGATATCTAGTTGATTGATTTTGAAGAACGCATCTTTGACTGACGCCTCATGTGTAACATCACATTCAACTGGAATGAATTCTGCGCCAATCTTAGATTGAAGTGATTTCATGCGGTCTATCCTCCGTGCAAACCCATAGACGGTCACACCAAAGCGCACTAATTTCCGAGAGAACTCACGGCCAAGTCCGCTACTTGCTCCAGTGGCGATCGCCACTCTGTTATGTAAATTCATTATTGTAGAGTTTATATTTAACATTGAACCCTGCCTTGATCTACCTGTTCGCCTATTGCTCATGAATAAAGACTTTACCAATCACTTAGCTTGGACCAGTGATCATCCTCTGGGTCTTGAGGTAACTTGGGCAGAAGGGCCTTTTCTACATTTAAAGAGCGGACGCAAACTGATTGACCTAATTAGCGGCATTGCCGTCTCATCCATTGGTCATCGACATCCAGATGTACTACTTGCCATTCAACATCAACTTGACTCTCACCTACATGTCATGGTCTATGGGGAGTTCATTCAGGTGCCTCAAGTAGAGCTTGCAAAGCGTCTTACCGATGTTCTACCACCTTCGCTAGACTGTGTATATTTCACAATGTCTGGGACAGAAGCCAATGAAGGAGCACTAAAACTGGCTAAAAAATATACTGGGCGGACCCGAATGGTCGCCTTTGAACGGTCTTATCATGGCGATACTCATGGGTCCTTGAGTGTGACCGGAAGGAGTATTTATCAGGACCCTTTTCAGCCCCTACTACCAGATGTTTCCTTTCTAAGGTATGGGGACTTTGAAGATCTTTCTCAGATAGACAACCAAGTCGCGTGCGTCATTGCCGAACCGATTCAGGGCGAGGGCGGAATGCGAGTTCCCCCACCGAAATGGTTTGCCGCACTACGTGAGAGGTGCACGGATACTGGAGCGCTTTTGATTCTTGATGAAATTCAGACTGGATTTGGGCGCACGGGCAATCTTTTTGCATTTGAGTACGAAGGGATCGTTCCAGATATTCTCACCTTAGCTAAGGCCATGGGAGGCGGAATGCCCATTGGCGCTTTTGTCTCTAGCAAAAAGATTTTAGAATCCTTTCGTCGTGATCCACCGCTGAGTCATGTCACCACATTCGGGGGACATCCTGTATCCTGCGTAGCAGCGCACGCTGCACTGAGAGTTTTAATTGACGAGCGCCTATCGGAACAGGCATCTGTATTGGGTAATCATATACGATCAAATCTGGAGCACCATTTGATCAGCGACTTACGGGGGAGGGGCGCAATGTTAGGGATTGAGCTTCCAACTCCACTGATTGCTCAGAGAGTTGTACAATCCTGCTTAGACCAAGGCGTTCTCCTGGGATGGACACTACATTCTGGGACAATTATTCGAGTTGCGCCTCCACTCAATATTCCCATCCAAATCTTGCAGGAGGCGTTGGAAATGATCTCCAATGCACTGGATGAAGCCAATCGCAATGATAATACTCAGGATTGAATAGTCACTGCTGCGCAAGCTTGCAAGGACACTGGTTGGTCGGAATAACTACTCCCCTCACTGAGTACAGGCTCCTTGTTTCGTAGGCGAACGCTAACTCGATTATCGCCAGTCTTACTCAAGCCTCCACAAGTAGCAACGGATAGCCTTCCGTCGGATAACTCACATTCACCAATATTGAAAATTTCTAAATAACTGCCTTTACCCATGCACTGAAGTACGGCGTATTTGACAAGCAGTATTGGGGTCAAGTAACTCCATCATTATAGAGTATCCCTGCGGATGTGAAAAATGAATCGTTTGCATTGTGGACCTGAAGAATTTTCATCTGTATTCTCGGCTCCGTAACGCCCAGGCACAGATCTCACTTCTTCATCCAGAATTAAACACTCGGCAGAATTTTGGAGACAAAATACTCCGCCAACATTCAGGCATCCCGCTAATCTGTTTTGATTTGATCTCCCGTATGCATAGAATGGAACGGGGTTGAAACTTCCATCTGCGGGCTGGCAGATATATGGGCATATAACCTTACACTATGGCCATCATTATACAAAGTACAGTCAATAAATGTGTATATCTGAAGTTAAACTCTACCAGTCACAATGAAATCATCTAAAGTTTACCTCACTTTGAAACAAGTCCGAATGGAACCGGGCAATGATGACGCTTCCACGCCCCGTTTCGTTATTGATTCATAGAGAATTGTAACGCAAAAGTATACCTCATAACAACGACGAAAGTATCCGTACTTTGAACTATTTGACTTGACAAATCGAGCGAGGCTTCTCGGCTTGAGAGTTGAAAACTCCCGCTCGTCATGGATGCATGATAGACACAGTCTGATTGGTGCCCGATGAACGTCAAGCCAACATGTAACTAATCTGAACAGTAGAAAGCTAGATGTCATTAGATTTGATGGTTACGACAGATAAAGCTGCTCTGGGAAATCTTCCAATTTTATTATATCCTCCGACAGCATAACTAACTAGTCCTATGATCTGCAAAAGGAAACCTGATTTCAAGCCTGTTAATTGGCCAGTAGATTAGTTAAATTCTCTTTGCATACATTATCTTGACACCATTTAAACGGGAAGATCTACAAGATTTTGGTTTAATTCATGTATCCAATTCGGATATTTATCAGCAGTGTTCAGAGTGAGTTTTTGCGAGAACGGAAATTGCTCCGAAACTATATTCGGGATGATGTGATGATGCGGCGATTCTTCAATGTGTTTTTATTTGAAGATGCACCAGCTTTGGATCAAAGACCAGACCAACTATATATAGATGAAGTTGAGCGATCTGACATTTATATCGGACTGTTTGGTAGTGAGTACGGTAACGAAGGCGATGAGGGGGTATCGCCAACCGAGCGAGAGTTTGATCATGCAACTGCCACAGGTGCGTACCGCATGGTATTCCTTAAAGATATGGATGAGCATCTTCGACAACCAAAGATGCAAGCACTTATCAACAGGGCACAGTCCGATCTGGTCAGAAAGCGATTTAAGACATCAGAAGAACTGATTAACATAGTATATGTAGCGCTTGTAGAATATTTGGCTTTCAATGAGATAATTCGTGACATATCATTTGACGCAGCGTACTGTATGAAGGCTACTTTAGATGATCTTGACTATGATCGGATGCCCCGATTCATTCGTACGGCACGTCGAGTTAGGCAGTTTCCGCTTGCTGAAGATGCATTACCAGAGGAATTGTTAGAGCATTTGGATTTGCTGAATGATGGTCGACCAACGAACGCTGCAGTGTTACTGTTTGGTAAAGTGCCACAAAAGTTTTTGATCGCTTCAGAAATCAAGTGTGCACACTTCCATGGAACAGAGGTTGAGAAGCCAATTCCTTCTCATCAAGTTTACAAGGGAACCGTATTTGACTTGGTTGATCAAGCGGTGGATTTTGTTCTCAGCAAGATTGATCGTTCTATTGGAACACGGGCAGAATCACCACGTGCGGTTCGAACATATGAGATTCCAAAAGAAGTTGTGATTGAGGCAATTGTCAACGCGGTGGCTCATCGTGATTACACAGACAACAGTAGCATTCAGATCATGCTGTTTCAGGACAGACTGGAGGTGTGGAATTCTGGAAAACTTCCACCTGAACTCACTTTGGAGAAATTGCGTATCCCCCACCGTTCTGTACCGAAGAACCCGTTGTTGGCTAAATCTATGTATTTGGTTGAGTACATTGAAAACATGGGAACAGGTACAATAGACATGATCAAACGTTGCACTGAGGCCGGATTGCCAGAGCCGAAGTTCTCGGTTGATGATGGCTTCGTCACTACCATATCACGATCCCGTACGCGTAACTATACTGTGGTCGCATATTGTGGGCAAGAACCTGTGCTTGATGTTGACATTTTGGTACTGTTTCCTAATGGCACATGGAAGCGATCTAAAACTGGCCAACATGGTGAAGCACGTATTGAATTACATTCAGTCTATTTGCCTATGACGGTATTTGCGGCAGCCGAGGGCTTCTCGGCCTGTGCAGAGTATGGCTGGAGGCCTGAGGAGCGAAAGCTTAAGCTACAACTTAGTCCATTAAGTCATGGTGGCGCAGTTATTTTCCCAGAGGGAACAGGCTATGTTCCTGGTCTTGAAGGAGTGTTAAATCTTGGACTTGACCCAGATGGGAAAGCCTATCTCAATACTTCCCATATCGCGATAAACCACGAACAGATACAACCAATATTGTTTGATTATGGTGAGGAGTTAAATCTTACGGATAGCGTTGGTTCCGAAGTTCAAGTTTGCATTGTTGACATGGTGGCGCGGTCGGCATTGTTGGAGTATCGTATATCAGAGTCACAGCAAGAGTCACAGCAAGAGTCACAGCAAGAGTCACAGCAAGAGTCACTGGAACTGAGGGTTCTTAGCCTTCTGGCAGATGGATCCCTATCAAGAAAAGAATTGTCGAAAAATTTAGGGCAAAAGAGAGTGTCCGGTCAACTCAATAAGGTGATTTCTTTGCTACTGAAAAAGGGGAAAGTTGCATACACATTACCCGAAAAACCTCAAAGTAGATTACAAAAATATCGTCTTACAGATGAAGGCATATCTACAATTTCAGGCTCTAAAACTCATGAGTGAAGGGAATCTGTATGTTTTTCAATGAATCCTTTGGCATGCTCCATGCTGCAAAGTCAGCATTACCTTGACTCTTGCTCGGTCAGTTGATTCGGCGAATGGATTTTAGAGTCAAGGGGCGGCGCGGTGCTCTTAGGGTCCTGTGGTACTTCCATCGCTTTGGTTCTCAGTCAGGCTCCCATAAGTTGTTTCCGCCCCCTACCCTCTGAACCGAGCGTGCGATTTTCCCGCACTCGGCTCTCCAGGTGAATCATACGGTTCGCACTCGGGACACCATGCTTCTTCTTGATGTTTCTACAACAGAAATGCACACTCCTCTTCACATCTTGACTTCTACATCGTGTATTGTTCAGCCTGAACAGCCCGTCTTCTTGACGTTCACTTCACTTATGTAGTGCCTGACAATAAACTCTAATTCTGGGTTAGCATAGGATCGCAAGGGCTATATTTTACAAGTACTTACCGATAGTTTGCTTGTTCATTTTGCGGTTATTTTAGGCGTTGAAGATTTTTCATGAAAAAATCGAAACTTTTCCTGTGGCGGTGGATATCACTGTATTTATAGGACTTTTCTGGGGTTTTTCTTTCTGAATTGATCAAGATTTGAAAAATCTTCACCGTTCATTTAATCACATCATTGACCATGCGCGCACAATTTGACACTGAACCGACACTGGGGATGAACTCCATTGAGGATCTTTTCGTAGATCCTAATTCCAGAGACGACACGTCCCAAATCATCTTGGCATTGCAGTCCATCTGGATGGCCACAGATCTACGGGATCGGATTGTCATGTACCTGCAAGAGGCGATCGGAGAGAACACAGATCAGACTACGGGGCGCCCGGGTTTGACGTACTGGCGTATCTTTGTCTTAGCCGTACTAAAATTCGGGCTTGATTATGATTTTGACCGATTGACGTTTACGGTTAATGACTCTGCGCTCATTCGCACCTTATTACAAAATGATACGAGTGATTTTGGTACGAAGTCCTTGTATCGTGTGCAGACGATTATCAACAATGTGAGTCTGATCACCGATGACATTTGGTTGACCCTCAATCGGATGATCGTGGATCATGGGTTAGAGGTCTTTGGGGTTGCATCTGATGCGCCTTTGGAAGCGCGGACGGATTCGTATGTGGTGGAAACCCATGTTGAGACACCCCATGATGTTCGGTTATTGCGCGATTCAATCATTCTGGCCATGCAGCTTGCTTCAAGGGCCTGGGAGGCCTTCAATTTAGGGGCGTACGACATTGGCGTCAGTTAAAGCATTTGATTATTACGGTTAACAATGCCTATTTGGAGATCAACACCACCAAGAAGCGTGAGACGAATCCAGAGCTGGTCTTAGCCTTCTTTAAGATTTGTTACTATCGAATTCAGAAGTGTATACTGGTCTTGGATAAGATCAAGGAACTTGACCCAAGTTCAAGTCGGATTGCGCCATTAGAAAAGGTGATTGAACAGTTCAATCGGTTGGTAGATTTGGTTCATCGTCGTGTGATAGAGGGGGAAAAGATTCCCAATGCAGAGAAGTTATTATCGCTCCATGCCGAGCATACACGTTGGATTGTCAAGGGCAAGGCCATGCCTAATCAGGTGGAGTTGGGGGTTCCCGTCACGATCACCCAATGTCAACATGGCTTGATTCTGGGATGGGAGATCATATGGACGCAATCAGATGTAGATATGACCATTGAGATCGCCACCAAGATATAATAGAAAGGAAGGTTCCCTCAGGAGTGTTATTTTTCGAGATAACCAAATTTTCATTTTATTATGTCTTCTACATCTCATTGTTCACCTGTTCGCTACTACGTTGGATTAGACGTTCATCGTGACACAATCTCGGCGTGTGTTTACGATGCGACTGAGAAGCGTTACTGTGATGAGCAGGTGTTTTCCGCTCACAAGCCGAAGAGTCTCACTCGGTTTGTGGAATCTACACGTTCAAAGTATGGGCCTTTCCGCTGTTGTTATGAGGCATCCTTTTCGGGAACTGTGCTCTATGACACATTGACCGAACACGGCGTGGATTGCGCCATCATTGCTCCTGGCTCAATTCCCAAGCGCTCAGGCGATCGAATCAAAACCGATCAGCGCGATGCCAAGAATTTGTCCAAATATTTTGGATCTGGGCTTTTGACTGAATGTTTTGTCCTGGACGAAGAACTCAGAGCCGTGCGAGGGCTCCTGCGTAGTGCCTGTTGATTTGGTCAAGAAACGTATTCCACACAAACCTGCATGCTTCGCAAAGCCCTGACAAGAGATGGGCTTTCCACTGCGTGCCCGGCAACAGACGATACTCTATGCCCCGATAGGAACAGTTTGAATCTGAAGGGTTAGAAGCCTTTTTAACAGGCATGATATCAAGGTTCAGTTGATGTTATGGTAAGCAATAGGATAGATTCTCCTCTATCCTATTGTGTCTGTTATACTCTCCAAAATAGAATGGTTCCATTCTTTGGGTACTCACGTATATAATTCCCAATATTAAATCTGAAGATTCGGATTTATTGAGACACTGATATTTCTAAATTCTCGTTGTAAGAATACCGAATTTAGATAATTCTACTTTGACTTATTTGGTAACAACTATCAGCTTGTAAGAACAGTTGTCTTCCGTCCAATCAGCGACACACCAGAAAGATAAGATCGAGCCTCTGAGGATTTCCTCGTTCGTAATGATCGCCTGTATGTGTCTTTCCCGGTGGAAAGAACACATTTACGCGACGAGTAGATCAGCCGTAATGCGAAATGGCTTTGAGGCAATCTATTCTTAATCTTGCAATGAGATTTGCCGAGTGTGAGATTTAAACACCATGACTCGCATACATTGGCGATTCACCTTGTAAGTGTTTACTTGTTGTGTCAATGATTTGGTACGGGCGGCTATCTTTCATACGCTCACGCAAAATCAGATCTCCCAAAAAACCCGTGCACATAAACTGCACGCCTACCATAATCAGTAAAATTCCCAATAAAATCGCTGGGCGATCTCCCACAGGGTTATTATAAACCAACTTATCCACCGTGATCAACAAACTAATGACCAAACCACCAAGAAAAGCCATCAACCCCATTGACCCGAAAAAATGCATCGGTCTAGATCCAAAACGTGTCAGAAATGTCACAGTAATTAGATCTAGGCACCCCCGCACATAGCGCTCAAAGCCGAACTTGGATCGGCCATGTTGCCGCGCTCGGTGGTTGACTTGATACTCTCCAATGCGCGTGAATCCCTCCCATTTGGCCAACAGAGGCAGATATCGATGCATCTCTCCATAAATTTTGACCGACTTAACGACACTAAGCCGATAGGCCTTCAGCCCACAATTAAAATCATGTAAACCAATCCCCGATACGACTCTGGTCACAAAATTAAAAAACCGACTCGGTATCGTCTTAGTCCAGGGATCTTTGCGAGTTTTTTTCCAACCACTAACAAGATCATTACCCTTCTCTATAGCCTTTAATAGTTCTGGAATCTCTTGTGGATCATCCTGCAAATCTGCATCCATGGTGATTACCACTGAGGTGTTGACGACTTCAAATCCAGCGGCTAACGCTGCACTCTTGCCATAATTGCGCCGAAGGCGGACTCCATGAAAACGCTCATCTTTATCGCACTGCCGAAGGATTTCAGTCCATGAATCATCAGTAGATCCGTCATCAATCAGCCATACCTCGAATGTGATGTTCGCGTCTTGACAGGTGCTACGAATCTCGTCGGCTAAGATCGTGATTGACTCAGCTTCATCATAGACGGGAATCACGATACCGACCTGAGAGTGCTGAGGCATTAAATGTCCAAGGTCGCATAACGGGCATTTTGCTCAATGAACCGACGACGAGGTTCAACCTGATCCCCCATCAATGTGGAAAAAATCCGATCAGCCGACACAGCATCTTCAATCGTAACACGCTTGAGTTGACGCGTCTCTGGATCCATTGTCGTATCCCAGAGCTGCCGTGGATTCATTTCGCCAAGCCCTTTGTAGCGTTGAATGACAACTTTTGCATTCGCATTCTCCTGCATACCCTCTATGGTCTCTCGTAATGCCTCATCAGACCAGCAATACTGTTCTCGTTTTCCCTGTTTTGCCTTATAGAGCGGGGGCAGTGCAATGAATACCCGTCCACCTTCAATCAAGGGGCACAGATGTCTGTAAAAGAAAGTGAGTAGCAAGGTCCGAATATGCGCACCATCAACATCAGCATCCGTCATAAGCAAAATCTTATGGTAGCGCAATTTATCTATATCAAAATCCTCTTCGGAAGTGGCAATTCCAGTCCCTAATGCAGTGATGATGTTTCTGATCTCTTCATTTTCTAGTACGCGGTCTAATCTGGCTTTTTCAACATTGAGAATTTTTCCTCGTAGGGGTAAGATCGCTTGAAAATGACGGTCTCTGGCCTGTTTAGCGGATCCACCCGCCGAATCTCCCTCCACCAAATACAGTTCACAGTCTTCAGGTTTGCGTGAGGAGCAGTCGGCCAGCTTTCCAGGCAGGCCGCCAGACGCAAAAGCATTCTTTCTCTGAACAAGGGCTCTGGCCTGCCGAGCGGCCTGCCGAGCGGTGGCAGCAATGATCACTTTATCAACGATCAATTTTAGTTGCTTTGGATGGTCTTCCAACCAGTGACCTAATTTTTCCCCAACAATAGTCTGCACCTGACCCATGACCTCAGAGTTCCCAAGTTTTGTCTTGGTCTGTCCCTCAAATTGAGGATCGGCTACCTTCACAGAAATCACCGCCGTCAACCCCTCACGAAAATCATCGCCCGCCAAATCACCCTTGAAATTCTTAAACAAATTATTTCGTTCTGCGCTACTTTTAAGCGTTCTCGTCAATGCCGTCCTGAACCCCGAAATATGGGTCCCACCCTCGTGAGTGTGAATATTGTTGACAAACGACAGCACATTAGATGAAAATCCCGAGTTATACCGCATTGCAATTTCAACGGTTTTGTCATCATCATTGAAGCAGATAATCTCATCGTGAATTGGAGTGCGCGACTCATCCAGATAGTCCACAAACTCGCTGATACCCCCTTCAAAATAATACTCTTCACGCTGCTGTTTATCTGAGCGGCGGTCTTCCAACGAAATTTTTACTTTGGCATTGAGATACGCTAGCTCGCGTAGGCGCTTGCTAATGATTTCAAACCGATATTCGCAATCTAAGAAAATACCATCGTCTGGCGTGAATCGGATTGTGGTTCCAGTGGTCTCTCCCTTCTCCATCGGGCGAACTTTTTTCATATCGTAACTAGGCTGGCCACATTCATACGCTTGCTCCCACAAAAACCCATCTCTAAATATACTTGCATGTAAGCGACTTGAGAGCGCATTTACACATGACAACCCAACCCCATGAAGCCCTCCTGAGACCTTATAGGTCTTATCATCAAATTTACCCCCGGCATGAAGAACTGTCATCACCACTTCCAGTGCTGGACGCTGCTGCTCTGGATGCATTCCTACGGGAATTCCACGTCCGTTATCGCTGACTTCTATGGATCCATCTTCACAAATAGACACTTGAATATCGTCGCAATGCCCCACAAGAGCTTCGTCAATTGCATTATCTACCACCTCATACACTAGATGATGAAGCCCGCGCTGATTCACATCCCCAATGTACATTGCAGGGCGCTTGCGAACCGCCTCCAGCCCGTCTAATACCTGAATATCTCCAGCACTGTATTCTGATTGATTCATGGATGGCGTTTTGAGTGAGTTACAAGTAGTCTTGATATAGCGAAAGACTATTTCAAGGATCAGACACTAAGAAATACAGTTAGATGCTGCTCAAAATGGCTATTGTTCATTATGTCTAGTTGGTCAGGTAAGTAGCCCGTAGAGATGATAACGTTTAGGCATCCCCTGAAACTAGATTATAATCACCCGAGAGTTTAAACACTAAAAGTTGGCGACTCAGTTTCACAAATATACGACTTTTTTTGAAACTCTACCTTGAATCTGCTTTCGTTAAAGTAAATCATATGCACAACAGGGGCCGTGAATCGTGGTCGGCGAAATTCCCACAGATGGTCATCAAAAATCTTTTTTTCAAAAATCGTAAACTAGTGCAGAATTCTACTCACAACCCCCGAATGATGTAATCAATGATAGCCTATTGAGGGAACCAGACAAGAAAGAAGCCTTGTCAAAAGTTTATGTGAAAGCGCTATCGGTTACTTGACCTCGGTGCCTATACCAGATCTTGATAGTATTGATCTGCGAATCTCAGCAGGAGGCGATGTCCGTCCTGCACTTGATTTGCAGTTAGTGCCCGTCCAGAAAAGCATCTAACAGCGCTGAATCGCCTATTCTGTATGGGTTTATAGATTCAAAATAAACGTTATTTTGTTGCGAAGATTTTGCGGCCATTTTCTAGATTACGCGTTAGAGATACCAAAAATGGGAGTTTTCATTATACACACTGTCATTTGTTACCTTGAATTCACACATCTTCGTAAATCTTCAAGCGAAATGATCGGCGATAAATGTCATATAGAATAGGAGCTTCAAAGATATTTTCCTATTTGTGGACGTGCACCAGTTAAAAGCCACGACCAAACTTCTTGATAATAAAGAGACCTGTTTTCGATTTCGTTTAAGAACTATCTTCTATTCAGACACAAACCCCTAGCCTGCTGGTCGTATTGGATCTCCCTGAAAATGAGTCTAAATGGATGACTGTAACTCTTGAACATCTTATTCTTCGCCGTCGTGCTTATTGGGTCAGACTCATGGATGATGATAAGGATACTGTTGACCAAAAAACCGTCACAATTGACATTCCAAAGAAAAACATTTTTGATGTAAACACCCTCACAGATCTGATGAAAAAATCTAGAGTAGGTGACTTATAACTGAAGTTAACCCTATTTTCACCTGAGATAGGCCTATTTTAGTTCAACGCATCTCTATTTTCTCTTGATCTGCGCCAATTTCTGCCCTGATATTGGCATTTTGTCCCCTTAAACGTCTGATTTAGCCGATTTTCGGTGGTTTTTTTGGCTTTTACTCTCTAAATGTGTGTGCCCATGTATTTTATTTAAAATAAATTTTTTATTTTGCATATTTAGATAGGTTTTTGTCGTATATTTAGATATAATCAAACTCTTTATGTGCCCATGTACATCTCTCAAATACCCAATCGTAACTCCAGCCAACTTGGCTCATTCGCGAATCCAAATGGATTGATGGCAAATCCGTTAAATTCACCGTCACCAATCTTACCCGTCTCCCCCAGGCTATCATTGATGGCATTCGCACCCTCTTGAAAGGTGGCACGGCGGTCAAATCCATCAAAGACGCCTTTGAGATTCGAAGTAGCAAACCCCACGGTCATGTGGCCGCAGTCCTGGGCATGATGACCCAACTCAAGATCCATGACCTGATTGCCCCAAAGAACTCACGCTTTCGTCGCCTGGTGCTTGGGATGATTGCCGCCCGCGTGTTAGACCCGGCCAGCAAACTCCGGACCAGTACCATGCTCAGACCGCTGCCGATACCCTCAACGAAGAATTGAACCTCAAGTACGTTGATCAGGATGACTTGTATGAAGCCATGGATCAGCTGGCCAAGTGCAAAGCAGACATTGAGTGCACGTTAGCCAAACGGCATTTGACAGAAGGGGGGATGGTGCTCTATGACGTCAGCAGTCGTTATGTGGAAGGGGAGAAAAATTTCTTCGCGGAGTTTGGCCATAACCGAGATAAGAAAAAAGGCAAAAAGCAAGTCGTTTATGGGCTGATCACCGATGCAGAGGGACGCCCCGTCTCGGTAGAGGTCTTTCCAGGCAATACCGCCGATACTGCAACGCTTGGATGTCAGATTACTAAGATTCAAGAGTCCTTTGGATTAAAGCATGTTATATTGGTTGGAGATCGGGGGTTATTGAAGCAGAAGCAGATTAAAGAGGAGATCATACCTGTGGGGCTGGATTGGATCACGGGTATGCAAAAGAGGGAGATCCGAAAGGTGGTAGATCACCAAGAAAAAGAGCAGCGGCGGGAAAAGGAAATGCGTGAGGTTATAGAGCAGAAGGAAATTCAGATGAGTTTGTTTGATCAGCAGAATCTGGTGGAACTAGAGTGTGATTTGTATCCAGATGAAACCCTGATTCTGTGCAAGAACCCCTTACAAGCGGCCAAGAGCAAGCAAACACGGGATGCATTGTTGGACAAAGCGGATGAGGGACTTAACAAGATTATCAAAGCCATCACGGCGACGCCGTGCCGATTAAAAAACGAAGCCAAAATTGGCATGCGCGTCCAGAAGGTTGTGGGCAAACACAAATTAAAGCGGTTCTACAATCTGGATGACATTAAGGAGGGACATTTTACCTATAGCCGCAATGAACAAGCGATTAAAAAAGCCGAACTCTTGGACGGCGTGTATGCCATTCGGTCAAGTGTGAAAAAGGCCCCCGAGACATTAGTCTCCGATTACAAGCGTTTATCTTCGGTAGAATGGGCATTTAGAACTATGAAATCCATGTCGTTGCGCGTACGCCCGATTCATCATCGCAGTGAACATCGGGTTATTGCGCATATCTTTTTGTGTATGTTGGCCTATTATGTAGAGTACCACCTCCGTCAGAAGCTCGCGCCCATGTTAGAAGATGACTTGCAACTCAAGAGAGCGCAAAGAAAAGATATGGTCTCGCCAGCCAAACGCTCAGATGAAGCCAAAGAGAAAGCGCAAAGCAAGACGACATCAGATGACGAAACCGCCATGAGTTATGAGTCGGTGATGAAAACTTTGTCTGGGTTGAGTCGTGTAGTGGGCGTTCCGAAAATCACAACCGATAATTCTCCCGAAGTGACCTTGTTTGAGGATTACAATCCGACCCAAATGAAGGCGCTAAAACTCCTGAATATCAAACTCTCCTGAGTGACCGGTTCGTCAGACTGAAGCATATTTCTGGCAGATAATCCTCCAGATTGTAGTCAAAAATTCTCAAATTCTCTGGAAATACTGAACCTTCTGGAAATTGAAAATAGGGTTAACTTCAGTTATAATGCGTGTTAATATTCAAGATAGAGAAGCTTTGTTGGCCGTGCCCCCCAACGCTCTTTCCATATATGCACGTCAAGCAGCAATTCCCACTAAGTTTAAAACTTCCCACCATAGCGCACTTTGGGGCCTATTGTTAAACGTGAGTTTCGTAAACTATTTTGCTGAATTTTCGTCAGAAGAGCACATTTTGGACGTTATAACGACTCATCGATCAACTAGGCATTTATTTGAGGGCAATGGTTCTTCATGCGAGGCTGGTTAATTATTCTGCGGCTCATTTGTGTATTCGTTATGATTGATTCCATCATTTCACTACATTCTATCATCAATGAAACGGACGTCACGCAAGTATTTTCACAAGAAACATTTGATTCACACCATCCGCAGCTGTTTTGAGCAGATTGAGGATACGAACGTGTCACGGGGATTTACACTGGTGGATTACCTGATGTCGGGGTTTGCTGTTTTTTCTTTGAAGTGTGCTTCGCTACTTGAATTTGATCAAAAGATTCGCAATGGTTCTCCTGCGATCATCGCCAACATGAAGCGTCTGTGAACCATGTGCCCAGTGATTCGGGTATGCGCAAGCGTCTTGATGAAGTGGATCCGTTCAATTTGCGTGGGATGATCTTTGCTCAATTGCAACGGGGAAAGATTCTGGAGGGTTTTCGGTATATTGAGAATCATGTACTGCTTGCCATAGACGGAACCGGCATGTTTTCATCCAAGTCGGTCCACTGCCAGCATCGCAATGGAACGAAGACCTATTTTCATCACATGTTATGTGCTGCACTGGTTCATCCGTTCAAAAAGATCGTAATTCCTCTGATCATCAAGAGCGATGGCGCCACAAAAAACGATTCTGAGCGCAATGCATGCAAGCGATTTTTGGAGTATTTTCGGCGAGAACACCCTCAACGATTGTGGTCCAAGATGGGCTCTTTTCCAATGCGCCCTATCTTCGGCTTTTAGGGTATCTTAATTTAAGATATATCAGAAGCCTGGAGATCATACGTTCATGTTTAACTATATTGATCGCAGTGACCAGACCCAAGAGGTGGTGATGGAGGTTGAAGGAATTCAGTATCGTTTTCGCTATCACAACGACGCCAACGCATCCAATCGGCGAGTCAATTTTTTAGAGGTATATGAAACCAGACCCGGGACCAAGAAGCACTCTAAACCCAGAACAACGCGTTTTTCTTGGGTGACCGATATTCCCCTTGATGAGAAGAACCTTCTGAAGATCATGCGAGCGGGCCGGTCACGGTGGAGAATTGAAAATGAAACCATCAATACCCTCAAGAATCAGGGCTACAATTTTGAGCATAATTATGGGCACGGTTACAAGCATTTGTCCACGGTCTTTGCCTGCCTGATGATGCTGGCCTTTTTGGTGGATCAGGTAGAACAACTCTGTGATGTGTTGTTCCATGATGCCTTGGAGAGCATGGGGCGACTCAAGTATCTAAGAGAGCGCGTGCGAAACCTGTTTCGGGAGTTTGTTTTAGAGAGTTGGGAGTTTCTATACCTGGGGATAGCGAAGGGATTTAGGGTTACTGTAGACATTGATTCATCGTAGCGGAAACCAGAGCAGTAGGGGCAGAACGTGAACCCCTGATTATATGAGAGGGGCTGGGTGTGGTGTGTCCAGTCGTCAGAACGCACAGAAAAAAGGATCAGAAAACGTCCGATTATTGCAGGAATTGATCCTCAAAAACAAGCAAAACCCGCCAGATTTGCAGAAGATGTACCTGAAATACTAGATCAACTAAATTCTATGCCGTTAGTGGGAATTGCTGCACGTCAAGCAGGTTGGCATCAGCACTCAACATATCGTAAAAACTCTGACATTTATGTTGTCAACGGCTTGCCAGAGATCATTGTTCCACGAATTAATAAATTGGGAGATTATGCAAGTGTTGTATCTGAATTGATAAAGATTTTCGCAAATGTTACGGAGCTAGACGAGATGAGTGTGTATCGCTCTCTTGTTACGACTGACCGTGATCTTATTCGTCTACGAGCCGGAAGTAGCCAAGATGGAAGCGTGGCCCTGAGTCAGAGTATGCAGCTTATTGAAGGTGCGCATGATATGTGATTGCTCTTTGGATGGAAACCCTAAGCCGGTTTATCGGGCAGGAGCGCTACAGATCTGCTCTCCAAGATCCACCTCGGCCAAACAGAGCATGGGAGTTTTGTTACGACGCTACTAACTCCTATTTTGCCTCCACAGGTCCCTTCATTGTATCCAGACGGTCAAGAGAATAACCTTCCACTTGAGCGTTGCCTAACGGTCCAGTTAATGGAATCTCTCACAGCCCTCCATCGTGCTATTGAGCAAATAACCTTGGGTGACCGTCAAGCATTCACTGATGTCATCCAATTCGGAATAAGCGCGAATCTATGTGAGGCCATAGAGGGTATTGTCAGTTGCTTTCCTACACTGAATGTGAGTGCTTCGTGGACACAGAATTATCCGATCACCCAACCATGGTCTCCAGTCCTTTTTCTAGCACTGATGCACCTCTGCTTAAAGAAGCAGGACGCGCATTCCGAATGCATGCACCACAATATGATGTTCGGCTACAAGGTTTCGTTAAATTACTCAAACGTGAAGATAAAGAAGACGATGCAATGATTCATTTGAAAACCATGGTTGATGGTAAAGAGCAGTCGGTCACAATGCTATTAGAAACGCGCGACTATGAACGCGTCATCCAAGCGCATAAGGATCATGCAGCTGTCATTCTCTCTGGAGACCTTGAGCAAATGAATCAGCGATGGCGACTACTGAATCCACAATTGATCGGAGTGCCGAACAGAGAGGAGAGTGATGCATAGAAAACTCAAGATCATATAGAAATCAACCATCACCACTGTTGACTCAATGTTCAATTCTCCACCCGTAACCGTGCGTCATCTCCTTTTGTGAAGGATAATCATGATTCACACTCGCAATACCCTACTGCCTGACTCGTCAGGATCCACAATATGCGATTGATTTGCATTCTTTCTCGCACCCGAACCTAGTGGTTTCTCTCATCAAGTGCCTGATCACAGATCAGTCAGTTGACTAACATTCCTCTCTGGGATGTAACCAGAGATTTGAGTGTCTTGACTCATCTAAATGTGGGTGCGCGCAGATACAATCAGATATTGAGTTCTCTCAAAACCGCGCTCAACGATGGGGTCTGCAGGGTTGCACAGGAAATTCACTCATAGGCATAGTTAGAAATCAGCCAAGCACGCATGGACGGAATCGGTATGCTGTAGAGTTCATCTTGGCTGTGCAGAATTCCACGATTCACGGCTTTCTTAAAAAATCTCTTTGCTTTATCTGGATCGTTGTACTCCTGCGATAATGCTGTCTCAATATCTTCTTGGTAAAGTCCATCTCCAGTGTTTTGAATCAACCTTGCCAAGCTACCACGCTCTTTTACGCTGATCCCTTTTGCACGTTGTTTGTAGTAGGCTTCCCGTCTCTTGATTCCCAGTCTGTGTACAACTTCTAAGCCATCATGAGTCATTTCTCTTTGATCATTCTGGATCTGCTTTGCAGCAGCATCTCCATAGGCCGTGATATGCTGAGGCCAACCATATGTGTTTTGAGCAATGGCATCAACCCACTCATCAGGATTTCCCTTGGCACCACCCTCTTTGACTATCCAGTCCTGAATGACCGCACGCTCAGACTCTTTGTCCAGCGCCCCCAACTCCACAAAACATCCTCCCCTGAATCTTGAGACTCCCAGAGAGCTGAAGGCTGCTTCTGTCGTCCCGAGCCCTGCCGCTAGAAGAATGACTGACTTGTTTAACTCCCCGTTATGGATCGCTTCAAGCAAGTCACCTGCCTCATCAAATTGAGCTTTTGAGAGTTCGTTGGCATTTGACAGTCTCTGCGCTTCATCTAAAATAAGAAGGAGCGGTTTCCTTTTCCGTTTTTCAACGACGTTGAGACTCGTTGTTGAACGCGCAGGTTTAGATAGGGAGACTTCTGCCTTAAAAGCCTCCACAAGACTCACGGAAATGCTTCCAATCCCCGCCATCTTTCCAAAACCGAGAGATCGCAACATCTTTCCTTTGTCCCACAGGGCCCCTGTTTTAATTTTTACGACATCCCATCCATTGACAGTCGCCAATTTTTCGCACTGATCCAGCAAAGCCGTCTTTCCCACGCCTGGTGCACCCTGAATAAGAAAAGTAGTTCCATCCCTCTTTTTCTTTGCACGGACTAAAAGATCGCTAAAATCATGCAGAATTTGTGTCCGCCCATGAAAGTATCTCGCGGGTCCACGGTCATTGACAATGTTTGAGTTTAGGGAAGATTTACCAGACATAATTCAGATATGATTCAAACATATTGTGTTGGACACACTTTAGTCTTCAATGGTTCCAAAAACCTGATCGGTAATGGACTTGGTTCATCTGGGTTTTTCGAGAGAGGCCCGTTCACCCTTGAGACGACCTCCCCGCGCTACCAGATATTCCTTTTTTATACTTGCAACATTGTAAGAACCGCTCCCTAAATCTTTGCCACTCTCACAGCTACATCTCGGGCATATAGACTTGCCCTCATGTTTCAAGACAGCTTGCATTGAAAGAGCATCATACCTAACACCGTAATTAATATCCCCAACCTTAGACCTTGATCTTTATTAGAGGCATTGGTGAATGATGGGTATTATTAAAGCCCCTAATGAGCGTCAACTTCTTACATTTGAATATAGTATAAATTTATTTACCGCCCAGATATTTCATAGTTCCGAGGCAAAAGGTATCGCAGTGCAACCTCCATGAAAGTGTTTCTGTTACTCATCAGATTTTCTGGGTAATTTCAAATCTTTATAGCCATCCAATAAGCGCTCAAGTTCACCGTAGCGATCACCAGAGATCCGATAGTGGACATGAAGAGCATTTTCCTGTGTGAATGCTCCATTGTTGGTCACTTGAACCAAGGTTTGATCAACGACTTCCCCCAAGCTTTGAATCACCGCCAATGTGCGTCCATCTGTCACAGGAACGAGCGCTGTACCCTCTACTTCAGATCCCTTAATCATCTCTTCAACCCGGCGGGTCAGAGCCTTGAGTCCTATCCCGCGTAAGGCAGCAATCTGAATTGCTTCTGGGAGCTCTTCTCGCAATGCGGCTAAGAGTTCTGAGGGAGACTCAAGCGCATCAATCTTATTCAAAACCAATAATGTGGGAATTTCTAATGCGCCTATGTCTCGGAGAGTTTGACGAACTACAATCATCTGTTGTTCAAAGTTTGGATGTGATACACTCACGACATGGAGTAACAAATCACTCTGACGCACCTCGTCAAGCGTACTCTTAAAACTTTCAATCAATTTATGGGGTAGTTTTCGGATGAAGCCAACTGTATCAGAGAGTAAGACCGTGGTCGTTGACGATAGCTTCCATTGGCGCGTGGTGGCATCCAATGTCGCAAAGAGCTGATCCTCGGCCAAGACATCACTCTGAGACAAAGCATTCATAAGGGTTGATTTTCCTGCATTTGTATACCCGACAAGCGAAACTCTACGGTACTTTTCTCTGCGCTGCCGCTGAGTCATTCGTTGTTGATCTATACGACTAAGCCGCTCACGGAGCACGGCCATCCGTTGACCGATCAGCCTGCGGTCTGTCTCGATCTGCGTCTCTCCTGGGCCGCGTGTGCCAATCCCTCCCTGCTGTCGTGAAAGGTGCGTCCACTGCCGGGTTAGCCTTGTACGAAGGTAGTCCAGCTGTGCCAGTTCTACCTGTGTCTTCGCCACGGCCGTCTTAGCACGATGAGCAAAGATATCTAAAATGAGTTGAGAACGATCAATCAATTTACAACCAATGAGTCGTTCAAGATTTCGGACCTGGTTGGGGCTTAACTCGTCATCAAATAATATTGTGGTAATCTTGCGTTCTTGAACAATCTCCGCAAGTTCTTTCACTTTTCCTGAACCAATATAGGTCGCTGGGTTGGGTTTTTGTAACACCTGAATGACCTGTCCAGAGACCATCGCTCCTGCCGTTTCCGCTAGTTGCGCTAATTCATTCAATGACTCATGTCCACTAGCTTTTTCACGGACCGCGCTGACAAGCAAGACTGTTTCTTGCTCCGGCTCGGTCGTTAAATGAAATTTTTGCCCCATCCTTCAATGATTTTTCCAGCGTGATGCAAGCATCATCTCTGCAACCAAAAGCAGGAGGGCAAGCACTAGAAAGTGACGCCACAGTTCTATTCCTACTCTCGCCACCGTTATCGCTTCACCAATCTGATGCTGTGATTCAACCTCAAGTAGGCCTACCTGAGTTCCTAAGACTTCACCAAGGATTTCACTCGCCTCTGTCGGGGTAAAAAATGATAGGCGAGATTCTGCAGGGTCAAGTCCAACACTCACAAAGTGCATCACATCTTCACCGTCATATAACTTAGCAATCCCTGGTGTCTCAGATTTTATATCTACCATCCTTGCACCAAATACCTGCCTCTGCTGTGGGATATATTGAGATCCGTCAGGCAGTGCAATGGTAATGCTTCGTTCAACTGATGGAATTCGTATGGTTGACGGCTGGCCCACTATGAAATGCTCGCCCTGCACGGGTCCAGCGGCGGAGAGATAATGAGCTGCGCGGTACATCAATGGCACAAACAGTCCACGAACTGGCAGATCACTCCATGAAACCTCAGGCGCAACACTCAGAAAAAAAGCTCGGCCTTGATCATACTGAATTTCTTGTAACAATGGGGCGCCTCCCAATAGGGTGATGAGTGTCTGCTCTGTTGCTCGTCCTGAAATATAGCGAACCGATCGGTAAACGCTGACAGACTCAAGTCGCTGAACTTGCTCTGAATCCTCAAAGACCCCTTCAAACAGCGGATGATCAAAGTCTGCGAACATAATGGACGTTTGAGATGCTTGCGTTTCTATACGCCCTGCATTCAGGGCAGATAAAAGAGTGTTAACAGGGGCCTCATCAATGCCAGGAAACACAAATAGACCTCCGCCATTTTGAACATATCTTTGAAGTTTCAATAGTTCTCCGCTACTGAGTTGATCAGGGCCTATCACAAAAACTGCAGAGTATTGGCTTAGTGGCGCGGTCGCAAGATCACTCTGGGCAGCGATCACGGTTTGGATGGCCGCATCCCCAGAAGAAAGCGCGAGCTCTATGTGTCGGGTCTGGGCCGTTTGTCCATGAATCAAAAGAATGATTCTCTCCTCTGGAATATGTACCGAAAAATAGCGCTTATTATCATCAACAAATGCATCATCCTCACTGACTACAGATCCCTCAATCCATCCCCTCGTCGGCGCTTCCGCGCGAAGAAATACCTGTACAGGGACATTTGAAGGAAGTGAGACACTGGTTTGTGCGACATGCGTTTGATTCAAATATAAACTCACAGCATGGTTGTTCCTTGCGGCTTCTCCATAGTTGACAAGGACCGCTTCTACCTCAATGGGAGAGCCCTGATCTACGATATGGCTCGTCACGCGGGTAGATTCAATTCCAACATTAGGCATCGTTTCAGAACTCCCCACGGGAACTAAAATGACCTGAACATCTTCACTGACCGATAATGAATCAGACAGTGTCGTCTGTTGCAAATCCCCAATGTAATAGATGGTCCTATTGAGGTGAATCGCCTGCTCTGAAAGCAATTCAGCAGCGCGGCGGATCGTCGAAGATGCAGATTCGGTTCCATAAACAGGATTCAGATCGTCAAGCGCGCTGACAGGATCTAGTCCAGGGGCATGTGATCGCATCATAAAGACTTCATCGTCTGCATCTACAGAATTAATGATTGCCTGTGCAACGGATTTTGCTTGCGCAAAGCGACTGCCTTGTGAATCTCGTTGCATCATTGACAGGGTCGCGTCCAAGGCGATCACTATTGAGACATTGGCCTGACCAAGAAACTGTGTTGCCGAGGATCCCACCATCGTTGGACGCGCAAAAACGAAAATTAGTGCGCACAAAGCAAGCGTTCTCACAATGAGGAGTAGCCAATTACGCAGTTTTAATCGCTGCATTGTCGTATGCTGTAGCGACTGTAATAACGCAAGAGAACTGTAGTCCAGTTTCTGTGGCCTGCGAAAATTGAACAGATGTACCACGAGAGGAAGAGCCGCAACGACTAACCCTATCAAAATGAGAGGATTGACAAAAATCATTTATTGGGAAGACTCCCAGACTTGTCCGTGTCTTATTATTGGCGCCTGAACTTGTTCCGAGAGCAATTTTACCACTTGTGCGTTTAAGCGTCAATCTTGCTGATATGTCTATACAAAGCCCCCGAGATTTTATTACCGTTCGCGGAGCCCGACAGCACAACCTGAAAGGCTTTGATGTCGTGCTCCCTAAACGTCGCTTAGTCGTCGTCACGGGACCTTCTGGATCGGGTAAATCAAGTCTAGCCTTTGACACCATCTTCGCAGAAGGACAGCGCCGGTATATGGAGAGTCTTAGCTCCTATGCACGCCAGTTTCTTGAGCGCATGGATAAACCTGATGTAGAAACCATCACAGGGCTATCTCCCGCCATTGCCATTGAGCAGCGTGTCCTTGGCAAAAACCCGCGCTCGACTGTTGCAACACAAACCGAAATCTATGATCATCTACGGATGCTCTATGCGCAGATTGGACGAGTTATTTCACCTATCAGCGGGCGAGAGGTGTTTCGTGATACTCCTCGTTCCATCGCCAACACCTTACAGTCTCAGCTCGCCGACGGGACGCGGTTTTATTTAGCATTCCCGATACTAAACACTTCAGAATACCTTAATGGAGATGTTGAACCGTTTTTGCGAAGAGGATTTCATCGTGCCATTGGTCTGATTGGCGATCAATTGGAGCTGATTGATTTGAGTGAATCTGGAGAACGATTGCTCTCTAATGACTTTGACGCGCAATTCGTCGTTGTTGATCGTCTGATCGCTCGCAAAGATGATGACAAGGCTGCGGGCCGGATTGCCGATTCCGTTGAGACGGCTTATGGCGAAGCGGCCGGGATGTGTACGGTCATTGTGCCTTCCACAGAATCCAAACATACCGTTGAAACGACCCTCGATTTTTCTTGGCATCTTGAACTAGACGGATTAGAGTTCATCGCGCCCAATGCCAGACTATTTTCGTTTAGTAGCCCACTGGGGGCCTGCAAATCATGTAATGGTTATGGACGATCTCGGGCATTGATCCAAATTTAGTGATCCCATCTCCGAGGCTTTCCCTTGAGCAAGGCGCTGTCAAGCCACTAGAAGGGCAGTCATGGTCTGAGTTTAAACAGGAATTACTTGACTGCGCGTCAAACCATGGTATTGACGTTACCATACCGTACGAACGTCTCTCAGACTCCGAAAAATACATTCTATGGCATGGAGACTCCACCTATGATGGCATTTTCGGGTTCTTCAAGTACCTGAGCAAAAACACCTATCGCAGTGGCTATCGCTTTCATAACTCTCGGTTCATGGGCTTTGGGGAGTGTTATGAATGCGGGGGCTCACGCCTGCGCCCTGAGGCCCTCTATGTTCAAGTTGGAGGTAAGCATATCGGGCAAGTTGTCAACTTGACCATTCAGGAGGCGTTTGACTTCTTTGAAACCCTTAGCCTTACCGCTTACGAACAGGAGGCTTCTGCGATTTTGATTCATGAAATCAAAAAACGTCTCCGTTTTTTGATTGATGTAGGACTCCATTATATCACCTTGGGGCGGCTCTCAGAGACGCTCAGTGGGGGAGAAAGCCAACGAATTCGCCTCGCGACTGCTCTGGGAAGCGCACTCGTTGGCGCACTCTATGTCCTTGATGAGCCAACCATTGGACTCCACACCCGCGACACGCTCCGCTTGGTCAAAATCCTCAAGCGCATGCGAGACATCGGAAATACCGTCATTGTCGTTGAGCACGACCCTGATGTCATCCGTAATGCTGACCACATCATTGACCTTGGACCAAAATCGGGGATCGACGGGGGCGAACTCATCTTTGAGGGAGATATTGATGCATTACTGCAAGATGAAACATCCCGGACGGGGGCATTTATTCGTGGTCATGAGTCCATTCCTATTCCACAAAAACGCCGAACACCGAACTGGGAGCGGTCTGTGATGATCAAAGGCGCATCTGCGAATAACCTGAAGAACCTTGATATACAATTCCCCTTGGAAGTCATTACTTGCGTGGCTGGAGTCAGTGGATCAGGTAAGTCTTCCCTCGTTAACGAAATTCTATATCGTGGACTCAAAGATAGATTTGAACCTCTGCAATCCTCCACTACGGAATCCCTTCCGTATAAATCTATTCATGTTCACTTTAGCGCCAATGGCGTTCGGATCGTTGATCAATCACCGATCGGTCGATCTTCTCGGTCTAACCCTGTCACGTATGTCAACGCATTTGATAATATTCGCCTACTGTTTTCCCGGACTGAACAAGCCATGGTGCACAATTATGAGCCGGGGTTTTTCTCGTTCAATGTTCCTGGTGGACGCTGTGAAGAGTGCTCTGGCGAGGGCACCATAAAAGTAGAAATGCAGTTTTTAGCCGACCTCTATCTCCCCTGTGACGAATGTAATGGCACACGGTACAGTGATCAGGCGCTTCAAATTTTATATAACGGAAAAAATATCCATGATGTCTTGAATATGACCGTGGATGAAGCCCTTGAGTTTTTCGGTGATCAAACTCGTCTGTGCGAGTTACTTACGCCATTGAAAACCATTGGATTGGGCTATCTGAAGTTGGGACAACCTGCTCCGACCCTTTCGGGGGGTGAGGCGCAACGAATCAAGCTTGCAAGTTGTCTCGCCCAGCCTTCTAACTACAGAATTATCTATATCTTTGACGAACCAACGACAGGACTACATTATGTTGATGTTGAAAAACTCATCAATGCATTTCAACAACTTGCAGAAGCCAACCATACCGTGATCATCATTGAGCACAACCTTGACACGCTCAAATGTGCAGATCATATCATAGATCTGGGGCCTGAGGGTGGTGACGCTGGTGGTCATATTGTTGCTCGTGGAACTCCTGAGGAAATCGCACAGATACCAGAAAGTTATACGGGGCAATTTTTGGCTCCATTGTTGAACCGCGAGTGACTTTTTTATACTTCGCCGCGTCTTCACTGGGTGATGTTCCATCATTACTCACATGCTTCCTTTTACTGATGTGCCTGAACATGCACCCGTCGCTGGCCGGAGAATTGCACTCTTTGCAGGCGCTTATAACCATATTTCGGATGGTGTTGCTCTGACATTAAACCGTCTCGTTGACTACTTAGAGAGTCGCGGTGCCGAAGTACTCATTTTTGCGCCAACGAGCCAAAAGCCGCCAGCCTTTGCGCATAATGGGACTCTGATTTCCATTCCCTCCATTGCTTTTCCAGGCCGAAGCGACTACCGTTTGACCGTTGGAATTTCTAAAAAGGGATGGGCACGGCTTGAGGCCTTCAGTCCAGATTTAGTCCACATTGCGACCCCAGACTATGCAGGGGCGCAGGCATTGAAGTGGGCCAAATCTCATCATGTCCCTGTTGTATCCTCTTACCACACGCACTTTGCATCCTATCTGAAGTATTTCGCATCCTACAATCCACTGTATCGGATTGACCTCATTGAAAACACGGCATGGCGATACGGGCGCTGGTTCTACAGTCAAGTTGAACATGTCTATGTTCCTTCTCCCAGTATTGCCGACAAGCTACGTAAGCATGGCATTGCCAATGGTCTGCGGATCTGGGCACGTGGGGTGGATACCGACCGGTTTAGCCCCCGTCATCGGAGTCAGCAGTGGCGCTCTGAGCATGGCTTTGACGAAAGCGATATTATTGTGTCCTATGTTGGAAGACTGGTTTGGGAGAAAAATCTATCCGTCTTTGCCAATGTCTTAAAAGACCTAACGGATCAGGGAATTCCCCATCGCTCACTAGTGGTTGGCGATGGCCCTGCACGAAATGTTCTGGTTGATCAACTCACCGACACCGTGTTCACAGGCCCTCTTGAAGGCCATCAGCTCGCAACGGCCTATGCGTCTAGTGACATTTTCCTATTTCCCAGTGAAACTGAAACCTTTGGCAATGTCACGCTGGAAGCCATGGCCTCTGGTCTTCCGACCGTCTGTGCGAATGCCAGCGGTAGTGATCTACTGGTACTTCCTGAGCAGACGGGCTATTTGATGCCGCCTCATGACACCTCCGCCTTTGTGAGTGCTATCAAGCGACTTGTTGTAAACGATACGCTTCGTAAACAGCTGGGAAAGGCCGCTCGGGAGCGCTCATTTCAATTTGAATGGAATCATGTCATGGGGCACTTGTCGTGTTACTACGAAGAAATCTGGAGTGACTCTGAGACCTACGGGCCGGGCCTCTCTGGAACTGGTGCCTCACTCCAGAAAGCTGTTGTGTAGTTGTGCGCCTCCTCTTTGTCTCGCACTCATTTCCCCCTTTGGATTCTCCTCTTGAAAGTATTGGCGGCATGCAACGCGTAGCTGTGGAGCTTGCTGATGAACTCTCAAAAAGAGGCGATATCAATTACCAACAATTAATTCTTAGGAGTGCATGGAAATGGCATCACATTCAATGTGGTCCATGGCTCATGGCAACTGCGCTACGCATATTGAGAATGGCCCTAAGGCGAGAAATGGATGTGGTATTATTCTCATCAATGGTGACGGGGGCCCTTGCATCCTTGATTCGTCATCCATGCACAGTGGCAAATATTCATCTGTGTGCAATTGCTCACGGCCGAGATGTCACGCTTCCTGGAATTTATCAGATCGCTCAGGTCCGTCGTACATTGAAAGCCTTGGACTGCGTTCTACCAGTCAGCAGAGCAACGGCTACAGAGTGCATCAACCGTGGAATGCCAGACTCTCGTATTCAGGTGATCCCTAACGGGGTCAATCTTTCAAGATACAGTTTCGGGTCAGGTAGCCAAGGCAATGAGTTACATCTACTTAGCGTGGGGCGTCTGGTCACACGAAAAGGGTTTGCTTGGTTTGTAGACACTGTCATGCCCCAGCTCCCACCACATATCCATTACAGGATCGCTGGCGTAGGACCTGAACATGATACCATCAAAGCGGCCATCGCTTCTCACGGACTACAAGAGCGCGTGCATCTATTGGGTCGCTGCTCAGACACGTCTCTGACCAAGCTCTACCATCAATCAGATCTTCTGATTATGCCAAACCTTCATGTAGAGGGAGATATGGAGGGCTTTGGTGTCGTGATGCTTGAAGCTGGAGCATCAGGAACTCCTGCTATTGCAGCAGATATTGAAGGGATTAGAGATGTGATTACTGACGGCATCAATGGATCGCTGATTCCCAGCGGAAACGCAGAGGCGTTTAAGAAGGCGATCCTCAGTTGCGCCTTGCTTGCCCAGTCAGCACGTGCACGCGTACGCGCCCACACCGAATCTCATTTTAGTTGGCCGGTTGTCACTCAGCGATACATTGATCACCTAAAAAGTCTACATTCCAGCGCACGCTTGAACTAACTCCACCTTATCCATTTGATCGGTCTGAGCGTAGGCTTGAAATAGTGCCGTACAGATTTCAATCACCGAACGACCTTCTTCCATCTCGGCATACATCTTGGCTTTTTCTAAGGGTGCAATTGATAATTGATACAACCCTCTTCGTTCCTCCGATAAGACATCAATTTCTGCAAGAATATTGGCTTCTTGCTCGTCCGTGATTTCATCACGACGCTCCCGCATATCGTCATCCAGCTCGGTAATCGTATCTTGCACAGAATTCGCCTTGTTGATATATGCAGCGCCAAGATTGTAATACGCATCTATATACATCGGATCAATCAGGGTTGCCATCTCAAGTTGTTCTATGGCTTCATCAAACAGATCAGATTGTAAGAGCAGGGATCCATAATTATAGCGATAGATCTTGTTATCTGGATTGTTTTCAACGGCCTCAGCATATCGTTGAAGTGCGCGCTGATCTTGACCCGTTTCAGAGTAGGCATTGAGCAAATAATTCTGTAGTTCCTGATCATCTGGGTACTCCGTTGCGGCTTCTTCCAGTAGGGCAACCGCTTGTTCAGCTCGTTGAGTTGTGAGATAGATTCTCGCCAAATAACTGTAAATCTCAGGATCTGGCCCTCCATACTCTAATGCGAGGGTTAGAGGTTCAACTGCTTCCTCGCTTTCGCCAGCGCCTAATAGAGCATAGGCCCAATTGATATACGGACCTGCAGAATCTGGTACTGCAACTGAGCTTGCCTGAAAATACTTCGCAGATTTTCTAAAATGCTCGGCTTGAAGCGTATCATCATCCGACACAGCTTGTGCGTTTCCGAATTCTTCAATCCCTGAATTAAACGTCTGATAATAAAAGATTTGGAGGCGGTTCATCACATTCTCTGCTTCGCGGGGCCTCAACTCAACGACTTTCGTATAGGACTCCACCATTCCATTAACATGATCCAGATATGCTCCCATTGATCCCATCAATGAACTCTGATTTGCTTGAGCATCGTGAATCCTTGCCAGTAAATCCCATGTTTTATGATCATCTGGCTTATCATCTAATAACTCTTGGGCCAAGCGCATCGCCTCTTCATAATTTTGGTTGCTTAGGGCTCTATTCGCTTTTCGGAGTTGGGCATTGGCGACTGGAATGATGGCATGAACGGCCATGATAAGTGCGACAATAAATGAAATTCGTTTCATGGGACTCAGTTTAATGTGAAAAAATTATAAGCAATATAATGTAGAACTCTCATGTTCATCAATTTTGTAACGTAGATCTTCTTACTTGAATTTTATCCACAGGGCATCCTTAAGATCAAAGGCCGATAGAGCAATTTTAAGAAATTTAATTTTGGCATTACTACTGTTATTGGATGATGTAAATAAACCACTAGCAAGAGACTCTGGACCATGTTTTATTAGTTCTTCGTCAAATGATATCTTGAAAGCTTTTACTCCAGACTTTTCAGCTGCCACTTTAAGTTGAGATGGATTCTGACGTGAAAGATGACGAAGGACATGCAAATACATATCTTTCCAATTCCCCCTATGCTCCTCACCTTGGAATAAATAGGTATCAATTTTTTTACCCGTAGCATCGGATAGTTCAAAAATATTTACATCTACGGAACGAATCGATGGAGGGGCTTGAGACGGATCTGGTATAGGCAGTGGATCGGAATCTTTTGAAATCGTCAGTTTGGAAAAAACAATGGGTAGACATTTTTCAACACTCTTTTTCACACTTTGCCTCGTTGAACCAAAAATAGATTTAGATACAAAACTGACAAACTTATCATCGGGAGATTTGAACTGCCTCTCAATAAAAGAATAGATTTTATCCTGAGCAGAGAGCGCAAGCGCTTCCATCTTTAGAGACATAGCATCAAATTTTTGAGGTGAAAACTGTTCTAAGTGCTTGATAATTTCCTCATTTACATCGCCTAACCGAAACTTTAGATATGGGTTACGATCTAGGAAATTAGGATTAACTAAGTCCGTATAAAAACGAAATTCGTTACCGTTCGTCAGAATCGCAAAAGATACATCTAATACATTATTGAAGTACCGCTTCATCTGGCGCCAATGATTGCCCAGAGGTTCGTCAAGCTTTTTCGCCTCAACAAAAATGATTGGTCTACCAGTCATGCCTTCTAGGAGTGCAAAATCTACTTTCCCCCCTTTGATGTCTTTGGGGTCGGCTGAAAATTGTCCATGAACTGAATCAGGATCACTTGAATTATAACCCAGAGCCCGTAGAAACGGACGAATAAAATAGTCCTCTGTCAGGTTTTCTGGAAGATTTTGACCCTGAAGGTTTTCATATCTTTTCTTCAGTTTATCAATATGAGTTTTCATAACAGTGAACCCCCACTGAGATATCTGCGAACTTTGAAATATATTATAGACAAATACAGTTGAAGCATCTTACTACATTTCTGCGCCTGTTAGGTTCCAGAAACACAGAAAGGCCCGTAGAATAAAATTAATTTGACATCTATAAATCGGGTCATTGAGGATGAGAAATTTAGCATAGAATTAAAAGGGAATTTTCGTATGGATACTATGGAATATTTCAAACTCAGGTCTCCCATTTGAGTCGTTCAGTTTAATGACGACAATTATGTTTTAAGTGAGTGGATTTTGAAAATTCCTTGATGGTTAACACACTCTCATTGGTGGGGTATTTAATATACGTGACTATTCCCCGCGCTGAAATACGGGGGTTTACGGCGCATTTGATAACTATTCAAGAAATGGAAATTCTATATTGTCGTAGATAGAAATAAGCATCTGAATAAAGATTCTATTGAGATTGTCATCAGATACATTTTCTTAGAAAAAATCTGAACACGACCGAATTGAGACGGAGAAAATCTAGTCGCTCACTTAGGGCATAGGATCTCTTAACATCCTATGTTTTGGCCGAAGTTAACAAAAAATATAGGATTGTATTTAGGTTGTTGAAGTTATCCTTTCAGCCAGTTCGCGGATAAATCGCCCAGAATCCATGACCATCTGTGGATGAGGTTCCAATAACTGGGCCGTTACCTGTTTGACATGAGCGATGTCTGTGATCTGCAGGAGTGCCTCTGACTCTGGATCTACAAGTAGATCCCCTTGCTGTAAAGATGCGGATGGACTCTCTACCAAGACAAGCCTCTGTGACAGATCTAGAATCAGGTTTTCACCATCCTGACCAACTAAGTGTGCCCACATCTCAAACAGCCATTCCTGTGTATTTGACCGTGGGTCCCGAAATCCTGCATAAATTCTCCGAATCATCCCGAGGTCAGGATTGATGCAAGTGCTCATCGATTGACATGTTCTATAAAACAAAAGATCTGAATATTTTTCCCGTAACTAATGAACGGCTGTCCTAATGACATGATCATTTTACCAGTTTTTCACATTTGTCAAGAAGGGCATGGACTTGTTTTTCAATACCACCAAACTACCTGGTTAAGTAAGGGAAGCCATAAAATCAATCTATTTGTTGTAATGATACATTTAGGGTATCACAGATGGCTATGGTGGGCGTTATGGTGTGCCGATTCCCTCCATGCAAACATGGCTGATTGAAGAGTATGTTGAAATGCAGAACCCTAAGAGAATGAGTTATACAAACAGGCACTTCACTAAAAAGGGGGCCTTCCGCTTTTTTTGTGAAAAAAGTCATGATTTTGCGTATCTGGGGCTTAGATCAAGTCCGCCCAAATGGAAGTAGATTGCATCTACAAATCGTTCTTTATTGCGGAATCCATGTGCACGGATTTTGACGGTTTTGATCCGACTATTGATGCTTTCAGCCGGGCCATTACTGGCATCAAGAACAATGGCATTGATGATCCCCCAGAGATGCTTTCTAATCATTCTGGCGACATCTTTGACTGGCTCAAGCCGGCAGCGCATGGCCCAACTCAATGTTTTATTCCAACCCTTGAGTGCCCAAGTTGCACTTTTATAGTCCCACATTTTTCTGAACGTTTGGCCCAGGCTTTGGAGGGAACTGGTGCGAATGGCATGGAAGGCCCTCTTTTGCGCTAATGACATGTTGTGAGGACTTTTGAGCCAACTATACTTGGTACCCGTCAGAATCGGATTGCCTTCCTTGAGGAGCGCTTTGTGCTGGATTTTATCCACCGAATCTCCCAGATGCTTCGCGATATGAAACCGATCAAAGCAGATCTTCTTTTTTGCGTCTGGCAGACAAGCTAAGGTTGCACGAATATAGGCAGGCCACATGTCCATACTCCTGATCCCGTTCAACTGCTCGGTGGATAATTGCCAACGCATCAACACCTTTTGATCACGCCCAATGCCGACACCGTTGCTGTGTCGGCATCGGATACGACAGTAAAGTACTTATGTCCTTTCTTATAAGCCACCTCATCGACACAGATGTTCGCAATCACCTGCTCTTTTTTTCTTGCCAGTCCACGATGAACAATGCCCGCAATGGCTTTCCATCCAAGCCCCATCTGGCGCGAAATCGCCAATATACTCGCCTCTTTGATCCACCCAGTTACCGACTCCTCAAAGTATACCGAGAACTCGGGCCCGCCCATGGAACCCGCGCCGTCTTTACCCCACACTCACTACACTTGACCCGGGGAACCTACGCTCTCAACGCCGTTTGATACTTACAGGTATCCAAATGCCGTCATTGACGCGCAGATCGCAAATCATAAAATGGACTCGCCTTTCCACACTTTGGACACTCCAGTGACGATGTGTCAGTACAAGTCACCGTCACCGTTTCGCTGTATCATCATAGGCATCCTCTAAAATCTTCCATGGTGCCTCTATACCTAAACTTTTACTCACCGAATTCTTTTTCATTTGTTGATTGAATTGTTAAGTGGATAATTGACCCATATCAGTAGGATAAATCCTACCAAATATGATACGAAAATTCCTTAAATCTACGATTTCTCTCACACTTTAGGCGAAAGGTCCATATTTTTCAATACTAAATTGCACGGATGGAGTGGGGGATATTTCAAGATTCTCTCTCTTTTGATGATTCATCACTTGGAACATTGATATAGCGATCCTGTTACACTCTCAAAGTTAAG
Organism: Rhodothermales bacterium; assembly: GCA_965220935.1. Taxonomy (GTDB): domain Bacteria; phylum Bacteroidota; class Rhodothermia; order Rhodothermales; family Bin80; genus Bin80. The sequence continues at coordinate 3,537,392 of OZ244857.1, forward strand.
ACTATGGTACCAGACTTTGACCCCGAAACAGGTTATTTACAACCGGGTACACATGTTATGTCTTGGGAAGAATGTTCTTTTCATTTCGGCTTTAATGAACACAGGTCTAAATTACTTGAGGGACTGCTCGCAGCATTGCATAATCTCAGAGATGCAGGGTGCCATTCTGTATTACTCAATGGTAGTTTTGTATCTCAGAAGGAGTTTCCCAGAGATTATGATGCAGTTTGGTATACAGTGGGTGTTGATGGATACCTTCTTGACCCCGTATTGCTTGATTTCCGTGACTCTCGGTCGGCCATGAAATCAAAATATTTCGGTGAACTCTTCCCCTCGGGAGTCATGGCAGCTCCTGGAATCATGTTTGAGGATTTTTTTAAGACTGATCGTAATAATATCCCGAAAGGTATTATTCACATTGACCTATAACACTCTCATGATTACCAATGAACTTCAGTATAATATTACCCGCAAGCGAGCCGATCAATTTCGGAAGGCTATTGATGATTTGGTGGCCAATCCGTCTGGCCGTTTGGACATTCAACCTCTGCTGATTCAAGCCGAACATGAAGCACTGGAAAGTCAGTTAGCAGATCTCGTTGCCGAGTTAGACGAATATGAGCGTCTGAAGTCAAAAAGCCCTTCGGTACTTAGTATTGAATCGTTTGATGAATTAGGGGAGGGGCTCATTAAGGCAAGAATTGCTCAGGGCATCAATCAGAAGACGCTCGCGCACCGATTGGGTATGAAAGAACAACAAATTCAGGAGTATGAAGCCACCAGATATTTGTCTGCCAGTTATGACTGCCTGCGGAATGTAGCGGATGCGTTGGGATTGCGCATAAGAAATGAGATTTTTCTTCAGGTGTAATACGAGAATTATTCAGTAACGGTAGTAGCGCTTTGTCTTGATGTCTGTCTTCAATTGACTAAAATCTTTGTGCCAGATACTGTTCACTTAAATTTTAAAATCAATCCCATCATCATTCAATAGGATCCATCTTAATAAACTCTTCCAATCTAGTAATCAAAGAGATCAATGGCATCTGATCTATCATTTAGTTGTGACATAATAATTAGTACGTAGTGTTGAGAATGACAATTAATCACCTCATTAACATACAGACCAAATACATGGGCAACCAGCCAGTCGGAGAAGAATCCTCAAACATTAATGATTTCTCTAGATCTGAATCCTCTTCACATGACGAATTAGTGCAGATTCAGATGTAAGATAGTTCTCCATGGCATTGACCTCATTGTTCGTTGATCTGGCTTTCTCTCACGGTTCATGGTAGAACCGCTTCAATTTATTAATACCATAGAGGCTAAATGAAAAGCGAGCGCGTATCTTGCTCACAAGTTTCATGGGGTTGTTTCAAATGTTGTTGAAACTCTTGGTTCCATATGTGACTGGTAGGGTATACATATCCCTTCATTTTCACCCTATAGCCAGTAGTATAACCCCATATTATTCACTATTAATTTAGCGATCAAAACTTTTTCTTTTAATTGGAGCTTTTTTTCAACTAACCTGGTTTACCCTTAATAAGCCTATTATATGGGGAGTTCAGGGTTATCTCGTTGGAGATGTATCTGGATAATTCGTGGAATAGGTGACGATTAATCAACTTCATCTATTAAGTGATAAATCAATTATGAGTAAAAAGCCAGAAAAACCGGTGATCTGTAGGGCACATTTTAACGAATCAGTGATCGTAGAACCCGCTGAGCACAATCATACGACTTCGGATGCGGGTGCGATTATCATTCGGTCCATTCTAGAGCGGACGGGGATCATTAATTTCTTAGTCTCTGGGTTAGAAGATCCTCGGGATCACGCATAAGTTGGCGCAGTTATTGATCCAATGTGTTGTGATGTTGATGCTCGGATGGGGGCTGTTGGATGTCAGCAAAGTCAATGGGGATCCAGGGCTTCAAGCCAGTCAAGACGAGGCGACAGTGTCATCAATGCTCAATTAGCCTCCCATGTCAAGACTCCTGTCTATTCTTAGCACTGCTATGCGCGTTTGAGTGCAGCGGTGTTGAAGTTAGGCCTTGACCACGCGCATTGGTGGACAGCGCTTAGCTACCTTTGTGTGTGATGTGGATTCCATGCCTGTGGATGCGCATGGCAATCAATGCGGGAGCAAATACAACGGGCACTATAAGCGAACAGTGCCACAGTTTGCAACATGCGGAGAGACCGGGGATGTCATTGCAGCGCGGTTGCATCCAGGCAGTGAAACCAAGGGGTTAAAAGAATTTCTTCTTGATCTTTAGCGTATCGCTGATCGCGTAAGTTTGGATGCGGGCTTTAACGGGGAAAGCACCTATGTGCCTCTGGAAGAAAATGGCGTCTATTACCTCATGCGTCTAGCAATCGGTTGAGAAAGATGGCCGAAGCGTATCTTCATGAGCGTAGGGAATACAAGTACATTGAGTTGATGTATAAAGCGGATACTTGGGTCCATGCACGCCGAGTCATATTAGTGATTAGACCGCGCCCAGAAGAGTTGTTTGATGGATATTTTTTTTGATCACGAATCTTTGAGAGTATTCAGGTGAAGAAATGTCGACATTGTACAGTGAGCGTGGCAAGGCCGAGTTGCAGATGAAAGCGGCCAGTGAATTTGCGTTTTCGTCATCAAGTCGCAAAAGTCATCGTATCGGGGTCGTCCGATTGAGCATGAGTCGTGTGAGGAGGAGGATGAGATCAGGCAGAGAATTGTGTCCGCCTACAACTCTACATGCTGGTCTATCAGTTGCTTCATGTTGGTCGCTGCATCATGCACGGTGCGTCTGAGCTGGACACCGAGCCTGAAGCGTCTGATAGCGATGACACCGCAGAACAAGATACAGATACAACCATATCTTCTGGCGCAAGTGAACGCCCTGTTGCTGAGGAAAAACCTCACATGCACCTTCATCCTGCAACGACTCAAAGTCGGGGCCACGATTGCTCGTAGTGGGCGCTATATCAAGGTTCGCATTGCCTATACGGCCGTAGACGCGTGGAAACAATTTTGGGACAACTTTGAAAAGTTAAAGTGGAAGGCGGCGCCCTGCCCCTAACACCCCCTCATCCGAGGTTTATTTAGACCGTTTGAAAAATAGGAATATTCATTCCATGACAGAGGTGCGTCCATGCAGTACGAATTGCAGTGAAACTGCCATTATTACAACCAAAAAATAGAGGGAAATCGCGACGGTTAGTGTCAAAATCCCCAAATTTGTATCCGTGATTATCAATCCGACATCCCAAAATTCAACCATTCATGAGAAATGATCAATTCTCAGGTCAAATCGCTCCGTCATGAATATTATGGGATTATTACCGCCATGCTCGAAACTATTCACGTCGTGCAATATTTAGCGTTTTTGAACCATCTCCAACAATTCGAGCTGTAAATCGTCCAGTTCCCCCTAATTATCAACAAAATCAGGCATGTGGCCATGCGGATCAAGCAGATATCAATGCATCTGCGAATGTGTTACAGACCTCCGGGATTGAGGCATCTGCATGTGGAGGAGCGTTCTCGTTAGAGACTCCTATGAGCCGTAAAATGGATCTGTCAGTAGCTATATGATTTGTTACTTATGGATATATGTCCCAATCAGAAGATACGAGATATGACCACTTGATGGAGAGCGGTGATTCTGGGCTCATATTTTTGCTTCATGTGCACCAAAATAAGCGACAGGTGCTATTGAAGACCGTCAATCAGAAATGTGATAGATGAACTTAGGCTATTCCATCAAAGACGATCGTATCAGACCCCCGATTTAAGGAAGTGAAACACTTAGTGGGATTGCTGATATATGGTCAGAAATAGATTCGAGTTCTGTGATCACCGAACTCGAATCATCTTGCCAGCATGGATCATAAGGGATTTATTAGTAGATGTTACGATCCGATAAAAATAGACCCCAGGCGTCCAGTTTTCTGTCGCGATTTCCAGTACTCTAGGATTCCCTCCTTCTACCATTTTCACAACATCCTTGAAAACTCTTCGCCCCAAAATATCCGTCACTTCTACGTCTACGTCTGCAGTCTCTTCTAGAATAAACCACAAGTTGGTGTTTTCATCAAAGGGGTTTGGATAATTCCCAGCACTAAACGTAGCGATATGCACAGGGAGATCGTCGTCCCGAGATGTCACCACTCGGGGAACATAGAGGTCTCCATTTGACCAGACCAAAAACATGTTTAGGTCATCAGTACTACCAGATAAGATCAACACTCCGTCACGGTACGAGGATGCTGTCCAATCCATTTCATACGTTTCTACCAGAGAGCGATCAGGGTTCTGAAATATCGAGACATTATACTGCGCTTTTGGAACCTGCACACTGGGGGTCACGTCTAAAAATCCTAGTGTACTGCCGATTTCCAGCACCAATTGTTGATTGGATGGATCTAGAAGATGGAATACTATCTCCCCTAAGTCCCATGCGCCATGTAGCGCTCGGATTGATAAGTGATCTTCTATGATATCCTCCGGCACTTCACTGAAAACCAATGAAGAAATTTCATCTTCATTCGGACCTATCAGGATCACCTGATAGACACGATCTTCAATCAGCAAAATCTCATCACTGTATAGAGGGGCTGCATTAGATGATGCATCTGAATCCACCACATCTATTCTAGTCTTCCCTATCTCTACTTGCTCTACAAAATTAGCGGACTGATAGGAAACATCATCTAAGATTTTCACATCATTGAGATAGATATCAATTCCAGTTTTATATATACTCTGAATAAACAATGCGGATGTGTATACTTTTTCATCGTTATCAATGATTGTTCCTACTCCCGTATCAGAGCTAGAAAACTCTCTGGTTGTTTCAGAGATCGTCAGTTGGACGGTAAATGTCTCATCATTCTCAATTGTCGCATCATCAATCGTGTTGACGGCGAATGCATGAACTTCATTCGCCACTCCTAAGAAGATGAGTTGTTCTGTATTTTGCGTGTAATCTTCGCCGCCAACCGCGGTATCGTCAGTATAACTTGGTGTCACCTTAAAGCCTCCCGAAACCTCTGCATCAACAGTGACGGAGAACGTCATTGGTTGGCCTTCTGTAGCCTTGGAATCACTCACGGTGATAGATGGAATCAATTCCATCCAAGTGGCGATGGCACTCACCGCTGAGGCAGGGCCTGTGTTCAGTCCATCAGAGACAGCGTCAGCGTCTACGGTTATAATCACATCCATCAAACCTGTTGGAATGATTTCGAGAGTATAGGTTTGTCCAGATCCAGAAAAAGCCTCTTGTTCGCCCCCTGTGACATTAATATCCGTGGCCTGAAATTCTGTAATTTCTTCACTGAATGTGAAGGTTGCTGTAAATGGAGAAGTGGTGTTAATGGCATTGGGAACACCAGATATCGTAAGTAGCGGTGCAATCTCATCCCACATTGCGGTGACCGATTGGGTTGAGGAAGGGCCTGTATTGAGACCATCGGTCACCCCATCAGCAGCGACAGTCACAACAACATCTTCGGATCCCACTGGCTCTATCTCAAGCATAAACGTGTTTCCGCTTCCATAGGGGTTTGTGGCAGTGCCACCCTGGACAACAATATCAGCTGTTTCAAAGCCAGTAACTACCTCACTAAACTTAAATACCGCGGTCAATAGACTTCTGGAATTGATTTTTTCAGGGATCCCCTCAATGATCAGTGTTGGGTCTGTAACATCCCATTCGGATGTAGCACGAACATCCTCAGCAGGACCTGTATTGCTACCATTGGTAACCGAATTCGCTGTCACGGTAATCACAACATCAGAGGATCCTCTCGGTGAAATCTCTAATGTGTAGGTTGTACCAGAGCCAGAAAAATCTCCTTTGGTGCCGCCAGAAACTCCGATATCTTCACTCGCGAATCCTGTCACATCCTCACTGAAGATGAATGTCGTTTCAAAGGATGCCGTAGTATTGATCTTTGGCGGAGTGTCTGTGATCGTGACAGATGGAAAACCAGACTCCCACACGGCGATACCGCCCACGGCTGATACAGGGCCGTTATTGAGTCCATCAATCACGCTATTTGCTTCTACGCTGATGACAACATTGGTTGATCCATTAGGTGTGATGCTCAAAGTATAGGTATTCCCAGATCCAGAAAATTTTCCCTTAGTCCCACCAGTAACCGCGATATCACCTGCTTCAAATCCATTCACATCCTCGCTAAATGTAAATGTTACCACGAATGCAGCTTTTGAGTTAATGGTAGAAGGGATACCACTGATGCTAAGATTGGGCGGCGTTACATCCCAGGCGGAGGTGACACGTGTTCGGGAAACAGGGCCAAGATTAAGTCCATCACTCGCTGAGTTGGCCGGAACGCTTACCACTACATCGGATCCATCGCTGGGTGTAATAGATAACGAATAACTTTTACCCGTTCCTGAAAAAGCTCCTTTACTGCCACCGCTGATATTTATGTCATTACTCCTAAATTCCACGACATCTTCACTAAAGGTGAATATTGCTGTCAGATCCGATGTCGTTCCAATCTTTGGTGGAAGACCAAGAATCTCCAGAGTTGGAGGCACATCATCCCACTCAGATGTCACACTTATTAAAGAGGCTGGCCCCCTATTTAAACCGTCTGTGGCTCCATTTGACTTGATTGACACGATGACATCAGATTCGCCAACAGGTATGATATTCATTGTGTAACTGGCGCCACTTCCAGATAAGGTGCCTTTATTTCCAGCGGTGACCGTTATATCACTGGATTCAAATTCAATCACATCCTCAGTAAAGGTAAATATGGCCGTGAATGCCTCCTTAGTATTGATACGCGGGGGAACACCGCTGATTGTAACCCCAGGTCGGGTTGCATCCCAGATAGCCGTAGCACTGGCTTCAGAAGAAGGGCCTGAATTAAGACCGTCGGTGACTGCGTTGACAGGGACGCGAACCACAAGATTCTCTGTCCCGGTTGGAGTTACAGTCAATGAGTAAGTATCTTCACTTCCTGTTAATCTCCCTTCTGCGCCACCTGTCACTGTCACGTCTTGTGAGGTAAACCCTGTCACATCCTCTCCAAATATAAAGGAGATCTCCAGAGATGCGGTAGAGTTAATCTTATTCGGTAAGCCTCCTATGGTGAGGGCTGGGGGATCTATATCCCATACCGCAGCGACGCTGGCGTCCGACGCTGGGCCTGTATGGGTGCCGTTGGTCACTGCATCAGCTTGAACGGTGACAGTCACATCCTCAGAGCCTGTGGGAGTCACGGCGATTGTGTATAGGTACAGAACCTCACTACCTTGACTTAAACTGCCTATGGTTCCACCATTGACTGAGATATCATTTGATTCAAATCCAGAGATCGCTTCACTGAAAGTAAATGTTACATTGAACGGTGTCTTGGAATTAATCTTTGGCGGGACACCTTCAATCGTGACTGTTGGAGCATCGGCAACCCAGACAGCGGTGGCGGATTGTGCCTCAAAGGGGCCTGTATTCGCACCGTCTGTGGCAGCATTGGCTTGAACGCTTACTGTCACATTCGTTGATCCTGACGGTATAATGATCAGCGTGTAAACAGACGCGCTGGTGGCTGAAAAATTCCCTTTTTTTCCACCAGCCACACTCACATCGTCAGTATCAAATTCTGTCACAGATTCATTGAATGTAAACGTTACTGTGAACGGAGTATTGGAACTAATTCTTGGTGGCACATTGGTGATCTCAACGGTTGGCGCATCTACATCCCATGTTGCGGTTGCACTGATTGATAAAGCTGGACCAGTGTTCACATCATCGGTGGCCACATTCGCCATAACCATTACAACGACATTGGATCCACTGGTGGGAGTGACGCTGAGTGAGTATTTGCTCCCTGCACCTGAAAACGTACCCTTTTTTGCACCACTGACACTTACATCATCAATGTCAAATCCTGTTACCACTTCATTGAATGAAAAAGTTGCTGTAATCTCGGCCGTAGAGTTAATCTTGCGGGGCAGGTCTAAGATTTTAACCGATGGCGGAGTTGTATCCCAAGTGGCCGTGGCCGATTGTTCTGAGACTGGTCCAGAATTCAATCCATCGGTGGCCGCACCAGCCCTGACCGACACAACAACATCCGAATTTTCAGATGGCGTGATTTCCACAGAGTAAACGTTCCTGTTTTGCATGAACGTTGCTTTGGCACCTCCAGAAACACTTACATCCTGAGCATCAAACCCTGTCACATCTTCACTGAAAGTGAACATCGCTGTAAACGGGCTTTTTGCGTTGATTTTTGTCGGGACGCCTGAAATCTCTACAGTTGGTATTGATGCGTCCCAAATAGCCGTTCTCGATTGTGATCGGATTGGCCCCGATCTAACTCCATCTGTAGCCGCGTTCGCGTCAACTTTCACCTCAACATCTGATCCACTCGTAGGCGTAACTATGAGTGTGTATATTTTTCCGCTTCCTGAAAAAGACCGCTTTGAACCACCAGTGACCGTCACATCCTCATTTTCAAAACCGGTGACATTCTTACTAAATGTAAAGATTGCTGTCAGCGGCGTAGTGGAATTAATCTTTTCGGGGATGCCATTAATCCTTACCGTGGGCGGTTGATTAGGTGGCGTGACCACAGAAACTTTAAACTCAGATGATCCAGTGAGTCCGTTGCTATCTGTGGCATGAAGAGTAAATGTTGTAGATGGTAGTTCGTAGGTAGCAGTCCCCTCAATCGTCCTTGTATCTGCATCAAAGGATAATCCATCTGGAAGTGCGGGCGCTATAGCGTATGTGTATGATCCAGATCCACCTCGTGCGGCGGGGAGCACCCTTTCTCTGATCTCTATATTAGTTCTGAATTGAAAATTCCCAATAAACGACTCAAATCCAAGCGTGCCACCGGTGGGCGTGAACCAATAAATACTGCCGTTACTGGCGAGCATGTAGACTTCCCCCTGATGATCAATACCGAAAGAGAAGGGAGATAGAGAGGTATTTTGCAGTAGATAAGATGTACCATTAGATTCTAACCCCCAGAATCGCCCATCCACATAATCACCGAGGATATATAATCCAGTAAGATCAGGCGCCCCCGGACCGCGGTACACATACCCACCGGTTACCGACGCGGGGCCTTCCGAATGTAGGTATTGAAAAATGGGCAATGTCAGGCCAGTTTGATCACATCCAGTGCTTGGGCGGTAGCACTGAGATCCCTCCATAATCGGCCACCCGTAATTATTTCCTTTTACGACAATATTGACCTCTTCAACTTTGTTCTGCCCGACATCTGCGGTATACATCGTTCCAGAATCAAAGCTGAACCGCCATGGATTTCGTAGCCCATATACAAAAATTTCATCTCGACCATTCTCAGATCCAACGAATGGATTGTCAGTCGGAGATGTATAGGGTAGTGATGACACGTCAATTCTGGAGATGGTTCCGAGTAAGGATTGTGTATTCTGGCCATGATTGAAGGTATCACCTATGCCTCCGCCATCCCCCAGTGCGATATAGAGGTAGCCATCGGGGCCAAATGCGATCTGCCCGCCATTGTGGTTTGCCGCTGGCTGATTCACCTGAAGGACAACGGTTTCGGAGTCGGGATCTCCTTTGGACGAATCATCTGACTTCACAGAAAACCGTGAAACAACGGTTCGCTGAGGGCCTGAAGCCGTATAGTAGACAAAAAAGTATCCGTTTGTCCTAAAACTCGGATGAAAGGCTAGCCCAAGCAACCCCTGTTCATTCCCTGATGAATTCACCCGGCCGGTGATACTTAGGAACTGTTGCCGTTGCTGAACATTGGGATCATTGGTAAACTGCCAGATGACACCTCTTTGCTCAACCACATAGAGGTTTTCACCAAAATGTTGCAGGTCCACTGGGCGGTTAAACGAGAGGTTGGTAAATGTCCGTTCCAGCTCAACTTGCGGTTGGCTCTGTGCGGCGAGTGCTAACGTTGCAAAAAGAAGACTTAAGTTGAGTCGGAGGGTACTCCACAAATAGTTAGAACCTAGATTCATGTTTTTGAAAACTTGATTCCTAAGGATGTCCTACCAAATTATAGGTCAATAAAAAGGGATATTGACCCAGTCTATTTCAGATGTCCAAGTTGGCCCATTCTATGAGTGAACATGAACTTGGATATTAATTTGTGCTTTTTGCTATTAAATTTATATGACTCTGATTGAACTATCGTTTGTTTTAATGATCAGGTAATGATGACTTGACTGATTAACAAGAATTCCCTACGAAAGAACATTTACTGATCAAGATTCTTTGAACTGAGATTATTGAATTTTGTTGTCTGTTGATAGTATTGCCCTGTCATGAATGACTACAACAAAGTTGGCGATACCCGCTTTTCGGAGGACTATCTATCCATTGATTCGTTTCAAGGTTGGTCTCTGGCGCTCAGAGTCATCGGAATTCTCAGATGTTCTAAAATCTAAAGTTTTGAAAGGCCGCCTTACTGAACTATGACTAATTCCATTTTTTACTGAACTTAATACCCCCAACTGCTTCTAGGTAGTTTTCAACTTTAGTGAACTGGTTGCTATTCCAGGGAAGTTCGCTCAGGTCATTTCTCATCAGGTTTTTATTTTCCTTTACCGCAATCACTTTTATCCCCTGTTTCAGAGCCGCCAGAGTAGGAAGGCCTAAACAGCCATCGGGGATGACTAAGCAGGAGATGTTTTTTGCCGAAATAATATCATCGTAATGAAGCAGATCGTAATCAGTAATGATCTTGGGGCTTTTATGAAGCCCTTTTAAGACACAGTGAAAAAGGGTTGTAGAAACAGCTTCCGCCGACATTCTGGCTTCAACAACTCCTGGATCTTTCTGAGCAATCTGTGGAGATTCAAGCATTGGGGAATGAGCCGAGGGAATATTTAGCTTGTAAGAAACAGCATGGGTAAGCATGGCTTCTACCCCACCCCAAGGATTCACCATTTCGACTCTGCGTCGGAAGTATTCCATATGAAACTCACTAGGAACGTCTATTGTCGTAGAGATAGTAACGGATCATATGCCCCTTCGTGTTTTTTCAAGACGGAGAATAAGTGATCAACCCCCTCAATCGTACCAACCGCTCTCTCGGAAGTAGAGTAGCTGGATTTCATGGTCATTGAGGGATCTAATCTCACCACATCAGAACACTCAATACCCAGAACTGCTCGGGCGGCATTAACAGAATTGACAGCTGCATTTTCAAAAAACTCATGCTTAGTTTTGTCAATAATGGCAAGAATTCTATTTGATCTCACGGGTTGTAGACCGACGGTTCCCATCATCAAGCGACAGATTGTGCTCCCTTCAACATACAGACTATTATCTGGCATTTCATTGAGATCGGAAGCATTAAAAACATTTGGATGCGTAATCAGGTGATCACAACTAGATGATAGAAGTCTTGCAACCGGTGTGGCGTCGCCGGCGTGCCCCCCGATATCACATCCAATTCCAGTAGGAACCAAGAAAACCACATTGAAATCTTTTGTGTTTTCAAACATGCGCTTTCTGAAATCAAATACTAACTTCGCCTCCTTTAGGCCACTTGCATCTTCTGTCTGCAACGCACCGATTTCGCAGTTATAGTTTGATCCTGAGCTATCAGTTACCGAAATTCTGATTGGTAGCAGACCTTGTTGACTCAAATGAGAAGATGTTTGCTTTTCAAAATATGTTAGCAAATCTCTGTTGTCCTGAATTTTAGGAAAGGATAGTTCCTTTTCTATAAATCGCATCAATTATCCTCCGTAATAGTGCATATAGTGTTCAAGTGTGAAACTTTTAATTTTTTGCATTCCGGCATCATCGTCAAAACAATAGACATCAGGAAGATTAATCCCATTAAACATATGTGCCTTAACCAGAGAGTAGCTTCCTACTTTCTCAAAAATGACTAATGAACCCACTTGTAGTCCTCTTCAAAACAAGGGCCTCCCATTTTAAGAGTGGGTTGGCCGATTTTTGGTGCCTTCTGGATACAAATCAAGTCCACCAAGATAGAAGTAAATTGCATTCTTTAATCGTTCAGGATTTCTGAATCCACGCGCACGGATTTTGATCATTTTGATGCGGCTATTGATGCTTTCAGCCGGCCCATTACTCACATCTAGAACCACCGCATTGATCATGCCCCAAAGATGACTTCTAATGGTTTTAGCCACCTTTTTCATCGGCTCCAGACGACTGCGTGAGCGCCATCCTAACTTCCACGCTTTGAGCGCCCAAGTGCGATGTTTATACTTCCACAGCGTCTGGAACACTTCTTTCATCGCCCAAGCGCGTGCTGTTTTCAGTGCACTGTTTTTCAAGAGACTAAACCGCTTCTTTTGCTTGGCCGACATGCTGGCCCGATTCTTAAGCCAATCATACTTTGTTTCTACCAGATCCAGAATCCCCAGTTTCTTTAACGCACGATTCTCCTCTCTGCGAACCTCATCCACCCCAGTTCCAACATATTTAGAGATATGAAAATGGTCAAATGCAATCGGCATCGGGTATACGCATCCTTGTTGCAGTGATGTAGGCAGGCCACATATCCATACTCACACTTTCAATCCCTGCAATTTGCTCAGGTGAACAACTGTCGTAGTCAAACTCTCTATTGTTGGTGACACATGTAACACCGTGCCGATCCGATACAATCGACACATAGTTGTGCCCCTTCTTGGATGCTGTCTCATCTACGCAAATATGAGGCACGATCTTCTCTGGCTTGCGCTCCAATCCACGATCCATAATATGAGCGATCATCGTCCAACTCACCCCTAAGCGTTTCGCGATTACTGAAATGCTGGTTGCAATCCATCACACAGCCTCAAACCTGGACATGAATTGCACACGAGCATCGGCCCAAGGAACCGAAATCGTACTCACACCATGCTGTGGACACTGCACACGGGGCACCTTCGCTACGACCTCCGTACGATAATCACAGATATTGGTATGGCGCCAGCGTCGCTCTCGGTGATCATACCCCGGACACGCCTTCCCACACTCCGGACACCTTAGCTCCGCATCCCCCGAAAGCGTTACATGGATCTTTGCCGCATAACGACTCGTCTCCTGCTCAATCTCGGACACGGTGACGCAATACCAATCAAATGATTCACATCCGTTATTTTTAAAGCCATCTTTTTTGGGATAAGTTGAAGGATAGATAAACAGATCTAAACTGGTGTAGAAAGGAAGGCTCCCTTTCGGGGGTTGGTATGCATTAGTTTCTGGTTACATTTTGTTATAAATTTAGACAACTCGTCATGGAGAAAGAGTCTTATAGCAATGGCGACGGTATATCAATCTGGTGTCCGTATGCTAGGCAAAAGCCATAATGCTCAATACGTTGGAGCTGCCAAGATCTTGAAACTCGGGCTCGCGATCATCGCTACCGAAAAGAATGGACTTGGGCTCTCCATCGTTGCTTCGGACTCTTTCTCCATGACGATTGGTCGTATAGGTTGTTTATGCTGGTTCAACAGGAAGTTGCAACGCCTCCCAGAGAAAGCCAACCAGTTCACGATCCACCGCGACTTTCGGAGGTTTGCGTTGTAACGTTTGTATAAGCGTGTTTGTGCTTTCTGGGTAATGGCGATGACTTTAGCACTGCAGTGTTTTTGCCGCTCTTGAAGTGCAACACTGATCGCGTAGATGTATTTCCATGCTGCGCTCACCAAGACCTTTCGTGCGTGTGTGTTTCCAATTTGGTGATTGAACCCGTGCGGATGGTGTTTCCTGAGGAGATGGAACTAATCCAAGATACGCCATCAGTGCCGTCCAAACCGCCGAAAGCCTCCAATCTCACAAACCAACTGCATGGCCGAGATCAGTCCAATGCCCCGGAAGCCTTGCAGAATCTGAACTGCTTGCTGAAACTTTTCGGACTCGGATGCTGTTTTGACTTGCTGTTCAATTTCTTGGATGCGTCCCTAATGATCATCAATATCATTCAGGTGTCCGCAAGCTCAACGCTCTAACTCAATTTGATTGATCCAAGTCTTAAACTTTTTTGTCCAGTAGCTTCCAGTTGTATAACAATGCCCGTGTGCATGCAAAAAATGAATCACGCGCATTTTAGATTGGTGAAGACTTTTTATCAGTGCCTCACGACTGCGTAAAAGTCCTCGCACGGCTCGGATCTGGACGAAACATTCAGTCAAAAGCCCAGATCCAAAATACTTGGACAAATTTCTGGCATCGCGCTGATCGGTTTTGATTCGATCGCCTGAGCGCTTGGGAATCGAGCAATAATGGCGCAATCCACGCCGTGTTCGGTCAATGTGTCATAGAGCACAGTACCCGAAAAGGATGCCTCATAACAACAGCGGAAAGGCCCATACTTTGAACGCGTAGATTCCACAAACCGAGCGAGACGCTTCGGCTTGTGTGCACCTGCTCATCACAGTAACGCTTCTCAGTCGCATCGTAAACACACGCCGAGATTGTGTCACGATGAACGTCTAATCCAACGTAGTAGCGAACAGGTGCAGATGTAGATGACATCATAAAATGAAAGTTTGGTTACCTCAAAAAATAACACTTCTGAGGGAACCTTCCTTTCTATTATATCTTTATGTCTATCTCAATAGATCCTTCCTTTTTACCTCGTCTTACGTAATCTCCATGTAATTCCAACAAAAGCCCTGAAGTGCTTTCTTGATCACATAGCCCCAAAGTCAAACTTTGAAGAATTGTTGTCTTTCCAACTCCGTTATCTCCAACGAGCAAAGACCAGTTTTTAATACGACCTTCGTCATCCTCAAACGATATCTCAATATCTTTGAAACATTTAATGTTCTCAAGTTTCAGTTTTGAAAGTTTCATTTTCAGGTAAAATCACTGGATTTTTTCACCTATGAGAAATGGGTATGCTTTGAAATCAGTCAATAAAATACATAACATATATGGATAAAGTAGAATCAATTTTATAGGATTCCCATTAACTGTTTGTGTTTAGATCTAAGATTTCGTCATTTAATGGTTGCATCAGATTCATTTTCATAATCAAATCGAGAGAGCAGTGGAATGAGTTTGCAGTAACCATTCTGCCTAGCATGAAGTAAAAACCTCTCAGGGCTACTTATCAATCTCCTTGACGTAATTGAATGGTTCCCACATCCTTTTACATTTATCATCATCTGTAACCTTCATTAACTTTGTCTCAGTAAGCGGCCAAGCAGACATCTATGGAAATTAGTTCCATTGAAGGTTTCCAATCGGGGTTGCTTCAATCTTAGGTAAACTTCGCTTATCATTGTTTCAAATCTCGTTGAAACTTTTGGATTGAAGTTCTGACTAGTGTCATGTCACGCATCAGATGTCGGATATAATCTTTTCAATTTGATCCGTGCATCGTCTGTGGTGACCTGCCAGTCTACTTTCCCTTTTATATGATCTCTGGCCCTCTGCCATGCGCCGACTTCGTTACGTAGCGTGTCAATGGAGTCAATGCGGCGATTAAGACATTGCCGTATCATCACATTGATTTCGACTTCGGCGACATTGAGCCAACGGCCATGTTTGGGAGTGTAAACGAATTCAAATTGATCCCATAGTGCCTTCGCCTCAGCGGGCTCAAAGGTATTGTAGAGTGCGCCAGACCGGTGCGTGTTGAGATTATCCATCACCAATAAGATTTGGGTAGCATCAGAGAAGTGTGTGGCGATATCTCGCACAAAGTGAGCCCCATCCCGTTTTGGTCCTACGTTCGGTCACTTTAGTTAGACGCCAACCGACCAATGGTTCTGTGGCCATGAACAAGGCGGCTGTACTCATAGTCATACTGGGCTGGTCGTCCCGGTGCTGCTGGAATGGCCGTGCGAGTTTCGCCGATCAATTGACGTGGTGTCTCGTCCATGCATACCACTGGATATTTTGGATTGTAGGGACACCGATAAAGGTCAAGCCCATGCTCCATTGCCGCTACGAAGTCGGCATTGCTTTGCGGCAGAATTACCCAACCAATACGTCGCCATGGCTTAAGATCGGTTTTTTTTTAGAACGCGCCGTATCGTCTCATGAGAGACGCTTTCAATATAACCCAGTTCAACCGCTCGGTCTGCTAATAGACGAAGCGACCATTGTGCATGTCCCTCGGGAGGTTCGCTACAACTGAGTGCGACCAGATGGGCTTCAAATTCGCCGTCCGCCTTGCGAAGGTATTTCGCACGACGACCCTGCTGCTCTCCAAGGGCAGCCCCCAGCCCATTCTCCACATAACACACCTTTACGCTCAATCCAATGTCCATACCGGCGGATCTCCAAGGGCAGCCCCCAGGCCATTCTCCACAAACCGCTTCTTAATCCGATCAACTCTGCGCATGCTGATGCCCAATACGCCAGCAATCTCTGCGCCAGTTTTATACCCCTCGTTGAACTTGCCCTGATCGCAATTGAGCAAAACCAACGCGTTGATCACCTTCTGTGAACGATGCCATCCCTTTTTGGTGATCGCCTCTAACTCCGCACGATCATCGGCCTCCAATTGTATAATGTAACGTTTCATGTCAGTATACAGATAGTCTTGGTTAGACATGAAACATACAAAATAATTACGACATATCAATATGACATGACACTAGTGGGGTTTAAGTTTAGGCTTGTTTCAAATTTTAGTCTAGCTAGTCACTGTTGAATAGTAATGGTCCATATATACATTTATTGACTGCATATTTGTATAATGATGGCCCGAGTGAATGGTTATATGCCCATATATCTACCAGTCACAAAAAAGAAAATCAACTAAGATTGAAACACCCCCCCTGATTTTCTATTGAGCACTCATTATTTCTTGATATACGTGTTTACCACGCTTTGCATAATCTGTAGGTGCAGTGTTTCTGATATGCGTTTTTGATCGCAAGCAATTGCAATTTCGGAACCATAGAAGCCTAAGTGGCGTCCAATAGTATTTAAGCCTATTTCTTCGTTATGTCACAGTTTACATACCCAGAGGACTCTCACAGGTCAAATATTTTCGCTGACCGCGGAGTTGCGACATATTTTCATGGACGAACACAAATCCGGTATGATTTCAATGATCTTTTGAGACTGGCGCTGACAAGAGAGGAGGCTAGAACAACTATGCTGATTCAGGGAGCACCAGGCTCGGGCAAGACGGCCTTGTTGGAGGAACTGGCTTTGGATGCCATAGAAAAACGATGGGGCGTCGTTAAAATAAATTTTGATGATTTGTATAATCCTGTCCATATGGCACAAACTCTTGGAAAACCGTATGTTTCAAGCAAGCAGACTTCATTCAAAGCCGATCTCAAGTTGTTGGGGGGAGGGCATCTTGAAGAGGTTGCGGGAGACTCAAGTGTATCCCATGTGCTTGAAAAGATCAATCCCAAAAGAGGGGTGGTTCTCATTCTTGATGAGGCTCAACATGTTGGCGATTTCAAAAATATCCCAGATAAGAAGATTCAGGTAACATCCACATTAAACAAAATCCATAATGGTGGATTCCCTCATCCAGTAATCTTACTTGCGGCGGGGTTAGGCCAGACAGAAGAAGCTTTCCGTTTGCATGGAGTTTCTAGGTTTAAGGGAGGATGTTATGTAGAATTAGGGGCGTTAGACAAAGTAGCAGAGTCTGCGGTCATCAAGGATTGGCTGGTTAAAGAGGGAGATGCTAAGGGTGATCCTACTCCATGGATAGATGCAATTGTGGAAAAAACACATGGTTGGCCTCAGCATATTTCAGCGTATGGAGATGCTGCAGCCAAACAGATTCAGAATGATCATGGTGCGATGACCACAGAAGGTCTGAACATTGTATATCAAGTGGGAGAGGAAAGATGTGAGGCATATTATAAGCGACGCGCAAAAGGAATCAGCGGGAAAGAACGTAGCAGTCTGGCAAAATTGGTTCAAAACGTTCCACCTGAAAAAGGTCTCTACGAGGAAGATATTGAAAAGTTTTTGTCGCGGGAGTATAACGATCCAGACAAAGCGAGGGGTTTGTTCAAGAAAGCAGTGGAGCGCGGAATTCTACACAGTCAAGATGAACTCTATAGCATCCCGATTCCATCTATGCGTAGTTGGCTGATCTCAAACTATATCCGTGAGAGAATAGAATTTCCACCATCTCCCCAGCTGACCTCTCTCCCATCACATGAGCTAAATTCCGAGATCGGATCACGAGAACGCTGACATCGCCCTTTAATTTGCCGCCAGACACACAGAAACCGCTCTAAAATCAGCAATTCCCGCTAAGTTTAAAACTTCCCAATCGTTCGCCAAAAAATGTCACTTTGATCTGCATGGATGGGCTGAGTCGTAAAAGCAGTCAAAACGTGCTCATCTGATCAACGAGGCATTTTTTGAAGGTTTACTTGAGGACAATGGTGCGTAGTACGAACGTTGTGGGACAGCGAATCCGAAGTTAGTGGGAATTGCTGTAAATACGACAGAGCAGAGGGTTGTGCGTCTATTGATGGATGCTGCCTATGATGCAAAAGAGATTCGCGAAGAAAGCCGTGCATCTGGACATGTCCCGATCATTGATAAGAATCCACGCAATAAAAAGGCGGAGCATCAACGTGAACAGAAGGCACAGCGGAATGCTGGATTTATCCCACCAGAACGGATCCGTTATCGTCAACGCTCTGCGTTTGGTCGGATCAAAGATGAGTTTGGAGGGCGAAATATTCGAGTCCGCGGATTATGAGAAAGTGATCTGTCATCTGATGTTTAGTGTCTTGGTGCTCACCGCAGATCAACTCACTCAATTAAACTGGATCATCTAAGCATTACGAACCCCATTTAGAGGTCTGAAATTAAGGGTTTGTGGGATCGGTATGTAGAGATCTTGCCAGCTCTCACCTAAACTAAGTCGAACCTTAGGTAAATTGCAGGTGAATTAAAGAAAAACGATGAAGTAAAATGAGAATGTTAAGTGCTATTGGAACCTAACCTAGGCGTAAATGTAGAAGTGTTAACGGATGGTTTGCTCTTAACTCACTAACTGGAATTCACATTTTAGGTTTTGCAAGAGGCTCAACCTGAGCATATGGGCTATGTCTAGTTATAGAAATCCACCAATAATTGAAGCCATATGTGAATTTCATTTCGCATCTGGCTCGGAATGGGACCCTACCCTACCAGGTAAATTGCATGCTGAACTTGAAGGAGACTATGTTGGTCGACCTCGGCGTTGGGAAAGCATTGAGTTTGGAGTACAGATTCAAGGTGGCGCTTCACCCAAATTCCAAATTGGCGAAGGTCCAGAGAAAGTTCAATTAATAACTGAGAATGAGAAAAGAATCATTGGAGTAGGTCCAGATGTGCTCAGCATACACATGCTTTCTCCCTATCTGGATCCACATTATTCAGCTGGAACTGGATGGGTTGAGTTTCATGCCCGGATTAAAGAAGCATTTAATTCTTACTGGCGAGTGGTGCAACCCCAAGGTGTAAAAAAAACTGGCATTCGATACATTAATAAGATTGAAGTTTCAGAACAAGAAATGCTTCCTCAAAAATATCTGAAATATGCATTTCCCAAAGTGGCTGGCCTACCTGATCAAGTAGTCAATCTTATGAGCCGAGTTGAATATGAGTATGGTGGCGGTGTAAAATTAATTCTGTCACAAGGAAAAGTTCTTGACGGATTTATTCTTGATATTGATGTGATTCGTGAGGCTTCTGAAGTAGTTGGTTGGAATTGTATAGATGAGATGATCATAGATCTTCGTACTCGGGTGGGGGATGTTTTCGAATCTGTTATTACTAACAAATCAAGAGAGCTATTCAATGCATCCTAATAGACATCTCACTGCACCAGAAACGAATTCAATTTTCGTGATGTCTTCTTTGTGGTATGTAGACGGTACGGCGTGGACATCAAATATCATGCTTCATTCATTGTATTCTCCAAGTTGTCCACAAGAAAATTACGACAGGTTTTCTCTACACATCAATAAAATATCTTTGGCAGCTTCCCCTGACATTATTGATTTCCAGAGAAATCATTTGGGAATTCAGCAGAAATTGCAAAACCAGTGGGCCATTGCAAATACTGAAAGCATCCTTCGGATCATATCTCGACTTAAAGATTCATTGTATGCTTCATTTGAAGCAGAACCACTTGAAGATGGCATAGATCATTCTGCAGAGGAGATCATCAAGGAAGCAATGAAATTTCCAGATTATGTCGGAGTATTGGACTGGTTTCACAGTGCATGTCTTGATGTTGATACTCCTGCCTTCTCCTCATCATTATTACGTTGCTTAGGTAGGCAAACTAGACTTGGTTCGGAATTTTGGCGTTGTCAGCTAATTTATGAAGCATTAACAGTTGATCATTTATTGATACGAGACGCTGCACTCCAAGCGGCCGAATCTTGGGGTGGATCTAAGATTCGGCAAATACTTGAAATTAAGGTAAAATCAGAGCCCTTGCACTGGCTCAGAGGTTATATGTTAGATGTGATTGAGGATTTGAAGTAGAGGAAATGTTTCTGGCACGTATGATTTCGGTGGCAAAATGGCGACAATTAGAATGGATGAGCAAAGGAGACATCTCAGCAGACGCACTGACAAGCGATCTCAGAACTCTGGAAAATAATCTTTCGTTTTGGCGATGCAAGGAAGCATCAATAAAGGACATTGAAGATGTTGCCTTAGCAATTGCATCTGGTCGTGATAGGATTGACAAGCTTGATATAGTCTTAATTGACGATAGTGACTTAAAAAGCGACTGTAAAACCAAGGATTCCAAGGGGCGTACCCCCGTAGAAAACTTAGTTCATCTTCATGTAGATGTGTTAGAACTTAATTATTATCGACTTGGCATCATAGCACGATCTATCGTATCTGCGATTGCAGATGATCAATGTTATAGGGTTTCAAGGAAACGGATTGAAACCCTCCTTGTAACGGCGATCATTGAAGAAGAGAGACTCTTCATCGGAAATCTTAACGATAGGTTGCGTCCACAAGTTCAGAGATTGCTCACCTGAATTGACTACTATCATAAAACCTGAAAATGTTGGGCCTCCCATTTTTTAAGTGGGTGATATTTTCAGAAATGGGTAAACGAGGGTAACAAGAATAAGGTTCGGTAAGGATTTTTATAGTAGTTTAGATTTGTTTATCTATCCTTCAACTTATCAAAAAAAAAGATGGCTTTAAAAATAACGGATGTGAATCATTTGATTGGTATTGCGTCACCGTGGGAGGTGACCGAGATTGAGCAGGAGACGAGTCGTTATGCGGCGAGGATCCATGTAACGCTTTCGGGGGATGCGGAGTTAAGGTGTCCGGAGTGTGGGAAGGCGTGTCCGGGGTATGATCACCGAGAGCGACGATGGCGCCATACGAATATCTGTGATTATCGTACGGAAGTGGTCGCGAAGGTGCCGCGTGTGCAGTGTCCACAGCATGGCGTGAGTACGATTGCGGTTCCTTGGGCCGATGCTCGTGTGCAATTCACGTCCAGTTTTGAGGCCTGTGTGATGGATTGGTTGCATGATGCAACCAGCATTTCAGTGATCGCGAAACGCTTAGGGGTGAGTTGGACGATGATCGCTCATATTATGGATCGTGGAATCAAGCGTGGATTGGAGCGCAAGCCAGAGAAGATCGTGCCTCATATTTGCGTAGATGAGACAGCGTCCAAGAAGGGGCACAACTATGTGACGATTGTATCGGATCCTGCAACGGGTACGGTGTTACATGTGTCAGAGGGGCGAACAATAGAGAGTTTATTAGAGTACTACGATAGTTGTTCACCTGAGCAAATTGCAGGAATTGAAAGTGTGAGTATGGATATGTGGCCTGCCTACATCACTGCAACAAGGATGCGTATACCCGATGCCGATAAGAAGATTGCATTTGACCATTTTCATATCTCTAAATATGTTGGAACTGGGGTGGATGAGGTTCGCAGAGAGGAGAATCGTGAGTTAAAGAAACTGGGGATTCTGGATTTGGTAGGGACAAAGTA
The DNA here is from genome assembly GCA_965220935.1 of Rhodothermales bacterium. Taxonomy (GTDB): domain Bacteria; phylum Bacteroidota; class Rhodothermia; order Rhodothermales; family Bin80; genus Bin80. The sequence continues at coordinate 3,559,332 of OZ244857.1, forward strand.
TGATTGGCTTAAGAATCGGGCCAGCATGTCGGCCAAGCAAAAGAAGCGGTTTAATCTCTTGAAAAACAGTGCACTGAAAACAGCACGCGCTTGGGCGATGAAAGAAGTGTTCCAGACGCTGTGGAAGTATAAACATCGCACTTGGGCGCTCAAAGCATGGAACCGTTGGTTAGGGTGGCTCTCACGCAGTCGTCTGGAGCCGATGAAAAAAGTGGCTAAAACCATTAGAAGTCATCTTTGGGGCATTATCAATGCGGTGGTTCTAGATGTGAGTAATGGGCCGGCTGAAAGCATCAATAGTCGCATCAAAATGATCAAAATCCGTGCGCGTGGATTCAGAAATCCTGAACGATTAAAGAATGCAATTTACTTCTATCTTGGTGGACTTGATTTGTATCCAGAAGGCACCAAAAATCGGCCAACCCACTCTTAAAATGGGAGGCCCAAAATGTTTTAATATCAATCGTGTGGATAGAGATCTAGACGATTAATGGTAGTACCCGAATTTATATTATAGGCTCTTCCATTTGAGCGGACTTGATCTAAGCCCCAGATACTTAAAATCATGACTTTTTTCACAGAAAAGGCGGAGTCGAGTAGCCCGGGGGAATTTCACCCCCAGGCCCTCACAGAACCGTACGTGAGTCTCTCAACTCATACGGCTCTTCCTATGCAAACAGTCTTCCGACTGCTGCCGCTTCCATTCGTTGGGCGATCAATGTCCACGTCAGACCCTTCGCTCTATTCCCATTACAAACACTTCGTCACTACTACGATCTGGTCCGCCCCTGTGGGTTGCATCGGTACCCAGTGACTTACGGGTACGGCCCGCTTGTCAGGCTAGCATCCATGTTCCGCGTGAAGGCCCAGATCACAGTCTCGCCATGTTTATTCCATTAGCCAGTAATCAGGTCCCCGCTAACCTTATCCTGGGTTAGGACTGAAACCCCAGTTTTGACACTCGTCTAAATTCGTTTCGATACCTCATCCATGATTCACTTTCGTTCGACTCTGTAACCTACACCTGACAAGTTCCTACACGCTCACCACCATACCTCTTAAATGCAGCTGCTGCGGGCGGTTTGCAACCTCCGCCTGAACAGATGTTGCGAGGGGCCTACCCCTACCTTATGACGAATATCTGACTTGACATAACCTAATCTGTGTAAATTTGGCGATTTTTTCACGATTTCAGAGTTTTATATTTGATCTGTTTACAGATTCACGGCTTGATTGAATCACGAATTCCAAGTTACAGAGTTCAGTTCATTTTGAGGAGTTCTTTCCCCCTTGATGCTTGAGTTCCAGTTCTACTGAGGTTGTTGCAACTTCCAATCGCCGATACCCACGCCACATAACCTTAGGATCAGGACGCTTGTTACTTGGCTGATATCCACCCAAGCGGGCGACCAATGCAATCGCTAATGCCAGATCTGTCGGAGGCTGTAGTTTATGCTCTGATGCCAGATTATGCAGGACTCGCAACTGGAGATCGGTAAACATCAAATCCACGGGTGCATCGGGTACATCACGTCCCATCAGCGTGAGCAATAAGAGTCGCCAAGCGATCACGCTATGGATCGCAATCGCACGATGAAGCTTACGGGCCGACCGCATGCGAAAATTCTCTATATTACATCCCCCTTTCAGCACCCGAAAGAAGTCTTCTATGCGCCACCTTTGAAGATAGTATTTGACCATCGTTTTTGCATCGTCAAAGCCCTCTACTTCAAGACTTGTCAACAAAAACCACTCCAATGCATCGGATCTACGGTCTTCCTCTCTTACATGGATGGTCACAGGGCAGATCGACGCGCTTGAATCGAAGAGACATCGTGGCCATGCGGGCTTCTCTGCCCTCATGAAGAACGCGCCCTGATTTCACGCGCCGGCTTAATCTTGAGACTGGAACCTCCATCGTTCCGACGGACTTCAACCCCCGAAGCAGTCCAAATAATTTCAGGTTCTTTGATAAGACCCGATCATGCTTTGCACGAACGAGAATGTCAACTCGATGTCTATCCATACATCGCTTCATCAGAGATGCACTGTCGGCCTCACGACCATCTTTGTAGAGCGGTGAAGGGTCTCTGCACAAGCCATCGCATCATCAACCGCAGCCGGTCAGGATGTTCACTGTCTGGATTTGAAGGTTCAAACCCACATCGTATAACACCCAGTGGAAGTCCCTTTTCGGTCACGGGCACACTCGCATGCAACCGCACTCCCTGAGCTTCGGATGAGGTCTGGTTCCGTCCAATCGTATCAAGTCCGTCACAACTGGCCAGACGACTATAATTGATCTTTGTCTCATCAATCAAGCATAAGACCACATCCTGGCCGCGCATCCGCTCAATCGTTCGCTGACGATGCGTAGCCACAAGATCTTCGGGCCGAATGGTTGTTGGGTCTGGTGGGTCCAAAAGTCGATAATAAGCACGTATCGCAGATGCGTCCATTGAAAGATTCGCATAAATGGGGTCTCCCGGTATTCGACTCAGGTACGTCACCATTTTGATCAACGATGCCGTCCGACGTACAGAGGGGCACCACCAAATTCCTGTTGCGCCCAAGATTGGGTATCTAAGCCTGTACCGAGCCCCAGAGTAGGATAGAGCTCCACAGGGGCAAGATCAAGCTGTTTTCTCCACCGAGAAGAACACTCGTATAAAAAAACCCGCTTCAATGTTCGCGAGCGATCTCGAGTCTTTGAATGACGACCTCGCCCTGGCCAACATCATGAAAGCCAGCCGCAAGAAAACAGGTCCCCGCATATCGTAGGGCTGGATCATCGTTCTCCGAATCCACAAAGGTCTCAACGACCCATATCGGAATCCCGTGATCTTGCATCATGTCCTCCTTCAGCCGTTTCAGAGACTGAGCGAGGACATGACTGGCCAAATTTGCACAGTTAACCATCGGACGAATTAAAAAACGGCTGCGTCCCATTACATTCTGCAGATGGGCCTGACGTTGAGCCTCAGACCATCCCATCCATTGATCACGCGCGGCGCTAAATACAATGCGGAAGCTGAAAACCCAATCGCACCGAGATATCCGTGATCACTTGAAATGAGATATTTCTTCTGGTGACCAGCAAACTTGGTCACGCCAATAGGATGCTCATAATGAATCAGCGTATTCCATAGAACCAAATCATCCGATGTGCTCACGCGATCAAGCCGAAGGTCGCACCAAGATGATCGGTGACCTCAGTTGGATGGGGAACCGGTTCAGAGAGAATGCGTGCATTGGAATGGTTCCAGCGAGGTTGGGCTGCGGGTAGTTGGATATGTTGTGCCTTGTCCAGTGTTCTCAATGCACTGAGATAACTACCCGCCTGCAGTTGCTTGTTCGCATTACGGAAATCAAACGCCTCGCATACACGTTGAGCAAGATCGGTCCGACCAGCCGACGGATGACCATCTAAAATCGCCTTCAGACGAGGTAAATCAGAGCGTAATTGGGATAGTATAGAAGTCTTCATAAGATCATTCGTGATAAGTGAAAAATCCTATGATACAAAAAAATTTAGCCAATGTTAAGTCTGATATCCGTCACAAGGTAGGCCTACCCTCATGCAGTTTGTTAAGTCATTGACTCACCTCCTTGCATATTCGTGGCACACTGTAACGTGTGAACATCTTGTTCATTCAGTTATTTAAACTGCTTCATATGATTTTTTGATTTGATGACTTCAGTATTAGATGTGTCTGCATATATCCTTCAGAAGAAAGGAGCAGTTACCACATGGAAACTTCAAAAACTGGTTTACTATTGTCAGGCTTGGTCGCTTGTCTGGGATGATCAACCATTTTTTACCGAGGAAATACAAGCTTGGATCAACGGTCCTGTTTGCCCGGCTTTGTACGAAAAGCATAAGGGTAGTTACCATGTGACCAAATTTTCTGGTGGCAAGCCAGAAAACTTGAACTCTACACAAAAGGAGACGATTGACGCTGTCTAGACTTTTATGGCGACAAATCATCTCACTGGCTGAGTAGTCTTACTCATATGGAAGGTCCTTGGAAAAAGGCTAGAAAAGGACTGCCCCCAAGAGTTCGCGGAAAACGTATGATTACCTTGGGATCAATGGTTGAGTATTACGAGGGTGTTGCCCAGAGATCCGAATTTAATCTTGATGGCTAAACGCCCTAATATTATACGTGGGTATCCAAACATAGAAAAAAGGTATCTATACGAAAAAGTGTATATCCACATATAACCGACATGGATCTCAGGTCAAGTAGAGATATGTTTCACTGGTCTCTAATGCTTGCTGATTATGGAGGAAAATGGGGATTCAATACGAAGGTGTTTAGGAATAATTGGTGTACTGATATTCTTCCTAAACTTTTGGAGTTTGAAAAACTAACATGGGGTCAGCTTACCTCTCAACATAAGGGGAGAGGGTCGGGCACGAAGCACCATCATGTACTCGTATCAGATTTGACCAGAAATGCAAAGAAACGTCTGAAAATGGACCTTCCATATGAAGATGTAGATGAACTCTTTTCACTCCGAATGGCTTGGAAAAATTAGAGTATATGGAATTGTGATTGAGCAAGAACTGAATCTTCTATGGTATGATCCTAAGCATGAAATTTTTCCGATTAGAAGATAAAAGTGAATCATCACTCAAAATGAAATCAATCCATGAAACATCTTCAATCTATGGTCTTTCATAGTGTCATTAGATCATAATTAACCAGCTCCAACAATAAATGCTACACCCTCATGTTGCAGACTTGTCTACAACATCCTCATCCTACTTCTATTCCCTATAGGTGGGCAACATCAATCGGAATATACACACTGTTAGGGTGTTTTTCTGGATGGGACTAGATAGCGTGTATTGATGAGAAAGGTTTATGATTTCCATTGATCAGATTCCTCTTTATGAAATTGAGCAATACCCAATAGCCCTGATGATACGGTGACGTATTTGGCCATCCTCCTGGATGTTAAGACTCGGGCGCCTCACTGTTCTTGGAGAAATATTTTGAGACCAAGAAGAATCGGAGGTGAGGGGGTCTATGGATGGACTTATTGGTGGTTATCCCATTGGCAGGGTTAAAACATGCAACCAACTCCGACTATGAACACTTGGGCGAACGAGTTGGAGACTAACGCCAGATCATGGAGCCGAGATCTCAGTCGTCAGTGTATTGATGATAATGTGTCAAAATGTTCGGTTCAGTTCAGATCAATATGTTGACTGTTACAATGCGCTAGCTTCATGAGGTTATGCTCCATGTCTCCACTGGTACAATGAATCTCTGGTTGATTCATTATGAACCGAAGGGATCTCCCAAGCCAGAGGTGGTGATTTGATGTATTTCAATAAACTATCCGCTCCACCGACTTAGGGCATCATTGATGTCTTAGACACTGTATCGGAGTCTATCGCCCATGCTGGATCAACCAGGAAGTGATTTTTATAAACTATTTAAACTGCCGAGTAGATCCCGTAGAGCCCACCTGCGCGAGATGAGTCTATCCGCTCTCGTCCAGTTGCCACTACGCGCGCGTCCCCCAAATTGTACATTTCTGATATACATCAAAAAGAAATTCTCCAAACACAAAGCGCCCCGATACCTAATCGTATCGGGGCGCTTGTCGTGTGACTGAAAAATATAGTCCTACTTCACCAACATCATGCGTCCAGTCTTCACATACCGGCTCTCTGCACCCGTGGCAATCATCCGATACATATACGTCCCACTGGCCAGACTCGTCGCATTAAGCTCAATGCTCCGATCCGCGCCCGCCTCATACTCGCGCGCCGGCAAGACCATCACCTCACGCCCAAGCATGTCCACCACCTGCAGTGTTACCTGCGCACTCTCCGGCAAGTCAAACTGGATCCGCGTAGATGGATTGAAGGGGTTCGGATAGTTCCCATGCACCGCAAACTCGGTCGGTAACTCCGTAATGTCCGAGTCAACGTTTGTGACAACAGCTGCCGAGATTTCCTGTCCGTCTTTATCCACGCCGTATAGATACGGCTCTTGCCCCATATCTCTGGAATCCTTCACGGACAGGTTCAGGATCAACGTCTCTCCCGAATAGCCAGCCAGATCCACATCAAACACCCCAACCTTGTCACCTTCTAAAAGGACCTCTATCCGATGGTATTCGGGCGACAACTGCTGATAACTGGTTGCCCCATCAAATGCCAAACCACTCGCCAGCAATTTCAGTGGCTTGGGATTCGTCCGCGGATCTTCTAAAATATTACTGGTCTGCACCCGCACAGCACCCACATCCGCAAGACCATGAACCACAATGACCTCCACCATGTTGGCGGCACGTGATGCCAATCTCGTCTCAATTTGCTTGACCTTCAGATTCGTTGAATTGCCGTGCGCAATGAGGGCATAACTCTCGTCCGCAGCAACGGAGAACTCTACCTCGGTGTTTGACGCTTCTGGTGCACCCGCAAGCGCAATCACCGCCTCGTGTCCGCCTGCGCCCGTTCGTAGATACCCCGTCGCATTGTGTGTGGTAAGAGCATCAGCAATCTGCACACCGTCCAAGGACAAGGCCACCGGCGATGGAAGCTGCGCATTGTGAATAAACTGAATCCGTGAGATAGCGCCACCGAAATCCTGCTGATGAATCGGATTCTCAATCGAATTCGCGGCTACCCCAAAAATGGAACATGTCTCTACATCCACCGCCAACTGCGTGATGTTCGCCGCACGACCCACATAGCCGTTGACCGCAAACGTTCCCGCCTCAACTACCTCATAGCGCCCCGCAAGACGAGGACTCTGCCACTCACAATCCCACTGCACAATCCGTAACCCACTGACATCCTGGACATTGAGGATCCCATCCGCAGAAACCCGAAGATTCAAATTGGAGGTCAACGGATCAGCATCCTTACCTAAGTCCACTTTCCAAAAGATATCTGGCGCATACACATCCAAACTCAAAGAGGTGCCCCCAGTGCCTGCTTGAATGGGAGACCACGCGGGGGTCGCCCCACTTGGAATCGTGGTGGGAGTGACCGTAATCGGTGTCTCTGCATCCAAATCCACCGGCAACTGCAGCATCAATGGACGATAGTAGGTCTTGCTATCTACGGTGCTTCCGACTGGGAACAGATAGCCCCCCGCTGACGACGCATTATCCCCATCATTTCCGTGCTGGATATGACGCGTTAGCCCCGCCGATACAAGCGAATTTCTGGATCCTTTGTTGATCACAGAGGTGCACGCACGGTCTGCATCGTCCCCGCAACGATTTCCTACCTGTGCATTTAAGCGGTTGATCAGCCCGGTTTCAACTTCAGCATTCTTGAGCTTCCAGGTGAAATCACCCGTAATATGCCCCTTATCTAAGGTCAACTCTGCAGTAGCGGCCTGGCTCACATCGCTTCCAAGTGAAAGGCCTGCGCCATCCACGGTCACATGATGCAGGTCAATCCCCGCTGCACTAACCTCTTGCACCTCCTTGCCAGAAAACTCAAGGTTCGCGTTGAGTACATAGTCCTTGGCCGCCAACCCAAAGTTAAAGCCTTTATTGAGATGAATATTGGTCGTGGCCGTGGTCATGGTCGTCGCTCCAAACCTCGCCGCAGTTCCCGCCCCAGATGTCGTAAAGTCACCTGTAACGATCAGGTCTGTGAATGCACTCAGATAGGTCGCACCCTGTGGGTTATTCATATCCACTGCCCCTTCTGTCTGCTCTGTCTCCTGCGAGAAGTCGCCGCCAATCGTCACTTTCTTTCTGGCTTCTAGTGTTCCTCCTCTAGATGAAAAGCCACCCGTTCCGCTGATCGCCAAATCACCCTTGAATTCCACTTCGTTATGCTGCAAAAACAGGCGTGCCGAGCTAACCTCTACATTTTTGTTGATCGTGAATTTCGTCCCATAAAATTCCACTGCACCATTGGAGGCATTTAACGAATCTACGATGACGCTTTTCCCATCACCTGCAACTGGAGAAATATACAGATTTCCTTCCCAGTTTTCATTAGAGGGTTTGGCTGCCTTTTCTGGGGTTTTAGTCCCATCAAAGACGATCGTCTCAAATTCGGCTCCGATGAGCTCGGTCTGCTTACTTCCCTTAGGGACACGAATCGTCCCCTTGACTTTTGCCTTCTCATGAAGCTCCAACTTCACATGAGGACGGTCAGTAGTACTTTCCATAATTGGGTATTGCCAATCAGAGCGAAGCCCATCAATTGGATTAGTGGTTTCGGGTCCAATCTGCAGAGCACCGTTCCCCACATCAATCATGCCGCCTTCATTCACAGTGGCCACTGCAGTGGCATCGTTCAAGTTTTTACTTGTAAACTGACCCAGCACATGGACCTCTCCACCATCGGTCATGATCTTGGCGTCTTTCTGTTGATTTCCAACCGTAACCATGCCATAGACCTGCACATTGTTGCCGTTGGTGTGAAACTCGCCCTCGTCAATTGTAAGGATTGGATTTACCATTGCTACGCCAGCCTGGCTTCCAATCGTCAAGGTAGACGCGTCTCCTTTCAAGTGCAAGTGTCCATTGAAGATGTGGACACCCTCAACCAGTGATAGCGCCTGATTCACGATGATGACCGCATCTTCGTGATCTACCACCAACTTGCGTGCACCCGCTAACTCGGACGCCGTCGCCGTACGCTCTGCATCGGTGACATATTTAAGAATATAGCCATAGTCTTTATTTGGATTTGTGGCATCGCCATCGCCAACAAGATCGCCAGGACGGTTCGTATCCGTGGTAATCTGCCCGTCATCTACATGAATCATCCCACTGACCGTGACGGTGTTTGTTTTGTCATCACCGGTCGCAATCAACACCATATTTCCACTGCAAAGCCCCAGATCAGTGACCATGACAGGCCCACGGGTGCGTAGTTCACGCCCGTTACCAATATTCATGGCTAACTTCGCAATCCCGGTATAAGTCACATCGTCCGAGTCAATCGTTGCATAGGTCAAATGCTGCACATTTGATCCCGCCGCCAATGTACCATCTAATCCATTGTCTTGAAGGATTAACGCGCCAGGCGTATCATTAGCACCGATCTGTACCGTCCCTTCAGACTCAAGCTCTCCATCGGCAATGTGAACGGTGTTGGTTATCAGTGATCCAGAGACCTCTACATCCCCGTCAATCACCACAGTATTCACGGTGAGCATCGCAGCCGATGCTACAATCACATCGCCCGAAAGCGTAAGCGTATTGCCCTTGCGGAGACCCGGGGCGGAGCATAGATCGTCGCCGGAAAGGTGCGAGTCGGCCGCCGCATCTTGAACGATCACTGCAGTAGCATCCGCAAAGACATCCCCCTCAATCACCAAACTGTGCGTGGTGACCTTTGCTTGTTCCATATTTTCATGGCCCTTCAGGTGGATTTCGCCGCCAGCTGCAATAATCACATCCTCCTCAACGGTAGAGGTGAATTCTTTACCAGAATCGGCATCAGAATCAGCTAAGAAACGCACATTGATATCATGCACATGGGTACCATCATATTTCAGATGCAGATCCCCTTCAATCGTATTGCCCGACGCAGCAAATTCTACCCCAGAATGACGTTGTTTTTCAGCCACTAGCTCAAATGCACGGTCGTTATTAGCACCATCATTCGGTGTCCCAAAAGTTGTGCCAACACCCGCATCGCCATAGTCTAAGATAACATCTCCTTCAATGGTCGCAGCCTTTTCAAACACCACCCGAGCATCATTCCACTGCTGGATATCTCCTTTTACAGTGACCGCGTCTCTGAAAATAATGTCCGTGACAATACTATCCTGTTGATTAGTATCTGGAGTTGGGGCAACACCAAGATTGTCATCATCGTCCGAAATACTTCCCACAGCAACGAGCGTGCCAATTTCTTTGAGATTGACACAGACATTCCCCGCAGCAATCGCATACAAGTTACTGTGAATCATACCTCCACCACTAAGCATCAGGCAATCTGCCGCTGTGACTCCACCAGCGGGAACATAATCCCCGGGCAGATGCAATACAATATCCGCATTGTCGACATCGGTGTCTTCATTCACCTCTCGCTCATCATTAGTATGTGCAATCCAAAGACCGCCATCACCTTTAATTGTCCCCTTGACATCAAATTTGCCTACGTTCGATGTTGCAGTACCCTTTGAGAGCTTAACGCGCAGGTTTGCATTCTCATCAACGGTGAGCGTATGGCCAGCGTTGACCGTCAGCTCATCTATAGCCAGAACAGACAAATTCGTTGAATTCTGTACCCTTTTAACCGATAGGTCCCCCGCGGTGATCAGCTTGTTGATAGATGCGGGTCCATCGAGTTCAATTTCAGTGAATTGCACAGTGGCATCCTTATGGAGGGTCACACTCCCAGTGGTCAATGATACGGTTCCCGTGAAATTAACAGTCCCTTTCTTGGGCCCGTCTACGCGTCTTTCAAAAACGCCAAGCGTGAGTGTATTATCTCCGATCGTAACATCAGCATCAACGGTCACCGTCCCTCCTACACGCCGCACCTCAAATAGAAGAATATCGTCGGTCTGTGCGGTACTTATTCCGTTAGATATGTTACATGGATTCGCGGCAGTGGTGCAACCACTTGTTAGAGTACCGTCTAAAGAGGCGTAATAGGTTGTTTGCCCCTTCGCATTAAAGGCGAAGAGCGTGAAAAGGAGGAATACACCAAATATCCCTCCCCAATTTTTGTGAAATAATCTTTCAGTCATATGAATAAAAAGTTTGTTATGAATTAAACAAATCGCCTGATCTTACCAGACATAGTTAACTACCTATACACGCGAAACGCGTCGTATGCGTAATCTCGTGGAAAAAAATTTTAGAACACCAAATAGTGCTGTCTTCTGCTTTTTTAATCAAATTGGGACTTTAACAGTGACGCCCGTCTTATGTTCACAGATCAGAGCTATTATGCATGATTTTGATTCCGTAGAGAGCTGCCTATCAAGACCCCTTTTGAATAGAGATTGTATTGATATACAAAAAACTGGACACACAGACCAGAAACAAATGGCTACGTGATACCACAGTTACTCTATTTAATGAATAATGAAGTACCAGATTCAACAATCATCATAGCCCAACCAAACGAATCACACGTCTTTTTGAAATGTATCGTCAATTCAACTTGATGTTCCTGTCGCATCAAATCTTGATCTGTCAGTAGAATTGGCCATCGGTGCCATCGCGTCTAATGCGTACTACTTACGTCAAAAATCCGCGATCTTCCTGAACCTGAATCAAGGCTGGAAGAAAAAGAAGCGCACCCAAAAGCGTTGTCCCAATGCCCACAACCGCCAACCCCCCCACTGTATTTAATCCAGGATGGAAGCTCAATAGCAATCCTCCAAACCCAACCATTGTGGTCACTGCGCCCATCGTCACATGCTCACCCGTAGAGCGCAATGTCCGCCATAATGCTCCAGAGCCCTCCTCCCGATACCGGTGAACTAAATGCGCCCCCGCATCGTTGCCAATGCCTATGATCGCCGGGATCACAAAAAGGTTATAGAAATTCAAGCGCATCCCAAAGACCTGCATCAATAAAATCATCCAGATGATCCCAACAATCAAAGGCAACATCGCCAACAAAGCCCAACGAATACGGCCAAAATTGATCCACATCAATAGCATGACAATGACCAGCGTAGCCAAAATCATATAAGGACTCTCCTGCTGCATCAGTCGCAGCACATCAGCCGCAACAATAGATGTAGAGCCCGCATGATACACTTGTCCATCTGGAGTCACAATGTTTGACACATCCTCAGCAAATGCCATAGACTTTCGCCCATCCGAAAGCCCCACCCCAGGGATGATTGTGATATACCCCCCTAACTCGCCAGATTTGGAAACAAATCGGCGGCGGATGATGTCGGGAACCTCTTCCAAGGCAATTGGGTTGCGCGTCTGGGCTGCTCTTCGAACGCGGCCAAGACTCTGATCCCCCGCAAAAACTGGATCGGTGAGCAAACTATCTCTGATATACGCAATCTTTTGGATCCTCTCCGCCTGTTTTTCTACATCTAGTGGGAACCGGTCCTGAAGCGTTTCAATCTCACTGATCGTGGTTAGAAAGGTGTCTGCGTCCATAATATGTCGCAGCGTATCTCGCTCAATTTTATGACGCAACGCCAGCGCAACCGCCGGAGCCTCATCAGGATCATCCACAACAATATACGCTGGATTACGACGATTAAACCCTGTGTAGGCCGTTGCTGCTTTAGCGTTTAACGCCTCCCAATCTTCATACACCGGCTCCAACACTGAAAACCGATATTCAAATTCAATCCGTGGAGCAAAAACCAGGGCCACCACTGTCAAACCTATACATCCTACCAGCAATCCGCGTGCGCCCATCAAAGGCCTTCGCGGGATCGCTCGGAGGGGACGTTCTCGCTCAAACTGTAACAAATTCCAGCGCTCACATAACACCAATAGGACAGGCAGAATATGAAGCGTCAAAATCAGCGCGATCAACACGCCAGTCCCTGCCAAAAATCCAAATTCGCTAAACCCCCTAAAATCCGCAGCCATAAGAACATATAAGGCGGCCGCCGTCGTCAAAGCACCTACGGCAATCGCCTGTCCACTGCTCATAAACGTCTTCTCCACTGCCTCAACCACGCTAAGACCCGCACCCCGCTCCTCAATGTAACGCGCATAAAAATGAATCCCATAGTCTATCCCCAATCCAAACAAAACCAGACCTAATGTTGAACTAAATAAATTCAGAGACTCAAACACCATATAGCCGATTGCAGCCGTCCATGCAAGGCTCATGACTAGAGGGATTCCAATCAGTACCGCCGTGATTGGCGCTCGTGCAAGCTCCGACCAAATCCGCCGCTGGCCACGAAGCTGAACGGATTTGGCAAAAAAATAGGTCATCAGTAACAGAAGAACCGCCATCACCCCTGCTCCAAATGAACTGAACACATCGTCGGTGACCGCGCGCACCTCAGTGCGATACCTCCATAACCGCCCAGCGAGATACGTTTCTATGTCGGGATGAAAGGACGCTGGGTGCACCTGTTGGATGACGTTATCCAATGCAGCATAGATGGATTCAATATAGCCTACATCCGTTGAAGAACCCGCAACAAAGAAACGAACCACGAGAATCGTACTATCTGAATTAACCAAATATTCAGAGCCCACAATCTGATTGAAGACATCATCTAACGCCTCTACTTCCTCGTCGCCGTCTACCTCCTCGTCGTCCAAACTAAAAAAAAATGGGTTTGCCTCTAGCTTGGCTTCAAAAATCTTGTCCTCTAACCACCGTGTAAGCGTATTTAATTCACTCTCGGTTGCAAAGTATAACCCATTGTCTGCCATAAATTCTGTATCCCGCCTTAACTGCGCCCGCACAAAGATTGGCTCATTTAAGATCGTATCTTGCAAGGCCATCGCCTCAATCACCACAGACTCTGCCAGCGCGAGGTTTGCATCAAATGACGGACTCTCTATGGCAAGGTCTACCGATACATCCCCGGCGCCAATCGTCTCACGAATCTTCTCCAGCGACTGGACACTTGGATATGAGTCTGGAATCAAGTTCGCAAAATCTGGATCTATGGTCAGCCGCGCCGCAAGAAAGAGACTACCAATAGAAATGAGTAAGGCAATCCCGAGAACCAGCTCTGGATGCCGAACAACCCAGCGAATCCAACCCCCCAATTTTCTAAAGATCAATGTCATTTAGCGACCGAAATATCATCAAAATAGATATCAGACTCTCCATCGGTGGTATCAGAGTCGTTCCACACCATAATATAGATAGGATTACCTGGAGGCTCTCTATTGAAAATCATCCTATAATCTTCTAGCACATTCCTGTCAACCTCAACCCACTCACCTATGAACTCCTCGGCGGACGATACGACCAATACTTGAAGTTTCCCATACTTCGCTCGAGTCCCTACAGCAAGTGAGCTGCTATAGGTGTACTTTATTGTACAGGGTCTGCCGAGCCAATCATTACATGCAAACGCAACATACATAGCACCGCCGGTATCATTAAGATTTCTTGTATCCTCTCGGGCGCCTTCTGGTAGTACATCTGCACGCCATCGCCATGTTAGTCGAGGATAGGTTTGCAAGTCCCAGTCAAGTCCATCCCCCTGTGGCAATGCCAGCAGTACTGCCTCATCTTGAGTATAAGTACGCAGTACTTTGCCATGTCCCTGCGTCACAACCCTCATATACTCATTCGGCCTGTTATGATCTGATGGGATTGGGAGCATACTTCTTGATGCTCTGTCAGGTATCTTCCAACGCAACGGTGTATCATTGTCGTGATACATCTCAAAATCTTCAATGACTTGAGTCTGTTGTGCCGACACACCTGAACAATACAACCCTACAAAAAGAAGCAGTGAAGCAACCTTACGCTTGGACATCTGATCATGGAGTCTCAGAGTCCGTAGACGCTCCCAAACGATGTTTAGTCACAGTATTGATACCTGTATTCTCAGGAAGACCGACAGAAAGGGTTGCAAAAAAGATCAGATTGATGAATCGATTCACAATAGCTACAGCCCCAAACAACGCTGCAATATGAACCTCAGAAACCGCCATCACATCCGCAATGCTCACAGCCACAGCCATCGTGATCAAGTCCTGACTGGGAGTAAATGGAATCTGATTAACAATGATCGTAACCGCAGCATATGTGAACCAAACCTGAATAGGAACGTCTGGCATCGCTAGGTGCCACATGCCGATTTCCAAGACCTGTCTGACGATTAAGCGACCAACATGTAACCCAAAAATCATCCGCGTCACCATCCAAGGCATTGAAAAGATCTTTCGCCTCCATTTAAGAGTAGCCAAAACCACAACCAGTATCATGACAACACCCAGAATTACAACTGTGAAATGGGTTTTTGGAATCACCTCGCTTACATTGACCTGTCCCACAAAAGCAAAAACGACGACCAGAATGATTGCAACCAATGTGGAGGCAGCCGCAGAAATGATATTCATATCTCGAATACATTCAATAATTGATCGACTTGAATGCCCGACATGATCCTGCGCCCAAGTAAAAAGATATAGTTCGCCCGAATATCCGAGTACTTCCTTATTCAATATTCGCTTCTTGATAAAGGCCCTATAAGCGGAGACTAGACTAAAATCCCATACCATCCTGTAGGCTAAAAACTGTACGGTCGGTAACAAAAAGTAGATCAAGATCAAAAGTACATAAAACCAAGGATCCAACGGTAACCCCTCAATGAGATCCTGGACTCGTACGTTTCGAAGCTGCCACACCAAAAAGAAAATGATTCCCACGGTAAAGGCGACGCGTGCTAATCTCAGAATCCGCTGCCCCCGACGCGTTGACCTCATCTGATCTATCCTTTCACGAATCTGCATTAATTGGTGCTGAGGCACGAATAATTCATGAAAATATCGTATTGTATTGTATCTTTAAGATTCAAACTATTGGTGCTACTACATAGATGAGAAAAGAAAAACCACTCAATACCTTTGATTCTCTTAAGATTGGCGATGCCTATGACCATCAACGATTTATAAGTGAGGACGATGTCTTAACCTTCGCACGAATCACTGGCGACGATAATCCTCTGCATGTGGATGCCGACTATGCTGAATCTACAAGGTTTGGTCACCGAATTGTCCATGGTGTGTTTCTATTGGGGCTTATCTCTAAGGTTCTCGGACGTAACTTCCCTGGCCCTGGAAGTGTCGCAGTTTCCATTTCGTGCCGATTCCTCCGCCCTGTTAAAGTAAACTCAGAAGTTCGCGTTTCGGTCAAGATCACTGAAAAATTTGAAAAGAAACGCTACGTCAAAGCAGAGACAAATATCTACTCTTTAGCCAATAAAATGGTCCTTGCTGGCGAAGCGACCATTATTCCTCCGCATGAGACTCAATGACACGCCCTCCCCGAATTTGAATAGATTGATTGGGGACGCCCCATTCTTCAATTTTTGAGCGAAGATTTTCTGCGTCCGCGGCCGTAAGTAAACTTTGGCCTGTCGCTGAGTCGTTCAACCAATCCATAATGACCTCTGTGCGTGCTAGATCCAAAGAATCAAACAGATCATCAAGTAACAGAACAGGTTTTTCTTCAAGACGCGAATCTAAGTAATGGAACTGGGCCATCTTCAATGCAATTGCAAATGAACGATGTTGGCCTGTAGAACCATATCTTCGCACCTCCAGCTGATTTAATTTAAAGACAAGTTCATCTCTGTGAGGTCCCAAAGTCGTTCGGCCGAGTTCTATATCTCGATTCGTTGACTGCGTGAGCGCCTCTAGAAGGGCCACCTCGGCTTCTTCGTTCGTTGATTGCGCTGCCACATGGATCGGTCCTTGATACGTAATCAGTGGCTCCTCAATGACTTCGCCTAAGCGTTTCCAAGCGCAGTTGAGCTCTTCATTGAATCTCTCAAGAAAAGCTGACCGCTGTACAGTAATTCGCGCACCTAGTCGCGCCAACACTGCATTCATTGGCATCATTAATCCATCATCTATTTGACGGTTACGATGGATGGCAAGGTACTCATTACGCTGCCTGAGTGCGCGTCTATAGCCGATGAGATCTTCAAGGTGCGCAGGCTTTGCCTGACTTAACATACTATTCAAGAATTTTCGCCGATCCTCTGGCCCTCCGTACGTAAGGTTTTGATCACTCGGCGCAAAGACAACCAGTGGGACGACCCCGACAATATCGGCAAGGCGCTCAAGGGCAGCACCATTGATGAAGATACGTTTCCCCTCACGCGCAGTCACTACAACCCGAATGACGACTTCCTTACGTAGAGAGCCTTGAAATTTTCCTTCAACCTCAAAATACGTTTCACCACGCCGAATCACATAGCGCTCCACACCTGTAAGAAAACTCTTGGCTAAGCACAGATAATGAACGGATTCAAGGATATTTGTCTTGCCTACACCATTTGGCCCATATATGAGATTGATTCCTGGGGACAGTGTGATCTTTGAATCTATATGCGCTCGCATATTTTGAAGACGGAGAGAGCGCAAAATCATCAACTGTCATTTAAGGTGAACAGCAATGGCGGTACTGGCTGGGGCTTCAACTCATAATATTCAGGATCAAATCGCTCCATCTGACTATGACAGGATGATTAGGTGATAGCGATGACTACGTATTCCTGAATACTGGACAATCAGTGCAGTGAAGGCGTGGGCATATAGCAACATACATCCAAGCAAGATTACCATAGACTCATCATTTATCTGGATTTAGATCCAATGCTCTTTTGAGGATTCTCTGACGGCATGGATTGATCTAGGTTCTTGTTGGAAAGGATGGGTTGATGTATGTGACTCGCATACTCATCAATCAACCATGTGTGGAAGGAGGGAATGGGAATGCCATAGTCTCCGTCTTCCCGTTCATCAATGATGCCTCTCTCAAGTGCTTTATTGAAGAGATTGCCTGCCTCTTCGTGAGAGTACTCTTCTTTGAGCGCAGACATGATCTCATCAAACTCAATGGTTTCCCCTGATGGAACACCATTGAATATTTCTGCGATAACTTGACGCTTCTTCTTGTCAATACCTCGCGCACGCTTTTTGTAATACATCGTCCGATACTCTGCACCCCTCGCAAGTACAAACTCCAATCCATCATCTGTCATGCGATGGTTGTGTGATTTAAGAAAAGATACCGCAGGCTTCATGTAGGAGATGATATGCTGAGGCCACCCATGCGTCTGTCCCGCAATGGCCTTAATCCATACATGAGGATCTCCCTCTGCGCCTCCATCTTTGACGAGCCATTCTCGTATCACGGCGCACTCTGACTCCTTATCCAACCGCCCAAGCTGAACCATGCAATCACCCTCAGAACGCGAAATCCCTAATTTCCAAAAGGCGGATTCGGTCGTCCCTAACCCCGCCGCTAGTAGCATGATCGGCCTTCCCAAGCCTCCGTTGTGAATGACATCCAGGGTGTCTCCTGCTACGATCTGGATCTCCGAGTCATCGGGAATTTTATTCAGCCTTTGCGCTTCATCAAGCAATAAGATAAGCCCAGTTTGGGGGGCCAGATGTTTGAGTACTTCTTCTGGACTCGCATGCCCCGCGACACTCTCAACAAGCCCACCCTCTAAGAACTTAATGCCGCCTTTTAGGGCGTATTCTGAATCAATCGTATACGATTTTCCAAGTGATTGGGCCATAGGTGCGGGAGAAAATAAGTTTTTTATTCCGATCTTAGCAACGGCCCATCCACAAGATTTAGCATTGTTAGACAGCACATCAAGTAGGGCTGTCTTCCCCGCGCCTGGTGCTCCCTGAATTAAATAGGTCGTCCCCCCTTTTTCCGATCGATAGAGTTCAAGCGTATTAGCAAAGGAATCAATGATTTCTTTGCGCCCGTGAAAATATTGAGCAGGCCCTCGATCTTTAAGCAAGCTTGGACTCATAACAATAGTCGTGTGGTTACTCGCTCGTTATCAACTCTATGATTCCACATTAGTTCATCATCAATGGTATCTGATAATTTCGTAGGGCATCGCAGATGGTAGCTCCCATATTGAGATAACCCGTATACATGGGAAGAACAAGTCCACAATAATGAGGGAAATCCCATTAAACCCAGTGAATCTGATGATTTTTAGGGTTTACTTTAGGTCTATGGGCAGTATGCCGATGGATTCATCTTGAATTTACCCGAATAACAAAGAATGGTTTGTTGATCCAAATGGGAGTGGTGTGTCCAGTCGTCAGAAACAAAAGATCTGAAAACGCCCGATTTAGATGGAATTGCTGTCATCCTACTTTACTATTACCATAACATCAACTGGAGTACACACGCAATGAGCATTTTTGTAATGATTCAATACTGAAACAATCAAACTAGCGGATCCTACGTCAATATGCGAGATCAGAGACTCAAATCTTATACGAACCTGTCATAATAGAGTCAATTACATGTAATGATAGGCATCTTATGAACCAATACACTTTTTTCTAACACATTGTATACACTCCCTGTCATCTTTCTGGTTCGCCTGATCATTCATAGACAGAATTTCTATATGCCAAGCTCGTTTTTATCATTTGATAGATTTTTGCCTCGCACCTGTTTTTCATGAGTTAAGCCTTTCATCTTCTTTTTATGTGCCTCGGGATTTCTTAATATATTCCAGTCCTGCACTTGGAGATTAGAATTGCAACTCGCTGACCATTTTAGGAGCAAGTGCCTCGGGAGTTCTTACATATTCCAATCCTGCACACGATTCTACGATTTTGTCGCTTCCAGAAATCACGATACAAACGTATCGTTAAGGATACGTTTTTTTGCGTATTTTGGTATTTTTAGGAAAATTGTGAAGTACATGCTCCATGAGATCTATCCTCTGTTTTTTTCATATCGTTATATTCTCAATCACTGCCACACAAAATTGGGGGCTGGACAGATTTAATTCCACAAGAAGGATTCAAAATCCCCCTCAGCCAACTTTTCCCGCCTCCTCGTTGACTTCACAAACTCAACCCGAGTTTATCCAAAATATAGTGGTCGTTCAGTTTGCACAAGAAGTTATTCACAAAACACTCCAGACTGGCTTACAGGAGTTTGATACAAAGACAAGCCAACTCAATATCTACTCCATGGAGCGAGTATATCCTTTCCTTGACAATATTGAACCTACCCCGAAAATCAGAGAAAATCTGCTATCGCTGCGAAGAACCTACTATGTACGATATCACTCAAATACTGCACCCGAGCAGGTTGCAGATGATCTTAAGATCACGCGAGGTGTGATATATGCCGAACCATTAATTGTCCACCATTTGCATACACCTGTTCCCAAGATATCGCCCAACGACCCTGAGTTCAGGAATCAGCCTGAGTTAAAACTATTGGGGCTCCCCGAAGCATGGGATGTCGTGAAGGGAAATGAAGGTTCGCCCAAAGTCATCATCGCTATTGTAGATACTGGAGCAGAGTGGACTCATGTGGACTTACTGGATAATGTCTGGACCAACCCCAATGAGATACCTGACAATGGTGTTGATGACGTACACGGGGTGAATTTTGCCAACAAAAATGAAAACGACAATGATCCATTTCATCTTGGGAATGATCACGGGACTCTTGTTGCTGGGGCTGCGGGTGCCGTTACTAATAATGGAATTGGAGTCGCAGGTGCTTCGTGGAATGCAGAGTTAATGCATATCAATGCGTACTGTAGGGCGTGGTGGGGAAGGGCGGGCATCTGTTGGGGCTACGAGGGAATTCTCTACGCTGCTGCCAATGGAGCAGACATCATCAATGCAAGCTGGGGTGGAAGTATACATGGCAATACCCGTTTCTATGACGAGAGTATTGACCTGGCAACGGACATGGGAGCACTGATCGTAGCAGCCGCGGGGAATGATTCGAGAAATCTTGACTTATTCAATCAATATCCTGCAGATCACCCACGAGTTTTATCCGTGGGAGCCACAGAAAAGGATACTCGAAAACTTGCTAAATTTTCAAATTATGGTAAAACGGTCGATGTATTTGCTCCTGGCGTGAAGATTAGAACTACCGATCTAAACAATGATTATGATTATGTGAATGGCACATCGTTTGCATCTCCTCTTGTTGCGGGCGTGGCGGCTCTGGTGAAAACAGTCCAGAGAGATATTCCCCCTGATTCACTGCGAGAATTTATCCGCGCCAGTAGTGAAAATATGGATGACGATAATCCAAACTATAAGGGTGAACTTGGACGAGGATTCGTGAATGCCTTTGAATCTACAAAAGCATCTGTTTCTTTCCCTGTGATACGTCTTCTAAACTGGCAGTGGACAGATAACGATGGCAATCTAGATAACGCAACAGGGAACGAAGTAACAATAACGGCGGAGTTGATGAATTATTATAGGGATGCAGATCAACTTAAGATCCGATTAGTTGGGGCTGAACCATATTCTTTTCTGGATTGGCTGTCAACGGATATTGATATTGGATTTTTAAGCCAAAATGATCCCAAACAAATAAAGTTCATATTCCGTGTAGGAAATGATACTCCACCCAACAAGCCTGTTCAATTCTTCATTCAGGTTCAAGGTGAGGAGTTTACAGATTACATAGGAGAAATTCATTTATTTCTCAACATTAACTTATCCGTTTTCTCTCTTCACCGTGATTTAAGTGCATTTTACGCTTCTACAAACGGGGATGAATGGAGTGATAACGGGGGTTGGGATCCAGAGAATGTGCCTCAATCACCCAAAGATTTTGCAAAATGGCATGGACTTTATCTCAGGGAGTCCTATTTGATTCAAATTGAACTCCCCCAAAACAATCTTAGAGGCTTTATTTCACCGGAATTAGGAGATCTGTCAAATTTGGAGAGACTGGACTTGTCCAATAATCGATTGAGAGGAAAATTTGCACCAGAGCTCGGTCGTTTAACGAATCTTGGAGAACTAAATCTTTCCAATAATGAATTTACTGGACAAATTCTGCCCCACTTCGGTAACCTATCAAACATAGAGAGGCTGGACTTATCCAATAATCGGTTGACAGGAAAAGTTGCACCAGAGCTCGGTCGCTTAGCGAACCTCGGAGAATTAAACCTTTCAGAAAATGAATTGACAGGTGAAATTTTATCTCACCTCGGAAATCTGAGAACTCTGAAGGTATTGGATTTGTCCAACAATTTTCTCTCAGGAGAAATTCCTCCCCAATTGGGGAGCATGAATGACCTATTCGTTTTGGATTTGTCCAATAACAGATTCTACGGCCAAATTCCACTTGAACTTGGCCATTTGTGGAACTTGGAAACCCTCAATCTTTCTGATAACGAGTTTATCGGCGTACTCCCCCGATCTTTAATGAGGCTTAGAAACTTGCGTTTTTTTCGCACAATGGAGCATGTGCACCAAGTGATGAAGAGTTCCAGAGATGGGTTCAATCAATTGAAAAATATGAAGGAACCACATGTCCACCTCTCTCCTCAATCCAGTTCATTCACAATGCAATGCTTCCTGACCCAGTCAATGTATCCATTGGTGGCATTAAACTTGCGAGAGATATTGAATTCAAAAGCGCCACCGGTTATACTCCCATACGAGCGGGGTCATATAGCGCGTTGATTCAATCACAAGGTACTGCGACAACACAGTCCATAACTGTTCCAACAGGATTCTTATACCCCAATCGTTCATATGCAGTGTTCACCCTTGGCAATGAGTTAACTGTTGCATCCAAGGTTCTGGAAACCCGCTTGACTTCTTTGGTTGATAACCTTGTCAATGTGATGCTGGTGCATGGTTCTGCTGATCTAGGCACAGTGCGTATTCAGACAATTGATCTATTTGCTGATCCACGTACAGCACCACCGACGAGGCTACTTGCAAATAATTTCAAGTTTAACCAAGTACGACCATATTTTTCAATAGATTCCGATTACCACAGAATTGAAGTCATATCAGATGGCAAGAAAATAGAGGTTTTTGATCTAGATCTAAATGGGTATCATGGTAAGACATTGATTCTAAATCTGTCCAATACCGCTAAAAATCTGGATATTTTTTCAGTAGATGAAAATGGACGAGTAGATATTTCGAATACAGTGACTGGCATAGATATTGAAGATACTGAGACTCCGATTGAGTTCGTGCTTCATGGGAATTATCCGAATCCATTCAATCTGTCCACACGGTTTCGGTTTGATCTCCCAAAGCCAGCTCAGGTAAGCATGCAAATTGTAGATATGATTGGACGGGAGGTGCTCAGAGTACCTGCAATAGACTATGGAACAGGTTCAGATCTTGAAATTGAACTGAACACAGCAAATCTGGCCAGTGGAACCTATCTATATCGTATGATTGTGGTCAACGCGGAAAATCGGTATGTAAAAACGGGACGGATGACATTGGCAAAATGACCAGTTTGGTGCATTGATTCGTCTCGGTTACTGCGTGAACCAGGATCGGATATGTGTTCCTGCGTATTGGCTGTTCTGGTTAAAGTGGACTACGCACCGAAAGTTTACCCTCATCCGTTGAACCTAAAGACTCAGTCTTATTCTATCCGACCGAATGCTCACCGATGTTGATTTGCATTATTACTGCGTTACAGATTTCTATCCCAATATCATTTACCTCATGTAGAATTCCGTTATGATCCTGACTTAGTTCCGAAAATGGGAGCGTTTTAGGAACCCTTTGAAGTAGATGGGGCGTACTTCGGTGGATTGGAAAAGAATAAGCACAATAACAAGAAAATGAATCTTGGACGCAGTCAAGACGGCTGTGTCGGGATGAAAGATCGTGCAACTGGACAGATCAAAGTATAAGTAGTTGAGCGCACAGACAAATCTATACTGTGAGGCTTCGTAGATGAGAATGTAATTGAATGCGCACAACTCTATACGAATTCCAGGACGGCATACAAGAATATTGATCGCACAACAAAACAGTAACGCATAGTGTTTCCGAGTACGTCAACGGACAGGCACATATGAACGGTGTGGAATCCTTCTGGGCGATTCTGAAGCGGGCATCGTACACGGTATATATCAGCAAGAAGTACTTAAACCGCTACATCACTCAATTCGCTGGAAAGCATAACCTTCGAGACTACATACGGAAACCCAAATGCAGTACATTGTTGCGGATATAGTCCGCTTAAGGTGCTGTACAATTAGTGGCCTGAGAGGGAGTATAACGGTAACTAAACTTTAGTTACGTTTCAGCAATTCCCACTAAGTCAAAAACTCCCTCTTGGTGTCCCCAAGGCGCATATTCTCAGAAGTGATTTCGTAAACTATTTTGCTAAATTTTCGTCAGATGGCGAGGAATGGCTGATGTTGGTGAATCATAAAGCATAAGGCTGCAATGACGACCAGCGTTAAAGAGACAGCCAACAAGTAGCCTGCCAAGAGCGTCATGCCTAAGGATAGAACAACTACGGTAAAATAATAAAATTTGGGAATTATATACGTGAGTACATAGGATGGAAAGGCCATCATAAACCAACTAAAAGGGATTAACACGGGTACTAGGTTAGCGACTTTGTATCCAAGCAATCCAGTATACTCGTGCCCACTGAATGGAAACCCAGTTTTTGTCCCCAGCAATTCCATGACCAGAGAAATGGCACTGGCTGAGATAAGAGCTGGCAACCATTTGATTCCAACTCTAGGAATTAAAATGAGTGCAAGAACCGCGAATGCGAGGATCACATGTCCCCTTGAAAAGATCAAAAATGGTATGGATAAAACCCTGCAGATGAAGGAAATTGGGCAAGAAGTTGAGGATTGAGACCAAACCCAACTAAAACAAAAACAGTAAAAATCCAAAGTAAGGTAATGCCTATTCGATCAGAAGAGGTGAAGGCAGACTTGGACTTAGCCATTAAGTAAGGTAGAGCACTTGAGAAATAGAACACATCATACATTCATGGGGTCAATGAGAGTAAGGTTTATCTCCTCAATGTCACCCACGAAAAGACTTATTTGAATGCAAACACGGGAATACTTGATTGCTATGCTCATGTTCCTTTAATGGGCTAAATACATGGACTGAGATAATCAAGAGGATTCAATACTCTCTGTCAAAAGTTGTAAATACCTCTGATACGCAAATAGGCGGTTTCTCTTCTTTCCAGTGATTTCTTTCACGATCCCTATCTTTTCAAGATGATGGATGGACTTGTATACTGTCGGCAAAGAACTCCCTGTAGCTTGGGAAATGTAAGGCGCAGAGATGATGAGTCGCTTCTGAAGAATAGAGAACACTTGTAGTGCTGAGGCTGCTAATCTACCAGATTGGTTGATTTTTTGAGTATCCTCATCAAACAATTGGAGAATGTTTTTGGCGAGTTGAACCCCATGTCCAGAAGTTTCAATGATACCGTCCAAGAAGAAATCTAACCAAGTTTCCCAATCTCCGTGAGTTCGTACGCGCTGAAGTAACTCATAATAATTGGATCTATGGCGCTTAAAGTAGAGACTGAGATAGAGAGTCGGATGTTGAAGTAATCCGCTATGGACAAGGTAGAGTGTAATGAGTAGTCGCCCCAAACGACCATTTCCATCAAGGAATGGATGAATGGTTTCAAATTGAACATGAATCAGACCTGCCTTCATGAGCGGAGACAGTTCATGGTCATCCGAATGGATAAACCTTTCGATATCACTCATCAGGTCAGCAATGTAGGTGTGAGGCGGTGGAACATACATGGCATTTCCTGGACGGGTACCACCAATCCAGTTCTGGGAGCGTCTAAATTCACCGGGTAGTTTCGTGCTTCCCCTTCCACCCGATAGCAGGATTCCATGCATTTCGCGCATCAGGCGTTGACTTAAGGGGAACCCATCGTTTAATCGTGTCACACCATGGTTAATTGCTGAAACACAGTTTGACACTTCCTCTATTTCATCAATAGGTACGCTGGGAGGCTGGTCTATCTCAAAGAGAAATAAATCCGAAAGTGATGATTGAGTACCTTCAATCTGTGAAGACAGCAGTGCCTCCTGTCTTACATATGTGTATAGGAAAATGGAAATGTCTGGAAGAATCTCAGAGATACCATCCAAGCAACCAATGGTCCAATAAGCTTTTTCTAGATTTGAACGTAGAGTTTCCATGTTGATTGGAGGATTCGGAGGCAACCATGGAGGCAGATAAGCCTCCACTCGTTCCTGCACATGCGAGATCGTAATCTTCTCTCCAATCCGTGATTTGTTATTTTTTGGATGCATCAAAAAGAATCGTTTGATAATTCTTACTAAATAAACGAAAATAGGTTTTCCTTTATTTATCGATTAATTAAATTTTTATTCTCAAGACAAAGATTTGTTGGGAAGATACGTTAAAATATCAAGATCTATTGGATCTCATTGTGCGTCTATAAAAACGATGAATCAACTCTATAAAATGCTTTTAACGCATTATATGCGTATTTCTTCAATAGCAGGGAGGTGCTATGGAGTTCTTCTTAGAATGAAGAGGGTCATGTTTGCATCTGTGAGAATGGAAAGTATTATACTTAACTAAACTTTAGTTACGTTTTATATAAATAAACGAAAACGCGATTTCCTTTATTAAGAAAATTCTATAATAAAGGATCGTTAAGTAAAAAATGATTAATTTTTTTCATAAATAGAGCATGTTGGAGAAAATAATGAGATGATTTGATGAAGCGATTGACCCAGTAAACAAGTTCAATTCAATGTACTCTCTAAAGTCAAGTAGATAACTGTGCGGGCACCCGGGAGAGGTAGATTCCTGGAGGGTCATCATGCATTCTACAGCAGAAACAAACTCCTATGGATGTAACCTATACAGTTTAATGCTACTGCTGCCTTCGGAGCGCCGCCTACTGTGAAGTCAAGGCCTCAGCAATCACTTCGGGCACAAAGGGACGGATATCACCATTCCAGTGAAGGATATCTCGAACCAGCGAGGAACTGGTGAGTGCATGAGTGGCATCGGTATGAAAAAATACGGTGTCCAGTTTGGGAATCATTCTGCGATTCATATATGCCATTTGGGATTCGTAGTCAAAGTCCCTTGATGAGCGCAGTCCACGGACTAGGGCACATGCTCCAAGATGTTCTGCATGTTGGGCAATCAAGCACTCAAAGCCCATGACACGAATATTCTCCAGATGGGTGGTCGACTTGCGGATTAGGTCAATGTGAGTTTCCGCCTTCCGCTTTAACTTTTCAAAGTTGTCCCCAAATTGTTTCCACGCGTCCACGGCCGACTGGGCAATGCGAACCTTGATATAGCGCCCACTACGAACGATCACAGCCCCGACTTTGAGCGTTCCCCAACTACTACGAATCAAATGCGCCATATGAAACGCAAGCACCGACAGAAACAAGTGGGCCTCAGCACGGTGATGGATGGGACGTAATCCTAACTCCGATTTCATTGAGCGAAAAGTCTGTTCAATCTCTGATAATCGCCAATAGGTGCGTGCAATGGTCTCACAGTCCCAGTCGGTGTGGCTCGTGCGTAACACATAGCCTCCGTCTGTACATCTGAAGTTAATCCTAAAAATCATCAGATTCACTGGGTTTACCGGGATTTTCCTCATTTTTCTTCCCTAATATCCGCTCATTTAGGGATATTTGGGGCATTTTTAGTGGATTTAGGGCTTATTTATCGATTTTTTGCAGCAATTCCCACTAACGGCATAGAATTTAGTTGATTTAGTATTTCATGTACATCTCCTGCAAATCTGGCGGGTTTTGCTTGTTTTTGAGGATCAATTCCTGCAATAATCGGACGTTTTATGATCCTTTTTTCTGTACGTTCTGACGACTGGACACACCACACCCAGCCCCTCATATAATCGGGGTTCACGCTCTGTTCCCACTGCTCTGGTTTCCGCTAAGACGAATCATTTCTACAGTGACCCTAAATCCCTCCGCCATCCCCAGGTATAGAAATTCCCAGCTCTCTAAATCAAACTCTCGGAACAGGTTTCGCACGCGCTCTCTAAGGCATCTTGGAACAACACATCACAGAGTTGTTCCACTTGATCCACCAAAAAGGCCAGCATCATCAGGCAGGCAAAGACCGTGGACAAATGCTTGTAACCGTGTCCATAATTATGCTCAAAATTGTAGCCCTGATTCTTGAGGGTGCTGATGGTTTCATTTTCAATTCTCCACCGTGACCGGCCCGCTCGCATGATCTTCTCATCAAGAGAAATATCGGTCACCCAAGAAAAACGCGTTGTTCTGGGTTTAGAGTGCTTCTTGGTCCCCGGTCTGGTTTCATATACCTCTAAAACATTGACCCGCCGATTGGATGCGTTGTTGTGATAGCGAAAACGATACTGAATTCCTTCAACCTCCATCACCACCTCTTGGGTCTGGTCACTGCGATCAATATAGTTAAACATGGACGTATGATCTCCAGGCTTCTGATATATCTTAAATTAAGGTACCCTAAAAGCCGAAGATAGGGCGCATTGTCCATCTTGGACCACAATCGTTGAGGATGTTCTCGCTGAAAATGCTCCAAGAATCGCTGCCTGCACTGCGCTCAGAATCGTTTTTTGTGGCGCCATCGCTCTTGATGATCAGAGGAATTACGATCTTTTTGAACGGATGAACCAGTGCAGCACATAGCATGTGATGAAAATACGTCTTCGTTCCATTGCGATGCTGGCAGTGGACCGACTTGGATGAAAACATGCCGGTTCCGTCTATGGCAAGCAGTACATGATTCTCAATATACCGAAAACCCTCCAGAATCTTTCTCCGTTGCAATTGAGCAAAAATCATCCCACGCAAATTAAATGGATCCACTTCATCAAGACGCTTGCGCGTACCCGAATCACTGGGCATATGGTTCACAGACGCTTCATATTGGCGATGATCGCAGGAGAACCATTGCGAATCTTTTGATCAAATTCTAGCACACTTCAAATGAGCAAACCCCGACATCAGGTAATTCAGCAGTGTAAATCCCCGTGACACATTCGTATCCTCAATCTGCTCAAAACAGCTGCGGATGGTGTGAATCAAGTGTTTCTTGTGAAAATACTTCCGTGACTTCCGTTTCATTGATGATAAGTGAATGATGGAATCAATCATAACTAATACACAAATGAGCAGCAGAATAATTAACCAGCCTCGCATGAAGAACCATTGTCCTCAAATAAATGCCTATTTGATCAGATGAGTCGTTATAACGTCCAAAATGTGCTCTTCTGACGAAAATTCAGCAAAATAGTTTACGAAACTCACGTTTAACAATAGGCCCCAAAGTGCGCTATGGTGGGAAGTTTTAAACTTAGTGGGAATTGCTGGTCAATAATGGCTTTCATGGAGAAATTCCTCCCCAATTGGGGAGCATGAATGACCTATTCGTTTTGGATTTGTCCAATAACAGATTCTACGGCCAAATTCCACTTGAACTTGGCCATTTGTGGAACTTGGAAACCCTCAATCTTTCTGATAACGAGTTTATCGGCGTACTCCCCCGATCTTTAATGAGGCTTAGAAACTTGCGTTTTTTTTCGCACAATGGAGCATGTGCACCAAGTGATGAAGAGTTCCAGAGATGGGTTCAATCAATTGAAAAATATGAAGGAACCACATGTCCACCTCTCTCCTCAATCCAGTTCATTCACAATGCAATGCTTCCTGACCCAGTCAATGTATCCATTGGTGGCATTAAACTTGCGAGTCACAAACCGACCACGATTAAAGGCTTGCCTATTTCTTTCAGTCAATGTATCCATTGGTGGCATTAAACTTGCGAGAGATATTGAATTCAAAAGCGCCACCGGTTATACTCCCATACGAGCGGGGTCATATAGCGCGTTGATTCAATCACAAGGTACTGCGACAACACAGTCCATAACTGTTCCAACAGGATTCTTATACCCCAATCGTTCATATGCAGTGTTCACCCTTGGCAATGAGTTAACTGTTGCATCCAAGGTTCTGGAAACCCGCTTGACTTCTTTGGTTGATAACCTTGTCAATGTGATGCTGGTGCATGGTTCTGCTGATCTAGGCACAGTGCGTATTCAGACAATTGATCTATTTGCTGATCCACGTACAGCACCACCGACGAGGCTACTTGCAAGTAATTTCGGCGCTTCCGCTTTTTTTTGTGAAAAAAGTCATGATTTTGCGCATCTGGGGCTTAGATCAAGTCCGCCCAAATGGAAGTAAATTGCATCAATAAATCGTTCTTTATTGCGGAATCCATGTGCACGGATTTTGACGGTTTTGATCCGACTATTGATGCTTTCAGCCGGGCCATTACTGACATCAACAACAATGGCATTGATGATCCCCCAGAGATGCTTTTAAATCATTCTGGCGACATCTCTGACTGGCTCAAGCCGACAGCGCAACTCAATGTTTTATTCCAAGTCCCAAGTTGCGCTTTTATAGTCCCACATTTTTCTGAACGTTTGGCCCAGGCTTTGGAGGGAACTGGTGCGTATGGCATGGAAGGCCCTCTTTTGCGCTAATGACATGTTGTGAGGACTTTTGAGCCAACTATACTTGGTACCCGTCAGAATCGGATTGCCTTCCTTGAGGAGCGCTTTGTGCTGGACTTTATCCACCGAAACTCCCAGATGCTTCGCGACATGAAACCGATCAAAGCAGACCTTCTTTTTTGCGTCTGGCAGACAAGCTAAGGTTGCACGAATATAGGCAGGCCACATGTCCATGCTCCTGATCCCGTTCAACTGCTCGGTGGATAATTGCTAGCGCATCAACACCTTGTGATCACGCCCAATGCCGACACCGTTGCTGTGTCGGCATCGGATACGACAGTAAAGTACTTATGTCCTTTCTTATAAGCCACCTCATCGACACAGATGTTCGCAACCACCTGCTCTTTTTTTCTTGCCAGCCCACGATGAACAATGCCCGCAATGGCTTTCCATCCAAGCCCCATCTGACGAGAAATCGCCAATAGACTCGCCTCTTTGATCCACCCAATTACCGACTCCTCATAAGTATACCGAGAACTCGGGCCCGCCCATGGAACCCGCGCCGTCTTTACCCCACACTCACTACACTTGATCCGTGGAACCTGCGCTCTCAACGCCGTTTGATACTTACAGGTATCCAAATGCCGCCATTGACGCGCAAATCATAAAATGGACTCGCCTTTCCACACTTTGGACACTCCAGTGACGATGTGTCAGTACAAGTCACCGTCCTCTGTTTCGCTGTATCATCCTCTATAATCTTCCATGGTGCCTCCAAACCTAAACTTTTACTCACCGAATTCTTTTTCATTTGTTGATTAAATTGTTAAGTGGATAATTAACCATAGTCAGTAGGATAAATCCTACCAAGTATGATACGAAAATTCCTAAAATTTACAATTTCTCTCACACTTTAGGCGGAAGGCCCATAATTTCAAGTTTAACCAAGTACGACCATATTTTTCAATAGATTCCGATTACCACAGAATTGAAGTCATATCAGATGGCAAGAAAATAGAGGTTTTTGATCTAGATCTAAATGGGTATCATGGTAAGACATTGATTCTAAATCTGTCCAATACCGCTAAAAATCTGGATATTTTTTCAGTAGATGAAAATGGACGAGTAGATATTTCGAATACAGTGACTGGCATAGATATTGAAGATACTGAGACTCCGATTGAGTTCGTGCTTCATGGGAATTATCCGAATCCATTCAATCTGTCCACACGGTTTCGGTTTGATCTCCCAAAGCCAGCTCAGGTAAGCATGCAAATTGTAGATATGATTGGACGGGAGGTGCTCAGAGTACCTGCAATAGACTATGGAACAGGTTCAGATCTTGAAATTGAACTGAACACAGCAAATCTGGCCAGTGGAACCTATCTATATCGTATGATTGTGGTCAACGCGGAAAATCGGTATGTAAAAACGGGACGGATGACATTGGCAAAATGACCAGTTTGGTGCATTGATTCGTCTCGGTTACTGCGTGAACCAGGATCGGATATGTGTTCCTGCGTATTGGCTGTTCTGGTTAAAGTGGACTACGCACCGAAAGTTTAGTGAATTATATACGTGAGTACCCATCTATTTGACGGCTACCTTTTGCGTATCCATTTCACGGCTCATAGGAGTCTCTAACGAGAACGCTCCTCCACGTGCAGATGCCCCAATCCCGGAGGCCTATAACACATTCGCAGATGCATTGATATCTGATGGCCACATGCCATACACTTAAACTTGCGATTGACTTTATCTGTATGACCACACTGATTACAGCGTTGACTGGTATACTTCGGATCAACAGGGACAACCCTGCCAAACTTGTAATCGCAATAGGAATTAAAGCGTCCCCATCCAATGACGCGGTTTAACCCTGCTTTTGCCTTCATATTGGTTCCAGGGTTCTCAACCGTGCCCTTGGACATAGTCTTGATCTTCATGTTTACGCCTTATTGGACAATCTACGGCTATGTTGATGTGCCGCATTCGTTCTGCAGTTCTCGCTTCCACTTGTTGATCGTTCGCTTCGTTCGACCAGATCCTTTCTGTTGTCGGGCTAACTTACGTTCATACCTACGGATCTTAATCTCCTTATCCGTTAAGTCAGGGATCGGTAACATGCCCTGTTCACCATCCGTTGAGGAATACGAGATGTTATAGGTGTTCAAATCAATGTCGATCTCTTTGCCATCGTCCACCTTCTCTGGTAGATTAGTGAATTTGTAAATTACGCTCATCTTCCAGTACCGTCCATCTTTTTTCACGGCCACTTCAACAGGCTCAGCAAGGATTACCACCGTGTCTACGCATCTTCATCCACCCAACCTTTTGAATGTAAATGTTATCATCTACAATCTTAAAGCACCTTTTGGAGCCGCGAACGATTTATTCTTGTACTTAGTGTGAAACGTAGGATGGTCACGTAATCCCTAAAGCTTGCCAAGCCTCGGCCTGTCCTTTCAATGTATAACGAACAATAGCAGATGAGTACATCAATAACCAACGCGTTTCTTTACGCAAGATTGGGTATCGTTTAATTAATGCATAAAAAGAGGTGGATGGGTTTTCAGTATCCTGATCCTCAACTTCTTTGTTTCAAGATCACATTCCACACATATAAACACGCCCCGATCAGTCCATGTAGTAGCAGGGCATAAACGATACTCTATTCCACGATAGGAACAGTTTGAATCTGAAGGGTTAGAAGCCTTTTTAACAGGCATGATGTCAAGTCTACGTTGATGTTATGGTAAGCAATAGGGTAGAATCTCCTCTATCCTATTGTGTCTGTTAACTCCCTCAAATAGAATGGTTCCATTCTTTGGGTACTCAGGTATGTAATTCCCCTTAAATTCAGATATATCAGAGCTTGAAACTCTTCGGTTGATATCCTGTGGCGTAGATGAATCCTCGCAGAGATTGATGCTCCTGAAATCTACACAGACTGGACTCCAACTAGTCTAAACTTAGCATGAGTTTCGTTGAGACCATCAATTCCAAGGAACTATTCAATCCAAGCCACCTGTATCGGCTTTGATCATCAATTCCTTCATCTTTGGTCATTTCTCAAACTTGAGCGTATACCTACTTTTCTCAGATTTAATTCACTTCATGCCCAACCCTCCTCCTTTGTTTGATGAACTCCAAAACCTGATTACCGAACAGCGTAATCCTAAGTCCTTGAATATTGACCATGCTTCCGTTGAAGAAATTCTCACGATTATCAACACCGAAGATCAGTGTGTCCCTCTGGCGGTCAAAGACGAAATTGCCTATATTGCGCAGGCCGTTAATATTGTGACAACAGCCTTAAAAAACGGAGGCCGATTGTTCTATGTAGGCGCTGGAACCAGTGGACGCCTTGGCATTCTAGATGCATCTGAATGTCCACCCACATTTGGATCCTCTCCTGAAGAGATACAAGGGATCATCGCTGGCGGAAAAGAGGCGGTTTTTCGGGCGCAAGAGGGGGCAGAGGATATCGCTTCAGACGGTGCAGATGCACTCACTGATGCAGGAGTATGCTCTGCAGATGTTGTCTGTGGAATCGCTGCTAGTCGGCGCACCCCATTTGTAGTCGGTGCAATCACCCAAGCCAAAAAGATCGGATGTAAGACGCTATTTATCACCTGTAATCCGAGATCCACCTTCAACATCGCAGATGTTGATGTCGCCATTTGTGTTGTCGTCGGACCTGAGGTGATCATGGGATCCACCCGCATGAAAAGTGGAACAGCCCAAAAACTTGTCCTTAACATGATTACAACCGCCTCCATGATACGGTTAGGTAAAGTATACCAAAATATGATGGTAGATTTGCAAATGACCGCCGAGAAGCTGACGCAGCGATCTCGCCGCACGGTCATGACCGTGACGGGATTGAACTATGAGGATGCCACCGTAGCACTCGCTGCCGCCGATGGACATGTCAAAACAGCACTCGTGATGATTCTCGCCAATGTTTCCAAAGAAGACGCTCTCGCTCGTCTAAAAAAATCGGATGGATTTGTGCGGGGTGCTTTGAAGTAATCATTTGTAACAGTCCTAAAAATTGGTATGTTTCACGTGGAACATATTGCTGTAGTCCTAAGGTTTGAGTGAATCACCGTTAAAGAGATTGTCTTCCCATGTCTGCCGAGCGCCTGCATTTCAGGCGTTTTATACATGGTGTAAGGAAGCCACACAAGATCAGGAGTGTCTATTGCTGAATTCTCCTGGATCTCTTCCTTCTTTTTTGCTCCATCATATATGGACGATTGGTCGCTCTATTGTCTGCATCGCTCCCGATTCAGAAGATGCCAGATTATTACACGGAGATCTAGTAGAGCTAGGATTGCCTAGCCTCTTGTACCCCTCATTAGGATCGTCTCCCTACAATGATCAACAGGTTGATGATTCTGCTCCTATGGTTCGTCGGCATGATATTCTGCAGCAACTCAATACTGATGCACAGACACTGGTAGTGGCTAGCCTTCAGGCCGTGGTTGAACGAATGCCAGCCCCAGAGAAAACACTTGAGGAATCTGTGACTGTCAATGTTCAAGACCGCATTCCTCCAGAAAAACTCATTGACGTTCTGAGTGTCAAGGGCTTTGTCCGTGTGCCGTTTGTACAGGATGCAGGTGAGATCGCGTGGCGTGGGGGAATTGTAGATGTCTTTCCCTATTCGGGTGGACTTCCTTTGCGTTTAGAGTTTTACGGCAATGAACTTGAGTCCATTCGAGAATTTGACCCAGTGAACCAGCGATCGGTCAGCCGACTCCAAAGCGCAAGACTCGTCCCGCAGCCGACCCATGTCTCCACACAGATCTCATGGACATCTTTACTGGAGCAGGTTGCTCAGAATTGCCTTGTCGTTCTTTATGAAGAGCCACGCATGATCGAGAATGTCCAGACACTATGGGATGAAATTCAGGAGCAGTATACCTTAAAGTTACGCTCTGAAGATCATTGTCCAAGTCCAGAATCCAGATACCTATCCCCAGAAGCGCTGACTCGTTCTTGGTCATTAAAGCCCAGAATTCACCTGCATGCCTCGCTTGCGCGCTCAGTTGATGTGATTGATATCCGTGGATATCCCCAACCTCCATTTGGAGGACAAATGGATCTACTCCGGTCAGATTTATCCAAATCAGACCGACGATACACCTATATCATCTGTGATAGCTCTGGGCAACTAAATCGCGTGAGATCGCTCCTTGACGATATCAGTGACTCGCTTAATCTCATATTTACTGTGGCATCTGTGACTCAAGGATTTACACTTCCTGACATCGGGTTGGCCGCGTATACAGATCATGAAATATTCGGACGATATTTTCAACCGCGTGCGCGAAAATTGTCCCGCACAGGCGGCATCCGCCTTCAGGAACTACAAAGCTTTAAGCCAGGTGATTTTGTCGTACACAAAGAATACGGTATTGGCAAATTTGGAGGGTTTAAGACCATTGAAATCAAGGGGCGGAAGCAAGAATCTGTACGACTCATCTACGCCAATGATGATGTTCTATTTGTAAATGTCAATGCGCTTCACAAACTCAGCAAGTATGCAGGTAAAGATAGTCAAGTCCCATCTCTCACACGATTAGGCACAGAGCAGTGGGAGCGTGCAAAAAGTCGGGCTAAAAAACGCATTAAAACAATTGCTCGTGACCTGATTCGCCTGTATGCCGAACGTAAATCTGCGACAGGACATGCCTTTGCTGCAGATTCCGTCTGGCAAAAAGAACTAGAAGCCTCTTTCCCCTGGCAAGACACACCCGATCAGTATGAGGCGGTCGAGGCGGTGAAACGCGATATGGAAGCGTCAGCGCCTATGGATCGTCTTGTGTGCGGAGATGTAGGATTCGGGAAAACAGAAGTTGCCATTCGCGCTGCATTCAAGGCCGTTCAGGATGGAAAACAGGTGGCCATCTTGGTGCCCACCACCGTTCTTGCCCAACAGCATTATATGACCTTCCGAAAACGGCTCGAGCCCTTTCCTGTGCGTGTTGAAGTCATTTCTCGGCGTGTTTCTGCTGCTGATGCCCGAAAACTCGTCGCAGATCTGCAATCAGGAAAGGTGGATGTATTGATTGGAACCCACCGACTGATCTCCAAAGATATTGAATTTAAGGATTTGGGGCTCCTAATCATAGATGAAGAGCAGAGATTCGGGGTACGCATGAAAGAGAAACTACGTCATTTACGTGTGGATGTTGATACGCTCACATTGACGGCCACTCCGATTCCTCGCACCTTACAATTTTCCCTGATCGGTGCCAGAGACCTTTCCATCATCGGGACTCCACCACCGAACCGACAGCCGATTGACACTCAAATTCATTCCAAAGACTGGTCTCTGATTCGAGATGCAGTTTTGTATGAAGTCAATCGAGGAGGTCAGGTATTTTTTATTCATAATCGCATAGCATCCATAGAAGATCTGATGACACGCCTGCAGGACCTCCTGCCAGGGGTTCGTATACGAATTGGCCACGGAAGAATGGATTCGGCTGAACTTGAGCGGGTGATGACGGACTTTGTCGAACACAAATTTGACGTTTTACTTAGTACATCTATTGTAGAAAATGGCTTAGACATTGCTAATGCGAATACCATCATCATTGACCGTGCCCAGCTATTTGGGCTGGCTGAGATTCATCAGTTACGCGGGCGCGTCGGGCGCAGTGACAGAAAAGCATTTTGCTATTTACTGGTGCCCTCAATTCAGGCACTCAGCAGAGATGCACGGCAGAGATTACGCGCCGTTGAACAATTCAGTGATCTTGGGAGCGGATTTCATATTGCGATGCGAGATTTAGACATTCGGGGGGCTGGTAATATCCTTGGAGGGGAGCAGAGTGGCTTCATTGCCGATTTAGGACTCAACACATATTATCAAATGTTGGATGAAGCGGTACGTGAATTGAGGAATGAAGATTTTTCTGATATCTTTAAGGATGTAGCTTTACCTCATACCGAAGATACCGTGATTGACTTTGATGTCAACGCCTCTCTGCCAAAACCTTACGTCACCAATGACCTTGAACGCTTATCATTGTACCAGCGTATAGGAGAAGCAATGGACAAACAAGCGCTTGACGAGTTGAAGGCCGAACTTCGCGATCGATTTGGGCCGCTTCCAGAACCAGCCTGCCGTCTGATACACGGCGCACACATGCGCCTCATGGGACAGCGCCTACATCTTCCAAGAATCTCCCTCCGCAATCAGCGCCTATTTTTGCGTCTTCCAAAAAACAGTGAGGATCAGTATTTTTATACCGATCTTTTTGCTTCATTATTAGATGCGCTGGAAGCGATCAACCAATCATTCGTGCTCAAAGAGTCAAAAACAGGGATGATGCGGATTATCATTCAAGGGGTTAAAACCGTTGAATCGGCCAATGAGATTCTTGTCAAGATCACCGCACAGTTGCCATCACCTGAAGTAGAATCTTCTCCATCTCTGGCATCGGTACCTGCTTAATCTCAATTGAGGAATCCGTCCCTTCAAGATCCCTTCGCTCGGCTATGAGATCTCCCCCCTTGATACAGTAAAGCGCCCCTATCGGGGTTGCAACTCTACAATGCCACTGCCACAACCTCGTTAAAGATGCGGTGGCTCTTGACACGCTGAAGTTAATTTTAGAAGAAAACGTTTCAGCTCGCCCATGCCATGGATGTAAATTTGGCAAATCTAACTTACGCTTGAAGGCCCGAACAGCTAGGATCTTTTTTTCAACTGAATCTACCGCATACACCGTCACATCAGGACGCATGATCGCAAGTGGAATTGCAGGTAATCCACCCCCAGTACCCCAATCTACAAGTGTTGTGCCCCGCGGGAAAGGTAACCTTACAAATGCCAGACATTCATGGATGTGCAACGTAAAATCAGATGTTGATGTGCGACGTGATACTAAATTAATGCGTTGATTGTAGGTGCTCAGCAGATTAGAATATGCCAGCAACTTGCCTTGCTGCCAAGGCTCAATGGCGACATGTTTCACGTGAAACGGTGCATCATTGCTGGGCATTTACCGCCCTATGAGAACGGTCAGAACAGCAATGTCAGCAGGGCTAACGCCGCTGATTCTTGATGCTTGACCAATAGTTTCGGGTTGTATTTTGCTTAATTTCTCTCGAGCTTCAAGGGTAATATTGTTGACCTCTGAGAAATCAAAGCTTTTGGGAATTTGATAGTTTTCCATAGTCAGCATCCTTTTGGCCTCTTCTTCTTGCCTTTGAATGTAGCCAGCGTATTTAATGGAGATTTCGGCCAGCTGCTCTACGGGTTCCATGCCTGGAGCAGGCGTGACAATTTCGCTACTTATCTGCGCAGATTCTAGGAGATGTCTCAAGTTGACCTCTGGCCTTCGGGCGATCTGAATCGCTTTCATCGGCTCACGAATGGGCGAGGTTCCGACCTGTTCTAGGTAAGCATTGCACATCTCAGGTTTGATAGAATAGTCGGACAGTTTGGCGATGGTTGCCTTGACCGCTTCACTTCGCCTGATCATTCGCTGATAGCGGGTGTCGGAAACCACTCCAAGTTGTTTTCCGAGTGGGGTGAGGCGCTCATCTGCATTGTCTTGGCGCAGTAGCATACGGTGTTCGGCTCTGGAAGTGAACATGCGATAGGGTTCTTCCGTCCCTTTTGCAATCAAATCATCAATAAGAACTCCAATGTAGGCCTCTGACCTGTGAAGAATGATGGGGGACTCATCGTTGATCAGTCGTACGGCATTCATTCCTGCAATTAAGCCCTGTGCTCCAGCTTCTTCGTAACCCGTCGTCCCGTTGATCTGTCCAGCAAAAAACAACCCACGAATATGCTTTGTCTCTAAAGAATATTGAAGTTGGTGCGGAGGAAAGTAGTCATACTCTATTGCATAGCCCGGTCGCAGCATATGAATATGCTCTAAACCCGACACCTGTCGTAGCGCCTGCTCTTGTATGTCTTCTGGTAAACTTGTAGAAAAACCGTTCACATAGACTTCGGTTGTTCGTCGACCTTCTGGTTCTAAAAACAACTGGTGCCGATCTTTTGAGGCAAATCGATCAATCTTATCTTCAATAGAGGGGCAATATCTCGGGCCAGCACCTTCAATACGTCCTGCAAACATGGGGCTTCTATTAAATCCTTGGCGCAATACATCATGAACGGACGGATTCGTCCAAGTCAAATAGCAACTCAGTTGACACTCTGTCAGGTGATCCGTCATAAATGAGAACGGCCTAGGATCCTTGTCACCTGGCTGCTCGGTCACTGCACTGTACTTAATTGTTCTTCCATCTATACGTGGGGGGGTTCCTGTCTTTAACCGACCGCTTTCAAAACCGAGATCATGGAGTTGACCAGTAAGCCCTGCACTGTGATGTTCGCCCATACGGCCGCCGCCGAATTGACGCTCACCAACATGGATTTGTCCATTCATAAATGTACCGTTTGTTAGGATCACAGCTGAGGCCTTATACATTTTTCCCAAACGGGTTTGAACTCCAGACACTTGGCCGTGACAGACTTCTAAGCGGGTCACCATATCGGCACGCATGTACAGGTTCGTGGTCGTTTCTAAGGTTTCTCGCACAAATGTTGCATACTCCACTCGGTCTGATTGGGCACGCGGCCCCCATACTGCAGGCCCTTTACGTCGATTGAGCATTCGGAACTGAATTCCTGACGCATCGGCGGCAGCACCCATGATTCCTCCCAACGCATCAATCTCCCGCACAATATGTCCTTTTCCAATGCCGCCAATGGCTGGATTACAAGACATTCGTCCGATGGCCTCTAAGCTCATCGTGATCAACAGCGTTTTTGCCCCCATACGCGCGGCCGCCGCCGCCGCTTCTGTTCCAGCATGCCCCCCTCCGACAACAATGACATCAAATTGTGTAAACATCTATTACTTACCAATGCAAAATCTTGAAAAGATTGCTCCTAAAATGGTTTCGTTCGTGATAGCACCTGTAATCATCCCTAGTTCCCTTGCTGCGATATGCAGATCCATTGAAAAAATATCAGGCGGTTGATGACTTTTAAGCGCCTGATTCGCATTCAACAGCGCATGATGTGCATTCTTGAGATGGGACTGATGTCTTGTAATGATGACAGTCTTAGCAGCATCTGCGGTTCCAAAATCCTGTTTTGCTCGCTCAATCAATACATTGATCAGTGGCTCAACCGCTTTGGGGCCATCCTTGGCACTCAAGTGTAATCCATCTATAGCCTCTGAAATGAGATCCTTCTTATTTCCTACGATAACACTGGTTTTGTCGTTGAGTGAGCTGAGCACTGAGGTGTCCTCGTTGGTCAATCCACATGATAGGTCATACACATAGACTACAATGTCTGCCTTAGCAATAACATTCTTCGCTCGGTGGACCCCTTCCTGCTCAATCGTATCTGTGGTTTGCCTCAATCCTGCGGTATCAATAAAACGAAACCGTAATCCACCAAACTCGCAGTCAACTTCAAGGGTATCTCTGGTGGTCCCTGGTG
Organism: Rhodothermales bacterium; assembly: GCA_965220935.1. Lineage (GTDB taxonomy): Bacteria > Bacteroidota > Rhodothermia > Rhodothermales > Bin80 > Bin80. Next base: position 3,599,747 of record OZ244857.1, read on the forward strand.
TTGGGCTTACGATGGCTCTGTCCCGTCCAGACAGGCTGTTAAGAAGTGTGGATTTCCCTGCATTGGGCGGGCCTGCGATGACGACTTGTATTCCCTCTCGTACAATAGTTCCAAGCTTTACACTTTGAAGCAAATCTTGAATTTGGTTGAGAGAATTTTCAATCAGAGTTTTGATTTGATTACGATCGACAAACTCAACATCCTCATCGGTGAAGTCAATTTCCAGTTCGGCCAGTGCACATAGCTCAAGGATGGCCGTCCTCAGTTTTTCAAGTTCTTCGGAATAATGTCCTTGGTAGGCTGAAAGTGAAACTTGATGGGCTTGTTGGCTGGTGCAGTGGATCAATTCAGCCACAGCCTCGGCCTGGGCGAGATCAATTTTTCCAGATAGAAATGCTCTTTGGGTAAACTCTCCAGGCAACGCGAGGCGGGCCCCTTGATCAATCAAGCTTTCAAGGACTAATGCTGCAACATAATCGCCTCCGTGGCAGGTCACCTCTACGATATCTTCCCCTGTTGCAGTTTGAGGACTTCGAAACACGGTCGCAATCACTTTGTCAATGTTATTAGCCAAGGAGTTCGCCCATATACCTACATGGGCGGTATGGGATTCTACCTCTTCTAGCCTTTGTCCCGAAAAACAGGCAGAGGCGATGGGGATGGATTCAGGGCCAGAGACACGAACAATTGAAAGAGCAGCAAGGCCTGGTGCAGTGGCAATGGCAGCGATCGTGTCATGAGAGTACATACGATGAATCCCGTTGAATAACCTGATGACGGATAGTGTCAGATACAATTATATCAATCTATACTTAATGTTATGATTTCCCAACAAGTTGATCATGCCCACCAATGATATGATAGTACACGCCATTTTAGGAGGATGGTTCATTATGATCTCACCACATTCTGCGATCTACTACTCAATAGATCGCTCTGCACCCGTCTTAATAGGTCTACTTGGTGGTGCTATTTTGAGACAATGTCTTTCATTGAGTTGGGGATAAGACAGAATTCCTTGATGTCGCTTCGCTGGTATGTTTCATGAATTATTCACCCAAAGTGTCTCTTTCTTCCAAATAATGTAACGCATCTAACAATGTATTTTTGCTATTTTTGAATCGCCCAAGTCCAGTATTACAGCTGTCACAAATGAAATTTCTGATATTGCCAGTATGATGATCATGATCTGCCACAATTCTGTCCGTAATGCCAACTATTGAGCGTTTCTGACATGTTAGGCATTGAAAATGGATTCTTTTTTTTGGGCGCTCTTTTTCTTTTTGTTTAGCTTGAGCACTCTTCGGAGCTCGCTTATCTATGTCTGTGCGACACCTATCACAGCTTGGTCGGCGGACTATTCCGTGTTTATTGCTTGATTTTTAGTAAACTCTTCTAGGGGAACCGTCAATGACAAATGTTGCAGATCTTCTGTGAAAATTTGTCTCCCGTTTGTGAAGCATCTATTTGATTGATCTGCTCAACTGGAATATCCCAATTCTGGTTTGATCCAATGAATCAGACTCTGCCTATCCCCTGACTTGGTCATTTTAAGGTTCTACACGGTTTTGTGCGGGTAAAGGTGTAGAACCTCCACAGAAAAAAAAGAATAGCAACGCGGAAGTTTTCAAATTTTCTGTAGCCTCTTCCAACGGGTTGAATCTCTGAATCTTACCATTCGCGTGTACGGCTTTTGCGTTGGAAAGCGCATGGCGTATGCCATTAAAATGTTCCTTGAACATCGTGGACACTTTGATGACCTCTTTCATGTTTAATTCGATGTGATCCAGAGGTCTAAATCCTTATTTGCCTTGCGTAGGATTGGCAATTAAAGATGGCTTTGAAGTTTCAAGCCACACTGACCTCTAAGTTGGCTTCTTGAATTACTTTGAAGATCTCTTCCTGAGATTTGGTGCGATTGCCTTCATTGTTCAACAGCGCATAGCGGCTGCCCTTCATCTGATGCGTTTTCACTTCGCGACGAGGAACCTTATTAGTGGCTTTATTAAGATACTGGATCAGATGAAACCTGTCATGGATTAAGGCGGCGTCTGGAAAGACGACACCAGCGGCTGTGATGAAAGCTTTCCACATATCCAATGATGCGGTCTCTACCTTATCCTGGTGTAGAAAGGAAGGTTCCCTTTCGGGGGTTGGTATGTATTTGTTTCGGGTTACATTTTGTTATAAATTTAGACAACTCGTCATGGAGAAAGAGTCTTATAGCAATGGCGACGGTCTATCAATCTGGTGTCCGCATGCTAGGCAAAAGCCATAATGCTCAATATTTGAATACGTCGGAGCTGCCAAGATCTTGAAACTCGGGCTCGCGATAATCGCTACCGAAAAGGATGGACTTGGGCTCTCCATCGTTGCTTTGGACTCTTTCTCCATGACGAGTTATCGTATAGGTTGTTTAGGCTGTTTCAACAGGAAGTTGCAACGCCTCCCAGAGAAAGCCAACCAGTTCACGCGCGATTGCAACCACCGCGACTTTCGGAGGTTTGCGTTTGCTCAGTGCGTTGTAACGTTTGTATAAGCGTGTTTGTGCTTTCTGGGTAATGGCGATGACTTTAGCACTGCAGTGTTTTTGCCGCTCTTGAAGTGCAACACTAATCCGAGGTACGTAAATGTATTTCCATGCTGCGCTCACCAAGACCTTTCGTGCGTGTGTGTTTCCAGTTTTGGTGATTGAACCCGTGCGGATGGTGTTTCCTGAGGAGATGGAACTAATCCAAGATACGCCATCAGTGCCGTCGGACTCTCAAACCGCCGAAAGTCTCCAATCTCACAAACCAACTGCATGGCCGAGATCAGTCCAATGCCTCGGAAGCCTTGCAGAATCTGAACTGATTGCTGAAACTTTTCGGACTCGGATGCTATTTTGACTTGCTGTTCTTAGATGCGTCCCTGATGATAATCAATATCATTCAGGTGTCCGCGTAGTACAAACTCGTCATGGGAACGCTCTAACTCAATCTGATTGATCCAAGTCTTAAACTTTTTTGTCCAGTAGCTTCCTGTTGTATAACAGTGCCCGTGCGCATGCAAAAAATGAATCACGCGCATTTTGGATTGGTGAAGACTTTTTATCAGTGCCTCACGACTGCGTAAAAGTCCTCGCACGGCTCGGAGCTCTTCGTCCAGGACGAAACATTCAGTCAAAAGCCCAGATCCAAAATACTTGGACAAATTCCTGGCATCGCGCTGATCGGTTTTGATTCGATCGCCTGAGCGCTTGGGAATTGAGCCAGGAGCAATGATGGCGCAATCCACGCCGTGTTCGGTCAATGTGTCATAGAGCACAGTCCCCGAAAAGGATGCCTCATAACAACAGCGAAAAGGCCCATACTTTGAACGTGTAGATTCCACAAACCGAGTGAGACTCTTCGGCTTGTGAGCGGAAAACACCTGCTCATCACAGTAACGCTTCTCAGTCGCATCGTAAACACATGCCGAGATTGTGTCACGATGAACGTCTAATCCAACGTAGTAGCGAACGGGTGAACAATGAGATGTAGAAGACATAATAAAATGAAAATTTGGTTACCTCGAAAAATAACACTCCTGAGGGAACCTTCCTTTCTATTATATCTTAATTGACTCAAAAATACGACCCCGTAAGGCGATCGTGCTTTTTTTAGTCCGCCATCAAGAACCACTCCCCACATGGAATCACATACGATCTTGCGTACACATGCCCGCGCTTTAGAGCTCTCTCATTTATACTCACACGCGCCACCGTATCAAGTATTCTTCGCGCCATTCCACACTGCGATGCATAAAGCTATGACGCTGGCTAAATCCACACCGAAGTAGAGCAGCCGTTTTTGTCTTCGTTATCAAAAACAAATCAATCGCTCAAATGCATCGGTATCCCGACTGGATGCTTCTGCCCATGGATTTGTAATCGTCCTGACCCCTACCGATGACTTGATTCTAGGAACCCGACAGTGGATAAAACACTTACACTGAAACCAATCTAATGGCTCGGTCATAAATAACTTGAACAACTATATATAAATATTATTCTAATTCTTTCTTAAATTATTCTGATTAATAGGTTATTCTTTTCCCATTAAGATCTTTATCTATCTATAAGATAAGCTATTAATGAACATTTGTCCACTGCATTCTACATGGCATGACTGATTGATTTACTGTTTTATAATAAGAGAATTAGTATATTTTAGATTTAACTTACTTTTTATTCTCATGAAACCAATTCGTTTTACCCAACAAATGTTAACCCAAGCTATGCAACATATGACTGTTGCTACACTTGCCCAACTGTGTCAAGCCCTTGGAGGATGTGCGCCCAGCACGCTCCATCGAAAACTCAAATTACTGGACTATCTGTCCAGCTACTCTCATGCAGGAAAATATTACACGCTTCGAGAAACCGCTGAGTTTGATGAATATGGACTTTGGGCATATGACGAGATCCTATTCTCCTGTCACGGTACACTCCGAAATACAGTTCTCCATCTTGTATCAAACTCTTCAATGGGCTATCAACCCGTTGAACTTGACGAACTGTTACAGGTCAAGACCCTGAATGTGCTTTCAAGTCTAGTTCGTCAAGGAAAACTCACTCGGGTCCGTTTTGCAGGACGGAGCATTTACTGCTCTGCATGCTCTATTAATCAAAAACGACAACTTAAGACTCGGCAACTTGATCAGGCATCAATCATGTTGCCTCATTCTTCTCGAAAATTGTCAATCACCTCTAAAGTTAAGGCTCTGTTTCTCAGCGCTCTTGATGAGAAGCAGATTCGTCTATTAGCGGGATTTCTTTCCATCATGTGGGGTTATGGCGGTGACACAAACGTGGCATTGTTTCTTGGACTCAGTCGCACAACGGTCTGGAAAGGGCGTAATCAACTCTACTCAGGTAAAGTAGATCTCAATCGGACTCGTAAACAAGGTGGAGGGCGTATCCCTTTGAAAAAAAACCCTTGGATGATCGATCAACTGCTCCAACTGTTAGAGTTTGACACGGCAGGCAGTCCGATGGGAGGCTTGAAGTGGACGCGTCGTTCCTTAGTAACATTGGCCAAAGAGCTACAGAAGTCTGGCGTCAAGGTTTCCAAGACAACCATTGGAAAATGGCTCTCTGCACATAACTACTCTCTTCGTGTCAATTCCAAGTGTATCAGCCGTCTGTCTCCACCTGGACGAAATCAACAATTTGAGAGAATTAAACATTTGACTGAGCACTGCCGAATCCACAACATTCCTATCATTTGTGTGGATACCAAAAAGAAAGAGTTAGTCGGATGGTTTATCAACGCAGGAGGAATTTTGTGCAAGATCCCCATCAAGGTCAATGATCATGACTTCCCATCGCAGGCCAAGGCGAAGGCGATACCCTACGGAGTTTATGAGCCACTTGCCCACCGAGGATGTGTCTATGTCGGTGATTCAAGCGATACCCCTGAGTTTGCCGTAGACTCTATTACGCAGTGGTTCAAAACCGAAGGGAAAAACCATTATCCGAATGCAAAACGACTTGTCATTCTGGCCGACTGCGGAGGCTCCAACAGTTATCGAGCACGCGCTTGGAAATATTTCTTGCAAAAAACGCTCTGTGATCCCTATCAAATACAGGTAACCGTTGCTCATTTCCCCAGTGGATCAAGCAAGTGGAACCCCATTGAACACCGAATGTTTAGCGCCATCAGTCGCAACTGGCAAGGTCGACCATTAGATAGCTGGGAAACACTCCTGAATTACATTCAATCTACCGTTGATAAATCTGGATTATCCATTAAAGCTGTTCGGATGAGAAAATTATATCAGACTGGTATCAAGATCACTAACCAACAAATGAAAGAAATGAAGCTAGTGAGAAACAAAACGCTCCCAAATTGGAATTATGACATCTATCCATCTGAGCCTAATACATAATTTTACCCATGAAGTTGTTCAACTTATTTATGGACGAGCCCTAAATGCCGCCAACTATGCTTTCTGCGATAGTCATACAGCACCCCAGTCTATCAACAAGTCAGATGCGACTACAATGAGAGATATACACAAAATCTACCTGTCAATTAGCATCAAGATGCAAGGAGAACCTCATCATTGAATCTATCTCATTCTCTGCATCAACCATGATCAGACCCTTCACTCAAATTTAATCATTTCACACAAATTCCAGTAGAACCAGAATTTCTTGCTGTACTCCATGAGCTGCGCCACATACTCTCTAAACAGTGAAAAAGGTGGATTGGTGACCACAATGTCTGTCTGTTTCAAGAGTTCAATACACTCTGCGCTCCGAAAATCCCCATCGCCCTGCAACGGCTTGACCTCAATCTCGTGGGGATCTGGGCGGCGGTTCCCATCCTGATCTCCGTTGTATTCCAAATACACCGCCTACTTAGAATCATGGGATGAAAACAGATCAGGTTGCTGATTCTGATAACTGGTCGTAATCAGTTTTTTTAATCCCAGATATTCAAATTGTAGCGAAAAGTATTTGAAGAAATTGCTTACACGCGGATCATCACAGTTGCAGTAGACCACTTTATCAGGGAAGTGATCTTTGTAATGACGTAGTTCATTTTCTATATCGCTTAATTGCGTGTAGAACTCATCGTTCTTTCCCCGCTTCGCTGAATGTAGGTTTTGATTTTTTGACATTCTCCATGATTCAACCACCTTTCGCCAAGAGCCACCCACCCAACGCGAGTCCTATCGTCAGAGCTACCGAAATCATGGCTATCAGGATATTGAATTTTGTGTTGAGTGCTTTCAACTCAGTTCTATAACTTTCGGCAAACATTTTGATAAGTTATAAAGATAGTGAGATATTTTACTACTTGTGACAATTCACCATCCTACTGCAAGAGCGAAGGTCAAGCCTGCACCTACCAAAACAATTAAAAGATTGTACTTGGAGCTCTGAGCGTCAATTTTAGATTCAAGACGTGAAACAATGTTAGCTGATGCCATGTCACTAATGCGTTCTGTGAGCTCGTTTAACTCTCTTTGCATACCGTTACGTTACCGCTCACGACTCCACTTTGATGCGTCTTTTTCTTGTTTTAGAGAATCATCCTCTATCTCAGGTATGTCAATCTGTTCTCGGCCATACTCCTCAATCAGCCAAGTCTGCATGGATGGGATCGGTACACCGTAAACACCACCTTTACGCTTATCAATGATCCCCTGCTCAAGTGCTTGTTTGAAAAGATTGTCTGCTACTTCAGGAGGATACTCCTCTCTAAGAATAGATATAATTGACGTGCGTGTCGTAGTCCCGCCAATTGAAATATGGGCGAGAGATATGGCGAGAGATTGACGTTGCTCCACGTCAATATCGTGCGCGCGCGTTTCGTAATAGTTTTGCCTGAACTCATTGTCCTTTTCAAGTATAATCCGCAAGCCCTCATCCGTCATTTGACGGTTGTTGGACTTAAGACAACTAGCTGCAGGCTTAACATAGGAAATGATGTGCTGTGGCCATCCATGCGTCTCCTTGACAATCGCATCAATCCATGGATCAAGATTTCCCTTGGCGCCTCCTTCTTTTACGATCCAGTCACGAATGACCTTGCGCTCAGATTCTTTGTCCAATTGACCTATATCTGAAGTTAACCCTATTTTCACCTGAGATAGGCCTATTTTAGTTCAACGCATCTCTATTTTCTCTTGATCTGCGCCAATTTCTGCCCTGATATTGGCATTTTGTCCCCTTAAACGTCTGATTTAGCCGATTTTCGGTGGTTTTTTTGGCTTTTACTCTCTAAATGTGTGTGCCCATGTATTTTATTTAAAATAAATTTTTTATTTTGCATATTTAGATAGGTTTTTGTCGTATATTTAGATATAATCAAACTCTTTATGTACCCATGTACATCTCTCAAATTCCGAACCGTAACTCTAAACCAACCTGGCTCATCCGAACCTCTACTCGCGTTGGTAACAAAGTCGTCAAAACGACCATCTCCAATATTACCCGTCTCCCTCAGCCTATCATTGATGGCATTGGTATCCTCTTGAAAGGTGGCACGGCGGTCAAAACCATCAAAGACGCCTTTGAGATTCGCAGTAGCAAACCCCACGGGCATGTGGCTGCAGTCCTGGGCATGATGACCCAACTCAAGATCCATGACCTGATTGCCCCAAAGAACTCACGCTTTCGTCGCCTGGTGCTTGGGATGATTGCCGCCCGCGTGTTAGACCCGGCCAGCAAACTCCGGACCAGTACCATGCTCAGACCGCGGCCGATACCCTCAACGAAGAACTGAACCTCAAGTACGTTGATCAGGATGACTTGCATGAAGCCATGGATCAGCTGGCCAAGTGCAAAGCAGACATTGAGCGCACGTTAGCCAAACGGCATTTGACAGAAGGGGGGATGGTGCTCTATGACGTCAGCAGTAGTTATGTGGAAGGGGAGAAAAATTTCTTCGCGGAGTTTGGCCATAACCGAGATAAGAAAAAAGGCAAAAAGCAAGTCGTTTATGGGCTGATCACCGATGCAGAGGGACGCCCCGTCTCGGTAGAGGTCTTTCCAGGCAATACGGCAACACTTGGATGTCAGATCACTAAGATTCAAGCGTCCTTTGGATTAAAGCATGTTATATTGGTTGGAGATCGGGGGTTATTGAAACAGAAGCAGATTAAAGAGGAGATCATACCGGTGGGGCTGGATTGGATCACGGGTATGCAAAAGAGGGAGATCCGAAAGGTGGTAGATCACCAGGAAAAAAAGCAGCGTCGGAAAGAGGAAATGCGTGAAGTGATAGAGCAAAAGGAAATTCAGATGAGTTTATTTGATCAGCAGAATCTGGTGGAACTAGAGTGTGATTTATATCCAGATGATACCCTGATTCTGTGCAAGAACCCCTCACAAGCGGCCAAGAGTAAGCAAACACGGGATGCGTTGTTGGACAAAGCAGATGAGGGACTTAACAAGATGATCAAAGCCATCACGGCGACGCCGTGCCGATTAAAAAACGAAGCCAAAATTGGCATGCGCGTCCAGAAGGTTGTGGGCAAACACAAATTAAAGCGGTTCTACAATCTGGACGACATTAAGGAGGGACATTTTACCTATAGCCGCAATGAACAAGCGATTAAAAAAGCCGAACTCTTGGACGGCGTGTATGCCATTCGGTCAAGTGTGAAAAAGGCCCCCGAGACATTAGTCTCCGATTACAAGCGTTTATCTTCGGTAGAATGGGCATTTAGAACTATGAAATCCATGTCGTTGCGCGTACGCCCGATTCATCATCGGGTCATTGCACATATCTTTTTATGTATGTTGGCCTATTATGTAGAGTACCACCTCCGTCAGAAGCTCGCGCCCATGTTGTTTGCAGAAGATGACTTGCAACTCAAGAGAGCGCAAAGAAAAGATATGGTCTCGCCAGCCAAACGCTCAGATGAAGCCAAAGAGAAAGCGCAAAGCAAGACGACATCAGATGACGAAACCGCCATGAGTTATGAGTCGGTGATGAAAACTTTGTCTGGGTTGAGTCGTGTAGTGGGCGTTCCGAAAATCACAACCGAAGTGACCTTGTTTGAGGATTACAATCCCACCCAAATGAAGGCGCTAAAACTCCTGAATATCAAACTCTCCTGAGTGACCGGTTCGTCAGACTGAAGCATATTTCTGGCAGATAATCCTCCAGATTGTAGTCAAAAATTCTCAAATTCTCTGGAAATACTGAACCTTCTGGAAATTGAAAATAGGGTTAACTTCAGCTATATTTACTAAAGATTCTCCTACAAACCGTGATATTCCCAGCGATTTAAAAGCAGACTCGGTCGTTCCAAGTCCAGCGGCGAGAAGCATGATTGGCTTCCCGAATCCCCCGTTATGAATCATGTCCAACGTGTCTCTTACCAAATGTTTCTCTGTGGGAGTATCGCTAAGATTACCCAGATACTGCGCTTCATCAAGGACCAGTATGAGTCCGCGCCTTGGGGCAAAATTCTTAAGAATGTCCTCAGCACTTGCACTCCCCTGTATGCGTTTTACATGAGCGCGCCCAACAAACTCTACTCCATAACTGAGTGCCACCTGCTTGTCAATGTTGTACGATTTATCCAGTGCTTGTGCCATGGATGCTGGGTTGTGCAAGTCCTTGAGATTTATTGTGGCGACTGTCCATTTCTCGCCCTGCGCCTTCTCGGAAAGCACTTCAAGCAACGCGGTCTTACCCGCTCCTGGTGCCCCTTGTATAAGGAATGTGGTACCCCCTTTTTTTGCGCGATAGCGTTTAAGTGCGCTGGTAAAAGTGCCAATGATTTCCTGCCTCCCGTGAAAATATTCAGCTGGACCTCGATCCTCAATGAAAACAGAACGCATGATGTTTATGGGTTGGTTAAATGGTTAGATGCACGCAAAACGATGGAAACTTCATCTTCGTTGATCATACAGTAGCGTTACCGCTCACGACTCCACTTTGATGCGTCTTTTTCTTGTTTTAGAGAATCATCCTCTATCTCAGGTATGTCAATCTGTTCTCGGCCATACTCCTCAATCAGCCAAGTCTGCATGGAGGGGATCGGCACACCATAAACACCTCCAGGTTTGTGGGAGAGTATTCCACTGTGAAGTATATCTTCAAAGAACTTTTCGGATTTTTCTTCTCCATACTTAGGCGTCAGTACGTCTATAACCTTTTCCTTCTCTAAATATCCACTCTGTTGAAGACCGGGTATAAACGAAGCGATGACCTGTCTTTGTTTCAGACTGAACTCCTTAGCACGGGTTTCATAGTAGTTTTTGCGAAACTCATTACCCTTTTCAAGTATAATCCTCAATCCATCATCCGTCATTTGACGGTTGTTGGACTTAAGATAACTAGCTGCAGGCTTAACATAGGAGATGATGTGTTGTGGCCATCCATGCGTCTCCTTGGAAATCGCATCAATCCATGGACCAGGATCCCCCTTGGCGCCACCTTCTTTTACGATCCAGTCACGAATGACCTTGCGCTCAGATTCCTTGTCCAATCGCCCCAGATTGATTAAAGATTCGCCTACAAACCGTGATATTCCCAGCGACTTAAAAGCAGATTCGGTCGTTCCAAGTCCAGCGGCGAGAAGCATGATTGGCTTATCCAACCCACCGTTATGAATCTTATCCAACGTATCGGATACATCGGTTTTCTCGGTGGACTCATCAGGAATGAGACCTAACCTCTGCGCTTCATCAAGGACCAGTATGAGTCCGCGCCTTGGGGCAAAATTCCTAAGAATGTCCTCAGCACTTGCACTCCCCTGTATGCGTTTTACATGAGCGCGCCCAACAAACTCTACTCCATAACTGAGTGCCACCTGCTTGTCAATGTTGTACGATTTATCCAGTGCTTGTGCCATGGATGCTGGGTTGTGCAAGTCCTTGAGATTTATTGTGGCGACTGTCCATTTCTCGCCCTGCGCCTTCTCGGAAAGCACTTCAAGCAACGCGGTCTTACCCGCTCCTGGTGCCCCTTGAACCAAAAATGTGGTGCCCCCCTTATCGCCCAGATAGATATCAAGCACTCTAGTAAATGTGTCAATGATTTCCTGCCTCCCGTGAAAATATTCAGCTGGACCTCGATCCTCAATGAAAACAGAACGCATGATGTTTATGGGTTGGTTAAATGGTTAGATGCACGCAAAACGATGGAAACTTCATCTTCGTTGATCATACAGTAGCGTTACCGCTCACGACTCCACTTTGATGCGTCTTTTTCTTGTTTTAGAGAATCATCCTCTATCTCAGGTATGTCAATCTGTTCTCGGCCATACTCCTCAATCAGCCAAGTCTGCATGGAGGGGATCGGCACACCATAAACACCTCCAGGTTTGTGGGAGAGTATTCCACTGTGAAGTATATCTTCAAAGAACTTTTCGGATTTTTCTTCTCCGTACTTAGGCGTCAGTACGTCTATAACCTTTTCCTTCTCTAAATATCCACTCTGTTGAAGATCGGGTATAAACGAAGCGATGACCTGTCTTTGCTTCATGCTGAATTCCTTGACGCGGGTTTCGTAATAGTTTATGCGAAACTTATTGCCCTTCTCAAGTACAATCCGCAAGCCCTCATCGGTCATACGATGGTCGTGGGACTCCAAATATCTCACCGCGGGTTCAATATAGGAGATGATGTGTTGTGGCCATCCATGCGTCTCCTTGGCAATCGCATCAATCCATGGACCAGGATTCCCCTTAGCACCACCTTCTTGTACTATCCAATCACGAATGACCAACCTCTCAGATTCTTTGTCCAACGGGCCCAAGCCTACTGCGCAATCTCTGACAAATCGTGATATGCCCAGTGAGTTAAAAGCAGACTCGGTCGTGCCAAGTCCAGCGGCGAGAAGCATGATTGGCTTATCCAACCCACCGTTATGAATCATGTCCAACGTGTCTCTTACCAAATGTTTCTCTGTGGGAGTATCGTTAAGATTACCCAGATACTGCGCTTCATCAAGGACCAGTATGAGTCCGCGCCTTGGGGCAAAATTCTTAAGAATGTCCTCAGCACTTGCACTCCCCTGTATGCGTTTAACATGAGCGCGCCCAACAAACTCTACTCCATAACTGAGTGCCACCTGCTTGTCAATGTTGTACGATTTATCCAGTGCTTGTGCCATGGATGCTGGGTTGTGCAAGTCCTTGATTTTTATTGTGGCGACTGTCCATTTCTCGCCCTGCGCCTTCTCGGAAAGCACGGCAAGTAACGCGGTCTTACCCGCGCCAGGTGCACCTTGAACAAAGAATGTGGTGCCCCCTTTTTTTGCGCGATAGCGTTTAAGTACGCTGGTAAAAGTGTCAATAATTTCTTGCCTCCCGTGAAAATATTCAGCTGGACCTCGATCCTCAATGAAATCAGAACGCATGATGTTTCTATATTGTTTGTTGATGTGGATGAATTTGTCTACACATCTCTGTACACCCCACCGCGCGATTCGTTCAGGGCGATGAGGCATCTCCCCTATTTGGTTTTTAGCAACTCATCTTTTACCAGACCATCTATTTTAGACTTCTACATGGGTTTATGGGTGTGTCTAAGTCGTATTAGAGCAGAACTTTTCCCTCTCCGTTGATTGAATGTCGCCAATAATGACATTTTTGACGGTTGGGAACCAGGATCGTCCGAACCATAGAATTAACCTCACAAACTTATTGCTATGCAATAACAGCCAATTTCTTATTAACCCCGCCGGATTGACTGGTGCCTAAAAAAGCAAAGCCCCGTGAGGAGCTTTGCTGAGTGCCGGTCCCCAGTGGTAACTGGTATCCGGCAATATCATGAACACCATTACTAATTATACAAGCAACCCAGACGAGGGTTCCCAAAACAATACGATTCTCTCGAGACATCTTCCAATGCCGATTACCTAGATGTCTTTGACGTAGATTTGAAGCCACCATTTTCAGTAAATCTGCACCCAGTCTCGCTAAATGGCAAGAAAGATTAAATAATGGGTTGATCCTTTGTGGATGGAGTGAGGACCATCACGGGCATTTGCGAAACCCTACCAGTGATGGTCCTGAGAAAAAGCGCGGTCGACCCAAGAATGTTGTTGTAGAGCTTCCGCCTGGACATGCTCAGATCCAGACACAAAAGAGAGGGAGAACGATATGAAGTATTTTAAAATGAAGGATGAGAATGTGTCTTTCTATCGGTGGAGCCAGAGGTTGCAAAATTGGTCGCTTAGACCTATGTGCGTCTCCACACCCCCGAAGCAAGTGGAGCGCGAACTCTGATGATGTATCTGATCAATCGGTTTGGATGGTATCCAGAAGAATCAAATTGGTTAGAATGCTGCCCAGTCAAAAAACCATTGCACAGGACTTAGAAGTGGATGTCAGTACAGTGAAACGATGGGTCAAAGATTGCAAAGGCCGAGGGGTGTTACGTGTGATCTCACATCGCTCTAGTAACGGAAAACGCTTCCGTCATGTACGGACCACCTACACGCTTTGTATTGAGTCTCTGGCGCATCTCGCCTATACCTACGAAAAGGCCTCGCGGGTCCCGAATATTTAAATGCCCCCTTCGGAGAAAGTGCAATTCAGGCGTTTTTAACGGGGCTTGCGGATTTAAATGCCCCCTCATTAACAGTGAAATAAAGCAAAAATTTATGCTGACTCTGTACTTGCTAATAAGAGGCATCCATACACCTACAATGTTCGTGAACGGTGCGATGTTTCTGGGTTATGACTTTCTCCGAGTTAGATTCCATAGTTAAAGGATTATCTAGTGCCTGACAATAAACTCTAATTCTGGGGTGCATAGGATCCAAGGGCTATATTTTACAAGTACTTACCGATAGTTTGCTTGTTCATTTTGCGGTTATTTTAGGCGTTGAAGATTTTTCATGAAAAATTCGAAACTTTTCCTGTGGCGGTGGATATCACTGTATTTATAGAACTTTTCTGGGGTTTTTCTTTCTGAATTGATCAAGATTTGAAAAATCTTCACCGTTCATTTAATCACATCATTGACCATGCGCGCACAATTTGACACTGAACCGACACTGGGGATGAACTCCATTGAGGATCTTTTCGTAGATCCTAAGTCCAGAGACGACACGTCCCAAATCATCTTGGCATTGCAGTCCATCTGGATGGCCACAGATCTACGGGATCGGATTGTCATGTACCTGCAAGAGGCGATCGGAGAGAACACAGATCAAAACACCGGGGTTGACGTACTGGCGCATCTTTGTCTTGGCCGTCTTCAAGTTTGGCCTGAATTGCGATTTTGACCGATTGACATTTCAGGTCAACTCGAATGTGCTAATGCGCACCTTATTACAAAATGATACGAGTGATTTTGGTCATGAGTCCTTGTATCGTGTGCAGACGATGATCAACAATGTAAGTCTGATCACCGATGACATTTGGTCCACCCTCAATCGGATGATCGTTGATCATGGGTTAGAGGTCTTTGGGGTTGCACCTGATGCGCCTTTGGAAGCGCGGACGGATTCGTATGTGGTGGAACCCCATGATGTGCGGTTATTACGCGATTCAATCATCCTGGCCATGCAGCTTGGGCCTGGGAGGCCTTCAATTTGGGGGCGTACGACACTGGCGTCAGTTAAAGCATTTGATCATTACGGTTAACAATGCCTATTTGGAGATCAACACCACCAAGAAGCGTGAGACGAATCCAGAGCTGGTCTTAACCTTGATTTGTTACTATCGGATTCAGAAGTGTATTCTGGTCTTGGATAAGATCAAAGAACTTGACCCAAGTTCAAGTCGGATTGCGCCATTAGAAAAGGCGATTGAGCAGTTCAATCGGTTGGTAGATTTGGTTCATGTGATAGAGGGGGAAAAGATTCCCAATGCAGAGAAGTTATTATCGCCGAGCATACGCGTTGGATTGTCAAGGGGAAGGCCATGCCCAATCAGGTGGAATTGGGGGTTCCCGTCGCGATCACCCAATGTCAACATGGCTTGATTCTGGGATGGGAGATCATATGGACGCAATCAGATGTAGATATGACCATTGAGATCGCCACCAAGTATAGGACAGAGTTTGAACACCTTGGATCCATGAGTTTTGATCGCCTCAGAATTTTGAGGCATTAAGCGCTCTGGATATAGAGGTTATTCTTCCCAAAAAGGGCTATAAGAACAAGGCAGAGCGCGAACGAGAATCGGCGGAAGAGTTTCGGCGAAAACGTCGGCAGCATGCGCAGATTGAGTCCTGTATCAACTCTGGCATGGTGGTGCACGTATTCGCACCAAAGGAGGTAAGGCGGGGTTTGCGCGAAGCATCGGCGCAAGTGTGGTCGCCACGAATTTGTGCCGAATCGGGAGGGTGTTGATGGCCCGACACCGAGAGTCGTTTCGCCAAGCGGCGTAAAAGTCTGCGTCACAAAAAAATACTCCACCATTGGAGGTGGGAAAGGTGCGTCCGTGCGGCAAAGATTTTAGGCAAAATCAGTGGCCTATGTACTGAATTTGGATCAAATATAGGTGAGGTTTGCAGATCGGTGAAATAGATCAAAATTTTTGAGACTAAAATCGGAGAGTCTGCCTAGCAGTTAATAAAAAACTCGTGTATTAAGTCCCCGTAAAAAATTGTGACTCCCCAAAGTAGGGTTTTTTGTCAGGCACTATCTATGTGATTTTTGGTCTGTGAGAATTGTTGTGGAGAAAGGCACGAGCCTCGCAATCAAACATGATAGAGCCAATACATTAATTTAACAGGATATGTCAATGATTCTCCTGTTTGATCATATGCTCTGAAACATGTTCTTCTGAAAACACAAAGCAAATCATAGGGTGAATATATCGGTTTGAAAGATGAAATCTTTCAGCCACTTTATTATTTACGGCGTTTATTGGTTGTGTTTTGAGTGATGCCTTTCAGTGACTTAAGGCCGGTAGATTTTGTTGGGACTACAATCTGCTCATTCGATTTTTTCTTCATAGATTGATTGATGAACTGTTGCGAAATAGCAGAAAACACATTGTAACAGAAATAATACAGACTCAGCCCCGATGGTAAACGATTGAAGATCACAAATATCATGGCAGGCATCATGTACATGAAAACTTTAGCCTGCGGGCCTGAGGCAGGTGTCGACTGCAATCGCATCTGTACAATCATTGACAAGCCCATCAGTATCGTGAAGCCTGCGACAAAATCTCCGTAAAACGGAATCGTAAACGGAAGACTCAAAATGACATCTGGCGCGGAAAGATCAGGAGCCCATAAAAATCCTTGCTGTCGTATTTCAATTGATTGTTGCAAAAACTGCCACAGAGCAATGATGATTGGATACTGTAATAACATCGGCAGACAAGCGCCCAGTGGATTCGTACCCGACTCCCGATACATCTTGACGGTTGCCTGCTGTTGTTTTTGAGGGTTATCGGAATATTTTTCTCTGATTTCCATCATTTTGGGTTGCAACTCCCGCATTTTGGCCATACTCTTGTATGAGCTAAGTGTTAATGGAAGGAGCACAACCTTGATAAAGAAACAAAATAGGATAATCACAAGTCCATAATTATCAATCAGTCCACTTAATAATCCAAATGCTGGAATAAAAACAGCAATTGCAAGAGGGCGTGTCATCCACTCAAACGCATCCCATCCATAATCCACCATTCCGTAGACTCCATCATATCGACTGATCTTCCTATATTCTAATGGCCCCAGATATAAACGGAACGTATCTGGCGATTCGGCTGGCGGTCCAACAAATAGGCTAGCTCTAAAATCAATAGCGACCTCTGGATCATCAACTTCTCCAATTCGCTCCCCAAGCAATTCGGCTTCTCTGGCTGGTCTGTCAGCCAAAATTACGGCTCCGAAATACTTGTTTTTTACACCAACCCAAGACACATTTCCTCGTAGAGTCTTGTCAGGAAATTCTTCTCTTTGGACATTAATGCCCTCCACATCATTGCCGCTTCGCGCATAGGCACCTACCTTGCTCACCTCCTCTTTTCGATAATCTACATCTTCACTAAATGGAATGGCTCCATTCCATACGAGTTCATACCCTTCTTCGGTCTGAAATCCCGCGGCATTATAGTGCGCAATTGATAGTCCAATCTCATAATCATCTGGAATAAATGTATAGGTAAGCTGAAGTCTGCCCGTTCCTATAGTCGCGTCAAAAATCACCGTTGTAGGATCAACGGTCGCATCAATGATATCAACCGATTCACGTTGCACAAAAGGAATTGAGCGCGTATCGTAATTACGCCCCCCTGGAGTCTGAAATCCAATACTTAGCGCGCCTTTGGTGGTGCTATCAATCAGTTGAACCCGACTTACTTGATCATACTTGAAGTACTCTTTTAGTTCAAACCCCGTGAGCGTTGCTCCTATTTCCGATAGACGGGCGGAATACAGATCAGTCTCAATTAGAATCTCTCTGGAAATTAGGCTTGAGGTATCAATCAGTGTATCAGCAATCATTGGAGCCTCAACCTGTTCATCTTCATATGCGCCCAAGTGCTCTTCAAGTGCAGGATCAACGAGTTCCTCAGTCTGTTGGGGAGGCTCTGGAGTCGGAAGTAGCATCACCCAGAGGATCATGATGCCTGCTAATAGAATGATTGCGGTGACTGTATTTCGATCCACGGTTTAGTCGCTCATGTTTATTGATTGATGCAGAAGGTGCATCGCCTTTAAGAGATCAACTGATAGTTGTTTGCTAGGAGTGACACCGCGAGCGAGTACCATCAGTGTCAATGTCTGATCATCTGGAAAGGTATGCGTTTGGACGACATGTTGGTTTTTTCGCCAGTATTCGCGCATCTGCCGTCTGAGTCGATTGCGTTGCACAGAATTCTTGCATCGGCCAGGTGCAAAACCTACCTGAATCGGCGTATTGATTCCAGTCTCACTCTGAGGAACAAAGCGATACAGGATTCGGATGCTTCCTGCAGATACAGATTTGGTACTAGGCTCTGACCGATCAAAAAGAGGCACAATTAAACGCCTACGTTTGAGTCGCATTGAACGCGGGAAGCGTTGGCCAGCAATAGTCGTCATTCACTATTTGCCGACGTAACGGTCACTGACGGTTAGACTCTTACGGCCTTTGCGGCGGCGGCGAGCCAATACTTTGCGACCATCTTTGTCGGCCATTCTTGACCGAAACCCATGTTTGTTGCGACGTTTTCGCCGACTGGGTTGATATGTACGTTTCATGGAAGTTGTTGATTAAAGAATCAAGTCAATTTTGTCATCAAAGTTCGGTTAATGCTATTTAAACAAATAGACCTTATATTTGTCCTTTAACGCACTTACTCAGTAATTTGCTTCCATTGCGGGAATAGCTCAATCGGTAGAGCGTCAGCTTCCCAAGCTGAAGGTCGCGGGTTCGATTCCCGTTTCCCGCTCCGGGCGGTTAGCTCAGTTGGTTTAGAGCGCCTGCCTTACAAGCAGGAGGTCGGGGGTTCAAATCCCTCACCGCCCACAATAATTGAGGTGGGAATTATCTTAATTCGTATCCTGAGATACTGAAAAATTAAATTTTTCTGCTCTGTGTGCCAATAAAAAGTGACACGTCCCGACACATTAATTAGTGAATCCCAGGACCAGATGAGTTCATATTTTCTGGATGCGTTCAAGCAACTAATTTGCTGACTTTATCACTTTGGACTGAATCCCCAAAATTTGTTGCTCGTTCCCCAAAATCTGCTTACTTACGTTATTTATGAATCTAATTCCCAAAAAGCCTCTTCCCTTGCATGAAGATGGAGTCTGAACCGACACGAACTTGATCAGTTGCCAAAATACAGACATGCGTTGGGCTTTGAAATCAGGGCCTCCCGTTTTTTAAGTGGGTGATATTTTCAGAAATGGGTAAACGAGGGTAACAAGAATAAGGTTCGGTAAGGATTTTTATAGTAGCCTGAATTTCCAACGCCACCTTATTAAATGGATTTTCCAGTGTGTTTAGGCCTAATAATGGTGCAACACATTGATTATATGTCATTATATTTTGCGATTAAAATTATAGTATCACTACTATAACATGTCTCTATAATCAAACTTAAAGCCGATTTTACGCTATTTTTTCTCTCATTTACCCGTTTAATCGCATTTTTTGATTTTTAAGTATTTTTGTAATATATTGGTATTATCATTTTAATCACATTTTATTATGACAAACTTATCCGAAAACTTTGCAAATCTCTTCTTGAATCCCGATTTACGCATACTCAGACTCTACGAAGCCCTACGTGCACGTTTTGTTGAAGAAAAACCTTGGGCCGACATTGCTCAGCAGTTCGGACTCAATGAAGGGTCTCTCCGTAACCTAGGCTCTGAATTACGTAAATCTGGTACGATCCCCATGTTTAACCGCCCCGCAGAGGCGCAACGCTCCAAGCGCAATCAACGTATCCTTGACTTACGCCTTAACGAATATCTCTCTAATGTTGAGATCCATCAACGCCTATCGGATGAGGGAATCAAAGCCGGGCCAACCACCATCGGACTTGTTCTCAAGCAGGCTGGAATCCCAAAATTACCACGACGTGCGAATCGTAAATCTCCTAAAGTTACCATAGCCGCACAGGCTGATGTTCGCCGATTCCACGCAACTTCATCAGAGTTTTCTACACAGTTCGCTGGCTTATTTCTATTTGCACGGGATTTGGCCGATACCAACATTGGGCAGCTTCTTACAACCTGGCCCACCAGTAAGAGGATTCCTGCATTGACTATGATCAGGTCCTTGTTAGCCCTCAAACTCTGGGGAATTGGACGCCCTTATCATGTGATGCCCCGTGTCCTGGATGAGGGCATAGCCCTTTTTGCTGGACTCAATGTGATCCCCAAAAAATCCACATTATCCGAATATAGTAGCCGAGTAGACCTTGATCATCTTGCTACGCTGATGGACGGATGGCATCAGATCGCTCAACAATGGGTGCCAACTATAGAAAAGTCTTTTGACTTGGATTTTCATACGATTCCCTATCATGGAGATGAATCGCTGATGCAGAAACACTTTGTCTCTAGCCGTAGCCGTCGTCAGCGTGGAATCTTAGCCCTGGTTGTTCGGGAAGCGAGTCAGCGGGTCTTGATCTATGGAGATTCTAAAATCACCAAAGAAACCCAGAATGATGCCATCTTTTCGTTCATTGAATGTTGGAAACAACGAACAGGCGAGCTTCCCAGTGAACTGGTATTTGACAGTCGCTTTACGACCTATGAAAATCTAGCAAAACTCCATGCTCTTGGAATCTACTTCTTAACCCTACGCAAGCGTGCGCCGTCTATTGTGGATGCGATCAATCAGTGCCCCAAAGATCAGTGGAAAAAGATTCAACTTCACAATATCGGACGGCGGTACTCCAAGCCTTATGTTCTTGATCAAACAATCACCTTAACGCAGTACCCAGATCCTCTACGACAACTTGCAATCAAAGGTCTTGGACATGAATTACCAACCCTGCTGATTACCAATTACATGAACAAGGGTGCGGCTGAACTCATTGATCGGTATGCACGGCGCATGCTGGTTGAAAATGCGATCCAAGATGCTATTAACTTCTTTCACATGGACGCACTGTCAAGCACAATCCCACTGCGAATTGATCTGGATTTACAACTCACAATCATCGCCAGTACGCTCTATCAAGCATTTGCAAAAAGACTTGACCCGCTTTATAGAGCCGCGAAAAATAAAACCCTGTTTGAGAAACTCGTCAACGCACCTGGGAAAGTGATGACCGACAAACATCAGGTCATTGTGAAATTCAACCGACACGCTCACAACTCAGAACTGCGGAGTGCAGGCTATGCCGGCTCACAAGGGAAGATTCCTTGGTTGCACAACAGAACGCTTTTTCTTGAATATCTGTGATCTGATATAGCCGCATGAAAACGTCACAAAAACGTGGTTGGAAATTCAGGGTAGTTTAGATTTGTTTATCTATCCTTCAACTTATCAAAAAAAGATGGCTTTAAAAATAACGGATGTGAATCATTTGATTGGTATTGCGTCACCGTGGGAGGTGACCGAGATTGAGCAGGAGACGAGTCGTTATGCGGCGAGGATCCATGTAACGCTTTCGGGGGATGCGGAGTTAAGGTGTCCGGAGTGTGGAAAGGCGTGTCCGGGGTATGATCACCGAGAGCGACGATGGCGCCATACGAATATCTGTGATTATCGTACGGAGGTCGTCGCGAAGGTGCCCCGTGTGCAGTGTCCACAGCATGGCGTGAGTACGATTGCGGTTCCTTGGGCCGATGCTCGTGTGCAATTCACGTCCAGGTTTGAGGCCTGTGTGATGGATTGCAACCAGCATTTCAGTGATCGCGAAACGCTTAGGGGTGAGTTGGACGATGATCGCTCATATTATGGATCGTGGATTGGAGCGCAAGCCAGAGAAGATCGTACCTCATATTTGCGTAGATGAGACAGCGTCCAAGAAGGGGCACAACTATGTGACGATTGTATCGGATCCTGCAACGGGTACGGTGTTACATGTGTCAGAGGGGCGAACAATAGAGAGTTTATTAGAGTACTACGATCGTTGTTCACCTGAGCAAATTGCAGGGATTGAAAGTGTGAGTATGGATATGTGGCCTGCCTACATCACTGCAACAAGGATGCGTATACCCGATGCAAGATTGCATTTGACCATTTTCATATTTCTAAATATGTTGGAACTGGGGTGGATGAGGTTCGCAAAGAGGAGAATCGTGCGTTAAAGAAACTGGGGATTCTGGAT
This sequence comes from Rhodothermales bacterium, assembly GCA_965220935.1. Lineage (GTDB taxonomy): Bacteria > Bacteroidota > Rhodothermia > Rhodothermales > Bin80 > Bin80. Next base: position 3,621,932 of record OZ244857.1, read on the forward strand.
TTGGTAGGAACAAAGTATGATTGGCTTAAGAATCGGGCCAGCATGTCGGCCAAGCAAAAAAAAGCGGTTTAGTCTCTTAAAAACAGTGCACTGAAAACAGCACGCGCTTGGGCGATGAAAGAAGTGTTCCAGACGCTGTGGAAGTATAAACATCGCACTTGGGCGCTCAAAGCATGGAACCGTTGGTTAGGGTGGCTCTCACGCAGTCGTCTGGAGCCGATGAAAAAAGTGGCTAAAACCATTAGAAGTCATCTTTGGGGCATGATCAATGCGGTGGTTTTAGATGTGAGTAATGGGCCGGCTGAAAGCATCAATAGCCGCATCAAAATGATCAAAATCCGTGCGCGTGGATTCAGAAATCCTGAACGATTAAAGAATGCAATTTACTTCTATCTTGGTGGACTTGATTTGTATCCAGAAGGCACCAAAAATCGGCCAACCCACTCTTAAAACGGGAGGCCCTGAAATCATTTTGAGCGTGTGATGCCAACGATTACGGCATACTCACGTCAATGACCACAATATGAATTCTGCGAATTAGATCTATATCAAGGTTCTCTACAAGAGCATTCTTTAATTCGTGAGGCCCCTGAGGGAGTCCACCCTGCGGTGCTACAATTCTCATATACTTGGCACCAAACCATAACACAACATAGATTCCATATCCTTCGGATTTTAGGCCTCCACTATAATTTATAGCGAGTTTTTCATAGAAACCACGCCATAAATCAACACTCTGATTTTTCCTTATTTTGATTGGAACAACAAACGTTGTATCTTGAGATACACAAATATCCATGCCTTTTTCCTGCACCCGCATTACATCGGATTGGTTGCTACCATTAAATTTCTCTTGAAGTCTAAGTCTCAAATCTGAGAGCAGTATATCTTGACACTCAGTGTCACACTTAGGCTCTCCATGTTGGTTGACAGATATGTGGTTCCAGTATTTTCTCCAGTCATTGGTTGAATGATTCCGTATCTGATCTGCCAACTCTTCTATGATATCTGTGGTCAATGCTGCAAGGTCGGCCACACTTGCAGCAGCCCCACCTTGAAGGGAGTCGTGAAGATCCCTGAGTATAGGATCAGATTGCATGGATTCTCTTAACTTCTGACGCTGCTGCTGATGCGCAGACATGATTTCTCTTTTCCAAATTAGCAAACTTGGTTCTTTAATTAACGAAGTGAGGAGCTCTACTGATTTATGATCAATACGCTCAGCAAGGATCTGGAGCCATTGGTCAAGTAGTGATCTGTACTGAGGCCTGATATAATTCTGATAGCCCATCCAGCAACCAACTTCCGAATTTACAGGTGGAGAAAGCCGACTTCCCAGTACTTGAATCAGTTGAGCCAGCTCCTGAGAACTCCACTGATTTATATCTTCAAATATGGACATCCCGCTTTCATTCGTAGACATAAACCTTAAGACATCCTGTGTTCTAGAGTCGCGACCTAACAAGAGAAAGTCCTTCAGTAATGGAAGTGTATGGTCTCTATCAACAACAAGACCAACACAAAGCCATTGAGCTCGCTGACCCAAGTCCAAATTTTTACGATTGAGTCGCTTCAGTGCTAAATGCTTTAATTCCTCGGTCGGAATGCTGTGAGACAAAATTGCACTCCACAAAACAAGACGAAGAGACTCTAATTGGTTACCCGCGCATCTGGTCGGAAAAACTGTAAACATTCGTCTGACAACACGCGAGGCCACTTCCGCATAATGACGATCAAAAGCCAAATCAAATAGATACTGTTTTGGAGGAATTTTGGCCCGAACACATGCATTATGAATTGAGACCAATACATTTGCAACAGTCTCTGGATATTGTGCGAGGGCTTGCAGGTACCATCGCGGGATGTGATTGTATCTGACATAATAATAGTTAGAAGAATCAATGCGATGGAGCGGCAGATCTGCGACAAGATAAAATGCTACTGCAGCCATTCTGTGATCTTCCGACATAGGGCTTAGTCTATCTTCTTTTTCCTCTTCTAATGCCGCGAGATAGGGTAACATCAAGTATGACATCTTATTATTCTCGTGGAGCTGGGCAATCATGCCAAGACTCGGAATATCTTCGCGATCCAAAACATGCTGGAATCCTTGTAGCACAGATTTTGTAAGTGACAGGTCGTGATCTAGGTAGGACATTAGGTGGCGCTTTGGATCACTTTCTTTGATTGATAAACCATCAAAATATTTTTGGGCAAGATAGTGAAGCAATACAGGTGAACCGTTTCCATTTTCTATCTGGGTTTTTTGTTGACGAATTTTTTCAAGTATTTCAAAGGATTCTGTCTGATTTATTGTGATTGTTTTCTCATGTCCAGTATGCTCTCGTTTTATCTTATCGCTTTTCTTTGGCCTCGTTTGAATCCATTCACTCAGGCCAGTTGATGTTGAAACAATTGAAGAAATTCTCTGATGAGACAGCCGTTCACCCCTTTCTTTCTGATCTTGATAAGACCACTCTGCAAGGCGCTCGGCCACCTTGCGATTTGAATCCCATAGGTCTGATGCACGCTGAAGGCACCACAACCGAAACTCATCAGACTTTTGACAACCAATGAACTTGATGCCGGCCGTCATGTCAAATTCTAGATTTGATTCATTTACGATCAGATCATATTCAATGAGTGCCCGCTGGATTTGCTCGTGCCTAACTAACCATTGCCGAATTGCTGAGCTCTCCTCTTCATCTATGTGATGATCTGATCTATCTATCAAAATGAAATGACTATTATCAGATTCAACTAATCTGAACCAGCGATGTAGGTGAGCAACAGATACCTTATCTCCAAACAACTCAAGTCCTTGAGATATAAGTTTGAGGACGATGACTTGATTTCTATGCTTGACTAATTTTGGAATCACTTCGGAGGCCTTCTCACACAGCACATCTAATAATTCTATGATCTGGCTTTCCAGTGATCTCTCAACGATCTGGTCCCAAAACTCCAGATAAGCATCATACCTGAATGTGACTTCTCCACTTATAAGGTAGTCCCATATTTCTAGGGGTTGCAACTCACTTGGATACATATGCTTCAACAGGGCGCCTCTAAGATCATTCTTTATGTCTGGACATCGTCCCTCGGTCACATCTTTAAGTAGACCTCTAAAAATGGTTCCCCGAAGCGAATTCCCATCAAGGATTATATCTAATACATCAAGTGCCTTACAGCGAACATAGTCATCCCAACTAGGATCAGATACAATTTTTAAGAGGTGACCCTGATTGATTTCACACTGACTTTTAGGGATGCCCTCCCCGCTCACTTCCATCATGGTGTAGATTTCGGGAATGCCTTGAAGCAGACGATAGATCAACCTATTTATGCCCTCTGAGCGCTCATGGGATTTAGTTAATTCCCAAATCAATGATAATCTCTCAGTCCCTGTCAGAACGCCGAGAGCGGATATACAGGACCATGCATCCGCTAATTCATGGGAGCGTCCAAGGTTGGCACATAGACTTCTACGCTCTATAATGCTGAACTTAGTTACATCGCCGTTAAATGCTAGTGCCATCGGATCCCATCGAATCAGGGTTGATCTTATTTGAGAGTTAAAAGCTGCAAGCCATGCTATAAGCCCTTGAAGGTCGGAAAACAAAACTCCATCATATCCTGTGAATTGGGCCAATATCCGCCGAACACTCATGCCATTCTGGATGATTTGATCCAAATAACGGGCACCCAGATACTCTGCCACAAGCCTGTGGATTGGAGATCGGCTTGACGCAATACCTTGAAAAAGTGGTGATTTAAGGGCTTGATGAAGCAGTTCAGAGTTCTCATGATTGAGACCTTCTAAAGAAGGGACATCTTGGTTTTCTGTAGATTCTACTGACCAACCCATCTTATTTGCAATCAGCAGGAGTGTGCAAAGCTGCCCAGCAGCATTGAGAATGCTTTCTTGATCTGGCAGTCTCTTAGACAAGCAACCGCCATGGCTATGTTTTAACAGCTCATGACATGCATTCTCAAACATCTTCGTTGGAGTGCTTGGCCATTGATCAGATTTGATCACAAGCGTGAGTAACAATGGATTATTGATGCATAAGCCCATATTGTTCTCCCGTGCTTGTTGAGCAAATCGGACTGGGTCAACTTCATGAGCAGAAACAATCGTTCGTATATCCTCGTGACTGAGAGGATTAAGCTTCATGATTGGACTTTCTTCGTAATCCGATAATAATCTGAGTGCTTTTTGGACTCCAATTCTATTCCAATCAAGCAAGCGGCACGAGAGACGAAATTTAGGATTCCCCAAATCTGCGATGCGGGCAATAATTTTACCAATCACCGATCTAAGGCCTCCGCTACCAACACGAGCCTCATCAAGTGCATCAATAAAAAGGGGGCCCCGTAGAAATTTTTCAACACCTTGATTAATAAACTGTTGTGCGGATATGGGCTTTGTGGTACCAATCCTCTGAGTTTCCACATAAAACTCAGTACTCTTGCCCATACCAGGCTCGCCTAAAAGAACATAACTGTGAGCAGATCTGAAGTCGCTTAATGTTAGATTCCTGTCGTTCGTGGATACATCATTGATGGGATTAACCAGAGTAACGGAACGCTCTGCTATTTCACACATATTTTATCAATCCAATCATCAGCGGTAAGTGAAAAAAACTCGTTGAATGGGATCGCCTTAGGACCTATCTGCATAGTTTTGACACCTTTAAAGCGATCTCTAAATTCATTCAATCCTCGATAGTCTTGTTTATTGCCACTCTTTACTTCCACAGCTAACAGATGGGGACCACGTGAAATGACAAAATCAACCTCATACTGGCCTCCATCGTGACGCCAATAGTGAATATGGGTTGCCGTATCACGAGTATTATATAAATGCGCTCCTACTGAACTCTCCACAATACGCCCCCAGTAGGACCGGTCGGCCTGCGCCTCCTTAAAAGAATAACCTGATGTGGCTGTCATGAGTGCAGTATTTAGAACATTGAGCTTGGGAGAGCTTTTTTTGCCTATCTGAGGAGAGTTTGAGTATTGATCTAAAGCTGCAATTAAATTTGCATCGGATAGTAATGTTAGATAACTTGCTAATGTGGTTGCATTGCCTGCATCTTGTAATTTGCCAAGTAACTTGTTGTAGGAAATAACTTGCCCCGAATAACGTGGTGCGAGATCAACTAATTGCCGCATCAGAGCGGGGTTTTGGATACGTGTTAGGCCAATGATGTCGCGATCAAGAACGGGCGTCATGACTGTTTTTATGATATAGTCCCGCCAATCTCTCAACACGATTCCTTTTGATCCTCTCGTGAAGGGTTCAGGATAACCCCCATAAAACATAAATTCTTCAACCGTTGCTCCAAAAGCCAGAGTTATTTCTGGAAGTGACCAATGTGTGACTTGATAAGAATCAAAACGTCCTGCAAGGCTTTCATTCTGCCCGATCATCAACCTCCAAGGCGCAGATCCTAAAATCACCACACGAAGTGGGTATTGTTGCCTTTGGTCTGTGTCCCATAATCCTTTCACAAGATTTGACCAACGTTGAATTGTTTGGATTTCATCAAAAATCAGAACCAAGCCATTTTCTGACTTCATGGAATCGCTACGAGCTTTTTTCCATATTTCAAATAGTAGCCGCTCATTGGGTGGAACATCATGTCTTATAACCTCACCCTCAAACAAATCTTGGTTTGCATTGCCTTGTCCATCATCTATTCTCACTTTAAGCCAGTCAGACTCGCTAGAATAAAAATCATCCATTGGCATATACCAACAGGGGATCCGTGATTTAATCAATCGGCTCCTCAGCTGAAGAGCGATTGTTGTCTTTCCCACCTGTCTCGGACCATTGATAGCAATAATTCGCTTTTGAGATCCTTGTGATAGGCGATCGAAGAGATGTGCCACATCATGTCGTTCAAATTTTTTCATGGATATTTTAGTTTACTGAACAATCTTATGCAGTAGAGTACTTTTTTGTTTCAATTGAATTAATTAAAGACCAGCATTATGGTTGAACTCGGCGAAATCCGTTGGCAAAAGAACTGGGATAGCAAATGTTCACATCTACTGCTGTGCATTTTGCTTAATAAGTCTGTGCGTTCGCATCCAAACGTTGAGTTTGAACAGGCCTGCTAAATGGCGATCTTCGCTATGATTCGGGAATAACACACTCTGGACTGATCATTAAATACTTGACAATCTATGATTGACTTTTAAGAATTTTGAAGAGATACGAAAATATCCGCGATATGATTTGAGAAGTCGTATTTGTGGCACATAATTAGAACATTCTATAATGTGTCATGATTACACTATTCAAAGATATCACTATTATTCAACATCTACTCACTGCACACCACAAGTAAATGACTAGCTTTCATTTGCCTGATTTGTCAATCACTAACTTTCGAGGAATCAAAGACTTTTCAATAACCAACTCCGACGAGTAACCTTAATTGCAGGCTTAAATGGAGTAGGTAAAACAACTTTGCTTGAGGCTGTTCGCGTGTTGCTCTTCGTACTGATCACGATTTATTTCAACAATTACTCTTAACCCGAGATGAATTAATCGAAGCACTTGATGAAGATCGGGATTCCGTTATGGCCCCAGATTATTCCGCTCTCTTTATATGGAAGATCAATAATTCCCTCTGAGACTATCTCAATTGGGCCACTATCAGGAGATAGTACCCTGCGACTTATGATTGTAACTGTTAATGAATTATCAGAAGTTCAGCAGGAACTATTCTCAAAACTCTATTCTGAATCAATCCATGCATTAAAGGTGACTTACAGAGATGTGGAATCAATTCTCCCGTGGTTTAATGGAGTATCTGAGTCTGATTTTTATCGCTATTGACCACGAAGACGGTCAAAGCAGACCGGGCTGGGCCTCCAAGAGATGCCAACCCCAATTAATTGTGAAGCGCTCGGTCCTGGTCTACCTAGCAACCGGGCTAGATACTTAGGACAAGATTGTTCTTCACCCGGCCGAAGAATTTACTCTGAATGCTATCAAAATAATGAGGCAGAAGATAGAACGTATTGCGGTGGTTGGCGATGATTACAGTCGATTTTCTGGAATTAATCGACGAATTTTTGTAAAGGTTCAAGATTATCAGAAGCCTGTTCCCCTCAAAAGTCTTGGAGATGGTATTGCTCGGGTTTTTGCTACTTGTCTCGCGCTGGCAATCAGTCATAATGGGTTCCTCATGATTGACGAGGTTGACAACGGAGTCCACTTTTCGGCCATGGAGGAATTCTGGAAGATGGTTCTAAATGCTTCCAAAGAATACAATGTTCAGGTATTTGCTACTACCCACAGTTTTGAGTGCATTAAGGCATTTTCAAAGTCAGCGTCTGAAATTGAAGACTCTAAGTGGTACACTCATCCGGTTAGAGGGGGACAATGGTATCATCCGTGCGATGGAGTATTCAGAGGAGGAACTTAAAATTGCAAGTGATCAAGATATTGAAGTCAGATAGATATCATAGATTTATTCAAGCCAAATGCAGTAATGGTGCCAACGGGCTTGTGGTCATAGAAAAACCCTTTCCTCATCGGTTCTGTTGGAGATTTCCTTGATCCTCAGAACAATCTTATCGCCTTCGCTTGTCTCTCCGAGGTCTGTTCTTTTTAGGCCTCTGCTGTTGGGCCTGATGATCGGGCTTCATCCGAGCCTGATTTAATTCATCAACGAGCATTGCGATTAACTCGGGCTCCTCATCGGCTAACGTTTTTACCATCGGTACAAACTGAGACAGTCGCTCACGCTCAAGGTTTGTCTTTCCCCTTAACTGCTGTTCCAAGACGACGGTGATTCTCTGGGCGGTGCGCGAGGCGACCTCCTCTGGTGTGGGTAATGATCGTTTTTCCATGTGAATATCAAATTGGTGTGCAATGGCCGTGAGCCGTGACTCCTCCTCCCATGTCGCCAGGGTCATGGCAACGCCTGCCTTTCCCGCACGCGCAGTCCTACCTGTACGGTGAATATATAGTTCTGACTCTATTGGAACATCGTATTGGAAGACATGACTCAACTCAGAAATATCAATCCCTCGGGCGGCAACATCCGTTGCAATTAAAAATCGGATTTTCCCTTGTCGTAGTTGTTGGATGACCCTCTCACGCGCACGCTGAGAGAAATCACCGCTGATGGCGCCGATGTTGAACCCATAATTACTCAAAAAGTCTGAAAGAAATGAAACATCTCTGCGGGTATTGGTAAAGATGATGGCTGAGTCAGGGTTTTCAAATTCAATCAGTCGAGATAATGCACGCGCCCGCTCCATCGGATCAACGACTGCATAGTAGCGGTGATCTATGGTCGCAACACCTATTCCATCATCGCTGAGACCCAAAAATCGAGGATGATCCAAAAACTCCTTCCCCAGTGACCGCACTTTGGGAGGCATCGTTGCACTGAACATGCATGACTGCCGCTTTTTAGGAAGATAGGATTTTAGGGCAACCATGGCGGGGTAGAAACCCATAGAGAGCATTTCATCCGCTTCATCAAGAATGAAGACTTGAAGCTTTGAAAGATTAAAGGTCTTCCGCTCCAGATGATCTAAAATTCGACCTGGTGTGCCAATGACAACTTGAGAACCCTGCGATAAGCCATCTTTTTGCCTCTTGTATCCCACCCCTCCATAAATGAGAACACCTCGTATCTTCTCTGGAATTGGATTGATCCGATTAAACTCTTTGTAAATCTGACTGGATAATTCCCTTGTGGGCGTGAGGATCAAAGCTTGGGCAAGGCGAACGTCTGGATCTATGGTATCAAATAAGGGTAGCAAAAAAGCCCCAGTCTTGCCGGACCCCGTGCGCGATTGCACGATCAAATCTTCTCCAGATGCCATACACGGAATTGAGTGTGCTTGCACGCGCATCAACTCTGGCCAACCACTTTTATCAAAGGCTAACCTTGCACCTTGACCCAGCGAATCAGGTGTCGCCGGAGTCATCTCTGAATTGACTTCAGAGAAGCTACGCTCAGCCGCAGACTCTTTACTGATCTGCTGAGCCCGGGAGGAAAAATCTAGACTTGTCGTAAATGACTTACTCACGATCTACATGGATAAACCGCCATCAACTCCAATGACTTGGCCAGTGATGTAAGATGCATTTTTTGATGCTAAAAACAACACGGAAGCCGCAATTTCTTCGGGCTTCGCCGTACGACGTGCAGGAATATGATTGATGAACTTCTCTTTGATCTTCTCATGCATCTGGTCCGTCATATCCGTCTCCACAAACCCAGGAGCAATGACATTCACCGTCACGCCTCGAGGACCTAGCTCTTTGGCTAAACTTTTCGAGAAGCCGATCATGCCCGATTTTGACGCTGCATAATTTGCCTGACCAGCATTGCCCGTCAAACCAATCACTGAAGAGATGTTGATGATACGGCCAAAACGCTGGCGCATCATTACGCCAGAAACCGCCTTACTATAATTGAAAGCACTCTTTAAGTTTGTTGTGATCACGATATCCCAATGAGACTCACTCATTCGCATGACCAAACCATCTCGGGTTATCCCTGCATTATTGACTAAGATGTCTAGTCCTTCCCACTGTTCAATAATTGCCTTCACCGTTGATTCAGCGGCCGCAAAATCGGACGCATCACACTGGAAGGCTAATCCATTGACCTGCTCTTTAAGCGATTCAGCGACATCAGTACTGCTTTGATAAGTAAACGCTACCCGGGCACCTCGATCTGCAAATGCCTCCACAATGGCACGACCAATGCCACGGCTTCCACCTGTCACCAAAATTCGGGAGTCCTTAAAATCCATTTCGTTAATCAGCATCCAAAAACGCCGTCACGTCACTGGCGGAAGAGATTGAAATTACATCAGCTGTGCGTCCAAGGGTTTGACGCACCAATCCACTGAGCACACGCCCAGATCCTACTTCTATAAATTTAGTGTTTTCTGGCATATTCTGAAGCGACTGAAACCAGCGAACTGGGCTTGTGAGTTGCTCCAACATACGCGAGCGAATGTGTTCTGGATCCAGGGCAGGCTGTGCGGTCACATTCAGATAGATCGGACATACCGGTTGTTTGATGGTCACTTCGGATAACCTCTGAGCCAGGGCTTCCCTCGCTTTAGAAACGAGCGGGGAATGAAAGGCACCACTGACCGGTAGTTGGATCAACTTTCGAGCCCCCGCCTCTTTAAGAGGTGGCTCGACGGCCCGGAGCGCGTCTGTGTCACCAGAGATCACCGTTTGGTTCGGAGTATTATAGTTCGCACAGACGACGGTGCTGCGCGAAATTGAAAGTTTTCGGCATATCGCATCCACAATATCTCCCGAGAGTCCTATGACGGCCGTCATACCCGCAGAGCGGCCCTGACCCGCCATCGCCATGAGCTCCCCCCGAAAACGAACCAAGCGCAAAGCATCCTCAAATGAAAGTGCCCCCGAAGCATGAAGGGCTGTGTATTCCCCGACACTGTGGCCTGCTACCAAATCAGGCGCCAAATCCAAAGCCGCAAGTATTGCAATTGAATGCGTGAAGAGGGCGGGCTGGCAAATGGCGGTATTGGTCAATTTTTTTAACGCTTGAGGATCCTCCTCAATGCTTTTGAAACAGTATTTAGTCAATGGAAACTTAAGAACCTCATCGGCAGCCGCAAAGATGTCACGTGAGCGGCGAATCTCTGTAAACAAGTCCTTGCCCATCTCAGCTATCTGGGACCCTTGTCCTGGAAATAAAAGTGCAAGTTGTTGGTCAGACATCAGAGCTAGCTTCATCAAAAGGATTAGTCGCTGGCATTGATACATCTGAATCATAAGCCCAGCGAAGATACGTTGCTCCCCAAGTAAACCCACCCCCAAAAGCAGCAAGGACAAGATTATCGCCTTTGTTGAGGTCAGACTCCCAATCATATAAACACAAGGGAATGGTCGCTGCGGTGGTATTGCCGTATCTGGAGATATTCCGCATCACACGATCGGGGTTAAGGTTCATGCGTCTGGCAACAGCATCAATAATGCGTTGATTGGCCTGATGAGGAACTAAATACCGGATGTCATTCCCATTGAGATGATTGCGCTCCATGATCTCCACAGCCACATCTGCCATGCCTTTGACAGCCACCTTGAAGACCGTCTGTCCGTCCTGATGGATATAATGCATTTTTTGGTCAACGGTGTCATGTGTGGCAGGGTGACGGCTACCACCACCTAACATACATAAAGCCTCCCAACCATGACCATCAACCCGCAGCTGCGAATCAATGATCCCGTTACGGCTAGGGTCCATCTCAAGCAAGACGCCTGCGGCTGCATCCCCAAACAGGACACACGTCTTACGGTCGGTATAATCGGTAATTGAACTCATCTTGTCCGATCCAATCACCAACACCTTGGAGGCTTGCCCACTCTCAACCAATCCTGCACCCGTATTAAGAGCAAACAAAAAGCCAGTGCACGCTGCAGACAAGTCAAACCCCCAAGCATTGGTTGCACCGATTTCGGCTTGAACTAAACAAGCCGTGGCAGGAAACGACATATCCGCCGTCACCGTCGCAACGATAATGACATCAATGTCATCGGCCTGTATCCCTCGCTTGTCAAGAATTTCTTGGGCTGCATAGGCGGCCATATAGGAAACGCCTTTGTTTTCTCCTGTCAGAATTCGACGCTCCTGAATGCCAGTTCTTGACCTGATCCATTCATCGGTAGTATCCACCATTTCTGATAGATCTTGATTTGTCAGTCGGGTATCGGGTAAATAATGACCGACGGCCGTGATGGCTGCGTGTGGTTTAGGTTCCATCGTCTAAGATGTCTATTTCAGGGAGCCAGTGCACGTTGGATCTCGCTCGTCAAATTCGCTTTCGCTGCCTGAGCCGCTAACATAATACATTGCTCCACGGCTCCTGCGGTCGCTGAGCCGTGCATGATCAGTACCTCGCCTTCTACGCCTAATAACGGGCTTCCACCACCATAGTGTTCGGGATCAAATCGGCGGGCAAGACCCGAAAGCATCGTCTTGATAAGATCAAGCGCAGATTGATCGGCCTTTAAGTCTTGTAGCTCTTGATGGATCATTTCAGGCAAGGCCGTCATCAGGCTTTCCGCCAACTTGAGGATCACGTTTCCGACAAATCCATCACATACAACCACATCTGCTTTTTTGTGAAAAATATCTCGACCTTCAATATTTCCAATAAAGTTCAGTTCTAATGCATTGACTAACAATTCATGGGCTGACCTTACGAGTTCATTGCCTTTAGCGGGTTCCTCGCCGACACTCAGAAGTCCGATACGAGGTTGCGCAATATCCATCATGATCCGCGCATACGCCGATCCCATTTTTGCAAACTGCAGTAAATGCTCAGGCCGACTATCCATATTTGAACCAACATCAAGAATCGTGCACACACCATCGGTCGTCGGAAAGAGGGTTGGAATAGACGGACGAAAGACACCTGCTAGACGGCCGAGAACAAACAGAGATGCTGCACCTACTGCACCTGTATTCCCTGCACTGATAAAGGCATCTGATTGACTCTCTTTGTGATGCGTTAGCCCCACATGGATGGATGAATTTCGCTTTGAGCGAACGGCGGCCACAGGAGAGTCGCCCATGCCGATCACCTGCGGAGCATGGAGGATTTCAATTCCCGAAGGCGCGCCACAGGAATCCAAAGCCGACTGAACAATCTTTTGGGGACCGCAGAGCTGTATATGAATTCTTCCCTTAGAGGATTTGATAGCCTGAACCGCCCCCTCAACGATTTCATTGGGGGCGTGATCTCCACCCATGGCATCAACTGTCACACGAATTGCCATGGCCCTTTATAAGTTTTGGGCAGAACCATAATCTGTGAGTGATTCGTTCTGCAATCACACACCCGCGGTAGAGTCTTGTACTCGGACAGATCCTGCTTCAATTCTTCTTCCTAAAATCTGACGTCCACGGTATATGCCGCAGCTTGGACACACGCGATGAAATTTTTTAATTTCAGAGCAGTGGTTACATTCCAAGAGCGTTGGTTCACTGAGACTTCCATAATAAACGCTTCGCCGTTTACGGGTACGAGATTTTGAATGTTTTCTTCTGGGATTAGCCATTATCCTTGTGGTCTATCTTTTATTATATCAAGTGATTGTCCAAAATTCAGCAGTTCAATTAGACTGATCTGAGGGTTTACCATTTTAGTGATGTATGGTTCCAAACAGTCTCTTCCTACTTTTGTAGTGTTTCTTACTGGTTGAGTAGTTTTAGTAACGGTGACCAGCGATGATCGGTTTCTGGAGTGGATTCACCAAACACGGCTTGAAGGGGTTCTTGTTTCGCCTCAGGGGAAATTTTTCTGAGTGGTATCGCGAGTTGTAATAGATCATGAATCACATCCGTTGCATCAAATATTTGCTGTTTGGGGGCAATCTGGATGTATTCTGTGAGTTCATCGTCATTGAACTCTAATTGATTGTAATGCAAGTACAACACATAGCGATTCGAAATGGGTCCAACAAATTCTCTTAGAGTTCTATCGCACTCCATCAAGGCATTGGCAGAAACCTCCAACGTCACAGAAATGAGATCGGTCACATGCTTCAACGTGACTTTGACGAAAATATCTGAAAATATTTGATTCGATAACCCGACATCTGAGGCGGTAATTTGAAATCTCTGTTCCTTACAATTAAATAGATTAACCTTTACCATGATTATGGATGTTCATCCAAGATCTATGAGCGCTGTGACATACACAAACTTTAAACATCTGAGCGAGTAATTTGTTGAATTAATAGATACCTTAGATGGGTACTGTGCGAAAATCATCACGACTCACAATTGATTAGATCATGGTACTATTAATGTTTGGGAATTATATACGTGAGTACCCAAAGAATGGAACCATTCTATTTTGGAGAGTATAACAGACACAATAGGATAGAGGAGAATCTACCCTATTGCTTACCATAACACCAACGTAACCTTGATATCATGCCTGTTCAAAGGGCTTCTAACCCTTCGGGTTCAAACTGTTCCTATCGTGGAATAGAGTATCGTCTATTACCCGGCACGCAGTGGAAAGCCCATCTCTTGTCAGGTCTTTGCGGAGCATGCAGGTTTGTATGGAATACGTTTCTTGACCAAATCAACAGGGACTATAAAGACGAACATAAGGATAATCCAGAATTGACCTGGCCGTCATTAAGTAGGAGATACACTTCTTTTCGCCCAACCATTTCTTGGTTGAATCAGTACTCGTCCAATATTGTACGAAACACCTTAAAGCATCAGGCAGAGGCGTGGCAGGCTTTCTTCAAGGGATTACGTGATCATCCTACGTTCCATAATCGGTTTCAACACAATTCATTTACGGCGACCAAAGGATTGTTTAAGATCCGAGGGAATGATGTCTATATCCAGAAGGTTGGCTGGATGAAGTTTCGTAGGAAAGGAGGTAATCCTTATCCAGACGGTGAGCCGATTGAAGTCACCGTGAAGAAAGACGGACGGTACTGGAAGATGAGCGTAATTTACAAAGTCACTAATCTACCAGAGAAGGTGGACGATGGCAAAGAGATTGGCATTGACTTGAACACCTATAACATTTCGTATTCATCAACGGATGGCGAACAGGGCATGTTACCGCTCCCTGACTTAACGGATAAAGAGATTAAGATTCGTAGGTATCAACGTAAATTATCCCGGCAACAAAAGGGATCGGGTAGATACAAACGAACGAAGCGTAAGATCAACAAGTGGAAGCGAAAACAGAAGAATTGCAGAGTCAATGCGGCGCATCAACATAGCCGTCAATTGTCCAATAAAGCCCATACGTTGAAACGTGAAGACTTGAAGATCACGGCTATGTCCAAGTCCGCTAAGGGTACGGTTGAGAAGCCTGGAACCAATGTGAGGGCGAAGGCGGGGTTGAACCGCGTCATACAGAACGCTGGATGGGGGCGGTTCAAGTCTTATTGCGATTACAAGTTCGGCAATGTGATTCTTGTTGATCCGAAGTATACCAGTCAACGCTGTAACCAGTGTGGTCATACAGATAAAGTCAATCGCAAGACACAAAGTAGATTTGAGTGTATGGCGTGTGGCCATACGGATCACGCAGATATCAACGCATCTGCGAATGTATTACAGGCCTTCGGGATTGGGGCATCTGCACGTGGAGGAGCGTTTCCGTCAGGAACTCCTATGATCCGTGAAATGGATACGCAACAGGTAGCCGTCTAATTGATGGGTACTCACGTATATCATTCCCTTTAGGTCTATGGTGCATGACGAGATTCCTCATTGTATGATGCCGAAACTCTGTTTCATGATGGCTGAATCATATGCGATTTTAATAATTAGATACTATCTTTTCGGAATTTGTTGAAAGTGTGGATAAGTTGTGGATAAGTTGCGCCATGATTGAGTTTGTTTTTGATCATAGTGTTGTAAATTAGTACAGGAGGCGGGTTTTAGGCCGAATTTCGTCATTTTTTAGCCTCTAAACGTTAGATCCAATTAAAAATTCCAACAATTTTGGAGCACCTAAGATTTCTTGAATCCGTAGATTTTTTGTGAACAACTTGTGGATAACTATCTTGCACTTTGTATTATCTGCGTTTATTCAGTGATTATATTGTACATTATTCTACATACTGAATCAGACTTCACCTAATGCCTTATACTGCGAAATCTGCATGGAGTGAATGCCTTGCCATCATTCGGGATCATGTCGCCCCTCAAGGCTTTACAACATGGTTTAGCAAACTTGAACCTGTAGATATCGTGGAGGAATCAGGTCAATTAAAGCTGATCATCCGAGTTCCAGCACCTTTCCATTACGAATATCTTGAAGGGCAGTATAACGCTCTGTTGCGCTCAGCGTTGGCCCAAGTTCTTGGGGATCAGAGTCAATTATACTATGAGGTGATGGTGATCCAGGAGCCTGAACCAGAGAAAGCCCAGAAATCTTACCAAGTCCCTGCATCAACCGAAAGCAAAGTAGACCCTGTCCTCCCAAGTCAAAACAGCCCTAAGAAGAAAAGTCCGCTAGTTGAAAGCTATACCTTTGATAAGTTTATTGTGGGAGATTGCAACAATCTTGCCTATAGTGCCTCTAAGGCTATTGCCTACTGTCCTGGCGGGACCGCTTATAATCCGTTTTTGATTTACGGGGGTGTCGGGCTTGGAAAAACGCATCTGATGCAGGCGATTGGTAATCAGGTGCGCGTCTGTCATCCAGACAAAAAGGTTCTCTATGTTTCCAGCGAGCGATTCACCACTGATTTTGTGAAGGCGATTCAAGATAAGCAGGTCCCTACGTTCTCGAGTATGTATAGGAAAATTGATCTCCTTATTATTGATGATGTGCAATTTTTTGGTGGGAAAGAAAAAACACAGGAAGAGTTTTTCTGTATCTTCAATGATCTTCAGCAAAACGGCAATCAAATTGTACTGAGTGCTGACCGCCCTCCAAAAGAGATTAGCGGAATTGAAGAGCGCCTGCTGTCACGCTTCTGTTGGGGACTTCAGGCGGATCTTCAACCCCCAGATTTAGAAACTCGCACGGCGATCCTGCTACGAAAATCTGAAGAGATTGGACTCTCGCTTCCTTCACCTGTTGTTGATTATATCGCCCACAATATTACACAAAATGTCCGCGAACTTGAAGGGGCTCTTGTCCGGCTGTTGGCACAAGCAACCTACACTCAACAAGAAATCAATGAGGATCTAGTTCGGCACGCACTGAGAGATTTTGTGCAACGCCCCCATGCAACACTTTCCATTGACAGGGTTCAAAAACTAGTTTGTGAGTTTTTTGGCATTGATCAGCACCGACTCCATGAGAAAACCAAAAAAAGAGAAATCGTCCAAGTTCGTCAACTCGCAATGTATCTTTGTAGAGAACTTGATTATACCCATAAAGCCATCGGTCTGCAATTTGGAGGCCGGGATCATTCCACGGTGGTTCACGCCATCAAAAGCGTGAACAACCTCATTGAAACCGATGCACATTACCAAAACCGAGTAGAAGAAATTCGGCGCAGGGTTCACCTATCATCAGATTGAAAATAAACTATGAAATTTACAACTGTTAACACGGAGCTCTATCGTGCACTTGATAGTGTATGTGGTGCCTTACCAAGAAAACCTGATAAGGAAATTCTCAAATGCGTTCTTTTGGAGCGAAAAGGCGATCTCCTTGAACTTCGGGCTACCGACATGGAAATCTCTATTCGTCATAAGATTCCAGTGATATTCCTCAGCGAGGAAGCCGATGAGCCAAGCGTGGTTGCTGTTCCCGCACAACAGTTTCTCGACACATGCAGATCTCTTCCCGACATTCCGATCACCTGCCATGTTAACGAACACTATAAAATCCTCCTTTCGCATGATAGTGGCCAATACGATTGGATGGGCTTTAAAGGAAACTCTTTTCCCGAATTTCCAACCATTACCGATGCCCAAGAAGTAACGTTTGACCGTCAACTTCTTAAAACTGGGTTTGATCTGATCGGGTTTGCCACTGGGCAGGATACATCACGCCCCGGCATGATGGGAATTCTATTTGAAATTCTCAATGGCTCCGCGCGCGTTGTATCAACAGATGGACACCGTCTTGCCCGTTGCATCTTTAAGACCTATGATGGAGGCCTTGATGTGAAAGCGTTAACTCCTCACAAAGCCCTACAGCAAGTGACGCGCATTGAGGGTCTTGATGATAGTACGATTCAGATTACCGAAAATCATTTATGTATTGATTTTGGATACACACAGGTCATCAGTCGGCTTATCAACGCTAAATTCCCGAATTATGAACGCGCAATTCCAGAAGAAAATGACAAAATTCTTCATGTCAATCGCAAAGACCTCCTTGGCAGTATTCAGCGCGTTAATATTTTTGCGTCAGAAAATTCTAATCATATCGTTTTAGACTGTAAAGACGATGTGATGGTGATCAATGCTGTGGATGTTGAGCGTTCCACTAAGGGGTCAGAAACCGTCACCTGCGCTTACAGTGGAGAACCCACACAAATCGGATTTAATGCGCAGTACCTTTTGGAACTCCTCCGATATCTACCCTCAGATGAGATCACGCTCTCTATGGGGATTCCCAATCGCGCAGCACTCTTAAAACCCGTTCCACAAAGTGATTCTATCCATCTCACGTTCCTGATCATGCCCGTGATGCTCAACAAACTTGAGCGATAGCCGCTGAAATGTGAACCCTATGATCTATCGATGCGTATCAGCATGTTACGCTTTAATTTTACTCAGCAACAATGGATACGCAAAGTTATAAGACACGTAGCGCCAAAATCTCCGAGGTGCAGCGCAAGTGGTTCGTCATTGACGCAGAGCAGGCCATTGTCGGCCGCTTGGCTTCGCGGATTGCAACCATTTTACGTGGAAAACACAAGCCTTCGTTTACCCCTCATGTAGACACTGGCGATTATGTCATCATCGTCAATGCTGATAAGGTTCGCTTCACTGGCAACAAGGAAGAGGCCAAATTATACTACAGTTACAGTGGGTACCCTGGGGGGTTAAAATCTAGGACAGCCAGCGTCATGCGACACAGAAACCCCGAACATCTCTTGCGCCATGCCGTCAAGGGAATGTTGCCTAAGGGCCCTCTAGGTCGACAAATGATGACCAAACTCAAGGTTTATGCAGGCCGTGAGCATCCTCACACTGCACAGCAACCTGAAGAACTCTCACTCCAATAATCATTACGATGACGAATCTTAAACAGTACATTGGACTTGGTCGAAGAAAAACCTCTACTGCGCGTGTGTATCTACGCCCAGGTAATGGGGACATCCTTATTAATCGGCGACCTGTTGAAGATTATTTCAAAGTTGAAACTCGGCGACAAGCCTTGCTCTCTCCCTTTGAGGTCACTGGCACAACGGGTCAATTTGACCTTTTAGTTAATGTGCAGGGTGGTGGGCTTACTGGTCAGTCGGAAGCCATTCGTTTGGGCACATCTCGTGCGCTTGTATTGGCCGATGAAGAGCATCGTAAACCTCTGAGGGATGCGGGATTTTTGACGCGTGACCCTCGAATGGTAGAGCGTAAAAAGTATGGACGTCCTAAAGCACGTAAAAGATTCCAATTCTCTAAACGATAACCCTTACATCTCGCACGGAATGTGATGCATAGCCGGGTGCCTTATGGTTGGCTTTTGCATATGATCTTTCTGGCGGCTAAACCCATTTATCTCTATGTCAAATTCACATGTATCTTCAGATCATCTTGTCCCTGTTGACGACCTATTGAAGGCCGGGACACACTTTGGGCATTTGACCAGTCGCTGGAACCCTAAAATGCGGAGCTACATTTTTATGCAGCGCAATGGGATCCATATTATTGATCTGGCGCAAACCCAAAAAATGCTTTCACAGGCGGCAGCCGCAGCGGCTCGATTTGCGAAACAGGGCAAATCTATTCTCTTTGTGGGTACCAAAAAACAAGCCAGAGATACGGTGCGTCAGGCCGCGCAGTCCTGCGACTCCCCGTATGTAGTTGAACGATGGCTTGGTGGAACCCTTACCAATTTTCAGACGATTCGTAATAGCATTCGCCGTATGGAGAATTTGGCTAAAATGGGAGAGGATGGAACGCTTGATCAACTCAAAAAGAAAGAGCGCCTGATGAAGTCCCGCGAATTGGACAAACTGCAGAGAAACCTCGGTGGTATTGCGGCGATGCCGCGCACTCCTGGTTGTTTGTTTGTTGTAGACATTCGCAGGGAACGCATTGCGGTGAGCGAAGCTCGCAAACTCGGAATCCCAATTATCGCCTTAGTTGATTCTAATTGTGATCCCGATTTAGTGAATTATGTGATTCCTTCTAATGATGATGCTTTTAAGGCGATTCAGATCATTACCAATACCATCGCTCATGCTGTCAACGAAGGACGCAAGTCGGCCAAGATTGACGCTGAAAATAAAAAAGCAGAAAAGGAGAAGCGTCAAAGCCAATAATGTCACATTTAATTGACAGATCGTTTTTGATGCGAAAGCAGCACAACCTATTTTAATTTAACGATTACATGTCTATTTCAGCAAAAGATGTCAAGCAACTACGTGATTTGACGGGGGCAGGGATGATGGACTGCAAACGTGCCTTACAAGATGCCGATGGGGACCTTGATGCAGCCATTGATCACTTGCGGAAGAAAGGACAGAAGGTTGCGGCCAAACGTGCGGAGCGCGAAGCGCTTCAAGGGATGATTGTCACCCGAATTAACGATTCAGGGCAAACAGGAATTATCCTAGAAGTGAATTGTGAAACCGATTTTGTCGCGCGCAATGATGAGTTTGTGTCATTTACCAATACCGTGGCCGATGTGATCTTGGACCATCGCCCTTCAACGCTTGACGAGCTTTTAGCCTTACCCATTGATCAAGGTCGCACCGTCAAGGAAACCGTGACAGATCTGACAGGAAAGATCGGGGAAAAACTTGATGTGCGCCGATTTTTTATCCTCACATCTGAAAGCGGACAAGTCATTGACTACATTCATCCTGGTTCACGCTTAGGCGTGTTGGTGTCTGTTACGGGGCAGGGAGAGGTCTCCTCTACTGGTAGGGATATCGCGATGCAGGTTGCTGCACTTAACCCCGTTGCAGCTCACCGTGACGAAGTTCCCCAAGAGATCCAAGATAAGGAGCTTGAAATTGGCCGAGAAGCGGCGCGCTTAGAGGGCAAGCCCGAACACATTCTAGACAAGATTGCACGGGGAAAGTTGGAGCGATTCTTTAAGGACAACGTTCTGGTTGAGCAACCATTTGTTAAGGATGCTTCTCAACGGGTGCGAGATGTGCTCAAAGGGGCGGGCGCAGACGTTGATGGATTTATTCGATGTGCTTTGGGAGAAGAATAATTCTCCATATCAATGGCACTCCAACCCACTCCATCAGATAAGCCGATATACAAACGGGTTCTGATCAAGCTTAGTGGTGAAGCGCTCTTAGGAGATCAGGCCTTCGGGATTGATGAGAAGGTGCTTACGGCGTGGGCTAAGGATTTAAAGGCCGTTGTAGACCATCAGATTGAATTAGCCATTGTCATCGGTGGGGGCAATATTTTTCGGGGTGTGATGACGACAACTCGGGGCATGACTCGCGCTCACGGCGATTACATGGGAATGCTTGCTACCATGATTAATGCTATGGCGCTTCAGGATGCTATGGAGCAGATGACTCTGAAAACCCGGCTACTATCAGGGATTAAGATGGAAGAAATTGCGGAGCCATTTATTCGGCGACGCGCCATTCGTCATTTAGAAAAGGGGCGTATTGTGATTTTTGGATCTGGAACAGGGAATCCCTACTTCACCACCGACACTGCTGCTGCCTTGCGTGCCTTGGAGGTTGATGCAGATGTATTGATTAAGGCCACGCGTGTGGACGGCATTTACTCGGCTGATCCAGAGGTAGATCAGCACGCCGAGCATTTTGCTCATATTGCTGGGCATGAGGTCATTCGCCGGGGATTGCGTGTGATGGACAAGACGGCATTCACGCTATGCGAGGAATCCAAGTTGCCTATTGTAGTGTGTAATATGACAAAGCCAGGGGTTCTTCAAAAAATTATGTTTGGAGAAAAGGTCGGATCTTACGTACATTGGGATTGAGTAGATGATGGTTACATGGACGACGTACATCAGATCTTGACGCATCTACCTGATAGAGAGATCATGAATTTCAAAATGGGTTCGGCATGAGAACTTATAACGACGAGCTGTTGCGCGGAAGGTGTAGGTGCGTTGTGGTATTCAGAACTGATGTGACTCTCAGGCCATCCATCATGCCCATTCCAAACCAAGGAAATCATGCTTGACGAACTATTAGAACTGATTTTGTCTGATAGTACCGATCAGATGGATCGCTCTTTGGAGCATCTTAGCAAAGAGCTACTTTCGATTCGCGCTGGACGCGCATCTCCTGCAATGCTTGAGAATGTGCGCGTAGACTTTTATGGAAGTATCTCACCATTGAATCAACTCGCATCAGTGAGTGCCCCTCAGCCTGACCTGATCGTGATCACGCCCTGGGACAAGTCCTCCATTGATGCCATAGAAAAAGCCATTCAGTCGGCCAATCTTGGACTCAATCCATCAAATGACGGTACGATTGTCAGAGTGCCTATTCCGCCACTGACCGAGGAACGGCGTGTGGATCTCTGTAAACGGGTGCGGCAAGTTGGGGAGCAGACAAAAGTGTCTATACGAAATGTGCGCCGTGCTACCAAGATTGAGTTAAAGTCTACTCAGGAGGACGAAAAACTTTCTGAGGATATGCGATATCATGCCGAGGACTTGCTACAAAAAGAGACGAATCGGTTTATTGACATGATTGATGAGATTCTGCAGAAGAAAGAAGCAGATATCATGGAGGTATAGATTCGGAGAGGTGCCGGAGCGGTTGAACGGGCTCGCCTGGAAAGCGAGTGTACCCTAACAGGTACCGAGGGTTCGAATCCCTCCCTCTCCGCCATGATCACCGATAGTAACTCAAAAATGAATTCTCGGTATTGTGACGGCCATTTCTTGTACATTGACTTCAAAATGCCCTGTTAGTTTTAGCGGCTTATGGATCAAGCGGTTGTCGTCAATTGATGCCTCCTCGCATGTAGAGTTACCTCTCAGCGAAGCCTGATCTATTGCGTTGTTTACACACTGATACGGATGAAACCAACTCGCCTTTGGGGTCATAGCTGATAGGGCGGTGTGCGAATTAATTGTTAACGATGTAACTGATGATAGTGAATTACACAATTAAAAGACAAGTCGCGAAGGTTATCTGTTTGCTTAAGGTCTCTGCCCAAACTTTCCTTGGTGAAGAGCTTCTGACATGTGTGCGTTCTATGATCTCATCAAAAATTCATTTGATGCTAAATCTCCAACTGGCGCTGAAATCGTACTTCGGCGTAATGACTATTTGAAGTTTCGAAAAAAAGTAATTGAACAAGAGTTAGACATCAACCAAGGCTTTGGATCCCTCTGCTTCTCAATCCTCCATAGAGCGCTGTCACAAAGCCGTTGCTCAGGCCAAAACATTAACTCTTTTGTGAAAATCCTTGATTAGCTAACATGCTTTCCAAATTCTTGAGTTGACCTAATTCAGATGGAATAGACACCGTGAATTGACTGTTCGACAAAAGTAAGTTTGGTTCTACACGATTTTGTGTAAGTAAAGGTCTAGACTTCCACAGAAAAATAGCACCGCGGAAGCCTTCAAATTTTCTATAACCTCTTCCAATGGTTTTGATCCTTGAATCTTACCATTCACGCTTCCCCTCTCTAGAAAATGGCAGGATGAATTCAGGGATCCCGTCCGTGACACCTGCAGAGCAGAACGTCTTATGAATCCTGATGATAGAAGTTCTATCACCGCTTCAAAAATACTTTGAAGAGATGGCCTTCATCGCGGTATCGGTTGGGCAAGATATCCCGAGATACAGGCCCGGAAACTATGCTTATGTATGACCTTGCCATATATCTCCTTACAAAAATCAATGCGTTGCATCATCATCTCACGTTCTATCAGAAGGCTGTCAGAGACAACGTACTGTGCAACGGGATCCGTCGTATGATCATTGACCTGTTGCTGATTAGCACCGCAACTTGAGAGTAGTAAGATGGATGCTAATATGATAAATGGTTTCATATAGTTATCGTTTATGAATCTCAGTAAAGGGTTCTAACGTTACAGTTTTTCAGCATACATTCTCTTTTGGAGTCTGGTTGCTTAACATGTCCGTTTTAGGTGATGGGGACACTATATGGAAGAAAAACGCATATAGTACCCGTTTAGGTGAAACCAATGATCAATACACGATGTTCAGAGTACACATTATTTGGTGTGGCTTCGCATAAATCATGAGTAGAATCTTTGGGGAATTATATACGTGAGTGACCCACTTGTTATCATTGTCGCTTCTTGATAGCCTGAATTCCCAATGTGAATATCGGATGACCTAAATTCACTCAATGCGCTTATATAGAGCTGTTGATGTGCGCGCCTGACTACCTAATCGTTATGCATTATATTAGACATTCGTTGCATCTCTAAATCCTCAGATATCAATTAAAAAGGTGCGTAAAAACTCTGATTGATCATGAATCGGTATCGTCCAGACTTGATCATTTTCTCGGAAAGGTCTATCTTAATGAATCTACATTTTCTCCGCGCGCTGATCTTGCCAAAGCCATTTCCAATCATTAATGTCTACAAATTCAGAAAAGACTCTGAATGTAAAACTCGCCGACTGTCTGAGAGATAAACTCCCTAGTTGGAGCGTGCAAGCAGAACAGACAAATGTCCTTGCTGAAAAGAAGAAACAGCCTGATTTAGTTGTTTCTCATATGGGCGGGATAACTGTCATTTTGGAGACGGAGTTTTCGCCCGCCCCTGGTGTCGAATCTGATGCCCGTCAACGGCTTGGAAAAAAGATCAAACGCACAGGTGAAGAGGTCTAGCAATGTATTGCCGTCAAGTTACCTGCATCACTTCGGAAGATAGAGCAAGAAAACCTTGACGCTTCTGTAAGAAATGCTCATTATTTTTTTGCCGTATTTACCTATGATGGAACCGACGAGCTCTACGCAAACATTAGTCGATGGCCAAAAAAGGGATGGGTAGAGGGTGGATTGGACGATCTGGCAACTTGCATTGAAACGGCGGCCTTGTCCGAGCGACGCATTGCCAAAGGAGTTCAAGCCCTAGAGCTGGGCGTCAGTCAGCCGGCCGGCTATCTTCAGTTTCACGCACTCAAATACATTCTTGACCAGCTTGCCCAAGAACTTCATCAGGAAGAGGGGGAGCAAACGACTCGAATGGCCATGGCTATTTTGGCCAATGCTGTCATTTTTCATATGCGTCTTGCCCGACTCCACCCCAAAATCAACTACCTGAATGATCATAAGACGGCATCAGGAATGATTAGCAAGTCACATGTACTTGGCAGTTGGCGCGCCATTCTAAATATCAATGACTGGCCGATTTTCAGTTTAGCATCGGACCTTTTTACGATTTTGCCAGAAAGGGATGCGCAAAAAGTCATCTCTATTCTTGATACTATGGCCGCTGAATTAGAACGATTTGGTGCGGTAGATATCCAAGATTTGTCTGGACGAATGTTTCAGCAACTCATCACGGATCGGAAGTTTTTGGCGACGTTCTACACCCTGCCGTCTTCTTCAACACTTTTGGCTGAGTTGGCTGTTTCGCGTCTTAAAGTTGATTGGAGTAATCCAGAAGAGATCACCTCCCTTAGAGTTGCTGACCTCGCCTGTGGAACGGGCGCGCTATTGGGAGCAACGTACCAAGCACTTGCATCTCGTTATCGACGAAATGGTGGGGATGACGGTATGCTGCACGCTTCAATGATGGAATCTGTGTTTACCGCCGCTGACGTTATGCCGTCTGCAGTACATCTGACTGCAGCCACACTTTCAGGCATGCACCCCGACAAAACCTATGGTCACACCCACATCATTAATATGCCGTATGGCGATAACGGAATATTTATTGGATCCCTGATTTGATGGAGGCGAATGAGACCCGAGCAATTTTCGGGACCGGACGAAAAGCATTGACTGGAAAAGGAACCGTTGTCAGTGATGCGTGTGGTGCCGTTGTTGAAATTCCTCATGGATCTATGGATCTGGTGATTATGAACCCTCCATTTACACGGCCAACGAACCATGAGGCAACCGAAATCCCAGTTCCATCATTCGCGGGGTTTAGCACAAAAATGGAGGAGCAAGAGAAAATGTCTACATGCCTTAAGGAAATCAGGAAGGGGTTGGTTGATCCCGCTGGACTTGCATCAAATTTTATAGACCTCGGGCACATCAAACTTCAACCTGGAGGAATTCTCGCTCTGGTATTACCTGCGACTTTTATGCAAGGTACATCCTGGCAAAACGCTCGGGCACTACTACGCCGATGCTACAAGGATATCCTCATTGTCGGTATTGCAGCCGATGGAAATACTGCCCGAGCATTTTCGGCCGACACAAACATGGCAGAGATTCTCATTGTCGCAACGCGAAAGAAAAACAATGGGAAGTCGTCAGAGAACCTGTTTATTACAAATATCTTTTCCAGACCTTCTACTCAGCTTGAGGCATCCACTACGGCTAAAGTCATTGAGCAGAGCCGAAAAAATCAAACCCAGAGCGCGGGTAAACTTAGGGAATTATATACCTGAGTACCCAAAGAATGGAACCATTCGATTTCGGTAAAGTGTAACAGACACAATAGGATAGATACGCAGTCTACCCTATTGCTTACCACAACATCAAATTACACTTGATATCATGCCTGTTAAAAAGGCTTCTAACCCTTCAGATTCAAACTGTTCCTATCGTGGAATAGAGTACCGCCTATTACCCGGTACGCAGTGGAAAGCCCATCTCTTGGCGGGGCTTTGCGGAGCATGTAGGTTTGTATGGAACTCGATCCTTGAACAAATTAACGGCGAAGTCAAAGATAAGGATACTGAAAACCCATCCACATCTGTGTATTCGTTATTTAAACGCTACCCAATCCTGCGTAAAGAAACGGGTTGGTTATCCAAGTACTCATCACACATTGTTCGTTACACCTTAAAGCATCAGGCAGAGGCGTGGAAAGAA
The DNA here is from genome assembly GCA_965220935.1 of Rhodothermales bacterium. Lineage (GTDB taxonomy): Bacteria > Bacteroidota > Rhodothermia > Rhodothermales > Bin80 > Bin80. The sequence goes on from OZ244857.1 coordinate 3,648,566, forward strand.
TTCTTCAAAGGAACCCGTGATCATCCTACGTTCCATAACAAGTACAACCATAAATCCTTCACAGCTCCAAAAGGAACGTTTAAGATTGTGGATGACAGTATCTACATCCAGAAGGTTGGATGGATGAAGATACGTAGGCACGGTGGTAATCCTTATCCAGACGGAGAACCTATTGAAGTAACCGTGAAGAAAGACGGCAGGTACTGGAAGATATCCGTGCTCTACAAAGTCTATCTACCAGAGCATGTAGATGACGGCAAAGAGATAGGTATTGACTTGAACACCTATAATATCTCGTATTCATCAACGGATGGCGAACAGGGCATGTTACCGCTCCCTGACTTAACGGATAAAGAGATTAAGATTCGTAGGTATCAACGTAAATTATCCCGGCAACAAAAGGGATCGGGTAGATACAAACGAACGAAGCGAAGGATCAACAAGTGGAAGCGAAAACAGAAGAATTGCAGAGTCAATGCGGCGCATCAACATAGCCGTCAATTGTCCAATAAAGCCCATACGTTGAAACGTGAAGACTTGAAGATCACGGCTATGTCCAAGTCCGCTAAGGGTACGGTTGAGAAGCCTGGAACCAATGTGAGGGCGAAGGCGGGGTTGAACCGCGTCATACAGAACGCTGGATGGGGGCGGTTCAAGTCTTATTGCGATTACAAGTTCGGCAATGTGATTCTTGTTGATCCGAAGTATACCAGTCAACGCTGTAACCAGTGTGGTCATACAGATAAAGTCAACCGTAAGACACAAAGTAGATTTGAGTGTATGGCGTGTGGCCATACGGATCACGCAGATATCAATGCATCTGCGAATGTATTACAGGCCTCCGGGATTGGGGCATCTGCACGTGGAGGAGCGTTTCCGTTAGGAACTCCTATGATCCGTGAAATGGATACGCAACAGGTAGCCGTCTAATTGATGGGTACTCACGTATATAATTCCCTAAACTTAAACTGACTAACACTGATCATGTCGGCAACTTCTTTCGGACAAAAAATTGGCAAGGTTTTGCCGTTAAGGAGGCATCATTGCTCATTCTTATGCGCTCACTTGCTGAAGGAAATTTGCTACTGCCGCGAATGGCATCGGCGATTCCACTACCGATCTGTGAACTTGGAGGGCTCGGTCACCGTGGTTTCTTGCATAGGGATATCAATGGACGCAACAGTAATGGCACCCCACGCGGACCTTTTGACCTTGAAGCCCTATCGCTTACGCCCGAGTATCCTGTGCTATGGGGACATCATTCAAGTCGTGAGAGGCAGATGGTCGTTGTTCCAAATCAGCAGGAAATCCCAATAACAGGGCTTCGAGAAGAAGCTGTCAAGGTATGGCATGATGGAGCATTCCGGCTACATTTCAGCCTTGGCTTTCGAGTCAATGCCCAGTCCTTGGCGGCCTGTATCACCGAAACTCCTTCCCTTGGTGGCCCTGCATGGCCGAATTTTATTACCAAAAAAGAATGGGAAATTCCGATGATGCTATGGGCGAATACCACGCTAGGTTTGACATCTTCTTGGTGGGCTGGTAACAGATGGGACGATCTATCCTCACCATCACTCTATTACCGCGTCTATTAACGATCAATACAAAAACCTTTAGCGCTCCTCAACTTGATCTCTGTGAAAAAATATTTAACGATTTTCGAGAAAGAATGCTCCTTCCTGCAAATGAAGCCTATAGAGATGATGTGCGCATTAAGCTTGATCATGCATTTCTAGTCACTCTTCTGGGGATACCTGATCATTTACTCAACAATCTGGCAATTGTACGCGAACAATGGTGCGCTGAACCCAGTGTTCATGGAGGTAAGATGACCAGACCCAAATAGATATGAAAAACATAGTTTGGTCGCCTCAATCATCAAAGTTGGGCACGTCAAAATGAACCCTGTGATAGTCGTTCCTTTTTTTGCCGCCCAACGCCATACCATACATTGATGTCACAGATCTTGAATCATCGGAATTTGATCGGGCTTACCGCCCCAAGTGGGGCGGGTAAATCAAGCATCGCAAAACGAGTGCTTGATGCAATTCCATCGATGCGCCTATCGGTTTCTGTCACGACACGAGCACCAAGATCCAATGAATGCCACGGCAAAGAATATTATTTTGTATCTAAGCCCGAATTTGAGCGCCTCATCAGCGAAGATGCTCTTCTAGAATACGAAGAGGTCTATCCAGATTGCTATTACGGCACTCCACTGTCCGAATTGACGGAGTTTGATTCGCCATTGCTACTTGATATTGATGTCAAAGGAGCGAGTCGTATCCGCACATCGTATGGAGGATTCTTTATCTTTATCTCTCCACCATCAACAAATGATCTGGAAATTCGCCTGCGAAATCGTGGCACTGAGTCCGTTGAGTCGCTACATACCAGACTGCAACGAGCGAAGACTGAGCTCAACTATGCGGATCAGTTTGATGCGATCGTTGTCAATCACTCACTAGACCAAGCCGCACAGAAAACTATTTCTCTCATTAAATCGTATCTAAATCATGAGTGATTTACATGGTAAGCGCATACTGCTTGGCGTGACGGGAAGCATTGCTGCATACAAAGCGGCTGAAATTGTGCGGCAGCTACGAAAGCTGGGAGCGGAAGTGCAAGTGATTATGACCGACGGCGCGACGAAGTTTATCCCAGAGTTGACATTATCCACATTGTCACAGCGCAGGGTTCTCGTTGATATGTATGATTCTAATCATGAGCAGACATGGACAAAACATATTACGCTTGGACACTGGGCAGATCTATTTTTAATTGCACCAGCAACTGCGCAAACTTTGGCAAAACTGGCGCAAGGATTTTCAGATAATATGTTGACTGCAACGGTTCTGGCATCAAAATGTCCAGTACTGATTTGTCCATCAATGGATCACGACATGTATGTGCACGCTGCTGTTGAGTCAAACGTAAGCCGCCTTAAAAAACTTGGCTACCACATCGTACCTCCTGCTTATGGAGAGTTAGCCAGTGGACTTGTTGGGCTTGGTCGTCTTCCTGACATAGAAGAGATTCTAAGGGCGATGTCTTCGCTTCTACCTGAAGCGTTACGCGGCAAACATGCACTGGTTACCGCAGGCCCAACCCGTGAGCCGATTGATCCAGTCAGAGTTCTGACGAATCATTCTACGGGAACCATGGGGTTTGCTCTGGCAAAAGATCTCATTCGCCGAGGCGCCGAGGTCACTCTTATCACGGGCCCAACATTGCTACGCTCCCCAGTTGGTGTCACACGCGTGGATGTCACCACGAGCGCCGAGATGCTTGAAGCTGTTCTTGCACATAAACATGCAGATTATATCTTTATGGCTGCTGCCGTCGCTGATTATACACCCGTTGAGACATATGCGTCAAAAATCGCAAAAAATCAGGAGCAGATTACCCTTACATTGAAACGCACAAGTGATATCCTCTATCAACTTGGACAACATCGACGCGAAGATCAAGTCCTGGTAGGATTTGCCATGGAGACGGACAATGGACTTAATAATGCTCAAAAAAAACTTGCTACAAAGAACCTTGACTGGATTGTTCTTAATAATATCCATGAAGAGGGCGCGGGATTTGGGACAGAGACGAATCGTGTCACCTTGATCGGCAATGATGGCACTTCGTACCCTTTTGATATCATGCCAAAACCTGAGGTCGCAAGGGCTCTCTTAGATCACATACTGGCCAATTCTGTGTAACGAATCTCACAGTTCATCACCTAAATTTGTGGATCATGCGTGTAATTTGTTGAATTTTGGTGGATAACTTGATCATCTTTGGTGCATGATCCAGTTGTCATTGTTGAATGATTTGCGTCGCGCATGGGTTAAACTGTTTCTTCCACACATTCAAACTATGAACAAACCTTTTCTTGCTCTGCAAGATTTTCTCACATCTGAGGCTGCACTGCACGGGCCAATTGTGCCTCTTGAACCCCCAAAATCTTTCGCTCAGAAGATTATGACCTTAGTTGGTAACGATCATCCTGTGCGTGAGATAAAGACTCTGGATGCCCTTTGCAGTTATGTTGATACATCAAGATTGACTCCGATTGATCATCAGCGTACTCTTGCTGTGTTTGGAGATGGGAATCCAGAGGCAACCATCATGCTGATTGGTGAAGCCCCTGGTGCCGAAGAGGATCAGACTGGATCGCCATTTGTTGGGCGGGCAGGTCAACTACTTGATAAAATGCTCGCGGCCATTGACCTGTCAAGACATGATATTTATATCACAAATATTCTAAAATCTCGCCCGCCAAAAAACCGTGACCCCAACCCCGAGGAGGTCTCTGCTCATTTACCCGTGCTTTACCGACAGTTGTCTTTCATTCAGCCAGAGTTTATCTTATGTCTAGGACGAGTGGCAGGACAAACACTTTTAGGGACAACCGATGCACTGAATCAACTTCGAGGTCGGGTACATTCGTATTATGGGGCATCTCTCATTGTAACCTATCACCCTGCAGCACTTCTGAGAAATTCAACATGGAAGAGGCCGACATGGGAAGATTTGAAATTATTACGACAATTATCCACGTCACAGTAAACACTATATGATTTAATGCAAAGCGAAGAAGCCCGCCCATTCTCATCTGTACCTGTTCACAATCTACATGATCATACTGGCCGCGTTCCACCACAGGCCGTGGATGTAGAAGAGCATATCCTAAGTGCTATGCTATTAGATCCTGATGCGGTGACGATCGCCACAGCCATTTTGACTCCCGATGTGTTCTATGTCCCGAAACATGAAGCCATTTTCTTGGCCCTGTGCGATCTCTCTGAAAAATCTCAACCCACTGATGTCATTACTGTCGCTGAGCGTCTACGTTCTACTCAGGAGTTAGACAAAGTTGGAGGGCTTCAATTTCTGAACTACCTTTCTCAGCTGACGCCAACATCTGTTAATACCGAATTCTATGCACGAATCATTGTTGAGAAAGGACTCCTAAGAAAAGCAATCGCCTCCATGTCACAGCACATCACCCAAGCCTATGATCCTGGAACCGATGCCTTTGAACTTCTTGATGAGACCGAAAAAAGCCTCTTTGAAATCTCTCACAGCCAGGTTCGGAAGACGGCACAAGCACTCCGAGATGTCCTTCAAGATACCATTACGCATATTCAAGATATTGCGCAACATGATGGACAACTATCTGGAATCACCAGTGGGTTCACGAATCTTGATTCAATTACAGGCGGCTGGCAAAACTCGGATTTAATCATTATTGCAGGTCGTCCATCCATGGGAAAATGTGTTGATGCAGATACGCCTATTCTTCAATCTGATGGACAACTCGTTCGAATAGCAGATCTTTACGATCAACAGAAAGCAAATCTCTTAACTCTCGGAGAAGATCACAAATTTTCTGTCACACAACCTGCGGCTTATATCTATGATGGCATCAAACCCGTCTACCGAGTGACCACACGATTGGGACGAACCGTGAGTACAACCCTATCGCATCCTTTTCTCACTCATCAAGGCTGGCAGCCTTTAGGTGAACTTGTTACGGGAAGCTGCATTGCTGTGCCAAGTGAATTGCCTGTCTTTGGACCTCACTCTGCATCTGACTCAGAGATCGCTCAGCTTTTCACCACTCTACGTTATCCCCACAAACTGCAATGGTCTGTGCCAGACACTGGAGGGACAGCCATCAATCTAAAAGGGGTTCAAGCCCTTCCGCGATGGGCGTTTTCACTAACCTCGCGGTGTCTATCAGATTTGATTGGCCAACTTTTCAGTGATAAATCTCATTCCATTGTTACGCCCTCAAACCTACTAGCACAACAGTTGTCGCATCTCTGTCTTAGGCTTGGTATTGTCTGCAAGATTCGCAAACAGTCTCATGGATGGAAGATCACCCCTGTAAGGCAAGCGGATCAACGCCAAAATCATATCATCTTTGACGAGATTGTTCGCATTGAAGATCTCGGGGAGCGCCCTGTCTATGATTTGACCATAGATGAAACACACAACTTTGTCGCGTCCGATGTCTGTGTCCACAATACCGCTTTTGCGCTGACATGTGCAAGAAATGCGGCCATGCATCCAACCCATCCTGTGCCGTGTGCCATCTTCTCTCTGGAGATGAGTGCTCGTCAATTAGCGCAGCGGCTCATTACATCTGAAGCAAGAGTGAATGGCCAAGCAGCACGAAGTGGGAACATGTCTCAGGATGATTTTAATGCGTTAGTCCAAGCTGCATCTAAATTTCATAACACTCAAATCTATATTGACGATTCTGCGGGGCTTGGCGTGATGGAACTCCGAGCAAAATGCCGAAGGTTAAAGTCCGAACGTAATATTGGGCTTGTTCTGGTTGATTACCTGCAATTGATGCAAGGCAATTCGAAGGATAACCGGGAGCAGGAGATTGCAAATATCTCACGCTCGCTCAAAGAACTTGCAAAGGAATTAGACATTCCAGTGATCGCGCTGAGTCAGCTCAACAGAAACGCAGAGGAGCGAAAAGATCGGCGACCCCAGTTGTCCGATTTGCGAGAAAGCGGTGCGATTGAGCAGGATGCAGATGTGGTTGCGTTTATCTATCGTGCTGAGTACTATGGCATTAAGGAAGAAACGCGAGACGGGATCACCAACTCCACCGACGGCATGGCAGAAATCATCGTCGGAAAACACCGCAATGGCCCCACTGGAAGCGTTGACCTTAGATTCATCAAGAAATACGCTCGTTTTGAGAATTACGAGATGTATCGTCAACCCGAGGAGGATCAGTTTTAGAAAAGAGGTGACGGACGGATTCGAACCGCCGTACAAGGCTTTGCAGGCCTCTGCCTAGCCACTCGGCCACGTCACCTTGGCACGCCCGGCAGGAGTCGAACCTGCAGCCTGCGGATTCAGGTTTGTGCCGGTTTCCCGACTCCCTGGACTATCTCTTCACCTTCTTCACAGTTGAAGGAAGGGGTGGCCGTTTAGTCTCTACACCTTCCCCTGGGGGCTTGGCTCGGGATTACCGTAAACACGTGTTCCGAAGGCTTCCCCGAATTTGACCACTTACACGCTATCCGTTTCCAGATAGCGGCCCGCTGTGTTGCAGAAGTCCGCTGCTCTATCCATTGAGCTACGGGCGCAATATGTATGAGAACCGTTGCAAGGTCGGGGCGGCCGGATTTGAACCGACGACTTCTGCGTCCCAAACGCAGTGCTCTACCGGGCTGAGCTACGCCCCGAGGCGTTATTTCACAGCTTTTAGTTCGGCTTCCACCGCCTGCTGTGGCACCATCTTCTCTTTGAACCGAAAGCTTCCATTCGGTTTTGATTCCGCAACGATAATCTTCGCCATGACCTTTCGCTCCTGACGACGCTTCAATATCTTATCTCCAAAAGATTGTTTTTTTGCCATGTTTACTTGATCTCTCTATGTAATGTATGCTTACGTAACGAAGCATTGTACTTTTTTAACTCCAATCGCTGCGACGTATTACGGCGGTTTTTAACGGTAGAGTAACGACTCGTGCCTGGTGCCTCAGTACATTCAAGAATGACTTTATGCCGAACATCTTTGCCTTTTCGTGCCATGATTCAATACTTATTATATAGATACACCTTGGTGACGCGCTTCACGCAATACGGCTTCAATTCCTTTCTTATTGATGGTCTTGATCGTATTGGCAGACACGCGCAATTTGATCCAGCGTTTTTGTTCTGGAAGGTAAAATCGCTTTGTTTGAAGATTAACTCCAAATCGGCGTCGTGTCTTGTTGTGTGCATGCGAGACATGGTTGCCAAACATAGGACCTTTACCGGTCAATTGATCTTTTCGTGCCATTAAATATTCCCTTTTTTGTTTTGGGTAGCAGGCTTATACGAGAAGCACTTGGGCTTTGTTCCAATCACCGATCCTGAGCAACGGCGACACTCGGTTCTGATTTGGATGCACGCCATGCAGGATAGAGGGCTGCGAGTAGACATAGTCCAAAGGATGAAACCCCGATGAGCACCAAGTCAAGCGTTTGAATGGAGACGGGATAGGCGTTAATCACAAAGGATTCTGCTCCAAGGATGGGAATGATTTCAAACTGTTTCTGAATAACGAGAATTGTTAATCCTATCAAAAACCCGGCCCCAGAGCCGATCAGTCCTATCATCCCGCCTTGGATCAAAAATAGGTTACGTATGTCGGTAGCCGTAGCCCCCATCGCGCGCAGTGCCCCGATATTTTGTCGCTTTTCAACAACAACCATTGTCATGCATCCAACAATATTGAAGGCGGCAACGATGCAGATCAGAATCAGGATCAGTGATGCTCCCCATTTCTCAATTCGCATCACATCATATAATGATTGCTGCAGTTCATACCATGTTTGGATGTGCAGCTGTTGCGGATACAGATCTATTAATTGTTGTTTAATCTTTGTTGCATCCTCAATGTTAGTCAAGCGTAAATCAACTCCAGAAACAGTCTCCTTCATATGAAAAAGAGTCTGGGCTTCGCTTAGGGCTATAAACACATGCGAGTTGTCGTAGGTCTCTTCAAGTTTGTATATCCCTCGTACATCAAAGACTTGGGGTAGAGGTGGAGAAAATACCCGAGTCAGCATCTGCTCAAGACCTTGGGCAGAAAATAACATCGCTTGCCGACGATCAGAGTTTGGTATGAGCCGTAGGCGTTGGCTGAGGCCTAATCCCATGATCATTCCTTTGTTTTTTGTATCAAATTCTCCCGACACGAGTCCCTGACTTATTGTATCCGTTGCAACCCCCCGTATGATGACGACATGATGACTCTGTGGCTGATTGACGGTCACTAGTAGCGCTTTCCCCTCGGCATACGGCTGGGCGCTAACCACTCCGGTGAGTTGCATCGCTTGATGTGCAATTGTCTCGGCCTGTTCATGCGATAGGATCTCTTCATTGCTTGCCTCAATGCGTACATGAGGATCTATGGACACTAGAAGATCGCGAACAACATCATAGAATCCATTCATGACCGATAGTACAATGATCAGTGCGGCGACTCCCACAGTGATTCCTGCCACTGAAATCGCACTCATAATGGTGATTAAGGGAAATCTCTGCCGGCTGTGCAGATATCGGCGTGCAATAAATAGTCGATAATCCATTCTGAGGCTTGGGGAGAATTTGTAGATCATACGACTTGTTGAACATGGTGTTGAAAGTGTAAGGGAATTTTTTGTATATTTTCACGTCCACTTAATAAGATAGCCATTCAATAAATAGGATGATGAATATTATTTATTCGCTGACGGAGACGAATATAGACCTGAGTTCAAAAGCATTAAAGAGATGAAACAGAGTGCTATTGAGGGGGACTCACATGCACAACTACTTTAGGAATCCACTATTATGAAGGCGTGGGCATCGCCCAAGATCCTTCAAAAGCCATTTACTGGTACAAAAAAGCGGCTGCAATGGCGCAACACAACCTTGGGGTAGCATTTCAATTAGGGGTAGAACGAAACGATTCGGAAGCATTCCGCTGGTACAAAAAAGGGGCGGAGCAAGGGGGCTTTCGCGACCGCAATTTAATGTAGGGTTTCACTACTATCACGGAAAGTGGACAGAGCATGATTTGAATGAAGATTTTCGTTGGTTCAAAAAATCTGCTCTACAGGGGTATCCTGACGCAGAGGCGTATCTCGGAGGTTGCTATTACAGTGGGTATGGCGTAAAACAGGATATTTCTCAAGCGTTACATTGGTGGAGAAAGGCCTCAGATCATGGGAATTTAGATGCCCAGGTTTCTATAGGAAATTGCTATGCAACTGGCAAGGGGGTACCTCAGGACCCTAAAGAATCTGCCCGTTGGTACAAGCATGCGGCTGATCAGGGAGATCCTGAGGGACTAAACCAGCTCGCATTCGCTTATTCTGAGGGATTTGGTGTTCAAAAAAATGACACCAAAGCTTTACAGTTGTGGAAAAAGGCAGCCGAGAATGGGCCATTCCTCCGCACAGCACAACCTCGGATATTTCTACAGTGAAGGAAAAGGGGGCACCATAGATCATGATAAGGCCATTTACTAGTATAGGAAAAAGGCAGTTGATGTCAAACATGATTATCCTGAGGCTTTTGTCCTATGGAGTAAGGCTCGATCAGGGACATGACCAAGCACAGTCTTGTATTTTTATGGTCGCTGCACAGAACAAAGTCCGTCGGAAGCGAAGCGCTGGTGGAAAAATCAGCCGACCAAGGGCACCCTCAAGCCATTGTGAGACTAGAAATGACTGCGAAGCTCATTCAGAGCAACCTTGTTTGACGAGTAGAGACTATAGCAGTCTCCTTGGCGAATCTGATTTTATCAAGTGGACATCTAGTGATGGAATTATCGTCATGAATATGCCACTTCTCAAAGTTTTTCATTCAATGACTCGAGAAATCAACTTATGTGATATAGACCATCCCGAAAGTGATATTGCACGATCTTCGGCCTAAGCTCTGCGAGAGGTCAGCAATAGTGGGGATGACTCTGTTTGATAAATTGAAGATCGTTAAATCGCAACAAAAAATCTCTCTATCATCAAAGTTCATAACTCGGGGCATTCAGCATGCTCAAATCGTATATGTGAGACCCAGCGTGTGGAACGATAACTAGTGCCCGTCCAGAAAAGCATCTAACAGCGCTGAATCGCCTATTCTGTATGGGTTTATAGATTCAAAATAAACGTTATTTTGTTGCGAAGATTTTGCGGCCATTTTCTAGATTACGCGTTAGAGGTACCAAAAATGGGAGTTTTCAGTATACACCCTGTCATTTGTTACCTTGAATTCACACATCTTCAAGCGAAATGATCGGCGATAAATGTCATATAGAATAGGAACTTCAAAGAAAATTTTCTATTTCTGGACGGACACTAACTAGATTGCACTACGACAATAGAAGACCTACTAAATGAATCAACACTCACAACTTACAGACATTCAGGATTTTGATCAGCTCTTAAATTATTTGCATGATGACCTGGATTGGCCGATTTCATCGGATAGTTTTGAAGACGATTTCTTTGAGTACTCTTCGGAGGCGCTGGGACTGGATGCTCAGATCGCGGCTAAAATTCAGTCCATCAAGCGCCTACGCCCCCTTGCTGTGAATCAACCATGGGGGATCATTTTTATTGAGTTTGAACCCAAGCGCTTACCCATCCTTGCGCTGCGCAGAATTCTGAACCACTTTCTGATCAAGAGCCGTGTTACGACTGGCGGGCCAAAGTGGCACATAGAAGATCTTCTGTTTATTTCCAATTACGGACTATCTGAGCACCGGCAGATCACCTTTGCCCATTTCACCTCTCAGCGTGAAGGCGCTCCAACCTTGAAGGTCATTGACTGGAACGAGCGCGATACCGCACTTCATCTTGAATACGTTGATCAGCAGCTGACCCAATATTTATCTTGGCCCTCGGACAAAGACCCCGACTCTTGGCGCAAACAGTGGAGCAAAGCCTTCACGCTCCAACATGGCCACGCAATTCGCACCTCCAAGGATCTATCGATCAGCTTGGCTGCTTTGGCCAGGCGCATTCGTGAGCGTGTCAAGTCCGCCTTGGAGGTCGAAACCGATTCGGGGTTTATCACTGGTCTACTGAAAACTTTTCAAGAGACCCTCGCGCATGACTTAACCCGTGATGCGTTTGCAGATATGGTCGCTCAAACCATCACTTACGGTTTACTCTCAGCGCGGATCACTGGTAAAGGCGACAGCACGGCAAAGGACTTAACCAGCCGGATGCGCACGAACCCTCTGCTCCATGAGCTCATGGCCACATTTATGCATCTCAATGACACCGATCAGGCGTTGAACTTTGATGAGCTTGGGGTCAGTGAAGTCCAAGATTTTTTGAGTCACACCGATATGGAGCCTGTCATTCGAGATTTCGGGGATCGAAATCCTCGCGAGGATCCTGTCATCCATTTTTATGAGAACTTCCTCGCCGAGTATGACCAAGAGCAAAAGGTAAAGCGGGGGGTCTTTTATACGCCGCGCCCTGTAGTGTTGTATATTGTTGAATCCATAGATGCGCTCTTACGGGATACATTTGGGTTGAACGATGGATTAGCCGATACCTGCACTTGGGGCGAGATGGCACAGCGCAACAAGGACATCACCATTGCTGAAGGCGTTTCACCTGAAAGTCATTTTGTGCAGATTCTGGATCCTGCGACTGGAACCGGGACGTTTCTCGTGGAGGTGATTGATCGGATCTACCGCACATGTAAGAAAAAATGGGGGGGGGGATTTTCTGTCTTTATGGAACGAGTATGTCTCAGAGCATTTGCTACCAAGGTTGTACGGCTACGAGCTCCTCATGGCTCCGTATGTGATTGCTCACTTTAAGGTCAGCCTCAAACTTGTTGAAACGGGCTACACATTTGAGAACGCTCCGCGCGCAAGAATTTATCTCACCAATGCCCTGCATCCTGCACAAAATACAAAACAACTGTCGTTAGACTTTGCACTTCCAGCCTTGGCAAAGGAAAGGATTGAGGCGGATCAGGTCAAGCGCTCAACACGGTTCACGGTCATTTTAGGCAATCCCCCCTACTCTGGCCATTCCGCCAATAAAGGAGCGTGGATCAAGAACCTGCTACATGGACGTACCGATGAGGGAAAGGTTGAAAACTACTTCAGCATTGGGGGTGGGTCGTTGAATGAAGTTCAAAAGAAATGGCTCTATGACGATTATGTCAAATTCATGCGGTTGGCCCATTGGCAGATTGAACGAACAGGGCAGGGCATTTTCGGCTTTATCACCAACCATGGATATTTGGATAACCCCACGTTTCGTGGAATGCGAGAGAGTCTAATTTCTACATTCTCTACGCAATATCTGTTAGATCTCCACGGTAACTCAAAGAAAAAGGAACGTTCGCCTGACGGCAGTAAAGACGAGAATGTCTTTGATATTCAGCAAGGTGTGGGAATTGGACTATTTGTTAAGGCTTCCGATCCGCCTAAATCCGTTCATTTTGATCTTTGGGGAAGCCGCGAAACGTCTGATCAACAAGGGAAATACGATTGCCTTGAAACCATCTGTGTGAATAGATTAACATGGAAAACGATCACCCCACAATTCCCTTATTTCTTTTTTATCCCCTATCCATATGAGCAAAAGTCAGCCTATGAACTCGGATGGTCGCTTACAGATTTTTTTTATCTCAGTTCTGTGGGCCTCTTGACTGCACGAGATAAGCTCACGATTCAATTTACAAAACACCACATGCAAAATGTGGTGGATCACTTTGCAAGTCTTGAGGTAGAGGAGGCACGGTCATTTTATCATCTTTCCAAAGATTCTGCAGATTGGAAAGTCGCATTAGCCCAGAAAGATATCAAGGACCATCAAGGCGAAGTGCGCCCCATTCTCTATCGTCCCTTTGATACGCGCTATACTTACTACACTGGAAAATCGCGGGGATTTATTTGTAGACCTATATCAGATATAATGCGTCATACACTCGGTGGCACCAATGTGGCGCTGGTGTTTTCAAGGCAGAATATTCCTCCTGATCCGCCCGTTATCAGCGTCATGGTGGCCGATACGATTGTAGATGGCCATGCCATTCACACATCAAATGGCATTGCGAATGTGGCGCCATTGTACGTACTTCCTGATCAGGGAAGCCTCCAACAAAAAGAGGTCAATATTAACCCCGACATTCGCGCCGAAATTGAAGCGATTGCCGATCATCCTCATCTTGGCATTCCTGATGAATACCAGATCTTTGACTATGTCTATGGCGCACTGCAATGCCCCGCCTATCAAGAGGCATATGCATCGTTTTTTAAGGAAGATTTTCCTCGTATCCCCAAACCAACAACCCCAGAAGAATTTTGGGATGTTTCTCACAAAGGGCGCCAGCTCCGACAACTGCATCTGTTTCAAACACTGAGCAACCTCCCGATTTGCTTTATCGGTGAGGGAAATCACATCGTTGACATTCCCAGATATAAAAATGGCCGCATCATGATCAACAAAACCCAAGGATTTGATGGGGTTCCACAGCAAGTCTGGACGTGTTATGTGGGCGGGTTTCAAGTGGCCCGAAAATGGCTAAAAGATCGCAAGGGACGTAAGCTAGAGCCTGATGATTTACAACGTTATACACGCATTCTCAGCATCCTCTATGAAACAGACCGAATTCGAAAAACAATCACGATGAATCTCTCTGTCAGTTAAAACTGACTCTCGGTAGTGGTCAAAATCGGCCGTCCTAAAATGAGATGCAAGGTGGAGATAAGGTTAACATTCTATCGTCATGGATGTCTCAATCACCATTATCTGGCGAGCTGATTTATTATCAATGCGACAAATCTACTATGTATATTTCTTCTAATCATAAATAAGCAGAGTCTACATTTGGCTTCATACATTGAACCTAAAGTGGATGACGTCACCATCCTGAATAACATAATCTTTCCCTTCCGAACGCATGATCCCGGCCGCTCGCGCAGCAGCTTCGGAGCCTACTTGGATCAAATCCTTGATATGTACGGTATCTGCTCTAATGAATCCTCTCTCAAAATCACTATGTATCAGACCTCCAGCTTGCGGGGCGGTCACTCCTTTGGGCACCGTCCATGCACGAGTTTCATTCGGTCCATGAGTAAAGAATGTGATTAAGTTTAATAAAGAATAGGCGGCGTGAATCAATTGATGTAATCCATCGCTAATCAAACCTTCACTGACAAGAAAGAGTTGTTTTTCTTCGTCATCCAAGTCCGTTAATTGAGATTCAAATTCGGCGCTGATCACAATAGACTCGGCCTGTTCAGTGTTAGCAATGCTTTCAACCTGCTTTGACCAGTCATTCCCTTGAGATATGTCTGACTCGCTAACATTAGCAACATATAATACTGGGCGACTCGTGAGTAAGCAGAGTTCTTTTATATAGCGTTGGTCTTTTGTGGAGAGTGGATGAAGAAGCCTCACGGGAATTGCCTCTGACAAATGAGATACAATCCGCGCCCCAAGCGCCGCTCGTGCCACAGCGTCGGGGAATCCACTTTTTGCTGCTTTTTCCCATTTTTCCTTGAAGCGCTCTGCGGTTTCTAAATCTTTTAGCAATAGTTCAGTCTGGATGATCTCTATATCTCGCTGAGGATCTACATTGCCCTCCACATGTGTTATTTCTGATGCATCAAAACATCGAACAACATGCACAATGGCATCTACCTGCCGTATATGGCCTAGAAAAGCATTGCCCAATCCCTCCCCACGCGATGCTCCTGCAACTAGGCCAGCAATATCAACAAACTCAATGGTGGTTGGAACAACGTTGTCTGACGGGGAAACAGCAACCAGCTGTTCAAGCCGCTGATCTGGGACGGGGATAATTCCCCGATTTGGCTCAATGGTGCAGAACGGATAATTGGCCGCGGCCGCTCCAACACCGCTCAGGGCATTGAAGAGGGTTGACTTTCCAATATTTGGCAACCCAACGATTCCACAGTTCAGGGGCATCTACTCTGGAAATCATTATCTAAATGACCGACAGAAGCATTCTGTCTACATGAGTATTCTATGATTTGCATCATACGGTTTTTGTAAAGATATGCCGCGTGTGATGAGGTCTCAATTCTATTGCTACTAACGAGGCAGATTATCCCCAGACTTGTCTTTAATCCTCGTGTTGAGTAGAGAAAAGTGTTGGAAATGAGAATCCATAAAAGACTTGAAACAATATTCTAACACTCTATCATGACTAATCTGGATGATAGAGTAGGATCTGGTACTACTGAAATTTCCAGCATAATTTTGAATCAGGAAAAACACCTATATCTGCGGGCAATATCATAATTGTAAATCATACTAAAGATATACTAGTAATCAATAGGATGGATTGATTTTAACAAAGTGATAAAAGCCTTGGCTGAATGCCAATTCATAATACGAGGATTTTGAAAGTTGTTTTATTGATCAACCTTAGCTTCCCATGGAAGATTACAGTAAAACTCCAGAGACTTCTCAAAACAGATTTCAAATTCTGGAATATCTGTGATCTCTAACTTCAATGAGGTCCACCCAGCTTTACATCGGCGTAAGATTTCTGGATTATCAAGAGAATCTGGTCTAGGAGTAATTCCACGAGCTTTACTTTTTTCCTTAAGTCCATTTAAAATGAGTACCATTGTGTCAGCATCAATTGATTGGTGATCAACAATTCGGCTCAATCGTAGATATCCTGGGGCGGCGTCTCTGTCGTGGAATTTGTTGTAGAATAGCACGGTACTTTTCCGCAATGAGATCAACTAAACTATATGCAAGTAAATCATGTTCACCTGTGAGTCTAAGAATTTGTACTTGTTTGAGTGATGGTTCATTAAAAGAAATATCAATTTCAACTATAATATTCGTGGGTTGTCCTCTTTTCAAAGACGTTTCTTGTGGAGTACTCCGCTTTGCCGAAGTCACTTTCAACTTCACTGCTGGGAATCTTGCCGTTGAATAGGAATCCTGGGAGGAAATCGTTTTGCTGAATGAGTCTGTACGATGAGATCTGCGTAACCGAGTATTGCGGCGGCCACGGGAAACCCTTGATCTAATCTTTGTCTGATTATTTCATCACTATCATTAGTAGCATCAACAATGGTGGTCAAGTCAATGTCTGTCGTATGTCTTGGCTACTGTAGGCAAGCCCCATAAGTATTCCACCCCTCAAGAACATTTTCGTATCTAGTAGTACGGTTGTGGCGATAGTATTAAATACAATTTCTATAGTCTGTCTCTGTTGATAGACGACAGTATCATTTCGAGATTTATTGACCCACCCGGCAATGTCTATTTCTATGAGATGATCAAACATTGATTGAAAGCATCCATATTTCTGAGTAAGTAGATGCAAATTCTTTGCTAGGATCTAGTTTACGACTTCCACCTCTCTGAGATAATATTTTCCATTTTTCAATGAGGGTATGCTCCAAACCAAGATATTCCTGAAAAATATAGCCAGCACGACTCTTGGCGGTTACACTGGAACTTGAATCAATGACTGGAACGATTTGGCTCAGATAAGTCATGCCATGTTCTTCACATACCTCAAGCACATGTGACATTCCACCACACAAATTAGGTTTTTGGAACATATCTAAAAAGGTTTGTCCGATTGTAGAGATCCGCATATTAGTCTCTCGATTCATTAAGGAGACACCTAATGATTTGGTCGTATATATCTGGATACTCCGTCCACGCACAAGTTTAGGATGCTCCATTACATTGAGGGGAAAGAGTTCTGTGTGATCTCCATCTAAGATTTTTTGACGGTACTGGCGTAATACATTTTGCCAAGCACTTCGCTCTGGACGTGTTAGCATCAGACTCTTTGGACTCCGATTTGTTAACCCCCAACGTTGCATTGCCGACAGGTGAGAAACGTAACACGGTGGATCAACGAGACAAACCATTTCCTCCGCTGGACCGTAAGAACACGTAGGGCACGCTTCCCGTAGTCCTGATCATTTCTAATAATATCCATATGATGTAGAATGTCCTTTAGTCGAAAATCATCATCACGATCAGGCTTTTTATTTCTTAGATACAGCTTCTTGGCAGGTGCTAACTCATAGAGGTTAAGGATTAAAGCGAAAAATTCAAAAGGTTGAATGATCGGCCTACCGTACTCCTTCAAATTAGATGCAAGATGCTCTAGTTGGTTTGGGTGGATAAATTATTTTTGGCATGTATAATTCTCATCTTTGTCCTAAGGACAAAGATGAGAGTTACACTAAAGAACATCAAATAAGTTCATTGTGAAATGACCTTATATAAGGTTGGCCTCCACGCAAACAGACAGTGCTGTGCTAAATCAGAGTATGTAGAAAGGGCAGAAACTCCGATATTAAGTAAGAAAAGATGGCATTAGCGATACGGGTAGGCACTTCAATTAGAATAATCAGAAGACTTGATTAGACTATATATTAAGAACTTAGACATGTGGAACATGAACCCAACTATTCAAGCCATTTATCTGGAGTAGTTATATATTCCCCGATTAGAATTAATGCTAAAGAGCGGATGATTAGGACAGTCGCTTCAGCACCGTTCAGAGCAAGCAAGAAAATTGTGATTCCATATAGGGCCTACGAAGATTCCAATAGTGAAGTGATGCTGCTACCCTAATGAACTTTAAGTCGTGATTAAAGACACATACACCGATTCAAAGTAATTTGAAATTGATGAGATGTGATTTTTATTGTTGTTCAACCACATTCAGATTCAGATCTTGAGATGAGGTACCCACATTGATAAGAGAGTGCTCAAAGAATTACAATCTGGATTTAATCGCGGTTGAGTCATCAACTAGTTTTCGCCGAGTAAATCGTCAACAGTAGTTCAGAATCATCAATAAGCTGGTAAACTGGCTTTTTGCCTGAGAGCTGATTGCTCTGATCCATGATGATCCGAACCCCATCTCCTCTCTTGTCCATATAGTAATCTCTTCCCACATCACCAACAGATTGTGCCACCGGTGTCTCAGCAAGTAAACTGGTCATTAATTCATTCCGTGTTGATTGACGAAGGTGAATACTGTCAACGGTAATGGTATTTGGTAAAGACCCCGGTGAGTAAATCTCTAAGCGATCATCAAACATGAAAAACCGAATCTTTGATCCATAAACAGAATAATCCCGGTGAGCGACTGCGTTGACAACAGCTTCAAATACAGATAGATCACTGAACTGGGGCCTTTCTGAACGATAAGGATTCTTTACTGCTCCGACAGTCTGGTTCTTTCTGAAGAAAGCCATTGCATCTTCAATCTGCCGATCAAGTGGACCCCGAATCCTTTGCGCATCAATTTGGAAATTAGAATCTTGCCTCACACCCCTATATCTCACAGCTTCAATGAATGCATTGGGCAGAAAACTCTCTGGATGCATGCAACAAAATAAGATCCCCGCCACAGAGGCAACTGTGGAGCGGTTTTCGGCGGTTACTAAAAGAGAACGTTTCAAAAGAACAACATCCTTTGATTCATCTGAACGGGTCGTATACCTTTGCCATAACTCTTGATTTAAGTCATTTATGCTTGATCTGGGTACGGGTTGCTCTTCAAATCTTATCATTCTAGATTGGCTACGTTGTTGAAACATACGAGCAAGAAGTTCTGGAGACATTTCCCGAACTGAGCTACCTTGTCGATAGAAATAGCCTCCAGAGCTCCTGTGAATAAAAAGACTGCGCGGAATCTCTATCTTGAAAACTATCTGTTTAGTGCCTGTACTATCTGGAAGTGCTATGCGATAAAATCTATATATGACCGGAGGAGTGATACTATCATTACATATTTCAAAAATATAACGATCAACAGTATCCAAAAATTTGCGGGGGATTCCAGTGATCTCACGCGTCTTGTCCTCCACTCCCAGAACGATGATACCAGCGGTTGAATTGGCCATTGCAGCAATCTCATTCGCTAGTTTATCACGCGATGGTCCAACAATCTGATTCCCTCTGAACCTCACTGACTTCAGTTCAAGCACACTATCCTCTCCAAACTGTATCTGCTGCAATAATTCTTCTTGGCGATTGAACATCAGAGATTTTTAAGTTGAATTCTTCTGTATCGATCTTCAAATGCTTTACTTCCTCCCTCCATAATTGAACATATCGTTTTTCTTACATTTTGATCTTGCAGACTTCCATAGCAATCTTTTGTTGTCTCACCGTTTATTGGAGCAAGAGCTATGATCATTTCCGAGTCTCCGTTAACAACAATATTGGCGTTATGCGTCACCACAATTATCTGCCGATGACGCTTAATATTTCGTAACTGAGTCACAACTAAATCATAAATCAACAAGTTATCAAGATCGTCCTCTGGTTGATCTAAGATCAGTGGCTCATCTCCGTATGAAAGAAGAAACGCCAAAAGTGCGGCTGTTCTCTGACCTGGTGATCCTTCTTCAATGGATAAAAATCTATCTCCTCCACCAGTTGCATTGTATTGAACATCAAGAGAATCCTCTGGGAACCATACCTCCATGCGGTCAATCGCCTCTGGGTTAAGATTAGATACATGGCTAGCGAATTTTTGCCCTACAGCATGATGATCTCTTTTACCGTTAGAAAGATCTCTGATGATCCGTTTTAATTTAGAAAGCCGCGCTTCAGTGGTCTCATTACATTCGTTTTGCTCTGGATAAAGAGTTCCTAGTAGCCCCTCCCCGTTAGGCCGACCAATTTCTTTTGAGAAAATTGGTTTCTCTCTTTGAAGTATTTCACGAAATTCAACCTCCGCAGAATCCTTAGCACCGTAGGGAATGACTTTAATTTTAATATATTGATTTTCATCCAACACATCCTCTAAGAAATCACGGCGCGATTGAGTGAGAGACCTTCGCAAAAGGATCATGTCTCTAAGATGTTTTTCTATCTCATCTTCCAGATCCATGACTTCTTTCTTATGTGAGGCAATTGTTTCAAGTTGGTCTTCTATCAATTGTCGGCGTTGTACAAGCTCACCGTAGCCGAATGAGGAGGAATTGTCTTCTTTAATTAGATTCTCTTGTAACAATTGGTATGCCTGTTCTGCAGAAAGAACACTCGCTTTCCAAGAAGATCCCTGCTTGTTTTTTCTCCATTCAGACAGAACATTATCAGCTTGTTTGGCCAGAGACTTTACTTGGATTGATAATGCACTCAGTTTTTCATGCACAGAAGCCATATGACTTTGCAATTCAACATCTATCGGTGTTTTGGCGCTTGAAGTAAACTCTTCAAAAAAATCGGGAATAATATTATCCGCAATTGTCCTTAACTGCTCACCAGCACTTGACCAGATTTCTTCCCAGTCTTTCACATTTCGATCTTGCCTTCTCAGCTTCTGAAAGTTCTTCAATACATCAGCATACCCAGATTTCTCATAAACATTCAATCTTCGCTTTAAGTCTTCCAGCTCACCTTTGAGTCTAGATTCTTCTGAAAACCCAGCCGTCAACTCTCTAGATTTGGCATATAATGAAAAAATTTTATTCACTGCTCGTTTCCACTTCTCATCCCAAGAGTGGCGATTCACCTCTGGTGCCTCATCAACAATACTCAGTAGAGCTAATGGACTTTTAGCAATGTCAAAAATTTGTTTCTGACTGTAAATTCTTACTGGAAATCGTTGGGAAATCTCCCCAATGCTAGATTTCCATTCACATTCTGATATTTCTTCTTCTATGGGCTCAAGCTCCCCCGAGTAATCCCACTGGATACGGAATCGCGTATTATCTTTGCGATAAATTATTTTAATCTGGGTGTGTTTTGTAAGAAGCCCTACCTCCTTTCTATTTGTATAGTCTTGCTGATACTTTTTATAATCATCTTGCAAATCCTTGGGAAGTTCATCCGTCCTTCTGAGAGCCAGACGAAGAAATTCAATCAGAGTCGATTTACCTGTTCCCCTACCACCAATGATTGAATTCAGCCATGGATTAAATCCAGCAGAAAAGGACTCTGTACGACCAAGGTATCGAGCATTTGACACTTCTATTGATTCTATAACATTCTCCGCATTATCATTAGGATTCTCATCTAAGGCATCAGAGCGAATCACCGACATAGGACCGTCAAGCAATGCTAAACGTAACCCTTCAAGACCTGGCTTTCCCATCTTAACCCAAGTAAAATGATTTCTATCATCGTGATCAAGTGAGAAATCTAATGGATGATGACTATCAGATCCTACCACCTCTGTCCAATTTATTTGATTCTCATAATAGATTCTTGGCTTCTCGTAATTAGGATCTACCAACTCCATGGCGAAGATTCTAGGATCTTGTAATACTTTATTAAGAGTTGTCGCATCCGAGATGCGAAAAAGTCCTTTGGCTTTGTCAACATGAGCAGGAATCGGTATGGCTCCGACGGCATTGATTTTTTCAACAACTCCAGTAAACGAGAGATTTGTAATGGAGTTTGTTGTGCCCTTTTCATCATCAAAACCCACCTTCCCCAACAAGGAATCTATATCTGATGTCTTTTTGTCACATCCAAAAATTGCTAATAGATGAATCCCACCCTGAACCGAAATTTCTACTCCAGGAAAAATGTACAAGGGCCTAAACCCTTCCACGGAGTCTTTTTCCATTTGATCAAGTTCATTCTTGAGTTGATCAATCCAATTGCCACAATTATGATCCGTGATTGCAACACAATCTATCTCTGCACGCATATAGTTAAGTAGCCACTCTCGGGGTTCAAGTTCCTTCAAAATCTGTTGATCTGGCCCTTGACCATAATCACTTGAAGCCGGAGTATGCGCATGGAAATCAAACTTCCACCAACGAGCACCTTCCCATTTCCAGTTGTTCATCTTGATTGGTACAAATTAGTCTATGATCCGTCCTTTATTCATCTAAGTCAGAACCGTCCAGAGATTGAGTCAAGTTATTAAGGGGTTGGCCTACGCATTGGAACTACTCTACTGGTTTCAGGCTTACAGTCGCTGGAGGTTGCGAGTTCGTAATGACACCGTTTTTTCTTTGAGATTGAGGCAAAGTCGTGCTAACATTCCTAATTCTCTGGAGGCGCAAGTACACTAAATCATCAGTCATTGACTAGTTGCATTCAATCAGTAGGGAATACTAACATAAGAACGAATACTATGGTTTACATTGAAGTGCTGTGAGTTTCGTTTTCGTTAACCTTTTGTTACAAAATAATCAATCTTGAGGTGCATGATTACAAAGAGAGTCGTCACAAGACTGTGGTAGAATCCTGATGGTCTTGTTAAAACAACGAGAGAGTATGAAAAATATAGCCTAGTTAAGAGTTAATCGCCTAAGTTGACTATGAAATTCAGACCCTACTAAGCCGTAACTTCCCGTAAATAGGAACTTCTGTTTTGCAAATTTTGAGATAATTTTTGGTCAAAAAGGATGATTACCGTCTGATTTTGTTGTGGAATCATGACTCAATAACAGATCATCATCCTACAAGATTTGATAATGATGAGCAAGAAAGAGTTTTTGAGAAACCCAGATGAAATTCTGAAAATCTTATTTTTCCATTGAATATCCAAACATACAGATTCCTTCCCAATCATAGAATCAGGTCCAACATTACAAATACAATAATGTTCATGAAGAAACAACACATTATTCAATAGGTCAGATGGATAAAATGTGATCAGAATTCTGGCGATCGTATCCTTCATTGGTTTTACCGAAACTTAAATATCTGTGCAAGAGATTCCATCCGCTGCACGCGCCCTAATCTATTCCAAACTGCTATTACTACGCAGTATATGAAGGCGCCCTCCACTAGTCGCAACCACAATGTAGGTTCCCTCTTGAAAATGCAAGGCCTCAATAGCGCGTATTTCTGTGTTAATGCGAAATCCGCTCTGGCTTGAGGGAACTTCAATAAATTGGCCTGTAGAGTCTCGGCTTAGCACAACCCCATACCCTGCATCATATTGACCAGCCTGAGGGATTGCAGCATGCAAATTTCCTCCCATCAGAATTTCAGGGCTCCCATCGGAGTCAAGATCCTCAGCAAGTAGCGCGTAAATAGGTGTCCACTGCGACCGAAACGGCAGGACCTCTAATTTGAATGTACCATCTTGTTGATTCCATGCGACAATAGATTCTAGGCGCTCAGTAGAATAATGTATTGCACGACTTAATTCATCACCAAAGAGATCCTGTACTGTCATTGTTGCATATCTTTCGAAGGGTTCGGCGAGTGGGGATAAATGGGGCATGCGCTGAAAAATTCGCTGCAGTTCCTGTTGACCCAATCCCATATGACTTCTGGTAATAAAGGGCGCAAGGCCAAAGTATGATAGAAGCAACTCCCGCTGTGCAAATGGCCATGGGCCGCCCGCTTCATCATACCCCGCAATGATCTGGTCAGGTTGCTGATTGCGATCAAAATCATGAACCCACATCATCAGTGGATGTGTTGGGCTAGCCTTAAAGCGGGAGTTTAGCCCATGATTTCCAGCAACGATATCAAGTGCCCCATCTCCATTGAGATCTGAAAGCGCTACCGAATGCCACCAACCCGAAGTATGCGGCAGTCCTATCTCTTCCGCCTGAGCACGCTGTAATACTCCGTCTTGATTTAGAAAAATCGTCAGCGGCATCCATTCTCCTACTACCACTAAATCAGTGTACCCATCTCCGTTAAGGTCCCCCCACTGAGCATCTGTAATCCCAGCGGCAGATAACTCGGAAGAAGTAGGAATCAGTTGTTTCGTGGCATCACGAAACCGCCCATCACCATCATTGGATAAAAGCCTAATAGACACAGGTTGACCATATACTGCACCGTGGCGAATGCCGATAAGAATGTCAATGTCACCATCTCCATCAGGATCCCCGCCACGAACAACTCCAGTCGGACTAACCGTGTTGGGTAATGTTAGTTCATAGCGCTGCAGAACCCCATCAGAGCTGATTTGATAAATACGGTCTGCAAGATCCGGATCATGAGGGGGAAATTCACTGCTACCGCTGGCAACATATAACTCTGGATTACCATCCCCATTAAGATCCATCCATTGGCATGCCACATCCTCTGCATTCTTATCTTCTTGCAACGTCGGTTGATTGGTTCGCAGTAGATACCCTTCTGTCTGGTGTATAAACAGTTCGCCTGACTGGCCTTTACCGCCGCCGACATACAAATCGTCACGGCCATCGGCATCAATATCCGCAACACATAAGGGAGGCCCCTCGGTTGATCGCATATGAAACAGGAGGGGCGAACGCTGAAAATCGTTGAATGGTAACTCTGTATGACTCCACATTAACCCCAAACTGTCAGACACATCCGTTAAAAGTGGATCTGCAGTGGTGGACATATGAAACCTCGTAGATGGCCAGTGATCATCAGCATTGGGCCAGAAGGCCTCGTGTTGAGAGAGAGAGAGACGCTGCCGCGTTTCAATGTCTGATATGATTGTCATGCGTCCATCCGGCCAGCGAACCATTAAAGTATCCAGACGATCAACCTCAGATCCAAGCCCCAAATGAAGCACAGGGTCTACAGATGACTGAAATCCTCGCTGCGGCATCTGTTCAATATACCAGAGTTGGTCTTGACGTTTCACCTCTACCTGAGCGCCTACGGCCAAAACGTTGGGCGCATCACCGTTCAGTTCAATGCTAATCCAATTGTGATCAGGAAATTGATCAATCGCTTGATTCTTGTAAATGAATGCCTCCATATTTACATTGTTAACAACAAGATCAAGATCACCATCTCCATCAAGATCTCCGTATGCGGCTCCACTTGAAAATCCGGGTGTATCTAATCCCCAATCCGAAGCCATATCTGCGAATCGCATTGCGCCCATATTTGCAAACATGTGATTTGAGATCGGCGTGCTAGGCATCATGGCAATCACTTGTTGGACAAATGCCTGACCTTGTGAACCAGTAGCGCGAAGGCGTGCAGAAGCCATCAGCAAATCCTTGTCCGTTACATCCCTGTAAAATCCATTAGGAACAAAAATCTCCCGCCATCCATCTAAATCAAAATCTGCAATCAATCCTCCCCAGCTCCATTCGGTTGCTTCCACTCCTGCATAGCGACTGATCTCACTGAATGTACCGTCCGCATGATTGTAATGGAGCGTGTTTCTCAGAAACTTATAATGATACCCTAATTGGATTTCTTCCTGATATTTTTCCCATTCAATAAAGTTGGAAGTTCGTTTGATACGGCTATGGGTAGCTGGAAGCATGTCGGAAATAAAAAGCTCTGGTGCACCATCATTATTCAAATCGGCCATGTCCCCGCTCATTGATGTCGTGCTTATACTTGAAAAGGTTTCTTCAAGAGATTCCTTGAAGGTCCCATCACATTGATTCATGTAGAGATAATCACGTTCAAAAAAATCGTTGGATACATACAGATCTATACATCCGTCCCGATTAAGATCTCCGGCAGTTGCACCAAGCGTAAAGCCTGCCTCCGAGCTGTAGATACCTGCCTCCCAAGTCACATCCACAAAATGTCCGCCTTCATTTCGATAGAGCCTGTCTCCACTCTCAAAGTGTGGAATCGTCCGATCCATTTGGCTTGGATCGTAAGCAGATATCGGTTTTGAATGAAAATTGTTTGCAACATAGACATCCAAGTGACCATCACGGTCATAATCAAAGAACACGGCGTGGATAGAGTACCCTTGATCGGCCAATCCATACTGTCTGGCTCTTTCGATAAACGTTCCATCTCCATTGTTGATAAACAGTTCATTCGATCGAAACTCGGATTGGATGGCTCCCGCATTTGTGACATAAAGATCTGGATGACCATCTGCATTGATATCTACGACGCTCGCACCCGTAGACCATGGGAAAGACCCGGCAACCCCCGCCTCTTCGGTTGCATCCTCAAAAATAAAATTACCCTGATTCAAATACAGCTTATTGGATCCTTGGTTGCTGACAAAGTAGATGTCCAAACGAGTGTCCCCGTCATAGTCTGCAAGGGCAACACCTCCACCCGCATAAAAATTGTTGTAGGAATAGATATTGAGCGAATCCGTATCGGACACGGTATTTAAAAAATGGATTCCCGAATGCGTTGGCATGATCCGCTCAAACATGCTCATGGACGAAGAATTAGATTTGCAACCGGTGAATGTGAAAAAGCAAATCACGCCTCCAAGGAACATCCATGTAGAGGAGATGACGCTATAATGACTGCTTCCCTTTCCGCGATAATGCTTCATCTACAATGTATCGTCTAAGGAGTATGCTTAGAGGAGACTGACGAGGTCGCGCCATGTCATGGTTCCTATAAACAAACCACCCTCTACTCTGGTCTTTCGACAAGAATAGAGGGTGATCCCAATCCTAATAGGAGAGAGTTCCGAATCAAAAGGAAAAATGTTCGGAACATTCAATCCACATGGAGACTACTTTTTATCCCACCACAGTTTCGTGTTGTTCTCGTCTGGGCCTCCAAGAAGTGACACTGCCGCGTTTGTAGCATCGGTGTTATTATCGTATTCACTGGCCACGAACGTCATGCGCCGCATCACCCCATCCGCTGCAACATTTGGATTCATTGAATTAATGATCGGATATAACTTAGGGTACCCAGTGCGGCGGTACTCAGCCCATGCCTCCATTCCGTCTGGATAAATCGCCAACCATTTTTGGGTGATGATCTGCTCCAGTTGACGCTCCATGGACCCCCCGGCATCAAATGCAACAGGAATGTCACTCAATGGCGGGGTATCCTCCCATCGCCCCTCGTTCTCATGGGGTGCTGATGGAAGACTTTCACTGGCGATATATGCATCAATCGCGGCCATATCAGCTCCTACACGTTCTTCCGTCATGGAAACTTGAATCCCCTCCTCATAGAGTTCCTGGGGCGTTCCTCCCATATTCCAACCAAGAAGAGCACCCTCCGCACGGAGGAAGTAAACCTCTGATGCACCCATGACTCGAATATCGGTTCCTCCTCTGCGAGGGGGCAACCACATGGGTCCCATATCAGAAAATACCGGATTGATGGAAGCCCCCTTCTGTGTACGAGGCAAGCCGTTTCTCAATCCCTCAAAGGGACTGCCATCTCCATCTGCATCTCCATCCTTGGCTGGGCTGAAATAGGTTTCTATCCTTGGATCATTGTATCCTTCCAGAAGACTTTCCATGGCAGAGCTCATACGAAATTCACCCCAGTTGGTAATGGTCGTATGGGGATTTTCTGATCCAGCAGCCGTCAGCATCAATGCATTGTGTGAATTATCCATCATCACTCCAGCGGCTACGGCCTTTTCAGCCTCGGCCTGAGCTTTACTAGGATCTGCATAACGGATTCGCATAGCTAAACGCAAACGCAAAGAGTTGCCGAATGTAATCCAACTATCCACATCTCCATTATACACTTGGTCATGCCCAGCAAAAACACTTCCTCCTTGGTTTTGATTCAGAACGCCCAGTGCCTCATCAAGTGTAGTAAAGAAATTCGTATAAATATCCTGCTGTGAGTCATAGGTGACGGAGGTTTCTCCATTTCCATACTGAGAGTACAAGATGGGACCCCAGTAGTCCGTGATTCGGTGATACAACTGAACTTTCCACAGCTTGGCTAAAGCATTGGGAAGTTCAAGACCTGGGTTCTCTGGGTCGGACGTGAATTTTTCAATGAAGTCTAATTCACGGGCTCCCGTTCCATAGAACTGTGTCCAAAGAAGGTCAATCCAGCGTCCAACCTCTACATACTGGTCCGAATCAAAGTTTTCGGCAGTGGTTGCAAAGTATTGAGCATACAAATCGGCAAAAAGGTTTTGGCCAATTTGAAACACCCAGTGGAGTCCCAACATACCTGAATATTGAGATCGTGCAAAGGCCTGCCCAAGAAGTCCCACATCAATGTTACCCGAGGAAATCTGGTTGGGCGGCGTATTCAAATCTACAAAATCGTCCGTGCAGCTAGACACAGAAACGGCGAGCACTGTGCATAACGTAGCGAGCACAATCCAATTTTTTGTAAAGCGTAATCGTTTTTTCATTTGTATCCTTTCGTCTGAAGGGTTATGTGAACGGTACATATGCGAAATTAATAATCAATCGAGAGATTGAACCCAAACGAGCGGGAAGATGGCGGGGCGAAAGAATCAAATCCTTCGGCAGCCTTACCCGTGCCAATGAGGACATCTGGGTCAATATTTTCCGATGCTCGATGGAGATAAAATAGGTTCCTTCCAACCAATGCAAGCCTCATGCCTGAAATAGGAGCACTCCCAAAAATGCTGGTAGGAAAGTTGTACCCAAGTGTAAATTCACGAAGGCGAGTATTGGTGGCATCCACAACAAAGGCTTCTCCGACAGGAGCGTTACGTCCACCTACCGCACGCCAGAAGGTTTCGGCATCTACTGGGGTTGTATTGGGCTGACCGCTCTCATTGACTGCATCTACATCCCCCCATAAGTTATCCCCAAAAATGAGTCCTCCATCACGCCCCTGCAGGGTTTCTTCAGTGACGCCGTCGGCGTACATGATTGCATTGGTGATGGATGTGATGGTTCCCCCTTGACGATGATCAATCAGCAGGCTTGCGTCCCAGTTCTTGTAAGAACCCGTCAACACGATACTTCCAAGCCAATCTGGATTGTAATTCGCAACAAGAACATCACGACCGCTGGTCACTTTTGGCACACCATTTTCTCCAACGATGACTCGGTTCTGGGCATCACGCATGAATCCCCGGGAATAGACATTCCCGAATTCTTCACCTTCCTCAATGAAGTATGCTCGGAGAAAGTCACTTGAAATTTGCAAGCGTGGACGTTCATCCGAAATAGATTCCACCATGTTGCTGTTGGCGGCAAAGTTTAAATCTACGTTCAGATTGAAGTCGTCTGTGCGAACGGGAACAACGTTCAGCATCACCTCAAAGCCTTCATTACGAACATCTCCCCCGTTGGTAAACAGGTTGGCTGCACCCGAACCAATCGGTAGGGCAACGGTGAAAAGCTGGTTTTCGGTTTGCGTGTTGTAGTACGTAAAGTCAAACCCGAAACGACTTTGAAGAAAGCGCATGTCCAGTCCAACTTCTATGGATTTTGTCTCTTCAGGAACTAGGTTTTCATTGGGAAGAGTGCCGCTCAGAGACAGGAGTCCGTTCAATCCACCCCCTGCAAGACTCGCCGTTCGGAGGAGCTGGAACGGAGATGTGCTATTTCCGACCTGAGCATAAGAGGCACGAATCCGTCCAAAGCTGATCGCATCAGGCAATGGAAGTAATTCAGAGAAGACAGCAGAAAGTCCAACCGATGGGTAGAAATATGACCAGTTATCCTCTGGTAATGTAGAACTCCAGTCATTACGTGCTGTAATATCCAGATAGAGGGCATCTCTCCATCCAAGTTTTGCAAATCCATAGACAGAATTAATGTCTATGGGCGAACCAACCCCTTGGGAGGCACTAATTCGTTGCGTATTGGATAATGTGAAAAAGTTTGGAACGGTGAGTGCGGTTCCAGTATCTGCGGTCAGAGACGTATTGCGTCTCTTCTGGGTATTTCCACCAGCACTGACTTCTATATCAAGGTCAACACCGGGTAGTAGCGTCTGGTAAGTAAGTAGAGCATCTCCATTAAATATGTAGGAGTTACTCTTGCTCAGCGTAAATCGACCATTATCAGCAATGATGTAACTATCGGCCCATAACGTTCTCGTTCCGCTACCTGCGTTCCCATCATAAGATCCACGAACCATCAAGGATAGTCCATCAATCAGTTCATAGGTAATGGAACTCAACAGGATGGTTCGGTCATCTGTACCCGTGCGCAAATTTCGGTTCAGTGTCCAATACGGATTGGCCCCGCCATTTGAGCCTGGGACCCAATATCGCTGTCGTACCTGTCCAGTCACCGGATCCTCGTAGTAATGGTCTTCCGCCTCCGCTGTGCTAATATTTCGAGGTAGACGAAATGCATGACGGATAGGGTTTGAGAAGCTTTCGCCAGTGTCAAGTCTATTTCTTAAGTCCGACCGGATATAGTTTAACTTCCCGTCAATGGTTAACCTGCTGGAGGGTTTTGCGGTCACACGCACTTGGGCGCTATGACGAATCAGGGAATTTCCAGGTACAATACCTTTGGCATCGGTGTAGGCATACGAGAAATACCCCTGAATTTGCTCAGAACCAACATTCAGAGAGAGGTTACTGGTAGACTGATACCCACTTCGAAACACATCTGCAACATTATCTGGTTGCGGCGAAAATGAATATTCTCTTGCTTGTTCACTCGCATCAGGTGACCAATGAGCCATGGATTGTCCTTCCATTCTTGGCCCCCAAGAGAACTCAGAGTTAGCAATGTATTGCCCAGCACTACCCTGACCATACTCGTTTTGGAATTTTGCAAGGATGAGGGGTTCTTGTACGGTATAGTTTGTGCTGAACCGTGCACGAATGGTTCCCGCCGTTCCTTGATTGGTGGTGATAATGACCGCTCCATTCTGGGCAGCACTTCCATAGAGTGCAGCAGCATTTGCCCCTTTGAGGACGGTGATGTTGGAAATGTCACTCTGGTTGAGGTTGCTGATGTCTCCCCGAATAGGGACCCCGTCAACCACAAATAACGGTTGACTGCTTCCGCTAATGGAGCGATTTCCACGAAGGATCATTCGCGTTTGTCCTCCGAGACCCGTACCAGCCTGATTGACAGAAAGACCAGCAACGCGTCC
This sequence comes from Rhodothermales bacterium, assembly GCA_965220935.1. Lineage (GTDB taxonomy): Bacteria > Bacteroidota > Rhodothermia > Rhodothermales > Bin80 > Bin80. The sequence continues at coordinate 3,679,720 of OZ244857.1, forward strand.
AGCGAGCGAAAATCCAACATTCAATTCTCGTGCCTGAGCAATCTCTGTTGGGCTGATGGTCTGGGTTCCATAGGACAGCGAACGTTCCTCACGTTCAACGCCGAGAGCAGTAACCACAAGTCCATCTAACTCCAATGCCGTTTGAACCAGTACAATGTCAAGTTCAGTGGTTTCTCCAGCGTTAACTTGAATGCCTGGATATTCTTGGGTGGTAAAGCCAATAAATGAAGCTATGACCGTGTAAGTGCCAGGTTCAAGATCATCAATGATGTAATTTCCATCTACATTGGAAACGCTTCCAACGGCAGTGAGTTCTGAGATCAGCACATTAACCCCTGCTAATGGTTCATCGTTTTCATCAACGATAGACCCTGCAATTTGACCGTTTTGGGCCAAAGTGAGCGTGGGCGTAGTGAATCCTAGTGCCATCAAAATGATGGAAAAGAAGGAAAAGTAAAGGTGTCTCATATTGCTACGATTTAATTAATGATTTAATATGTTCAAACGAATGATTTCACGTTTATGATAGGCATGAAACTTGAGCATCCTTTTGATTTATATCATGCAAATATACAAATTAAATGAATAACTGTTTTATTTCGTTCAAATTTCAAGCAACTATTCGTTTCACAGAGATTGATCGCTTTGGATCAATTGCGTTAAGATCTAACGCTTTCCACAATAGAAACCAGTGAGGAATCTCATTCATTATTCGTTTAAGAACGAGGTTAGGATGCATGAAATTCAAACATTGATCTTGCGCTGTTATACTGGTGTAGAAAGGAAGGTTCCCTTTCGGGGGTTGGTATGTATTAGTTTCTGGTTACATTTTGTTATAAATTTAGACCAATCGTCATGGAGAAAGAGTCTTTTAGCAATGGCGACGGTCTATCAATCTGGTGTCCGCATGCCAGGCAAAAGCCATAATGCTCAATACGTCGGAGCTGCCAATATCTTGAAACTCGGGCTCGCGATCATCGCTACCGAAAAGGATAGGCTTGGGCTCTCCATCGTTGCTTTGGACTCTTTCTCCATGACGATTATCGGTTGTTTATGCTGTTGCAACGCCTCCCAGAGAAAGCCAACCAGTTCACGAACCACCGCGACTTTCGGAGGTTTGCGTTGTAACGTTTGTATAAACGTGTTTGTGCTTTCTGGCGATGACTTTAGCACTGCAGTGTTTTTGCCGCTCTTGAAGTGCAACACTGATCGCGTAGATGTATTTCCATGCTGCGCTCACCAAGACCTTTCGTGCGTGTGTGTTGCCAGTTTTGGTGATTGAACCAGTGCGGATGGTGTTTCCTGTTGAGATGGAACTAATCCAAGATGCGCCATCAGTGCCGTCCAAACCGCCGAAAGTCTCCAATCTCACAAACCAACTGCATGGCCGAGATCAGTCCAATGCCTCGGAAGCCCTGCAGAATCTGAACTGCTTGCTGAAACTTCTCGGACTCGGATGCTGTTGCGTCCCTGATGACAATCAATATCATTCAGGTGTCCGCAAACTCGACGCTCTAACTCAATCTGATTGATCCAAGTCTTTAACTTTTTTGTCCAGTAGCTTCCAGTTGTATAACAGTGCCCGTGCGCATGCAAAAAATGAATCACGCGCATTTTAGATTGGTGAAGACTTTTTATCAGTGCCTCACGACTGCGTAAAAGTCCTCGCACGGCTCGGATCTGGACGAAACATTCAGTCAAAAGCCCAGATCCAAAATACTTGGACAAATTTCTGGCATCGCGCTGATCGGTTTTGATTCGATCGCCTGAGCGCTTGGGAATCAAGCAATGATGGCGCAATCCACGCCGTGTTCGGTCAATGTGTCATAGAGCACAGTACCCGAAAAGGATGCCTCATAACAACAGCGAAAATGTCCATACTTTGAACGCATAGATTCCACAAACCGAGCGAGACTCTTCGTTTGCTCATCACAGTAACGCTTCTCAGTCGCATCGTAAACACACGCCGAGATTGTGTCACGATGAACGTCTAATCCAACGTAATAGCGAACAGATGTAGATGACATAATATAATGAAAGTTTGGTTACCTCAAAAAATAACACTTCTGAGAGAACCTTCCTTTCTATTATATCTTCAAATTGGGAAGATCTCTGATGATCAATCTTGGTCTAATTTCCATACATGGATATGTTCATTGCTGTTTTAACATCCATGAATTGTGCTTAATTTTCCTGAGGCTTTCCAAAAGAGAATATTTTATTCTGTGATATAATTATGACTTATCGTCAATTGATGATGCTCCTGATTCCGTGGTTACTTGGGGTCCATGCGTCTGCACAGCCATCGCAACTTCAAATAGGACTCGGTGGATGGCCTGGTGCTGGTGCTCAATTTGTGTATATTGAGTCTTATAGTGTGCATTCTGTTGAAGTCTTAGCATCTTTTGATTCCGAGCTTTGGAAAGGCCGAACCCCAGTTTTTCTTCACGCAGGTGTCGGAGCGGCTCTTCGTCCACTTGGAATTTTAAGAGTGATTGGTCGGGCTGATTATCGGTATGATTTTTATGTCGGCATTCGATTTGGCCCAGCACTTCATTTTCTACAACGTCCTACGCATGCAGAAAAAAATCGTCAGTTTAGTCTTTTTCTAGACCCCTTTTTGAGATACACTCAACCATATCAGGACCTCACATTGTTTTTTGAAGTAGGATTGCAACGTCCAATCGCTCGGTTTGGCATTTGGATTTCGCTCCACAATTAGCACTCAGAAAAACTGACTCTGGAGAAGAGTTTAATCTCAGTCTGCCGTTGACTGAAAGCTTCCCTGTCTCTTCAATCTCAATGCATTTAAGCATGTCTCATATGTGGACTATACATAGCTTAATTACTAATTAGTGTCCGTCCAGAAATAGAAAATTTTCTTTGAAGTTCCTATTCTATATGACATTTATCGCCGATTATTTCGCTTGAAGATTTGTGATTTAAAGGTAACAAATGACAGGGTGTATACTGAAAACTCCCATTTTTGGTACCTCTAACGCGTAGTCTAGAAAATGGCCGCAAAATCTTCGCAACAAAATAACGTTTATTTTGAATCTATAAACCCATACAGAATAGGCGATTCAGCGCTGTTAGATGCTTTTCTGGACGGGCACTAATTAATGCTTCCCATTACATCAAAATCATTGTCCACCATTGGAACATCTTTTGCGAAGTTAAAGATTTATCGGACTTGTACAAGAACTAGTATATTTTGAATATAATCACATCAGTTCCAAGTTAGTAAGATCAACAAATGATAATCCAGATGTCTTCAAAATACTTACCAGAAACTCTTCTGAACTCACACTCAACAAGTGTATCAATGCCTCTATTTGAGAAAATAATATTCTAACGATTTTGATAACATTCTCAAGTAAGAACCCCGAGTCAATTAAGAGAATTCATCAAAACTGAAACGTATTCTTTGCGATCACAAATAAAATAGTATACTAAGAATAAGTAATCATCTTAATTTTTATTCAATTTCTACCAATGACTCGCAGGTAATCCTTTAACAGATCCAGAATTATTGACTCTCTTGATATTGAGAGTCCTGACGTTTAACCATCTCGTCCCAACCTTGAAGCCCCATACCATTTTTTACCAATCGTCCTTGTTTTCTCAATTTGAACGCAATAGAATCAAGTACACCATTGACAAAATCCTTGCTCTCTTCAGTACTAAATATTTTCGCCAAATCAATCGCTTCATTCATCGTTGCTTTTGGGGGAACCTGCTCAAAATACAAAAACTCACACACGGCCATGCGCAGTATAATTAAATCAATCCTAAGGATTCGCTCCAGATCCCAATTGTTGGCACTTTCCGAGATGATTTGATCAAGGATATCCTCATCCATGAGTACTTTACTAAATAACTCTAATCCCATATGCATGGCACCTTCTTGACGAGGTAGACGTGGCTTAAGCACTGTATCACATACATGAGATTGATGATCACCGCTAAGCATTAGTGCATACAGAGACTGTAACACGGCATATCTGGCGCGTCTACGAGGAGGGATTGACATGATACAGGATGTAGATCATTTCTAACGTAACATCTGACGACGTGTAGCCTACCATATTTCAATTGTATCGTCTAAAAAGATTGAGTTTAACTTAGTCTCAAATTATATGTGTACAAATTGCATACTACGATATGTAAAATGAAATTTATCCACGGTTTCTGAAACTCTATAATAATAATCTTTTTAAATTTAAGACTTAATTTGTTGTAGAGGATGTGGATATGTTGATAATTTGAACGTCATACGCCGAAAACACTATATATTATAAGTTTCTATAAATTCTACCGTGTGTGATTGATGTGTGTAAAGTCCGATTTATCCCCATCAGTTGAAAAATGAGAATGGGCGCACAATAAAATTAATCATAATTAGACAGTTTATCCACAATTTATTCCAACACTATTTGAGCATTCTTTGAATCATAGGTTTTATCGATGAGTCTACCATAAGGATTGAATGACACCCAAAGAAGCGTTCCAGACAATCCGTTCACAGATATCATTACTACCTGAGGTGCAAATTCCTTTGATGAGTGCACAAGGAAGAGTATTACGTGAAGATGTGATAAGCAGAGAGTCTATCCCTCCATTTGATAATTCAGCCATGGATGGATATGCAGTGAGTGCTGCTGATCTAAAGTCATTTCCGAAGGATTTGATGATGATTGATGAAATTCCTGCAGGAAAAGTCTCACAAATACCACTAATGTCCGGACAATGTATCCGCATCATGACGGGCGCACAGATCCCAAATAATACCGGTGCGATTATTCCAGTTGAATGCACAACCGCCATCAATGAAACAATGATAAGAATTCATCAAAAACCTGAAAAGCATGCTTTCATCAGGCGGGCATCACAGGACGTCAGTAAAGGAGCAATAGTTATTGATCATGGAGTTCAAATAACTCCTCCAGTATTAGGTATGATTGCCGCGGCAGGATATCATGAGATAAGTGTAGGAAGCGTGCCAGAGGTTGCGCTGATCGTCACAGGAGATGAACTACACACGGAATCCAGTGACATCCTTCCCCCTGCCAAGATTCGTGATACCAACGGTCCTGGATTATCTGCCCAAATCATGGAAGTCAATGGGCGTGTCATTGGACCGATCACGGCAAGAGATAATACAAAAAGCATCTCCAAATCAATTGTTAAAAGTAGAAGCGCAGATGTGATCGTAATGAGCGGAGGGGTTTCTGTTGGAGAATATGATTTTGTAAAGGGAGTTCTCACCGAGTTAGGATTTGAGGAATGTTTTTGGAGGGTTCGTCAAAGACCAGGAGGGCCGATGTTATTTGGAATGTTGGATTCCACATTAGTTTTTGGACTGCCAGGGAATCCCGTTTCGGCTGCTGTTTGTTTTCAGCAGTATGTGCGTCCGACACTACTAAAATTAATGGGCGCAAACCAGATACATCCACCGAAATATATAGCTTACTTAGGTGAGTCTATTGTTAAAAACTCAGGATTATATCATTTTATGCGCGGCATTGCAAAGTGGCAAGGCGATGGAACATTGATCGTGCATACAACGGGGCCGCAGGCATCAAATTTATATTCATCATTGCAACATGCGAATTGTCTTATTCATCTTGATGAAGAAATTGTTAATCCATCCATGGGGGATAGGGTCATGATTTCTCCTTTACCCTGGGGTAAGTTTGAGTAGTTATTTTGGGGAATTATATACGTGAGTACCCATCTATTTGACGGCTACCTTTCACGGCTCATAGGAGTCTCTAACGAGAACGCTCCTCCATGTGCAGATGCCCCAATCCCGGAGGCCTGTAACACATTCGCAGATGCATTTATATCTGCGTATCCGCCATACACTTAAACTTGCTTTGCGATTGACTTTATCTGTATGACCACACTGATTACAGCGTTGACTGGTATACTTCGGATCTACAAGAATCACGTTGCCAAACCTGTAATCGCAATAGGAATTAAACCGTCGCCATCCAATGACGCGGTTTAACCCTGCTTTTGCCTTCACATTGGTTCCAGGGTTCTCAACCGTGTCCTTGGACATAGTCTTGATCTTCAAGTCTTCGCCTTATTGGACAATCTACGGCTATGTTGATGTGCCGCATTCTTCCTTGCGTTGCGCTACTGACGTTTCAATTTAGAAATCTTCTTCTGAGTATCCTTATAGCGCCCCGATCCTTTCTGCTGTCGGGCTAACTTACGTTGATACCTACGGATCTTGATCTCTTTATCCGTCAAATCAGGAATCGGTAGCATGCCCTGTTCACCATCCGTTGAGGAATAAGAAATGTTATAGGTATTCAAGTCAATGCCAATCTCTTTGCCATCGTCCACCTTCTCTGGTAGATTAGTGACTTTGTAAATTACGCTCATCTTCCAGTACCGTCCGTCTTTCTTCATGGTGACTTCAATCGGCTCACCGTCTGGATAAGGATTACCTCCTTTCCTACGAAACTTCATCCAGCCAATCTTCTGGATATGGACATCATTCCCTCGGATATTAAACAATCCTTTGGTCGCCGTAACCGAATTGTGTTGAAACCGATTATGGAACGTAGGATGATCACGGGTCTCCTTAATAAACGCTTTCCACGCCTCGGCCTGATGCTTTAAGGTGTTTCGCACAATGTTGGACGAATACCGATTCAACCAAGAAATGGTTGGGCGAAAAGAAGTGTATCTCCTACTTAATGACGGCCATGTCAATTCTGGATTATCCTTATGTTCGTCTTTATAGTCCCTGTTGATTTGGTCAAGAAACGTATTCCATACAAACCTACATGCTCCGCAAAGCCCCGCCAAGAGATGGGCTTTCCACTGCGTACCGGGTAATAGGCGGTACTCTATTCCACGATAGGAACAGTTTGAATCTGAAGGGTTAGAAGCCTTTTGAACAGGCATGATATCAAGGTTAAGTTGATGTTATGGTAAGCAATAGGGTAGGTTCACCTCTATCCTATTGTGTCTGTTAAGATTATTCTCTCCCAAATAGAATAGTTCCATTTATGGGTTACTCACGTATATAATTCCCCTTGTTAAATACAGGAACGTTGTGGATGTCTATAACTCAACACAATGGCAAATATGCGCCATTCACCCTGCTGGTGCCCTCTTAGTGTAAAAACCACTGGTCCACCTGAAAAACCATGATTATTGTGTCCATCCAGAAAAAAATATTTTTGCCATTTTGTGGAGTTAATGAGGCCGAGTATATAGCCCGTTTTACAAATGGGAAAGGGTATTGATATTTAGTTCCATGCTATCCATATACATATTGTAAGGAAAACCAAGGAAGAAGACCTCCTGTCCATAACTGAGTCCATCACGAGTTGCTGACAGGGATAAATTATCGGATGCTCAGAGCAAGCACAGAGATATCACATCATTTGATCCATATCCAACCATACGAACTTTTAAGGGCTTCCATTGGTTGTCATGAAATAGCTCAATAAAATTCCTGGTGATGGAAAGCAGTGCTTGGCTGTACAGATATGCTGCCTGTCATCTACATCAATGCCGACACAAGAACCTGATATATTACCATTCTTGAATCTAAATACGCGCTGAATTACTAGTGATGGAATCATCAACTATATGCATTCAAATAGATCACGCCTACGATAGATATGATCTATGGTTCTATTCCTATGAGCACCAAAGGAACTGCTGGGACTCCACGACCTTGACGAATCACATTTAAAAGATCACGTTCATAATAAGGCACTCCACTTGACATTTCACGCTCCATACTCTTCATCGGTAACACCTCTATTCCAACATCAATGACATCGGATACAAAGAAGCTGAGATGTTTAACAAAAAGATCATGTGCGACAAATGCATATTTCCCCATCTGTATCTCAATAGCCACACGATCTTTTATAAAATCTGTCTGGTTGTAGGATTGGATTGGTTTAAGCCCAGATCGAGATATTTCAGATTTCTGGTCTGGGGCATCCATGGAAACAATCTTTCGGAGCACTTTTTCGTCATGCGTAACATAGAATGTGTTCCTGCGCTCTGTCCATCCAAGACTTCCAAATTCCCTCTCAAAGGCTTTGTTTATTTCCTTTGTAGCAAAAAGCATTCTTCCCCGCATGGTCCTTTCCTGTGAGCACTTTGTCTTGTACTCCAACACATTAATACTCTGAATCACTTCACATACTTCAGTCCACAATTCAGGCTTATGGACCTGCAAATACTCCCATCCGTTCAAGTGCGAATATTGTGCTGCTATTCTCATCAATGTCCTCCGTTCGGCAAAGATGGATCATATACGGGTTTGCCCATAGGACGTGTCCTCAAACCCTTGCCAATTTTGCTAACACGCTGTTTTGCAATCTGGATATACTCTTGCTTTACATCACAACCAAACCCCTGCCTATCATGCAATAATGCTCCGACTACAGTGCTTCCTACTCCTACATATGGATCAAACACTGAATCTCCCTTGTCCGTCATAGATAAAACTAATCGTTCTACTAATTCGACTGGATACTGACAAGGATGGATGGTTTTTTCAATATGATTACTCTTAACATTTGGGAATATCCAGACATCTCCCGGATTCTTTCCATTCGGGTTACCAGATAGCTGTCCTACCTTATCTCCTTTGAAGTGTTTTTTGTTTGGGTATTTTTGAGGTACCCTAATTGGGTCAAGATTCCATGTGTATTTATCACTCTTAGTCCACCAATTAATCGTCTCATATCTTCCAGATAGACGTTTGGAGCAATGTAAACCATGTCCAAAGTGCCATATGATGCGATTTCTCAATTTCATCCCAAGGGATTCGAATAAAGGATATAAAAGTATATCCAGAGGATAAATTGCTCCATTTTCAACATAGTTGCCAACCTGCCAGCATATAGAACCTTGATCGTCCAATAATCGATTACATTCTTCTATCACCTTAGACTGTACATCAAGATATGCTTGGATTTTTGTTTTTGATTCATACTCTTTGCCCAGATTATATGGGGGCGATGTTACAATCAATTTGAATTCACCGTCATTGAATTTCCGCATATAAGACAGATTGTCCTCACAGGATAAATCATAATCTAGTAGATCTGCCTGTACTTTTTGTTTAGGGCGTTTTTCTATCTCATCAAATGGAATTTCCAACGGTTTAGTCGTCACAGACACTTTGGGATGAGCGAGCGGAAGAGCAGAGTTCATGTTATAGAAAAAATAGGGGGATTTTTCCTAATTTAAGATATTTTGCAGGATTTATTTTAAATATCCATTAACTCGAACTATACGAACTCCTTGCATCCACTGAAATAATAGACCCTCCGGTGTCTCTGATAACTCTTCCAACCATCAGCATTCCACGCGCTTAGTTACTCGCTGGCAAATCTCTACCCCTGACCACCTTCTGCACCCCCTTAACTTGACCATCCACTTCCATCCGCACAAAATACACGCCACCGGCATAGCACTGCCATCCCAGCGCACCTGATGCACGCCACTGCCATAGAGCCGATCAACGGCCGTAGACACCCTGCGCCCCAGCACGTCAAACACATCAAGGCGCACCTGTGAGGCTTGTTCAACATTGAATTGTAAGGTGGTTTCGCTGTGAACGGATTCGGGTAATTGGTTAAGAGCGCATTGGATTCAGGGACTTCAATGACAGGATCCGACGACACCAGCATCACATCTACTTCGGTTGGCGGCACCGTAAACAACCCCCGCCCAAACACCGCAATGATGATCTCTTTGCCATCATGGGCAAGATAGACACGCACGATCGGTAGATTCGGTAGCCCACGATTCTGTCGGGTCCACGATCGTCCGCGGTCCCATGTTTCCCAGAGCCCGTTATCGGTGCCCATCCACATTCGATCCGTAGAATGCGGGAAGAGCATCAGATCCCTGCAAGATCCACAGTCGGACGGCGAAGCGAGCAGCCGATTCACGGTCAGGTAATTACCCCATTCTCGAAGTCCTTTTTCAGCCGAGCAGGAATAGATCACTGCTGGATTGGTTGGATGCGACACCACGCGATCATGATGCTTAATGAGTTTCTCGTCTGGAATATCTCGAAACGCCCACATCTTTCCAGCATCTCGGGTAACGGCAACTTCGGTGTACACCACATCCGCATCATGAGCGTGAACGCTTGCGCGAGGAGCCAAGAAGTCTTTTTCGTGATAAGATGTGACCGCTATGAATGATTCTGGTGTCACGTAGTCATCATTCTCGAGGAATCCATGTGGGTATCCGACATCATTTGACGCATAGGTGTATGTCGTCATCCACACTCTATCGGGTTGCTTGCGGGAGAACGAAAAAGAGGTGTGCCTTGACTAGACTATGGCCCCTTACGCACCGCTGAACCTGTCCACCGTCGTGTCGGGATGGGTATGTAGACGTCGCCAGTCTTCTCTTCGTAATGGCCCCCACGAGTTTTGTCCACCTATGATAATATCATAGCGGTGGGGATGACAATAGAGTCTATAGGCGGGGCTTGACTCTGGATTGATCACAGCAGAGACTATCCCACTCTGACATGGCGTCGGCGTCCCTTCATGGGAGGACGCGGTGGATAGGCTTTGACGTTTTTTGTTGCTCCTCTGTAACCGCCACCCCTTATGAAGCCCGATGGCATTACTATGCCTCTCGTATGAGTTGGCCACATAGCGATGGGCGGGGTCTACCCCGTCAGGGATCGGAGTCGTGCATACATCTGCAATATAGAGATGGCGGGGGAGAATGCCCGAAGAAAACGAGCGGACAGCATACGAATCATCCACATACCACTAGATATTCCATGTGTAGGCAACTTTATCGTGTCTTTGATGCCCAGAAAACGGTTCTTGTACCGACTTAAATCCGTCATGAACATCAGGATCTGGAATGTTATAGTAGATTCGGGTAGCCCCTATGTCTCCATCTGAGGATAATTGCCCCTCCTGAACATACAAGTACGAGTAGCCAAGCAAGAGCGTATCACTCTTTGTGGGGTGCACATGAATAGACCTGGCACGAGTATCATTATCCGCCCACCATAAAGCGCCTTCATGTTTCATCACGGGAAATCTGACCCAAGTCTGCCCACCATCAGCAGTGCGAAAGATCCTTCGTAGATGGTCGACTGAATCTCTATAACTTGTACGTTCGACTTGCACCCAGAAGATGTTCGGATTCTTCGGATCGGCGGCAAAGTCCCACGATACGTCATCAGAGATGTTATCATGGGAATAGGTGAGAGTTGGGGAATGATCGTCAACTCGTAAATAGTCCCAGCTGTCTCCACCGTCATGGCTTACCAGAACATAGAGATGGCCAGATTTTCTCAAAGAGTTGTTATTTCTATGGGCCGTCACAAATAGATGTTGCATTGACCATGGGTGATGATAGACTTGCGTAAGATGAATGGGTCGGTGCGGATGGATGTCGGGAAGCTCGTTGTAGACCGCCTCCCAGGTTTGACCATGATCTGTGCTTCGCAGAATACGTCGGCGGGTGGTGACGACATCCGTATCTCCCTGTGCGGATGTCGCGAGGCCATTGAGGACATACAGATCGGAGCCAGACTCTACGCCCATAAAGAACGGCAGGCGCGATCAGGTCTCTCCTCGGTCCGCACTCCGATAAATCCCATTGCCGTTAAACCGCATGGACTCATAGGGGCCTCTGGAATCAGGATTCCAGTTAATATGGCTGATGCCCGTGCCAAGGTATAGTATGTCAGGGGCTCCGTGGGCGACGGCTAAGCTCGAGTTGATCTGATTGTCGCGTCCCGTTTCAGACACCACACGCATGGTGATCCTCATATCAGCGGTATGCCACAAATACCCTGGCGTGAATGCATGCCAACTCTCCCCTTTAGGATCGGCAGGGTCGGGAACAACACCTAATAGATCTTGGTGGTACGGATACGAATCTCCTTGGTGCACCAAAGAACTCCACGGCAAGTCTGGGGCAGAAAGGGCGGTGACAGTACTAAGCCAGAGCGAAGCGTGTAAAAGAATGGTGATCAGTCTAGTCATGGTCATGGGAATTATATATGTCAGTACCCATCTATTTGACGGCTACCTTTCACGTCTCATAGGAGTCTCTAACGAGAACGCTCCTCCATGTGCAGATGCCCCAATCCCGGAGGCCTGTAATATATTCACAGACGCGTTGATGTCTGATGGCCACATGCCATACACTTAAACTTGCTTTGCGATTGACTTTATCTGTATGATCACACTGATTACAGCGTTGGCTGGTATACTTCGGATCTACAAGAATCACGTTGCCAAACTTGTAATCGCAATAGGTAGTGCCTGACAATAAACTCTAATTCTGGGGTAGCATAGGATCGCAAGGGCTATATTTTACAAGTACTTACCGGTAGTTTGATTGTTCAATTTGCGGTTATTTTAGGCGTTGAAGATTTTTCATGAAAAATTCGAAACTTTTCCTGTGGCGGTGGATAATTAACCATAGTCAGTAGGATAAATCCTACCAAGTATGATACGAAAATTCCTTAAATTTACAATTTCTCTCACACTTTAGGCGGAAGGCCCCGAATGTATAATTCTTGTTGAATCACTGAATTGAGTCAGATATTTCAATTATCTATATATTCACGAGACATGATCAATTCTTGGATTAAATCGCTCCGTCTTGTAAATTTATAGTCACGAGATGATGTGCACTTGATTTTCAATATATTTTTCTGAGAAAACACTGAAACCCCTACTTTTTGAATTGCCAGTGGTGATCTATTTTCTCACGAACTCGGCATACCGACTCCGAAAATACGCTTTCTTGGGAGTTTTCGTCATAGGTGCTTTCATAGCTCATGCAGATTCTTTTTCAATGTTGGCGGCTGCGTTTCGCTGTATCTTCTCTTTACGAGGGCTCAATTACCCTAGCAGATTGGACAGAGCGAAGTGTTTGGCAGCTCAGATGATTCTAATCATTGAATTTCATATGATACGGATGAAAGTATACACCTGTGGAACTGGCCCAATCTGTATTAGTCCATTCAACATCAAGAGGTGAAACGCCTATGAACTACTGGGTTGATCACTCCATAAGTCACATTCCGTTTCACTGCACCCGCATCAAGTGTCCAGTGTAGACTGAGGATTGCTGATCGTCCAGAGAGGTTGCAATCATCCGATACAGATAGGGCCCCGAGGGCAGATCAAGGTCGGTTAGTTCTAGTTCATGGCGCCATCCTGCGCTCAGTTGTACTGCCGGGATGGCCATCACGCGTCGGCCAAGGACATTGAGTACCTCCACCTGCACCTGTGCTGCCCATGGAAGATCAAACACCAGATGCGTGGACCGATCAAACGGGTTCGGGTAATTGGCATACACCCGAAACTCCTGCGGCACCCCTTGGTTGGCTTCGGTCTGTGTCGGCGATAGGATCTCTATGGTAAACTTCAAACTATCTTGCGCCCCATTTTGATCGGTGGCCGTGTAGGTCATCGGGACGGGGGGTGTCACCTCCATGGGGGTTCCATAGATCGTGCGTGATTGCGCATTATATCTGAGATTAAACGGAAAATCCAGTAGCGTCAAGGTATATGCAATGGGAGGTACACCGTCTGAGACCTCAGGGAGCACCCATGGCGCAATCGGCTCCCCTCTTGGATACGACTGATCGGGGATGCTCTTGTTAATAAAGGCCATCTGATAAATCTCCAGACTGAACGTCTGCTCAGTACGCGTTCCTATGCGATCTTGTGCGGTGTAGGTATAGATTACAGCCTCAGCGACTTCTGAGGTCACCCCGCTTAACGTCCGCGTCTGCGTATCAAAGGTGAGCCCGACCGGTAGCTCAGGCATGAGTGTATAGACATACGGTGCAACACCCCCAGTTGCGGCGGGTAGTACGTGATCGGCAAGCGGAATCTGGACGGGGTACCTCTGGTCGCCAACGGTTTCTGCAAACGTCAAGGACGGAGGCGCTTTGACCTCTATGGTAAAGGTCTGTGTAGCCGACTGGGCATTGGCGTCGGTGACCGTATAGGTAAAGATGGTTGGGGCCATCACTTCGGTGGGCGTTCCGCTCAGCGTCCGTGCATCAAACTTCAGACCTTTGGGAATCTCTGGGGTGAGGGTATAGCTGTAGGGGCGTGTTCCATATCTGGCTTCGGGAAGCTCAAGATCTTTGATGTCTACTCCTACGAGATAGGACTGGTTGGATACCGTCTGGGTAAAGGATAGGTTTGGCACATCGTTGTCCACGATGGTGAGCGTAAAGACATATGGGCTTCCGAGATTGTCGCCGGTCAAGGTGATGATGATGGTTTCGTTGGGCTCGTCATCAACATCATCAACGATTGTGATCAGCAGGTTGTCCGAGATGGTGTAGTCCGCGTCTTGGGTGGCCGTCCCCGAGAGCGTGTAACTCACCGATGGGCGACCGGTCACTTGGACCTGATAGGTGCCGGCTGTTTCATCAATGCGGGCCGATGCTCTGGTAAATCTAACCTGGGGTTGCGTCGCAGCCCTGGTCACTACATTAGACGGCAGGCTTTCGCCAACACGGTTGATTGCACTGACCCGGTAGTGACGGTCAGAATGATGATCCGTGTACGTGGTGCTCGTTTGACGCTCACCAAGTGGGGTCCAAGGCGGCTGCCCATCCGCGGACCACTGAACCTGATAGCCTGTAATGGCCTCGCCCCCGTTATCGGCCGGCGCTCGCCACGACAGAACAACTGGCAGAGTTGATGTGGCGGTTAACTCCAGCGGATCACTTGGAATCGCTGGCGTGGCACGATCCACCGTCGTGCCATCATCCACATTGGATACCATCCCGGTTCCTTGTGCGTTGATGGCACCGATGCGGTAATGACGTGTCACACCTGGAGATAGTCCACGATGGATGTGGATGGTTTGGGAAGACCCTGAATTGCCCACTAACTCTGTGTAACTGCGGCCTCCGTCGGTGGAGACCTCAATCCGATAACCGATAATAGCCGCGCCCCCATTGTCGGTTGGAGCGGTCCATGAGACGATCAGTATCGTGCGCCCACTTGGGGTGACACTTACTGCAGTCGGCGCATCGGGGGCCATGATCGCATCTGTAGTCGCATTCGCTGGAGTAGATGCGCTGGTGCTCTCGCCCACCGAATTACTCACATAGACCCGGTAATGGCGCGTTGTAGACGGATTGAGTCCCGTATCGCTGTAGGTGCGATCCGTGCCCGTATGCGCAGGAGAGACATTTGTCCAAGGAGCATTCCCGTCGGCCGACCACTGAATGCGATAGCCCGTGATGTCTGCGCCCCCGGTGTTGGTGGGCGCGTCCCAGGTCAAATCAATCGCAGTACGCCCGTTGGCCGTGGCACTGAGATTTCCAGGGGGACCGGGCCTCGTCGCCGTCACCGCAGCGGTGGTGGCATCGTCGGTCGCAGATGCGCTGGTGCTCTCGCCCACCGAGTTACTGGCATAGACCCGGTAATGCCGCGTTGTAGATGGATCAAGCCCCGTATCCGAGTAGGATCGCAGCGTGCCTGAATGCGCAGGAGAGACATTTGTCCAAGGAGCATTCCCGTCGGCCGACCACTGAATGCGATAGCTCGTAATACGTGCGCCCCCGTCACTACTCGGGAGATCCCATGTCAAGTTAATCGTGGCACGCCCTGACGCGGTGGCGACAAGGTTTTGCGGGGCCCCGGGCCTCACAGCCGCAGCGGTGGTCGCATCATCGGTGTTGGACGGCAAACTCTCTCCCTGCGCATTGATGGCATACACCCTGTAATGGCGCGTGGCACCGCCCAAAAGTCCCGTATCGCTGTAGGTGGTGCTCGTTGATTCGGTGTCATCCATCACATCCGCCCAGCCCGCAGTTCCATCCGACGACCACTCAATGTGGTACCCGGTGATGGCCGTGCCCCCAGTGTTGGCTGGCGCCGTCCACGACAGAACAATCGTCGTTGGCCCATTGGCGGACGCACTCAAACCCGTTGGATCACTGGGAATCGTATTGGTACTGCCATCTACGGTCGTCGCACTCGCTGTAATGGATGCCGTCCCCGTATTTGTCGTATTGATTGCGCTCACCCGGTAATGGCGCGTGGACCCTGCACTAAGGCCGCGATCAATAAAGGTAGTGGCTGTACTTTCGGTGTCATCTTCTAGCTCCGCCCAGTTACTCGTGCCATCGGCCGACCACTCTATCTTGTATCCACTCACCGCACTGCCTCCATTGTTGGACGGCGCCGTCCACGTAAGCACAATCAAGGTGCGCCCACTGGCCGTGGCGGTCAAACTGGTTGGATCGCTTGGAACCGTATTGGTGCTGCCATCCACGGTGGTCCCCATCCCGGCGGTAGACGCGGCGCCTGTATTCACAGAGTTGATCGCACTGATCTGATAATGCCGCGTGACTCCCGCCGAAAGCCCGCGATGGATATAGGTGGTTTGTGTTGATCGGGTATTGGTGACCAGAGGGTTGTAATTAGTGCCTCCGTCGGTTGACACATCGATCTTATAGCCGGTAATGGCTTCGCCCCCATTGTCGGCCGGCGCCGTCCATGAGACGATCAGTATCGTGCGCCCACTTGGAGTGACACTTACTGCAGTCGGCGCATCAGGCGCCATGGTAGCTTCGGTGGTCGCATTCGCTGAACTTGACGCCGTTGCACTCTCGCCCTGTGAGTTGCTGGCATACACCTGATAATCATAGCGCGTGTTTGGACTTCGCCCCGTATGACTGTAGGTCCGCGTCGTGCCCGTATGCGCAGGATCAACATCACTCCAGCTACTGCCTTGATCAGCCGACCACTGAACGCGGTAGCCCGTGATGTCTGCGCCCCCGGTGTTGGTGGGCGCGTCCCAGGAGAGAGTAATCGCAGTGCGCCCGTTGGCCGTCGCAGAGAGATTTCCAGGGGGACCAGGTACGGTGTTCATGCCCGCTGTGACGACATTGGACCAGGTGCCGGTGCCCGCCGAATTGATTGCACCGACCCGGTACTGACGCACGGTGGTGAGCGTTTGACTGGTATGGGCGTAGGTCACCCCATCATCCATAGTGTCATCTTCAACCTCCGTCCAATTGCTACCCCCGTCCGTGGATTGTTCAATCTCATAGCCCGTGATGACGCTACACTTGTCGCTCACCGCTGGCGCGGTCCAGGCTAAATTAAAGGTGCTGGTGCCATCACTGGTGGCGGTGAGCCCCGTTGGGGCAGCAGGAACGGCGACGGTGCCCGTGGTCGCATAGGCTTCGTCAGACAGGGCACTATCTTCAAATTCATCATCTTCCATATAGACCCGATACCCATAGCAGGTATTGGTATCCAGACCCGTATCGGTGATCATGAGGGTGGAAGCACCAACTTGACTATCAAGAGTCCATGAATCTCCGTCATTGTTACTGCGAAATACATAGTAGTTCATCACCGTTCGTCCACTGGGAAGATCTGTTGGGGCAGTCCAGGCTACATCAATGGATGTTCCCGTATTCTTGGTCGCCGTCACCCCGGTGGGGATCCCCGTCCCGCTACGGGCCACCGCGGTTACCGTGACGACCGCCGACGGGGGACTCTCAACATCATCCGCATTAACCACTTTGATGCGGTAATAAAACTCCTCCCCTGGCGTGAGCAGACTACTGACATGGCGCTCGGCCGGGGAATCCGTGTTGTTGGTTGGCTCGGCCAGCACCTCCCAGTTGGTGTTGTCCGTTGACCATTCCAGAATATGCTTTTTGAAGGCCGCACCCCCAAGACTGGTCGCTGGAGAAGTATCCCATTGAAGCGTAATGGCATGAAAGGCTGTCGTCGTTACTCGTAGACTGGTCGGTGCAGCCGGCACGGTCACCGATGCCTGCAAGACACTGGACGCTGCACCCGCGCCACGTGCATTGATCGCGCGAATCCGGTACCAGCGTGTATCCCCCGCCGAGAGCCCTGTATGAGAATAGGTGGTCCCCGTCTGACTGGCCACCAGCTCGGTAAAGGTCGTTCCGTCTTCAGAGACCTCAATCTTGTAGCCTGTAATCGCGCTCCCCCAGGTCTGCGTCGGTGCGGTCCAAGACAGTGCAATGCTCGTGGCCGCCGGGGTGGAGGTGAGACTAGTCGGCGCGGCGGGCGCGCCAAAGGTCAGCGAAACGGGGTTGGATAGGTCTTTCTGAGTTGCTACGGTGGTCCAAAGGTTCACACGATATCCGTAGGTCATGCCAGTGGTCAAGCCATCACTATCGGTATATGTCAATGTAGTGGAGGACAATGAAGTGGAAAGTGCTCGCCAGCTGTCCCCGCCATCACTGGTCCGAAATATCTGATAACGACTGATCCCCTCACCCATTGGTAGATCCGTTGGGGCCGTCCACGAAACCGTCACCTCCGTTGCCGATGTCTGCGATGCGGTCACCCCAGTAGGAACGCCCGTTGAAATGAATGCCCCTGCAGTCACGCTTCGGACCGCAGACGCAGGGCCCGCCCCCGCCGCATTGACCGCACGTGCCCGGTAGTAAAACGACTCACCGGGTGTGAGTAAACTGCTGTAGTGATAAAACTCTCTGGCAGTAGGAGGTAATGTGACTAACTCCTTCCATGTGGAATTATCGGTAGACCATTCAATGGTGTAATTCGTAATCGCTGAGCTCCCTATACTGCTTGGCACATCCCATATTAAAAAGGCTTGATGATACCGAATAGCGGAGGCACCAAAACTTTGTGGCGCGCCGGGCGGGGTCCCGATGGTAATGCTCTGAACTGCGGTCGGTTGGCCTGTGCCCCGTGCATTGATGGCACGGACCCGGTAATGGCGCACATCGCTGGCCGAGAGTCCCGTGTGCGAATACGTAGTCCCCGTCTGACTGGCGACCAGCTCGGTAAAGGTGTCGCCATCGGTAGAGACCTCAATCTGATAGCCGGTGACGGCGCTTCCCCAGGTCTGAGCGGGTGCACTCCAAGACAGATCAATACCCATGCGATTTGATGCCGACACCGCTGTAAACGAGGTCGGCGCACTGGGCGCACCAACGGTCAGCGAATCGGGCGGCGAAAGATCGTACTCAAAGAACGCATCGGTTTGAACGGCCACACGATAGCCGTAGGTATTCCCAACCGTCAACCCGTCATCATCAACATACGAGGATGCTGTGTTGCTGATACTGCCGTCAAGTTGCTCCCAAAGCTCTCCGCTATTGGCCGTCCGATACACCTGATAGAAGGTAATTCCATCTGTAGTACCCTCCGCATCCGGCACATCCGTCGGGGCCGTCCACGACACTGTGACTTCACCTGCCGCCGTCTGCGATGCCCGCACATCAGTGGGCACACCCGCACCACTGGCACGAGAAATCGCCATCGCACTAACAGACGTAGAAGGCGGGCTCGCCCCCGCAGAATTGACTGCACGCACCCGGTAGTAAAACGTCTGGCCTACGGTCAGCAAACTGCTAAAATGTTCATAGTATCCAGTATTGCCTGCAGCGGGCTGGTCCACAACCTCCCAGTTGGTATCATCGGTAGACCATTCGATGATATGGCTGGTAATCGGCGGACTGATCGTCGGTACCCTATCCCAATTCAGAACGATATTATGAAGCCGCGAGGCACCGGCTGTTAATCCCGTTGGCGCGGCGGGGGGCATGGTGGTTGGGGCCGCGGTCGTGAACGCATCCGACCACGCGCCAAAGCCCATCGAATTCTTTGCCCGCACCTGGTACTGACGGCTCGTCGCAATCGTCTGACCCGTATGCGCATACATCACCGCGTCATCGCCCGTGTCGGCTTCGACATCACTCCACGTATCGCTGCTACTGGCGCGCTCCTGGATCTGATAGCCCGTGATCGCGCTGCACTTGTCAGATGCCGGCGCTGTCCAACTCAAATTGAAGGTCGTCCCCGTGCCTGTGGCCGTCAAGCCCGTTGGGGCCGCCGGAGCCGTGACCGTCCCCGTCGTCGCATACGCCGCGTCGGAGAGGTGGTAATAGGTATAAACCGAACTATCCACAAGCCGGACCCGAAACCCATAGCAGGTGTTCTCGGCCAGGCCCGTGAAGGTTTGTGGGTTTTGGGAAGATAAAGCGTAGCTACGATATGAATCTCCTTGGTCGTTCGTTTGAAGTACTTGGTATTCAATAACCCCAGTCACTTCGGACGGGGCCGTCCATGAGACCTGAATGGAGGTGCCACTTTGCTTGGTTGCGGTGACGCCCGTAGCAATGGCCGTATTATCGCGCACGATCGCGGTCACACTGCTCACATTGGACGGCCCGCTGACCTCATCATTGGTGTTGGCCACCTTCACACGGTAGTAAAAGGTAGTGCTCGGCGTGAGCCGGTCGCTGACATCTCTAAACTCTGTATTACGGATATTCCCACTCACCCTCCCGATCACCGACCAATTGGTGTTGTCGGACGACCGCTCAACGATGAACTCCTTGAAGGTGCTGTTGTTGAGACGTGATTGCGTATACCGATCCCACATAATTTCGTGTATAAGAAACGCCTCCACCGTGACGCTCACATTTAATGGCGGATCCGGGGCCGCGCTCTGGGGAATGGCGGCTCGCGAAGATGCATCTCCATCACGCACATCCTCGCTTGGCTCTACATGCCAGTCCATGACACGGATCCTTTCAGGCGGAGTCTCACTTAGATCACCATGCCCGTCAGTGGACGCTAATCCATGCTCCTCCAACTGGAGGGACTCATCTAAAAAATGGGGGGGGGGGGGGGGTAGATTCGGAATCCCTGATGTTTGAACCATCCTCAGCGAATGCGCTCAATGGGGAAGTAGGAATTTCTGAGTTCGATAAACATAATTGGACACCCGCAAGGAGCAGTAATAAAATGACAGATCGGTGCATCAATATCATCGGCAAAATTTAAAATGAAGGGTATAGACTTGATCAATCCTTTTTAGCATTTCTGATATTATCTTCACATTGTGCAGACCATACCCACCGAACTCAGATCCTAAGATCAGAAACGATTGATAAAAAATTTGGGGGGGGGGCTTTTTCATCCGCAGTGGCAGAAAAAATTCCTCCAGAGAAATGTCAAAAATATACGCATTGGAACGCTGTAAGTTTACGCCAAAGATACGAAAAATCAGATACATAAATGACCGAAGCATCCTATTCGTGCCCGTCCGAAAAATACCGTTAGTGATTTATTGAACTCCGATGGGGGCATATGTTGGACAGAGGTCCGCTTTACTCTGCGCAAATTGCAGTCAGTAGCCGGGGGAATTTCACACTTGGGCCCTCACAGATCCGTACCTAAATCTCTCAATTGATACGGATCTTCCTATACAGATGTTCAGCGACAACTAGAATTTTCGTTGGGCTTGTTTCAATGTGAGGGAAATATTTGATGATTTCATTGTGACTGGCAGGGTGTAAGTTCAGATCTGTTTCAGATTTCAGTCATACTGGTCACTTTGAATAGAATGATTCATATACACATTTATTGACGTATATTGGTATCATGATGGGCATTGTGTAAGGCTATATGCCCATATATCTACCAGCGCCAAGTGGAAGTTTCAACTAAGATTGAAACAATCCATTTTCGTTTTGGAGGGGCAAGCAACGAAGAGAAGTTGCGCGCGAATAATCATTTGATATTTGTCCCTCTGATCATATGAATCATCAACAGAGCTACTATATCAGCAAGAACCAACTCGGTAAGCATACTTTTGGGTAGGCTATGGATGGTCGGTAAAGTTGCCCTGTGAGTTTTACGACTGCCTCTGCTGTGCAACTTCAAGCGGTAACTTGGCAAGTTCATTTCAAGAATCACACAATGATATCAAATCGGTACATGGCCGCAGTTGTGATGGTTGGGCCTAAAAGAGAGTATCAATTGTAGAACAGAAAAGGCTAAAGCCCCTATCTTTATAGGCAGAATCACGCTCTGAGGCACTTCATTATTAGTTACGCTTACGGTGCAAATTTGACCCTGTTTTGGGCATCTGGCGCAAAGATCAAACGATCACCCCAGCAATCTTTTGACTCTCCCATGATGACTGCGGAAGATTCTGCACGATCTGGGCGGCGTGCATTTCGGCAAATGATGGCGGTTTTTGAGGCTAAAAGCCGGGAATACCTTGCCACATTCGTCCTAATTTCGTTTGATCGGAACATAGATGATTAGGGTGGAGATCCATAAATACCCAAGATCACCATCGCACGCACCGAATGTGAATGTTATCATTTGAAATCGATCTGAGTGTCTCACATGAAATGCCCACGGGTGATCAAACTGTGAATGCAATGAAATAACCCCATTAAAGTGCCAGACTATTTGGTGCGGGTTATTTTCCCAAAGTGTAACAATTTTCGCATTCTAACTGGGAAGTGTGCGTGTACCACTGAAAACATAAACACTCAACCGAATGAATATCTTGTTTAATCAAACCAAACGACATTGGGTTATCCTGTTCATCCTATTCTGCCCATTCCTTTCAGATGCAAGTGGTGTTGGAGGCGTTCGAGTGGCCACCTCTACGGTGTCTAAAATTGTTGGATTACTCACTGGAGATCTGGCGACGGCGGCCTTTCTGTTGATTATTGTACTCGGCGGTCTGGCATGGTGGATTACACGGTCTGGCCGCGCAGGTGAAATTCTTGGTCGGACCGTCATGGGAGCTGTGATTATTTTTGGAGCCGCACAGATCAGTGAGTTCTTCTCCTTTCAGGGAGCATTGATTTAATGGATCGCCCCCACGATGCTTTGCAAACAGCTCCCGTTTACTCATCGCTCCAACGAAGACCAACAATGGTCGGATTACCACAGGATGCCTTCATGATGCTGATGTTGATCATAGTTGCGCTGGGGATCGCTTCACGATTGGATCCGAAAGTTCTCGCAGGTTGTGTTGTAGCCTATATGGTTCTGCTCCCATTGCTTCGAAGGGTTTTTGAAAAAGAGCCATTTTTTATGACGATCGTTCCCAAGTCATTCAGGTATAGGGCTCACTACTTGCGACAGGAAAAAGAAATCACTGCCCTATGGCGCGATCGCGTTAAATAATTGCGAATGGATCCGTTGACCTTCGGTCTTGGCACTGTGGCTGGCGCTGGTGCACTCTGGATCGTCCAGCGCTTGCAACAATTTAGAACCCCAGCCGAGGGATTAGCAGATCTGTTGGGTTGGGCCTTTATGATTGATGAAGGTATGATTCTAATGAAGGATGGATCATTTCTCAGTGGAGTGGAGATTTATCCACCCGATCTGGAAGCATCATCTAATGCTGATATAAGCAGCGTCACAGATACCGTCCATGATATGCTTACGCTTCTTGGTGAGGGTTATGCCGTAGAAGTCAATGTACATAGAAGGTTTTCTACACAATATCCGATTGAAACAAAGCACCACTTTCCCACCGACTCGTTGTGTGCGATGGAAGAGGAGCGCCACGAACAATTTCGTGAAAGTAGCCGCCATTACTCAATGCGTCGTACTGTACTGTTTACCTATACCCCATTACGAGAGTTGTGGTCAAAATGGGAGCGGCCAATTATCAGTGGCACTGAAAGTGGGTTTGATTACAAAGAGATTTTCTCAGAATACAAACGCACCTTAACAGAGGTACATGGACTGTTAAAAAGCAGGTTTGACGTGTCTTCGCTCAGTAGTAGTGACCTATTAACGGAATGCCATTCTACACTCACTGGAAAGGTTGAGCCCGTTCCCTATTCTCACCATTGTCACCTGAGCCGCTCGTTGGCATCAGATGATTTTCAGACAGGTTTCTATCCCAAGATGGGCGACCAACATATCTTTGTGATAACGATCTCTTCGCTCGGCTTTGAAACCAGAGCGGCAGGATGTGATTTTTTGAATCGGATGGAAGGGCAATGGAGATGGCACATGCGGTTTGTGACTATGAGCCGCCATCAAGCCGAGCGGCGTATCAAACGGCTTCAAACCAGCTGGTTTCACCAACGTCAAGGTCTGCGTAAACTCATTGCGCCAAGTGAAGATGGATTTGAGGATCAGGATGCAATGAACATGCAACAAGAGGCGGCCTCAGCGCAGGCAGAATCTAGTCGTGGTCGTGTACGGTTTGGATACTTCACCAATGCTCTGGTTCTGCGAGATCCTGTCATGAATCGTGGACTAGCTCAAAGCCAGATATTGATTCAGGAACTTCGTGATCAGGGGTATACCTGTGCGATGGAAACGATCAATGCGACGGATGCTTTTATCGGCACGCTGCCTGGTCACGGATATGCAAACCTGCGCCGTCCGCTATTATCAAGTCGTAATATTGCACATCTATTTCCAGTGTCCGCTCCATGGAAAGGCGTCCCCACATGCCCGAGCCCGCAGTTTCCAGCCAATAGTCCTGCATTAGCATGCGCCCGAACCTCTGGAGGTATCCCGTTTATGATTAACCTACACCAAGGAGATGTAGGCCATTCGCTCGTCATCGGTGCGACAGGATCAGGAAAGAGTGTCCTCGTAGGATGGTTGGCACTCAATTTCTTACGTTATGACAATAGCCGAGTACATATTTTTGATATAGGCCATTCACATCAAGTTCCCTGTTGGGCGGCTGGCGGAACTCAATATTCATTTGGCGAGATCAACACAAACGCGCTTCAACCGCTGCGCCATATTGATCAGGATAGTGAGCGCTTATGGGTGCTTAGCTGGTTGGAAATCATCTATGATCTCGCAGGTGAATTTCCCGATGCGGAAGGTCAATTAGCACTTGCGGAAACCCTTGATTTATTGAGTGAATCTCCGCAGGAGTATCGGACGATGTCCGCATTACACATGCTGCTTCCACAAGCATTAAAAAATGCCATTGCTCAGTACACCGAAGATGGCCCTTACGGCCAATTGTTTGACGGAGATAAAGCGACAGCACTCTCAGAGCGTATGCAAGTGTATGAACTTGGGAATATTTTAGATCAGGGTGACCGTGTCATGGTTCCATTGCTATTGTCGTTATTCCGAAATATTGAACGAACATTGGACAATACCCCAACCCTCATTGTGATAGAAGAAGCATGGGCTGCGCTACTGAGATCACAATTTTCTGACCGGATCAAGGCTTGGCTCCTGACACTGAGAAAACGTAATGCAGCGGTTGTGCTGGTGGCTCATTCGCCAGCGCAGATCACCTCACTGCCGAATGCTGCGCTGATCACAGAATCATGTCCTACCAAAATCATTCTTCCCAACTCAGGGGCAAGGACGCAGGAGGGTATTGCAATGTACAAGGCTTTGGATCTAAGCCCACGAGCCATTGATATTATTGCCTCAGCAACGCCCAAGCGGGAGTATTTCTATAAGCGGCCTGAAGGCGGTCGCTTGTTTGAATTGAATTTAGGGCCAGTTGCACGCACTTTGCTGATGCCGCTTCCAGGGAAGAATACTCAAGCATCGCGCGGTTGTATTCAAGAAGCGATTCGAAATCATGGACAACAATTCTTAGACTATTTAGATGACGCATGAAACGACTTTTGATTCTCTCTTTATTGTTCACATCCACGGCGATCAGCCGTGCACAAATTCCTGTTGTAGATGTCGCAAATTTGGCTGAAACAGTGGCATCTTTGGCCGAGCTTCGCCATCAAGTTCGAATCATGCTCAAAGATATCTCTCTGTCCACGGAGATCAAGGAGAATACGCAATCGCATCTAAACATCTATAAGCGAGCCCTAACCAAGCGGGGCATTATCCCGACGGAATCGCTTGGTCATTATTTAGACAAAATTGACCAGGCACATCAATCTGTAGGGGGCGTGCTATGGGAAAACCCTAAGATCATTCGTGAGGTTTTTCCAATGTATGTCAATCCAACAGATCCATTGGCTGATCGCCAAAACTCATTAGAAAAAACGATGTCAACGCTTGAAGGAATTTTTTCATCACTCAAAATTCATGTCACATCTATGCATCAGAGCAATAGAGAGATTGAGCATATCAAAGGAGAAATCGTCCAAGCAAAAGAGCCCCAACAGATAAGAGATGTTCAGGCGAATTTACAGATTGTTCATGCGCGAGAACTGCTACTCACAAGACAGGCAATAACAACACTTGCAAATTTAGAGGCCATTCAAGCCGCAGATGAAGTGAGTCAAAGGGCTCAGAATCAAATGCGCTATATGGAATTTGTAGGGAATTCTCAGTGGGTGGGTAATCCGAATCGTTATGATGTAGAGCGGTTTCTGAGGTGATCAGCTACTTCATAAGCAGAATCTCTGAATCAATATTCATGTAAAGTCATATGCAACAGGCCTTACAGAATTGTGCACCGACCATGTTTTTCGACTGTGCACAGGAAGTCTTTCGACTCACAACAGAGGGATGGTTAACCCGGTCACTGGATGCTGCGCAGACACTTTTTCTGAGTTTGGCGGTCTTGGAAATTGTGGTTACTGGGTATATGATCTGGTCTGGGCGCAGAAAACAGGGCGAGGATCTCATCAGTCAATTTGCATTCAAGATTGGCCTTTTGGCGTTTGTGTTAGGTCTTTTGTCCACCTATCATCGCTGGCTGCCAATGATTGCACAGGGCTTTGGTGAAACGGCCATCTATATTGGCGGGAGTAGTGTCACCCACCTATCACCAACGCATTTGTTAAATGTGGGCTTAAGCATGCTGTTGAGTGTCATGCAGTCGGTTGGGCTAACTTCTGGATTCATTACTTCGCTGGCACTTATCCCTGCACTGATTATGTTACTCTGTTTTGTTGCGCTTGCAGCGCATCTACTGGTAACGATGATAGAGAGTTATGTGGTCGTGACGGGGGGATTATTCTTTGTTGGATTTATGGCATTTCGGGGAACGGCTCCCCTTGGTGAGGGATACCTAA
The DNA here is from genome assembly GCA_965220935.1 of Rhodothermales bacterium. GTDB lineage: Bacteria > Bacteroidota > Rhodothermia > Rhodothermales > Bin80 > Bin80. The sequence continues at coordinate 3,706,502 of OZ244857.1, forward strand.
AGTATGCGATCTACATCGGGATTAAGTTATTTTTCCTCATTTTGATTTCAGGAGTTGCGGCGTCTATAGGGGATGATATGGTTGAAATGTTACAATCATATCATCATTTATGGCTTGCATCGTTTGAGCAGATTTTTTCCAATAGTTCTGATGGCGCGGCAGGATCGGTTTCATCCAGAATGGGATTTCTGTGGTCTATGACGTCTGTTTCAATCCTGTTGGCTGGTTTGGGGCTTCATATGCCAGGTAGGATCGCATCTCAGCTCAGCCAGGGCATCACCATTAATTTCAAGCGAACGTTACAAAATTTATAGTGATGGGCAAAGCAGGGCATCCATATCTTGATGGGCGATATGCATTTGAGCGACTATTTGGAGATCTTGCTAAAGGCAAGCGTTCATGGCAATCTGTGGCACTATTAGCACTACTTGTGAATCTTGTCCTTTCGGTGGGATATGTCCATTTGGCATCTCAACATAAAGTCGTTCCATATGTCGTTGAGCTTGACGCACTTGGTGAAATGCGTGCGGCGGGGATGCTTGCTATTGAAGACATCCCGGAATCTGCAATTACGGCCGTCCTTCGCAAATTTGTTCATAACCTGCGAACCGTCCCCACAGACACTCGTCTTCTAAATGTTCGCTTGCAGGAAGCCCGAGCGTATGTTCATGGGCGGGCCGCAAACACACTAATGGCAGATTTGGGGCGAGATCGGGAGGCTATGGAGCGAATGCTTGCACGGGGCGATACGCGCTATGTTGTTGAGATAAGTAGTGTATTGAAGATTCCTGGTGAGGGAATCCTTTATCGGGTATCTTGGAGAGAATCTGCACGCATTGGTCAAGATGAACGTATGTCTGCATTTGAAGGTCATTTTCAGGTTCATATTGAGACTCCTGAGGATCAAGAAACCATGAGTACAAACCCTTTGGGTATCTATGTGATGGATTATACCCTGACACAAGTCGGAGAAATCTAATCAGAGTGATGTATGAAATTAGGGACAAATATTAGATCTTTCTTTGCTAGGGGAGTCATTGGCAAATAACCGCGTGTCTATGAATTGTCTGCATGTTTTTAGTACCCCAAGGTTGAATACTAATAAAAATCACCAAGCAGACATCAATCATGACTTGGAGCATCGCATATTATCAGGGATTGGCAATCATGAGACAAAAGAGGCCATATAAATTCCTGTTGGAACTGACCACTGATAATTGTGTGTAACGGCCGTTACGTTGACGATATGCCTATCTTTGGGTGCTCCTCATGGTCAGCGGTTTGATGTACGGAAAGTGGATTATTAATAGGGTTTTGCTTTGTTAATCATTATAGAAATTGTAAAATAGAATACCATGAATCTCCTCCCCATGCGTGTGATTTGGAATGATAAATTCGTCCTATCCTTCGTAGTTGTAACGCTTGTTCTCTTGGCACTTACTCCTCTATCCCTCCAAGGTTATGGAAATGATGGACCACCGGTGTCATTGAGTAGTAAAGATGATCGGTACAATCCCGAGATTTATAGCACGGGTAAAGTTCCTGCCATTGAATTTGGCGTAGCATCTGAAACAGTTCCAGAAGATGTTGGCACGGCGGACGTTGTCTTAAGCGTAAGTGAGACTGTGGCAACGGCGTTCACGTTGAATTATAGTCTTAGTGGTAGTGCAAGCCGAAATTCTGACTATACCAATGCTGGGAGTCTTTCTGTAGCTGCAGGTGCTACTTCTTTGATGATTCCTCTGGTGATCACCGATGACAATGCAGGTGAAGGCGATGAAACCATCATCATCACCCTAACAACTGGCACGGGCTACACTTTAGGAACAACGATTGTTCATACTCTGACGATTAGTGACAACGAACCCGTGATCTCTTTTGGTGGTGATCCTATACAATTTATCTCCGAAGCACTTGAGGATCCACCAGTGGGCATCAGTGCGGATGGTAACGTAAATGATGATCTCACATTGAATTACTCGGTAAGTGGCACAGCAACTGCGGGGTCGGATTATACGATTACAGGATCAGGAACCGTCCTTTTGGATATTAGCGAGGGCAGTTCAACCGAAATTCCTATCATGATCATTGATGACCTGAGCGCTGAAGAGACAGAAACGATCATCCTTACTCTGACATCTGGCGTAGGATATAGCGTTGGATCCCCCAATGAGATTACCTTAAACATTGAAGATAATGAGCGAGATGCTGGGTTTAGATTTTTTACTGGTGAATCTTCGGAGGGCGATGGGACTGTCAGAGTGGAGATACTTTTCAATGAGTTAACTGATCAAGATTTTACAGTGAACTACAAATTAAGTGGTACAGCAACCGAAGGCACAGACTACACGATTGCCAATTCAGGGACTGTTTCAGTGAGCGAAAACTCGGAGGTCATAGATATTCCTGTGATGATCATCGACGATAATGTGGGCGGCGAGGGGGACGAAACTATCATCTTTACTCTGGAATTAGGTGGAGGATACCGTATAGACGATTTCAATAAAGAATACACATTAACCGTTAGTGACAATGAGCCTGATGCCAATTTTGGTGGGGCTGAAAGTATAGTTCTTGAGAATGCGGGGACCTTTGAATTGGGGGTCTTTCTCACAAAAGTTGCGACTGAAGACCTCACATTGAATTATAGTGTAAGTGGAACAGCGAGCGCATCTAGCGACTATAGTATTGCTAGCTCGGGAACTGTTTTTATTGATGTGAGTGAACATGACGAAGAGGCAACGATTTCTATTGCAATCACAAATGATAATATCGCTGAGGGGGACGAAACCATTATCTTGACATTTGACAGTGGCCCAGGATATGGAATAGGACAGTTCGGTGTACACACTCTTACCATTGAAGATGATGAACAATCCTTATCGCTGAGTCGCACAATTCCAGATCAGACGTATAGACGGAATGTGGAGATCGCTGATCTGGTTTTGCCCGAGGCTTCTGGAGGGACCGCTCCCTACACATACACACTAACGCCGACGACACTACCTACTGGGCTGAGCTATAACGTAGCGACCCGAACCCTCAGTGGCACACCGACGGCTGTATTCTCTCAGACCGAATTCACCTATACGGTTACAGATGCGGCAACGCCTGCGCTGACGATTACTGCTACCTTTGACATTACGGTCTCGGATCCTTCAACCATAACGTTAACTCCAAGTACGGTTTCGGATCAGAATTATACGCGAGGGGTGGCGATTGCCAACTTAGTTCTTCCCCAAGCCTCGGGAGGGACCGCACCCTACACGTACACACTAACGCCGACGACACTACCCACTGGGCTGAGCTATAACGTAGCGACCCGAACCCTTAGTGGCATACCGACGGCTGTATTCTCTCAGGCCGAGTTCACCTATACGGTTACAGATGCGGCAACTCCTGCGCTGACAAGCACGCTGACCTTCAACATTACCGTCACAGAACCGTCTCAGACAGGCTTAATGTTGTCACCAAGCACGGTCTCGGATCAGAGTTATACGCGAGGGGTGGCGATTGCCAACTTAGTTCTTCCCGAAGCTTCAGGAGGAACAGCTCCTTATACCTATACACTCACGCCGACCACATTACCGAGCGGGCTCAGCTTTAATGGGTCAACTCGGACTCTTAGTGGGACTCCAACGGCCGTATTCTCTCAGGCCGAGTTCACCTACACGGCCACAGATGCGGCAACGCCTGCACTGACGAGCACACTGACGTTTGATATTACGGTCACAGATCCGCCTCAGGCAGGCTTAACCTTTTCATCAGGCCCAGTTCCAGATCAAACGTACATCCAAGGTGTGATCATCTCTGATTTGACACTTCCTGAAGCTCAAGGAGGCGTGGCTCCCTACACCTATACAGTGAACCCCACCCTTCCCAGCGGACTGAACTTTAACGCAGTAACACGAATCATCAGTGGCACACCAACGGCATCATCAGTTTCAAGTGTCTTCACGTATACTGCGGAGGATGCAGACGGCACCACGGTAACGCAAACATTCAACATTGAAGTTGTCCTGCCAGCAGATTTGACCTTTGCCGATATGGTCGGTGCTCAGACTTATCCCGTCAAGCTTGCCATCGCTGATCTGATACTACCTGAAGCGATGGGCGGCATTGCGCCTTATGCCTATTCATTATCGCCTGATTTACCCTCTGGGCTCTCCTTTGATGGCGACACGAGAACTCTCAGCGGGACACCATTGGAGGTGATGACTTCAACAAATTATACTTATGTCGCCGAGGATAACTCTGGAATCCGTACCCAACAAAGCTTCAGCATATCGGTGTATGGGATTTCGTTTAGTGAGACGATTCAAAACCAGACCTATCCTCGAGATGCGCCGATTACTACACTCACTCTACCCGAGGTAAGTGGGGGAGTCAATCCCGTAGACTATACGCTCAACTTGTTATCGCTTCCCTCAGACCTTCAGTATGATGCATTCACCCGAACCATTAGCGGTGTGCCTAGAGTGATTGCACCGCCAGTGGACTTGATCTACAAAGCTACAGATGCAAATGGAGCACAGGATAGTTTAGCATTTACGGTTGAGGTCATCTCCCCAGTCAGTACAGAAGCGATAGATGGGATGCCACAGAAATTTATCGTTCACACAAATTATCCTAATCCGTTTTTACGGTCTACCACTCTGGTTTTTGATCTTCCGTGGTCAGCGCAAGTGCAAGTGGAGGTCATGGACATCACGGGTCGGCGTGTGCACAACCAGACACCTGTCATTATGACAGCAGGTTGGAGACAAGAGATTGCACTTGATGATCTAACACTACCGTCGGGCTCCTATCTTTATCGGATGGTAGTGACTTCAATAGAAAATCATAGAACGGCCACTCATTCTGCCCACTTTGTGAGTATCCAATGACAACAAATTTTAGCCCATTGTGATGAAGCCATAGTCAAGAGATTCTGTAGCAAATCCAATCGCTCCAAGGTATCCATGATCACTGACAAACAAATACTTCTTTTGATGCCCAGCAAACTTGGTTACGCCCTGTGGTTTTCATGATGCATGAGAGTATTCCAGATGGCCAATTCATGAGCGGTTGGGACCAGTTTAATCAAAATCCCTTAAGGGTTTGGAACTTGATCAGGAGGCGGAACTGGGGGCGCAAGTAAACGAGCGTTCGGACGATTTGAACGAGATTCAGCAGGCGGAAGTGTAATCTTCTTTTCTTGATCCAGAGTGACCAGAGCCGGCAAACAACTTGATGTCTGCAATTCCCCCTTCGCTGTAACGAAGTTGAACGGCCTACAAACTTGATGGGACCACTGGACGGATGCCTCTTTAAGACATCATTTAACCGAGGCAAAGAACCCCGCAAACAGGATAATATGGGCTCATACCCTCAATGTCAGGTCAAAGGTTTTATGCGACAGGTAGTTCAAGGCGCAGGAACGATCAAATTGAGCAATATTTTTCAATCTACAAACAAGTTAACGCTTATGGATTGTAAGCCACTCACAGTTGCGCATTCAAGAGGTGTCGTGGTGAGCGTGTTGGGAAAAGGTAGGGTTAGAAACTTATCAGGTGTGAATCGTAGAGTCGAATGTAAATGAACCATTGATGACGTGTCGAAAAGAATTAGACAGAGTCATAACCAAGGCAGGGAAGTAATCTTGGGACAAGGTTGGCGGATACCTGCCGACTGACCTCTGGCATATAGATGGAGAGAATGCGATTTAGTCCCTTATATGGAATGTGGGACTTGTAGGGATAATGCAAAGGGAGGGTATCAAGCGTGCTGCACCCGTATGTCATTGAATACCAATGTATTCTATAGTTGGGCACCAGAATGTTAGTAGTAAAGAGATTGCTATAATGGGCATGAAGCGAAGGGGCTGGGCTATGACGTTGATGGTCCAACGGTGGGGAGCAGTCGGAAGACTGTTAGCATAGAAAGAGCCGAATGAATTGAGAGGTTCTGTGAGAGCCCAGTGGAATTCCCGTCTAGTTGACTTAGAGATTACGCCAAGATCTGACATGAACATAATGTGTAAGCATCGGTATCTTTGTTAGACTTAAATAACATGAGCATTTTAGTTGATAAGCTTCGGATTTCAGGGAATCAAAAATATTGAATTAACGCTTTCAAGAATTACCGTATTACTTGGGGTATATAATTCCCAATTCTAAATTGACGATCAGATCGCATGCCATTCTGATTGTTTGCTAAAAAATAAAAAATTTGTGGTAGAACCAAAATCACTAATGTTAAGTAAAGATTTTGTGCGACAGGTAGGACTAGAAAATGTCAAAAATAAATTTCCTTAGACAAGGATAATCACAAGCTGCAGATTCGTTTTGATTCATGGAATCTATACCAAATTATGTATCATCAATGATAGATGCAGGTCGTCTGGTTTAAGCGAGATCTTAGAGTCTACGATCATGCTGTGATGACCCAAGCTGCTCAGCGAGGGAAGGTACTGCCGATCTATATTGTTGAGCCTGAGCTTTGGACGCAACCTGATATGTCAGGTAGGCACTGGGCATTTATTGCTGAAACTCTGATAGAGTTACGTGAAGACCTTGCATTTTTGGGACAACCTCTCATCATCCGGATCGGAGATGTAGTGAATATATTGTCAGATTTACGTCATGCGGGGCACCTTGAATCACTCTGGTCACATCAGGAAACTGGAAACGGATGGACCTACCGGCGTGATTTGAGAGTCGCGGAATGGTGCAGAGCTCACAGTGTAGATTGGCATGAGGTTCAGAATCATGGGGTTCAGCGCCCCATTATCTCCCGCGATGGATGGGCATCTCATTGGGATCAGTTTATGGCACAGCCACTATCGCATCCCCCCAGCCTCGCTCCACTGGGCATCGAGATTGGTCAAATCCCGACATCAGCCGATCTAAATCTCGCCCCAGATTTATGTCCTGAGCGGCAGACGGGGGGCCGCCGAGTTGGGTTAGAAAGATTGGAAAGTTTTCTGGCTCAACGCGGTAAGACGTATCAGAAATCCATGTCCTCTCCATTGGAAGGTGCAGAGGCTTGTTCTCGACTATCTCCCTATCTGGCATGGGGGGCGCTGTCAATGCGAGAAGTATCACAAGCGACGTTGCGACGTCTGCGCAATTTGAAGGCGAATGATACCGATTGGCGCAAGTCGCTGCGCTCATTTTCAGGGCGACTGCACTGGCATTGTCACTTTATCCAAAAGTTGGAGGATGAGCCGCGTATTGAGTTTGAGAATCTGCACCGTCTTTACGATGATCTAAGACCAGTAGAGCCTGAGTCTGAAAGATTGGATGCATGGGCCGTTGGTGAGACTGGTTATCCGTTTCTGGATGCGTGTATGCGCTCATTACATGCAACGGGGTGGCTAAACTTCCGCATGCGTGCAATGGTGATGGCCACAGCTAGTTACCATCTATGGCTAGACTGGCGTGCGCCTGGGTTAGCACTGGCAAGGCTTTTCACAGACTATGAGCCTGGTATTCATTGGAATCAAGTGCAAATGCAGTCTGGCACCACTGGCATCAATGCCGCACGCGTATATAATCCAGTCAAGCAGGGGTATGATCAAGATCCAGAGTGTGTTTTCACGAGGCGATGGATTCCAGAATTATCTGATATCCCCGATATCCATTTACATGAGCCATGGAATGCGATGAATGCATCTCTTGTCATCGGGAAGAGTTACCCCCATCGCATGTTTGATCATCTATCAGCAGCAAAATTAGCCAGAGATCGTATTTGGGCTATTCGGCGTCACCCTGATTTTCGAACCGAAGCGGATAAAATCCAATCAAAACATGGTAGTCGGAAGCGAAGCCATTCCATTCGTCCTCAATCTGAAAGAACTCAACAACTCTCTTTGTCAAGTAAGTAAACGCTTACCGATGATTCACATCATGACTGTCCAATAATCTTTCATTTATATAGTGAATCCCTCTGATCTTCGAAATCGTCTGGTTAGTGGTAAGGATTCATCCTATCACTACTACACACTAATAAAATGTCCGACATAGACCGAAGACGAATGATCTTCAAGAGAGGTTGCCCGCAGTTGATAGAGATACGCCCCCGAGGGAAGTCCCAGATCGCTCAGTTCAAGTTCATGCCGCCATCCCGCGCACAGGTGAACTTCTTGGGGCGCTACCATACGCCGCCCAATGACATCCAGAACCTCCACTTGCACCTGCGCAGGCCACGGCAGATCAAAGACCAGATACGTAGACCTATAACTGAAGTTAAACCCAGTGAATCTGATAATTTTTAGGATTAACTTCAGTTATACTTTTTCTTTGAATGTGAGTAGCTTGTCTCGGTAGTATTCGTATTGTTTACGGCGGGCATCAATTTCTGCGGGTAAGCCTACGGAGATATCGTTTACCAGCGCCTCAAACTTGTCAAGGATAGAGACGATTTCTTGTTGGATTTCAAGCGGAGGAATGGGGATACGATATGATTTTACTGCTTTATCAGAAATTGCAGGGTAATTTGCCCCTTGTTGATATAACTCAATATAATCGTAAAAATCTTGGGTACCGAATATATGGAATAAAAATTTTGGAATAAGAAAAAGAGAATCAGCTCGCAACACACAAAATCCAGTACTACAAATTTGTTCACTATATTCATCGGAGATCAAACAATACCGTTTGAGCATCGGTCTAGTTGTTCCAAAAAGTACATCATTTTTCATGACGATTTTTTGTGCTCGGCTGGGAGCTGTTTTTGCATTAATAGTTTTTGTTCCACTTATTGAGTGCGTGATTCGGTCAACAGAGGATAAATCAATGTACCTAAACTCGTTCTCAAGTGAATCATTCCACCGAATATTAGAAGTGCTCTGTAATACTTCCCCCAGCGCCTTAAATTCAACCTTGTCTGTGGAATCAAGCCCTAAGGAACGGTGGATGGCTGAAGGTTCTCCTGAGAAATTCAGCAGTTCATCACGGTAATACTGATACTGTAGACGCCGCGCCTCCAATTCAGCCTCTAACTCAACCACCAATTCCGCCACCAGCTCAGAGTACGTATCCAAGATATTTACGATCTCTTGTTGGATTTCAAGCGGAGGAACAGGGATTTTAAATCTTTTGATGGAATCCGTTTGTAAATGCGCTGGAATAGCATCAATTGCGAGATTTTGAATTTCTTTTTGCTTGTTTTTAAGAGAATAATACAAATACTTACTACTCAATGAGATCTCGCTGTTGGGTTTGATACAATAACACACATCATTAGCCCAAAACGCCTGATTTATATAGTTTACGAATCCAGCTGTACCATATTTTACAACCGTCACGGTATTGGCTGGCTGGTTGTATTTTCCATAATATCCCATTGGGGTTACGCCGCCACTATATACTGGAAATCTCCCATCTGGATCTAAAACCCTTTTAGTCAGACGCTTTCCTCTGCCTATATGTGCAATTTCCCCCAGCGCCCGAAACTCCACCCCATCTGGGCACAACTTCGCAACAAGTTTCTCAATGCTATTCATTGATCAAGAAGATTCTAGGTCCATGACAATCGCCTCAATCTTTCGTCGTAGCTCAGCTTGTCTTGCAACGATTTTCGCAATCTTTGCATTGAGGTCCAAAATATTTATTTTTTCACGGGCATCCTCTGTCTCAACATACGACGAAACCGCAAGGTTATACTCGTTTTCTATAATCGTCTGTTTGTCTACCAGCACTGCAAAGTAGTCACGGCTCTGGCGCTGAGCAAATACGTCTAGAATCTTTGTCTGATGCTTTTCAGCGAGTTGATTCTTATTACCACTACGCACATATGCATCCGAGGCATCAATAAATAAAACCGCATCATCTAATTTTGACTTTTTCAAGACAATAATGCAGGTCGCGATCGTTGTGCCAAAAAAGAGGTCTGGGGGTAACTGAATCACCGCATCAACATAGTTATGGGTCATCAGATACTGACGAATCTTCTGTTCCGCTCCACTGCGATATAGCACCCCTGGAAACTCAACAATCGCAGCGGTGCCATTGACCGCCAGACAGGAAAGGATATGCATCGTAAATGCAAGATCTGCTTTACTGGCAGGCGCCAGTACACCTGCGGGAGAAAACCGAGGATCATTGATCAACAGAGGGTTGTTTTTTCCCTCCCACTTGATTGAGTAGGGGGGATTAGAAACAATCGCTTCAAACGGGCCATCATCAAGATGGGCGGGATCGGTCAGCGTGTCGCCATGTGCAATATCAAATTGCTCAAAATTGATGTTGTGCAAAAACATGTTGATTCTACACAAATTATAGGTCGTCAAATTGATTTCTTGGCCAAAGAAGCCTAACCGCACATTGTCGCGTCCGAGCACTTTGGCAAATTTTAACAGTAACGAGCCAGAGCCGCAGGCTGGATCATAGACTTTTGAGACTTCATCTTTGCCCACCACGGTCATGCGTGCAAGGAGCTCAGAGACCTCCTGCGGAGTGAAAAACTCTCCACCAGATTTCCCCGCAGCCGAAGCATACATCGTCATCAGAAACTCATAGGCATCCCCAAACAAATCAATGGTGTTTGAAGAAAAGTCCTCCGTGTCATTGAGCGGTAAATCCCCAATCGCACTGAGGAGTTTGACCAGTTTTTCATTTCTCTTGGCCACCGTTGATCCTAATTTGGTGCTGTTAACATCCACATCCTCAAATAAGCCCCTCATGTCATTCTCGCTTTCGGTTCCAGTGGCCGAGGTCTCAATATTGGTGAAGATGCGGTGTAGGGTGACATTGAGGTTTTCATCATCGCGGGCACGGGCGCGTAAATTCACAAAGAGCTCCGACGGAAGGATGTAGAAGCCTTTTTCCTTGATAATCACCTCACGCGCGGTTTCCGCTTCGCGGTCGCTCAAATCGGCATACTGGAAATCAACAAGCCCAGCCTCATGCTGTCTCTGATTGAGGTAGCCTGTCAGGTTCTCAGATATAAACCGGTAGAAGAGCATGCCAAGAACATAGCTCTTAAAATCCCAGCCGTCTACCGCGCCGCGCAGATCATTGGCGATGCGCCAGATGGTTTTGTGTAATTCAGTTCGTTCTGCGTCCATTGGTTAGATTCATAATTTCATCTAATCTAACCATAGACAATGATTTTCTTTGCATGTAAGATCAGATCGTTTTGAAAAGCTTCTCCTTCCAGATGGCAAGGCCAAAATAGCCGAGCCCACCGATCGCAAGTGTACCCGTTGTCATCGCCTTATTTTCATCATTAATCCATGTACCGCCTTTATCTATACCTGGGTTATCTTTGCGGATTGCATCAATGATGTTGCTCCACTTCTTATAAAAAGTTGGCATGATGGGAAGCAATGAATGAGTAATGATATCATCCTGCCCCATCGTAGGCATATATCTGAATTAATAATCACAACATGCTCCATGATCTGTATATCCATTATCCTTGAGTAGCCAACTAATTTCATCAAACTCTACCTACTGGAACACAGCTCAGTAGTAAATTTCTAACAATGATACAAGATCAGAGATATTACATGCAGATGTTGTCGATCGTGTTGATTGAATTTGCCATATAAGCTTCACTATCCTTATATTCCATGGTATTCATGACGGAGCGATTTGATCTGAGAATTACTCATTTCTCCTGAATGTTGAATTTTGGTTGCGGATTGATGATTTTGACACTGACCGTAGCGATTTCCCCCTATTACGGATTCTACGACACCGATACAACGCAAGGTTTGGAGGGAAACAGCGCCTGAGTGAGGGGCAGATTTTAGCGGAATTGAGCACAGTAGAGACCTCTATGATCAAGCCCACTATCTGCTTCCATCCGAGGTGACCGATACGGGAGCACGCCTCTATCAGACGGTCGGACTGAAGATACAGCGTGAGACAGTGCTATTCAAAGAGAAGACTAGCAAGACTCCCAATCGGTCTTGATTTTCATCGTTTTCCCCTGAAACAAGGGGACTATTAGTGTTCAGAATTCCTATATTTGATAGGTCTGTGTGCCACGAATATACAAGGAGGTGAGTCAATGACTTAACAAACTGTATGAGGGTAGGCCCCTCTCAACCGCTGTTCAGGCGGAGGTTGCAAACCGCCCGCAGCTGCTGCATTTAAGAGGTGTGGTGGTGCGCGTGTAGGGAAAAGGCAGGTATGGAACTTGTTAGGTGTGGGTTACAGAGTTGAACGAAAGTGAATCATGGATGAGGTGTCAAAACGAATTTAGACGAGTGTCAAAACTGGGGTTTCAGTCCTAACTCCAGGATAAGGTTAGCGGGGCCTCTGGCATAAACATGGCGAGACTGTGACCTGGGCCTTCATGCGGGACGTGGGATGCTAGCCTGACAAGCGGGCCGTACCCACTGAGTACCGATGCAACCCACAGGGGCGGCCCAGATCGTAGTAGTGACGAAGTTTCTGTAATGGGAATGGAGCGAAGGGTCTGGACTGACATTGATCGCCCAACGAATGGAAGCGGTAGCAGTCGGAAGACTGTTTGCATAGGAAGAGCGGTATGAGTTGAGAGACTCACGTACGGTTCTGTGAGGGTCCGGGGTGAAATTCCCCCGGGCTACTCGACTTCAAATCTGAAACCGTCGAAGTCAGAATGATGTCATGTTTAGCCAAAGACCGTTAATGAGTTGGTAAATAGATGGATGTCCCAATTAACTATTTGGACATGGAGGATGCGTTTACAGATGTCAAATCCTCAAGTCATAGTCCAGCCATGGATATGGTTTTCCATAAAAGGTGGAAGAGATCGGACAGGCGTTGAACAGACAAAAAGAAGGGAGTCCATTCAAAAATTGCAGGATGAGGTTTGCGTATAGATTTTGATTTGGGCATTACACATCTAATTACACAAATGGTGGTTAGATTCGGATTGACGCTTCAACACCCGTGCCTCTAAAAGAGGTCTTATGTAGGCTCCACATCCATTAAAGGACGCCAACCCCGACGCCCTGATGTTTAATGCAGCATTCAATTGATGATTACAGGACTGACACAAAAACGTACGTTGTGTCTTTCGGTTTTCCTTACTCACATGTCCACACTTGGAACACCTCTGGCTGGTATACAGTGGATGCACCTTGACAACCACCCCACGCTCTTCCAAATATCGTTTCAACTGCCCCCACCCTGTTTCTCGGATGACACGATTCAATCCTGTTTTCTGCTTCACATTCTTTCCAGGGTTCTCTACCGTACCCTTGACGCTTGTTGTCATATTTTTGGTTTTCAAGTCCTCCAACAAGATAAGATCCGATTGAATACTAATTCCCTTTGCAATGTGCATCAGATCATTCTGTCTTATGTTTGCAATTTCATGTTGATGCCTCCCAATGGTGTTAAGCAGTTTTCCGTACCGCTGACTTCCACGCTTACGCCTTGATAAACGCTTTTGAAGTTTCTTCACGCGTTGGACGTGATGGGATGTATCCGTCAAATACCAGATATTCCCCATGCTATCGGCTACCTGCCCCACATTCCGATCTACTCCGATTCCTGGACCATCCATTTGACATTCCGCAGCATCTACCTCAAAGACAAGGGTCATGTACCACTTACCTTGATCCTCAAAGATACGTCCATATTTGGCCTTGTGATTGGGATACCTGTTCACGCGCTTCCAGTCCATTAACTTGATCTGAAGTCCACGCCTTAGACGGAAATAACCATTTTCTGAGAGGCGGTCATCAAGATCAATGGCAAAAGACTTTTTCGCCTTCCCTTTCTTCTTAAACGTTGGGTATGCCCTTGTTTTCTTAAAAAACTGTTTAAATGCATTTGATACATCCTGTAAATCCGTTCGAGTCAAGACGGCAGGATACGCTTTCAGCCATTGCACATCTTCCTTATACTTCCTATACCATTTACAGAGAGAGAAATAGGAGGATTCGGATTGCCCCGTTTCTTCATATTGCTTACTCAGATACGCTGCAGCAGCATTCCACAAATATCGATTCGCTCCTGCAAGTCCATTAATAAATTGGTATGATTTCTTACTCCCCCGGATCCGAAAACGAATCGTTACCTGTGAGCGTGAACCATAGTTGTTTTTCTTCTTTAAAGCCTTTGCGGACATAGGATTAAGTGTAAGTTGATGTTATGGTAAGTGATAGGGTAGATTCGCAGTTATCCTATTGTGTCCGTTAGACTCAACAGCGTTGAAAAAGTTTACCGTGCGTAAAACATTCTATATAATTCCCTTTGATTTCATCCATAACCGTCAGAAAACCGTAAAAGAGTGTTGATACGAAAAAGTGTATTTTGATGTCTTCGTTTGACTGATACCGAGTTTTGCTGACAATCAAGATTAGGTGTTTGATCTATTGAAATATCAGTTCTGATGCCCTCAATAAAGGCTTTTGATATGTTTTGTGGTGTAGGAGGATTATCCTATGGCTTAAAGATGGCCGGAATCCCTGTTGTCGCTGGACTGGACAGTGATGCAACATGTCGTTATGCTTTTGAGCAAAACTGTAAAGCAAAATTTGTCCACACCGATATCGAAAAATTTAGTTATTCAGATATTTCCAATTATTTCAATGGAGTTAAGTACCGAGTTCTTGTTGGATGTGCACCATGTCAGCCGTTTTCAGCTCATACGGCCAAGATTGGAATTGCTCGGAAAGATGATAAGAGGTGGAATCTGATTCATGAATTTATGCGATTTATCTCTGACGGAAGACCAGAAATTGTTTCAATGGAAAATGTCCCGAGACTCAGAAAAGAAGATGTATACTTGGAGTTTAAAGAGTCATTGAAAAACTTGGGGTATTATGTCAGAGATGGGGTGGTTGATTGTGAATACTTTGAAGTACCACAAAAGCGCCGACGATTAGTTTTACTGGCTTCGTTACTTGATGATATATCTTTGCCTGAGAAAACGGTCAGCAAGCCAGTCACTGTTAGAGCATCCATTGAGCATCTGAACCCCCTTAACAAGGGCAAAGCTAGTCCCATGGATCCTTTACATGTGTGCAGAAATTTATCCCCCCTTAATTTGAAACGACTACAGGCCTCAGTTCCATCTGGAACATGGAGAGATTGGCCCGAAGATTTACTGTTGGAGTGCCATAGAAAAAGTAGCGGCGAAACGTACTCTTGCGTTTACGGGCGAATGAGCTGGGATATGCCGTCACCAACAATTACGACTCATTTTAATTCTTACGGTTCTGGTCGTTTTGGTCATCCAGAGCAGGATAGAGGCTTGAGCATACGGGAAGGATCTATTTTACAATCCTTTCCCGAGGATTATAAATTCTTCCCCAAGGATCAGCCACTTTCCATGTCTATATTAGCACGCCATATTGGCAATGCTGTTCCTCCCTTACTGGGGAAAGCAATTGGAAAAACGATCGTTAAACATATCAAGAGATTTGATAGGAAGCAATGAGTGATACGCCTAGATACAAAATGACGCTGAGCCTCAATGTCCTTCGTCATCTGGGCATCGGGCTCTATTCCAACGTACCAGCCGTGTTGTCTGAACTCGTAGCTAATTCCTGGGATGCTGATGCGACAAGCGTGGACATATCTGTCAATACCGAGAAAGGCATGATTGAGGTGATGGACACAGGGTGCGGAATGACGCTTCATGACATTAACGAACGCTTTTTGAAGGTGGGCTACCAGCGCAGGGAGGAGGGAGATATCACCCATGGTGGTCGGCCGATCATGGGGCGCAAAGGGATCGGGAAGCTTTCAGCGTTTTCTATTGCTCAAATCGTAGAGGTACACACCATCAAAGATGGAGTGAAAAATGCCTTCCAGATGGATCGAGATGCCATAGAATCTCGAATTAAGGGGGAAGAAGACAATGATTACTACCCCGAACCCATTAACCCAGACACGGGGACGCTTCAACAAGGAACCCGGCTTGTATTGAGAAACCTCAACAGAGATTTGTCCAGAACAGTGACGTATCTTCAAAGGCGACTTGCTAGACGATTCAGTATTATTGGACCAGAGCACGGCTTTGAGGTAATGGTCAATACGTTTCCAATCACACCAAAGGATAGAGGGTTCCATGATACTCTAGAGTTCTTGTGGTATTTTGGTGAACATGGTGAGGCCATGGCTAGTACGGCTGGCTCTCTGAAGCATAAAATACAGATTAGTGGAGAGGTCACAGTTTCGTCAGAAGGGGACGCGGAACAAATGTATCAGGTCAGCGGGTGGATCGGCACGGTAGAGAAACCTGAGACATTAGACGAGGTGAACAACGCGATCGTCTTGTTGGCTCGCGGAAAGCTAGTGCACGAGGATCTGCTTCCAGAGTTTAAAGAAGCAGGTGTCTACGCTGATTATGTCTTGGGGGAGATCAATGCAGATTTTCTTGATACAGACGAAGAAGACATCATAACAAGCGGGCGCCAGAGCGTGAAAGAGGATGCACCGCGATATGCAGCGGTTATTGAATTTGTGGAGAAAACGCTGAGGACAGTGAGCAAAGAGTGGACAGGTCTCAGGAAGCAGCGAAGTAAGACACGTGCACTATCTTATCGAACCATTAAAGAGTGGTACGATGGGTTGG
Source organism: Rhodothermales bacterium (assembly GCA_965220935.1). Taxonomy (GTDB): domain Bacteria; phylum Bacteroidota; class Rhodothermia; order Rhodothermales; family Bin80; genus Bin80. Next base: position 3,723,011 of record OZ244857.1, read on the forward strand.
GGCCAGATAAAAAAAGAACTGCCGAACGACTGTTCGGCAAGATAGAGTCACTTCGTCTGCGAGATAAAAACGCCATAAAGGAATTGTATAAATCAAGCATTCTAGCATTTGAGAAATTAGCACTAAAGGATATGCTGACCGCCCTGAATACGCTTGAAACCAAAGAGAGTTTTGATACCCTGGCCCGGCTCATAACTGGGATTGACGAGATTGAGGCCGTCCATTATTACGAAGTAGTAACAGGGCGCCTGGCAGTCATCTCGGAGTTTGCAGGTCTTCGGAAGACGGCCTTGGAAAAGGTGCTTCAACGTCATATATTCAATCACCTCTGGCTCCTGCATCCCTCTTGGGAACGGGCAACGTCAAACTCCAGAATAGAAGAAGCAGTTACAAAAGAATTCGGCAGGATTAATGCTCGGCTCAGCGAAGAGGAAAAGAAAGGCCGAATAGATATCCGGTATCAAACGGCAGCAGGGAAGCACGTCATTGTTGAACTCAAGAAATATGACCGCAGTGTTGCGTATTGGACTTAGTGGGGCAACTTGAAAAATACAGGGATGCCCTGCAAAAATGCTTAGAGACTCGGTACCCAGAGGAGCCTACTCATATTGAAATCATCACGATTCTTGGCTCACCGCCAACTCCCAGAGATAAGCCTCAGAGAAATCATGGATACCTTAGTCAGATCGGAGCCCGATACGTAACATACGACCAACTTGTACTTGAAGCCGAGCGTAGCTACAAAGACTATATTGAGCGACAGGCTAAAATGTCTAAACTCGCTGACCTTATTGAGCGTTTGGATAATGATTTTGCGTAACCCCCTACTGATGAACAGTGTTTCACAACAGTGATTCAATACTGAATCCCTCAGAAGATAATCTAGTAATTTTGGCCATCTGGCGAATTCGTCGAGCATTGCCATAGCCAGCAATCACAACAACCATATGCACGGCCTGCAAGATAAGGTGTCGCTGATCAACACCATGTGCTCCTTCTCGGGCAAGGTCGTTGAGGCGTTGCAAGGCCTTATCAGCATCCTCACCGTGAATTGTAGCACAGCCACCAGGGTGTCCAGTAATCCACGCATCTAATAGATCTTTGGCTGAGCCATCTCGCACCTCCCCAATAATAATCCGATTTGGTGTGGCGCGGAGGCTGAATTTTAGGAGATCCGTCATTCCAATCTTAGGAGTTGTCATGAGTTGAAGCGTGTCTGTTGCCTCAATAGCCAACTCTGATGTATCTTCAAGAATGACGAGTCGCTCTTCTGGGAAAGTATCAACAATCATTTTCAGAACCGCATTGCAGAGTGTCGTTTTTCCACTACCAGTGGGCCCAGCAATTAAGATGTTTTGGCGAGATTTAATCGCCTTGGTCAAGACTGAAAATTCGCGGGATGTCATCACTGAACTTGTCACATATTCCTGTAGAGTTGGGATTTGGCGGCATGGCTTGCGGATGTTAAATGCAGGCCCAAGGGTCAGTGGAGGGATAAATCCTTGAATCCGGCATTTGCCAAGGTCTGTCTGCGAGATTGCAGCTGCAAGAAAGGGATGGTGACGATCAAACTGACTTGAGGTAATTGAAGCAATGGTTCGAAGAAAGGCCTCAGCATTTTTTGGAGATAAACGAATGGTTGTTGCAGTTCTATTGCCAGATGACTTAATTGTACGTACGATCAGATCAGGGTTGATATAGACTTCGTCAATCTTTGGATCACGGAGAAGCGTAAGCACATCATCACTGAGGTATTCACGAATCAACCCATTCAAGCGTGCAGAATTCATCGTTTAGATAGAATATTATAAGGTGGAATTCCACATGGAACTGGGCCATAATATCTACTATCATAACTCAGTGGATGATGAGTGCTGATCAAAAAACATTCCTCTGCCTTAAGAATGTGAGTGCCGATCGCATTGGGTAAACGCCTGCCTTCGCGATCATGAATATAGATGGGAGCGTTAAGATTCTCAGATCCCTTTACTTGAGTCATCTTTTCGTGGACAATCACCGTATCTCCATGCAAAGCAACCACCGGTTTGCCAATGCTTGTTGCTCCTCCTGGGCAAACTCCCTGACGCAGATAACCACGCTCAATAGAAAACCTATTGAGCGCCTCAGGCAAACACATGCGGATCACATCTCCCCGTTTGAGGGTTGATGCCTTTGTCATATGATAGAGTCCGAGAGGAAGCGATGTGGATGTATTGACAAAAAAAGATGGACTCGGTTGATCTACGGGTAGCATGCGAATATAAATCGCAGCCATACCTAAGGCACCTATCACAAGGCATCCTAGATATTGAAGGCGACATATCATTGGTCAATGACAGTGAAATTCCCCAGTCGGTATCCAACTCCATGTACCTTCAAAATATGCTTTGGATTTTCTGGATCATCATCAAGTTTACATCTGAGAGCATAGGCATGTCGATCAATGGTTCGAGTTTTTAGGTCATGAGGAATTTTCAAAACCCATACATTAAATTCAGGTCTTGAAACGGCGTGGCCTTTTCGGAAAGCCATATGGTGGAGCACCTTCCACTCCAGTGGTGTGAAATGAACAGGCTCGCTATCTTTATGCGCAATTCTGGCTCTAAAATCGCATTGCGTTTTGCCGACTCGGATTTTGGCAGGTTGATGACCATTATAATGTACACGCCTGCAAATCGCTTTGGCCCGAGTCATCAGTTCATGTGCATTGAAGGGTTTTCCCATGTAGTCATCTGCACCTGCTTCTAATCCGCGCACACGAGCTCCTATTGAATCCATCCCAGAAACAATGATGATCGGGATGTGGCAGCCAAAGTCCCGTACCTGCTTTATCAGCGTAATGCCATCCATGTCTGGCATGGTGATATCTATGATGGCAAGATCAAGAAAATCTTCAAATTGAATCAAAGATGCTGCGTCACGACCATTGTCTGTGACTGTGACCTTTGCGCCTTCTTTTTCAAACACATGTCTAATCGCTCTTGTAGTTGCGGCATCATCTTCTGCGATGAGCACCTTGGAAAACAATTTTGGACTGGTTGTATACATCATGGTAAATCAACGAGAATGTTTTGTGGAAGAATAATCCGAATGACGGTTCCGACTCCAAGGGTGCTGGCAACTTCAACCTTTCCACCATGAGACCGAACAATATCTTGGACAATGGCAAGCCCCATGCCATTGCCAGAATTCGTAGAGTTTCCTCGGAAATGAGGCTTGAAAATATGCGGTAGGGTTTTAATTGGAATTCCATATCCACGATCACGAATACGAAGTTGGATCCCATCAGATTGTAACGCCGCTGCAATCACAATTTCAGAGGGTTGGCTGTATGTGACTGCGTTATCAAGAAGATTGGTCAATACACGTCCGAAGGCTGAACCGTCACCTATAACAAGAGGTAGGTCGGATGGCAAAAGTAACACGAATGAATACTCTGGATGCAGATTCTCATAGATTGAAACCATGTCTTGAAGTAAGATGGCAAGATCAACATGATTGCGCCCGGTTGATGGAGGACTCTGTTCAAGTATACTGCGCGTGATGTGCATCAGTCGGGTGATTTGATCCGAGATAACTTCATGGCATGCATCACGATCAGGATCATTCGGTTTCATGTTCCGCAGTCGGTCATTATAGAGCGAAATAGCGCTGAGAGGTGTTTTCATGTCGTGCGACAATCTAGCAAGTTGATTCATGAGCAGAAAATTGATTTAAGTTAGAAGGTGACATACGATCATCTCGGCAAAGAGTGATTTGCATTGATAATTAGTTTGATTTGAGGGACATGTATCGCGAGCGACCTCAATATTTTTGTAGCAAAAAAGAGTAACATGCAATTAGTATGTTTTTCGTGGATCAGAGAGAAAAATAATTTATGATAAACATATAATATAAATATAATTAATATATTATTCAAACTAAATTGTAACGCTACGGTGAAGATTGCGCAAATAACCGTGCTTTTGCCTTCAATGGATGGGAGAATCTCAGTAATGACGTTGAATCATTGATGTGAAAACGATTGAGAGGCTTTGTGGTCTTTGAAAGATGTGTAGAGAATTTTTCCTTTTACTGAGGTGCACTAAGTCTACCTCTGGTAAGTTTCTAGTCAAGGAAGCAGTTCTTGTTGACAGGCGATGCAGGAATCCTATTGTCTATAGACAACATTTCATGGTATCCATACGATAATTTTCTTTTAATTCTATGCCAAATTTCTCATCCTTAATTCCAATTTTTAGATGCCAAATTAATCTTATTCTACGGGCCTTTCGTATCGTTACGAAAATCCCGTGTGACATGATCTATTGGTTGAGATCTGTCTGCACAAAATAGTTGAATTAAAGTTCGTCATCCATGATGTCCCTCAGTGACTACCTGTTTTACGGTAATGCTGGTAGCTTAAAGTACAACCGACAGAACCACATTTAACTCATTCATAGTGATGTTCTGGCAATATGTCATCTGCGCTTCATGCCAACAAAATCTCAAAATGAACCTTTGCAATCTTTTGACTGTAAGAAGTGATTAATTGGTGCGAGAATTTTTTCTTAACTTATTGATTGTCATAGTTCATAAACTCGTTTATTTGTTATGTTAATCCTCAACATTCTCATTTCTTTTTCATTTATTGGTCACGGATCTGTTGTGGATTCTGATGCAGACACCGGTGATCGTGTACAAACGATGGCCGTGACTTCGGCATTAGACACGCATCATGGACACCCAGACGGAATTTCATTCCATGGGCGTTCATCCGACACGGGCATTATGACCGAGAGCGCTACCCTTTCGTTAGATCCCTTCACGCGTTCTCTCCCATCTACCCCCCCCCCCCCATTTTTTCTTCACCCAGTGAGACGGGTGTGCAGCTGAGCACACCAGAGCGTGACGGTGAGGATAAGATTGCAGGCGGCGCCCTACTGTCTTCGAAGCCGACTCCGCTTTCTGGCGCGGATCAAGAACGCTTCCGTGAGACGACGGCAGGCCAACGCCCGCCCGGAAAACCCACGGGCGTAACCGTTGCACCCTATCAAACCGGGCGCAATGCACGCGAGACCCTTTCCATTTCCTGGACGGCCAACCCGAATGGGAATAAAGCCATCACAGGGCATGAGATTGAGTGGTCGTCGGATGGAACCTCAGACTGGAAGGATCTTCGCACGGTTGCAGGCGGACTAACGGAAACGCTTTTCACTGGCCTCTCGCCAGGCACCACGCGCCACATCCGGATCCGAAGTAGGGATGCCGACGGGGATGGTCCCTGGTCCGATGTCGTCTCTGGGAGGACCAACGGGCGAACCCGCCCTGGTCCACCATCTACACTGACAGCAAAAGTTGACAGCCCTTCCATGATTACTGTTTCATGGACACCCGGCGATGATGGGGGGAGTCCGATCACGGGGTACATAGTACGTGTTTTTCCAGTCAATAGTTTAAGTACTTTATATACAAAAACCACAGAGCCTTCGGTCAGGAGCCACACGATCACGGGACTTACAGCAGCCACGACATATAGATTGAATGTACAGCCGCAAAATAAGATTGGCACTGATGGTTCATTAAAGCTAATCTCCGTCACTACCAGTGGCGCGACCATACCCGGCCCACCTGCCTCCCTTACTGCGACGGTTGCTGGCCCTACAACCATCAATCTTTCATGGGATCCTCCCATAGAAACGGGTGGCAGCCCGATCACGGGGTACATAGTACGTGTTTTTCCAGTCAATAGTTTAAGTACTTTATATACAAAAACCACAGAGCCTTCGGTCAGGAGCCACACGATCACGGGACTTACAGCAGCCACGACATATAGATTGAATGTACAGCCGCAAAATAAGATAGGCACTGATGGTTCATTAAAGCTAATCCAAGCCACCACCGATGCCCTCACCGCCCCCGCCGCCCCGACGGGCTTGACAGCGACGGCTTCGGGCCGCTCCACGATCAACTTGAGTTGGATGGCCCCTTCGGACAACGGCGGCGCGGCCATCACGGGCTACCGGATTGAGTCAAGGCTGCGATCCGAAACCAGCTTCAGCACTCTCGTCCCTGACACCAAAACCACCAAAACGGACACGACACATACCGGACTCGCGCCATCGACCCAGCGGTTTTACCGGGTCCGTGCCATCAATTCCGAAGGAGCGGGGGCGGCATCCAGTTCCGCCACGGCCATCACGGCCGCGGCCACGCGCCCCAGTGCCCCCAGGAACTTGACCGCCACGGCTTCGGGCCGCACCACGATCATCCTAAACTGGACGGCCCCTGCAGATGACGGCGGCTCAGCCATTACCTTTTATCGCGTTGGCGTGTCAACGAATCAAGGAACTAGTTGGACCGGTTTGGCCGACGTCCGGGGAGCCACCACCTATTCGCATACGGGGCTTTCGGCGGGGACGCGGCGCGATTACCAGGTGGTGGCGGCCAATAGTTCGGGGCTGGGCTTTAGTGATCGCTCGAATGTGGTGCATGCCACGACGAACGCAGCCACGGCGCCGGGTGCTCCCAGCAGTGTCACGGCCACGGCCGACGGGCAAACGGTGATCAATCTGAGATGGACGCTCCCGGCCGATGATGGGGGCAGGGCCATTACGGGCTACCGGGTGCAGTGGTCGTCCAACGGAAATGCGCCATGGACGAATGTTACGCCTGCACACACCGGAACAGGTCGCACCTACCGCCATACAGGGCTCAGCGCAGGCACGACGCGACATTACCGGGTCTTTGCCCGCAACTCGGTGGGTGAGAGCACCAGTGCGTCTGCTGTGGCCACAGCGACCACGGCGGCCGCACCGACCCTCACCACGCCCGCGGCCCCCACGGGGTTAAGGGCCGAGGCCGAAGGCCCGGAAACGATCAGCCTATCCTGGAACGCACCTACCAATAACGGGGGCGCAGCCATCACCGGCTACCAGATTGAAGTCTCTCCCAATGGCACCTCTAACTGGGATGATTTGGTGGCCAATACTGGGTCCACCACGACCGGCTATGTCCATAGGGGCTTGGATGCCGGCACCACGCGTCATTACCGGGTCTATGCCAGAAATTCGCAGGGAACGGGGGACGCCTCCAATGTGGACGATGCCACGACCCTGCCTGCCACGGTCCCTAAGGCCCCTACGGAGTTGACCGCTGCGGCCGACGGGCAAACGATCATCAACCTGAACTGGAAAGCCCCGACCAATAGAGGCGGGGTACCGCTTACCGGGTACCAGATTGAAGTCTCGCTCACAGGAACAGGGGACACATGGACCAAGGTTACGCCTGCACACACGGGAACGGGGCGCACCTACAGCCATACGGGGCTCACGGCGGGTACGACGCGGCATTACCGGGTCTATGCCAGAAATTCAAAGGGGACCAGTGCAGCAGCGTCCAATGTGGCCAGTGCCACGACCACCGCCGCCGCCACAGCCCCGGGTGCCCCGCCCAATTTACAGGTTTTTCCTACAGGTTTTCATGATGTGAGACTTACCTGGGGACGTCCGCCCAGTGATTCGCCGATCACAGGATACAAGGTGGAATGGTCTACCGATGGTGGCACCAACTGGGAGACGTTGATTGGATACGACGATCTGACTCGGACGAGGTACGAGTTTCTCAGTAGTCGCTTGACGCCGGGGAGCGTGTTTCATTTTCGGGTTCTGGCACGCAGTGCATTGGGAGATAGTGCCCCTTCGGATGCAGTGTCGGTCACAGCCGCCTCGGCCTCTGGGTCAGGCATTGCCACCAATGTACGGGTGCGCCAGACGTCGGCCAACGCGGCGCAAATTTCCTGGGATGCCCCGACCGATCTTCCTTCCGGCCATCAGACGTTTGGATATAATGTTTACAAATCTGATGATGATGGGGATTTTTGGTCACTGTTCGCACGGGATGTCACCACGACAACCTATACCGATGCTCAGGTATCGGCGGCTAAGACCTATGGGTATCGGGTTACCACCTGGATTGGTCCGAGCGAGAACGAAGCCCTTCAGAGTCAGTTCTCCGATGCCGCTTTTCTAACGATAACGATTGCTACGGCCACCGCCCCTGGCGCACCGACGGGATTGACGGCCACGGCCTCTGGCCCGACGATCATCAATCTATCATGGACGGCGCCATCCAATACCGGCGGTGCAGATATTACTGGCTATCGGATTGAGGTTTCGCCCAATGGCACGTCAAACTGGACCAATCAGCAGGCCAATACGAGATCCACTGCGACCACCTACGCCCATACAGGACTCAGTGCAAATACCACGCGGCATTACCGGGTGCGTGCGATCAACTCGGTTAACTCTGGGGCGCCCTCCAATGTGGCCAATGCCACCACCGCAGTCGCGACAGTGCCGGGCGCGCCGACTGGACTGACCGCAACGGCAGACGGGCAAACCATCATCAACCTGTCGTGGACCGCACCTACCGATAACGGCGGCGCGGCGATTACGGGCTACCAGATTGAAGTCTCGCCCAATGGCACAGATACTTGGACCAATCTGGAGGCGAATACCACTGCGACGGCGACGACCTATGCGCACACAGGGCTTTCGGCAGGCGTGACGCGTCACTATCGGGTCCGTGCGATCAATTCGGTTGGACCGGGGGCTGTATCGGCAACAAGGAGCGCCACCACCGACACGCCCAATGCCACCGTGCCCGCTGCGCCCTCGCAGCTCACCGCTACAGCTGCAGGGCGAACCCGCATCAACCTATCGTGGACCGCGCCTAACGATAACGGCGGCGCGGCCATCACGGGTTATCAGATTGAAGTCTCGCCCAATGGCACCAGTAACTGGTCGGATTTGGAGGCGAATACCACTGCGACTGCGACCACCTATGCGCACACAGGGCTTTCGGCAGGCGTGACACGTCATTATCGGGTCCGTGCGATCAATAGCGTTGGCAATAGTGATGCATCCAATACCGCCAGTGCAACCACCGACACGCCCAATGCCACCGTGCCCGCTGCGCCCTCGCAGCTCACCGCTACAGCTGCAGGGCGAACCATCATCAACCTATCGTGGACGGCACCCTCAGATAATGGGGGCGCGGCCATTACGGGCTATCAGATTGAAGTCTCTGATACGGGGTCTTGGTCGGAGTTGGCGACGACGACGGTGACCACCTATACACATACCAATCTCGCGGCGGGGACGACGCAGGTTTATCGAGTCCGTGCGATCAATAGCGTTGGCAATAGCGATGCATCCAATACCGCCAGTGCCACCACCGATGCCCTGGCAACGCCCGATGCGCCCACAGAGTTAACGATCACAGCGTCGGGGCCATCGACCCTGGTTCTCTCGTGGACCGCGCCCTTAGATGACGGAGGATCTGCGATCACGGGCTACCGCATTGACACATCGTCTGACGGACAATCGGATTGGACGGTCTTGGTGGCCAGTACACCGTCGACCACGTATACCGTCACCAATCTGCCCCCTCCTGTCTATTTTCGGGTGATTGCGCTTAATGCCATTGGTCAGGGCACACCATCGGAGGTGGTCAATGTCACGCCCAAGGCCTTATCGCTAAGCAGCACGATCAGCGATCAAATCTATCCGATTGGGCAGCCCATCGCTCAGGTGATGCTTCCAGAGGCGCGCGATGGCACCGCGCCCTATACCTACACCTTGACACCCGACTTACCCGCGGGGCTGACGCGCTCGGAGCGCACACTCCGTGGCACCCCTTCAGAACTCACGGCGATGACATCATTTACTTGGGCCGTGCAGGACGCAACTGGGAGCGTGGCCCGTCAAGACTTCGGCCTTGAGGTCTATCGCATGTCCTTTACAACGCGTGTGGACGATCAGGTGGTTCCAAGGGGGCAACCCATTGGAACGCTCGTCCTGCCAGAGGTGAGCGGTGGAAAAGACCCGGTCACCTATTCATTCACGGTGTTGTCCCTGCCGAGTGGGCTTTTGTTTGACCTCCCCACCCGAACTGTCAGTGGAACACCACTAGCCGTCACGCCGCCAACGCCGATGACATTTAAAGCCGTGGATGTGCATGGCGCGGAAGATAGTCTGAACTTTAGCATTGAGGTGGTGTCTCCAGTCCATGCAGAAGCGCAGACCGCACGTCCTCACACGTTGACCGTACATGCCAATTATCCGAATCCGTTTACCCGTTCCACACGTATTGTGTTTGATCTGCCGTGGCCGGCGCAAGTTGAGATAGATATTCTGGATGTCACGGGGCGGCGCGTCTACGCCCATCCTCTGGTGAGTCTGACCGCGGGGTGGGAGCATGAACTCACACTGGATCAGTTAGACCTGCCTGCGGGGGCCTATCTCTATCGGGTCATGGCCAGCTCGCTGGAAAGTAGCGCATCAGCCGTGCAGGTCGGTCATTTGATGCGGGTGCAGTGAATGGATGTGCAACACGGCATTCCCTGGAGGCGCACCACCAGATCAAGAATTCTCCTGAGTCTCAATTAATTTCTCCTACTGAAAAAAAAGTCTTATTGATAGACACTTGGCGTACGATATAAGCGTTTGTACAAAATGTCATACATGTTCATTATTTACTCAAAACCTCCCATATTCACTGTGTCATCAACAATAGAGTGATTGATGACAGGTTAGGTGCCGGGTATATGTGATTTTCGTAGGGTTACATTTCATGTGCATTCCCATAGAGAGATGCTTCATCCATCAGCAACTCTGTTTTCAGGAAACACTTTGTTCAAAGTGTAACATCTTGAAGATAAACAAACTTGATCGCTTGCGTAAGCGGAGTAAATCATTCTCTACCAGTCGTGGACATAGAACCATCCAGCCGTCGAGTGCAAGTTGTAACTCTGCTAACGTTAGATCAGAAACAGTCACTTGAGCGTCGCGCCAAAACACTAGGCGTGAGTGTTTCTGAGTTGGTCCGAACTAGTGTGACAAATCCTAAGCGAAGATTTGAGGAATCGCTAGTCCGTGAGTGGGTGGCCGTAGGGCTACAACTTCAAAAGATTCAATCCCATGAATCTGATCAGAGAGAAATTCAACCCATTCTGGATAAGATAAAATCTCTGATCCAACAATCACTCTCACAACCTAACGACAGATCATGATTTGCTCAAGTCAATTAACACATAGCTTTCAAAGTCTCGCACGCTATTTGAAATCACCTAAAGCTCACAGGGAAGACCGCGTCCGAGTCGCGTGGATGGAAGGTCGTAATGTCATCTCTGATGAAAACCTCATGACTGCTTCACGCGAAATGGAAATCATTGCACTGAGCAGTATTCGTGCAAAGCGTCCAACTCTGCATATGTCTATTTCTTGGGCACCAGAGGATGATCCGTCCAGAGGTCAGATGACCGAAGTCGCTGATCGGGTACTCGAGAAACTCAACCTGCAAGAGCATCAGACAATGCTGGTCGCCCATGGCGATGAACACTATGCCCATCTTCATACGATGGTGAATCGAGTACATCCGATTACACGTCAGCCTACAAGCCTTGGACTATATTATCGTGATGTTGAGGAAACACTCCGAAAAGCGGAGCGAGAAATGGGATTTCGTGAGACACCTGGCCATTATTACCAACTTTCTGGTCAAGCCCCGCCCGACCGACGAGAGTCCTTATCTAAACGCGCACACAAAGCGACGCAATCTCGTGGAGACATTCCTTTTCAGGTTTTGGTACGTGAGGTCGCCGAGGCGGATTTTGATGCAGCCACTAGTTGGGAGGATTTACATACTCGCCTTGACAAACACGGACTGCAACTTATTCCAAGACGCAACGGACTAGTTGTGACCGATCAGCATGAATATGCAAAATGTAGTAGTGTAGCAAAGAATGCCTCCCTACGCAAGCTTGAAGCACGATTCGGCGAATCATGGCGTAGTGCAGAAGATATTTCAATGGCTACAAAGATTCTAAAGCTCCAGAAAATTAAGGTTGCAGAATTATCACCAGTGGAAAAGCATTCAGTCGTCCAGGAGTTTATGCAGCTGGGTGTCAAAGGAGTTGACCTCAAAGCCAAGTTGGGACATGCGATCTATGACTCACTCAAGACTCTTACCCATGATGAAAGACAGCGAAGAGATTTCGGGCTCTAAACCCAAAAGCCTTCGTGAGCGTGCAGAGAAAGCAACGTCAAAACATATTCATAAAGAGCTTTCGCCCGTCCTTGAAGGCATCAAACGTAACCAACAGGATCTACAGTCATGTGTCCAAAAGATGCAACGACTACTAAGTCTTCAAAATGCACCGTGGAAAAATGCTGGTGCCATGTTATGGGGAATTGTATTAGGCGTATTGATTTATGCACTTCTTCAACCAAGGATTGAGCACTCCAATCAGGCCTGCATGATAGGTAGCAGGATCATCAATGCTTGGCCATCTCTGTCAGAATCTCAGCGAAGTGTGATCAATCAAATGACTGACGAATGATCTTGGCAGAATCGTTGCACTCATTTGATAGCCTCAAGGATCAGACTGCGTTTCAGTAGAAAAACCAACAATTTCATGCGGTGGATTTTATGTTTGACATTTGCACTATGTTTTTTCGCATTTGCGAAGGCTCAGCAACCCGCACCCGAACGAGTGATTGATGTATCTGGGCCTGTTGAGTCAGCCATTGACGAGCAGGTGTCAAACTTTAATACTGATGGCCAAGCAGATATCCTTAAACAATCCGATGTGTTGATCTATCCTTATGGAATTTATCAGCCAGTATTAACCTGTACAGTTCTTCGAGCTTGTATTGTTGAACTACAGCCGCAAGAATCACTGATTAGCATTATTGCAGGTGATGATCAGAGGTGGTTAATTGATCATACTGCAACCGGTGCGGGCGCAGAAACCGCGATCATTACGGTTAAGCCGATTGACCATAATATTACAACAAATCTCATCATCTCCACCGATCGGCGTGTCTATCACATGACATTGGACAGCCCGCCTTATTCATCAGGGAGGAATCAGTATAACCCTCAACGCCAGTACACTCGGCATATACGGTTTTATTATCCGACTGAGCACAAATTTCCGCTGGTGCCTGTGGTCAAAGAATCAAAGAGCATCGGTGATCTTTCACTACAAACATTGAATCATCACTACACATGGCGAGCTGAGAAGGGTTTTCCGTGGAATCCTATCGCTGTGTTTGATGATGGCGAGCGCGTTTATATTCAGATTCCTGCCAGTGCTTACACGGAGAATCAACCGCTTCTAAGCATTGGCGTTCGTGGCGCGGAGCGGGTGGCAGACTATGTTGTACGGGATGGATATTTCATTGTAGATGGACTTTTTGAGCACGCTCGACTCATTGTCGGGGGTATCAAACGGAGAGGACTTTTTCGAAGACAGCGTCACTCGCAACGCGCCTTACATCTCTATAAATCCAAATGAGGATTAGCTTTGAAGGGACTGAAAGTGAATCAGATGAATTCGTGGATCCCGTTGCTTCCCCTCGGTTATCTAAGCGCAACATCCTTGCTTTAGTGTTGAGCTTGGCAGGTGTCTTGCTCGTTTTATTTTTCAGTAGTCGCCGCCAATCTGGCCCCTCTATTACAGAGTATGAGTTATCCCCTCCTTCATCCGCAGATATAATTACTCTGGCGCCATTAGAACCACGCCTCCCACCGCCGAATCTCTGGAAGCCTGAAAATACAAGCCACCAAGAAGAACTTGGCGATGGGCGAAAAAACAGTTATGACCAGGCACGCCATTCACGAGGAGTTTTGCATGTAAACGCCTCAATAACACCTGAGACGACACTTGTAAATGATCCTATTCATGCGAGTGATCAACTGGTGCTTCTTGAAGGAAGCGTGATTGAAGTTGCGCTTGAAACCGGTGTTCATTCTGGTCGCCCAGGTCCAGTTCGAGCCAGGGTGATTCGGCCAGTCAGAGATTCAAAACGACTAAAAGACATATTGATTCCTCCAGGAACACAGCTGATTGGAGCGATGGAGGGGCTACTTGAAGGCGAGGAGCCAAGAGCACTCATTATATGGCATCGTATGATCTTTCCCAATGGGGAAACCAGAGATTTACCAAGCCTTCCCGCATTAGATTTCAGTGGTGAGGGAGGTCTGCAGGATAAGGTTAACCATCATCGTATCCATAGATTTGGGAGTGCGGCGATGCTAGCCTTAGTGGGGAGTGCCACATCAATCGCCACATCTGCAACGGCCAATAGCCTCGTAGGGAATGCTCTTGCACTTGAATTATCAAGGTCGGCAACCGATCAATTAGAACAAGGCAAACGCCGCCAACCGACTCTCACACTTCGTCCTGGATACCAGTTTCTGGTGTATGTATCCAGAGACATGACCTTTACAGAATCATATTCTCAATGAATGAACGCCTCTACGGTTGGGAAGCACCTCAATCCATTGGGACTCAAGGCTTGGTTCCACTCATGCTACTGTTTTTAGCGATAAGCCTTCAGGTTTCACTTGCGATTCTGACATTTATTTGGGGACCACCTGCCAAGGAGCCGTTAATTCCGTTGGAGGTTTCTAGAACTTTACTGTGGTGCATGATTGTGTCGTTAGCCCCGTGGCTATTTCGTTCATCAACGCGTGCACTGCTTGTTCCACTGATTACTGCACTGTTTGTAATCAGTCTGACACCATTACATAGCATCCATCATGTCTTTTTAGTGCTGGCCCGTTCGTTACATCATCCAGAGTTACTCATTGTTGTGATTGGCGCACTTTCAGCGGGTGGATTGATAGGAGCGCTCCTTGTCAAGGCTATCATCATGCATTCGTCAACAAAGCTTTCACTCGCAAAAGGGTCAACGAGTTGGGGAACCGCAGAAGCCTTAAAGAAACCGACCAAGGGTCTTCTTCTTGGGAAAATGGATCAAGACTATCTTCGCTATGATGGCGATGGGCATCTCATCACGATAGCAGCAACGCGAAGCGGGAAAGGAGTTGGAACAGTCATGCCGAATTTGCTAAACTATGAAGGTGGAATGCTAGTGACAGACCCAAAAGGCGAAAACTACGCCGTCACCGCTGAATGGAGGCAAGATTATCTGGGGCAAGACATCGTGGCTTTAGATCCTTTTAGGCTGATGGAAGCACATGGTGGCCACATGGCATCCTTAAATCCGATGGACTTTGTCCATCTTGATGGCGATGATTATGTGGAAACGGCCATGATGTTAGCGGACATGATGATCGGGCGCGGGCATCAGGTTGAAGAGTCGCACTGGAGGATGGAGGCAAAAGGATTGCTGTTTAGCCTGATTCTTTATGTTGCCGCGGGCGATGAATTTCAAAATGAGAGAAACTTAATTACGGTTCGTCGTCTGCTAACACTGGATCGCGAGAAGTTGGATAAGACGCTGGAGATCATGAAAAACAGTGAGTTAGACCAAGTAAAAGAAGGGGCGAATCGGATCAATCAAAAGTCGGATAGAGAGCGTAGTGGAGTCTTTTCAACGGCTCAGAGCTATACGCATTTTTTGACGAGTCCGCGAATGCAAAAGGTCATGACATCCACTAGTTGTGATCTGGAGGATCTGCGTCGTGCAAAAATGACGGTGTATATCATTCTTCCCAGAGAATATCTGAGCGCATTTGCGCCGTGGCTCCGTTTGATGATCAGTTGTGGTTATTATGCATGTACCTATAATGCGGCTGATAAGCCACTGCCGCATCAGCGGGTCGTTTTTCTGTTAGATGAGTTTGCCAACCTCGGATATATGCAGAACATCAAGGAGGCTGTATCTTTGGGAGGAGGGTATGGTTTGTCAATGTGGTTAATTCTCCAGGATCTTGCACAATTGAAGCGGGAGTATCAGAGGGAGTGGGAAAGTTTTTTGGCGAACTGCGATGTCATTCAAACATTTGCCGTGCAGGATCCATTTACAAGCGAGAAGATTACTCGGCTTCTTGGAGAGATGTCTATTTGGCAACGTAGATTGAACAAGGGGGATGGCAGACACTTTGAGGGGATTCGTGCTGGTTATGAAGAAAGCGGTCGCCCGCTACTTAAACCAGACGAATTGCGTAGGCTCCATCCTGATCGTCAATTATTGTTCGTTCGTCCCTATCAACCTGTGGTTGCTAATAAGTTTCGTTATTACAAGGATCCACTGACTGCTCCTCGTGCAAAGCCGAACCCATTCATTGGATAATGGGGAATCTATCGGCCAGCTCTCAATCAACAGAAAAAGATAAGTCGGTCATTGGGAGACCAAGTTCATGTGTGCCGATTCATACACCATGAGATATGGTGATCAAAGCAAGCCCGAGGAAACTGTTTTGGGTTTCATTGAATTAAATACGAACGGGTATGACCAGTATTCCGTGCTACTCACCATCTGCCGATCCATCTTCACCGTGCGCCCAACCTTAGCGCATCTGTGGAAAGATCGTATGCAAGACCTAAACCTGTGATTTAGATAGGGGTTATATAATTCCCATTATTCCATCCTAATAACAATGGATACATTCACCGAGTACAGATGACCTGCGGATTACTTCCATGGGCGAAACGAGATCATAGTCCATTCGTTCATGAAATAGAGCATTACCGCGCCCGTGAAAAAGACACAATCTTTCCCATCAAAGGACCACCTGGTGCGGGAAAGGCAGCTTTATTGAGTGAACTATCAGAGCTTGCGAAAGCCATCGGGTATGCTGTGAAGGATAAGGTGAAGCCTGCCAACCTTTACGACCCATCAAGCATGGCGTGTCATACGCTTCCCGCAAAGAGCGTGCATTTCAGTTTGGATTGAGGGTACTCCAGTGGGATCGTAAAAAGGAAATCGTTCATCACCACCCGTTGTCAACGTCATCAAAAAAGCTGCGCATAGCAATGGACTACTCTTGGGCTTGACGAAGCACAACACATCACCGATCTAGTGTCTCCCGAACATATTAAGGTTCGCGCCATGGACACATTGGCCGCCCTGTGATCTTACTCGCGGGTGGACTCGGAACAACAGAACTCGCGTTTGAATCTTTAGGTATCTCGCGATTTGAGGACTCCTGCAGGGTGAGGCTTGACTCACTGGATCAGGAGGCCACATGCGCCATAGTTAAAGATCATCTTATCAACCGTTGTGGAATAGACTCCCCACCGACGACAGTCTGGATTGAGTCTCTTGCAGAGCACACGCATGGATGGACGCATCACATGATGTGCTACATTGATTCTCCAAAGGAGTATCTGGCCGTGATCAGCCGACGCAGTCTGATCTTGACAATCCATTGAGAGGGGGCGCGAGCGCCAAATATCTTATTATGGGGTCCGTGCACATGGCATATCCAAGAAGCAACGAAGTATCAATACGGAATTATTCTCAACCTGCCTCGTGACGTGACTGTAGACAAAGAGGATGTCTTGCATGTCATTGAGAAACAGTACTCCTAAAGGAGGCTCATGAAGTTTTCACGCGGGCACGGCACAAGGAGTCCTTGACGAGAGAGCGAAATGATCATGCCTCAGTATTTACCGCTCACGACTCCACTTTGAGGAGTCTTTTTCAGGCGACTCACCCTCTATCTTCGGCATTTCAATCTGTTCTCTGCCATACTCATCAATCAGCCATGTTTGCATTGAGGGAATGGGTACACCGTAGTATCCACCTTTGCGCTTATCAATGATTCCCTGCTCGAGTGCTTGTTTGAAGAGATTGTCTGCTACTTCAGGAGGATACTCCTCATTAAGAATGGCTATAATTGATGTGCGTGTCGTAATTCCACCAATTGGAACATGGGCAAGAGATCTGGTGAGAGATTGACGTTGCTCCACATCAATATCGTGCGCGCGCGTTTCGTAATAGTTTCGCCTGAACTCATTGCCCTTTTCAAGTACAATCCGCAAGCCATCGTCGGTCATTTGACGGTGATTGGACTTAAGATAACGAACTGCGGGTTTAACATAGGAAATGATGTGTTGTGGCCATCCATGCGTCTCCTTGATAATCGCACCTATCCATGGATCAGGATTCCCCTTGGCAGCCCCTTCTTTTACGATCCAGTCACGAATCGCCGCTCGCTCAGATTCCTTATCCAACCGCCCCAGATTTATTAAAGATTCTCCGACAAATCGTGATATTCCCAGCGAGTTAAAAGCAGACTCGGTCGTGCCCAACCCTGCCGCCAGTAGTACGACCGGTCTTCCCAATTTACCATTGTGAATTTCGTCAAGCACACCTGTAACTACCCCCCGAACCTCATTAGGCACCACACCTTCTATCCCCAAATGCTGGGCTTCGTCTAAGACGAGCAGTAAAGGTTTTCTGCCAGACTTAAGAACTTTTTTGATGGTCTCGACAGAATCTTTCACACTTATTTCAATGCTCCCACCCTCTGGTAGACCTGCGTTCACCTTTCCACTAAGCTTTTTTAGTAGATTCCTATCTGGAATGGATTCGCGGAGGGCCTTCACATCCCAAAGAGCGGCAGGACCAATTTCAGCAGTTTTCCATTTGTCGACCTGCGCCTTCTCAGAAAGCTTGACAAGTAACGCGGTCTTACCTGCGCCTGGTGCACCTTGTATCAGGAATGTGGTTCCCCTTTTTTTGCCGCGATAGCGTTTAAGGGCGCTGGTAAACGTGTCAATAATTTCTTGCCTTCCGTGAAAATATTCGGCTGGACCTCGATCCTCAATGAAATCAGAACTCATGATGTTTCTGGATTGATTAAATGCACGCAAACGCTGGAAATTTCATCTCGGTTGATCATGTCGTAGCATTAACTGCTCACGACTCCACCACTTTGAGGAACCTTTTTCTTGGTTTGGAGACTCACGCCTCGCCTTGTAGATCATTCTCTATCTCGGGCATGTCAGTCTGTTTTCTGCCATACGCCTCAATCAGCCATGTTTGCATGGATGGAATGGGAATACCGTAGTCCCCGTCGTCTCGTTCATCAATGATTCCTTTCTTAAGTGCTTTATTGAAAAGATTATCTGCGAATTGTTCATCGTATTCTTGCATTAAGACACCCATGATCTCCTTATAGGTTTTGGTCTCTCCTAATGGAATATCAACTATCGCCTTTGCTATAGATTGTCGTTGCTCCATAGGAATACCTCGGGCGCGTTGTCTATAATACTGAAGTCGGAACTCCGACCCCTTTTCAAGTACAATCCGCAAGCCATCGTCGGTCATTTGACGGTGATTGGACTTAAGATAACGAACTGCGGGTTTAACATAGGAAATGATGTGTTGTGGCCATCCATGCGTCTCCTTGATAATCGCACCTATCCATGGATCAGGATTCCCCTTGGCAGCCCCTTCTTTTACGATCCAGTCACGAATCGCCGCTCGCTCAGATTCCTTATCCAACCGCCCCAGATTTATTAAAGATTCTCCGACAAATCGTGATATTCCCAGCGAGTTAAAAGCAGACTCGGTCGTGCCCAACCCTGCCGCCAGTAGTACGACCGGTCTTCCCAATTTACCATTGTGAATTTCGTCAAGCACACCTGTAACTACCCCCCGAACCTCATTAGGCACCACACCTTCTATCCCCAAATGCTGGGCTTCGTCTAAGACGAGCAGTAAAGGTTTTCTGCCAGACTTAAGAACTTTTTTGATGGTCTCGACAGAATCTTTCACACTTATTTCAATGCTCCCACCCTCTGGTAGACCTGCGTTCACCTTTCCACTAAGCTTTTTTAGTAGATTCCTATCTGGAATGGATTCGCGGAGGGCCTTCACATCCCAAAGAGCGGCAGGACCAATTTCAGCAGTTTTCCATTTGTCGACCTGCGCCTTCTCAGAAAGCTTGACAAGTAACGCGGTCTTACCTGCGCCTGGTGCACCTTGTATCAGGAATGTGGTTCCCCTTTTTTTGCCGCGATAGCGTTTAAGGGCGCTGGTAAACGTGTCAATAATTTCTTGCCTTCCGTGAAAATATTCGGCTGGACCTCGATCCTCAATGAAATCAGAACTCATGATGTTTCTGGATTGATTAAATGCACGCAAACGCTGGAAATTTCATCTCGGTTGATCATGTCGTAGCATTAACTGCTCACGACTCCACCACTTTGAGGAACCTTTTTCTTGGTTTGGAGACTCACGCCTCGCCTTGTAGATCATTCTCTATCTCGGGCATGTCAGTCTGTTTTCTGCCATACGCCTCAATCAGCCATGTTTGCATGGATGGAATGGGAATACCGTCGTCCCGTTCATCAATGATTCCTTTCTTAAGTACTTTATTGAAAAGATTATCTGCGAATTGTTCATCGTATTAAGACACCCATGATATCCTTATAGGTTTTGGTCGCCCATGAGTCACGATTTTTTGATCTACAACTATTACAGCTTGATCTGTAATAAGTTCAAACTTATTTTACTGTTAAAAATCCGAAAAAGAAGTCTGATGCCCCCATTCCAATGCACCAGCCGTCAGAAAAACTAAAATGATATAACTTTAGGGAATTATGTAGGAAAGTGACCCACTTGTGTTACCGCTTCTTAATAGACTGCGGAGGCGTATTCAGCAGGATCTTGGCGAACTCATCTGGATCCATGGGGATAGATCCGTTCACTGCCTTCCAGTCCTTCGCTGGACGACCTACGCGCTTCGTAGGCTTCTGAGGAGAAGAAGGCTTCTGATTACTGGAAGGTTTTTGAGTCATAGTTGTTGGTCTTTTTTCTTTAGTACTTGGACTTAATCTCCACGTACATCCTGGTGTAGAAAGGAAGGTTCCCTTTCGGGGGTTGGTATGTATTAGTTTCTGGTTACATTTTGTTATAGATTTAGACCAATCGTCATGGAGAAAGAGTCTTTTAGCAATGGCGACGGTATATCAATCTGGTGTCCGCATGCTAGGCAAAAGCCGTAATGCTCAATACGTCGGAGCTGCCAGGATCTTGAAACTCGGGCTCGCGATAATCGCTACCGAAAAGTATAGACTTGGGCTCTCCATCGTTGCTTTGGACTCTTTCTCCATGACGATTATCGGTTGTTTATGCTGTTGCAACGCCTCCCAGAGAAAGCCAACCAGTTCACGAACCACCGCGACTTTCGGAGGTTTGCGTTGTAACGTTTGTATAAACGTGTTTGTGCTTTCTGGCGATGACTTTAGCACTGCAGTGTTTTTGCCGCTCTTGAAGTGCAACACTGATCGCGTAGATGTATTTCCATGCTGCGCTCACCAAGACCTTTCGTGCGTGTGTGTTGCCAGTTTTGGTGATTGAACCAGTGCGGATGGTGTTTCCTGTTGAGATGGAACTAATCCAAGATGCGCCATCAGTGCCGTCCAAACCGCCGAAAGTCTCCAATCTCACAAACCAACTGCATGGCCGAGATCAGTCCAATGCCTCGGAAGCCCTGCAGAATCTGAACTGCTTGTTGAAACTTCTCGGACTCGGATGCTGTTGCGTCCCTGATGATAATCAATATCATTCAGGTGTCCGCAAACTCGACGCTCTAACTCAATCTGATTGATCCAAGTCTTAAACTTTTTTGTCCAGTAGCTTCCAGTTGTATAACAGTGCCCGTGTGCATGCAAAAAATGAATCACGCGCATTTTGGATTGGTGAAGACTTTTTATCAGTGCCTCACGACTGCGCAAAAGTCCTCGCACGGCTCGGAGCTGGACGAAACATTCAGTCAAAAGTCCAGATCCAAAATACTTGGACAAATTTCTGGCATCGCGCTGATCGGTTTTGATTCGATCGCCTGAGCGCTTGGGAATCGAGCAATGATGGCGCAATCCACGCCGTGTTCGGTCAATGTGTCATAGAGCACAGTACCCGAAAAGGATGCCTCATAACAACAGCGAAAATGCCCATACTTTGAACGCGTAGATTCCACAAACCGAGCGAGACTCTTCATTTGCTCATCACAGTAACGCTTCTCAGTCGCATCGTAAACACACGCCGAGATTGTGTCACGATGAACGTCTAATCCAACGTAATAGCGAACAGATGTAGATGACATAATAAAATGAAAGTTTGGTTACCTCAAAAAATAACACTTCTGAGAGAACCTTCCTTTCTATTATATCTTATACTCATTGAGATAGTTGGCTTCTCTTGCACTCTGTGATAGCCAGCAGTGTATGACACGGATCCCATTTTCTCGCTGGCAGCACCTACCACCTGGCCACCTTTTGTAGGCCCTATCTTGACCATCCACTTTCCATTCGCACAAAATACAGTGGTATCCACCGTCACAAGAAAAGTTTCGAATTTTTCATGAAAAATCTTCAACGCCTGAAATAACCGCAAAATGAACAAGCAAACTACCGGTAAGCACTTGTAAAATATAGCCCCTGCGATCCTATGCTACCCCAGAATTAGAGTTTATTGTCGGGCACTATTTATGATTTTGGTTACATCCAGACCGAATTGGCGGGTTCGCCCATGCCTGGACGAACCATCCATCAAGACATGTGTTTATTAGGGTCCCCTGTATAATGTTAAGTCGCCGAGAGGTGAGATTCCCCTCGGCGACTTATCTATGTTTCAAGAGTCTGGTATTTCTTGATCCGTTTAATGGATCACCTGACATTCATAAAATGGCCGTAGATAGAGGCCTCGAGTTATCTTCAAGACAAACGATCCCATTTGATAGAGATACGGCCCAGAGGTAAGTCCAAGATCGGTCGGTTCTTGTTCATGATGCCACCATGCGCTGAGATGAACTTCTTGGGGCACCGCCCAATGACATCAAGAACCTCAGTTTGCACCTACGCTGGCCACGGAAAATCACACACCAGATACATGGACATGAAAATGGATTCGGGTGATTCAGATAAACCCGAAACGCCTCATGAGCCCGCTTCATCTTCGGCCTGAACAGTGATATCACCTCTATGGTAAATATGAAACTGCCGCCCATGCCATTGGCATCAATTGCCTAATAGGTCAACGAACCTGATGTCCACCTCAGTGGGAGTACCGCTAATGGTTCTAGTTGGAAGATCAAATAGAAATCCAAGTGGAAGGCCAAGCAGTGTCAAGGTATAGACAATCGGAACTGCGCCTGTGACCTCTGGAAGCACAAGTGTAGCAATGGGTTGAGTGGGCATTTGATAAAGAAGGTCCACACCAATAGGCCAGACAATAATTGGCATAAACCCAAGAACAGATCGTCAGCGATAACAAAATCTGTGGTCTAAGAGGGGGGATTCAGATCGCATGATTCGTCTTTGGGGTTCAAAATCTCAAACCCCAACCCAATCGTGTTTCCTTGTCAAAATCGTCATCTATGGACTTTTGATCACACAGCGATTAGAAGTAAAAATCATATAATAAACAAATGTATAATTGTGAAATACTTTTACTTTGGAGGAGGTGTAGTTGTTGTGATCATGGCATTCCTGCTTTGGAAACGCCCAACGGGGCCCGTATCGGGGCAGCTGTATCGTAGAGCAGGCCATGACTCTACCATTGTTGCACGGGCGGTGGTAAGTGATAGTGCTTCAAGTCCGCTTGCAAGGCAGCTGGTGGTGGATCTTTTAACCAGAGATCTCTACATCAGAATCGAAAAGACAGGCCATTGCGGAGCCATCTCGGATTACTATGACAAAGTCAATCTCCGATTGCAAGCGACCAAAGATCTTCTGGAACAAGCATTCCTTGCTGCGCGCCCCGTTCAATTATATAGCGATGAGCAGACTCAATGTTTCTCCTACTCAATTACCTATCACATCCCTCTTCCTGAGCCGATGAACTGGCGGAGACATGTGATCACTAAAGTGCCGTTACAACTCACCATCATCCACCCAATCGCAGACTTTAAATACTTCACACATCAGCAAGATGATTAAGCTACTCGCAACCATGATGCTCGGAGGCCTATGTCTTCAAACTG
Organism: Rhodothermales bacterium; assembly: GCA_965220935.1. Classification (GTDB taxonomy): domain Bacteria; phylum Bacteroidota; class Rhodothermia; order Rhodothermales; family Bin80; genus Bin80. The sequence continues at coordinate 3,746,744 of OZ244857.1, forward strand.
TAGACGCACAGCAGTTTGACCAGCTCACACGCCCCGTCGCCATTCTTTCGGATAGTACCCAGGTTTGGGAAATGCTAGATGCGCTGCTTATTCCAGCACTTGGCCCGGTCAGTCAAGCCGATGTGGTAGATGTCACAGGGAATGGGTTCGGCCCCAATGATCTCGTTGTGCTTTATCCAAGCATGGAGACCTATGAAATTGGTAGCGATGTGCCGCAAGCTCTATTAGATGCAATGAAATCATGGGAAATCTCTGCCGATTACCGACTAGATGCACTACGAGCAGAAAGAACCCGGATTGCCTCGGATGCGCATGCCAATCAGGACGCGCGGGCCGCCTTGACATCCGATGTGCTCGGTGTGGTATCCCGATACTACCAAGGAGATCATTTTGATATGCGGATGTCGCAGGATTTTGAAGGTGTACGCTTAGAAATCTGGAATTATGATCCCAGCGCATTACAGTATAGAGGGTCAATCCAATCTGCCAGTCCAGATACACTCTGGCAGGCCTTCCGATTTTCAAGCCCCGCGGTAGTGATGGCCTTTAAGGATGTCTCTGACTGCGTTGAAACCTACTCTGAAAATGGACTTGTTCAAACACGCCCATGTCAATGAACCCACCAATTAGGTGCAATCGGATATCCTTTCATAGATGCAAAATTGACCATTTTCAAAGATGTATGACGGGTGATTTCATTCACATTCATCATAACCGAATCAACACACTAATGAGATATACACTACTGTTCATTCTTTTTCATTTTTGGTCTGTATTTCCCACAGTCGGGCAATCCGTATCGGTCAGTGCGTCAATTACGCTGACGAGTCCAGCGCCTACATGCTCATTTACCCGAGATTCCCACCTCTCTTTCGGGAGCGTGGAAAAACCGAGTAGTGGAACAGGGTCTGTGGCTGTCAACGCGCAGACGGGTGCGCGAACGATCAGTGGAGTGTCGGGAGGCGGAGGGACGACGGTAGGTCAGCTACGCTTGACGGGATCCAATGTAGCCAACTACTCGGTATCAAGGTCATTTCCTTCAGATCTGACACAATCCACTGATGCGTTGACTTTCAGTGGTACATGGTCTCAATCTACGAGCCCCACATCGGGTTATTCCTCCATCAGTGGCACTTCGTACAGTGGTACAGCGAGTGGTGCAGGCACTTCATTTTCTCGATATTTTCGATTTGGTGGAACTGTCAGTGGCATAGATCTCTCCGACCAAAATGGAACGTATACAGGGACGATCACCGCCACAGGGACATGCAGTTAAATGAGGTTTAGTCTCATCGTCATTGTTTGTTGTAATGCTGTCCATGCACAGACCAGTAGCACAATGCAGATTCAACTAGAAGTCCTTCCAAGGGCTCTATCGGTGAGCGTGAGTAGCGCTCATCTAGATTTTGCAGAACAGCGTGCAGATGCTGGATCTGTAACGCTTGATCCTACAAAAGGACTAACCAATCAAAAAGCTGCAGGGGCTCATGCAGTTGGAGAAGTGATTGTGGAAGGGCCGGCCAGATCCAAATTTCTGGTCAGCCTTGACCATACAGCGTCTCTCAAACAAATAGGTGGAGATTACGAAGTTGACTATACCCCGACTTGGGCTCAGACGCGTGGATGTGGGCTTAGAGATTTTGTTGAGTCTACAAGCATTCAAGGAGCGATGGGAACTTTGGGAGAGGATGGGTGCGCGACGCTTCGGTTTGGGGGGACGGTACATCTTGTAGGAACCCCCCAAGGACGCTATGCTGGACAGCTTGCCGTTCGCATTATGGCTTTATGACAAGATACAGGATTATTTTTCTGATTGCCATTGCATGGGTGGCCAAAAAGGCTGATGCGCAAGCCTCATTGAGTGTCACGCCCGCATATGTGGTGACCACCGATGAGATCCCTTTTGGGTCATTTGTTCTGTCCAATCAAGGGACAGAGCCTGTTGAAATAACAATTAGTGCACACTATGGTGTGATTGCATCAACCGATTCTACGACTGAAGTTGTCCTTGGCCAAGCAGGACAACTTGGGGATCTATCACCATTTTTAACCTTTTTCCCTCACCGATGTATCCTCTCAGCACAGAGTGAGCAAACCGTCCGCTACCGAATTCGGCCACCACCTGAGGGAGGATATATCACGCTCATGCATTTTGCAATGCGTGAGCGTGGGGCAACAGTAGACGGTCAGATTCCCGAAGTTGCCAGTGGGCTTAGCATCGTGTATAACTTGGTCGCTCCAGTGACTTATCTTCAAGGGCGGGGCATTCCTGTTCTTACAGCTCACCCCTTAAACCTCCGCGTGCAGGAACTCCTTCTATTGTTAGAAAATCACAGCCGTTGGCCCTTTTTTGGTGGGATACGCGTGATTCAAGGTGAGCAGCAACTTGGAAGAGCAGAAGCAGCGGTCTATACCAAACGTCTCATTCGAATTCCAGTATCCAAAATCCTAAGTGATCAGGCCGTTCGTTTAGAGTTTGACACGGATTATACAGGACTTAAACGGTTGATCCGAAGTCAATTGGGGATACCAGATCCGGTCTATCTGACCGAGTCTAATGATTAAGGGGGCTGGATTGATGATTGCATTGCTTTTGCATGTACGAGCGGGATATGCCCAAGTTTTAATGGAGGTGCCTTTGTTGTTGGAACTTCCACGTAATGAACATCTCGTTCGTGCATGGTATGATGGAGAGACGTTCTTTGTGGATGGTCACGAGTTGTTTCGACACCTTGAATTTTCGGTCATCACCAATGGATCTAATCTCAAGGCACTTGATGCACATCGTCAGTATGCATTTGAGTGTGCAGGAATATTAGATGTCTCAAAGTGTTCCATTGCTCTGAACGATGTATTGGATCACCTCAATCATGTATTGGATTTTGATGAAACACGCCTGCAGTTAAGGGCATCATCTGTTGCAACAACATTTAATCTCCAATCAACGCGTAAGAAGCACTGGGTAGAGGTGCCGGGCCCTCACCTGTTCCCTCAGGCGCGTCAATTATGGGGTGGTGTAATGGCGGGATGGCAACTTCGTCGCGATAGGTTTGGTGTTCGTCCCTCGGTTCAGATGACGACCAGTGCACTCTATGGTACGATTAAAGCTGAGATAGGGAGCGGTCCATCATGGCAGTACACCTACGACCGCCCACATCATAGATGGCTGACTCAGATGGGAGTTAGAGGATTTAAGGGTAGGATACCTCAATTGTTAGCCACAAATCGTCCACTGATTCATCCACGCTTACAGCATATCAATGTGATTCGTGGGCGATCAACTCCACACGCCCTCATACAGGCTCTAATCAGTGGAGAGGTCGTTGATCAAGTTCAGGCCGACGGCCATGGTCATTATCAGCTGAGCACCCCACTATGGTACGGGACAACGAAGATGCAGATCCGCACCCAATCACTGGGAGGAAGAAAAGCGTCCTCTCACTATTCATATCTACTTACGCCTGCCTCCTTGCTTCCATCTGGAAAGATCTATTATCATCTGGTAGGGCGTCCCTCCGCATATGCGCTCAAGATTCAGTATGGCCTCCATCAGAGACTCACCCTTGATACATCGTTACAGCAGAATCAATCCCACAGGCGGATTTCGGTGGGGGCGACGATCAGGGGCGCTAAATTTTTGATTCTCACCACAAATGTGTTAGTCTCTGATCGCATTTGGGAAGGATCACTTCATCTGTGGCGCTCCAGAATGCAGATGACAGCATCTGTCGCCGCTCAACCCAATCAATTCTGGAATGCCAACCTGAGCGCTTCGGCGCATTTAGGCGACGTCACCATGTTTGTGAGGAGCCAGCAGTCTACCTTCAACGGGATCTATCAGCAGTTTTCCATCAATCCTGAACTCATGGTTCATCACTCCAGCGGACTGCTCATCCATACCAGCTATGAAATTGACCGAACCCAAGGCATATCCAATGGAATGACATCACACTGGAAGGCATCGGCTGGCTGGTCATTTTCACGCACTCGGGTATCAGCGTTTGCTGATCATCGGCTTAGGCAAAAGGTTTACGGACTTGAGGGAATTCTTTTACGCCGACATCAATCTCTGGGCTTCTCAATTGGATGGGACGCGAGGAATCAAGCCGTAGTGGGCCGCCTTCGTATACAGGCATCATCCGCATTTGGCAGTTTATTTTCACGTATCCAAAGCGATGCTACCGGTATCTCTGACTCGCAATATCTTCAGGGGAGTCTACATCTGGGTCAGGAACTATCGTTATCGCCATCGTCTTATCAGGCCAGCGCCGCAGAGCTGAGAATTTTTGAAGACCTCAACGGGAACGCAATCTTTGATCCAAGCGAGCGAATTCTATCTCACATAGATGCCCAATTATATGAGGGTGCATGGGTGCGGTTAAGAACGGGTGCACTGTATGTTGCCCATCTTGAACCCTACCAAACATATCAGGTCCGAATTATGGAGGCCTCCATCCGAAATCCATCTCTGTACCCATCTACAGGGTTGGAATTTAGTTTTACCGCGGACCCAGGCAAACGAAAAATCATTGATGTTCCGATGCAACAGATGATGACAGTCACTGGCCAGATTACAAGTTTGGATCGCGCGCCTCTGCGTTTGATGGCACGCTTTAATGAGCATACTGATACCGAAGTCTACAGTGACGGTGGATTTAGCGTCCAGATCCGCCCTGGTCAGTACAGTGTCTCAATTATTGATGTATTGAGCCAAGATGTCCTTGCAGAAAAAATGATTCAGGTCCAAACGATGCCACTTGAAGTCACGATTGATCTTCATGAGGACGCAAAATGAATCAGCTCAAGTGGTGTTTCTTAATGATTTTATGCGGATCTGCAGGTGACTCTGAGGCGCAGCTCAGAGTTCATGGTACACTCTCATTGAATGGGATGCCTGCGCGGATTGAATCAGTATTTACGCCTGAGATGGGGGCTTGGTATGAGGCGATTGTTCAGGGGCATGAACTCAGGATGGGATCAAAGGCCATTAAGTGGGCGCCGAGCATTTCGTGTCAAGGTCAACATCCAACCAATGGTGCGCAGGTGTGTCGGGTACAGGCAGGTCGGAATCTCATTTGGTACATTTACGGGGCCACCACTGAGCAGGCAGATCCAGGGATCTACCATGGTCATGCGCGCCTGACTGTGCGGGGCGCAGGTCACCTCTATACGACATCTATCCCGGTCAGATTGAGCGTGAGGGCTATAGAGCCTCACTGTGAAATCAGTCAATCGGGAGCATTAGACTTTGGCGAGGCGCAGGCAAACACAACTGGATTGGTTTCGCTTCATTCGGTGACGGGGCAACGCTCTGCACATGGGTATGCACTTCAAAAAACAACATCTACACGGCATCGTTTCGCGCGTTTGACTCTGAGTACCAGCGCTACGTCAGTGATGGTATCCATTGACGCACCTTCGGTGTTACGATCTGAGGGGAGTATCGTAGGATTTATGAGTCAACTCTCTTATAAATCTGCCTTATCGCCTACGTATCGCCCATTGATTGAGGGTTCTGGAAGCCGCCGAATTCAGTCAGATGGGCCAAGGCTCTTCTTTCGTCTTGGGGGGATCGTTCAGACCTATGTAACGAGTTTAGAAGCTGAGTATCAAGGAAACATTTCATTCACAATTTTATGCGAACAATCATGATAGAAACATTGCAAGACACGACGACATTTTTTTCACCAGAACAATCTTTTTCAATACTTGAGCTTTTGGGGCAGGCAGGAGGGTTTCAGTGGCCGATTTTAGCGGTCTTCATTGCTGGGATCGTAATCCTGATGTTATGTGTGGTCCGACTCACGGATGATTACTTAGCGGCGAGGCCACTGATGCGCCTTCATTTAGAGTCTATGTCTTACACTGATCTGATAAAGGCTCAGCGTGAGATCTCCGACAGTCTCTATACGCGGCTATTATCAGGTATGCTACAGCTGCACAACAGTCCAGAGGCAATGGGGCGAGAGCTCAGTGACATTGCCGCATCTGCCAGAGCCACATATCAGCGGACCCAGCGGATTATCACCTATTGTTCTAGCACTGCTGGGGGGCTTGGACTTTTGGGAACATTAGTTGGAATTTATGCTCTTTTCTCAACGGGTACGCGGGATGCCCAGATGATTTTTGCAGGAATTGCGATTGCTGTGGTATCTACGTTATTAGGGATTGTCACCAGCATTCTTTTAGAATTCTTTGAAGCCGTCATGCATAGCTATATGAGTCGCTACATTGAATCTGCTCAAACTTGGGCACAAAAGGTTCGTAGTCAAATTATGTCGTGGGACACATGAGAGGAGCGATTATCTTACGTCTGGTTGACATCACATTATTGCTGCTCTTGAGTCTGATGGCAACGGCCAGTTTTATCACCTCAACGGCTGAGCTACCGATCAGCACGGCACTCACCGACAGAGGAGCCCTAATGCAACCCATGCAGATTGAATTGACATCTGACGGAAGGATTCTCGCACAGGATCAAGTGGAGTTGACACTGAGTGATCTTGAGATGTTGGTCAAGACATGGCCTATGGAGATTGAGTTGGTGGCTGATGCCGATGCCTCCGCTGGTCAACTTTTAGGCATTCATGCGATAGCGCGTCAACACGATCGGCTTGGGGCCTTTCGGGTACAGCGCAGAGGATCACCATGAACCGTGATCAAGTCCACATGCTCCGATTCATTGACTTAGGGTTGCTACTGCTATTGGCATTCTTGTCGGTTGCAGAGTTAAATCCTACGCTGCAGGTCCCACTGCCAAATGAATCTCAGACAGAGCAGCAGACTGTAGCGGCTCGGATCACATTTGACAGGCACTGGTCCACCACCATTAGCCGATTAGATCAAAAAGAGATGATATGCGAAACCAGAGACATAGCGTCGCTTCGCGATTGTTTGCAGAGCCAATCGTTCATGCAATTTTTAGTTGCACCTGATGCGGAGGCTACAGTGCAGCAGATCGTGACCGTTTTGGATCTCTGTAATGACGCACATCATCGCTGTGAACTAGAGCCCATCCAGCCATGACGACAAAGACTCGGGAGCGTCTCTTTGCAGGTGGGATGACGGTTGGACTGCTTTTATTGTTTTGGCTCCTTGCAGCTGGGGTAGAGATTCAACGACGTTCATCAAATTTAAGAGAGTTAACGTTTTCAGATGGTTTCAAACCTGCGATGACTCGGCATGCTCCCGCTAGGCCAGAGATCACACCAGAGTCGCCAACGGTCGTGCGTCGGCAGGTCGCCGTGTTGCCCGAGGGCGTCAATATGCATCCGTCGCTTCTAATGCCTCGCCAACCGATACAGACAAGAAAGTTAGAAGTACAAGGTCACGGGATTCAACTGAATCCCAAAGCGAGACCATTCGAAAGCCAGCACACAGAGATTCCCCAAAGACCATCGCCAACATCGTTATTGTTGAGTGCTTCTTCGACCACAGAGTTAAGTCTTATTGAGCGCACACAACCTATGTTAGAGACCGCTGCGTTGACTGAAAGGGCAACAACAAAAAAGATGACACTGAGCAGCAGGGCGAATACTCCGAAAGATACCGCGCGTATCCTAAGAACCGAAGAATCTGAAAAGATTGTGCAGTGGATGCAGCTGTCGCAGTCCGAGCTGCCACGAGGCATCAAGCGTCATGTTGAATACCAATCAGGTGCAGTAACCTCGGTCGCATCATTGGATTATGGAGATGAAACCGTTGAAATTTATCTCATGGTGCGCCTGCCATCACAAGAATTACATGTCGTGATTGTCAGAGGAAATAGCACCTACTATGTGGTGGATCCGAGTTTTAAGCGAGAAGGCCGAAGGTTCAGGGTCGGAACGGCTCTTCGAACTGATGGAGAGATCACGGCGATTACCTCTGAGGAGCGTGCTGCATCTCATGAGAATGCACGTCATCATTATGATGTATTTCTGGCATGGTGGGATCAATTAAATGTCACGTTGCAATGAAAAATGTCTCTTTTGTGGTTCTGCTGTTGTTATCTGCGTGCAGTTCGCAGCAAGTGGTCATAGTCCCGGCGGCCCGCGAAAAGCCTGAGGTGTCAGGCGTTGATAGCCTTCACATGCATATCGCATGGGCATTGACTGAAGAATCATTTCCTGCGGATCCAGAATCTGCCGCGCAGTTATCGGAGCAGGCCAAAGAGTTGACCGAGTTAGCCGATCAATTTCTGAAAGGTCAGCCCCTATCAACGATACGAGATACAGTGCAAGCGCTGGAATCCTTCAATGCGGGATCTGATGTGTTGTCTCAACTTTCTGAGGCAGACAGTTTGCAGGCACTCGCCTTGTTGGAAACCGCGGCAGTTAAGTTTGAGGAAGCCTTAATGGCGGATGTGTTTGATGATGAGTCAAGGCTTTGGCTGGCACGTGTGTATGAAAATTTGGCCGAGCGTTTTCAGGCCTCAGTACATGAACGATTGCGTGTGTTGAAGCGTCTTGTGATATGGAATCAGGACCGGCATGATTACATTGCTTTGTTGGCGGATGCTCATGAAGACTTGAACACAAGTGCATCCGCATTGACCGCAGCTGCGTTATGGGAGCGCGCGGCACTCATTGCATTGGATGATGTGGACATGGGTCTCAGAGAATTTCCTGATACGACATTTCTTTTTGCCTATTATGTTCGTGCGAGTCGTGCGTTTGTGGCTGCAGATCGTGGACAGCTTGCCATGAACTCGTTGGATCATGCAAAGCATTGGCAGCGAACGGATGATGAGAAATCTCTCATTGATGCGGACAGTATATGGTTATCTTGGGATGGGGGTAATCTCTTGGCGCGTAAAAAATTTGATGCCCTTATGGAAGAGTCGCATATCAAGCCATCTAAAAGTGCGGATGGCTTCAAAAAACTTCTGGATGATCTTCACACGTTTGAAGCTCGTTTGGAGGTGCAACATCAACTCGCATTGGTGTACTACACCTCAGGCATGGAGGAGTCCGCAGTAACGTTGATGCAACAGATTCACGCTCAATCTCCGCACCATCAGCAGATCACTGAGGATTATGCAATCATGACGTACAACCTTTCACACAAACGGCGTCAGGGGGGCGACAACAAAGGTGCACTTGCTTATCTGTTACAGTGTGCATCTCTAGATGCAACGGTTGCGGCAAGCGCCGCATTTGAAGTTGCGCTTCTTTTAAGAAATAACCTTGAAGCCGCCATCAAGTATGCCCATCTAGCGGAAGAAAGACGCAATAGCCTCAGTGATCAGGAGCGGTTGACACTGACTCAGTACCTTGCGGAATTGTATCGAAAAAACGGCGACCGCGATCGTGCACGCGTGTATTTGGATCAATTGAAAGCTTTAAGAACGGCCTATAAATAGATCGCTGGATACAAGTCCAATACCGTATGCGGTAGAATATGCATTGATGACTCAAAGAACCGACAGTACATGTAATACAGGATAGAGTTGATCTGAGTGGCTTGGGCAACAATTCCAGTTACACCGAGGTGTATCTACAATTCTGATGATTAGTCACAGATTTGAATAATCTGGCATTACAGAACACTGCGACGACTTCGTCAGATGTGGCTTATGTTTTTCTACCTGAGATCATAGGCTAAATGCTTTTGGATTTACTGAGATGTGAAGCGCGTTTATAGGTGACTGCATGAGAGATGTGCTGAGATCATAGGCTAAATGCTTTTGGATTTACTGAGATAGCACAAGATGCCAAAGTGATTACGAAATTCATTACCAAAATTTTCGGGCTATAGACTTGACGAAAATCCCATGCACGAATCCCCCTCGCCAGACCATGGCCAGTGAGTAAAAAATCTCGTCCATAGTACCTTTATAGCCGCTGTGAATCATCGCAGGTTATCGATCCGAGGTTTGGCAGCGCCGGTCCGTTACCGCAACCTCATGAAGTAAACGACATGCACGGAGGATCGTCATCTGAAGAGGTTGTATTCATCCGATACAGGTAGATTCCAGAAGGTCAAAGGACTGATGGGTGGAAAGTGGACACTAGGCTTTGCGTAAACCCGCCGCCCTGTCATGTCGATAACGTCCAATTGCACCTGTGCAGTCTGCTTTCAATTTGTACTCAATCGAAACCAGTCCAGCACCCGTCTGTCATGTCGATAACGTCCAATTGCACCTGTGCAGGCCATGGCAGGTCAAACACGATGCGTGTATGATGCGTAAATGGACTTGGATAATTGGCGTGAACAGTCAACTCAAGAGGCAACTCTCGTTTCAGATGGACTGGAGATATAACTTCAATGTTGAAGTTCAGGCTATCACGCGCTCCATTGGCATCGATTGCCTTGTAGGTCAACCCAACTGGTGGGGTGATCTGTACGGGAGGTTTCACTGATGGTTCAAGTCCAAGTTCAGACGGAATGGGTAATGGATTGATCACATACGAAATAGGATCTGTGCCACCTGTGACCGACTAGTGGATCAATCAATTCATTTCGCGCATAGGATTGATTTCCCACCTTTGAGGCAAAGGTGATGCCATAGATCTCTGCACTGAATTTCATCGTAAACTCTGCGCCCAGTGCATCGGTCACCATCCAGTTAAAGGTTTGTGCAGTTGTGACTTGCGTAGGGGTGCCACCGATGGAGCACGTTCTTTCATCAAAAAACAACTCCTCTGGAAGCACTTCCGAAAGATTGTAAATATAGGGCGCAGTTCCATCAATTGCGGTCGGAAGTACAAGATCTGAAATCTTGACTCCCGCTGAACAGAGATCGGTCGTTCAAATGACAGAAACGCTGGCGCATCCGTAGTTGCCCTCGCGATGGGGGAGGCAGGGCCATACCCACCGCATTGATCGCAGATTGTTATGCTCGTAGGACGTATACCTGAAGTTAACTCAGTGAATCTGTGATTTTTAGGGTTAACTTCAGGTATGTTTCATCAGGGTCATGGCAGACCATGGTCTTTTGGACTGGAATGTGCTGAATAACAGTGAAGTGATCTACCATTCCCACAAGCTAAAGTACTGTACGAAACTTCTACTGTGGTATGCTTGCTTGAGAAGAAAAATTCATCAGGCAAGGGGCCGAGTGGATTTTCCACCATGAACGCTGGGTTCTTGACACCACTTGAGGCGCAGTAGGTCAAGGCTTTCAAGTAGAGATTCGCTCAGTCCAAGCATATTGAATAGGGCGGCATCCAAGCCTTTCCGTGTTTCGTCGCGATAAGCCTCGTTGGCTGGCAAGAATGAACGCTCCTTGAAACGTTCAAAGATATTCTGACACAATTCAATCTGAGAACTTGTCAGTGTTCTTATATCCAGAACCGGTAACTCTGGAAGACGCGAAATCGTCAATCGGGTTCGTCCCTGTTGCTGCCGTGTTCCCTTGTACCAAAACAGGATGAGTCCCAGAGTTGAGTTCGCCCACAGGAGTAAGGGTACTTCGTGGTCATCGTGATGGGGGATGAGATTAGGCCAAGCACTTCCCCCGAGACATGGCTCAGGGGTTAAGCACATGGTCAAACTTTGTGAGTTTACTCGAAAATCGAGGTTGCTATGGAGTTTTGATCTGTAAGTTTTCCACATGACCGTTGATTTGTCTCTATATCCAGTACGCACATCACCGCATGAATCAGGTTGCACCAAAAAGTGTCGTTCTGATTCGCAGTTATGACTCCACAGCATGGGAAATGTTGGAATCTCTCCAGAATTAATTGGCCGAACATCAAAGGCCCCTTGACGCTTGTTACTAATTTCTCTGTGAACGATTCCCCGATTAGCTATCTGGCCAAGTCGGACAATAGGAATCTTAGATTCTACGGTACTTCGTGGAAGTTGAAGAAGACCTGTAAGGAGGCGGTCAATCGTTTCAAGTAGACTCTTATCCCGAACTCCGACACCCCCAGCATCTAGGATTGATTCTTTGAAATCATGATCTTGCCAGATATGATCAATCGCTTTTCTGACAGCAAGGAATGTCTGGGGTCGTGAAGGGAGTGACGAGAATGCAACCCCACCACTTTTTTCATCTTCAAAGTATTCTGATCTAACCTTGGTTGCAATGAGTAGACACTCGGCCATGCCAGTATCTGCGGAGAAAGCTCTGTCCTCTGAACCATCTGTAGAAAGAGCAATAACGCGGATATGATCATAACACTTGTCAAGCATTTTTCGGGCACTATTCCAAGATGCCCCCATAGCAAAAGAAAACGGAAGCACCATAGCCATGACCCCTCCTTTCTTCAGTTTTGCATGAGCCAGATCCATGAAGTTGGAAGCCAGACCTGCATGACCGCTTCCAAATTGCCCTTTTGTTTTAGTCTTAATTTTAGATGCTACTTTCTTGAGTTTAGTTGACATCGCATGTTGTTCATCAGATGTCGTTCCAAATCCTGCGAAAGATGGGACAGGCACATTGGCTATTTCATGATTCGTTGGACGAGTAAAGGGTGGGTTCATGATCACGATATCGCATGAGCCGTCAGGCACTCTAAATTCTGAATCCGAGTCATTGCCCTGATGTGTCACAGATCCGTCCATGCGTTTAGATTGAGGCGTTGTATTAAAGATTGTTGGCGCATAATCTCCATCCAGTAAGTCCAGCGCACCAATGGAAATAAGATCATGTTCGTCTTTGCCATAAGGTAAAGTGTGAATCATTGATGCCCCATAGGTTACACGTGGGTGAGGGCTAGAAAGCATAGAGGCCGTAATATGTGTCGCCGCGGGCATAATGTCGGACCCAATAAGGATTTTCTCAATGACGTGTTGATGGATTGATGCATCGTCTCCTCCAGCGCGGCGGAATCTTCGATAGATCTCCCTCTGCACGGCCGAAAGCAGTGCACCAGTTCCACAAGCAAAATCTGCTATTTTGAGAGCACTGATAGCTTCCCGATTACCCCAATCTAGTTGTAAACGGTCAACGGCTAAGTCTGCCAATAACTTAGCCGATGCAGGGAGGGTGTAAAATGTTGCTAAAAACTTTCGATCACTGATGAGGGTTTGAAACATCCGACCAGATAAGTCATGGAATGTACTTGATCCGAGTGAGACGAGCGCTTCGGCCCCTTGACTGATCCGCTCAAAGATTCGCGGTGTCAGCCATATTGGAATGCAGCGTAGAATGTCTTGTGCAATGCTAAATATTGGCCAATAGTTAACTTCAAGAATCTGATTCCATTTATTCAGGATGCTGGACTGTAAATATCCTGATTGTCGGATTTCATCCAGCTTTGGGATACCTGGTTGTCCGATAATATTACAGTGAAAGACCATTGCGTTGATCAGAATTGCAACGGCCATTCTAACTGTCTGCTCTGAGGGATCTTGATGCAAAACGTTGCTAATTTCCTGGAGGGTTGTACACTCTCCGACTTCTCTGAGGAGAAGCTTAGAAACAGTTGAGACTGTTTTTTCCAGGGTGTTGACACCGATCTGTAATCTGCGCTCAGAAAGGGATATATACTCAATTGCATCGGTCAACTGCTCAATGTTTCCAGTGAGCCACTCTTGCTCAGGCCAGCGGACACATGTATCTTGTTCGTTAAGTTGCTGGATACAGAATTTTAGTTCACAAGTCTCCAAGTTACTGGGAGATTGTCTGAGATTTGGAGGCATGGCTACGGCAATTGCAGATTCAATTCTGTCTCCAGTGCTCTTTACGGTTTTTCCGAGGCGTGATTTGGCTTCCATCTCTACTTGTGGTCCAGCAATAAACTCGGTTTCAATAGCGACGGGTTGTCCTCCATGGGGGTGAACAAGAAGATCTAAACGGGCAGATACATTCTCATCAATGACATCTGTACATTCGGTAAATAGGTTTTGATTAAGGATCCACTTGGGGTGCCTTGAGCTGAGCAATTGACCAAGGGCAGTATTGAGTGTGGATTCAACGTTTCGGGGCATTAACTTCAAGTGGTGATAGTTTACTAAGTTATGAAAATCTGTTGAATGAACATTAAATTGTGCCGCACAATTTACATCAATGTATGGATGCTAAAACAAAGCCAACAAATTAGACCGTGATCAACTGAAAATCAATGAACAATCACAACATATCATGCCTGATTACAGTTAATGGACCACTGAGCGCGTAAACGGGGACAAAGTTTCGTTTGACACGCTTATCAATACGGCTTTCCCAAACTCTGTCAGAGGCCTACACGCGATTTATACGCCTAAATAATAGAGACGCATGAGGTCGTATTTCAGAGGGGAGTTTGACATTGGATAGCATCTCATGACGTTTAATGGAATGATTGTGAGTGTCACGAGAACAGATCAATCATAGGAAGGATCTCCAGAGTTTAGTTCAGGAATGATTTAACGTAGACACGTTATTTGATCCATAATCTGTCTTACTACTACTGGCAAGAACGAACAAAAAAATGATAACAGATTGTCCCTACTTGTGGAGTCAATTGACAAAATTCGGAAGGCGCTGAACGAGTATTATACCTATCTGAGTGGAAACAAAACTGCCTCACGACCACTGATGTTCTGCTAATCGCTTGGGCTGAGATGTTAAGAACCCACACAGAGTAATTTAGCATACCTATGGTAATAGGATTGACTACATTCTTCAACAATCCCAGTTACAGTTGAGAGGTTATGATCTAGTCTTAAGATAAGTGATCGTTGGTAGGCATCAGGATATGCAACTAAAGTCGGTACTGTTATGCAGTGCTGACAAGCGGAATATGCTGAGAGTCATGGGAAATGGTGCCCCAACCACCGCGTAATCAAGATGATAGTTGAGATAATCTGGCGACGGGGCCATGCCTCAGAGTGCTTCTTCTTCGCGGGGCTGTCATTTGAGATGCTGAATCAAATCAGTCCTCTGGTTAAAGATGGCCATGCAGTGAAAAATTCAGACTCTAAAAATTAAGGACAGGCAAAGAATCACAGAGAAAATAGTCTGCTTCCATGGTAGACTGAGCGGTGTGAATCGTATTGAAATGGCGTCGCTAAGAACGATCGTACACCATTTTCAGTTGACTACTTTCCCAGAATGGAATTAAATCTTGATTCTTCAGCATCATGAATTTCTTCTTTCAAGTGGAATGTCCACTTTGGTATGAACTTGGCAGAGTCTCAATGCGGAGTTCCCCCATCCCGTATACAGTGCCCTTGCCGATATGGCACCATTGGGATGCAGATAATACAGGCCAAAGAGATCCAGGCCCTTCAGGCAGGGTAATCGATCCAGTGATACCAAAAAGCTCCACTTCTTTCTGTTGGGCTGCCGACCAACGCACTAGATTACACTTCTCCCCCACCCACCTATTAGCGATAATCTCGGTAGCCTCACTCTTTATTGTTCGTACTAAGTCTGCGTATTTTTCTCCGCGATTTAATCCAGCCAAACTAGAAATTCTACGAATTGAAGCGACCATTAAATCCGTAAAACTGGGAGATTTTACCAACTGACTCTGCTTGATAATCCTCAGAGGCACATCAGCTCGCAAAATGCATGGGGCAGGCGCTGGATTACCAATCAATGGCCATGTAGCGTCTGCCAAAGTCCATGAACTTGTCTGGGTGGCATTCGCTGGTTTCAGGACTTTACGTTCCTTAATCACAAAGGGGTTACGATATTTTCCGAGCCCCATTGCGCAGGCCATATCCCAAGCTCTCCACAACATTTGCTCATCATTCTTTTTAACGTTGAAGAGGATGTAATCAAGTGCAGGAGATGAATTAGGATCAAATGGGGCGGGACGAATGATGTATCTTGGAAGGTTTTGAGCGTGAACTGTCTTCCCCAGAAAAATGTGATCATACAGAAGTTGATCTAAATGCATGAGAGCGCGTCCCCACACGCCGCGTATCATTGGCGTTGAGGCAAAAACATCAGGAGTTTTCAAAAAGAGTCTAAACGCACTCACCTTGACCAGACTTAAAAGCAGATCTAAACGCTGGTTAAGTAGTAACATGGGTTTTGGTCTAGTATGATGAGACGACACCAAAAGTCAACTGATTAAAGATTCAAAGGTAAAATATTCAATCAATGCCCTAATGTGATCCTGATAATATAACAGATGTAAAGCAATTATGCCATCAAGGATTGCGTCAGAATTGGATGCATCTCTTAAATGGCTTCTGGAACATACTTTTTGATTTAGATAACGATCGCCCAAGTATACTTAAACATGGGTAAGAGTTGAAAATAGATGGTTTTTCCCAGTGTTGATCTATTCGTTCATTTAATCAGACAATGATCTATGTTTTATAGGACATACACTACAGCATTACTGATATCTCATTTATTATTGGTTCAAGGTGCAGAAGGACAGTCTGAGGACTCTGGTCAAGGCATAAATCTTATTATAAACCCAAGTGGCATGACCCTAGGAAGCCTTGAAGTGGGTGATTTCGCGTTTGATTTCAATGTTCGCCTTGACGGTCGTCCACCAAAGGATTCTGTTAAGGTCTCTCTCAAGCAACAATATCGGGACAAAAATCCCTTCCCTGATAGAGTGCAATTAGATAATCTAATCATTTCTCCTGATGAGATTTACCTGACTGCTGATAACTGGACTAGTGGAGAGATGGTGAAGGTGAGTCATACGAGCAATGATATTGATGTAGTAGGAAAATTAGGAATCGTGCTCACTTGTGGTGATTGCTTAGCAGATAGTAGGGTTTTTAGTGTAGAGTTTGTGAAACATTATTCGATTAGTATTTGGGCGGATAAAACATACGTAAAGCAAGGAGAGTCTATTATCGTGACGGCGAGAATTTCGGAGCCATATCCAAAGAGATTATCCTTCTCATGGGGATTTGATAATGGATACGCCCATTATCAAAAACAACTATATCTTCCTCCAAAAACAACGGAAATAAAAGATAGTTTTCGGATTCCAGGACCTGAAGTGGATAGAATTAGTGATAGGTTTAGTGGATATTTGCGTTATTATAAAGATCCAAATGACGAATTGAACACTAAAGATCTATGCATTTCTATGGACTGTGATCAAACTCCTCCGCCTGACGTAAAATTAGGGAGACCGAATAGGTTTAGTGGTACAATCCTCGTGGGTGAAATCCCACAATTAGAATTGCCAGACACCGTGTATGTGGATGAGGGCAAAATAAGATCATTTGATGTTAAACTATCAAGCATTCCTATTCAAGATGTCACGGTAACCATCAGTGGTTATGAAAACACGGTTTTAGACACCCTGGTATCAACTCCACGTAAGCTGACATTTTCTTCTGAGAAAAACCAGAAATCGCGTCCAGTTACAGTGGGCGCGATACACGACGCTGATACCTCTGATGATATAGTGCCATTGATTTTTGAAGCTACAAGAGGCATTGAAACCGAAATCACTGATACGGTATATGTCAAAATCTTAGATGATGATGGTCTGGCAGGGGCAGGCTTGGTGTTGGATCCTACATCAATCACCGTGCCAGAGGACTCTTCAGCAATCTTTAATGTATCCCTTTCTGCTGCACCATCCGGCGAAGTTACGGTAACCATTCCATCATTTACTGAGCATTCAGATATTCTATCCCGCTCTCCAGACACCCTCAAATTTACCCGCTCAAACTACAATACTTCCCGGTCTGTAACAGTATCAGCAGATGAAGATGATAATACGAGCAATGAAACAGAAACCCTCACCCTGACCGCCAGTGGGGGTGGGTTTGATAATGTAACTGGCGAGGTGCGTGTCACTGTTGACGATGACGACACCGCAGAGATCAAGATCAATCCTGTAGCGGTCTCTGTGCAGGAGGACAATACCGCAGACTTTAAGGTATCTCTTTCTAATGAGCCATCCGGCGAAGTTACGGTAACCATTCCATCATTTACTGAGCATTCAGATATTCTATCCCGCTCTCCAGACACCCTCAAATTTACCCGCTCGAACTACAATACTTCCCGGTCTGTAACAGTATCAGCAGATGAAGATGATAATACGAGCAATGAAACAGAAACCCTCACCTTGACCGCCAGTGGTGGCGGCTATGATGATGTCACTGGCAAGGTGGACGTGACCGTAGTGGATCAAGGCGCGGTGAGTGTGAGTCTTTTGGCTGAACAACCGCTCAATGTAAATGAAGGCGAATCAGTGGAGGTCACCGTTGAGCTGACCAGGGCCCTGCAAACAACAGACCTGACGATTCCCTTGATCTATAAGGGCGTTGGTGAGCACCCTGCAACCGAGGATCTTGTTGATTACGAGGGGCCGCCATCAATCACAATACCTAAGGGGCAGCGCCGTGTGCCTGTGATAATTTCAACCACTGATGATCAGCTCGCGGAAAAGGATGAAACGTTTAGCGTTGCCCTGGACAAAGAGAATTTACCAGGTGGGATAGAGCCTGGGAGTCCGCGGGATCATGTAATCACGATCGTTGATAATGACAAGCCGCCCCCTGTGCAGGCGCGTCTGTCGGTTGAGCCCAATCCAGTGTACGAGGGCAGTTCAGCCACGGTCACAGCCATGTTGGACTACACTTTGGACGAATCGATCACGATAGACGTTATCTGCAAACCTCTCAAGACCACAGTGCCAGACGATTACACATGTCCAGACTCAATCACGATTCCAGCAAATGCAGAATCTGGCAGTGCGGAGCTGACGACCGAGGTTGATGACGACACTGACGATGAAAAGATGAGCGTGGCGCTGGGGAGGCATCCGAGCGTTGAAATTGGCCCACCACCTTCCATCATCGTGACCATTTTGGATAAGACCCCTGTGGTGGTGACTTTATCCGTGCCGCGTGAGGTCACCGAAGGGGATTCTGCGACCGTCACGGCCACGCTCTCCACCGCGGCATTGCGTCCAGTGATGATTCCGATAGAGTGCTCACCTGTAATGCCTAACGACTATACCTGTCCCACTCAGATTCGGGTTGATTTAGACGACGACTCTGGATCTGCGCAGATTGAGACCTATCCCGATGACATCGATGAAGACGATGAAACCTTTACGGTGGAAATTGGCACACCGCTGCCCCCGGACTATATTGCAGGCAATTCGCAGCAGGTGACCATCTTAGATGATGATCAGGCAGGGATCATTCTTTCACCGACCTCACTGACGGTGGGTGAAGGATCCAGCGCAGGCTATACGATCACGCTTTCGTCAGAGCCGCAATCATCCGTGACACTTCAAATCACCGAAATCACCAACCGGATCACTTTTGACCCGCCTGTGCTGACCTTTGACGCATCAAATTGGAAATTGCCACAGGATGTGACGGTAGAGGCAGCGCCAGACGATGATGCCATTCCAGAAGAGGTGACCCTGTTGCATACGGCCACTAGCCTGGATCCAAACTATAATGCACTCACTGAAGATCTACCGGTGACGGTCACCGATACGGGTACTAAAGATTTGGTGATCCGCCCGCCTGATCTCACGATACGCGAAGGGACTTCAGGTAATTTTACCGTCGCTTTGTCTGCAGAGCCGCAGGGATCGGTCACCGTAGAGATCAGCGCATTTTTAAATGATGAGTTGACACGGGATCCAGACATGCTGACGTTTACGCCCTCTGACTGGGCGGATGAGCAACCGGTGCGCGTGGCCGCTGCAAAAGATGAGGATGCCGAACGTGACCCGACGGAAACCCTTACGCTGACCGCTCGCGGTGGGGGCTACGATGGCGTGATGGGCAACGTGCAGGTGACCATTGAAGAAACTGGCTCCAAGGGTATTGTGCTGGCGCCTAAGTCATTAGACATTGAGGAAGGAGGGCCCTCTAAATCCTATACCGTTGTGCTTAGCTCAGCGCCCACCTCTCATGTAGAGATTACGCTCAGCGGGGATCAAGGCAAAGCAACGCTGACCCCCATGTCGTTGGAGTTCACGCAATCAAACTGGAAAGCCCCCAAGACCGTGACCGTCCAAGCGCTGGATGACCCCGACACCGAGGATGAAACCCTCCAGATCATCCACACAGCCAGCGGGGGTGGGTATGACACAGAGCGCACAGAGTTAGACCTTCGGATTAACGATAAAGGGGAGGCGCCGCTGACGCTCTCTATTTATGATGCGCAGGCGCAAGAGCGTGATGGGAAGGTCTCTCTGCGCGTGGAGCTCAATCGATCCACCGATGTGCCAGTCATAGCCACCTATGAAACCGTTGACGGCACGGCCAAGTCAACAGAGGACTATGTGCGTTCTCGAGGGCTGGTCTTGTTTGATCCAGGATCCAGAACAGGGAAGATTCAGATAGAGCTCGTCTCTGATGACATAGATGAGAGCGAGGAGCAGTTTACCGTGAAGCTCACCAGTGCAAGGCCTGAGGTGACGATTGCGCGTGATGTGGGTCAGGTCACGATCTTTGACAAAGCGCGTGCGGTGGCCATTCGGATTGACGATGCAGTGACCACTGAAGAGAGCATGCAGTTTACTGTGCAGTTATCTATGCCGAGTGCGACAGCGATTGTGGTCCACTATCGCACTGAAGATGGAACGGCAAGTGCAAACGAAGACTACCGCAGCAGTGCTGGGGCCCTCACCTTTGCCCCGGGTGAGATAGAGCAAACCATTGAGGTAGAGTTAGTGCCCACAAAAGAGAATCAACAGGGGAAGACCTTTGCAATGCGTCTTGAAAACACCAGCGAGGGCACCATTGATAAAGCGGTGGCCACAGCGACGATTGAGGGAGCGGATGTCGCCATTGCAGTGGAGGCGATGAAGGCATACGCCGTGCGCTTTGTGCGGACCTCCACGATTCAGATTGTGGAGGCATTGCGACACCGGCCGACGGGGTCGTCGTGTTTGGCTGGGCAGCGCATGGAACTGGCACAGCTGTGGGCCACGGATTGGACACCGTCTCTGGGCGAGCTGTTGGCAGGATGCCGCATGATGCAAGAGCAAGAGCGAAATCGGGGGTGGCTAAGCGTGTGGGGACAGGGCGCGTTCACGCGGCTGCGGAGTAACGATGTGCTTAATCTGCGCGGTGAGGTCTCAACCGCGATGTTGGGGACCGATTATCGTTGGCAGAGTGGCTGGTTAACGGGCATTATGGTGACGCACAGTCAGGGAGATGGATCGTATCGCATGTTGGAGCAATCGGTGCAGACATCGTTGACACAGGTGGTGCCGTATGTCTCAGTTCAGGGGATAGATTGGGGGGCATGGCTGGCGCTGGGGTATGGGCGTGGGCAGATTGAGGTAGAGGCATTGGAGGGATCCTTGGCTTCGGTGTTTGGGGCGGCTGGCATTGAGGGGAAATGGATGTCTAGTAGCACAGCGGGATTAAATATTCACGGGGATGTGCTGGTTGCAGGGGCAGAGGTGAATAAGTATGAGGTCCGTGGAGAGGTGGTGCGCGTGCGTGTGGGATTACAGGGGGTGCTGAAGCTTCATGACAGGGTGCGTCCATACATAGAGGCGAATGTGCGTCAGGATGGGGGCAGCGCAGAGACGGGGATTGGGTTGGAGCTCGGCGGAGGATTGCGATTTGCGTCAGGGAAGCTAAAGGCCGAGCTACGGACACAGGGGCTACTGCTACACAGTGCCGACGGGTTTACTGAGTGGGGGGCTTCGGGATATGTGCAGGTTGGGGGCGGCCCCGTCGGGTGGATGATGACGGTTCGCCCGTCCTGGGGACTCGGCTATGGGAGTCAATTGCATCGGCAACAGACAATCTTAGATGCCACGCCTGGAAATCTGCAACGAACCGAGGTCGAGCTGGCTTATGGCGTGCCGTTGAAGGGCGGCGTGGCACGCTCGGTGATGGGGGTGACCCAGCTGTCAAGGGGAAGGATGTATCGGTTGGGGACACAGCTGCGCCCGTGGGAGCAGATGAGCATCTCGGTCTTTGGATTAGCCCACTCGCAAAGAGAGCTCGGACTCAATGTGCGAGGCGCAATTAACTACTAAGCCATTGCCAGTTAACCTACCAAAATCTCAGTGAACCCATCTCCACACATGCTTCCCTACTTTAGCTACCTCCCAAAATATAACTGAAGTTAACCCTAAAAAGTCATCAGGTATGTCGTGATCATGATGGATGCGACTATGATTCGAGGTTGACACATGATGACTTGCATGGGCATCACGCAAGCAGGAACGAGTGTCATTTTGGGGTTGCCGAATTGTCCACGGAAAATACCGAAGCCATTGAAGGCCTCCTTATGCGAATGACCCGCATGATCGGGGAATTCTCTCCGCTGTGGATGGTGCAAAGGGAATACATCGTGCCATCCATCGGTCTTTGGCAAAGATGCGCAGATTCAGCGATGCACACAAACACAAGCGGGAAAACGTTAAAGGACATCTGCGCAATGAAAAAGGAAGGAAGCCCGTTGAATGAAACTGAATACGGTGATCTTGGAGAGCATACTTACGGCGAAGCAAAGTAGCATATAGAATCAATTCAAGCGCGATTAGAATAAACGGACATACAACCGCAGCGAGAATCCTTGCGGAAGCAATGGAAGAGACGTTCATACTCCATCGCTTGGAGGTATGTGGGGGGCTGCGTGCCTATTGCGAACGACAAACAGGATGGAAAGCCTCAATGCCACGGTGAAATAGCGGTACCGCAAGATCCGCGGTGGTCAATCTCCGAACAATGCCACAGATGCGAGGTCATGGCTAATTAGAGTTTGAAACCAAGGTGCAGAAGATCCCTTGAAAAAGGATTGGCGCTTCCGCTTTTTTTGTGAAAAAAGTCATGATTTTGCGTATCTGGGGCTTAGATCAAGTCCGCCCAAATGGAAGTAAATTGCATCCACAAATCGTTCTTTATTGCGGAATCCATGTGCACGGATTTTGACGGTTTTGATCCGACTATTGATGCTTTCAGCCGGGCCATTACTGACATCAAGAACAATGGCATTGATGATCCCCCAGAGATGCTTTCTAATCATTCTGGCGACATCTTTGACTGGCTCAAGCCGGCAGCGCATGGCCCAACTCAATGTTTTATTCCAACCCTTGAGTGCCCAAGTTGCGCTTTTATAGTTCCACATTTTTCTGAACGTTTCCTTGATGGCCCAGGCTTTGGAGGTTTTGAGGGAACTGGTGCGAATGGCATGGAAGGCCCTCTTTTGCGCTAATGACATGTTGTGAGGACTTTTAAGCCAACTATACTTGGTACCCGTCAGAATCGGATTGCCTTCCTTGAGGAGCGCTTTGTGCTCTTGCCGTCGGACTTTATCAACCGAAACTCCCAGATGCTTCGCGATATGAAACCGATCAAAGCAGATCTTCTTTTTTGCATCTGGCAGACAGGCTAAGGTTGCACGAATATAGGCAGGCCACATGTCCATACTCATACTCCTGATCCCGTTCAACTGCTCGGTGGATAATTGCTGAAACCAACGCATCAACACCTTTTGATCACGCCCAATGCCGACATAGAGCACCGTTGCTGTGTCGGCATCGGATACGACAGTAAAGTACTTATGTCCTTTCTTATAAGCCACCTCATCAACACAGATGTTCTCAACCACCTGCTCTTTTTTTCTTGCCAGTCCACGTTGTACTGCACGATGAACAATGCCCGCAATGGCTTTCCATCCAAGTCCCATCTGACGCGAAATCGCCAATATACTCGCCTCTTTGATCCACCCAATCACCGACTCCTCAAAGTCATAAGTATACCGAGAACTCGGGCCCGCCCACGGGACCCGCGCCGTCTTTACCCCACACTCACTACACTTGACCCGGGGAACCTGCGCTCTCAACGCCGTTTGATACTTACAGGTATCCAAATGCCGCCATTGACGCGCAGATCGCAAATCATAAAATGGACTCGCCTTTCCACACTTTGGACACTCCAGTGACGATGTGTCAGTACAAGTCACCGTCACTGTCCTCTGTTTCGCTGTATCATCATAGGCATCCTCTAAAATCTTCCATGGTGCCTCTATACCTAAACTTTTACTCACCGAATTCTTTTTCATTTGTTGATTAAATTGTTACGTGGATAATTAACCATAGTCAGTAGGAGAAATCCTACCAAGTATGATACGAAAATTCCTTAAATTTACAATTTCTCTCACACTTTAGGCGGAAGGCCCAAAGGATTTAACAAAGTTCCAAAAGGCCCTCTGGGAACAAGAATCTCTATGAAGAACATACATAATTCCTAATGGTTGAAAAATTGAATCAACTGACATGAAGCAACCACGACTTGATGGATTGTTTGGTACTTCACGGCGTAACCAAGCGTTTTGGGCATGTTCTTGCGGCTTCAGATGTATCGTTGAATGCAACGTCTGGTCGAATTTTTGGGCTTTTGGGTCCAAATGGGGCTGGAAAGACAACAACGCTTCGAATCATCACGAGTATTTTTTCACCAGATGAAGGATATGTTACGCTTGATGATCGTGAGATTGGGACTTGGAGCCAGCCACTGATAGGTTATCTACCTGAGGAACGCGGACTCTATCAGAAGTCAAAGGTCTCCGATCAGCTCCGTTATCTATCCCAACTTAAAGGGGTTTCTAAATCAGATTCGGCTGAGAACATCAGGTATTGGCTCAATCGTCTTGGCTTAGAGAAGTGGGGGAATCGAAAAGTGCGGGATCTTTCCAAGGGAATGCAGCAAAAGGTTCAATTTATTGCCACGATTCTGGCGCATCCTCAATTGATTATCCTAGATGAGCCATTTAGCGGGTTAGACCCTTTGAATTCGGAGCTTCTCTGCGAAATTATCTCCGAACTTAAGCATGATGGTCGTATCCTTCTGTTGGCTAGTCACAGAATGGAGCAGGTGGAGAAGTTATGCGATGATATTGGTATAATTGCTCAGGGTAAACTTGTGTTGAGTGGAAATCTCAGAGAGATCAAACAGACATTCAAGCGTGATAAACTCTCATTGGAGTATACAGGGGAGGCTTCGTTTCTTGATGACATGGAGAAAGTAGGGGAAATACAGTATTTGGAGCGTAACGAAGATGGTTGCATTCTGAAATTGTTGAATGATTGCGATCCAAGGGCAATTTTAGAGAAACTGATGCTGGTTCCTGATCTTGAACTTCTTCAATTTGATCTATTTCAGCCGACATTGAATGAGATCTTTATCAATGTGGTCGGAGATCAATGAGTAAGAAGATTTTTATCATCATACGTAGCGAGTTTTTGCGGCGTTTTACCTCTAAAACATTTATTCTGACCACGCTTCTCGCACCGGCCCTTTTAGTTGGATTGATCATGGTCACTATCGTAGGCATCTCGTCTACATTGGACAAAGAATTGGAGTTTAATGACACACCTTCGCGGATTGCCATCATAGATGATACGGGAGTTCTTGGGAAACGAATCCTGCTACAAGACCACAGCCAAGACCTAATTTTGAGCACCGATCTTGAGTTATCTCAGAGAGATGTACAAACTGGTGCCTTAGATGCATACATTCATATTCCTTCGGATATCCTCTCTGGGCCGCACCAACCAACGCTTTATTTCCTCGAGGCAACAGATTTTCTTACTCAGACTGAATTAAGGTCAGTCATCGAGCGATCATTGGAAGATTATCTATTGATGGAGTTGAATGTGACAGCAGAGGTTAGGAACATTCTTGATCGTTCGGTACAATTAGAAACTGTTTATTTAGAGCATGAGGATAGTGTGGATGTTACAAATTCATCAGTGTTTGAAGATGAAGGAACCAGCTATGTTGTATTGGCTACGTTACTGTCCATGATCATGTATATGATGATCCTTATATATGGCTCACAAATTTTTTATGGTGTCATTGAAGAAAGGACCACTCGCATTGTTGAGGTCATAATATCGTCTGTGCGCCCATTTGAGTTAATGATGGGCAAGGTTCTAGGAATTGGAATGGTTGGGTTTGCGCAGTTATTCATCTGGGTGATCACAATAGTGGGAGGATTCGTGTTTATGTCTCAAACCATGGCACTTTTTTTTGATCCAGTCACGCTTAATGAAGCCTCTCTTGTAAATCAATTATTCACGCCATCTCAGGATCCAACTCTCCCCAATTTATCGGTATCGCTAATCATTTGGTATTTTCTATTTGTTATTGGAGGCTATCTCTTGTATGGAGGATTATTTGCTGCGATTGGAACGCTGGTTGATTCGCCGCAAGAATCACAGACGTTTATAGTTCCGCTGATGGCTCCATTGATCATTCCGATGGCATTTCTATCATTGATTATTCTGAGTCCTGACAGTGACCTTGCCGTAGGGCTTTCAATTTTTCCGCTTACATCCCCGGTTCCTATGGCCGTACGCTTAACCATAGGATCTGTACCAGTTTGGCAGACTTTTTTATCGTACGGATTATTAATCATTTCGGTCATAGGATCCATTTGGGTCAGTAGTAAAATCTATCGTGCACGTATTTTGATGTATGGAAAGAAGCCATCCTTCAAAGCGATTTATAGATATCTCAGATTGGGGTGAACAAGCTTGGGGCACCATGCTTGGTTTCCAGCGACAGAAGAAGTCTTTCCGTTTGACACCACCAGATAGTCATCAGGGTACCGTTTGCACCAGTGATAGGGGCCATAAATGGGAATTGGATTTAACTCTGCCAATCGCTAGAGCTAGTTTTCCAAGTAGATGGACGATTTACCATGGGTTCGCGTTTTTCCATAGGGAATCATGCTGATGACTCTCATGGGATGCATGGACTTGGAGATGAAGATGTTTTTCAGGGGCCTCCCATTTTAAGAGTGGGTTGGCCGATTTTTGGTGCCTTCTGGATACAAATCAAGTCCACCAAGATAGAAGTAAATTGCATTCTTTAATCGTTCAGGATTTCTGAATCCACGCGCACGGATTTTGATCATTTTGATGCGACTATTGATGCTTTCAGCCGGCCCATTACTCACATCTAAAACCACCGCATTGATCATGCCCCAAAGATGACTTCTAATGGTTTTAGCCACTTTTTTCATCGGCTCCAGACGACTGCGTGAGAGCCACCCTAACTTCCATGCTTTGAGCGCCCAAGTGCGATGTTTATACTTCCACAGCGTCTGGAACACTTCTTTCATCGCCCAAGCGCGTGCTGTTTTCAGTGCACTGTTTTTCAAGAGACTAAACCGCTTTTTTTGCTTGGCCGACATGCTGGCCCGATTCTTAAGCCAATCATACTTTGTCCCTACCAAATCCAGAATCCCCAGTTTCTTTAACGCACGATTCTCCTCTCTGCAAACCTCATCCACCCCAGTTCCAACATATTTAGAGATATGAAAATGATCAAATGCAATCTTGCATCGGGTCTACGCATCCTTGTTGCAGTGATGTAGGCAGGCCACATATCCATACTCCCACTTTCAATCCCTGCAATTTGCTCAGGTGAACAACGATCGTTGTACTAACTCTCTATTGTTGGTGACACATGTAACACCGTACCGATCCGATACAATCGTCACATAGTTATGCCCCTTCTTGGATGCGGTCTCATCTACGCAAATATGAGGCACGATCTTCTCTGGCTTGCGCTCCAATCCACGCTTGATTCCACGATCCATAATATGAGCGATCATCGTCCAACTCACCCCTAAGCGTTTCGCGATCACTGAAATGCTGGTTGCATCATGCAACCAATCCATCACACAGGCCTCAAAACTGGACGTGAATTGCACACGAGCATCGGCCCAAGGAACCGCAATCGTAGTCACGCCATGCTGTGGACACTGCACACGGGGCACCTTCGCGACGACCTCCGTACGATAATCACAGATATTCGTATGGCGCCATCGTCGCTCTCGGTGATCATACCCCGGACACACCTTTCCACACTCCGGACACCTTAACTCCGCATCCCCCGAAAGCGCTACATGGATCCTCGCCGCATAACGACTCGTCTCCTGCTCAATCTCGGACACGGTGACGCAATACCAATCAAATGATTCACATCCGTTATTTTTAAAGCCATCTTTTTTTTGATAAGTTGAAGGATAGATAAACAAATCTAAACTACTATAAAAATCCTTACCGAACCTTATTCTTGTTACCCTCGTTTACCCATTTCTGAAAATATCACCCACTTAAAAAATGGGAGGCCCTTTTTCAGAGGGTCAGAAGCAGAGATGCTTCAGGTCTATGCCGACAGTTACCGGCTTCCTGTCCCTACGAACATCCTCGGCCATCTTGACTGTGGACATGATGGGAGTCAACACGATCCACCACCGGGCATGCCATCATGTGGCGGGGCTATTCAAGTTTACAGATCCGCGCCGTTACTGATGAGGAACTAGGAGCGGTGGGGAAACTGGTCAATCATCTATCCCGATGTAGATGATTTGTGTTTGAACACTCGTTTGCAGTTCTGAGATCAGAACCCAACAGATAGACTTAAAAACTTAAAGATGCATATCTGAAAATTGTGGCCATGATTGAGTAAGATATATACACAATTGTTAAATCATATTCTTAACAAGGTCAGTTCTAGGTGAACCTGAAAATTTAGGATGTCAATACAGGACAGGAGTTGACATGCAATTTTGAATTTTAATCTGATGTAAGGGAGTGAGTATGGTAGATGCTACACAGTATTTTGATTAATCGCGGTGCGAATTTGTTATAGAAATTCGCACCGCCTCTGCAAAAATTTGGATTACTTGTCTTCATGCCTTATAATGGTGGATCTGATAACTCATCCTGTCATAAAGCCATCCTTTTCAACTCTCCGAGATAAAGTACTGATGCCAAATATAATTGAAACGGACTGGCAATTAATTTTAAAGGCTTGGATGCATGACCCTGTTGATAAGGCGTTAGGCATCAAAGATCACGAAAGCCGCGCAAGGCACTACCTGTCCGTTGCTCTCAATGATGAATCTCTGGCTATTGGCGAAGACATCAAATCTGCGGATGTTAATGCTTCCATTGCAGACCGACTTCCAATGCCTACCGCTGGGCCTAATGGTGAACGCGCGGTAGGACCTGAGGATGGCCCAATACAAGTGTACCATCCCATCAGTGCTCAAAAAGATCAACTACTTGATTATAAACTAGATCGTGTCGGGGTGTCCGAAGTGATTTCTAAGATCGTAAACGATCTCCCACAAAATCCAAAGATCCGCTTTCTTGCACTATGGAGGCTGTTGCCAGATGCGCTCAGCAAACGTTTTGGTTTTGACTTCACCAGATTACCTGCGGATACAAGAGCTCCAGACCACTCGCTCATTCACCATGCCGATGCTTCAAGTGGGCTCGTGGCAGCGCAACAGGGACGCCATGGTTACGCGATTTTATCTGTGACGATCGGGCCCGTCCAAACGTTTATTCAGGCCGCAAGGAGTGTTCGCGACTTATGGTCTGGTAGTGCAATCCTGTCTTGGCTCATCTTTCAGGGAATGCGTCCAATCATTGACAGTTTGGGGCCAACGGTGTTCGTTTTTCCTGCTTTACGAAGACACCCACTGCTTGACATCTGGCTACGCAACATCTCTGATGATCTCAAGACTTGATTGACATGCCTGAGGTGCGCGCTCGGAAGGCGCCTTCCTTGCCAAATAGATTTGTCGCATTAGTGCCAGATGGACAAGACGGAAAAGTAGCATCTGAGTTTGCTCGTACATGCGAAAGTCATATTCAAGAGAGCTGGTGGAATTTATCACACACTGTCAAAGAAAAACTGGATAATGAATTGCGCCGCTTTGATGCAGAGTGGGCGCAGAACTGGAACGCTCAAATTGAGAGCTTCCTAGATATCACCACTTCAATTTGTTCGACCCGTGGGTTAGATGATAAGGAAATGGCCAACCTAATTGGCGGCAAAGGAGACTTTAGTCAGGTCTGGGCCGAGGCGCATCGTGTCCGTCAGATGGCAGAGTCCATTCCCAATGAAGACACTCCAAGGTTTCCCCAAAACCGCGCGGGACAATGGCAAGCGCAGTTAGAAGTTTCTGCACGCATTGCCGAAGCCCAACGAACGATTCGCCATGTACCACAAATGCCTTCGGCCAGACCCAAGTGTAGATTAATCCGAATGATCCAAAGGATAAGACGAAAAAAAAGCCAGATCAATCTATCTGGACCAGCCGGACCCAAGTGTAGCCTAATGGGAACTTATGAGCAGGTGGGGCCTGCCAAATTGCAGGAATCAAGGGATTTCTGGAAAGCCATATGGAATCAGAATAATAGACTTCGAGAACCAGACAGGCTCTGTGCCATCGCATTGTGTAAGCGATTTGCTGCAGAGCATGTGCTTGCTCCCAAGTTTGAATTGAAAAAGCGCGATGTACGATTCCCAGATACTGCGACGATTGCGGCAAAAAACTGGCTGGACGAAGCTGGCATTATCCCTGATGAGAAGTGGAATGGCCGATGGATCCATCAAAAAAGGCGGGATCAAGATAAAGATTCTGCACCTTCAAAACATGTATGGAAACGGATCAGAAATGCGAAAAAAGAAAGTAGTCCACCATCTTATTACGCCATTCTTGTAATGGACGCAGATGATATGGGACTTTGGCTGAAAGGTGAAAAAGCACCATATGTAACAGATGTCATACACGAAAAAGTAAGACAATATTTTGAAAATCTGGGGATTGATAGCCTGAATGCTAAACGCCCTGTAAGTCCAGCATTACATTCCTCTATCAGTGAAGCATTAAATAACTTCGCCAGCGTTGTTGTCCCCAAAATCGTGGAATACTATGATGGAACTCTAATCTATTCGGGGGTGATGATGTCCTTGCACTTCTTCCAACATTCAAAGCAGTAGAGTGTGCTTTGGAGTTACAGAGAGCATTTATCGGTGATGATGATCCTATACCTGGGTGGACAGAAGTTGATGGAGAGCATGTCCTTGCAATGGGTTCAAAAGCGACCCTTTCGGCAGGGATTGCATTTGTTCATCACAAAGAAGATCTCCGACTCGCTTTGCAAGCAGCCCGAGATGCAGAAAAGATGGCCAAATCTACTGGTAAGGATCGGCTAACACTTCATTTTATGCGCAGATCTGGCGATCATCCAAGTTGTGTGCTACCTTGGACACTTGCCCAGTGGTTTCAAGAAGTAGTCAACACGTTCGCTGAGGATGATATATCTGATCGGTGGGTGTATAATTTGCGTCGGGAAGAGCCTGTTTTGTCTGACCCAGATTTGCCGATAAAAGCAGTGGAAGCCGAAATCAAACGACTGATTGCCAGATCAGATGTAGATGAGGATGTGTTCACTTTTGAAAATCAATCTTGGTGGTCGTATTTCTGTGACCATTACTATGATGACTCTGAGAAGCTCAGAAAGTTTATACTGCTTTGTTTGGGCGCTTCATTTGTGGCTCGTGGGTATGATGCATAACCAATCTGTCATGAATCTTTCCTTGCGCCCGATGGACACTCTTTTCTTTCGGGATGCTCGTCCTTTTGGCCCTGCTGGGCAGGCGAATTCTGGACTACCGTCTCCGCAGACACTGGCAGGGGCAATTCGTACGCTATTGCTTGGGGCACATGATGTGAACTTAGAAAAATTTGGCGAACGCGTTAAAATGACAGGATCGTTTGACCAGGCGCTCCAGGAAATCGGAGGTGATGTGAGTGCGCTTGCTGATGTTAAAATTTCTGGGCCATGGTTATGTAAAGATGAGGAAATTCTTCTACCCATGCCGTCTAATTTGAAATGCACTAAACCGATGGCTTCATTGCCGCGCGAGGAAAGTGGAGAAATCGTTCGTTTGGATCCATTACGCACTCCGCCGCATGGTTGGCACGCCAAGGAAAAAGGGCTACTTCCATTGTGGCATTATGGACGAAAGTCTCTGAAATCACTGACCAATTGCTATCTGACATTTAGCGGAATGCGTGCATACTTAGAAGGCGGAATACCCGAAATCAAGGATATTGTCAGCGCAGAAGAACTCTATGCGATAGACCGTCGGGTGGGAATTGGAATTGATGGACAGCGCAATACCACAGCAAAAGGTCTGATATATTCTGCGGGGATGCTGTCTCTGAAACAAAGAATCACATTTTACGCCGAAGTTACTGGAAATAGCAGTACGATTGATCCATTGAATCAATCTGGCTTACTGATGAAATTTGGTGGAGAGGGGAGACATGTAGAAGTTTCTCCCCACAGCGGAGTATCTTGGCCAAGTGTGTCACACCAGAGTGGAGATGGAAGCTTAGTGGTTCTTACGACACCCGCTTGGTTTGATGGTTGGAAGCCGCCACATCTCCGATGCATTGCGGCGGCAGTTCCAGGATTTGAAGGAATTTCTGGATGGGATCTAGCATTGGGCGGTCCAAAACCAACCCGTTTTATGGTTCAGTCTGGCTCAGTTTATTATCTACCCAACAATGAAGATATATCAGTAGAATTAGTAAATTACGACGATTCTCTCGTTGGATGGGGAAATTACTTAAAAGGTACTTGGAAATATGTCAAATAATGCGATTATGTTTGTGCATGCACTTACAGGGCTTCATCCTTGAGGTGGAACAGCACTGGGTGTCATTGATCTACCCGTGCAACGTGAACGTCACACGGATTGGCCCATCATTGCGGGCTCATCACTGAAAGGCGTTCTTCGGGCTCAGTGCAATACCCTTTCGGACCATGAATCCGATAAATGCCATGATGTATTAGTAGCTTTTGGGCCCGCGACATCGGCTGCATCTGATCACGCTGGAGCAATTTCCATTACCGATGCTCGTATATTGGCATTCCCAGTGCGGTCACTCAAAGGAGTCTTTGCTTGGGTAACTTGCCCAGAAGTTCTTCAGAGATTCTCTCGTGACCGCAGTATCATAGGAGCAACTGGTTTGGAGCACATTCCCAAACTCAAAAAAGATCACGCTGTTTGTGCGAGAAATAGCCCACTGCTCGTGTCAGAAGATAAAATGATTCTTGAAGAATTTGAATTCTCGGTCATGTCTGATGAAGTCAATCTTGGCTTTTTAGATCAAGCCTTTGCGGACGAAGACACCCAAAGGCGGTTTCAAGATCATCTTGTAATATTACATGACGATGACTTCACTTATTTCGTGCGCAATGCCACGGAAGTTGTTGCCCGAATCGGGTTAGATTATGAGCAGAAGACCGTTAAAACGGGAGCCCTCTTTTATGAGGAATACCTGCCTGCAGAGACACTCCTATATGCCCTTATACTTTGCAGTCAGAGTCGTCGCAAGGATTATGAACGCTCCCCCGATCAGATTCTGCAATGGTTGAATGATCAGGATATCAAATTCCTCCAGATTGGATCTGGTGAGACGGTTGGAAAAGGGTTATGTACAGTCAACATTGCTAGCCCATAAGCGGTCATCGTATCATGAAAAAGGCAACTCAGGAACAATTGCGTGCTCGTCATGCATGGAAGGTTGTAGAAGACGCTCGCACAAGTAATCAAGCCAAGGATTTTGCTCGTGAAGTCAAACGCTTACCGATCCGAATTCGTACTGCAGGTCTTGGACAAGCACTTAGATTTGTGTATGCAAAATCTGAGGAAACAAACCAGGATTATCGTAGCCGCTTGTTAATTGCACTCGGAAATTGGCTGTTAGTTGAGAGTAATTTAGCACAGAGACCGAAGGGCGCAGATGATTGCTCAGCATTGCTATTGGCAATCATTGAAAATGACTCTGATCTCCTTCGCCGAGCGACAGACGAAGCCCTACTTTACTTGCAGTGGCTAACTCGTTTTTGTGAAGCTGTGATTAAAGAAGATGAAGCGAATGAGTCAGGATAGAAAAGTCTCCATTCCAGAGGGGCCAGTGATCCCACGTCAAACGTATTCTCTGGTTAAGCAGATCATCTCTCCGCAGGAATGTCACGCTGGGTTATTGCTTGACAAGTTCTCAGAATTCCCAGAAGAGAGCGAGCGGAAAATGCAGGAATTTCAGAAAAAGGCACTCAACGAGGTGTGTAAATCTAGGGGCGACAGAAAATTGTTGAAAAGCCTCAATTCACGCCGATCACAGATGCTTGAGAAGGCAAATGCCATGCCCCTGTTAATGCGTACGCAAGGCGCTATGACGTTGCACTTATCTCGTGCAGGGACATGGGAAAATGCAGGCATTTCATTGCATCCGATTTACGGGTTTGTTTACTTGCCTGGAAGTGGACTAAAGGGGCTTGCACGGGCTTGGGCCGAAACGGTTTGGGCGCCTGCTCAACCTAATCAGGAACAGGCATGGCGTACGATTGAGGATGCTTTCGGGTATACTCCTAACTCTGAGAAAGCCAAAATAAGAAACAAGAAAGGTGGTTGGCGACCGCCAGACGTATCTCTGAGAACGAGCTCTGCTACTGGTCAACTAGTCTTCCATGATGCATGGCCTTCTGCATGGCCTCATCTTGAAGTGGATATAACCAATAGTCACTTTACTAAATACTACCAAGGAAACCGTGCGCCTGACGATACTGAAGATCCAAATCCCGTCTATTTTCTCGCTGTTGGTCCGGGTGTGGAGTTTCAGTTTGCGGTTTCTGATCGAAAGCGATCTTCAGACGATCCATTATTAGAACAGGGACTTGAATGGCTTCAAGATGCGCTCACGGCAGAAGGTGCAGGGGCAAAGACTGGTGCTGGATATGGTCGATTTGTAGCAGAGAAGCCAACATCGGTCACTGAAAGCCCGTCAGTTATTCGCAAGGAGTATGATCTAGAGTTCATTTCCATGGCCTTCTTGGCTGGAGCAAATCAGGACAAACAGGACTGCGATCTACGACCGGCTACACTTAGAGGTCTACTCCGTTGGTGGTGGCGTACCATGCATACAGGGCATGTTGATTTGGATACCCTATGCAAGCTTGAGGCGGCCATTTGGGGAGATTCAAAGACGGGTAGTCCTGTTCGGATACAATTAAAAAGATTGTCCATATCTAAGGTTGGCTTATTCAACAAGCCACATCAAACAAAAAGACATACTCTTGGCTTGGCCTATGCTTCGTACGGAATGGATGAACGGAATAATAAATCTAAGCGACGAGCACAACGTTGGTATAGCCATGCGGGTAGCAGATGGAGTATGACAGTAAGCATAAGGAATGGATATTATGAAACTAAGAGGCCATTGACGTCTGATGTCATTCTTCGCCAAGTTGAAGCATCTATTTGGTTGCTTACAAAATATGGAGGTGTTGGCTCAAGATCTCGCAAAGGTTTTGGTTCGTTTGATGATGTCAAAATAGAGGAATTCACTCTGTTGATGACTGCAAAAATATCGGTAAAACCCTTAGGCAAGAGTGCTCAATTAATTCTAATGGACGTGTTAGTGCACCAACCCTTGAAGAGGTAATCATGTATGACTCTCCACCAGTTACAGATGATCCAATGGAGGCTATCAATTCAATTGGTGAGATTATTCAGAAGTTTTCAATTGAGTTGAAAGAAAGTAGGCGCAGTCGAGATTCTCTCGGTTTACCACGCAAGAATAACAATAAGCGCCATGCTTCCCCTGCGCAGTGGAGTTTGTCGCGGGGCAAAGGAGGAGAGTTAATGATTCAGATGATTGGATTTCCGAGCGAAAATCTGCCTCAAAGTAAGCAGGTTCTCGGGGAATTACGCGATTATGCAAATAGTGCAATAAAATCCAAAGCGGGGAAGGCTCAGCCGCGTGGACAGATATCTCATACTAGAACTAAAGGTAGACAACAACATCAACATTCAGGATTAGGGCAGGTCAATCAAATATCTTTAGGACTTCCATCTTCTGGAGAAGAGGTTCGGGTTCTTATGTTAGAGGAAACAACCAAAAAGGGCTACTTAAAAGCAAAGCATTTAGAGAGTGGGCTTATTGGCAGTATGGTGGATCATGATAATACCCCTGATGATATTAATGCTGGGCAAGAAAAGGATGTTATCATCCATCACGCGAACGAAAATAGTATCTCTTTCCGATGGAAGCCGTTACCGAGTAAAAAAAAGTCAAACAAACGTAACTAATTATTACGCATGGAGCCTATCAAGACAAAATCCGTCTGGAAAAGTGGTCTGGTTCTAACCGTTGGTACAGGGAAACGTGATGATTTACAGAAGTCATTGATTGATCCTTTAATGAAGAGTATAAATGATGGAGATTGGGACAGGGTTGTTTTGCTCCCGTCTCAAGAAACTGCCCCCAACGCTGAGCAGATTCTAAGTGAAATGGACACCGACCATATCATCTCCAGACCCTTAGAAAAATCTGGAATGGAAACCAATGCAGATGAATGCTTTGGTCATTTTGATCAAATCCTTGAGGAACTGATCAACCAAGGATTTAACAGGACAGAGATTACGCTTGATTTTACTCGTGGCACTAAGGCAATGAGCGCCGCTCTGCTCATGGCAGGAATGTCAAGAGAGATTCCAAATATTCGGTACGTATCTGGAAGTGAGCGTGATGATCGTGGTATGGTCATACCTGGGACGGAAGTAATAAAGGAAGCCAACACTCGTCTGGTTGATGCTAGACGATTACTCAATCAAACAGAACGGCTTATGCAACGAGGTAATTTTGAAGCCGTTTGTAACTTGATTCAAAATCGTAATCCTATAGAAGAATCCACAGGATATTTCTACGAAATGCAAAAAGATCTCTGGGAGATTTGTGAATCGGCATTGGTTTACAGCGCTTGGGATCGATTTGATTACGAGGGTGCATTTGAATTGTTGAAGAATGGAGAAAAATCATTTCGTAATGGACGCTATGGTCCCACACAGGAGATGAATGACTGGCTAAAATATTTAGCGAATGAAATTGATAGGGGCAATACTAATACATCTGCGATTTATGTTCAACGATTAGCTTGCGATGTATTGGCCAATGCCGAACGACGCATACGCGACGGGCTATATGAGGATGCCTATGTTAGATGTTATCGGGTCTTGGAATTAATCGGTCAATACTGCCTCTTTCAGAGAGGCTATGATAGTGGAATGTTGTCTGAGCATGACGAAAAAGTTCAGGAGCTTGTGCGCTATCTGGAAAAAAAGAAGTCTGCCCCATTGGGAAAAGTCAGAATCAAAAAGAAATCTTTTGCCACAGCAGGTCAATACCAAGTTACCCGATTGCTTGACATTCGGGGTGATTGCAGAGGTAATGCACTAAATGCACTTGGGAATAAAAGAGATAGGTTCTTGACTTCTAACAGAAATAAGAGCCTACTTATTCATGGGTTTTCTTCTGCCAATACCGAACAAATTAAAAATATTGAGATCTCGGTAAAAGACTTGGAAGAATTTTTATGCAATGATTTTGATAAGGCTAGAGACTATCTCAAAGTCGCGCGAAGCATAAATTTTAGCATTGAATAAAACGTGCCAACACTGTATATCACTGAACCTGGCGCCACGATCCGATTCTCTACGGGGTCAATTGTCGTAACGGTTTCTAAAGACCCTGATGGTAGCGGGCCTTTGCCCACCAAGACCCAACAGTTGATTGAGGTAGAGCCGCATCGTATTGAACTCATTGCAATTGTGGGGCAGATACACATTACTAGTCATGCGATACGATTCTGCCTTGAAAATGGAATTCCTGTCTCATGGTTTAACTGAAGTTAACCCTATTTTCACCTGAGATAGGCCTATTTTAGTTCAACGCATCTCTATTTTCTCTTGATCTGCGCCAATTTCTGCCCTGATATTGGCATTTTGTCCCCTTAAACGTCTGATTTAGCCGATTTTCGGTGGTTTTTTTGGTTTTTATTCTCTAAATGTGTGTGCCCATGTATTTTATTTAAAATAAATTTTTTATTTTGCATATTTATATAGGTTTTTGTCGTATATTTAGATATAATCAAACTCTTTATGTACCCATGTACATCTCTCAAATTCCGAACCGTAACTCTAAACCAACCTGGCTCATCCGAACCTCTACTCGCGTTGGTAACAAAGTCGTCAAAACGACCATCTCCAATATTACCCGTCTCCCTCAGCCTATCATTGATGGCATTGGTAT
This sequence comes from Rhodothermales bacterium, assembly GCA_965220935.1. Taxonomy (GTDB): domain Bacteria; phylum Bacteroidota; class Rhodothermia; order Rhodothermales; family Bin80; genus Bin80. The sequence continues at coordinate 3,784,500 of OZ244857.1, forward strand.
CCTCTTGAAAGGTGGCACGGCGGTCAAAACCATCAAAGACGCCTTTGAGATTCGCAGTAGCAAACCCCACGGGCATGTGGCTGCAGTCCTGGGCATGATGACCCAACTCAAGATCCATGACCTGATTGCCCCAAAGAACTCACGCTTTCGTCGCCTGGTGCTTGGGATGATTGCCGCCCGCGTGTTAGACCCGGCCAGCAAACTCCAGACCAGTACCATGCTCAATCAAGAGACCGCTGCCGATACCCTCAACGAAGAATTGAACCTCAAGTACGTTGATCAGGATGACTTGTATGAAGCCATGGATCAGCTGGCCAAGTGCAAAGCCGACATTGAGTGCACATTAGCCAAACGGCATTTGACAGAAGGGGGGATGGTACTCTATGACGTCAGCAGTAGTTATGTGGAAGGGGAGAAAAATTTCTTCGCGGAGTTTGGCCATAACCGAGATAAGAAAAAAGGCAAAAAACAAGTCGTTTATGGGCTGATCACCGATGCAGAGGGACGCCCCGTCTCGGTAGAGGTCTTTCCAGGCAATACCGCCGATACTGCAACGCTTGGATGTCAGATCACTAAGATTCAAGAGTCCTTTGGATTAAAGCATGTTATATTGGTTGGAGATCGGGGGTTATTGAAGCAGAAGCAGATTAAAGAGGAGATCATGCCTGTGGGGCTGGATTGGATCACGGGTATGCAAAAGGGGGAGATCCGAAAGGTGGTAGATCACCAGGAAAAAGAGGAGCGTCGGAAAGAGGAAATGCGTGAAGTGATAGAGCAAAAGGAAATTCAGATGAGTTTATTTGATCAGCAGAATCTGGTGGAACTAGAGTGTGATTTATATCCAGATGAAACCCTGATTCTGTGCAAGAACCCCTTACAAGCGGCCAAGAGTAAGCAAACACGGGATGCGTTGTTGGACAAAGCAGATGAGGGACTTAACAAGATGATCAAAGCCATCACGGCGACGCCGTGCCGATTAAAAAACGAAGCCAAAATTGGCATGCGCGTCCAGAAGGTTGTGGGCAAACACAAATTAAAGCGGTTCTACAATCTGGACGACATTAAGGAGGGACATTTTACCTATAGCCGCAATGAACAAGCGATTAAAAAAGCCGAACTCTTGGACGGCGTGTATGCCATTCGGTCAAGTGTGAAAAAGGCCCCCGAGACATTAGTCTCCGATTACAAGCGTTTATCTTCGGTAGAATGGGCATTTAGAACCATGAAATCCATGTCGTTGCGCGTACGCCCGATTCATCATCGCAATGAACATCGGGTTATTGCGCATATCTTTTTGTGTATGTTGGCCTATTATGTAGAGTACCACCTCCGTCAGAAGCTCGCGCCCATGTTGTTTGCAGAAGATGATTTGCAACTCAAGAGAGCGCAAAGAAAAGACATGGTCTTGCCAGCCAAGCGCTCAGATGAAGCCAAAGAGAAAGCGCAAAGCAAGACGACATCAGATGACGAAACCGCCATGAGTTATGAGTCGGTGATGAAAACTTTGTCTGGGTTGAGTCGTGTAGTGGGCGTTCCGAAAATCACAACCGATAATTCTCCCGAAGTGACCTTGTTTGAGGATTACAATCCGACCCAAATGAAGGCGCTAAAACTCCTGAATATCAAACTCTCCTGAGTGACCGGTTCGTCAGACTGAAGCATATTTCTGGCAGATAATCCTCCAGATTGTAGTCAAAAATTCTCAAATTCTCTGGAAATACTGAACCTTCTGGAAATTGAAAATAGGGTTAACTTCAGGTTTAAGCGGAACGGAGATTATCTGGGGAGAATGGTACCAGAACTTTCGCGGACTGCTGATCTTCGCATGGCACAGTATTCTGCAGCCGTGAATGCGGATAAATCACTGACGTTGGCAAAAGAATTTGTTTGTGGGAAGATTCACAATTCAATTCAAGTGTTGTCCTCCATTCGATCAAACCGCGCGAGTCATCCGGAACTTGGCTCTGCCCTTAATCGGCTAAAATCACTTCAAGAACAAGTTTCAGATGTGAAAGATCTGTCATCATTATTGGGATATGAGGGAACAGCTGCGCGAACCTATTTCAGCGGCCTGAAAGTCGGATTTGATGGTGAAATCTCGTTTAATGGACGTGAAAAGAGACCACCTCCCGATCCAGCTAACGCATTATTATCATTAGGATATGTTATACTGACAAATTGGTTAGCAAGTACAATAGAATCTCAGAATTTGGATCCATATGTCGGGTTTATGCATCAGCGCAGATCGGGCCGGCCAAGTTTGGCATTAGATCTTGTGGAAGAGTTGCGTGCACCAGTTGTAGATCGTTTTGTCCTTCGAATGTGTAATCGCAGGCAACTACGCATGGAGCACTTTGAGAAAAATTCTGAGGACATAGGCGTCCGACTCACTCGCAGTGGCTTGAGGATATTCTTTCGTGCATGGGAGTCTATGTTAGACAATCCTCTTCCAGGGGTAAAGAGTGAAATTTCTCTTGAATCAATGATTCGCCATCAAGTCAGTCAATTAGCAAGTCATTTACGGAGTAAAGAGAGATATCGTTCACTCCGTCTAGGAGAGAAACATATATGTTAATCATGCCTCGGTATACTATTGCATATGATATTTCTAACAATTCTCGTAGGCGTAAGGTAGCCAACTGCCTTGACTCTTATGGGGATCGAGTCCAGAATAGCGTTTTTGAGATGGTTGTGTCCCCATTGATGTTACAAAACTGCCTGAATCAAGTGAGGAGTATTATTGACTTAGCTGAAGATAAAGTCGCTGTATATTTCATATGTAGCAATTGTGAATCAAAACGTTTGTATCTTGGTAAGGACGAAGATATCTATAATGTCGGTAATGAGGATGTTTTTATTGTATAGATTTTGTTTTCGTAACCTCAAAAGGCCGAAAAACAGTTATAGGTTACGAATGAGTCTAAACGATATATTAGATAGGAGTTTTAATGATTTCGGTTTCTTGGAAATGGGATTATTGAATATTCAAAAAAGTTTCGTACCATTAGGTTACGAAATGCGACTGGCATATCAGATAATTTATGGAATTTCGCGTGTGTTTTGATGAATTTGTTAATTAATGCATAAGCGGAATCCCCTATAAAATATGATTTTTTGCTAAAAATTGATAGGTATGCTCAATTTCGTACATATAACCAGAACATTGATATGGAGTTTACAGGTATGATGCTCTATCAATGACCGCCCCGCTCATCAGGGGATTGAAACGAACTTGCTCCGATTTGAGACTTCAAAAACAATGTCGTACTATCAATGACCGCCCCGCTCATCAGGGGATTGAAACAATATCCGAAATATCCAATCCATCATCTCCCTTTACCTATCAATGACCGCCCCGCTCATCAGGGGATTGAAACTCCAGCACCTGTAACAGGGAAACAAATCGCGTTCGCCATTCTATCAATGACCGCCCCGCTCATCAGGGGATTGAAACAACGACTGCGCTCACGGCAACGCTCACCAATGAACTCAATCTATCAATGACCGCCCCGCTCATCAGGGGATTGAAACCGGATATTCAGTGTTGCGCTCGTAAATTTTGTAGACCATCTATCAATGACCGCCCCGCTCATCAGGGGATTGAAACATAGAAAACATCTTAGGCGTTAATCGGCTTTCGTACCTATCAATGACCGCCCCGCTCATCAGGGGATTGAAACCCAGTGCGCTGATCCGTGCAAGTGCATCCGTTGCTGTCTCCATCAATGATCGCCCCGCTCATCAGGGGATTGAAACCAAATCGTTGTCTACTCTACTTCGAGAGATCAGCGTTTGACTATCAATGACCGCCCCGCTCATCAGGGGATTGAAACCGCGTTAAAACGCCCATATGACGCTCAAATAGAAAACATCTTACTATCAATGACCGCCCCGCTCATCAGGGGATTGAAACTAACGACTTAACATCTTTCACGGCTTGTTCCCATCGTTCAAGCTATCAATGACCGCCCCGCTCATCAGGGGATTGAAACCTCCATTATATCCGAACTTAATCTGGATTATAACGTCCACTATCAATGACCGCCCCGCTCATCAGGGGATTGAAACCCAAAGCGAACAAAAAGATGATGAAAATTTTCATGACGAGACCTATCAATGACCGCCCCGCTCATCAGGGGATTGAAACTGCCGAGAATCCAACTGTCAAAATTGCGGATTACGTGAACTATCAATGACCGCCCCGCTCATCAGGGGATTGAAACCGGTCATCGCTTTCGCAATGTGCGATCTCCGAAGTAGCTATCAATGACCGCCCCGCTCATCAGGGGATTGAAACACAACTAAAGCGAACAGGTAACAACCGCTTACTGTATTAGACTATCAATGACCGCCCCGCTCATCAGGGGATTGAAACGTCCATATTACGTTCTTTGACAGTTTGTGGAATACTTTCCTATCAATGACCGCCCCGCTCATCAGGGGATTGAAACCTCTCCGTGAAAACTGATATTCATCGTACTGTTGTTTGTCTATCAATGACCGCCCCGCTCATCAGGGGATTGAAACTTGCCGTAAAAACTGATATTCATTAGATATTAGGCTTTAGCTATCAATGACCGCCCCGCTCATCAGGGGATTGAAACTACAGCATAAAACGCATCACCGATCTTCCCTACATTCTGCTATCAATGACCGCCCCGCTCATCAGGGGATTGAAACAAATGAAAATTTTATGTTACTCATGTGATATGTGTGAAATGGCTATCAATGACCGCCCCGCTCATCAGGGGATTGAAACTTGTGTGCTCATTTTTTATAAATTGTATGTTCAACAATCCTATCAATGACCGCCCCGCTCATCAGGGGATTGAAACGGACTTATCTAACTCAGAAGCCAGTGACGCAAACTTTGCACTATCAATGACCGCCCCGCTCATCAGGGGATTGAAACACCACAATAGAAGCAAAGAAAATTAGTACGTAATACACCTATCAATGACCGCCCCGCTCATCAGGGGATTGAAACAAAGTATTTAATTACGCGCACTGCTGCGCCAGTAATTAACTATCAATGACCGCCCCGCTCATCAGGGGATTGAAACCAACTCAAATGGTTGAAGTTCAGGTAGATCATCAGTATCTATCAATGACCGCCCCGCTCATCAGGGGATTGAAACCTTATTAAGCTTGGTAACGGTAACGGTACGGTACCCCCCTATCAATGACCGCCCCGCTCATCAGGGGATTGAAACCTGAGTAAACCATTCAGAAATCAACATGATAAGATAAAACCACTATCAATGACCGCCCCGCTCATCAGGGGATTGAAACCAGCAAAGGGGGCGATGGTTGGGCTGGGAGAGACAGATGACTATCAATGACCGCCCCGCTCATCAAGGGATTGAAACATATAGGAGGGGTTGGTATTCAGAAGAGCTTCAAGCTCTTCCTATCAATGACCGCCCCGCTCATCAGGGGATTGAAACTGAACTGTTTCCTAAACATCCAGGTCTAACATTGGAGCGCTATCAATGACCGCCCCGCTCATCAGGGGATTGAAACGCGTCCAAACGGATGCTGTTCACGGTGCAAGATGTGTGACTATCAATGACCGCCCCGCTCATCAGGGGATTGAAACGGAACTGATCGGACCTTGTCCACTGCTCAATACTTCTACTATCAATGACCGCCCCGCTCATCAGGGGATTGAAACGGAATCAATTTCTTGATCTCCTTGACCTCGTCGTCCGTTACCTATCAATGACCGCCCCGCTCATCAGGGGATTGAAACATAGATGCAAGAAAGATTGCGGCAAAATATACCGCGTAAATCCTATCAATGACCGCCCCGCTCATCAGGGGATTGAAACATGATGTGATTCTTTGGCCTCCAAAATAATGGAGACCACGACTATCAATGACCGCCCCGCTCATCAGGGGATTGAAACGTGTGATAGATACGCTGACCGTCTACAATCGCAGTTATAAACTATCAATGACCGCCCCGCTCATCAGGGGATTGAAACGGGGCGGCACGGGGCTTCCCGATACGACAGGTGCTTCAACTATCAATGACCGCCCCGCTCATCAGGGGATTGAAACTTGCGCTCCTTTTTTCCTTGACGGGGTTGTCGCGAGCTGGCTATCAATGACCGCCCCGCTCATCAGGGGATTGAAACGGTATGTGTCAATAACCAATGCTAAGATCAGTTATTGACCTATCAATGACCGCCCCGCTCATCAGGGGATTGAAACGGTAAACCAATCGTTTAGTAACAAGACAGCATAAAACCACTATCAATGACCGCCCCGCTCATCAGGGGATTGAAACATTGACTTCTCCTTCCTCTATATCCCAAATGGATATATAGCTATCAATGACCGCCCCGCTCATCAGGGGATTGAAACCGCCATTAAGTCACCAAGTGTTACCACTTGGTTGCAAGATTCTATCAATGACCGCCCCGCTCATCAGGGGATTGAAACCTGGCAAAATAAATTGAACACAAATTCAGAAATAAGTTCACTATCAATGACCGCCCCGCTCATCAGGGGATTGAAACTATCGGATCGCGCCGCTCCTTGACTCTACAACCTCTGGAAGGAGGTTGTATGATATGGGATACCATTTTTTAAGGGGAATTATCCAACTACCTGTAACCTTTGCCCGGCTGGGCGCTGGGGGCGCACGATTGCAAGTTTTCTGGGATGTTTGGCAAATTTTTCAATTAGGGCAGAGACGCATCACCAGATCAGCAAGAAGTACTTGGGTAGATATGCCAGCCAGATTGCAGGTATGCACAACATTGGGTCAACGGTGCTAGGCATACCGGGCACGGCTCGTGTGCGGTTCGGATGCGGAACACGCAGGCGGAACCTGAGTTATAAAGAAAAGACACTTAAACACATCTTTGGATAGGGCATGTTGAACCCAGAACTTTTTCTTGAAAGTACTGATCTGTCCGATCCGCACATCTACGACGACGGAGACCGAGGTCCCGCAGAGTTCTTCCACGGGCGCGTAGACATACGCACACGCTTTCAGAGCGTACTCGCGAATGCACGAGGCACCAATAAAGGTACTACGTTTTTGATACAGGGTGCACCGGGCGCGGGCAAATCCGCTCTGCTGCACCAGATGTGTGAAGAATCGGAGGGCTGGAAAGTGGCGCACATCGGGTCGCAGGAGTTATGGAGTCCAGTTGCAATGGCACAGGCCTTAGGCGAGTCTTACACCATCAGCCGCTCTCGTGCCGCAGAAATCGGAGTGAAGTTCTTCGGTGCGGGCGCCGTAAAAGAAGTGGCGGGGCATGCAACCCCCACACAAATCCTACGACATCTTGTGCCCCCGGCAGGCCTGATCCTCATGCTGGATGAAGCACAGAAGCTGAGAAAACTGCTCCCGCAGAACATAGAAACCGCGACAGCCACTCTGGACGCAGTCCATAATGGCGACATACAAAAACCAGTCTTGCTTCTCACGGCAGGGTTAGGCATCACCAAGAGCGTCTACAAAACCTTGGATGTGTCTCGGTTCAGAGATGGGTGCGTGCACAATATCGGGGCTTTAGATTCGCAGGCAGAGCGTGCGGTGATTCGCGACTGGCTTACAGTCGCGGGTGGTGCGAAGGGGGAGGTGGGGGCGTGGATTGATGCCATTGTAGCGAATGCGCATGGATGGGCACAGCATATGATCTGCTACGCCCTACATGCGAATGATATTCTGGCAGAGACGGGCGGAGAGATGACAGATGTGGGGTTGTGCGAAGTTCTCGCACGGGGGGATAAAGCCAGAGAAGTGTACTACGCAGCATGTGTGGACGAAATGCCTATGGAGGACATCCAGATCATCGCGCAAGTGTTTTCCGCGAGGGCTGTAGGTGATACCATACCCAAAACGGAAATGATTACCGCACTCAGAGCCGTCTACTCCCACAAAGACGCGGAAAAGATGTTTCAGGACCTGCTCCATCGCGGCGTGATCGCACGCACCGAGGGCGGGCAGTACCAGAGTCCCATCCTATCGTTCCGTAGCTGGATTGTGGAAAAGTTTCGGACGGGCACTAGTTAGCACATGTCACCAACTGTCTTGATCATCAGGGAATTGAAGCCAGATTTTACCTTTCTTCAACTGCAATCATACTGGTCTGTAGAATAAAATTTAAAATTATGCTAAAAATGAAGATAGCCGAACGTTGATTTATCCGCAGTGAAATTTTAATCCGCTTGCCAAATGACTGCCCTGACAGATTACCCGCATATATATGGGCATATCACGGATTTGAAACATTTAATAAGGTATTACAAAATTGTAAAATGAAATATGTTCATGTATTCATACAGTCGGACACAGGTTAATCGCTTAGTTCAAATTCGGGATCGTTATGATATGCGAATTATTGCTATCACTGGTCCACTACAGGTGGGCAAAACAGTCATTGCCGTGCGCGGTGGAAAGGCACTTTCCTGTGGTGGGTGCAACCCCCACCCAACACCTGTCGCTCCGGTTGGTAGCAACCTTAACGTACTATGGAGGTAACGATGTAACATGAAGCATTAAGGTAAACGGGCTACAAGAGTAGTTCAGCGACCATGCGGTCCAGAACGCGTAGTGAACGTTGAGCAGGCCCTGAAACGTTTAATGTGAGAATCAACCTACCGGCAATTTAGGGAAGTCTGGTATATCTTGGGAAGAGAGCGACAGGAGCATTAGACTACATTCGCTGGAGTATTGATCTTGGCATCTATGTAGGCGGAGTTCAAAAAATTACGCAACGGTATTTTTCGGACGGCACTATGTATCTAATTTTTCGTATCTTTGGATGTAAACTTAAAGTTCCGATGCGTGTATTGTTGACTTTTTCTCGGGAAACTTCATCTGCCACTGCGGATGAAAATCCCCCCCCCCCATTTTTTATCAATCGTTTTGATCCAAGGATCTGAGTTCGGTGGGTATGGTCTGCACAATGTGAAGATAATATCAGAAATGCTGAAAAGGATTGATCAAGTCTATGGTCTTCATTTTAAATTTTGCCGATGATGTTCATGCACCGATCTGTCATTTTATTACTGCTCCTTGCGGGTGTCCGATCAGGGTTTGCACACGCGGAACTCCCTACTTCCTTTGTGACTGAGATCGGCACAGGAGTAATCATCCCGAACTACCCCCCCCCCATTTTTAAACCTTCTGGCCTCTATTGATGACACCGATGCGGTAGACTCAAGCGAAACTGCCCCTCCCAATCCACCAACAAGCGTGACTGCGACCGCTGGGGGTTATCTAAATATCAACGTGTCATGGAATTCCGCCACCCCCCTTAGTTCTGGAATGAAGTATAATGTTGAATGGTCTACAAACAACACAGACTGGACCGTGCTGGTAGAGGGAATTGTAGAGCAAGCGGTAGGATCGCCACTGGTGCAGAGGAATTCCTGGGCGCATTATAGTAACCAGCTCACTCCGGGCTCTACCTTTTACTACAGGATCATAGCAATCAATACATCAGATGAAAAAAGTCAACCCTCAGTTGTAGGGAGTGCAGTTGCAATTGCTCGCAGTGGAACGGGCATTGTCACAAGCATTCGCGCAACCCGACAAAGCAATACATCTATCCAAGTTGCATGGAATGCACCTACAGATCTACCAACGGGTGTAACTACAAGTGGGTATATCGTTTTTCGCTCCGAAAATCAGGGAGATTCTTGGATACCAAGACAATCAACATTGAATCTCGTAACAGGCACTCTATATACTGACACAGGATTAAAAACGAATACATGCTATGGATTTCGGGCCCTGCATATTGCAAGTAATTTTTCAATCAGTCATCTATCTGATGAAGCGTATGCAACCACGGGAACGGTCACGACGCCTGCGAAACCGACTGGACTCAGTGCCACCGGTGATGGTGCCAGTACCTTTAACATATCATGGACCGCGCCTGCCAGTAACAAGTGTGCTCCGATTTTAGGCTATCACATTCAGGAGCGTGCAAATAGCGGGGCGGATTGGGGCGATGTGGTCCAGGATACGTTTGATGATGCGGTAACCTACGCTCACACAGGTCAGACGCTGACCATGTCGCGCCAGTACCGGGTCCGCGCCGAAAATTCGGCTGGCTGGGGTGCGTGGTCGGATGTCTTCACTACGCAGGCCCCGCCTGGTGCACCGACAGGTGTTATTGTCACCAGTACACGGGCTAATCATACTCTAATTATATGGACGGCCCCGACCAATAGGGGGAGCTCGGCGATTACCAGTTACACGATGGAATGGTCTACCGATGATACCAACTGGAGCGTATTGGCCACGGGCATCCCTGTAGCCAATAATCTAGTGTATAATCATTACAGCCGTTTACTGACCGTGGGCGACAGATTTCACTATCGGGTGCGTGCGGTCAATTCGGCGGGAACGGGTCCCCCATCTACGTCTTCTAGCACACTCGTCGTCGCCAACTCCTTGACCACGGGCGTTCCTACCGGTGTGACGGTCTCTCAGACGGGGGCAGCGCAGATCACGGTTTCGTGGACGGCCCCAACAAATCTGCCATCCAATGATCCAGTCCGATCTTATGTGGTGTTTCGGACCACCAATGGCGGGGACAGTTGGGCGCTACTTTCTGAGACAGTGCCCCCCACGACATTGACGTATGCCGATAACAGTCTGACCTCTGGCATTACCTATGGTTATACGGTGGCCGTGATTGTGGAGACCAGTCGTCGCACATCCAATCTGTCCGTCCCCAATTCTCTGACTTTGGGGGCTCCGGGCATGCCGACTGGTTTCACGGCAGCGAGTTCGGGGGGCACAAGTATTGATCTATCTTGGACTGCCCCAACGCAGACCTGGGGGAGCGCGATTACAGGATACAAGATTGAGGTTTCCGAAGACGGAACTACCTTTACCGAGTTGGTGGCCAGTCAATCGGGGACCACGTATTCGCATACAGGTCTCACGACTGGTGATGTGCGCCATTACCGGGTGCGCGCGATCAATACGCGGGGCACGGGCCAGCCGTCAACTGTTCAGCGTGCGATCGCTGGGGCCCCCGCCGCGCCAACGGGATTAACAGCCGGTGCCTCGCGGCTTCATAATATCGTTCTGAATTGGGATAGGGTACCGACGATCAGTCCGCCGATTACCAGCCATATCATCGAATGGTCTACCGATGATACCAACTGGGAGGTTGTGGACCAGCCCGCTGCAGGCAATACTGGATACTATGAACATTTTAGCAGTTTGCTGACCGTAGGCCAGACGTTTTACTACCGGGTGCGTGCAGTCAATTCTGCGGGGGCGAGCCCGCCTTCTACGTCTGTTAGTGCGATGGCGATTTCTCGTGCCAGTGGTGCGGGTGTGCCCACTGATGTGCGGGCATCGCAGACGGCGGCCGGTGAAGTCACAGTGTCGTGGACAGCCCCGACGGATGTGCCGGATGCGGAGGGTACTACAGATGGAATTGCCTTCTATCAGGTGTATCGGACGGCCAATAGCGGAAAGCTTTGGGAGCAACTTGACGGCACTATCAGCAACACAGCATCCTCGTATGTTGATGATGACGGGTTGACGGTTGGCACGACCTATGGCTATCGTATGGCCGTTCAAACCGATGCGTTCTTTGAGTACGATCTTTCGCCGCCCGATTCGCTGACCGTTGGTGCGCCCAGCGTGCCGACCTCGTTTACAGCGACGGTTGGCTCAGGGCGCACCAGCATTGATCTGTCTTGGACCGCCCCGACGCAGACCTGGGGGAGCGCCGTCACCGGCTATCAGATTGAGGTCTCTACCGATGGCGACACCTTTACCGAGCTGGTCGCCAGTCAGACGGGGACTACGTATTCGCACACGGGACTCTCGGCCGGCGATGTGCGTCATTACCGGGTCCGTGCCATCAATGCACGGGGGACGGGCCAACCTGCTGGGCAGAGCATTACCATCGGAACGCCGCCCGGCGCGCCGACAATTTCACAAATTTCAAGTATGCAGTATCAATATGTCTATATAGGAATAGGTGTACCGACTAGCGCGGGAAGCACGCCTATTACTAGCTACACCGTTGAATGGTCTACCGATAATTCAACATGGGAGGTGTTGGCTACGGGCGTCCCTGCCGCCGTCGTACCAAGATATGACCACTACAGCCGTTTATTGACGCCCGGTGAGACGTTTTACTACCGGGTGAGCGCGGTGAATTCAGCGGGGGCGGGCCCTGCGTCTGTGGCCCGAAACGTGACTGCAAAGGCGTTCACTTCAACGGGCGTTCCTACTGGGGTGAACGTTTCTCAGGCGTCGTCCACGGAGGTGACGGTTTCGTGGACGGCCCCAACGGATTTGTCATCCGATCCAGTGCAACTTTTTGAAGTGTATCGGACGGCCAATAGCGGAGACAGCTGGCGAGCACTTTCCACCACATTGTCTGCCACTACATTGACATATACCGATAGTGATGGCTTGACTGCAGGCACCACTTATAGCTATCGTGTGGGCGTTTATACCCGAGGCTTTGTTTTAAGAGATCCGTCCATCCCCGCTTCGCTGACCTTTGGCGCACCTGCGGCGCCGACTAGTCTCACCTCCACCCCGGCGGCCACGAGCATTGCACTGTCTTGGACCGCACCGACGCAGACCTGGGGGAGCGCGATTACAGGCTACAAGATTGAGGTCTCTGAAGACGGAACCACCTTTACCGAGCTGGTAGCCAGTCAGACGGGAACCACCTACACCCACACAGGGCTCTCGGCGGGGGATACACGCTGGTACCGGGTTCGGACGATCAATGCACGTGGCGCGGGTGCAGCGTCCAGTGTCTTGCAGGCATCGGTGACCGTACCGGCCGCACCGACCAGTCTACGAGTAACGACGACGGCCTTTCATGCCATTACGCTTCAGTGGGATACTTCTCCAGCGACCAGTCTTGGGGGTGCGGCCTTCAAAAAGCATATTCTGGAATGGTCAACGGACAACTCCAGCTGGGAGGTGTTGGCCGAGCCAACCAACAACACGGATTCCCCGGCCGAGCGCCATGTCAGTAGTCTGCTCACGCCGGGGGAAGAGTTTTATTACCGCATCAAAGTGGTCAATGCGGATGATGTTGAGAGCCCCCCGTCGGCGGTCGTCACGGTAACCGCGGTGGCCCGTAGCGGGACGGGGATCCCCACCGGGGTGACGGCGACCAAGAATACGGGAACATCCATTGATGTAGCCTGGGTCGCCCCGACAGATCTTCCCAGTGGACGAACGGTGATGAACTACTATGTATTTCGCAGTAACAATGACGGAGATTCATGGACTCTTGATAGTCAAGTTGGTGCTTCCACCCTCATGATCACCGATACGGGTCTGGATACCAATACCTGCTATGGGTATCGGGTCTATATGGAAGATGATGAATTTGAAGATAGTGCCCTGTCTGACGAAGCCTATGCGACCACGGGCACCGTCGCCGTTCCGGCTGCCCCAACGGGGCTCACCGCCACCAGTGATGGCACCAGCACCTTTAATTTAGCCTGGACCGCGCCAGCGGTGAGCGACAAGTGTAGCGTCATCACGGGCTATGAGATTGAACAATCCACGGACGGGGGTAGCAATTGGACGGAGGTTGAAGATGACACTATGGATGATGGGGTGACCTACGCCCATACCAGTCAAACGCTCACCACCGTGCGTCAGTACCGGGTCGGTGCAATCAATTCGGCGGGCACCGGCACCTGGTCCAATGTCGTCACAGCGGGCATGAACACCGTACCTGGTCCCCCTGGAAATCTCTCTGCGACGGCCAACGGGCGCACTGCGATTACTCTCTCCTGGGACGCGCCCACCAACACCGGGGGCGCAGACATCACGGGCTACCGCGTTCAGTGGTCGGCTGATCAAGGCAGTAGCTGGAGTGATGTTGATCCTGCGCATACGGGCACGACACGGACCTACAGTCATACGGGGCGAAGTCCAAACACGCGCTATGATTATCAGGTGTATGCCAGCAACTCACAGGGCGAGAGTGCAACGGCGTCAAGTTCAACGAGTGCCACCACCGAAGCCATCATGGCTCCTGATGCACCGACTGCAGTAAGTGTCACCCCAAGTGGGCGCACGATACTGATCGTCTCATGGACGGCACCGGCCGACAATGGGGGCGAAGCCATTACCGGCTATAAGATCGATGTTTCAACCGACGGAGGCACCAATTACAACCCTCTGGTCACGAATACCAGATCTACACAGACCACCTACATCCATCGCGGGCTTTCGGCGGGAGTCACGCGGCATTATCAGATCAGTGCGATCAACTCTGTGAATACAGGTGCCGCGTCTACCGCCGGGATGGGGACCACCGTTGATGGCAGTACCAATACGGTTCCAAGCGATCCAACCAGTTTGACCGCCACGGCCAGTGGGCGCACCTTGATTGTGCTTACGTGGACGGCGCCGTCCAACAATGGAGGCAGTGCGGTGAGTGGATACAAGATAGAGTGGTCGGCCGATGGCACGAGTAACTGGGCGGAGCTAGAAGATGACACCGAAAGTACAGCCACTACCTTTATTGATCGCGGCCTTAGTGCAGGGTCCACGCGCCATTACCGGGTGAGCGCAATCAATACGACAAATACGGGGACGGCATCCATTACAGCGAGTGCGACGACCGTAGACGGCAGTACCAATACGATTCCCAGTGATCCAACGGGTTTGAGTGCGTCCGCCAATGGGCCAACGACGATTGTTCTGTCGTGGACGGCGCCAGCCAACACTGGGGGCACGGCCATCACCGGGTACCACATTGAGTGGTCGTCGGATGGAACTGCGGGCTGGGCGGATGTGATGGATGACACCGAATCAACGAGCACCACCTACAGCGATACGGGACTTTTGGGCGGTGCCACGCGCCATTACCGGGTGTATGCCATCAATGCGCAGGGAGAGAGTTTGCCCTCCAACACCGACGATGCGACCACCGCTGCGGCTGTGAGGCCCGGGGCCCCGCAAAACCTTGTCGCCACCGCGTCAGGGCGTGCCACGATTAACTTGACATGGAATCTCCCGACCAGTGACGGGGGTGCACGTATTACGAGCTATCGCGTTCAGTGGTCGGCCGACGGGAATGCTCCTTGGACAAATGTCACTCCTGCGCATTCGGGCACGGATCGCACCTACAGCGATACGGGGCTTGATCCATCTACAACGCGGCATTACCGGGTCTATGCCAGTAACTCGGTGGGCGAGAGCACCAGCGCATCTGCGACCGACGATGCCACCACCGCTGCGGTGACGGCGACGAGGCCCGGTCCCCCTGGAAATCTCTCTGCGACGGCCAACGGGCGCACTGCGATTACTCTCTCCTGGGACGCGCCCACCAACACCGGGGGCGCAGACATCACGGGCTACCGCGTTCAGTGGTCGGCTGATCAAGGCAGTAGCTGGAGTGATGTTGATCCTGCGCATACGGGCACGACACGGACCTACAGTCATACGGGGCGAAGTCCAAACACGCGCTATGATTATCAGGTGTATGCCAGCAACTCACAGGGCGAGAGTGCAACGGCGTCAAGTTCAACGAGTGCGACCACCGAAGCTACCATGGCGCCTGATGCGCCGACTGCAGTAAGTGTGACTCCAAGTGGGCGCACGATACTGATCGTCTCATGGACGGCGCCGGCCGACAATGGGGGCGAAGCCATTACCGGCTATAAGATCGATGTGTCAACCGACGGAGGCACTAATTACAACCCTCTGGTCACCAATACCCGATCAACACAAACCACCTATATCCATCGCGGGCTTTCGGCGGGAGTCACGCGGCATTATCAGATCAGTGCGATCAACTCTGTGAATACAGGCGCCGCGTCTACCGCCGGGATGGGGACCACCGTGGATGGCAGCACCAATACGGTTCCAAGCGATCCAACCAGTTTGACGGCCACGGCCAGTGGGCACACCTTGATTGTGCTTATGTGGACGGCGCCGTCCAACAATGGAGGCAGTGCGGTGAGTGGGTACAAGATAGAGTGGTCGGCCGATGGCACGAGTAACTGGGCGGAGCTAGAAGATGACACCGAAAGTACAGCCACCACCTTTATTGATCGCGGCCTTAGTGCAGGGTCCACGCGCCATTACCGGGTGAGCGCAATCAATACGACAAATACGGGGACAGCGTCCATTACAGCGAGTGCGACGACCGTAGATGGCAGCACCAATACGATTCCCAGTGATCCAACGGGTTTGAATGCGTCCGCCAATGGGCCAACGACGATTGATCTGTCGTGGACGGTGCCAGCCAACACTGGGGGCACGGCCATCACCGGGTACCACATTGAATGGTCGTCGGATGGAACTGCGGGCTGGGCGGATGTGATGGATGACACCGAATCAACGAGCACCACCTACAGCGATACGGGACTTTTGGGCGGTGCCACGCGCCATTACCGGGTGTATGCCATCAATGCGCAGGGAGAGAGTTTGCCCTCCAACACCGACGATGCGACCACCGCTGCGGCTGTGAGGCCCGGGGCCCCGCAAAACCTTGTCGCCACCGCGTCAGGGCGTGCCACGATTAACTTGACATGGAATCTCCCGACCAGTGACGGGGGTGCACGTATTACGAGCTATCGCGTTCAGTGGTCGGCCGACGGGAATGCTCCTTGGACAAATGTCACTCCTGCGCATTCGGGCACGGATCGCACCTACAGCGATACGGGGCTTGATCCATCTACAACGCGGCATTACCGGGTCTATGCCAGTAACTCGGTGGGCGAGAGCACCAGCGCATCTGCGACCGACGATGCCACCACCGCTGCGGTGACGGCGACGAGGCCCGGTCCCCCTGGAAATCTCAGTGCCACGGCCAACGGGCGTACTGCGATTGATTTGACCTGGGACGCGCCCACCAACACCGGGGGCGCAGACATCACGGGCTATCGCATTCAGTGGTCGGCCGATGGGAATGCTCCTTGGACAAATGTCTCTCCCGCGCATACGGGCACGGATCGCACCTACAGCGATACGGGACTCAATCCGTCTACAACGCGCCATTACCGGGTCTATGTGAGTAATTCGGTGGGCGAGAGCACCAGCGCATCTACTCCAGCGAATGCGACTACAGATGCGATCATGGCCCCCGATGCGCCGACTGCAGTAAGTGTCACCCCAAGTGGGCGGACGATACTTGTCGTCTCATGGACCGCTCCAACCGACAATGGGGGCGCGGCTATTATCGGTTATCGGATTGAGGTCTCCACCGACGGAGGCCGCAGTTACACAGAGTTAGTGGGCAATTCAGGGTCTTCCCAAACCATCCACATCCATCGTGGACTATCTCCAGGTGTGACACGTCATTACCGCATCGGTGCCATCAACGCACAAGGAACCGGGATGGTATCCAATGTGGATGATGGCACGACGGTGGATCGTGCCACGCCAGCGATTCCAAGTGATCCGCTGGAGTTAACCGCCACATCAACTCTGCCAGTTGTTCTGTCGTGGCGAGCGCCGGCCGATAACGGGGGCGAGGCCATTACAGGCTATCAGGTTCAGTGGTCCGCGGATGGGCAGCCGCCTTGGACCCCACTTGGTGAGCGTCAAACGAGCACCACTTACACGGATCATCATTCTGACCGTCACTACCGGGTCAGTGCAATCAACCGTGTTGGCGAAAGCCTGCCGTCCAATGTAGTGACCAGGGCTGCGACGCAACCCCAGGTTAGATTTACCAGAGCATCGGCCCGCATTGATGAAACAGCCGGCACCTATCAGGTCCAAGTGACCGGTCGCCCATCGGTGAGTTACACGCTCTCGGGGACGGCCACCCAAGACGCGGACTACACCATCTCGGACAACCTGCTGATCACAATCGTTGATGATGTTGATGACGAGCCCAACGAAACCATCATCATCACCTTGACCGGCGACAATCTCGGAAGCCCATATGTCTTTACGCTCACCATCGTGGACAACGATGTGCCAAACCTATCCTTTACCCAGACGGTATCCAACCAGTCCTATCTCGTAGGAGTAGACATCAAAGATCTTGAGCTTCCCGAAGCCAGATATGGAACACGCCCCTACAGCTATACCCTCACCCCAGAGATTCCCAAAGGTCTGAAGTTTGATGCACGGACGCTGAGCGGAACGCCCACCGAAGTGATGGCCCCAACCATCTTTACCTATACGGTCACCGACGCCAATGCCCAGTCGGCTACACAGACCTTTACCATAGAGGTCAAAGCGCCTCCGTCCTTGACGTTTGCAGAAACCGTTGGCGACCAGAGGTACCCCGTCCAGATTCCGCTTGCCGATCACGTACTACCCGCCGCAACTGGGGGTGTTGCACCGTATGTCTATACACTCATGCCTGAGCTACCGGTCGGGCTCACCTTTGATACGCAGACGCGGACGTTAAGCGGGGTGACCTCAGAAGTCGCTGAGGCTGTAATCTATACCTACACCGCACAAGATCGCATAGGAACGCGTACTGAGCAGACGTTCAGTCTGGAGATTTATCAGATGGCCTTTATTAACAAGAGCATCCCCGATCAGTCGTATCCAAGAGGGGAGCCGATTGCGCCATGGGTGCTCCCTGAGGTCTCAGACGGTGTACCTCCCATTGCATATACCTTGACGCTACTGGATTTTCCGTTTAATCTCAGATATAATGCGCAATCACGCACGATCTATGGAACCCCCATGGAGGTGACACCCCCCGTCCCGATGACCTACACGGCCACCGATCAAAATGGGGCGCAAGATAGTTTGAAGTTTACCATAGAGATCCTATCGCCGACACAGACCGAAGCCAACCAAGGGGTGCCGCAGGAGTTTCGGGTGTATGCCAATTACCCGAACCCGTTTGATCGGTCCACGCATCTGGTGTTTGATCTTCCATGGGCAGCACAGGTGCAGGTGGAGGTACTCAATGTCCTTGGCCGACGCGTGATGGCCATCCCGGCAGTACAACTGAGCGCAGGATGGCGCCATGAACTAGAACTAACCGACCTTGATCTGCCCTCGGGGCCCTATCTGTATCGGATGATTGCAACCTCTCTGGACGATCAGCAATCCTCAGTCTACACTGGACACTTGATGCGGGTGCAGTGAAACGGAATGTGACTTATGGAGTGATCAACCCAGTAGTTCATAGGCGTTTCACCTCTTGATGTTGAATGGACTAATACAGATTGGGTCAGATCCACAGGTGTATATCTGAAGTTAACCCTAAAAATCATCAGATTCACTGGGTTTAACGGGATTTTCCTCATTTTTCTTCCCGAATATCCGCTCATTCAGCAGCAATTCCCACTAACGGCTTAGAATTTAGTTGATCTAGTATTTCAGGTACATTTCCTGCAAATCTGGCAGGTTTTGCTTGTTTTTGAGGATCAATTTCTGCACCAATCGGACGTTTTCTGATCCTTTTACTGTACATCCTGACGACTGAACACACCAGCCCCTAATACAATCAGGGTTTCACGTTTTCTCCTAACTGCTCTGTCTCCCGCTACGACGAATCAATCGGAGTCATGGTCATTTCGTCGTCCTTACTGTTTGCGATGACGGTATACAAAAACTCCCAATTAGCAAAGTTTCTGAACATCGTTCGGACTTCTTCTCTTGAGCCAGATGACTTTGTCCAGCGCATCTATGAAAAACCTATTGCATGAGGCTTCAATCTGATCAATCGCGAATGCAAGCGTCATCAGAGAGGTAAACACGGTCGACAGGTGCTTGTGGCCATGCCCGAAGTTATGCTCAAAATGATAGCCCTGATTCTTTTAGGTGTTAATGGTTTCGTTTTCAATTCTCCATCTGGCACGGCCTGGCCTCATGAGCGTCTTATGATTGAGGGGGAAATCCGTTACCCAAGAAAACCGTGTGACGTTCTGTTTTGGTCGCTTCTTGGTTTCAGGGATGATCTCGTGGTACGCATTGACCTTGACATGGACGCATTCAATGAAACATTGTTGTGAAATTTGAACTGGTGGATGGTCTGCAAATCAGCCACCAAAAGAAGACGGCTACTCAGATGAGGGCGCTCTGGGCTTCATCAGATAAATCACTATCATGAACCCTCCTCATTATATTGAGGGGCCGCGTGCCCAACTATGACGATCTGCGCAGTATGAGTATTATAGAGTATATGGCAGGAAGGGATGATGCAATCTTCATCCAGAGATCTCCATGTGACACTTCTACTTGCAACACCGAGATTGGCCTTGTATAGGCAGACCCGTTTTCGCAAAAAATATTGAGCATGCCCTGATTGGCTTCACGAGATATCAAGAATGGCGTGCAGCGCTATTCCTCCTACGCTTGGGCTGTGTATGGCAAAATGAAATTACATCAATCTATCAATGATGCCCCGCTCATCAGGGATTGAAGCAGGCTTGAACCTTTCTCCAACTGCCAGTCACCCGTGTCTGTGGAATAAGATTTTTAATATTTATGCTAAAAATGAAGATAGTCGTACGTTGATTTATCCGCAGTGAAATTCAATTCGCTTACTACGGGGATCTCATGACCGATTACCCGCATATATATGGACATATCATGCTTTGAAACATTAAAAGGTACTATGGTTTATAAAATGAAATATGCTCATGTATATATACAGTCGGGCACAGGTTAATCGGTTAGTTCAAATTATCCTTGATCGTTATGATATGCGAATTATTGCTATCACTGGTCCACGGCAGGTGGGCAAAACAGTTATTGCTCTTCAGGCCTACGAGCGCCTGATAGAATTAGGATATACATGTAAATATGTTTCCTTTGATGACCCGCGTTTAATCAAACAGGAATGGCCTAAAAGTGAAATCATCCCAGATACTACACAGATCAAAGATCTTACCAACCCAAAGACGCTTATAGATCTATGGGAAGAGGCGCGTAAAGACTCAATAGAATCAACAAAGGGACATGTATTGTTCCTAATGAAATCCATCTGATTCCCAAATGGTCAAACTATGTCAAAGGACTATGGGATAGAGATCGCAGAGAGGAACTTCCTCTACACATTGTGATTCTTGGGTCCGCCGTTTGGCAGATGCTTATCGGCCGAAATGAAAGCCTCACAGGGCGCTTTCAAGAAATCAAAGTCATGCACTGGTCCCTTCCTGAAATGGATCAGATCCCTAATCTGACAACGGACCAATTTATCTATTATGGGGGATATCCTGCTTCGGTGCTCAAGGAACCCGAAGAATATAGATATGATTATTGGCGCCAGTACGTAACCGAAACAATCTTAGGTACCGTCATCGATCAAGATATCTTATCGCTCCAACAGATCAAGAAGCCTGCCCTGATGCGCCAGTTAATTGAAATCACACCCGCCTACTCTGGTCAAATCATGGCTTACAATAAGCTGTTAGGCCGCCTTCAAGACAAAGAAAATGCAATAACACTGAAACATTACTTGAACTTGCTTTCAGATGCAACTCTCATCACCACGCGGTCTCGGTATACTCCGAAGCCACATTTGAGCATCAAATCTCATCCTAAATTCAATGTTCTTAATACCGCACTCATGACAGCACCATCAGGCTATCATTTGAGGAGTCACAGGTTGATTGTTCTTTTTGGGGGCGCGTCGTGGAAAGTGCGGTCGGAGCACATTTATGTAATTCGCGCCAAGTAGCAACCCACATTCATTATTGGAGAGACAAGAGTGGCAGTCACGAAGTTGGTTTTGTCATTTCACGAGGCCCTCACCTCATTGCCATAGAGGTTAAGATCGGCAAAAAGCAAACGCGTCAGGGGCTTGATGTATTCAAAGAGCGCTTCCCCCATGCCAAGACTATGATTGTAGGCTCAAGTGGCATAGAATTTAATGAGTTTTTTCATACTCCGCCAATGAATGGATAGATGCAGACTTCTGAATTGAGTCATCAGAAAATCTCACGCTCAGTTCGCCTAATTGTGCCCCAAAATGATCCGCGTTATGGACAAAATGGGTTATCTCTCAGAGACTTTGAACCTGAATCTAGTTATGTTGGGAGAGGCCGGGATGGGAAAGAGTACGGCATTTCATGCTGAGACTAATGGAATATCTGGATCTCATTTGATTTCTGCCAGACAATTGATTCAATCCAATTTGGATAAGTACCCAGAATGGAAAACAAAAACGATCTTTATTGATGGACTTAATGAGATGCGCCCAGGAGGGGAGATCCTCTACTGGCGCTGGATCAGATCGTTAATAGCATAAGAGCACTGAAAATCCCAAAATTTCGCTTCGCTTGCCGATTTGGAAATTACTTAGGCTCTGGTGGATGGAAAGAATTGGGTGTGCTGTTAGAGGGCAGGCAAATTCCCATTCTCCAACTGAATCCACTGAATTATGAAGACATTCATGCTTTCATTTCTCAGCACGGGGTTGATGAAAATGACTTCTTTGAACATGCACAACAATACTGCTTAGAGGCACTGATCGGGAATCCCCTGCTACTAAACTTACTGGTCAAATCCATCAAAAAAGGTATCTGGCCAAATTCACATTTCAAGATCCTTGAGAGCGCTTGTAGAGAGCAAAATCCTGAAGATGATGATGTACTTTCACCCGAAGCTCAACAGTCCTGTGAAGTCTTTCTTCACACTGCAGGAATGCTTTCAGCAATGATGTTGATTGCATACAAAAGCGGTTGGGCGAAGAATGATACCAATGATTGTGAGATACTATCGTTGCATGATTTAGAATCCCCACAAGACTTGCCCTATCAAGAAGTCATTGATTCAAGGATCTTCAAAGAACCTCATTCCAAGAATCCCACAAATCATCGCCTGTTAGCTGAGTTTCTTGGAGCCAAATACTTGAATAATCAAATCAACAATGGGTTGAATCCTCATCGTGCTCTTGCTCTATTGATGGGATGTAATGGGGAGCTGTTACCAGATCTTCAAGGACTTGCAGGTTGGCTCGCGACACTGAATGATCAGGCGAGGAGCATTCTTACAAATATTGCCCCTAATGCCGTTGCCTGCAGTGCAGATACAAGTAGGTTTACTCGCTCCGAGCGTGACACACTGCTCTTGAGCTTAGAGCAAGAACTCCATCAAAGATCCGATGCACCGCCTGCCTCCGCCATATATTCGCTGATGAGAGATCAAGACATGCCAACCATCAGCGAATTCGCGAATTTGACATCATTATCAGAGAATAAACAAACACTAGTTTGTTTGAGCCTACGCGGGTTCTCACAATTATATGCTCACAAAGAGGGCAGCGAATCCAAAACAAATTGTGACAACTTGTTGAAGATCGCTTGTGCCCCTGTTTGGAAATCACAGGTGCGTTGTGAAGCACTTTTAGCAATCGATAGAATCGCTTATCATACTGGACGATACAGTAATAAACTCAGACAAATCCTGACTGAGATAAAAGAGAAAAATATTCCAGACGAAAATCATGAACTTTTAGGGAGCCTGTTATCTCTGATGTACCCAAATCAGTTACAGCCAGCGGAGGTATGGGAGTATCTCGTTACGGATACAGTCCCCCATCATCATAGCAGTTATACAGCCTTTCTTGCAAACCTTATTGATAGATCAAAAGACAGTCATATCAGAGAATTGATGGACTCTCTTTGTGACCGTGCATTGGATATCGTCTCACATTTAGATAACTTAGGGATGGCGGGTATCGTGATTCAGATGCTTGCACGAGGACTGGAATTATTTGGAGATGAGCTGAGTATCTCAGAATTGTATCGCTGGTTTGAACTTGTTGAATACGACAATCATTTGTGTCACCTGGTCCCAGCTAATTGTTCATGGGTAAGGTTAACCCAATTTGATCAGGCGAGCACGGCCGTTCGTATTTGGCTAAGTCAACGAGAGAGCATCCAGTATCAGATTATTGAATATGGCATATTACGTAAAGAAATACCAAGCACAGACGATAGTTTTTTTCGGTCGGTAGTGCTGAAAATCTTGGGGCAGATTCCACCAGTGGGATTTCGTTTATGGTGCTTAGAGCGTTCCGTTACGCTGTGGGATTCAAATCAAAACTTGGCCAAAGAGATTGCATCATGGTCTGTTCAAGCGCAAAAAGGCTGGG
The DNA here is from genome assembly GCA_965220935.1 of Rhodothermales bacterium. Taxonomy (GTDB): domain Bacteria; phylum Bacteroidota; class Rhodothermia; order Rhodothermales; family Bin80; genus Bin80. Next base: position 3,808,505 of record OZ244857.1, read on the forward strand.
AGTTTCCCCTGCCCGATCGGGAGGTCATCAAAATTATTTCCAGTGTGCCAGCTCTGTTGGAATGGAACGAGCAACGCTTAAAAGACAGCTGTAACACTGAGATTAAGACTCAACAAGAAAAAATCCAGAAAGCCCATCAAAAGCAGGATAAACTGAAAACCATTCGACAACAAAAAACTGACTTGGCGAAAGGGCGATGCATGTCCATTATTCTTGATGAGCTTGCCAGTGTATACTTCAATAACCCCGACACCAATGACAATAACCCCCGAACATGTTTGATGGACTATTTTGAAGGGGATCAGATACTGGTTGAGGCGACACTGTCGGGTTTTCAAAGCTTACTCTATCTTGATGATCTTCCAGACCTTGAGCAGATTGCTCAGATCTATGAGGAGGGGCAAAGATCATACTTTGCCATGCCTTTTCTTGCTGCAATAGATGAAGATTATCAGATTAGGAGGAATCTGAACCACCTCTCTGAAATAGCAATTTGGAGAGCATTAGGATTTTATTTGACGACAAAGTCACCTCGCCAGCAATATAGTCTTATCAATCATTTAAGTTGTTCAAACATCATTCCACTATGGTATCAGTATGTTGTTAGAGAGTATCCAGAAGCCGTGGCCGACTCGCTAGTTTTGGTGCACAATGCAAATGTTTGCTCTAAAAATCCACCCCATCCCCATATGTACGAAATGGCATTTGACCCCGGCTATGCTCACATAGCAAAGATTGCGGTACAGCAGATGTTCACCATATTTCCATCTCGATGTAGTGCCCGCAAATTGGATTCTCTTCGTCTGGTTCTCTGGAGTATCATTGTCAATCATGGACGACCTTTTGAAGAATTAAACAAGATTGTTTATAGACGGCTCAAGCGCAAGCAAATGGATATTGGCCAACAGGCCCTTTGGTTAAGCGCAGGCTTATTCACCGACCGGAGGATGTACATTCCAGAGTTAGCAAAATTCTTCTCTGAGGGAGAAGAATTGCGTGTGCGCCATGTGATTGATTTTCTTGTTCCATCTGGCGCATATCAACAGTGTATCATGCAAAGATTCAACGGGTGGAATCCTGGCGAAATTCGTCAGATGATCCAAGCGCTCGGAAAATGTATAGAACCACCCATTTCTCAGGAATCTGCGGGGAGCATGAACGATGATCAGGCAATCCGCCATAAATTTCAATCTCTATTTAGGTACTGTGTCGGAGTAATCAAGAAACAAATCAATGATAAAGCACGGGAGAGCTTGGATCTACTGGCAACCGATGACAGTCTGTCTAAGTGGAGGCATGACATTGTACTTGCCCAAAAGGAACAAGATAGACATTGCCGTGCTCAAAGATACTCATCTCTGAGCGTGGCACAGATTCACAATGCACTTCATAGTGGGAAAGCACCACCAGTGAATGCCGCTGACTTATTATTTCTGACGCTTGAAGCACTTGAAGACTTTTCAGATAAAATTCAGTGTCATTCATCAAATATGTGGCATCAATTTTGGGAATGGAATGCTGGCCAACCATCAAACCCCTTACCTCATAGCCACTGCCTTGAGCAATTAGTTTTAAGCGTTACCACTAAGTTCATAAAACATCAAATAGATTTACAGTTTGAGATAGTTCGTTCCGATGATCGCAACGGAGATCTTCGTGTATCATATGGATCCAATCTGTCTATCCCAATCGCCATCAAGAAAAACTCATACAGAGATCTGTGGCGTGGCATGACAGAGCAACTTGCACAAAAATATACGCATGATCTGCGCTGTGATGGTTACGGGATTTATGTGGTGTTTTGGTTTGGGGCAGACAGAAAGTATATGAAGGTCGTGCCACCAGAAGGTGGTACACCACAAAAGCCATCAGAATTGAAAGATAGACTTCATCAGAGACTTACCCCAGACCTTAGAAGAAGAATCCATCTTGTAGTCATTGATGTAGCCCCCCAGATAGATTCATACCCGAGCAAGCGGAGAGAATTTTATAGATGAGTGATAAATGCAAAATGGTGTCAAATGAAATGGTTGAATCTCAAAGTTTTCCATTCTGGTGTAGAAAGGAAGGTTCCCTTTCGGGTTACAGTATGCCACGAATATACAAGGAGGTGCGTCAATGACTTAACAAACTGGATGAGGGTGGCCCCTCGCTGTTCAGGCGGAGGTTGCAAACCGCCTGCAGCGGCTACATTTAAGAGGTGTGGTGGTGAGCGTGTAGGGAAAAAGCAGGTGTAGGTTACAGAGTCGAACGAAAGCGAATCATGGACGAGTGTCAAAACTGGGGTTTCAGTCCTAACTCCAGGATAAGGTTAGCGGGGACCTGGCTAACTGGAATAAACATGGCGAGACTGTGACCTGGGCCTTCATGCGGAACATGGGATGCTAGCCTGACAAGCGGGCCGTACCCGTAAGTCACTGAGTACCGATGCAACCCACAGGGGCGGACCAGATCGTAGTAGTGACGAAGTGTCTGTAACGGGAATGGAGCGAAGGGTGTGACGTGGACATTGATCGCCCAACGGAGGAGGCAACGAACGGTAGCAGTCGGAAGACTGTTTGCATAGGAAGAGCCGTATGAGTTGAGAGACTCACGTACGGTTCTGTGAAGACCTGGGGGTGAAATTTCCCCGGCTACTCAACAATTATGATTATCTTTGATCTAAAGAAATAAAATTGCCTAAAAAAAATAAATTTATCAATTTGACGATGACCACTCCCACATCAAAAACCTACTCAGATTTGACGCATTGATTCCCACATTCAATCCGTGCAGGAAGTTTTCAAATTTCTGTTACTTGCTTTCATCAGTTTTGACTCTTCTTTGTATTTTACTAAAGAACATTAGATCTATCAGTTGTATGAGAATTGCGATCAAGGAGAATGAGGCTTCTGAATTTTGTTTAATGACCACATCGTTGATTAACAGATGCGCTTAAAAGTCGGAATGGCGATAAAACACCAGAAATATGGATCTGGTAAAGTTATAGAAATAGCGTCACACGGGAGTCATAGCCTGGTGACGATTGATTTCGTGAAGGTTGGCCAAAAGAAAATGAAATTAAAACATAAAGATTCGGCAAATCACGGAGCACATCATCAAGATGCAGTGAGAATACTCCAGCAGGGTTTATCCGACCGTGATGCCCAATTTCGTCCAGGGCAATGGGAAGCAATTGATGCACTAATTAATCATCAACGCCGTGTTCTGGTGGTGGAGCGTACCGGCTGGGGGAAAAGCATGGTATATTTTATCGCCACTAAAATACGCCGCAGTCAGGGGCATGGACTCACGCTGATCATATCGCCTCTTTTGGCTCTGATGCGTAATCAAGTGGCTGCCGCACAAAAAATGCAACTCAGGGCAGCATCAATCAACTCTACGAATCCTGACGAGTGGACACCGATTGAGAATCAAATCAAAAGAGGGAAAATAGATTTATTGTTGGTTTCACCCGAACGCTTTGCGAATGAACGATTCTTAAAAAATGTGTTACGTGCAGTATCAAACAAGATTGGCTTGCTGGTGATTGACGAGGCGCACTGTATCTCAGATTGGGGTCATGACTTCAGACCAGACTACCGTAGAATCGTTGACTTACTCAAGCAGTTACCCCCAAATCTCCCTGTGGTTGGAACTACCGCTACGGCTAATAATAGAGTCATCAAAGATATTCAGCATCAGTTGGGGAATGTTCACATTCAGAGGGGACCGTTAACCCGCGATAGCTTGGAACTTCAGGTAATCGTTCTTCCAGACCAAGCTTCTAGAATGGCATGGTTATCAAAGCATATTCCCAAGTTTTCGGGAACAGGGATCGTATATGTGTTAACCAAACGAGCTGCAAAATCAGTATCTGATTGGCTCAGATCAAAGGGCATTGATGCACATGCCTACTATTCAGGTGCTGTACATAATAATTTTGACAACAGCAATGAATACCGTCAGCACTTGGAGAATCAGCTACTGCACAACAAGATCAAAGTATTGGTTGCGACCAGTGCGCTTGGAATGGGGTATGATAAACCAGACATTGAATTTGTGATTCATTACCAGTGTCCAGACTCAGTGATCACTTATTATCAACAAGTTGGTAGAGCGGGTCGTGGACTACCTCAAGCATCGGGTGTGCTTCTTTCAGGGAAGGAAGACGCAGAGATTATTGAGTACTTCCGATTGAATGCATTTCCTTCAGAAGAAATTGTTGACGGGTTACTGAATTTTTTGAGATCACACGACGGTGCCACTGTGCCAGAGATTGAACAATCCTTGAACTTGCGCAGAGGTAAAATTGACAGAGTCTTGAAGTATCTTTCGGTGCAGACTCCATCTCCAATATTCAAAGACGGATCCAAATGGCATCGCACTGCGGTTCCATTTCAGTTAGATAAACCTACAATAAAGCGTTTAACAAAGCAGAGGGAGGTTGAATGGGAGCAGATGCAGGCGTATATTCGCACATCATCGTGTCGCATGGCTTTTTTACAGAAGGCTCTGAATGATCCCTATCATAAAGGAGAATGTCATCGTTGCGATAATACGCGCCATCAGCCAAGATTAGGAGAAGAGTTTGATGGACATGTCGTCATTGATGCACAACTATTTCTGCGCCGGTCAGAATTTGAAATCAAGCCCAGAAAAAGAATCCAGAACGGCGCGAGCCCTCAGTATGGATTCCAAGGAAATTTATCTGCAAACATGCAGGCATCAGAAGGAAGAGTATTATCTCGCTGGGCGGATGCTGGCTGGGGATCAATGGTCAAAGATGGCAAAACAAAGGGCTACTTTAATGATGAGCTTGTTGATGCAATGGCTGAAATGATCCAAAGGCGATGGAATCCAAGACCCTTTCCAAAATGGGTGACCTGTATCCCATCTGCCAGAAATCCAGATTTAGTTCGTTCATTTTCAAGGCGGCTGGCAAAGAAACTTGGGTTGTCATTTTCGGAAGTATTAAGCGCGACAGGTAAAAGCAAGCCCCAGAAACTTCAGCAGAACAGTTTTCATCAATGCAATAATCTTGACGGTGCATTTAAGATCTCTGGAAGAGTCCTTCCGTCACCCGCGTTTTTGATTGACGACATTGTGGATTCTGGATGGACATTCACAATCGCAGCCGCTCTTCTTGGCCGAGAGGGTTGCCAAGAAGTCTATCCCGTTGCGTTAACATCTACGGCAAATGAATGAACCCATTTTATGATCATTATGTTGAGACTTGTATGATTTCACCCCCAATCTTCATTGAGGAAGATGGATCAATTCACAATTGGTAATAGACATTAATCATCATGGAGTTTTCTGATAATGCGAAGGCAATCCTACTGTTAACAGGACACCTGGGCAATCGCACTTCGCAGGAACAAAAGCCCCTTACACTGCCCCAATGGAATCGTCTGCGCAAGTGGCTAGATGAACATCAACTCGCCCCGCAGGACCTATTTAATGATGCAAATATTCTACAAGACTGGGCGCAGAAAAATGTACCATTAGATAAAATTTATCGCTTATTGAATAGGGGGTTGGCCTTAGCAGAGGCCTCTTTACGCTGGCAGCAAGCAGGCATCTGGATTGCAACGTACTTGGACAAAGATTTTCCTTACAGGATCACGGACAGAATTGACCGAACAATTCCAAGCTGGCACCCTCCCTTATTCTTTGGAATTGGGAATCGCACATTAATTCAAGGCGGCGGTATCGCAGTTGTCGGATCGCGTAATGCTCCACAAGAAGATTTAGAGTACACCAGACAATTTGGCCGTGCTGCATCTGATGCTGGCGAAATGATTATTTCGGGAGGTGCTAAAGGTGTAGACATTACGGCGATGAATGGGTGCCTTGACCAGGGAGGTCAAGTGATCGGCGTGTTGTCAGATAACTTACTGAGACGGTCCATGGAGCATACCTGCCGAGATTATCTTGAATATGATCAACTCCTATTACTTTCAAGAACAGATCCAGAGGTGAAATTAGGCCGATACGAATTTGCAAGTGCGGCAATGGAGCGCAATAAGTATATCTATTGTCTATCCGATGCGGCAGTTGTTGTTCGCTCTGGTATGAAAGGTGGCACAATCAGCGGAGCTAAAGAGAATTTAAAGCACTCGTGGGTGCCTTTGTGGGTCAAGTCTATCAGTGATGTTGGAACTGCCAATGAGCAGATTATTTCAGAAGGTGCCCGAGATCTGCCATATGGCGAACATGCACATAGTCATCTTCAAACCATACTGGCGGAATCTTTCTCATCAAGTAGGTCTTTGTCAACAGATATAAATCAAGAGACGCTCCGCCATGCTGTCATTCTACTGACCGTCCAATTGGAAGCGGAGACCTCTGATAAAGTGACTCCCATGGATATCAAGGAATGGGAAAAATTTGCCCAATACTTAAGGAGCAAAAATCTCACACCTGCGCATCTTATCAATCGTTCATTGGGCGAAGTCCTGCAGGACTGGGACACCACTTTGGTGACAATAGATCGAATCAGACATCTAGTTGATCCAAGCCGGCATAGCGCACTACTTCAACAAATAAACAATTGGAGCCAAGCAAATATAGATGCCGCCATTAGATCTGACAAAATCTATCCGAAAGTGCTTAAAGAAAAGCTAGGTCACAATTGTCCTCCAGTACTATTTATCGTGGGAGGCAAAAATCTATCACATCTCAGGGACACTCCTAAAATCTCAGTGATGGGATCTACAAAATCGGAGAATTCTGACTTGGACTATGCAATATCACTGGGAGATTTATTAGCCACTGAGGAGCGTGTATTGATCTCAACCTACAGATCCAAAATTGAGAAGTCTGCAATTGATAGTTCCTTGAACGGAGGAGGGAAATGTATCTTGGTTGCGAAAGAAAAAATGCAACAAGCTCTTCGGCGCTCTAACATGAAAGAGAATATCGTAGAAGGCCAGCTGATCATTATATCCCCCTCTCCACCACAGGCCAAATCAAATTTAGATCAATGCTATGCCATAGCCAACTGCCTTTCTTCATCGGTCATTGCTGTTCGCTCGGGTAAGAAGGATATTGTTGCACGGTGTATCAATCAATCAATTCAAAATCAATGGAGTCCAGTATTCAGGAGGACTCAGACAAAGACATCTGATCAGGCAGTAATGGTTTCTGAAGATGGATTTGAGTATGAATTAATCGGGGAAAATGCAAAGGATGATTTGGATGTAATTATCAGGAAATGGTGACAGGGCGCCCAATATGATTACTTTGATAGACTAGCAACAAATTTTCTGATCAGTATCGTACAATTCACATATTTGATCATCAACAGCTATTGTATAGATTTCTTGATTAAACAGTAGCCTAAATATATGACCCTGCTCAGGAGATGCTTTTTAAAGTTTATAGAACTGCGTAATTTTGTCAGGCAGTGTGTGTGAATCTTTATTGAATTCACGTGGTCAATGAGAATAATCAGCCCCACTGATACTTGCCAGTTGTGATTCTCGCCAATCCTTCCACTCCTCTACCATTTCACTTAGAATGTCTGGATATTGATCAGCAATATTGTTGGACTCAGAGGGGTCTTCTTTTAAGTTATACAACGCAAACGATTTACCGCTATCGCTACTATATATCTTGTAGGTCTCACTAATCAGACTAGCTTGTTCCTGAAACTTGAATGCAAGATTCTTTTCTCGTGTTCCATCAATCAGGTCCAATAAGTTAATTCCATCATAAGGGCGATGAAATCTTTGCAGGTCAATCTTCAATATACTTGCAATCGTGGGAAAATAGTCCGAAGTAAAACTAGGGGATGTAACAACGCTTCCAGATGGAATGGTTTCGGGCCATTCCATGATGCCAGGGACTCTTATACCCCCTTCATAAAGACTTCTTTTTCTACCTCTGAGCCCTTTAGTGATGCCTTGTGTTCGCCCACTATCAGACAAGCCTTCGGGGCCATTATCACTGGCAAAAAACAATATGGTATTCTCAGAGACTCCCAATCTTTGTAAGGCTTTTCGGAGCCGTCCAACTTGCTCGTCCATGGCGGTTAATGCTCCATAATAATGTTGTTGATCAACAGATAAATCTGAATATTGGGCTCTATGTTTTTCTCCTGCAATCACGGGGAGGTGTGGGGAGTGGAACCAGACAATACCCAGGAATGGGTGTTCTTTTTGTATTGTATTTTCCACAAATGGAATGAAACGATCCATAATCACACGAGAATCATCTCCCGCAAGATTTTGTGTTTCTATTTGACTAGGCCCGGACCAATAGAATGTATTGAAGGGTTCTCCCTCTCGCAAAGATGGAGACACATCGCCTGCTGAACTACGAGGTGTAATCATTGGATCCCATGTAGGTACCTTAGATTCGGTCACGAAGTATTCATCAAAGCCATGCACAGAGGGCGGAGAATAATGCTTATCGTATTGAGGTCTACCTCCACGATTGCCATCAACAGTATCGCGAGTCAGGGTGCCTAGATGCCATTTACCAAAAATTCCAGTAGTATATCCCCTTTCCTTGGCCAATTCTGCAAGAGTGACTTCTTGAGGTTTTAAATGCCCGCAATTGGCATTACATATTCCATATCGAAGTGGATGGCGTCCAGTCAATACGCTTCCGCGGGTTGGAGAACAGACGGGAGATGCTGCATAGAAACGTGAGAATACGACCCCATTTGTAGCCATTTGATCAATATTGGGAGTTCTCAAATAAGGATGTCCATTGTAACCAGTGTCGCCCCATCCTTGATCATCTGTCATGATTAACACAATGTTTGGATAGGGGTTTTTCTCTGGCATCTGATGAGATGGCCTCATGAATAACTGCAGTGAAAGAGCGATAATAAGCTTTACTAGATGATGCATTTTTCACACTTTATTTAGACTGCTTATTTTTATGAGTTCAAGATGTGTGGATAAACGATATGGCTTGCCTGATTTCCATATAGTCAAGGAATGCTTTATTAAAATAGATTTCCGTAAGATTCTGACTTTTCAATTAATGTTGGGGAATTATATACGTGAGTACCCAAAAAATGGAACCATTCTATTTTGGAGAGTATAACAGACACAATAGGATAGAGGAGATCTATCCTATTTGCTTACCATAACATCAACTGAACCTTGACATCATGCCTGTTAAAAAGGCTTCTAACCCTTTAGATTCAAACTGTTCCTATCGTGGAATAGAGTATCGTCTGTTGCCGGGCACGCAGTGGAAAGCCCATCTCTTGTCAGGGCTTTGCGGAGCATGAAGGTTTGTAAGGAATACGTTTCTTGACCAAATCAACAGGGACTATAAAGACGAACATAAGGATAATCCAGAATTGACCTGGCCGTCATTAAGTAGGAGATACACGTCTTTTCGCCCCACCATTTCTTGGTTGAATCGGTATTCGTCTAACATTGTACGAAACACCTTAAAGCATCAGGCCGAGGCGTGGCAGGCTTTCTTCAAGGGATTACGTGACCATCCTACGTTCCATAATCGGTTTCAACACAATTCGTTTACGGCGACCAAAGGATTGTTTAAGCTCCGAGGGAATGATGTCCATATCCAGAAGATTGGCTGGATGAAGTTTCGTAGGAAAGGCGGTAATCCTTATCCAGACGGTGAGCCGATTGAAGTCACCGTGAAGAAAGACGGACGGTCCTGGAAGATGAGCGTAATTTACAAAGTCACACATCTACCAGAGACGGTGGACGATGGCAAAGAGATTGGCATTGACGTGAATACCTATAACATTTCTTATTCCTCAACGGATGGTGAACAGGGCATGTTACCACACCCTGACTTAACGGATAAGGAGATTAAGATTCGTCGGTGGCAAAGAAAGTTAGCCCGACAACAGAAAGGATCTGGTTGATCCTTGCGGACAAAGAGAAGGATTGCCAAGTGGAAGCGAAAACAGAAGAACTGCAGAACGAATGCGGCACATCAACATAGCCGTAGATTGTCCAATAAGGCCTATACGTTGAAACGTGAAGACTTGAAGATCAAGACTATGTCCAAGTCTGCTAAGGGCACAGTAGAAAATCCTGGAACCAATGTGAAGGCCAAAGCAGGGTTAAACCGCGTCATTCTCAACGCTGGATGGGGACGGTTTAATTCCTATTGCGATTACAAGTTTGGCAACGTGATTCTTGTAGATCCGAAGTATACCAGTCAACGCTGTAATCAGTGTGGTCATACAGATAAAGTCAATCGCAAGACGCAAAGCAAGTTTAAGTGTATGGCATGTGGCCATCAGATATCAACGCATCTGCAAATGTATTACAGGCCTCCGGGATTGGGGCATCTGCACGTGGAGGAGCGTTCTCGTAGAGACTCCTATGAGCCGTGAAACGGATACGCAAAAGGTAGCCGTCAAATAGATGGGTACTCACGTATATAATTCCCTAATGTTGTTATAAAATGTTTAAGACATAGGTCGTTTCCATTAGGTGCAATTTTCTGATTGCTCAAAAATGAGTGCGGATACTATCACTGTGATCTGACGGGTCCAAGATGACATTAATGTAAGGACGCAATTCATTATATCAGCTATACAACGCTTGGCATGTCTTTCATAATTTTCTGAACACATCGGAAAATTCTTGAGGGTTGTGCAAAGTGTATGGATGTGTGAAATAGAACAGAGACCAATACGGCTTTGAAAAATAAATATGTGCGGTATCCATCGGTAGATAATAATACTGTGATGGAGACTTTGCAGTCAGATGGAACATATACATTGCAGATCTGTTTATACAATTATGAATGAGCACGATACTGACCAGATAGGTCAATTTACACGCATTTCGCAATTGCTAGAAAGTCTGGGCTTGATCCAGACGAAGCCAACGAACTCACTGAACGTATTAAAATCATGTTATCTAATAGTGTATTTGATCGAATGGATTCTAGCAATGCCCGACTGGAGTCCAAGATTGACGCTCAGAACACGAAGATTGACGCTCAGAACACAAAGTACAACACTTTGATCATAATTCTGAGCATATTGGCAGCGACTGGAATCCTCGGATTCCTAGCAAATATTTTCAACTGGGGCGGCGGCTAACCCTCTGGGCTACCATCCTTATCAAATGCGCCGTAGTACTTCATTACGGGGTTTTACGGCGCAGATTTCTATTGTTTGATCGTTTGTAGAGGTGCGCCCCCACATGAGGCGGCGAAATAGGAAGGAGTCCGTACCCACTCTAAACTCTCGGCTTGAGATACCCTTTAATTGTTTTACTATCCTGTGATGGAAATTCAGGTTAGTAAAAAGGCTACAACAATCTGGGGAATTCGCAGAATCATTGGCTATACCAGTCTGAGAAACAAAATGTGTGAAAGTTTGATGGTACATTACTCAGACTGCTATTCTTTTCAACAACACTACTATGATTTATGGTGATATTCACCCTCGGGAGTTTCCGTTGTACTCCTGTCAAAGTGTATCTAAGGCACTTAGAATACCCTATTCTACTTTGTATTATTGGTTAAATAGATACCCAAAGGGATCTCTGATATCAAACTTAAATTCAGATCAAACATTGAATTTTCTTCAACTCTCAGAGGCCTTTGCGATCAACTATATGAGAAAAACCCTTGAAATTCCTCTCTCCAAAATATGTGAAGCATCTGATTACCTTCGAGAAAAACTTGAAATCTCCTATCCGCTCATTGATCATAGGATCCGCGTTGGGTCTGAGGTATACTTCAAGCGTGCCCAAGATATCTTGCTGAATGCGATCTGTCACGGACAATTAGAATCAATAGAGTTAATAGGAGACTATATCAACCGGCTTGAATTCAAAGATGCAAATCTACCGAATGTACTGTACCCATGGATTAAAGACCAAAAGAAGAAGAGCATCAAAATAGATCCTCAAGTACGGTTTGGGCAACCATCAATCACTGGTACTGGAATTACCGTTGAGATCGTATATGAGCGATTTGAGGGTGGAGAATCTCTAAAAGATATAGCTTCAGGGTATGGAATTGCTCTCGCCAGGGTTGAGGATGCAATCGCCTATGCCACTCATTAGAGAGCCTCAATTTTATGTAGACGAATGTCTTGATAGTGATTGTTTTGTTGAGGTTTTAGAGAGTGCATGGATAAAAGTGGTTAGACATAGAGATTTGTTTGAAAAAGGTATATCAGACGAAGTATGGATGAAAAAATCTTCTGAGATGGGCTATTATCCATTAACCTATGATTACAAAATTGCTCAAAGCGAGAATCAGACCAAATTTGTAATGGATATGTGTTTAGGCCTATTTATTATTGGGAATTATATACGTGAGTACCCAAAGAATGGAACCATTCTATTTTGGAGAGTATAACAGACACAATAGGATAGAGGAGAATCTATCCTATTGCTTACCATAACATCAACTGAACCTTGATATCATGCCTGTTAAAAAGGCTTTTAAATCTTCGGATTCAAACTGTTCCTATCGTGGAATAGAGTACCGCCTATTACCCGGCACGCAGTGGAAAGCCCATCTCTTGTCAGGGCTTTGCGGAGCATGCAGGTTTGTATGGAATACGTTTCTTGACCAAATCAACAGGGACTATAAAGACGAACATAAGGATAATCCAGAATTGACCTGGCCGTCATTAAGTAGGAGATACACGTCTTTTCGCCCCACCATTTCTTGATTGAATCGGTATTCGTCCAACATTGTACGAAACACCTTAAAGCATCAGGCCGAGGCGTGGCAGGCTTTCTTCAAGGGATTACGTGACCATCCTACGTTCCATAATCGGTTTCAACACAATTCGTTTACGGCGACCAAAGGATTGTTTAAGCTCCGAGGGAATGATGTCCATATCCAGAAGATTGGCTGGATGAAGTTTCGTAGGAAAGGCGGTAATCCTTATCCAGACGGTGAGCCGATTGAAGTCACCGTGAAGAAAGACGGACGGTCCTGGAAGATGAGCGTAATTTACAAAGTCACACATCTACCAGAGACGGTGGACGATGGCAAAGAGATTGGCATTGACGTGAATACCTATAACATTTCTTATTTCTCAACGGATGGTGAACAAGGTATGCTACCGATTCCTGATTTGACGGATAAAGAAATTAAGATTCGTCGGTGGCAAAGAAAGTTAGCCCGACAACAGAAAGGGTCTGGTAGATCCTTGCGGACAAAGAGAAGGATTGCCAAGTGGAAGCGAAAACAGAAGAACTGCAGAACGAATGCGGCACATCAACATAGCCGTAGATTGTCCAATAAGGCCTATACGTTGAAACGTGAAGACTTGAAGATCAAGACTATGTTCCAAGTCTGCTAAGGGCACGGTTGAGAACCCTGGAACCAATGTGAAGGCAAAAGCAGGGTTAAACCGCGTCATTCTCAACGCTGGATGGGGACGGTTTAATACCTATTGCGATTACAAGTTTGGCAACGTGATTCTTGTAGATCCGAAGTATACCAGTCAACGCTGTAATCAGTGTGGTCATACAGATAAAGTCAATCGCAAGACGCAAAGCAAGTTTAAGTGTATGGCATGTGGCCATCAGATATCAACGCATCTGCAAATGTATTACAGGCCTCCGGGATTGGGGCATCTGCACGTGGAGGAGCGTTCTCGTAGAGACTCCTATGAGCCGTGAAATGGATACGTAAAAGGTAGCCGTCAAATAGATGGGTACTCACGTATATAATTCCCTTATTATTCGTTCAGGTAGAACACATCTACAAAGAGCACAATTAGTCGCCCAAAACAACGCTAAGATATTTAGATTTATCAAAAAGAACTATCGCCCGTACATCGCAATTATTACTGACACTGGTGTGTACGGTCGCAGGCCAACAGACAGAAAATGGGGACAAAAATATCCCCAGAGTGGGTAATGCTTCTTATGAGTATTTATTTCTAGAGAACTAAATACTGTCCAAGTTGTGTGTTATGAACATCAAGAAACGTCATCCATTCAAGCCTTAATGCAAAACCTCCGCATTTTACCAAAAATATTGTTCTGGAGGACCTGTGACGCGTTTTATAAAATTGACGGGCAAATGTCTCATTCTTCTTCTACAGATTTCCAATTATATTTTACGTGGCGCACTTGGATAGATACTAGACAAAAGAGAATCGGATTAGTTCGGTATCACTTTTCTCAGAATTTCTGGATTAATAGTTTAGATGGGAAACCTCATTCTGAACTCATATTCAATTGAGCACCATTTAGGGGTATTGAGCGTCAAAGATCAATTGCGGAAGGTAACTTGGAATTTATTCCGCATTTTGGATCACCATGCTTTCAATTAGTTTCTGGGCGAAACTCTCAATGTTGGTAAACTTGGGCCCACCAGTTTTGGGTCGCACTACGAAACGTTCCTTTTTGATGGCATAGCCTATCTCAACAATCTCATCTGGTTTAGTGGAGTCAATATTCATCAAACGCTCAAAATTTTGAGAGCCTCGCGGCTGATCCTTAGCAATATACAGAGTCACCCAGCACTCTTTCTGGCTCATTTTATACGTTGCTTTACCAAATAAGAAAAGACGCCTAACAAAAGTATTGTTAATCGTACGAAAATGGACACTCATAAACCATGTACGTTTTCTAGATTCACCCACGCGAAGAGCAGAATATTTTTCAAATTCTAAATTACCATAATCTTTGAAATACAACTTAGCGCCATAACAGTCAATCTCGTTAAAACTTTCAACGGAGCCTTGCAAATAGCTCTTCAGCAATTCCATGGCATTTTTCCACACTTCGTATTGATTTTCAACTTGGACACCGTATGTCTCTGAAAATTTGTTTTTCAAGTTTTCAATCCATTGAGAATGTGTATTCTGCTCTTCCGCCGCGGCCTCATATTCCTCAAGACTTTCACTTATACACTCTGAAATAAGTGATATAAATGCTGTCAGATCGCTAGATTGTGATTGCTCAAGTGCATCATAGTATCTGATTCTATCCTCTTTTGCAATGATTGCAATTGGAAACCCATATCTCATTAAGATCAAATTCAGAAGTAGTCTGCCAACGCGTCCATCCCATCAATAAATGGATGAATTGTGACAAACCATGTATGTGTGACTGACGCTACTATCAGTCCATTTAAACTTCCCAAGTCTGCAGATTCAGGATTACTAATTTTGGCTAAATAGTCACCAAGTTCTGCCATCGCTACGGGTATTGATTCGGGATTTGTGGGTTTATAGTCTGACCCACTAATTTCAACTGGTTTTGAGCGGTATTTTCCAGCCTCTTCGGAAATTCCTTAAGTACGAGTTTATGAATTTGACGAATATCAACTTCCCTGATTGGTTGATCATTTTTAACAATCGTTTCTAAATAATCAAGAGCATCAGACAGATTGCGGGCTTCTGCTTGATCTTTTAGGGGAACACCAGTAATCGTTAGACCCTCCTCAACAACAGTTCTAGTTTCGCCAACTGCGAGTAAATTACCTTCAATAGCATTAGAGTGGTAGATATTTTTTATTCGAAAATATTTTCTAATACGATCTAATACTACAGGCGAAAGCCTCCCCTCCCTTCGCATAGTTTTTACTCGGCCAGCAAGTTCCTTGAAATCAATCTCCCTTGATTGTTCATAGCAATAAGATGTGTTGGGTATCTCAGTGTGCATAGACTAATGACAAGATTATTTTATTCAAATGCAAAGATTCAAAATAGATTGATATACTATACGAACAGGCACCTCTTGGGAACAAAGCGAGAAGGTGATTAGATCAACCCTATTTCAAGAGCGCTCAATTGTAAGTACCAGCGATTAACGGCGTTGAGGGCAGATAGAATATTAAGTGCTCCCTGAAAAGGTTTCAAGATATAACAAAATCCCTTCTGAACGATCAGCAGAGTCGCACAAAGAAGTGTCACAACACAGGGCAACAACACAACTGCTGTATCTAATGGTCAACACAGCAGATAGTTGAATAATTCCCCCAGGATCCGAATGATCTAACAGATACGTAGAGGCTAACGGATTGGGATAGTGTCAGCACGCTGAAACTGATCTGCACCGCTCTTCTTTGAAGTTCCTGCTGAGCTACCCAAGCCAGCCATCGTCAAACGCTCAGCATCAATACCATTAGATGTGTAATGATCCATCAATGCACGCGCCCGGTCTTCAGATAACTCCTGAGGATTCCGCTCAAGTGGACTGGTCATACCTTCAATTCGAGCATTTAAGTTCAGACACTCGCTCAGTATCTCAACGTTATCAGAAAGAGTCATCATCGCATCATCTGAAATCACACTTGAGTTGCGATCAAAAAGCACAGAGTTCATCTCCGTAAGATCCGCACAGTAGGGGGGCTCAAATTGAACAACCGAGACATCAAGCGTGCGTGAATCCTCTCCATGCTCATTAGTGAGTTCCAGAGATACTGTATAGTCGCCCGCAGACATAAATGTGTGTTGAGGTGTGGGTTCGGATGACATTGATCCTTCACCAAAATTCCAAGAATAGGACATTGGTGCATCCCCTCGCACATTTGCACTAAACTCAACAGGTGTCTGTGTATCAATACTCGTAGGATTCGTTAATATCGCAAGAACCTGTGCAGGGACAGGCGGATTCATGACCACCACACTAGTACTCTCAGAATAGCTGCCGCCACGGTTAGATGCCGTAACCATGACAGTGTAGGAACCAGCCTCGCTAAAAGCATGCTCAACGGATGTACCGTCCATAGTTGTACCGTCCCCGAAATCCCAAGAGTAGTCTATTGGAGCACGAGCATCTTCATTTGCCATGGCAGAAAAATCGCCACTCTGATTGGTTTCAAGCGTTTCAGGTGCATCAACAAGTAAAGATTCTACTGCTCGAGGATTACAGCCAGTAAGGATGATTGCAAAGAGCCCTGCAAGAGCAACGAGGTAAGACCGTAAAGATGTCATAATCGTAGTATATAAAGTTGTGGAAATATGAAAGTTTACCGAATATACGAAATTAACTTAAAACAATAACATAAATGATTTTAATAAAGTTGAGCCCGCTGATGCACGGCTTCAATGTCTTGAGTGACTCTGAATTGAAATACACCAAGGTCAACAGGAAGATAGTTCTCATCAGTGCCTCCAAAAACAGTGATAGAAGGCACCTGATAGAAATGCACTAAGGTGGATCATGATGATAAGAATCGTTTTAGTGATCGTGCCAATGCAACCCACATGATTTATACAATGATATTGAGTATAATTCAACTTTATGGTGTATACTATCGTGTGGGAAGCCGTATTTGGAACAAAACAGTTTCATAGTGATTGAAGCGAATATGCGAGTGTCATTAATTTTATTGTTAGCCGTATTGACTGGTGCCTCCAGCTTCGTGTCCGTGAGACTTCGATATTTCAACACAGACTTTGATGCTGGTGTAGTCACGATTACCTGGGAGGCCGAAGCAGAGTCAAATGTCAAGACCTATGAGCTCTTTCGTAAGTCTGCTCAAAGTGATGTGTTTTTGCAGATAGCAGAAGTCTCTGTTCGCGGTGCAGATGTGCAGTACTCTGTGCGTGATGACAAACTCTATAAATCTGCAGCTGCGATAGTGGACTATCGCTTAGAAGTCGTCCTTGATAATGGAACGCGTCAGCAACTCGCAGAACGGAAAGTCAACTATACCCCTACTGCAATTCCACGAAGTTGGGGCAGTATTAAGGCGATGTTTCAGAATTAGCGTGTCACCTGATGCGCACATTAATTCTTGAACCACAACGAATTGAACGAATCATCGCTCGCCTCGCCTGTGAAGTGGATGAGCAAAACCAAGGCACTAAAGACTTAGTTCTCTTTGGCATCGTTCCAAAAGGAATTCATGTCGCTCAGGCCCTTGCCCATCATGTCAGCGAGATTAACCAGCGCAACGTTCAGCCCATTCCCCTTGATCTTAATGATCTCAAGGAAAACAAAGAAAATGTGACAGATAAAGTGGTGCTGATCGTAGACGATGTCCTGTATACTGGACGAACTGCGCTTCGTGCTGTATTGGCCGTCTGCGAAATGGGATCCCCTGCAAGTATTCAACTCATGACCCTGATTGATCGAGGCCATCGAGAATTTCCACTCTACCCCGATTATGTCGGACGAAAGATACAGACCAAATACCGAGAGCGCATAGAAGTGAACGCAGCCGAAGATCTTTCAGTGTATCTCGCTGAATAGTCAAAGGGATACTCCCAAATATAGGTGCTTGTCATGGCCCTAATCTCTCATCAGTAAGCCCATCAACGGAATCTGGAGTCGCATATAGTCGTAGTGTAGAACCTGCAGGAAGACGTACCTCTGGCGCTGGAGACTGCCTCTGGATTAAGGGATTGTCATTTTGTGGTATTGTATCCAATAGCGTAGGCCATAACGACGATAACCTTAGGAGTGAATCAGCAATAATATAGCGCTGTCCTACGACATTGGGGACACTAACAAGACGGTCTAAATTGAGGCCCTGACCATAAAAGACAGTTACACTGTCTCCCCGAGGAACAACCTCACCAGCAGTCGGGACTATTCGTGTCACCATTCTAGGCACAGGACTCGGAATGGTATCGGGTGCCTCTTGATGGACAACCAATCCAACAGACTCAAGAATCAATCGGGCGTTGCGCAGAGATTGCTCGGTCACATCTGGAATAGTAATATCGGGTTCCGTTCCACGATAAATCGTCAAATAGACACGCCGCCCAGATTTGACGGACGCACGAGGGCGAGGGCTCTGAGATGCGATTAAGCCTTGTAGGCTTTCAGGTCCGATACGCGATGTCGTGTCGCCTAAAACAAGCGATGATACCTCAATCTCAGTCAGAGCATCGGCTAACGATTTGCTCCTTAGGTCCGGAACGGTAATGATCTCATTTTGACGAGTCATGCGGGGCATGACGATCTGGTCAATACTGTAATAGAGTCCAGATACAGTAGCAAATAACAGGAGCGCACCCCAAATTAAATAAGGATTTTTTCGTAATGGACGAGGTTTCACGAGGAATTAGGAAAAAAAATCAAAAAAAACGATATTCTTTGAAACAAATGATTCAAAAATACATACAATCCTATCTTTGCCGCAATTTTGGGCAAGCTAATTATGCGATTTGGATAGAGAAGAATAGAAAGTTCTGGTTTTACGCATGGTATAGGTAATTGATGCCATTAAGACCAAGTTTTTTACAAAAATATATCTGTTTGTGTAAAATCAAAAAAAAGTTCGTATATTAGCCGTCCTGCAGTTTTTTGCGGGCGCAGTTCTTTGACAGATTGAGAGTATAGCGAGTCCTTTGTCGATTCAGACAAGGAACCGATTTTTCTATTACGATAGATTAGTCAATCCAAATTAGTCAGGAAGAGTGTGCTAAAGAGCTCACATATAATTTTCAAAATCTCTAACTACGGAGAGTTTGATCCTGGCTCAGGACGAACGCTGGCGGCGGGCTTCATACATGCAAGTCGAACGAGAACGTATCCTTCGGGATGCTAGTACAGTGGCGCACGGGTGAGTAACGCGTAGGCAACCTGCCCTTGAGTGGGGAATAACCATCGGAAACGGTGGCTAATACCGCATACCGTCTCACATCGCATGATGTGAGATAAAAGTCTTCGGATGCTCAGGGATGGGCCTGCGTCGGATTAGCTTGTAGGTAGGGTAAAGGCCTACCTAGGCAACGATCCGTAGCTGGTCTGAGAGGACGATCAGCCACACTGGCACTGAGACACGGGCCAGACTTCTACGGAAGGCAGCAGTAGGGAATATTGGGCAATGGGCGAAAGCCTGACCCAGCCACGCCGCGTGGAGGAAGACACCCCTATGGGGCGTAAACTCCTTTTATGTAGGAAGAACGCCTCCCTCAGGGAGGTTTGACGGTACTACATGAATAAGCACCGGCTAACTCCGTGCCAGCAGCCGCGGTAATACGGAGGGTGCAAGCGTTGTCCGGATTCACTGGGTGTAAAGGGTGTGTAGGCGGGGCGGTGTGTCAGAGGTGAAAGCCCACGGCTTAACCGTGGAACTGCCTTTGAAACTGCCGTTCTTGAGTCTCGGAGAGGTCGCTGGAATTCGTGGTGTAGCGGTGAAATGCGTAGATATCACGAGGAACACCAGAGGCGTAGGCGGGCGACTGGACGAGTACTGACGCTGAGGCACGAAAGCGTGGGGAGCAAACAGGATTAGATACCCTGGTAGTCCACGCCGTAAACGATGGATGCTCGGTGTTGGCCCTCATTGTGGGGTCAGCGCCCAAGCTAACGCGTTAAGCATCCCACCTGGGGAGTACGCTCGCAAGAGTGAAACTCAAAGGAATTGACGGGGGCCCGCACAAGCGGTGGAGCATGTGGCTTAATTCGATGCAACGCGAAGAACCTTACCCAGGCTCGAACACGGCCGGACAGGTCTTGAAAGGGATCCTCCTTCGGGCCGGTCGTGAGGTGCTGCATGGCTGTCGTCAGTTCGTGTCGTGAGATGTTGGGTTAAGTCCCGCAACGAGCGCAACCCCTGTCACTAGTTACCAGCGGATAATGCCGGGGACTCTAGTGAAACCGCCTGCGCAAGCAGTGAGGAAGGTGGGGACGACGTCAAGTCATCATGGCCCTTACGCCTGGGGCTGCACACGTGCTACAATGGGTGATACAACGGGCTGCCACCTCGCGAGAGGGAGCTAATCCATAAAATCACTCCAAGTTCGGATTGGAGTCTGCAACTCGACTCCATGAAGCCGGAATCGCTAGTAATCGCGTATCAGCAACGACGCGGTGAATACGTTCCCGGGCCTTGTACACACCGCCCGTCAAGCCATGGAAGCTTAGGGTACCCGAAGTCCGTGACCCAACCTCGGAGGGAGCGGCCGAAGGTAAATTAAGTGACTGGGGCTAAGTCGTAACAAGGTAGCCGTACGGGAACGTGCGGCTGGATCACCTCCTAAAGAGAGCCTTGAGACAACAGTCTTCCGAATCGACAGGACTCGCTATACTCTCCTCTGGTTTTGCAAATGGACAAACCCGCACATCAGGGGCTGTAGCTCAGGTGGTTAGAGCGCACGCCTGATAAGCGTGAGGTCGGAGGTTCAACTCCTCCCAGCCCCACCCCGAAACGGTTCTTGTGTGCGAGGGGTTATAGCTCAGATGGTAGAGCATCGGTTTTGCATACCGGGGGTCGCCGGTTCGAATCCGGCTAACTCCACTAGGATCACTCGTGATCCAAGTTCTTTGACATGATGATATTCGCCAATAATGAACAACGCGCAGAAATGATGAAAGTCATTTGGCTTTCATCCGAGCGTAAAACGAGCGCAGAGAACTCTCCCACCGGGAGTTCTCGCGAACCTGACTTGTGTAAAATCTCAAAGGTCTAAGCAAGAAAGGGCGCATGGTGGATGCCTTGGCACGGGCAGGCGATGAAGGACGTGATAAGCTGCGATAAGCCACGGGGAGTTGCAAATAAGCATGGATCCGTGGATTTCCGAATGGGGCAACCCGGCACTTTCTGAGTGTCATCCTTGGGCTCAATACATAGGCCCTTGGAAGCGAACCTGGGGAACTGAAACATCTAAGTACCC